>NZ_CP017432.1:510000-3445000 GCF_000346225.2 Pseudomonas sp. Lz4W | reverse complement strand
AGCCGGTCCCAAGGGTATGGCTGTTCGCCATTTAAAGTGGTACGCGAGCTGGGTTTAGAACGTCGTGAGACAGTTCGGTCCCTATCTGCCGTGGACGTTTGAGATTTGAGAGGGGCTGCTCCTAGTACGAGAGGACCGGAGTGGACGAACCTCTGGTGTTCCGGTTGTCACGCCAGTGGCATTGCCGGGTAGCTATGTTCGGGAAAGATAACCGCTGAAAGCATCTAAGCGGGAAACTTGCCTCAAGATGAGATCTCACTGGAACCTTGAGTTCCCTAAAGGGCCGTCGAAGACTACGACGTTGATAGGTTGGGTGTGTAAGCGCTGTGAGGCGTTGAGCTAACCAATACTAATTGCCCGTGAGGCTTGACCATAACACCCAAGCAATTTGCGTTCTTGGTTGCAAGAACAGACAAGTTGCGGTGTGTGAAGACGATACAAACCGAAAGTTTGCACAACACACAAATCTATTACATACCCATTCGCTGGAACGTTGACCGCAAGGTAAAACGCGCTGGCTACCGAATTTCTTGACGACCATAGAGCATTGGAACCACCTGATCCCATCCCGAACTCAGAAGTGAAACGATGCATCGCCGATGGTAGTGTGGGGTTTCCCCATGTGAGAGTAGGTCATCGTCAAGATTAAATTCCAAACCCCCTGTCTGCTCACGCAGACAGGGGGTTTGTTTTTGTGCCGAGAAAAGCCTGTTTCGACAGTGCTACAGGGATTTTGCCCGGGTCAGTGCAGTCCGCCAAATTTCAAATATAAAAAAACCACCAATAAAGGTGGTTTTTTTATGCGAACTTTTTAGTCACCGTAATAAATACAGCCACTGGTGCAGGTTTCATGGATTCGAATCGCTGACAGTTCAGGAAGCAAAGGTTTCAGCTGTTGCCAGATCCATTTGGCTAATACTTCACTGGTCGGGTTTTCCAGACCGGGAATATCATTCAAATAGTTATGATCAAGTTGCTCATAAAGCGGCTTGAAAATAGCCTTGATTTCCGAGAAGTCGCGAATCCAGCCTGTTGCGGGGTCAATGTCACCGCTCAAGTGAATTGCAACCTTGAACGAGTGGCCATGTAAACGACCGCATTTATGCCCTTGCGGAACGAAAGGCAGGCGGTGCGCAGATTCGAAGGTAAACTCTTTGAAAATTTCCACAGTGTTTATAGCTCTTGAAAAGGTGGCTATCGCCTGGGCGATGAATGCAGGCCGCCAGTTTAACAGTTAACTCGACATGAGCGAGTATAGCGCTCTGCCACCTATCCAGCGGAGTGAGCAATTCAGCTTCAGTTAAGCCTGCAACGCTATGGTTTACGCATTTGTAGCGGGAAAACACACATACACCGGAGAGGCCGTTGAGGCTAGCGATGAGAGTACATGTGCGAGTGGGCACGGTTGTAGCGTTGATGCTTGGTGCGTTTTGTTCTTTGACCCTGGCGCGGGACTTGGGGCAGGACGAAGCATTACGTTTACGTGAGCAAGGTGAAATACTGCCTCTGGAGCAGCTCCTGCAAAGCGCTCTCCAGCGCCATCCAGGGGCAAAGCTGCTGGAGGTAGAGCTGGAAGAGGATGACGGCATTTATATTTATGAGGTCGAATTGTTAACGCCGAGTGGCGTCGTGCGAGAGATCAAGCTCAATGCCAGTAATGGCCAATTGCTCAAAGATAAGGTCGATGATTAATGCGTTTGTTGCTGGTTGAAGATCACGTTCCTTTGGCCGATGAACTGATGGCCTCCTTGACTCGCCAGGGTTATGCGGTCGACTGGCTGGCCGACGGTCGTGATGCTTTGCATCAGGGGCAGAGCGAGCCATATGACCTGATCATTCTCGATCTGGGTCTACCTGGGCTACCAGGTCTGGATGTGCTTAAACAATGGCGTGCCACAGGGCTGACAACACCGGTACTGATTTTGACCGCCCGCAGTTCCTGGTCGGAGCGCATTGATGGCCTGAAGGCCGGTGCCGATGATTATGTAACCAAGCCTTTTCATCCAGAAGAGCTGCAACTGCGGGTGCAGGCGTTATTACGGCGATCCCATGGCCAGTCGAATCAACCGCTATTGAAATCCGCGGGACTGCAACTCGATGAGTCGCGCCAATGTGTCATCAATGAGGGGGCTGAAATACAGCTCACCGCCGCCGAGTTTCGTCTTTTGCGATACTTCATGCTGCATCCTCAACAGATTCTGTCCAAAAGCCACCTGGCTGAGCACCTCTATGATGGCGAGACCGAGCGCGACTCCAATGTGCTGGAGGTTCATGTGAACCATCTGCGTCGAAAACTGGGCCGTACAGTGATCGAAACTCGTCGCGGGCAGGGCTACATCTTTGGTACCGGCATCCAGTGAAGTCCATTCAGCGGCGTTTGAGCCTGGGTCTGATCAGTGTCCTGTTGATTGCCGGTCTGGTGGTCGGTCAGGTCAGTCTCTGGCTATTTGAAAATGGTCTTCAGCGCTATCTGGAGTCGGGGCTACAGAACGAGAGCGAGAACCTGTTGCTTGCCTTGAGCCGGGGCCCCCAGGGTTTGCAGCTGGATGAGCGCAGATTATCCCCGGCTTACCATCGACCTTTCTCCGGGCATTACTTCAGTATCCAGTTTGGTGACATCCATTGGCGCTCGCGCTCACTCTGGGACGCTCAATTGCCGCGACCCAGTCATCCGGGCCTGGACAGCAAGTTGCAAGAGGGGCCCGAAGGGCAGATGTTGCTGGTCTTGCGCAGTGACTATCAGCGTTTTGGCCACGCGGTTTCCATCAGTGTGGCCCAGGACTACACACCCATACGCGAAAGCTTCATGCAGGTTCAGCGCATAGGGTTGGCCATTGGCGTGTTCGCCCTGATCGTTATTTTGCTGCTGCAACGGCTCACGGTTAATCGGGCTTTGCGTCCACTTGAAACGGCCCGCAAGCAGATCGCACAGTTACAGGCCGGACAACGTTCGAAACTCGACGCCCAGGTGCCCCTTGAGCTTGAGCCTTTAGTCACTCAGATAAACCACCTGTTGGCCCACACTGAAGACAATCTGAAGCGTTCACGTAATGCCTTGGGCAACCTGGGACATGCGTTAAAAACTCCGTTGGCAGTATTAATCAGCCTGGCCAAGGACAGCCGGCTGGATGCTTATCCCCAGATACAGAAAACCCTGCGCGATCAGTTAGAGCAGATGCAGCAGCGTATGAGTCGGGAACTTAATCGTGCCCGTCTGGCAGGCGATGCCTTGCCGGGCGCTCAATTCGATGTCGACGCCGAAATGCCGGGGTTGATGGCGACCCTTGGCATGATTCACGGCGGGCATTTGGCGTTAAGGCTAAACACCAGTCCAGGACTGCACATGCCTTGGGACCGTGAAGACATGCTCGAATTGCTCGGCAATCTATTGGACAACGCCTGCAAATGGGCGGATTCGCAAGTAGAACTGAACATCCGCCAGACCGCGGGCGGGTATGAGATTGAAGTCCAGGACGATGGGCCGGGCATACCCGAGACAGAGCGCGACCAGGTCATCAGCCGTGGAACACGGCTGGACGAGCAAACCAGTGGCCATGGATTGGGCCTGGGCATTGTGCGAGATATCGTGGATGTCTGGGGTGGGGAAATGCAGCTTGAAACGGGGGCGCTGGGCGGCTTGTCGGTGATGATCAGGCTACCCGCCCGCAGGAGCTGAAAATGACGGCGGCCCCGGGGCCGCCGTCAATCATGCCACTTCAGGTCAGACGCGGAACTGATCCATCAACTTTTGCTGCTGGTTGGCCAGTGAGTTCAGCGACTGGCTGACCCGTGCCGACTCATTGGCCTGTCCGGACAATGATTCCGTGACATCGCGGATGGTGGCCACATTGCTGTTGATCTCTTCAGCCACTGCACTCTGCTCTTCGGCGGCACTGGCAATCTGCAAGTTCATGTCGGTAATCACGCTCACGGCATCACCGATTTGCTGCAATGCCGTTACTGCCTGACCGACCTGCTCGACACTGCCCTGGGCCTGGCGATGGCTGTTGCCCATGGACGTCACTACATCCTTGGTGCCGATTTGCAGTTGTTCAATCACCTGTCGGGTTTCTTCCACCGACTCCTGGGTTCGTCGCGCCAAATTGCGCACTTCGTCAGCCACCACGGCAAAACCGCGCCCGGCTTCGCCTGCTCGGGCCGCCTCGATCGCAGCATTGAGGGCGAGTAAATTAGTCTGCTCGGCAATCGCGCGAATCACTTCCAGTACAGAACCGATTTTTTCGCTATTGGCCGCCAACCCTTCGACCTGGGTCATGGCTACGCTCATGTCGGCAGCCAGGTGGTCGATGCTGGACGTTGTACGGTCAATGATGGTCAGCCCCTGGCGTGTCGCCTGGTCGGCATCGCGCGCTGCCTGAGCAGCCTGCGCCGCACTGCGTGCGACATCTTGCGCCGTAGCGCTCATTTCATGGGAGGCAGTGGCAGCCTGATCGACCTGGCGGTACTGCTGCTCCATGCCGGCACTGGTCTGGGTGGCAATGGCCGCCGATTGATCGGCCGTATTGCGGGCATCCTGAACCGAATGTTTCACCTCGGCGATGATCGGCTGCAGCTTGTCGAGGAAGCGGTTGAACCAGCCTGCCAGCTGGCCCAGTTCGTCCTGCTTGTCGTAGGCCAGGCGTCGGGTCAGATCGCCTTCGCCGCTGGCAATGTCCTCAAGCATGCGCGCTACCCCCAGAATCGGTCGCGTCACACTGCGGGCCATCAGCCATACCAGCAGCAGGCCGATGATTGCTGCCAGAGAGCCCAGGCACAGCTCAATCAGGGTGCCTGCCTTATTGCGCTCGTCCAGTTCTGCTTGCAGCGCCTGGGCCGGCCCGACCAGTACCTTTTCCGGCACATCGAGTAACACCCCCCACGGCTTGCTGCCCGGGATCGGCAGGAACGGGGTCAGGATTTTCAACCGCTGGTGACCATGAATGCTCTGGGGCTCACCGCCGCTGGCCATCAGTTGACTCAACCGGGCACCATCGTCGGCGTCAATCTGATCCAGACGTTGGCCAAGCTTGCTCGCGTCGCTGCTAAAGCCGGCCAATATGCCTGCCGAGCTGACAATGCTGACGCTGGTCTGCCCGTCGTAAAGCTTCTGGCTGGCAAGCTGGCTCATGGTTTGCAGGCTGTTGAGGTTGATATCAACCGAGAGCGAGGCGATGACCTTGCCCTTGACCATCAGCGGAAAAACGATGCTGGTCAATAAAACGTTTTGCCCATCGATCGCGTAAAAGTAAGGTTCGATAATGCACGGCTGGAGCGTCGTACGCGGGCAGGTAAACCATGAATTATTCGCCTGGCCGCTGGGCCCGGTACTGGTATCGGTCATGTCGGTTTCAGGCAGTGCCATCGACGTCAGCTTGCCCGGCGTCGGTTGCGACCAGTAAAGGGCAAAACGGCCCTTGTCGTTGCTGCCCAGCTCTGATTGATGGTCGAACAGCTGGTCCTTGCCGTCCAGCGCATTGGCTTCAAACACCAGGGACAAACCAAGCAAGTCGGGATTGGCCTGCAGGGCCGCTTTCACCTGTCGGGTCAGATCTTCACGCAGATCGAAAGCATCCAGAAAGCGCTTTTCCGATTGCTCACGTAAAAACAGGACTTGTCGTGCAAACCCGTTGCCGTATTGATAGGCGTCCATAAATTGGCGACTGATGGCCAACGCCTGGGCTTCGCCCTGGGCCTCAATACGGGCCTGTGCGGACTCATTGAGCATCTGCGTGCTTGAGGCCTCCACCAGATCGGCCGTGTAATCCATGCGATAGAGGGAAAGTCCCACCAGAAGAGCGACGATACCCAGCAGGCAGAGTCCGGCGAGGAGGGTGATTTTCCATTGGATGGAAAGCTGTCTGAGCGACATGGAGACATCCTGAATAGAGGCTTTGTCTGTTAGCGGCCAGCCGATAGTTTTCTTTATGGGGAAATCTGTATTTAGAGGTTACGTTTTCAAATTTTAAAAAGATTAAACCCTGTCAGAATTAAGGGTATCCCCATTCAGGCGATGATCCCCGCAGGCCTTTGGCGTGTGCTTTGACAAGGCGTCAATGCTGCTGCAAAGTGTGCGCCCCCAAATAAGCACTCCCTTTCAGACCGGCGACTGGAACAGCAGCCTTTTGCCCGAAATTTTCCGCTTTACGGTGTTTTATCGTAGTGCGCGCTAAGAGGTTGTAATGATGAATGCAGTAATTGCCGCGGTCGGCATCATGTTGGTGCTCAGTCTGTCCCGTGTGCATGTGGTGATCGCCCTGATCACGGGTGCCGTCGTCGGCGGCCTTGTGGGCGGGCTGGGCATCGAAGCAACGCTCGATGCGTTCAACAGCGGCTTGGGTGGCGGCGCGCAGGTCGCCTTGTCCTATGCAATGCTGGGTGCCTTCGCGGTGGCGATCGCCAAGTCCGGCCTGGCCCATGCACTGGCCGACAAGGCCCTGATCATGGTCAATAGACAACAGGCTGTCGGCGGCAATCGCCTCAAGTGGCTACTGATCGGTTTGTTGCTGGTGGTCGCAATCTCTTCGCAGAACATCTTGCCGATTCATATCGCCTTCATTCCCTTGCTGGTTCCGCCCCTGCTGTACGTGCTCACCAAGTTGAAAATTGACCGGCGCCTGATCGCCTGTGTCATGACCTTTGGCTTGATTACGCCATACATATTTTTACCGGTGGGCTTCGGCAACATCTTTCTCAACCAGATTTTGCTCGCCAACGTCAGCAAGAGCGGGGTGGATGTCAGCCAGGTCAATGTCACCCACGCAATGGCGATCCCGGCGCTAGGCATGTTGTTCGGGTTGTTGGTGGCTGTATTCATCAGTTACCGCAAAAAGCGTGAATATGATTTGGCCAAGATTGAGCAGGTCGAGCAAGTGGCTATCAGCTACAACCCGCGAACCCTGCTGGTGGCCGGAGTTGCCATCGCTGCCGCGTTTATCATTCAGCTGTGGCTGGGCTCCATGATCATCGGAGCACTGGCAGGCTTTCTGATTTTCTCGGCGTCGGGGATTGTGCGCTGGCGTGAGACCGATGACCTGTTCACCGAAGGCATGAAAATGATGGCCATGATTGGCTTCATCCTGATTGCCGCATCGGGTTTTGCCGAGGTGATGAAAGCCACCGGCGAAGTGAAATCCCTGGTTGAGGCGTCTGCAGGCATGATCAACCACAGTAAGGGTGTCGGGGCATTGCTGATGTTGCTGGTCGGGTTGCTGGTGACCATGGGCATTGGCTCGTCGTTTTCGACAGTACCGATTCTGGCGGCGATTTTTGTGCCGTTGTGTGTGCAACTGGGTTTCAGTCCGATGGCCATCGTTTGCATCGTCGGTACCGCCGGAGCCCTGGGTGATGCCGGTTCGCCGGCTTCGGACTCAACCCTGGGTCCGACTTCCGGTTTGAACGTGGACGGCCAGCATCACCATATCTGGGATACCGTGGTGCCCACCTTCCTGCATTACAACCTGCCATTGCTGGCGTTTGGCTGGGTTGCAGCAATGGTGTTGTAAGGGCACGGCGGCTGTTCAGGGCAGTTCGATACGACCGCTTTCTCCGGCAACGGTCGGCCAGTCTCCGGCAGCCCAGCGCGCTCGGGCCTGCTCGATAAGCACTGGATCACTGGCAACAAAATTCCAGTTCATGCGCCGGGGGCCATCCAGCGGCGCGCCACCTATCAACACTGCGTGGCAGTCGCTGTCGGCGCACAAGGTCAGTTCCTCTGCGGTGGGCAACAGCACCAGGCTGCGTGGCTCAATGGCCTGGCCTTGTAGCTGCGCTTGCCCTTCCAGCACATACAGCGCGCGCTCCTGGTGTTCTGCCGGGATAAGCAGCGTGGTGGCTGTTTGCATATGTATTTCGGCATACAGGGTCGGTGACAGCACGGGCACCGGTGAGGCCAGACAGAACCCGGTACCTGCCAGCATGCGAATCCTTACCCCGAGGCTATCGCTGACTGGCAAGCTGTCCGCCAGGTGATGGCTGTAGTGCCCCGGACCTTGCTCCCGGGTTTTGGGGGATGCCAGCCACACTTGCAGGCCATGCAGGGTTGATCCCCGGGCGAGCAGCGGGGCAGGCGTGCGTTCGATGTGGGCAATGGCTGCGCCGGCGGTCATCCAGCTGACTTCACCGGGGCCTACCTGCTGGTCAGAGCCCAGGCTGTCCTTGTGCTGCAGCTGTCCTTCGAACAGATAGGTCAGGGTAGACAGACCAATGTGCGGATGCTGCCTGATATCCATCCCGTGGCCGGGCGGATAGTCGGTACGCAGCATGTGATCGAAGAACACGAAAGGGCCGACACTGCGACATTTTGCTGACGGCAGGGGGCGCAGGATGGGTTGCCCTTCGACATCCTCGGCGCGGGGGCGAATCACGGTCAGTTCATGCATGGTGCGGTCCCGGCAATGGAGAAGCGTTGAGCATAACCCAACGCTGTCATGTGCCCCCGTACTCCCGAGACGTTACTGGCTGAAAGCACCTTCAGACAAGTGAGTCTCGATGGTGACGTCTGCAGTGGTCATCAGCTTGTGGATCGGGCACTTGTCGGCCACCCGGTGCAGCTCCTGGCGCTGGGCGTCGGTGAGTACGCCCTTGAGCGTCAGTTTGACGTGCAGTGCGTATTTGCCGAGCTGCTCTTCGCTGGCGTCGTGTTTGATCTCGACCGTGACGCCAGTCAGCGGAATATCTTTCTTTTGCGCATAGAGCTTGAGCGTCAGCGCCTTGCAGGCACCGAGGGCGGCATCGAAATAATCATGGGGCGAGGGCGCTGAACTTTCGCCGCCCATTGCTTTGGGCAAATCGGTGAACACTTCGTGATCGTCGATTTTAATGCTGTGACGAAAGCCTTCGTGGGACTCGGTATTAACGGTAACAGTCATGGCAAACCTCAGATTGGCAGTGATAAAGGTCCTGATCTTTATAGAACATGCCGGGCGTTATGCGTTCACTTTGATCACAGGCTGAACCCTTGAACAGGCTGGCGGGTCTATTGGAGTCAACAGAGAGGAGATTCAGGTTGCGAATAAGACACTACGTTGTGGCCTGGGCCCTTGCGACGACCAGCATGTGGGCGCAGGCCCGCGACTATGCCTACAGCGATGCACATTTACATTACGTCGATTTCTTCCAGGAAACCGCCGGAATGGACGCATTGCTTCAGGAAATGGCCAGCAATCGAATCGACCACGTGATGATTTCCGGAATCCCCGTGGCCAAAAAATGGCATGAAGACGAACCCAAGCGCCCGCGTTACTACGCTGGCGATGACGCTGATGCCTATTGGTATAGCGCGACCGATGTGTGGGTGGCTGCAGCCGTCAACAAGCTGACAGCAGCACAGCGTGAGCACTTTCATCCGTTCCTGTCCGGTTTTAATCCCAATGACAAAAATTCTGCCGAGCACATTCAGCGCATGCTCGACCTCAACCCCGGTTTGTGGCAAGGCATTGGCGAGGTTTTCACCCGCCATGACGACCTGACGGCGCTCATCTCCGGGGACACACCGCGGGCCAATAACGAGGCCATGTCCAAGGTCTACAAATTGGCAGGGGAGCAGGATCTGCCAGTTCTGTTGCACTCCAACATCACTTCGAAACGGGAAAGGAACCCGCTGTATCTGGCCGAAATTGAAGAGCCGCTGGCGCAGTTCCCGGATACCCGGTTTATTTGGGCCCATGCAGGCAGCAGCGTCGAAATCCATAGGCACCAGACCCGGATGCCCTTTCTGTTACCCGAACTGACACGACTTCTGGCCCAGCATCGCAATCTCTACGTGGACCTGTCCTGGAGCATGCTCACGCCGTATCTGCTGGATGAGCAGGGCAAGGCCAGGCCTGAGTGGGTCGCGCTTGTAGAGCGCTTCCCGGAGCGTTTTATGCTGGGATCCGATGTGGTGGGGCGTTTCGACAAAGTGGGGCAAGAGTTACGCAGTTTTGATCCGTTTCTGGATGCCTTGCCTGAAAGCGTTGCGCGCAAGGTGGCCAGGGATAATTTCCTGTCGGTGTTGCCGAAAAAGCGCTAGGGACTGCTGGCGTTTGCTTGTAAGTCAGTGTCGCCGGAGCAACTCTCGCCAGATTCTTCCGGACAAAAAAATGCCCCGAACCGGTCGGGGCATTTTTCATTTCGCGAGCGGAAGGCTTATTTGCCAGTCCAGCGCTTCAGAACCAGAGTGGCGTTAGTGCCACCGAAGCCGAAGCTGTTGCTCATCACGTTGTTCAGCGTGACGTCTTCGCGGGTCTTGGTCAGGATCGGCATGTCGGCGACAACCGGGTCCAGCTCTTCGATGTTGGCAGAGCCGGCAATGAAGTTGCCTTCCATCATCAGCAGGCAGTAGATCGCTTCGTGAACGCCTGCGGCGCCCAGGGAGTGACCCGACAGGCTTTTGGTGGAGCTGATGGCTGGAGCCTTGTCGCCGAACACCGCACGAACACCTTCCATTTCCTTGGCGTCGCCTACCGGAGTAGAGGTGCCATGGGTGTTGAGGTAGTCGATTGGGCCGTCAACGGTAGCCATTGCCATCTGCATGCAGCGGATGGCGCCTTCGCCGCTTGGGGCAACCATGTCATAGCCGTCGGACGTCGCGCCGTAGCCGACGATTTCGGCGTAGATCTTGGCGCCACGGGCCAGGGCGTGTTCCAGCTCTTCAACCACAACCATGCCGCCGCCGCCTGCAATGACAAAACCGTCACGGTTCTTGTCGTAGGCGCGAGATGCTTTCTCTGGTGTGTCGTTGTATTGAGTGGACAAGGCGCCCATGGCGTCGAACAGGAACGACTGGCTCCAATGTTCTTCTTCACCGCCGCCAGCAAATACGATGTCCTGCT
This sequence comes from Pseudomonas sp. Lz4W, assembly GCF_000346225.2. NCBI lineage: Bacteria > Pseudomonadati > Pseudomonadota > Gammaproteobacteria > Pseudomonadales > Pseudomonadaceae > Pseudomonas > Pseudomonas sp. Lz4W. Next base: position 3,434,189 of record NZ_CP017432.1, on the reverse strand, counting down.
TGCCCAGCTGGATCTGCTCTACTGCGGTACCGATGCAGTGGGCACTGGTGGCGCAGGCAGAGGAGATCGAGTAGTTCACGCCCTTGATCTTGAACGGGGTGGCCAGGCAGGCGGAAACGGTGCTGCCCATGGTCCGCGTAACGCGGTAAGGACCTACACGCTTGACGCCTTTTTCGCGCAGGATGTCCAGCGCTTCCATCTGGTTCAAGGTCGACGCGCCGCCGGAGCCGGCGATCAGGCCGGTACGCGGGTTGGAGACTTGCTCCTCGGTCAGGCCGGAATCGGTGATGGCGTCTTTCATGGCCAGGTAGGCGTAAGCCGCCGCGTGGCCGACGAAGCGATAGATCTTGCGATCGATCAGCTCTTCAAGAGGCAGGTCGATGGAGCCGGAAACCTGGCTACGCAGACCCATTTCGGCATATTCCGGGTTGAATCGGATGCCAGGGCGACTTGCACGCAGGTTAGCGGAGACGGTCTCTTTGTCATTGCCCAAGCACGAAACGATGCCCAGACCAGTGATAACGACGCGGCGCATGCGGATAACCCTTAGAAGTTTTCAGTGGAAGTAAAAACGCCGACCCGAAGGCCTTCGGCGGTGTAAATCTCGCGACCGTCGACGCTGACGGAACCATCGGCAATTGCCAGGTTCAGCTTGCCGCGAAGGACACGTTTGATCTGAATGTTGTAAGTGATCTTCTTGGCGGTCGGCAAGACCTGACCGAAAAACTTCACTTCGCCCGAACCCAGGGCCCGGCCGCGGCCCGGCAAGCCTTGCCAGCCCAGGAAAAAGCCAACCAGCTGCCACATGGCGTCGAGGCCCAGGCAGCCCGGCATCACCGGATCACCTTCGAAGTGACAGGCAAAGAACCACAGGTCAGGGGTGATATCCAGCTCGGCGACCAATTCACCTTTGCCGTACTTGCCACCCTCTTCGCTGATATGGGTGATGCGATCCACCATCAGCATGTTCGGGGCGGGCAGTTGCGCGTTACCTGGGCCGAATAGCTCGCCGCGGCTACAGCGCAGCAAATCTTCCCGAGTAAAGGCGTTTTGTTTGGTCATGCGAGCTCCTCAATAATCCCATGCGGCAGGGTGGGGCAAATCTTCCCGACCAACCGGAACGTTCGCGTTCCAGTTCGCCAGCCTACACATAGACTATTGCGTTGTAGTGAAAGTCACAGCGCAAAGGGCAAGAATGTACACTTGTGCACTGAAAATTTAAATCAGGCCGGTTCAGGGGCCCATTCGGGTGTCTAAGACTGCCGCACTTTTGCCTTTAACGCCAGTCGCAGGTGGTTCTACAAGCCCTGTTCAGGTTTCGTCGGGCCGGGATGTTGCCGCGGCCAGAGTGCTTTGGTCACTGCGCAGGGGCTGCGGACAGCGCCGTCCCCGGGAAACCGGAACAGCCCCTGATTACAGGTTACTGCACCCAGCGCTGCAGAATTTGCTCCAGGTCAGTGCGTTTGAATGGTTTGGCGAGGTAATCGTTCATTCCCGCTTGCAGACAATTTTCCCTGTCCCCCTGCAGGGCGTTGGCTGTCAGGGCAATGATGGGCACCGTGGTGCAGCCTGATAACTGGCGGATTTGCCGGGTAGCTTCATAGCCGTCAATGATCGGTAGCCGGCAGTCCATCAAAATGGCCGCGTAGTTCTCGGTGTTGGCATGGTGAATCGCCTGTGCACCGTCACTGACTACGCTCACCTCATACCCCAGGTTCCTCAACACGGCCTCAATGACTGTCTGATTGACCCGGTTATCTTCCACCAGCAGGATTTTACGGCCCTTGGTACGCATCGGTTCAGTCGCCAACTCCGGTTGGTGCTGCTGGGGAACGGGATGGTGCAGTTCCAGCGGGATCTCCAGGGTAAATACCGAGCCGAGGGATTCTTCGCTCTTGGCATGCAGCGTGCCGCCCATGCGTTCAGCCAGCGTGCGGGCAATGGGCAATCCCAGTCCGGTGCCGCCATAACGACGTGAAATCGAGCTGTCGGCTTGCTGGAAGGCATTAAACATCGAGTCCAGCTTGTCGCTGCTGATCCCGATACCGCTGTCGCGTACGGTGCAGGTGAACCAGATAAGTTCATGGTCCAGGGGCTGCCAGAGCGGCTCGATGCTGACTTGTCCATACTCGGTAAACTTCAAGGCGTTGCCAATCAAGTTGACCAGAATCTGCCGGATGCGGGTCGGATCGCCGAGTACGTGCAAGTCCTGCAAGCCATCAGGGATCGACAGCTGCAACAGCAACCCGCGCTGTCCGGCATTGTGCTGAAAAGCCTGGGCGCAGTTGCTGACCAGTTCGGCCAGATTGAAGGGGATGCGTTCGAGGTCAAGAATCGAGCGCTCAATTCTCGAGAAATCGAGGATGTCGTTGATCACCTTGAGCAAGTGCTCGGTAGACTCCGAGGCCAGAGCCGCATACTCGATCTGCTCCGGCGTCATCTCAGTGGTTTCCAGTAATTGCAGCATCCCCAGTACGCCATTCATCGGGGTGCGTAGCTCGTGGCTCATCATCGCCAGGAAATCTGTTTTTGCGCGGTTGGCCCGTTCAGCCTCTTCACGTGTCTGAATCAGTTGCGCGATGGTTGCTTCCTGCTCGCGACTGGCTTTTTCAAGGCCGTCGGCAAGGTTATTGATATGCCGGGCCAGACTGCCCAGTTCGCTGTCGTCGACCACAGGCAAATGCATTTTGTAATCGCCTTGCTGAATGGCTTTGACGGCATTGCTCATATCGATGATGGGTTTGGACAGGTTGGTTGCAAGGCGACGGGCCAGCAGGTAGGTAAAACCCAGTGCAAACAGCGCCAGGATCAATGCCTTGAGCAGGATTTCTTGCTGGCGCTTGTCGAATGCCTCATTGGAAATGCCGACCAGTACCCGGCCCGGATAGCCTTCCCTCGGCAGCGTTGCCTGGAGGTCGCGGGTGACCAGGTAATCACCGGAGCCGTTTCGCTGCATGCGAACCGGTGCCTGGAATATCTCGGCATGTGATTCCCGGTCCGCACCGGAAGCCGGTTGCTCGGCATGAAACAGCATGTTGTTGGCAGGGTCCTGCACTTGTACAAATTGCACATGTGGCGTGTTCAGCGAGGCCTTTGCCTGGCTGTTCAGCATCTCGGTATTGCCGGATAAAATCCCGTACTCCGAGGCGGGCGCCAGCTGGTTGGCAATCAACTGGCCGGTGTGATTCAGCTCCTGGCGCAAGTCCTGGATGCGAATAAAGGTAAAAAGACTGATTAACAGCAACGTCAGGAGCAACGCTGGGCCCAGGCTCATCATTTGCGTGCGGGTATGTATGTTCCAGCGACTGCGAACGCTCATGGGGGCGGTGCTCCATCAGTCTTGCCCTTGGTACTGGAGGTATAGCCCATGTGTACTGCCATCCCTGACTTGAGGTCGCCATTCTTGTGCGCAGCAATATTGCCTTGGAGTGTGAACCGCAAGGCGGCATGGTAACTGAGCTGTTTCGCTTTTCCAGTCGCCGCCGACTCTTTTCCGTGCAATCAATCGTTCAAGGTCTCGCCTTGAGGGATGTGCTCCGTATAATGCCGGTATTGCCACTGCTATATAGATGACGGGATTGCATATGACTGAACAGCACGCTATTGCGGTCTTGGGAGGCGGGAGTTTTGGCACCGCCGTGGCCAACTTGCTGGCAGAAAACGGTCATCCAGTGCGCCAGTGGATGCGGGATCCGGAGCAAGCCGAGGCGATTCGCCTGAATCGCGAGAACCCTCGCTACCTTAAGGGCATCAAGATTCACCCCCTGGTTGAACCGGTCACCGACCTGCAGGCAACGCTTGAAGCCTGTGAACTGTGCTTTGTGGCATTGCCCTCCAGCGCCTTGCGCAATGTGTTGGCAGAGCATGCCGAACGCCTGAGCGGCAAAATGCTGGTCAGCCTGACCAAAGGCATTGAAGCTCACAGTTTCAAGCTGATGAGCGAGATTCTTGAGGAAATCGCTCCGCAAGCCAGAATCGGCGTGCTGTCCGGCCCCAATCTGGCCCGTGAAGTTGCCGAACATGCATTGACGGCCACAGTGGTCGCCAGTGCCGACGAAGAGCTCTGCGCTCGGGTACAAGCGGCTTTGCACGGCCGCACATTTCGGGTCTATGCCAGTGCTGACCGGTTCGGCGTGGAGTTGGGCGGGGCGTTGAAAAACGTGTACGCAATCATTGCCGGCATGGCCGTGGCACTGGAAATGGGTGAAAACACCAAGAGCATGCTGATTACCCGTGCCCTGGCAGAAATGACCCGTTTTGCAGTCAGTCAGGGCGCCAACCCCATGACTTTTCTCGGACTGGCCGGGGTAGGTGATTTGATCGTCACTTGCTCATCGCCCAAAAGCCGCAACTATCAGGTCGGGTTTGCCCTGGGCCAGGGTTTGAGTCTGGAAGAGGCCGTTACCCGCCTGGGCGAAGTGGCAGAAGGCGTGAATACGCTCAAGGTGCTCAAGGTCAAGGCCCAGGAGTTGAATGTTTATATGCCATTGGTCGCAGGCTTGCATGCAATCCTGTTTGAGGGCCGCACCCTCAATCAGGTAATTGAGCTGCTGATGCGCGCCGAGCCTAAAACCGATGTCGACTTTATCTCCACCAGTGGTTTCAACTGAGCCCGACAGGAGCAGCATATGAACGATACAAAAAATGCACCCAAGTACGAGTCCATTGTGTTGCGCGTGTTCTGGATGCTGGTCTTTCTTCTGGTCTGGCAGGTCGCGCAACTGGTGCTTGGCGGGCTGGTGCTGGTGCAACTGATTTACCGTCTGGTTTACGGTGCACCTAACGCCGGGCTGATGAACTTTGGCGATAGCCTGAGCCTTTACCTCGCACAAATCGGGCGCTTCGGCAGCTTTCACACCGAGCAAAAGCCCTGGCCGTTTGCCGATTGGCCCGCCCCGCGTGCGCCAGAAGGCGAGGCTCCGTACGTGGCGCCCACTGGCGGCGCAGAGACCAAGCCATGAAAATCTGGATCTTGCGCCATGGTGAGGCCCAGCCCCACGCAAGACGTGATGCCGAGCGCGAACTGACCGTAAAAGGGCGTGAACAGGTTTTGCACAGTGCTGCCCGGTTGCTTGATCAGCCACTGGACAGCATTTTGGCAAGCCCGTACGTTCGGGCTCAGCAAACCGCTGAGCTGGTACGCAATGCCCTGGGTTTCGCCCCGGAACTCATCAGCGTGCCGTGGCTGACTCCCGATAGCGATCCACGGCAGGCCCTGAGCCAGCTTCCCGATAGCGGCAATGTGCTGCTGGTTACCCATCAGCCTTTTGTGGGTGACCTGATCAGCCTGTTAATGCATGGCCATATGCGCCAGCCGCAGCCAATGCATACGGCCAGCCTGGCGGAACTTGAGGGTGAGTGGCCGCTGGCGGGCAGCATGACGTTGTGCAACCTGTGGCATCCCTGAGTACAAAACAAAAAATCTGCATGGGGCTGCGCTGTGGCAAGCCGGCCAGCCATGCTCTCTGACCCAAGGAATGAACCATGATCTCGTGGACCACCACGCCGGACCTTGCAAAGCTCAACTCTCTGCGCAAAAACACTATTTGCGACGTGCTGGACATTACGTTCGACGCCTTCGACGATGAGTCGATCACGGCCAGCATGGCGGTGGATCACCGTACCCATCAACCTTTCGGCTTGTTGCATGGTGGCGCCTCGGTAGTGCTGGCCGAGACGGTGGGGTCAATGGCCAGTTTCTTGTGTGTCGACACCTCAAAGTTTTATTGCGTCGGTCTTGAGGTCAACGCCAACCACTTGCGTGGTGTACGCAGCGGGCGTGTGACTGCGGTGGCTCGCCCGGTTCATATGGGCCGTACCACCCATGTGTGGGATATCCGCCTGACGGACGACAGCGGCAAGTTCAGCTGCATCTCCCGCCTGACCATCGCGGTAGTGCCCTTGGGTGAAGCGCCGCCCGTGCGCTGATCAAATGCTCAGATAATGGCCGTAGTGGCGTCACTCATGGCGCATACGGTCATTGATATGAGTATTTTTCCTGCAGACAATAAGCTGGACTCTCTACTTATGGACGCCTTGTATGTCTAGGCAGATTTTTTTCGCCCATGCCAACGGCTTCCCTTCTGCTACCTATGGCAAGTTGTTCGATGCTCTGACCCCGGACTTCAACGTGGCATGCCTGCCACAGCACGGGCATGACCCGCGTTTTCCGGTGGATGACAACTGGCACAACCTGGTCGATGAGCTGATCTTCCACCTGCAGCAGCAAGCCGGACCGGTACTGGGCGTTGGCCACTCTTTGGGCGGGATGTTGCACCTGCATGCGGCAATCCGTTGTCCGCATTTATACAAAGGCGTGGTCATGCTTGATTCGCCGGTGCTGACGCTTACCGACCGGTGGGTGATTCGCGCCGCCAAGCGTTTTGGCTTGATTGATCGCCTGACTCCGGCGGGACGTACTTTGGGGCGGCGTGAAGAGTTCGCCGATCGCGAGACCGCCCGTGCCTACTTTGCGGGCAAGTCGCTGTTTCGCAGTTTTGATCCTGACTGTTTCGAAGCGTACCTGGAGCACGGTTTGCAGGCCGTCGACGATCGCTTGCGCCTGAGCTTCGACCCGGCGACCGAGATTAATATTTACCGGGGCGTCCCCCACACCAGCCCCGGGCGCGCCCTCCAGTTGCAAGTGCCGCTGACGGTCGTGCGTGGGCGCGACAGCCGGGTAGTCATGAGCCATCATGCCAAGGCCGTAGCGCGCATGCCCAACGGTGAGTCACTGAGCGTACCGGGCGGGCACATGTTCCCGCTGGAGCAGCCGCAAGACACCGCTGTATTGCTCAAACAGATTTTTGCCCGCTGGGAGCCCGGGGCTGTTGCAGTTTCGTAGTGTCCGGGTCATGGCCGCAACGGCGTCGCATCGCCCTTAACCTCAAGTCTTTGAAGAGCATGTCCCATGAGTCCTGTGGTTGAAGAAGTACGTCTGAGCCTGCCGCATATTGAACTGGCTGCGCACATGTCTGGCCCGCCGGACGGTCTGCCGGTAATTGCCCTGCACGGCTGGCTGGACAACGCCAACAGCTTCGCCCGGCTGGCGCCAAAACTGCCGGGCTTGCGCATCGCGGCACTGGACTTTGCCGGCCATGGTCATTCAGATCACCGCCCGCGCGGGGCGGGCTATAGCTTGGCCGATTACGCCTTTGATGTGCTGTGCGTGGCCGAGCAGCTGGGTTGGGAACGGTTCGCCCTGTTGGGGCACTCGTTGGGGGCGATAGTTTCGGTGGTGATTGCGGGTTCGTTTCCCGAGCGCGTCACGCACCTGGCCTTGATTGACGGGATCATGTTGCGCAACGGCCCGGTAGAGGGTACGGCTGAGCGCATGGGCCAGGCCCTGCAAGCGCAGCTTGATCTGCAGCACAAGCGCAAGTCGGTGCATCCGACGCTCGAACGAGCCATTGAGGCGCGGATGAAGGGCATGGTGGCGGTTAGCCGCGAGGCGGCAGAACTACTCGCTCAGCGCGGTCTGATGCCCGTCCCCGGTGGTTATAGCTGGCGTAGCGACAGTCGCCTGACCTTGCCGTCGCCATTGCGTCTGACCGATGAACAAGCCATGTCCTTCATCCGGCGGGTGAATTGTCCGGGGACCCTGGTGGTGGCAGAACAGGGCATGCTGGCCAGTCATTCCGGGCTGCTGGATCAACTACCTTTCAACCTGGAACGGTTACCCGGTGGCCATCATTTGCACCTGAATGACGAGTCGGGGGCAGTCCTTGTTGCAGACTGTTTCAATCGGTTCTTCTCCGTTCCTTGACTTGCGGCGGTCAACTGCCGAGGCTTGGCGGGATGAAAGGGAGACAACCATGATAGATCTCTACACCGCTGCGACCCCGAAAGGCCATCCGGTCTCTATCGTGAGGATGCTGAACCACACCCTGCGTCTGTGCGAAGTACGCCGATGAAGCTACCCAATCGTTTGTTTCTGGCTGTGGGCCTGAGCTGCCTGAGCCCGCTACTGTGGGCTGCCGATGTGCCCGGCAGTCATGATTTGCAAGATGTGCCAAGGCTGGCAGATGCGCAAATTGTCGATTACACCGTGCAACCTGATATCGAGCGCATCTATCCGCTGGGTTCGATCCGGAAAATCAGTGGCCGTCTCCGATTTGAAGGCCAGGTCAATGCCCGCGGGCAGACGACCGCCATCACCTATGAGCTGCCCGCTGAACACTCGGCCAATGAAGCCTTCACTGCTGCCCGTGAAGCCTTGCAGGCCAAGGGCGCCGAGTTGCTGTTCTGGTGTCAGGCGCGCGATTGTGGTGAAAGCAGCCTTTGGGCCAATGAAGTATTTGGCAACTCCAAGCTGGTAGGCTCCGACGAGCAACAGTCCTATCTGTTGCTGCGCCGTGCGGCTCCGGATCAGAACCAGCTTGTGGCGCTGTACAGCATCAATCGCGGGTCGCGCAAAGCCTACCTGCATGTCGAGCAGCTTGAATCGAGTGCCGATCTGGGCGAGTTGTTGCCCACTTCGGCCACCTTGCAGCGCCAGCTCAAAAGCACCGGCAGGCTGGATTTGCCCACCCTCACCGGTGAGCCCGATGCACCGTGGCTTACGTTGATATCCCGGGCATTGAATCTCGATACTACCTCCCGGGTCAGTTTGACCGGAAACCAGGCCGCGGCCTGGCGTGATGCCCTGATCAAGAGCGGGGTGCGGGCGGCGCGCATTGAGCTTGGCGACAGCCAGACCCAGGGGCTGCATGTGGAATTACTGCGTTAACAATTTGTAAGCGGCGGTTACACTCCAGGTAATCGCCGTCCCTCTTTTCATCTCAATTCTCTGCGGAACACACATGCTCAATAACGATCGCCTGCTGGTGCAGATTCTGCTTCTGGTGTTGTTCGGTGCCAGTCTGTGGGTGATGGCTCCTTTCTGGTCGGCCTTGTTCTGGGGCGCGGTGCTGGCGTTTGCCAGCTGGCCCCTGATGCGCCTGCTGACACGGGCGCTCAAGGGCCGTGAGTCGCTGGCTGCGGGCATCCTGACCCTGGGCTGGATGCTGCTTGTGGCAGTGCCGCTGGTATGGCTGGGGTTCAACCTGGCAGACCATGTGCGCGACGCTACCACCTTGATCAAGGATGTTCAGCTCGAAGGCTTGCCGGAGGCCCCGACCTGGCTCGCCGGCATTCCGCTGGTCGGCGAACGCCTGGTGGGGCTCTGGAACACCATCGATGAGCAGGGCGCAGCCATGCTCATGGCGGTAAAACCGTATCTGGGGCAGGTGGGTAACTGGCTATTGGCCCGCAGCGCGCAGATTGGCGGCGGCATCCTGGAACTGACATTGAGCATTGTGTTCGTGTTCTTTTTCTATCGTGACGGCCCGCGCCTGGCGAGTTTCGTGCACCGTCTGCTGGAACGACTGATCGGCGACCGTGCCGACTACTACCAGGAATTGGTGGCGGGCACGGTCCAGCGTGTAGTCAACGGTGTGATTGGCACCGCGGCCGCTCAGGCGCTGCTGGCGCTCATAGGCTTTTTGATTGCCGGGGTTCCGGGTGCGCTGGTGCTGGGCCTGGCAACCTTTCTGCTCAGTCTGATTCCCATGGGGCCACCGCTGATCTGGATCCCGGCCACCGCCTGGCTGGCCTGGAAGGGTGACTACGGGATGGCGATTTTCCTCGGGATCTGGGGCACGCTGGTTATCAGTGGTGTCGATAACGTACTCAAGCCGTACCTGATCAGCCGGGGCGGCAACCTGCCGCTGGTGATCGTCCTGCTCGGAGTGTTTGGCGGGTTGATAGCATTCGGCTTTATCGGTCTGTTTATCGGTCCTACCTTGCTGGCTATCGCCTACAGCCTGCTGCTGGACTGGAGTGCCAGCCAGCAGAACAAGGGCAAGGTCTGACTTAGCCGAACTTTGGCCCGGAGCGGGTGTTATTGCCCTTGGCCAAACGGTCGTAAAGCACCACATTGACCGTGGCTGCAAGGTTCATGCAGCCAGTGGTCGGGATGTAAATAACGTCTTCGCACCACTCCAGCACATCTTTACCCAGCGATCCGTCTTCCGGGCCGAAAATATAGATCGCCCGGTCCGGGTGGGTGTACTCCGGCAAGGAGCGGGCGCCCTCTACCATTTCGACAGCGACGGGAATGCAGCCCAGCGGGATGATCTTTTTCAGGTCGTCGATACCGATCAGGGGGATGTCCTGATGGATTTTCTTGGTGTCGGTGACGAAGTCGCGGGCGCGTTCATAGCGTTTTCCGGTGTAGAACACCGACGCCACGTTGTAGCAACCAGCCGCACGCATCACCGAGCCGACGTTTTCCGGTGATTTGGGGTTATACAAACCAATGCAGCTGTACCGTTTGTTTGCCACGTGCCGTTGCCCTTCAGAAAAAAGACGCGAGTATACCGGCATTGTCTGTGGATCGGGGGGCACGTGGTCTGTTGCGGGAGCCGGCTTGCCAGTGATGCAAGCCCTCGGTTTTGACTGTCATCCCGGGGCGCAGCCATCGCTGGCAAGCCAGCTCCCGCACAGGCACTACTCGTCTTTTTTCATCAGCCCGGCCAGCGCGGCAAACGGGTTGTGGGTCGCCTTGGCGATTTTCGGGCTGCTGGTGGAGCTTTCCGAAAAGTACTGTTGATCGGTGTAACGCGAGTGTTCGTTGTCGTGGCAGTACAGGCACAACAGCTCCCAGTTGGAACCGTCTTGCGGGTTGTTGTCGTGGTTGTGATCGCGGTGGTGGACAGTCAGTTCGCTCAGGCGCTTGCCGGCAAACTCACGGGCGCAGCGGCCACACACGTGGGGATACATTTTCAGGGCTTTGTCGCGATAGCCCATTTCGCGGTCACGCTGGGCATCGGCCAGGATGCGATCCAGCTTGGCAGTGTGGGACGGTGGGTTGGCCGAACTCATGGGTTCACCTTTTAGGACGAATGACGGTTATGTCGTGAAGTTTAGCTGTTGATCAGCCTTTGATTTTTTCAGCAATCCAGATCGTGTGCCGGGTGCCCTTGTTGCCATGGGCGAATACCTGGACTTCTTCGGCTTTGAAGCCGGCTTTGCGCAGCTTGTCCGAGAACTGTTTGTCAGCACTGGCTGACCATACCGCCAGCACGCCTTTTGGCCGCAGGGCCTTGGCGCAGGCACTCAAGCCACCCGCCGAGTACAGCCAGCTGTTGGCTTTTTGGGTCAGGCCTTCGGGGCCGTTGTCGACGTCGAGCATGATCGCATCAAAGCCGTTGGGCTCGGCTTGCAGCACCTTGGCCACGTCTTCCATGCGGATAACGGTGCGCGGGTCCTGCAGCGGGTTGCCCGATTTCTCGCCCAGGGGGCCGCGGTTCCATTCCACGACGCCAGGCACCAGCTCGGCCACCACCACTTCGGCGGTCTTGCCCAAATGCTTGAGGGCCGAGGCCAGGGTGAAACCCATGCCCAGGCCACCGATCAACACCCGCGATTGCGGGCGCCCGGCGACTTTACGGCAAGGGATTTCGGCCAGTGCATCTTCGGAGCCGTGCATGCGGGTGTTCATCAACTGGCCGCCGTCACCGCCCTGAATTTTGATCACGAAGTCTTCGCCGTACTCGAACAGGCACAAGGCACCGCCGTTTTCAGGGATCGGGATGGTGTCGAGCAGAACAAAACGTTTCATGGAAGTCTCATAGAAGGGGACAAAAACAACTGGTTACGAGTAGCCTGAAGGCAGACAAGCCGGTCTGGCAACGGAGTGATTGATGAAACGCACTATTCTAACGGTCATTGTGTGGAGTGCGCTCTCGATAAGTGCGGCCCATGCAGTTGAACCGACCATCGTTCCGAGTGCGCCAGTGACGCCTGCACCGGGTTCACCGGGTACCGCTACGCCAACACCCTATCCGCAAATCACGCCACGTGCCGTGCCCAAGCCTGTCAGCGGGAGTGGCAGCCTGATTGCACTGCCTCCGATCGAGCTGCCGCAGCCGCCGCCCAAAGACCAGCCGCTGCCGGGGCTGGAGCCTAAAGACCCGAAATCCAAAGCCCCGGCCGACTGATCACAGATTGCCTGTGAGCACTGGCAAACCAGCGCTCACTGTGTCTGTTAAATCCCCAGCACCTTGAACACAAACGCGTACTCCAGTGCCACGTCGCGCAAGCCTTGATAGCGCCCGCTCATGCCGCCATGGCCGGCATCCAGTTCGGTCTTGAGCAGCAGCAGATTGTCGTCGGTCCTGGTGGCGCGCAGCTTGGCCACCCATTTGGCCGCTTCCCAGTACTGCACACGGCTGTCGTTGTAGCCGGCAATCACCAGCATCGCCGGGTATGCCTGCGGTGCGACGTTTTCATAGGGCGCATAGGCCTTGATGCGGGCATACACCTCGGGGTCCTGCGGGTTTCCCCATTCGTCGTACTCAGTGACAGTCAACGGCAGTTCAGGGTCGAGCATGGTGTTGAGAACATCGACAAACGGGACTTCGGCTATGGCTGCCTTGAACAGTTCCGGTCGCTGGTTGAGCACTGCGCCAATCAGCAGACCGCCAGCGCTGCCGCCGCTGATCACCAACTGGTCCGAGCGGGTCAGGCCTTTGTCGATCAGGTGTTCGGCACAGGCGATAAAGTCGCTGAAGGTGTTGTGCTTGTATTCCTGTTTGCCGGCGCGATACCAGGCTTCGCCCAGTTCCCCGCCGCCGCGCACGTGGGCAATGGCAAAAGCGACCCCGCGCTCGAGCAAACTCAGGCGGGCATGGGAAAACCATGGGTCGAGACTTTCGCCATAGGCGCCATAGCCATATAGATAAAGCGGCACAGGTTTGCCCAGCGCATTACGTTTGACCACCAGGCTGATCGGCACTTGCGTACCGTCCGGTGCCGTGGCCCACAAGCGCTGGCTTACATAGTCATCGGCATTGAACGGTCCCAGAACCGGGGTTTCCTTGAGAACGCTTTGCTCGCCGGTGGCCAGGGTGAGCTGGCGCACTTGTGCCGGGCGATTCAGTGACTCATAGCGCAGGCGCATATGCTGACTGTCAAATTCCAGGCTGTCTTGCACATACAGGCTGTAGGCCGCGTCCGGTAATTGCACGCGATAGGCCGGCAAGCCATCGGGACGGACTTCGATGATCGGCAGACCGCCTTCGCGCAGGCTCAGGCACAAGGCATGGGCGTTCAGGCTCAAGCCTTCCAGCATCACACTGTCGTCATGGGCGATCAGCAATTGCCATTCGTTGCGCGTTGGTACATCGCCAAACGCGTAATACAGGGCAAAGTTGATCCCGTCCTGGTTGGTACGCACAAACCAGGCCCATTGCCCTTGGTACAGCCCATGGTCAACGCTGTAGTCGTGGCCTTCGACCCGGGGTGCCAGGCAGTTGAAAGCCCGTTGCGGGTGATCGGCATCCAGCACCCAGCTTTCGCTAGTGGTTTTGCTGTTAAGCAGCAGGATCAGCTGGCGCTCGGAGCTCGAACGATAGCAATGCAGGAAAAAACGCCCGTCCGGCTCATGAAACACTTCATGCGCAGCGGTTTCGCCCAAGGTATGGCGCCACAGTTTGTGCGGACGATGGGTCTCGTCCAGTTCTGCGAAAAACAGGGTCTGGCTGTCGTTGGCCCAGGTCATGCTGCCATCGCAGTCGGTGAACGGCAGCTCGCTGACTGCGCCGCTGCTCAGCTCCTTGACGAACAGGCGGTAGGTTTCTTCGCCGCTGGTATCCAGGCTGTAGGCCAGACGCTGTTGATCTGGGCTGATGCTGAAGGCGCCCAGGGAAATAAAGCCGCCATCGGCGAGGGCGTTCGGGTCCAGCAGTAACTGTTCGGCGTTTTCGTCAACCTGCTGGCTGCCGTCAGCCGGGCGCGGGCAGCGGTAGTGGCGGGCGTACTCGTCGCCGGCGATGGTGCGCGTGTAATACAGATACGGACCCCAGGGGGAGGGGAGTGACAGATCAGTCTCGCGAATCCGGCCCTTGATCTCTTGAAACAGTGCCTCACGCAGTTGCGCCTGGTCGGCCAGCTGCGCTTCCTGATAGGCGTTTTCGGCTTTCAGGTAGTCTAAAACTTCTTCGCTGTCGCGATTTTGTAACCACGAATAGGGGTCTGAGCCCTGGACCTTATGTGCGACAGGGGCGCTGTTTGCGTAGGCTGATTCGGTCATTGAGCGTTCTCTGAAACCTGCATGAAAAGAAGTGACGCTGACGGCGGTGCAGCCGCATTGCCTAAAAGCCGTTATCATAGCGCCTCATTGCCTGCCGACCATGGATACCATGACCGAGAACGACTATCTGATCGCCTGGGGCCTTTATGCCTTTGCCGCTTTGGGCTGCCTGCTCGTATGGTGGCGCCTGACCCGCTTTATGTGGCGCTGGTTGCGTGAGCCTTTACGCGTGTTAATGGCGGTGTTGCTGTTGAGCCCGACCATTATCGACCCGGTAAAAGAAAAATTTGCTCCTGCAGTGGCCATCACTGCCCTGGACCTTGCGTTCAAGGTGGGCAATAACGCCTGGCGCGCGGTGTCGGACCTGTTGATGTACGCCATCTTTGCACTGTGCCTGTATGCGGTTTTTGTGCTGATTCGCTGGCCCATCGAGCGTGCCCGCAAGGCGCGTCAGGCGCAAGCCGCCGCCAACCAGCAGGCGCACCACAGCGACCCTGAAGACGACCAGCCTTTCGGCCCTGCTGGCGATGACCGTTTTGTCCGCCCGGCAGCACCCCGTGCTGCGGGCCCGTCGCGGGTTGAGCCGCGGTTGTAATCCTTTTCCGTTGAGCTTGAATGCGAGAGTGCGAGCGTGTGTGAATTATTGGGCATGAGCGCCAACGTCCCGACCGATATTGTGTTCAGCTTTACCGGTCTGATGCAGCGTGGCGGGCGTACCGGCCCGCATCGCGATGGCTGGGGCATCGCCTTCTATGAAGGCCGTGGCCTGCGCCTGTTTCAGGACCCGGCTGCCAGCTGCGACTCCGAGGTCGCGTTGCTGGTGCAGCGCTACCCGATCAAAAGCGAAGTGGTCATTGGCCATATCCGTCAGGCCAACGTCGGCAAAGTCTGCCTGTCCAATACCCACCCGTTTGTCCGTGAACTCTGGGGCCGTAACTGGTGCTTCGCGCACAACGGCCAGCTGGCCGACTTCTCCCCGAGTACCAGCTTTTACCGTCCGATCGGTGATACCGACAGTGAAGCCGCGTTCTGCGATGTGCTGAACCGGGTTCGCCAGGCCTTCCCCGAACCGGTCGACGTCGAAACTATCCTGCCGGTGCTGGTCGCCGCTTGCGCCGAATTTCGCAGCAAAGGGGTGTTCAACTGCCTGCTCAGCGACGGTGACTGGCTGTTCTGCTACTGCTCGACCAAGCTGGCACAGATCACGCGCCGTGCGCCCTTTGGCCCGGCACGTTTGAAAGATGTCGACGTGATTGTGGATTTTCAGTCAGAAACAACCCCGAACGATGTAGTCACCGTGATTGCCACCGAACCGCTGACAGAAAACGAAACCTGGACGCGTTACGAACCGGGTCAATGGAGCTTGTGGCGACGCGGTGAATGCGTCAGCCAGGGCACAACCGAATAAGGATGCGCCTGCATGTTTCTGAGCTATCTGCGGTTGGTGTTGTTTACGTTGGGCCTGTTGATCGGCGTGCAAGTGCCGGGGTTTATCAATGATTACGCCAACCGCGTCGAAGCTCACCTGATCGAAGCGCAAACCGGGCTGGCGGGTTTCCAGAACACCGCCAACCAGTTTTTCAAAGGCGATCTGCAAGCGCTGGTTGCGCATTACCGGGCCAGTGACGACCCGGTATTTCGCAGCGATGCCAACAGCCTGGGCACATTGCTCAGCCGCCAGCGTCTGCTCGACGATCAGTTCCAGGCCATGCAGGGGCCGTGGTACATGCGTGCACTGCAAGTGGCTTACGCGGCCGATCCGGCAATTCGTCAGGAAACCATCGACACCTACAGCTATCAGGTGCTGCTGTCACCGACCGCCATTGGCTGGGCGATGGCCGGGGCCCTGTTGTTTTCCTTCATCATCGAAGGCTTCCTGCGCCTGGTGGACTGGGTCGTCCTGGGCGGTAAACGCCAGCGCGAGAGAATTGCCCGCCGAGCACGCGACAGCTAATCCTGACCTGGGCCTGCAGAACAGCGGTTGGCCCGGCAGAAATTTAAGCAATCAACTTTTTCTTATCCCTGAGTCCGGCTTTTATTAGTTGGACGAACGGCGTGCTGCTGTCCAAAAATGCCTGCACCTAAACTATAAAAAGACCACAGGAGCATCGCCGTGAGCCGCCTGTTATTGAATTGCGATATTGGTGAGAGTTTTGGCAGCTGGACCATGGGCCTGGATGCCGAGGTCATGCCGTTTATTGATTGCGCCAACATTGCCTGCGGTTTTCACGCAGGCGACCCGGGCATCATGCGCAAAACCGTAGGTCTGGCGTTGGCCCATGATGTGAAAATCGGCGCCCACCCCGCGTATCAAGACCTCGCCGGCTTTGGTCGACGCTCCATGGCCTACTCGGCGCAAGAGCTGCAAGACCTGCTGCACTATCAGATCGGCGCTCTGGACGGCATCTGCCGCGCCCAGGGCACGCGAGTCAGCTACGTCAAACCCCACGGCGCCATGTACAACGACATGATGGCCAGCCCCGCACAGTTGCGGGCGGTGGTGCAGGCCGTGGCCGCTTACGACCCGGGCTTGCCGCTGATGCTGATGGCCACCCGCGACAACAGCGCGGCGCAAGCCATCGGTGATGAGTTCGGCGTGACTCTGTGGTTCGAGGCCTTTGCCGACCGCGCTTACGACAGTGCCGGGCGCCTGGTTTCACGGCAACTGCCGGGGGCGGTGCATCACGACGCCGAGATTATCGTGCAACAGGCCCTGACCATTGCGGCTGGCCAGCCTCTGGTGGCTAATGACGGCAGTGCCTTGCACCTGCACGCCAACACGCTGTGCGTGCATGGCGACAACGCCGGCTCGGTCGCCGCCGTGCAACGGATTCGCCAGGCCCTGAGCCAGCAGGCGCAGGGATGAAGCCGCGCATTGAAGTGGTGGCCATCGACTGCCTGATGCTGCGTCTGTTCGATGAAATTGCAGAAACCAACATGCCGTGGATGCTGGCTGCCAGCGAGCGCCTGCGCATTTGCTTCGCCGAGTATCTGACCGATCTGGTGCCGTCCTACACCACCTTGATGGTGCACTACGACGGCCTGGCACTGACGCCGGCCCAGGCCCGGGAGCGAATCGCCCAGGCTTTGACTGACCTGCGCCCGGAAACCCAAAACCTTGGCCAGTGTCACGTACTGCCAGTGTGGTACGACCTGAGTGTGGGGCCGGAACTCGCCTTGCTGGCCAAGCGCACCGGCTGGTCGGTGAGCGAAGTCATCCGTCGTCACAGTGAGCATCAATATCAGGTCTTCGCCCTGGGCTTTGCCCCGGGTTTTGCCTTTATGGGGCTGGTCGAAGAAGCCCTGGCCGCACCGCGCCTGGCCACCCCGCGCAAACGTGTCGCCACCGGCAGCGTGGGGATTGCCGAGCGCCAGACCGCGGCCTATCCCGCGCAGTCGCCCGGCGGCTGGAACCTTATCGGCCGTACCCCGAGCGCATTGTTTGATCGCGAGCGCGAGGGTTACAGCCTCATGCAGCCTGGCGACAGGGTGCAATTCGCCGCTGTCAGCCGTGCTGAGTTTATCCGTCTAGGCGGTGATGACACGCCCCAGGAGGCCTTGGCATGAGCCGTTTACTGATTCAGGCCAGTAATCCGTTTTGCCTGCTGCAGGACGCCGGTCGTTTCGGCGTACGGCACCTGGGCGTGACCCAGGGCGGGGCTGCGGACTGGATGTCCATGGCCTGGGCCAACTGGCTGCTGGGCAACTCGCCAGACGCGGCGGTCATCGAAATCACCCTCGGCGGCTTATCTGTTATCGCCCGGGACGATTGCACGCTGGCTCTGGCCGGCGCAGATCTGGCAGCAGCGGTAGACGGACAAGCCTTGAAGCCCTGGCGCAGTTTCTCTCTGAGAAAAGGCCAGACCCTGACCTTCACTCAGCCGATGAGCGGTGCCCGCACCTATCTGGCCGCACCGGCAGGCTTTAGCGCCCCTCAAGTGCTGGGCAGTTGCTCCACCGTGGTTCGTGAGCAGCTCGGCGGCCCCGATGGCTTTGGCCGGGCGCTGGCGGCAGGCGATGAGCTGAGTTATGGCGGGGCTGCGCAGCCGTTGCGTGAACTGCCGTCCCGGTACCTGCCCGAGTTCAGTCCCAAGCCGTTGCTGGATGTGGTGCTGGGTGCCCAAATGGGTGCTTTCAGTGGTCAAAGCACCTTTGACGCCTTCAATAATCCATGGACCCTCGACAGTCGCGCCGACCGCATGGGCATCCGCCTGCTGGGGCCGGCACTGGTCTATCAGGGCGCGCCGATGATTTCCGAAGGTATCCCGCAGGGGGCGATTCAGGTCCCGCCGGATGGCCAGCCGATTGTATTGCTCAATGACCGTCAGACCATTGGCGGCTACCCGCGTCTCGGCGCCTTGACCCCGCTGGCGCTGGCACGTCTGGCCCAGTGTTTGCCGGGGGAAGTGGTGTACATGCGTCCGACCACCCAGGATGCGGCGCAGCGCCAGCAGGTGGCGTTCATGCAGCGGTTTGCCGAATAACAACCCAGCCTGCAGGAGCGAGGGTGTTCGCTCCTGCAGGGGGCATCATTACTTGGCCAGAAACCGCATCCCTTGTTCCAGACCGTCCGGCGTCAAGGGGTACATCCGGTCTTCGATAAGGTCGCGTACGATCCCGGTCGAAGCGGTGTAGTTCCACGTGTCTTTCGGGTAAGGATTAATCCAGATCAGCTTTTTGTATTTCTCCATGAAGCGTTGCATCCACTTGTAACCCGGCTCTTCATTCCAGTGTTCGACACTGCCCCCCGCGTGGGTGATTTCATAGGGGCCCATGGCCGCGTCGCCAATAAAGATCACCTTGTAGTCGGCGCCGTATTTGTTCAGCAGATCCTGGGTGGAAATACGTTCGACCTGACGACGCTGGTTGTTCTTCCACACCGACTCATAAATGAAATTATGAAAGTAGAAGTACTCCAGATGCTTGAACTCGGTTTTACAGGCCGAGAACAACTCCTCGCAGATCTTCACGTGTGAATCCATCGAGCCGCCAATATCAAACAGCAACAGCAGTTTGATGTTGTTGCGCCGTTCAGGGCGCATCTGAATGTTCAGCAGGCCGGCATCGCGGGCGGTGTGGTCGATGGTGCCATCGATATCCAGCTCTTCTGCCGCACCCTGGCGGGCAAACTTGCGCAGGCGCCGCAGAGCCACCTTGATATTGCGCGTGCCCAGTTCGACCTGATCGTCGAGGTTCTTGTACTCGCGCTGCTCCCAGACCTTGGCGGCCTTGCCCTGGCGCGCGCCGGCGTCGCCCACCCGGATGCCTTCAGGGTGATAGCCCCCAGAGCCGAACGGGCTGGTGCCACCGGTGCCGATCCATTTGTTGCCACCGGCATGGCGTTCCTTTTGCTCTTCAAGACGCTGTTTGAACGCTTCAATCAGCTTGTCCAGGCCCCCCAGCGATTGCAACTGCGCCCGGTCTTCGTCGCTCAGCGAGCGCTCGAATTCCTTGCGCAACCAGTCTTCGGGAATCAGGGCCTCAAGGTGCTCGTTGAGGTTCTGCAGGCCATTGAAGTAGGCGCCGAATGCGCGATCGAACTTGTCGAAATGACGCTCGTCCTTGACCAGGATGGTGCGCGCCAAATAATAAAATTCGTCCATGTCGGCGAAGGTCACGTGGTGCTTCAGCGCGTTGATCAAGTCCAGCAACTCGCGCACAGAAACCGGCACCTTGGCCGCCCGCATTTCATTGAACAGATTAAGCAGCATGCTTATCGCCTTCTGGAAAAATCAGCGATTAGCGCGACGGCTCATGAACGCCAGACGCTCCAGCAATTGCACGTCCTGTTCGTTCTTCACCAGAGCGCCGGCCAGTGGCGGGATGGCTTTGGTCGGATCGCGCTCGCGCAGCACGGCCTCGCCAATATTGTCGGCCATCAGCAGTTTCAGCCAGTCCACCAGCTCGGAGGTCGAAGGCTTTTTCTTCAGGCCGGGCACTTTGCGTACGTCGAAAAACACGTCCAGCGCTTCACTGACCAGTTCTTTCTTGATGTCGGGGAAGTGTACGTCGACGATCTTTTGCAGGGTGCTGCGGTCCGGGAAGCTGATGTAGTGGAAGAAGCAACGGCGCAGGAAGGCATCCGGCAGTTCTTTTTCGTTGTTGGAGGTAATGATGATGATCGGGCGCACTTTGGCCTTGATGGTTTCGTCGGTCTCGTAAACGTAGAACTCCATCTTGTCGAGTTCTTGCAGCAGGTCGTTCGGGAACTCGATGTCGGCCTTGTCGATTTCGTCGATCAGCAAAATGACCCGCTCTTCAGCTTCGAAGGCTTCCCACAACTTGCCCTTTTTCAGGTAATTGCGCACATCGTGGACTTTATCGACCCCCAGCTGCGAATCACGCAGACGGCTGACCGCGTCGTACTCGTACAGGCCCTGATGGGCCTTGGTGGTGGACTTGATGTGCCAGGTGATCAGCTTGCAACCGAAGGATTCGGCCAGTTGCTCGGCGAGCATGGTCTTGCCGGTGCCGGGTTCACCTTTGACCAGCAGCGGGCGCTCCAGGGTGATGGCCGCGTTGACCGCCAGTTTCAGGTCATCGGTGGCCACGTAGGCGCGGGTGCCTTCAAACTTCATCTGCAATTCCTCAAACCAAGACCCGGGCCCTGCAAGGGGCAGGGCGGGAGAACAAAAAAGTATGTCCGACTATAACGCGACGCCCGTCCGAGGTGAACGCAGACGCGCCATTCAGTCTCTGAATGGCGCGTCACGCCATGACTGGACGCCCGGGAACACGAGGCCTACCCTTGAGGCCTTCCCAAAAGGTGAATAAGGACCCCGCCATGAGCCGCATTTTTGTAGATAACGCGCACTCCATCGGTAACACGCCTCTGGTACAAATCAACAGTATTGCGCCCCGTGGCGTGACTATTCTGGCCAAGATCGAGGGCCGTAACCCGGGCTATTCGGTGAAGTGCCGGATCGGCGCCAATATGATCTGGGACGCCGAAAGCCGTGGTGTGCTCAAACCCGGCATGACCATCATTGAACCGACGTCGGGCAATACCGGTATCGGTCTGGCCTTTGTCGCGGCTGCCCGCGGTTACAAATTGATGCTGACCATGCCGTCCTCCATGAGTATCGAGCGGCGCAAGGTGCTCAAGGCGCTGGGCGCCGAACTGGTACTGACCGAGCCGGCCAAGGGCATGAAAGGGGCCATCGACAAGGCTGCGCAGATCTGCAACAGCGATCCTGAGCAGTACTTCATGCCCCAGCAGTTCGAAAACCCGGCCAACCCGGCAATCCATGAGAAAACCACCGGGCCGGAAATCTGGAACGATACTGACGGCGGCATTGACGTGCTGGTGGCTGGAGTGGGAACCGGTGGCACCATTACCGGAATTTCCCGCTATATCAAACACACCCAGGGCAAGCCGATTCTGTCGGTTGCGGTAGAACCCATCACCTCGCCGGTCATCACCCAGGCGCTGGCCGGTGAAGAGATCAAACCCTCGCCCCACAAGATCCAGGGCATCGGTGCCGGTTTTGTACCGAAAAACCTCGATTTGTCGATTCTCGATAAAGTCGAACTGGTCAGTGATGACGAATCCAAGGCCATGGCCCTGCGTCTGATGCACGAAGAAGGCATCTTGTGCGGGATCTCATGCGGCGCGGCAATGGCTGTGGCAGTACGTTTGGCTGAAACCCCGGAAATGCAGGGCAAGACTATCGTTGTGATCCTCCCCGACTCGGGTGAGCGCTACCTGTCGAGCTACCTGTTCAGCGATATGTTCAGCGAGCAGGAATTACAGCAGTAAGCCCGTTTCCCAGGGTTCAGGCTTGCCAGCGATTCAGGCATCGTGGTGCTGTCGCAGGCAAGCCGGCCCCCGCCAGACGGATGCAACTGACCCAAATCAAGCTCTCAGAGCTGCGACTTATGCACTATTGACTCGTTATTACGTCTTCCTTAACGCTGAATGTTGGATCAGGCGGGTTTTGCCCGGGGCCGGGAGTGTTTATCATGGCCGGCTGCCACGTTGCATGACAGACCGGGGCAGGTTGCCTATTTTCGAGGAGTTGTTGCATGACCTTATCCTTCGCCATCAAGGCAGGGTTGATACTGCTGTTTGTCGGCAGCATCCTTTACGTGCATTTGCGCGGCAAGGCGCGCCTGCCGGTGTTGCGCCAGTTCGTCAACCACTCCGCGTTCTTTGCGCCCTATAACGCCTTGATGTATCTGTTCTCCGGCGTCCCGTCCCGGCCCTACCTGGACCGCAGCAAGTTTCCCGAGCTGGATGTTCTTAAAGACAACTGGCAAGTGATTCGCGAAGAAGCCATGCACCTGTTCGATGAGGGCTATATCCGCGCCGCCGAAAAGAACAACGATGCCGGTTTTGGATCGTTCTTCAAAAAAGGCTGGAAGCGTTTTTACCTCAAGTGGTACGACAAAGCGCTGCCATCAGCCGAACTGCTGTGCCCCAAGACCGTCGAGCTGGTGAACAGCATCCCCAACGTCAAAGGCGCGATGTTTGCGCTGTTGCCGGGGGGCAGCCACCTCAACCCGCACCGTGACCCGTTCGCAGGTTCGTTGCGTTATCACCTGGGCCTGTCGACACCCAACTCGGATGCTTGCCGGATTTTCGTTGATGGCGAAGAGTATTCCTGGCGCGACGGCGAGGACGTGATGTTCGACGAGACCTACGTGCACTGGGTCAAGAATGAAACCGACATCACCCGCGTCATCCTCTTTTGTGACATCGAACGGCCGCTCACCAGCCCCCTGATGACGCGCATCAACCGCTGGGTCAGCGCTCAGCTGGGCAAAGCCACCGCTCCACAGAACACCGATGACGAGCGCGTAGGCGGCATCAACAAGGCCTATGCCTGGAGCAAGACGTTCAGCGACCGTTTCAGTGGTGTGGTCAAACAATGGAAGCGCCGTAACCCCAAACTTTACCGCGTGGCCCGTCCAATATTGGCCGTGATCGTGCTGCTGTTGTTGTGGCGCTGGTTGTTCGGTTAAAGCATTGCAATTTGTATCGGGCGCTGGTTATAGTCAGCGCTCGATGAGCCCAAGCGCTCCGCATCTTCTCTCCAAAAAAGATCAGCCCATGCCGGTTTGCCTCTCCCACAGCGTTGTCGTTTCAGCAGTCTCTGCTGGCGTGGTGCCGTGCGCAAACCAGCAGCCTGCGCAGATCAGTCACTATCCCCCTCCTGTCAGCCGCACTGTGGCGTCGCCACCAGGTGTTGTTGTCGCGGGCTGAACTGATCTTTCAGCTGCCCGTACCCGCCTGAAAAACCTCTGAACTTCAGCTTTGGCTGAGTTGGCTTTTTTGCCTGATGACAGGTGTTACCCATGTTTTCGATTTCTAAAGAGTCCGCGCTGGCGGCTGTTTCCACGAGCCTGTTCGTTCTGCTGTGGAGCAGTGGCGCCATCTTCTCCAAGTGGGGGCTGGCCCATGCATCGCCCTTTGCCTTTTTGTTGATCCGTTTTGCCATCGCCTTGCTGGCGCTGGTGCTGATAATCCCGTTGATGAAGTTTCAACTGCCCCGTGGCGTAAAGGGGATCAGCTATGCACTGGCCACCGGTGTAGTGCTGTTGGGCGCCTATCAGATTTTTTACCTGCTGGCGCTGGATCTGAAAGTAACCCCGGGGGTGATGGCCACCGTGATGGGGGTGCAACCGATCCTGACCGCCGTGATCATGGAGCGGCGGCATTCCTTCAGTCGGTCTCTGGGGTTGCTGCTGGGGCTGGGCGGTTTGATCCTGGTGGTCTACCAGGGCATCGGTCTGGCAGGTTTGTCCTGGACCGGCATGCTGTATGCCTTGCTGGCACTGGCCAGCATGACGGCGGGCACCTTGATGCAAAAGCGCATCACCCAAAACCCGCTGGGTACGCTGCCGCTGCAATACCTTGCAGGGTTGCTGGTATGTGCGGTGTTTGTACCGTTTCAGCCATTTCACTTCGAACACAGTGCCGGGTTTGTGGTGCCGGTGTTGTGGATGGGGCTGGTGGTTTCAGTACTGGCGACCTTGCTGCTGTACCGGATGATCGCCAAAGGCAATCTGGTCAACGTCACCAGCCTGTTTTATCTGGTGCCGGCGGTGACCGCGGTGATGGACTATCTGATTTTCGGCAACAAACTGGCGGCTTTGAGCTTGCTGGGCATGGCGCTGATCATCATCGGGCTGGTGTTCGTGTTCCGTAAAACGGCCTGACACCCTGACCTGCAGGAGTGAGCTGTACTTGTCCCGCGATACAGCTCGCTCCTGCAGATCCGTGAACTCACGGGTTTACAGCTTTTGCCACTGCAGCAGGCTTGAGCACCAGCCATACCGCTACAGCGATCAGCAACCCGCCGTAGATATGTGCCATTGACAGCGGCTCATCCAGAAACAACGCGCCCCACAGCACGCCAAATGGCGGAATCATAAAGGTCACGGTCATGGATTTGACCGGACCAATGCTGGTCAGTAAGCGGAAGTACAGAATGTAGGCAAACGCCGTACAGACCAGTCCAAGGCCCAAAAGGGAAAGCCACACGCTTGCTCCGCCCCAACTGGCCGGCGGCTGGTTGATGGCGCTCAGGGCAAACAGTGGCAACAGAAACAGCGTGGCCCCGAGCATGCTGCCCAGTGCCGAAAGACGGGGGTCAAGCCCGCCTTGCTGATCCAGCCAGCGGCGCGCCAGGAAACCGGCAAAGCCATAACAGGTGGTGGCCAGCAGACAGGCGAGGGCGCCCATCAGCAGATCCATATCAAATGCCACTGGCCCGGCACGCGTCAGGATGCCGACACCGAACAAGCCTAAAAACACACCGGCCATTTTGGTCGCAGTGAGTTTTTCGCTAAAGAACAACCCGCCAATCAGCACGCCCATCAGCGGTGTGGTCGCGTTGAATATTGATGAATAACCAGCAGGCAATACCTGGGCCGCCACCGAATACAACGTGGCCGGAATGCCCGAGTTGATTACCCCCAGGATCAAAATCACCTTGAGCTTACCGCCGAAATTCCAGCTCACGCGCATCAGCGCCAGAATCACCACCAGGCCGGTAGCGGCTATGGATACTCGAAAAAACGCGGTAGGAATGGTCCCGATCACCGGCGCAATAATCCGCATAAACAGAAAGCTGGCGCCCCAAATGCCTGCCAGTGACAGCATCCGTGCAATATCGACAAGTCTCACGGTGATTCCTTACAAGGTTTGAGCCGGGCAGTTTAGGGGATACAGCGCGCAAGGCAATGGCTGCCCGGGCGCAATATCCCTGTGCACGGACAACGCTCGAGGCCGGGGGGGCTGGCTACTGGTGACTGCCGGCAAGACCTGGTTTATCTGGGGGCTGGTGGCCCTGGCTGTTCTGGAACTGGCGGTGGCGGTGGCGGGAAAACCTCAGGCCACCGGCCGGCAGCTGCCCGCCTCCGAGTAACGGCGCCTTTGGCATGGATGCCATATCCAGCTGTAGATCCCGTTCACGGGGTGGGGCCAAATCTGCGACAATCCGCCCCCTGCATTTACGAAGACTTTTGCGCGCCTGATGACTGACGAATCGCCTGCTATCGACCAACTGTTGAAAAACCTTGATCAAGCCATGATTGCCGACCGCCATAAACTGCGTCGGCAATTGCATGAGCTGCGCAAAAAGCCTGACGACGTGGCCAAATTGGCCGCGTGGGCCGAGCGGGTGCAGGCATCGTGCGCGCAGGTGAAAGCGCGGGCGGCCAGTGTGCCGCTGATTCGTTATGACGAAAACCTGCCGATCGCCGCCAAGCGCGATGAGATCAAGGCCGCGTTGCTCAAGCATCAGGTGCTGATTCTGGCCGGTGAAACCGGCTCGGGTAAAACCACCCAGTTGCCGAAAATCTGTCTGGAAATCGGTCGCGGTCAACACGGTTTGATCGGCCATACCCAGCCCCGTCGAATTGCGGCGCGCAGCGTAGCCAGCCGGGTGGCCGAAGAACTGGCCACGCCGTTGGGCGCGCTGGTGGGGTACCAGGTGCGGTTTGAGGATCAAAGCGATTCCAACACCCTGGTCAAACTGATGACTGACGGTATCCTGCTGGCCGAAACCCAGCACGACCGTTATCTGGAACGCTACGACACGATCATCGTCGACGAAGCCCACGAACGCAGCCTGAACATCGATTTTTTGCTGGGCTACCTGAAAATCCTGCTGCCGCGTCGTCCGGACCTGAAAGTTATCATCACTTCGGCCACCATCGATCTGGAGCGCTTCTCCAAGCACTTCAACGATGCGCCGATTGTCGAGGTGTCGGGCCGTACCTTCCCGGTCGAGACCTGGTATCGACCGCTGACCTCGGAGCAGGATGAAGAGGGCAACAGTGTCGAGGAAGATTTGAGCGTCGACCAGGCGATCATTGCCACCCTTGATGAAATTGCCGCCTTTGAGCGCAGTGAACGCAAAAGCCCCGGCGATGTGCTGGTGTTCTTGCCCGGTGAGCGGGAAATTCGCGACGCCGCCGAGATGCTGCGCAAGGCGCAACTCAAGCACACCGAAATTCTGCCTCTGTATGCGCGATTGTCACCTGCCGAGCAGCAGCGCATTTTCCAGTCGCACCCGGGGCGCCGCGTGGTGCTGGCAACCAACGTGGCTGAAACCTCGCTGACGGTGCCGGGCATTCGCTATGTGATCGACAGCGGCACCGCCCGTATCAGCCGCTATAGCTATCGGGCCAAGGTTCAGCGCCTGCCCATCGAAGCGATTTCCCAGGCCAGCGCCAATCAGCGTAAAGGCCGTTGCGGTCGGGTTGAACCGGGTATCTGTGTGCGTTTGTACGCCGAAGAAGACTTCAACGGGCGCCCGGAATTTACTGATCCGGAAATTCTGCGCACCAACCTTGCCGCCGTCATCTTGCAGATGTTGCATCTGCGTCTGGGCGAGATTACTGCGTTCCCGTTTATCGAACCGCCGGATGGCAAGGCCATCACTGACGGTTTCAACCTGTTGCAAGAACTGTCGGCAGTGAACCGCGAGAACCAGCTCACACCGCTGGGGCGTCAACTGGCGCGCTTGCCGGTGGACCCGCGCATGGGTCGCATGCTGCTGGAAGCAGCCAGGCTCGGCAGTTTGCAGGAAGTGTTGATTGTTGCCAGTGCGATGTCGGTACAGGACCCCCGTGAGCGTCCGCCCGAGCGCCAGCAAGCGGCGGATCAGGCCCACGCCCAATGGAAAGACGTTGACTCCGATTTCGCCGGGCTGATCAATGTCTGGCGCGGCTTTGAAGAGCAGCGCCAGGCCTTGACCGCCAGTCCGTTGCGCAGCTGGTGTCGCAAGAACTTCCTCAATTACCTGCGGCTGCGCGAATGGCGCGATTCACACCGCCAATTGAGTCTGATCTGCCGCGACATGCAGTTGACGGTCAATAAAGAACCGGCCGACTACCCCAAGCTGCACAAGGCGGTGTTGTCCGGCTTGCTCAGCCAGATCGGGCAAAAGACTGAAGAGGGGGATTACCTCGGCGCACGTCAGCGCCGGTTCTGGATTCATCCTTCTTCCGGCCTGGGTAAAAAACGCCCGCAATGGCTGATGACCGCCGAACTGGTGGAGACCACCAAGCTCTATGCGCGAATGGTGGCCAAGATCGAGCCGGACTGGATCGAGCCGCTGGCCGGGCACCTGATCAAAAAGAACTACTTTGAGCCGCACTGGGAGAAGAAGCGCGGACAAGTGGTGGCCTTTGAGCAGATCACCTTGTTCGGCCTGATCGTGGTCGGTCGGCGTGCCGTGCATTACGGGCCGATTGACCCTGTGATGTCCCGCGAGCTGTTTATCCGCGAAGGTCTGGTGCGGGGCGAAATCCAGTCGCGGGCCAAGTGCCTGACGGCCAATGCCCAACTGCTGGAACAACTTGACGAGCTGGAGGCCAAGGCCCGGCGCCGCGATATTCTGGCCGACGAAGAAACCCTGTACGGGTTCTACGACGCGCGCCTGCCTGCTGAAATTCATCAGACTGCCACCTTCGACAGCTGGTATCGCATCAACAGCCAGAAAGATCCGCAGCTGTTGATCATGCGTGAAGAAGACGTGCTGGCCCGTGAAGCCACTGAAATCACCGCCCAGCATTTCCCGGACACCCTGCATCTGGGGGATTTGACCCTGGAGCTGAGTTATCACTTCGAGCCCAACCATCCCCGTGACGGGGTGACGCTCAAAGTACCTGCGCCGTTGCTTTCGGTGTTGCCGCCCGAGCGTCTGGAATGGCTGGTGCCGGGCATGATCGAGGCCAAGTGCATTGCTCTGGTGCGCTGCCTGCCCAAGGCACTACGGAAAAACTTTGTGCCGGTGCCGGACTTCGTCAAGGCCGCCTTGCAGCGTATGGCCTACGGCGAAGGGTCGTTGCCCCAGGCACTGGGTCGCGAGCTGTTGCGCATGACCGGGGCGCGGGTGAGTGACGAAGCCTGGGCCGAAGCTGCGCAGCAGGTGGAAAACCACCTGAAAATGAATCTCGAAATTGTTGATGGCGAGGGCAAGTTTCTCGGCGAAGGCCGCGATCTGGCCGAGCTGACAGCACGCTTTGCCCAGGCCAGTCAGGCCGCGTTGGCGGTGCCGCAAACAGCGAAAAACCAGCAGCCGGTAGAGGCCAAGGTGTTTGCCCCGGTGGCCGAAAAAACCCAGCAGAAGATTGCCGGGTTGTCGATGACGGTTTATCCGGCATTGGTAGAAGAGGGCAACAGCGTCAAGGAAGGACGTTTCTCGACCCCGGCCGAGGCTGAGTATCAGCATCGTCGGGCGCTCCAGCGGTTGTTGATGCAGCAACTGGCCGAGCCGGCCAAATTCTTGCGCGCCAAGCTGCCGGGGCTGACCGAACTGGGCCTGTTGTACCGCGAGCTGGGCAGGGTCGAGAGTCTGGTGGAAGACATTCTGCTGGCCAGCCTCGACAGCTGCATCCTTGAAGGCGAAGCCGTGCTGCCGCGCGATGGTGCGGGCCTGGCTGCACTTGCCGAGCGCAAGCGCGGGGCCTGGACCGAGCATGCCGAAAAGCTGGCCAGGCTGACGCTGGATATTCTCAAGCTGTGGCACGGGCTGCAAAAGCGCTTCAAGGGCAAGATCGATCTGGCTCAAGCGGTTGCCCTGAATGACATCAAGCAGCAGCTCGGCAATCTGGTGTATCCGGGTTTTGTCCGGGAAACCCCGGCAGTCTGGCTCAAGGAACTGCCGCGCTACCTCAAGGCCATTGAAATGCGCCTGGAGAAACTCCCCGGCCAGGTCCAGAAAGACCGGGTCTGGAGTGGCGAGCTGAGCGGTTTGTGGGCGCAGTACCAGGCCCGGGCCACCAAGCATGCCCAGGAAGGCAAGCGCGACCCGCAGCTGGAGCTGTATCGCTGGTGGCTGGAGGAATATCGCGTGTCGCTGTTCGGCCAGCAGTTGGGGACCAAAGTGCCGATTTCGGACAAACGCCTGAGCAAACAATGGAGCCAGGTGGACGCCTGAATACCCTGCAGGAGCGAGCGTGCTCGCGAGCTGTCTGGCGGCTTGAAAGCTCGCTCCTGCACAGATGGACGATCGTGAAGTAACGCCAAATGTTGGCGTTTATGGCAAACTTCGCTGCTATCACTGCCTGAAATGAATTCAATATCTTCTGTTTGAACAGAATAAGAGGAACGACCGTGCATAACGTCGTCATTAGCGGCACCGGCCTGTACACCCCGGCCAACAGCATCTCCAACGAAGAGCTGGTGCAGTCTTTCAATGCCTATGTGCAGCAGTTCAATGCGGATAACAGCGCCGCCATCGAGGCCGGAGAAATCGAGCCTCTGGCCGAGTCCAGTGCCGCCTTTATCGAAAAGGCCTCAGGCATTAAAAGCCGTTTTGTGATGGACAAGGACGGCATCCTTGACCCGCAGCGCATGCGTCCACGGTTGCCTGTACGCTCCAACGATGAAATGTCGGTGCTCTGTGAAATGGCCGTTGGCGCCGCGAAGCAGGCGCTTGAGCGAGCGGGCAAAACCGCTGCCGACATCGACGGGGTCATCGTTGCCTGCTCCAACCTGCAGCGCCCGTACCCGGCCATTGCCATTGAAGTGCAACAGGCGCTGGGCATTCAAGGTTTTGGCTTTGACATGAACGTGGCCTGTTCTTCGGCGACCTTCGGCATTCAGACCGCCAGCAACAGCGTCCAGCTGGGGCAGGCCCGCGCGGTGCTGTTGATCAGCCCCGAAGTGTGCACCGGCCATCTGAACTTCCGTGACCGCGACAGTCACTTCATCTTTGGTGATGCGGCGACTGCGGTGTTGGTCGAGCGTGCCGATCTGGCCACTTCCCGGCACCAGTTCGATATCGTCGGCAGCAAACTGCTAACCACCTTCTCCAACAACATCCGCAACAACTTCGGTTTCCTCAATCGTGCTTCTGACGAATCGCCAGACAGTCCCGACAAGCTGTTCGTCCAGGAAGGCCGCAAGGTATTCCGCGATGTGTGCCCGATGGTGGCCGAGCTGATTGCCCAGCATCTGCAAGAGAACCAGCTCGACGTGGCCGATGTGAAGCGCTTCTGGCTGCACCAGGCCAACCTGAGCATGAACCACCTGATCGTCAAACGCCTGCTGGGTCGCGAAGCCTCGGTCGAAGAAGCACCGGTGATTCTTGACACCTACGCCAATACCAGTTCGGCAGGCTCGGTAATCGCCTTTCACAAGTATCAGGACGATCTGCCAGGCGGTTCGCTGGCGGTGCTCAGTTCGTTCGGTGCGGGCTATTCGATTGGCAGCATAATTCTGCGTAAACGCTGATCCCGGATCCTGCAGGAGCGAGGTTGCTCGCGAGCTTTTAAAGCGCTCGCGAGCAAGCTGGCTCCTGCAGATTCACAACAGACGAGGTATCAATGGCTGCTGACGACACTGAGTTGCTCAAACGTCTGCTGGCCGGTGAACAGCAGGCCTTTCGGGAGCTGGTCAGCACCTATCAGGGGGCCATGCGTGCCGTGGCTTATGCCATTGTGGGCAATCGTCATGCCGACGAAGCGGTTCAGGATGCCTGGCTGGCGGTGGTACGCAATCTTGTCAGCTTTGAATCCCGTTCAAGCCTTAAAACCTGGCTGCTGACCATCACCGCCAACGCTGCCAAAAACCGCTACAAGCAAAATCGTCGGGAAGTGCTGCTCGACGATTTACCTTCGCCCCACGGTACGATCGACGATGATCGGTTCTCTTCTGACGGGCACTGGCTGCTGGCGCCCCTGGCCTGGCATCAGGACACCCCCGAAGCCCTGCTCACAGAGCATGAGTTGCGCGAATGCCTGGAGCAAACGCTGCTCAGTCTGCCGCAGTTGCAAAGCAGTGTGCTGGTACTGCGCGATCGTCAGGGGCTTGAGCTGGAGGAGATTTGTAATCTTTTGCAGATATCGCTCTCCAATGCCAGGGTGCTGGTGCATCGTGCCCGACTTAAAGTCTTCGCCACCGTGGAGCATTTCGAGGAAACCGGGGAATGTTGACCTGCAAACAATATGTTGCCCGATCGAGCGACTACCTGGATGGTCAGCTGACATTTCGTCAGCGCCTGCAGATGCGCCACCATGTGCTGTTTTGCCCCAATTGCAGGCGTTTTACCCGGCAAATGCGGTTGATGGGAACCGCGCTTAAAACATTGCCGGAACCACCACCGGTCGATCTTGAGATGACGGTCAAGCGGATGATGCGCGAGCAGTCAGGCGGGCAATAAAGCGTTGGGCGCAGGCATCGTCGACGGATAAGAGGGGATCGACGCGACCTGCGCTCAACAGATTGCTCTTAGAACTTGGCTTCTACGTCCAGTTGCAGCGTGTTGGCATTGGCATCCTTCTGCGTGGAGGTTGCGTAGTCAGCCTTGGTCAGGAAGTACGTCACGCCCAGACCAAAGTTCTTGTCGATCTCGTAGCCCAGTTTGATCTTGTGCCCCCGTGAACCGGTAGTGCCGTTGGCAAAGTCAGAGTCAGTGAATGCCCCCACCACCGCGTTACGCTGAATATCGCGGTAGTTGTAGTCCAGGCTGAAGGCGTTCAGCTTGCTTTTGAAACCCACCAGCCAGGCATTGTCCTGATCGCTGTCGGTGGCTGCGTTATGTACGTATTGACCGTAGAGCGACAGCGGCACTGGCAGGTTGGCGATATCGACCTGGCCGAAGCCTTCGTACAGGCGGAACTCGTCAGTGCTGTTGCCGTTGACTGCCAGCGCACATGGCGTGGTCTTGGTGCCGGTAGTAGGGCAGGCGCTGTCCTTGTCATTGTTGTAACTGTAAACACTGCCGCCCAGGGTCACTTTCAGGCTGTCGGTGGGTGCGAAACGGGCGCCCAGCTGACCGGCATACAGGCTCAAGTCGTTGCGAAACTGCACGCCTTCGCCGTCGACGTTGTCTTTGAGGGTGTAGTAGCCGGCGCTACCGAACATCTCGACGCCGCTGTTACCCAGGTTGTGCTTGTAAGTGGCGGCCAGACCTTCCGGGTTGATATCGCTATCCCAGATCACGTCGCCCATGCTGACCCACGGCTGGGGCATTTTGCCGCCAATCAGGTGCAGGTCCTTGACGGCTGTCGGGTGATAATCGATGTAGGCCTGATCGAGCCACAGTTGTTTCTTGTCGAAGTAGTTGTCCAGATCCTGGTTGGTGGAGCGGGCATCGTCGCCTCCGCCGGTGGCGATACGGATACCGGTATTCACTTGCGGGTTGATTTCGGTGTAGGCGCCCAGACGAGCACGAATTCGTTGGCGATCCTTGTTTTTACCATCGGACTCACCATCGATCTTGACCGTTTCCTGGCGAACCCTGACGTCGCCCTTGAATTCGGTCTTGGCCGCCCAGGCCACTTTTTGTTCAAAGGCGCTGAGGTCCGATTTTTTCACCTGATTGGCGGCTGCTTCTTGTTGGGCCTGTTTTTCGCTGGTGAGTTCGGTTTGCAGCTCGGCATATTGGGCCGGTGAAATGGAGCCGTTGGCTTTAAGCATTTCGAGCAGTTTGGCATCGACTCCGGCACTGGCCGGGACGCTCATGGCCAGTACCAGTCCGCCACACAGTCCCGCCGCAACCCGTGTAGATACAAGACGCATATGAAACTCCCAGTGTTGAGATGGCCCTGGCCATCTCAGGAAAAATCGGCCCTTGATGGGCTCGCGTTAATGAGGCTTGAGCCTGTTGCAAACAAACCGCTCATAACCCTGCGTTCTAAGAAGCGGCGCCAGTATCGCGGCTGGACATGACAGAAAAGTGGCAAAGTGATATCGAATCTGTGACAGCGGTTTCGCCAGCCAGCAGCTCGCACCGGGCATCAGGTGCTACCATCGCCGCTCTACGTCGCACTCCGGGGACAACCAATGCCGTTACACCGCCTGGACAGCCTGTCCGCCATCTCGGCCCACGAATGGGATGCATTGGTGCCAGTGGCGCAACCGTTCCTGCGCCATGCTTTTCTGAGTGCACTGGAAGACAGTGCCAGCCTGGGCCCCCATTCCGGCTGGCAGCCCGAGCACCTGCTGCATTATGAAAATGGTCAGTTGCTGGCAGCGCTTCCCAGTTATCGCAAATGGCACTCCTACGGCGAATACGTGTTCGATCATGAATGGGCCAATGCCTGCGAGCGGGCGGGTATCGAGTACTACCCCAAGCTGCTGACGGCGGTGCCGTTCAGCCCGGTCAGCGGCCCGCGATTGCTGGCGGCCAGTAGCGCCGACGGGCTTGAACTGCTGGCTGCATTGCCCGGTTACCTGGAGATAGAAGGGCTCTCCAGCGCCCATATCAATTTCACCGATGCGCTGGCCGATACGGCCTTGTCACAGCAGCCCGGCTGGCTGCAGCGGCTGGGCTGCCAGTTTCATTGGCAAAATCGCGGGTACCGTGACTTTCAGGACTTTCTCGATGGTTTGAGCTCGCGCAAACGCAAGCAAATGCGCAAAGAGCGCGAGCAAGTGGCGGGGCAGGGATTCGAGTTTGAATGGCTCGAAGGTCAGCAGGTGAGCGAGGCGCAATGGGATTTCGTGTATGCCTGCTACGCCAACACCTACGCAGTGCGTCGACAAACCCCGTATCTGACCCGTGAATTTTTCAGCCTGTTGGCCGAGCGCATGCCCGAGTCCATTCGTGTGGTGCTGGCCAGACAGGGCTCAAGCCCGGTGGCAATGGCCTTCAGCCTGTATGGTCGCTACTGGGGGTGCCTGGGCGAGTTCGACCGATTGCACTTCGAGACCTGTTTCTATCAGGGTATGGACTACGCCATCGCAGGTGGTATTCAGCGCTTTGACGCCGGTGCCCAGGGTGAGCACAAGCTGATACGCGGCTTTGAGCCGGTCATCACTCACTCCTGGCATTACTTGCGCCATCAGGGATTGAAAGCGGCAGTGAGTGATTTTCTGGCGCGTGAGCGAGTGGGGGTGCTGGCGTATGCCGAAGAGGCGAGGTCGGCTCTGCCTTACCGGCAGGCCTGATCCTCGCCGGGATGATCAACATCGCCGTCTTCAGCATTTCGCACACCCGCCCCGGGATTATTGAAATACACCAGGGCGCCAAGGATTGGCAAACGCCCTGAAAAACCCCAGAGCCCTTAAAAACCGGGCGCTGGCGCTGTGTATCAGTGGCGTTGCAGAGCTGCTTTTTTAACTCAGTCCAGACCGACAAAACCGCCTGTCTGGTGCTGCCACAGGCGCGCGTACAAACCGCCATGGGCGAGCAGTTCGGCATGGGTTCCGGACTCTGCAATATGGCCTTTTTCCAGGACAACCAGGCGGTCCATGCGGGCGATGGTGGACAGCCGGTGAGCGATGGCAATCACGGTTTTGCCTTGCATCAGGGTTTCGAGGCTTTCCTGAATGGCGGCTTCAACTTCGGAGTCCAGCGCCGAGGTGGCCTCGTCCATGATCAGGATTGGCGCATTCTTGAGCAGTACCCGGGCAATGGCGATGCGCTGGCGCTGGCCCCCCGAGAGCTTGACCCCGCGCTCGCCCACGTGGGCGTCGAAGCCGCTACGGCCCTGGGCATCCGACAGGTTCGGGATGAACTCGTCGGCGCGGGCCTTGCGTACGGCCTCCCAGAGCTCTTCATCGGTGGCATCCGGTTTGCCGTACAGCAGATTGTCGCGGATCGAACGATGCAGCAGCGAGGTGTCCTGGGTAATCATGCCGATTTGTTCGCGCAGGCTTTCCTGGGTCACTTGGGCGATATTCTGACCGTCGATCAGGATTTTTCCGCCTTGCAAGTCGTACAGGCGCAACAGCAGATTGACCAGCGTTGACTTGCCCGCGCCGGAAGGACCGATCAAGCCGATTTTCTCGCCGGGTTTGATCACCAGATTGAGGTCGCTGATGATGCCGCTGCGTTTGCCGTAGTGGAAATCCACGTGCTCAAAGCGCACTTCGCCGCGCTCTACATTCAGGCGCGGAGCCTGTTCGCGGTCAGTCACGGCCACAGGCTGGGCAATGGTCTGCAAGCCGTCCTGGACCATGCCGATGTTTTCAAAGATGCCGTTGACTACCCACATGATCCAGCCGGACATGTTGACGATGCGAATCACCAGGCCTGTGGCCAGGGCAATGGCTCCCACGCTGATCAGCGACTGGCTCCACAGCCACAATGCCAGACCGCTGGTGGTGACGATCAACAGGCCGTTGAGGGTGGTGATGGTGACATCCATGCTGGTCACTACGCGGCTCGCCAGCTGGGTTTTTTCGGTCTGCTCGATGATTGCTTCGCGGGCGTATTGCTGCTCGAAGTTGGTATGGGCAAAGAGTTTGAGGGTGGTGATATTGGTATAGCCGTCAACGATCCGGCCCATCAGTTTGGAGCGGGCATCGGAGGACACCACCGAGCGTTCTTTGACCCGGGGCACGAAGTAGTACAGGGCGCCGATATAGCAGGCGATCCAGGTCAGCAGCGGGATCATCAGACGCCAGTCAGCCTCGGCAAACAGCACCAGCGAGCTGATGGCATAGATCAATACATGCCACAGGGCATCGACCGCCTGCACCGCCGAGTCACGCAGCGAGTTGCCGGTTTGCATGATGCGCTGGGCGATCCGGCCGGCGAAGTCATTTTGAAAGAAGTTGAGGCTTTGCTTGAGCACGTAGCTGTGGTTTTGCCAGCGGATCATGCTGGTCATGCTCGGGCTCAGGGTCTGGTGCACCAGCAGGTCATGCAGGCCGAAGAAAATCGGGCGGATGATCAGTGCGACGACTGCCATCCAGATCAGTTCGTTGCTGTGGATCTTGAAGAAGTCGGTGTTGGGTGTGCCCTGGGTCAGGTCAATCAGTGTGCTCAGGTAGCTGAACAGTGAGACCTCGATCAAGGCGGCAATCAGCCCGACCACCAGCAGGGCGGCAAAGATCGGCCACACCTGACGCAGGTAGTAGTAATAAAACGCCCAGACGGTACTGGGTGGAGCAGGCGTGGGTGCTTCGCGGAAAATATCGATCAGCTTTTCAAAATAGCGATAAAGCATTGGCACTGACGCCCGCAGTGCGGGCTCTCCTTTAGTGGTATGACCCCGCACCCTCCTGCAGGAGCGAGCTTCCAGAAATTGACCCGAAAGCTTGCTCTTGCTGGTTCAGTGTTCGGTCAAAGTCCTTGTGTGAACCATTGCCTCAGTCAACGCGCTTGGCGGACTTGATCAATACGGGATCGATCGGGACATTCTGCATGCCTTGCTTGGTGGTGGTCTGCGAGTTGACGATCTGGTCAACCACGTCCATGCCATTCACCACCTTGGCGAATACCGCATAACCGGCGTCACGGCCCGGATCCAGAAACGCGTTGTCAGCCACGTTGATAAAGAACTGGCTGGTGGCGGAGTTCGGGTTGGACGTACGGGCCATCGACAGGGTGCCGCGCACGTTGTGCAGGCCGTTGCTGGCTTCGTTCCTGATCGGGTCGCGGGTCGGCTTTTGGGTCATTTGTTCGGTAAAGCCGCCGCCTTGCACCATAAAGCCAGGAATCACACGGTGGAAAATGGTGTTGTTGTAGAAGCCGCTGTCGACGTACTCCAGAAAGTTTTTGCTGCTGATCGGAGCCTTGACCGGGTCCAGTTCAATTTCGATCTGGCCGAAACTGGTGTCCAGCACAACATGGGGCGCTTTGGTCGGTGCGGTGGTGGCCGCCATCAGGTTGGCAGCGAACAGCAGGGCACCGGCGGCGAGGGCGATTTTTTTCAGCATGGGTTCAGGATCCTGGACAGTGAGAGCAACTGCGCGAGGTAACTCACGCGCGATGGAATAGGGTGATGACGGCGCCAGTGAGTTCAGACTGGCCGCCAACCTTGGACAGGATATTCGCGATCATTGTTCCTGCCCACCGTTGTCATGCCCGAGCAAGCTTGATCAGCCTTGCAGAGGGGCAGCAAAAGGCGCGTCCAGGGGCGCGGTATCGAAGGTGCGCAATAGTTCGACAAGTATTTGTGTGGCCGGGCCCAGGGGTTTGTCTTTGTTGGAGTACAGGAAGAACAGCGGGTGACGGCTGCCGCCCTGATCCAGAGGCAACTGTTTGAGCACGCCTTCCTTGAGCTCGCGTTCAATCATGTGTCGCGGCAACCAGGCAAATCCCAGGCCGCTGCCCACAAAGGCTGCAGCCGTGGCCAGGCTGCCGACGGTCCAGCGCTGTTCCGCTCCCAGCCAGCCCATGTCGCGCGGTTGCTGGCGTCCCGAGTCGCGGATCACTACCTGCAGCTGGCTTTCGAGATCCTGGAAATGCAGCTCGCGCTGCAGGCGATGCAGCGGGTGATCAGGGTGAGCTACGGCAACAAACTCCACGGCACTGAGCTCGGCGCCCAGATAGCCGGGGATGTTGAAGCTGCTGATGGCCAGGTCAGCCACGCCTTCCAGCAACACTTCTTCAACGCCCGACAGCACTTCTTCGCGCAAGCGCACACGGCAACCGCGGCTTTGCGGCATGAACGCGGTCAGGGCGCGTACCAGCCGTGCATTGGGGTAGGCCGCATCGACCACTAGCCGCACTTCGGCTTCCCAGCCTTGCTCCATGTGGTGGGCCAGGTCTTCGAGCTGGCTGGCCTGTTTGACCAGTTGCCGGGAACGGCGCAGCAATACGCCACCGGCTTCGGTGAGTACTGCCTTGCGCCCGTCGATCCGTAACAACGGCACGCCGAGTTGATCCTGCATGCGGGCTACGGTGTAGCTGACCGATGATTGCGAGCGATGCAGAACTTCGGCGGCTTGAGCGAAGCCGCCGTGGTCGACCACCGCTTGCAGGGTGCGCCATTGATCAAGGGTTACACGGGGCGCCTTCACGATGAATTCCTTTGCCGGAGTCTGTGTTATTGCGATCTGCAGCAATGGCTACAGGTTTTCGCTATATAAACAGGATTATAGATAGGTTGTAGCAATTTTTTGCGCTTTTTCATCGAACCTATGCACTCTAATCTTACCTCCATCGCCTTACTGCATTTACCGATGGAGTCTAGCCAGCATGTCACGAGTTCTGATCATTGAAAGCAGTGCCCGTCAGCAGGATTCATTTTCCCGCCAGCTGACCCGGCAGTTCATCAGTCAATGGCAATCGCTCCACCCTGATGATCAGATCACCGTTCGCGACCTGGCGTTGAACCCGGTACCGCATCTGGACGCTGACCTGCTGGGTGGCTGGATGAAGCCCGAAGAACAACGTTCTGTAGCCGAGAAAGCCTCTCTGCAGCGCTCCAACGAGCTCACCGATGAGCTGCTGGCGGCTGATGTGCTGTTGATGGCGGCGCCGATGTACAACTTTGCGATTCCCAGCACCCTCAAAGCCTGGCTTGACCATGTTCTGCGGGCCGGCACCACCTTCAAATACACAGACACCGGGCCCCAGGGGCTGCTGACCGGCAAGAAAGCCTACGTGCTGACGGCGCGTGGCGGGATCTATGCCGGCAGCCCGGCGGACCATCAGGAACCCTACCTGCGTCAGGTGATGGCATTTATCGGCATTCATGACCTGACCTTTATCCATGCCGAAGGGATGAACCTGGGCGGTGATTTTCAGGAAAAAGGTTTGAACCAGGCCAAGGCCCGGGTTTCTGAAGTCGCATAGGCTGTTAATCGACAGATAATCGGCGGCTGGCTAAATCGTTTCATTGCTCCTTCAAGCATGCGGTTCGCGCATCGAACCTCCCTTTGCACTTCTCTCCTGAGTGCTCACACCCGGTCAGCTTTAACGCTGGACCGGGTTTTTTTTGACAGGCATTTCGCCAGCGGCGCAAAACCGCTAATGTCGCGCCCTGCGAAACAAGCCGGCGGCCGTATCTGCTGTCAGGCAATCACGACATTCCGGGCGAGACATTCATGGGTTATCTGTTAATTGTGACGCTGATTCAGGCGTTTTCCTTCAGCTTGATCGGTGAGTATCTGGCTGGACACGTCGACAGCTACTTTGCAGTACTGGTGCGCGTGGTACTGGCCGGGCTGGTGTTTATTCCGCTGACCCGCTGGCGCCAGGTGGAACCCGGTTTCATGCGCGGCATGCTGCTGATCGGCGCCTTGCAGTTCGGCATTACCTACGTCTGTCTGTACCTGAGCTTTCGCGTGCTCACGGTGCCCGAAGTCCTGTTGTTCACCATCCTCACGCCGTTGCACGTGACCCTGATCGAAGATGCCCTTAACCGGCGCTTCAACCCATGGGCACTGGTGGCGGCGCTGGTGGCTGTATCGGGGGCGGCCGTGATTCGCTTCGACAGCATCAGCGGGGACTTCTTTAAAGGCTTCCTGTTGTTACAACTGGCCAACTTCACCTATGCCGCCGGTCAGGTGCTTTACAGGCGTCTGGTGGCGCGTTATCCGAGCGAGCTGCCGCATTACCGGCGTTTCGGTTTCTTTTACCTCGGCGCTTTGGCGGTGGTATTGCCGGCCTTCCTGGCATTCGGCAAAGCCGACTTTTTACCCGACGCGCCTTTGCAATGGGCCGTGCTGGTGTTCCTGGGGCTGGTCTCCACGGCCCTGGGCATGTACTGGTGGAACAAGGGGGCCTGCCTGGTCACCGGTGGCACCCTGGCGGTGATGAACAACTTGCATGTGCCGGTGGGTTTATTGCTCAACCTGCTGATCTGGAACCAGCACGAGCCTCTGGGCCGGCTGTTGCTGGGGGGGCTGGTGATTCTGTTTGCCGTCTGGCTTAGCCGGCTAGACCGCAGGGCTGCGACGGTCTAAGGTTTTCGGCAACCCATCCACCTAATGGAGACCAGAGATGACAGTCAGGGTGTTGATCTTGCCGGGCCTGTTCAATTCAGGGGCAGAGCATTGGCAATCGCAGTGGGAGCAGCGTTACAGCGGGCTGCACCGGGTTAAACAGCAGGACTGGGAAACCCCGACCTGCACGGATTGGGTGCAGCGCCTGCAAGAGAAAGTCGCAGGCAGCCAGCGCCCTGTAGTCCTGGTGGGCCATAGCCTGGCCTGTACGCTGATTGCGCGCTGGGCACAGCAGCACCCGCAAGCGGCGGAACGTGTGCGCGGCGCGTTACTGGTAGCGCCCAGCGATACCGAAGCCGACAGTTACCCGCCGGGCACCTCGGGTTTTACCCCCATGCCGCTCAATCGCCTGCCTTTCCCCTCGATTACCGTTGCCAGCACGGACGACCCCTATGTCTCCAGCGCCCGGGCAAGTGCCTTCAGCGATGCCTGGGGCAGCGAACTGGTGTGGTTGCAAAAGGCGGGGCATATCAATGGTGATACCGGTTACGGTATATGGCCGCAAGGTATCGGGCTCTTATTCAAACTCACCGGCGATCCGCAATTTAAATCCCAATGATGTTACAAGCCGCATTAACCCTCCTGATCCAAGACATGAGGGTGTGCGGCTTTAATCAATGAATCGCACCAGGGGTTAGCCGCGCCAAAGCTCTGTTGCAGCCAGTCAGCAGGCACATACACATGATCAAAACAAATAAGGCTCGGTACTTTCTCGTGTAATGATGCAAAGCTGACTTCTTTTTCCGAACCTCCCATGGCCGCAGCCATAAATAGAGTGCCGTCCGCTGTCAGTGCTAATGAACGCTTCCAGACGGGTAAGTGACGTGTTCTTTTGCAGGTGGGTTTTATCCAGCGTATAGGGCGGGCCACGGAATATATCTCCATGTTATGGGGCGGGTGCTGTATTGGACGGCTGTGGCAATGAGTAGGGGGTGTTGCCGGGGGCGTTCATTTATCAGCGTCCGGGTCTGCGGCTGGGCGAGTAGCGGCGGGCTGAAAATGTCTCTGGCACGTGGCTGTGCAAAACAGGCACAGGCTCTGGCAGTGCCGGAGCAACCGGTGTAAGTGCGGGCGTGTCATTCGATAAGCTCATGGGGCTGACTTAAGGGAGGCACGGTAGCGCAGGGGGGGAAGGGGGGCTTGTGCGCAGTCTTAATTAACCTTACGCAACCATAATGCGGGTCGATTTCCAGTCAAAAACACAATGGTTCAATCGAGGGCGACTGAAGTTTGACGGGTTTGGTGCCGGCCGCTTTGAGCGCGGGAAATGCCGGGTTTTTTGCAATTAACAATAGTGTGGTCGTCGGTGTGTACCCGGTTGTGCGTTTGTCTCTATCTTGTTTCTCCCACCTTGGCGGGTAAACGCTCTACCTCAAAGGACTGGCAAAACACCCGGCGACCTGGCCCGGGTGTTTTGCGACAGACACTTGCATGGCACCTACCGGGGTACATGGCATACGCCGGTCAGAAAATTGTTAATGTTGTAGTAGTACTCGTTATCGGAAAAATAATTGAACGTCATCAGGCCGCCATGCATTCCCCTGGACATGAAGGGTGTGTTCTTGCCAGCCGTGTCGTTATCGAAAGTCACCACATTGGTGGTTTCAAAGAGGAATCTCGAGGTGTCGAGTTTTTTAGTCGAAACTTCAAATTTCCGATTGTAAATGTAGGTGATGTCATCCGGGCTTTTGATTTTGTAGTACACATAGATGGCATCTTCCTTGGGCGAAATGGTGATATCGCCTGCGCCGGACCATCTGCCAGTGCTGTATTCCACATTGTTGAAATAAACAGAGGCGTAACACGGCGCTCTGGGAATGTCCTTGTAAATAATCCAGGCATGGCGCGCACTCAGGCAGCCAAAAACCAGCAGGGACAACAGGCCTGCACCGACTAGGGTTTTTTGCCAACGTTCTGGTAATTGGTGCATATGGCCTCTCCTTTACTTTCAGGCTTTTCGCAACTGATCACCAACTGTGACAATGGCTTTCTGATGTAATAACTGGTGCCTGAAAACAGCAGGCCGGGGTCAAAAGGTTTCATGTGTTCTGCAATGTCATCTCTGGATATTGTCTCGCTGGACTCGACATACAGCGTATGGCCGTTCTCGCTCCAGATGGCTTTCCAGCCTTCAAGTTCCGGAGGGCCGCTGAGCACTAGCCAGGCATAAACCACTGGCATCAACAGCCCGCCAAGCACGACGGCATAGCCCGCAATGATTCTGAAGAAGTTACGGGGTTGTGGAACGGGTGCCGGGATCACAAGAGTCTGAGCGTTTGAGGGCTCGGGCGCCTTCAGTAAAGTCGGTGCGCTTGATTGCGTGGGGTGTTGAACGGGGGTGTTTTCAGTAACGGGTTCGATCTGCACACTGTCGTCATGGGATTCACGTTGACTGCTCAGGGTGACAGAGCACAGCAGAAGCACCCCTCTTCTGGGCAGGGTTTTTATGGCGTGGCGGGGCAATCCGATGGCCGAGAAGTGCGTCCGTAATGTATGCAGGGTCTTGTAATAACTGCCATCCGAGACCACGAGACCGCGCTCGCCCCACACCCGGCTGATAAGTAATTCCTTGTCTGATATGCCATCTATCAGTGCGAGCAAAAAGTCGCTTTCGTTACTGCCTAACTGTACGGTTTTTTCGTCCCTGGTGAGTTGCATCAACTCTGGATCATACAAGCAAGCAGGCTCCATCCCGCGTTGCGCTGATTCAGCGTCTGTTTGTTTCACCTGTTTTGTTCCTTGTGTCACTTAAGCCTGGCCGCGTGCACCTGGATTATGCCGGTTTAGCGTTGTGCACTTGAAGACGTCAGTGTTAATGACCGAGACACTATTCATTCTTTTTCAGGGAAGCGCGACTCCTGGAGCCGCGCCGGTTGATCAGGCTTCTTTGGTCAGGGCGGGCATCAGCCCGTTGCGCAGATCATTGCCGCTCGGTTGCTGATAGATGCTCAGGCCGAATTCGGGCATGACTGACAACAGATAGTCAAAGATATCGCCCTGGATTTGTTCATAGTCGCTCCACACCGTCGTGCGGGTAAAGCAGTACACCTCCAGCGGTACGCCCTGGGCCGTGGGCTGCAACTGACGCACCATGCAGGTCATGTTTGGCTGGATTTCGGGATGGCTTTTGAGATAAGCCAGCGCATAGGCGCGGAAGGTCCCGATATTGGTCATGCGTCGACGGTTGGCTGACAGAGCGGCCACATTGCCCTGTGCTTCGTTCCAGCTTTTGAGTTCGGCCTGCTTGCGATGCAGGTAGTCGCTCAGCAGGCGTACCTGCTCCAGACGTTGTTCCTGTTCATCAGTCAGAAAACCGATATTGCCGGCATCGATAAACAGACTTCGCTTGATTCGGCGTCCGCCGGACTGCTGCATGCCGCGCCAGTTCTTGAACGACTCGGACATCAGGCGCCAGGTTGGAATCGAGACGATGGTCTTGTCGAAGTTCTGCACTTTGACGGTGTGCAGGGTGATGTCGATCACGTCGCCATCGGCGCCGACCTGGGGCATTTCGATCCAGTCACCGACCCGCAGCAAGTCGTTGCTGGTCAATTGCACACTGGCCACGAAAGACAACAGGGTGTCCTTGTAGACCAGCAAGATGACCGCAGACATCGCGCCCAGGCCCGAAAGCAGCAGCATCGGCGAACGGTCGATCAGGGTTGCGACAATGATGATGGCGGAAAACACATACAGCAGCATTTTAGTCAGCTGGATGTAGCCTTTGATCGGGCGGGTCTTGGCGTAGTTGGTACGCGAATAGATATCGAGCAGGGCATCCAGCAGCGCGCTGATGACACGGGTCAGCACAAAGATGGTGATGGCCAGCGCCAGGTTGCCGAGGAAGTGGCGACCGGTTTCGCTCATCTCCGGTATCAGGTTGCGGCCGAACTGCACCATCAGCGAGGGCGTCAGTTGCGCCACGCGGTGGAACACCTTGTGCTGGCGCAGGTCGCTGATCCAGTGCAGGGCAGGCTGGCGGCCAAGGATCTTGGTGATGCGCAGAATAATGATGCGTGCAACGTGCCCGGCCAGCAGGGCGATACTTACCAGCACGATCAGGCCGAGGATGGTCGATACCCAGGGATGTTGGTCCAGGTTGGCGTAAAGATCCTGAATTTGGGTCCAGAGTGTTTGAGTTTCCATAAGTTAAAGCGTTACCCCAAGAAGAAATATCCCTGGGATTAGAGCACTTCAGAGCGATTTAAGGGCTCTCGTTGGACTAAAGACCCTAAAAAATCATTTGTTTCATGCCGTTTGTACAAAGAAACTCGGCCTTGGCGCTCGAAACGGTTAATCTATGCCGCTGATTTTTTGTATTTCTTCGAGGTAGCACCCGTGTTTTCCGATTTCGCCCTGCACGAACGCCTGCTTAAAGCTGTGGCCGAGCTTAAATTTGTCGAGCCTACGCCTGTGCAAGCAGCGGCTATCCCGCTCGCGCTCGAAGGGCGTGACCTGCGGGTTACAGCTCAAACCGGGAGTGGCAAAACCGCTGCTTTCGTTCTGCCGATCCTTAATCGCCTGATTGGTCCAGCGAAAATCCGCGTGAGCATCAAAGCGCTGATTTTGCTGCCGACCCGCGAGCTGGCACAGCAAACGCTGAAAGAAGTTGAGCGCTTTTCCCAGTTCACGTTCATCAAGTCCGGTCTGATAACCGGTGGTGAAGACTTCAAGGTGCAGGCTGCCATGCTGCGCAAGGTGCCGGACATCCTGATCGG
Organism: Pseudomonas sp. Lz4W; assembly: GCF_000346225.2. Taxonomy (NCBI): domain Bacteria; kingdom Pseudomonadati; phylum Pseudomonadota; class Gammaproteobacteria; order Pseudomonadales; family Pseudomonadaceae; genus Pseudomonas; species Pseudomonas sp. Lz4W. Next base: position 3,389,311 of record NZ_CP017432.1, on the reverse strand, counting down.
TACTCCGGGTCGCCTGCTCGAGCAATTGAATGCCGGCAACCTCGACTTGAAAGAAGTTGAAGTGCTGGTGCTCGACGAAGCCGACCGCATGCTCGACATGGGCTTCTCCGAAGACGTTCAGCGTCTGGTGGATGAGTGCCCGAACCGTCAGCAAACCATGCTGTTCTCGGCCACCACCGGTGGTTCCGGTCTGCGCGAGATGATTGGCAAGGTTCTGAACAATGCCGAGCATTTGCAGCTCAACCAGGTCAGCCAGCTGAACGCCACTACGCGTCAGCAAGTCATTACCGCTGATCACAACCAGCACAAAGAACAAATCGTTAACTGGCTGCTGGCCAACGAGACTTACCAAAAAGCCATTATCTTCACCAATACCCGTGCCATGGCAGACCGTATCTACGGTCGCCTGGTGGCTCAGGATTACAAGGCGTTTGTCTTGCACGGTGAGAAAGACCAGAAGGATCGCAAGCTGGCGATCGATCGCCTGAAGCAGGGCGGGGTCAAGATTCTGGTGGCCACCGATGTGGCGGCCCGTGGTCTGGACGTTGACGGCCTGGACATGGTGATCAACTTCGACATGCCACGCAGCGGCGACGAATACGTCCACCGTATTGGCCGTACTGGCCGTGCGGGCAATGATGGTCTGGCGATCTCGCTGATCTGCCACGGCGACTGGAACCTGATGTCCAGCGTTGAGCGTTACCTGAAGCAAAGCTTCGAGCGCCGCACCATCAAGGAAGTCAAAGGCACCTACGGCGGACCGAAAAACGTCAAGGCCTCGGGCAAAGCCGTTGGCGTGAAGAAGAAAAAGACCGACGCCAAGGGCGTCAAGAAGAAGACCGGAGCCAAGGCGCCGACCAAGCGTAAAATCGCTAACCGCCCCAAGACCGACGCCCTGTCGCTGGTCAGCAAGGACGGTATGGCACCGCTCAAGCGTCGCAAGCCAGAAGCCCCGGCCGCTGAATAAAGCCCAGGCGTAACCTCAAAAAAACCCGGCCCAGGCCGGGTTTTTTTGTGCTGGCAGGTGCAAGGTTTGCTCGCGATGGCATCTTTATGCTGTTTCGTCAGTGCCCGGTCACCGGTCGGCCATAAAGCTGAACGTCCACTCGCTGCGCCGGTCACTACAGATGAGGGCTCATTTCATCGAACCGTACGGAGCGAAAAGCTGATGACTACCTACAACTGGCCACTGATCGAACGTCTGCTGCATGAAGTGCAAAATAGCGCCGGTGAAAATTTTGCGCCGCGTGCCTATGCCGAACAGCTCGCGGCTGCTCAAGCTGCCGCCGGGCAACCGATTGGCAATCTGGATGATCTGAAGATGCAAGCTGCCGATTATGAAGCCTTGCTGCTAAAGCGCGGCTTTATCGAAACGCGTCCGGAAGATGAGGGTGGCAATGGCGAGAACTTCATCCTGACCCCGCGAGGCGCCAGCCTGCTAAGCCTGATCGACAGCAGTATCCCGGGCAACAGCCATCCGCTGCAGGTACTGGACGAGCAAGAAGATGCGCTGGATCCGGACACCTTTGATGGCGTGGCAGCCAAGGTTCAAATTGCTTGATTCGGCGTTGTGCCAGCCAGTATCAGTAAAATGTCCGTTCGGCCTTGAACGTCAGCAACCCGTCGCACTGGCTGTTTTGCCCGGAGTATGCCGAGCATTCGCCGCCATCGAGACTTGAGTCGCTATAGATCAGGTTCAGGTCGATGCCCATCCAGGGGCGCGAGAACTTCACTGACCAGTCATTGAAGGCGTGGATACTGCTGCCATCGGCAATGGATACCGGTGTACCCAGTTGGTGGGTGGTGTATTTCAAGCTGATGCCGATGCCAAAAGGCTGGTTGACGCCGAGGTCGGCAAACAGGGTGCTGTCCTTGCGGTCCGGATCGTTACTGAACGCTGCGCCAAAACGGGTGCCCAGAATCGTGAGGCCGGCAAAAATCTGCTGGCTGTCGAGCTCGTTGAGTTTGGGATAGCTGTAGTGAATCATCCCCAGCTCGTAGCTCAGGGTCTGGTCGAAAGGATGTTTGTAGCCCAGGTAGGAATCAACTTCGAGGTTGCTGCCAGGCTTGATGCCCATGGTCGGTGCCCATTGCCCTGCATACCAGCCGCTGTCATGGCTCAGGTCCAGGCCGCCATGGAAGGTCGAGCCGGAGCTGGTGGGCTTGACCAGGCCCTGGGCCATGGTGCGACTTGGCTGGGTGGCCAGCTTGAGGTCAAAGTCGCCCAGCTCCCGGGAAAATACCTGTGCATTGGCCATGGTGCTGACCAGTAATGTGCCGGCCAGCAGTAACGCCTGTGTCAGCATGGTTCACTCCCTGATGGCTGGAAGGCTTGATCTAGAGGCTTTAGAGGATACGGATGAATGCCGGCGATTGATTGCCGTTCGTCTATTTTTGCTGGGGTTCTGGATCAGGCGGCTGCAGCGGGGGTTGTTTCGATAGTCCTAGCGCTTTGGAAGGCAAAGCGCCTGAGGACCAGATGACGCGAGGGGTATTACTTTTTGCCGAGCGTGATTTGCTTGGACGGGCCAAAAGTCTGGCCGCTGACGCCTTTGTTGATTTGTTGAATCTCGCCGCCGGATTTCAAGAATGCTTCAATTTGCGCATTGATTGAATCACTGGTTTCAACAGCGGGAGCTGGCTTTGCTTTGCTGGCGGATGCTTTTACACGCATGGCGGCTATTGACCTGTAGAAAATAACTTGGCCAGCGATAGTACCTGAAATGCTTGACAATTGCTTGTTAAATATCTTCCTAAAATAATAAACGGTGGTATTAATCAATCTGATTGAAGCTCTAATAGTTCCCTAACTCGCTGTTTTAATTCACTACATCAGGGTTTTAGAAACTGAGCGGGGCGCAGGGCGCGCGCGGGGCAGCCGCCTACAGGCTGACGAGTGGCACCCCCGCAGAGGAAAAAAAACCTGATAAATCATGCCTGTCACAGATTTTTTGCCTGCCGGGCCGCGGCGCTCCAATTCGCACACCTAAACTCGGGTAGAATGCCGCCCACGTAATGAGGGTATTGAACATGGCTTTAATCGGTCGCTACAACAGTTTGCAAGTGGTTAAACACACCAACTTTGGTTTGTATCTGGACGGCGGGGCGGACGGCGAAATCCTGTTGCCCAACCGTTATATTCCCAAAGATATTCCAAGTGAAGACGAAGACTGGCTCAACGTCTTTGTTTATTTGGACAGTGCTGACAAGTTAATTGCCACCACGGAAAAACCAAAAGTTCAGGTTGGCGAGTTTGCCAGTCTTAAAGTGGTTGAAGTTAACAGCATCGGTGTTTTCCTCGATTGGGGTCTGCCGAAAGATTTGCTGTTGCCGTATTCCGAAGAAAAACGCCAGATGACCGCTGGCGAATACGTCGTGGTACACGTCTACCTCGACAAGCACACGCGCCGTATCACTGCCACTGCGCGTCTGGACCGCTACCTGGACAAAACCCCGCCGAACTATCAGGTGGGGCAGGAAGTTGATCTGTTGGTGGCCGAAGCCACGGACATGGGCTTCAAAGCCGTGATCAACAACAAGCACTGGGGCTTGATCCACAAGAACGAAATCTTCAAGTTCATGCGGGCCGGCAAGCAAGAAAAAGGCTACATCAAGGAAATTCGGGCTGACGGCAAGATCAGCCTGAGCCTGCAGCCGGTCGGGCAAGAAGCTGCCAGCAGCCTTAACTCGAAGATCCTCAGCAAGTTGCGCGATAACAACGGTGTGTTGCCGGTCAGCGACAAGAGTGCACCGGAAGCGATCAGCAACCTGTTTGGCGTCAGCAAGGGCAACTTCAAAAAAGCCATTGGCGCGTTGTACAAGGAAGGCAAAATTGCGATTCACCCGGACCGCATCGAACTGATCTGATCCAGCACAAGGGGCCGCGACATGAGGAGAGTTGTATGGGCGTATGCCGGTGCGTTATTGGCTTTTCTGGTGCTCGACGGCCTTTGGCTGGGCGTGCTCATGAGCTCTACCTATAAGGAGCTTTTGGGCCCGCTGATGCTGGCGCAGCCGAAGTGGGGGCCTGCTGTTGCGTTCTACCTGCTGTACGTGGCGGGCCTGGTGTTCTTTGTCGTGCTGCCGGCCCTGGGTCGGGGCAGTGCGCTCAGGGCCGCGCTGAGCGGTGCCTTCTTCGGCCTGGTGGCTTATGGCACCTATGACATGAGCAACTGGGCGACCCTGCAGGGCTGGTCTGCGCAACTGGCCTTGATGGACATGGCATGGGGCGGGTTACTGACCTGTCTTGCTTCGCTGTCGGGTTATTGGGTGGCCCGCAAGCTGGCGACCTGAGCCTGGTCGGTAAAACCTGAGCAATGAGTTTTTTGATCTTTCCCGGGCGTGGTTTTTTCAGGTGGTGCTATGAGTGTTACGCGGCGAGCAACGGATGCTTTCGCACTGCAAGTCATGTTGGGCCTGTGCCTAATCTGGGGTGTACAACAGGTCGTGATCAAAACGGCAGCACCTGACATCGCGCCCGTGATGCAGGCCGCGGCACGTTCCGGCATTGCGGCGCTGCTGGTGGGCCTGCTGATCTGCTGGAAGGGCGGGTGGGACCAGGTTCCATCCACCTGGCGCGGCGGATTACTGGCGGGCAGCCTGTTCGGGCTCGAGTTCTTCTTTATTGCCGAAGGCCTGCAACTGACCAGCGCCGCACATATGTCGGTGTTTCTCTATACCGCGCCCATCTTCACTGCGCTGGGAATTAACTGGTTATTGCCAAGCGAGCGTTTGCGTCCGCTGCAGTGGCTGGGTATTTTCCTCGCGTTTCTGGGCATCGCTTTTTCCTTTGCCGGCGGGATTTCATTTGCCGACATGGATCGCAACATGTTGCTGGGCGACGCCTACGGTATTTTGGCGGGCATGGCCTGGGGCGCGACCACGGTAGTGGTGCGTGGCTCCCGGTTATCCGAGGCGCCGGTCACGCTGACCCTGTTCTACCAGCTGATTGTCGGCTTTGTGGGGCTGCTGGTGATTGCCGCCGCCAGCGGACAGATCAGCCATGTCAGCCTTACCGGCGTGGCGGTGGCCAGCGTTCTGTTCCAGGGGCTGGTGGTGTCGTTCTTCAGCTACCTGGTGTGGTTCTGGCTGCTCAAGCGCTACATGGCCTCCAATCTGGCTGTGTTCTCGTTTATGACGCCCTTGTTCGGAGTCACGTTCGGGGTGCTGATTCTGGGCGAGCCCTTGAGCTTCAACTTCGTGGTGGGCGCAGTGCTGGTACTGCTCGGCATCACCTTTGTCAGCGCGGAGCAGTGGATGCGTCGCAGGCTGCGGGCACTGCTGGGACACTGACCGAGCGCCAGGCCAGCATTGCGGCCAGCATCAGTCCGCTGGCAGCGATGAGTAGCGCCGGGTGCAGGGTTCCACTGAAATGGCTGCTGAGCGCGGCCAGCAATGGCCCGGCTAGTTGTCCCACGGCAAAGCAGGCCGTCAGCAAGGCTGCATTACGCTGCGTTGCGTGAGGGGCGAGCTCCCTGGAGCGTTGCATGACCAGCGGCATGCAGGCTAAAAACGGCGTCCCGCACAGGATTACCCCCAGCGCCAGGCCGGTACTGCTCGGCAGCAGGCACGCCAGCACCCCCAGTGCTTGTATCCATAGCCCGCCCATCAACCAGTAGCCCGTGGTACCGGGTGTGGGGCGGCGCAAACTGATCAGCACGACACCAATGGCTGCGCACAATCCGAAGGCGGGCCAGAACAAGTCTGCTTGCCATTGCCCGTGAAATTGGGCACTGGCCATCTGTGACAGGAATGTCGCCGGGATGATATAGCCCAGGCCATACAGCCCATAAATCGCTCCCAGGCGGCCAATTCCGGGCTGGCGGGTGTCTGGCTGCGAGATGTGCGTTGCAGCCGGCAGGGTGGCCGGTTGCGGCAGTATCGGCAGGATCGCCAGCACCATGATCAGTGCCGCAGCGGCGTAAATCAGCCAGAGCGTGGCCGAATTTTGTCCCCAAAGATTTGCAACCAGAGCCAGCAAGCCTGTGAGCAGGACACCCACCCCGGGGCCAGCAAAGACCAGTGCCCCCAGGCGTGGGCGATTGGCGGTCACGGCCAGGTGCTGGCTGAGGGATGTGATCATCACCATGACCCAGGCGCTGGCAATCCCTGTGCCGAAGCGCAACAGCAGATGCGGCCAGAAGCCCTGGGCCAGGACTGAAATCAGGGTCAGTACTACGCACAGCCATAGCCCGGCGTGCAGGCGGCCTTGCACCTGGTCCGGACGTTTGGCGCGGATGGCGTCCAGTGCCCCGAGCAAATACCCCAGATAGTTGGCGGCCGCGATCAGGCCGGCGCCGGTCAGGTCAATCTGGCCCTCGCTGATCAGGTGCGGCAGTTGTGGGGTCAGGGAAAAGCGGCCAATACCCATGGCCATGATGAGCGCGATAAAGCTGGCGAGCAGGCGAATGAAGGGCGACATGCAGCTGTTTCCTCAAGAGAAGGCATTGACCGTCAGGCTAGAGGAGATTGACTTTCCTTAAAAATGAATAATAGTGACCTACTTGTTCTGTTTTGGAGAATGGCGTGGAGTTCAGTCAATTACGGATTTTTCAGGCCGTGGCCGAAGAAGGTTCCATCACCCGTGCGGCTGAGCGTCTGCACCGTGTGCCCTCCAATCTGTCGACGCGACTCAAGCAACTGGAAGAGCAGATGGGGGTCGAATTGTTTATGCGCGAGCGCCAGCGCCTGCAGTTGTCTCCGGCGGGCAAGGTGCTGCTCGATTACGCTGCGCGCCTGTTTGCCCTGCACGATGAAGCGTTGAGTGCGGTACAGGGCGGGGTGCCCTGCGGCAAATTTACCCTGGGGACGATGTACAGCACGGCGGCAACTCATTTGCCGCGCATGCTGGCGCATTATCACCGTACCTACCCGGCAGTGAACCTGCACGTGCAGTCGGCTCCCAGTGGCGAATTGCTGGAAGGGTTATTGACCGGGCGTCTGGATGCAGCGCTGGTGGACGGCCCGCTGGAGCTGGCCGGGCTGGACGGTATCGAATTTTGCGATGAGAGTCTGGTGTTGATCAGCGATCTGGATCATCCGCCTGTTACTCGGGCCCGGGATGTACAGGGGCGCGAAGTCTTTACCTTTCGCCAGGGTTGTTCGTATCGGGCCCGGCTTGAGGCCTGGTACGCAAGCGACCGTGCGGCCATGGGGCGAGTGATGGAAATCGAATCCTATCAGGGGATGTTGGCGTGCGTAGTGGCGGGCTCGGGTGTGGCCTTGATGCCGGCATCGATGCTGGCTAGCTTGCCGGGGCATGAAAATGTCGGCGTACACCCCTTGAAACAACCTTTTGCCAGTACCACAACATGGTTGATGTGGCGAAAAGGCATGACCGGCGCCAACCTGAATGCGTGGATAGCGCTGCAACAGGCACAGAGGCCGCCGAACGATGTTATTTCGACGAAGTTAAAGGCGTCGGCTTAAATCAGAAATGTGCTCGATTAGCCTAAAGTTCATGGGTCTTAAGCAAGCATCTTGTAGGAGTTAGGACTATTATCTGTATGAAGCGACAACAGAATTCCAGTCGCCAGAGTGACCCCAAGGGGGATATATGAAAGACAAACTGCAAACATGGCTTCATGACGTCGGTGTTGCGCTGGGTCTGATCGAGCCGCCACTGCAACCCGTACCGATCCCTGTCGAGGATCCGCGTCGCCGGCCACAGCGTCGTCGCTAAGGCTGCGATTACGCGTTTGCGCAGGCGTTCATGCGTTGTACTGATCCTTGGCTGCAAGGCGGCCAGGGTGCTGTTGCGAAAAAAGGGGTACGACCCGCGTACCCCCTTCAATAAAACCTCAATCAGATAGCGCTGGCCAATGTGGCAGGGCGTCTATCCAGCAGGCTTACCAGCACAAAGCTGACCAAGGCTACAGCCAGACTGTAGTAAATCGGCGTGTTGGCTTCCAGACCATCCTTGAACATAAACACCAGTGCAGTGACAAAACCCAGGCTCATGCTGGAGATTGCCCCGGCAGTGGTGGCGCGTTTCCAGAAAATTGCCCCGATCAATGGCACCAGCATGCCGCCAACCAGCAGGTTGTAGGCAAGGGTCAGGGCGCTGATCACATCGTTTACCACCAGGGCGATGGCCAGCACCGCAAACCCGGTCAACAGAGTGAACAGACGATTGATGTTGAGGCTCGATTGCTTGCCACCGCGCAGCTTGGGCAGCAGGTCCTCGGTCAGTACGGTCGAGGCGGCCAGCAGGCCCGCGCTGGCGGTCGACATCATGGCTGCCAGTGCCGCTGCAATCACCAGTCCGCGAATGCCGTCCGGCAGCGAAACCTTAACGATGGCCGCGAAAGCGTTGTTGACGTTGTCCAGGTCCGGGATCAGTACATGGGCGGCCATGCCGATCAGGGCGCAAGTCAGGCCGTAAAGGATGCAATAGAAGCCCGCGAACGTACCGGCATACTTGGCCACCTTGGCGGTTTTGGCGGTAAAAACCCGTTGCCAGATGTCCTGGCCGATCAGGATGCCGAAAAAGTAAATCATGAAGTAAGTGATGATTGTGTCCCAGCCGATGCTGGTAAAGCTGAAGTTCGAGGCGGGCAATTTGCTCACCAGTTCATCCCAGCCGCCGACACGGTACAGGCAGATCGGTAGCAGGACGAACATCAGGCCGACGGTCTTGATCACAAATTGCACGATATCGGTCAGGGTCAACGACCACATGCCGCCAATGGTGGAATACACCACCACCACGCCACCGCCCAGCAGCACTGAAATCCAGAACGGCAGGTCGAACAGCACTTCAAGAACGGTGCCTATGGCCAGAATCGAGGTCACACCAATCATGAGCGCGTAGGCCAGCATGATCACTGCGCTGGCCTGGCGGGCCATGGGGTTGTAACGCTTTTCCAGCACCTGGGTCACGGTGAAGATTTTCAGCTTGAGCAGCGGCTTGGCCAGGAACAGGTTGAGCGCGATGATCCCGCAGCCCAGTGCGGCGCACAGCCAGAAACCGGAAATGCCGTGTACATAGCCCAGGCGCACGGTGCCGACGGTGGAGGCACCGCCGAGTACGGTTGCAGCCATGGTGCCCATATACAGGGTCGGGCCCAGGTTACGGCCGGCCACCAGGTAATCTTCGTGGGTTTTTGCCTTGCGCATGCCGTAGTAACCCAGCACCAGCATTGCTGCTGCGTAGATCAGGACGACCAGTAGATCTAAAGCCATGATGGCGAGTCTCCAATTATTTTTTTTATGGGGCGGTCAGGCGGTTTGAGGTAATGCGGTGTTAACGGCTGCGGTCTTGGGCTTGCTGCGTGGGTCGAGGGGGCCGAACACTGAAGCCGGCTCCGGGAACAGGCTGAGCAGGGCCAGATACACCAGCGACGCAAGTCCCAGGGTGACCGGCAGGCTGATATCAATGCCTTCGGCCAGATTGCCCAGCGGTCCCACGAACTGGCCCGGCAGGTTGACGAAGCACAAGCCCACCAGCGCACTGGGAATCCAGGCACCCAGACCGCGCCAGTTCCAGCCGCGGGTGAACCAGTAGCGGCCGCCGCTTTCGCCACGGGTGAACACTTGCAAGTCATCCGGGCAATAGAAACCGCGACGTTTGATCAGGCCAATGATCATGATCACCATCCACGGGGTGGTACAGGTGATGATGAGGACGGCGAAGGTCGAGACGCTTTGCACCAGATTTGCCGCGAAACGTCCGATAAAGATGAAGGCGATCGACATGACCCCTATCAGCAATGTCGCTTTTACCCGTGACAACACGCGTGGGAACACGCTGGACAGGTCCAGGCCGGTGCCATACAGCGAAGTAGTCCCGGTGGACATGCCGCCGATCAGCGCAATCAGGCACACCGGCAGGAAAAACCAGCTCGGGGAAACGGCCAGCAGACCGCCGACATAGTTGTTGGCCGCGATATAGTCCGGTGCTTTGCTCGCCACTATGGTTGCAGTGGCCAGGCCGAACAGAAACGGGATCAGGGTTGCAATCTGAGCGGCAATCACCGCCAGCATGATCCGGCGTTTGGGGGTGGCGCGGGGGATGTAGCGTGACCAGTCGCCGAGGAATGCGCCAAAGGAAATCGGATTGCTCATTGCCACCAGCGCAGCGCCGATAAAGGCCGCCCAGAACCCGGTCTGACCGAGTGCGACGCTGCCGGCGAACTGGCTGTCGAATGCCGGGGCAAAAGCGAAGACCCCCAGCAGGAACAACAGGCTGGCGGCCCACACTGCAATGCGGTTGACCCACAACATGAAGCGGAAGCCGTAGATGCAAACCGTCAGCACCAGAATCGCGAACACGCCGTAGGCCAGGCCCAGGCTGAGGTCGGTTTCCGGAACCCCGATCATGCGCTTGGCGCCGCCGATCAATGCATCGCCGGAGCTCCAGACTGACAATGAGAAGAAGGCGATGGCGGTCAGCAGCGACAGGAACGAGCCGACAATCCGCCCGTGCACACCGAAATGCGCACCGGAAGACACGGCGTTGCTGGTGCCATTGAGCGGGCCGAACAAGCCCATGGGCGCCAGAATCAGCGAGCCCAGCAACACGCCGAGCACAATCGCCCAGGCCCCGGCCTGAAACGACAAGCCGAACAGTACGGGAAAACTGCCCAGCACGGCGGTGGCAAAGGTGTTGGCGCCGCCGAAGATCAGGCGAAACAAATCGCCGGGTCTGGCGCTGCGTTCATGGTCCGGAATCTGCTCGACGCCGTGGGTTTCTATTTGACGCACATTATTTTGCTTGTTTTTATTATTCATGATCAGCTCCGGTCACATTGGCTAAGGGGGCGGCAGCCCTTCCGGCATAGCGGATAAATGTTCGTGACAGGCCAGCCACAGGCCTTGTTGTTCTTGTGTGCGGGATCCTTGCCTCTTGAAGACAATGGTCTCGCGTTCCTGGCTAAAAAATTGCTCCCCTTGCATGCGCAGCTCGGTGGCCACGTCATGCACAAAGACCGCCACGTCACCTTGCAGGCTGACAAAGGCATTGCTCGAGATGCATGAAAGCACCTCGAATCCTTCCTCCAGGCGCCAGCTGTCCCACAACGCCTGATAGGCATCGCGACTCAGAAGTGGTTGGGCCAGGGTATAAAAAACGAAGCTGGCATCGGCGCTGAACGCGCCGAAATAGGCTTCGCGATCATTGCGCGCAAAAGCCGAAACCAGGTCGGCTGCGGCACGCAAAACCTCATCGCGTTGGCTCATGGTCAACCCTCAGCGGTGCACGACGCCGGGCATTACGCAGAGCATTTCGTAGAGCAGGTTAGCCCCCAGCAATGAGGTGTTACCGGTTGTATCGTAAGGCGGCGAGACTTCTACCAGATCTCCGCCCACCAGGTCGAGACCCTGGCAACCACGAATGATCTCCATCGCCTGAATGGTGGTCAGGCCGCCGATTTCCGGGGTGCCGGTGCCGGGTGCCCAGGCAGGATCGATACCGTCGATGTCAAAGCTCAGGTACACCGGACCGTTGCCGACTTTTTCGCGGACTTCGGCCATCAGTGGTGCCAGGGATTTGTGCCAGCACTCTTCGGCCTGTACTACACGAAAGCCCTGGGTGCGGCACCAGTTGAAGTCTTCTGCGGTGTAACCCTGGGCGCGCAGGCCGATCTGCACCACACGGTCACAGTCCAGCAGGCCTTCTTCCACAGCGCGGCGGAAGGTGGTGCCGTGGGCGATTTTCTCGCCGAACATGTGGTCGTTCACATCGGCGTGGGCATCGATGTGGACCAGTCCGACCTTGCCGTGCTTTTTATGAATCGCCCGCAGAATGGGCAGGGTGATGGTGTGATCTCCGCCCATGGTCAGCGGGATGACGTCGTGTTCAAGAATCTCGTCGTAGGCTTCTTCGATGATGCGCACCGAATCCAGCAGATTGAAGGTGTTGATTGCCACGTCACCGATATCGGCCACCGATAGCGAGTCGAACGGTGCGGCGCCGGTGGCCATGTTGTAAGGGCGGATCATCACCGATTCGGCGCGGATTTCGCGAGGTCCGAAACGGGTGCCCGGGCGCAGCGAGGTACCGATGTCCAGGGGGACGCCGATAAATGCTACGTCCAGGCCTTTGGCCGATTGCAGGTGGGGCAGGCGCAACATGGTGGCTATGCCGCCAAAGCGCGGCATGTCGTTGCCGCCCAATGGTTGATGAAGAATTTTGTCCACGGCAGAGGCCTCGTTGTTTGTTATGGGTATGGCGAGGGATTCTGCGAAAGGAGGCAGGCGGGAAGAATCCCTATGGGCAAATACTTAGTTCATGTTTTTCTAAACTAATGCCGGGGCTCGGGGTAGAATTTGCTTCGTCAAACATGGGGGACTGATGTGGGAGCCGGCTTGCCGGCGATGCAGACAACCGGTTTTTAGAGGTGTGAGGTAATGCTGTCGCCGGCAAGCCGGTTGTTGCAGGTTGAGTGCGATTTTTGTTCCGCCTAATCATGTGAGTTTTTCATGGCCAACGCTTTACCTGATCTAAAACTATTGCGAATCTTTACCAGCGTGGTCAGACACCAGGGGTTTGCCAATGCCCAGCAGGCACTCAACCTGTCTACCTCGGCCATCAGTACCTACATGAGCCAGCTCGAATCCAATCTGGGGCTGGTGCTGTGTCATCGCGGTCGCGGCGGGTTCAGCCTCACCAGCAAGGGCGAGTTGTTCCATCAGGAAACATTGCGCCTGCTGGGCGAGCTGGAGGGGTTTGAGCAATATGCCGCAGCGCTCAAGGGTGAGTTGCGCGGCACCCTGAATCTGGGGGTGATCGACTCCACGGTCAGCGATAAAGCGCTGCCTTTTGCCCAGGCCATTGGCGACTACAGCCAGGAGCACCCGGCGGTGCACCTGCACCTGTCAGTGATGAGCCCGTATGAATTACAGCTCGGGGTACAGGACAACCGCCTGGATCTGGCCATCGGGGCGTTCTCGACGCGCATGAGCGGTCTGGTCTATCAGCCGTTGTATCGCGAGCAGCACTGGCTGTATTGCAGCACGCGGCATCCTTTGTTCGCTGAGCGACGTATTCCTGAGCCGGTCATTACTCAGCAACGCATGGTCGGTCGCGGTTACTGGAGTCAGGCCGAGTTGGCGCGCCACGGCTTCAAGCACAGCGCGGCGACAGTCGACAGCATGGAAGCGCAGCTGATTCTGGTGTTGTCGGGCGCCTATATCGGCTATTTGCCGGAACACTACGCCGAGCCCTGGGTGGAGAAGGGGGATTTGCGTGTGTTGTTGCCGGCGACCTTTGGTTATCAGGCTCCGTTTTCGATGATCGTGCGCCGTGGTCGCAGCCGCGAGCCGTTGATTCAAACATTCCGCGACCTGCTCAAAGCGCAGCTTAATCAACCCTGAACGAGATTTTATTGTCATGTCCCGAGCCCAATGCCCTTGCTGCTTGCGCCCGCAAACCCATTGCCTGTGCGCCCTGATCCCGCAGCTGGACAGCCGTACCCGGGTGCTGCTGTTACAGCATCCGAGCGAGGTAGGCCATGCGCTCAATACGGCGCGCTTGGCGGATCTTGGTCTGCTTAACGCTGAGCTGCGGGTAGGGGAGGTCTTTGAGGATCTGGCCACTTTGCTCAATCCTCCGGGATATCAGGCGCGGTTGTTGTTCCCGGGAGAAGATGCACAACTGATCGGCACTGCCAGGCCGTCTGATGCAAGCCTGCCATGGCTGCTGGTGGTGCCGGACGGTACGTGGCGCAAGGCGCGCAAGCTGCTGCATCTGAACCCGTTGCTGGCGCAACTGCCCAGGGTCACGCTGCCTGAAGGCGCGGTATCGCGCTACCGGTTGCGCAAGGCTCCCGGGCCGGGGGCATTGTCGACCCTGGAAGCGATAGTGCAGGCGCTGGAGATCCTGGAGACGCCAACCTCGTTTGCGCCTTTATTGCGCCCGTTTGAAGCGCTGATTGAGGGCCAGATCGAGGCGATGGGCGCGGACACCTATCAGCGTAACCATGGCGATAAAACCGTATAAAAAAACCGTAGGCGCGATCTGTTCTGTCAAAACGGCAATAGCTCGCGAGCAAGCTCGCTCCTACAGGTGTTGGATGTGTCTCAGGGTTTTTCGAGGGTTTTCTGGCACAGGATGTAAATGCTCACCAGCACGGCACTGGTCAGCATAAAGCCCCGGGCCCAGGGTAAAGGCACCAGATAGCAGGACAAGCCAATACTCAGCCACATTAGGCCAATGGCGTATACCTTGCCCTTGAGCGGGATGCCGTTGCCATCAAGATAGTCGCGGATCCATGGCCCGAGCCGTGGGTGCTCGACCAGCCATTGATAAAAGCGCGGCGAACTGCGGGCGAAACAGGCAGCAGCCAACAGCAGGAAGGGGGTGGTGGGTAATACCGGCAGGAAGATACCGATAACCCCCAGCGCTACGCTCAGCCAGCCGATGGCAAACAGTGCGTAGCGCAGCAACCGCGAACGGTTGCCGACAGGGGGCTGAATCACTGAATCAGTGGTGGCGAGGCTTGAGGATCGCCGGTTTTTCGTCTGGTGCATTGCACAGCAGGTACAAAGCAGTCAGCGCTTCGGGAATCTGCACGATCATGTCGTCCATCAGGTTGGCATCCTGGGCGATGTCTGCAAACTCTGGCTGATCATCGAACAGGCCGGAACCCACCATGATTGGCAGCAGCATTTCGCTGACTTCTTCTTCGGCGGTTTCGAACCAGGCCGCTTCACGGGTAAACACGCCTTCCATAAAACCGATGCACCAGCCGCGCAGGTCGGAATCATCAGGCTCGTCGCCCAGATCCAGATCGCAAGGCAGTTCGAATTCTTCGTCGGAAGCCAGCTGGCGCGCGATGTGGGCCTTGAGTTGAATCAGGGTGGCTTCGATCTCGGCACGCTGGGCGTCGTCTTTGTAGTGCGGCGCTTCTTCAGAGAAGATGGCGTCAATCCATTCGCGCTCAGGTACTGCTTCGGAGCAGATGGAAAGGGCTGTCAGAAAACCGTGGGTGGCCACGTAGTCCAGCGCCTCGTCATGCAGCTCGTCGGCGTCGAGGAAGACTTGCAGGCGGGTTAGTTGCTCAGCGAAGGACATTGAAGGACTACCTAGAAAATAAACAATAACGAATTCTAGGCTTTCTTGAGCGTACAGGCCAGTCGCAGGGCACATTTGGCCTCACTTCCCGGTGATCGGTAGTGCAATCACAGCGCCCTGCGGGGGGGAGTGCTCGGGTATACTGCCGCGTTTTGTGATGCCCTGCAGTGAATGCAGCGGATCCCGCGCCCTGCGCCCGAGCTGTCGAATCAGCTTGAGGCCGCGCCGGATGCCGCTTGTGCAGGGGTGTTTCGGCGATTTCTGGAGTTTTTATGCTCGAACAGGCTCAACGCGTACTCAAGGACATCTTCGGCTACGACAGTTTCCGTGGCCGTCAGGGTGACATTATTGAGCGCGTGGCCAGTGGTGGCGACGCTTTGGTGCTGATGCCTACCGGCGGCGGCAAATCCTTGTGTTTCCAGGTTCCGGCGCTCCTGCGCGATGGCCTGGCGGTGGTGGTGTCGCCATTGATCGCATTGATGGACGATCAGGTGGCAACCCTTGAAGAGCTCGGGGTGGCGGCAGCGGCCTTGAACTCGACGCTGAATGCCGAGCAACAGCGCGACCTGGCGAACCGGATCAAGCGCGGTGAAATAAAAATGCTCTACCTGGCACCTGAACGCCTGGTACAGCCGCGCATGATGGCGTTTTTGCAGAGCCTGGACATCGCCCTGTTTGCCATCGACGAAGCGCATTGCGTGTCCCAGTGGGGCCACGACTTCCGTCCCGAATACCTGCAGCTGGGCCAGCTGGCCGAAGTGTTTCCCAATGTGCCGCGGATTGCCCTGACTGCCACGGCGGACAAGCGCACCCGCGAAGAAATCGTTACCCGTCTGCACTTGCAGAACGCCGAGCGGTTTTTGTCGAGTTTCGACCGCCCCAACATTTTTTACCGCATCGTGCCTAAAGAGCAGCCGCGCAAGCAGTTGCTGGCCTTCCTTTCCGAACGCCGCAGCGATGCGGGCATCGTCTATTGCCTGTCGCGCAAAAAAGTCGATGAAGTGGCGCAGTTCCTGTGTGATCAGGGTTTCCCGGCACTGCCGTATCACGCCGGCCTGCCCAGCGAGACGCGTGCAGCCAACCAGAAGCGCTTTCTCAATGAGGAGGGGCTGATCATGGTGGCGACCATTGCGTTCGGTATGGGGATCGACAAATCCAACGTGCGCTTTGTCGCGCATCTGGATTTGCCCAAGTCCCTTGAGGCGTATTACCAGGAAACCGGCCGGGCCGGGCGCGATGGCTTGCCCGCCGACGCCTGGATGGCCTACGGCCTGCAAGACGTGGTGATGCTCAAGCAAATGCTGCAAAACTCCGAGGGAGATGAGCGGCACAAGCGTCTGGAACATCACAAGCTCGATGCCATGTTGTCTTTGTGTGAAGAAACCCGCTGCCGCCGGCAGACCTTGCTCGCCTATTTCGACGAAGACATGCCGCAACCCTGTGGGCACTGCGACAACTGTGTGGATGGCGTGCAAACCTGGGATGCCACCGAGCCTGCGCGCCAGGCGCTGTCGGCGATTTATCGCACGGGTCAGCGCTATGGCACAGGTCATTTGATCGATGTGTTGCTGGGCCGCGAAAACGAAAAAATCCGCAGCATGGGTCATCAGCATTTGTCGGTATTCGGTGTCGGCAAAGCCCGTGCTGAAGGCGAGTGGCGCACACTGTTCCGGCAATTGGTGGCCCGTGGTCTGGCCGATATTGATATCGAAGGCTACGGCGGTTTGCGATTAAGCGACAGCTGCCGGCCGTTGTTGCGCGGCGAAGTGACTTTGGAACTGCGCCGCGAGCTCAAGCCGCAAACCACGGTCAAGAGTAGTTCCGCCAGCCCGGCCAGCCAACTGGTGCGTGGCGAAGAGCGCGAGCAGTGGGAGGCCCTGCGGGCCTTGCGGCGCAAACTGGCCGAAGAGCACGGGGTGCCGCCTTACGTCATCTTCCCCGACTCGACCCTGCTGGAAATGTTGCGCAGCCAGCCCACCTCGTTGTCCGAGATGGCAGCAGTCAGCGGCGTAGGTGCACGCAAGCTGGAGCGCTACGGCGAGGCCTTCCTCGAGGTTCTGGGTGGGCAGGCCGAAACCCCGAAAGTGGTGGCCGACATCCGTCACGAGCTGATCAGCCTGGCCCGCGCCGGCATGACGCCATTGCAGATTTCCGGGCAGCTGCAATGTTCTGAAAAGAACGTTTATACGATGCTGGCTGAAGCAATCGGCCGTCAGGAATTGTCCCTTGAGCAGGCTTTGGACTTGCCCGAGGAGCTGATGGGCGAAGTGCAGGACGCGTTCCTGGATGGTGAGGGCGAGCTGCCAAGTGTGGCCAGCATTGCCGAGCAGTTCAAAGGCCGGGTACCTGAAGGCGTGCTGTATTGCGTGCGTGCGGCACTGCAGGCCGAGTTCGAAATGTAGTGCTGGTTATTGATATGTAACGAATTGATTGACTTATAGGTCTTGCCTATGTGCAAGCTCCATGCTTAGCTGGCTAACAATTAGGTTCACTCTTTTTCAGTCTAACCATTGAGTTTTTTATGCCTTTAACCGATCAACACCGCTTTGGCATGCAGTTGGCCCAAATGTCCCGTGGCTGGCGTGCCGAGCTGGATCGTCGTCTTGCTGGTCTTGGTTTGTCGCAAGCACGTTGGCTGGTGCTGTTGCACCTGGCACGTTTTGAAAATGTGCCTACCCAGCGCGAACTGGCCCAGAGTGTCGGGGTTGAAGGGCCGACCCTGGCCCGCTTGCTTGACAGTCTTGAAGCTCAGGGGCTGGTGCAGCGTCATGCTGTGGCCGAAGACCGGCGCGCCAAGAAAATTGTATTGAGCGATACCGCCCGGCCATTGATCGCCCAGATCGAAGCCATTGCCACTGCGTTGCGCCAGGAACTGTTTGTGGGTGTAGACGAAGAAGAGCAGCGCATCTGCATGCGTGTTCACCAGCGCATCCTGGATAACCTCGAAAAACACTGATCACAACCCTGCAGGAGCGAGCTTGCTCGCGAGCTCTAGAGGCTCGCGAGCAAGTTCGCTCCTGCAGGGTTAGTACTCCTTAGAACGTCTGGCCCAGATTCAGGTACAGCGCTGTTTGATCATCATCGTTAAAGCCATAGCTGAAGTTGAGCGGGCCCAGGGGTGTGTCGAAGCCGATGAAAATGCTCGCGGCATTGATGTAGCCGCTGTCGAATTCATTGTCGTTGTTCCAGGCCCGCCCGCGCTCCAGTGACGCGCCGGCATACAGCGGGAAATCAAACGGCAAGTACGAACGTGGAGTGAGGCGGCGGTAGTAAACCGCGCGCATCAAACTGACGTTTTGCCCGGAAATCGCATCTTCCCTGAAGCCCGACAACTGTCGTGCACCACCCAGCAAGAAGCTCGATGTCACCACGTTGGCCTTGTCCAGCGTGCGCCCGTAGCGCCCGCCCAGAATCCAGGTGTTCGGCCCGTAACTCAACGCCTTGTCCAGATGAAACTCCCACTGGCGATAACGCTCATCAGAGCCAATCCCCGGCTCAAATTGGCGCACGCTCAGGCTGATGTCCTCACCCTCATGGGGGAAGTACACGTTATCCAGCGAATCGAACGAGTATTTCAGGTCATAAAAGCCTTCATTGAAGCTGGTGCTCGGCAAGTCGCGTTCGCCAATTCGCACATTGGCTTCGCCCCAGGCCTCGCCAACGCCAAGGCGGATTTCACCGCTGTTGCCGATCTGACGACCAAAATTCAAGCCAAAACCATAGCGTTCCAGGCGGTATTCGGCGATTGGATCGTTATCGAGGATCGACTCCACGTTCTGCGAATGGGCGTTGATATAGGGCGCAACAAAATACCGCGAGCCGGCATCCAGTGGCTGATAGAACTCGCTGTACAACTCTTGCTGATCGCCGATTTGTACCCGCGTCAGCCACTCGGCACCCAGCCGGTTGATGCCGTTGACCCGATAGCTGGCACCGATGTTGAACGCACTGTCGCCGCGCATATCGTCTGAAAGGTTGAGCCCCAGCCGCAGGTAGTCAGTGCCGCTGCGCTTGCCCCGGGCGCTGATCACCAGAGTGCGGTCCTGACCTTTGTGCACCACGCGGTATTGCACCTGTTCGAAATAGTCCAGCCCGTACAGCGTGCCCATATCCCGATGCAGACGGCCCAGGTCCAGCGGTTCACCCACCGGTTGGCGAATGTAATAGCGGATCACCGAGTCGTCTATTTTCGAATCATTCTCGATCTTGACCGCGGTGATTACCGGGGTGCGCTCCTCAGGTGAGCGGGCGGCATCGAGTTGCTTGTCCCCGGGCTGGCGCAGGCTGACCAGGCGTTTTTCAAGGGCCTGGGTGGCGCGATAGCCAGCGTTGATAATGTCTTGCGAACGACCAAAATCGGTGACCCCAAAACTGGCCAGCGCAGGCTGGATCAGTATGTCTTCCGGCTTCAGGGACGCAAGCTGCACCTCGGAGTTGCTGCGGGTCATCAATGTGATGGACTGGTTGAGGATGTCGAACACGGTGTTGAGCTGTTTGCGCCCGCGCAACGGCGTGCCGATATCCACCACAATGACCAGGTCCACCCCCATTTCGCGGGCTACGTCCACCGGGATGTTGTCGACCATGCCGCCGTCGACCAGCAGTTGACCGTTGATTTCTACGGGGGCAAACACCGCCGGAATCGACATGCTGGCGCGGATCACCTGAGGCAAGTGGCCTTTACGAAATACCACTTTCTCGCCATTGACGATGTCGGTAGCCACAGCCCGGAAGGGGATCGGCAGTTTGTCGAAATCACGGATGTCGCTGCTGTGGGCCAGCAGGCTTTCGAGCAGCAGCGACAGGTTTTGCCCCTGAATCACTCCCAATGGCAGCCCAAGGCTGCCATCGTCGCGAAAGCTGAGTTTCTGTTTGACCAGGAAGTCGCGGTCATCCTGCTTGCGCCTGAACGGGATGTCTGCCCGGGCCGGAGCATCGGACAGGGCTTCTTGCCAGTCGATCCCCAGTGCGAGCTTTTCCAGTTCGTCGATCTTGTAGCCCGAGGCATACAGGCCGCCGATCACTGCGCCCATGATGGTGCCGGCGATGGCATCGACGTGAATGCCCTGTTCTTCAAGTGCCTTGAGCACGCCGACGTGGGCCAGGCCACGGGCCGCGCCACCGGAAAGCACCAGGCCGATCTTGGGGTGTGGATTTTCGGCGGCAAACAGTACCAGCGGGGATAAACACAAAAGCAGGCAAATCAGCAGGCGGCGCATCATGAATCTCTGGGCAAGCGACAAAGGTGGCTATTATAGCGGCGCCTTTCACTTCAGGAGCCCGAGAAACATGGCAGTCAGCAAACCGGAAATTGTTATCACCTATTGCACGCAGTGTCAGTGGTTACTCCGTGCGGCATGGCTGGCCCAGGAGTTGCTCAGCACATTTTCCGATGACCTGGCGCAGGTGGCGTTGCAGCCGGGCACCGGCGGGGTGTTTCGTATTACCTGCGATGGCGTGCAGATCTGGGAGCGCAAGGTGGATGGCGGCTTTCCCGAAGCTAAAGTGCTCAAGCAACGGGTGCGCGACCAAATTGATCCGCAACGTGATCTGGGGCACAACGACCGGGTTCAGTGAGGGTTGGTCGCCAATACGGGCTTGCCCGGTGCAGGTCCGCTGGCCATGCGGCTCGACACGACAATCGCGACGATGATCAGCACCCCGCCCAGCAGCATGGGCAAGGTCGGCGTCTCGTGAAACAACAGCCAGGCCAGGGTGATGCCGTACACCGGCTCCAGGGCGAAGACTACGGCGGCGGTGCGGGCTTTGATCACCGCCAGGCTGGCGACAAACAAACTATGGGCCACGCCCGTGCAGAACACCCCCAACAGGCCGATCCACAGCCAGTCCAATGGCCGCACTTGACCCAGGCCAGGCGCGGCGAAGGGTAGCAGGCACAGGGCAACCACGGCGTTCTGCCACATCGCCGCCTGCACCGCAGGCAGCCGTCCCGAGCAGGCCCGGTTATTGAGGGACAGCAACGAAAACAGCAGGCCCGAGGCAATCGCCCAGAGCAAGCCTTCGGTGGCCTGGCTGGCCAGATCAAAGGTCGGGGTGACCAGGATCAGCCCGACGCTGACCAGTATCACCAGGATGATTTCGTTGAGCCGGATCCGTTCGCGAAAAATCAGCCCTTCAAGGATCACGGTAAACGCCGGAAAGCTGGCAAAGCCCAGGGTTGCAATGGCCACCCCGGCAATCTTTACCGAGATGAAAAAACTCACCCAGTGCCCGGCCAGCAGCAAGCCGCTGAGCAGCAGACCGCGCACGTCGCGCAATGTCGGCTTGCACCACACCGTGTGTCTGGCCAGCCCGGCAAAGCAGGCGAGGGCAAGCACTGCAAAACCTGCCCGGCCGAACACGATAATCGAGGCCGATGCGGCGGCCAGTTTGCCGAACACGCCGGTCAGGCCGAACATCAATGCGCCAATATGCAGGGCGCCCAGGGCAGTACGCGGAGTCATTGCAGTCCTTGAATCAATACGGGCAAGGCCTGCAGTCTAAGGTGCGGGGGGCAGGCCCGTCTGTCGCCAGACTCGCGTCAGTTGTCGCCAGACTCGCGCCGCAGTGCCGAAGGCGAGGCCCCGAACTCGCGGAGCATGGCGGCAGCAAAGGCGCTTTGCGAGGTATAGCCGACGCGGCAGGCGACTTCCCCTATGGGCAGCATGCTACGGCGCAGCAGGCTTAGGGCACTGTGCAGGCGGCGTTGGCGAATGTAATCCATCGGCGTTTGCCCGCATTCACTGATAAAGCGGCTGTGCAGGCGCGTGCTGGATAACCCTGCGATACGTGCCAGATCAGCCACCTGCAGCGGGTAGGCGGCGTTTTGGTCGATGTAGGCATCCAGAGCTGCCAGGGGCAGGCGTTTGGGGGGCGGCGCGGCAGGGGCGAGCGTGTTTAAACTGGCCAGCAACAGGATTGCCCCCTGACGGGAGATCAGCGGGTCGCTGACCGCACTGCTGGCCAGCCAGTTGACCAATTGATGCTGCATGGGGTCCAGAGACAGCTGTGCGGCGCTGTCGAGCAACCGGCGGCTGGCGTCGGCGTGCTGGCCCAGCGATTGGCCTAGCCAGTCTTCTTCGCCGGGTACATCGAGTACCAGGCACTGGCTGCCTTGTTCGCTTTCGCAGGTGTGATGGGCGCCTGCCGGAACCACCATCAGATGTTGCCGATGCAGTCTGCTGGCGCGGCCATCCACCTCGAAATCGAGCTTGCCTGAGAGGCTGATCACCACCTGCGGGTGCTCATGGCTATGGGCGATCACCTCTTGGCGGTAATTACGCAGTGACAGGATCTGGCCCATGGTGATCTGGTCTCTGTAAGTGGTCTGCAGGAGCGAGCCTTTATCAGAACAGCTCGCTCCTGCAGGGTATGCCGATTCATCTTTTAGTGCCGCCAGAACGCCGGGATGCACAGTACAAACACGGTAATGATCTCCAGGCGCCCGAGCAACATGCCCAGTGACAGGATCCACTTGGCCGCGTCCGGCAGGCTGGCGAAGTTGCCGGAAGGCCCGATGGTTTCGCCCAGCCCGGGGCCTACACCGGACACCGTGCTGGCAGCGCCGGTGAGGGCGGTCATCCAGTCCAGCCCCAACAACGACAGGGCCAGGGCAATCACGCAAATGGTGATGGCAAAGAAGAACGAAAAGGTCAGGATCGAGCGCACGATTTCTTCGTCGAGGCGGTGGCCATTGTACTTCTGCTTGATCACTGCCCGCGGGTGAATCAGTTGGTTGAGGTTGGCCTTGAGCAGAATGTAGGCAACCTGAAAGCGGAAAATCTTGATCCCGCCTGCGGTGGAGCCCGAGCAGCCACCAATAAAACCGAGGTAGAAAAACAGCATCAGCGAGAAATTGCCCCACAAGCTGTAGTCGCCCAGTGCAAAGCCTGTCGTCGTCACCACTGAAGTTACGTTCAGCGCCACATGGCGAAAGGCGTCCCCCCACGGCATGTTGGTGGTCCACCAGAGCCAGGCGCTGAGCACCAGCCAGGTGACCAGCAACAGGCCGAGCAAGCCTTGTACCTGCTGATCCTTGATCAGCGCCTTGCGATGGCCGCGCAGGGTGGCGACGTACAGGGTAAAGGGCAGGCTGCCCATGATCATGACTACGATAGCGACCCAGTGCACCGCAGGCTGTGACCACTTGGCCAGGGACTTGTCCGAGGTTGAAAAGCCGCCGGTGGAAATTGCCGACATGGCATGGTTGATCGCATCAAACACGCTCATTCCGGCCCACCAGAAGGCCAGGCTGCCAAGAATGGTGATGCCGACATAAGTGGCCACAATCAGGCGGGCCACCATATGCGAGCGCGGCATGACTTTTTCGGAACGGTCTGACGACTCGGTCTGGAACAGGCGCATGCCGCCGATTCGCAACAGCGGCAAAATCGCTACCGCCATGCCGATAAAGCCGATACCGCCGAGCCAGTGCAGCATCGAGCGCCACATCAAGATGCCGGGCGACATGGTGTCCAGACCGCTGAGTACCGTTGAGCCGGTAGCGGTGATGCCGGACATGCTTTCGAAAAACGAGTCGGTGTAGCTGATGTGCTGTGTCAGCAAAAACGGCAGGGCGGCAAATACACACACCACTACCCAGCTGGAGACGGTCAGCAGATACATGTCCCGGGGGCGCAGGTGTACTTGCTCGGGGCGTCCGGGAATGACCAGTGCCAATCCGGCCAGAAAGGTGATCAGGCTGGCCCACAGAAAGGACGGCAGATCGCCCATGTGGTCAAAAATCACCAGTGTCAGCATAGGTACGGCCATGCTGATCGCGAGCGTAATCAGGAAGATGCCGATAATGAAACCGATGATGCGTAAGGTCGGCAACGCCATGAAGTCAGCTCGGGATGAAAGAGGGGCGCCATTCTACCTGTGGGGCGGGGTATGTAAACCGCCAGCCCTTGGCTAGATACCGTTAGAATAGCCGCACATTTTCTTCAGGAGGTGGCCAATGGAGGCTCTCGACGCTTTGCTCAACCGTGTTTCTGCCCCGCGCCTGCTCGATCCGGCGCCAACGGCTGAGCAACGTGAAGTACTGTTTGCGGCTGCTTTGCGTGCGCCGGACCACGGCCAGTTGCGCCCTTACCGGTTTTTGACGGTGGAAGGCGATGCGCGGCATCAGCTGGGTGAAATCCTCGCCGGAGCCGTACAGGCCCAGGGCGGTGAGGTGACCCCGGCAGCATTGGACAAAGCCCGGGCCATGCCGTTGCGCGCGCCATTGGTGGTTGTGGTGGTGGCCCGCCTGCAGGACCACTTCAAAGTGCCCAGGGCCGAGCAGTTGATCACCGCAGGTTGCGCGGCTCACGCCATTGAACTGGCGGCCTACGCCCAGGGCATTGGTGCGGTATGGCGCACGGGTGAGCTGTCATATGCACCGCAAGTGGCCAAAGGCCTGGGGCTGACAGAGGACGAGCAGGTGGTTGCGTTTCTGTACCTGGGAACTGCGCAGAATGAACTGCGTGCTGCGCCGAAGGTGGATACGGCTGAGTTTGTGCAGCAGTGGTCGGCGTGAATTCCTTGCAGGAGTGAGCTTGTCTCGCGCTGCAGACACTTCGGTTTTTCTGAGACACCAAGGTGATGCAATCGCGAGCAAGCACGCTTCAAGGGTTTATTGATTCGCGGGTCTAAAGAGTGCCGTTCGGCTCCAGTGGCAACTCCAGCGTGGCAACAAATCCTCCGTCCGGATGATTGTTCAGCACCAGTCTGCCGCCATGGCGTTCTGCAGCGCGACGGGCTATGGCCAGGCCCAGGCCATGTCCGGCCGCCGTCTGGCCGGGCGCACGGAAGAACGGCTCGCCCAATTGCGCCAGATATTCCCCGGGCACTCCGGGCCCGTAATCCCGCACGCTGATGCTGATGCGCTCGCCTTCACGGCAGGCCTTTAATTCAATCGGGCGTCCGGGCGGGCTGAAACGTTGCGCATTGCGCAGCAGATTATCCACCGCGCGCTCGATCATTGTCGGCCACCCGCCAAGGCTCAAGCCAGGTTCTGCCGTGAGTTGTACCGATTGCTCGGGAGCCGCCAGCGAGGCATCTTTTTGTACCGCCTGGAGCAGCCCGTTGAGCTCGATGGGCTCGGCACTGGCCTGGTCGGCATCAACCCGTGCCAGGGCCAGAATTTCGCTGATCAATGACTCCAGGCGGTCGCACTCGCGGGTCAGGCGCGGCCAGAGTTTCTCGCGCTCTTCGGGCCCGGCGCGTTCTGCCAGTGCCAGGGCGATACGCAGCCGGGCCAGTGGCGAGCGCAGTTCATGGGACACATCACGCAGCAATTGGCGCTGGCTGCCAATCAGGCTTTGCAGGCGTGCGCCCATGCGGTTGAAGTCGGTGGCCAGCACCCCGAACTCATCGCGCCGTGAAGCCAGTCGCGCCAGGCTGTTTTGCTGGTAGGTGGTTTGCCCCAGGTCATGTACAGCTACGCGCAGGCGACTCAGCGGGCGGGTGATCGACAGGGTGACCAGCAAGCTGAACAGGGTCAGCACCACCAGTGCAATTCCCAGCGCGCTGAGCGGCCAGATCAGGCTTTGGCGATGCCAGGCATCCAGTTCCGGGTGCGGGATGCGATAAATCAGCAAATAGGTTTCAGCGGTTTTCGGGCTGGTGTACTCGACGGTCAGGCGGCGCCACGGCAGCTGTTCTTCACCGGGATGCTGGCGTGCTTCCCATGCGGCAGCCCGACGTGGAAACGTACCGCGTACCACAGGGTCGCCACTTTCGTTAAGGACCTGTACGTCAATGTGATAACGGCGTTTACGCTTCTCGAGGAATTCTTGCGCGGCATCGGCGCCCTGGGTTTCGTAGCGTTCAGTCCACTGCTGCGCCAGATTGGCGATACCGGGATGCCGGCTGAGGATCCAGGCGTCCTGATTGAGCATGTGCCCCAGCAGGAGCGACAGCCCTGCGACCAGGGCAATCGCCAGCCAGAAGCTGGCGAGAATGCGCCAAAACAGTGATCGCACGGTAATTCCTCGCAGTTAATTGATCAGAACGCGTAAAGCCCAACGGCCAGGGGTCGTTGGGCTTGAGGGTTGCGCGAATTATTGCGCTTTTGGAGCCTGTTGTGCTTTCCACTC
Source organism: Pseudomonas sp. Lz4W (assembly GCF_000346225.2). Classification (NCBI taxonomy): domain Bacteria; kingdom Pseudomonadati; phylum Pseudomonadota; class Gammaproteobacteria; order Pseudomonadales; family Pseudomonadaceae; genus Pseudomonas; species Pseudomonas sp. Lz4W. The sequence goes on along the minus strand of NZ_CP017432.1, from coordinate 3,363,217 downwards.
TTTGAACTGTTTCCACTCTGCCTGACGCTCGGCACGTTTCTTTTGCATCTCGTCGAAGGTCTTCTGCTGATCAGGCTTGAGCACGGCCCGGATCTCGCTTTGGGTTTTGTCCTGCTTGGCCTTGATCTCGTCTTTCAAGGCTTGCTGGTCGGCAGCCGGCAGTTTTTCCAGATATTTTTCGACCAGTTGCTTGCGATCATGCATTTGCTGGCCCATCAATTTGCCGATTTGCTGGCGCTGTTCGCGGCTCAGGTCCAGTTGGCTGTAAGGGGCGTCGCCGCGACCGTGCTCACCGCCGTGTCGTGGACCCATCGGGCCGTCGCCACCAGGCATGGCCATTGCGACGGTTGGCAGGGCAGCAGCAAACATCAAAGCAATTAGAGTCTTACGCATGGTGTGTCTCCTTCATGACAGTTCCGGTGAATCCGGATGTGCTCAGTGTAGGGAGATCAAGGTCAATCGCTGTCAGGCGAGGGTAAAGCTTGGGTAAAGAGGGTATTGCTGCGGATTTACATAACAGGCTTATGTGGGAGCCGGCTCCCACAGAGAAACGTGGTGCTTCATGCGCTATAGAAGTAACCCCGGCTGCGCAATGCGACGATGCGCGGGCGGCCATCGGGGTGGGGGCCAATCTTTCTGCGCAGGTTACTGACATGCATGTCCAGGCTGCGGTCGTACAGGGTCAATTTGCGGCCCAGGGCGATCTGTGCCAGCTCCTGCTTGTCCAGCGGCTCTCCCGGCTGGCGCAGCAAGGCCTCGAGCAAACGGCTTTCGGAAACGGTCAGGGTGATGTCGTGCTGGTCGATAGTGGCCACGCCGCGCATCGGGCTGAAGCACAGGTCTCCCAGTTCTATCTGGCTGGATACTGCGGTCGGGTGGCTGCGGCGCAATACAGCCCGCAGACGGGCGGTCAGTTCGCGGGGGTCGCAGGGTTTGGCCAGATAGTCATCGGCGCCCAGTTCGAGCCCGAGAATACGGTCCAGGGGTTCGCCGCGGGCTGACAGCATCAGCACCGGCAATTCGGGGTGATCCTGGCGTAGTTGCTTGAGCAGTTCCAGACCGCTGCCGTCAGGCAGCATCACATCCAGCACCACGGCATCGGGGCTGGATTCGCTCAACGCCTTGCGGGCACTCTGACCGTCGTGGCAAGCGCGGACCTGAAAGCCTTCCTGGCTCAACCAGCTGCTCAGAAGCTCGCACAGCTCCTGGTCATCATCTATCAGTAACAGGTCGCTCATGGCTTACTCGATTTAGCCAGTGCCGACGGGGTACAGGTCGGTCACTGGCAAAGATACTGCAATCACACTGTGCCGTAGGGGTTACGGCAGTACTTGCTTGAACGGCTTGACGATCACATTGGCATATACGCCGGCTGCGACGTAAGGATCCGCGTCGGCCCAGGCCTGGGCAGCGCTCAGGGAGTCGAACTGGGCCACGACCAGGCTGCCGCTGAAGCCGGCTGCGCCAGGGTCATTGTTGTCGATGGCCGGGTGCGGACCTGCCAGCACGATGCGGCCTGCATCCTTGAGTTGATTCAGGCGTTCAAGGTGGGCCGGGCGTGCAGCCAGGCGGGCATCGAGCGAGTTGGCGACGTCGGTAGCAATAATTGCGTAGAGCATGTCAGTCCTCGGTTTTTGAGTTGGTCGGTGCAGGTTCGGTGTCATGCAGGTGACGCGACAGATAAACACCCTGGGCTATCAGGAACAGCACGGTCATGCCCAGGCTGCCGAACACCTTGAAGTCGACCCAGATGCTTTGATAGGTGAAGGCAACGAACAGGTTGGCAGCGCCACAGAACAGGAAGAATACGATCCAGGCCAGGTTCAGGCGGGTCCACACCGCATCGGGAAGGGTCAGTGCATGGCCCATGATGCGTTTGATCAACAGTTTGTCGCCGATAAAGTGGCTACCGGCAAATGCCAGTGCAAACAGCCAGTTTACGACTGGCGCTTTCCACTTGAGGAAGGTTTCGCTGTGGAAAGCCAGGGTCAGGCTACCGAACACCAGGCAGGCAATCAGGGTCAGCCATTGGCTCTTTTCGAGCTTGCGCTGCTTGATGAACAAAATGCCGTAAACCACCAGTGAACTGATGATCAGCATCGCCGTAGCGCTGTAGATACCGCCCACAGACAAGCTGTGCCCGGCGATTTCGACGATGCGAGGTTCGATTTTATAGACGATGAAAAACAGTAACAGCGGGATGAAGTCGATGAATTGTTTCACAGTGGCAGCCAGAAGCAGGATGTGGCGGCATAATAACAAACATCAATGACAGCGAAAGCGTCAGCTAGAGGTTATTAAATTCCCGTGGAAATTGACTTGCATTGCCATAGCACAGCTTCTGATGGCGCCCTGGCGCCGGCGGTACTGGTTGCGCGTGCGTTCGAGAAAGGTGTGCGAGTCCTGGCCCTGACCGATCACGATACACTTGAAGGTCTCGACGAAGCCCGCGAAGCGGCGCTGGCGTTGAACATGACGTTGATCAATGGCGTTGAATTGTCGTGCACCTGGGGTGGAGCGACGATTCATGTGCTGGGCTACGGCTTCGATGTCAATGCTCCGGCGCTGGTTGAGGCCATAGCCAGGCTCCACGATGGGCGCTGGCTTCGGGCGCAGGAGATCAGCCGCAAGCTTGAGCTCAAAGGCATGCCCGGAGCGCTTGAAGGTGCGCGAGCCATACAGCAGACCCTGGGCGACAGCGGCAATGCTCCGGCCCGCCCGCACTTTGCCGATTTCCTGGTTCAGGCCGGCTTCGTCAAGGATCGCGCCGAGGCGTTTCGCAAATGGCTGGGGGCCGGCAAGCTGGGTGACGTCAAACTGCACTGGCCGACCCTTGAAGACACGGTCGCCACCTTGCGCGCCGCCGGGGCCTGGGTCAGCCTGGCGCATCCTTCGCATTACGATTTCACCCGCAGCAAGCGCCGCCGGCTGATTGGCGACTATATTCAAGCCGGGGGTCACGCGATTGAAGTGGTCAACGGGCATCAGCCGGCCGAGCAGGTCGGCAGCCTGGCGATCCTGGCGCGTGAGTTCGGTCTGCTGGTCAGTGCCGGCAGTGATTTTCATGGCCCTGGAGGTTGGTCCGAGATCGGCGAATATCGCCCGATCCCCGAAGATTTGCCGCCACTTTGGCGTCGATTCAAATATGACCAGCCCGCTGCCAACGTCTGAACAGGGAAACTCTGTGAGCCAATTTTTCCAGATTCATCCGGAAAACCCGCAACCGCGGCTGATCAAACAGGCCGTCGAGATTATCAAAAAGGGCGGGGTGGTGATTTATCCCACCGATTCATCCTATGCCCTGGGCTGTCAGATGGGCGACAAGCACGCCATCGAGCGCATCAAGCGCCTGCGTAATCTGGACGACAAACACAACTTCACCCTGATGTGCTGCGATCTGTCGCAACTGGGTTTGTTTGCCAAGGTTGAAACCGGTGTGTTTCGGCTGCTCAAGGCCCATACACCGGGGCCCTACACCTTTATTCTGAACGCCACCCGTGACGTTCCGCGGCTGCTGCTGCACCCCAAGCGCCGGACTATTGGCGTGCGGGTGCCCAGTCATCCGATTGCCCTGGCGCTGCTTGAGGAGCTGCGGGAGCCGCTAATGAGCGTGACCCTGATCCTGCCGGGTGAAAAAGAGCCGATGGAAGATCCGTACGAAATTCGCGATGCCCTGGAGAAACAGGTCGACCTGATCATCGATGGCGGATTCGGCGGCAATAAAGCCTCGACCGTGATCAGCCTGATCGACCTCGAACCTGAAGTGGTACGCGTGGGTTGCGGCGATCCGACGCCGTTTATGGTCGAGGCCTGATGTCTGACGTCGAAACCATAGAAGGCGTTGATGCCCAGGCCGGTGCCCAGCAGGAATTGCCGTTTGCCATGGTATATGGCCAGGCCGTCATCGAAATGCCGCTGGACCTGTACATTCCGCCGGATGCCCTGGAGGTGTTTCTCGACGCCTTTGAAGGCCCTCTCGACTTGCTGCTGTACCTGATCCGCAAGCAGAACATCAACATTCTCGATATCCCGGTGGCGGAAATTACCCGCCAGTACATGGGCTATGTCGAGCTGATGAAAACCGTGCGCCTGGAGCTGGCTGCCGAATACCTGGTCATGGCTGCCATGCTGGCCGAGATCAAGTCGCGCATGCTCCTGCCGCGCTCGGCCGAGATCGAGGAGGACGAGGGCGATCCACGGGCCGAATTGATCCGTCGTTTGCAGCAGTACGAGCGGTTCAAGGCGGCGGCTGAGGGGCTGGATGGGTTGAGCCGGGTAGGGCGCGATGTGATTGTGCCCAAGCTCGATGCGCCCGAAGCCCGGGCGCGCAAGCTGGTGCCCGATGTAGCGCTGGAAGAGTTGCTGATGTCGATGGCCGAAGTCTTGCGCCGTACTGACATGTTTGAAAATCACCAGGTCAGCCGCGAAGCCCTGTCGACCCGGGAGCGGATGAGCGATGTGTTGGAACGCCTCAAGGGCGGCGGCTTTGTACCGTTTGTCGAACTCTTCACCGCCGAAGAGGGCCGTCTGGGTGTGGTTGTAACCTTTATGGCCATTCTTGAACTGGTCAAAGAGTCGCTGGTCGAGTTGGTACAGAATGAACCCTTTGCGGCAATCCATGTGCGGGCGAGAGCCGAATAAAGAGCTGAAACCATGAATTTGACTGAACCCCGCGAGCTGGCGCCCTTGCTCGAGGCCTTTTTGTTGGCCTCGGGAAAGCCGCAAAGCCTTGAGCGGTTGTTTGAACTGTTTGAAGAGGGTGAGCGTCCCGAGCCGCCCGTGTTCAAAAAAGCTCTGGAATTGTTGCGCAAGTCCTGCGACGGACGGGCTTTTGAACTCAAGGAAGTAGCGTCGGGCTACCGCCTGCAGATACGCGAGAAGTTTTCACCCTGGGTCGGGCGCCTGTGGGAAGAGCGTCCGCAGCGCTATTCGCGGGCCATGCTCGAAACCATGGCGCTGATTGCCTATCGTCAGCCGATCACCCGCGGCGAAATCGAAGATGTGCGTGGCGTGGCGGTTAACAGCCATATCGTCAAAACCTTGCTTGAGCGTGAATGGATCCGTGTAGTGGGCTACCGGGACGTGCCGGGTAAACCTGCCATGTTCGCCACCACCAAAGGCTTTCTCGATCACTTTAACCTGCGCAACCTCGACGACTTGCCGCCCCTGGCCGAGTTGCGCGAGCTGGAACCGGACCCGATCCTCGACTTCGATGACGCCCCGGTGCCGGCCCACCTGCAGGCCCTGGCCGATGAAAGTGCCGAGCCCGAAGAGCCCAAGGATGAGACCAGCTTCCGTACCTTGCTGGTGGAACTGGACACCATGGAGGAGGGTCTTAAAACCGACTTTGATGACCTGCTTCGCGATGGCGCTCCTGTCGAAGAAGCCCTGGTTGCAGTTGAAGTGTTTGAATCAAGTCCGGAGCCGGAGCCGGAGCCGGAGCCAGAGCTAGAGCCAGAGCCAAGACTTAGCGCCGCCGAGTTGGCGCGTGAACGGTTGCGCGCTGCCGTGGCGGCACTGGAAGCGCGGTCAACCCTGAGCGAGGAAGAGCTCGAGGCCCGGGCCTTGGCCGAAGCCATCGAACAAGAACGCCGCGAACAGGAAGACTGACGCCCCCTCTGCAGGAGCGAGCTTGCCTCGCGATCTTTCGAGCTTTTAAAAGATCGCGAGGTAAGCTCGCTCCTTCAGGGCCAATCCCGAGGACTTTGCATGAGTTCAACCAAAGACCCCTGCATCGATATTTGTAAGTTCAACGACGATATCTGTATCGGCTGCGGTCGCACCAAGCGTGAAATCAGGGCCTGGAAGAAGCTCGACAAGGAAGACAAGCGCATCGTGCTGGCCGAGTCGGCCTTGCGATTGCTGGCCCTGGACGCCACCGGTCGGCGGAAAAAGAAGTAAGTCTTGCAGTTCATGACTAGGCTTTGATGCGTTATGCGCCACATCAGCGTATGATTCGCGACCCTCAAACGCTCGCTCGAGCTGAGAGACCCCATTTTCAACACCTCAGCTATTGCCTGAGTTGACACACCGGGAGGTGCCCAGATGAGTGATCTAGACCCTAAAGACAGCCAGGAAATTGGCCCAGCAGGCGAAAAACTGCAAAAAGTTCTCGCCCGTATTGGCGTGGGTTCGCGTCGCGACGTAGAGAGTTGGATCAGCCAGGGCCGGATCAAGGTCAATGGCAAGGATGCAACCCTGGGTCTGCGCGTAGACCTGCATGACGCCATTTCCATTGATGGCAAAGTGATCAAGCGTGAAGAGGCAGCCGAATCGGTTCGCCGCGTGATCATGTACAACAAACCCGACGGCGAAATCTGCACCCGTGACGACCCTGAAGGCCGTCCGACCGTGTTTGACAAACTGCCGCGTCCAAAAGAAGGCCGCTGGATCAACATCGGTCGACTGGACATCAACACCACCGGCTTGCTGATGTTCACCACCGACGGTGAGCTGGCTAACCGCCTGATGCACCCTTCCTACGAGATGGACCGTGAATACGCGGTACGTGTACGTGGCGAAGTGGATGACGAGATGATCGAGCGCCTCAAGGCCGGCGTTGTGCTGGAAGACGGCCCGGCGCGTTTCACCGACATTAAGCAGGCTCCGGGCGGCGAAGGCTTCAACCATTGGTACCACTGCGTAGTGATGGAAGGTCGTAACCGTGAAGTGCGTCGTCTGTGGGAATCCCAGGGTCTGGTGGTCAGCCGCCTGAAGCGCGTGCGTTTCGGTCCGGTGTTCCTCAACTCCGACCTGCCGATGGGTCGCTGGCGCGAAATGAGCCAGTTCGAGGTTGATATCCTCAGTGCTGAAGTCGGCCTCACGCCGGTTGCCATGCCGCAGATGAACGCCAAGAGCAAAGACAAACTTGAGCGTATGCAGCGTAAATCGTCGCGCCCTGTGGCCCGTACCGATCGCGTTGCCCGTACCCTGCGTCCGGCCGAAGGTGCGCCACTGGCTCCGCGTCCAGCACGCCAGCCGCACATCGAAGGCGAGCGCCCGGCGCGTCCGGCCCGTGATGAAGCAGCCCGTCCGGCCCGTAAGCCGGCCGGTCGTACCGATCGTGTACCTGCGGGTCGCGGCGCGCCGGTTGCAGAGCGTCCGAGCGAAGTGAACAAGCGTTCGCCCAAGCCAACCCGTTCGGGCCCCAAGCTGGTCGACGATGCACCGTCGGGCAAGCGCCGTGGCGCACCGGCAGGTTCGGGTCAGCGCCCGGGCTTCGGTCGTCGCAAGCCGCAATAAGCGTTAACCTGTAACGCGGTACAAAAAACGCCAATCCTTCGGGGTTGGCGTTTTTTTATGCCTGCAATTAACCGCGGATGCAGCAGCTGCGAGTTTGTCTCGCAATCTTTTGATTTTTGCAATCGCGAGGCAGGATGCTCCTGAAGATAATGGTTTTAAAATGGAAAGATTTCGTTACGGGTCGTAAAGTGAATGCTACGAAATCAATGGCTTATGGGCGAATTACTTCTGAAAATGGCTTGGTGTAACGAAAATTTTCCGTAAAAAGAACCGTTCGCCGCATTTTCGGCAAAAAACCGGCTTGTTTAGTGTTGCCAACAGCGGTGTGATGGGATCTTGCCTACGTGCGGGTGTACAATGCGCCGCGTTTTAACTGTGACCCAATTGCGTACCCGCGCATTTTGCGCCACATCGACGATATGCCGATGGGCCAAAACTTCGAGGCTAACCCGCCTTGTTAACTCCGCAATGCCACAAGCGTTGCGGGTTCGATTCCGTCACAGATAAAAACAAACAGGTGACGCATGACTCGTGAAACAACCTTGGATTCCTGGCGTCTGCGCTGGGGTTTGATTTGTGTTGTAGACCTTTCGATCACTGCCTCTGGTGCTCAAGTTACAACGCACTGAATCACATCAAACCTTGTGTGGGACCCTTTCAATGAGTGGACAAACCTCGCATTCGGGCGAGCTTAAACGCGGCCTGAAAAATCGTCATATCCAGCTGATTGCCCTTGGTGGCGCGATTGGTACCGGCCTGTTTCTCGGTTCTGCCGGGGTACTGAAATCGGCCGGCCCGTCAATGATTCTGGGTTATGCGATCTGCGGCTTTATTGCCTTTATGATCATGCGCCAGCTGGGCGAAATGATCGTCGAAGAACCGGTAGCCGGCTCTTTCAGCCACTTTGCCCATAAATACTGGGGCGGCTTTGCCGGCTTTATGTCGGGCTGGAACTGCTGGGTGCTGTATATCCTGGTGGGCATGTCGGAGCTGACAGCTGTCGGTAAATACGTGCACTACTGGTGGCCCGAGATCCCGACCTGGGCTTCGGCAGCAGCCTTCTTTGTCCTGATCAACGCGATCAACCTGACCAACGTCAAAGTATTTGGCGAGGCCGAGTTCTGGTTCGCAATCATCAAGGTGGTGGCCATTGTCGGCATGATCGCCCTGGGCAGCTATTTGCTGGTCAGCGGCAGCGGTGGCCCCCAGGCATCGGTGAACAACCTGTGGGAGCACGGCGGGTTCTTCCCCCATGGCATCACCGGTCTGGTAATGGCCATGGCCTTTATCATGTTCTCCTTCGGCGGCCTGGAAATGCTCGGCTTTACCGCAGCAGAAGCCGACAAGCCGCGTACCGTAATCCCCAAGGCGATCAATCAGGTGATCTACCGCATCCTGATTTTCTACATCGGTGCTCTGGTGGTTCTGTTGTCCCTGACCCCGTGGGATTCGTTGCTGGAAACCCTGAATGCCGGTGGCGACAGCTACAGCAGCAGCCCGTTCGTGCAGGTGTTCTCGATGCTGGGCAGCAACACCGCTGCACACATCCTCAACTTCGTGGTCCTGACCGCTGCATTGTCGGTGTACAACAGCGGCACCTACTGCAACAGCCGGATGTTGCTGGGTATGGCGCAGCAGGGTGATGCACCTAAAGTGCTATCAAAAATCGACAAGCGCGGCGTGCCGGTCAACTCGATTCTGGCTTCGGCAGCGGTGACGGTAATTGCGGTTCTGCTCAACTACCTGATGCCCCACGATGCGCTGGAACTGCTGATGTCGCTGGTAGTGGCCACGCTGGTGATCAACTGGGCGATGATCAGCTTCTCGCACTTCAAGTTCCGCCAGCACATGGACAATACCGCGCAAACGCCGCTGTTCAAGGCGCTGTGGTATCCATACGGCAACTACATCTGCCTGGCATTCGTGGCGTTCATTCTGGTGATCATGTTGCTGATCCCCGGCATTCGCGTGTCGGTGTATGCGATTCCGGTGTGGGTAGCCTTCATGTGGCTGTGTTACCTGATCAAGAACAAGCGCGCGCTGCAGGCATCGGCAGCAGCTTGCAGCCCGGCTGCCAAGTAAGCTGAGCGATAAACCCAAACCCGGCCATTGCGCCGGGTTTTTGGTTTGTGGGGTATCCTGCAAGCCCTGAAGACGGACCCATTTTTGATGCTGGTGATTTCCAACAACGTTCATATTCCCGATAACGAGATCGAGCTGACAGCCATTCGTGCTCAAGGCGCAGGCGGGCAGAACGTCAATAAAGTCTCAAGCGCGATGCACTTGCGCTTCGACATAGCCAACTCGTCCTTGCCGCCGTTTTATAAAGAACGGCTGCTGGCGCTGCGTGACAGCCGCATTACCAGCGATGGCGTGCTGATCCTCAAGGCACAGCAATATCGCACTCAGGAGCAGAACCGGGCGGATGCCCTGGAGCGCTTGGCAGAATTGATCATCAGCGCCACCAAGGTCGAGAAAAAACGCCGCCCGACCAAGCCGACCTTAGGCTCGAAAAAGCGGCGGCTGGAGTCCAAGACCAAGCGTGGCAGCATCAAGGCCGGGCGGGGCAAGGTGGATTTCTGAACCCGTCACTTCTATCGCTTGAGCTGCTGCAACCTTTACGCAGGCCTTAAGCGCTTGGCCTGACGGTACAAGTAAACACTCAGTAACAGCCCGCCAAACGCCGCCATTGCCGCGAACAGAAAGATCGAGGCAAAGCCAAAGCCTGCGGCTACAGCGCCGACCAGTGGCCCGGTAATGCCCAGTGACAGGTCAATAAACAGTGAGTAAGCACCCACCGCCGCCCCGCGGCTGGAGGCTGGCACCAGATTCACGGCTTCAACCCCCAGTGCCGGGAATACCAGCGAGAAGCCGAAACCGCTGAGTGCCGCGCCGGCCAGTGCCAGCTCGGGGCTGGGTGCCAGCCACAGCAGCAATAGGCCCAGGGTTTCGACGCTCAAGCAGGCAATTGCCACCCGAAAGCCGCCGATACGGTTGATCAGGTTGCCGAACAGCAGTCGGGCGCCGATAAAGCTGGCCCCGAACAGACTCAGGCACAGTACGGCGTTGTCCCACTGGTTGGTGGCGTAGTACAGGGTGATAAAGGTGGCGATGGTGCCGAATCCTATCGAACCCAGCGCCAGGCCTGCGCCGTGGGGCAGTACCCGGCCCAGGACATGCAGGAACGGCAGGCGCACGCCGCTGACAATGGGCGCGGCGCGTTTCGGCCAGGCCAGCAGCAGGCCAACTATGGCCAGGGCAATAATGCTCGCGCCCATGCTCCACATACCCCAATGGCTGACCATCAGCACGCCCAGCGGTGCACCTATGGCAATGGCGCCATAACTGGCGATGCCATTCCAGGAAATCACCTTGGCCGTGTTTTGTGCGCCGACCCGGCCAATGCCCCAGCCGATGGCCCCTGAGCCGACCAGGCTTTCAGCACTGCCCAGCACCAGCCGGCCGATCAGCAGGCAGGTCAGGCTCAGGGCCGGCATGGCCGCCGTCCACGTGGACGCCAGCATCAATACACCGCTCAGGCCGCAGCCGGCCAGGCCATACATGACGGCGCGTTTACTGCCGCGATTATCGATGATGCGGCTGGCATAAGGACGGCTCAGCAGCGTGGCCAGATATTGCACGCTGATCACCAGTCCGGCGATGACTGTGCCGTAGCCCAGGTGGTTGTGTACGTATCCGGGCAATACAGCCAGCGGAATGCCGATATTCATATAGCCGATAAAGGTAAACAGAACGATGGAAACCACTTGTAGCGTGATCGCCATTGGACGCTGTGTTTCAGGCATGGGGTAGGGGTCCTGCGGGGTGCGGTTGGGTGCAGATTGATTATAGCGGCGCAACCAGTTGTGTCGCGATCAGGGCGGCCAGGGCGTTTTCCTTGGTGCCAAAACGTTTGAGCAAGGTGGCTTGCTTCTCTGGTGTGAGGCGCTCCCAAAGGACGATCATTTTCTCGGCGGTGCCGATCAAAACGCTGGCTTGGGTTTCGCTGAAGGTATCGGTCACGCTGTAATCCTGGGAGGGGGGTGAAGCGATTGTGTCAGGCGCTGTGAAAAAACCAATGCTTTTTCACACCGCCTGATGAAGCCGTCAGTCTTCGCTGTCGGCCATGAGGCTTTCAGGGGCCTCTTCCAGTGCGGGGTTTTCGCCACTGGTGTGTTCCGGGATTGGCTGCTGAGCTTCTTGCAGGCTTGGGAAGGGGAGGTTTGGGATTTCGTGCATCGTCGCGCTCCTCGCAAGGTGTGTTTTAAGTAGCTTGCTAAGGATACAGGAGGGAGTGTGACAATTTGTCTTTTTCTTGGGTCTGGCGGGGATTATGTCGAACTTTTCATGTTTTCGTTGTCGCAGCCAGAGCCTGCAGGAGCGAGCTTGCTCCTGCAGGTTGTGGTGGGACTAGCGGGTACACACCTGCGCGATGGCCTTGGCCAGCAGGCTCAGGCGTGTGCCATCGACCCCGGCCATATTGGCCCGCCCGGAGCCGACCATGTACACGCTGTGCTTTTCACGCAGCAACTGCACTTGCCCGGCAGTCAGGCCGGTGTAAGAGAACATCCCGCGTTGCTGGTTGATATGGGCAAAGTGCTCGGCCAGCCCGAACGGTGTCAACGCCTCAACCAGCCCGCTGCGCAACTGCGCGATACGGCTGCGCATGGCCTCAACTTCCCCGGCCCACTCTTGTTTGAGCTGGGAATCACCGAGAATGGTCGCGACTACGGCCGCGCCATGATCCGGCGGGTTGGACCAAAGATTACGCGCCAGGTAAGCCAGCTGGCTGCGGATGTCAGTCAGCTTTTCGGCGTCGTTGGCGCATACGATCAAGGCACCTACCCGTTCGCGATACAGGCCGAAGTTCTTCGAGCAGGAGCTGGTGATCAGCACTTCCGGCAGCTCCCGGGCGAACAGGCGGGTGGACCATGCATCCTCTTCCAGTCCGTCGCCGAAGCCCTGATAGGCAAAGTCGATCAGTGGCAGCAGTTCGCGGCGGCGCACGACCTCCAGCACTTGCAACCAGTCAGCCCGGGACAGGTCAAAACCGGTCGGGTTGTGGCAGCAGGCGTGCAGCAGCACCACGTCGCCCTTGGGCGCCTGCTCAAGAGCGGCAAGCATGGCGCCAACATCGAGTGTGTTGTCACTGCCCACATAGGGGTAGTGGCTGATTTTCAGGCCCGCGGCGGCGAAGATGGTTTCGTGAATCGGCCAGGTCGGATCGCTCAGCCAGATTCCGCGGCCCGGCAGGCACTGCGCGATAAAGTCTGCGCTCAGGCGCAGGGCACCGGTGCCACCCGGGGTCTGGGTTGCACCGGCACGGCTGGCTGCCAGCAAGGAGGAGTCGGCACCCAGCACCAGCTCACTGATCAATTGGCCAAAACGGCTGTCACCGTGGCCGCCGATATAGGTTTTGGTCTGCTGCTGATCCACCAGGCGCTGTTCCGCCTTCTTCACCGACTGCAAGATCGGCGTCAGGCCATTGGCGTCTTTATAGACCCCCACGCCCAGGTCGAACTTGTTCGGGTTGGGGTCCTGGTTGTAAGCGTCCATCAACCCGAGAATCGGGTCGCCAGGGACCCGTCCAATGGCTGCGAAGTGCATTACTTGCGACCCTCAGCGGTTTTCGCCACTTCGTCGGTGCGTGCGGCCATGATGAAGTCGTTGCGGTGCAGGCCTTTGATCGAGTGGCTCCACCAGGTCACGGTCACTTTGCCCCACTCGGTGAGCAGGCCCGGGTGATGGCCTTCAGCTTCGGAGATTTCGCCGACTGCATTGGTAAAGGCCAGGGCGAATTTGAAGTTTTTGAACAGGAAAACCTTTTCCAGTTGCATGACGCCGTCGCGAACTTCGATGTTCCAGTCCGGGATCTGTTTGATCAGGATCGGCAACTCTTCATCGCTGACCTGTGGAGCATCGGCGCGGCAGGCTTCGCAGTGGGCTTGGTTCAGTGTGTTCATGGTGTATTCCTGAAGTCAGTTGTTCTTCTTGTGGAAAAAATGTTCAAAAAGACCGGTCAAGCCGCTTTCGGCTTGGGCGCGAACTTGGGCGCGTGCAGGCCCATGGTCATGCCTTTTTCGACCATGCCCATGATGTCCTCGTGGGCCAGATCAAACAGCCGCTTCAAGTCCGGCAGGACAAAATACAGCGGCTGCAGAATGTCGATGCGATACGGCGTGCGCATGGCTTCCAGCGGGTCGAAGGCCTGATGTTCAGGCTCTGCCGACAGGCTGTAAACCGTTTCTTTGGGTGACGAGAGAATCCCGCCGCCGTAAATGCGCTTGCCTTGCGGGGTGTCGACCAGCCCGAACTCGATGGTCATCCAGTACAGGCGGGCCAGATACACGCGCTGCTCCTTGGATGCCTGCAGGCCGAGTTTGCCGTAGGTGTGGGTGAATTCGGCGAACCAGGGGTTGGTCAGCAGCGGGCAGTGACCAAAAATCTCGTGGAAAATATCGGGTTCTTGCAGGTAATCCAGCTCTTCCGGGGTGCGAATAAAGGTCGCTACCGGGAATTGCTTGTTGGCGAGCAATTCAAAGAAGGTCTGGAACGGAATCAGCGCGGGAACGCGGGCAACTTGCCAGCCAGTGGTGGCGCCCAATACCTGATTGATTTCGCTTAATTGCGGGATGCGATCGTGGGGCAGGCCGAGTTTTTCGATGCCTTCCATGTATTCGGGGCAGGCGCGGCCTTCCAGCAGTTTCAGCTGGCGGGTAATCAAGGTATTCCACACCCCGTGTTCTTCGGGTGTGTACTCGATAAAGCCGTTGGCATCCGGCTCGCGGGCGACGTATTTCGTTTGCTTCATGGGGCTCTCCGCAATGAAATCGTTTTTATTATTCGGGTTGTTGCGATGCCTTAGTGATACCCCAATTGAGTGCGTCATGCCCCTAGCCTTGAGCCAGTATTACTGGGATGATGCGGCTTATTCGTAAAGTTTTCGTTACGCTTGTATGGTTGGGCCGTCACTCTTGAGTGTGTGACGGCTAAACTGTCAAATAATCGTGACGCTGAAATGCCCGATTTTCAAATTTCTGCACCTGTGGCAGCCGGGTTATCGGCTCCCACCCTTGTTTATTGTCCCAGCCACGCTATTTTTCCCGAGCCTGCCCCATGCGTATCAAAGTCCACTGCCAAAACCGGATTGGCATCCTTCGCGACATTCTTAACCTGCTGGTTGCCTACGGCATTAACGTCAAGCGCGGGGAGGTCGGTGGCGATCAGGGCAACGCGATCTATTTGTATTGTCCGAACTTGATCAATCTGCAGTTCCAGGCCCTGCGTCCTAAGTTTGAAACCATTGCCGGGGTCTTCGGGGTCAAGCGGGTGGGTTTGATGCCCAGCGAGCGCCGGCACATGGAACTCAACGCCTTGCTCGGGGCCCTGGAGTTTCCGGTGCTGTCCATCGACATGGGGGGCTGCATTGTGGCGGCCAACCGTGCCGCCGCGCAGTTGCTCGGGGTCCGGGTGGATGAAGTCCCGGGGATTGCCCTGTCGCGCTATGCCGAAGACTTTGACTTGCCCGAGCTGGTACGCGCCAACAAGTCGCGGATCAACGGCCTGCGGGTCAAGATCAAGGGCGACGTATTTCTGGCCGACATCGCCCCGTTGCAACTGGAGCACGATGAAAGCGAGGCCATGGCCGGGGCGGTTCTGACCCTGCATCGCGCGGACCGGGTGGGCGAGCAGATCTACAACGTGCGCAAACAGGAGCTGCGTGGCTTCGACAGCATCTTCCAAAGCTCGAAAGTCATGGCTGCGGTAGTCCGCGAGGCCCGGCGCATGGCACCCCTCGACGCTCCTCTATTAATAGAAGGTGAAACCGGCACCGGCAAGGAGCTGCTGGCCCGTGCCTGTCACCTGGCCAGCCCGCGGGGACAGTCGCCGCTGATGGCACTCAACTGTGCCGGTCTGCCCGAATCGATGGCCGAAACCGAATTGTTCGGTTACGGCCCCGGGGCCTTTGAGGGCGCGCGGGCGGAAGGCAAGCTCGGTCTGCTGGAACTGACCTCGGGCGGCACGTTGTTTCTCGATGGCGTAGGGGAAATGAGCCCGCGCCTGCAGGTCAAATTACTGCGTTTCTTGCAGGATGGCTGCTTTCGGCGTGTCGGCAGTGATGAAGAGGTGTACCTCGATGTGCGGGTGATGTGCGCCACCCAGGTCGACTTGTCCGAGCTGTGTGCCCGGGGCGAGTTCCGCCAGGACCTTTATCACCGGCTCAATGTGTTGTCGCTGCATATCCCCCCGTTGCGTGATTGCCTGGACGGTCTGGAGCCTTTGGTCGAGCATTTCCTGGATCAGGCCAGCCGGCAAATCGGTTGCCCGTTGCCGCGCCTGGCACCTGCGGCCATGGCGCGGTTGAGCCACTACCACTGGCCGGGTAACGTCCGGCAGCTGGAAAACGTGCTGTTTCAGGCGGTTTCGTTGTGCGATGGCGGCATGGTCAAGGCCGAGCATATCCGCCTGCCGGACTACGGCGTGCGCCAGCCGTTGGGGGAGTTTTCCCTGGAAGGCGGGCTGGAACAGATTGTCGGACGTTTCGAGAAGTCAGTGCTGGAGCAGCTGTATTCCGAGTATCCAAGCAGCAGGTTGCTGGGCAAGCGCCTGGGGGTTTCCCACACCACCATCGCCAACAAGCTGCGTGAGCACGACATTATCAAGCCGGCCTAGGCCCAATCGCCGGCAAGCCGGCTGCCGCAGGGTGAGTGTGTATTTCACTCGCCCTGCAGGCGCGAGCTCTTGATTGCCGCGTCCGACGGCACAGGCCATGCCTTGCCGCTACCGGCACAATAGCGCCGTTTTTACGTCTTCAACCTGTGCTTGCACCTCCCCCGACCCGTCTTCAGGCCCCGCAGCGCGGCCATTGGCACCGTCAAAAAAAAGTTGGTGCGCAAATTGCTAGATGCTCTGCAGTACAGCGGTGGGCGGCAAGCGTCCGTCAGACAGAGGAAAGACTGTGGACAAGTACCTTTATGTGGCAATGACCGGCGCCAGCCAGAACGCACTGGCGCAAAAGGCTCATGCCAACAATCTGGCGAACATCTCGACCAACGGCTTTCAGCGAGACCTGGAACAGGCCCGCTCGATGCCGGTGTTCGGTGACAGCTTTCCAGCACGTGCCTTTGCCTTGACCGAGCGCCCGGCCACTGACTTCACCCCCGGGGCCATGATTGAAACCGGGCGCGATCTGGATGTGGCCGTGGCCGGTGATGGCTGGATGGCCGTGCAGTCTCCTGACGGCAGTGAAGCCTATGTGCGTACCGCGAGCATGAATGTGGATGCCCTGGGCATTCTGCGTGCTGGCAATGGTATGCCGGTGATGGGCAACGGCGGGCCGATTGCCGTGCCGCCCGAGCAAAAAATCGAAGTCGGTGAAGACGGCACCATCTCCATCCGCGCCATGGGCGAAGGCCCGCGGGTGATGGCGCAAGTGGACCGCATCAAGCTGGTTCAGCCGGACCTGAAAACCATGAGCAAGGGGCTGGACGGCATGATCCACACCAACGACGGCCAGCCGGCCCAGGCCGACGCCAACGTGCGCGTGGTCTCGGGGTTTCTGGAGGCGAGCAACGTCAATGCCGTCGACGAGATGACCTCGGTGCTGGCGCTGTCCAAGCAGTTCGAACTGCATATCAAAATGATGAACACCGCCAAAGAAGACGACCAGGCCATGACTCGCGTCCTGGCGATGAGCTAACTCGGCCTATTACTTAAACGTGTCGCCCTGACCGGCGCGCGAGGAGAGCACCATGCTTCCGGCACTGTGGGTTGCAAAAACAGGTTTGGCTGCACAAGACACCAACCTGACCACCATTTCCAACAACCTGGCCAACGTCTCGACCACCGGTTTCAAGCGTGATCGTGCCGAGTTTCAGGACTTGCTGTACCAGATCAAACGCCAGCCCGGCGCCCAGTCGACCCAGGACAGCGAACTGCCGTCGGGCCTGCAGGTCGGCACCGGGGTGCGCATTGTCGGCACGCAAAAGAACTTCTCGGCCGGCAGCTTGCAAACCACCGACCAGCCGCTGGATATGGCGATCAATGGCCGCGGCTTTTTCCAGATCATGCAGCCGGACGGCACCACGGCCTACAGCCGCGACGGTACCTTTCACCTGGATTCCAACGGCCAGATCGTCACCGCCAGCGGTTTTGCCCTGGAACCGGCAATTGTGGTGCCGGCCGATGCCCAGACTTTTACGGTCGGGCAGGATGGCACCGTGTCAGTAACGATTGCCGGCAACCCGGCCGCACAAGTGATAGGTAACGTGCAGACCGCCGACTTCATCAACCCGGCCGGTTTGCAGTCCCAGGGCGGCAACCTGTTCCTGGAAACCGCGTCCAGCGGCGCACCGCAGATCGGTACCCCGGGCCTCAACGGTTTTGGCACCACGATGCAAAGCACCCTGGAAACCTCGAACGTCAGCACCGTGGAAGAAATGGTCAACATGATCACCACCCAGCGCGCTTACGAGATGAACTCCAAAGTGATTTCCACCGCCGACCAGATGCTGTCGTTTGTCACGCAAAATCTGTAAGTACGCAGGAGCCGTCATGAAACCTTTTTGTTCTGTTCTGGCCTTGGCCGGCGTCACCTTTCTGGCGGGTTGCGTCAGCCCGCCACCACGGCCCAACGACCCGTATTACGCACCTGTCCTGCCGCGTACACCGCTGCCGGCAGCGGCCAATAACGGCTCGATTTACCAGGCTGGCTTTGAACAGAACCTGTACAGCGACCGCAAGGCGTTTCGCATTGGTGACATCATCACCATCACCCTGAACGAAAAAACTCAGGCGAGCAAAAACGCCAACTCGGCGATCGGTAAAAACAGCAATACCAGCATCGGCCTGACCTCGTTGTTTGGCGGCGGCCTGACCACCAACAACCCGCTGGGCGGTGGCGATCTGAGCCTAGATGCCGGCTACAGCGGCAGCCGCGCGACCAAGGGTGACAGCAAGGCCGGGCAGGGCAACAGCCTCACCGGTTCGATCACCGTGACCGTGGCCGATGTATTGCCCAACGGCATCATCGCGGTACGTGGCGAGAAGTGGATGACGCTGAACACCGGTGACGAACTGGTACGGATTGCCGGCCTGGTCCGCGCCGATGACATCAGCACCGATAACACCGTGTCCTCGACCCGGGTGGCTGATGCGCGCATTACCTACTCGGGCACCGGCTCGTTTGCCGATGCCAGTCAGCCGGGCTGGTTTGACCGCTTCTTCCTTAGCCCGCTGTTTCCTTTCTAATAAAGAGTCCATTTAGTGATGACCGCCCATCTCAAGCACTTGCTGGCAGCCGTACTGCTGATGTCGACCGCCCTGGGCGTTCACGCCGAGCGGTTGAAGGACATCGCCAGCATTTCTGGCGTGCGCTCCAACCAATTGATTGGTTATGGCCTGGTGGTCGGACTTAACGGTACGGGCGACCAGACCACACAAACCCCGTTCACCCTGCAGACGTTCAACAATATGCTCTCGCAGTTCGGGATCAAGGTGCCGCCTGGCTCGGGTAACGTGCAGCTGAAAAACGTCGCCGCGGTGTCCATCAGTGCCGATTTACCGGCGTTCGCCAAGCCGGGGCAGGTGATCGATATCACCGTTTCCTCCATCGGCAACTCCAAAAGCCTGCGCGGCGGCACGCTGTTGCTCACACCGCTCAAGGGTATCGATGGCAATGTCTATGCGGTCGCCCAGGGCAATCTGGTGGTGGGCGGTTTTGATGCCGAAGGTCGCGACGGTTCGAAAATCACCGTCAACGTGCCTTCGGCCGGGCGCATTCCCGGCGGAGCGTCGGTAGAGCGTGCGGTGACGAGCGGTTTCAACCAGGGCAACAGCCTGACCCTGAACCTCAACCGTTCGGACTTCACCACGGCCAAGCGCGTGGTCGACAAGATCAACGACTTGCTCGGCCCCGGTGTCGCCCAGGCGATTGATGGCGGCTCGGTGCGTGTCACTGCGCCACTGGACCCGAGCCAGCGGGTCGACTACCTGTCGATCCTGGAAAACCTCGAAGTCGACCCGGGGCAGGCAGTGGCCAAAGTCATCATCAACTCGCGCACCGGCACCATAGTGATCGGCCAGAACGTCAAGGTTTCGCCTGCGGCCGTGACCCACGGCAGCCTGACCGTCACCATCACCGAAGACCCGATCGTCAGCCAGCCGGGCCCGTTGTCCAACGGCCAGACCGCTGTCGTGCCGCGTTCGCGGCTCAATGCACAGCAGGAAGCCAAGCCGATGTTCAAATTTGGCCCGGGCACCACGCTGGACGAAATTGTCCGGGCGGTGAATCAGGTTGGCGCGGCGCCAGGGGACTTGATGGCGATTCTCGAAGCGTTGAAACAGGCCGGCGCCCTGCAAGCCGACCTGATAGTGATCTGAGGCCGTCATCATGGATATGCGTAAGAGCGGTGCGGTCAGTGGCAGCGATTCGGGCGCCTTTACCGACCTCAATCGTCTGAACAAGCTGAAGGTCGGCGACCGCGAAAGCGACAGCAACATGCGCAAGGTGGCGCAGGAATTCGAGTCGCTGTTCCTCAACGAGATGCTCAAGTCCATGCGCTCGGCGAACGAAGTGCTGGGCAAGGACAACCCGCTCAACACCCCGGCGGCCAAGCAGTATCAGGAGATGTACGACCAGCAACTGTCGGTGACCTTGTCCCGTCAGGGCGGCGGTATCGGTCTGGCCGATGTGCTGATGCGCCAGATGTCGAAGAACAAGTCCGCAGTGCCGGGGGAGGCCGCAACGGTTGCCTTGAACCCTGAGGTGAAAACACCTGCCCCGGTCGCCCCTGCGATCGACAGCCCGTTTGTGCGCTCCAGCGGCCAGCGTCCGCTGTGGGCTTCTCGGGTGGCCACCAGCGCCGTGGAAAGCGGCCATAAAAACGATGTGGCGATGCTCAATCAGCGTCGTCTGGCCTTGCCGAGCAAGCTGACCGATCGCTTGCTGGCCGGGATCGTGCCTTCGGCCGATGCGGCCCGCTCAACCCTCAATACCGGTACGGTGCCCGGGCGCACCAGCCCGTCGCTGGATGCGGTGATCAAAGGCAGCCGTCACCCCATGCTCAGCGCCGGCGGTGTGCAAGGGCGGATGCAGATTTACGGGCGTGCCGTGGCGCAACCGCCATTGGCTCCGGCCAAACAGGCATTCGAGTCGCCGGACGCCTTTGTGGCCACCATGTTGCCGATGGCGCAGCAGGCCGCCGACCGTATCGGTGTCGATCCGCTGTATCTGGTGGCGCAAGCGGCACTGGAAACCGGCTGGGGCAAGTCGGTGATGCGCCAGCAGGACGGCAGCAGCAGTCACAACCTGTTCGGCATCAAGGCCACTGGCAGTTGGCAGGGGCCGCAGGCTCGGGCAATTACCAGCGAGTTCAAGGGCGGGCAGATGGTCAAGGAGACGGCGGACTTCCGTTCCTACGACTCCTATCAGGACAGCTTCCACGATTTGGTCACGCTGTTGCAAAGCAACAATCGTTATAAAGAAGTGCTGAACGCAGCCGATAAACCAGAGCAGTTTGTTCGCGAGTTGCAGAAGGCCGGTTATGCAACCGACCCTGAGTACGCGAGCAAGATTTCGCAGATTGCCAAGCAAATGAAGACCTACCAGAGCTACGTCTCGACGGGTTCTTTCACGCATTTATAAGGTTTGAACCATGGCGAGTTTGATCAACATCGGGATGTCGGGGCTGAACGCCAGCCAGGGGGCTTTGGCCACGGTCGGCAATAACATTGCCAACGCCAACACCTCGGGCTACTCGCGCCAGCAGATCGTGCAGGGCAGTGCCGGCTCGCAGCAAGTGGGCGGGGTGTTTATCGGCACCGGCACCACCCTGGCTGACGTACGCCGGGTGTACAACTCCTACCTCGATGCGCAGTTGCAAACCACCACTTCATTGAACGGCGATGCCCAGGCTTACCTCGACCAGATAGGTTCGGTGGACAAGCTGCTGTCAGATAAAAGTACCGGTGTCTCGGCCGTACTCAACAGCTTCTTCTCGTCCTTGCAAACGGCGGCCGGCGCCCCCGGCGACGCGTCCGCCCGCCAGTTGCTGCTGACCAATGCACAAGCCTTGAGCAACCGCTTCAACTCGATCTCGACCCAGCTCAACCAGCAAAACGAAGGCATCAACAGCCAGCTGGACACCCTGACCTCGATGGTCAACCAGCACACGGCCACCATTGCCTCGCTGAACAAGCAGATCGCCCAGGCCACCACCGCCGGCAATACGCCGAACAACTTGCTGGATGCCCGCAACGAGGCCGTGCGTACCCTGAATGAACTGGTCGGAGTAACGGTCCAGGAACACGACAACGTCTATGACGTGACCCTGGGGACGGGGCAGGCGCTGGTGCAGGGCAATACCTCCAATACCCTGTCGGCGGTGCCGGGCAAGGTCGATAAAAGCCAGTTCAGCATTCAGATCAACTACGCGCAGTCCAGCTCCGACGTGACCTCGGTCATCTCCGGCGGCAAGATCGGCGGCCTGTTGCGCTATCGCGATGACGTGCTGGCACCGGCCATGAACGATCTGGGGCGCACTGCGATTGTGGTCGCCGACGCGATCAACAAGCAGTTGGGGCAGGGCCTGGATGCCAATGGCGAGTTTGGCTCGTCGATGTTCAACAGCATCAACAGCGCGCAGGCTATCAGCCAGCGCAGCCTTGCCGCGACCGGTAACAGCCCGGGTTCGGGCAACCTGAACGTCAGCATTACCGACAGTGGCGCATTGACTGCCTACGACTATCAGGTGACGTTCACCAGCGACAAGGACTACACGGTCAGACGCTCGGACGGCACCAGCATGGGGGCCTTCAATCTGGATCAAAAGCCTGCTGCGGTCATCGACGGCTTCACCATGGACCTTAACGGTGGTGCGTTGAGCAAAGGTGATCAATTCAAGGTCAGCCCGACCCGCAACGGCGCCAGCAACATCGGCGTACAGATGAGCGATGCCAGTAAATTGGCGTTCGCCGGCCCTTTGGTGGCAGGCAAGGGCGGCTCCAACAGCGGTACGGGGGCCTTGAGCACGCCGAGCCTGTCCTCGGCGCTGGATATTTACGCGGGTGCCGACCTCGGCCTGGCGCAGTCGCAGATTGAAGGCGCAATGCCGGTACGGATTGCTTTTGACGAAGCTGCAAACGGCGCCCAGGGCTACCGCGTGCTGAACGAAAAAGGCGAGGAAATCGGTAAAGGCACCCTAGTGCCGGGCCAGGACAACAAGGTCACGATCAACCTGCCGGTGCTGGACGCTGCGGGCTTGCCGGTCACAAACGCCGACGGCACGCCGAAAACCATTGGCTTTGACACCACCATCAGCGGGTCGCCGGCCAAGGGCGACAGCTTCGACATCAAGTTCAACAAAGACGGCAAGGCGGACAACACCAACGCCAACCTGTTGCTGGGCCTGCAAACCAAAGCCACGGTCGGCGTCGGCAAGGACGGCACCGGCGGCGTCAGCATGGGTTCTTCCTACAGCCAGCTGGTGGCGAAAGTGGGTGGCCAGGCCAGTCAGGCCGCCGTCGACGGCACGGCCAACACCGCCGCGCTGGCGTATGCCACGCAGACCCGCAGCTCGGTGTCCCAGGTCAACCTGGACGAAGAGGCCTCCAACCTGGTCAAGTTTCAGCAGTACTACACCGCATCGTCGCAGATCATCAAAGCGGCGCAAGAAACCTTCAGCACGCTGATCAACAGTCTTTAAGGGAGTCCTCGACGATGCGTATCTCTACTTCCCAGTTTTTTGAGTCGACCAGTGCCACCTACCAGAACAACTTCTCGTCGGTGATCAAGACCCAGAGCCAGATCGACTCCGGCGTGCGCATTCAGACCGCTGGCGATGATCCGGTGGGTGCCGCGCGCCTGCTGCAATTGCAGCAGCAAAAAGACATGTTGGGTCAGTACACCACCAACATGAACGGTATCAAGGCGTCGCTGGGCAGTCAGGAAACCATCCTCGACAGCATCAACACCGCCCTGCAAAAGGCCAGTGAGCTGGCTCTGGGGGCTGGCAGCGGGAAAAGCGATGCCGATCGCGCGACGATTGCCAGCGAACTGGGGAGTATCGAAGACCAGGTGTTCAGCCTGCTCAACAGCAAGGATGCCGCGGGCAACTATATGTTCTCGGGCTCCAAGACCGATACGCCGCCCTATACCCGCAACAACGATGGCACTTACAGCTATCAGGGCGACGATACCCAGCTCAATCTCAAGGTCTCGGACACCCTGAGCCTGGCCGGCAGCGACACGGCCAAAAGCTTTATGGAAAACTCGGTCAATACCGGGCGTACACAGGTCACTGCACTGCCGGTGGTAGACGCAACCGGTGCGGTTATCCCGGACAATGGCAAGGTTTCGCTGTCCGCCGGTTTGATCACCTCAAGCCCGGTGTTCAATAAAGGCTTTGCCGAGGGTCAGCCCTACACCCTGGAATTCACCAGCAGCACCCAGTACAAGCTGACTGACGCCCAGGGCAAGGACGTGACATCTGAAGTGCCAGGCAATGGTGTCTTCGATTCCACCAAGGAGGGTGCTCACAGCATCAGCCTGCGCGGCGCATCGTTCGACATCAACCTGAATCTCAAGGACATCCCGGCAGCCGATCAGGATGCGGCGGTGGCGGGGCACTCTTTCACCCTCGAGGCCAAACCCGACACCTTCAACACCTCCCGTACCCCGAGCAATACCTCGACGGCACAGATCACCGGTACTGGCGTGGCGGATGCCAAGGCCTACAGCGACAGCTTTCCGGGCAATGGTGCGGTGATCAAATTCACCAGTGACACCGAATACGAAATCTACGCCCAGCCAGTGACTGCCAGCAGCAAGTCGATTGCCACCGGCAGCATGACCGGCGACACGCTCAGCGCCATGGGGGTTACCTTCGATTTCACCGGCGCGCGCGCGGCTGGTGACCAGTTTGTGGTCAACAGCAACAACCACCAGAGTCAAAGTGCGCTGGACACCATCAGCCAGCTGCGTAAAGCATTGGTGATCCCCAGCGACAAAGATCCGGCGGCCCAGCAGATCCAGAAAGACGCCATCAACTCGGCCATAGGCAATCTGAAAAACGCCAGTGCCGGGGTCGACAGTGCCCGGGGTTCGATTGGTGCGCGCTTGAAGGCGGTGGATATCCAGACCGACGAAAACATCAGCATGGGCCTGGCCAACGATTCCACCACTGCCGCCATTGGCAACACAGACATGGCCGGTGCTTCGATCGACCTGGCATTCCAGAAAGCCATGCTTGAAGCCTCGCAACTGGCCTTCGTCAAGATCTCCCAGCTGAGCCTGTTCAATCAGCTGTAATGCAGAATTTGCAACATACCTGTGGGAGCTGGCTTGCCAGCGATACCGGCAAAACCGGCCTGTCTGAAGGGGCAGGGTGATGCTATCGCCGGCAAGACGACTCCCACTTGATCCTCGGTTTACCCGAAACGTTTTGTAAAAAACCGCACCAAATCGAGTGACCTATGAGTCATAACGCGCATCTTCACTGTATCGTGTGAAACGTACGGGCGGGTGCCGGGCCTTTTTCAGGCTGTTTTGTCTATTTTCATGCACCCATATTCGCCGCTTTTTGCGCGACTAAGCCCTTTTATTGTCAGCGCCCCTTGATTGTTCGAGCGGGTGATCTCCAGCTATTAGTATTGGGAAGCCACAATGATTGGCATTAAAAGCATCGCCAGTTACGTGCCTGCAAACGGTGTAGACAACTATGCCCAGGGCGCGAAGTTCTCCAAGGACGAAGACTTCATTCTGGGCAAGATTGGCTCGGCGTTTCTGCCGCGCAAAGATGCTGACCAGGAAACCTCGGACCTGTGTGTCGAGGCCGTCAACGCACTGTTTGCCAACAATCCGCAGCTCAAGCGCGAATCCATCGACGCGCTGATCGTCGTGACCCAAAACGGTGACGCAGAAGGTTTGCCCCACACCGCTGCCATCGTCCAGGACAAACTGGGCCTGCCGACCCACGTGGCCGCCTTTGATATTTCCCTGGGGTGCTCGGGCTATGTCTACGGCATCTACGCGATGAAAGGCTTCATGGAAGCCACGGGCCTGAAAAACGGCCTGCTGATCACCGCCGACCCGTATTCGAAAATCGTCGACCCCGAAGACCGCAACACCACCATGCTCTTCGGCGACGCCGCTACCGCTACCTGGATGGGCGAAGACGCACCCTGGCAGCTGGGCAAGGCCAAGTTCGGCACCGACGGTTCGGGTGCCCCGCACTTGAAAGTCAGCGACGGCGTGTTCTTTATGAATGGCCGCCAGGTATTCAACTTCGCGTTGCTTAAAGTGCCTGCACACTTGCACGAGTTGATGGACGAGTCGCAACTGACCTCCCAGGACATCGACGCCTTCTGCATCCACCAGGGCAGCGCGGCGATCGTTGATGCGGTTGCTCGGCGCTTCGAAGGCGAGCCGGAGAAGTTCATCAAGGACATGGTCGAGACCGGCAACACCGTGTCCTCGAGCATTCCGTTGCTGCTGGAAAAGCACGTGATGGACACCCCTGACTGGAAGCGCGTGGCCCTGAGCGGCTTCGGCGTAGGCCTGTCATGGGGCTCGGCGATCATCTATCGCCCTTGAGCTGAGGCTTGAACCACAAAACGCCCATGGCCAGAAGCCATGGGCGTTTTGCGTTGTGGCGTCCCCACTGTGGGAGCTGGCAAGCCAGCTCCCACAGGCAAACAGATCAGCTCCGGGTCTGTGTAACCCCTTGAAACACAAGGGCTGGCCCCCTGCCAGTAAAAAAAATTAAAAAACCCCTCAAGCAACCTGCATTCACGACGATAACTATTACGAAGGTTCTCTAGGCCACACCCGGCGGTTGCCAGGGCCGGAAGCCGCAGTATTCATCCAATGAGGATTTCGTCATGGCTTTATCAGTAAACACTAACGTCACGTCCCAGACCGTTCAGAAGAACCTGAACAAAGCCGGCGACTCGTTGAGCACCTCGATGACCCGTCTGTCTTCCGGCCTGAAAATCAACAGCGCCAAAGATGACGCTGCCGGCATGCAGATCGCCAACCGTCTGACCTCCCAGGTCAAAGGCATGACTGTCGCCATCGCCAACGCCAACAACGGCTCGTCGATTGCCCAGACAGCTGAAGGCGCGATGCAAGAATCGACCAACATTCTGCAACGTCTGCGTGAACTGGCCCTGCAGTCCGCGAACGGTGATAAAAGCGCTGATGACCGTGCATCCCTGCAGCAAGAATTCACCGCCAAAGTCGGTGAGCTGACCCGTATTTCGTCGACCACCACCTTCGGTGGCCGCAACCTGCTGGACGGTTCGTTCCAGAACCAGTCCTTCCAGGTCGGTGCCGATGCCAACCAGACCATCTCGTTCGGCATGACCGATATCAGTGCTACCGGTTTGAAAGGTTCTTTCGGTGAGGCGAATGCTACTGGCGGGATCACGCAACTGGCTGCCAAGGTTACTGGTGGCGCGATTGATCTGAGCGCTACAACAACCCCGAATACACTTGCCACTGCTGCGGCCTATGCTGCGCCTGCTGCCACCGAAGTTCTTACCTTTGGCGGCGCTGGTACTGGCACCGTAACCCTTACTGCTGCTGAAGATTCCGCAGCGAAGGCTGCCGATAAAATCAACCTGTCGTCAGGTACCACGGGCGTTACTGCAAAAGATAATGCGGGCAAGCTGGAACTGAGCTCCACTGCATCCTTCACAGTTGCCAGTAGCGTTGCTGCGGATGGCGGTAACTTCAAAACTGCTGCTGCTACTTCGACTGCTGGTACACCTGTTACCGGGTTGGCCAAAGACGCTGATATCAACGTTAACGGTACGAAAATTTCTCTGACTGCCGGCATGAAGCTTGAGGGCGCTGGCGGAGTCATTGAGGCAATCAACGCGCAGACGACTGCCGCCGGTAAAACGGGTGTTACGGCAAGCGCTCAGGATGGTCGTTTGGTGTTGACCTCCCAGGACGGCAAGGCTGTGAGCCTGACCGACCAGGCAGATACGCCTGAAGGTAAAGGTGCTTTGGCGCAGTTGGGTCTGGCCGCAGGCAAGACCGAGGCTAAGCTGACAGCTGATACTTCAGTCACCATGAACGGCGTTGAAGTGAAGTTCAAAAAAGGCGACTCGATGGACTCCATCGTTTCTTCGATCAACAGTGCAAGCACTGGCGTAACCGCCAGCAAAAATGCTGATAACACGCTGAAGCTGTTCTCCACCAAGGACATCACTGTTGGTGACGGTAGCGCCGGTACTGGCTTGGACTCCCTGGGTCTGACTGCGAAAACCACAAGTTCCAACACTGTTGAAACCAGCGTAGCCAGCCTGAGCATTTTGTCCGCCGAAGGCGCTCAACAATCGATCCAGGCCCTGACTGGCGCAATCCAGCAGATCGATACTCAGCGTTCCGAGCTGGGTGCCGTGCAAAACCGTTTCGACAGCACTGTGTCCAACCTGCAAAGCATCTCCGAGAACTCGACTGCTGCCCGTGGTCGCGTTCAGGACACCGACTTCGCATCCGAAGCCGCAGAGCTGACCAAGCAACAAACCCTGCAACAGGCCGCTACCGCGATCCTGTCCCAGGCGAACCAGCTGCCGTCCGCTGTGATGAAACTGCTTCAGTAATTTCAGCCCTCGGTTGACAACGGAAGGGCGCGTTTACGTGCCCTTTCGTTTTTTTCAGTTTTGAGGTGATGGCATGGACATGAGCATCAAGCTGAACACCGCTTACCCGAGCCCTGCAGCGGTGCCGAACCCCGCGCCGGCACCGGTCGCAACCACTCAGGCAGGAGCGGTTTCTACCCCGGTGACAGGCAAGCCGCCTGAGCGTGCGGAGCTGGAAAAGGCTGTTAGTGACATACAAGCATTCGCACAGTCGAACCAGCGCAAGCTGGACTTTTCGATTGATGACACCACCGGCGTGATGGTGGTCAAGGTGATTGCCTCCGACAGCGGAGAGGTGATTCGCCAGTTACCTTCAGAGATGGCCCTCAAGCTGGCGCAAAACCTGGCTGATCCCCACAGCCTGCTTTTTCAGGGCAAAGCCTGAAGGTGGCATGAATTGTGATGCTGTCTGCTTCCTCGGCCTTGCTCGTCAAAAAAGCGTAAGCCCATAAAGCGGCAGCCCGGATAAGGAGAATACAGATGGCAAGTTCTACGATTACGGGTGTTGGTTCGGGTTTCGATACCATCGGTATTGTTAAAGCGTTGGTGGATGCTGAAAAAGCGCCCAAGCAAACCCAGATTACTGCGCAACAAAAAGACACCACGATTCAGTTGTCCGCTGTGGGCACGGTAAAAGGCGCGCTTGAAACCTATCGCGCAGCCATTGCCAAACTCAATAGTGTCTCCAGCTTCAACGGCCTGGCGGCTACCTCGTCAGACGAAAAAATTTCCAAGGTCACCATTGATGACAAGGCCTCCAGCGGTACCTACGCGCTGGATGTGACCAAGCTGGCGACCGCCTCGAAAGTTACCAGCAAGGTATTTGAGGGGGGGACCTCGTCAGTGGTCAACTCGGGTACCGAGCCCACGACCCTTACCATTTCGCAGTCCGGCAATGATTACAATGTATCGGTCCCGGCTGGCGCTACCCTGCAGCAAACCCGTGAAGCGATTAACACCCAGCTGCAATCCAAGGGCATCAGTGCCAACGTTTTGACCGATGCCAACGGGTCGCGCCTGGTCATCGGTTCGCAAACCACGGGCAAGGGTACCGACATCACCATCAGTGGTGACTCAGAGTTGTCGACCGGCTATGACGCCGGTAAAGCTCCAGAGAATGCCATTTACACCATTGATGGCATCGCCATGGAGTCGTCGAGCAACAAGATCACTTCGGCCATCAGCGGCGTGACGCTGGAGTTGATTGATACCAAGGCGTCGACCATTACCGTGGCCTCCAATACGGCAACCCTGAAAACCTCGGTCCAGTCCTTTGTCAGTGCTTACAACGCGCTGCTGACCAGTATCAACACGCAAACCAAAGTCACCGCCACCGGTGATGCCGCAACCACCACCTCGGGCGCCCTTACCGGTGATGCCTCGATGCGGCAACTGGTTAACGGTATTCGTAACGAGCTGCTGCAGAACAGCAGTTCGTCGAGCATGGGCAGTCTGTCCCAGATGGGTATCAGTACCGATCAGAAAACCGGGCTTCTGACCCTGGATGACAAGAAGTGGGATGCCGCAGTGGCAACCCCCAATGGTGCGCTGGAAATCAGCAAGGTGTTTACCGGTGACACCGGTCTGGTTGCGCGTATGACCAAGGCCACAGACAGCTATGTCGGTACCACCGGGCTGCTGGCGAGTCGAGTCACTGACTTGAATACCAAGCTGACGGATCTGACAACGCAGCAGGCGGATCTGGATCGACGGATGGAGAGCATGAAGACTTCCCTGACGTCCAAGTACACCGCGATGGACACCCTTATCGCCCAGATCAACGCCAGCAGCTCCAGCATCATGACCACTCTGAACTCGCTGAATAACCCTAAATCCAGCTGATTTCCCGCAGCCGGATCACTAAAGTTTTAGCCGTGACAGTCGACATAAAGATCAAGTCCTGGCCATTTTTGCCTGTCACCGTAATGAGGTAGCAACATGAACCCGATGCGCGCCCTTCGTCAGTATCAGAAGGTCAATTCCCACGCCCAGATCTCTGAGGCCAGCCCCCACCGCCTGATTCAAATGCTGATGGAAGGCGGTCTGGATCGCATGGCCCAGGCCAAGGGCGCGATGAGCCGTGGTGATATCCCGCAGAAGGTGGTGTTGATCACCAAGGCTATCGACATCATCACTGGCTTGCGCCAGGGCATGGATGAATCAAAGGCTGAAGACAAGGTCGCCTTCCAGCGCCAGGACAGCCTGTACGAGTACATGACCATCCGTTTGACCCAGGCCAATGTGCAGAACGATCCCGAAATCATCGACGAAGTGGCCCGCCTGCTGATCACGGTCAAAAGTGGTTGGGACGAGATTGCACCACAATAAAATTGAAGGCCCGAGGAGTGCGTCATGAGCCAACTGCAACGAATTCAAGAAACCCGTGAAGCACTGATCGATGCCCTGGCTGAACGCAACTGGGATGCCATCGGCCAGCTGGATTCAGCCTGCCGGGTGTGTGTCGAGAGTGTGCTGGATGAGGCGCCTGTGGATGAGGCGGTGTTGCGCGAGAATCTGGAAGGGTTGCTGGTGGTCTATCGCATGCTGCTGGAGGCGGCCACCGACGAGCGCCAACTGCTGGTCGAGCAAATGTCACAGATCAATCAAGCAAAAAGCGCATCAAAGGTTTACCATCTGTTCCGTTAAGGCATAAGGAATATGTGGTTAATTGACACATGCGCGCCATAAATTTGACTATGTATGTCTTTTGACTTAACTAGTGCTGTATTCTTTTTCAGTCGTCTTAGATATCCAACAGGTTGGGGCGACTAAATATGCCCTGCGTTTCGGGGCATTGAGTTGACTAGGGAAGTTGCTATTGCATGTGGCGTGAAACCAAAATTCTGCTGATCGATGACGATAGCGTCCGCCGCCGCGATTTAGCGGTGATTCTGAATTTTCTGGGTGAAGAAAATTTGGCCAGCTCCAGCCTTGAGTGGGAGCAGGCTGTCAGCTGTTTGTCGTCCAGTCGCGAAGTGCTCTGCGTGCTGGTAGGTACTGTCAGCATCGCTGGCGGTGTTTCCAGCTTGCTTAAGACACTGGCCGGGTGGGATGAGTTCCTGCCGATCATGCTTTTAGGTGAAATTTCTGCGGTCGACCTGCCGGAAGACCAGCGCCGCCGCGTTTTATCCAGCCTCGAAATGCCCCCCAGCTACAGCAAACTCCTCGATTCCCTGCACCGTGCCCAGGTCTATCGCGAGATGTATGACCAGGCCCGCGAGCGCGGCCGTCATCGCGAACCCAACTTGTTCCGCAGCCTGGTGGGCACCAGCCGGGCGATTCAGCATGTGCGGCAAATGATGCAGCAAGTGGCCGATACCGACGCCAGCGTGTTGATCCTCGGCGAGTCCGGAACCGGCAAGGAAGTGGTCGCACGCAATCTGCATTACCACTCCAAACGCCGCGACGCGCCATTTGTGCCGGTTAACTGCGGGGCGATTCCCGCAGAGTTGCTTGAAAGCGAGTTGTTCGGCCATGAGAAGGGCGCCTTCACCGGCGCAATCACCAGCCGCGCCGGGCGTTTTGAACTGGCCAATGGCGGCACGCTGTTCCTCGATGAAATCGGCGATATGCCGTTGCCGATGCAGGTCAAACTGCTACGCGTCCTGCAGGAAAGAACCTTTGAGCGTGTGGGCAGCAACAAGACCCAAAGCGCTGATGTGCGGATCATCGCCGCCACCCATAAAAACCTCGAAAGCATGATTGAAGTCGGCGCTTTTCGCGAAGACCTGTACTACCGCCTCAACGTCTTCCCGATCGAAATGGCGCCCCTGCGCGAGCGGGTCGAAGATATCCCGTTGCTGATGAACGAGCTGATTTCGCGCATGGAGCACGAAAAACGCGGCTCCATCCGCTTCAACTCCGGCGCCATCATGTCGCTCTGCCGTCATGCATGGCCGGGCAATGTCCGCGAGCTGGCCAATATGGTTGAGCGCATGGCGATCATGCATCCGTACGGGGTGATTGGCGTCGCCGAACTGCCGAAGAAATTTCGCTACGTGGACGACGAAGACGAGAACCTGGTCGACACCCTGTTCAGCGACATGGAAGAGCGGGTGGCGATCAACAACAGCACCCAGGACTTCAGCGCCACGGCGATGCTGCCCCCTGAAGGCCTGGACCTCAAGGACTACCTCGGTGGTCTGGAGCAAGGGTTGATCCAGCAAGCGCTGGATGACGCCAATGGCATTGTCGCCCGCGCCGCCGAGCGCCTGCGCATTCGCCGTACCACCCTGGTCGAGAAAATGCGCAAATACGGCATGAGCCGTCGCGACGGGGAAGAGCCGGCGGAGGATTGACGCCTGCTGCTGCTTTTGACTCTGTAGCAGCGAGCCAGCTCGCGAGCCTGTTGCTCCAGGATGCCCGGAAGCCGCCATCACCCGCGGGCTTGCGCCGGTACAGTTTCAAGCCGCTTCTTTAGGCACGGGTATTGCACCGCTTGGGTCAACGAACCGTTTTATGACGGTCAGCCAAGCGAGAACGCCCCATGCCGCACATAGCCCAACAGTCCTCTGGCCCTGATCTCGCAGGGCAAGCCATGTCGCTGGGGGCTACGCCGTCTACTCCGGCGCAACTGGAGCACGCGTTCTCGCTGTTCAATCAAATGTCGACCCAGTTGACCGATTCCTACAGTCTGCTCGAAGCCCGGGTCACCGAGCTTAAAGGCGAACTGGCATTTGTCAGCGCCCAACGCATGGCGGAACTTGCAGAGAAAGAACGGCTGGCCAACCGCCTGCAAAACCTCCTCGATCTATTACCGGGCGGGGTCATCGTGATTGATGACCGCGGCCTTGTGCGCGAGGCCAATCCTGCGGCCAGCGAGCTGCTTGGCTTGCCCCTGGAGGGCGAGCTGTGGCGCCACGTGATCGCCCGCTGCTTTGCCCCCCGTGAAGATGACGGGCACGAGGTATCGCTCAAAGACGGGCGGCGCCTGTCGATTGCCACCCGATCGCTGGATGCTGAGCCCGGGCAACTGGTATTGCTCAACGACCTGACAGAAACCCGGCGCCTGCAAGATCAACTCGCCCGCCATGAGCGTTTGTCTTCGTTGGGGCGCATGGTCGCTTCGCTCGCCCATCAGATCCGCACGCCGCTGTCGGCGGCACTGATCTACGCCAGCCATCTGACTGAACAGGTGCTTCCCGTCGAAACCCAGCAGCGCTTTGCCGGGCGTCTCAAGGAACGTCTGCATGAGCTGGAGCACCAGGTGCGCGACATGCTGGTGTTTGCCCGTGGCGAGCTGCCGCTGACCGATAAAGTTGCTCCCAAGGCCTTGATGCAGGCCCTGCAAGCCGCAGCCCAGACCCATGTTCAGGGCGTGTCGATGCGCTGGCAGTGCGACGCTTATGGCGGTCTTGTGTTGTGTAACCGCGACACCCTGGTCGGTGCATTGCTCAACCTGATCGAAAATGCCCTGCAAGCCGGTACACCTCAGGTGCGGCTCAAGGTTCATCTGTACGCCCGTGACAACACCTTGCGCCTGTGCGTCAGTGACAGCGGCAGCGGCATCGAGCCCAAGGTGCTGGAGCGTCTGGGCGAGCCGTTTTTCACCACCAGGGCCACCGGTACCGGGCTGGGCCTGGCGGTGGTCAATGCAGTGGCCCGGGCCCATCAGGGTCAGCTGCTTTTACACTCGCGGCCGGGGCGCGGCACTTGTGCCTTGCTCAGCTTGCCGCTGATTCCAGGCGAGGCGCAGGAAAACTGATGGCGATGGCAATCAAGGTTTTACTGGTCGAAGACGATCGCGCTCTGCGTGAAGCCCTGGCGGACACCCTGTTGCTGGCCGGGCACGGTTTTCGCGCGGTGGCATCGGCCGAAGAAGCGCTGGAGGCAGTTGCTGGCGAGTCATTCAGCCTGGTGATCAGCGACGTCAATATGCCTGGTATGGACGGGCACCAATTGCTTGGCCGGTTGCGTGTCAGCCAGCCGCAATTGCCGGTGTTGCTGATGACCGCCCATGGCGCCGTCGAGCGCGCCGTGGATGCCATGCGCCAGGGTGCGGCGGACTATCTGGTGAAGCCGTTTGAGCCCCGGGCGCTGCTGGATCTGGTCGCCCGGCATGCGCTGGGTAGCCTTGGGGCGGCAGACAGCCAGGGACCGGTGGCGGTTGAGCCGGCCAGCCTGCAATTGCTCGATCTGGCGGCGCGAGTGGCCCGCAGCGACTCCACGGTGCTGATCTCGGGCGAGTCGGGCACCGGCAAAGAAGTGCTCGCGCGCTACATCCACCAGCATTCGCACCGCAGCAGTCAGCCGTTTGTGGCAATCAACTGCGCGGCAATCCCCGACAACATGCTCGAAGCCACCTTGTTCGGCCATGAAAAAGGCTCGTTTACCGGGGCCATTGCGGCGCAGGCGGGCAAGTTCGAACAGGCGGACGGCGGCACCTTGCTGCTCGACGAAATCAGCGAAATGCCCCTGGGGTTGCAGGCCAAATTGTTGCGGGTGCTGCAAGAGCGCGAAGTCGAGCGGGTCGGCGGGCGCAAGCCGATTGCGCTGGATATACGCGTAGTCGCCACCACCAACCGTGATCTGGCGGGGGAGGTGGCAGCGGGGCGTTTTCGCGAGGACCTGTACTACCGGCTTTCGGTCTTTCCTCTGGCCTGGCGCCCGTTACGCGAGCGCACCGCGGACATCCTGCCGTTGGCCGAGCGCTTGTTGGCCAAGTACATCAGCAAAATGAAGCACACCGCAGTGCGCTTTTCGCCCCAGGCCAGGGCCTGTCTGACCACCTATGCGTGGCCGGGCAATGTACGGGAGCTGGACAACGCGATTCAGCGGGCGCTGATCCTGCAGCAGGGCGGTTTGATTGAAGCGCCGGACTTCTGCCTGGCAGGTCCGGTGGCGTGCGCGCCATTGCCGGTTTTGGTCGAATCCTTGCCGCTTGATACGGCCGAGTCGTCGGGAGCGCTGGGTGATGATCTGCGTCGCCGCGAGTTCGAGATGATCATCGAGACCTTGCGCGCCGAGCGCGGCCGTCGCAAAGAGGCCGCCGAGCGCCTGGGCATCAGCCCGCGCACATTGCGCTACAAGCTGGCGCAAATGCGCGATGCCGGGATGGATGTCGAGGCCTGCCTGTTTGCCGCGACGTAACCGGGGCCGTGGCTGTAGCCGCTGACGAGGCTGCGATGGCGTTGTGCTGGCTTCGCGGCCGCTGCGCATCCGATCGCAGCTTGGTGCCTCTTCAGCGACGACGGGAGTTTCTGTCTGCGACGATTGGTAACGTTAATTCTTCGAAAACGACAAAGAGCTGGCACCCTTGTTGCTACACCCCAGGATGCGTTGTGAAAGTGTCAAAAAATTGCGGGTCGTCGGAGGCAGTCGTCCATGAGCCAAGGTATTGAATTTAATCGATTGATGTTGGACATGCGGGCCATGCAAATGGACGCCATGGCCCAACCGAAATCGGCTGTGCAGGCCGTTCCCGAAGCGGGTGCCAGCAGCTTCTCCGACATGCTCGGCAATGCGATCAACAAGGTCAGTGAGACGCAGCAGGCGTCGAGTCAGTTGTCGAACGCGTTCGAAATTGGCAAAACCGGCGTTGATCTGACTGACGTGATGATTGCGTCGCAAAAAGCCAGCGTCTCCTTTCAGGCATTGACCCAAGTGCGTAACAAGCTGGTTCAGGCGTACCAAGACATCATGCAGATGCCGGTTTAAGGACGATATTAAGTCATGGCTGATGCACTCCCGGATAACGTTCCGGCCAATCCAGGCCCGGCCGGCGGCAAAGCGCCGCTGTTCGGGTTGTCTTTTCTGGACAATCTGGCCGAAATGACCATGTTGCGTCAGGTCGGCCTTATGGTCGGTCTGGCTGCGAGCGTGGCGATTGGCTTTGCCGTGGTGCTGTGGTCGCAACAACCCGATTACCGGCCGCTGTACGGCAGCCTGGCCGGTATGGATGCCAAGCAGGTCATGGAAACCCTGGCCGCCGCCGACATTGCCTACACCGTTGAGCCCAACTCTGGCGCCTTGCTGGTCAAGGCCGATGACGTCTCCCGTGCCCGGCTAAAACTTGCCGCCGCCGGCGTTACGCCTACCGACAGCAATATCGGCTTTGAAATCCTGGATAAAGACCAGGGCCTGGGCACTAGCCAGTTCATGGAAG
The DNA here is from genome assembly GCF_000346225.2 of Pseudomonas sp. Lz4W. Lineage (NCBI taxonomy): Bacteria > Pseudomonadati > Pseudomonadota > Gammaproteobacteria > Pseudomonadales > Pseudomonadaceae > Pseudomonas > Pseudomonas sp. Lz4W. The sequence continues at coordinate 3,327,222 of NZ_CP017432.1, read as the reverse complement.
CTACCCGCTATCGCCGTGGCCTGGAAGGCGAACTGGCGCGCACCATTTCCAGCCTCAACAACGTCAAGGGCGCCCGGGTGCACCTGGCGATCCCCAAGAGCTCGGTGTTCGTGCGCGATGAGCGCAAGCCCAGCGCCTCGGTGCTGGTCGAGCTGTACGGCGGCCGTTCGCTTGAGCCGGGCCAGGTGCAGGCGATCATCAATCTGGTGGCCACCAGCGTTCCGGAGCTGAACAAGTCGCAGATCACGGTTGTCGACCAGAAAGGCAACCTGTTGTCCGATCAGGCGCAAAACTCCGAGCTGACCATGGCCGGCAAGCAGTTCGACTACAGCCGACGCATGGAAAGCATGCTGACCCAGCGGGTGCACAACATCCTGCAGCCGGTGCTGGGCAATGACCGCTACAAGGCGGAAGTGTCTGCCGATGTTGATTTCAGCGCAGTCGAGTCCACCTCCGAGCAGTTCAACCCGGATCAGCCGGCCCTGCGCAGCGAGCAATCCACCAGCGAGCAGCGCACCGCCAGCAATGGCCCCCAGGGCGTTCCCGGGGCGCTGAGCAATCAGCCCCCGAGCCCGGCGTCGGCGCCGCAACAAACCGCCCAGGGCGGTGCAGCAGGCGCGGGCATGATTCAGCCCGGCCAACCGCTGCTGGATGCCAATGGTCAACAAATCATGGACCCGGCGACCGGCCAGCCGATGTTGGCCCCGTACCCGGCAGACAAGCGCTCGCAATCGACCCGCAACTTTGAACTGGACCGCTCCATCAGCCACACCAAGCAGCAGCAGGGTCGGGTCAATCGCCTGTCCGTGGCGGTGGTGATCGACGACAAGGTCAACATCAACCCGGCCAACGGTGAAGTTACCCAGGTGCCATGGACCAGCGATCAACTGGCACGTTTTACCCGGCTGGTGCAGGACGCGGTGGGTTTTGATGCCAGTCGTGGCGACAGTGTCAGCGTGATCAACGTGCCGTTCTCCACCGAACGCGCGGAAGTGGTTGCCGATATTCCGTTCTATTCCCAGCCCTGGTTCTGGGATGTGCTCAAGCAAGTGCTGGGTGTGCTGTTCATTCTGGTGCTGGTGTTCGGGGTGTTGCGTCCGGTGCTGAACAACATCACCGGCCATGGCCGCAACAAGCAGGTGGCGGGTATTGGCAGTGATGCCGAGATGGGCAGCCTGGATGGCGAACTGGCCAACGATCGCGTCAGCCTTGGGGGCCCGCAAAGCATCATGCTGCCGAGCCCGAGCGAAGGCTATGACGCGCAGTTGAACGCCATCAAGAGTCTGGTGGCTGAAGACCCGGGCCGTGTGGCTCAGGTGGTAAAAGAGTGGATCAACGCTGATGAGTGATAACCGAGCTGCTGCCAACGCCAAGCTGACCCGGGTCGACAAGGCAGCCATTTTGCTGCTGTCCCTCGGCGAGTCTGATGCGGCCCAGGTACTGCGCCATATGGGGCCCAAAGAAGTCCAGCGGGTGGGTGTGGCGATGGCGCAAATGCGCAACGTGCACCGCGAGCAGGTTGAACAGGTGATGAGCGAGTTCGTCGAGATCGTCGGTGACCAGACCAGCCTGGGGGTCGGCTCCGACAGTTACATTCGCAAAATGCTCACCTCGGCCCTGGGCGAAGACAAAGCCAACGGCCTGATCGATCGCATCCTGCTGGGTGGCAACACCAGCGGCCTCGACAGCCTGAAGTGGATGGAACCCCGTGCCGTGGCGGACGTGATCCGTTTTGAACACCCGCAGATTCAGGCCATTGTGGTGGCCTATCTCGACCCCGATCAGGCGGGCGAAGTGCTCGGCCACTTTGATCAAAAGGCGCGGCTGGACATCATCCTGCGCGTTTCCTCGCTCAACACTGTGCAGCCGGCGGCACTTAAAGAACTGAACCAGATCCTCGAAAAGCAGTTCTCCGGCAACTCCAACGCTGCGCGCACCTCTTTGGGCGGCATCAAGCGGGCGGCCGACATCATGAACTTCCTCGACAGCTCGATGGAATCTCAACTGATGGACTCGATTCGCGACATCGACGAAGACCTGTCCGGGCAGATCGAAGACCTCATGTTTGTCTTCAACAACCTGGCGGATGTCGACGACCGCGGCATTCAGGCGCTGCTGCGCGAAGTGTCCTCGGACGTGCTGGTACTGGCCCTCAAGGGCTCCGACGAGAACGTGCAGGAAAAAATCTTCAAGAACATGTCCAAGCGTGCCGCCGAATTGCTGCGCGACGACCTGGAAGCCAAAGGCCCGGTACGGGTCAGCGATGTCGAAACCGCACAGAAAGAAATCCTCACCATCGCCCGCCGAATGGCCGAAGCCGGAGAAATCGTTCTCGGCGGGAAGGGCGGCGAAGAGATGATCTAAGTGAGCAATGGTGAGTCGCCCGGAGATGTGATTCGCGCCAAGGATGTGGGGGCCTTCGACGTATGGGGCCTGCCCAGCTTTGACCCGTGGCGCGAGCCGCTCGAGGTTGAGCCCGAGGTGGTCGAGGAGCCGCCGGTCGAGATGCAGGAGGTGCCGCTGGATGAAGTCCAGCCGCTGACCCTTGAGGAGCTCGAAAGCATCCGCCAGGAAGCCTACAACGAAGGCTTTGCCACGGGTGAAAAGGAAGGCTTTCACAGCACTCAGCTCAAGGTGCGCCAGGAAGCCGAGGTCGCTCTGGCGGCCAGGGTGGCCAGCCTTGAACGCTTGATGAGCAGCCTGATGGCGCCGCTGGCCGAGCAGGACCAGCAGCTGGAAAAAGCCATGGTCGGCCTGGTCGAGCACATGACCCGCCAAGTGATCCAGCGCGAACTTAAAACCGATTCCAGGCAGATCGAACAGGTATTGCGCGAGGGCCTGAAGCTGTTGCCCATGGGTGCCGATAACATTCGCCTGTTTATCAATCCCCAAGACTTCGATCAGATCAAGGCCTTGCGCGAGCGTCACGACGAACGCTGGAAAATCGTCGAAGACGACAGCCTGCAAGCGGGCGGCTGCCGTATCGAAACCGAACACAGTCGCATCGATGCCAGTATCGAAACCCGGATCAAACAGGCAATGAGTCAGCTGTTCGATCAGCTTCACGAGCAGGCATTGCACCCGGCGCCGCCGGACATCGACGTCGATCTGGACCAGCCCGATGCACCTTAAGCGCACCAGCTTCGCCAGGCGCCTGGGCGCCTATGCCCCGGTGGTCGCATTGCCCGCGCAGCCGGTAGTCGAAGGCCGCCTGTTGCGCATGGTCGGCCTGACCCTGGAAGCCGAAGGCCTGCGCGCGGCCATGGGCAGTCGCTGTCTGGTGATCAACGATGACAGTTTTCACCCGGTGCAAGTCGAAGCCGAGGTGATGGGGTTTTCGGGCAGCAAGATTTTTTTGATGCCCGTTGGCAGTGTCGCCGGAATCGCCCCGGGTGCCCGGGTGGTGCCCCTGGCCGATAACGGTCGCTTGCCAATGGGCATGAGCATGCTCGGTCGTGTACTCGATGGTGCGGGGCGGCCGCTGGACGGCAAGGGCGGGATGAAGGCCGAAGACTGGGTGCCGATGGATGGCCCGGCCATCAACCCGCTCAAGCGTGATCCCATCAGCGTGCCGCTGGACGTGGGCATTCGCAGCATCAACGGTTTATTGACGGTCGGCCGTGGACAGCGTCTGGGCCTGTTTGCCGGTACTGGCGTGGGCAAGAGTGTGCTGCTGGGCATGATGACCCGCTTTACCGAGGCCGACATCATCGTGGTCGGGCTGATCGGCGAACGGGGTCGCGAGGTGAAGGAATTCATCGAGCACATCCTCGGCGAGGAGGGCCTCAAGCGTTCTGTGGTGGTGGCATCCCCGGCTGACGATGCGCCGCTGATGCGTCTGCGCGCGGCCATGTACTGCACGCGTATTGCCGAATACTTTCGTGACAAGGGCAAGAACGTGTTGCTGTTGATGGACTCGCTCACCCGATTTGCCCAGGCCCAGCGTGAAATTGCCTTGGCCATTGGCGAGCCTCCGGCCACCAAGGGCTATCCGCCTTCGGTATTTGCCAAGTTGCCCAAGCTGGTGGAGCGGGCCGGTAACGCCGAAGCCGGGGGCGGCTCGATCACTGCGTTTTACACCGTGCTGTCCGAAGGCGATGACCAGCAGGACCCGATCGCTGACTCGGCGCGGGGCGTGCTTGACGGGCACATTGTGCTGTCCCGGCGTCTGGCCGAAGAGGGTCATTACCCGGCGATCGACATTGAAGCGTCCATCAGCCGGGTGATGCCGTCAGTGGTTACCCCGGAACACATGCGTCGTGCCCAGCAGTTCAAGCAGTTGTGGTCGCGCTTCCAGCAGGCCCGGGACTTGATCAGCGTGGGGGCATACGTGCCCGGCGGCGATCGCGAAACCGATACCGCGATTGCCTTGCAGCCAGCGATGGTGGCGTACCTGCGCCAGGGGCTGAACGACAATATCAGCCTGGGTGAAAGTGCTGGTCATCTGGGGACAATCTTCGCTCCGGCCGCGGGCGGTTAATCGACCATGGCCAGTGATGGAAGGGCAGCGCGTCTGGCGCCGGTGGTGGACATGGCCGAAAAAACCGAGAAGGCCGCAGCGCAGCGGCTGGGGCATTTCCAGGGCCAGGTCAATCTGGCCAACAGCAAACTCGGCGACCTGGAAAACTTCCGCGGGGAATACCAGTCGCAATGGATTGAGCGCGGCAGCCAGGGCGTCACCGGGCAATGGTTGCGCAACTATCAATACTTCCTCAACCAGCTTGAAACCGCCGTCGGGCAGCAGCGCCAAAGCCTGGTCTGGCATGAGAACAACCTCAACAAGGCCCGCGAAACCTGGCAACAGGCCTATGCCCGGGTGGAAGGGCTGCGCAAACTGGTCCAGCGTTACGCCGAAGAAGCCCGCCAGCTGGAAGACAAGCGCGAGCAAAAACTGATGGACGAGCTGTCCCAGCGTTTACCGCGTAACAATCCTTACTGAAATCCCCCCTCTCCTGTAGGAGCGAGCTTGCTCGCGAGCAGGCTCGCTCCTACAGAGTTTGTGCGGCGTCACTCCCTGGGTTTCAGAGCGTCTATAGTTTGCGGGTCAACCCGAAACCCGACACGGGAGCTCCCCCATGGCAGTGACGTCTGAAATCTCCGCAGATGGCCGCAAGCTGACGATCGCGATCAAAGGCCGGTTCGACTTTGCCAAGCATCAGCAATTTCGTGAGGCGTACGAAAAGCTCGACTCTGATACCGAATGCGTGGTGGATCTGAAGGAAGCGACCTACGTCGACAGTTCGGCACTGGGCATGCTGTTGTTGCTGCGCGACCATGCCGGCGGCGACAACGCAGAAATCAGGGTGATCAACAGCAACCCGGATGTGCTCAAGATTTTCAATATTTCCAACTTCGACAAACTGTTCGATATCACGTGAACACCTCCCTGACCGTGTTGATTGCCGAGGACAGCAGCGCTGACCGCCTGCTGTTGTCGAGCATTGTGCAGCTTCAGGGGCATAAAGTGCTGCTGGCAGCCAATGGTGCTGAAGCCGTAGCGCTGTTTGCCCGGGAGCGTCCACAGCTGGTGTTGATGGATGCTGTGATGCCAGTGATGGACGGATTCGAGGCCGCGCGCCAGATCAAAGCATTGGCGGGCGAGGTGCTGGTACCGATCATTTTTCTCACGTCCCTGAATCAGGCCGATGCCCTGGCCCGCAGTCTCGAGGTCGGCGGCGACGACGTGCTGAGCAAGCCTTACAACCCCATGCTGCTGGCGGCGAAAATCACCGTGATGGACCGGATGCGGCGTCTGCAGGAAACCGTGCTGCAACAGCGCGACCAGATCGCCCGGCATAACGATTACTTGCTCAACGAGCAGCGGGTGGCCAAGGCCGTGTTTGACCGGGTGGCACACGCGGGCTGTCTGAGCGCGCCGAATATCAGTTACCTGCAATCGCCCTATGCCTTGTTCAATGGAGATTTATTGCTGGCGGCCTACACCCCGACCGGAGATACCCATCTTCTTTTGGCCGACTTTACCGGGCATGGCCTGCCGGCTGCGATTGGTGCCATGCCTTTGGCAGAAGTGTTTTACAGCATGACGGCCAAAGGCTACGGGCTGGCCGAAATGCTCCGGGAAATGAACGCCAAGCTCCAGGGCATCCTGCCCGTCGACATGTTTTGCTGCGCCACGGTGCTGTGCATCAGTGCCCAGCGGCGCAGTGTCGAAGTCTGGAACGGCGGCATGCCCGATGGCTATCTGCAAGCCCGGGCCACGGGGCAGCGCAGGGCATTGACCTCGCAGCACCTGCCGTTGGGCGTATTGCGTGCCGAAGCCTTCGATCACTCCACCCGTGTATGGCCAATGCTGCCCGGTGACCAGCTGTTTTTACTGACCGATGGTGTGATCGACACCAGCGGCCCGGATGAGCAGCTGTTCGGAGTTGAGCGCTTGCAGCAGGTACTGGATGCCAATCGCCAGCCGCACATGCTGATTGCCGAGGTCGAACAGGCCCTGCACGATTTCCAGGGCCATTCCCGTGATGATGTGAGCATGGTGCAGATCACGTCACAGTTGCCGCAGCCTCTGGATGTGCCGGTCATGCCTTATTCCGACAGTGACCAGTGCAGCCCGCTGGACTGGTCGGCCAGCTTTGAATTCCGCGGGGCCACGCTGCAACGGTTCAACCCGCTGCCCTATCTGTTGCAATTGCTGATGGAGGTTCACGGCTTGCGGGCCCGGGGTGCAGTGATTCATGCGGTACTGTCCGAGCTTTACAGCAATGCCCTGGAGCACGGCGTTCTGGGCCTTGATTCACGGCTCAAGCGAGATGCCCGGGGGTTTGCCCGCTATTACCAGTTGCGTAATGAACGTCTGGCAGCGCTGCGAAGCGGGTTTGTGCGGGTGCGGGTGCAGGTCGAACCTGTGCCACGGGGCGGGCGCTTATTGCTGCAGGTAGACGACAGTGGTGAGGGTTTTGATGTTGCAACAGTGATGTCCAGACCGCTGGACCTGAACCGTCTGTCGGGGCGTGGGGTGAGTTTGGTACGCCAACTGTGCCCTGCAGCGCAATGGTCCGCCGATGGTCGCAGTGCGACCGTAGAGTTTTCATGGGAGGCTCTGGCATAATCCGATCATTCTTGATCAAGGAGTGAACAAGTGTCCGACATTCATATGGATCCAAAGGTAGTCAGTGCGTTGCGGGACGTAATGGAAGGCGGGTTTGAGGATTTGCTCGACACCTTTCTTTCTGATTCCGAAGAGCGCCTGGATCAACTGCGCAGCACACACGAAGCCCACGACCTGAGTCTGGTCGCCCACAGCTTCAAAGGCAGCAGCAGCAACATGGGTGCCATTCGTTTGGCGCATCTGTGCGGCCTGCTTGAAGAACGCGCGCAAAAGAAGCCGCTGGCCGGTATCAAGGAGCTGGTCGTCAAAATCGACGATGAATACCAGATGGTGCGTCGTCTTTATCGTGCCGAGCGCCAGCGTTTCAATCCGTCGAACTTTGCCTCCGGCTGATTCGGCCAAAGCTGGCCCGAACCTTGCTCTGACTCATCCACCTGTACCTATGCCAGCCGTACAGTGGAGACCTGTTAATGCCCCTTGCCGCCAATCCCTTTCTTCAGACCTCCGGTACTGCTGCGTCCAAAACGCCTGCGGTCAAAACTCCCCTGTCTGGCACCGAGCCCGCTAAATCCGGAGCTGAACCCTTTTCCAGGGTGTATGCGAAAGCGTCTGAAACCAAGCCCTTGAGTCATGTGCGGGAACCCTCTGCGGGAGCGCTAGCCAGGCGTAATCAGGGCAGCGACCAGGCGTCTGAAAGACCGCCGGCGGTTGCCGATAGCGGCAAGACCTTGCCTGCTGGCAAGACCAAAGACACCGGCAGCGCAAGTCAGCAAGATGCCGCTGACGGGGTACGCGACGAGGCGACTGTGCCGGTGCAGGCAGTGGTAGCGCCGCCTGCGGCTGAAGCTGCAGTGCCGGTAGAGCCGGCGCAGCCCGAGGTGCAAGCCGCGCAACTGGCCGCTGCGGCGCAAGCACAGCTGCAGCCGCCACCGGTGGAGGATGACAGTTTCGATCCTGAGGCCGATCCCCTGGACGATATGCCTGCGGTGCGCCTGGCCATGGAGCAGGGCGGGCATGTCTCGGCCGGTAGCCAGACGCCGGGGAAAAATGCGGCACTGGAGAATTCCCCGGCCACTGTTCAGGGGCAAACCGCTGCGGTTGCCATGCTGATCGACCCGAAAGCCGACGGTTCAGCGTCCGGCGAGGGGGGGGAGGAGGCATTCAAGGGGCTGCTCGATGATGGTCTCAAAGACCTGAAGAGCGCGTCCAGCGATACCCGGGTGGATGACTTCGCCAGTCGCCTGGCTGCACTCACCCAGGCGGCGGTACCCAAAACCGCCAATGCATTGCCGGTCAACCAGCCTTTGGCCATGCATCAGAGCGGCTGGACCGAAGAGGTGGTCAATCGTGTGATGTACCTGTCCAGCGCCAACCTGAAATCGGCAGATATCCAGTTGCAGCCGGCGGAGTTGGGGCGGCTGGATATCCGGGTCAACATCGCCCCCGACCAGAGCGCGCAGGTCAACTTCGTCAGTGCCCACGCCGGGGTGCGCGAGGCGCTGGACAACCAGATGCACCGCTTGCGTGAAATGTTCGCCCAGCAGGGCATGGGGCAGGTCGACGTCAACGTGTCGGACCAGTCGCGCAACTGGCAGGGGCAGGGCCAGGAGCAGCAGGCGCAGAACCCCTCAGGTGGTCACCGGCTTGAAGGTGCCGGCGAAGATGAGCCGGCAATCGCGACCACCGGCAGCGTAGCGCCGAGTGTGGTTATCGGCTCCAGCGCGGTGGATTACTACGCCTGAGCCACAGCCTCGCTCCCCCTCTAGGGGCGAGCTTGCTCGCGGGTTTTTTCAATGTGCAGGCGAGCAGGCTCACGCCTGCACAGGTGTGCTCTTACAGTGTTCTGCCACATCCCGACACTTCTGGCATAACACTTGCTCTGCCTACCCAAGCATCTGTGAAAACCGAAAAGCGACGGATTATTGGCATGGCGACGAGCGACGTAGTGAAGGACCCTGCCGAGAAAGGCAAATTGAAGCTGATCATCCTGGTCGCAGTGGCAGTGTTGCTGGCGATCGGCCTGTCTGTGGGCGCCACCTGGTATTTCCTGAGCGGCCCCAAGAGCGAGTCCGCACCTGTGGTTGACGCAAACATCAAGCTCCCGGCGATTTATGAACCCATGGCGCCGGCCTTCGTGGTCAATTTCAACGCCAATGGCCGCCAGCGCTATATGCAAGTGAGCATGACCTTGCAGGCGCGCGACCAGAATGACCTCAACGCCCTCAAGGTGCATATGCCAGTGATCCGCAACAATCTGGTGATGCTGTTCTCCGGGCAAACCTTCGATGACCTGGCGACGCCGGTGGGGCAGGAAATACTTCGTCAGAAAGCTACTGCCAGCGTTCAGGAAGTGGCGCAGAAAGAACTCGGAAAAGTGGTTGTCGATCAGGTGCTCTTTACTAACTTTGTATTGCAGTAGGATCACGACATGGCCGTGCAAGACCTGCTGTCCCAGGATGAAATCGACGCGCTGTTGCATGGTGTCGATGATGGCCTGGTACAGGCCGAAGCAGCTGCCGAACCCGGCAGTGTCAAAAGTTACGACCTGACCAGTCAGGACCGGATTGTCCGGGGCCGCATGCCGACCCTGGAAATGATCAACGAGCGTTTCGCCCGTTACACCCGCATCAGCATGTTCAACATGCTGCGCCGCTCTGCGGACGTCGCGGTGGGCGGGGTACAGGTCATGAAATTCGGTGAATACGTGCACTCGCTGTACGTGCCCACCAGTCTCAACCTGGTCAAGATCAAGCCGTTGCGCGGCACTGCGCTGTTTATCCTCGATGCCAAGCTGGTGTTCAAGCTGGTGGACAACTTCTTCGGCGGTGACGGCCGTCACGCCAAGATCGAAGGCCGTGAATTCACCCCCACCGAACTGCGGGTGGTGCGCATGGTGCTGGAGCAGGCCTTCATCGATTTGAAGGAGGCCTGGCAGGCGATCATGGAAGTCAATTTCGAGTACATCAACTCGGAAGTGAACCCGGCAATGGCCAATATCGTCGGCCCCAGCGAAGCGATCGTGGTGTCAACCTTTCACATCGAGCTCGATGGCGGTGGCGGAGACCTGCACGTCACCATGCCGTACTCGATGATCGAGCCGGTACGCGAGATGCTCGATGCCGGTTTTCAGTCCGACCTCGACGATCAGGACGAACGCTGGAGCAAGGCTTTGCGCGAGGACGTGCTGGATGTCAGCGTGCCGCTGAGCGCCACCGTGGCCCGCCGGCAATTGCGTCTGCGTGACATTTTGCACATGCAGCCGGGTGATGTGATTCCCGTCGAACTACAAGACGAACTGGTGATGCGCGCCAACGGCGTGCCTGCGTTCAAGGTCAAACTGGGCTCGCACAAAGGCAATCTGGCCTTGCAAGTGATCGAGCCCATCGGACGGCGCTAGGCGTCGGTCCACCCCAAATTGCTGTGTTAATGATTGACTGCTCGCCGAGGACTCCCCGATGGCTACCGAACACGATACAAGTGCTGCAGACCAGGCCCTGGCTGATGAATGGGCTGCGGCCCTGGAAGAAACCGGCGACGTCGGGCAGGCGGATATCGACGCCTTGCTGGCGGCCGATGCAGCCACCAAGCCGGCCTCCAGCCGCTTGCCAATGGAAGAGTTCGGCAGCGTGCCGCGCAATAACGAACCGGTCACCCTGGATGGTCCCAACCTGGATGTGATTCTGGATATTCCGGTTTCCATCTCCATGGAAGTGGGCAGCACCGACATCAACATCCGCAACCTGTTGCAACTCAATCAGGGTTCGGTCATCGAGCTTGATCGTCTAGCCGGCGAGCCGCTGGACGTGCTGGTCAACGGCACCCTGATTGCCCATGGTGAAGTGGTGGTGGTCAACGAAAAGTTCGGTATCCGCCTGACTGACGTGATCAGTCCAAGCGAACGCATCAAGAAGCTGCGTTAAGTGAAGCGGCTTCTCGGCGGTTTACTGGCTTTACCCCTGAGCGTGCTGGCGGCCGAGCCGCTGGCCAGCGCCACCCCTGTTGCTGCACCTGTGATCGGCAGTGGCATCGGCGGGCAGCTGACACAGCTGGTGCTGGGTTTGTTGCTGGTGCTGGGGCTGATCTTTGCCCTGGCCTGGCTACTGCGCCGGGTACAGCAAACCGGGTCGCGACAGGGGCAGGTGATTGAGTTGATCAGTTCACGGGCCCTGGGTGCCCGCGACCGGCTGGTGCTGGTGCAAGTGGGCGAGGAGCAGATTCTGCTTGGCCTGACGCCCGGGCGTATCACCCCCTTGCACGTGCTCAAGGAGCCGGTGCAGGTGCCGGGTACCACGCAGTCGGCAACCCCCGAGTTTGCCAAACGATTGATGGAAGTATTGGGTCAGCAAAAGGACAAGCCGTAATGCGTTTAGTCGTCGCGCTGTTGTTGACGTTGCTCGCACCAGTAGCGTTCGGGGCCGATCCGCTGTCGATTCCGGCGATCACCCTGGGCACCGGGGCCAACGGCCAGCAAGAGTACTCGGTCAGCCTGCAAATTTTGCTGATCATGACCGCGCTGAGCTTTATTCCGGCGTTCGTCATGCTGATGACCAGCTTCACGCGGATCATCATTGTGTTTTCGATTCTGCGCCAGGCCCTGGGGTTGCAGCAAACGCCGTCGAACCAGATTCTCACCGGCATGGCGCTGTTCCTCACCATGTTCATCATGGCGCCGGTATTCGACAAGGTGAACCAGGACGCCTTGCAGCCTTACCTGGCAGAAAAACTCTCGGCCCAGGACGCCATTCTCAAGGCGCAAGTGCCGCTCAAGGACTTCATGCTGGCGCAAACCCGCACCAGCGACCTTGAACTGTTCATGCGCCTGTCCAAGCGCACCGACATCGCCACTCCGGATGCCGCGCCCCTGACCATTCTGGTGCCGGCCTTCGTCACCTCGGAGCTGAAAACCGCATTCCAGATCGGCTTCATGATCTTCATCCCGTTTTTGATCATCGACCTGGTGGTGGCCAGTGTGCTGATGGCCATGGGCATGATGATGCTCTCGCCGCTGATCATTTCGTTGCCGTTCAAAATCATGCTGTTCGTGCTGGTGGATGGCTGGGCGTTGATTATCGGCACCCTGGCCAGCAGTTTCGGCGGAGTTTGACCCCATGACCGGGAGTAATGCGCAATGACCCCAGAAGTCGCGGTTGACCTGTTTCGCAGCGCGCTGTGGCTGACCACGGTGATGGTCGCGGTGCTGGTCGTGCCCAGTTTGCTGGTCGGGCTGTTGGTGGCCATGTTTCAGGCGGCTACCCAGATCAACGAGCAGACCCTGAGCTTCCTTCCGCGGTTGCTGGTGATGCTGGTCACCCTGATCGTTGCCGGGCCCTGGCTGGTGCAGACCTTTATGGAATACATCCTGCAGTTGTACGGCAGCATTCCGCAGTTGATCGGCTAAATGTCGCTGCTCGCTTTGACGGACGCGCAGATCAGCACCTGGGTCGCCAGCTTCATGCTGCCGCTGTTCCGGGTGGGCGCGTTGCTGACCACCATGCCGATCATCGGCACGACCCTGGTGCCCAAGCGCATCAAGCTGTTTCTGTCGCTGGCCATCACCCTGGCAATCCTGCCCAGCCTGCCGCCGCTGCCGGCCGTCAACCCGCTGGACCTCAGTGGCCTGATGCTGATTGCCGAGCAAATCATCATCGGCGCATTGCTGGGCTTCTCGCTGCAACTGTTTTTCCAGGCGTTCGTGGTGGCCGGGCAAATTGTCGCAATCCAGATGGGCATGGGCTTCGCGTCCATGGTCGACCCGGCCAACGGGGTCAACGTGGCGGTCATCGGGCAGTTCTTCACCATGCTCGTGACTTTGTTGTTTCTGTCCATGAACGGCCATCTGGTGGTCTTCGAGGTGCTCACCGAGAGCTTCACTACCTTGCCGGTGGGCGGTGGCTTGTTGACCAATCACTACTGGGAAATCGCCAACAAGCTGGGCTGGGTGCTGGGTGCCGCATTGTTGCTGGTGCTGCCGGCCATTACTGCATTGCTGGTGGTCAACATCGCCTTTGGTGTGATGACCCGGGCGGCGCCGCAACTCAATATCTTCTCGATCGGTTTTCCGCTGACTCTGGTGCTGGGCATGGTGATCCTGTGGATCGGCCTGGCGGATATTCTCAATCAGTATCAACCGCTGGCCTCCGAGGCCTTGCAGTTTTTACGTGAGCTGGCACAGGCGCGATAGCCATGGCAGAAAGCGAGAGCGGTGCCGATAAAACAGAAGACCCCACGGAGAAGCGAAAAAAGGACTCCAGGGAAAAGGGCGAGATCGCACGCTCCAAAGAGCTGAATACCCTGGCCATCATGCTGGCGGGTTCTATCGGACTGCTGATTTTTGGCGGCGCGCTGGCGCGGGACATGATGGATCTGATGCGCTACAACTTCAGCATCAGTCGCGAAACCCTGCTCAATCCCGATTCCATGGGCCTTTTTTTGCTGCACTCGGGCAAGGTTGCGCTGATTGCCGTGCAGCCGGTTCTGGTGACCTTGCTGATTGCTGCCCTGGTCGGGCCCATTGCCCTGGGGGGCTGGCTGTTCGCTGCCGGCAGCCTGGCGCCCAAGTTCAGCCGCATGAACCCCGCTGCCGGGATCAAGCGCATGTTCTCGGCCAAGGCGCTGGTGGAACTGCTGAAGGCGCTGGCCAAATTCTTCATCATCCTGATCGTGGCCTTGCTGGTGTTGCAGTCCGACATCGACGACCTGCTGCGAATCGCCCATGAGCCTTTGGAACTGGCGGTAATCCACAGTGTGCAAGTGGTTGCCTGGAGTGCGCTGTGGATGGCCTGCGGGTTGATCCTGATTGCGGCGGTGGACGTTCCGGTGCAACTGTGGGAAAGCCACAAAAAACTGCTCATGACCAAGCAGGAAGTGCGTGATGAGCACAAGGATCAGGAAGGTCGGCCCGAGGTCAAACAGCGGATTCGCCAACTGCAACGGGAAATGAGCCAGCGGCGCATGATGAGTGCCATTCCCGACGCCGACGTGATTATCACCAACCCGACGCACTACGCCGTGGCGTTGAAATACGATCCGGAGAAGGGCGCGGCGCCCATGCTGCTGGCCAAGGGTAGCGATTTTCTGGCGCTCAAGATTCGCGAGATTGGTGCCAAGCATAATATTTTGCTGCTGGAGTCTCCGGCCCTGGCGCGCTCGATCTACCACTCCACGGAGCTGGATCAGGAGATTCCTGCCGGGTTGTATCTGGCCGTGGCCCAGGTTCTGGCCTATGTGTACCAGATACGCCAGTATCAGGCGGGCCGGGGCAAGCGCCCGGATCCGCTCAAGGATTTGCCGATTCCGGCGGATTTACGGCGTGATCAGTAGAGGCTTGCCCCAAACCTGCTTAACTTGGAATGCGATGTCTTTTTAGTTCGCGCGCAGGCAATGGAGAGTGCTATGCCGATTGAGTTAACCCTTATTCCTGAAAGTTCGATCAGAACCTATGCGCTAAGTGATTCGAGTGACATTGCTCGCGTCGATCTCGAAGGGTTGTTTCCGAAATTCCCTGCTCTGGACGGCACCTTTGCCATTTTCTGGCTGGAACAATTGCAGGGGCGGCATATTGTCGGCTTCAGTACCGAGGGCTCGAACTTGCTGGCGGTGATCTCGTTGCCCACCGTGCCCCACGGCCTGGGCCGGGAGCAGTACTACGCCGGGATCATGGAGCGCTGCTACAAAGAGCGGGACTCCATCATGTCTTTTCTGCGCAAGTCGTTGAGTTTCGAAGGCATCAATGGCCGCTGCGTGCGCAGTTTCATCCTCTACAAGCTGATACGCCAGTTGCAGCTGGACAGCGTGCCGGTGTGGGAAGAGCGCCCGCACATCGGCGATGGGCGCTGTGGTGCGATTTTGATCGGTGGTCGCGGATCTGAGCGCTACGAGCCCAATCGCAAGCTGGATGTGGTGTTCCGCTCCAGCAGCAGCGCGTGTCTGGTGATCGACCTTGGGGAGTGGCGCTGGAACTGAGTACCGGCGCCCCGTTTGACCCTAGGCGCGAGCTGTTCAATCTGCAGACAAACAGCTCGCGAGCAAGCTAGCTCCTGCAGGGTTATGTATATATGGCTGCCGCCCGGCAGCTCTGAAATATAGACATGGCCATTTGCCAAAGTTGGAAGGCTTCTTGCACAGGCAGGCTTTACGGCGCATATGGCGTCAAAAGTTTGCTAAAGGTTTGTCGCAATGTCATTGGATCGCTCTCAGTTAATCAACACCGCACGCAACGGTCTGGCCGGTTTGGGGCATGGACAGTTGGGCGTGCCGTTGTTATTGCTGGTGATGCTGGCAATGATGATGCTGCCAATCCCGGCCTTTCTGCTGGACGTGTTTTTCACCTTCAATATCGCGCTGTCGATTGTGGTGTTGCTGGTCTGTGTCTATGCCCTGCGGCCGCTGGATTTTGCCGTATTCCCCACCATTTTGCTGGTCGCCACGTTAATGCGTCTGGCGCTCAACGTGGCTTCGACCCGGGTGGTCATGCTTCACGGCCAGGAAGGCCACGGGGCCGCCGGCAAGGTGATTCAGGCCTTCGGTGAAGTGGTGATCGGCGGTAACTACGTAGTCGGTATCGTGGTGTTCGCGATTTTGATGATCATCAACTTCGTGGTGGTGACCAAGGGTGCCGGACGTATTTCCGAAGTGAGCGCCCGTTTCACCCTCGACGCCATGCCCGGCAAGCAAATGGCAATTGACGCCGATCTCAATGCCGGTCTTATCGATCAGCCCCAGGCCAAGCAGCGCCGTCAGGAAGTTGCCCAGGAGGCAGAGTTCTACGGCTCGATGGACGGCGCCAGCAAGTTCGTGCGCGGTGACGCCATCGCCGGCTTGCTGATTCTGTTCATCAACCTGATCGGTGGCATGGCCGTCGGTATTTTCCAGCACGGCATGACGTTCGGCGAGGCCGGCAAGGTCTACGCCTTGCTCACCATCGGTGACGGTTTGGTGGCGCAGTTGCCATCGCTGTTGCTGTCCACCGCTGCCGCGATCATGGTCACTCGCGCGTCCGGCTCCGAAGACATGGGCAAGCAGATCAATCGCCAGATGTTTGCCTCGCCCAAGGCGCTGGCGGTGTCGGCCGGTTTGATGGCGGTCATGGGGATCGTGCCGGGCATGCCGCACTTCTCCTTCCTGAGTCTGGCCGCCGTTGCGGGTGGCGTGGCCTATCTGATGTGGAAAAAGCAGAATGTGGTCAAGGTCCAGGCCCTGCAAGAGGTGCAGCGTCAGCAAGAGTTGCTGCCATCGCCGGCCCGGGCCCAGGAGAGCAAAGAGCTGGGCTGGGATGACGTAACGCCCATCGACATGATCGGGCTGGAAGTCGGCTATCGTCTGATCCCGCTGGTGGACCGCAATCAGGGCGGCCAGTTGCTGGCACGGATCAAGGGCGTGCGCAAAAAACTGTCCCAGGACCTGGGCTTTCTGATGCCCACCGTGCATATCCGCGACAACCTCGATCTGGCCCCCAGCGCCTATCGCCTGACCTTGATGGGGGTGATTCTGGCCGAGGCCGAGATCTACCCCGATCGCGAACTGGCGATCAACCCGGGGCAGGTGTTCGGCACACTTAACGGTATTACCACCAAAGATCCGGCCTTCGGTCTGGAAGCCGTGTGGATCGAGATCAGTCAGCGCAGTCAGGCGCAATCGCTGGGCTATACCGTAGTGGATGCCAGCACTGTAGTTGCGACCCACTTGAACCAGATTCTGTACAAGCACTCCCATGAACTGATCGGTCATGAAGAAGTGCAGCAGTTGATGCAGCTGCTGGCCAAGGCCTCGCCCAAATTGGCCGAAGAGCTGGTGCCGGGGGTGTTGAGCCTGTCGCAGTTGCTCAAGGTGTTGCAGGCCTTGTTGGCAGAACAGGTACCGGTGCGCGACATTCGAAGCATTGCCGAAGCCGTCGCGAACAATGCCCATAAGAGTCAAGATACTGCCGCGCTGGTTGCTGCGGTCCGGGTCGGACTGTCCCGCGCAATCGTGCAAAGTATTGTAGGCGTTGACTCCGAGCTGCCTGTGATCACCTTGGAACCAAGGTTGGAACAAATATTGCTCAATAGTTTGCAAAAGGCCGGACAAGGCCAGGAAGAGGGCGTGTTGCTGGAGCCAAGCATGGCGGAAAAACTCCAGCGCTCGCTGATCGACGCCGCCCAGCGTCAGGAGATGCAAGGCAACCCGGTGATCTTGCTGGTGGCAGGCCCGGTACGTGCAATGCTTTCGCGGTTTGGACGCCTGGCGGTGCCTAACCTGCATGTGCTCTCGTACCAGGAAATTCCTGATAACAAGCAAGTCACGATTGTTGCGACAGTAGGCCCTAACGGCTGAGGGTTTGATTTATGCAAGTGAAGCGATTTTTCGCCGCCGACATGCGTCAGGCCATGAAGCTGATTCGTGATGAATTGGGGGCCGACGCCGCCATTATCGGTAACCGCCGGATCGCCGGTGGGGTGGAGCTGACTGCCGCCCTGGACTACAAGCTGTCGGCGCTGGCACCGCGGGTACCGAATATGGAACTGGAAGAAGAGCTGCGCAAAACCCAGTCCAGCATTGTTTCGGCCCGGGCCGAACTGAGTTTGCGCGGGGATGGCGATGCCGATGTCAGCCGCCAGTTGTTTGCCGGTCTGCCGCTGACCGCCGCCGAGCCGTTGACCGAGCCGGCGCCGCAGGAACCGGCGCGTCCTGCTCCTGTGGCCGCGCCGTCGATGGACCAGCGCGCCTTTGACAACATGCGCTCGGAACTCAATGTGCTGCGCGAATTGCTCGAAGTGCAGTTGGGCTCGCTGGCCTGGAACCAGTTGCAGGCCGCCAAGCCTGCACAAGCCAATTTGTGGCGCCGTTTACAGCGCATTGGCTTGTCCGGGCCGCTGTCGCGGGATCTGCTGGCGCAAGTGGCTGGAATTGAAGAACCGCGTCAGGCGTGGCGGATGTTGCTGGCCCACCTGGCGCGGATGATCGCGACCCCGGAGCTTGAACCCCTGGAAGAGGGCGGTGTGATTGCCATGGTGGGGCCTGCGGGCATGGGCAAAACCACTACCCTGGCCAAGCTGGCAGCGCGTTATGTCCTCAAGTACGGCGCGCAAAATATTGCCCTGGTGAGCATGGACAGCTTTCGTATCGGTGCCCAGGAACAACTGAAGACCCTGGGCCGAATTCTCAATGTACCCGTGACCCACGTTGCGCCTGGCCAGTCGTTGGGCCAGACCCTTGAGCCGCTGGTACGCAAGCGCGTGGTGCTGGTGGATACCGCCGGCCTGCAGGCCAGCGATCCGGCACTGCGCCTGCAGCTTGAAAGTCTTGCGGGGCGCGGGATCAAGGCACGCAACTATCTGGTACTGGCGACCACCAGTCAGAAACAGGTGTTGACGGCGGCTTACCTCAGTTACAAACGATGCGGGCTGGCCGGTTGCATTCTGACCAAGCTGGATGAAACCGCGAGTCTGGGGGAGGTGCTGAGCCTGGCGATCCAGCACGGGCTGCCGGTGGCTTACCTCACGGATGGTCCGCGGATCCCCGATGATCTTCACTTGCCCCGTCGTCACCAGTTGGTGAGCCGGGCCGTGAGTGTGCAAATGCAGGAAGAACCCAGTGAAGAGGCCATGGCCGACATGTTCGCTGATATCTATCAAAGCCCTCCCAAACAGGTCGGCTGAGGTACTCAAGGTTACGTAGCAATGTACCTACATCGATGGTCTGCAAGGTGTTGTGCCAGTGGGGCACGTGCAGCCAACCTTTGTAGCCGCGTCTAAGAAAGACAAGGTAAAAAATGATCATGGGCAGCATGCATCCCGTACAGGTGATCGCAGTGACCGGCGGCAAGGGTGGCGTCGGTAAAACTAACGTGTCAGTCAACTTGTCTATCGCGCTTGCCGAAATGGGCAGACGCGTCATGTTGATGGATGCCGACCTGGGCCTGGCAAACGTCGATGTGCTGCTCGGGCTGACCCCCAAGTACACCCTGGCCGATGTGGTCGAGGGTCGTTGCGAGCTGCGCGACGTACTGCTCCAGGGCCCTGGCGGGATCAGGATCGTACCGGCGGCGTCGGGCACCCAGAGCATGGTCAACCTGAGCCCGGCCCAGCATGCCGGTTTGATCCAGGCCTTCAGTGACCTGGGCGATAACCTCGACGTGCTGGTGATCGATACCGCAGCCGGGATCGGCGACTCAGTGGTGAGTTTTGTGCGCGCCGCCCAGGAAGTCCTGCTGGTGGTGTGTGACGAACCGACTTCGATCACCGATGCCTACGCGCTGATCAAGCTGCTGAACCGCGATTTCGGGATGAACCGGTTCCGGGTGCTGGCCAACATGGCCCAGAGCCCGCAGGAAGGGCGCAATCTGTTCGCCAAACTGACCAAGGTTACCGACCGTTTTCTGGATGTCGCCCTGCAATACGTGGGCGCCGTTCCCTACGACGAGAGTGTGCGCAAGGCGGTGCAAAAACAGCGCGCCGTGTACGAGGCATTTCCGCGTTCCAAGTGCTCCCTGGCGTTCAAGGCCATCGCCCAGAAAGTTGACACCTGGCCGCTGCCGGCCAATCCCCGGGGGCATCTGGAGTTCTTTGTCGAGCGCCTGGTGCAACAGGCAGGCGGAGGGCGTCCCTGATGACCGCCAGCGGCTATCGCATGTACAGCAAAGCGTCGCGTGACAGCCAGTATGAGCTGATCGAACGCTACGCACCGTTGGTCAAGCGTATCGCCTATCACCTGTTGGCGCGTTTGCCCGCCAGCGTGCAGGTGGACGACCTGATCCAGGCCGGGATGATCGGCCTGCTCGAAGTGTCGACCAAATACGACGCGACCAAGGGCGCGAGTTTCGAGACCTACGCCGGTATCCGCATTCGTGGTGCGATGCTCGATGAAGTGCGCAAGGGCGACTGGGCGCCGCGCTCGGTGCACCGCAATACCCGCATGGTCAGTGACGCAATTCGGGTAATTGAAGCAAAAACCGGTTGTGACGCTAAAGATCACGAGGTTGCGGCCGAACTCCAGTTAAGCCTTGATGATTATTACGCCATTTTGAATGACACCCTGGGCAGCCGCCTGTTCAGTTTCGACGACCTGTTGCAGGACGGCGAGCACGAAGGGTTGCATGAGGATGGTGCCAGTGCTCACCCGGAACCCTCGCGGGACCTGGAAGATGAACGCTTCCAGACAGCACTGGCCGACGCGATCAGCCTGTTGCCGGAGCGTGAGCGACTGGTCCTGGCGCTGTATTACGACGAAGAACTGAACCTCAAGGAAATCGGCGAGGTGCTGGGGGTCAGCGAATCCCGTGTCAGCCAGCTGCACAGTCAGTGCGCCGCCCGCCTGCGGGCACGCCTGGGGCAGTGGCGGGCGAACTGAAAACAGCGGGCAATCGCTGATTCATTGTGGGAGCGGGCTTGCCCGCGATGGGCGCGACGCGGTGGATCAGTTAACCGGCGTTGCCTGCATCGCGTCAGGCCCGCTCCCACAGTTGATTTATGGCGTGTGCGAAATCGAATTGATTGAATGGCGCGTCCAGAGACTGAACGCGTTTAAGACTGCTTGGAGGTCGAATTGGACAAGAACATGAAGATCCTCATCGTTGATGATTTCTCAACGATGCGACGGATCATTAAAAATCTGTTGCGTGACCTCGGGTTCACCAACACGGTGGAGGCGGACGACGGCACCACGGCGTTGCCGATCCTCAACCAGGGGCACATCGACTTTCTGGTGACGGACTGGAACATGCCGGGCATGACCGGTATCGAGTTGTTGCGCCATGTGCGTGCCGACGAAAAACTCAAGCACCTGCCCGTGCTGATGGTGACCGCTGAAGCCAAGCGCGAACAAATCATCGAGGCGGCCCAGGCCGGGGTCAACGGCTATGTGGTCAAGCCGTTCACGGCCCTTGCACTCAAAGACAAGATCGAAAAAATCTTTGATCGCATCGGTTGAACGGTTTCCCGGGGGGCGCTATGGAGCATCAAGAAGCGACACAGGGCGAGTTTGAGTCGACCCTGAAAAAACATGCCCGCGAATTGGTCGACAGCCTTGAGAAAGGCAAGTTTGGCGACGCCGTGCAACTGATTCATGAACTGAACCAGACTCGCGATCGCGGCCTGTACCAGGAAGTCGGCAAGCTGACCCGTGAGTTGCACAGCTCGATTGTCAACTTTCACATCGATCCGAACATGCCGCGCGCTGAAGAAGTGTCGCAGATCACCGATGCAGCCGAGCGTTTGGCTTATGTTGTGAAGCTCACGGAAGCTGCGGCGAATCGAACCATGGATCTGGTAGAAAACAGCACGCCGCTGGTCAATGGCCTGGGCAGCGAGGCTAAAGCCCTGAGCGCAGACTGGGGCCGCTTTATGCGGCGCGAAGTAGGCGCCGAGGAGTTTCGCGAACTGGCGCGGCGGGTTGACAGTTTTTTGACGCGCAGCGAAGCCGACAACCATGTGGTGTCCGCCAACCTCACTGACATATTGCTCGCCCAGGATTACCAGGACCTCACCGGTCAGGTGATCAAGCGTGTCACCCAGTTGGTGACCGATGTGGAAAGCAATTTGCTCAAGCTGGTGCTGATGGCCAGTCAGGTCGATCGCTTTGCCGGGATCGAACACGACCGTGCGGCACTGCTCGCAGAAAATAATTCGCAAAAAAACCTGACTAAGGGTGAAGGTCCGCAGATTCATGCCGATAAACGTGATGATGTCGTGTCCGGCCAGGATGATGTAGACGATTTGCTTTCCAGTTTAGGTTTCTAGGTACTGAGTAGGCGCGCGGTAAGGGTTACCCGTCCCGGCGTCGAAAGGTCCTACTTCAAGGAGCACGTACATGAGCTTCGGCGCCGATGAAGAAATCCTTCAGGATTTCCTGGTTGAAGCCGGCGAGATTCTAGAGCTGCTGTCCGAACAGCTGGTCGAGCTTGAAAGCCGACCGGATGATGCGGACTTGCTCAATGCAATTTTTCGCGGTTTTCACACTGTAAAAGGGGGCGCCGGCTTCCTCCAGCTCCACGAGCTGGTGGAGTGCTGCCACATCGCCGAGAACGTTTTCGACATCCTGCGCAAGGGTGAGCGTGGCGTCGACTCGGAATTGATGGACGTGGTTCTTGAGGCCCTGGACGCGGTCAACGCCATGTTTACCCAGGTGCGCGAGCGCCGCCCGGTTACGCCGGCAACCCCGCAGCTGCTGGCGGCGCTGGCACGTCTGGCCGAGCCAGCTTCGGTGCCGACAGTCGCCGCTGCGGTGGCGGTCGCCGAACCTGTGGCCAGCGACAGCAGCGATATCACCGATGACGAATTTGAACTGCTGCTGGACTCCCTGAATGCAGTCAAGGCTGCTGCTGCCGAGCCCGTGCAGGCAGTTGCAGCGCCTGCAGGCAGTGATGAAATCAGCGATGCCGAATTCGAGTCGCTGCTCGACCAGTTGCACGGCAAGGGGCAGTTTCGCCCCGACACGGCCTCCAGCGTGGCGCCAGAGTCGGCACCTGTGATGACAGAGGCGGTGAGCAATGAAATCACCGACGACGAATTCGAAGCCTTGCTTGATCAGTTGCATGGCAAAGGTTCATTCAATACCGATGCGCTGGGCGCAGCTCCGGTTGTGCCGGCAGACCAGGCTGGCGAGCCTGTCAGCCCGGATCACATCAGCGATCACGAATTTGAAGCACTGCTCGATGAGCTGCACGGCAAGGGCCAGTTTTCTGTCCAGAGCCCTGCGGTTGCAGCCGTTGTTGCGGCCCCGGCTCCAGCGCCGGTAGCCAGTGCGCCCGAGGCCGCCCGTGCAGTGGCCGCCCGGGCCCCGGCTGCCAGCGCCGACAAGCCCCAGGCTTCTGAAGCCGAGACCACGGTGCGGGTTGATACTGCGCGGCTGGACGACATCATGAACATGGTCGGCGAGCTGGTGCTGGTGCGTAACCGTCTGGTGCGCCTGGGCCTCAACAGCCACGACGAAGCGATGGCCAAGGCATTGTCCAACCTCGACGTGGTGACTGCCGACCTGCAGACCGCGGTCATGAAGACCCGGATGCAGCCGATCAAAAAAGTCTTCGGCCGTTTTCCGCGTCTGGTGCGCGATCTGGCGCGCCAGTTGAAAAAAGAAATCAGCCTGGAGCTGGTGGGCGAAGAAACCGACCTCGACAAGAATCTGGTCGAGGCACTGGCCGATCCGCTGGTGCACTTGGTGCGCAACGCGGTTGACCACGGGTGTGAAACCCCCGAAGAGCGCGAAGCAGCCGGTAAACCGCGCTGCGGCAGGGTAATTCTGTCGGCCGAGCAAGAAGGCGACCATATCCTGCTGTCGATCTCCGATGACGGCAAAGGCATGGACGCCAATGTGCTGCGCGCCATTGCAGTGAAAAAAGGGCTGATGGACAAGGATGCAGCCGATCGCCTGAGCGAAAACGATTGCTACAACCTGATTTTTGCCCCGGGCTTCTCCACCAAAACCGAGATTTCCGATGTGTCCGGGCGTGGCGTGGGCATGGATGTGGTGAAAACCAAGATCGCCCAGCTCAATGGCTCGCTGAGCATTGAGTCGACCCTGGGTCGCGGTTCGAAAATCGTGATCAAGGTGCCGCTGACCCTGGCCATCATGCCGACCCTGATGGTGATGCTGGGCAATCAGGCGTTTGCGTTCCCGCTGGTCAACGTCAACGAAATTTTCCACCTCGACCTGTCGCGCACCAATGTGGTCGACGGCCAGGAAGTGGTGATCGTGCGGGACAAGGCGTTGCCATTGTTCTACCTCAAGCGCTGGCTGGTGGCCTCGGCGGCCCATGAAGAGCAGCGCGAAGGGCATGTGGTGATTCTTTCGGTGGGCACCCAGCGCATCGGCTTTGTGGTCGATCAACTGGTGGGCCAGGAAGAAGTGGTGATCAAGCCGTTGGGCAAAATGCTCCAGGGCACGCCAGGCATGTCGGGCGCCACCATCACCGGTGACGGCCGTATTGCCCTGATCCTGGATGTTCCGAGCATGCTCAAGCACTACGCTTCGCGGCGTATTTGATTCTGGTGGCACCGGCGGTTGCACCTCATACCGCCTAACGGAGTGTTTATGGTAGTCAAGGTCCTGGTGGTGGATGATTCCGGTTTTTTCCGCCGCCGCGTCTCGGAAATTCTGTCGGCTGATCCAACAATTCAAGTGATCGGTACCGCCACCAACGGCAAGGAGGCGATTGATCAGACGCTGGCGCTCAAGCCCGATGTGATCACCATGGACTACGAGATGCCGTTGATGGATGGCATTACGGCGGTGCGCCATATCATGCAGCGCTGTCCGACTCCGGTACTGATGTTCTCTTCGCTGACCCACGAAGGCGCCCGGGTCACCCTGGATGCGCTGGACGCCGGGGCGGTGGATTTCCTTCCGAAAAACTTTGAAGACATCTCGCGTAATCCGGACAAGGTCAAACAATTGCTGTGCGAAAAGGTGCACAGCATCTCCCGCAGCAACCGTCGCTTGTCCGGCTACAGCGCACCAGCCCCCGGCATACCGGCGCCTGTTGTCAGCCGGCCGGCAGCGGGTGGTTTTGCGCCGCCTGCAGCCATACCGGCTCCGGCACGCACCACGCCGATTGCCAGTCGTACGGCCGCGCCAGTGACGTCCCCCGGGCCAAAGCGCAAAGCCTACAAACTGGTGGCCATCGGCACCTCAACTGGCGGCCCGGTGGCCTTGCAACGGGTCCTGACCCAGTTGCCGGGTAATTTCCCGGCGCCGATCGTACTGGTCCAGCATATGCCAGCGGCTTTTACCAAAGCCTTTGCCGAGCGTCTGGACAAGCTGTGCCGGATCAGCGTCAAGGAAGCCGAAGACGGCGATATCTTGCGCCCCGGCCTGGCATTGCTGGCTCCGGGCGGCAAGCAGATGATGATTGACGGGCGTGGCGCGGTAAGAATCCTGCCAGGCGATGAACGTCTGAACTACAAACCGTGCGTGGATATCACCTTCGGTTCAGCTGCCAAGTCCTACGGCGACAAAGTTTTGGCGGTGGTATTGACCGGCATGGGCGCGGATGGCCGTGAAGGTGCACGTTTGCTCAAGCAGAGCGGCAGTACGGTGTGGGCCCAGGACGAGGCCAGCTGTGTGATTTACGGCATGCCCATGGCCATCATCAAAGCCAACCTGGCGGATGCGGTGTACAGCCTCGATGATGTCGGCCGGTACCTGGTGGAGGCCTGTCACTGATGGATGTGCTCAGTCTGATCGGCATCATCATGGCCTTTGTCGCGATTATCGGCGGCAACTACCTGGAAGGGGGCCATCTGGGCGCCCTGGTCAATGGCCCGGCGGCCTTGATTGTGGTGGGCGGTACAGTGGGCGCGGCGTTGCTGCAGTCGCCCGTGAGTGCGTTCAAGCGGGCGATGCAAACCCTGGCCTGGATTATCTTTCCGCCGCGCATCGATATGGCTGCCGGCATCGACCAGGTCGTCAACTGGAGCCTTACCGCGCGCAAGGAGGGCCTGCTGGGCCTTGAAAGCGTGGCCGATGCCGAGCCCGACAGCTATTCGCGCAAAGGCCTGCAATTGCTGGTGGACGGCGCTGAGCCCGAAGCCATTCGCAGCGTGCTGGAGGTCGATTACATGACCCGGGAAAGTCGCGATATCGAGGCCGCCAAAGTCTTTGAAAGCATGGGCGGCTATGCGCCGACCATCGGCATCATCGGTGCAGTGATGGGCCTGATCCACGTGATGGGCAATCTGGCCGACCCGGCGCAACTGGGCAGCGGCATTGCCGTGGCGTTTGTGGCGACCATTTACGGGGTGGCCAGTGCCAACCTGTTGCTGTTGCCCATTGCCAGCAAACTCAAGGCGATTGCCCTGCGCCAGTCGCTGTACCGCGAGATGATGCTCGAAGGCATCCTGTCGATTGCCGAAGGCGAAAACCCGCGCTCCATCGAACTCAAGCTCCAGGGCTTTGTGGGTTAACTATGAGTCGCCGTCGCCGCTCCGCCGATGAGCACGTCAATCATGAACGCTGGCTGG
The DNA here is from genome assembly GCF_000346225.2 of Pseudomonas sp. Lz4W. Classification (NCBI taxonomy): domain Bacteria; kingdom Pseudomonadati; phylum Pseudomonadota; class Gammaproteobacteria; order Pseudomonadales; family Pseudomonadaceae; genus Pseudomonas; species Pseudomonas sp. Lz4W. Next base: position 3,301,215 of record NZ_CP017432.1, on the reverse strand, counting down.
TGTCCTACGCGGATTTCATTACGCTGCTGTTTGCCTTTTTTGTGGTCATGTACTCGATTTCGTCGATCAACGAAGGCAAGTACAAGGTGATTTCCCAGGCCCTGGTCGGGGTTTTCAATGACAGCGAGCGCAGCGTCAAGCCAATCCCCGTCGGCGATGAGCGCCCGCTGACGACGACCCCGGCAGAGCCGTTGATCAAAGACAGCGAACACACCGACGCCGGTCTGGGGCAGTCTCCTGATGATCCGCTTAAAACCATTGCCGATGACATCACCACCGCCTTCGGTGACTTGATTGCGTCCAGACAATTGACGGTGCGCGGTAACGAGTTATGGGTCGAAATCGAACTCAATTCCAGCCTGTTGTTCGGCAGCGGCGACGCCATGCCCAGCAATATGGCGTTCAGTATCATCGACAAGGTGGCGGCGATCCTCAAACCCTTCGACAACCCGATTCACGTCGAGGGCTTTACCGACGATTTGCCGATACGTACCGCGCAGTACCCGACCAACTGGGAGCTGTCGTCGGCACGCTCGGCCAGCATCGTGCGCATGCTGGCGATGCAGGGGGTCAACCCCGGGCGCATGGCGTCGGTGGGCTACGGCGAGTTTCAACCGGTGGCCAATAACGCGACGCCTGAGGGGCGCGCCCTCAATCGCCGGGTGGTACTGGTGGTGTCGCGCAATCTGGAAGTAAGGCGCAGCCTGACTGGCGTGGGCACCGCTCACGCAACACCGGATGCCGCCCTGAAGCGGGCTGGCACACAAACTGCACCGCCTCCAACAAAGCCGCCGGTTCGTGGGAATGCCGTCAATTCCCCGTCACCGCTCCTATAAGTGCATGTCAATTCTCGGCCGGCACGTCCGCAGCCGGGAGGAACAACAAAATGAGAGTCTGGGCAGTAGCCAATCAAAAAGGTGGAGTCGGTAAGACCACCACATCCATCGCTCTGGCCGGTTTGCTGGCTGAGGCGGGCAAGCGCGTGGTGGTGGTCGACCTCGACCCGCACGGTTCCATGACCAGCTATTTCGGTTACGACCCGGACGCCCTCGAGCACAGCGTTTACGACTTGTTTTTGCACCAGGGCCAGGTGCCGCAAGGCCTGGCTGCGCAATTACTGCTGTCCACCAGCCATCCGAACATTGCCTTGTTGCCAGCCACCACTGCGCTGGCAACCCTGGAGCGTCAGGCGCCGGGGCAGAGCGGCCTGGGTCTGGTCATCGCCCGCAGTCTGGCGCAGCTGTGGCAGGATTATGACTACGCCATCATCGACAGCCCGCCGATCCTGGGGGTGCTGATGGTCAATGCATTGGCGGCCAGCCAGCAGTTGATCATCCCGGTGCAAACCGAGCATCTGGCCCTCAAGGGCCTGGAACGCATGGTTCACACCCTGCGCATGATCAACCGCTCGCGCCAGCAGGAACTGCCGTTCTGCATCGTGCCGACCTTGTTCGATCGCCGCACCCAGGCCTCGATGAGCACCTTGCGGGTTTTGCGCGATGTGTACCCCGACACCCTGTGGCAGGGCTTTGTCCCGGTGGACACGCGTTTGCGTGATGCCAGCCGGGCAGGGCAGACGCCCTCGCAGTTCGATGAAAAAAGCCGTGGGGTGATCGCCTATCGCGCCTTGCTCAAGCATGTATTGACCCGCCAGCTCGCGCCGCAGGCGGTCTGAGGTGCGCGTGCATTCAAGTAGCCGCCGGGTGCGGCCGATAACGTCTCAAGGCCTCAGTCGCGAGGCAGTTGAGTGGGGCACTTTATGAAACAGGCGACAGCGCTTTCCCACGGCCCGCAATTGGCTTTGCAGTCCTATCTCGACGACTTGCTGTTCGATGCCACAGAAGGGTTGCAGCAGGCTGAACCACAGCCGGACGAGCTGTCCGCAGTTGCCCTTGACGGGCAGGTGCAGGCTGAAGAACCGGCGGTTGCCATGCCGCTGGAGCTGGCAGACGTGGGGGTGGCCACCGAAGCGTTCGCCCACCCTCTGGTGCAGGTGCACCGGCCGCGCGCCGCGGCGGCTCCATTGCCGGCGCAGACCGACGGCCGCCCGGCCTGGGCCGACGAGCCTTTCGAATGTCTGCTGTTTGACGTGGCCGGGCTGACGCTGGCGGTGCCGCTGGTGTGCCTGGGCTCGATTTATTCACTGCAGGGGCGGGAATTGACTCCCCTGTTCGGTCAGCCGGAGTGGTTCCTGGGCATTCTGCCGAGCCACAGTGGCAACCTCAATGTGCTGGACACCGCGCGCTGGGTAATGCCCGACCGCTATCGCGATGATTTTCGCGAGGGCCTGCAATACGTTATTTCGGTCCAGGGTTATGACTGGGGGCTGGCCGTGCATCAAGTCAGCCGCTCACTGCGCCTGGACCCCGAACAGATCAAATGGCGGACCCGGCGCGGGCAGCGACCGTGGCTGGCGGGCACTGTGATTGAACACATGTGTGCGCTGCTGGACGTGGCGCAGCTGGCAGAGTTGATCAGCAGTGGTGCGGTCAAGCACATGGCCAGTGCCGCCGCCGGGGCAACCGACAAATAAACCACCGGGCCTTTGGCCGCGGTCAGACAGTACACACCGCATCGACGGTATTTCTTCAGGGGTTTGGGTATGAGCAAGGCAGCGGCACAACAGAGCAGCGAAGATCCGATCCTGCAGTGGGTCACCTTCAAGCTGGACAACGAGACCTACGGCATCAACGTCATGCAGGTGCAGGAAGTACTGCGTTATACCGAAATCGCCCCGGTTCCTGGTGCGCCGTCTTACGTGCTGGGCATCATTAACCTGCGCGGCAATGTGGTGACGGTGATAGACACGCGTCAGCGTTTTGGCTTGCAGGGTGCCGAGATTACTGACAACTCGCGGATCGTCATCATCGAAGCCGACAAGCAAGTGGTGGGGATTCTGGTCGACAGCGTGGCGGAAGTGGTTTACCTGCGTCAGTCTGAAATCGAAACGGCGCCCAATGTGGGCAATGACGAGTCGGCAAAATTTATCCAGGGTGTGTGCAACAAGAACGGCGAGCTGCTGATTCTGGTTGAGCTGGACAAGATGATGACCGAAGAAGAGTGGTCGGACCTGGAGAACATCTGATTGATCCTTGAGGCGGCGGTAATCGTCCTGGGCCTGCTCTGGGTGGCGACACTGTGGGTGCTGGTGACCTATATCCGCCGCCAGCGCGTGAGTGCCGCACAGCAGGCGGGGGCGGACGAACTGCGTGACCGGCGCCTCAAGGAACTGACCCGGCGGCTGGACACCTACCAGAACGGCAGCGTGCAGATGGGCGAAGATCTGCACGAACTGCGCGCCGTGGTAGCGCCGCTGCCCGAGAAGCTGACCCAGCTGGAACAGCGCGACCCCACGAGCCTGTCGTTCAACCAGGCAGCGCGTCTGGTGGGCATGGGTGCCAGCGTTGACGAACTGACCCAGTCCTGCGGCCTGACCCAGGCCGAGGCCGAGTTGATGAGCAAGATGCATAAAGGCTGAACCGCCAAACCTGTAGGAGCGAGCTTGTCTCGCGAGCTCTTTGCGGTTTTGCTGAAAAGCTCGCGAGACAAGCTCGCTCCTACAGATGCGGTAGCAGCTTCCTGCATGGGGTGCCTGCCGGCCTGGACGGTGAAGTCTGCAATCTCCCGCATTTCTGCACAGCACAACCCCTGTAGGAGCGAGCTTGTCTCGCGAGCTCTTGGGGTTTGGTTGAAAAGCTCGCGAGACAAGCTCGCTCCTACAGGTGCCTTGTGAGCGGCCTTATTTCGGCGGGGTTATATCCCGTTCCACCGGCCCGGCATCGGGATCGAATCCCTCCGGGAATTTGCCTTTAAGCTGCCAGGCAAAGGCAATGATCTCCGCCAGGGTGCGGTACAACTCCTGCGGGATGCTGTCCCCCAGTTCCATGCGCGCCAGTAATTTCACCAGCTCGGCATTTTCATAAATTGGCACTTCGTACTCGCGGGCCAGTTTGAGAATGGCTTCGGCCAGTTCATCGTCACCCTTGGCTGTGAGGGTGGGCGCTTGTTTGCCGTCGTATTTGAGGGCAATCGCCTGACGCGTTTCGGGCTCTGTGCTCATGCGGTTTCGTCGACCCAGCGTTGTTCCAGTGGGGTGTGGCCACCTTGCGGCGGGATGCCCTGGTGGCAATCGAGATCGGTCACGCTCAGCCCGGCATCGTTGAGACGCTGGCGTAACGTGCTCAGCTGGCTGGCGATCAGTTCTGCGGTACTGGCCCGTTGCGCCCAGAGCTGGCCCGACAGGTTGCCGCGAAGCAATTGCGCCTGTACATGCAAGGGGCCCAGCGGGCTCAGGTCGAAGGCCAGTTCCACCCGCCACAGCTGATCTTTGACTTCACGGCTTTCGGCCGTGTCTTGGGCTTGTTTCTCTCCCGGATCTTCACGCTGAAACTTGATCTGCAGCGCAACTACGTCGTGGGCGTTGCGCATCGGTATTTCCAGTTGCCAGGTGGTCAGCAGGTTGCCATCAGCGGTTCGTCCGCTTTGCTCCAGGCTGGACAGTTGATGGCTTTGCAGGCGCGAAATGGCCGCCGCTGCGAGTTTCAGCAAATGTTCCAGGCTGTCTTCGTCTTCGCCACCGGGCAGTCCACGCTTGGGCAGCGGAAAGCCGCCAGGCTGGGGTTTGGCGCTGACCTGGCCGAGCATCCCCAGGGCATTGCGGACAAAGGTCGGCATGGCCTGGGCCTGGCTGCTGACGGCCATGGCGGGGGTGAAAGCGGAGTTTGCAGGTACGCCCGGCAAGATCTGTGCAATCAGGCGCAGCAATGTGGCTTTCATGTCTGGAGCCAGGGCCTGGGTTTGGCCGTTCAGCAGTCTGGCTTCCAGAAAAGCGCCGCTGTTGAGTAGGGCCGCTCCTAATGTTTTGGGGTTACTCAACTCTGCTGGCGTAGGCAAGCCCGCCAACAGCTTGTCGATGGAGGCGCGCAACGCGTCGGGCATGTTGTTGCTGGCCGGGAGTTTTTGCAGGGCGCTGAGCAGGCCTTCCAGTGAAGCCTGGCGACCTTGCTGCATGGCCAGTTGTTGCGCCACCGCCAGTTGATCCTGACGACCGCTCAGCGGGACAAAATTCAGGGTCTGTGCATCCTGCACCTGTGCACTCAGCAAGCTGCCCACGCGCAAGGGTTGGGGGCTGTCCACAGTCAGGGTGCTGCCGTTCAGGGCGCTGTTGAGCAGTGTGACCATTGAGCGATAGACCGCAGGCTGACCAGCGCTCTGGGCCAGCAGCTGGGTGGTCAGCACTTTGCCCTGCAGCAGGCTGCCCGCCGGCAATTGTTGCGGGTCAAGCCGGGTGAGGCTGGCCACGCCGCTGCTCAGGGCTTGCTGCAGGCTGATGGCCAGACTGCCGGGGCCGGGCTGGCTCACGGCGAGCAGGGTGCCCAGGGGCAGGGGTTGGAGGCTGCTGACTTGCACATTGGTCTGGCGCCCGCTATCGAGGGTCAATCGGAGCAGCAGCTGGAAGGCCGCATCCCCCTGTTTAAGTGATAACACTTGTGCCTGTGCACTTTGGCCGGGGCCGATCAGGCCCGGGAGAGGCTGCAGCAATTTGAGCGTTTCACCGCCCGTAATGCCAGGACGTACGGCGGTCGGCGCAGCGGGCAGGACGGGTGGAATTGTCATGTCGCCTTTCATCGTAACAGCCTGTCGAAATTGGCTCATTTAGAGTAGGGCATGGCATGTATAATGCTGCCCCGTCGTTCAGAGCGGGTGAAAACATCGCTATTGTTTGACCCAGCTCTCTGAAACAGGTCGCCAAAGCATTTATCCTGCATCATTTTAACGGCCGCGCCTCAGCCGACTTGAACCGTGAAGGCCTCAATTACGTGACCAGCCCTCTTTTAGAAGCCGTAGCACTCGCCTGTGAGCGCGACTGGCGGATGCTGTTCGAGAATCTCGAATTGCGACTCGCCAGCGGCGACATGTTACAAATCAGCGGGCCCAACGGCAGCGGCAAGACCAGCCTGTTGCGTTTGTTGGCAGGCCTGATGCAGCCGACGGCGGGTGAAGTCCGGCTCAATGGCCTGCCGTTGAGCAGTCAGCGAACGCAACTGGCCGGTAATCTGCTCTGGATCGGCCATGCTGCCGGTATCAAGGATTTGCTCACCGCGGAAGAGAACCTGGCCTGGCTCTGTGCCCTGCATCGCCCGGCCTCCCGTGACGCTATCTGGGCAGCGCTGGCTGCAGTGGGGCTCAAGGGTTTTGAAGATGTACCGTGCCACACCTTGTCCGCAGGTCAGCAGCGGCGTGTGGCTCTGGCGCGGCTGCATCTGGACAGCCCGCCGTTGTGGATTCTCGATGAGCCGTTTACCGCGCTCGATAAACAGGGTGTGGCCCAGCTCGAAGAGCACCTGGCGAGTCACTGCGAACGCGGTGGCATGGTGGTACTGACCACTCACCACAACCTGACCCGGATGCCGGCCGGTTACCGCGATATCGACCTGGGGCATTGGGCTGTATGAGTGTGTTCGCAACCTTGGTGGCACGTGAAGCGCGTTTGCTGTTTCGCCGTCCGGCGGAACTGGCCAACCCTCTGGTGTTCTTCGCAATTGTGATCGCCATGTTCCCGTTGGCTGTCGGACCCGAGACTCAGTTGTTACAAACCTTGTCTCCGGGGCTGCTCTGGGTAGCTGCCCTGTTATCGGTTTTGCTCTCGCTGGACGGGCTTTTCCGCAGTGATTTCGAGGACGGATCACTGGAGCAGTGGGTCCTTTCGTCGCACCCCCTGCCTCTACTGGTATTGGCCAAAGTGCTGGCACACTGGGCGTTTTCCGGTCTGGCCCTGGTCATCCTGTCGCCGCTGCTGGCCTTGATGCTGGGGTTGCCGGTGGCCTGCCTGCCGGTCTTGCTGCTGTCGTTGTTGCTGGGTACGCCGGTCTTGAGCCTGCTCGGCGCTGTTGGCGCGGCGCTGACCGTGGGCCTCAAACGGGGTGGCCTGCTGCTGGCCCTGCTGATTCTGCCTTTATATATCCCGGTGCTGATTCTTGGCAGCGGCGCGTTGCAGGCGGCCTTGCAAGGCATGCCTGCGACGGGTTATCTGCTTTGGCTTGCAAGCCTGACCGCCCTGGCAGTAACCCTGACACCTTTTGCTATAGCCGCCGGCCTGAAAATCAGCGTCGGCGAATAATGAGGTCTGGCCCCACGGGGCCAGTAAAGACCCTGGCTTTGTCAACGACCCTCGGGCGTGGCAAAGCACCGTGATGGAAACAGCGTGATGAACTGGACTTGGTTTCACAAACTCGGCTCGCCCAAATGGTTCTATGCCATCAGCGGGCGCCTGCTGCCCTGGTTAAGCATTGCGGCAGCGCTGCTGATTACCTGCGGGGTAGTCTGGGGCCTGGCATTTGCGCCGCCCGACTACCAGCAGGGCAATAGCTTCCGGATCATTTATATCCATGTGCCGGCGGCGATGCTGGCCCAGTCCTGTTATGTGATGCTGGCGGTGTGCGGCGTGGTTGGCCTGGTCTGGAAGATGAAAATCGCCGACGTGGCCCTGCAGTGCGCAGCGCCCATCGGTGCCTGGATGACCGCCGTGGCGCTGCTCACCGGTGCGATCTGGGGCAAGCCGACGTGGGGCTCGTGGTGGGTGTGGGATGCTCGCCTGACCTCGATGCTGATCCTGCTGTTTCTGTACTTCGGCCTCATTGCCCTGGGCAATGCCATCACCAATCGCGACAGCGCGGCCAAGGCCTGCGCGGTATTGGCGATTGTCGGCGTGATCAATATCCCGATCATCAAATACTCGGTCGAGTGGTGGAACACCCTGCACCAGGGCGCGACCTTCACCCTGACCGAAAAACCGGCCATGCCGATGGAAATGTGGTTGCCATTGCTGCTGACGGTGCTGGGTTTTTATTGCTTCTTTGGCGCCGTGCTGTTGTTGCGCATGCGCCTCGAAGTACTCAAACGCGAGGCCCGCAGTAGCTGGGTCAAGGCTCTGGTATTGAAAGCGCTGGAGGGTGGGCGATGAGCTTTGCGTCTTTCGGCGACTTTATCGCCATGGGCCATCACGCGGTATATGTCTGGTCGGCCTATGGCATTTGCCTGGCAGTGCTGGGGTTGAACGTAGCGCTGCCGATTGTGGCGCGCCGGCGTTATCTGCAACAAGAGGCGCGTCGTTTGCGCCGGGAGAACTCGAAGTGAATCCGCTGCGCAAAAAACGTTTGATCATCATCCTGGCAATTCTGGTGGGGGTAGGCATTGCCGTTGCCCTGGCCTTGAGTGCCCTGCAGCAGAACATCAACCTGTTCTACACCCCGACCCAGATCGCCAATGGCGAAGCCCCGCTGGACACCCGCATTCGTGCCGGCGGCATGGTGCAAGCCGGTTCGCTGAAACGCTCTGGCGACTCGCTGGACGTGCAGTTCGTGGTCACCGATTTCAACAAGTCCGTAACCATCGCTTATCGCGGCATCCTCCCGGATCTGTTCCGTGAGGGGCAGGGCATCGTCGCCCTGGGCAAGCTCAACGCTCAGGGTGTGGTGGTGGCTGATGAAGTGCTGGCCAAGCACGACGAAAAATACATGCCGCCCGAAGTGACCAAAGCGTTGAATGAAAGTGGCCAGTCCGCGCCTGTACCGGCTAAAGAGGGTTAAGTAATGACGTTTGGACTGTTTGTTCCTGAATTGGGCCAGCTGGCCATGATTCTGGCCCTGTGCTTTGCCATCGTGCAGGCCATCGTGCCGCTGCTGGGTGCCTGGCGCGGCGACAAGTTGTGGATGAGCCTGGCGCAACCTGCCGCCTGGGGCCAGTTTGCCTTCCTGCTGTTTTCGTTCGGTTGCCTGACCTACGCCTTTATGAGTGATGATTTCTCGGTGGCGTACGTGGCGAGCAACTCCAACAGCGCGCTGCCCTGGTACTACAAGTTCAGCGCCGTGTGGGGCGCCCACGAAGGTTCGCTGCTGTTGTGGGCGATGATTCTGGGGGGCTGGACCTTCGCCGTGTCGATCTTCTCGCGCCAGTTGCCGCAAGTGATGCTTGCCCGGGTGCTGGCGATCATGGGCATGATCAGTATCGGCTTCCTGCTGTTTCTGATCATGACTTCGAATCCGTTCGTACGTCTGCTTCCGCAAATTCCTGCAAACGGCAATGACCTTAACCCGCTGCTGCAGGACATCGGTCTGATCGTTCACCCGCCGATGCTGTACATGGGCTATGTCGGTTTCTCGGTGGCCTTTGCCTTCGCCATTGCCGCCTTGCTCGGCGGTCGGCTGGATGCTGCCTGGGCCCGCTGGTCGCGTCCGTGGACCATCGTTGCCTGGGCCTTTCTCGGTATCGGTATCACCCTGGGTTCGTGGTGGGCGTATTACGAGCTTGGCTGGGGCGGCTGGTGGTTCTGGGACCCGGTAGAAAACGCCTCGTTCATGCCATGGCTGGTGGGCACTGCGCTGATTCACTCGCTGGCCGTGACCGAAAAACGCGGAGTGTTCAAAAGCTGGACCGTGTTGCTGGCGATTGCCGCCTTTTCGTTGAGCCTGCTGGGGACCTTCCTGGTGCGTTCCGGCGTGCTGACGTCGGTCCACGCGTTTGCCTCCGACCCCGAGCGCGGGGTGTTCATCCTGATTTTCCTGCTGTTTGTCGTAGGCGGTTCGCTGACCCTGTTTGCGTTGCGTGCACCGGTGGTCAAGAGCCACGTCAGCTTCAAGCTGTGGTCCCGCGAAACCTTGCTGCTGGGCAATAACCTGGTGCTGGTGGTGGCCGCTTCGATGATTCTGCTGGGCACCTTGTATCCGCTGATTCTGGATGCCATCAGTGGCGCCAAGATGTCGGTCGGCCCGCCGTATTTCAACGCCATGTTCATTCCACTGATGGGCTTGCTGATGGTGGTAATGGCCGTCGGCATGCTGGTGCGCTGGAAAGACACTCCGGTCAAATGGCTGCTGAGCATGCTGACCCCGGTGCTGCTGGGCAGTGCGGCGCTGGCGGCGATTGCCGGCGTAGCTTATGGCGACTTCAACTGGGCGGTGATCACCACCTTTATGCTGGCGGCCTGGGTGTTGCTGGCCGGGGTGCGCGACATTGGCGACAAAACCCGTCACAAAGGCCTGATCAAAGGCATGCGCAGCCTGACCCGCAGCTACTGGGGCATGCAGATCGCCCACCTGGGGATTGCGGTCTGCGCGCTGGGCGTGGTGTTGTCGAGCCAGAACAGTGCCGAGCGCGACTTGCGTCTGGCGCCGGGCGAGTCCATGGAACTGGGTGGTTATCACTTCATTTTTGAAGGTGCCAAGCATTACCAGGGCCCCAACTTCACATCGGACAAAGGCACGGTACGGGTGATCCGTAACGGCAAGGAAGTCAGCGTGCTGCACCCGGAAAAACGTTTGTACACGGTGCAGAACTCGATGATGACCGAAGCCGGGATCGATGCCGGCTTTACCCGTGACCTCTATGTAGCACTGGGTGAACCGCTGGATAACGGTGCCTGGGCCGTACGGGTGCATGTCAAACCGTTCGTGCGCTGGATCTGGTTCGGCGGCCTGCTCACAGGCTTTGGCGGTTTGCTGGCAGCGATGGACCGGCGTTATCGGGTCAAGGTTAAAAGCCGCGTGCGTGAAGCATTGGGCATGACAGGAGCCACCGTATGAAGCGCTGGTTGATGCTGGTTCCGCTGGCCGTATTTCTGGGCATGGCGTGGTTTCTCTACAGAGGCCTGTACCTGGACCCCACCGAATTGCCCTCGGCAATGATCGACAAACCGTTCCCGGCCTTCAGCCTGCCAGCGGTCGAGGGTGACAAGACCCTGACCGAGGCCGACCTCAAGGGCAAGCCGGCGCTGGTCAACGTGTGGGCCACCTGGTGCATTTCGTGCCGGGTCGAGCACCCGGTGCTGACCAAACTGGCCGAGCAGGGTGTGGTGATTTACGGCGTCAACTACAAGGACGTGAATGCCGACGCCAAAAAATGGCTCAAGGACTTTCACAATCCCTACCAGCTGGACATCAACGATGCAGACGGCTCGCTGGGCCTGAACCTCGGGGTGTACGGTGCGCCCGAGACCTTCCTGATCGACAGCAAGGGCATCATTCGCCACAAGTTTGTCGGTGTGATCGATGAAACCGTTTGGCGCGAACAACTGGCCAGCCGCTATCAGGCGCTGGTTGATGAGGCCAAGCCATGAAGCGCTGGTTAGCGGCAGCAGCCCTGGGCCTGGCCCTGAGCGGCGTGGCCCAGGGGGCCATCGACACCTATGAGTTTGCCAATGATGCCGAACGCGCGCGTTTTCGCGAGCTGACCCAGGAACTGCGTTGCCCCAAGTGTCAGAATCAGGACATTGCCGATTCCAATGCACCGATCGCCACCGACCTGCGGCGCGAGATCTACCGCATGCTGGGCGAGGGCAAGGACAACCAGCAAATCCTCGACTTCATGGTCGCGCGCTACGGCGATTTCGTGCTCTACAAGCCGGCCCTGACCAGCAAGACCGCAGTGCTCTGGTTTGGCCCGTTCGCCTTGCTACTCGGTGGCCTGGTGCTGATCGGGGTGATTGTCGGTCGCCGTCGTCGAGCCCCGCAGGCTGCAGGCTCGGACACACTTTCTGTCGAAGAGCGTCAGCGCCTCGACACTTTGCTGGATAAAACCAAAGATGATTGATTTCTGGCTCGCAGCAGGCTTGCTGCTACTCATTGCCCTCAGTTTTTTATTGATTCCGGTACTGCGCGGGCGTCGTGCCCAGCGTGAAGAAGACCGTACCGCGCTCAACGTGGCGTTGTATCAGGAGCGTCTGGCTGAATTGCAGCAGCAGCTTGAAGAGGGCGTATTGAACGCCGGGCAGCTGGAAGCCGGGCGTGCCGAAGCCGCCCGGGAATTGCTGGCAGACACTGAAGGCGTGGCCCCGGCGCGGGTTTCCAGCCTGGGCAAAGCCTTGCCACTGCTGGCAGCGATCATGGTTCCGGTATTGGGTCTGGGCCTGTACCTGCACTATGGCTCCAGCGATAAAGTCGAGCTGACCCGCGAATTCTCGCAACCGCCGCAATCCCTTGAAGAGATGGTCGCGCGCCTGGAGCGTGCTGCGGCAGCGCAGCCGGACTCGGCCGAAGGCCTGTATTTCCTGGGGCGTGCCTATATGGCGCAAAACCGCCCGGCCGACGCCGCCAAAGTGTTTGAGCGCACCGTGGCCCTGGCCGGCCGTCAGCCGGAGTTGTTGGGTCAGTGGGCCCAGGCGCAGTACTTTGCCGATGACAAACAGTGGAGCGACAAGACCCAGGCGCTGACCGATGAAGCCCTGAAGGCCGATCCGAAAGAAGTCACCAGCCTCGGTCTGCTGGGTATCGCCGCCTTTGAAGGCAAGCGTTATCAGGAAGCCATCACCTATTGGCAGCGTCTGCTCAACGAACTGCCCCAGGGTGACAAGTCCCGTGAAGCGCTGGAAGGCGGCATCGAACGTGCTCGTCAGCAGTTGCTGGCCAGTGGTGGCAAAGTCGAAGAGGCCCCTGCGGCCAAGGCCCGGGCTTCGATCAAGGTCAGTGTCGATCTGGCTGATGCAGTCAAGGCCCAGGTCCTGCCGGGTGACAGCGTCTTCATCTTCGCCCGTGCAGTCTCAGGCCCGCCGGCACCTCTGGCGGTCAAGCGCGTGACCGTGGCCGACCTGCCGATCACCGTTGAACTGGGTGATGTCGACGCAATGATGCCGCAATTGAAACTGTCCAACTTTCCTGAAGTCCAACTCATGGCACGCATCTCCCGCGCCGGCCAGCCAACAGCCGGCGAGTGGATAGGGCGGGGCAAACCGCTGTCCAGCAGCACCACGCAGCTGCAACAGCTGACCATCGACAGTCCGGACAAATAACCGGGAACCCGCAGGAGCGAGCTTTTTCAAAGCGGCAACGAAAAGCTCGCTCCTGCAGGGCAATCAATGACAAGAGAATTATCCATGGCCGTCCTTGTACGCATCACTGTGCTCAGTCTGGTTTTAGGCCTCAGTGCCTGTGCGGTTCATCAGCCCTATGAACCCTCGGCGCCATCGACGCCGGCTCCGCAACCGGCGCCGCAGCCTTCGGGTCAGCCGTTGCCGGACATGCCCATCCCCAAGCCGCCCAAGCCGCTGCCGCGGACTTCGGCCACCTTCGCGCCGCCACCCGGTGGCCCGAGCCATTGGGATGCGCGCATGGGGGTCTATGTGCTGGATGACCAGACCAACATCTTCTATCGCCAGCGTGCCTACTACCGTTGGGACAATGGCTGGAGCCGGGCAGTCAGCCCCAATGGCCCGTGGGAAGAGACCGACACCAGCGGTGTTCCGCCGGGGTTGAGCCGGCAGTTCAAGTGATGTAGTAACGGCGGCCCTCGGGTCGCCGTTTTTGTTTGTGGGACTGCAACCGGCAATCCCCGCCCCAAGCCTGTTATAATTCCCGGCTGTCGGTGTCAGGCCTTGTGCCTTGGATACCGACTCATCTTCCGGCTCTTGCCGGCCATTGCTGCAAGCACAGGGTTCAACGTGCTGGCGCACGCTTTACCTTTGGACCTGGGTCGCCCTTTGCGTCCCGTCCCTTGTCAGCCTTCATGAAAACAACCCAGCGGACCGCTGTCCGTCGCTGCCTGCCTGTCAGGAAACCCGGGTTGTTTTGCGCCTGCCTTTATCGGCCTTTCGTTGCGACTGTGACGACTGTGGCGCACATAAAAAGGAGAAAGGAATGTTTCAACTTTCCACCCCCACCGTGTTGCTGCTTCTGTTCTGTTTCTATGGCCTGACCTTTCTGGTGTCGTTGCGCGTCGGGCGCAAGGACGAAAACGTCGACGGTTATATGGTCTCCAATAATTCCATTGGTTTCGGCATGGCGGCTGCCAGCATGACCGCCACCTGGATCTGGGCGGCCTCGTTCTATGCCGCTGCCAGCTCCGGCTACAAGTTCGGTCTTTCGGGGGCGCTGCATTACGGCTTCTGGGGCGCGCTGATGATTCTGTTTATCTACCCCTTCGGCCGGCGTTTTCGCGAGCTGGCACCCAAGGCCCATACCCTGGCGGAAATCATGCATGCCCGGCACGGGCGCTCCAGCCAGATGATTCTGGCGGGCTCCAATATTGTCGGGAGCATGATCAGCCTGATGGTCAACTTCACCGCCGCCGGGGCGCTGGTGGCGGTACTCTCGCCCTTGAGCTTTATCCACGGGGTCTTGATCGCAGGCTTCGGGATTCTGGGCTACACCATCTGGTCGGGTTTTCGCTCTTCGGTGCTGACGGATTTCGGTCAGTTGATCGCCATGATCTTCGCGGCCGTGGTGATTATTCCGATTATTTTCTTCCAGCTCGGCGGCCCGGAATTATTTGCCCGGGGCATGCCGAATATTTCTGCCGAACAAGCGAGTTTTTACTCGAAAACCGCGATTCTGGAGCAGGGCGCCCCCTATTTTGTCGCGGTGCTGGCGTATGCCATTGGTAACCAGACCATCGCCCAGCGGCTGTTCGCGGTGCGTGAAGACCTGATGAAATCGACCTTTGTCACGGCCACCATCGGCTATGCCTCGATCGTGATCGGCCTTGGCATGCTGGGTTTTCTGGCTTTGCTGGCCGGCGTGCAACCGGTGGACGGCGACCTTAACAACCTGATCCCGCAGATGGCCTCGACCTACTTGCCACCTTTTGCGGTCGGGCTGTTTTTCATCATGGTGATTGGCTCGCTGTCGTCCACTGCCGATTCGGATCTGTCGGCGTTGTCGGCGCTGGTGATGACCGACGTCTATGGCAAAAATATGGCCAAGGGCAAACCCAATCCTAAAACCATGTTGTTCGTCGGGCGCATGACCATGGTGGTGGCGACGATGCTCGCGGTGGTTTTCGCCAGTCTCAAGCTGGACATCCTGACCATGCTGATTTTTGTCGGCGCACTGTGGGGAGCCATCGTGTTCCCGGTAATCGCCAGCCTGTACTGGGGGCGCATCACCAATGCCGCCTTCACCAGTGCGGCCATTGCCGGTTTTGTCATGTTTCTGGTGGCGCGCTTCGAACTGCTGGAACTGCAGGGAGTGGTGGCCCTGTTCTTCGAACTCTTTGCATCGGTCGGTGGCGGGGTAGTCATAGGTTTGATGGCCTTTGGTTTCTTCGGACGCAAGGTCGGATTCACCTTGGGCGGCTTGGCGTTTCTGGTGCTTGCACCCTTTGCCTTTGGCTTCTTGCGCGACTACCCGGTTTTGCTCAGTTCACTCACTGCCTACGGCATCAGCACCGTGGTCTGTGTACTGGTGAGTTTGCTGTCCAACGAAAACTTTGATTTCGACTGCATCAATGAGCGTGTGGTGGCCTTCCACTACAACCCTGTGCCCGAAACCTCGGATAAACCTGCAATTGAACAAGGAGATTCCCCATGTCCAGCTACGCGTTAACCCTTTATGTAATGATCTGGCCGGTGATAGCGGCGGGCGTGATGATCACCCTGTGCGTCAGCGTGTACCGCGATATGCGCAAGGCCAGACGTGACGGCACCGACCTGGTGTAAATCGTTCCGTGGTGCGGGCAAGTGCCGTGCGCTTGCCCGCATGCGCATTAAAACGCGGCCTTGCCTACCGAGGCACCGCCGTCGACAAACAGGGTCTGGCCGGTGATGAAGCCGCTGTTCTCCGAGAGCAGGAAGGCAATTGCCGAGGCAATTTCCTCGGGTTGTCCCAGACGTGCCATCGGCACTCCGGCCAGATAGCGGGCTTCGCCTGCCGAACCCGGCGGGTTATTGGCACGGAACAGTTCGGTTTCGGTAGGGCCCGGGGCCACGGCGTTCACGGTGATCCCGCTTTGCGCCAGCTCCAGTGCCCACGAACGGGTGAAGCTGACCAGTGCGGCTTTGGCCGCGGCATAGGCGGTGCGTTGAGCGATGCCCAGCACCGTCAGGCTGGAAATATTGACAATCCGGCCCCAGCCCCGTGCCTGCATCCCCGGCAGCAAAGCCTGGGTGGCTTGCAGCGCCGAGTGCAGGTTGACCCGCATTACGTCATCAAACGCATCCAGATCGATCTCACCCAGTGCTTGAGGGCGAACCAGCCCTACGTTATTCACCAGCCCGTCAAACGCAAAGCGTTCGCTGAGTTCCCTGAGCACCTGGGCGCTGCGTTCGCGGTCGGCCAGATCCAGCGCCACCAGCGTGCCGGGAAAGCTCGGGTCATCGGCATTGCGGGCGATGCCCACCACGGTATGCCCGGCTTGCGCCAGCCAGGTTGCCAGGGCGCGACCGATACCTTTGCTGGCACCAGTGATGAGGAAGGTACGTGCAGTCATGCTGTGCTCCTGAGTTAAATCTGCAGCGATGATACCGGTTTGCCATTGACCCTGTAGGAGCGAGCTTGCTCGCGAGCTTTTTGTTGCTGCGTTGTAAAAGCTCGCGGGCAAGCCCGCTCCTACAGTACGGGGGCCATGGTAGGCTGCGATTTATTCGAAAACAGGAGGTCGCAGTGAGCCAATTTGAATTCAAACAAGTGGATGTTTTCAGCACGGTTGCCCTCAAAGGCAACCCGGTGGCGGTGGTGTTGAACGCGGACAGTCTGAGCGATCAGCAAATGGCCGACTTTGCGCGCTGGACCAACCTCAGTGAAACCACTTTCGTCCTCAAACCGCAAAACCCGGAAGCAGATTACCGCCTGCGGATTTTCACCACCCTCAGGGAGCTGCCCTTTGCCGGGCACCCGACGTTGGGCAGTTGCCATGCCTGGCTGGAAGCAGGTGGCAAGCCGCGGGGTGAAGAAATCATCCAGGAATGCGCCGTGGGCCTGATCCGGGTTCGTCGCCAGAATGGACAGCTGGCTTTCACTGCACCGCCTCTGCTGCGCGACGAAGCCCTGGATGACGACCTGCTGCAGCGCATCTGCCGTGGCCTGGGGATCGACACCCGGGCGGTGGTGCAGGCCCGCTGGATCGACAATGGTCCCGGCTGGCTGGGGTTGCTGCTGCGCGATCGCGAACAGGTGCTGGCGCTGAAGCCGGACTTTTCACAGTTGCATAATCGGGTGGTCGGCGTAGTCGCCCCGTGGAACCCCGAGCGCGACGGCACTGAAGCGCAATTTGAAGTCCGTGCCTTCGTTGCCGGTGACGGCATGTCGGAAGATCCGGTGACTGGCAGCCTGAATGCCGGGCTGGCGCAATGGTTGATTGGCGCGGGTATTGCTCCGTCGCGCTATGTGGCCAGCCAGGGCACGGCCATGGGCCGGGAAGGGCGGGTATCGATTGAGAAAGTCGGCGCCGATATCTGGGTCGGCGGTGCCGCAGTGACCTGCATCAACGGCTCGCTGACGCTTTGACCGGCAGCCGCCGGCTCAAGTGCTTTTAGCTTTCACCGCCCGCTTTGGCTTTGCCCTGGCGGGCGCTGCCTTACGTTTTTTCTTCCACGCCGGCGCCATGCCCGCCGGGCTGGCCGGGCCGCTGATGGTCATGGTCATGCCACTGCAGCGGGCGATGTGTTTGCTCATCCACGCCGCCTGTTTGGCGACGAAGGTCTCCAGGGTCATTTCACCGCTTTGCACCATGTCCAGCGCTTGTTCCCAGATGGCAGTGGTGCCGGGGTCGGCGATGGCGCGGGGCACCGCATCGATCAGGCTGAAGGCCGGCGCAGTGGCGGCCAGGGCCTTGCCGTTTTTGATCAGGTAGCCACGATCCAGCAGCCCCTGAATGATCCCGGCGCGGGTGGCCTCGGTGCCGATGCCGGTGGTGTCCTTGAGCTTTTGTTTTAACAGCGGGTCCTGCACCAGTTTGGCGACGTTTTTCATTGCCTTGATCAGGTCGCCTTCGGTGAAAGGCTTGGGTGGCTGGGTCCACAGGTCTTTGAGGTGGACGTTGGCAATGGCGCAGTCCAGACCCTCGCGCAAAATCGGCAATGGTTGCGGGGCCGCAGCTTCGCGACCCCTGGCCGGAGCCAGGGCCTCGGGCAGGGCGCGTTTCCAGCCGGCTTCGACAATTTGCTTGCCCACGGCCCGCAGGGCCTGGCCGGCGCAATCGAAGTCGGCCTGGGTGCGATCGTATTCGTGGTTGGGCAGGAATTGCGCCAGATAGCGTGCGCGAATCAGGGTATACACCGCACGGTGTTTGCCCGTCAGGCGTTCCAGGTTTTTCGCCGCTGCCGTAGGAATGATGCCGTGGTGAGCACTGACTTTGGCGTCGTTCCAGGCCCGGGAGCGGCGTTGCGGGTCGAGGTGTCCGGCCAGCGGTGCCAGGCTCGGGTCGGCCTGCTGCAGGGCTGCCAGAATCGATGCTGCTTCGCTGTGCTGGCTTTGCGGCAGGTAACCGCAGTCACTGCGTGGGTAGGTGACCACCTTGTAGGTTTCGTACAGCGCCTGGGCGATGTCCAGGGTTTCCTGGGCGCCGAGGCCGAGCTTTTTCGAACACACTTCTTGCAGGGTGCCGAGGTCGAATGGCAGTGGCGCGACTTCCCGCATGCGTTCGGTGCGCAATTTGCTCACCCGGGCACTGCCGGCGCTGTTGATGGCGTCGGCCGCCTGCTGGGCATGGGCCTGATTGAGGCAGCGATCCTGTTCGTCGCAGGTGTCGGGATCGGCCCGCCACTGAGCGATGAACAACTGCCCGTCGTGTTTGAGCTGCACGTCGATGGCCCAGTAAGCCACGGGTACGAAGTCGCTGATGCTGCGATCGCGGTCGACCACCAGTCGCAGGGTGGGGGTTTGTACCCGGCCCACCGGGAGTACGCCCTGATAGCCGGACTGGCGCCCGAGGAGGGTGAACAGGCGGCTCATGTTCATCCCGATCAGCCAGTCGGCCCGCGAGCGGCCCAGGGCCGAGTGATAGAGGTTAAAGGTTTCGCTGCCCGGCTTGAGGGCGGCCAGGGCCTTGCGAATAGACGCGTCATCCAGGGCTGACAGCCACAGGCGCTGGATCGGCCCGCGATAGCGGCAGTGCTCGACCAGTTCACGAGCGATCATTTCACCTTCGCGATCGGCGTCGGTGGCGATCACCAGTTCGCTGGCTTCGCCGAGCAGGCGTTTGACGGCCTTGAACTGGCTGGCGGTCTTGGGCTTGACGCGCATTTTCCACTTTTCGGGAATGATCGGCAGATCGGCCAGCACCCAGCGCTTGTAGCGCTCGTCGTAGGCATCGGGCGGGGCGGTTTCGAGCAAGTGACCGATGCACCAGGTGACGGTGACAGCGGGGCCCACCCAGCAGCCATCACCGCGTCGGCTGGCACCGAGCACGGCCGCAATATCTTTGGCCTGGGAAGGTTTTTCGCACAGAAACAGCCGCATAGCTCCACTCATTCATCATGCCGCACAGAAGGTGCACAGCATGGCAGAGAATGGCTGAAGGGCAACTGTTTTTACTGTGTTTTTGTACAGCTTTGAGGTGGTTGCCAACCAACCTGCAGGAGCGAGCTCTTCGTTGTGGCGTTGAAAAAGCTCGCGAGCAAGCTCGCTCCTACAGACTAGTTCGCTCCTACAGACCAGCTCGTGGGTGGGGGTTATTGACCGTTGTAGATCTGGTCGAACACGCCACCGTCGTTGAAGTACTTTTTCTGCACGTCGCGCCAGTCGCCGAAGGTTTTCTCAACCGACAGGAAATCGACTTTCGGGAAGCGGTCGTTGTACTTGGCCAGGATTGCCTGGTCCCGTGGACGCAGGTAGTTTTTGGCGGCGATTTCCTGACCTTCAGGGGACCACAGGTACTTCAGATATTCTTCGGCCGTTGCGCGGGTGCCTTTTTTGTCCACCACCTTGTCGACTACGGTCACTGGCGGCTCGGCTTCGGCCGACACGCTCGGGTAGATCACTTCGAACTGGTCGCGACCGAACTCGCGGGCGATCATTTCCGCTTCGTTTTCGAAGGTCACCAGCACGTCGCCGATCTGGTTGGTCATAAAGGTGGTGGTGGCTGCACGGCCGCCGGTGTCCAGTACAGGAGCCTGCTTGAACAGTTTGCCGACGAACTCCTTGGCCTTGGTTTCATCGCCGCCGTTCTTCAGAACATAGCCCCAGGCCGAAAGGAAGGTGTAGCGGCCGTTACCCGAGGTTTTCGGGTTTGGCACTATCACTTGCACGCCATCCTTGAGCAGGTCCGGCCAGTCTTTCAGGGCTTTGGGGTTGCCTTTGCGCACAATAAACACGGTGGCCGAAGTGAAAGGCGCGCTGTTGTCCGGCAGGCGGGTCACCCAGTTTTGCGGAACCAGCTGGCCATTATCAGCCAGGGCATTGATGTCGGTGGCCATATTCATGGTGATCACGTCAGCCGGCAGGCCATCAATCACTGATCGGGCCTGTTTGCTCGAACCGCCAAAGGACATTTGCACATTGAGCTTGGTGCCATGCTCGGCTTCCCAGTGTTTCTGGAACGCGGCATTGTAGTCCTTGTAGAAATCGCGCATCACATCGTAGGACACGTTTAGCAATGGCGGCGGGGTGGCTGCATGGGCAATGCTGCCGAGGGCCAGGCCAGCGGCCAGGATTGAGGCACTAAAAAGTTTTTTCACTGCGCATTCCTTGTTATAGGGAGCAATAGGGGCAAATTGCCAGCGACTATAGTCGCTGCCGCATAGGTCTTAAAAGATTAAAAAGCACTTTGGTTATGCATTTTTAGCATATAGAGCATTGCCGCAGCGTGAACAGAATGAGGCGGACTGTTCGTGACGTTGTTTCTTGCACGCCGGGCAGTCGTGCTGCAGTTGCTCGCCGCGCATGGCGTTGGCCAGTTCGGCGGTAAAAATACCGGTTGGCACGGCGATAATCGAGTAGCCCGTGATCATGACCATGGCCGAGATGACTCGCCCGAGGACGGTTTGCGGCACGATGTCACCGTAACCCACAGTGGTCAGGGTCACGATGGCCCAATAGATGCTCACAGGAATGCTGGTAAAGCCGTTCTCCGGGCCTTCAACCACATACATCAAGGTGCCGAACACGGTCACCAGGGTCGATACACCGACCAGGAAAACGATGATTTTCTGTTTGCTGCCCCGCAGGGCCGAGAGCAGGTAGTTGGCCTGGCTGAGGTACGGCACCAGCTTGAGCACCCGAAAGATGCGCAGCATGCGGATGATGCGGATGATCAGCAGGTACTGCGCGTCACTGTAATAAATCGCCAGAATGCCGGGTACGATCGCCAGCAGGTCCACCAGCCCGTAAAAGCTGAAGGCATAGCGCAGGGGCCTGGGTGAGCAATACAGGCGCAGGCCGTACTCCACGGCAAAGACAAAGGTGAAACCCCACTCGATGTAAGCCAGCAGATCGGCGTAGTCGCGGTGAATGCTGTTGATGCTGTCGAGCACCACCACCACCAGGCTGCACAGAATGATCAGTAACAGCGTGGTGTCAAAGCGCCGCCCGGCAGGCGTGTCAGCCTGAAAGACCATGACGTACAGGCGTTGACGCCAATCCTTGTTATTCATGTAGGTTGCTCGAGCCTTAAATGACAGAAGGTTCAAGGATTAACGCTCAATGCGCAACCTGCATTGCTCTTCGGATTTCGCCGCGGCGGGTCTGAGTACCCGCACACTGGAATGCACCAGCCAGCAGGCGAGAATAAATGGAGCGGTTAAAAGGGGCAGCCCCAGGGCAATGAATCCGGGGGTCAGGATCAGGGTCACGACGATACCGATCAATGGCAGCCAGGGTCGACGTCGCTGCTGGCTCAGGGCCAGGGCGGCCAGCACCGGGTTGTAGCCGCCGAGCCCGCTCAGTGCGGCACTGGTGTCCTGTTGATACAGACTGAATAAAAGACCTGCCAGCGATCCCGCCAATGCCCAGCCTGCGGCCCGCCAACTGCTCAGCCACAGCCCGAGCGCAATCAGCAACCCGGCCACGGGGTGTTGCAGCAACATGACCTGGCCAATGCCTTTGAGCACGGCCAGACCCAGGGTCAGGCCATTGAGTGGCAGGTCGTGATTCAGGGGTTGGGCCGGCGGGTTGTGCAGGTGTAGCAGGATCCAGCCCAGCCCGACAAAGGGCGCGGTATAGGCCAGAAGGCTTTGCCCGTCTGCCGCGCGTTTGAGCCACTGGTGAATCAGCATGGTACTCAGGCCGGCACTGGCGATGATCAGCAGCGGCAACAGGGCCGACCATTGCAGTTGGTGGCTCAGCAACATGCCCAACAGAATGCCGTTGTAGCTATAGAGGCCTGCCTGGCGTTCGGCCTTGGGATAGTCACGGCGTTGCGCAGTCAAGAGCCCGGCAATCCCTCCCAGCAACGCGCCACTGAGCAGGCCCGGGGCACTGACCAGAACTGCCAGCAAGCACAAAACCCCGCACAGCGGCTGGCGCTGGAGGAAGATCTGACTGAACCCCGCGCACAGAGCGGTGGCCCAGTCAGGGCATGCAGGACTGAGTTGGTTTGAGCCCATGATGAGTTCCGTGGCACGCGGAGGGGGTAGTCGCTGCCGAGGCACGAAGGCTGCGAGCTCTTGGTGGTCAGCGCTTGGCGGTTAGCGGTTAACTGCTAACCGCCAAGCGCGGTCCTGCGGCCCGCATCGCTGCCTTCGTGCCTCGTCAGCGTCAGGTTTATTTGTCGCGGATCGAGAAGTTGGCCATGTGCTCCAGGCCCTTGATCAGTGCCGAGTGATCCCAGTTGCTGCCACCCAGGGCGGCGCAGGTGCTGAACACTTGTTGTGCGTTGGCGGTGTTGGGCAGGTTGATCCCCAGCTCGCGGGCACCGGCCAGCGCCAGGTTGAGGTCTTTCTGGTGCAGGCTGATGCGGAAGCCCGGATCGAAAGTGCCTTTGATCATGCGCTCGCCATGCACTTCGAGGATTTTCGAAGAGGCAAAACCGCCCATCAGGGCCTCACGAACCTTGGCCGGGTCAGCGCCGTTTTTGGCGGCAAACACCAAGGCTTCAGCCACCGCCTGAATGTTCAGGGCGACGATGATCTGGTTCGCCACTTTGGCGGTCTGACCGTCGCCGTTGCCGCCGACCAGGGTGATGTTTTTGCCCATGCTCTGGAGCAGGGACAGGGCGCGGGCGAAGGTCTTTTCGTCGCCGCCGACCATGATGCTCAAGGTGCCTGCCTTGGCCCCGACTTCACCACCGGAGACCGGCGCGTCCAGGTATTGCGCGCCTTTGGCGTTGATCTTTGCGGCGAAGGCTTTGGTCGCAGTGGGGGAGATCGAGCTCATGTCGATCACCACTTTGTTCGGGCTCAGGCCGGCAGCGATGCCGTCCTCGCGGAACAGCACGTCCTCGACCTGGGGGGTGTCCGGGACCATGACGATGATGAACTCGGCCTCCTGGGCGACTTCTTGCGGGCTGGCCAGGGCGACCGCGCCAGCGGCCACCAGATCGGCAGGAGCTGCACCGTGGTGGGTGGACAGGAACAGGCTGTGCCCGGCCTTTTGCAGGTTGCTGGCCATGGGTGAGCCCATGATGCCGGTGCCGATAAATCCGATTTTAGCCATGACAAATCCTCTTGTTTTTATTTGCAGCTGATGCAGGTCCGTGGGAGCTGGCTTGTCAGCGATGCGGTGTTTCCGTTTTCGCCGGGTGATCCAATCGCTGGCAAGCCGGCTCCCACAAAAGACCCGTAGTCGCGCTTAAACCGCGTTGTGGGTTTTGAGCCACGCAAGACCGGCTTCGGTGCTGGTCAGCGGCTTGTATTCGCAGCCGACCCAGCCTTGATAGCCAATACGGTCAAGGTGCTCGAACAGGAAGCGATAATTGATCTCGCCGGTGCCGGGTTCGTGGCGCCCCGGGTTGTCGGCCAGTTGGATGTGGTTGATCTGCGGCAGGTGCGCCTGCATCGTGCGGGCCAGATCCCCTTCCATGATTTGCATGTGATAGATGTCGTATTGCAGGAACAGGTTGGCACTGCCGACCTTGTCCTGAATGGCCAGTGCCTGCTTGGTGTTGTTCAGGTAGAAGCCCGGAATGTCGAGGGTGTTGATCGACTCCATCACCAGCCTGATCCCCGCCGCCTGCAGCTTGTCGGCGGCGTACTTGAGGTTGCTGACCAGGGTTTTTTCGACCTCGGCCTCGGCCACGCCCTGGGGGCGAATTCCGGCCAGGCAGTTGATCTGGTCGTTGCCCAGGACTTGTGCATAAGCGAGGGCCAGATCGACCCCCGCGCGAAATTCTTCAACCCGGTCCGGGTGGCAGGCAATGCCGCGCTCGCCCTTGGCCCAGTCACCGGCCGGCAGGTTGAACAGCACCTGGGTCAGTTTGTTGGCGTCGAGCTGTGCCTTGATCTCGGCGGAGCTGTAGTCGTAAGGAAACAGGTATTCAACGCCGTGGAAACCAGCATTGGCAGCCGCTTGAAAACGGACAAGGAAATCCTGTTCGGTGAACAGCATGGACAGGTTGGCGGCAAAACGCGGCATGGTGAACTCCTGTGAAAAGGGGATGCCCCTCCCCGAAGTGAGAGGGGCGCAGTCAGTCAGTCAAGCATCGAAATGGCGGTCGGCGCGTCGTTGCCTACCAGCGCCAGGTCTTCAAATTCATTGACTGCGTTGATTTCAGTGCCCATCGAAATGTTGGTCACACGCTCCAGAATGATTTCCACCACCACCGGTACGCGGAACTCCTTGATCAGCTCTTGAGCCTTGCGCAGTGCCGGCTGGATGTCGTTCGGTTCGAAGACCCGCAGTGCCTTGCAGCCCAGGCCCTGGGCGACGGCTACGTGGTCGACGCCATAGCCGTTGAGCTCCGGAGCATTGAGGTTATCGAAAGACAGCTGTACGCAGTAGTCCATTTCAAACCCGCGCTGTGCCTGGCGAATCAAGCCCAGGTAGGAGTTGTTCACCACCACATGGATGTACGGCAAGTTGAACTGTGCGCCGACGGCCAGCTCTTCGATCATGAACTGGAAGTCGTAGTCGCCGGACAGGGCCACGACATTGCGCTGCGGATCGGCCTTGACCACCCCCAGGGCTGCCGGAATGGTCCAGCCCAGCGGGCCGGCCTGACCGCAGTTGATCCAGTGGCGCGGTTTGTACACGTGCAGGAATTGCGCACCGGCAATCTGCGACAAACCGATGGTGCTGACGTAGCAGGTGTCTTTGCCGAACACCTGGTTCATCTCTTCGTACACCCGTTGCGGTTTGACCGGCACGTTGTCGAAGTGGGTCTTGCGGTGCAGGGTGGCTTTGCGCTGCTGGCAGTTTTGTAGCCAGGCGCTGCGGTTTTTCAGGATGCCGGCGGCTTTCCATTCCCGGGCTACTTCAAGGAACATCCTGAGCGCCGAGCCGGCGTCGGAAACGATGCCCAGGTCGGGAGTAAATACCCGGCCAATCTGGGTCGGTTCAATGTCGACGTGGATGAATTTGCGGCCTTCGGTGTAGACATCGATCGAGCCGGTGTGGCGGTTGGCCCAGCGGTTGCCGATGCCCAGCACCAGGTCGGATTTGAGCAGGGTGGCGTTGCCGTAGCGATGGGAGGTTTGCAGGCCGACCATGCCCACCATCAGCGGGTGATCGTCGGCAATGGTGCCCCAGCCCATCAGGGTTGGAATGACCGGGATCCCGGTCAGCTCGGCAAACTCCACCAGCAGTTCACTGGCGTCAGCGTTGATCACGCCACCGCCACTGACCAGCAGCGGGCGCTCGGCCTGGTTGAGCAGGTGCAAGGCTTTCTCGGCCTGGATCCGGGTCGCCGTCGGCCTGGACAGCGGCATCGGTTCGTAGGCGTCGATATCGAATTCGATTTCTGCCATTTGCACATCAAACGGCAGATCGATCAGCACCGGGCCGGGACGCCCGGAGCGCATTTCGTAAAAGGCCTTCTGGAAGGCATAAGGCACCTGGCCCGGCTCCATGACCGTGGTTGCCCACTTGGTCACGGGCTTGACGATGCTGGTGATGTCCACGGCCTGGAAGTCTTCTTTATGCATCCGCGCACGCGGGGCCTGGCCGGTGATGCACAGAATCGGGATCGAGTCGGCAGAGGCGCTGTACAGGCCGGTCACCATGTCGGTCCCGGCGGGGCCGGAGGTGCCGATGCACACGCCGATGTTGCCGGCTTTGGTGCGGGTATAACCCTCGGCCATATGCGAGGCGCCTTCGACGTGGCGAGCAAGGACGTGATCGATGCCACCGACCTTTTGCAGGGCAGAGTACAGCGGGTTGATCGCGGCGCCCGGGATACCGAATGCGGTATCGACACCTTCGCGACGCATCACCAGAACGGCGGCTTCGATTGCTCTCATTTTGCTCATCGTTTTGTGCCTCTTACGTTTTATAATTGTATACAAGTGGCTGTTTGGCGAGTGTATTCATGCTCCGGTGCGCAGGTCAATGGGTTTTGTAGAATCAGTTTGTAATAGCCGATCCCCCTTGTAATAGGGCACAAGGCCTAATGATTTAGGGTTTTCCTTTTAAAAATTGTATACAAATAAATTATTTATTGTGTTCTATTGGTTGCATCGAGTTCGCCCATAGAGGCGCGCGAAAGGCTTTCCAATAACAAAATAAGGACGGCAACCATGAGTGCTTTAACCTTGAAAGTCGCTTTAGACCTGACCGCACAGGCCTTGAACACAGGGCGCCGGATAAGCGCCGCCCCATTGACCGTGGCGGTGCTGGACAGCGGCGGGCATTTGTTGGCGCTGCAGCGCGAAGATGGCGCCAGCCTGCTACGGCCCAGCATTGCCATTGGCAAGGCCTGGGGCGCGATTGCACTGGGTAAGGGCTCGCGTTTGCTGGCGCTGGATGCACAGCAGCGCCCGGCGTTTTTCGCCGCGCTGAACGGCATGGGCCAGAGTGACGTGGTGCCTGCGCCGGGCGGGGTACTGATTCGCGATGCTCAGGGGCAGGTGATAGGCGCCATGGGTATCAGCGGCGATACCTCGGATATTGACGAGCAATGCGCCATCAGTGCGATAGAAGCCCAGGGTTTGCGGGCGGATGCGGGGGTGGCGGTGTAGTCCGCTATTGGCTCGCCGCTTGTTGTAGGAGCGAGCTTGTCTCGCGATCTGTTTTAAAGGCTCGCGAGGCAAGCTCGTTCTTACAGAGGGCAGGGGGTGGGCAGTCCTGTGCCTCGCGTCTGTTTTAAAAGCTCGCGAGGCAAGCTCGCTCCTACAGGGGCAGGGGCAGGGGCAGGGGCAGGGGCAGGGGGTGGTCAGTCCGGTGCACAGCCCTTGAGCACCAGGCGGATGATGGTCTGGGCCGCGGCTTCGTAGTCGCTGTCTTGCAGTTTGGCTTTGCCGGTGATGGCCGAGATCTGCCAGTCGAAGTCGGCATAGGTCTGGGTCGCTGCCCAGATACTGAACATCAGGTGATGGGGGTCGATCGGCGCAATCTGGCCACGGTCGATCCAGGTCTGGATGCAGTCAATGTTGTGTTTGGCCTGGACGTTCAACAATTGCACCTGCTGCTCGCTCAGGTGCGGGGCGCCATGCATGATTTCGCTGGCGAACACTTTTGAAGCAAAGGGCAGGTCGCGGGAAATCATGATTTTGGAACGGATGTAATTGCTCAGCACGGCATTGGGTTCGCCGTCGGCATTGAACGGGGTCGATGCGCGCAGAATAGGGTCGATAATGCTTTCGAGGACCTCGCGGTAGAGGTTCTCCTTGGATTTGAAGTAGTAGTAGACATTGGGCTTGGGCAAGCCTGCCTTGGCGGCGATGTCGCTGGTTTTGCTGGCGGCGAAACCCTTGTCAGCGAACTCTTCGCTGGCGGCACGCAAAATCAGTTCTTTATTACGCTCGCGGATACTGCTCATAAACCCGATATTTCCTTGCCTGGTTGGGCGGTCGGGCATGGTAGCACCGGGCTTGCGAGCTGCTCAAGATTGCAGCCTGAGGGCTGGCACGCGCTATGCTTGGCACCATTCAATCTGGAAGGGAAGTTTGCCCATGGCAGGCAGTAGTTTACTGGTGTTGCTCGACGATATCGCCGCAGTCCTTGATGACGTCGCGCTGATGACCAAAGTGGCCGCCAAAAAGACCGCCGGGGTGCTGGGGGATGACCTTGCACTCAACGCGCAGCAGGTCTCTGGCGTAAGGGCCGACCGGGAGTTGCCGGTGGTGTGGGCGGTAGCCAAAGGCTCGTTTCGCAACAAGCTGATTCTGGTGCCCGCGGCGCTGGCCATCAGTGCGTTTGCGCCGTGGGCCGTGACGCCGCTGTTGATGCTGGGCGGTGCTTACCTGTGTTTTGAGGGTTTTGAAAAACTCGCCCATCCGTTTATGCACAGCAAGGCCGAAGATCAGGGCAAGCACCAGGCGTTGCAACAGGCGGTGGCCGATGCAGAAGTCGATCTGGTGGCTTTCGAGAAAGACAAGGTCAAGGGGGCCATACGCACCGACTTCATTCTGTCGGCCGAAATTATCGCCATCACCCTGGGAATCGTGTCCGAGTCGCCGTTGCTGCAGCAGGTCGTCGTGCTCAGCGGTATCGCCATCGTGATGACGGTGGGGGTTTATGGCCTGGTGGGCGGCATCGTCAAACTGGATGACGCCGGCCTGTACCTGAGCCAGAAAACCGGTGATGGTGTGTGGTCAGGTTTCCAGCGCAGTTTCGGCCGCGGTTTGTTGAGTACCGCGCCGTACATGATGAAAAGCCTGTCGGTGATCGGCACCGCGGCCATGTTTATGGTCGGTGGCGGCATCCTCACCCACGGCGTACCTGCGGCCCATCACTGGATCGAAGGCGTGGCTGCAAGCAGCGCCCAGTGGCTGGGTGTGGTCTCGGCCATAGTCCCGACCCTGCTCAATGCCGTGGCCGGCATTGTTGCCGGCGCGGTGGTGCTGGCCGTGGTGGCGGGCGTGAGCAAGGTCTGGCGCGCCATCAAAGGCTAGGACGAACCGTGGTGCTGCGTTGCAACAAGCGATAACCCAGTACGGCAACCAGCAGCATCACGCTCCCCGCCGCCAGCGATACGCCAAACCCGGCCTGGGCACCGTAAGCATCAATGACCCAGCCGCCAAGCACGGCGCCCAGGGCAACCCCCATGCCCAGGCCGGTGATCATCCAGGTCAGGCCTTCGGTGAGCTTGGCCGGCGGCACTATGTTTTCCACCAGGCCCATGGCGGTAATCAGGGTCGGGGCGAAGAACAGCCCGGCGACAAACATGGCGCCGGCCAGGGTGGCGATGCTGTCGGCCCACATCAGCGGCACCATGGTCAATGCGGTGGCCAGCGCACCCAGCAGGAACAGTTTGGGCAACGGCATGTTCAGCTTGAGCGTGCCGAACACCAGTCCGACGATGCACGATCCCAATGCGTACACCGACAGCACAATACTCGCGGCGGCGGGTTGGCCTTGCTGTTGGGCGAAGGCAACACTGACCACATCCACGGTGCCGACAATCGTCCCCAGCCCCAGCAATGCCAGGAGCAATATCATCACTGCACCCTGACTCAGGACGGTGCCGTTGTTGTCGGCGCTGCGCGGGTGCACGGGTGGCTCGGTTTTGCGTTGCAGTACAAATGCAGTGACCCCGATCGCGAGGAAAATGGCGGCCGCCAGAGGGCCGGCCTGGGGAAACAGCGCCACGCTCAGCCCCACGGAAATCGGCGGGCCAATAATAAAACTCACCTCATCGAGTACCGATTCGAACGAGAACGCGGTATGCAGTTTGGGCGAGCCGCGAAACAACTCGGTCCAGCGTGCGCGGACCATCGCCGACATGCTGGGAATGCAGCCGGCCAGCGCGGCGAAGACGAAGAGAGTCCAGTCCGGCGCCGCGAAATGACTGCACAGCAGCAATGCCAGCAACGCCCCCACGCCGATGGCGCTAATGCCGGGCAGCACGCGGCCCTGGCCGTATTGATCGACCCAGCGCGAGATCTGCGGTGCCAGCAATGCCATGGACAAGGCAAAGGTTGCTGCCACGGCACCAGCCAGCCAGTAGGAGTCGCGCAGTTGCGCCAGCATGGTAATGATGCCGATCCCGACCATGGAAATCGGCATGCGGGCGAGCAGGCCCGCACCGCTGAAAGCCTTGGTGCCGGGGGCGCTGAAAATCTCGCGATAAGGGTTGGCCATACAAGCTCCGGAACAGTCATCTGACCGCGTCACATACGCGGCGTATGCAGAAATATACGCATACGCTGCGTATGTCAATTAACATACGCGACGTATCTGAAAGTAGGGGGACAGGCATGGCGCCCAAAGTGCGGTCACAAATGATTGAACAAACCCGTGGCAAGCTGCTCGATGCAGCGCGTCAGGCGTTTGGCTCGATCGGTTATGCGCAGACGTCGATGGATGAACTCACTGCTTCGGTGGGGCTGACCCGGGGTGCGCTGTATCACCATTTTGGCGACAAGAAGGGGTTGTTGCAGGCCGTGGTGCAGCAAGTCGATGCCGAGCTGGATGTACAGCTGGCAGAGGCCTTTGCCCGGGCGGCGAGCCCGTGGGACGGTTTTAAAGGGCGTTGTCGGATGTTTCTGGAAATGGCACTGCAGGTGGAGGTGCAGCGGATCATGCTGCGCGATGCGCCGTCGGTGCTGGGGTCGCAGTACCTGCAGAGCAGCCAGTCGGACTGCAGCGCTTCAATGGCGGCGATGCTACAAGGCTTGATGGACACCCGGGTGATTCAGGCCACCGATCCCGAAGCCCTGGCACGGTTGATTCAGGGTGGCTTGATGGACCTGTCGTTCTGGATTGCCGGGGCCGACAACCCGCCACAGCGTCTGGCGGCGTCTCTGGACAGCCTGGACCTGATGCTGCGCGGGTTGCTGCTGGCGCCCCAGGCGCAGTGAAGCGCCCGGGGCCCGGGTATCAGAAGTGGTACTTGACCAGCAGGCTCGCAGTGTCCTGATTGGTTTTGAACGCGCCGCTGTCTTCGATGCCGTATTTGTTTTTCCAGTAGTCGTATTCAATACCGACGTACAACTGCTTGGCGCCCCAGCTCAAAGCCTTGCCCAGGTCATATTTGATCTGCGGGTTGAAGTGCAGGTTGGCGTGGTAGGTGCCGCGCGAGTTCTGGTCGTTGTCGACCACCCAGTCCATGTAGCCGTCGATCAGCACATCGGAATTGCCCAGGGGCAGGGTGTAGGACCACACCGGGGTGATCTGCCACACGCCACGGCCGGCACGGTTGCCTTCAGGGAAGCGCTGGTAGAAGTTCAGCTGGAAGTAGTCGAAGCCCGGTACGTTCAGGTCGAAACCCGGACCGATCAGGTAGGCATCGGTGTCGCCTTCGCCGAACTCGTAAGTCATGGCCAGCAGCACGTCTTTGATTGGACCGAACTCAAACTTCTGGTCGAAGA
The DNA here is from genome assembly GCF_000346225.2 of Pseudomonas sp. Lz4W. Taxonomy (NCBI): domain Bacteria; kingdom Pseudomonadati; phylum Pseudomonadota; class Gammaproteobacteria; order Pseudomonadales; family Pseudomonadaceae; genus Pseudomonas; species Pseudomonas sp. Lz4W. The sequence continues at coordinate 3,270,170 of NZ_CP017432.1, read as the reverse complement.
TCTTGCCCATCGACAAACGCGGGGTGAACTCGCCGTAGTAAGTGTTCGGGCCTACGTTGCCATCTTTTTTACCGTTGTAAAAAATACGGTCGACGAAGAGAAAGTTGTCACCGTACTTCCAGCTGTCAGCGTGCTCGAAGGTCAGGGTCTGTTGAATTTTCGGGTTGACCTGGAAGTCCTTGCCGTACAAGTAAGTCAGGCTGTTGGTTTGCCATTGCAGCAGGTCGCCGGCAACTGCCGGTGCCCCGCCAAGCATGCTCCCCGCAAGCATCAGGCTGGTCAGAATGCGCTTCATTCGGTTGCTCCAAAAATTAAAAATTCTGCATTGATAAGAACGTAACGCTCTGTTCCGGCGCCTTGATTCCTCTGTTTAAAACTTGCCCTTTCGGTCAACTTTAATACCTGTAGCAAGTGCCGGGCCACGGCGGTTTGGCGGCCAACGTAAATCCCTCGGCTGTCGTCTGACAGTTGAGTGGATAGAGCGCTAAGGCGGCCGTAAACCCTTGGTTTAACTGTATTAAGTTGGCTTTGAAGTCAGCTTTGAACAACGCTCACCCGTGAGCGGGCGCGCAGGATACGGGCTCCGGGGCCGGTACTCAAGTGCCCTGTCATTGCGCATGTCGGGCAATCACAGGGCATCGCAGAGGCTTGATCTAGAAGTGCACTTTCACCAGGGCGCTGGCAGTGTTCTGATTGGTGTCCAGACGGCTGCTGCTATCGATGCCGTACTTGTCCTTCCAGTAACTGTATTCGATGCCGACATACAATTGTTTTTCACCCAGATTGAGGGCTTTGCCCAGGTCGTACTTGATCTGCGGATTGAAGTGCAGGTTGGCGTGGTAAGTGCCCCGTGAGTTGCGGTCGTTGTCCACCACCCAGTCCATGTAGCCATCGATCAGCAGGTTGGAGCGGCCCAAGGGCAGGGTGTAGGAAAACGACGGAGTGATCTGCCAGGTTCCGGTGCCGGGACGCGGCCCTTCGGTGTGACGGCGATAGAAGTTGAGGGTGAAATAATTGAACCCGGGTACCGCCAGGTCAAAGCCCGGGCCGATCAGGTAGGCCTCGCTGTCGCCTTCGCCGTACTCGTAAGTCATGGCCAGCAATACATCCTTGACCGGACCGAACTCCAGTTTCCGCTCGAATATCTTGCCGAACGACAGCCGCGGGCTGAACTCGCCGTAATAAGTGTGCGGACCTTTGTTGGGGTCGGCTTTGCCGTTGTAGAAAATCCGGTCGACAAACAGGAAGTTGTCGCCGTATTTCCATTTATCGGCATGTTCAAAGGTGAGGGTTTGCTGGATCGAAGGGTTGATCGCGAAATTCTTGCCGTACAGATACGTCAGGCTGTTGGTTTGCCATACAAACAGATCACCGGCCATGGCCTGGCCGGCAGCCAGAAACCCACCCGCGAGCGTGATGCCCCAGTGTTTGCAGTTCATGGGTAATTCCCTTTTTTATTATTTTTAATACCGATGCGCCGATGCACTGTAGGAGCGAGCTTTTCGTTGCTGCGTTAAAAGCTCGCTCCTACAGACAGGCAGATGGGGCATCAGTGCTGATGCACGTGCCCGCTCATGGCAGCGCGACCGGCGCCGCCCAGCACATTGAACAACAGGTTCAGGCTGACCGCGCTGACGGCGGCCATGGCAATGCCGCTGTGGGTGATGGGGCCCATCCACAGTGGCAGGTGGGCGAAGAACTCCGGCCGTACCACCGGAATCAGGCCCATGCCGATACTTACCGCCACCAGCAATTGATTGCGTCGGTCGGCAATGTCCGCTTCCTGAAGGATCTTGATCCCCGTGGCTGCCACCATGCCGAACATGGCGATGGCTGCGCCGCCCAGTACGGCTGGCGGAATCGAGGCCACCAGATAGGCTGCCTTGGGCAGCAGGCTGAGGGTAATCAGGAATACCCCGGCCATGATGGTTACCGAGCGGCAACGTACGCCGGTCATTTGCACCAGACCGATATTCTGGGCGAAGGAGGAGTGGGTAAAGGTGTTGAAGAAGCCGGCCAGGAACGAAGCCCCGGCATCGCACAGCAAGCCGCGGCGCAGCATGCGCGGGGTTACCTCCTGGCCGGTAATTTTGCCCAGGGCCAGAAACATCCCGGTGGACTCGACAAAAATGATCACCACCACCAGACACATGGACAGGATCGGTGCCAGATGGAATTCAGGCATGCCGAAGTGCAGCGGGGTGACCACCTGGAACCACGGCGCCAGACCGATGCCGTTGAGGTCGACCATGCCCAGTGCGCCGGACAATATATAACCCAGGGCCATGCCGATCAGCACCGAAATGTTGACCCAGAAGCCACGCATGAAACGGTTGATCAGCAGGATGGTGGCCAGCACCAGTGCGGCGATGGCCAGGTACATCGGTGAGCCGAACTGTGCCGCGGCACTGCCGCCACCGGCCCAGTTCACTGCCACGGGGAACAGTGACAGGCCAATGGAGGTGATCACGGTGCCGGTCACCAGCGGCGGGAAGAAGCGCACCACCCTGGACATGAAGGGCGCGATGATCATCCCGAAAAAACCGGCAGCAATGGTTGCGCCGAAAATCCCGGTCATGCCGATACCCGGCATTCCGGCCATGGCCACCATGCTGCCGACTGCAGCGAAACTGGCGCCCATCATCACGGGCATGCGAATGCCCATGGGGCCGATGCCCATCGACTGGACGATGGTTGCGATCCCGGCCACCAGCAGGTCGGCGTTGATCAGGAAAGCGATCTCTTCGCGGCTAAGGCCCGCGGCCTGGCCGATAATCAGCGGTACGGCAACGGCGCCGCCATACATCAGCAGCACATGCTGCAAGCCGACCAGAATCAATTGCAACAACGGCAACCGCGCCAGGGGAGGCGGAGCGGTTATGGCGGGTATGCGTGGTTCGGTTAATTCGGACATGCAACACCTCGTTCATTTTTATTGTTGTGAGCTTGTGGTGTGTTTCTGTGACCGCGCCATGGCTGCGGTCACAGAAGGTGTGCGTCAGTTGGTGCGGGCTCCGGTGTTGATCCAGGCGCCCAGAAGGTCACGTTCCTGTTGGGTCATCTGGGTGATGTTGCCCAGCGGCATGATCTGGCTGGCGACGGCCTGGGCCTGAATCCGCGGTGCCATCAACTGGATTTGTTGTGCGGTGTCGAGCATCACGCCCCCGGGGGCCGCGCTGAACAGCGGGCTGGTGGGTGTGGCCGAATGACAGACCGCGCAGCGTTCCTGAATCACGGCGTGCACCTTGTCGAAATCGACGCTGGCCACCGGTGCTGGCGCTGCAGCAGGTGCAGTGACAGGCGCCGGCGCGGTAGCGGGTTTGGCGCCACTGACTGCGGTTTCAGGGATGGGCTGATACTTGATCACCTTGGCCACTTCGGGGGCGGTTGGTGCAGGCTTGGGGCCGGTGACGTATGCCAGGCAGATCATGCCCAGGGCCGCGACCGGCAAGGTCCAGGCAAATTTGTGGCTGTTATGGCGGGTGTTGAAGTAATGGCGTACCAATACTGCCAGCACCGCAATCCCGGCCAGGATCAACCAGTTGTAGGCACTGCCGTAGGTGCTGGGGAAGTGGTTGCTGATCATGATGAACAGCACCGGCAAGGTGAAGTAGTTGTTGTGACGCGAACGCAGCAGGCCTTTGGCCGGCAGGGCCGGATCGGGCGTACGGCCTTCCTTGATCGCGGCCACCAGAGCCCGCTGGGCCGGCATGATGATGCGAAACACGTTACCGACCATGATGGTGCCGATAATGGCGCCCACATGCAGATAGGCGCCTCGGCCGCTGAACACCTTGCTCAGGCCGAATGCAGCAGCTACCAGCAGTACGAACAGGATCAGGCCGAGCAGCGCCGGGCGTTTGCCCAGAGCCGAATCGCACAGAAAGTCGTAAATGAACCAGCCGGCAATCAATGAACCAATGCCGATGGCCACCGCTTGCGGGCCGCTCAGGCTGCTGCCGGGAGCGATCAGGTAAAGTGCCGGGTTGAAGTAGAACACCAGGCACAGCAGGGCGATGCCCGACATCCAGGTGAAATAGGCCTCCCATTTAAACCAGTGCAGGTTGTCCGGCATGGTAGGGGGGGCCAGCTTGTATTTTTCGAGGTGGTAAATGCCGCCGCCGTGGATGGCCCACAAGTCGCCGGCCAGCCCCTCTTTTGGGTTGTTGCGGTTGAGGTTGTTTTCCAGCCAGACAAAATAAAACGACGCGCCGATCCAGGCCACACCGGTAATCATATGAATCCAGCGTACGCTCAGATTCAGCCATTCCATCAGATGTGCTTCCACAGTCTCTACCTCTTGCCTGTCACTCTTGCGTGAGTGATCAGACCTTCTCTTATTGGTGGGGGGCGAGGATCAATCGCTCATCCTCTTTGAAGAAATGCTCATCGCAGTTATTGCCTGTGCCACTGCGATCAACCACCAGGAAGTCATCCCGCTTTTCGATCGTCAGCACCGGATGGTGCCAAACGCCGCGATGGTAATTAATGCCCTGCCTGCCATTACTGACAAAGGCGCGGACCAAGCCTGATACAGGTTCATCGCCAAGTGGCGCGACCACGATCAGAAAGGGGTTGCCGAGCAGCGGGATGAAAGCCTGACTGCCCAACGGATGGCGCTCCAGCATGCACACGGTCAGCGGCATGTCCTGCGCATCGGCGCGGAAAATGCTGATGATGGCCTTGTCTTCCGGCTGCGCGGTTTCGACTTCGGCCAGACGATGAAAGCGCATGGTCGAACCGTTGTTGATCATGAAGTGGTCGCTGCCGTCGGTTTCAATAACGTCACCGAAGGGGGCGAAGGCTTCTTTGGTCAGCGGTTCAATCTGCAATGTGCGCATGGTCTGTCTTCTTTTCCGGATTCTGTGGTGTTGGATCTGTTGTTGTCGCTGGCAAGCCGGCTCCCGCATTGGCATATGCCTGTGGGAGCCGGTTGACCGGCGACGGGGTTATTCCTTATTTAGCGACCTTGCCCAGGATACGCAGGCGGCTTACACCACCGTCCGGGAACAGGTTGAGGCGAATGTGAGTGATCGGGCCCAGGGCTTTGATCTGCTCGCTGAAGCTGTGCTCGGCGTGCATTTCCATCTTCTGTGCAGGCAGCAGTTCACGCCAGAACAGCGATTGGGTTTCGATCTGGCTGTCAGTGCCGCCTTTGACGAACGCGCCCTGAATCGAGCAGGTGTCCGGGTAGTTGCCCTTGAAGTGCAGGGTGTCGACGATGATTTTTTCGATCTCGCCGGCATGCCCCAGCGCCACGATCACCCAGTCGTTACCCGGGGTGCGGCGGCGTGCGGTTTCCCAGCCGTCGCCCATATTGATGCCGCGGCCCGGGTTGAGGATGTTGCTCATGCGGCCGAAGTGTTCGTCGGAGCAGGCCAGGGCACGGCCACCGTTCAGGGCTGCGGCAAGGTCGACCTGTTCGTTGTCGCCCACTGCCGACCAGTCACGGAACGGCACGCCGTACACGCGAAGACGGGCTACGCCGCCGTCCGGGTAGATGTTGAAACGCAAGTGGCTGAAGGCCTGGTCATTGCTGATTTCGTGGTAGTGGTGGCTGTTGCCTTGCAGTTCGACCGCGGACAGCACTTCAACCCACTGGGTGTTTTCGTTGGGCTCGCCCTGGGCCAGAAAGCAGGCTTCAAGGGAAGCAGACGGCGGGAAGTTGCCGGTGAAGAATGAAGTGTCGATGTCCACGCCTTTGATCGAGCCGGGTACGCCCAGGCGGATCACCGCGCTGTCATAGCCTTCGAAGCGCTTGCGACGGGACTCCCAGCCGTCCATCCACTTGCCGTTGTCATCGAAAACGCCCTCCTTCCATACGGCCGGGGTCGGCTGGAACATGCGGTTGGCGTCAGCGAACCAGTCATCGGTCACCGAGATAATCTTGGTGCCTAGACGGGCATCGGCCAGGTTGACGAACTTCTCGAAAGGTACGGCGTAAGCTTTCATTCTTCTGGTCTGCCTTTAAATAAGTGGCTGGAGATGCGTGACCGGCAGGTGCCGGCTCGGCTTAGAGCTGGAGTAATCGGAACAGGGCTATTTTGTTGATTTGCGCCAACGCACATTTGAACTCGACGTCTGCCGGGTTGTGGATGCGGGTCTCGAACGCGGCGAGGATCTGGTGCCGGTCGCTGCCTTTTACCGCCATGATGAAGGGAAACTTGAACTTGGCTTTATAGGCCTCGTTCAGCTCGGTGAAGCGCTGAAACTCTTCTTCCGTGCATTGGTGAATACCGGCGCCAGCCTGTTCATGGGTGCTGGCTTCGGTCAGTTGGCCCTGTACGGCAGCTTTGCCCGCCAGGTCCGGGTGAGCATTGATCAGTGCCAGCTGACTGGCGTGATCGGCGCTCAACAAAATGTCACTCATGCGCTGGTGCAGGGTTTCGATCTGGTCGACGCTGCTGTCCAGACCCAGGTCGTAAGCCTTTTCGGCGACCCAGGGCGAGTGTTCGTAAATATCGGCAAAGGCTGCCACGAACGCTTCACGACTCAGGGTTGAAGGCTTGAGAGTTTTGAAGGTGCTCATTGGCCGGTCTCTGCAACAAAAGGGTGGGTGGCGTGCCAGTGCCGGGCGATGTCCACGCGGCGGGTGAACCAGACCTGTTCGTGGCCCCTGGCGTATTCAAGGAAGCGCTTGAGGGCGGCGAGACGCGCAGGGCGACCAATGAGGCGGCAATGCAGGCCGATCGATAGCATTTTCGGCGACTCTGCGCCTTCGGCGTACAGCACATCGAAAGCATCCTTGAGGTACTGGAAAAATTGCTCGCCGGTGTTGAAACCCTGCACCTGGGTGAAGCGCATGTCATTGGTGTCCAGGGTGTAAGGGATCACCAGATGCGGCTTGCCGGTGGGGTTGTTGGGTTCCCAGTAGGGCAGGTCATCGTCGTAGGTGTCAGAGTCATACAGAAAACCGCCTTCTTCCATCACTAGCCGCCGGGTATTGGGGCCGGTGCGGCCGGTGTACCAGCCCAGCGGACGCTCGCCACTGATTTCGGTGAGGATGCGGATGGCTTCGAGCATGTGTTCGCGCTCGAGGGCTTCATCCATGTACTGGTAGTCGATCCAGCGATAACCGTGGCTGCAAATCTCATGTCCGGCGGCAACCATGGCCCGGATTACGTCAGGGTGACGTTGGGCCGCCATGGCTACGGCGAACACCGTGAGCGGGATATCGAATTCGCGAAACAGCTTGAGCACGCGCCATACGCCGGCACGGCTGCCGTATTCGTACAGGGACTCCATGCTCATGTTGCGCTCGCCCTGCAGCGGCTGCGCCGAAACCATTTCCGAGAGGAAGGCTTCTGATTCTTTGTCGCCGTGGAGGATGTTGCGCTCGCCGCCTTCTTCGTAGTTGAGTACGAAAGACAGGGCGATGCGGGCGTTGTCCGGCCAATGCGGATGCGGAGGGTTGGGACCGTAACCAATCAGGTCGCGTGGGTAGTCAGCGCTCACTCAATCTTCCTTATTGTTTAGTTAACAGTCGATTGGCCAGACCTGGCGTCACTGTGATGGCCTGATTGTATACAACTTTGCAATACGTTTGTAACCCTGCTTTTGCGCATTTTTACCATGCTTTGTGCGGGAAAGGTACTTGCAAAAAACTTGCCTGATTGGTCAGCTTATGAATATAAAGTCTTTGGCTGCAGCGGTGTTCAAGGAATACGGGGTCCAGGCCTTATGCGCTGTGGCCTGGGGTAATTTGCGTTTTTAATTGTGTACAATTTTTTTAATAAATGTCTTAATCCAGGCTGCGCCGGATCTTTTGACGGGTCAAAAGGGTGCAGCGCCAGTTTTATTTACCGGTTCGGGGAGGTCGCACACGCAATGGGACGTTTGACTACGCACGTTTTGGATGCCGCACACGGTTGTCCGGGCAGTTCGATCAAGGTCGAGCTGTATCGGGTGGAAGGTTCGCAGCTGCAACTGGTCGCCACGGCGCAGACCAATAGCGATGGCCGTTGCGACGCACCGTTGCTGGAGGGTGACACTTACCGTTCAGGGGTTTATCAGTTGCAGTTCAGTGCCGGTGACTACTACCGCGCACGGGGTGTGCAGTTGCCGGAGCCGGCATTTCTGGATGTGGTGGTGCTCAGATTCGGTATCAGTGCCGAGCAGGATCACTACCATGTGCCGCTACTGATTTCGCCGTACAGCTATTCGACGTATCGCGGCAGCTAGGTTTTTCGATCTGCGCATGTGGTTATTTGCCCGCTCGCACTGCGGGCTTTTTTTTGCCCGCAATGTGCGCCAAGCCTGTAGGAGCGGGTTGTTAAAAAGCTCGCCCCTACAGGTGTTATTGCCGGCTTTAGCGGCTCAGCAAAGACGCGGTGCCCGCCACGCCGAACAGGCCGGCACTGATACGGTTGAACCAGCTCTGGCCCTTGCCGCTGCGCAGGTAGCCCGCCGCGCCGTGTGCGCCCAGGCCGTAGGCCAGCTTGCAGAGCAGGTCCAGCACGGTCCAGGTGGCAATCATCACCAGTAACTGCGCCAGGAAAGGCTGATCGGGATCAAGAAACTGCGGCAGAAATGCGGCAAAGAACAGAATGTCTTTCGGATTGCTGGCGCCCAGTACGAACGCGCGTCCAAACAGGGCACTGAAGCGCGGTTTTGGTGCGGCGGCCGGTACGTTGACGGCGGTGGCCGGTTGCCGCGATTGCTTCCAGCTTTGCCAGGCGAGGTAGAACAGGTACAGCGCACCGACGATCTTGAGCGCGCTGAACAACTGCTCCGAGGCCAGCAGCAGGGCCCCCAGCCCCAGTGCCGAAGCGCTGAGCAGGCAAATCGAGGCAATCACGCCACCCAGAAAGGCGGGGTACGAGCGGCGCAGGCCGTAGTTCAAACTGTTGCTGATCATCAGTAACGACAACGGCCCCGGGATAAGGATCACCACCAGTGCCGCGCTGCTGAACAGCAGCCAGGTTTCCAGACTCATTACGTGCTCTCCCTCTTCTAAAAAAGCAAACGCCCCGCACCGGGCGGGGCAGGTCGATATTGCCCTGTTTACAGGTAAATAAACTTGGCAATGAAAATGGCGCAGAGCACCCACAGGCTCACGGATATCTCGCGGTACCTGCCCGTGCCGGCCTTGAGTGCAACGTAGCTGATAAAGCCAAGGGCTATACCGTCAGCCACCGAGAAGGTCAGGGGCATCATGATCATGGTCACAATCGCCGGGATGCAATCGGTAGGTTCGCTCCAGTTGATGTGCTCCATGCCGCCCATCATCAGCATGGCCACGTAGATCAGCGCTCCGGCAGTGGCATAGGCGGGAATCATGCCAGCCAGCGGGGCAAAGAACATCGCGGCGACAAACAGTACGCCCACGGTCACGGCGGTGAGCCCGGTACGTCCGCCGGCCGCAACGCCTGCGGCACTTTCGACATAGCTGGTGACGGGCGGTACACCGACCACTGCCCCAAATACGCTGGACGCACTGTCAGCCTTGAGGGCGCGGGACAGGTTTTCGATCTTGCCATCCGCTTTCACCAGTCCGGCGCGCTGGGCCACTCCCATCAAGGTGCCGGCGGTGTCGAACATGTGCACAAACAGGAAGGCCAGGACCACGCTGATCATGCTGACGTTGAACACGCCCTTGAGGTCCATCGCCATCCAGGTCGGTGCCAGGCTGGGCGGGGCGGACATGATGCCGTTGTAGTGCACCAGATCCAGGCCCCAGCCCGCCAGAGTGACGGCGATGATGCTGATCAGGATTGCGCCGAACACCCTGTGATAGCTGAGAATCGCGATCATCAGAAAGCACACGGCGGCCAGCAGCGGAGCGGGGTCGCGCAGTGAGCCGAGCTTGATCAGGGTGGCCGGGCTGTCGACGATGATGCCCGAGGTTTTCAGGCCGATGATTCCCAGAAACAGGCCGACGCCGGCACCCATGGCGTAGCGCAGGCTGGCGGGGATGCTGTTGAGCAACCATTCGCGGACCCGTGACAGGGTCAGAATCAAAAACAGCACGCCGGAGATAAACACTGCACCAAGGGCGGTTTCCCAGCTATAGCCCATGGTGCCGACCACGGTGTAGGTAAAGAACGCGTTGAGGCCCATGCCTGGCGCCAGGCCTACCGGCCAGTTGGCATAAAGCCCCATCAGCATGCTGCCCAGCGCAGCGGCGATGCAGGTCGCGACAAAGGCTGCGCCATGGTCAATCCCGGCATCGGCCATGATGTTGGGGTTGACGAAGATGATGTAGGCCATGGTGATAAAGGTGGTCAACCCGGCAATCAGCTCGGTTTTGACCGTAGTGCCATGCAGCGACAGTTTGAACAGGCGCTCCAGCCAGCCTCGGGAGGCGGGCGGTGAAAGATCCAGGGCGGGTGCTTCTGACTTTTGGCTGTCCACGGTGATGTCCTCAGGCTTTTATTTTTGTAAGGGCGCTGTTTGAGGCGGGCGATGCTTTTCCTGACCTTTGAGTCAGAAATCTGTGTGTGACGAGGATTATGCTTTTGTATACAAAAAAAGCAAATAATGTTTTTCGGATTGTGATCGAAATATAAGCTCTGTTGGAGCGAGCTTGCTTGCGAGCTCTGCGTTATTGCATTGAAAAGCTCGCTCCTACAGATAGGCAGCTGTCAGGCCTGGCGGCTTTGGCCTAAAGCCTGATTGATCGCCAGCCAGCCATTGACCGCGTCTTCACCCGCCTGGGCAAATACCCGTTGCAGCAATTTGACTTGCTCGCGGCGCAGGGCTTTTTCGAAACTGACGCCGTCAGCCGTGAGTTCCAGTAGCCGCTTGCGCTTGTCGGTCTCGGGGGCAACGCTGCGTACCAGGTTCATCTCGATCAACTGGCGTAATGGCGTATTCAATGCCTGCTTGCTGACCCCCAGCAATACCAGCAGTTCCTTGACGCTCACCCCGGGGTAGTGGGCGATAAAAAAAACGATGCGCTGATGCACCCGACTCAGCCCGCGGCGGGCCAGCATTTCATCGGCTTTGGCGGTAAATGCTTGATAGCCAAAGAAGAAGGCTTCCATGGCGGCGCGCTGAGTGGTTGGATTTTTAAGGTCAGGCATATTGACGTATCTAGGCTGCGCGGCGTAATTTCGGTCAATCAGTTTGACTTATTTCCAATTACTTCCGCTACCGGTGATCTGTATGGCCTTCTCCGAACGTGTTTCCCGCCTGAAAAGCTCTTTGATTCGCGAAATTCTGGCTGCGGCCCAACGTCCGGAAGTCATGTCTTTCGCCGGCGGACTACCGGCCGAGGCCATGCTGCCCAAGGTCGACTGGACCGACATGCCGGCCTCGATGGGCCAATATGGCATGAGCGAAGGCGAGCCGGCCCTGCGTGAAGTACTGGCCGCAGAAGCCCGCGCCCTGGGGGTTGATTGTGATGCGAGCCAGGTGATGGTTCTCAGCGGTTCGCAACAGGCCCTCGACCTGGCGGCCAAGCTGTACATCGACAAGGGCACCGAAATCATGCTCGAAGCGCCGACCTACCTGGCGGCGCTGCAAATTTTTCAATTGTTCGGCGCCGAGTGCCTGAGCTTCCCGTTGCAAGCCGATGGCCCTGATCTGGCGGCCCTGCGGGTGCAGCTGGAGCAACATCGCCCGGCGTTCATCTACCTGATCCCGACCTTCCAGAACCCGTCTGCCGTGCGTTACAGCGAAACCAAGCGTGACGCCGTAGCGGCATTGCTGGACGAGTTCGGTGTGACCCTGATCGAAGACGAGCCGTACCGCGAACTGAATTTCGATGGCGGCAGCGCCACGCCGATTGTCAGCCGCCTGAAAAAAGCCAGCTGGATCTACACCGGCACCGTGTCCAAAACCCTGTTGCCGGGGCTGCGTGTGGGCTTCCTGATTTCCAGCCCGGACCTGTTCCCGCATCTGTTGCGCCTCAAGCAGTCGGCGGACTTGCACACCAACCGTGTCGGTCAGTGGCAGGCCTTGCAGTGGATCGGCACCGAGAAAATGAGCAACCACCTGGCTGAGCTGCGGGACTTCTATCGCGTGCGTCGCGATGGCTTTCAGCTGGCGCTGCAAGAGCATTTCTCGGACCTGGCTGACTGGCATGTGCCGCAGGGCGGGCTGTTCTTCTGGCTGACCCTCAAGCAGCCGTTTGACACCCGTACCTTGCTCAAGCCGGCGCTGGAGCAAAATGTCGCTTTCATGCCGGGCGAACCGTTCTTTGCCAATCCGGATCAGAATGTCGGCAGCCTGCGTCTGAACTTCAGCCATATCGACCCTGAGCGCCTGCACGAAGGTCTCAAGCGTCTGGCTAACGTGATTCGTCAAGCACAGGCCGCCCAGGCGGCCTGAAGGAAGTTGCGATGTTCAAGGTCTATGGCGATTACAACTCGGGCAACTGCTACAAGATCAAGCTGATGTTGCATTTGCTGGGTCTTGAGTATCAGTGGTTCGCGGTGGACATTCTCAAGGGCGAAACTGAAACCCCGGAATTTCTGGCGAAAAACCCCAACGGCAAAGTGCCGGTGCTGGAGCTCGAAGACGGCACCTGCCTTTGGGAGTCCAACGCGATTCTCAACTACCTGGCCGACGGCAGCGAGTTCTTGCCCGGTGAGCCCCGGCTGCGTACGCAAGTGTTGCAGTGGCAGTTTTTCGAGCAATACAGCCATGAGCCTTACATTGCAGTGGCGCGGTTTATCCAGTTGTACCTGGGGTTGCCCGAGGAACGTCTTGAGGAATACCGCAAACTGCAAAAGCGCGGTTACAAGGCGTTGGACGTGATGGAACAGCAGCTGGCCCGCACTCCGTATCTGGTGGGCGATCACTATTCGATTGCGGACGTGACGCTGTATGCCTACACCCACGTGGCAGATCAGGGCGGATTTGACCTGAGCGGCTATCCGGGCATTCAAGCCTGGCTGCAACGGGTGGCCAGCCATCCGCGGCATGTGGGGATGCTTGATTGAGATACAGGACAGGTTGAAAGCCGGCCCTGTAAATTGGACTGCTGTGCAGTCCTCCGCTCGCCACAGGTAGGGTGTCAGGCCTTGAATGAGCAGTAAGGAGCCCAAGGGCTCCTTTTTTGCGTCACTGTTTTTCCAGCAGCCATTGGCGTGGACCCGGAGTGAGCTGGGGGATTTCGTCGGGCAGTGACAGGTTGATCGCCTTGAAAATCTCCAGCTGCTTGCCATGACGGACGAAAATCCATCCTTCCCCGATATCACCCTTGCCCAGGTAGAGGGTGTCATTGCCGGCACCTTGATTGGCGCAATCGCCTCCCAGGCACAACTCATACCGGTCATTTTGTCCCAGCCCTGTCACACCGCCATCATCTTTGAACGCAACGGTGTTACCGGTACCCGGGCCTTCAACGATCCTCCACTGACCACCCATATAGGCTGCGTTCAATGCCTGCCGGAAATTCGTGTCCGTCCTGGCGCCGGCGACGGACCGGGCCGGACGTGAGAAAACCTGGGCTGCGTAAGTTTTTGTGGGTTGCTGGATCAGTTGTTTGCCATTCAGTTGCAGTTCGTTGATCAAATGTCCGTCGTGGTAAATGGCCCAGGTGCCGGGAGCCTTGGGCAGCAATTGGCCTTCGTTCAGCTCGAATGCATTGCGAAATTGTACTTTGCCGTTACGGGTGTCGATGTTCCATTCCAGGTTCATGCCGTGGGCATCAATGGCCTGCAGCAAGGGCCTGCCCTGGGCGGCTGAATCGATGGCCGCCTGATTGATCCATAGTCCGTTGATGTCGGACGTTTGCGGCTCATGACTGCAGCCGCCCAACAGGATCAGGCTCAGGGCAAGTAATTTTCGCATGGGGATTATCTGCACAAGGTTGGACGGTGATGACGCTGACTGAACCAGAAGCAACCCGCAGTCGCTGAAGATACACCAGGGCTGCGATCGGGCGGAGCCCGCAAAACCTGAGCTCGCAGCCTTGGTTCCCCGTCAGCGAGTACGGGTCACAGGAGGTTAAACGTTGGCAAAACGCTGGTTCAGGTAATCGATGATGACTTTGGAGTCGTACATCCAGGTGGTCTTGCCGTCTTCTTCGATCCGCAGGCACGGGACTTTGATCTTGCCCCCTTGCTCCAGCAGCGTCTGGCGGTCCTGTTCGTTGTTCTTGGCGTCGCGCAGTGCCACTGGTACGTTCAGGCGGCGCAGGGTGCGGCGGGTTTTTACACAGAACGGGCAGGCATGGAACTGGTACAGGGTCAGGCTTTTGGCGGCCTCGTCAACCTGGGCCTGAGCCGCTGCCGGGCGTTGCTTTTTGCCGGGACGGGTTATGAAATCGCCAGCGATGATCAGCTGACCCAGGCCTACGCGAAGCGCTTTGATAAACACAGTAAAAGCCTCATGGGCGAGAAAGAAGGGGCGCAGCTTACCTGAAATCGGCAGGCGAAAAAAAACCGGCGATCAACGCCGGTCTTTCTGACTGGGGATATTACTTGATCAAGCTGAGAAACTCGCTGCGGGTGGCCGCGTTTTCGCGGAACTCACCCAGCATCACCGAGGTGATCATCGACGAGTTCTGTTTCTCGACACCGCGCATCATCATGCACATGTGCTTGGCTTCAATCACTACGGCCACGCCCAGCGCACCGGTAACCTGCATCACCGCATCGGCAATCTGCCGGCTCAGGTTTTCCTGAATCTGCAGGCGACGGGCGTACATGTCGACTATCCGTGCCACTTTCGACAGGCCCAGCACTTTGCCGCTCGGAATGTAAGCGACGTGAGCTTTGCCGATAAACGGCAGCAAGTGGTGTTCGCACAACGAGTAAAGCTCGATGTCCTTGACCAGTACCATTTCGCTGTTGTCAGAGCTGAACAAGGCACCGTTGGTGACTTCTTCCAGGGTTTGCTCATAGCCGCGGCAAAGGTACTGCATGGCTTTGGCGGCACGCTTTGGCGTATCCAGCAGGCCTTCACGGGAAACGTCTTCGCCGAGTTGACCGAGGATCGCGGTGTAGTTTTGTTCCAGGGACATTAATCTACCTGTGGGATTTTTCGCAAAGAGTAAGGGTACGGGGGCTGGCACGGCGCTGCAAGTGTGGTGATAGGGTGTTACTCGTCGCGACCATCCATCATGGTGCGCTTGAGCATGACGTAAACCGCGCCGGCGCCCCCATGCCTGGCCTGGCAGGAGCAGAACCCCAGCACTTGCGAGTGTTGGCGCAACCATGTGTTGACGTGACTTTTGATCATTGGTCGCTTGCCGTCCAGGCGCACGGCTTTGCCGTGGGTGACGCGGACACAGCGCACTTCAAGGCGGGAGGCTTCGCCCAGAAACTCCCACAGGGTTTCGCGGGCCTTTTCGACGGTCATGCCGTGCAGGTCAAGACTGCCTTCGAAGCTGATCTGGCCGAGTTTGAGCTTGCGCATCTGGCTTTCTTGCACGCCGTCCCGTGACCAGTTCAATTGGTCTTCGGGGCCGACATCAATCACAAACTGGTCCGACAGGCCGTCGATGATCGTGGCATTGGTGCGCACGGTCGCGTTCTGGCGCAGTTTGGCCAGTTGTGCCCGGTCGGATTTGGGTTTGCCGGTATCGGCACGATCATGCTTGATCGGCTTTACACCGCGAGTCTCGTTTTTGAACAGGGAAAAGTCGTCGTCTTGCATGTCAGCCTCCGCGAAGGGCGGCTAGTTTACCCAAGTCGACGACAATCGGGCGGCGGATATGCCTCAGTCGCGCTTTTTCATCAGGTGCGCAGCCATGCTCAGCCCAAACGGCTGGCGCATCCGGCGACGGCGGCGGCGCCAAAGCCAGACACCCAGCCAGCTGATCAGTATTCCGAATACCAGCACTACGATCGCCCCGGCAGGGCTGGCGTTGAGCTCGCCCAACGCCTCTGGATGGCCAATCAGGCTACTGGCGCCGGCCAGTAGCAATAGCACGCCGCACAGCGTCAGCAGGGCGGCAAAAAGCAGCACCAGACGCGAACGCCAGTTGCTGTGTGCCTTGGGACGCAAACGTCGCGCGTCAAAACCATCGGCGATCTTCATTCCGATCTTTCCTTAAAGGGTATCGGCCCTTCGACAGGAACATGGACAGGTTGTTCCTGAGATGCGCTGAAAAGGGGAGCGTGCTGGCAATGGAATGTCTCGATAGGCGGCTTGAGCAGCCCGCCTATCAGGAGCGGACGGGATCAAATCAGGTTTTTGGTCAGGGTCAGGGTGGCGAAGTTGTCATTCATGATTGCCATCTCGGTTTTCTGTACCTGCGCGGCGCTGATAATGCCATCCGGAGTAGGCAGGTCGCGTGTGGCGCAGGCATCTTCGACCAGGGTGCAGCGCAAGCCATAGTCTTTGGCGGCGCGAACCGTGGTGCTGACGCTGGAGTGGCTCATGAAGCCGCAGACAATCACATCCAGGGAGCCCAGGTTTTCCAGGGCTTTTTGCAGGCCGGTGTCATTGAAGGCGTTGGGCATGCGTTTTTCGATGATCAACTCATCACCTTGAGGCTCCAGGCCCTTGATGAACGCGCCGCGCTCGCCTTGAGGGTCGAACATGCCGCCCACCGTGCCCAGATGGCGGATATGAACCACGGGGCGCTTGGCCTTGCGGGCCGCGTCGAGCAGAAGGGCGATATTGGCGGTGGCGGCTTCCATTCCGGACAAGGCCAGAGGCCCGCTCAGGTATTCATTTTGCGCATCGATGATCAGCAGGCTGGCGTTGCTCAGGCTGGCAGCGGCATAACCACGTCCAGTGAGTTGAAACATCGTCTTTAAAGCGGGCATTCGAGGGGCTCCTTTGAGTGGGGCTTTTGCGACATTCTCCACTGGCCGGGCGCTTATGTGAATGGCTAGTCGTGTAAGCCACGTGGTTCTTGGCCTACAGCGCAGCCAGAGGTGAGCGCCGGAGTGCCCAAGTGTACGAAATGGAGTGATTTTGGGTTTTTGCGCAGCTGTTATGTGCGTCCGGCTTGGCATTTTGCCTGACCGTAGGGCACAACCTTAACCCTGTCGGGATTTGGCTGTTAGAATCATCGGTCGATTTTGAGGAGTAAGACCGTGATCACTTCCCGCCTGCGCACTCTGCGCGACCATATTCGCTGGGCCGTCAGCCACTTTCATGGGGAAGAGCTGTTCTTTGGTCATGGTACCGACAACGCTTGGGACGAAGCCCGACAGTTGGTGTTGGGGGCATTGAACCTGCCCTGGGAAATCGCTGACAGCTATCTCGACTGCCGCCTCGAGGACGATGAGCTGGTTAATCTGCAGCATCTGCTCAAGCGCCGGATTGAAGAGCGCGTGCCGACGGCTTACCTGCTGGGCGAGGCATGGTTCTGCGGCATGTCGTTTATCGTCGATGAGCGCGTGTTGATTCCGCGCTCGCCGATTGGTGAGCTGATCGAAAAGCGTTTCGAGCCGTGGCTGGGTGCAGAACCGGCGCGGATCCTCGATCTGTGCACCGGCTCGGGCTGCATCGGCATCGCCTGTGCGTATGAGTTCCAGAATGCCGAAGTGGTGCTGGCCGACCTGTCCTACGAAGCACTCGAAGTGGCCAACCAGAACATTGAGCGCCATGGCGTTGATGAGCGGGTATACACGGTTCAGGGCGATGGCTTTGATGGTCTGCCGGGGCAGCGCTTCGATTTGATCGTGTCAAACCCGCCCTATGTCGACGCTGAAGATTTTGCTGACATGCCGGCGGAGTATCAGCACGAACCCGAGCTGGGCCTGGCGTGCGGCGATGACGGGCTGAATCTGGTTCGCCGGATGCTGGCGGAGGCAGGCGATCATCTGACCGACAAGGGTTTGTTGATCGTTGAGGTGGGCAATAGCCAGGTTCACGTCGAGTCGTTGTATCCGGAAGTCGACTTTGCCTGGCTCGAGTTTGAGCGCGGCGGGCATGGCGTATTCATGCTTACGGCCGAGCAATGCCGTGAGCATCAAGCGCTGTTTGCTTCGCGGGTTTAAGCCCTGGATCGGCAGGCGCCTGGCAAGCCAGGCTCCTGCCGTTTTTTAGCGGTGAGTCGCAATCCAGATCAGTAGCGCTGCCTGGAACACCGCAAAGGCAACCAGGCAGGTGATGGTGAAGCGCAAACCGGTATCTTCGCGCTGGTATTTGCTGATCCGTTCTTCTTTTTCCCGCAGTTTCAGTTCTTGTGCCTGCAGATTTTGTTCTGCTTGCTGAAGCATTTGTGCGGCCTCGAGAATCTCCACGAACTGGATTTTTTCGCTGTTCCAGGTGTTGTACAGCTCGCCGGCCTGCACTTTTTCGATCCGCGCCTTACGCTGCAGTGCGTCCTCATAGATCACATCAAAGCCCTGGGTGCGCAGGCAGTGGTCGCGGCGCAGGCGGGTGTCTTCGTTGAGGGCATCGCGGCTGGGCAAGTCGATGCTGTCAAAATGGTAACGCGCCCATTTCTTCTGTACCCACTCAATCCCCTGGGCCATCAGGAAACGACCGATGCCGCGATTCATGGGCTCAACCAGCAAACCGCGCTCGGGGCTGATGCTCACCCGCTGGGTGGCATGGTCGACCCACACCTCAAGCTGGTTCTGTTCTTTGCGTACCTTTTGCCCGGGCAGCAGGATCTCCAGCCGCAACAGGCTGAGGTCTTTGTTGTTGCGCTCGGCATAGCCGAACTGCACAAAGCGCAAAGGCCGCGCGCCGGTGCTGCGGTCAGTCTGCAGGGGGGCCAGGCGCAGCATTTTGAAATGCTCGGGGTGCACATCTGCCCAAGGCCGCACAGGCGTCTCGGGCGTTGCCGGCTCTTCAGGGCCGGCGGGTTGTGATGGGGTGTCGCTCATAACGGCAGAGTCCTGTGCAAGCCCGGTATGTCGACCTGATTTGGGCGGTCGACACTGGCTTATCGGCCGTTAGTGCCAGGACTGGAGGGCTGGGCGGCATTCACTTTAGTGATGAAGCGCACAGTTCGATCACCAAGTTCTCCCGCCACTCGCTGATTGGGGTCGTTGTAGGACTGGATCTGGCGTTTCATGTCCATCGGCACTATGCGCATCACGTGGTTCATGCCGTTGATCAGGGTCAGCACGGCATCCGGCTTGGCCGCCTTGAGCAGGCGTGCATCCTTGACCTCGACCTGGATGTCGTGGGTGCCCTGGATAATCAGGGCCGGCATCTTCAGTGCGGCAAAAGCGGTAGCCGGGTTATAGCGCAGCAGGCTGATCATGTACGGCTGCACACTTGGACGGAAAATCACTTCAAGGTCGGCGGGCACATTGTCATCGGTGCGCCCGGCTTCGAGGGTGCTGATCAGCTCGAAGCTGCGCTTGAGCATGGCCGGTGGCAGGTGATTGCGCTGTAGCTGCTCGCGCAACAACTGGCCGACCGGGCGTCCCGTGCCGGCAATCGAAATTACCCCGGCGGCGCCTATGCGCGGCGCGGCCAGGCTGGCGATCAGCGCACCTTCGCTATGGCCCAGGACAAACACCTTGCCGAAGCGCGGGTCACTTTTGAGCTTTTCGCCCCAGGCCACGGCATCGGTAACGTATTGGTCCAGGCTCAGTTTGCTTTCGTCAGGCCCGGCGGGCTGGCTTTGGGCAATCCCGCGCTTGTCGAAACGCACGCTGGCGATATTGCTCTGGGCAAGGCGCCATGCCAGCTTTTTCAGGCTGTCGTTGCGTCCGCCAATGGTGTTGTTGCCATCGCGGTCGGTGGGGCCGGAGCCGGCAATGATCAGTACCACGGGCACGGGTTTATCGCTCTTTGGCAGCACCAGCGAGCCATAAAGCGTGCCGGAGCCGGTGTCCAGCTCGATGGGCCGCAGCAACACATTAGAAGGGGGGGCCGCCAGGGCCTGGGTGCCAAACAGGGTCAGGGCTAAAAAAAGTATTCGCAGCATCATCACGCCATCATTGTCTAATGTGCCGGTTGGACAAACCCGGATGAGTAAGGTTCGAGGATGAACTACAAGGGCAGCCTGCGTATACTGGCGCGCATAGTTATCGAGGCTGAATTCAATCGGCTGATTTTCGCGGAGCGCCCTGCATGTCCGGCAATACCTTCGGCAAGCTGTTCACTGTCACCACCGCTGGCGAAAGCCATGGCCCGGCGTTGGTCGCCATTGTTGATGGCTGCCCGCCCGGGCTCGAGCTGTCCATTGAAGACTTGCAGCACGATCTGGATCGACGCAAGCCTGGCACCAGCCGTCATACCACCCAGCGCCAGGAGGCCGACGAAGTCGAAATTCTCTCTGGTGTTTTTGAAGGCCGCACTACCGGTTGCGCCATCGGCCTGCTGATCCGCAATACCGACCAGAAGTCCAAGGACTACTCGGCGATCAAGGATCTGTTCCGCCCGTCCCACGCGGACTACACCTATCACCACAAATACGGTGAACGTGATTACCGCGGCGGCGGCCGCAGCTCGGCCCGTGAAACCGCCATGCGCGTGGCGGCGGGTGCGATTGCCAAAAAGTACCTGGCGACCCAGGGCATTGTGATCCGTGGCTACATGAGCCAGCTGGGCCCGATTGAAATCCCGTTCAAGACCTGGGATTCGGTCGAAGAAAACGCATTCTTCAGCCCCGACCCGGACAAAGTGCCCGAGCTCGAGGCCTACATGGACCAGCTGCGTCGCGATCAGGATTCCGTCGGGGCGAAAATTACCGTCGTGGCCGAAGGGGTCATTCCGGGCCTGGGCGAACCGATTTTCGACCGTCTGGATGCAGAACTGGCCCATGCGCTGATGAGCATCAACGCAGTCAAGGGCATTGAAATCGGTGCGGGTTTTGCCAGTGTTGCCCAGCGCGGCACCGAGCATCGCGACGAGATGACGCCCCAGGGTTTCCTCAGCAACAACGCGGGCGGCATTCTGGGCGGTATTTCCAGCGGTCAGCCGATTGTTGCGCATCTGGCGCTCAAGCCGACATCCAGCATCACCACCCCGGGTCGCTCGATTGATGTTGACGGTAACCCGGTGGACGTCATCACCAAGGGCCGCCATGACCCGTGCGTGGGCATCCGTGCCACGCCGATTGCCGAGGCGATGATGGCAATCGTGTTGATGGACCACCTGCTGCGCCATCGCGGGCAGAATGCCGATGTGAGTGTCAGCACGCCTGTGCTGGGCCAGTTGTAATGCAAGGACTGTTGAGCGCCATGGTCTGACGACGGTGGCGCCACTTCCTTACTGGCGATTGTCGGGGTTCTATCTTTTTTACTTCGCTTTGCTCGGTGCAACAGCGCCTTTTCTGGCGCTGTACTTTCATCATCTCGGGTTCTCCAGCGCGCGAATAGGCGAGCTGGTGGCCATTCCGATGCTGATGCGCTGCATAGCCCCTAATCTGTGGGGCTGGCTGGGGGATTACACCGGCAAGCGCCTGTTGATCGTGCGACTGGGGGCGCTCTGTACGCTGCTCAGCTTCAGCTTGATCTTCTTCGGCAAGAGTTACGCCTGGCTGGCGCTGGTCATGGCATTGCACGCGTTCTTCTGGCACGCCGTGCTGCCACAGTTTGAAGTCATCACCTTCGCCCATTTGCGCGAGCAGCCGGAGCGCTACAGCCAGATCCGGTTGTGGGGATCCATTGGTTTTATCCTCGCCGTCGTGCTTCTGGGGCGTTTGTTTGAATGGTTGAGCCTGGACATCTATCCGGCCGCGCTGATCCTGGTCATGGCCGGGATTGTCCTGTTCAGTCTGTGGGTGCCAAACGCCCAACCCTCATACCAGGGGCGAGAGCCGCTGGAAGGGGGCTTTTTGCAGCAGTTGTGCAGCCCCGGGGTGATCGCGTTTTACGTCTGTGTCGCGTTGATGCAGATGAGCCACGGACCGTACTACACCTTTCTCACCCTGCACCTTGAAGCCCTCGGCTATAGCCGGGGTGTGATCGGCTTGCTGTGGGCGTTGGGGGTGGTGGCAGAAGTGCTGATGTTTTTGGCCATGCGCCGCATCCTGCAAAGATTTTCGGTGCGCCGGGTATTAATGTTCAGCTTTCTGTTGGCTGCATTGCGCTGGCTGCTGTTGGGGTCTGTTGCCGAGTACCTGTGGCTGTTGCTGCTGGCGCAATTGCTGCACGCCGCCACCTTCGGCAGTTTTCATGCCTCTGCCATGACGTTCGTGCAGCGCAGCTTCGGTCCGGGCCAGCAGGGGCAAGGGCAGGCGCTGTATGCCACCCTGGCCGGCATTGGCGGCGCGGTCGGTGCGTTGTACGCCGGGTACAGCTGGAGCACGCTGGGCCCGACTATCACCTTTAGTATGGCAAGCGTCGCAGCGTTGGCGGCAGCCGTTATCATTGCCACTCGACTGCAAGAGGACAGGGCACAACCCTGACTTCGCCGTAAATTTGCAGCCTGATTTGAAAGGATGCCTGAGCGGCCTGTAATAGCCGTAAGGGCATGCCTACGCCGAGGAACTACGTCCAATGAGCAGTCTGTCCGTTTATCACGTATCAAGCCCCGAAATGCCGAACAAGGTGCTGACCCACCTTGAAGACATCGCTGCGACTCTGGCCGAGCAGGGTGTGCACTTTGATCGCTGGCAGGCGTGCGCGCCGATCCGGCCGGGTGCCAGCCAGGAAGAAGTAATCGATGCCAACCGTGAGCAGATTGACCACTTGATGACCGAGGGCGGTTATATCGCGGTTGATGTGATCAGCCTCGATCGAGATCACCCGCAAAAAGCCGAGTTGCGCGCCAGGTTTCTGGACGAGCATCACTACGGGGAAGATGAAGTGCGTTTCCTGGTGGCAGGGCGCGGGCTGTTCAGCTTGCATATGGGGGATTATGTTTACGCGGTACTGTGCGAGAAAAATGACCTGATCTCAGTCCCTGCGGGCACTGCCCACTGGTTTGACATGGGCGAGCATCCGCATTTTGTTGCCATCCGCCTGTTCAGCAATCCTGAAGCCCTGGTGATGAGTTACACCGGCCAGGACATTGCCGGCCGCTTCCCGGGTTTCGAAGACTAAGGGCGCGCCTGCCCAAGGAGCTTGGGCAAAGTCGACCCAGATGGACAAAAGCCAGCAGCCGCGTTGATAGCGGCTGCTGGCTTTTTAGTATTTCGGGTTTATGCCGCGTTATTACCGGGAGTGGTAGGTCGGCAGGGCAAAACGGTGCTGGCTTTGCAGCATCGAAATCGTCGGCAGTTCACTGGCTGTGCCGGCCAGGTCGCGGCGAATCGCGCTGATCACCCAGGTCAGTTGTTCTGCGGTGTGCAATTGCGCATAGGAAATTGAGCGTTGTGTCTGTTTGCCATCGCTGTCGCACAGGGTCAACAACACGCCGCCATCCGGGCGGGGTTTGACAGTAACGCTGTGGTTAGAGAACAACGATGCGAATTTTTCTTGGATCAGGCTCATGTGATTCAGCTCCATTGGCTCATGACTGGCTTGCATGGAGTAGGTATTGCAGTGATTGTGCCACTATTTATTTTTTAAAATATCCTTATAAATCAACAGCTTGTAATTTCAGGCCAAGCTGGTAGTCGTGCAATCTGCATGACTGGCCATCGTGCATCCTGCATTTTGCCCATTTTGTCCGGGTTATTTTCCCGTTGGATGGAATTATTCCAGTCGATTGATTGTCGCTATGGCGCACTTGAGCAAAAAAGGGATGACACGCAGGGCCGGTCTCAGGAAACTGGATTTCTTTGTAACGAACGTGGAGCTTCATATGTCAGACGACAAGCCAGCAGATCAAAATCGGCAGATGACCCCGGAAGAGGCTGCGGAGTTTGCCGAGCAGGTGTTCAACAAGGCGCGCGAAGGTGATGCGGCGATGCTGGCGGCCTTGCTGAGCAAGGGCTTGCCGCCCAATCTGCGCAATCACAAGGGCGATACCCTGTTGATGCTCGCCAGCTATCACGGGCACGTTGAAGCGGTGAAGGTTCTGCTCGAGCATAAAGCCGATCCCGAGATCCGCAACGATAACGGTCAGAGCCCGATTGCAGGCGCAGCATTCAAAGGCGACCTGGAGATGGTCAAAGCGCTGGTGGAGGGGGGCGCTCAGGTTGAAGGCGCTTCGTTCGATGGCCGTACTGCGCTGATGATGGCTGCGATGTTCAATCGCGTCGCTATCATCGACTACCTGATCAGCAAAGGGGCTGATCCGCAGGCCAAGGATGCCAATGGCATTACTGCACTGGATGCCGCCAAAACCATGGGCGCCACAGATGCCGTGGCTCAGCTCGAGAAACTGGCGGGTTGATTTCGGACCCCGGGGGGCGCATTTGATATATCCTGCGCGCCCTCAATTTTCCTCGTGACAGGCCTCGCCCATGAAAACCACTCTCGTTGAACTCATCAGCAAAATCAGCTCCGGGTGCATGGACGACGACGATATCGCCACCATCGCCACAGAAGCCGCCCAGGCTTACGCAGACCCGGTGGCATTTCTGGCAGCCAACCCGGATATCAATTACGACGACAGCTTCCCGATTGCCCTGGGTGAGTGGGTCGTGATCGGGAGCCTGCCAGACACCGTCCTGTTTCAGGCCGATACCTATATGGAGCTGTTTGCACAGATCGTGGCGTCGTTTGGTCCGGGTGTCGCATTCAACATCAAACCCAAGCAACTGGCTAAAACAGAGGCGCTGACGGCCCTCAACCGCATTCAGATCCAGATGGGGAGCATGAATCCGGATAAGGGCGGATACGTGCTGATGAACCTGAGCCAGCCGATGGATGACGAGATTCAGGTGGTGCTGGTTTTCGGCAATGACGTGCCTCGCGTTCTGGAGCTGTGCGCCGAAGCCGGGATTAGTGCTGCACCTTCGCTGGAAGCCTTGAAAGTAGCGGTTCACGTCTGACAGGCCCGGTCCATGCAATAAAAACCGGAACCCTGGCCACAGCTGACTATCCTATGTGAACAGTTACTCACTCAGGAGCGTCATCATGGGGTCCACGTTCAACGGTCTGATTGGCCTGATTATTCTGGCTCTGGATATTTGGGCCATCATCAATGTGATCAAAAGCGGTGCAGGAACCGGGGCGAAAATCATCTGGGTATTGCTGATTATCTTCCTGCCGGTGCTGGGTCTGATCATTTGGGCCATCGCCGGGCCACGGGGCAATGTCCGAGTTTGAGCCATCATCAGCGGGCTGCGACGGGTTTGTCGTGGCGGTCCGCTGAGTTTGTCTGCGTCAGGGTTCGACCTGACACCCTCCCCGAAGTAGAATGCGCGTCTTTGTTGGGCAGTTGAACGGGTGTGCAGCAATAGCGCCGCCGGGTTTGTCTGTCGATCATGGGCGGGTGACCGTCTGTTGCCCAAAACCAAAGAAAAATCCGATGCGATCATTCCGGGCTTCACCGATCTTCTCGGTCCGGGTGACCTGATGTTCTGCGAAAACTTCTTTCAGGCATGCCTGAAGTCCATGTATGAGCTTTCGTTTTGCCGCCTATGTTTTACAGGCAGTGAACATGCCGGGTAATGATCGGGTATCTTCCGGGATCTGTTGATGTTTGGTTGTGGGCTGCATCGCTAGCACACTGCAATGCCAGCAGAACCTTGAGCGAGAGGGGCCGAAAGGCCCTTTCTTATGTTTCAAAATGTGCTCTACACGGAATTTTCACGATCTATTCAAGACAATCCGCCAGCAAAATTTCGGCTTGACTACTTTTTCAACTTGAACAAATGGGTTCTTAAACGACATGGCAAACCCGGACGCCCCAAAACAACAGCACGCTGCTACGCGTGTGTTGCAACCGACGGTCAAATCGCATCTGGCGTTTACGCTGCTGTGTGCCTTGATCATGATGCTGATGTTCACCCTGCTACGGGTTGCTCTGCTGGTTTATAACCGGGAAATGATCCTCGATACCCCGGCTTCGACCTTCCTCGAAGCATTCGCCAACGGTCTGCGATTTGACCTGCGAATTGTGGTGTATCTCAGCATTCCTCTACTGTTGGCGATTCTCAGTGTCAAAGCCATGACCATGCGCGCAGTGATGCGCTTGTGGCTGACAGCTGCTTGCAGCCTGGCGCTGTTTTTGGGCCTGATGGAGATGGACTTCTACCGCGAGTTCCACCAGCGCCTTAACGGTCTGGTTTTCCAGTACGTCAAGGAAGACCCTAAAACCGTCATGAGCATGCTCTGGTACGGTTTCCCGGTGGTGCGCTACTTGTTGGCCTGGGCCGTTGGTACGCTGATTCTGTACTTCGCATTTCGTGGTGCCGATCGCCTGACCCGTTCGCGGACTACCGCAGCCGTTGCCGGTACCGCCCGCGCCGTGGCGCCGTGGTATGGCCGTGTCGCGGTGTTTGTGGTGGTACTGCTGGTGTGTGTGGTTGCTGCTCGCGGCACCTTGCGCCAGGGTCCTCCTCTACGTTGGGGCGATGCCTACACAACAGACTCCAACTTCGCTAACCAGCTGGGTCTTAACGGCTCCCTGTCGCTGATTGCCGCTGCCAAAAGCCGCTTTTCCGACGAGCGCAGCAATATCTGGAAGGCCACCCTGGAAGATCCGGTAGCCCAACAGACAGTGCGCGATATGCTGCTGACCGAGAACGACAAGCTGGTCGATCCGGACACTGCGCCTGTACGCCGCGATACCACGCCACCTGCGGAAAAAACCCTGCCGATCAAGAACGTTGTCGTGATCCTGATGGAAAGCTTCGCCGGTCACTCGGTGGGTGCGCTGGGTCGTCCGGGCAATGTCACGCCGTATTTTGACAACCTGTCGAAAGAAGGCCTGTTGTTTGAGCGCTTCTTCTCCAACGGTACCCATACCCACCAGGGTATGTTCGCAACCATGGCCTGTTTCCCGAACCTGCCGGGTTTTGAATACCTGATGCAAACCCCGGAAGGCAGCCACAAGCTGTCCGGCCTGCCGGAACTGCTCAGTGCACGCAAGTTTGACGACGTCTATGTCTACAACGGTGATTTTGCCTGGGACAACCAGTCGGGTTTCTTCAGTAATCAGGGGATGACCACTTTCGTTGGTCGTAACGATTACGTTGATCCGGTGTTCTCCGATCCTACGTGGGGCGTGTCCGATCAGGACATGTTCAACCGTGGTCTGGAAGAGCTGAAGAAGCGTGAAGGCAAAGAACCGTTCTATGCCTTGCTGCAGACCCTGTCCAACCACACGCCGTATGCACTGCCGACCCCGTTGCCGGTTGAACCGGTCACTGACCGTGGATCGCTCAATGAGCATTTGACGGCCATGCGTTACTCGGACTGGGCATTGGGTCAGTTCTTCGAAAAAGCGCGTAAAGAACCGTATTTCAAGGAAACCCTGTTTGTGGTGGTGGGTGACCACGGCTTCGGTAACGAGCAGCAAATTTCCGAGATGGACCTGGGGCGCTTTAACGTTCCATTGCTGTTGATCGGGCCTGGCATCCAGGAAAAATTTGGCGCGCGCAATGACACCGTGGGGACACAGGTTGATATCGTGCCGACCATCATGGGGCGTCTGGGCGGTGAGTTCCGTCAGCAATGCTGGGGCCGTGACCTGCTCACCCTGCCTGAAGGCGACAAGGGTACAGGCGTGATCAAGCCGTCCGGCAGTGACCAGACAGTGGCAGTCATCAGCGGCGACCACTTGCTGGTTCAGCCCAAGGATATGCCGGCCAAGGTTTGGCAGTACAAGCTGGGCGCCAATCCTGAAGCCAAGGTGGTTACCGATTCGCCGGATGAGGCCGAGCTTAAAAAGAAACTCGAATCCTTCCTGCAAACAGCCACCAAAAGCTTGATGGATAACACTGCGGGTGTAGAAGATCCGAAGTAAGTAACCGCGCAATAAAAAAGAGGCCTCAGGGCCTCTTTTTTATTGCGCGCGGGTTGTGCTCTGGGTGTGTTCTAGATCTTGCCGAGTAACAGCAAAATCAACAGTACAACCAGAACCACGCCGATGATGCCTGACGGCCCGTAGCCCCAGCTTTTCGAGTGCGGGAATACAGGCAATCCGCCTACTAACAGCAGAATCAGGATGATGAGTAGAATTGTGGTCATGATCATTTCCTTATTGATGTTTTCTGCCAATTTGCAGGTTCTTCAGGGCACTGTTTGACGAACGAGGATAGGCAGTGCTTATAAAGTCCGACTGGTGATGCCGGCGGAAAATTCAACTTTTATTAATCCCCACCCAAACCCCTCCAGCCTTGATCGGCCACGGGCTGACGCGTAGGGTTGCGCGCTGCGCATTTGGAGAGTTCTCGCATGCTTAACTACGTTTGGTTTTTTTTCGCGGCCTTGTTTGAGATTGCTGGCTGCTATGGGTTCTGGATGTGGTTGCGCCAGGGCAAGAGTGCCTGGTGGGTGGTGCCGGCAGTTCTGAGCCTGGTGGTGTTTGCCCTGCTCTTGACCAAGGTCGAGGCGGTCTATGCCGGGCGGGCCTATGCGGCCTATGGCGGGATCTACATCGTGACGTCCATTGCCTGGCTGGCAGTGGTGGAGCGCATTCGGCCGCTGGGTTCAGACTGGCTGGGGCTAGGGCTGTGTGTAATAGGCGCGACCATTATTTTGTTGGGGCCGCGCTTCTCCAGTCCTTGATCAGGGGGGCAGTTGTGCTTAATCAAAGAACTCTTTTGGCACGGCATGCTTGGGCATCAGCTGACACTGCTGGCTCTCAAGGTCAAAGAAGATAACGGCCTGGCCTTTGCTCAGGGCATGGCGGACTCGCAGCACACGTGTTTCCTGCGGCGTGTCATCACCGTTGTCGGTTCCTTCACGGCTGACGAAGTCTTCAATCAGGCGGGTGAGGGTGTCAGGTTCAAGCTGGTCGTATGGAATAAGCATAAGGCAGTCTCGTAAACAGTGCGCGCGATGCTACTGGCCGCAAGCCTGTGCGGCCAGCATATTTGCAGGTATTAGCGTTGCTGGATGCCCTTGCCTGTAAGGCGGTTGCGGTCATGGGGGCGGGTGAAGTCCAGCGCCGGGCCTTTCGGGATAATACCTGTGGGATTGATTGTGCGGTGACTGGCGTAATAGTGTCCCTTGATGTGGGTGAAATCCACGGTTTGCGCAATGCCAGGCCACTGGTATAGCTCACGCAGCCAGTTGGACAAATTCGGATAATCGGCAATACGTCGTTCATTGCACTTGAAGTGGCTGTAATACACC
This sequence comes from Pseudomonas sp. Lz4W, assembly GCF_000346225.2. NCBI lineage: Bacteria > Pseudomonadati > Pseudomonadota > Gammaproteobacteria > Pseudomonadales > Pseudomonadaceae > Pseudomonas > Pseudomonas sp. Lz4W. The sequence continues at coordinate 3,241,272 of NZ_CP017432.1, read as the reverse complement.
GCATCAAATCGAATCAGTGAGGTAAACAGGCGTACGTCTGCCTCAGTTAAATACTCACCGGCCAGATAGCGATGGTCTGTCAGATGGGTTTCCAGCTGTTCGAGCTCGCGGAAAATCTCATCGAATGCCTGTTCGTAAGCCGATTGGGAAGTGGCAAATCCGGCCCGGTATACGCCGTTGTTTATGGCCGGGTAAATCCTTTCATTCCAGTTATCGACCTGGGTGGCCAGCGACGGCGGATATAAGTCCAGAGGGTTGCCCGTCAGGTCGTCAAATGCAGTGTTAAACATGCGAATGATGTCGGCCGATTCGTTGCTGACGATACATTGTTGCTGTTTGTCCCAGAGCAAGGGGACGGTGACGCGGCCGGTGTAATCGGGTGTGTCCAGAATGTAGCGCTGATACAAAAAATCCAGGTGGTCGAGAGGGTCACCGCTGGAGCCAAATGCCTTGTCAAAGGTCCAGCCGTTTTCCAGCATCAACCAGCTGACCACTGACACGTCTATCAGCGACTCCAGGCCTTTGAGTTGGCGGGTGATCAGGGTGCGGTGGGCCCAGGGGCAGGCCAGAGAGACGTACAGGTGGTAGCGGCCCGCCTGGGCCGCAAAGCCACGGTTGCCCGTCGGGCCAGGCGAGCCGTCCCGGGTCACCCAGTTGCGGCGCTGGGCCTGCTCGCGCTGAAACGCCCCGTCCTTGCTGCTTTCGTACCACTGGTCATGCCAGTGCCCTTCGATCAACAGGCCCATGTGAGGCTCCTTGGCTATTTTGCATTGGAGTTCAGTCTAAAGGGCTGAGTTCGAACAAAAAGCGCAAAACATGGGCGCCAAGTATCGATTAAATCGATTTGTTGCGGTTGTCCCAGTAGCGCTGAGCCAGTTCGAAGGCTTGCTCGCGGGGCGTACCCAGCCCGCGCAAGGCCAGGGCCATGGTCGATAGCAACGCCAGCTGCGGATAGCTGTCCTCGACCTCTCCACGCCATAAAGCCTTGAGGTGTTGTGGCTCCAGGGTTGCCGGTTTGACGTGGCGCTGCGCAGACAACGCCGGCCATTCTTCGTCCCAGCTCACACCTTGGGTGGTGCCGTACAGATGGCTCAGGCTGTCAGGGTTGACTTCGATTTCGCCGCCATCGCCCTTGACCACGATGCTGGTGTCTCCCAGCAAGCCGCTGGCGTCGCGATGCACACTTTGATAGCCCGGATGGAAAATGCTCTGCAGGCCGCAACGTGCACCCAGGGGGTTGAGAATGCGTGCCAGCGAGTGAATTGGCGAGCGCAAGCCCAGGGTATTGCGCAGATCGATCATGCGTTGCAACTGTGGCGCCCAGTCCTGCAGCGGCATAAATGCCAGATTGCCCTGGTCCAGGGCGACTTCAACGCTTTGCCAGTTGCGACACAGTGGTATGGCCAGTTCATCCAGCAGCTGTTCGCTGTATAGACGGCCTGCCGTATGGGCGCCGCCGCCATGCATAAAGATGCGTATGCCGTTTTGCGACAGGCATTTGGCTGCCAGCAAATACCAGGGTAAATGGCGTTTCTTGCCCGCATACGTTGGCCAGTCAAGATCGACGTGGATCCCGGGGGCTGTCAGGCGCTCGCGCACCGCTTCGGTGAAACCGGCCAGTTCTTCAGGGCTTTCTTCCTTGTGCCGCAGCAACATCAGGAAGGCGCCCAGTTGCGTGTCCTCGGCCTTCTCATCCAGCAGCATGCCCATCGCTTCGCGGGCTTCTTCGCGGGTCAGGTTGCGGGCGCCGCGCTTGCCTTTACCCAGAATCCGGACAAATTGTGCAAAAGGGTGCTCGGCGGGTGTTTCCAGGGTCAGCGGTGCAGGGATGTTCATAGACAATTGGTCGGCTTTGGCAGGCCCGCCAGCTTGGCGGCGAGTTTGGCAGGAGTGCCATTGAACAGGCGATTGAGATGCAGGCTGTTGCCTTTCTCTGTCCCCAGCTTGAGTGCGGTGTATTTGATCAGCGGCCGGGTAGCGGGAGACAGCTGGAACTCCTGATAAAAGTCGCGCAGCAGTTGAAGAATTTCCCAGTGCTCGGGGCTGAGCTCAATACCCGCCTGTGCGGCCAGTGCCTGAGCGACGTCTGCCGACCAATCGTTGAGGTCGAGCAGATAACCGTCTTTATCCAGCGGGATGTTTTTACCATCGAGGGTGAGCACATTCATAGCCAGCTGTTGACCTTGTCATACTGAATAGACAGATCGACGAAGGCCGGGTAGTCAATCGCTACCGCCCACTGCGGGCACTCGATATTGCGTGCCTGCAGATCTTCTTCGAGGGCAAAGACAGTCTTGTCTTCAAGTGTGCTGCTCTGCTGCTGCAGGGCATAGACCGCATCGCCACAGAGTAGCAAGGCATCACCGCGCCCCAGAATGCGTAAGCAGCTATCCAGGCGCGTGTCTGAAAAGGGCGAGTGACTCAGAACGTGTAAGGTCGACATCAGAGAGTTATCACTTGGTCATAACGGTCAATAAGTGTGCGTATGTCTTCTGCCGACAGCGGCTCGACGTCATCGACTGCAAGTCCGGCAGGCGAGATGCCGCGTACGGACAAACTGTGGCCGCAAGCGAACAGGTCCTCAACGCCGAACAGGGACAAAGCTTGCAGATTGGCCGTCAGGTTTTTTTGCTGGACGGCGGCGGCTTTCTGCTCGGGTATAAGCTGAAATACACCGTCATCCATAAACAGCAGACCGATCGGCAAATCGAACGCTCCGCCTGCCAGCACGATATCCAGCGCTTCTTTCGCGTTGATGCCGGACCAGGGAGACTGACGGCTAATAATCAAAAGCGACTTAGGCATCTCAAGGCCCTCCGAAGCAGATCAGTCGATCGGCCGATTGAATTGCATCATGCAACTGTCCCAGACCAGACAATTCCCACGGCGCTTGCAAATTGACCGCCGGGCGTTGATATCGCGCAGCTTCGTCGTTATTCAGCACACCGCGGCGCAAGGCTGCTGCAATACACACCACGCCATCGAGTTGATTGTTGCTGACGAAGGTTGACCATTGCTGTGCGAGGTCTTGTTCATCTTGAGGTGTCACGATATTGCTCGAAGCGCTGTGGACGCCGTCCTGATAGAAAAACAACCGGACAATCTCGTGGCCGCCCGCCAATGCCGCCTCGGCAAAGCGCAGGGCTCGGCGAGAGGAGGGCGCATGGGCTGCTGAATAAAGGGCAATGGCAAATTTCATGGTGGGCTCTGTCGGCAAATCTGACGCAATGATAAAGCCAGACGCCTAAAGATGCTTGCTACAGGCAATAAAAAGCCCGCCGAAGCGGGCTTTTGTACAGCGGTCGTCAATCAGTCGTCGCGGCTCATGATGCCGAAGATTTGCAGCAGGCTGATGAACAGGTTGTAGATCGATACATACAGGCTAATGGTCGCCATGATGTAGTTACGCTCGCCGCCCTGAATGATGGCGCTGGTCTGGAACAGAATGCAGACCGAAGAAAACAGCACGAAACCGGCGCTGATAGCCAGTTGCAGGCCGCTGATCTGGAAGAAGAAGCTCGCCAGCGTTGCGCCCAGCAGAACAAAGAAGCCTGCAGTGATGAAACCACCCAGGAAGCTCATGTCCTTGCGAGTAATCAGCACATAGGCCGACAGACCGCCGAAAACCAGAGCCGTCATGGCGAATGCGGAGCTAACGACCTCAGCGCCGCCCTGCATGCCCAGGTAGCGGTTGAGAATCGGGCCCAGCAGGAAGCCCATAAAGCCGGTCAGGGCAAAAGCAGAGACTAGGCCCCATGCCGAGTCACGCAGCTTGTTGGTCAAGAAAAACAGGCCGTAAAAGCCGATCAGGACCACGAAAATGTTTGGGTAACCGACACGCATCTGCTGAGATACGTAGGCCATTACACCGCTGAAAGCCAGTGTCAGGGCCAGTAAACCGTAAGTGTTGCGCAGGACACGGCTAACCTCTAGCTGTTCGGCCTGCACGTTGCTATTAACTGGGTAATCCTGTTCGCGCATGGCGATACTCCTGTGTCCGGAAATGTTAAGTTGCAAAGATCATAGCAGAGGCTCTGAAACAAGGGATCAAGAGAGTTTGACAACGTGTTTCATTCAGGTATTATGGCGCCCGCAACAACGTTAGGAGGTGTGGCCGAGTGGTTTAAGGCAACGGTCTTGAAAACCGTCGACTGTAACAGGTCCATGAGTTCGAATCCCATCGCCTCCGCCATATTGCTACACCGCAGAGCCCGCCTTTTGGCGGGCTTTGTCGTTTCTGGGGTTTGGGAAACCTCTGCGCAGACTCTCTTCTTTGCCGCATTTTCTTGCTGCCTGGAAGGACCTTTCCTTTTTATGTGCTGTAAGCAACCGAGCAGGGCGTTGATGGCCATAAAGGCTTTACTTTGGCCAGTGGCTTCGGCGAGGTGGGTGAGGGCGTGAGTCATTTGGCCATGCATGCGCGCAGACATAGTAGGCATGGGGTCCCGGTGTAGTGATGTGTAATACAACACACTACACCGGGTGCAGCGGGGTGACTTGCTATCGAGTCGGCTTCGCTTGTCGCGGTTTTGTGCAGTTGCCTGCGGGGCTGGCCTCTCTGTGTGCCAGGTTGATCCTCGGGTGTTTAGATTGCCGCGTAGGCAAGGGCTGCAAGGTTCTGTGCGCGTGGATCAATCATCATGTGCCCACCTGAAGTCGTTGTCACAAAGCTGAAACTGATCTCGCGATCAGCATCTGCGAAGGCAATTGGACCGCCAAGCCCTATATGGCCAAAGGTGTTGGGCCCCATGCAGTGTGATGCATCCGGATCGGCCGTTTGTTCCATCATGCAACCCAGGCCATAGCGCATTGGCCGCTTCCAGATGCGATCCATGCCGTTGCTTTGCTCTTTGGTGAATTCGTTCAGCATGTCTGTGCCGATGAATTGCCCGGCCAGTAATGCGCTGTAAAAACCGGCCAAACCAGCTGCCGTACTATGTGAGCACGCACCGGGCTGCTTGAAGGCCCACCATTTTGGATCAGATGAACGCTTGGGAGATATTCCCGGATTGGTAAAGGCAAGGGTCGAAATGTCTTCCGAATGAGTGGTAACTACTGTTCGCAAGTTCTTCGAGTAAGGGTCACCTATGCGTCCCTTGGCCGCGTCATAATGGCCAATGCGGTAATAATCTTGTTGCTCCACGCCCAGATGAACCTCCAGGCCATGGGGCTGTGTGATTTCTTCATGGATAAAGGTGCAGGGGTTGCGGCCGTCAGTTCGCCGGATCAGCTCGCCGATGATCCAGCCATAGGTTGTGGTTCCATATCCCAGCTCGGTACCTGGTTGCCACCATATAGGCTCGGCAGCCAGAACATTCACCATATGCTCCCAGTCATACATCGTCGGGTTGCGGTTGGGGAGCCTTAACGCTGGAATCCCGGAGGTATGACTCATCACATGGCGCAAGGTGATTTTATCTTTACCGCCCTGGGCAAATTCAGGCCAGTAATGAGCCACCGGGATATCTAATTCCAGTTTACCTTTTTCGACCAGCATCAATGCCGCCACTGCAGCGAATGGTTTGACCGTGCAAAATGTATTGATCAACGTATCTTTAAGCCAAGGTTTATTACCTTCACGATCTGATGAGCCTGCCCATAAATCCACGACCGTTTCATTGCCAATTTTTACGCAGAGTCCTCCCCCTCGTTCCTGCGGATCATTAAAGATATTTTCAAAAGCATGCTTGACGCTTTCAAATTGATTCGCACATATCCCTTCAGCTTCCATGCTTCACACTCCATGTGTTTAAAGTTGTGCCATCGTTTAAATCGTAAATACCCTTGTTCTAAAAGGGCCGTGCACAGGTTCAAGCGTCCGGTTGAGTCAGGTTGTAACGGTTTGAGCGTTTGTAAGTGCCGAAGTCATTGAAGCGAACACCGGCTTGCGCTAATACCTTGTGGGCGAAGGGTGCTGTCATTTGACGGATATAGAAGGGGTCTTTAACCACGAAGTGATGAATGCAGTGAGTGCTGCCGAAGTTGAAGCAGAACAACTGGAATGGCCATAGCCACCAATGATTCATGACTTGAGTTTGCTGCAAGGGATTGCGCGGCATCACATCGCCGTAATAATGGATATTTGAACTGACAAAGAATAGACAGAACTGACGTATTATATTTGGCGCGACGATGATAACCACGGCGCTGTTGATCACGCTCATCAGTATCGATGTGGTGGGCGATGGCTGATAGGCAAAACCCATTAATGAGCTTGTCCATGTATAGAAGTGATACCCCAGGAACACATACCAGCAGCCCCAGTACAACAGTCCCATGGGGGCATTCAAGCGCAGCACCTTGACGGTCAATCTGACCTTTTCCCGCCAGGTAGGCGCAAACAGGGCATTTACAATGCCAAAGACAAATCCATCGATGAGTTTCAGGAGCCGCTTGGCGCCCCACTTGCTGCCGCTGGTGGTAATCCATGCTTCAACATCGGTGTCTGTGCCCGACTCTTTATGGTGGTGAAAGTGCAGCTCTCGCCTTAACCAGGGGCTCGGCATTCCCGGGCGGGTTATCCAGCACAGCAACATCATCAAGTTGTGTGCAATGGGCTGCTTTCTGAAATACAAGCGATGAATCAAGTCGTGTTCAAGTTCATGTATGAAGGAGGTTAATAAAGCATTGATCACAATACACAGCCATGCGGGTATTATGCCTTTGATGTACAGCGTGCCAGAGAGGATCATGCCAGCGATAGACAGTGTCATCACGCTAGCGCCTATAACATTTTGATACCCGAGCAGGGGGTATTTTTTACGCAGTTCGTTACTGTGTTGGGTGATTTTCTGAGTGACCTCATTGATTGAATCTTGCTCTGTTTTTGATAACGGACTGGTCGAGGTTTTATATAAGGCATTCATCACTTCATCCTTTGAAGACGATGGGTCGGGTTAGCGTCTCTAGAGAAGCACATATATTTTACAGAGCAAAGTTTTCGGTTTTTTTAAGTGTCTAATCTGACGAGTGGATATATAGAATGTTGTATTGTCCGACAATCAACTTGTCTCTGTGGCTTGGTGAATGATGTGGGTCAAAGCTGGCACTCGTTGTTTCCCTGTGGCCGTCTCCTGTTTGGTTAAAAATCGGCGGTACTCAGGTAAATCCGGGGGCAGCTGTGGTGGCGACGGTGAATTTTCCAACCCCCGGCTCCACCTGTTTATCCAGGGTCCAGTGAAAAAGTTATGAGCTTACAACCAGACTTATATAACGATTTATCAAGCTTTATAGCGTCCTGGTTCTAGCGGATGATTCGCATATCTTTATATTAAATTGTGATTAGTCAGTGCTGCTTTTATGCCTTTATGATCTGGCCAACAACGGTTCATAAGGCAGGAGTGGTTTGATGACTATTCAAATAAAACCCGTCGCAGGTCGAATTGGTGCACAACTGGACGGCATAAAACTGGGCGGTGATATCAGTGAACAAGCGTTCGAGTTTATTAATGAAGCACTGTTGAAATACAAAGTGTTGTTCTTTCGCGATCAGCATCTCGATGATGCCGGGCACGAAGCATTTTCCCGACGTTTTGGTAATCAAGTACCGCACCCGACCGTGCGTTCGGCCGAGCAAAGCACTGCCATCCTGCACCTGGATGCCAAGGAAACCCGGGCCAACTCCTGGCACACCGATGTGACGTTCGTGGCCAATTACCCGAAGATTTCCATCCTGCGCGGTGTGGTCATCCCGCCTTATGGCGGCGACACCGTATGGGCCAATACGGCAACGGCCTATGCCGATCTGCCGGAACCTTTAAAACTGCTGGCCGATGGTTTGCGCGCCTTGCACACCAATCTTTATGACTACGCCGCACCGCGTAATACCGATGAATCGGGGCTCAAGCGTTATCGCGAACAGTTCACCGCCGAAGTTTACGAGACTGAACATCCTCTGGTTCGCGTACACCCGGAGTCGGGCGAGAGAAGTTTGTTGTTGGGGCACTTCGTTAAGCAGATTCAAGGGGTCAGCAGCAATGATTCAAAACAGCTGATCCGTCTGTTTCACGACCGTATTACCCATGTCGACAACACCGTCCGCTGGCGCTGGCAGGAAGGTGATGTGGTGATCTGGGACAACCGCGCCACCCAGCATATTGCGATCAACGATTACGGCGATGCGCAGCGCATTGTGCGCCGTACCACCATTGACGGTGATGTGCCGTTTGGCGTCGACGGACGCTTGAGCCAGGCACTCAAACCCACCCCCGAAACCCGCTCGCCGCAAACCGAAGCCGACAAAAAACACCTCGCCGCCTGACAGACCAATCCTCATCGATCCAAGGAAGACCTCCACATGGCTACATTTAAAGTGTTTCGCAAAGGGCGTATTGCGGCCGCGCTGGCGGTGCTGCTGGTTGCGCCATTGGCCGAGGCCGATGTGTTGCGCATTGGCGTCGCCGCCGCCGGAGGTGGTGACCCGGTTACGTTCAGTGGTTCGTCCCTGGGCATTGTGCGCAATCAGCAACTTCTGGAAAAAGCCTTCGCCGGCAGCGGCACCGAGGTGCAGTGGTTCTTCTTTAAAGGGGCAGGGCCGGCAGTCAATGAAGCCTTGTCCAACCAGCAGCTGGATTTCGCCTACCAGGGCGACCTGCCTGCAGTCGTAGGCCGCTCCAACGGGCTGGACACCAGATTGCTGGCGGCACTGGGGGTGCGCTCGAACATTTACCTGGCGGTGCCCAAGGGCTCTGACATCAAAAGCATCGATGACCTCAAAGGCAAAAAAGTAGCGGTGTTTCGCGGTACCAACGGGCACCTGGTGTCGATCAACCTGCTGGCCGAGCGTGGCCTGACCGAGCGCGACATCAAGGTGATCAACCTCGACACTGGCAGCACCCAGGCGGCCCTGGTCTCCAATGGCGTGGACGCAGCCTTTGGTGGACGCGAGTTGTTCAAGCTGCGGGATAAAGGCCTGATCGACATTATCTATGACAACCCTTCGCAGGATGTGCGCTACACCCGCCAGACGGCGCTGGTGGTGCGTAGCGATTATGAAAAGGAACACCCGCAGAACGTGCAGAAAGTCGTCGACACCCTGGTGGATGCGGCGAAATGGAGTTCGGACGAGGGGCATGCCGAGCAGGTCTTCGCCGAGTGGGCCAAGAGCAATGACCCGGTGGAGTCATTGCGCGCCGACTTTGCCGGAAGCAGCCTGCGGGACAAAGTCTCGCCTCTGGTGGACAACTTCCTGATAGGCCGCTATCAGGCCGTGGCTGATCAAGCCAAGGCAGAAAAATTGATCCGTCGTCCGGTGACTGTCGAGGGCTGGTTCGCCCCCGGTTATTTGCAGGCGGCTCTCAAAAGCAGGGGCCTTGAACACTACTGGACCCCCTACGGCCCGGATGGCAAGCAGCCCGCCGCTGATGCGGTAGCGGTCGCGACCAGCAAGCAAGGGAGCTAGCACATGGCCAGGGCACAGACCGCCAGACCGGAGCCGTACTCGGCTCCGGCGTTACCCAGGGACAACGTCAAGCGCTTGCCGCCGGCGCCGATTCGGCCCGTGCGCAAGGTCGAGATACCGCGTACTTCTCAGGGGTTCGCCAGGCTGCGTCGTTACACCGAGCCCTGGCTGTTGCCGCTGGTCTTGCTGGGCCTGTGGTATTTGGGCGTCGAGCGCGGCTGGCTATCGGAGCAGGTGCTGCCGCCCCCGGCCTACGTGTATCAAACCCTGTCGGACCTGATCACTTCCGGTGATCTGTGGATCAATGCCCTGGCCAGCATGCAACGAGTAGTCCTGGGGTTCGCATTGGGCGCCTCGATCGGTGTGGTATTGGGGGCTGCCATGGGTCTCTCGCGCACCGTCGAGGATTACCTGCTGCCTACCTTCAATGCGCTGGTTCAGATCCCGGTGTTGGCCTGGCTGCCGTTTGCCTTGTTGGTGTTCGGTATCGGCGAACCCCTTAAGTACGTGCTGATTGCCAAGGCGGCGACAGTGCCGATCACCCTGTGCACCTTGCAAGCGTTTCATCAGGCGCCCAAGGGGCTGCTGGAAGTTGGCCGGGCCTATGGTTTCAGTCGCTGGCAAAGCGTGGTCGGGATTGTCTTGCCGGCGGCGGTCCCGACGCTGTTCACCGGGTTGCGTCTGGGCTTCACCAAGGCCTGGTTGTCGCTGGTGGTAGTGGAGCTGGTTGCCTCCAGTGAGGGCTTGGGTTACCTGATCGTGTATGGCCGTCAGTTGTTTCAACTGGATCTGGTAATGGCGGCCGTGGTGGTCGTGGGGGCAGTCGGCCTGTTGATCGATCGCGGGTTTGATTATGTGGAGCGCCGCCTCAATCGCGGTCGCCCCGGGACAGCGGGGGCACTGTCATGAGCGCCGTGATTGCAGTGAGTCCGGGCAGTCGTCGCTATCGTGGCTGGGTGTTACCGATTGCCGCCATCGCAATCTGGTGGCTGGCATCCCATCAGGGCTGGAGCCAGTCGGGGCTGTTGGTGTCACCGGAGAAAGTCGCAGTCACGGCCTGGGAGCAAATTACCTCGGACAAATTCTGGCGCGCCATATGCGCCAGCCTGACGCGTAATCTCAGTGGCTTTTTTATCGGCACCAGCCTGGGTCTGGTGCTGGGATGCCTGCTGGGGCTGTCACGGCATTTCGAGCGTTTGGTCGGGCCCAGTTTCAACACCTTCAAACAGATTTCGCTGTTCGCCTGGATCCCGCTGATCTCGGTGTGGTTCGGCCTGGGTGATGTGGCGAAAGTGGCCTTTCTGTCACTGGCAGCGCTGGTGCCGGTGGTGGTCAATACCTGCGATGGCTTGCGCAGTGTGCCGCCTAATTTGCTGGAGGTGGCGCGGGTATACGGCTTTAGCCGCTGGCAAACCATCATCGGGGTCATGTTGCCGGCCGCATTGCCGTCGATCTTTACCGGGCTGTACCTGGCGCTGGTGTACTCCTGGCTGGCCACCATCGGTGCCGAATACCTGCTGGTTTCGGGGGAGGGGATCGGCAATACGCTGATTGATGGTAGCGAGCATTTCATGATGGACCTGGTGTTGTTCGCCATGGTGGTGATTGGCCTGGTGGGCTGGAGCCTCAATGCACTGGCACGGGTATGTGAGCGGCGCATGCAGCGTCTGTATGGCATCGCCCCTCGTTGATTAACACTTTCAGAAGGACTGCAGCATGCTCAACAACGGCCTGACCCTGGAAAACATCAGCAAGCGTTTTGCCTCCCGCCCGGGCAGCACGACCCAGCTGCAAGTACTGGACAACATTCAGCTCGACATCGCCCCCGGCGAATTCATCAGCATTGTCGGCGCCAGCGGCTGCGGCAAGTCCACGTTGTTGCGCCTGATTCTGGGGCTCGATGAGGAATATGACGGGCGGATCCTGATCAATGGCAAGCCCATCGCCGGCACGGGGCTGGAGCGCGGCATCGTGTTTCAGGATCACCGCCTGTTCCCGTGGCTCAACGTGGAGCAGAACGTCGCGGTAGGTCTGAAGAACTCGGTGCTGAGCAGCGCTGAAAAACGCGACACCGTGCGTGAGCACATCGAACTGGTGGGCCTGCAGGATTTTATCGACGCTTACCCGCATCAGATCTCCGGAGGTATGGCGCAACGGGTGGCGATTGCCCGCGGGCTGGTCAATCGCCCCAGCGTGTTGCTGCTTGATGAACCACTGGGAGCCCTGGATGCCTTGACCCGCGCGCGTCTGCAGGGCGAGCTGCAAAATATTTGGGCCAAGGAAAAAATCACCATGATCCTGGTAACCCACGATGTGGATGAGGCGGTTTTCCTGGGGGATCGGGTTGTGGTGATGCAACCGAACCCGGGCCGCATCCGCCGTATTCTCGATGTCGACCTGCCACGCCCGCGCAACCGCAGCGACAGCCGTTTCATTGCCCTGCGCGACGATGTACTGAGTGATTTCGCTGAACTGCACTGATCTTTTTACTGCGCCGCGGGTTGCTGCCTGACGCCGCGCGCGGGCCCATGTTTGTCAGGTTTATTCTCTTCAGGGAGCGGAAAATGTCCGAACGCCAGCTCAGCCTCAATCTGTTTATCTACCCCAATGGCCATCACGAAGCCGCCTGGCGCCACCCGCAATCGGTGCCGGAACACTCGATGGATATCGGCTATTACCAGCAGCTGGCGTTACGCGCTGAACGGGAAAAGCTCGATGCGATTTTCTTTGCCGATTCACCCTCACTTTCCGAAAGCGGGCGGGAGGGCCTGCGTATCCGGTTCGAGCCCATCACCTGGCTGGCGGCCATTGCCGCAGTCACCCGGCGCATCGGCCTGATTGCCACGGCCAGTACCACCTACAGCGAACCCTACAATCTGGCCCGAGCGTTCAGCGCCCTGGACCACATCAGCAACGGCCGCGCCGGCTGGAACATCGTGACCACTTCCATGGCCGACGCTGCCGCCAATTTCGGCCTTGACCAGCATCCATCGGCCCATGATCGCTACGCCCAGGCCGAAGAGTTCGTGCAGGTGACGGCCGACTTGTGGGACAGCTGGGAAGACGACGCGCTGGTGCTGGACAAGACGGCCGGGGTGTTTGCCGATACCAGCAAGGTGCATGCGATCAACCATGTGGGCACCCATTACAAGGTCAAGGGGCCCTTCAACTCGCCGCGCTCGCCACAGGGCCGGCCGGTGCAGGTGCAGGCGGGCTCTTCCGAGGACGGCCGCGACTTTGCTTCTCGCCATGCCGAAGCGATTTTCACCGCGCACCAGACGCTGCACAGTGCGACCGAGTTCGCCAACGACATCCGTGCCCGGGCCAGGGCGGTGGGGCGCGACCCGCGGCAGCTGAAAATCCTGCCGGGCATCAGCCCGTACATAGCCAGCAGCGAAGCTGAAGCCCAGCGCAAATTCGATGAGCTCAATGAGCTGGTACTGCCGCATATCTCTCTGGGTCAGTTGCGCCGCATGCTGGGGGTCGACCTGTCCGGGCATGACCTGGACGCGCCGTTTCCGCGGCACCTGATCAACTTCGACAGCCGTGAAAGTCAGTCCAGTCGCTTCAAGCTGATCATCGACATTGTTGATCGCGAGCACCTGACACTGCGCCAGTTGATCAATCGCCTGGCCGGTGCGCGAGGGCACTGGGTCCCGGTAGGCACGCCGGTGCAGATTGCTGACCTGATAGAACAGTGGTTTCGCAGTGGCGCCGCCGACGGTTTCAACGTGATGCCTCCGGCGTTCCCGGACGGGTTTGAGGTGTTCCTTGATGAAGTGCTGCCGATCCTGCGCCAGCGCGGCCTGTTCCGCTCCGAATACGCGGGCAGTACCTTGCGCGATCACTACGGCCTGAACCGCCCGGCTTCGCGCTTTACGCTGAAAACTGCCTGAACAACGGGGCCTTATCTAGCGAATTTTTTCGCCGCAATCACACACAGGATCACCGCGCCGGTCACGGCGAACATGCCGATGCTGACGGTCTCATGCAGTAGGGTAGCGGCCAGGGCCAAGCCAAAAAAAGGCTGCAACAGCTGAAGCTGGCCCACGGCCGCAATGCCTCCCTGGGCCAGTCCGCGGTACCAGAATACGAAGCCGATCAGCATGCTGAACAACGAGATGTAAGCCAGGCCCAGCCAGGCTGGCGGGTTGATGTTGGCGAACGAAGAGGGCGCACAGTAAACCGCCAGGCTTGCCATCACCGGCAGCGACAGCACCAGGGCCCAGCAAATCACCTGCCAGCCGCCCAGGGTTCTGGACAGCTTTGCACCTTCTGCATAGCCCAGGCCGCAAATGATCACGGCCAGGAACATCAGAATGTCGCCTGTGGCAGAGGCGGTCAGACCCTGTGACAGGGCAAACGTCACCACCAGCGCGCTGCCCAGGATTGAAAACAGCCAGAACGCCGGCCGTGGACGTTCGCCGCCGCGCAACACGCCGAAGGCTGCAGTCGCCAGGGGCAAAAGGCCGAGAAACACAATCGAGTGAGCAGAAGTGACATGCTGCAGCGCCAGGGCGGTCAGCAGTGGAAAGCCCACCACAACCCCGATGGCCACGATCAGCAAGGACAAAAGCTGGCTTCGCTGAGGGCGCTTTGCCTTCAACAACAGCAGCATGCACAGGGCAATGACCCCGGCGATGGTGGCGCGGGCCAGGGTCAGGAAAACCGGATCAAATTCCAGCACCGCCACCTTGGTTGCCGGTAGCGAGCCGCTGAAAATAACCACGCCGATAAACCCGTTGAGCCAGCCGCTCAGGTTTTGCGAGGTTGCCGGATTTTGCAGGTTGGAGGTTCGTTCCATCGAGTTTCACACTCAAGGCTGATCGCGGGATTGCATAAAGTGCATCCTAGGGTCGAATATTGATGACAATCAAAATATTGTCATGGATACAAGTCCCGATGCCGCGCTCTCGCTACAAGTCGCTGGTCGACGCCTTTGCCGCTGATATCCGCAGTGCACGCTTGCCACCCGGTACCCGCTTGCCCACCCACCGGCAATTGGCCGCATCAGAAGGGCTGGCGCTGGTCACGGCCAGTCGGGTTTACGCCGAGCTTGAGGCCATGGGCCTGGTCAGTGGAGAGGCGGGGCGCGGGACTTTCGTCAGAGAGACGTCGTTGCCACCCGGCCACGGCATCGACCAGCCCGACGTGACGGCGGGGATGCTGGACCTCAATTACAACTACCCCTCTGTGCCCGGCCAGGCCGAACTGTTGCGCAGCGCCTTGCGCCAGCTCGCGTTGTCCGGCGACCTGGAGTCGCTGCTGCGCTATCAGCCCCATGGCGGACGCCTGCACGAGCGGGCTTCGTTTGCCCGGCATTTGCAGACTCGCGGCCTGAACGTACCTGCCGAGCAGGTCTTGATCGTCAATGGTGCCCAGCACGGTTTGACTGTGGCCTTGATGTCGCTGCTCCAGCCCGGCGATGTCATTGCGGTCGATGGGTTGACCTATCCGGGCTTCAAGGCTTTGGCCCTGGCGCTGCATCTTGAGGTGTTGCCGATTCCGGTTACAGAAAGTGGCCCGGATCTTGATGCCCTGGAACAGCTCTGTCGCAGTCGCTCGGTGCGAGCGATCTACAGCATGCCGACCCTGCACAATCCGCTGGGTTGGGTGATGAGCCTCGAGCAGCGTCAGCAGCTTGTGGCAATCGCGCGCAAGTATGATCTGCATATCATCGAAGACGCGGCCTACGCTTTTCTTGTGGAAAATCCGCCGCCACCCCTGGCTGAACTGGCACCGGAAAGGACGGTGTATGTATCCGGACTGTCGAAAAATGTTGCTGCGGGTTTACGCGTCGGTTTCGTCGCGGCGCCGCCTCAAACCATTGCCGCACTGGAGCGCATGATCCGGGTCACAGCCTGGAATACCCCGGGGATAATGACCTCGATCGCCAGTGCCTGGCTCGACGACGGCACGGTGAGCCGACTTGAAGTGCAAAAGCGCCAGGACGCACAGGCCCGCCAGATCATTGCTGACGAACAATTGGCCGGGCTGCACCGTGTGCGCCATCCCTTTTCCTACTTTGTGTGGCTGCCCCTGGCCGAGGATGCCAGAGCAGAGCAGGTCGTCACGGCATTGCTGCGCGAACAGATATCGGTCTCCACCGCCCAGCCATTTGCTGTTTCGACCCACGTACCCCACGCCATCAGACTGGCCCTGGGATCGGTGGACATGGGGGCATTGCGCGGGGCGTTGGCGAAAGTGAAGTGGGTGGTTGAAGCCTGTACTTAGTGGCTGGGGACGGGCTTGCACTTTCTCAATGGAACGCCGTCGAGCACTTTTTTGAATGGTTCGATGGCGGCTTTAGTTTGGGATTTCTCCTACAGAAATTATTTATTTCCTACATGGTCGGGTAAATTCTCTTACCTTGCGTGCTTCGGTGCGGATCAAAAAGGATGGGAGCAATGTCGGACGGATGGAGCAATGAGGAACTGAAGGCATCAGTTCAAGCTTATGGCGAAATGTTGCGTCACCAGGTAGCGACCACAAAGTTTGTTAAAGCTCATGTGTATCGTGAGTTGGCTAATCGTTTTGGCCGCGAAGAGGGTGCCTTTGAACGCAGAATGCAAAACATCTCTGCGATTTATGAAGAGCGAGAGCTTGAATGGGTGGTTGGTCTAAAGCCTCAGAAAAATATCGGTAAAGCCATTAAGTCCAAACTTATCGAAATGATAGATGAGCTTCCTAGCGAGCCCGGTCGGGTGGCTCATGAACTCGAAAAAGCCGAAGTCGAAGCCGAGCAACAACGTGTGTTTGATCCTCGAAATGTTGATGATGCTAGACAGCGAGTAGTTGCCAGCATTGTTCGCCGTCGAGGACAGTCTGCTTTTCGTAAGAAGTTGTTGGAAGCATACGCAACAAGATGTGCGATCAGTGGTTGCGATCAAGCTGAGGTGTTAGAAGCTGCGCATATTCATCCTTATAAGGGTGAACACACTCACGTGGTGTCAAACGGCTTGTTGCTACGTGCTGACCTTCATACTCTGTTCGATTTGTATCTCATTGCAATCGATCCTGCTTCGCTGTTAATCCGACTGGCCCCTCAACTACACAATTCCTACTACATCCAATACGAAGGCATGCCACTCGCTACGCCAACATCGGCTTCAGCGAAGGCCAGTGTTGAAACGTTGCAGTGGCATGCGGATCAATGCGACTGGCTCAAATCCCCGAGCGCGTCATCGGGCTGATCATCCGGCTTCCCAGGCCCAGTGCTTCTGACACCAGGGCCCGTAGTTCGCCATTATTTTCGTCCCTGGTGCAGTGCGACAACTTCTCGCCAATGGTAGGGGCTGTGTCTTTGCCTTCAGGGAACGCGCGCAAAATCAGCAGTCCGCTATTGGTCAGCACTACTTCGAAAAATGAAACCCCTGACAGTCCGTCAAAGTGGATGTAGCCGACGTCGGCCAGCCATTTGACGGTGGCCAGGAACAGGGCCTCTTCTTTTTCCAGCGTGTCGCGGTTGCTGGCGCCCAGGGTTTTGTAATCGATAAAGCGCTCGGCGGTGAGGGTGAGGGGCAGCGGGAAATTGCGATACAGGTGGCCCAGGATCAGCCCGGTGTAGCAGTCGAACAGTTCGATATTGTTCGATGGCAGGGCATTGATCGAGTGGATGTTTTTGTCTTTGAGGTGACCGGCTAATCCTTTGAACATGTGAACCTCTGTATGTGGAATCTGCATGCCATGTCTGAACAATCGTACCCATTTGGTATAGCACAGCCGCGTCCTTGAACCTCTCAGAGGTTGCCTGGAAGTTGAGATCCCGGTCGCTGGGGATTCTTATGTTGTTACAAGATAATGCGCCGGTATGAAGATTTCCCTAAAAAATCATATGACTGCTGGATATTTGATACTGGGGTGCTATTACTGTTGGGCGCGAGAATTGGCGCATGGTTTTTCCGGGATTTGCCGACGAAGCTATTTATTTCAGGAGGATAGATGTCAAAGCCTGCATGGATGCGCAATACCCTGGTGGCCGCTGCCTTGTTGAGTGTGCTCGCTGCGCCGGTTTACTCAGCGCAGGCACGAACTCTGCAACTGGCCATTGGCGATGAACCCACTGAAGGCTTTGACCCCATGCTGGGCTGGAGTCACGGCAGTTATCTGCTGTTGCACAGCCCGTTGCTCAAGCAAAACGAGGACTTGTCCTGGAGCAGTTTCCTGCTCACTGATTATCAGACCAGTGACGATGGCAAAACCTGGACTTTGAAGCTCAAGCCCGACTTGAAATTCTCCGATGGCTCGGCCCTGACTGCCAAGGATGTGGCCTACACCTACAACAATGCGGCGGCCAGTGGCGGCAAGGTCGATATGGGCAACCTCCTCAAGGCCGAAGCGGTAGATCCGCTCACCGTGCGCATTGAGTTGAAGGCGCCGCAAAGTACCTTCGTCAATGTGCTGGGATCACTGGGCATTGTCTCGGCCGACAAGTACGACGCTAAAACCTATGCGCAAAAGCCTGTTGGTGCCGGGCCTTACCGGTTGGTCAGCTATCAGCCGGGGCAGCAGTTGATTGTTGAAGCCAATCCGTATTACGCGGGGCAGAAAAACGATTTCGACAAGCTGGTGTTTGTATTCCTCGATGAGGACAGCTCGTTTGCCGCGGCCCAGAGCAAGCAGCTGGGTATCGTACGAATCGCTCCGTCGCTGGCAGTGACGCCGACACCGGGCATGAAGCTGTGGGTACGCCCCAGTGTCGAGAATCGCGGCATTGTGCTGCCCACCACCAGGGCAGGCAAAAAGGATGCCCATGGCTACCCCGTTGGTAACGATGTGACCGCCGATGTGGCGATCCGCAAGGCCATCAACTACGCAATCAATCGCCAATTGCTGGCGGACCAGATTCTCGAAGGGCATGCGATACCTGCCTACACCGGGGTCCAGGGTTTGCCCTGGGATAACCCGCAGGCGGCCTTCAAGGATGGCGATATCGCCAGGGCCAAACAGATCCTGGATGAAGCCGGCTGGGTTGAAACCGCCAGTGGCATTCGTGCCAAAGAGGGTGTGCCGGCCAAACTCACCCTGTGGTACGCCAGTGGCGATGCGACCCGACGTGACCTGGCCCAGGCCGTGCGCTCCATGCTCAAGCCGGTCGGGATCGAGGTGGACTTGAAGTCAGGCAGTTGGGAAACCGTTGAACGCAACATGCACGCCAACCCGACCCTGTTTGGCTGGGGCAGCCTCGACCCGATGGAGCTTTATCATCACTACAGCAGCAAGGCGGCCGGGGTTGAGTACTACAACCCCGGTTATTACAAGAATCCTGTAGTCGATCAGCATTTGCAGCAGGCGCTGGATGCTCCGACCTGGCAGCAGGCGGTGCCGTTCTGGCAGCAAGTGGAGTGGGACGGCAAGACCGGCGCCGGGGTCAAGGGCGATGCAGCCTGGGCGTGGTTGCTGAACGTACAGCACACGTATTTGGCTGATGAGTGTATCGACCTGGGCAAAGGCGCTCCGGAAATCCACGGTTCCTGGTCGCTGCTCAATAGCCTTGATGGCTGGAAGTGGACCTGCAAGTGATTCGTGGATTCTCGCTTTATGTTGTGCGCTTGATGTGCCTGCTGCTGGTGACGGCAGCAGGCACGTTTACCTTGCTCAGCTTTTCTCCGGTTGACCCGATCCGGGCTTATATCGGCAACGACCTGTTGCACGTGCCGCCCGAGCAATACCCGCTGATTGCTGCGCGCTGGGGGCTGGATCTGCCCTTGTGGGAGCGCTTTTTGCACTGGTTCAGCCAGATCCTGCAAGGCGACTTCGGCTACTCGATGCTCTACAACGCGCCGGTGTCGCAAGTGATTGGTGAGCGCTTTGCCACCTCATTCGCGCTGCTATTGTCGGCGTGGCTGTTTTCCGGGATTGTCGGTCTGGCCATGGGCCTTACGGCCGGACGTTACTTGAATCGCTGGCCGGACCGGTTGATCTCGACCCTGTCCTATGTACTGGCGTCCCTGCCGACCTTCTGGATTGGCCTGTTGTTGCTGTCACTGTTTGCCGTCACCCTCAACTGGGCGCCGATCTGCTGTGCCTGGACCCCCGGCAGCAGCGCCGAAACAGCCACCTGGGGCGACAAGCTCAGGCACCTGATTTTGCCCATGCTGGCCCTCGGGGTTCTGGGGGTCGGCAATATTGCGCTGCACACCCGCTCACGGGTGGCAGAGGTGATGAACAGTGAGTTCATTCGCTATGCCCAGGCCCAGGGCGATAAAGGCTGGCCGCTGATCAACTTTCATATTTTGCGTCACGCGGTAACCCCCGCGTTGTGCCTGCAATTTGCTTCGGTGGGGGAGTTGATTGGCGGTTCGCTGCTGGCGGAAAAAGTCTTCGCTTATCCGGGCCTCGGCCAGGCCACTATCGATGCCGGCTTGCGTGGTGATATCCCGTTACTGATGGGGATTGTGATGTTTTGTGCGGTGCTGGTGTTTACCGGCAACAGCATTGCCAACGCGCTGTTACTGCGCCTCAACCGCGGGGCGGCGCGCCAGTCATGACTTACGACCCCAATCGTGCCTTGTTCAGGCTTTGCCTCTCGCTGCTGATGCTGCTGCTTTTGATCGCGTATGGCCTGTCGATAGTCAGCGTTGATGTTCCGATGGATTTGCTGGCGCGGCGCCTGCCACCTTCTTCCGAGTATTGGTTCGGCACCGACAGCCTGGGACGGGACCTGTGGCTGCGGTGCTTCCAGGGGATGACCACCAGCCTGCAAATCGGTTTGACCGCCGCCTTTAGCAGCGGTTTTCTGGCCATGTTTGCCGCCAGCCTGTGTGCACTGAACAAAACCCTGGACTACCTGATTCGCGGGCTGATCGACAGCATGCTGGCGTTGCCGCATCTGCTGTTGCTGGTGTTGATTTGCTTCACCCTGGGCGGCGGCAAACAGGGAGTGATCCTGGCCGTGGCCCTGACCCACTGGCCGCGACTGGCCCTGATCCTGCGAGCCGAAATCCTGCGCATACGCGAGACCGATTTTGTCATGCTCTCCCATCGCCTGGGCAACAGCAGCTTCTATCGCTGGCGCCATCACTTGCTGCCGTTGCTGCTGCCGCAGTGGATCATCGGCACCTTGCTGATGTTCCCCCATGCAGTGTTGCATTCGGCGGCGCTGAGCTTTCTGGGCTTTGGTCTGGCGCCCCATGATCCGTCACTGGGCTTGTTGCTGGCGGATGCGCTACGGTACTTGAGTACGGGTGCCTGGTGGATGGCGTTCTTCCCGGGTTTGATTCTGGTGGGTCTGGTACTGGTATTCGACCAATTTGCACGAGCGCTGCAACAGCTCTGGATAAGGATTACCTGATGCTGAAATTCGACCGGTTTGCGATTGATATCGCCCACTATCACTGGCTGGGCCATAAAACCTGGCATCCGCTGCTGAGCAATATCTCCCTGGAGATTAACCCCGGTGAGCTGGTGGCACTTGTGGGCTCCAGCGGGGAGGGCAAAAGCCTGTTGCTACAGAGCGCCCTGGGTTTGCTGCCGGACAACATGCGCTGTCATGGCGATATCGTGCTCGATGGGCAGGTGCTGAGCGCTGCGGGCAAGGTCGACCAGCGCGGCAAAAGCCTGTGCTATGTGCCCCAGGGCGTGAGTGCCCTGAACCCGCTGATTAAAGTCGGCCCGCAGTTGAACAGGGCGGCGCAGTTGAGCGGGGTCACCCTGGAGCCGGGTGCTGTGGCGCGGCAACTGCAGCAATACAACCTGCAACCCGGGCTGGTGGACGAATATCCGCGCAAGTTGTCCGGGGGCATGGCCAAGCGGGTTCTGGCCAGCTGCGCGGCACTGACCCACGCGCGCTACATTCTGGCGGACGAGATCACCTCGTGGCTGGATGACGAGCATGCTTGTCAGCTGCTGACCCATCTCAAGGGTTTTTGCCAGCAGGGGCGGGGCATTCTGTGGGTCACCCATGACCTGGCGTTGGCGGCGCGTTTTGCCGACAAGATCGCGGTGTTGCATCAAGGTGAACTGCACGAAACCCTGAGCGCGAAAGAGTTGCGTGAAAGCGCAGGCAGTCCGTGGCTACAGTCGCTTTGGGCGGCCTTGCCCGAGCAACAGTTTCTGGCGCGGCGGGTACCGGAAGTCGGGGCTGATTCTTATGCTTGAAGTGCGCGAACTCAGCATTGTGCAAGACGGTCATCGACTCTGGGATTCGGTGTCTTTTCAGGTGGGGCTGGGGGAGTGTCAAGGCATCTCCGCCCCCAGCGGTTTTGGGAAAACCACCCTGGGCCGGGTGCTGGCGCAGTGGCAAACGGCAACTTCGGGCAGTGTCACAGTGGGCGGTAAACCGCTGTCGAAGAAGGGCTACTGCCCGGTCCAGCTAGTGCCACAACACCCCGAACTGACCTTCAATCCCTATCGCACCACGGGTGAGAGCCTGCGTGATGCCTGGTCCCCGGATGCCCCATGGCTTGAACGCATGGCAGTGAATCCTGCCTGGCTGACGCGCCGGCCGGATGAATTATCGGGCGGCGAACTGGCGCGTATCGCCTTGCTAAGGGCGCTGGACCCGCGCACGCGCTATCTGATTGCCGATGAGGTGACGGCGCAACTTGACCCTCACATTCAGGCCCAGGTATGGCGAGTGTTGCTGGAGGAGGTCAAGCGCCGTGAACTGGGGCTGATTGTGTTCAGCCATAACAAGGCGCTGCTGGAGAAAGTCTGTTCCAGTATCTGGATGCCACAGCGGGACGGCTGATCCGCGCAAGCTGTGTGCTGGCATCGCGAGGCAAGCTCGCTCCTACAGGCCATGCAGCTCGCAATATTCGTCCCAGTCCATACCTGCCATTTGTGCCACCTCGCGGTGTACCTCAAGACGTTGGGCCTCAAACTCCTCGGTGCTGGCACTGGTCAATTGCAGCGTCAGTTCCCAGGCAAAAAATCCCAGGCGTTCAGCCTCGGCCTCGAAGGCTTCGTTTAAACGTTCCTGGCGATATTCCTTCATCGATTGGCCCACCGCACGGGCGGCCAAGGGGTTTAACTTCTCAAGCTCGGCTGCCAGTTCGGGGTGCTCGCCGAGAAAGCGATCAAGGGCTTGCTGATGGTTGATTCCGGGTTCAGTCACGCCAGACTCCTGGTTACAAAGGGACGGTCGGTACAGGGTACAGGCCCGGTTCAAGGCCAGGCAGGATGGCTCAAGGCAATCCTGCCGTTGATGGTCGTATTGCGGGTTATTTCTTTTCTGCTTCCGGCAGGAACCAGTTCAGTAACAAGGCGCAAATACCCCCTGTGGCCACACCGGACTCCAGCACATTGCGCAGGGCGGCGGGCATGTGGGCCAGGAACTCAGGGACTTGTGACACACCAAGACCCAGCGCCAGCGACACCGCAATGATCAACAGGGCACGACGGTCCAGTGTAGTGCTGGCCAGAATATTGATCCCGGAGGCTGCAACAGCCCCGAACATCACCATGGCCGCACCACCGAGTACCGGCTCAGGCACTGCCTGAATGGCACCGGCAACGCTGGGGAACAGCCCCAGCAGCACAAGCATGCCGGCAATCCACACGCCAATATGGCGACTGGCGATGCCGGTCAGCTGAATCACCCCGTTGTTCTGGGCAAAGATCGAGCTCGGGAAGGTGTTGAAAATACCTGCCAGCAGCGAGTTGGCGCCGTTGACCAGCACGCCGCCCTTGATGCGCTGCATCCACACCGGGCCTTCAACGGGTTCGCGCGAGACCTTGCTGGTAGCGGTCACATCACCAATGGCTTCCAGCGAGGTCACCAGATAAATCACCAGCATCGGAATGAACAAGGCCCACGAGAAGCCCAGGCCAAAGTGCAGCGGTACCGGTACCTGGAATACTTCGGCCTGGTGCATTCCGGTGAAGTCCAGACGTCCGAGGTAGCCCGCCAGGGCGTAGCCCACGGCCAGCGCGATGACGATGGCGCAGCTGCGCATCCATACCAGCGGGATGCGGTTGAGGATCACGATAATCGCCAGCACCACGCCTGACAGCATCAGGTTTTCGCCATTGGCGAAGGTGCCGTTGCCCATTGCGGTGAAGCCGCCACCCATGCTGATCAGGCCGACTTTAATCAGGGTCAGGCCAATCATCAGTACGACGATGCCGGTCACCAGCGGGGTGATCATGCGTTTTACAAACGGCAGTACCCGGGAAATGCCCATTTCGACAAACGAACCGGCAATCACCACGCCAAAAATGGCAGCCATCACCCCTTCAACCGGGGTGCCTTGTTTCACCATCAACGCGCCGCCCGCAATCAGCGGGCCGACAAAGTTGAAGCTGGTGCCTTGCACGATCAACAGCCCGGCGCCGAAAGGCCCGAAGCGCTTGCACTGAACAAAGGTGGCAATCCCGGAGATCACCAGGGACATGGACACAATCATGTTGGTGTCGCGGGTCGAGACGCCCAGCGCCTGGCAAATCAGCAGGCCGGGGGTGACGATAGGAACAATGATCGCCAGCAGATGTTGCAGCGCTGCCAGGAAAGCGATCCATGGCTTGGGACGGGCTTCGAGACCAAAGACCAGATCGCTGGTCTGGGACTCGGCTTCATGCGGTGTTTTGGGAGAGGTCATGGCGAGTGCCCTGGAAAAAAGAGCGCGATTCTACTGGTCTTGGGCCATCACGCACAGCGTTTGCTTGCCTGCAAGCGTAGGCGAACTTTAATTAATCGAATGTTCAGCGACTCTGAAGGTCCGAATCTTGGTCTGACCGGACCCCGGCACTACTTTAAACAGGACGCGTAACCATGCTTGATTCCTCGTGGACGGCTTTGAAACACCACCGCAGGCTTCATCAGATTGTCGCCACCCTGGTGCGCTTCGGTGCCCAGGACGTACTGCTGCGTCTGGGCTTGGGCCGTTTGCTGGTGGACGTCAATGCCGAGCCCGGTGAATCGCTGCCGGCCAGTACGCCGCAGCGGGTGCGCATGGCACTGGAAGCGCTGGGGCCAACGTTTATCAAGTGCGGGCAGATCCTGGCCAGCCGCCGCGACATCCTGGGGCCGGAGTGGGTCAATGAACTGCAGGCCTTGCACAGTCAGGCCTCAACCCTGCCATGGGCCGAGCTGGAGGCACAGGTGCTGGAGGATTTGGGCTGCGGTCTCGATCAGGTATTTGCCGAGTTCGACACTCAGCCCCTTGCCGCGGCCTCCATGGCCCAGGTGTACCTTGCACGTTTACTGAGTGGCGAGGCGGTGGTGGTCAAGGTGCAACGGCCCGGCTTGCGGCACACCATGACCGCCGACTTGCAGTTGCTCGAAAGCCTGGCCCAGCTGGTTGAGCAGAATGCCGCGCTGGCGGTGTATCAACCGCGCCAGATGGTCAGGCAGCTTGCCCGGGCGATGCTGGAGGAGCTGGACTTCACTCAGGAGGGGCAGAACGGCGACAGCATCGCGCGGAACTTTGCGCAGACGCCGCATATCGTCATCCCGCGCATCTATTGGGCTTTCAGTAGCCAACGGTTATTGGTGCAGGAATTCTTGCCCAGCTTTACCCCCTTGGCGCGGGATGCACTGATCGAACAAGGGCTTGATCCCGGCTTGCTGGCCAGCCGCGGGGCACGAGCCTTTATCAAAATGCTGCTGGAGGACGGGTTGTTCCATGGCGACCCGCACCCGGGCAATCTGCGGGCAATGAGTGATAACCGCGTAGGCTTTATCGACTTTGGCATGGTGGGTCGACTGGATGAGCGACGGCGCCTTGAGGTCATGAATTTCATGCGCGCGTTGACCGAGGGCAGTACCGAGCTCCTTGTGGCTGTGCTGATTGACTGGAGCGGGGAGCGCGTGCAAGACCTGTCACAGATCGAACAGGCCGCCCGCGAATATATGGCGCGCCACACAGGGGGGCAATTGAAAATCAGCGCGTTGATCACTGATTTTCTCGGTTTGATCCGTGAATATCGTTTGTTGCTGCCGCCGGATTTACTGGTGTTGTTCAAGGCGCTGATCACGGCTGACGGGGTATTGACGCAACTTGATCCTGATCTGGATTTGATCGCCACGGCGAAGCCGGCAGTCGAGAAAATGCTGCGTGAGCAATTCAGCTGGAAAGTGGCCAAGGGGCTGGGCATAGACGGTCTGGAACTGGGGCGCGGGGTGCTGAGCGACCTGCCCAAGCTCACGCGCCTGATGGTGCACCGTCTCAAGCACGGGGTGCTGGATCTCAAGGTGGACATGCCGGGGCTGGAACGGTTGGAGCGCTCATTGCGACTGGCCTCGACCCGATTGTCGCTGGCGCTGCTGATCAGCGCGCTGCTGATCGCATTTGGTCCGCAAATAGCGGCAGCGGGGCCAGTGTGGCAGGGTTTGTCGGCGATTGGCTGGCTGGCGGGGATTGCGACGTTAGGCGGCTTGCTGGCGTTCTTGTGGAGCTTGTTCAGAAGCTGACCCGCAGTGTAGGAGCGACTTGTCTGTAGGAGCGAGCTTGCTCGCGAGCTCATGGTTGCAGCGTTGAAAAAGCTCGCGAGCAAGCTCGCTCCTACAGGTTTTACTGCGCTTTTGAGATGTTGGCGTTCTTGTGGAGCTTGTTCAGAAGCTGAGCCGCAGTGTAGGAGCGACTTGTCTGTAGGAGCGAGCTTGCTCGCGAGCTTATGGTTGTAGCGTTAAAAGCTCGCTCCTACGGGTTAGAGATGTAGTGCATGCCCCAGCGCACGCAGCGCGGCTTCTTGCACGGCTTCGCCCAGGGTCGGGTGAGCGTGGATGGTGCCGGCGATGTCTTCCAGGCAAGCCCCCATTTCCAGCGACTGGCCGAAGGCCGTGGACAGCTCCGAAACACAGGCGCCCACTGCTTGCCAACCGAGAATCAGGTGGTTGTCACGCCGCGCAACAACCCGCACGAATCCGCTTTTTGATTCCAGGGTCATGGCGCGACCATTGGCGCTGAACGGGAAGCTGGCGCTTATGTAGTCCAGGCCCGCCGCTTCGGCTTCGGCGGGGGATTTACCGACCACGACAATTTCCGGATCGGTAAAGCACACCGCGGCAATGGCTGTCGGGCAGAACTCGCGCTGTTTGCCGGCAATGATCTCGGCGACCATCTCGCCCTGGGCCATGGCCCGGTGAGCCAGCATCGGCTCACCGGTCAGGTCGCCAATCGCCCATACATTGCGCATGCTGGTCTGACAGCGATTGTCGACCCGTATCGCCGGGCCGTTCATGGCCAACGCCAGGGTCTCAAGGTTGAAGCCCCGGGTGTGCGGGCGACGTCCCACTGCGACCAGGACCTGGTCGGTTTCCAGAGTCTGGCTTTCGCCCAGGGCATTGCGCATCGACAGGGTTTTGCTGCTGGCCTGGAAGCCTTCGACGCTATGTTCCAGATACAGAGTGATGCCCAATGCCTTGAGGGACTCGGCAACTGGCAGCGTCAGATCTTTATCGTAGGTCGGCAGGATCCGGTCGCGGGCCTCGACCACCGTGACTTCCGCGCCCAGCTTGCGATAGGCAATGCCCAGCTCCAGTCCGATATAACCCGCGCCGACCACGGTCAGACGCCTTGGTATGCTGGTGGGGCTCAGGGCTTCGGTGGAGGAAATTATCGCGCCACCAATGGGCAGAATCGGCAGGTCGACACTTTTCGAGCCGGTGGCCAGTAACAGGTGTTCGCACTCGATCCGCTGGCCGTCGACTTCAACCGCCTTGCCATCGAGGATTTTGGCCCAGCCGTGGATGACCTTGACGCCGTTCTTTTTCAGCAACGCACCGACGCCGCTGGTCAGGCGATCAACGATGCCGTTTTTCCACTGAACGCTCTGGCCAATGTCGAGGGTCGGGGCCTGGGTCTTGATCCCCAGTGGCGAACTGTTATTGCTGTAGCCTTGGGTGGTGTGAAATTGCTCGGCCACATGGATCAGCGCCTTGGACGGGATGCAACCGACGTTCAGGCAGGTACCGCCCAGCGCCTGACCTTCGATCAGGACTGTTGCAATTCCCAGCTGGCCGGCGCGGATGGCAGCCACGTAGCCGCCAGGGCCGCCACCGATAATCAGCAGCGTGGTGTGTTGGGTTGGCTGCATGTTCACTCCAGAAACAGGGTGGCTGGTTGTTCGAGCAAGCCACGCATGGCCTGGATAAATTGCGCTGCGTCCATGCCGTCCACTACCCGATGGTCGAAGGAGCTGGAGAGGTTCATCATTTTGCGGATCACGATCTGGCCTTTGACTACCACTGGCCGTTCGACGATGCGATTGACCCCGACAATCGCGACTTCGGGCAGGTTGACCACCGGGGTACTGACGATTCCGCCCAGTGCGCCAAGGCTGGTCAGGGTAATGGTCGAGCCGCTGAGTTCTTCACGGGTCGCCTTGCCGGCGCGCACGGCGTTGGCCAGGCGCGTGATTTCATCGGCCGCGCCCCACAGGGTCAGGGTTTCGGCGTGTCGGACCACCGGCACCATCAAGCCGCCTTCGCTTTGCGCGGCAACTCCGATGTGGGCGGCGCCAAAGCGGGTGATGATTTGCGCTTCATCGTCATACCGAACGTTGATTTGCGGAAAGTCGCGCAAGGCCACCACCATCGCCCGTACCAGAAACGGCAACAGGGTCAGCTTGCCCCGGCTTTCGCCCCATTTTTGATTGAGCTGCGCGCGCAGTTCTTCAAGGGCAGTGACGTCGACTTCTTCGACATAACTGAAGTGTGCGGCACGGCGCTTGGCCTCCTGCATGCGCTGGGCGATTTTGCGGCGCAGGCCGATCACCGGGATCTGTTGTTCATCGTTGCGTTTGGCATAACCGCTGGCCGGTGCCGCGACGCAGGTGTTGTCTTGCGCCAGATAAGCCTCAAGGTCGTCGTGCAGCACACGTCCTGCCGGGCCGCTGCCGATGACAAAGCGCAATTCGATGCCGGCATCCCAGGCGCGTTTTCGCACGGCGGGGGAGGCCAGCGGACGTTCATTGGCTTCGCGGGCTACAGGTGCAGGCCGTTGGGCCGCAGCAGGCTTGATTGCCGGGGCCGTGACCAGCGCCACTTCGACCCGGGCCTGTGGCGCAGCTTTCGGGGCGGCGGCCTGCGGTTCTGCAGCAGCGGCCGGCTGAGCACTTTCGCGCAGGTTACCCGCGCCTTCGACTTCGATACGAATCAGCTCGCTGCCTACGGCCATTACCTCGCCGGGCTGGCCGCCCAGGGCCAGGACTCTGCCCGCTACCGGGGAGGGAATGTCCACGGTGGCCTTGTCGGTCATCACATCGGCGACCACCTGGTCTTCGCTGACCATGTCACCGACTTTGACAAACCATTCCACCAGTTCAACTTGCGCAATGCCTTCGCCAATGTCCGGCATCTTGATAACGTGCGTACCCATTCAGACCTCCATAACCCGTTGCAAAGCCGCACCGACCCGTGCAGGGCCCGGGAAGTAAGCCCATTCCTGAGCATGCGGATAAGGCGTATCCCAGCCTGTGACGCGTTCAATAGGTGCTTCCAGATAGTGGAAGCAGTGCTCTTGAACCAGCGCAATCAGCTCGGCACCAAAACCGCAGGTGCGGGTGGCTTCGTGCACGACGACGCAACGGCGGGTTTTTTTCACGGAGGTGACAATGGCGTCCAGATCCAGCGGCCACAGGCTGCGCAGATCGATGACTTCAGCGTCGATGCCGGTTTCTTCGGCAGCGACCTGGGCCACATAGACGGTGGTGCCGTAGGTCAGGATGGTGACTTCAGTGCCGGGGCGCACGATCGCGGCGCAATCCAGCGGCACAGTGTAATAGCCATCGGGTACGGCACTGGCCGGGTGCTTGGACCACGGGGTCACCGGGCGTTCGTGGTGGCCGTCAAAGGGGCCGTTGTACAGGCGTTTTGGTTCCAGGAAGATCACCGGGTCATCGTTTTCGATGGCGGCAATCAGCAGGCCTTTGGCGTCGTAGGGGTTGGACGGCATGACGGTGCGCAGGCCGCATACCTGGGTGAACATGGCTTCCGGGCTCTGGCTGTGGGTCTGGCCGCCATAGATGCCGCCGCCGCAGGGCATTCGCAGGGTCATGGGGGCGATAAACTCACCGGCCGAGCGGTAGCGCAAGCGGGCTGCTTCGGAAACGATCTGGTCGGATGCCGGGTAGAAGTAGTCGGCAAACTGGATTTCGGCAACCGGGCGCAGACCATAGGCGCCCATACCGACGGCGGCGCCGACGATGCCGCTTTCCGAGATCGGGGCGTCGAACACCCGCGAGCTGCCGTATTTGGCCTGCAGGCCTTCGGTGCAACGAAATACGCCGCCGAAGTAGCCCACGTCCTGGCCAAATATCACCACGTTGTCGTCGCGCTCAAGCATCACATCCATGGCCGAGCGCAGGGCCTGGATCATCGTCATGGTGCTGGTGCTCACGGCGTTCTCCATCAGAATTTTATTGTTGTCGTTCATCTGGTTATAACCCCAATTCCTGACGTTGCCGACGCAAGTGCTCGGGCATGTCCTTGTACACGTCCTCAAAGATCGTCGCCGCGCTTGGCATCTGGCCGCCGGCCAGGGTGCCAAATCGCTCGGCTTCTTTCTGTGCACCAATGATTTCGGCTTCGAGTTCGGCGCTGACGGCTGCGTGTTCTTCCTCGGACCAGTTGCCAGTGGCAATCAGGTGCTGTTTGAGGCGAATGATCGGATCGCCCAGCGGGAAGTGGCTCCAGTCATCGGCAGGACGGTACTTGGAAGGGTCGTCAGAAGTGGAGTGCGGGCCGGCGCGATACGTGACCCACTCAATCAGTGTCGGCCCCAGATTGCGTCGTGCGCGCTCCGCGGCCCAGACCGAGGCGGCGTACACCGCGATGAAGTCGTTACCGTCGACGCGCAGCGAGGCAATGCCGCAGCCCACGCCACGTCCGGCGAAGGTGGTGGCTTCGCCACCGGCAATCGCCTGGAAGGTCGAAATGGCCCACTGGTTATTCACCACGTTAAGAATCACCGGCGCGCGGTAGACGTGGGCAAAGGTCAGGGCGGTGTGAAAGTCCGATTCGGCGGTGGCGCCATCACCGATCCAGGCGGAGGCGATTTTGGTGTCGCCCTTGATCGCCGATGCCATGCCCCAGCCGACCGCTTGCATGAATTGGGTCGCGAGGTTGCCGGAAATACTGAAAAAGCCGTAGTCCCGGACCGAATACATAATCGGCAACTGACGGCCTTTAAGTGGATCGCGTTCGTTGGACAGCAACTGGCAGATCAGATCCACCAGAGGCACGTCGCGGGCCATCAAAATGCTCTGCTGGCGGTAGGTCGGGAAGCACATGTCGTCGATGTTCAAGGCCAGGGCCTGGGCGCTGCCAATGGCTTCTTCGCCAAGGCTTTGCATATAGAACGACATTTTTTTCTGACGCTGGGCAACCACCATCCGGGTGTCGAAAATCCGCGTTTTGAGCATGGCGCGCATGCCCGCCCGCAGGATCTCGGTCGAGACGCCTTCTGCCCAGGGGCCGAGTGCCTGACCCTGATCGTCGAGCACGCGAATCAGGCCTTTGGCCAGATCGGCGGTATCGGCAGGCTCTACATCGACAGGGGGTTTGCGCACCAGACCGGCATCGGTCAGGCGAAGGTAGCTGAAATCGGTCTTGCAGCCTGGACGGCCGGAGGGTTCGGGAACGTGCAGGCGCAGCGGTGCATATTCAGTCATGGCTTTCTCTACGCTCGATCTTGTCGTGTTTATTAGGCGCGGGAGCTAGTTTTTGCGTCGAAAATCCGGCGGGTGATCAAGCCGGATTTTGTCCTACAACAATCATATTCCTGACAGTGAAGAATATTTCTCTGTAGTTCGTTGTGCTTTGCAGCGATTAAGGATAAGAATTCTTTATAAACACAAAAAACAGGTGCTTTTGTCTCATGCGCAAGCTAGATCGAACGGATATCGGGATTCTCAACAGCCTTCAGCAGAATGCGCGCATCACCAATGCGGACCTTGCACGTTCGGTCAACTTGTCCCCCACACCCTGTTTCAATCGGGTAAAGGCCATGGAAGAACGCGGGCTGATTCGTGAGCAAGTCACCTTGCTGGACGCAGACATGCTGGGCCTGCACGTGAATGTGTTCATCCATGTCAGCCTGGAGAAACAGGTTGAAGAAGCCTTGCAAAAATTTGAGGCGGCGATCTCGGATCGTCACGAAGTCATGGAGTGCTATCTGATGGCCGGCGACCCGGATTATCTGATCCGGGTGCTGGTGCCGAGCATTCAGGCGCTGGAACGCTTCATGATGGACTTTTTGACCAAAGTGCCCGGGGTTGCGAACATCCGGTCCAGCTTCGCCCTGAAACAGGTGCGCTACAAAACGGCGCTGCCGTTGCCGCCGGGTGGGCTGACGCTGGAGGAGTGATTCAGACCCGCAGCCGCCAGCGTTCGTTAAAACGCAACTCGACCCTGGACAGTGGTTCTACATCAATCAGGTTGAAGGATGCGCTGCTTGCGGCCAGCGCATGCAGGATGGCGGCGCGGATGACGAAGGGGTGGGTCACGACCGCAAAATGGCCTTCCTCGCGAAACTCATCGAGCCAGGCGCCGACCCGCAGGCACAGGGCTTCTACCGACTCGCCAGCATGGGGCGCCGACCCGGGGTTGTTGGTCCAGTCGGCGAGTACCTGGGGAATACTTTGCTGCAGGTCGACCAGGCGCAAGCCTCGCCACTCGCCGAAGTCGTAATCCTCCAGCGCCGGCACGATCTCGATGTCGTCACCCAGCGCCTGGGCAGTTTGCAAGGTTCGGGTTTCGGGGGCGCAAAGAATTCGCACAGGCTTCTTCAAGGCCGCAGCCATTTCCTGCGCTTGCAGCAATCCCTTGGGGTCAGCCGGTTCATCCAGAGCAAAGCGGCCCAGACGCTGGGCTTCAGTGCGGGCATGACAGATAAAACTCAGGCGGATGGGCATGATGAAGTCCTTGCGGGTAATGCGTTGCAGTAACAGGCGGCACCTGTGTTGCTCGCATTTGCAGGGGGCGGGTGCCCCTCAATTGAGATTAGGCGAGTATTATCACTGCGCATTTCTATCTCAAGGTACTTCGCCATGTCTGCTGTCCTCTTGAAAAAAATCCTTAATACCGCTGCGTTGCTGACACTGCTGGCCGGTGCCGGCTCGGCCTCTGCCCATGCCCATCTGCAACAGTCGACACCTGCGGCCGACAGCACGGTCGCCACTGCCAATGAAGTGCGCCTGACCTTCAGCGAAGGGGTTGAAGAAAAGTTCACCAAGGTGACCCTCAGCCACGACGGCGCGCCGGTTGCTGTAAGCAGCATCAAGACAGAACCCGGTAACAAGAAGGTGCTGATTGTGACCCCGGCTCAAGCGTTGCCAGCAGGCAAGTACAGCGTGGACTGGAAGGCCGTGTCGGTTGACACCCATAACAGCGCTGGTCAGTACGGCTTCACGGTGGGCAACTGAGTTGATGGTCAGCGACATGGTTGTATGCCGATTTGTGCATTTCTGCGCTGTGCTGCTGATTTTTGGCGTCAGCGCATTCAGGCCCTTGCTGCTGGCGATCAAGCCGTCACCTGCGATTGATGGTCTGTTGCACAGATTTTGCTGCGCTCTGGCCTGGCTGGCGTTGGTCAGCGGCCTGGCCTGGTTGCTGCTGACCACCCATTCGATGGCCGGCAGCTGGCCTGAGACCCTGGACCCCGACACTCTCTGGCTGGTGTTGGGCAGCACTTTTTTTGGTCAGGTCTGGGCCGGGCACCTGCTGTTCAATGTGTTGTTGCTCGTTGCGCTTTATGCAAATTCCGGTTTTAAGGCCGCGTGGATCTTCAGCGTGCTGTTGCTGGCCACCCTGGCGCCAGTGGGGCATGGCGCGATGCTGGATGGCTGGCGCGGTCAACTGCTGATGCTCAACCAGTTCATTCACCTGATGTGTGTCGGGGCCTGGGTTGGCGGCTTGTCGGGGTTGTTGCTGCTGCTCACTCGTCCTGCCGGGCAAAGTGTGGATCGGGTGCTGCGGCGCTTCAGCAATCTGGGGTTTGTGCTGGTGGCCGGGATCATTGTGACCGGTCTTATCAATACCCGGGTTCTGACAGGTGCACTTTGGCCTACGCCGCTGTTCGAAGGTTTCGCACTGATCCTGCTGATTAAAGTGGCCCTGGTTGGCGTGATGCTGTTGCTGGCGTTGTTCAATCTGCTGATGAGCCGCGCTGGCCACTTTGCTGTCTTGCGCAACAGTGTGGCGCTTGAGTGGTTATTTGGCTTGATGGCCGTGGCTGCTGTTTCACTACTGGGGACCTTGCCACCGCTGATTGTCAGGTGAGTACCTGCTCATAGTGTGCGTGGCGGGGTTGCTGGCCACCTTGTGGCGGTGGCATCTGCTCGGTAGGAGCGAGCCTGCCTCGCGATAGCCTCAAGCGCATCGCGAGGCAGGGGGGCTAGATGACCAGAAACAACGCCATCAAGCCGCCGAAAATCGCCCATTTTTCCAGGTAGTAGCGCGTGCGATTGCGTTTTTTCAGTTCCTTGCCGCGCAGGCGGATTTTGTACAGCCTGGTAAACGCGCGGTTCAGGGCACCGGTTTTATCGCCGGTATCGTTGGGGGCGCTGGCCGACGCCATGACCGTGCGGCTGAACCACTGATTGAAGGCTGCTGCCCAGCGATATTGCATGGGGCGCTCCACATCGCAGAACAGGATGATGCGATTCTCAGCGGTGGTGTTTTCGGCGTAATGGATGAAGGTTTCGTCAAACATCACGGCTTCGCCGTCACGCCAGGAGTAGTTCTGCCCGTCGACGTTGATATAGCAGCCCGGATCATTCGGGGTGTCCAGGCCCAAGTGAAAGCGCAACGAGCCCGCATAGGGGTCGCGATGACGTACCAGCTTTGAACCGGGTGGCAACTCGGCAAACATGGCCGCCTTGATGATGCCGATACCGTTGAGCAGCTCAATGGTGCGTGGGCACATTTCAACTGCCGACGGATGATTGTCGCCATACCACTTGAGATAAAAGCGCTTCCAGCCACTCTTGAAGAACGAGTTGAAACCGACATCATTCGGTTGCTCAGATCGTTTGATTTCGCCTGCCTGCATCAAGTTGCGCGCTTCGTCGCGGATCTCCATCCAGTGATCCTGCAAGGGTTGTAACTGCGGGAAATCTGCCGGTTTCAAATAAGGCTGGCTGGGAACTTTGGAGAACAAATACAGGAAGCAGTTGATGGGCGCCAGGAAGGTCGAGTGATCGCTCAGCTGGCGCCCCAGTTTATGGCGAACTTTGCCCCGCAGGTGCACATGCGCAATGGACAAAACGTAAACAGCAATAATGATGAGTTTCAAAAGTATCGTCACAAGTCAGGAGAGCGCTCCCCTGCATGCACGCAAGTAGCCCGACCTCTTGCAGGAGGTATCGGGCGCTGGTGTCTCTGGAGGGGAGCCAAAGTGTAAGGTTAAAACAGCACTTTGGGCTTTTTCCAGCGTTTCATGAAGTTTTTGTAGAGATTCACTTGCAGTCTTTGGTCGGATTGCGGATGGGGTTTTTGCAGGCAGTACACCGGCTCACGGGCATCACCAGGTGTGATCAATGCCTTTGGCGCCCAGAGACTGGTACATCCGGAAGTGCTGAGGATCCAGCCAGCTTTCTACCTGCTCCATAAAGCGCCCGTGCCGGTCGAAAGTTGTGCGCAGGGCCTTGAGGAAAACGGTTCCTGCGGTTCGTCCCAGGAGCAACGCGTCTTCTGCACCGAGGGGGGCCGCGCTGATCCATTGATCACCGCTCTCGGCTACAAAGCCGTAGGCGGCCAAAGTGATAGTCAGCGAGTCATCTATCAGTCCGGTTCGTGGCAGGCCTTCGAGGCCGCCGGTGGCGGGCATGAGCGAGCGCTCCAGGGAAATGGCGGTGTCATTGTCACGGCGGCGGCGAACCAGAATGACGAATCGGCTCAAGCCAAATTGAGGTGCCAGCTCCGGACGCTCCTGGGTCTGGAGTTGCAGAAGCTCAGTGCAGATCCTGGCGCCTGTGTTGGCCAGGGCCTGAGTCCAGCCGTTATTCTGGTCGAGGGTAATGCCGTCGTAGGTGACGATGGCGCTGCCTTCGGCCTGCATGGCGATGTATCTGCGCCTTTCCAGCTCGGCCAGTGCTTCGCGTAGCGTGCTGGTGCTAACCCGCAGTTCCAAGGCTAGTTGCTCTTCGCCGGGGAGGGGATGGCCGTCTGCCAATAGACCGCTTTCGATACGCTGGACGAGCTCGTTGACTACCTGTTGTCTCTGGTCAAATCGTGGGTGCTTTATCATTCCCTGAGTAATAGTTGAGCAATGCCGGTTCAGCAACAAATGAGCGGGTGAAAGGGGTCGGTTACGGGAGTGCAAGCTGCCTTGAACCCTGCCGGTGTTCAGGGTTCAAGGCGTGGCGCAGGCAATGCTCTCAGCCGCAGGCTTTGAGGTTGACCGGGCCGACGAACTCGTTACCACGGCCCATGACGCAGGCTACGGCCTGATTCCGTTGACGCTCCCAGGCCTGGACCGGATAGGTCTTGTTCCACGCTTCATACAGTTGCCGATCTTGCTTGGACAGGCGCAGGTCGTAGCGTTTGCTCATGTAGAAGTAGGTGCGTGCAATCATGCCGCGAATTGACGGCCGGGGCATGACCTTCTTGGCCTTGAAGTCGACCTGGGTCAGGCATGAACCGTATTGGCCCGCCTGCGCGGGGAGCCAGCCAAAACTGAAGTTGCTTCGGTCTCCGTTGACCTCGCCGATGCTGGGCACCAGGTTGTGCAGGTCGGCCTCTGCCACTTTGTAGACCGGGTCGTGGCGGGTGCAGTTTTTTCGACCGCCGCTTTGCCAGCATTGGCGCTGGTGGCCAATTTGCCAGGCGGGAACTATGTGTTCCCACTCGATACGGGCTGCACGATTGGCGTTCTTCCTGGGTACATACCCGCAGGCTTTGAGATCCACCCGATTGCCGGTGTATTTACAGCCACAATAGAACTCGGTGGACTGTGGTGCATAGAGTTTCCAGGCGACTTTCTTGGCTTCGCTGAAGGTCTGCGGAGCCGCAGCATGGGCACTTATAGCGGTAAAGAGGCTGGCTAATGCCAGTATACGAACCCTCATTGACTCAATCTTCCTCTGGTACGGTCCAGAAAACATTGACCCCGCCATCATCGCGATGGGCGATTGTGACATTGTCGTTTTCGGAGATCTCTTCTAACAGGCGCTCCCAGAATTCGGGATTGTCGCCCTCCAGTCGTTCAAGCACCGCCATTTTGTCTTTTTGAGCTTTAGGCGAGCTGATGATTTTTTGTATGCGGGTTCCGAAAATTTCGTAGGGGCTTGGAAGGGGTGGCGCTTTGACCGGTTTTTTAGCCATGATGCGATCCTTGGTTGCTGTATGGGCATACAGTATTTAACTGTATGGGATTTGGCAACTGTTTGAATTCATTTGGCTGCGGATCGGACTGCGTTTTTTCGGTTTAGTGCGAGAAGGGGAGAAAAATCAATTAATTGGACCACTCACCGGGGAGGTTGAGTGGTTTCAACGCCGGGCACTGGGCAGTGTCCGGCGTGGATCAGATCAATACTCCCAGAACATCCGCTGCAGTTCTTTGCTGTCTTGGGTTTTGGTCAGGGCGACCATGGCCAGGATGCGGGCTTTTTGCGGGTTCAGGTCGTGGGCGACAACCCAGTCGTATTTGTCGTCAGGTTGTTCTGCGTTACGCAGTACGAATCCGCCGTTATTAACGTGGGAAGAACGGATGATTTGGATGCCGTCTTTGCGCAGGGCCTGCAGGGTAGGCACTACACGCGAGGACACGGAACCGTTGCCTGTGCCAACGTGGATGATGGCTTTGGCGCCGGCCTGTGCAAAGGCTTTGTAGGCAGTGTCGTCGACGTTGCCATAGGAGTAGGCGATGCCTACGTTTGGCAGGGACTTGATGTTTTTGATGTCGAACTCGGAATCCATGGTGTGACGCTTGGCCGGCAAGCGGAACCAGTAAGATTTACCTTCAACCACCATGCCGAGCGGGCCCCAAGGGCTCTTGAATGCTTCGGTCTTGATGTTCATTGATTTGGTGACATCACGGCCCGACTGGATCTCGTCGTTCATGGTGACCAGTACACCTTTGCCCCGTGCTTCTTTGCTGCCGGCTACCGCCACGGCGTTGTACAGGTTGAGCATGCCGTCTGCGGACATGGCAGTGCCCGGGCGCATGGAGCCGACGACGATGATCGGCTTGTCGGTTTTTTCGACCAGGTTGAGGAAGTAGGCCGTTTCTTCGAGGGTATCGGTGCCGTGAGTGATGACGATGCCATCGACATCCTCGCTGTCAGCCAGCTCGGCGACGCGACGGCCCAATTGCAGCAAATTGTCGTTGGTGATGCTTTCGGACGCGATTTGCATGACTTGCTCGCCGCGTACGTTTGCCAATTGGCTCAGTTCGGGAACACCGGCAATCAGTTGGTCGATACCCACTTTGGCGGCGGTGTAGGTCGCGCTGTTGGCTGCGCTGGCACCTGCGCCGGCAATGGTGCCGCCGGTTGCCAGGATGACAACGTTAGGTTTGGTGGTCTCTTGTGCCTGAACGGCAGGCATGGCCAACAGAAAGGCCAGGGCGGCCGGAACAATGGTTTTTAACACAGCAGGTTTCATTATTTTCTCTCTTATTGGTGGGCTTGCTGATGTACCGACATCGAGCACCGCACGTGCCTTCTCTTGCGCACGCGCTGCCTAACAAAGCACTAACTGTGCCACTGCAAAGTGTATTTTTGATGCATCTAACTATTTGATTTATATGAATAAATTATTGTTTGTTTTTTACATTGGGCAGTTCTGGACGGTTTTCCGAACAGCGGGCGGTTATTTGTTCGGAGACTCGACCGCTTGTCGGCTCGTTACAGTCTGTTTTTCACGTTGACAAAAAACCAACCGCTTTACATAGTGAGGTTCAAGCAAACGTTTGCGCGGTGCTTTTAGAGCCGTATTCTCTGGGCTCTGACCCTGTATTTTTTCAGGCTTTATCCGGGCCGGACGTTGCTCACAATAATCATAAGATCGGAGTTACTGCCATGAAGCTGCCCTTTGCTGGACGCCTTCTCGCTGTCGCCATGTTGGCCGCAGCCTCCCTGACCCTCTCTGTCGCTCACGCCGATACTGCTCAAAAACCCAAGGTGGGTTTGGTGATGAAGTCGTTGGCCAACGAGTTCTTTGTCACTATGCAGGACGGTGGCAAGGCCTATCAAAAGGCTCATTCTGCGGATTTCGATCTGGTCTCCAACGGAATCAAGAATGAAACCGACACAGCCGGTCAAATTGACATAATCAATCAGATGATCATTGCCAAAGTCGATGCGCTGGTAATTGCTCCTGCAGACTCCAAAGCACTGGTTTCGGCGATCAAGAAAGCCCGGGATCGCGGAATCGTAGTGGTCAATATCGATAACCAGCTCGACCCCGAAGTGCTGAAAAGCAAAGGTATCGAAGTACCGTTCGTGGGCCCGAACAACAGAAAGGGCGCGCGTGAAGTCGGGGACTATCTGGCGAAGCAGCTGAAGCCGGGCGATGAGGTGGGCATCATTGAAGGTGTATCGACCACCACCAATGCGCAAATGCGTACCGCAGGCTTCAAGGATGCAATGGACGCCGCAGGGATGAAAATTGTATCGACGCAATCGGGCGACTGGGAAATCGACGGTGGCAACAAAAAAGCTGCGGCCATGCTCAGTGAATATCCGAACCTGAAGGCGCTGCTGGCGGGCAATGACAACATGGCCGTAGGGGCAGTGTCGGCAATCCGTGCGGCGGGTAAAGCAGGCAAGGTGCAAGTCGTGGGCTATGACAATATTGATGCGATCAAGCCGATGCTGGAGGACGGCCGTGTGCTTGCCACGGCTGATCAGGCGGCTGCCGAACAGGCCGTTTATGGCATCCAGACCGCGCTCAAGCTGCTCAAGAACGAGCCGGTGGAGAACCTCAAGGATGGCGTGATTGATACTCCGGTCGAGCTGATAACCAAAAAATAGTCCCATTCGCTGTCACAGACACCTGCCCGGTCGGGCAGGTGCCCGGAGAAGTTTTATGTCTGCTCCCAATGCCAGCGTGGTCCTGTCAGTCAGCGGGATCGGCAAAACCTATACGCAACCCGTTTTGACGGGCATCGATCTGGCGTTGTATCGCGGTGAAGTGCTGGCCTTGACGGGCGAAAATGGCGCCGGAAAAAGCACGCTGTCAAAAGTCATCGCCGGTCTGGAGTTACCGACCCAGGGGCAGATGCAATTCAATGGCCATGCCTACACGCCAGGCAGTCGTTCAGAAGCTGAGCGACAGGGGGTGCGTATGGTCATGCAGGAGCTCAATCTGCTCCCCACCCTGACCGTGGCCGAGAACCTGTTTCTGGATAATCTGCCCGGCCACCTGGGCTGGATCAATCGCAGGCAATTGCGCAAGTCCGCCATTGAAGCAATGGCCCAGGTAGGCCTGGAGTCCATAGACCCTGACACATTGGTCGGCGATCTTGGCATTGGTCACCAGCAAATGGTGGAAATCGCCCGTAATTTGATTGGCGATTGCCATGTGCTGATCCTGGATGAGCCGACGGCCATGCTGACGGCCCGTGAAGTCGAGATGCTGTTTGTTCAGATCGAGCGGCTTCAGGCTCGCGGCGTGGCAATTATTTACATCTCCCATCGGCTGGAAGAGCTGGCGCGGGTGGCGCAGCGCATTGCTGTGCTGCGTGATGGCAGCCTGGTGTGTGTTGAGCCGATAGCCAACTACAGCAGCGAACAATTGGTCCATCTGATGGTAGGGCGCGAACTGGGCGATGCATTGGAGCTCGGGACGCGCCAGTTGGGTGAGACAGCGCTCAGGGTCTCGGCGCTGGGTCGGTCAGACAAGGTGCGGGATGTCTCATTTGAAGTCAGAAAGGGCGAAATATTTGGCATTTCAGGTTTGATCGGAGCCGGGCGGACCGAGCTCTTGCGGTTGATCTACGGTGCTGATCTGGCAGATAGCGGCACCGTTGCAGTCGGGTCCCCGCTGCAGGTGGTCAAGATCCGCTCGCCGGCACAGGCCGTCAAACAAGGGATCGCCCTGATTACCGAAGACCGCAAAGGTGAGGGCCTGCTATTGACCCAGTCGATCAGTGCCAACATAGGCTTGGGCAATATGCACCGGGTTTCCAGTCTGGGGCTGGTGAGCGGTGTGCAGGAGGCTGCGCTGGCGCAACGCCAGATCGACGCGATGGGCATCCGCAGTTCAGGGCCCGGGCAAGTGGTGTCGCAACTTTCCGGCGGTAACCAGCAGAAGGTGGTCATCGGCCGCTGGCTGGAACGCGACTGTACGGTTTTGCTGTTTGATGAACCCACCCGTGGCATCGATATCGGTGCCAAGTTTGATATCTACCGTCTGCTTGGTGAGCTGACCCGTCAGGGCAGGGCGCTGGTGGTGGTATCGAGTGACCTGCGTGAACTGATGTTGATCTGTGATCGTATCGGTGTGCTGTCAGCAGGGCGCCTGATAGAAACGTTCGAGCGTAACAACTGGAGTCAGGAGCAGCTGCTGGCAGCCGCTTTTGCAGGTTATCAAACACGAGATGCGTTGCTCGCAGAAGCAACGCCAAAGGAAGCCTCATGAAGTCCACCGCCGCCGTGCAAAAAAGTGCACGCAACTATTACGGAACCGGCACTTATCTGGGGCTGGCTGGCGCCTTGCTGGCCATGATTGTGCTGTTCTCAAGTCTTAGCGATCACTTCTTTTCCTACGACACGTTGAGCACGCTGGCCAATCAGATTCCGGACTTGATGGTGCTGTCTGTCGGGATGACGTTTGTATTGATCATTGGTGGAATCGACCTGTCGGTAGG
This sequence comes from Pseudomonas sp. Lz4W, assembly GCF_000346225.2. NCBI lineage: Bacteria > Pseudomonadati > Pseudomonadota > Gammaproteobacteria > Pseudomonadales > Pseudomonadaceae > Pseudomonas > Pseudomonas sp. Lz4W. The sequence continues at coordinate 3,200,175 of NZ_CP017432.1, read as the reverse complement.
GTCGGTACTGGCATTGGCGGCGTCAGCGGTCAGTGTGGCAATTCTGGGGTGGGGCTGGGGCATTTTGCCTGCGGCTTTGCTGGGCATGGCTTGTGCTGCGCTGGCAGGTACGATCACGGGGTCGATCAGTGTCGCCTGGCGAATTCCTTCCTTTATTGTTTCATTGGGCGTTCTGGAAATGGCCCGGGGCGCGGCCTATCAAATGACGGGCTCACGTACGGCCTACATAGGCGATGCTTTCGCCTGGTTGTCGAACCCGATTGCATTTGGCATTTCGCCTTCTTTCATCATTGCGTTGCTGATCATTGTCGTGGCTCAGGCAGTGCTGACGCGTACGGTGTTTGGCCGTTATCTGATCGGGATCGGCACTAACGAGGAAGCCGTTCGCCTGTCCGGTATCAATCCCAAACCGTACAAGATCCTGGTCTTCAGCTTGATGGGATTGCTTGCAGGCGTAGCTGCGTTGTTTCAGATATCGCGCCTGGAAGCCGCAGACCCCAATGCGGGGTCGGGGCTTGAGTTGCAGGTTATTGCTGCGGTGGTGATTGGGGGAACGAGTTTGATGGGCGGGCGCGGCTCCGTCATCAGCACTTTTTTTGGGGTGCTGATCATTTCGGTATTGGCCGCGGGGCTGGCTCAAATCGGCGCAACCGAGCCGACAAAGCGTATTATTACCGGTGCTGTCATAGTGATGGCAGTGGTCCTGGATACTTACCGCAGTCAACGTGCACGGCGACGGAACTGAATAATGGCAACCATTAAAGATGTCGCTGCTATGGCCGGCATTTCCTACACCACGGTTTCACATGTCCTGAACAAAACGCGCCCGGTGAGTGAGCCGGTGCGTTTGAAGGTGGAGGAGGCCATTGCGCGTCTTGATTATGTGCCCAGTGCTGTCGCGCGCTCCTTGAAGGCCAAGACCACTGCGACTATCGGGTTGCTGGTGGCCAACAGCCTGAACCCGTACTTCGCCGAGTTGGCGCGAGGTATCGAAGACTATTGCGAGCGCAACAATTACTGCGTCATTTTGTGCAACTGCGACGATGATCCTGACAAGCAGCGCAATTATCTGCGGGTATTGCTTGAGAAGCGCGTGGATGGGCTGGTTGTGGCCTCGGCCGGTGGAGACCTCGGGCTGGCGAGCGGTCTGGTCGGTGTACGAACGCCCATGGTCATCGTCGATCGCAATCTCGAAGGTATCGATGCCGATCTGGTGCGGATCGATCACGAGCTGGGGGCCTATCTGGCCACCCGTCATTTACTCGATCTGGGGCACAGGGCCATCGCCTGTATTGGTGGCCCTGCAATCACCCGTGTGGCGCAGCTACGTACTGCCGGTTATCTGCGGGCGTTGGCAGAAGCCGGAATTTCAGCGCCCGGGGCCTGGATGATCGAGAGTGATTTCAGCAGTGTCGGGGGTTATCAGGCGGCTGTCAGGCTGCTGGAAAACGACCGGCCTTCGGCTATTTTCGCCTGCAACGACATGATGGGCATCGGCGTTTTGCGGGCTGCTGCCGAGCGAAATATTCGAGTACCGGACCAGCTGTCAGTCATAGGCTTTGATGATGTGCAGATGAGTCGCTATGTCTACCCGGCGCTGACGACCGTCGGCCAGTCGATTTTGCAACTGGGTGAAATGGCAGCGCAGTTATTGTTGCGTCGTATTGCATCGCCCGGGCGGGCGGTGGAGCAGCGAATTGTGACGCCAAGTATCGTGTTGCGAGAGTCGACAGCAGCCTATGTCGGGGCGCCGGTGCAACCCTCCTGCAAATCCAATGGATGAGTGTCGATACATGCAAGCAAATGTAGTGGTGGTTGGCAGCCTCAATATGGACCTGGTCACCCGTGCAGAGCGCCTGCCGCGTCCGGGTGAAACAGTTTTCGGGCAGGCCTTTGGCACCGTCCATGGCGGTAAGGGGGCGAACCAGGCGGTGGCGGCAGCGCGTCTGGGTGCAAGCGTGGCTATGGTCGGGTGCGTAGGCACCGATGCGTACGGCGTGCAACTGCGTGAGGGGCTGGAGGCCGAGGGCATCGACTGTCAGGCGGTGCGTACTGTGGCGCAGGGTGCGAGTGGTGTCGCGCTGATCGTGGTGGATACCGACAGTCAGAACACCATAGTGGTGGTGCCGGGTGCCAATGGCTGTCTCGACGCTCAAGACATCATGACGGTTGACGGCATGCTGCAAGGGGCGAAGGTCATTATTTGCCAGCTTGAGGTGCCGATGGATACGGTCGGTCATGTCCTCAAGCGCGGGCGTGAACTGGATAAAATTGTCGTCCTCAATCCAGCTCCCGCCAGCGGGCCGTTACCGGTGCAATGGTATGCACTGGTTGATTACTTGATCCCGAATGAAAGTGAGGCCCGGGCACTCAGCGGGGTGCCAGTCGATTCCCTTGAGTCCGCAGAATTGGCTGCGCGCAGCCTGATGGCGCTAGGGGCGAGCAACATCATTGTGACGCTGGGGTCGCAAGGTGCATTGCTGGTCAGTGCGCAGCGGGTCGTGCACTTTGCAGCCCCCAAGGTAGAGGCTGTTGATGCAACTGCCGCCGGTGACACCTTTGTAGGTGCCTTTTCGGCCGCGCTGGCCGCAGGCAAAGGGGAGGACGAAGCGATCCGCTTTGCCCAGACTGCGGCCGCCTTGTCAGTGACCCGTGCAGGTGCGCAGCCCTCTATTCCCGGGTTGCAGGATATAAAGGACTTTGCCTCGTCATGAAGAAAACACCTTTGCTCAACATCGCGCTCTCCCGGGCTATTGCCTCGCTGGGGCATGGTGACATCGTCATTATTGCTGACGCCGGTTTGCCAGTGCCCAAGGGCGTTGATCTGATTGATCTGGCACTGACGCAGGGGGTGCCGGATTTTTGCAGTACGCTGAGCACGGTGCTCAGTGAGATGCAGGTGCAAAGTCATGTGTTGGCGCACGAGCTGCTGCTAGCGCCTTGCCCGGCATTGTCAGGCATCGATCTGCACAACAGTCGGGGCGATTTGGGGGGCAGGAATTTGCTCGCTCACAGTGAGTTCAAGGAGTTATGCCAGCAAGCAAAAGTGATTGTTCGTACGGGAGAGTGTCGTCCTTACAGCAACATCGCTTTGATCGCAGGGGTTACTTTTTAAAAAATCATACAAGGAGTTAGTCATGTCGCGTTTTATGCAAATTTTTCATCATCTGATCAGGAGTGTCTTGTTTTTGTCCGTTCTCAGTATTTCTAGTGTTCAAGCTGCCGACAAAATTGATCTGATCATCGACACCGACCCCGGAGCTGATGACGTCGTTGCATTGCTGTTGGCGCTGGCCTCGCCCGAGCAGCTCAATGTGCTGGGGATTACCACTGTGGCGGGTAACGTTCGCCTGGACAAAACTTCGCGCAATGCACGTCTTGCCCGGGAGTGGGCTGGTCGTGAAGAGGTTCCCGTCTATGCCGGGGCTCCAAAACCCCTGGTGCGCACACCTATCTACGCCGAGAACATTCATGGTCAGGAAGGTGTTACGGGTGTTCCGGTGCACGAGCCTGCGAAAGGGCTTGAGCAGGCCAATGCAGTCAACTACCTGATCGATACGTTACGCGCAGCCAGGCCTGGCAGTGTCACTATTGCCATGCTCGGGCCACAAACCAACCTGGCGCTGGCCTTGATTCAGGCGCCTGATATCACCAAGGGCATCAAGGAAGTCGTAGTCATGGGCGGCGCTCATTTCAACGGCGGCAATATCACTCCTGTAGCCGAGTTCAATATCTACGCCGATCCCCATGCGGCAGACGTGGTGCTGAAAAGTGGCGTCAAGCTGGTTTATGTCCCGCTTGATGTGACGCACAAGATCCTGACCAGCGACCAACGCCTGAAACAAATTGCTTCGCTGGGCAATACGGCCGGCAAATTGGTTGGCGATATTTTGAATGAGTACGTGAAGAACGATATGGCGCATTACGGACTGCCAGGAGGTCCGGTACACGATGCCAGTGTGATTGCCTATCTGCTCAAGCCCGAGCTGTTTTCCGGGCGAGAGGTTAATTTGGTCGTCGATACCCGCGAAGGCCCAACCTTCGGTCAAACAATTTCAGACTGGTATGACACGTTAAAACAGCCAAAAAACGCTTTTTGGGTTGAGAACGGCGACGCCCAAGGCTTTTTTGATTTGCTGACTGCGCGCCTGGGGCGGCTGAACTGACTTGAGCCTGTGTCGGCTTATGTCACTTTCGTAAAGTCGGGATCTTTGTACTTTTCGAAAATTTGGCTGACAAAGGCTTTGGCCGACTCGGTGCCGAGCTCTTTGACTAACAGGTCGATACCGATGATGGCCAGCTCTTCCGGGCTTCCAGGGCTATAGGAGCACTGTCCTTGAGGCCATTTGGCTTTGATGTCTGCATCGATGGTGACTGTTGTCATGGGTATCTCAAGAGGGGGGTGGGAAACGCGATTTTAGCAAAAAGCCATGCTGATGCTATCTGGGGCTCAAAGTTAAGCATGATCCGCAGCTTTTGGCGCTTCAACTTTCGCATGTGATCGGTGTGCGTGCCACACTCGGGATTTTGAGGGCGGAACCTGAACATGCAAATTGATTTGAACGACCCTGAGGCGCTGACGGTTGATGCGGTCCGCAGGTTGTTGGCCTCGGCCAGTGACGATGTACATACTCAGTTACGCGTGACTAAGGCAGGCATTGCCTATATTTCGTCAAGTGTCGTAGGTGGCACAGACATCGACGAGCTACTGTTCAGGCTTGAAACCTGGGCCGCGGGATCGGGGTATGTCGGGAAGATAGCTGCAAGCGATGAGGTCTGGGTGATGCAGATCCACAACGCCCTGAAGGACAACTGGCCGCGCCCCCCTTTTGATTACATTGATGTTTACTAGCGGGTGTACACATTCCGTCACTATTAGGTCTGTGCACTTGTTTTTCGCTCGGGCAATATCTTGTGCCCTGCGGTTAATGTTTTTTACCGTGAGACTCTGTGCAACCTATCTGCGGAATTACTGTCGCAAAGGTTTCGACTATTTATCTTAAGGAGGCTTCATGTCTTGGAAGCTAGTGACATTGGGTTCTTTGTTGGCGGTTGTAGCGCTGTCTGGCTGTAGCACGCCGGGCACAGCAAAAGAGCCTGTCGCCGAGGCGAACAGTGGTCGTTGCGATGCTAAGGCAGCTGCATTTGTGATCGGCCAGAAAGCGTCGCCAGGGCTGCTGGAGCAGGCTCGTGTCAAGGCCGGCGCGCAGAATGCACGGATCTTGTTGCCACACGACATCATGACGCTTGAGTACCGCTCTGACCGCTTGAATCTTAATGCAGATGACAACGCGATCATTACCCGCGTCAACTGCGGTTAAGCCCGTTTAGCGTTGGAGCAGGCATAAAAAACCCCGTCACATGGACGGGGTTTTTTTGTTCGAAGGAGATTTACTCCGGACGAACCTGCGCAGCTTGCATACCCTTTTGGCCTTTCTCAGCCACGAAGGAAACAGTCTGGCCTTCTTTCAGGCTTTTGAAACCGTCGCTTTCGATAGCTTTGAAGTGTACGAACAGGTCGTCACCGCCACCTTGAGGAGTGATGAAGCCGAAGCCTTTTTCATCGTTGAACCATTTTACGGTGCCGGTTTGGCGATTAGACATGGTGTATCTCCAAGAAACTTATATTTTCAGTAGTACTGTGCTGCTCAGGCCAACTGGGCACACCGAGCTATCATAGTCGAAATGTGCGGTTTGGGAGCCCCCCTGAGTGGCAGTTTGCATCATTGTTAGCATTTGTCTGGCGCTTGAAATGCCTTAAGTCCCCGTTTTATGGGGGTTTCATGGCTAAAGCAGCTTCGAAAAAAAGCAGTAAAGGATGCATTTTTTTTAGCAAAAAGACGTTTTATGGTCGTTTTTGCTCTGCTCAAGGCTTAAATCAGCCCCTGAACAGGCTCTATTTTGTTGCCCGGCAGGCCTGAATAGCATCCAGAGCCTTGGTCCGCAGCTCTACGCTCGGCATTTTTGTCTTGCTCATCAACTCTTTGATCTCGGCAGTCGAAAACTTCTCGGAAATTTTTTCTGCACCGCATGCGCAATGTTGCTGGGCGGTTTTCTGATCGACACTTTGGCTGGCCGCTGCAGTGCAATCCTTCATGTATGCCTCTTTTGCACCGGCGGGCCAATTATCGGCCTGGGCACTGAGGGGTAAGAGGAATGCCAGTGGTGCAACGAGGGCAAGCAGGTGAGTCAAGCGCATGTGATTCTCCTTATAGGCGTTAAAGCTGTATTTGTTTCACTGAGTATCTGAGGGGATAGTGCAGCTCAAGTTCACCATTTTGCAAAAACCGCCTTATTGCTTTCAGTGAACAGCGGTGGAGAGGGCGGCGTTCATTCTTCTGTGCTAGCATGCCGCCCTTGGCGTTTTTCTGTTGTTGTGTGCTCCCGAGCCGCGAAGCAGAGCCATTAACCTATTTTATTTGAACTCCAGTCACTCTGGTTCGGTTTACGGTTGGCCGCAAGGCTCCTGCCACTGTGAGGCAGGCATACCTCCGAATCGCGTACTGGCTCATCCCAACCCACGTGACCTTTGGTAGGGGTCACCACTAGGAGAGGAGGCGCCATGCCAACTATTACTCTTCCCGACGGCAGTCAACGTATATTTGATCATCCAGTATCTGTAGCCGAAGTAGCTGCTTCGATTGGCGCAGGCCTGGCCAAGGCCACCGTAGCCGGCAAAGTCGACGGCAAGCTGGTTGATGCCTGTGATGTGATCGAAAATGACGCCACCTTGCAAATCATCACTCCCAAGGATGAAGAGGGGCTGGAGATCATTCGTCACTCTTGCGCTCACTTGGTGGGGCATGCAGTCAAGCAGCTGTATCCGACAGCCAAAATGGTAATCGGACCTGTTATCGACGAAGGTTTTTATTACGATATCGCCTATGAGCGTCCGTTTACTCCGGATGACATGGCCGCTATTGAAGCGCGTATGCAGCAATTGATCGAAAAAGACTACGACGTCATCAAGAAAGTGACGCCGCGTGCTGAAGTGATCGAGCTTTTTGCCCAGCGTGGTGAAGACTACAAGCTGCGCCTGATTGAAGACATGCCGAACGAACAGGCCATGGGTCTGTACTTCCATGAAGAATACGTCGACATGTGCCGCGGACCTCACGTTCCGAATACGCGCTTCTTGAAGTCGTTCAAGCTCACCAAGCTGTCCGGTGCCTACTGGCGCGGCGATGCCAAAAACGAGCAATTGCAGCGTATCTATGGCACTGCATGGGCTGACAAGAAGCAGCTCGCAGCCTATGTCCTGCGTATTGAAGAAGCTGAAAAGCGTGATCACCGTAAAATCGGCAAGCGCCTGGGGTTGTTCCACACCCAGGAAGAAGCGCCGGGGATGGTGTTCTGGCACCCGAATGGCTGGACGCTTTACCAGGTACTTGAGCAGTACATGCGCAAGATTCAGCGCGAAAACGGCTATCTGGAGATTAAAACTCCTCAGGTAGTTGATCGCAGCTTGTGGGAAAAGTCCGGTCACTGGGCTAACTACGCTGAAAACATGTTCACCACCGAGTCGGAAAACCGCGATTACGCGATCAAGCCGATGAACTGTCCTTGTCACGTGCAGGTATTCAATCAGGGGCTGAAAAGCTACCGTGAATTGCCGCTGCGTCTGGCCGAATTTGGCGCATGTCACCGTAATGAGCCATCGGGCGCACTGCATGGCATCATGCGTGTTCGTGCATTTACTCAGGACGACGCACACATTTTCTGTACTGAAGAGCAGATGCAGGCCGAGTCGGCAGCGTTCATCAAGCTGACACTCGATGTGTATGCAGATTTCGGTTTCAAGGACATTGAACTCAAGCTTTCGACCCGTCCTGAAAAGCGCGTTGGCTCTGATGAGTTGTGGGATCGCGCTGAAAGCGCCTTGGCTTCAGCCCTTGACAGTGCTGGCCTGGCGTACGATTTACAGCCGGGTGAAGGTGCTTTCTACGGTCCCAAGATCGAATTTTCTCTGAAAGATTGTCTGGGTCGTGTCTGGCAATGTGGTACCTTACAGCTCGATTTCAACCTGCCGATCCGTCTTGGCGCAGAATATGTGTCCGAAGACAACAGTCGTAAGCATCCCGTTATGCTGCACCGCGCGATCCTTGGATCGTTCGAGCGCTTTGTCGGTATTTTGATCGAGCATTACGAAGGTGCCTTCCCTGCGTGGCTTGCGCCAACCCAGGCAGTGATCCTGAATATCACTGATAAACAGGCAGATTTTGCCCTCGAAGTTGAAAAAACTCTCAATCAGAGCGGATTTCGTGCCAAGTCTGACTTGAGAAATGAAAAGATCGGCTTTAAAATCCGTGAGCATACTTTGCTCAAGGTTCCTTACCTCTTGGTTATTGGAGATAGGGAAGTCGAGATGCAGACTGTCGCTGTGCGTACACGTGAAGGTGCTGACCTGGGCTCGATGCCCGTCGCGCAATTCGCTGAATTCCTCGCACAAGCGGTTTCCCGGCGTGGTCGCCATGATTCGGAGTAATTATTATTAAGCGTGAAATGAGACAAGATAAACGAGCTGCACCGAAGGCCCCGATCAACGAGAATATCTCGGCACGCGAGGTTCGGTTAATTGGGGCTGAAGGCGAGCAGCTTGGGATTGTGTCAATTGAAGACGCGCTTCTTAAAGCTGAAGAGGCCAAACTGGATTTGGTGGAAATTTCCGCTGATGCAGTACCCCCAGTTTGTAAGCTGATGGACTACGGCAAATCTATCTTCGAAAAGAAGAAACAGGTTGCCGCTGCAAAGAAAAACCAGAAACAGATCCAGGTTAAAGAAATCAAGTTTCGTCCAGGGACGGAGGAAGGGGATTACCAGGTAAAACTGCGCAACCTGGTACGTTTCCTGAGTGATGGGGACAGGGCCAAGGTATCGTTGAGATTCCGTGGTCGTGAGATGGCCCACCAGGAGCTGGGTATGGAACTGTTGAAGCGGGTTGAAGGTGACCTGCTTGAATACGGGACCGTCGAACAGCATCCTAAGATGGAAGGACGCCAGCTGATTATGGTCATCGCCCCGAAAAAGAAGAAGTAATCACTAGGGCACGGCAGGCCTTTTGATTATGTTTATCAACTGAATGCGGAGTACCGAACATGCCAAAGATGAAAACTAAGAGTGGTGCTGCTAAGCGGTTTCTGAAAACTGCTAACGGCATCAAGCACAAGCACGCTTTCAAGAGCCACATCCTGACCAAAATGTCGACTAAGCGTAAGCGTCAACTGCGCGGTAGCAGCTTGCTGCATCCGTCTGACGTGGCAAAAGTGAAGCGCATGCTGCGCCTTTGCTAATTTCGGTCAAGAATAGAGGAAGTAACTCATGGCTCGTGTAAAGCGTGGCGTTGTCGCCCGTAAACGTCACAAAAAAATTCTGAAACTGGCTAAAGGCTACTACGGCGCACGCTCACGCGTATTCCGTGTTGCCAAGCAAGCGGTAATCAAGGCAGGCCAATACGCCTACCGTGACCGTCGTCAGAAAAAACGTCAGTTCCGCGCTCTGTGGATCGCTCGTATCAACGCTGGTGCACGTATCAACGGTCTGTCCTACAGCCGTTTCATCGCCGGCCTGAAAAAAGCTTCCATCGAGATCGACCGTAAGGTTCTGTCTGATCTGGCAGTGAACGAAAAAGCGGCGTTTGCTGCGATTGTCGAGAAAGCTAAAGCCACCTTGGCTTAAGTACCCCCGACAGTTACCTGGGCTCACCTATGTGAGCCCAGGTGCTAAACGTCTTAAATAGGGGAAGAGCCTTCAAGCTCTTCCCCTATTTTGTATCTGGAGTCTGTACATGGAAAACCTGGATGCGCTGGTCTCTCAAGCACTAGAGGCTGTGCAAAGCGCTGAAGATATCAATGCCCTGGAGCAAATCCGGGTTCTATACCTTGGTAAAAAAGGTGAATTGACTCAGGTGATGAAGACCCTGGGGAATTTGCCGGCTGAAGAGCGGCCGCAGGTCGGCGCCCTGATCAACGTTGCCAAGGAGCGTGTCACAGAGGTTCTCAATGCGCGCAAGGCACTGTTTGAAGAGGCCGAACTGGTCGCCAAACTGTCTGCCGAATCCATTGATGTGACCCTGCCTGGCCGTGGTCAGACCTCCGGCGGTCTGCATCCGGTTACCCGGACTCTGGAGCGTATCGAGCAGTTCTTCACCCACATTGGCTATGGCATTGCCGAAGGCCCAGAGGTTGAAGACGACTATCACAACTTCGAGGCGCTCAACATCCCGGGCCATCACCCGGCGCGTTCGATGCATGACACCTTCTATTTCAATGCGAACATGCTGTTGCGCACCCATACCTCACCGGTACAGGTCCGCACCATGGAATCGCAGCAGCCGCCGATCCGCATTGTCTGCCCAGGCCGTGTGTACCGCAGCGACTCCGATATCACCCACTCGCCGATGTTCCATCAGGTAGAAGGCCTGCTGGTAGATCGCGATATTAATTTCGCCGACCTTAAAGGAACTATTGAAGAGTTTCTGCGAGTGTTCTTCGAAAAAGAACTGGCCGTCCGTTTCCGTCCGTCGTACTTCCCGTTCACTGAGCCATCCGCGGAAGTGGATATGGAATGCGTGATGTGCAGCGGCAAAGGTTGCCGGGTCTGCAAACAGACTGGCTGGCTGGAAGTTATGGGCTGCGGCATGGTTCATCCGAACGTGCTGCGTATGTCCGGGATTGACCCGGAAGAGTTCTCTGGCTTTGCCTTCGGCATGGGTGTAGAGCGTCTGGCCATGCTGCGTTACGGCGTGAACGACTTGCGTCTGTTCTTCGACAACGACTTGCGGTTCCTCGCGCAATTTCGCTAGTCGTAACGAATTCTTAGGAGAGCAGGATGAAATTCAGTGAACAATGGCTGCGTGGTTGGGTTAACCCGCAGGTAGGTCGCGATGAGCTGGTTGCTCGTCTGTCGATGGCCGGTCTTGAGGTCGATAGCGTTACGCCGGCCGCCGGTGTATTCAGTGGCGTTGTGGTCGGTGAGGTGCTCAGCACAGAGCAGCACCCGGATGCTGACAAGCTGCGTGTTTGCCAGGTCAGCAATGGCTCGGAGACTTTTCAGGTCGTATGCGGTGCGCCAAACGTGCGGCCGGGTCTGAAGATCCCGTTCGCCATGATCGGTGCCGAACTGCCAGGTGACTTCAAAATCAAAAAAGCCAAGCTGCGTGGCGTTGAGTCCAACGGCATGCTCTGCTCGCAAGCAGAGTTGCAAGTGGGTGAAGGCAATGATGGCTTGATGGAGCTGCCGGCAGATGCACCGGTAGGCGAAGATATTCGCGTTTATCTGGATCTCGAAGATGCCAGCATTGAGGTCGACCTGACCCCTAACCGGGGTGACTGCTTGTCCCTGGCTGGTCTGGCCCGTGAAGTAGGTGCGTTGTATGCGGCCCCGGTTACACGTCCGGTAGTGGCGACCGTTGCGCCAGTGCATGACGAAGTGCGCTCTGTAGAAGTGCTTGCACCTGCAGCGTGCCCTCGTTACCTGGGGCGTGTGATTCGCAATGTCGACCTGTCGAAGCCTGCTCCGCTATGGATGGTTGAGCGTCTGCGTCGCGCTGATGTGCGTAGCATCGATGCCGCAGTCGACATCACCAACTACGTGATGCTTGAACTGGGCCAGCCGTTGCACGCTTTTGATCTCGCCGAGATCAACGGTGGCATTCGTGTGCGCATGGCTGAAGAGGGTGAGAAGCTGGTATTGCTTGATGGGCAGGAAGTCACTTTGCGTAGCGATACGCTGGTGATTGCTGACCATACCCGTGCGCTGGCCATTGCCGGTGTGATGGGCGGCGAGCACAGTGGCGTATCTGCTTCGACCCGGGATGTGTTTCTCGAAAGTGCTTTCTTCGACCAGATTGCTGTGGCTGGCAAGGCCCGCTCTTATGGTCTGCACACTGACGCTTCGCATCGCTATGAGCGTGGTGTGGACTGGAAACTGGCCCGTGAAGCCATGGAGCGTGCTACTGGCCTGCTGCTGGAAATCACTGGCGGTGAAGCCGGTCCGATCATTGAGACCGTTAACGAGCAGTATCTGCCGTCAATCGCGCCGATTACCTTGCGTGCTGCGCGTATCAGCCAGATGCTGGGCATGGAAATGGACTCCGCTGAAGTCGAGCGTCTGCTCAGTGGTTTGGGGCTGACAATTTCGGCTGATGGTGCAGGGCAGTGGCGTGTAGAAGTGCCTAGCCATCGCTTCGATATCAGCCTTGAAGTTGATCTGATCGAAGAACTGGCTCGTCTTTACGGTTACAACCGTCTGCCAGTCCGTTATCCGCAAGCCCGCCTGGCTCCGCAGGCCAAGGCTGAAGCACGTAGCGATTTGCCTGAATTGCGTCGTTTGCTGGTAGCTCGTGGTTATCAGGAAGCGATCACTTATAGCTTTATTGATCCGAAACAGTTCGAGCTGTTCAGCCCGGGTGTTGAGCCTCTGTTGTTGGCCAACCCTATTTCGAACGACATGGCTGCTATGCGTGCCTCTTTGTGGCCGGGCCTGGTCAAATCGTTGCAGCACAACCTGAATCGTCAGCAAGATCGCGTTCGCTTGTTTGAAAGCGGCCTGCGCTTTGTCGGTCAGCTGGAAGGTCTCAAGCAAGAGCCGATGCTGTCGGGTGTGGTTTGTGGCAGCCGTCTTCCTGAGGGTTGGGCGCAAGGGCGCGACGTAGTTGACTTCTTCGATGTCAAAGCGGATGTAGAAGCCGTATTGGGTTTCGCGGGCGCTCTGGACTCGTTCACCTTCGTAGCGGGCAAGCACCCGGCATTGCACCCGGGGCAGACTGCACGTATCGAACGTGATGGTCGCGAAGTTGGCTATATCGGTGCCATCCACCCTGAGCTGTCAAAAAATCTGGGTCTTGATCGTCCAGTATTCGTTTTTGAGCTGGTGCTGGCTGAAGTAGCGTTGGGCAAAATGCCTAAATTCCAGGAGTTGTCGCGCTTTCCTGAAGTGCGTCGTGACTTGGCGCTGCTGGCTGATCGTGATGTTGCTGCCAGTGCAGTACTGGAAGTAATACGTGAAAATGCAGGTGAATGGCTCACAGACCTCAGGTTATTTGACGTCTACCAGGGTAAAGGCATTGATCCTCATAGAAAAAGCCTTGCAGTTGGCTTGACCTGGCAGCATCCATCGCGCACTCTTAATGACGATGAGGTGAACACCACGACACAAAACATCCTCACCTCGCTCGAAAAAAGGTTGAACGCCACGTTAAGGAAGTGACGTATGGGGGCTCTGACGAAAGCTGAAATGGCGGAACGTCTTTATGAAGAGCTGGGCCTGAATAAACGCGAAGCCAAAGAATTGGTCGAGCTGTTTTTCGAAGAAATCAGGCACGCTCTTGAAGACAATGAACAGGTCAAATTGTCAGGTTTTGGCAACTTTGATCTGCGTGACAAGCGACAGCGGCCTGGCCGCAATCCGAAAACGGGAGAAGAAATCCCGATCACGGCTCGCCGTGTGGTCACCTTTCGTCCAGGGCAGAAGTTGAAGGCCCGAGTAGAGGCTTATGCTGGAACCAAGTCATAACGACGAGCTCCCGCCGATTCCGGGCAAACGCTACTTCGCCATAGGCGAAGTCAGCGAGCTATGTGCGGTCAAGCCGCACGTGCTGCGCTACTGGGAGCAAGAGTTTCCTCAACTCAACCCTGTCAAACGTCGCGGAAACCGCCGGTATTATCAGCGACAGGATGTGCTGATGATCCGGCAAATTCGTGCACTGCTTTATGATCAAGGGTTCACCATCGGAGGCGCGCGGCTGCGACTTTCCGGGGATGAGGCCAAAGACGACACCACCCAATACAAACAATTGATCCGCCAGACGATCTCCGAACTGGAGGACGTTCTGCAGGTTCTTCGTAAATAAATCTGGCTTTAAAATACTTTCGTATTTCAAAAGCTTAAGGTATATTCCTCGACGTTCCATCAAGTTGTAACGCCTAGTCGGGGCGTAGCGCAGTCCGGTAGCGCACTAGCATGGGGTGCTAGGGGTCGAGTGTTCGAATCACTCCGTCCCGACCATATAATTCAAGGGGTTGCGAGATTCTATCTCGCGACCCCTTTTTATTTTTAGGTGTTTTTACCCCTACAAAAGCTCTGGCTCTTGGTGGAATCTTCAGCTGATACAAAGGTCATGGCGCGAGGAGAGTGCCTCGTTGTGTCCTGGTCGCTCGAGCAGAAGGGGACGACCGTTAAAGAGCCTTTTCCGGCGCCGGTTGGTCGTTGGGTTGGGCGATGATTGTTTTGAGTTCTGCGCTCATGGGGAATTTGAGATTCAAGCCTTTGGGAGGGATGGGCTGAGTAAACCATTTATCGTAGATGGCGTTGATTTCGCCCGAGACGAAAAGTGACTTGATCGAGTCATCCACGACTTTTTTGAGATCCGGATCACCCCGACGCATGGTGCAACCATAAATTTCGTTGGATTGCGGGGTGCCGGTCACCACCCAATCTTCCGGTTTCTTTGCCTTGGCCATCTCGCCCGCCAGCAATGCGTCGTCCTGCATAAACGCAATGGCGCGGCCGGACTCGAGCATTTGGTAAGACTCACCAATGTCTTTGGCAGAGATGACGTTCATGTTCATCTTTTTCTCGGCATTCATGACCTTGAGCATCCGCTCGGCAGTGCTGCCAGCAGTGGTCACTACGTTCTTGCCATTGAGATGGTCAAAGTCTTTGTAGGTCGAATCCTTTCGGACCAACAGTCGGGTGCTGGCTTCGAAGATGCCGACTGAAAATTCGACTTGCTGCGCCCTCTCTGCGGTATTGGTTGTAGAACCGCACTCCAGATCGACAGTACCGTTTTGCACAAGCGGGATGCGCGTTTGTGACGTCACCAGGTTGTACCGTACGTTCAGCTCGGGCATCTCAAGTTCCTGCTTGATAGCGTCGACAATTTTCAATTGGATATCATGGGAGTAGCCAACTGGTTTGCCGGAAGCATCGGCGATGTAGGAGAACGGAATTGAAGAGTCTCGGTGCCCCAGGGTTATGGTCCCCGAGTTCTTGATTTTTTTAAGTGTACCGGTAAGTTCGGCAGCCATCGCTGGCGTGAAGGTTAACGCCGCAGTCAGAGTAGCGCCCAGCATTGCAGGGAAGACTCGCATCAAAAGCTCCTCATAAGGGTGGGGCGAGTCTTTTTCTGACTCGCCCATCTTTGGCTCAGCGGACGTTTTCGCTGGGCTTGGCGACTTGCTTGATGTTAGTGACGGTCCAGCCAGACGGTCTGTGCATTACAGAACTCGCGCACACCGAAATGCGACAGTTCACGGCCAAAACCGCTTTTCTTTACGCCGCCGAAAGTGACGCGTGGGTCGGTTGCGCAATAGCCATTGATGAATACGCCTCCGGTTTCCAGTTCGCCCGCCAGCTTCTGGGCCAGTTCGACATTGCGTGTGTAGATGGTCGAGGCAAGCCCGAACTCACTGTCGTTGGCCAGTTCCAGTGCGTGTGCTGCGTCCCGCGCGGTGATGATCGATGCCACGGGCCCAAACAATTCCTGTTTGAATGAGGTCATCTGGTCGGTGACATCACCAAATACCGTAGGCTCGTAGTAGTTGCCAGGGCCTTCGGCTTTTCTGCCTCCCAACAACAAGGTCGCACCTTCTTCCAGGGTATCCCGGACCTGACGATCCAGTTCATCGCGCAGATCAAAGCGGGCCATGGGTCCGATGTAAGTGTCTGTGGCCAGTGGATCGCCAATGACCAACTTGCAGGTGGACTCGACAAACTTGCGGGTAAACTCCTCGACAACGCCTTGCTCGACAATCAGGCGTTTGGCAGCCGCGCAGACTTGTCCGGTGTTTTGATAGCGGCCAATCACAGCGGCTTTGACGGCTTCGTCTAGGTCGGCGTCGTTGAGCACAATGAATGGATCTGAGCCACCCAGTTCCAACACGCACTTCTTCAAGGCTGCACCCGCCTGCGCGCCAATAGCCATGCCAGCTCGAACACTGCCTGTGAGCGTCACTGCTGCGATGCGAGGATCTGCTATCGCAGTTGAGACACCGTCGGGCGTGACATTGATGACTTCGAACACACCATCAGCAAAGCCGGCGCGCTTGAACGCGTCTTGCAGCAGATAGGCGCATCCCATCACGTTCGGCGCATGTTTGAGGACGTAGGTATTGCCGGCAATCAACGCCGGGACGGCGCCGCGCAGCACCTGCCAGACGGGAAAGTTCCACGGCATCACGGCGAGAATCGGGCCCAGTGGACGATATTCAATTCGTGCCTTTCCGCCCTCAACCTGTGTGGGTTCGGCAGTCAGCATGGCGGGGCCGTGTTTGGCGTACCACTCACAGAGCTGAGCACACTTTTCAATCTCACCGCGCGCCTGAGTGTTGGGTTTGCCCATCTCTTGAGTGATCATCTTCGCCATCGTTTCTGCGTTGTCGCGCAATGCCCTTGCCAAAGCGATGAGTGCTTGCGAACGCATTTCGACGGGTTGGCTACGCCAGGTGTAAAACCCTGTAATCGCACGTGACAGTGACGCCTCCAGTTCCGCTGCGGATTCGAAGGGGTAGTGGCCGATCTGCTCACCATTGGTGGGGTTGATTGAAATGGCATGGGTAAGGCTGGAAACGTTAGTCATGACACCGTCCTGTAGGATGGGAATGGATGCATAGCTTCTAAGCAACAGCGCCGGTGTTGAATCAGATCGCGCGAGCCAAAATGGATTGGGCGCGACCAATGACCGGCGCATCGACCATTTGCCCATCCAGCACGAAAACGCCTTCACCTGAACGAGCGGCTTCGATAATGCGTTGCGCCCAGTGCAATTCTTCTTGGCTTGGTTTTAGCGCCTGATGAATGATCGCGACTTGGGTTGGATGGATACACAGCGCGCCACCAAAGCCCATGTCGCGTGCAAAATGAACAGCACGTAGCAGCCCTGCGGTGTCCTGGATCGACGGAAATACCCCATCCAACGCTGGAGCGAGCGCGGCAACCCGGGTGGCAAGCAAAACGGCGTAGCGCGCATGGCTAAGGATTTCTTCAGCGGCAGGGCTGCCAGTAGACAGGTTCAGGTCCAGACCCAGATCCAGGCTACCAAACGACAAGCGCTCAACGCCTTGAGTGCCGGCAATTTCGTTGAGTGCTGACAAGCCCTTCGCGCTCTCGATGATTGGCCAAATCGGTTTTTCGGTACCGGCAGCTGTGGTGACCTGTTTCGCGCTTTCTGCTTTGGGCAGCAGAATTCCGATAACGCCGGCGTGGCGTCGGCAAAGATCCAGATCTGCAACATGCGCCCAGTGATCCGGGGCATTTACTCGGACCAGAATCCGTGCATCCGAGGCTTCGGTCAGGAACGCGTCGAGATTACCCCTCGCCTGCTCCTTGAGGTTTTCTTGCACGGCATCTTCCAAGTCAACGATGACCCGATCCGCCCCGGTGGCAATAGCTTTTGAGATGCGCTCTGGTCGAGTGGCCGGCACAAACAGGGCGGAGCGAACAATTGATTTGCTCATGGCGTTGCTCCATTGCTGAACTCGATCTCTCCGATCTGTGCTGTGCCGTCCTGATTGCCAGCCCAGACCTGTGCCTTGCCGTTTTCGATTAGACGTCCGCCCACCTCGAAAGGCTGAGGCGAAATCAGAGGTCGTACTCCGCGGAATGCGAAACGCTCCAGGCGCGCAGTTGGATGCGCTTTGGTAAAGGCACGTAAATTCAACGTGGCGATCAATGGACCATGTACCACCAGCCCCGGATAACCTTCGGTCTCTGTCACATACGGCCAGTCATAGTGAATACGATGACCATTGAAGGTCACTGCGGAATAGCGAAACAGCAGGGTTGGAGTGGGCTCTATCCGTTCCTGCCATTGGCCTTCAGGTAGCTTTTCGGTACCGTTCAGTTTGGGCGGGGAAGGTTCACGGTAAACAATGTCCTGATCGTCTTGTAGGGCGCGTTTGCCGTCCTGGAAAAACTCATGGCGTACTGTGACGAACAATAAGGAACCCGTGCGACCGTGCTTCTCCTCGACGTTGAGGATGGTCGATACACAGCTCACTTCAGCATCCACTTTTAATGGCTTGAAAAACTCAATTCGGCTTCCCGCCCACATGCGATTGCGGTTATGGGCCGGCGGCAAAAATCCCCCAAGCGCTGGATGGCCGTCCGGCCCCAGTTCGCTGGCACCCACCGGCTCCTGAAAAAATGCCCAGTGCCACAGGGGCGGCAGCGGCTCACCGGGTTGTGGTGCCGACTCGCCCAATGTCGCGGCAATGCGTCTGACCAGAGTGAAACTGATCCGGTCCTGGCTTTCCTGACGTCGTCCAATCCAGGCGGAAAAATCGGAACTGCTGCTCATATTCTTTGCTCCAATCGGTCAGTGATCAAGCCAGGGTGGCCATTTCTGGAATCGCTTCAAAAAGATCCGCCACCAGGCCGTAATCGGCCACCTGGAAGATCGGCGCTTCTTCGTCCTTGTTGATCGCAACGATCACTTTGGAGTCTTTCATGCCGGCCAGGTGCTGGATCGCGCCGGAGATACCGACCGCGATGTACAGCTGTGGAGCAACGATCTTGCCGGTCTGACCGACCTGCATGTCGTTCGGTACAAAACCTGCGTCGACCGCGGCACGCGAAGCACCGACGGCAGCGCCCAGCTTGTCGGCCAGGGCGTACAGGTGTTTGAAGTTGTCGCCGTTCTGCATGCCGCGGCCGCCGGAAACGACGATCTTGGCAGCGGTCAACTCAGGGCGATCCGACTTGGCCAGCTCTTCGCCAACAAAGCTGGAAGTGCCAGCGTCGTGGGCAGCGGAGACGGATTCAACGGCAGCCGAACCACCTTCGGCGGCAACCGGGTCGAAACCGGTGGCACGTACGGTGATGACTTTGACCGAAGCAGTGGACTGTACAGTCGCAATGGCGTTACCGGCGTAGATCGGGCGCTTGAAGGTGTCGGCGCTTTCTACCGAAACGATCTCGGAGATCTGGTCAACGTCCAGCTGCGCGGCAACGCGTGGCAGGATGTTTTTGCCGTTGGAGGTAGCGGCAGCCAGGATGTGGCTGTAGCCAGCGCCAAGCTCTGCAACCAGAGGAGCGACGTTTTCCGGCAACTGGTGAGCGTAAGCGGCGTTGTCGGCCACCAGCACTTTAGCCACGCCAGCGATTTTCGCTGCGGCTTCAGCCACGGCGCCAGCGCCCTGGCCTGCAACCAGCACATGGATGTCACCGCCGATTTTAACGGCAGCCGCAACGGTGTTCAGCGTGGCCGGGGCCAGCACTTTGTTGTCGTGTTCTGCAATAACCAAGATAGTCATTTCTGGCTCCTTAACTCAAAGCACCTTCGCTTCGTTTTTCAGTTTCTCGACCAGTTCAGCCACCGACTTGACCTTGATACCCGCGCTGCGTGCAGCAGGCGCTTCGACTTTCACGGTCTTGTTGGTGGAGGCGGTGGAAACGCCCAAAGCGTCAGGAGTCAGCACTTCGAGAGGCTTCTTCTTGGCTTTCATGATGTTTGGCAGGGACGCGTAGCGCGGCTCGTTCAAACGCAAGTCGGTGGTGACGATGGCCGGCAGCTTCAGGGAAACGGTCTGTGCGCCGCCGTCAATTTCACGGGTCACAGCTACGCTGTTGCCGCTCACTTCGACTTTGGAAGCGAAGGTGCCCTGGCCGTAACCGGTCAGCGCAGCCAACATCTGGCCAGTCTGGTTGTTGTCGCTGTCGATGGCCTGTTTGCCGAGGATCACCAGCGGTGGCTGTTCCTTGTCGACAATCGCTTTAAGCAGCTTGGCA
The DNA here is from genome assembly GCF_000346225.2 of Pseudomonas sp. Lz4W. Lineage (NCBI taxonomy): Bacteria > Pseudomonadati > Pseudomonadota > Gammaproteobacteria > Pseudomonadales > Pseudomonadaceae > Pseudomonas > Pseudomonas sp. Lz4W. The sequence continues at coordinate 3,180,450 of NZ_CP017432.1, read as the reverse complement.
ACGGCCAGGGAAGTCAGATCTTCGGCGGATTCGACGAGGATGGCGCGGTCGGCACCCAGAGCCAGCGCGGTGCGCAGTTGCTCTTGAGCGGTGGACGGGCCGATGGAGACGACGACGATTTCAGTCGCAACACCCTTCTCTTTCAGGCGTACGGCTTCTTCCACTGCGATTTCGCAGAACGGGTTCATCGACATCTTGACGTTGGTAAGATCGACGCCGGAATTGTCCGCTTTGACGCGAACTTTCACGTTGTAGTCGACCACTCGTTTCACAGCTACCAGGATCTTCATTGGGCAGTGTTCTCTCAAAAACTTTGATCGTTTCAGGCAGGCTTTTTGTTTTCAGCTCAAGGCTAAATCGCCCCGGCTGCGCGCATTTGTTCAATACGATCCTTATCCAGCCCCAATTCCCTGAGCACCTGTTCGGTGTGCTGGCCGAGGCCTGGTACTGCATCCATACGTGGCTCGAATGCGCTGTTGCTGCCTGGAGGTATCAAGCTAGGAACCGTGCCAGCAGAGGTTTCGACTTCCCGCCAGCGATCACGCGCCTGAAGTTGCGGATGGTCCCAAACACCTTGCATGTCATTGACCCGAGCATTAGCAATTTGCGCATGCTCCAACCGATCAAACACGGCATCGAAATTGAGTGTGGAGAACGATTCAACGATGAGTGCCCGCAGCGCCTGGCGGTTTTCGACGCGCTTGAAGTTGGCAGAGAAGCGTTCGTCTTTCGCTAGTTCAGGAGTAAGCAGTACCTTGTCGCAAAACAGCTGCCACTCTCGCTCGTTCTGCAAACCCAGCATTACTGTGGTGCCGTCACCGATGGGGAAGGGACCATAGGGGTAAATCGTGGCGTGGGCGGCGCCGGCGCGAGGGGGAGGTGTAGCGCCATCGTAGGCGTAGTACATCGGGTAGTTCATCCACTCGACCAGGCTTTCCAGCATCGACACATCGAGGTGGCTACCTTCGCCAGTGCGTCCACGCAACAGCAAGGCAGACAGAATTCCGGTGTAGGCGTACATGCCGGCCGCGATGTCAGCAATCGAGCAACCGGCCTTGGCCATTTCTTCTTCACCCGGTCCGCCGGTGACCGACAGGAATCCGCCTTCGCTCTGTATCAACAGGTCATAGGCTTTTTTCTTTTCATAGGGGCCGCCTGCACCGTAGCCTGAAATGTCACAGACAATCAGGCGTGGAAATCGCTGATGCAAAGCCTCAAATGAAAGTCCCATTCTTGCTGCCGCACCCGGCGCCAGGTTCTGCACCAGGACATCGGCAGTGGCCAACAAACTGTCTAGCACCTCGGTGGCCGAATCTTGTTTCAGATCGAGGGTCAGGCTTTCTTTCGAGCGATTGGTCCAGACGAAGTGTGAGGCGAGACCGTTGACGCGTTGGTCGTAACCTCTGGCGAAGTCCCCCGTGCCTGGTCGTTCGACCTTGATCACACGCGCACCAAGGTCGGCCAATTGTCGGGTGCAGAAGGGCGCTGCAATCGCATGCTCCAGGCTGACGACGGTAATGCCATCGAGGGGACGGATGCCTTTGGGTTGGCTCATGATTATTATCTCTCTTGTCATGGCTCCCCAGTCGCTCCGGCTTAAGCCGACGCACTGGGCTTTACGCTGTTCCTTTAGAAGGAGCGCGGCAGTTCGAGCAGGTGTTCGGCAACGTACGACAGGATCAGGTTGGTGGAGATGGGAGCAACCTGATACAGACGGGTTTCACGGAATTTGCGTTCGACGTCGTACTCGCAGGCAAAACCAAAACCGCCGTGGGTCTGCAAGCAAGCATTCGCGGCTTCCCAAGAGGCTTTCGCCGCCAGGTACTTGGCCATGTTGGCGCTGGCCCCGGCGTTGATGCCGCTGTCGTATTCCTCGCAAGCACGCCAGCGCATCAGGTCAGCCGCTTCGATTTCAATGTGTGCTTCAGCGATGGGGAACTGCACGCCTTGGTTCTGCCCGATAGGGCGACCGAACACGACGCGATCACGCGCATAGGCGCTGGCTTTTTCGATAAACCAGCGACCGTCGCCAATGCATTCGGCGGCGATCAGTGTGCGCTCGGCGTTCAGGCCATCCAGGATGTAGCGGAAACCTTTGCCTTCCTCGCCGATGAGGCTATCGGCAGGAATTTCCAGGTTGTCGAAGAACAGTTCGTTGGTTTCGTGATTGACCATGTTGGCGATCGGCTGCACGGTCATGCCGTTGCCGATGGCCTCGCGTAGATCGACGAGGAAGATCGACATGCCTTCGGATTTTTTCTTCACGTCGGTCAACGGCGTGGTACGCGCCAGCAAGATCATCAGATCGGAGTGCTGGACGCGCGAGATCCAAACCTTCTGCCCGTTGATCACATACTTGTCACCTTTGCGCACGGCGGTGGTCTTTATCTTTGTAGTGTCGGTACCAGTAGTGGGTTCGGTGACGCCCATCGATTGCAGGCGCAATTCGCCGCTGGCCAGTTTCGGCAGGTAGTAGCTTTTCTGCGCCTCGCTGCCGTGTCGTAGCAGGGTGAACATGTTGTACATCTGGCCGTGCACGGTGCCGGAATTACCGCCGCAGCGGTTCACTTCTTCCAGGATTACCGAGGCCTCAGCCAGCCCGAGGCCGGAGCCACCATATTCGACAGGGATCATCGCTGCCAGCCAACCTGCGTCGGTCAGTGCCTTGACGAAGGTTTCCGGAAAGCCTTTTTCTTCGTCGACTTTGCGCCAGTAAGCCGCATCGAATTCAGCGCACAGAGCGCGTACGCCCTCGCGGATGGCATTGAGTTCTTCAGAGTTACGGTCAGTCATTTTTATTCTCCTCAACGCGTCACGCACGGCATCTGCCCTGCGTGACCGGGGCCGGGCAAATAGCAATCAGATCGGGTTGAAACCCAAGGCGGCACGAAAGCGATTCTTGACGTAATGACCATCGCGCGGCGGCAGCACCCGAGGCGGGTTCTCCGCTTTGATCTTTATCGTCGCGAGCTTGACGCCGTCGCGGCTCGCAAAGCGCTCGCGCAGGTCATGTACGCCTTCCATGTCGCGGATTTCATCGGTCCAGCTGAAGCCGCAAGTCTTCGCCACCTGGTCCAGGGAAATACCAAAACCGGCGTGGCTGACTTGCATGCCGGTTTCACCAAAGTGACCGTTATCCAGCACTGCAATGGTCAGGTTGGCGGGCTTTTGCAGTGCCACTGTGGCCAGTGCGCCGAAGCCCATGAGCAACTCGCCGTCACCGGTGACCACCACCACCGACTTGTCTGGCTGCGCATTCGCCAGGCCCAGACCCACCGTGATTGCGCTGCCCATGGCAGCCCACAGGTAGTAATTCAGATCATTGTCACCGGCAGCCATGACGTCGTAGGACGCCGAACCGAGACCCGTCACGACCAGCACGTCTTTGCGGTCGGCCAGCAAGGCCTTGACCACTTCGCGGCGGCACAGGGTGTGGTTTGCACTTACTTGACCCATTTCTTTTCTCCAATCAGGCGCTGACCGAGCAGCAGGGCAGTGGACGAATCACCGTTGAAGGCCATGGTCGCGGCACCGTGCAGCAGGGGGGCGACGTCTTCAGGGACGTCCGCGCGCCAGGTCATCACTTTCATCAGGTTCAGGGAGGCTTCTGTGGCCTGGCCCATCGGGTTCTGCCACGCGTTGAATTCGGCCCAGTCGCCGCGCATGGTGACCACCATCAACAGCGGAAAGCCGGCACAGACTTGAAGTGCCAGGGTATTGATGCAGTTACCGACGCCGCTGGACTGCATCAAGAGAGCGCCGCGCTCGCCGCCAAGCCATGCGCCGGCGAGATAGCCGATGCCTTCTTCTTCGGTGGTGAGGACAACGGCCTTGATGTCCGGGTCTGCATACGACATACGGATCGCCGCCGAGTGGCCTGCATCCGGTACGAAGACCACGTGTTTGACGTCGTGGGCCTTGAGCACGCGAAACACGTCCTCCTGCCAATCCTGTCCCACGGTGTGTTCAGCTTCTGTTGACATGCCAATCTCCCAAGCAGTGCTGCTTTTGTGTTTTTACACATTCTGGGAGTGCTGGGAGCGGACTACGACTACCGTTTTTGTCTTTGAGATATGCCCATTTTGTATAGCAGGTGGGGTGAATGCGTGGCCTGCCAGGCAACGGCGATAGCCACGCATTATGGGAAGGGAAATGATTAACGCAGAGAGGTGCAGAATGTACGGATCGCCTCGCAGGCCCGGCGCAATGAAGCGTCATCCAGGGCGTAGGCAATGCGAATGTAAGGGCCAAGTCCAAAAGCGCTGCCATGCACTACGGCGACATCCGCTTCGTCGAGCAGCGCATGCGCGACATCTTCGTCGGTGTGCAGTACCCGGCCACCCGCTGAGGTACGCCCGATCAATCCGGCACAGGACGCGAACGCGTAGAACGCCCCGGCTGGACTGACGCATTCAAGGCCTGGGGTGTCGTTCAGCAGCGCCACCATCAAATCGCGACGACTCTGGAATGCCACCCGGCTTTCACGGATGAAATCCTTGGGACCTTCCAGTGCCGCGAGCGCAGCCTGTTGCGACACAGAGCTGGCGCCAGAGGTTTGCTGACCTTGCAGTTTTTCCATGGCTTCCAGCAACCAGCGCGGCCCTGTGGCGAAACCGATTCGCCAGCCGGTCATGGCATAGGCCTTGGACACACCGTTCATGGTCAGGGTGCGAGGTGCCAGTCGTGGTTCAACCTGGGCCAGGGTGTAGAACGCTTGATCATCAAAAATCAGATGCTCGTAGATGTCATCGGCCAGAATCAGCACGTGAGGGTGAGCCAACAACACCTCAGCCAAGGCGTGCAGTTCTTCCCGGCTATACACCGCGCCGGTCGGGTTGGACGGCGAATTGAGGATCAACCAGCGGGTCTGCGGTGTGATCGCGGCGGCCAGCGCCGAGGGCGTCAGCTTGAAGCCAGTGTCGGCGTCGCAAGTAACGATTCGGGCTTCACCGCCACACAATTGAACCATCTCCGGGTAACTGACCCAGTACGGCGCCGGCACGATAACTTCGTCACCCTCATTGAGGGTCGCGGCCAAGGCGTTGTAGATCACCTGTTTGCCACCGTTGCAGACAAGGGTCTCTTGCCAGGCAACGTCCAGACCGTTCTCACGACGGAACTTGGCGGCCACTGCTTCTCGCAGTGAACGTACACCGGCGACCTGGGTGTAGCGGGTGTGGCCGTGTTCAATGGCATGAATGGCCGCTTCACGCACATGCTTTGGCGTATCGAAATCCGGCTCGCCGGCACACAGCGAAATAATTTTCGCGCCTTGCCCCCGGCGTTCTGCCACCCGATCCATGATTCGGTAAGTCGCGGACGGCTGCGCATTGGCTAAACGCTGATTTAGACGCTGGATATCGGCGCTCATGCGCGAGTTCTCCACTCAGTCAGGTTCATCAGTTCCAGGGTCGAACGGCCCTCGGTCAACGCCTGCATCATCTGCGCTTCCTTGTCCGCCCGCGCTTCACCTTCTGCCAGGGTGCGTGCGGCATCCGCTTTGGGAATGATGATCACACCATCATCGTCGGCCACCACCCAGTCGCCCTGTGTCACGAAGGCACCATTGAAATTGAACGGCTGCCCCACCGAAGGCGCACTAGCCTTGACTGTGCCTTTCAGCGAGATGCCGCGGGCGAACACCGGGAACTGGCGTTTCTTTAGGGCCGCAATATCGCGTACGCCACCATCGATCACCAGCCCGACCACGCCAGCCGCTTCGGCCGCCACGGTGAGCACTTCGCCCCAATAACCGGCGATGAAACCACCCGTACCGACGACCAGCACGCTGCCACGGGGCACACGTTCCATCGCAAGGTGCAGGGCGAGGTTGTCGCCGGGTGAGCATTCCAGAGGGTAAGCGGGGGCGGAGATAAAGGCACCGTCCCAGATCGGGCGGATCGCGCTGTCGACCGCGCAAGACAGATGAGATGCTTCATACAGCGTCGAACTGCCAAGCACTTTTGCCCGTGCGTAAGAATCCAGGGGGAGGGGGAGCATAGTCATCAGACTTTCCTCTGCAGGTTGTGGTAACCCAGTGCGGCCCGGGCTTCTTTAAGGGTTTTGCCTTGGCTGATCAGGGCGCGAATCTCGGCTTCGACCGATTCGATCTGGCGGGCACATGCCGCCACTTCAGCCGCATGGGCGCGGGGGACGATCACCACGCCGTTGGCGTCAGCGACCACGATGTCGCGGGCACAGACCCGGACGGTGCCGATGGACACCGGCTGGTTGACCGACTGAACCTGTACGCGGTCTTTGCCGGTGCGCATGAAGCGGCCCTTGCTGAAGATCGGGTAGCCATCGCCCAGTGCTTTGTTCACGTCACGGCAAACACCGTCGATGACCGTGGCAGCGATCTGCCGAGTACCGGCGTACTGGGTCATGATGTCACCCCAGACGGTGCAGTCGGTGCGGCCGCCGTTGTCGATGACCACCACGTCGCCCGGTGCCACGTCTTCGATGAAATCGCCCACGGTGCCCGGAGGTACGCTGGCCGTGACGTACTGCACGGTGAACGCGGGACCGACGATGACCTTGCTGTAGTTGTCCAGTGGCGCCACTCCGAGGCATTGGCCGGGCAGGCCGAGTTTGTCCAGCGCATCGGAGACGCCCGGGGTGTCCAGGCCTTCAAACAAGGCGACCAGTTCTTTGTCTTCGATATTCATCAGGCGTGCTCCGTGTGGATCGCTTCGAATTGGGTGTCATGCATCACTTCGGCGACCGAGCGACCGCTGCGGACAGCCTCGACCATGCCGTCCTGGCGGCGGGCAATACGCTCGCCAAGGTCGAGCACTTTCTCGATATAGGCTGAGGGCACGAACACGGTGCCGCAGGTATCGGCGATGACATAGTCGTTCTCGCTGACCTCGACGCCGGCCACGTTGATGGTTACGGCGGCATCGATCTGCACCACCCGATTGCGGGCACTGATCATGGTCACCCCGCGGCCATAAACCGGGTAGCCAATCGACTCGCTGCCGTCGATGTCGCGGCTGAAACCGTCGATTACCGTGCCGCGCACTTTCTTGCTGGCCGCTGCATTGGCGAGGATATCTCCCCAGCAGGAGATGCCTTCGATTCCACCTGCGATCACCAGCACACGATCATCGCTGTCGATCTGTTCCACCACGGGGGTAATCAGGTGCACAGTGGGGACATTGTCGGATTTAGGAGCCAGCAGTACGGTGCTGGCGCGGCCGACAATCTTTGGGCAGTTCCACAGTGGGCGCAGCCCAACAGTGGCACCCGGCAGGCCGAGGAAGTCGAGCGCATCGGAGACCGTGTTGGTATCCAGCGCCGCCAAGCGATCCAGCAAACTCTTATTGATCATGGGAAAGCCCCAGTGGTGACGGAGGCGCCCAGTGTCAGTGAGACAATTTGATAGGTATATTACTAATCACAGATGCGTTAGATACGTTAAACCTATGGATTAATCATGATCAATTTTCGACTGATTCGTCATCTCTGGTTGTTCCTGGCGGTGGCCGAAGAACAGAACTTCGGCCGTGCGGCCAAGCGTTTGGGCATGTCCCAGCCACCGCTGAGCGAGCAGATCCAAGTGTTGGAGCAGGCGCTCAAGGTCAAGCTGTTTGATCGCTCGCGACGCGGTGCGAAGCTGACCCCGGTGGGAGCGGCGATTCTGCCAGCCGTGCGCAAGTTCGCCGACCAATTGGAGCGGTTGGAACTCGCCGTGGAGGAGGCGGTGGCGGGGCAGTCGGGGATGTTGACCATCGGCGCGATTTCTACGGCCATGTTTGATGTCTTGCCGGGTTTGATCGAGCAACTGAAGAGCGATTACCCGCACCTCACCGTGTCTGTACGGGAGATCGACAGCGTCGAAGCGGTCCCGGCGCTGGAAGCCGGGGATATCGACCTGGCTTTCGCCCGGCTGGACGGTGATCTGGGGGCCTCGATCAAATCACTGCCGCTGACTCAGGACCGCCTGGTTGTGGCCCTGCCCAGCGATCACCCCTTGGCTGCGCGCACGCGAATCAGCCTGTCCAGCCTGGCCACTGAACCCTTGGTGATGTTTTCCCGAAAGGTTAGTCCGGTCTACTTCGACAATCTGATCGCGACTTGCCGCGCCAGCGGTTTTTCCCCGCGCGTGCTGCATGAAGTGCGCTCGGTCGCCTCGCAAATTGCCTTTGTCAGCTGCGGCCAGGGTATCGCACTGGTACCAGCGTCGCTGAAAAAACTGGCACCGGACAATGTGGTATTCCGAGCACTGATCCAGAAGCTCAATGTCGTGACCACTGCGGTGGCCTGGAATGCAGATCGGCCCAATCCGCTGGTGCAGGAGCTGGTCACCCGTCTCCAGTCCCGTGTGTGAGTCGACCAAGGCCCTATGCGTGAACAAGAATTATAGGTTTGGCGTATGAAAGCCTTCCCGTATTAGGAATTTACAGAAGGCTCGATTCCCTTGAAATTGCGAGCCTGGCTGCCGGCAACCCAGGTTCGGCGGTACCTTTTCGTTCAAGGAGTCAACAACGTGTCTTCTCCAGAAACGTTCACTCATGTGCAACTCCCTCTGACGGTGGAGGGTGTCCAACTGAACGTGGCCGCCATCCATCGCGACGGCGTCCTTGCGCCGATCGTGTTCCTGCATGGTTTTGGTTCGACCAAGGAGGACTATGCCGACATCGTGCAGCAGCCCGCGTTCGCCGGTCACCCTTTCGTGGCTTACGACGCACCGGGTTGCGGCGAAAGCCAGTGCAGTGATCTTTCCAGAATCTCCATTCCCTTTCTGCTGCAGACTGCGTTGCAGGTGCTGGCGCATTTTGGCATCGGACGCTTCCATTTGGTCGGCCACTCCATGGGTGGGCTGACCGCGCTGATGCTGGCCCACCAGTTCCCGGACCGGGTGCTCAGTTTCGTCGATATCGAGGGCAATATCGCCCCGGAAGACTGCTTCCTCAGCCGGCAGATCATCGACTATCCGAGCAACGATCCCGAGGTGTTTTTCGCCGCCTTCATCGAACGTGCCCGACACGCCCCTGCTTATGCCAGTGCACTCTATTCCGCGAGCTTGCGGCACAAGGTGCGTGCCGGTGCGGTGCGGGGGATATTCCAGTCGATGGTAGATCTTTCAGATAATGCCGATCTGATGAGCAAATTCCTCGGCTTGAAATGTCCACGAATGTTCATGTACGGCGAGCAGAACGCGTCACTGTCCTATCTGCCGCATATCCAGGCCGAAGGTGTCCGGCTGGCCCCCATTCCTGATTGCGGGCATTTCCCGATGTATTCCAACCCCATCGCGATGTGGCAACAGATCGCCGATTTCCAGGTGAGCAGCCTTACCGGGTAAGCCCGGTCGTCCTGAGGGCTTCCTGATCATTCGCGGGAGCCTGGCCAGGCCACGGAGTTGAAATTCAAAAGCTGATTCAGTCACTTCTCCTGCCTTTGGGCGGCGACGTGTGCAGGCGCGTGCGTGCCTGAAATCCGTGTACCTATAACAACAAGAGGTTCGACCCATGCTTGATGTCATTAATGATTTTCTCTCCGGCAAGCTTCTGATCGTGCTCATCGTAGGCCTGGGCGGCTACTTCACGGTGCGTTCACGCTTTGTCCAGTTCCGCCATTTTCTGCATATGTTCGGCGCCTTCCGCGATAGCGTGCAAAAGAGTGCCGGGCAGATCAGCTCCTTCCAGGCCTTGATGCTTAGCCTGGCGGGGCGCGTAGGTGCGGGCAATATCGCCGGTGTCGGGTTGGCGGTAACGCTGGGCGGGCCGGGCGCGGTGTTCTGGATGTGGGTGACGGCGCTGGTGGGTATGTCCACCAGCTTCTTTGAATGCAGCCTGGGGCAATTGTACAAACGGTGTGATGCGAACGGACAGTTCCGCGGCGGGCCGTCGTACTACATCCAGTACGGACTGAAACAACCCTGGCTGGGCAAGGTCATGGCGTTACTGCTATTGGTGACCTTTGGTTTCGCCTTCAACGGACTGCAATCCCATGCCGTGACTCACTCGCTGAATAATGCGTTCGGTTTCTCTACGACCTACTCCGGCATTACGATTGCCATATTGCTTGGCCTGGTGTTCATGGGTGGCATCAAGCGCATCGCCGCGGTCTCGGACCTGCTGGTGCCGGTCAAAACGCTGGCTTACATTGGCGTGACCGTTTATGTGATCGTGCTCCAGTTTGATCATGTTCCCGGAATGCTGATGACCATCTTCAAAAGTGCTTTCGGCCTGGATCAGGCGTTTGCCGGCCTGGTCGGCAGTGCCATTGTCATGGGCGTCAAACGTGGGGTGTTTGCCAACGAGGCGGGACTGGGGAGTGCTCCCAACGTAGCTGCGGTGGCGAAAGTGGATCACCCGGCGGCTCAAGGGGTGGTTCAGGCCTTCAGCGTTTTTCTCGATACCTTTGTGATCTGTACCTGTACGGCGCTGCTGATTCTGCTGTCAGGCTTTTACACGGCTGGTTTTGAAGGCGATGGCCTGGTGCTGACTCAGAACGCGTTGGCGGCAGTGGTCGGAGACTGGGGACGCACCTTCATCAGCGTGGCGTTGGCTCTGTTTGTCTTCACGTCGATTCTCTACAACTACTACCTGGGCGAGAATAACCTGCGCTTTCTGCTGGGCGACAAGCGCGCTGCAGTCATTGTCTATCGTGGTTTGGTGCTGCTGCTGATCCTTTGGGGGGCCGTACAAAATCTGGGCACTGTGTTCGCTTTTGCCGATATCACCATGACGCTGCTGGCCTTCGTGAATCTGATCGCCCTGGCGCTGTTGTTCAATGTCGGCATGCGCTTGCTGCGCGACTATGACCAGCAACGCAAAGCCGGTATCAAGACGCCTGTCTTCGATTCAAGTCAGTTCAAGGATCTTGATCTTGATTTGCAGGCATGGCCGAACCGGGAACACGCGGCCAACGTCCCCGCCGAAACTATCACTCAAGTTGCACCTGCATCCGCTACCCAGTGATGCAAAAAGGGCCCATGGATCTCATGGGCCCTTTTCAAATACCTGCTGTAATCGTCAGTGCTTCAAACGCTCGCAGCGTGTGACTTTGCGCAACCCTTCAAACCGGTGCGCTCTTCGATCTCACCGGAACCGCTGATGTACCCATAGCGCGAAAGATTCGGCATCAGCATCGCGGCGATGAAAGTGATGGTCACGACGGCCGCGACATAGAAGAAGAAATATTCCTCAATGCCTTGGGACCGGAGCGACAAGGCGACGTATTCGGCGGTGCCGCCGAATGCCGCATTGCCGATGGCATACGGAAAGCCTACGCCCAATGCGCGTACCGCAGGTGGGAACAGTTCAGCTTTGACGATCCCGGCAATCGGGGTGTAGAGCGACGCAATGGCCAGGCCACCAAACACCAGCAGGAACGCCGTAAACGGGCTGCTGACCGATTGCAGTGAATAGAGCAGGGGAATCACCAACAGCATCGCCAACCCGGAAAACATCAGCATGTGCGCCTTGATCCCGATACGGTCCGCCAGCAAGCCGAACAGTGGCTGGCAGAACATGAAACCGACCAGGGCCGCGGTCATGATGAAACTAACCGTTTCCGGGCTGAAACCGGCTGAGATCACCAGGAACTTCTGCATATAGGTGGTGAAGGTGTAGAAGTACAAAGAACCACCGATGGTAAACGCTACCACCAGCGCGACCGCCCGTTTGTGCTTGAACATGCCGCGCAGCGAGCCGGCGTCTTTGCGGTTCATGTCTTTCTTGGTGGCGGTTTCATGCATGGCGCGGCGCAAATACACCACCACGATAGAGCTCAGGGCGCCGATGAAGAACGGAATCCTCCAGCCCCATTCGCGCAATTCTTCGCCGGTGAGGGTTTGCTGGAGAATGACCACGGTCATCAATGCCATGAGCTGACCGGCAATGATGGTGAAGTACTGAAAGGAGCCATAAAAACAGCGACGCCCAGGTGTCGCGATTTCACTGATGTAGGTGGCGCCGGTGCCGTACTCCGCGCCGACTGACAGCCCCTGAATCAGCCTGGCGACGACAAGCAAAACTGGCGCCGCCACACCGATGGTTTCATAGGTCGGCATGACGGCAATCAGCAGGGAACCGGCGCACATCATGAACACCGAGATAATCATCGAGACCTTGCGGCCGCGAGTGTCGGCAATCCAGCCGAAAATCCAGCCGCCGAGAGGCCGCATGAAAAAGCCGACGGCGAAGACGCCGGCGGTTGCGAGCAACTGACTGGTGGTGTCGCCTTTGGGGAAAAACGAGCTCGCAAAATAGATGGCGGTATAGGCGTAAATGAAAAAGTCGTACCACTCCACCAGATTGCCCGAGCAGGCACCCATGATGGCTCTGACGCGATTCGGACTTTTTATCTGATCGGACTTTTCAGTGTGGAGTGTTGAGTCGCTGGTTGATGCAGACATTCTGTTCACCCTTTTTTCAAGGCGAGACGATACGAGGCGCACGCTGATGCGTGTCCGACGTTGCTAGCTCGATGGGTTGATGTGCTTAACGCAAGTGCTGTGACCCTTCGACGACCAAGGCACATGAAGCGGGGGTGTGTATATGAGAGGTCAGCTGTTCGCTGACTGTATAAGGCGGGTCGGTCAGGTAACGAGAAAGGTAGTAAATCATGGCGGCAAGCCCTCGAATCTTATTCTTGTAGTCAGTCGATCGCTCTTGGCGTCGACGTTGATTGCACGCTACCGCAGAGTGACGAGGGTAATAAGCCGTCAGCCAGGTCTAACTGATATACCGAAATTCTATAGCTTGTCTTGCAGCCCCTACGGGCTGGGGGATACAGCCGGCTAGAAAGCCATTAGGCCCCATGCGACGCGGGCCCTGTGGCATTCCAGGAAACGCTAATGCGTTTACACTCATACTACTTTCGACGCATTTCGCGCCGAGACCGACTTTGACTGGCCTGGTAATGGATGTCGTTCAACTCAAGACCCTAATTCATGTGGCCGAGCTTGGCAGTCTCAGCAAGGCCTCCGACCGGCTTCACATCGCACAACCGGCACTGAGTAGGCAAATTCGTCTGTTGGAAAAGGAACTCGGGGCCTACCTTTTTGATCGGCATGGACGAGGCATGGAAATTACCGATGCCGGCCGTGAAGTCTTGGCGCATGCCACCCGGATCATGGAAGAGATGGAGTCCATTCGAAGTTCGGTCGTGGGCGGGAAGTCTTCTTTTCGGGGCACGGTGATGATCGGTACAACACCGACGGTAGCGGAAATTGTCACCGTTCCGCTGGTGCGGAAAATCAAAGAAGAGCATCCGAATCTTGCCATCAGGTTCTCCTCCGCCTTTAGCGGCTACCTGCTGGATTGGGTTCAGCGTGGCGAATTGGAACTCGCGATTTCTTACGATCCCCAACCCTTGCATACGCTGCGTATCGTGCCGGTGATGATGGAAAACTTGCTGCTGGTCGGACCTGCCAGTGCCAATCTGCGCCTGGATGCGCCGGTGTCATTCGAGTCTTTGGCCGAGCAGCAATTGGTGTTGCCAAGCGCCCGCCACAGTCTTCGCGTGATTCTGGATAATTGTGCGCGAGAAGTCGGCATCAAGCTCAAAACCAGCGTTGAAGCTGACTCCTTCGGCGCGATGATTGACCTGGTTCGCAATGGCTTCGGTTTGACAGCTTTGCCACTGGCATCGATTTACACGCAAATTGAATCGGGAGTGCTCAGTGCTGCACCTTTGGTCGACCCTATTCCCATGCGTAAATTGGTCCAGGTATTTCCCGCGGACAGGCGAGTCAGCCCCGCCGCAAAATTTGTTGGAGATGCGTTCATCGAGATTGCCGCCGATCTAGTAGGTCGCGAAATCTGGGCAGGGCACATGCTTTGAACAACATCAATCCTCGACCATGAACCTATGAAGGAAACCCCGTTGTCTTCCAACCTTACGCCGCTCGTGCTTATCCCCGGATTGCTTTGCGATGACCGCCTTTGGGCACATCAAAAATCCGTCTTGGAAAACTCAACGCATATCTGCATCCCTGATGTCTCCCTTGACTCCAGCATTGCTCAGATGGCGGAGCGGACTCTGGATGAAGCACCACCTTTTTTTGCACTCGCTGCGTTGTCCATGGGCGGATATGTAGCCATGGAAATTATGAAAAAGGCACCTGAGCGGGTTTTGAAGTTGGCAATGATAGACACGATGGTGCGACCGGACGATGAAGCCCGTACCAAGGCGAGACGTGGCCTGCTGACTCTTGCACAACTTGGCCGGTTCAAGGGCGTAACACCACAACTGTTGCCCAAGCTTGTGCATCCCCGCTGCATTGGAACTGCGATTGCCGATACGGTGCAGGAAATGGCCGCAGCAGTAGGAAAGGAAGGGTTTGTTCGGCAGCAATTGGCGATTATAGAGCGTCCCGATTATCGACCATTATTGAAGAGCATTGTGGTCCCGACCTTGATCGTTGTTGGTGAAAGCGACGAAATCACCCCTCCAGTTGAGTCCGAAGAAATCCATCGCGGCATACCGCATTCTCGATTGGTGGTGGTGCCTCAATGTGGGCATCTGCCGCCGCTTGAGCAGCCGCAACTGACGACTCTGCTATTGAGTCGGTGGCTTGAAGATAGTTAACACCCTTGAGCCCAGTCGCTTATGCGTTCGTGGCTTTGCATGCATTTCTTATCTTTGATGACATTGTTTTGAGAAATCAAACTCCACTACCTGGAAAGTTCGGCATCGTCTTGTTAGGGATACTGCAAGTTTTGGTCTGGGGAGGTTCGTTCTTCCTTATGGCCGTAATGGCCGATCCGATCATTGAAGAGACAGGCTGGGCTAGCCAGTGGGTCTATGGCGCATTGTCTCTGAGCATTCTTGTTTCTGCGGTGTTGGCTCCGTTGATCAGTCGACTGATTGCCCGCTATGGCGGTCGCCCAATTCTTGCCAGCAGTGGTCTAGGAGTCGCCATTGGATTGTTTCTGATGGCCAATGCCACGTCATTGCCGTTTTTTTTACTGGCTTGGTCAGTCATCGGCATTGGCATGGCGCTTGGATTGTATGAAGCACTATTCGCCTGTTTAGGTTCACTTTACGGTGAGCGAGCGGGCGGTGTGATTATAGGAATTACATTGATCTCAGGGTTTGCGACAACGCTTTCCTGGCCGGCGGTTGCGTTAGTCATCGATTACATCGGTTGGAGCTCAACGTGTTTGGCCTATGGAGCGTTGTTAGTGCTGACTGTGGCACCGCTTTATATGTGGGTGCTACCGAGAGGCTCGGTTTCACTCAGAAAAAATGACGCGTTGTACGATGAAAGTCTGTCGATTGATCGACGGGTGTACTGGCTCCTCACGACGGTTTTTGCGTTGGGCGCAGTGATCATGACGGCAATCTCTGTTCAGCTGATTTCTTTGCTTCAAGGTCAGGGGTATTCACTTGCAGCTGCCATCGGATTCAGCGCTTTACTGGGGCCGAGTCAGGTAGGCTCGCGGATTCTGCAAGTATTTTCACGAAAGCGACACCCAATTTGGACGACGTTGATCTCTGTCGTACTAGTGGCAATCGGTCTGTCGGTTGTGACCATGACGCCGGCAATGACGGGTCTTGGCCTCGTACTTTATGGTGCTGGTAATGGTTTGCGAGCGATTGTTCGGGGGCTGCTACCGTTGACGCTGATGTCGCCAACGCATTATGTTTTGCTAATGGGTCGCATGTCTCGACCTTCACTTATTGGACAGGCACTCACACCTCTTGCTGGTGGTTACCTTTTGCAAACGTGGGGGGCGGGCGGAGTGCTTGCTGGGCTAAGTTCGTTGGCTATGTTGAATGTGATACTGGTGTTGTTCCTCCTACAACTAGTTCGAAAACAATGACCAATCTTGGTCCGTTGCAGCCTGTTATGAAAGGGCTGCTATCTACTGTGGATTCAACCGGTCGATGCACCACAATTAAATTCTGTGTAAGCAAAAGGAATGTTACAGATGAAGCAGAGACCTCGGATCTATTACACCGAAAGTCAGAAAAAATTGATGTGGGATCACTGGTAAAAAGGCGACTATCCAGCAGGTCGCCCTACTATTTGAACGAAACCGCTCATTGATACAGCGCATCCTGACGGAAATAGGCGGTATCAGCCCCTCTGTACAGCGCAGGTCCGGATTGGGCCTGACGTTGGCTGAACGCGAAGAGATTTCGCGTTCAGTGGTGGCAGGTAACTCGATCCGTTCCATGGACACGCTGCTAGGGCGAGCAGACTCTAAGATCAGTCGTGAGATCAGACACAGCGGTGGCCAAGGATGCTACCGGGCTAATCGAGCTGATTAGGCTGATGAAGGCGGCAAGGATTCAGTGGAGGCGTACGCTGGAAAAGACATCATCGACTTGCTTGGTGGATGCTCGTAAGTTGAGGACAGCACGGCACTGAGTCGATCGCCCAACAGGTTCCAGGCACACTTCTTCTCTTCGGCATAGTCGTGATGCAGGTAATGGCGCCTGACCCTCGAGCCTGCCAACACATGGTTCTGACAGCGATCAATGACGTCCAGGCTGACCCCCAAAGCCTGCATCATGGTCGCGCCCGTGCGGCGCAGGTCATGCGGCGTCCAGTCGCCGTTTTGGCCGTCGGCAAGGACCAGCGTGTCGTCGTGACGCCTTCTTGAGAGGACCTTGCGGTTTTTGAACCGGGCCTGGCGATCGCCGACCTGTTTACTCACCACTTTGACGTCCACATGCCCATCATCCTGCTTGTTGGGGAAGCACCACTGGGAGTCGCCCGTCAGGGTTTTAAGTTCCTGAAAGAAATGCAATGCGAAGGGGGAGAGGAAAACGTGGTGGTCCTGTTTCTTGCCCCGGGCGCCTTTGACGTTTTCGCTCGGGAGGAACCAGGTCTGCCGGTCCAGGTCGACATTTTTCCATTCGGACTGGAGCAGCTCGCCAATCCGGTTTCGGCTTCGTAGTCGGCAGGGATCAAGGGGGAGATGTCGACCAGCTCAGTTGGATCACCCTCGATCAATAAGGCCCGCCAGGGCTGACGTTTTCTAGCCCAGCTAAACATCTGGGTGAGGTCGGCGAAGAAGCTGATGGCTTGCCGGTAAGCGCCGCGGTTGACCACGGCCCGGATCAGCACCCGAACATCGTGTTCTGAAACATTGTTCACCGCGGTCTTGCCAAGTGCCGGAAAAAGGTCCTTGTTAAAGCGTCGTTGCAATTCAGCATTGCCATCTTTACGCGCCACGCCATCCAACAGCCAGGCCTTCGCCAAATCTTGGACCGTCAGTGTTTGCACCTTCGTCGTTTTTACTTGTTCGGCCTCAACGTTAGCCGCGGCGTATGCCTGTGCCTTGGCGGTTTTCTTGTGCTCGTTGGGATTGATCTGCACATCAATGAGTGCCCGTGCCTGGTTGCGGGCCTTGCGGATGTCCGTCAGGGATTTGCGTGGCCAGGACCCGCAGGCGTATTCTTTGTTCTGGTCGCCCCACCGATAGCGATAAAAAAAGCTGACCGACACGCCGTCCTTACGCAGGGAAATTCGACCTGCGAGATTGCCATCTTCCCGGAGGATGCGGCCGGCATCGTTGGCGGTCAGCGACTCGAGTTCTTTGATGGTAATTTTGGCCATAAATCAGACTCCCCCTACTTTTACCCCCACAAAAACGTCGGCTCTTGATGGACGTTACTGGACTCTCGTAGAGCAGAACACCGCTGGAGCTCAAGTAAATACTAGCTTAGAAAAATCCAGAGTGAAATTTTGGAGTCTTTCAAGAAGTATGAAAAAGGAGATGGGGTGCTAGGGGTCGAGTGTTCGAATCACTCCGTCCCGACCATATTTTTCAATGACTTAGGCCAATGTCCATGACATTGGCCTTTTTCATTTTCGGGAAATTTTCGGGGCTTTTCCGACTTTCATCCCTGCCTCCTCTTCAAGATTGTCAGAACCGGGCCTCGCGAGTCGGTTACTGACACCTCGTTTGCAGCTTCTATCAGATGCCCCAGCTCAGCGCCGGAGTAGTGACTGGTGATGCTGCCGTTCTTATGGCCGAGCAATGCTTTGCGATCCTCCTCAGTCACGCCTGCTGCACGCTGCCTTCTGCCAAAGGTGTGCTTCAGGTCGTGAATGCGGATCCGGGCGAACCCATCGTGTGCCGGCCGTAAATACTTCTCCTGCCATTGTTTCGTCGCCTTCGCCGTCTGAGAATCACCAGGCGCTCGTCCCGGTTATTCACACCAGACCTTGCACTTCGTCCGCCGAAGCCGGCCGGAATCCAAAACACCATGGTATCCCGCTCCGGTACCGCGATTTCCCAAGCCCACTGATGCTTGCAAATCTCCTGCACCCGGCACCCCGTGTTGACCTTGAACATGGTCATGGTCTGGAGATGTGCCGGTAGCTCAGGCGCAGCTCTCGGTGTCTGGATGCAGCAAGTAGGGCGGGTTAAACGGAACTAAACTCGGTGATACCGTCTACATTTCAAGGGGTATTCCCTTTCGGAGAAGACGGTCATGCTTAAGTCTCGCTTGTTCGTAGTGGCTATTACCTGTCTTGCTTTGGCTGCAGGCCCTGTGTCTGCGCTGGCCGATCCCGGAAATGGAAAGGGCCAGGGCAATGGAAAAGGCAGCTCCCAAGGCGGCCAGGCACATGGAAATCAGGGTAATAGAGGAAAAAATTCGAGCGGCGGGGATTGGGCGCACGGTCCAAACATTGACCGAGGCAACATCTTGGGGGTACTCGGCGGCCACCGTGACTACTGGAGTTCAGGCCATTCACTGCCGCCTGGAATACAGAAGAACCTGGCTAGGGGGAAGCCTCTTCCTCCGGGTATTGCCAAGAAGCTGGATGGCCGATTGCTGGGCAGGCTGCCACATTACGACGGCTACGAATGGCAGCAGGCTGGAACCGATTTAATACTTGTCGCAATTGCTTCCGGCATAATTTATGAGGTGCTCAACGGAGCCTTTGATTAAGGCGCGAGGGGCTCAATAATTTCCTCACCAGAGTCTTTCTGAATCACCAGAAGGCGTTCATTGCGGAATTTGCTCGACACCTTTTCAGTGATCTCAAAAGGTGTCGTGACAGGTTCAAGCGTCTTGGCGGCAGTGTCGAAGTCGGCGTCGATCAAGTTTTCAGCAGTGGTTGATGTCACTGCTTCGAGGAAGTGGCCAAGGCCGCCGGATACATAAATGGCTGGAGCATTTTCGGCGCTGATGTCGTCGATGGTAATGAGTTGCTGTTTTGCGAACATGGGGAATCCTTGTCGCGATGCTCGCAGCGTCAAAAAAGGTTGCGGATTACTTCGGTGCGATCAGATCTGCCAGGGCTATCAGAAGCAGCCAGCCAGTCCAGCCGAGGAGGGAGGTTGTAGCGCCGCGCCAGATCAGACGGCGGCGCTTGAATTGATGGGAGGTCATTTCGCCTCCTCGGTTGCTATGTTCCAGCGCGATACGCGGCGCTGATGCACTGTTGCATCAGCTCCGGGATAGACCTTTTGGCCGCAACTCTGGCAATTGACGTGATAGTCGAAGATGGGCGTCCCACAGCGCCACGTGAGTAATGTGCTGTTGGTGGGAGAGCAGATAAATGCGCAAGTCACGGTCGAACCCTGACAGCAATTCGCCGGCCCTTCATGGTCGTTGCCAAGCGCTTTGGCAGGCTGGCAACTGAGCGCTCTCGCGGCTGGCCAATCACCTCGTTGAAGGGCAGGCCATAGCCCTGCATGACCAGCTTTGATTCAATATCGTCGAGCTGCTCGTCGCTGGGCGTTGTAACTGTGGATGTACTCATGCTGCCTCCTTGCGCTGCCTGCTGACCTTAAGCAGCCAGGCGCTGTAGTGATGAAACTCTTCGGCGTTTAAACATCACATCACAGTTACAACGGACAAGCTGCTCGGCTGCGTTGTAGATCCATTCCTCACAAGTAATTTCCAGTGGGCTCTCGCTCACCGCAGGCGGCAGTAGTTCGTCATGCTCAAATTGAGCTTTCGCAGTGCTGGCATGGTCGCCTTCAGGTTGGGCGCGGAGGAGAGTGCATGTGGGTTGTGTCGGCAGGTCTTGTGCGATTGTGTCGATGCTGCTTGAACCGTCAGCAGTTCCGCGGATCAGATTGGCAGTTATGGATGAGCATTTCCCTAATCGTGACAGGCTGCTATAGGCCAAAAGCTGACACTCGAACACCATCACCTGATCGCCTGCTTTGTAGGACTAAGCGGTCAATTATGCTCCGCTGCCAACATTGACTTGAACTGGGAAATGATCTCTGAAGAGAGCCCGGCACCTTCGAATACTGTGCAGGTGAAGCTAACGGGGGCAGAGCCTGGAGCAGTTATGATACGGTCTGCAACCACAGCGACTCGACTGTTCTGATAACGCGCGTGCCCTTCATAACTTGCGGCATTCTCTTGCAAGAAGTCAGCGCTGTTAGAGGTATGAGGAATATTATCGAGAAGCCCGGCCCTCGCAAGTGCCAGCGTTCCCCCACAGATACCAGCAATCGTCGCGCCATTTGAACGACTAGCATGAAGAAAGTCTCGAATATCAGGCGCTTCTACACTTTCCCAGACCATTCCCCCAATGACGGCAACAACGTCCGGTTTCCAGTCCAGACATTGTTGCAAGCCACTATCGATAGTTACAGCCAGTCCGCCCTGCGAGTTGATTTGCCCCGTGGTCGGAGCAAAAAACCTGACGTCGATACCGTAAAACGGGGACGCTGTTCCAGCAATGAAAGCATATTCCCAGTCTGCAAAGCCGGGGGTCAGTATCAAACTTATACGTGCCATCAGTCAGAATCCTCCATGAATGCCAATAGCATATGGGGACCACAAACAGACCTCAAGGGTTGTTCCGGATCGATAGCAGTCACTCGTAAACGTCGGCTATCTACCCGCTGTAGCTGGCACTTGCTACATTTAATAAAGCTTTTGAGCGATCAGATCAAAACGGTGCCAGTTGAGTGGACCAGAGGGCGTTTGAGTGATTGTTTGCGTCTCGCGAAGAAGATTTATTTCCAGCCCCTCGCACATCCGACGGATGTCCAGCTCGGAGTGGAAGGTCAAGTGAGCAAACGTCGACCAGCCATGCTGGGGACCAAAAAAATGCCCGACAAAAACTCCCCCTGGTTCCAAGGCATACAGAACCTGATCCCAGAGTTGCTTAAAACTTTTCGGCCGACAAAAAGGCAAGGCCAATCCGACATGAATAAGGTTTGATCTTGGTAGTGCAGGCAAACATTCAAAATCCGATAGGCAGGTAGTCAGCGTTCCGGTATGACCCCCTGAGCAGTTTGCAATCGTACGAGTAATTGCCTTTGGCTCATTATCGACAGCCAGAACGTTCCAGCCCGACTGCATAAGCTGCTGCGCTTCTTTTCCTGCGCCGCACCCCAAATCTACTGCCTGGCGAGCAACTGACAGATTACCAGCAAGGTTTATCGCTCGGGCTAACATAAGGGATGGGCCTCGACGCTCGGCCTCATCATAAAAAGCGTCCCAGCTAGTCACGGATAAAACATCATCATTTCTTGAATTTGTCGCCAATCAGTTTTCATTCGAACTCCTTTTCATTGTTTTCTTTGAGCAGGATACGTTGAGCGTATTTCTGTGGACAGGTGAAAGTCAGCTCCTGGCCGTTTGCTCCCGTTCTTGAAGGAGGAGGACAGACGCATACAAGCCTCTTTGATCACTCAGCGTAGTGCCAGATGCTGCGGGCTCCAGCCCCCTCCCAGCGCTCGAAATGCGGCAATGGCAGCACGTGCCGATTCTGTCTGGGCTTGAGCTTTGGCGTCAGACGCACGCAGCAAGGTTTCATCGGCATTGAGCACCTCGATCAGGCTGGCGGCACCGTTCTGGTAAGCCACGAAGGACGACTGTCGGGCACTGCCCAGGGAGGTTTCGCCGGCCGTGAGGGTGGCTGTCTGAGTCTCGCGATTGACCAGCGCCGAAAAAGCGTTTTCGACGTCTTCGCTGGCGCGTAGAACCGACTGACGATAAGCCGCAAGCGCTTCAGCTTGCTGGCCCTTGGCCTGATCGATCTGCGCGTTGATACGGGCAAAGTCGAACAGTCGCCAGCGCAACCCGAGGACGCCGGCCGATTGCGCGGCGCCGCTGCTGAACAGGTTGCCACCTTGAGTGGTGGCGCTGCCGAGCAGGGCGCTGAGGGAGAATGTCGGGTAGTACTCGCTGATCGCCATGCCGATACGTGCGTTAGCCGCGACCAGCCGGCGTTCGGCGACAATCAGGTCGGGGCGGCGGCGCAGCAGATCTGCTGGCGAGCCAGTGGACGCCAGTTGCGGCGCACGTGGAATGGCACCTGCTCCAGACAACTCGGCGCGATGGGTGCCGGGCGGGGTGCCGAGCATCACGTCCAACGCATTCATGGCCGCATCCAGGCCTGTCTGCAGTACCGGGACACTGGCCTTGACCTGAGACAGCTGGCCTTCGGTCTGCTGTACCTGGAACTGAGCGGCAAGACCCTGGCCATGCAGCAGGCGAACTTTTTCAAGGAGCTCCTGCTGGGTGTCGACCTGCCGCTGTGCAATCGCCAGCCGAGTCTGCAGGCCGCGAAGGGTGGTGTAGATATCGGCCGTTTGCGCAGCGACTGCGAGTCGCGTCGCCACGACGCCGGCTTCGGACGCCTGATAGTCGGCCAGCGTCGCTTCCCGGCCACGGCGCAGACCGCCGAACAGATCCAGCTCCCAGCTCGCGTCAAGGTTGGCCTGGTAGCTATTGCCGTAGCGGTTATAGCCCGCAGTGGCGTCAAGTACCTGACCCAGCGGCGTTTCCAGCGATTGGTAAGCACGCGCCGCCTGGCCATTGAGAGTGGCGGAAGGTAGCAGCGCGGCATCGGCTGCACCCAGCGCGGCGCGTGCCTGAGCAACTCGTGCCTGGGCCTGGGCCATGTCGAGGTTCTGCACAAGAGCCTGGCTGACCAGGGCACTTAATTGAGGATCGCCAAAGCCTTCCCACCAGGTCACGAAGTTTGCCGTGGTCGTCGCGGTTCGTGCCTCTATCGCTGGCCGGCCGATGTATTGCTCGGCCAGTGGAGCCTGCGGGCGATGGTAGTCCGGGCCAACCGCGCACCCTGCTGCCAGGCTGGTGCTTACCACAAGAGCAAGAGTACGGAACGCAGGCATGAGGTTTCTCTAAGGCCGATTTAGATTGTGACCATATTATAGATTGGTCACTATCTGTCAATCGGCTCACCACGGAGTTAAGCTGTGAACATGAATAAAGACATGAACACCTCGACCCAACGCGGGCCGCTGGATCACGAGATTCGCGACCAGATCATCAACGCGGCGATGCAGCACTTCGGCCATTACGGTTACGAAAAGACCACCGTTTCGGACCTCGCCAGGGCCATTGGTTTTTCCAAGGCTTATATCTATAAGTTCTTCGATTCCAAACAGGCCATCGGCGGGGTGATTTGCAGTAACCGCCTGGCCATGATCATGCAGATCGTCGAAGCCGCCATCGCCGAGGCACCGACCGCGTCCGAGCGGCTGCGGCGCCTGTTTCGCTCGATTTCAGAGGCCGGCAGCGATCTGTTCTTCCACGATCGCAAGCTCTACGACATCGCCGCAGTCGCCTCACGTGACCAGTGGCCGTCGGTCAAGATCCACGAAGTGCGGATTCGTGAACTTATCCGGCAGATCGTTCTCCAGGGCCGCGAGTCCGGGGAGTTCGAGCGCAAAACGCCGCTCGATGAAGCGGTTAACGCGATCTTTCTGATCCTGCGTCCCTACGTTGATTCGGCTCAGTTGCAGTACAACCTCGACACCGCGCCGGAGGCCGCAGTGCATCTGCCAGCACTGATATTGCGCAGTCTCGCGCCTTAGATAATTGGCTGTGACCATTGACAGAATTGGTCACTAGTCTAAGAATGTGGTTCCTACATTGCTCTTGAGTAACGGAACCCATGCGCCTCAAGCCCGCCACCTTCGTGTTTTGCTTGCTGCCTATCGTCCTGGTGGCGTGCGGCGATTCGTCAGTCAACAGAGATCCGCGCAACAAGCCGCCGCTGGTCAGGGCGGCGACGGTCGAGCGGTCGTCCGAGATGTCTCGTGCGTTCACCGGCGTCGTGGTTGCACGTACCCAGAGTGACCTGGGCTTCCGGGTATCGGGCAAGATTCTCGAACGGCTGGTCGACACCGGTGAGACGGTCAAGCGCGGCCAGCCACTGATGCGCCTCGACCCCATCGACCTGCAATTGCAGGCGCGTGCGCAGCAGGAGGCCGTTGCTTCCGCCCGTGCGCTGGCCAGGCAGACGGCTGACGACGAGTCGCGTTATCGCGGGCTGGTCGCTGCCGGTGCGGTGTCGGCGTCGGCCTACGATCAAATCAAGGCCGCGGCAGACTCTGCCAAAGCCCGGCTCAGCGCGGCCCAGGCCCAGGCCGAGGTAGCACGCAATGCCACGGGCTACGCGGTGTTATTGGCCGACGCCGATGGCGTGGTGATGGACACCCTGGCCGAGCCCGGCCAGGTGGTCAGCGCCGGCCAGGCGGTGGTGCGATTGGCGCGGGCAGGGCAGCGCGAAGCCATAGTGCATCTTCCCGAGACCCTGCGCCCGGCGCCGGGCTCCACGGCTCAAGCCTCCCTGTATGGCAATGACGCAGCTGCCGTCGCGGCCAAACTGCGCTTGCTCTCCGAGGCCGCCGATGCCACCACTCGCACCTTCGAAGCCAGGTATGTGCTCGACGGTGCGCTGGCGAATGCACCGCTCGGCGCCACCATTACCCTGAACATCGCAGAGGGTAAAAATGCGGGTCAGGTGGCGCAGGTGCCCATCGCCGCGCTCTACGACCCCGGCAACGGAACGGGCGTGTGGGTCATTGCCGGCGAGCCCTCGAGAGTCGCCTGGCGCCCCGTTCAGGTAGTCGGTATCGGTGATGATGCGGCGCGTGTCGCCGGCAAGCTCGACGCCGGTGAGCAAGTGGTCGCCCTCGGTGCCCACCTGCTGCAGGACGGTGAGCAAGTGCGACTTGCCCAGGCGGCGGTGACGCCGGTTGCCGGGAGTCAGCCATGAGTGAGGGGCGTTTCAATCTCTCCGCCCTGGCGGTGCGCGAGGGCTCCATCACCTTGTTCCTGATCCTGCTGATCGCAGTGGCAGGCACGCTGGCGTTCTTCAAGCTGGGCCGCGCCGAAGATCCGCCTTTCACCGTCAAGCAGATGACCATCATCACTGCCTGGCCGGGCGCCACTGCCCAGGAGATGCAGGACCAGGTGGCCGAGCCGCTGGAAAAACGCATGCAGGAGCTCAAGTGGTACGACCGCAGCGAAACCTACACCCGCGCGGGCCTGGCGTTCACCATGGTGTCGTTGCGCGATAGCACGCCGCCGTCGCAGGTGCAGGAAGAGTTCTATCAGGCCCGCAAGAAGCTTGGCGATGAAGCCAGGACGCTACCAAGCGGCGTGATCGGGCCAATGATCAACGACGAATTCTCCGATGTGACCTTCGCGCTGTATGCGCTGAAGGCCAAGGGCGAACCGCAGCGCCAACTGGTGCGTGACGCCGAGTCGCTGCGCCAGCGGCTTCTGCACGTACCGGGGGTGAAGAAGGTGAATATCATCGGCGAACAGGCCGAGCGCATCTTCGTGTCCTTCTCCCACGACCGGCTGGCAACCCTGGGCGTAACGCCGCAGGACATCTTCGCCGCACTCAACAGCCAGAACGTACTGACGCCTGCCGGTTCGGTGGAAACCAGCGGGCCGCAAGTGGTCATGCGCCTGGATGGCGCGTTCGACAAACTGGCGAAAATCCGCGAAACACCGATTACCGTGCAGGGCCGCACGCTGAAGCTTGCCGACGTGGCAACCGTGGAGCGCGGCTATGAGGACCCGGCCACCTTTCTGGTGCGCAACGGTGGCGAGCCCGCGTTGCTGCTTGGTGTGATCATGCGCGAGGGCTGGAACGGGCTCGACCTCGGCAAGGCGCTCGACGCTGAAACAGCGAACATCAACGACGCGATGCCGCTCGGCATGACGCTGGCCAAAGTCACCGATCAGGCCGTCAACATCACGTCGTCCGTCGACGAATTCATGGTCAAGTTCTTCGTCGCCCTGCTGGTGGTCATGCTGGTCTGCTTTATCAGCATGGGCTGGCGCGTCGGCGTCGTGGTTGCCGCGGCCGTGCCGCTGACGCTGGCTATCGTGTTCGTGGTGATGGCCGCCTCGGGCAAGAATTTCGACCGCATCACCCTGGGCTCGCTGATTCTTGCCTTGGGCCTGTTGGTGGACGACGCCATCATCGCCATCGAAATGATGGTGGTGAAAATGGAGGAGGGCTACGACCGCTTCAAGGCGTCGGCCTACGCCTGGAGTCACACCGCTGCGCCGATGCTCTCCGGTACGCTGGTCACCGCCATCGGCTTCATGCCCAACGGCTTTGCCCAGTCCACGGCGGGTGAGTACACCAGCAACATGTTCTGGATCGTCGGCATTGCCCTGATCGCCTCCTGGGTGGTGGCGGTAGTGTTTACGCCGTATCTGGGCGTGAAGTTGCTGCCCGACATCAAGCAGGTCGAAGGTGGTCACGCGGCTATCTACAACACCCGCCACTACAACCGTTTCCGCTGGCTGCTGGCGCGGGTCATCACCCATAAATGGCTGGTGGCTGGCGCGGTCATCATCTTGTTTGTGGTTTCGGTGCTGGGCATGGGGCTGGTGAAGAAGCAGTTCTTCCCGACGTCCGACCGCCCTGAAGTGCTGGTCGAAGTGCAAATGCCGTACGGCACCTCGATTGAGCAGACCAAGGCTGCGACCATCAAGGTCGAGTCATGGCTGCGCAAACAGGAAGAAGCCAGGATCGTCACCTCGTACATCGGCCAGGGCCCGCCGCGATTCTTCCTGGCCATGGCGCCGGAACTGCCTGACCCGTCGTTCGCCAAGATCGTGGTGCTGACCGACAGCCAGAACGCCCGTGAAGCGCTCAAGCTGCGCCTCCGTGAAGCGGTCTGCGAAGGGCTCGTGCCCGAAGCCAGGGTGCGCGTGACGCAACTGGTCTTCGGCCCGTACTCACCCTACCCGGTGGCCTATCGAGTGATGGGGCCGGACCCCATGAAACTGCGCGAAATCGCCACGCGCGTGCAAGGCGTATTGCACGCCAGCTCGATGATGAGAACCGTGAACAGCGACTTGGGCCCGCGGGTGCCCACGCTGCATTTTTCGCTGGATCAGGATCGCCTGCAGGCCGTTGGCCTGAGCTCCAGCGCCGTCGCGCAGCAGCTGCAGTTTCTGCTCAGCGGCGTGCCGATCACCTCGGTGCGCGAAGACATCCGTTCGGTACAGGTGGTCGGCCGCGCGGCCGGTGATATCCGTCTTGATCCGGCGAAGATCGAGGGCTTCACACTGGTTGGCGCCGCTGGCCAGCGCATTCCGCTGTCGCAGATCGGCAAGGTTGAGGTGCGCATGGAAGATCCGCTCCTGCGCCGTCGTGACCGCACGCCGACCATCACTGTGCGTGGGGACATTGCCGAAGGGCTGCAACCGCCGGACATCTCGGCTGCGGTGTGGAAAGACCTGCAGCCGATCATCAACACCTTGCCGGCTGGCTACCGAATCGAGATGGCCGGCTCCATCGAGGAATCGGGCAAGGCCAGCCAGGCGATTGTGCCGCTGCTGCCGATCATGATCGCCCTGACGCTGCTGATCCTCATCCTGCAGGTGCGCTCGATATCGGCGATGGTCATGGTCTTTCTCACCTCGCCGCTGGGCTTGATTGGCGTGGTGCCGGTGCTGCTGTTGTTCCAGCAACCGTTCGGCATCAACGCCCTGGTCGGGCTGATTGCGCTGTCGGGGATACTGATGCGCAACACGTTGATCCTGATCGGGCAGATCCATCACAACGAGAAGGAGGGCCTGGACCCGTACAACGCGGTGGTCGAAGCCACCGTACAGCGCGCACGCCCCGTATTGCTGACGGCACTGGCGGCGATTCTCGCCTTCATCCCCCTTACCCATTCGGTGTTCTGGGGCACCCTGGCCTACACCCTCATCGGCGGCACTTTCGTCGGCACCGTCATGACCCTGGTGTTCCTGCCGGCAATGTATTGCATCTGGTTCAAGATCCGCCCAAGCGACCAAGCCGATGATTTGAGCGTTGTGGCGAACGCCTGACGCCGCTTGCGACCAACGCGCTCTCCTGCAACTCGGGACAGCGCCGAACGATACAGAGAGGTTCCAATGAGCAACGTTCAACAGCACATACGCATCGTCGTCACCGGTACCGGCATGGTCGGGCCGTTGGGCTGTGGTGTGGATGAAGTGTGGCGACGCCTGCTGGCCGGGCGCTCGGGCATTCGCACACTGCCGGCGCACATCACCGAAGGCACGGGCGTGACAGTAGGCGGGCAGGTGCCCACGTTCGAGGAAGACGCGCTGGCGGGTTACCAACCCGAGCAGGTCATCCCGCCGAAGGAGCGCAAGAAGATGGACCGCTTCATCGAATTCGCCCTGATCGCCGCCCATGAGGCGCTGGAGCAGGCGGGCTGGCACCCGACCAGTGAAGCCGAACAGGTTCGAACTGCAACCATCATCGCCTCGGGTGTGGGCGGCTTCGGCGCTGTTGCCGACGCGGTGCGCACCACCGATTCACGGGGGCCGCGCCGGCTGTCGCCATTCACTGCGCCGTCGTTCCTGGCCAATATGGCGGCCGGGCATGTGTCCATCCGCAACGGCTTCAAAGGTCCCCTTGGCGCGCCGGTCACCGCGTGTGCGGCAGGTGTCCAGGCGATTGGCGATGCGGCTCGCTTGATCAGAAGTGGCGAGGCCGACATCGCCATCTGTGGCGGCACCGAAGCGGCGATCGACCGTGTAACCCTCGGCTGTTTCGCGGCAGCGCGCGCTTTATCCACCGGCTTCGCCGAGAACCCGCAGCAAGCGTCGCGGCCGTTTGACCGTGACCGCGACGGTTTCGTGATGTCCGAAGGCGCCGGTTTGCTGGTGATCGAATCCCTGGAGCACGCCCTTGCACGTGGCGCCACACCGCTGGCGGAGTTGGTGGGTTACGGCACCAGCGCAGATGCCTATCACCTCACCGCCGGGCCGGAGGATGGCAATGGCGCTCGCCGCGCCATGCAACAGGCGCTGCGGCAGGCGGGCCTGAGCCCGGAGGATGTGCAGCACATCAATGCCCACGCCACCTCCACCCAGGTTGGCGACAACGGCGAGTTGGCCGCTATCAAGACGCTGTTCGGCGCCGATGCAGGCGTAGCTATCACCTCGACCAAATCCGCTACCGGCCACTTGCTTGGCGCTGCCGGTGGCATCGAAGCGATCTTCACGGTGCTGGCGCTGCGCGACCAGATCGTGCCGCCGACTCTGAACCTCGACAACCCGGACGAAGCCGCGACGGGGCTCGACCTGGTCGGGCTCAATGCCCGAAAAATGCCAATCACCTACGCGCTCTCCAATGGCTTCGGCTTTGGCGGCGTGAACGCCAGCGTGTTGTTCCGCCGCTGGGAGGCCACAACGTGAGGGCGGCGCGTGAAACCGTGACCCTCGGCAATGTAGCAGCCGGGCACAGCGGCACGCCGCTGACCGGCAAGATCGTGGCGCTGCTGGCGGGGCTGTCTGCGATCAGCAGCCTGTCCACCAACATCATCCTTCCCGCCTTTGCGGACATCGGCCAGCAGCTCGGCGTGTCGTCTCGCGAGCTGGGCCTGACGCTTTCCAGCTTCTTCATCACCTTCGCGCTCGCGCAATTGGTGGTCGGACCGCTGGCCGACCGCTACGGCCGCAAGCGCCTGGTGCTCGGCGGCCTCTCTATGTTCGTCGTAGGTACGTGGGTTGCTGGCTGTGCCGGCTCATTCGACATGCTGATCGCCGGACGCGTCATCCAGGCCCTGGGTGTTTGCGCCGCCGCCGTACTGGCCCGCGCCATTGCACGCGACCTGTTCGAAGGCGAAACCCTGGCGCGAGCACTGTCACTGACCATGATCGCCACCGCAGCAGCTCCCGGTTTTTCACCGCTGCTCGGCAGCCTGTTGACCACCGCGCTGGGTTGGCGAGCAATTTTCCTGATGGTGGGGATTGCTGCCGTCGTCATCGCGTTTTTCTACGCGCGCGGCCTTGGCGAAACGCTGCCGGCTGAACGCCGAACCACACAGTCGATCCCACAAGTAGTAAGCGCCTACGGCCGGCTGCTCGCGCATAGCCGCTTCATTCTGCCGGGTGCCGCAGTGAGCTTGCTGATGAGCGGACTGTTCGCCTCTTTCGCCGCCGCCCCGGCGATCCTGATCAACGGCATGGGCTTGTCCTCCTTGCAGACGGGGCTGTACTTCGCCGCCACGGTATTCGTAGTCTTCGCCGCCGGCATGTCCGCGCCACGCCTGGCCCGCCGGTTCGGCAGTCGTACCGTTGCTACTGTCGGGCTGAGCACTGCGTTGCTAGCCGGCTGCCTGCTGCTGATGGGGCCGAGCGACCCAGGACTTGGCTGGTACTCGCTGTCGATGGTGATCTTCCTCTGCGGCATGGGCCACGCCAACCCGCTGGGGACGGCCATCACCATGGGGCCATTCGGCAAGGAGGCGGGGCTTGCGTCGGCATTGCTCGGGTTTTTGACCATGGGGGCGGCGGCGGTTACTACCTGGTTGGTGTCGGTGCTGGCGTATGCGCCGGTGTTGACCTTAGGCGTTATCCAGACCTCGGTTTGCTCGTGGCGCTTATATTGTTCTTTTCGGGTACACAGATCGAAAGCCGGGCGGCTAGACCTTAGAGATTCGATCCCACTGGTGTTGCCAAGCAAAGCGGGCAGGGGGCAGGCGGTTGGTAACCATAAACATTGAGTGACCGAATACTTCGATGACCAACCGTGGGCTGGTACATGAAATAGACGGTCACTGACCTGTAGTGCTCAGGAGCCCCTTAGAGCTGCTTCAGGGTTTCCTGAGTAATGGCTTCAAGGCCTGCTTCGGTGATTGTCTTCCAGTCGGTTTCTGTGGTCACTTTCACGTTTTCACTGACCAGCGTTTTCAAGGTCTGTTCAGGCATGCCAAGGGTTTTTATCTGAAGAAACGACTTGTTGCGCAGTACTTTGTCGAGCACCCCCTGCGTCATGGACCATGACCAGAATTCAATGATTTGCACTTTGACTTCACGGACATCAGGGGCACCAGGAGCGCTAACCACCTCATAGCCTGCCTGCTGATAAGCGCTGGCTACGGCATCTCCTACCAGCTCTGAAACGGTACGGCCCTTGGGCAGCAGCACGTCGCCGATGGCCATATTGTAGTTATTGCGTTTACGAGCAATCGCCCGCTCGGTAATCGACTTGTCGTCGATCTCGTCGTACTTCAGTGAAGGCATGTCGAAGCTGGTAGGTTTGATCTGAAAAACTCGATCATCAACCGCGCGGATATAAACCTTCTTGCCATTGCTGGGGGCAGGTGTCTGAGTCTTGCCGGGCGGCAAAACATCCACTTCTGCCCTGTTGATAGCGCAACCGGCTAACAGTACCAATGCCGCAACGGCCAAAATTCTGCGAACCATCATCGTTACTCCCTTTTATATTTGGCCTTCATAGGCTTGTCCAAAAGCTGGCCGAAAAAGAGTGTAGAAGACAAAACGCAGCTCAACCGCCTGGCTCACTTATGCGTTTGAGAGAGTGAACAGCACGAAAGCAACCGGCTCTGACCATGGCCTTTTGGTCGTTATCCATTAACCCGCATATAGCGGGTATTTTTTGCCTGGAGGAAACGATGACCAGCAAGCCTGTCAGCCCGGTCGTTTACCGCGACCGGACCTTTCTCGATAAACACCCCGACCTGGGGCGTCTGCCGGGGTTCGCAAACTGCGAGAGGCATCACGCGGTGTATCGGCTGAACCCCAGTGATGACTTCGCAGCCCCCGTTCCTCAGCAGCGGCTACATGCCTTAACTTGCGCTTGGAGCTGCAGCGGATGCTGGCGGCGGCGTGCTGGTGCTCGCGTTCGCAGCCTTGTCGTCCGCGGCTTGAAGATCCTGCAGCGCTGCAGAATATTGATCAGACTCGGCTTTGGGTACCATCTGCCATGACGGCTTGCGCAACGCATAGAAGATAAACGGCGGTACGCCTGCCACGATCAACCCCAGCAACAAAATCCCCGCATACTCAAAAAATGGCATGCTGCTGAAGCTGTTCGGTGGAATAAAGCCGAAAATCAGCGCCACACAGGTCGAAAACAACCCCAGATAGCACCAGCCATGCAGCCCCTTGAGCACATAACCGCGTTTTACGTTGGGCTGTGTTTTACGCAGCTTCATGGCCGCCATAAACATAAATACGTAAATGATCAGGTACATCAGTGCAGCCATCGCGCTGATCATCCAGAACGCGTCGGATACGTTGTCGAGAAAGATGTAGATCGTCGACAGCAAGGTGACGATGATGGCCTGCAAATACAGAATGTTTTTCTGCACGCCTTTCTTGTTCACCTCCTGCATTACAGGTGGAAGCATCCCGGCCTTGCCGACAAACAGCAGGCCTGTGGACGGTCCGGCTGTCCAGGCCAGAACCCCGCCCAATGCACCGATAATCAGCAATATGGCCATGATCGGGGTTGCCCAAGGCATGTCGAAACCCTGGAAGAACGCAGCATAAGCCTGGATAACCCCGGCGGTAAGGCTGGTTGAGTCAGCAGGTACCACCAGCGAAATCGCCACCGTAGGCGGGATAAACACTAGCAGGATCATGAAGAAGGCCAACAGAATCGCTCGGGGCATTTCTTTTTGCGGGTCGCGTAATTCCCGGGCGTGAATGGCGTTCATTTCGATACCGGCAAACGCCAGGAAGTTACTCACAATCAGAACCAGGCCAGTGACGGCGCCGGTGAATTCCTGCCAAAAATCCGGGTGCAGGTTGCGCGAGCCCGATTTAACTGTGGTGTGGGTATCGAAAATGGCCGGAATCAAGGCATCCCAGGTCAGCGGTGTTGCTGACTCATGCCCCAGCACCAGCCAGGCCACGCCGAGCAAAACCAGCAGCGCGGCGGGCAATGCGGTGCCCAGCAGCATGAACCATGATGTCAGCTTCGACAGTGCCGTCAGCCCGTTAAGTGCCACAAATGTCGATAGCCAGTACAAAACGATGATGACCGCGGCAGTAAAGACACCGCTTTTGGCCAGTTCCGGGTTGATCAGATACGCCATGGTGCTTGCGCCAAACCCAAGCACAATCGGGTACCAGACCACCACTTGTACCCACATGAACCACATGATGAAAAAGCCCGGGCGGTCGCCGTAGGCTTGCCTGACCCAGCCATAGATTCCGCCGTTCCAGCCGGTGCCCAGTTCGGAGGCGACCAGGGAAACCGGGATAAAAAACAGCAGTGCCGGGATGACATAGAGAAAAACCGAACCCAGGCCATACACGGCCATGCTGGGCAGTGAACGAATACTGGCAACGGCTGCAACCATCATGAAGCAGATGGTGAGCCAAGACATGTAGGTTTTAGCTTTGCTGGTGGTAGCCATGAGTACCCGCTCCCTTACGCGAATTCGTGCAACAGGCTCAGATTGAGCGTGCGGCTAAGGTATTCGGCGGCCAGTTGACCGCGAACGCTGTTACCGGCCACATCCAGTGGCGGGGCAAAGGCGGCGATAGCGCAAACGCCGGGAACCACAGCCAGAATGCCGCCACCGACCCCGCTTTTACCCGGCAGGCCGACCTTGTAATACCAGTCGCCTGTGGTGTCATACAGACCATTCAAGGTCATTTCGGAGAGGATTGGCGCCACGTGTTTGGCTGCCACGACTTGCTTGCCAGTAATCGGGTTGACGCCGCCGTTGGCCAGGCACGCGCCCATGGTCACCAGGTCATGACAGGTAATCGCCACCGAGCATTGGCGGGTGTACACATCACACACTTGCATGGGGTCGGCGTACATGTAGCCGTAACTTTGCAGCAGCCAGGCAATGCCGCGATTGTGTTGATTACTGCTGGTTTCGGATTGGTAAACCTCGTCGTTTACTGTCAATTCGCGCCCGGCAAAAGCGTTGTAGGTGGCCTGTATCCGGTCCCAGCGAGCTTGGGCGCAATCGGCCTCAACCAGGCTGACAGTGGCCATTGCGCCTGCGTTCACAAAGGGGTTGAGCGGTCGGCCTTTGTGCAGTTCCAGGGCCACCACCGAGTTGAATGGCTCACCGGTGGGGTCGCAGCCGATCTTGCTGCGCAAGGCCTGTGGACCTACCTCATCGAGTACATGGGAGAGGGTGAATACTTTGGAAATCGACTCGATGGCGAAGGCGTAATCCGTGTCGCCTACCTCGGCATGGGTGCCATCGCAGAACATGATGCTGATGCCGAACAGATGGGATGGCACTGAGGCCAGGAAAGGAATGTAGCTGGCATTCTTGCCGTGCTGATTACCTGAATACCGTTGCAGTGCCTGCTCCAGTGCCTGTTTGACCGTGCTGTCTGCGGTCGTGGGTCTTTGCTTCATCGCGCTCGCTCCGTGAGTACTTCAAAGAAACGGAACTATAGATCGGAAAATACACGGTGGTCGGGAATCGGACAGCAGACTCAAAATGCTTGTCTATGCTGGCTTGGCGAAGGCTGAGTCAAAGTGAATAAAACAGACCCTGCATTACTCAAGGAGAGTTCTTATGGCGTTGCACCGCATCAAGCACAAGTCGGCCACAGATCCCGTTTTTGGTTCTTCTGAACTGGCTCACGCCGCTGTGACCAAGGGCTTCCCGGAGGCGGAGCAGTCGCCACGAGATGTATACCAGTTGGTCCACGATGAGCTGTACCTGGATGGCAACGCCCGCCAGAATCTCGCCACTTTTTGCCAAACATGGGAAGAGGATGAAGTTCACAAGCTGATGGACCTGTCGATCGACAAGAACATGATCGACAAGGACGAATATCCGCAATCGGCGGAACTGGAGAACCGTTGCATCCATATGCTGGCGGATCTATGGCATTCCCCGGCGGCGGCCACCACCCTCGGCACTTCAACTGTAGGTTCCAGTGAAGCTTGCATGCTCAGTGGTCTGGCTGCGTTGTGGCGCTGGCGTGCGGTGCGCAAAGCGGCTGGCAAGGCTGCTACTACGCCGAATATGGTGTGCGGTCCGGTGCAGGTTTGTTGGCACAAGTTTGCCCGTTACTGGGATATAGAAATCCGTGAAGTACCGATGTCCGAAGGGCATTGGTTCATGAGGCCTGAGGACATGCTGGAGCGGGTCGATGAAAACACCATCGTGGTGGTACCGACCTTCGGCCAGACATTTACCGGTCTGTATGAAACCGTAAAACCGTTGTCCGATGCCCTGGACGATCTGGAAAAAAGCAGCGGCCTGAGTGTCGACCTTCACGTCGATGGTGCAAGTGGCGCGATGCTGGCGCCGTTTTGCGCACCGGACATTCTTTGGGACTTTCGTGTACCGCGGGTCAAGTCCATCAGCACCTCCGGGCACAAGTTCGGCCTGGCACCGATAGGCGCGGGTTGGGTGGTTTGGCGCGATGCGAAGGAACTGCCGGAAGGCCTGATTTTTCATGTGAACTACCTGGGCGGCGACATGCCGACTTTCGCCCTGAACTTTTCGCGCCCGGCCGGGCAGATCATTGCCCAGTACTACAACTTCTTGCGCCTGGGGCGTGAGGGGTATGAGCGTATTCATTCTGCGTGCTACGAAACAGCGCAATTTTTGGCGCGAGAGCTGGTCAAGATCGGGCCGTTCGAGATGCTCTACAACGGTGATCCGCAATTGGGGATCCCGGCGCTGACCTGGCGTTTGAAGCCGGGGGCGAAAACCAATTACTCCCTGTATGACCTGGCGGACCGCCTGCGCGTCCGCGGTTGGCTGGTGCCAGCGTACAGCTTGCCTGCCAATGTAGAAGAGGTGGTGGTGCAGCGGATTCTGGTCAAGCAGGGGATGTCGATCGACATGGCCAAATTGTTGCTGGCCGACTTTGTGCGGGATATTCAATTCTTCGCTGAGCATCAGCCCCACGGCTTTAAAGGCCGTGAAGCTGAAGCGGGAAATCATGCCGGACGGTAGAAAGCGATAATCGAAATATACTGTGCTCGTCAAAAAACCGAGCACAGTAGTTATTTCATAGGGTCAAAAGTATCTCGTGCCTTTCAACCGCGCCCACGTTTTTCTTTGATATGCCTTTTCTATAGATTTGAAAAATCTTTGGCGCTATCTGTTCTTGAGGGCCATGTGGCCCCGTTCGCAGCCAGCACGGCTGACAACGGATATTGTCCGAGCCGCTATTTAGAGGTCTGCATAAAGGTCCGAAAGCGGCGACAGAATAGCGTTCCACACCTTGTCGCGCAGATGAGGCAGTTGACTCTTTTCCAGCTCGGTCAGGCCATAGTGGTCGGGGTTGCTCAGGACATTTTCGAACCTGACGATGCGACAGTTGTAGTCGGTCGTATCCCGTTTTTCGTTAACGATATAGATGGGCAATACCTTCAGGTTATACAGCCGGGTCACCCCAAGGGCTTTGCCAATATCGAACTTTACGGCGTAGGCCAGTTTTGAGTTGCGACTCTCTGGATGGAAGCTCACAAAGTCGCCGAAAGCGTAGATGACCAACGCATCCTGCTTGCCATGGCGTGGAATCACTTGCGCTGGCTGGCTGACATGCGCGTGGTTGCCGAGGATGGTGTCCACGCCGCACTCGATAACCTTGTGCGCGGCATCAACAATTTTCTCATGGGGGTACATTTCGAACTCCCACCCCCAATGGCAGTAGGCGATGATCCAGTCGGCGCCCTTGGCCTTGGCGGCTGCGACCTGTTTTTTGATCAGGGCGTAATCCGTAGGCGGGTCAACGTCGTTGAATCTCACTTCGTTGGCCAGGTAAAGCTCCCCGTCCCGTGAGTGACCGTTGAGGTCAAAGGTGTAAGACAGGAGAGCCACTTTGATGCCGTTTTTTTCCACGACGACGACATCATCCTGCTCGGCCTGACTACGGGCAGTGCCGGAGTAGTAGGCCCCTGACTTCTCAAGCACTTTGAGTGTGGCCTCCACGCCTTCCTTGCCCCAGTCCATCGCGTGGTTGGTCGCTGTGCTGAAGAAGTTGATCTTCGCTTCATGGCGGAATTTGTTGAACATCGCTTCAGAGGTGTTCATTTGCGCCGGCTTGCCAGTTTGTTGATGGCGCCCTATAGGCTTGCTCTCATCAACGGTCGACTCCAGGTTGGCACTAACGATGTCAGCGCTGCTGTAAAAATCGGTGATGTCGTCGAACAGGTGCGGTGTGTTTTCGGGAGTCAGCACATCCACCGCGAGCAAGTCACCCGCACATGAAACCGAGAGGACGGGAATAACCGGGAACACACCCCCTTGTTCAATTGAGGGGTCACTCAGGTTACGGAACTTCAAGGTCTGGTTAGCGAAGAATCCTTCGAGCCCCGACTCTTTTTCGGCAACTTCAAGTTGATTAAGCCAGTAGCGGTAAACCCACTTGGTCTTCTGGAAAGTATTGCCCGAGATGTCATACACGCCTGTTTCGGGTTGCGGGTAATGAAACTGCTCATAGCAGATGTAACTCATCAGCAAAAGACCAAGCCTGAGCAGGGTGCGCTGGTGTATCGGGTCCTTGAGGGCAGGGGGAAGTACTCCAAATCCGGGATCAACCAGGAAATCCTCGAGCAGGATCTGCGCCTTGAGTAATGGAGAAGGATCGGCGAGCACCGGCTCAAGCCTCTCCAAGACCCGCTTCGGACCCTGTTGTGCAATCCAGCCGAACAACGCCCGCGCGTAAGCCTCTTCCTCGGGGCTGATGGTCTCGACCATTTCCAGGTCGCCATCAGCGACGCGCCGCAGTATGTCGATGGTCTCGGCTTCGTGCCCGTCGAGGCAGCATTTGATCGACTGTATAAGCTCCTTCAAGGCTTCAAACATATAAGCATTCATCCTGAATATCCTCTTGGTTTGCTTGATGATTACAGCGCAAGTCGGTTTTAACTGCGTTCTTTCGAGGTGCCGGCCAGCCCGAGCCGGGTGAGCTCAAGCACGTCTTGCGCCTGCTGCAATACCCGGCGTTTCCATGGGTCGGTATCAATATAGAAGGCATCGCGCAGTTGGCGTTTGATCTGCATTAACCGTTCTGTCGGGACAGCGGCCTGGTTGTGCAACCACTGATCGGCACGTAGCGCTTTGAGCACCAATGGTCCGGGTTTGGTGCCGTACTCCAGGGTCAATCCGTTGTATTGCGCGTCGGGGCATTCCTGCATGACGGCTAAATCAAGGGTGCCATTTAAAACCGCTGATGAAGACGTACCTTGTGTGCTGAGGGTGACCTGTTCACCCCACCAGCTTCGTGCCCGTGCAATCGCGTCCGGGGTATCGCGTCCTTTATAAATACGCTCTCCCACGCCGCTGGGACCAAGCCCTGTATGCACATCGATCCAGCCTATGCGCTGACATTGGCCGCCATAACGTCGAATGATCTGGCGAACTTGTACGTTGCTCCAGGTGGGCTGGGTGCCCGCAAAAAACAAGCCGTCAGGGTCGCTGTGCTGGCCTCGGGTGATGGCCGACTGCAAGGCTTTGGTGCCGTGGCGTAACGCATACCCGAGGAGCCCGAGGGTACTGAGCAGAGTGGGCGGTTGACGCCGTGGCACCAGTAACGGAGCGATCGAGGTGTATTCGGGGTTACCGGGCAACGGCTGATCGAAGTCCATGAAGTTGCGATTGATATCGACATTGTCTTCGTTGACCCGACGCAGCCAGGAGAAGCCGTAAGGGTTGACTGCATGCAGAAAAAGCACAGCCATATCCTGAGCGCGGCACTGCCTGCTCCAATCATGATTGCGCAGATGATCCACCTGAACAGCCGAGCCGCAGAAGCCTTCAACGCCGTGCACACCGCTGCTCACTACCAGCAGGTTGGCCGCTGTGGGCGAACCGATAAGTGCGACATCAAGTGCCAGTTCTTCTCCATCGCGACCGGGTAACGGGTGGACGCGGGATTCAACTTCCAGATGGGCATTGGCGCAAGCCTGCAGGAATTTTTGCCGAGCTTCGGCGTAGCTTTGTGAAAAGCAGGATACGTCCATCATGGATGTCCTATTAACAGTCGTGTAACAGTCGTGCCAGATTTGGCGATCAGGGAGCGGGGGTAGTCACTGCGCGATGTGGGCCGGGCAGGCGGCTGAAGGGGCGGACTCGGGAAGGATGGCGTTAAGTTCGCGACGAGTGCGCTCAGGGTCGATGAGCACCAGGCCAAGTACGGTGAACACTAAAAGTGCGATCCCGAACAGGCCGATCGCCAGTTCGAAACCGGTGACTAAATCTCCTCCCTGCCAGCCGATGGCCTGACCCACCAGAAGAGGTGCGAGCATGCCTGCTGTAGTCAACAAGGCGATGTGGATGGCCAGCATACTTCCGCGCTGGCGGGCCGGTGCGATGTGGGCGACGATGCTGAAACCAAAGGCTGACAGCAAGTTGAGAAGGATACTGCCCAGAAGAAACAGCCCCAGCGTGACTGTCAGGGATGTCGAGCTAAAGCCCATGATGATGTAAGCCACGGCTGCGATCAGGCATGCCACGAGGGGCGGAATAACCATCGCCTTGCGTATGCTGGCGCCACGCTTCATCGCTTGTTGGGCCAGACAGGACACCAGCAAGTTCATAAATATCACCCCCAGGGTGGTGGCGAGCACCAGATACCCGGACTGCATCGGCGTCATCCCCAGCCCTCTTTGCAGGTAGGTGGGCAGCCAGCTGTAAAGCAGGGCATTGGGCAGATAGCTACAGAAAGCGACCAGAGTAATGCAGACAAACGTGCGATTGAGCAGCAGTCGGCTGTAGGGCAGTGTGGGCAACAGGCTGCCATTGGCGGTTTTTGTATCGTCATGCTGGCCTTCGCGGCCAAACAGTTGCCACAGCAGCAGCCACACCAGGCCAACACCTGCCAGCAGCACATACCCCGTACGCCAGCCGTATTGCTCAATCAAGGTCGGCAGGGCCAGGGCGCCTGCGATGGCGCCTAACATGATTGCGACTTGAATCAGCGCCGCAGGCAGCACCCGCTCGCGGGTGGCGTACCATTTGAAACAGGCGTGCTGGGTGACGGCTGTGCCAGGGCCGCAACCAGCGCCCAGCATGACGCGGCTGACGAGCAGGGTGACGAAGCTGCTGGACAGGGCGGCGAGCAATTGCGCGGCCATCCAGACCAAGGCCATGCCCGAAAGGATCCAGCGGCTTGGCATACGGTTGGCCACAAAGCCCACCAGTACCCCGGAGATCGAATACAGAAAAAAGAACGCGCTGCTGATAAAACCGAACTGCTCGGGCGTCAGTTTCAGTTCGTCAATAATCTGCGGGCCGGCGAAGGCAAAAATGGTTTTATCCAGCACGCTGATAATCACCACAGTCATCAGCAAGGCAACAACGAACGGACGTCTTTTATCGGGAAGTGAATGCATGGGTATGGCCTTTAATTGAGGAGCTTTTTCAGAAGCGCATGCCGACACTGGCTTCCAACATGCTTCGGTCTGCAACCATGTTGTAATCGCCACCCCCGGTGTTCAGGTAGTTGAGCTCAAAGTTGTAGTCGCTTTTGTACTCCCCCTGCAGTCCGAAAATCTGTGCATAACGCCCTTCGGAAAACACGCCGTCATAGGCGTGCCCTTTGACGTCATACACCAGGGTTAACGAAGGCGTCAGGTCAAGCCCAGGCAAGACGTTTCTATAACGAATCTCCCCTTTGGAACGTGCTCCCCACGAGAAAGGCGTGACGAAACCATCGATTGCACATTTTGCCGCCGGGCCTGTGCATTTCGAACTGTTGCCGTAGGGCGCGCTGCCGAAGCCGGGGCGCCCATAACGGATGTCGTCAGTGGCGGGCAGGTCGTGGACATATTTGAATCCCGCCTCGGCTGACAACTTCATCTCGCCGCCCAATACAGTGCCCAAAGGATGGTTGGCGCCGAGATTGAGCTGGCTCACTCGAAACCTGTCGAAACCGCTGGCCACATAGCCTGTGGGCGTTTTGGACAGGTAGCCCATGGGCCCGCTGCCCCCTAACAGGCCAGCAATGAAATCGGAACCGTTCCAGGCGATCGGTTGGTTGGGACGATAGCTGTATTCAGCGTAGATACCTGTGCCGCCTGGCAGTCGGGTTTTGAAATTAAGGGCGTACATCCGGATGCTGGTCGGGAAGGCGCGTTGATAATAAGCGGCAATGCCCGTTGGTTTGGCCTGGCCGAGGTTGGCGGCGGGCGGCGTCAGAACACCGGGGCCAGTACGTACTGCCTGGGTGACTGCTTCACGACTGGTGTAGTCAGCGAAATACAGCCCGAACATGCCGACGTCTTGCCATAAATATTGCAGGCTGGCGCCGAACTGATTGTTACTGGGGCGATGGTCCGGGCCACGGGACACGTAATCCAGAGGGTTGTTCAGGGCCTGGCCGTCGGTGGTGTAAATCGGTCGCCCGGCCATGGAGCTCAAAATGCTGCCATTGAGAAGAAACTGGTCGCACCCCGGTTGAGCGTAATCGCTGGTCGATAGAAAGGTCCCGCACCCCGGATAAGCGCTGGGACGGAACTCAAACTGGTTGAATGCATCCACCGACAGGTTTTCAGTCAGCGCCAGCTTGGCGTAAAGGGTCGGCATCGCGACGGTACGGGCTTCTGCAATTGAAGTGGCTCGACGTGCCGCGGCCCAATCAAAAGCGTTCACTGCCTGTAAACCGCCGCCGATGGTGGTTGGCGTGACCCAGGGAATCGCCTGATCGCCGAGTCGCACCAGCAGGTCGTGCCCGCCAGGCTGGAACGTGCCGTAAACATACGCGTCGTTGATGACTGCATTGGAAAAACGCGCCAGCGAGTCAAACCCGTCATCGCTCAGCGGTTCACCGGATTGATAGCCGTTTGGAACGCTGCCGTAGTCGACGTTCTGGTGTTTTTGGGTGTAGTCGTACCAGCCTTTGGCACTTACAAATACGCCAAGATTACGGTGGCTCAGATCCGCCTGCAGGTAGGCCTCGGTAGAGGTAGAAACCGCATCGCCGCGCTTGTAGTTGAGGTTGCCGTCGTTGAACAGGTTCATGCCGTATTCGGAGCTGGTCAAGCGGTAGCTCGGTTTGTCCATGCGCCACACAGAACCCAATGACAGAGCACCTTTGAGGTTCAGGCGAGTGTCGTCCTGCTGCCACTCGATACCTTTACCCAACCCTGACTTGAGGTCACCGAAAACCAGCTCGCCAGCCATTGCCGGAGCAGTCATGGCAACGCTCAACACAGACGTGGCCAACCCCGCAAATACGGGAGTCCGGGTCACGGCCCACTTCTTTCTTATTGTTGTTGTCACTGACTAATACCTTTGTTTTTGTTTCTCTTGTGAATGCCAGGCGTTTTTCAGTCTAGCGCTGAAGTCATCCCCTTTAATACGGCGAATACCGACAGCAATAGGGTCGATATCGCCAGCTATAAACAGGCATGAATAGCCTGATGCTGTTCGCCCAGGCACAGCGAATTGCAGGAGCCAGCCCCCTTGCGCAGCTCGCTGAATAAAAGTGGGTTAAC
This sequence comes from Pseudomonas sp. Lz4W, assembly GCF_000346225.2. NCBI lineage: Bacteria > Pseudomonadati > Pseudomonadota > Gammaproteobacteria > Pseudomonadales > Pseudomonadaceae > Pseudomonas > Pseudomonas sp. Lz4W. The sequence goes on along the minus strand of NZ_CP017432.1, from coordinate 3,138,083 downwards.
AGGCTGTTGTATTGAGTGTTCCGACAAGGGGCACAGGGCAGGGCGGGCAGTACGAGTTGCAGGCAGACAGCATTTGGAAGTAGGGCTAATATCGCCAAAAATAAATTCAATAACGCCAGGCAGGTCTATGAACGTCCGAATAGATTTATTGCACAGCCCCCATGGCATGACCGGAACGCTGTTCAGTGTGATCGATATTCTGCGCACCTTTAATAACCTGTGGCAGATGCGCAATCCGGATAAACGAGGGGCTTTTTTTCACTGGCGATTGATTGATGCGGCGGGCAATGAGCTACCGCTTGCGGACTGGTTGTCAGGCATGCAGTCGCCTGCCGGTGGGCGTAAATCGTTGCGGCCCTCGCAGACCGCGCTGTTTGTGCCGGGGGTGCAGATGAAAAGCGTGCCGGATCTGAAGCATGTGCTCGATCAATGCGCCGAGGAGCTCAATTGCATCGCGCGTTATCACTCTCAAGGGCGCATCGTCGCGGCCAGTTTCAATGGCCCGGTGATGTTGGCCCGAGCCGGTGTGCTGGACGGCCGGCGCGCGACAGTCACCTGGATGATTGCCAATTGGTTTGCCTCCAGCTTTCCTGAGGTGCAGTTGGCGATGGCGGGCCCGGTGGTGGTTGACGGGCTGGTCTTTACGGCGGGCGCACCGGCGGCTGTGTGCGATTTGATGGTGGAGTTGATTCGTCATTTTGCCGGTGAAGAAATGGCGCAAATAGCGACCAATGGGTTGCTCTATCACCCGATGCGTTTTGAGCATTCGAGCCTGAACTTTCCTGGCATTTCGGTAAAGACCCGGGACAGCGTGGTGTTCCGGGCCAAGCACTGGCTTCAGCAGAACATTCAGACGGCCTATAGCCTGGAACGTGTAGCCCAGGAAGCGGCAGCCAGCCCGCGCACCTTGCTACGTCATTTCAAAGAAGTGGAGGGCATGACTCCGCTCGACTATCTGCACCGACTTCGGGTGGAGCGGGCCAAGCAATTATTGGAAGTAACCCTGGTTGATCTAACGGAAGTGATGGAGTACTGCGGTTATCAGGATGCCAGTGCTTTCCGGCGCCTGTTTCGACGCGCTACCGGAGTAACGCCTTCAGAGTACCGTCGTCGCTACACCATGCGCATTTCCAGCCGTTGGTGGCGGGCTGACGAGTCCGGGCCGAAGGAGAGAGTCGATGACTTGATCAAGGGACTGAGTATTGAGCCTGACCACAGGTCAGAACAGTGAGAATGCACCAATGAATCGGGCGGTCTTCCACGATATGGATTGCACCATAAGCAAAGTGATTTTCTGTTGGCCTTGATCTCAAAGATCTGGCTGTCGAGGCGGGGGGCATCAACCCAATTCCTCTGCCTCGACTTGCTCTGCTGTAATTGCCTTGCTCTCCCGGTGAGTGCGATCACCCAGTTATTTTTCAGGCGTTGAGATGACTTATGGATCTGGCAGCGATCACCTGCTTCGATCTTGGATGAGGGGGGCTTTGGTCATTGAGTCTTGAAGTCGAGATATCGTGAAGGTCCGCAGGCTTTTGCTGGAACCTCACACAATCCCTCTGTTTAAAACGTTGCTTTGATCTGTAAGCCCACGGCCAAAGCGTTGCCTCTTTTTTTGCCGGAGAACGCGCCAGGCTCAATGTAGTACTGCAGGTCAGGACGCAGCAGCAGCCAGGGAGTGACCTGGGCGCCATAGTTAAGCTCAATCATCTGCTCGCCATTGTCGAGGTTGGCGATCATCTCGGATTCGCCGAAGCTGGTCGCCGCTGCTTCTTGAACATCCCGCGTACGGGAGTTGAGTACGGCCCGGCCATAACCCAAGGCAATGCTGTCATGGGGGCGGCTGGCAAAAGGCTTTTGCTTGACCAGACCGACCGAGTACCAGCGACGCATGGGGGAGGTTGCTGCGTTGCTGGTGGCTGCCTGGCCGAACAGGCGCAGCACGCTTTCAGGGTCTTGCTCATCCCTCCAGATTGCCTGGTCCATCAACACGTAAGCCCCAGTGCGGTTGCTGCTTTTTTCTGTGCTGCCAATTTTTTGCGAGTCAGAGCTGTCGTAGTACCAGCCGACTTTGTATTGGCCATTGAGAAAGGCGTTGTTATTGAAGATGGCTTCCAGCGGCAGAATGGCCCCGGTGGAGTCGTGGCTGGGCATGGAAAACGCTTCGGAGCGAAGGCTGTTGTGCTCCGGGTTGACCTGGAATACCGCGGTTTGCAGCGTCAGTGAGTCGTTGACGTCGTAACGCAACTCTGCTCCCCAGTGAGCCGTCGGGTAGTTGCCCCACCCGCTGCCGCTGGACATGGTCAATGGGTGCGCACAAAAGCCGGCGCTCACAAAGTTGGTCAGGATCGGCATGCCACCAAAATCGGTGCCCATCACCATGTAACCGATTTTGGCAGACACGTCCGCAGAAAACAGATTGCGCTGGTAACTGAACTCGGTCAGTCGCGTGTATTCGCCACCGTAGTTTTCTTGCGCAGACAGGCGGTTGCCGAGCAAGTCTTCCGTGGCGCTATGGCCGCGACGGTCGTTAACCAGAATTTGCACAAATCCGGCGTCCGGGGTGTCCAGCAATTTACTCAGATCAAACTTGGCGCCCACGCGTATTTGTTGCGCATAGCGCGTACCGCGCTTGATCCCGCCATGCAGGTTGGAAATCGTTTCAGAGCTGTAGTCACCGGTCAGTGTGATGCCCTTGTCCGCCAGTTTTTGGCGCTCACCGCCCCAATCGCCGGTGAGTGTCGAACGACTCATCAGGTCGGAAGTGTCAGCCAGTGCTGAAGACGGACTCAAGATACACAGCGACAAACCGCTGCACAGGCTGGTGGTCAGCAGCGCGCGGAAAGAAAAAAACATTGGGGTGTGCTCCGTTGCAAAAAATGTTGGTGTATCGCTCAACGACACGCTGGCAGGGCTGGAAACTGGCCTGCTCTGGCTTTTCTGGCCTGATACCGTCTTGAGAACTGCGGTGTCAGCACCTGATCCCGGGCCGAGTTGGTCCCTCCTTGGGTGTGCAAGGGGGTGTCCATGAGCGGGTTTATGACGGGGGTGCTGATGCGCGAAGCCGTTCGGGTCTTCGCTTCACACAACTAACAGGCCCTGAAGGTGGCAGGGCTGGTGAATGTCATCCTGTGTGAGCCGTAAGGCTAAGTTTATGCCGATGTTTTTTTCAGATAAATCCAGGGAACTAAGAAACATTATTGGGCAGGCAGTAATAATCCGCTGGCGATATCCGGACTTTCGCTTGCAGAAACGGCGATCGTTAGTGTTCAACGCTTAGTGCTTTTGAGATCAGTCACAGGTCAAAAAAAGAGAAAACATAAGGGGCTGAAACCCCCTCGTTGCCATGGATTATTACTGTTTCACCAACAATGTTTCTCAAACCTTCGGATTTATCCCAAGAAGCGCCCGTATAAACTAGCTCAGCGTCTCCAGCCCACTCTCGGAACGTCGGGCCAGCAGTGCCCGGACAAACACCTCCCCGCGTTTCGTAGAGCCTTCGGCGTATTCATTGCGACTGCAGCAACCTGATGCACTGATTGCCGGTGCTCGCTTGCTGTCGGCAGGGCGGTAGTTCTGATTCCGACACCTGCCATGCCCAGCCTTTTACGGGTCGAACTGAACATTCGACCCAGCTGTTCGCACAGCGTGCGGGCAGTTTTGTATTCACCCATAGAGCATTCACGAAATGACGAATGACCAACCATCTCAAACTTCAAGACGCTCAATGAGCACTATCGCGAGGGTGCTGTTTTCCCTGTTTGTATTTGCCGTGGCACTGGCTTTGATTTATGGCGGGATCAAACTAGTGGCGCTGGGCGGGTCAAGTTACTACTTGATCGCAGGCTTGGCTTATCTGGCACTGGCGGCACTCTTTGTGTTGCGCAAGTGTTTGGCTATCACCCTCTCTGTTGCCATATTCCTTGCGACCTGTGCCTGGGCCTTTTATGAAGTGGGTCAGTTCAGCTATTGGGAACTGCTGCCACGCTTGGTCATTCCGGCCATCATCCTGACACTCAGTCTGTGGGTCGGCGCCGCGTTGCCGGACACGTCCCTGAGCACCCGGCGCGCCGCTAACCGGTTCGGTTTTGCCGTATTCCTGGCACTGGTCGCGACATTTATTGCTGCGTTCTACCCGCACGGCGGGATCTCGAACCCGGTCGCCGCCACTGACGCACCCAAGGCCGAAGAGCCCTCCAGCGCCCCTGAAAACTGGGAGTTCTTTGGGCGTAATGCCTCGGGCACACGGTTTGCTCCTTACACGCAAATCACCCCGGACAACGTCAAGGATCTGCAGGTTGCCTGGACCTACAGAACAGGTCGTCGCACCACAGGTGCCGGCGCGGGCGTAGATGAAAACACACCGTTGCAGATCGGCAATGTTCTGTACTCGTGCACCCCGGAAAACCTGATAACCGCCCTGGACGGTGATACCGGGACCCCGCTCTGGAAATTCGATCCCAAAGCCAAAAGCGAAGAGCACGTGACCTGCCGTGGCGTGGGCTATTACGACATCGATAAAGACGACAGCCTGAGCGCTGGGGTCAAGGCGTCATATGGCAATGACCAGCAGTGCCGCCAGCGTATTCTGGTGTCGTCTGTGGATGCCCGTTTGTTTGCGCTTGATGCGCATACCGGCACCCTGTGCCCGAGCTTTGGCGACAACGGTTATGTCGATCTCAAGAAAGGCATGGGCCCGACTGAAAACAGCAAGCGCTATCACCCCACCTCGCTGCCGGTTGTCATGGGCCACCTCACCGTGGTCGGTGGCTGGGTACGGGACATTGTGGCGGGCGAACCTTCCGGTGCCGTGCGCGCATTCGACGTTCTGACAGGCGCGTTGGTGTGGGCCTGGGATGTAGGTGCACCCGAGGGCAAGAACACAGCGGCAGACGATCATCAGTTCGCTCTGGAGACGCCTAACGTCTGGACAATTCCGACCTACGATAAAGAGTTGAATCTGGTCTACCTGCCTACGGGCAATGGCCCGCCCGACTACTGGGGGGGTGATCGCAACCAGGTTAAAGAGAAGTTTGGCACGGCCGTTGTTGCAGTCGATGCATCAACCGGTAAAGCCAAATGGGTTTATCAGATCGTTCACCACGACGTCTGGGACTATGACCTGCCTTCGCAGCCTGTGCTCTATGACATCAAAAACGCCCAGGGCGAGAAGACTCCGGTCTTGATCCAGACCAGCAAGACCGGCAACATTTTTGTACTGGATCGCCGTACCGGCAAGCCGGTTACAGAAGTTGAAGAACGTGCGGTTCCTACCTCTCCAGCAGCAGAAGGCGAGCACCTGTCGCCTACCCAACCGTTCTCGGTCGGGATGCCGACCATTGGTGTCGACCCGCTGACCGAGAAGTCGATGTGGGGCGTGACGACTTTCGACCAACTGTATTGCCGGATCATGTTCAAAGACTCCGTCTACCTGGGTCCGTTTACACCGCCAAGTGAAAAACCCTACATCGAATGGCCTGGCTTGCTGGGTGGCATGAACTGGGGTGGCATCTCCATCGACGAAAACACCGGCATGATGTTCGTCAATGACATGCGCATGCCGCTGCGGATGCAACTGGTCAAAAAGGAAGACACCAGGAAGTTCAACGTGTCGACCGATGAAGTCCCGGGCTTCATGGGAACCATTCGCCCACAAGTCGCCGGTATCTATGGCGGGGTGAAAATCGACATTCTGCAGTCGCCACTGGGCGTACCGTGCAACACACCACCCTTCGGCAGCATGAGCGCCATTGACCTCAACACCCAGAAACTGGTCTGGCAGGTTCCATTGGGCACCGTCCAGGACACTGGCCCGCTGGGGATCAAAACGCACATGCCAATCCCGCTGGGCATGCCAACACTGGGTGGCCCGACCTCAACGGCATCTGGCCTGGTGTTCTTCGCCGGTACCCAGGACTACTACCTGCGAGCGCTGGATTCGGCCACCGGTAAAGAAGTATGGAAAGCCCGCCTGCCGGTTGGCGCGGTTGCAGCCCCGCTGATCTACAAATCACCCGCCACCGGGAAGCAGTACGTGGTCATCTCCGCAGGTGGCATGAGCCACTCGCCTGATGTCGGTGACTACATCATTGCCTATGCATTGCCGGACAGCATCACCCAGAAATAACGCCTTGATTGACGTTAACTGAAATGGCCCGCCTGCTCCCCAGCAGGCGGGCTTTTTTGTTCCAGGCCAGTTGTTGTTCGGCTTCGGCCTGAATAACGCCTTGAATGTGGTGCTTGTTACGAGCAGAGGACTTCGCCTGATCCCATAGGTCCGGTAGTCTGCTTTCGGCCAGAAGCAGTCACTTCGATGTATTTAGAAAATCTGGAGCGATTCAACTCGTAGCGGTTGAGCTCAAGAGAGTGCCGGGGCTCATGCATAGTGTCTGAAGCGCGCTTAGGGCGCGAAATGTATAAGAGATTATATTGGCAGAGCTGCTATTCGCAGCAGGCATACACTAATAGAGGTGTCACGGTAGACAATGACGGCAAGAGCAGGCAACCCCAAGGATTCGTCCACCGATGAGAACGTGAGCATGAGGCAGCCGGCAGTGATTCTGGGCTTGCGTTGGCTCATTTTCACCCTCGTACTGTTATCTGTCCTGGCTACGTTGGGCAATAGTCTGATCACGGCATATAGAGTGCAGCGGGATGCTTTGATTGACCATGCGCTGCAATCAAACAGTGCTTACGCGTCAAAAGTAGCTTCAAGCCTCTCTGAATTCATTCATTCGGCACAAAGCCATCTGCGTTACAGCGCCGAAGAGTTGGGCAAGGAGTGGGGTAATACCAAGGCACTGCGGGCCGAAGCTGTACGCCTACAAAAGCAGGACGAAGATTTTAACTCGATAGCAATTATCGATACTAATGCCAAAGTTCTGGAGGCGTACCCAGACACACTGCAAATCAATGGTTCAACTTTGCGATCGGATACGATTCGAAAAGCCATCGATGCGAAACGTCCCTACATTAGCTCAGCTTATGAATCAGCAGCCGGTAATCTGGTCGTATTCGTCTCAGAACCCATTCATGATTCCTCTAACCGTTACATTGGAATCATAGGCGGTTCGATTTACCTGCAGCAGTACAGTGTACTTCACACGTTAATCAGCCGGCATTTTCACCATGAAGGTACATTTGCCTTCATCGCCGATCAGGATCGTCAACTACTTTATCATCCTGATGCGTCGCGTATTGGTGAGACCCTCGGATGGAGCAAGACCGTGGATGCAGCTTTACGTGGCGAAAGCGGGTCCGTGGCCGTGCCTAATTACAAGGGCATACCGATGCTTGCTGGATATGCTCAGGTGCCTGGAGCCGGTTGGGCCGTCGTCGTACAGCAGCCTCGCGAGATTAGCCTTGCACCCTTGCACACGTTGATGCGCGACATGGTTTTTGGAATGCTACCTGCTGCATTGATCGGATTTGTACTGATTTGGATAGGTGCTCTGATGATCTGTCGGCCATTGCACCAGCTTTCCAGGATCGCAGGGCAATTGGCTGCAACGCAAGCCTCTGACCAACTTCGAAACGTGAAGGCATGGTATCTAGAGGCCTTTTCTATCCGTCAGGCGATGCTGACCGGTGTGTACCTGTTACAAGCAAAGATGGGGCGTCTAAGCCAGCAGGCGCTTACCGACCCTCTGACAGGTCTGGCAAATCGTCGAGCAATGAATGATGAGTTGCGGGGGCTGGAGCAGGCAGGCCGAACATACTCCATATTGTCACTGGATATAGACCATTTCAAAAGGGTAAACGACACCTTCGGTCATGACAAAGGTGATGTTGCGATAAAGCAGGTTGCGCAAACACTCCTCAGTCATTCACGCAATGGCGACTTCGCTTGCCGAGCGGGTGGAGAGGAGTTCTTGTTGATTTTGCCGGAGACCGGTATCGATTCGGCGAGCATGATTGCCGAGCGAATTCGCCAGGCAATCGCTACATGCGACATTTCGGGTGTTGGACATATCACGGCTTCGATCGGTGTCGCGACTTGTGAAAACGTATCTACTACCTCAGAGGTCGTACTCAAGAGAGCGGACGAATGCTTGTATCGTGCCAAACAAGGGGGGCGTAATCGCGTGGAGTCGAGTCCTCAATCTGGATCCGAATGAGTCGCCCCTTGATCCTGGACATATCCAAGCGGCCGCCCAGCACCTCACTGATTGGTTATTTTCCATCCGTATCGCTCGAATTGAACCCTCGGGCAGCTTCGATCATTACGTCATCGCGAAACGAAACGCCTGTTCTTGCAGGCTCGTTTTGATCAATACGGCCAATTGTTGGGTGGCCGCTGTAGGGGCATCGCCACCGCTGTGAAGCACATAGCAAAGGCTTGGTACTGGGGGTAAGCCAGAAACTACAGCTAGATGGCCCGGCAGCCCGATACGGGTCCGCAGCGTCAGGCCCAATCCGGCGGCGACGGCCGCCCAGATACCGCCGACGCTGGGACTGGTCAAGGCGATCCGCCAGGGTATTTGCGCAGCATCCAGCGCCTGGGTGGCGGCGCTGCGCATTACGCAAGGCGAGTCGAACAGGATCAATGGCAACGGTGAGCGATGAAGGTCCGTCGGCAATGGCGTATCGCTGGCTCCGATCCAGTGCATCTGTGCTTCACCCAGGCGAGTGGCGTAAGGCGACAGGTGCCCGGTGTCCCAGGTCAGGGCCAGGTCAAGATCAGCGCTTTCGACCCGTGCAAGCAATTCGGCGTTACGGGCGATCCGGACTTCGAGATTTACCCTCGGGTAAGCCTGGACGAAACGCCGCAGAATATCGCTCAGAAAGTGCTCCCCGAAGTCCTCTTGAAGCCCGAGTCGGATGGTCCCGGCTGTCTGGCTTTCATACAGAGTCTGGAAAATGCCGTCGTTCAGCTCCAGCAGGCGGCGGGCATGGCTGAGCAGCGTTTCTCCCGTGGGAGTCAAGACCAAACCGCGACCGGACTTGGCCAGGACCGGCGTACCGACCTGCTCCTCGAGTTTTTTCAATTGAGCGCTGACGGCAGACGTCGATCGACCGAGACGATCCGCCGCTTTGGCAAAACTGTTGAATTCCACGCCAGTGACGAAGGTGCGCAATACGTCGAGGTCGAAGGTTGGTCGGTGCATTTAATAGTCCACTAATTCGGGATGATGGGTGCTATTAAATCTGATATTCGGAAGTGTTGCGACTTGATAGTTTTCCTCCATCAATTGAGACATCAGGGGGAAAACATCATGAGCGCATCTATTGTCACGGGGCGGGAACAGCAGGGTAACTACCCGCAGAAGTTTGCCGAACTGACCGACAATGTCTTGTTTGGTGACATGTGGACGCGTCCACAATTGAAGCCCCGTGATCGCAGTCTGGCGACGGTGGCCGCATTGGTGGCGATGTACCGACTTGAGCAATTGCCGTTCCATTTGCAGCGTGCACTGGACAACGGCCTGAGTGTCGAAGAGCTGGCCGAAGTTATCACCCACCTGGCGTTTTATTCCGGTTGGCCGACAGCCGCCTCGGCGCTGAAGTTGCTCAGTGAGCGTCAGGCTTGCCTTCCAGAACATCAAGAGTAACCGTTGATGCCGTTTACACGAGTTTCACTGCACCGCGGGAAATCGGCCGAGTATTTACAGGCGTTGTCTGCGGGTTTGCACGATGCCTTGGTCGAGAGCTTCGAAGTACCGATGACGGATCGCTTCCAAGCCATTCACCAACATGAGGTCGGCGAGCTGATCTTTGATCCCCACTACCAGGGCGGGCCGCGCAGCCATGACTTTGTGCTCATCGCGATTACCGCAGGCCGTCCTCGAAGTGTTGAGATCAAACAGCGTTTTTATCGCGATCTGGTCGAGAAGTTGGGGCGGGCGACGGGCCTGAACGCAGAGGATGTCATGGTGATAATCACCACGACGGCCGGCGATGAGTGGTCGTTTGGAGGAGGGCGAGGTAACTAGCGGGAACAATCACGGGATCTGCGAGCGAACGAAGATCTTTGAATTCCCCGGGGATTCCGTGATTCCAACAAAGGGCGGAAAATTGCCCGGGATCGCCCACGCCGATTGCTGCCTGTTACGAAAGACTGCAATCGGCCAAAAGGGCACGATCGGTGACCTGCAAGCACGGCAACGAATCCTGTGCCCTTTAACGGTGATTCACCGCTCCAGCTACCCCGCCGTCGCTCACCGGTTCAGGAACTTGATGACAGCACTGGCGAACAGTTCTGGCTGATCAAGCATGATGAAGTGAAAACTGCCGTCAATGCGCCTGAAGCTGATGTTTGGGGTCGAGGCATAGGCGTTATGGAACATTGCATCAATCTGGGATGCCTCTACGCCGTAAAGCAGGTCGTAGGCATAGACGACCTCGACAGGCACCTTGATGCGATCAAGCTCAGGCCGGAGATCGGTGACCATCAGTTCATACATGGCATCGGCCATCGTCTTTCGGTCCGAGTTCATCCCCGCTGCGACCAGGCCTGGCCTGACTGCTTCAGTTTTAGCGAGACGGTCGATGGCGGCCAGCTGCATGGAGTGCGCCTGCTCAGGCGTTGCCGCCAACATTGCATCGCGCATCGCAGCAGCCTGCGGGGTCGCCGTTTCACTGGTCGCGCGGGGGTCAAAGAGCAACGTATAGAAGGGCATCGCATCGACAATCATCAGGCGTGCCACTTGATCGGGATGACGCGCACCCACCATCAGGGCCACCTCACCACCCAACGAATGACCGATGATGACCGGCGCCTCGATGCGCTGGCTGCGGATGTATTCAGCGATCGCCTCGGCCGTCGGCGCGACGACTCTCCCGTCTGGACTGGATACGGCAGGCGAGCCGGCAAAGCCAGCTACCTGAACGAGATGGAGACGGTGGCTGTGCCGTAATCTGGAGGCCAAATCAGCCCAGACTTCGTAGGACGACGCAAATCCTGGAATTAAGATGATATCTGTTCCCGAGCCTTGCACCAGCACTGAGATACCACCCTGGTTGACAGTGACTGGCGGCAGGGGTGCAGGCTGGGCTGGCGATGCAGACAACAGCGCCAGCGTGGTGCCAATCCCGGCAAGGATCACGCCTGCACGCATGGCGTTCCCCTTTTCGCGCAGTGCGACGTGACATTTACAGTGTCACGGTCGCCGATTACACCGACGGGCAGGCTGCTTGGCGGGTTCATAGCCATTCCTTTGACCGAAAAAGTATGGCCACTATAACGGCGCACAAAGGCATCAGGAAACTCTCCCTACCGGCGATCCTTGGCGTCAGCGATATACCGAGCTAGCCATACTTGCACGCCTCTCATGCAACCCGATTTCTACTGCTGAAATTGCTCGGGCACAGTTGTCATTGATAGGCGGCTAGTCATTTGATCGTAACGACGACCTTGCCTTTGGCTCGTCCCTGTTCGACGTATTTCAGAGCCTCTGCCGTTGATTCAAAGGAAAACGTTCGATCAATCACCGGATTGATGATGCCCGCCTCAACCAGCGCGCTGATTTGTTGCAGTTGGGCGCCGTTGGCGCGCATGAACACGAACCTGTACCTGATGTCCTGCTTGCGTGCCCTGCGCCGAATGCCGAGGCTGAGCAGGCGCATAACCTGCTGCAATGGCCAGGATAACCCTTGCTCCTGTGCGAACAGCGCAGTGGGCGGCCCTGAGATGGAAATCAGTTGGCCGCCGGGTTTGAGGACCTCGAGTGACTTGTCCAGGACATCGGTGCCGAGGCTGTTCAACACCAGGTCGTAGCCGTGCAAGACATTTTCGAAATTCTGCTTTTTGTAGTCGATGACCACGTCAGCCCCCAGCATCTTGACCCATTCGACATTCGCGGTGCTGGTGGTTGTGGCGACAAAGGCACCCAGGTGTTTGGCAAGCTGTATGGCAATGCTGCCGACGCCGCCGGAGCCTGCGTGAATCAACACCTTCTGGCCCTTTTGCAGCCGGGCGGTGTCGACCAGCACTTGCCAGGCAGTCAGTGCCACCAAAGGCAGGGACGCGGCTTGCGCCATGCTGGTATTGGCCGGTTTCAGGGCGATCGCGTTCTCGTCCACGGCAATCCTTTCGGCGAACGTGCCGATCCGTGCTTGCGGCGGGCGAGCGTACACTTCGTCACCTGGTTTGAAGCGTGTCACTTGCGAGCCGACCGTCACCACGACCCCCGCCAGGTCGTTGCCCAGAATGAGCGGAAACGAGTAGGGCAGGATCAGCTTGAATTCGCCTGTGCTGATCTTCGAGTCCAGCACGTTGACACTGCTGGCATGGACCTCGATCAAGACGTCGTGGGCACCCACTTCAGGGGCTGACGCTTCGCCGAGGCGTCCGGGTTGCTTGCCGTAGCGATCAATAAGAAATGCTTTCATCGAGGTACGGCTCTTGTCGGTTGTAGGGAGGGTAGCCGGTGTGTGGTCAGGCATCGAGGAACGCCTGCGCCCTGGCCACAAATTCAACGTGGTACTGGAAAATCCCGCCGTGACCGGCATCCTGATAAATCACCAGCTCTGCGTTGGGGATACGCTTGGCCAGTTCAAACGAATTGATGCTCGGCACCATGATATCGGTGTCGCCGTTAACGACCAGTGCTGGTGCCTGCAAGCGTTCAAGGTCTTGCGGCGGTTGTTTGCCCCACGCGGTGATCGCTTTCAATTGACGCAGGAAAGCACGGGGCGTCGGGCCTTGGTCGCGATTGTTCTTGCGGGCTTGCAGGCGCTGCAAATACTGCGCGGCAGATCGACGGCCGTGGGCCGTAGACGTGAAGAACAGGTAGAATTTCGGATCGCGCAGGGTCAGCAGGCCTTTGACAATCAATGGCCACGACACCGCGCCAACCTTGTCGATACCGCTTCCGCCGGCCGGCCCGGTGCCGGTCAGAATCAACCGCCGCACCCGATCAGGCGCCTTCAGAGCGATGTCCTGAGCGACGAAGCCGCCGAGCGAGAATCCGAGCACATCAACGGTTTCCAGCCCCAGGGCGCGGATCAACTGAATGGCATCGTCGGCCATCTCGCCGACGGTCAGTGGCGCGGTTCCACCCGAGCCGCCGATGCCACGATAGTCGGTGGTGATGACGCGTCGGGTTTGCGCCAGGCCATCGATGATTGCGGGATCGAAGTTATCGAGCACCGCGCCCCAATGATTGAACATTACAAGGGGCACGCCGGTAGTGGGGCCGATATCGCGGTAGGCGAATGGGATACCGTTGACCCTGATCGATTGGTTCGCAGCGTTGATGAATGACGTTGGCGAACCCGAAGGGGGATGTTTCTGGGCTGAATTCATTACGCCTCCCGATTTCTGGACGGGTTCGATGCAGCGCCTTGCGCTTGCATCGAATCCGCACCAAATGCTCACTGCCTGAAGATCACTCTGGAGTCTGGTAACGCTGAGCAACCGCGGACTGACGGATTTGCCCGATCAGGCCCAGACGTGCGCCCTGCAGGGCATCCCAACGCTGCGCTTCGTGCAGCGGCGGAATGGTCACGGGTTCGCGACGATCGAAGCCGACGAGAGCGGCATCCACCAGATCGCCCACTTCCATGATTTCACTCAGGGTGTTGATGTCGACGCCGGAACGATCCCATATTTCCGTGCGCGTTGCGGCCGGCAGCACGGCCTGCACGTAGACGCCTTGAGGCGACAGTTCCAGGCTCAAACCCTGGGACAGGAAAAGCACAAAGGCCTTGGTCGCACCGTAGACTGTCATGCCGAATTCCGGTGCGAGGCCTACAACCGAACCGATGTTGATGATCGCGCCTTCACCGGCCTTGGCCAGGCGTGGAGCGATGGCGCTGGCGAGCCGCACCAGCGCCGTAGTGTTGAGGGCAACCAGTTGCGCCACTTTATTGGTGCTTTGCTCGACGAAATGCCCGGACAGTGCAGCGCCGGCGTTATTGACGAGGATCCCGATGCGGGCGTCGTCGCGCAGACGGTTTTCAATGTTGCTCAGATCGCCGGGTTGAGTCAGGTCCGCCGGGATCACATCGACGGTGACGTTGTGTTCGCTGCGCAAGCGTGCGGCCAGTGCATCCAGGCGCGCCTGATCACGGGCAACTACCACCAGATCGTGGCCGCGTTGTGCAAAGCGTTCGGCGTAGACGGCGCCAATCCCGGTGGAGGCGCCAGTGATCAAAACAGTTGGGCGAGTGCTCATGGGGTATCTCTCTTTCAGGATATGAGAAACAGAACGGGCTCAGCTTGCGCTGACGCTCGATTCAGCCAGTGTCGGGTAATCGATGTAGCCTGCCGCACCGCCGCCATAGAGGGTGGCGGGATTGAACGCGGACAACGGCGCGCCACGTTTCAGGCGTTCCACCAGATCCGGGTTGCCAATGAAGGGGCGACCGAAGGCGATCAGGTCGGCCTGGTCTTCAGCGAGCCGCGAGGTGGCCAGATCGAGGTCATAGCCGTTGTTGGCGATGTAGGTGTTTTTGAAGCGCTGGCGCAGGGCGGCGAAATCGAAGGGCGCCACGTCACGCGGGCCGCCGGTCGCGCCTTCGACCACGTGCAGGTAAACCACGCCGAGGGCGTCGAGTTGTTCTACGACGTAATCGAATTGCGCCTGCGGATCGCTGCTGGATACGCCATTGGCCGGCGACACTGGTGACAGGCGTACGCCGGTGCGGTCGGCACCGATCTCACTAACCACAGCCTCCGTCACTTCGAGCAACAGACGCGCACGATTTTCAATCGAGCCGCCGTAAGCATCGGTGCGCAGATTGGCGTTGTCCTTGAGGAATTGATCGAGCAGGTAGCCGTTGGCACCGTGAATTTCCACGCCATCGAAGCCAGCGGCGATCGCATTGGCCGCCGCCTGCCGGAAGTCGCTGACGACTCCCGGCAGTTCGCTGATGTCCAGTGCGCGAGGCTCGGAGACGTCTTCGAAGCGGTTGTTGACGAACACTTTGGTGGCGGCGCGCAGCGCGGAAGGGGACACGGGGGCAGCGCCGTTTTCCTGCAGGTCGACGTGCGAGACGCGGCCGACATGCCACAATTGCAGAAAGATTTTTCCTCCCTTGGCATGCACGGCATCAGTCACGGCGCGCCAGCCGTCGATCTGTGCCGGAGTGTAGATTCCCGGTGTGTCTTGATAACCCTGTCCCTGCCGGGAAATCTGCGTGGCTTCGCTGATCAGCAAGCCGGCGCTGGCGCGCTGGCTGTAATAGGTCGCCGCGAATTCGCTAGGGACGAAGCCTTGACCGGCGCGGTTGCGTGTCAGCGGCGCGAGAACGACGCGGTTCGATAGCGAGAGGCTGCCTAGGGTGTAAGGAGTGAACAGAGTCCGCTTGGTCATTTGATGAATCTTCCGTGCCCGTTGATGAAAATCAGTGGTGCAGGCAATTAGGATGATGATCGAAATCTAAACTGTCAACAATTTTGATTATGGGTAACATCTATGTATCATCGGACTCAGGATTTCCCGGGAAACACGAGGTATTGCAAGTGAGAGTAACCAAGGCCCAGGCGCAGGCAAATCGAGAGCACATCGTTGAAACCGCCTCACAGCTGTTCCGTGAGCGGGGCTTTGACGGCGTCGGCGTTGCTGATCTCATGGCGGCCGCTGGTTTCACCCATGGTGGTTTCTACAAACATTTCGGGTCGAAAGCAGACCTCATGGCTGAAGCATCGGCGTGCAGTCTGGCCAAATCGCTGACCGCCGCCCAAGCGCTGGATGTTCCGGGCTTCATCAACGTCTACGTGACTAGAGAGCATCGCGACGGACGCGGCAGTGGTTGCACGATGGCCGCGCTGTGTGGCGACGCGGCGCGTCAGGCGGACGATGTGAAAGCGACGTTTGCCGAAGGCATAGAACACATTCTGCAGACGCTAGAAGCTAAATACCCGACAGGAACGAATCCTGAGCCGGGTGAGGGCAGAAAGAAAATGATCGACCTGCTTTCACGTGCCGTCGGCGCGATTATTTTGTCGCGCGCCTGCCCGGATGACTCCGCACTTGCTGATGAAATACTTGAGGTGTGCCGGGCAGAAATGATTGCTTCATTGCCGGTCGATGACGTGGAACCGGTGTAGAGACGGCGCTCATTGAAAGAGTAGCTTCAGTAGAAGTGCGATGTTTGTGCTTGGAGCAGAAAGTCAATTTGAGTCCAAAACCATGGGGCGCGAATGACAGCTTTTGGCCGGAATCAGCCCTGCGTAACAGGCTGCTATCGGCCATCTTCGGTCTTTCCAGTCTATGTTTAAGCACTAAATTTCGCGGCGCACTCTCCCTGGCGGCGCCCCATAAACCTCCTTGAATTTTTTACTGAATGCCGCCTGCGATTGGTAACCAACCTGCAACGCTATATCTTTCAAACCCAGATGCGAATGACTCAGCAGACTGAACGCCAATTCCATACGGACTTGCGTAAGCAATACCCACGGCGACACACCAGCCACACGAACGAACGTGCGCATGAAAGATGCACGGGACATGCACGCGATCTCGGCCAGGTTCTGGATGGTCCACTCGTGCGCAGGATTAGCCAACATCGCCTGCCAAGCGGGTCCCAGACGTTTATCGCTGAGCAAGGCAAGTGTACCGATGTCTTGGCCATGGCTTACTAGATAGGCGCGAAGGATCAGGGTGAATAACCCTTGAGAAAGAGCATCGAGCAAAAATCTTGCTCCAATCTGATCACCGTCTGCTTCCCCTCGTAGCATATCGACCAGCGACGGTAATGGCCCATCTGCCGGGAACACGCCGCTGGGAATCAACAGGTACTCAGGCAATGAAGCAAACAGCAGCGAAGTCCGGTTGAAGTGAAAGCAGCCGCAGAGCATGTCCAGATCCGCACTCACGCCGCCAATGCGATGTATCGGCAATACGCCAGCGCTGATGCGCTTTGGCGGTGTTGGCGCAACATCTTTCCCCGGACTATGCAGCACGTGCGCACCACCACTGGGCAGCAATAGAACGTCGCCGGCGCACATAGAAAGACGCTGACCGTCTGGAAGCTCCACCCGACACTCACCCGACAGCACAACGTGGTATGGCGCTTTACCCAGCGCTTCCTGCTCATGCTCCAGAGCCCAGTCACCCTGAAATTGGCAACGTAAATCCAGACTGCCACGAACATTGGCAAGGCTGATGAGCTTGTCGATTGAATTCATTTGAGCGCATCGCATAAAAAACAGAGCGTATCGAACTAATCAAAATCGGACCAGTGCATACACTAAACGAGGCTAAACACTACACCCAACCTCCTCAGGAGTTAATGCGATGTTCAATAACTGGTCCGACTTGTTGCCCTCCATCCAGAAAGCTTTCGGCGCGCTGGGCAAAAGTAATCCCAAGATGGTCAAAGCCTACATGGCCCTCGGTGATGCCTCTGCCGAAAACGATGTGCTCGACGCCAAGACCCGCGAGCTGATCTCCATCGCAGTCGCCGTCACTACACGCTGCGACGGCTGTATTGCCGCTCACACTGATGCGGCGATCAAGGCTGGTGCGAGCCGCGAGGAAGTGGCCGCGACATTGGCCACTGCGATCTCGTTGAACGCAGGTGCCGCTTACATTTTTTCACTGCGCGCGCTTGAAGCGTACGACACCTTGAAAAAATAGTGCACACGCCATAACTCCACCGGCCCCGGACACTTCAACGTGCCGGGGCTTACTTGTATACCTCCGGACGTCAGCAACTTGTTGAGACGATCCAACAATAACTTGAGCATGACGCACAAAAGCGTCTCGAGGCTAAGCCTCAGACTGGCTCCACATTCCACATATTCGGATAAGTCTGATGCCCGCTTCATTCACTACATGGCTGCAATTTATCAGCAAGCTCGACACCCTCGGCACACACCTCATGAGACTGGCGATCGCCATGGTTTTCTTGTGGATCGGGGCACTCAAATTCGCGCCTTACGAGGCCGACAGCATTACCCCATTTGTCGCCAACAGCCCGTTCATGTCGTTTTTTTACGAACATCCCGAGGATTACAAGGCACACCTCACGCACGAGGGTGAACTGAATGCGGACAAGCGCGTTTGGCAGACCGCAAATAACACCTACGTCTTTTCCACCGGACTGGGCTTTGTAGAAATTCTGATCGGTCTGCTTGTGCTTTCCAACCCGATCTCGCGACGCGCCGGTCTGCTTGGAGGGGCACTGGCGTTCGGCACGCCGCTGGTGACCTTGACCTTCCTGCTCACTACACCTGAAGCCTGGGTGCCGGATCTTGGTGATGCTGAACACGGCTTTCCCTTCCTGTCTGGTGCAGGACGTCTGGTGCTCAAAGACGTCTTGATGCTGGCCGGCGCTCTACCGGTAATGGCTGATTCCGCTCGCCAGTTGTTGCAAGAGAGGCGCTCCTGATTTTCTGAATCGCCCCGGTTTTTCCAGGCACCCTTGAGCGGCTGCTCTGGCCGTAAGCAGCCTGTCACGAGGGCCGCTTCCGGACAATGGCCGCTCTTCG
Organism: Pseudomonas sp. Lz4W; assembly: GCF_000346225.2. Taxonomy (NCBI): domain Bacteria; kingdom Pseudomonadati; phylum Pseudomonadota; class Gammaproteobacteria; order Pseudomonadales; family Pseudomonadaceae; genus Pseudomonas; species Pseudomonas sp. Lz4W. The sequence continues at coordinate 3,119,707 of NZ_CP017432.1, read as the reverse complement.
TGCCAGACAGCACTTGCTCCTTCCCAGCCCGAAGTCGGTCACGTAGCTGAGCCAATTGCGCAAAACCCATGATTCAGTTCACCGCCTCAAGGTTGATCCAGCCAATGCCGCAGCAATGGGGGCCGCAGCATGAGAGCGAAGACTTATAATTACTCGTCCTTATTATCTGGCGGTGGGGCCCCATGAATTTCGTCAAACATGGCGCTTGTCACGGAAGCAGCATAAACAATGTATTTCATATCACTCTCTTTGCTACTGACTTCATAAATGTCACAAAGAAGGCTTCTGTTGTGCTTGGGTAACGCGACAGGCGACCAGGATGAAAGGCTCTTGAAGTTGTACTCGGGGCCTTTGTACGTTAAAGACCTTATGCCGACTACGATGCGTTTATATTGCTGCCTGTCAGGTCTTTTGGAGGTTTGATAGTCGCCTATAAATGTACCTAAAGAACCAGAGACAACATCTATGCACGCCTTGTCTAGCGCGGTTTCATAATCAGCCGCCGCATATGTTCCAACGCTGCCATGATTGGAATAGAATTTTTGTAGCGGCGACAATTTCTCTTCGGGATACTGGGGGGTATATTTATCACCCTCGAAATAGTATTCGATGTACCCTCGCGAAATATCGACCCTGTTATAGGTCTTTCTCTTTTCTATCACGTCTTCGAACGTGTACCAGCGCTGCTCAATTAGTCTGTGCTCGACTTCCAGTCCGTTCGCCAAAACCTGTAAAGAAAGCGCGGAGCCGAACAGGATAGATGCAATCACACTATTTTTCATGGGTTCACCTGAGGCAGGGTTTTTAAATTTTTATTTATTTTAATCGGTGCGTGATAGAGGTGTAGATTTATCTAATGGAAACATCAATATCATCAATTGAATGACCTCGCTTTTTATAAACATCCAATGACTTATGAGCGTGTGCGAGGGCATTGGGTGCAAGGGCCCGAGTGTTCAAATCACTCGGTCCAGAGCATGTTGTTCAATGATCAGGTCCAACTTCCGCGAGTCGCGGCTTTTTCATGGGTGTGACTTTTGCGCCACCTCTGCGCGTTGATCCGGGCCTGTTCAGGTCACTGGGCCTTGGCACGCTTGATGTCACTTATGATTTGCCGCGCGATAGCCTGTACCTGCTCTTCGGTCATGGCCGACATGACGCCTTCCCAGGCTGAAGATGAAGTGTCGTAGGTCCGGGACCCGATCAACTGGCCTGACTTCAAGTCTGTAAAGTCTGCCGATGAGTTGATCCAGGCATTACCGACCATAACGCCGGCGCTATAACGCGCACCGGGTGTCAGGTAGCGAAAGTTGGTCACGTTGATCCTGAGCCCGATACCGTCTTTTTCCACAGGGTTCATTGGCTGGGGTTCGGCAAGGCCATAGCCGGCCTGGGTCGCTTCAACGTGCAGGGCCTGGCTCCATTCTTCCTTCAACCGCGGCCAGTCCTTGTTTTGCTCAACCCTGGTGTTGCCCTGGAGCTCGAGGATGATGTTGCGCTTGGCTGCTTCGCGGATTGCCAATGTGTCAGTGCCGCTGCTTTTTACAGTGGCAGCGCAGCCGCCCAGCATCGAAATGGCTACGCAGCAGGACAGGGCAAGCGAGAGTTTAGTCAGGTTCATTGAACTTCCATCTTCACAAAAAAAGTAAAAAGCTAATGGTTGCGCCGCGCCAGATCACCGGGCCCAAAGTGCGGAGTTGGTTGTTTTTTTCATCAGGCAGAGTATTCGCTGGCCATCATACCGCCATCACCCAATCTGACCATACCCTGAACGATGGTGTCTGCTGACGGCCCAGGGTTTAAATCAACAACACAGCATGTTCTGGCGTGGCGAGGTATTGTTCTGCAGTTTTGACTATTCAGCGAAAAGGATCAGTTGCATGTCTAACCGCCCAGGTTTTTTTCATCTGCTCGGCATTACTGCCCTCAGTCTGTTTATCGGTAGCGCCCAGGCCAGCACGGCTTCAGCGCCTCCCGAGTCGTTGCCGTTGTTGCTGGCAAGCATGAATGAGCGATTGAACATCGCAGACCAGGTTGCCCTGAGTAAGTGGGACAGTGGCAAGCCGGTGCAGGACGGTGCGCGCGAAGCGCAAGTCATTGGTAACGCCCGGGTTCTGGCCACGGCCAGGCAATTGGACCCGGATGCTGTGGCCGAGCTGCTGGCTGCCCAGATCGAAGGCAACAAGCTGGTGCAGTATGGGTTGCTGGCCGAATGGCAAGCTGCCGGCAAGGCTCCGGACGTCCCGCGGGCTGATCTCTCGACGCAGATCCGGGCACAGCTGGATCAACTGCAAACCCGGCTGTTGCAGCACTACAGTGCCTTCTCCGCGTATCGCAATGCCCCGGACTGCAGCCGCTGGGTTGCTCAGGCGCGCAAAGGCCTGGCCAAGGATCAATTGCATGAACTGGCACTGATTCGGGCAACCGGGGATCTGTGTACCGCTGGTAAATGACACCAGGGTGACCGGGGGCTGGCGATACAGCCGGGGGAGGGGCGGTGTCGGGTAGCGCCCGGTTGCGCGAAGTTGTCCGGCACGACTCAAATGCGTACAGCCTCTTCCCCTGACGCCAGAATATGAAACTCGGTATGGCTGAGTTTGTGGGCGTGGCCGCCACTGCTGACCTGGTAATGCCTGCTGCTCTGCGTCCACCCGGCGTTTGCGCCATCCGCGCCGGTGGTCATGGTTTGGGTGGTCAGTTCCTCTATTTCGTATATACGGCCGGTACTGCTTCTGGCTTCGAACAGATCTGTTCGTACAATCCTTGTCTTGTCCATGACGCGTCCTTGGGTGTTGGTTCCGGGATCAGGCCCCAGGCAATGAACCGCTGCCTGGCACTGGACAAACCCTTGTCCGCTGATAATCCCTGATCGTTTGCCACTGTGGATTCAATACCCGTTACCGGGCCTCGGCACAATTCGTGCTTTGGCATTAGTCGCAAGTGACAGGGGCAACCGGCAGCCGGATCAAGGCTGCGGCAGCAGTTCCTCAATCACCTGCAAACAATGATTGAGCCCGGGGGACACGTCGCCCACGCGCCGGCTGAGGATGATCGGTGAAGTCGCGTTGGCCTCCAGCAGCGGGGTAAAACCAATATCGTCGCGGTGCAACAATTGCACCGAGGCCGGTACCAGGGTCACGCCGATTCCCGCGCCCACCAGGCCAATGGCGGTTTGCAGTTCGTTGGTCCATTGCGCGACATGGATGTTCACGCCGTAGGAATCGAAGAGGGCAATCACGTGGTCGGCGTAGCTTGGCCGCGGATTGACCGGGTACAGCACAAACGGCTCGGCTGCCAGCTGACGCAGACTGATGGGCCCTGCCAGCAGTCTGTGCCCGGCGGGGAGGGCAGCCACCAGGCGGTCTTCGGTGAGTATGCTCTGGACGATGGCCGGATCCTCGATGTGGATACGTCCGAAGCCGATGTCTATCCGGCCGGCCTTGAGTGCCTGTACCTGCTGCAGGGTGGTCATTTCCGAAAGCCCCAGTTCAAGCTCCACCGACTTGCCGCCGCGCAGGCGCCGAATCAGTTCCGGCAGCACGCCATACAGGGTCGATGGCGCAAAGCCGATACCCAGCCAGGTTTTTTCTCCGGAGCCGATGCGTTGAGTGTTGTCACAGACCTTGCTCAACTGTTCCAGCAGGGCCGTGCTGTGCTCGTAAAAAAAACGCCCGGCAGCGGTCAGCTTCAGCGGTCGGCCACGCTCCAGCAATAACACCCCCAACTCTTCTTCCAGCTGCTGGATCTGCCGGCTCAGGGGCGGTTGGGCAATATGCAGCAGCTCGGCGGCGCGGGTGAAGTTGAGCGTTTGAGCCAGTACCTGGAAATACCGCAGATGACGCAGTTCCATAGAAACTCCAGAGCAGGTCCCATACCTTAAAGGTATCAAGTCAGACCAATTCTATATTGGTATCGGGAAAAAAGCCGTACCAGAATCAGTCCCGGAATTTCAAGAATCTGACGGGTATAGACATGCTTGCAACAGCCATTGAATCGATCGAGACGGTAATTGTCGATTTGCCGACCATACGCCCGCACAAACTGGCGATGCACACCATGCAGAACCAGACTCTGGTGCTGATTCGTGTGCGCTGCGCCGATGGCATCGAGGGCATTGGCGAGTCCACCACCATCGGTGGCCTGGCCTACGGCAACGAAAGCCCGGACAGCATCAAAACCAACATCGACCGGCATTTCACGCCGTTGCTGCTGGGTCAGGACAGCAGCAACATCAATGCTGCCATGCTGAGGCTTGAACGCAGCATCCGCGGCAACACCTTTGCCAAATCAGGTATTGAAACGGCACTGCTCGATGCTCAGGGCAAACGTCTGGGCCTGCCGGTCAGCGAACTGCTGGGCGGACGGGTGCGCAATTCACTGCCGGTGGCATGGACCCTGGCCAGCGGCGACACCGGCAAAGATATTGCCGAAGCCGAAAAAATGCTCGACCTGCGGCGCCACCGCATCTTCAAACTGAAAATCGGCGCCGGTGAAGTCAACCGCGATCTGGCCCACGTGATTGCCATCAAACAGGCCCTGGGCGATCGCGCCAGTGTGCGGGTCGATGTCAATCAGGCCTGGGACGAATCTGTGGCGTTGCGCGCCTGCACAATTCTGGGGAGCAACGGCATCGACCTGATCGAGCAGCCCATCTCGCGCAACAACCGCTCGGGTATGGTGCGCCTTAACAGCATGAGCCCGGCGCCGATCATGGCCGACGAATCCATCGAAAGCGTGGAAGATGCGTTCAACCTGGCGCGGGAAGGTGCTGCTTCGATTTTCGCCCTGAAAATCGCCAAGAACGGCGGCCCCCGTGCCGTCCTGCGCACCGCAAGCATTGCCGAGGCGGCGGGGATCAGCCTGTACGGTGGCACCATGCTGGAAGGCGGCATCGGCACCCTGGCCTCGGCCCATGCCTTTATTACCCTCAACAAGCTGGCCTGGGACACCGAACTGTTCGGGCCGTTGTTGCTGACCGAAGATATTCTCAGTGAGCCGCTGCTGTATCGCGACTTTGAGCTTCACGTTCCGCAAACCCCGGGCCTGGGCCTGACCCTCGATGAAGAGCGCCTGGCGTTTTTCCGTCGCGACAAAACCGCCACCGCCGTTTCTCAAGTCTAAGGAGAGCCTTATGTTGTTCCACGTAAAAATGACCGTGAACCTGCCGCTCGACATCAACCCCGAGGTGGCTGCCCGGCTCAAGGCAGACGAGAAGGCTTTGGCCCAGCGCCTGCAAGATCAGGGCAAGTGGCGTCACCTGTGGCGCATTGCCGGGCTCTATGCCAACTACAGCGTGTTCGATGTCGACAGCGTCCAGGAGTTGCACGACCTGCTGATGCAGTTGCCGCTGTACCCGTACATGGCTATCGAAGTCACTGCAATGTGTCGCCATCCTTCGTCCATCCGTGAGGACGACCGCTGAGTCCTGGGAACCCGGTCAGTTACGCCAATAATTACAAGATGAGGAACCACCATGAACGCCAAAATTTCCCATACTGCCAGTGCCCGTAAATTTCTCGACGAGGCCAGCGGTCTGCACAACGATGGGGGCGACCCGCGGGTCAAAGCCCTGATCAGCCGCATCCTGCGTGACTCAGTGAACATCATCGAAGACCTCGCCGTGACCCCGGAAGAGTTCTGGAAAGCCGTGAACTACCTGAACGTCCTGGGCTCGCGTCAGGAGGCCGGGCTGTTGGTGGCAGGCCTGGGGCTGGAGCATTACCTGGACCTGTTGATGGACGCCGAAGACGAGCAGGCCGGCAAGTCCGGCGGCACCCCGCGCACCATCGAAGGCCCGCTGTATGTAGCGGGCGCGCCACTGTCCAACTTCGAGGCGCGACTGGATGACGGCGTCGACCCGGGTGTTCAGCTGTTCATGCAGGGCCAGGTGAAAAACACCGCTGGCGAGCCCCTTGCCGGTGCGGTGGTCGATGTGTGGCATGCCAACACGGGCGGCACCTATTCCTATTTCGATGCCAGTCAGTCGGAGTTCAACCTGCGTCGGCGAATCGTCACCGATGCCGAAGGCCGCTACCGTTTTCGCAGCATCGTGCCGTCAGGCTATGGCTGCCCGCCGGACGGTCCGACCCAGCAACTGCTCGATCAACTGGGCCGTCACGGGCAGCGCCCGGCGCATATCCACTTCTTTATTTCTGCTGCGGATCATCGTCACCTCACGACCCAGATCAACCTCGATGGCGACCAGTACCTGCATGACGACTTTGCCTACGCCACACGCGATGAACTGATCGCCAAAATCAGCTTCAGCGATGACCAGCAGCGCGCAGCCGAACATGGAGTGAGCGGCAAGTTTGCCGAAATCGAATTCGATTTCACCCTGCAGTCCTCTGCTCAGCCCCAGGAGCAGCAGCGTCAGGAGCGGGTTCGCGCGCTAGAGGACTGATCACCTCAAAAGTCCCCTGACTCTGTTCAGCATCTCGCAGAACCCTGAACCCGGTTCTGCCCTTTACCAGCTCAGGCGAACCCCCCGCGTTAGCACCGACACCCTCCAGGGTGTTGGTGTTGTAATCCGCTGCCAGGTACAGGCCCATCGTCGAAGACAATCGCGCCACCACCCCGACGCTGGCAAGCCAGGCTCCCACAGGCGATTTTCGGCACTGAGCAAAGGCTGCCACAGAAAACATGCACCCATGGCCATGCCTGTTGGCCAGGGCACACACACTCGCCTGGCCGGCGGCCCACCTGTTGGTTTACAGCGGTTTGAGAGCTTACTTATGATGAGCGACTTTTTTGGTATCCAGTTTCGTATAGCGAAACAGCATCGAGAGGAAAACAACAATGAACTCCCGACAAGAACCGGTCGTGACCCTGGAAGTCCGCAATGATGGCGTGGCAGTGGTGCAGATCTCCCGTCCTGAAGCGAAGAACGCTCTCAACAGTGCCGTGCGCGAGCAATTGGCCGTGCATTTTCGTGCGCTGGCCAGCGATGTGCGGGTGCGCGCCATCGTCCTGACCGGTGGTGAGCAGTGCTTTGTTGCCGGGGCCGACATCCGCGAGTTCGCCCACGCCAGCGCCATCGAGATCTACCTCAGGCACACCGAATACCTTTGGGAGGCCATCAGTCGTTGTCCGAAGCCGATCATCGCTGCCGTCAACGGTTTTGCCCTGGGCGGTGGTTGTGAGCTGGCGATGCATTGCGACATCATCGTGGCCGGTGAGTCGGCGCGCTTCGGTCAGCCAGAGGTCAAGCTGGGCCTGATGCCGGGTGCCGGCGGTACCCAGCGCCTGATCCGTGCGGTCGGCAAGGTACAGGCCATGCGCATCGCGCTCACGGGCTGCCTGGTGCCTGCGCCGCAAGCGCTTGCCATAGGTATGGTCAGCGAGGTGGTGAGCGACGCTCAAACAGTGCCCCGGGCCCTTGAACTGGCCGCAGAAATCGCCGCATTGCCGCCACTGGCGGTGGCGCAGATCAAGGAAGTGATGCTGGCGGGCGCTGACATGTCGCTGGACAGCGCATTGATCCTGGAGCGCAAGGCGTTCCAGCTGTTGTTTGATTCTAAGGATCAAAAAGAGGGCGCCCACGCCTTTCTGGAAAAGCGTAAAGCCAACTTTATCGGCGAGTGAGGGACGCCTTCCACACCAACAGAAATGCGTACCAGGCCGTTTCGCACTCCGGTCTGCTGCACAACAGTACAGCCTGGCATGACTAAATGAGGGTTTGAGCCGTGTTGCCCGGCAGGCAGTCGCAATCAACTGCCCTTTGCAGTGCTGCTGTTATCAGCTACTGCCCATGCTTTTGGATAATGTCTGTTCCGCTGCCACGAATGCCGGCGTCTTGCCGGCATCGGCATAGACCTCTTCACCGTCTTCAACCCGGATCACTTCCGAGCCCTGTACATAGGGCATGGATTTCTCTGCTTCCATGACTGCTGAGTGCAGTAGCCCCTCAGTGATGGTCGCTTCATCCAGGCCATAGGCTTGGGCCAGCGCCTTGATTTTGATCAGGTCATGTTTATCCAGGGTCAGGGTGTATTCCACCCGTTCGCCGGTCTGTCTGGCTTTTGCTTCCCAGTTGTTGAGCAAGTGCTTGAAGGTGTCCATGAAATGCGCCCCGGTTGACTGTAGATGCATGCACTATCTGACTGTAGCCGGGGAATTAGGTTCGGTGGAGCAGCCAGTCCTGGTGGGAGCTGGCTTGCCAGCGATGGAAGCCGCGACTTATTTCTGTTGCCGCTGGCATTCAGGCAAGCCGGACCGTTATTGTGCTGAATCCTTTTAGTCCCTTGCATGGATCTGTTGTGATGAACGCACCGCGTACTGCTGTGGGCCCGATCAAGGCCGTAATTTTTGATATGGACGGTTTGTTGCTGGATACCGAGGGTATCTACAGCGAAGTGACACAGATTATCGCCGCGCGCTACGGGCGCACCTATGGCTGGGAGATCAAGCAGCAAATCATCGGTCGCGGTGCCCGGGACCTGGCGGCCATTCTGGTCAAGGCCCTGGAGTTGCCGCTCACGGTGGACGAGTTTCTGCTCGTGCGCGAACCGCTGTTGAGCGAGCGTTTCCCCAAGGCCCTGGGCATGCCGGGGGCCGAAGCGCTGGTGCGGCACTTGCAGGCGCATAACATCCCGATTGCCGTGGGCACCAGTTCGTCGCGCCATTCCCTTGCGCACAAGACGACCTTGCACCGCGAATGGTTTGACTTGTTCGACACCATTGTTACCGCTGACGACCCTGAAGTCGGCGCCGCCAAACCTGCGCCCGACATCTTTCTGACGGCTGCCCGGCGTCTGGGCGTGGCACCCGAGGATTGCCTGGTGTTCGAGGATTCGCCCTTTGGCGTGACCGCCGCCAAGGCCGCCAACATGGCCGCTATTGCGGTGCCCGACGAAGCCATGGCCGACAGCAAATACCAGCACGCCGACCAGATTTTGCGCAAGCTGGCGGATGTTGATCTGGCCGCCTATGGTTTGCCGCCATTGCGCTGAGAATCAGGAGCCCGGGTGAATAATCCAGAATTGAATCACGACCTGTTCACGCCCTGGCTGGAGCAATGGCAACTGACCATCGAGGGTGAGGCCTTTGCTTCGCGCAATGGTTATTTGTTGCCTGTCAGCCAGGGCGGGCAGCCGGCCATGCTTAAAGTCTCGCAAGAGCCCGAAGAGCAGGCCGGTGCTCAGCTGATGGCCTGGTGGGCGGGGGAGGGAGCGGCACCGGTGCTGGCCCATGACCATGAGGCGTTGCTGTTGCAGCGTGCCCAGGGCCGCGCCACGCTTGCGGGAATGGTCGCAGACGGCGCCGATGATCAGGCCACGCACATTCTGTGCAGGGTTATCGGCCGTTTGCATAAACCGTCGCCAAAGCCGCTTCCGGCTCTGGTCCCGCTGCAACAGCGTTTCGAGTCGCTATGGGGCGCAGCGGCGTCCCACGGCGGCATTCTGCAGCTTTGCGCCGCCAGCGCCCGCGAACTGCTGGCCAGTCCCCGGGACGTCGGGGTGCTGCACGGCGATGTCCACCATGGCAACGTGCTCGATTTCGGCGCGGCCGGCTGGCTGGCCATCGACCCCAAGGGGCTCTACGGAGAACGCGGATTCGATTACGCCAACATTTTCTGCAACCCCGATCACCACAGTGCGCTGGCCCCAGGCCGCTTTGCCCGGCGTCTGGAAATCGTGGCAGCCGCCAGCGGTATTGAGCGCAGCAGATTGTTGCGCTGGGTCCTTGCATGGGCAGGGCTGTCCGCGAGCTGGATGCTTGAAGACCATGAAGATCCGGGTGGCGTGATGCAAGTGGCGAAACTGGCGGGATCGGCATTGGGCCTGATCGAGTGAGCCGTGGGCACCCTGCCTGCAACAGGCAGGGTGCCCATGGCGGTTATTTCAGATACCAGCCCCACGGCCGGTCATCGATGTACTCGGTCACCTGCTTGGTTTCCAGATAATTGTTCAGCCCCCACTGGCCGAGTTCGCGGCCAATGCCGCTGTGTTTCATGCCGCCCCACGGCGCTTCGACAAAGGTCGGTTGCGAGCAGTTGATCCAGACTATGCCCGCCCGCAACTGGTTGGCCACCCGGCTGGTGCGGTGCAGGTCGGCACTCATCACGGCAGCGGCGAGGCCGAAGCGGCTGGCATTGGCCATTTGCACGGCTTGCTCTTCGGTCTTGAAGCGCTTGATACATAACACCGGCCCGAACACTTCTTCACGCCATAGAATACTGTTATGCCCCGGTTCGTCGAAGATTGCCGGCTGGATGAAATAGCCCTCTTGCAGATGCCCGGGGCGCTGACCGCCAGTGAGCAGACGAGCGCCGCTGGCGAGCCCCTGATCGATGTAGCCCAGGACCTTGTCGTATTGGCCCTGACTCACCAGGGGGCCAAGCAACACCCCGGGTTGCAGGCCGGGGCCGATGGTAATTTTTCGGGTTTCCTCCACCAGCCGCTCGATTAACCGCGCAGCGATGCTTTCCTGCACCAGCAGGCGTGAGGTGGCGCTGCACACCTGACCCTGATTCCAGAAAATGCCGAACAGAATCCATTCCACGGCGGCATCGATATCGGCATCGTCGAACACAATAAAGGCCGATTTACCGCCGAGCTCGAGGCTGATGTTCTTGATGCTGCGGGCCGCCGCCGTCATGATTTTCGAGCCGGTGGGCACGCTGCCGGTGAAGGCCAGTTTGTCCACTGCCGGGTGCTCGGTGAGGGGGCTACCGGCGTCAGTGCCAAGCCCGGTAACGATGTTCAGGACCCCGGCCGGCAGGCCGATACGGTCTGCGGCAGCGGCCAGTTCAAGGGCCGTGAGCGGAGTCAGTTCCGAGGGCTTGAGCACCAGGGTGGCGCCGGCGGCCAATGCCGGGGCCACCTTCCATGCCGCCATCAGCAACGGGTAGTTCCACGGGATGATTTGCCCGGCCACGCCAATCGGTTCATGGCGGATCCGGCAGCGAAAACGCGGGTCGGGCAATGGCAGCGGTTGATCCTGTTGCTGATCCAGTTCCCGGGCCAGCCCCGCGTAATAGCGAAAGCAGCCAATCGCATCGCCAACATCCCACTGGGCTTCGGGCAGCGGCTTGCCGTTATCGCGCACTTCCAGCTCGGCAAGTCCCTGCTGGTGGTGCTGCAGTTCATCGGCCAGGGCGTCGAGCCATTGCCCGCGCTCGGCGCCGCTGGTTTTGCCCCAGTCACTGTCGAACGCGCGGCGAGCTGCGCGCACGGCATGATCAATGTCTTCTTCAGTGCCGGCCGCGACCCGGTGAAAAACCTGGCCGGTGGCCGGATCGATGACGTCGAGCAAGCCCCCCAGGTCCGCACCCACCCATTCGCCGTTGATATAAAGCTGATCACGCATGCTGAGACTCCTGGCTGTTGGTACGGCGGCTTTGCAGATGACGGGAAGTGAACAGCAGCAACAGTGACAGGCAAATAATGACGGTCGAGACAGCGTTGATCTCCGGCGTCACGCCGCGGCGAATGGAGGAAAAGATGTAAATCGGCAAGGTGGTTTCGGAGCCGGCGACAAAGAAGGCGATGATGAAATCGTCGAAGCTGAAGGTGAATGCCAGCAGGAACCCGGCCATGATCGCCGGGCTGATCTGCGGCAGCGTGACCCGCCAGAACGTCTGCATCGGCGGCGCATACAGGTCGGCCGAGGCCTCCAGCAAGGCTTTGTCCAGGGAGTCGACGCGACTGCGCACAATCACCATGACCAGCGCCATGGTGAACAATGAGTGCGCCGCAATGACCGTGGCAAAGCCCATGTTCAGGCGCGGCGCGGCAGGTATCCAGCTGGCCAGCAACGGGTTGATGAAGTCGAACAGGCTGATGAAGGCAATCAGGGTCGAGATGCCGATGACGATCCCGGGAACGATGATCGCGCAATAGGTCAGGGCATCGAACATCAGCCGCACCCTGGGCCCGGCCCGTTGCAGGCCGAATACCGCCAGGGTACCGAACAGGGTGGCTATTACCGCGCTGGTCAAGGCAATGAATGCGCTATGGGCCAGCGCCTCCATGATGAACGGGTTGCCGAAGGCGCGACCGAACCATTGCACCGAGCAGCATTCGAATGCCAGGCCGCTGCGCCCGGCGTTAAAGCTGAACAGTACGATCAGGGCAATCGGCGCGTAGAGAAACAGATACAACGATGTCGAATAGCTGCGCAGCCACATGTCACACCCCCGAGTCGACAGGACGGCCGCCATAGCGCGCCACCAGTTTCAGATACACACCGATGATCACCAGCATCATCGCCACCAGAGTCATTGCCAGCGCACTGCCAAATGGCCAGTTGCGCGATTGCAGGAACAGGTCGACCAGCGCGTTGCCGAGAAAGAACACTTTGCCGCCGCCGAGAATGGCCGGGATCAGGAACTCGCCCATCAGCAGGATAAACACCAGCATCACCCCGGTAATCACACCCGGTGCGCTCAGTGGCAGGGTGATGCGCCGAAAGCTTTCAAAGGCACTGGCACCCAGGTCGGCGGAGGCTTCCAGCAGGCGCTTGTCGAGTTTTTCCAGGCTGACATAGATCGGAAACACCATGAGCGGCAAGTAGCCGTAAACGATGCCGATCAGCACTGCCCACGGGGTGTTGATCAGGCGTACGTCTTCCAGGCCGAAACTGGCCAGCAGCGCCGGAATGCCTTTGCCGCTGAGGAGGAAGATCCAGGCATAGGTGCGGATCAGGAAACTGGTCCAGAACGGCACTATCACCAGGGTCAGCAGCAGCGAACGGTTCTTGCTCACCTTGAGCGCCAGAAAGTACGCCAGCGGGTAGGCCGCCACCAGGCACACCAGAGTGCCCAGTGGCGCCAGGATCAAGGTGTTGCTGAACGCGGCGGCCCGCGAACCGAGGTTCAGGTAGTTGTCCAGGGTGAAGCCGGCGGCATAGCCGCCCACGGCACTGCGTTCGCCGAAGCTGTAGACCAGAATGATCAGCAGCGGCATCAGCAGCAACAGCAGGAACCACAGGGTCGATGGCAACAGCATGAGCAGCGTCATCCGCCGGCCGAGGCTGCGCCGCTGGCGTGCCCCGACTGACAGGGCTGTGCCCGGCTGTACCGATTGCGGGTGGGCGGCGGCGTTCATGGGGGGCTCCTCAATGGCCATGGCAAAGCATCAGGCGGACTTGAAACGGGCCATCAGTTCAGCCCGTGCCGGACTGGTGAGTGTGGCGGCGGCACCGAACTCCAGCGGGCTCAGGGCTTCGGCGGCCGGGTACATGATCGGGTCTTCAAGCAGGGCGACCGGCAGCAGGGCGTCGACCCGCTTGTCACCACTGGGGTAGCCGTGGCTCAAGACTTCGAGCTTGTTGTGCTGTGGGTCGAGCAGGTAGTTGATAAAGGCGTAGGCAGCGTCCTTGTGCTCGGAGCTTTTGGGGATCGCGAAGAAGTCGCTCCACAGTTCGCCTCCTTCCTTGCCCAGCTCGTATTGCATCTGCGGCAGGTCGCGGTGCAGCTGCGAGGCGTCACCGGTCCAGGACATCGCCAGCCAGGCATCGCCGCTGCGCATCGATGGCTGGATATCGGAGTTGATGGCAAACAGGTGCGGCTTGACTTCGATCAGCAGTTTCTCGGCATCTGCCAGCTCTTTCGGGTCCAGAGAGTTGAAGCTGTAGCCGAAGCTTTTGAGGGCGTTGCCAATGGCGGTCAGTTGGTAGTCGTGGACCATGGTGCGGCCGCTGGCGGGACCCTGGGCGGCGGCCCAGAACGCTTTCCAGCTGGCGGGGCCGTCCTTGAGTTTTTCGCTGTCGTAGAGCATCCCGGTGGTGCCCCAGTTTTTCGGCACCGCGTAAACCTTGCCGTCCACCGTGCCCTGGGCCATGAACTTTTGCTGGAAGGCCGAGGCATCGAAATTGGGCAGGCGCGCCAGGTCCAGAGGTTCGATCAGGCCCAGGCCGACGTAGGTGCTGATGGTGTAGTTGGTGGGCACCAGTACGTCCCAGCCACTGCCGCCGGCTTGCAGCTTGGCGAGCATTTCTTCGTTGGAACCGAACACGCTCATGGACACCCGTGCGCCGCTGGTTTTGCCGAAGTCGTCAAGATTTTCCTGGCTGTGATAGTTCGGCCAGGTGGCCAGTGCCAGGCGATCGCTCGACAGTTTTTGCTCGCCCGCCTGGGCGCTGGACATCAGCAGGCCGGGCATGTTGCTGGCGACCACGGCTGCGGCAACCCCCAGGCCGGTGCGTCCCAGGAAGTCGCGACGGCTGATCGAGCCGTTCTGCCAGCTGCGCAGGTTTTTGATAAATGTCTTCTGGTCCATAACGCGCTCCACATTCGGTTGTTGAAACGAATCGTTGATTTACAACGCCATGGCCAGGCCGTTGGCGTGATCCCAGCCGACACTCACGGCTGCGCCGTGTTCGAAGGCATTGGCCGGGTGATCCTGCTGGCGTGGGACACGCACGCAAATCACCCCGAAGGCCTGGGTGCGCACGCGATATTCGGTGCAGTTGCCCAGATAGATGCGGTCTTCCACGCGGCCTGGCAGCTTCACTTCGCGAAGCATGTCGGCGTTGGCGCCGGCAATGCTGATCAGCTCCGGGCGCACGGCGATGCATCCCGGGGCATCGGCGCTCAAGGTTTTGCCGGTGGGGGTCAGCGGGCTTTCAAGCTCCAGCCCCTGCTCGGTGCGCAGCACCACCGAGTTGCCCTGCAGCTGGCGCACCGTGCCGTTGAACAGGTTGGACTCGCCAATGAAATCGGCCACGTAGCGGCTGGCCGGGGCTTCGTAGAGTTGCTCCGGGGTGGCGGTCTGAATGATCGAGCCGTTGTGCATCACGCTGATGCTGTCACTCATCGACAAGGCTTCTTCCTGGTCATGGGTGACCAGTACGAAGGTGATGCCGACCTCCCGTTGCAGGCGCAGCAACTCGGACTGCATCTCCTTGCGCAACTTGCGATCCAGGGCTGCCAGCGGCTCATCCAGCAGCAATACCGTGGGTTTGTTGACCAGCGCCCGGGCCAGGGCCACGCGCTGTTGCTGGCCGCCGGACAGCTCGCTGGGCTTGCGCTGGCCGAAGCCGCTCAGGCGCACCATTTCCAGGGCCTCGTCGGCCATGCGCAGCTGGGTTTTTTTGTCCGGCCGCGGGTTGCGGTAGCGCAGGCCGTAGGCGATGTTTTGCGCCACGGTCAAATGCGGGAACAGTGCGTAATGCTGAAACACCATATTCACCGGTCGTTCGAATGCAGGCACGCCGGCCACGTTTTTGCCCGCCAGCAACACTTCGCCGCTGCTGGGTTGTTCGAAGCCGGCGATCATGCGCAGGGTGGTGGTTTTGCCGCAGCCGGAGCCGCCGAGGAAAGAATGAAATGAGCCACGGCGCACGGCGAAGTTCAGCCCGTTAACGGCTGATACCTCGCCGTAGCGTTTGACCACATTGCAGAATTCGATGTCGCTTGGCGGGTTGTCGTTCACGGTCCGGCTCCCTTGCAGTGATGAATCAGCGCGTCGGGGGCCAAACTAGCAATCGGGGTTTTGCGCTGTATATATCCCTTGGGGGATAGAGTCGTTATCAGGTGTCAGGGCTCGACAACCAGCTCCTGGCCGGTGAGGTCGCGGATAAACAGCCCGAGCAATTCCGACTGGCTGCCTATCCCCAGTTTGGCGTAGATGTTCTTGCGGTGAATCTTCACCGTGCCGGGGCTGATGCCCAGTTGTTCGGCCACCGAGGCGCTGGAATGGCCGCGCAGCAGCAGTTGCACGATTTCCTGCTCGCGCACGGTGAGGATGTGGGCGCCAAAGTGATCGAAGACATCGCGGATCTTGAAGTCCAGATCCTGGGCCGGGCGCGGCTGCTCGGTCTGGCGCAAGCGCCAGGCTTCATTGATCACCTGCTCGACCACCGCTTGTGCGCACTCGATCAACTGCATTTCATCGCGACTGAAGGCGCAACTGGCGGTGCTGCGCATCAGTGACAGCACGGCCATGGCGCCTTCGCCCAGGTCGACGAAAAAGGCCACTTCCTCGGCCAGTCCGGTTTGCTGGTAGTAGGTCAGGTAGTACTCGCCGAGATAGAAATGGTCGGGTGCAAACTGGCGCAGGCGCCACAGCCCCGGTGGTTGCGCGCGGGTGCAGGCCAGGTAGAAAGGGTCCAGCAAGTAAGGCCCGCACTGATAGTCATCGACATACACCGCACGCTTGTCCGCCGAGAAGGTATCGAACAGGGCCAGCGGCCGGTGATTGCCTTCGTAGACGAACAGAACAAAGTGATCGATCGGGCAGACCTGCCTTAGCCAGTGGCTCAAGCCCGCCAGTCGCCCGTGCCCGGCAGGCAAGGCCAGCAGATGGGCGACACCGGTGGTCCAGAGTTTCAGTTCCTTGGGGCGCATGGCGGATTCAGGCAAGAAGGGTCGAATTTGAATGCACGAATTACGCCACGGGGAGCCGGACCTTGCCGGGCAGGGGGGCGGGAGGAATGGGCCAGGCCTGGGCGCACAGTAAAAGGGCAGGGGTGTTACTGAGCGCTACACAATGGCCCGCAGGCGCTGTCGGATGATCAGCGCCAGGAGGAGGCCGACCGGGTACTGGCAGGGGCTAGTGAAGTGCTGCTTCGAACAAGACTTCAGGTGAGTCGCTAAACGCCGGAACCAGGTTTGATCCTGGCCCCGGCGGTTTAATCAGCAGCGCATCAGGGGCGCCATAAAAGTTTCGCAATGGCAGTCGAGATAGAGCCGAAACAGACCTGAGTCACTCTGCTGGAGTTAACTCAGGTACAGCACTACAGAATCCGGCACCTCTGGGTTCTCTGCCTTATAGTGGCCTCCTGGGGAGGCGAGGCAGGCCGCTGCGCCGTGCGAGAATGAAGCCATTGATAATCAGCTTCGGCCAATTCCTGCAGTGGGCTCATCAGCCTTGGTCGACCATGTCGGGCTATATGGTCCGTATAGCGGTCTAATTCCCTTCTGCTGACGATCCTCAAGGCACTTGGGTTGCTGATTCCGGCTTCCCCCAGCTGCCAGGGGTAATAGTGGGGATGAGTGCCGGATACGATTTGTCTGACTTCTCTGATGTAGGCCGGGTTGTGATCGAGAAACCCTCCGTTAGCCAGATAGAGGTTCCCGTCAGAGATAACGCTCACGGGAGCTGCCGACGGAAGTTCCAGGGGCCTGCTATAAACGGCGCGCCTGTTAGCCGAATTGGTTTGCCCTAAACTTTGCAAATCACTACGGGACAAGTGCGGCAAAAAGCTATTCCGGATCGGTGTTTGTTCCAGCAAATAGGACAGATCCATGTCGCGCATGGGTGTCACTCGCTGGGTTCCCCCGGGTAATGCACGGCGGCCTCTCGTAACCCCCCCTGCATGTTGCAGTTTGTGCTGCCAGCTGCCCACGAACTTGCCTGCACTCTTCACTCCCTTGGCCGCAGCCCCGGCCATTGACGGAGCCGCCGAAGCCAGCCCGGTTGCCATGCCCACCCAGCCCAGAATCCGCCCGGCGTTTTCATTGCCGGTGGCCAGCAAGGCTATCGAGGCCACATCCGCTGCCAGCGACACCACGCTCAAGGTCGCAGTAGTGACTGCCGTTACATAGCTGGCGGTCAGTGCCGCTGTAGGCGCCGCCAACGCACCCAGGGAGGCCACGGTGCCGACCAGTGCCAGCGCGAGACCGGCCGCCGGCAACAGCCAGTCCAGCCACGAATGGCCCGACGGGTCGATGCGGTTGACCGGATCGCCGGCGCAATAGGCATAGCCATTGAGCCCGCCTTCGCCGAAGGGGCTGAGGCTGTCACGGCTGTGGAAGCGCATCAGTGCGGGGTTATAGATGCGGTAATCACCCAGGAAATACCAGCCGCTGTCCTGTTCGCGCAAAGCGCCGGCGTAGCCCAGTCGGCTGGTGCCGGGCTGGCTCTGGCCGTAGGCGCCGTAGACCGGGGTGTTAATCCCGTCATTGGCCTCAGTGGTTATCGAGCCCTGGGCATCGGTGCCCAGCAGAATCACTTCGCGCACTGCCGATGCAAGACGGCTTTCAGCCACCGGAACGTCACCGGCCCGCACCCAGCGGGTCTGGGTGTTTTCACCTACCTCGCAACTGAGCTGGCCGCCGGTGTGGTAACGCCAGCGCGGGCCATTAGTGTCCTCGGTCTTGATGATGTTGCCCGCCGGGCCGTAGTGCCAGCGGCGTTCGCCTGTAGGCAGGGTGACGCCAATGAGTCGGCCCAGGGCATCGTAGTGCAGCGGATTGCCCCGTTCATCCTTGAGTAAATTGCCCAGCGCGTCGTACTCCAGGGTTACCGGTGCAGGGTAATCGGCGCGGCTGTGGCTGACGCTAAGCAGTTGGGTAAGGTCGGCGGGGTTGTAGCCGAATACGCTGACATTGTTGACGCTGGCGTCGGCAAAGACCGTTTCCAGACGCAGGACGTTGTCGAGGGCGTCGTATTGAAAGTGCTGCTCGCGGTAGGTTTTGCCGTGGGCATCTTCGGGCAACGACGGGCCTGCAAGGCGATGGGCAATCATCCGTCCGCGCAGGTCGTAGTCGAAGCTTTCACTACGCACCAGAACACCGTCATGGGTCAGTTCACGCTGCGCAAGCTTGCCGTCTTTACGCCATTGCTGGGTCTGGATTTCAAGGGACTGTCGGGTGGGCGTGCGGGTAGCCGTTTCTCGGCGGGCCGGACGGCCCAGGCTGTCGTAGCCCAGGGTTACGGTCATGTCCCGCGAGCCGTCTATAGATTGCGTGCGCTGCTGATGAATTCGCGAGGCTGCATCGTAGGTGACGCTAATAGTGACGTCAGGGCCTTGCTGTTGAATCAAGCGACCCAATTCGTCGTATTGGCAGCGCTGTTCGGCGCCGTCGGCATCGGTCAGCCGCGTCACTGTGCCCGCCGGTGTAGTGCTTTGCTGTTGCGAGCGCGGCTGGTCGCCGTGCCAGGCGTAGTCGGCTTTGCTCAGTTGGCCGGACGGAGACCAGTGATCTTTTTGCAGACCCAGATTGCCCCGGGATTCCAGCAAACGGCCGCTTAGCGGATCGTATTTATTGAACACACTGATCCCGGGCGCTTGCAGCGACAGCAATGCGTCGCCCAGTTCCGGTTGGCGCTCACTCTGCACCCGGGTACCGTCGGGCAGGATTTGGCTATGGGCGTGGATTTCTCCTTCGGCATATTCCCATTTGGAGGCACTCTGCCCGACCTTTTCCCACACCAGTCGGCCCAGACCGTCATATTTGCGCTCGCCCAGCAGGACTTCATTACTGCCCAATGAAGGGTGGCTAATCGATACCGTAGTCGGCAATTCACTGTCATGGCCTTCGGCATAGGTGCGCTTGATGACACTGCCGTCGGGCAGGGTGGTGGATACCAGTCGGTCCAGTACATCCCACTCCTGCCGGGTCTCCCGGCCCATGGCATCGGACTGGCTGATGCAGCGGCCCAACCCGTCATAGGTCCAGCTCAATTCGTGCTGAAGTACGCCGTCTGCGCAATACAATCGCTCGGTCAGCGGCTTGCCATCCAGGGTGTGGGTGGTGACTGTTCTGGCCCCGGCCACGCCATTGGCGTCGGTCTGCCAGCTGCTGCCGGTCAGGGCCACCGGGTCGGCCAGGGTGTGCTGGGTGACACCGTCCGCGCCGGTTTCGGTCAGCACATTGCCCCAGTCATCAAAGGTCCGCTCAGTGGTCAGGCTCAGGGCCGGGACGTCTTCGTTACCGGGATCGTAAGTCGTTTCACGGAACACCCGGCCCAGCACGTCATATTCGGCGGTCCAGGCGGTATAGGTCTCACCGCTGTCGGTCTGTTTTTCACGGCGGATTTCCCGGGCCATGCCATCGAGCCAGACAGTTTCCTTACGCCCGGAAGCGCCGATTCGGGTCTGGCAGCGCTCGTTCGCTGACAAGGAATAGGCCCAGTTGACCTTGGCCTCGAAGGCTGAATCCGGAGCCGCGACTTCCTGAGTCACACGCCCCAGGGCATCGTGGGCAAAGGCCATGCGCAACTGCTCGTCGGTCTGCTCGGTGACCATCAGGCCGGAGTACAAATCCTGCGACGATTGCGCAACAGTTGACTGGCCATCGTGACCTGTAATCGTGACATTTTCCTGCAGCACGGCACGTTGAAGAGAGCGTGCGTCTGGCGCTTGGGTCAGGGTGTAGCTGTAGGTCCGGGTGGTGCTTTTGCCCTGTACCCTTTGGGTTTCGCTAAGCATACGGCCGTGATGGGGTGAGGCCGGAGCATTGATAAAGGTCTGGCTGGAACGGCCCAATTCAGTGGGTTTATCGCCTTCAACCAGCAGCAACCGCTCTTCGCTGCTCTGGATAAAAGTCGGCAATGCAAACCCTGGAGCATCCCCACGCACGGGCAGGGATTGATAGCGATATCGGGTCTGCTTGACCGGGCCTTCGGTGCCGGGTGGGGGGCTGACCGTACGACTTTTCAGACGGGTGATGCGGCCCAATGGGTCGGCCGGGCAGTTGTCGCTCTCACCGGTTACCGGGTAGTACTCGGACTCTTCAACGACCCCCAATGCATTGCGGTGCCACACCGGGTTGCCCAGCTCGTCGTAGCGGGTTTCTTCTTCGGTAACAAGCTCCCGCAGTACCCGTTGGCCATCCAGCTGCGCCTTGCGGGTAATGACTTTATGCGGGAACTGGAAATACGGCAGTTGCCGGGCAATGGGCAGCCAGGGCTCGTCGTAATAAGTAGTTTCGGTTTCCTGCAGGGTCTGGCCCTGTTGCGTGCGTTCACGGGTCAGCAGGTGGAAGCGGTTAAAGGTGCGGCTGATGGTTTGCAGGGGGGTGCCCCGGGCATCCATCAGGGTTTCGGTGGAGCCATAGAGGAAATCCCCGCCCCCGGTCAGGTGATAGAGATTGTCTTCGCGGTTGCGCCACTGGCGCACTGCCGGCCAGCCAAAATAGTTGTTGCTGCCGTACAGGCGGTAGTCATAGCGAACCAGCTGCACCGGCAGGCCGGCCCCCGGGTCCTTGCGGGTCTGACTGACCACCGGCATCCGGGGGAACGGAGCCCCCGGCGGCAACGCCAGACCGTTTGCCTCGCTATAGGTCACTTCCTCGGTGCTGCCGGTGGGCTGGGTGCATTTGCTCAGCAGCAACAGGCCTGAATCACTGCGGGTGTATTCAAACTGCCAGCCACTGCCGGGCAGGCCGTCCACCGTCACCCGGCGCAACTGCCCGGAGACCCGGTGAAAAGACATGACCACCTGTGAGGGGGTATCCGGTTGCAACGTCAGATGGGTCAGCACGCCCTCGTAGGTCAGTGCCAGCACCGTGCGGCCCTGGGCATCGCTGATTTTTTGCAGGTAGGCCGCATTGCCAACCGAACGCCAGTCAAACCTCAGAGCGCTGCCATCGGCACCCACCAGGGTGCTGACCACCCACAGGCTTGGATGTCCGGGTAAGGGGATAAGGCGTTCACAGCTGCCGTCGTTATGCCGGATCCACATTTCCTGGCGCTGCACCGTGACCGTTACCACCGGCAAGCGCACATCGGGGAAACGCATGCTCTGGCCGACAATCTCACCGCGAAAGCGCTCGCCGGAATTGAGCTGCAGTTGTTGGCTGACACCGTCCCAGGAGGTGGTGCCGAGCATCCAGCCCAGACCAAAGCCCTGGTCGGCTGTCATCAGCGGGCTATGGCTCAGATGCAATTGGCCGATGGGCCCGCGCAAATCATTGGCGGCGCCTGTGGGCAGGCTGATCGAGGCCGAGAACGCACCGGTGCGCGGATCGACCCCGGCACTGATGCTGCTCATAAAGTTGTAGGCGCCGGAATACACATCGCCGCTGTTGAGCAGGCTGGCGGCGGACTGGATGTCGGGGGTGTGCTCAGATGAGTGATGCATGTTTGCTACTCCTTGGCTGGAACGAAATAGCAAAATAGGAGCGCAGGCTTGAGGCTGACAATGAGCAGCAGCTGTAGAGGATGTCATGACAAAAAGTCACCCCGGCAAGTGCGGATGAGCGCTTGTTTGACTGGCGCGATTGCCGCGCAAGTCGCCACAGTGACGGTACGGGTTGCGGTTATTTAAGACTCGATCAACAACGTTCCGACGCTGAGGCTGTAAACTGTGGCGCTTCAAGCGTGACAGTTCCCCAACAAAAAGAGATTTACATGGCCAACCAAGACATCACCTTCACCCCTGATCCAGACACCCAATCGATCTCGTCCGACGTGGCCGGTTTTGCCGGCCTGCTGGTTTCCACCCAGATTCCCACCCGTGCCGATGGCAGCCTGGAACTGGGGGGTATCACCGAGCAGAGCGAATGCACGCTGCAAGCGCTCAAGGTCGCGCTGGAACGCGCAGGCAGCTCCATGGACCGGGTCTTGCATCTGACCATTTACCTCACGGACATGGCTGACCGCGCGGCATTCAACGAGGTGTACAAGCGTTTCTTTGCCAGGCCATGGCCGGTTCGCGCCGCCGTGGGTGTAGCCGCATTGGCAGTCGAAGGCATGCGTGTGGAAGTGACCGCAATGGCAGCCAAGGGCTGAGCCGTTCCATTTTTCCAGCAAGGTAAAGACCTCCATGGACAAGCTTGACCGGGCCATCCTGCAAATTCTGCAAACCGATTGCACGCGGCCGGTGGCCGAGATTGCCGACCAGATTGGCTTGGGCAGCACGGCGTGCTGGCGGCGGATTCAGAAGCTGGAAGAGTCCGGAATCATCCGTGCCCGGGTCGCCTTGCTGGACGGCCACAAACTCAATGTCGGGGTGGTGGTGTTCGTGTCGATCAAAACCACGCAACACAATGCGCACTGGCTGGCGCAGTTTCACGCCGCGGTCTCGGCAGTGGATGAGGTGGTGGAGGTCTATCGGATGGCGGGTGACACGGATTACCTGTTGCGGGTGGCAGTGCCGGATGTCGCGGCCTATGACGGGGTTTACAAACAGTTGATTTGCATCCCGGGTCTGGCCGACATCAGCTCGAGTTTTTCCATGGAGCAAATCAAGTATTCCACGCGGCTGCCTCTGCGCTATGCGCCATAAGGTGTGTAGTCGCCACAGCGCAGACTTGTAGAAGCGAGCTTGCTCGCGATGGGTTCAGGCCACCGCAACCCTGCATTGTTTAAACGCTATATCCAGAGCCCGATGGAAGTCTTCGACCAGGTCGTCGATGTGTTCCAGCCCGGCATGTACCCGAATCAAATAACCTTCGTCGGGCTGGCGGGTGCAGCTGCGCACAGGCTGGCCGACCGGGACCACCAGGCTTTCGAAGCCGCCCCAGGACAGCCCGATCCCGAACAGTTGCAAATTATCGAACAGCCGCCCCAGCACGGCTGTGTCCCGGGTTTTGACCCGTATCGAGAACAGGCCGCTGGCGCCCAGAAAATCCCGCTTCCAGAGGTCATGCCCGGGGTCATTGGCCAGGGCCGGGTGCAGCACTTGGCTGATGGCCGGGTGCTCGCTCAGGCTTTGCGCCAGTGCCACGCCGCTACGCCAGTGTTGTTGCAGGCGGATCGGCAGGGTGCGCAAGCCACGCAGTGCCAGAAACAAGTCGTCCGGGCTGGCGGTCTGCCCGAAATCATGGGCCCCGGCTTTAAGGATCTCCCAGGCCTTCTGGTTGGCCGTGGCCGTGCCCAGCAGGGCGTCCGAGTGGCCGACGATGTATTTGGTGGCCGCCTGGATGGACACATCAACCCCATGTTCAAACGGCTTGAAGTACAGGGGGGATGCCCAGGTATTGTCCAGCAGCACAAAGGCGCCTGCCTCGTGGGCGGCAGCGCAGATTGCAGGCAGGTCGGCCACCTCGAACGTGAGCGAGCCTGGTGATTCGGTGAAGACTACCCGGGTGTTGGGGCGCATGAGGGCAGCAATACCGGCGCCAATCAGCGGTGAAAAATACTCGACTTCAACCCCCAGGCGGCTCAGTACATTGCTGGCAAACGTACGTGTGGGCCCGTAGATGTTGTCAGTCATCAGCACATGATCGCCGGCACTGACAAAAGCCAGCAGGGCGTGGGTGCAGGCTGCCAGGCCCGAAGGGAAAACCAGGCAGCCATGGCCGCCTTCAAGCTCGGCCATGGCCTGCTCGAACGAGCGGGTGGTGGGTGTGCCGAAGCGTCCATAGTTGGAGTAGGGATTGCCGTTTTTTTTGCTCGCCTCCCAGCTGGCGAAGCTGTCCGCCAGGACGGTCGAACCGCGAAAGACCGGGGTGTTGACCAGCCCGCCGAAGGCCTGCGGGGTTCTTCCGGCGTGTATGTAGCGAGTCATGGCGTCATGCATTACAGCGGTACCTTCCTGCAAAGTGTGAGGAAAATGGTACCGACTAATGGAGCGAAAAATATTGAATGTTTTTGCCTGTTATCAGATTTTTGGTAAAAGTTATTCTATAAATATGCATATAAATAGAAAACAAATCTCATAATGAATGGCTGCGTAGGATTCTAGAGCGCGAGGTGCAGTATGGCCCTGCTGCCAGAGGGCGCCGAGCGTGGGGGCTCAATCAAGGGCGGGTGAAATTGCCCTCGCAGGGGGCTGTCATCAAGGCCCCTGGCTGGCTGCCACCCATGACGCCAAGGGCCGGGATTCAGCGATCAGCTCACCTGACCGCCGGTTTCAAGCACATCCTGTTCGGTGTTCAGCGCGCTGATCAGGGCAATCCGCAGCCCTTGAACCACAGTCTCCAGTGCCATGGACGGCACCCCGGACTCCAGGGCCAGTTGCGGCAGCGTGGGGATATGGATAAAGCCACTGCGTACTCCCGAGCCGGCGAGGGCGTGCTGCAAGCTATAGAACACCTGATTGCAGACAAAGGTGCCGGCTGTATGGGATACCGAGGCGTCAATGCCGGCAGCCTTGATTGCCCGCACCATGGCCTTGATCGGCAAGGTGCTGAAATACGCTGCAGGCCCTTGCACCACCACCGGCGTGTCGATCGGTTGCAGGCCCTGGTTGTCGGGGATTCGCGCGTCATTGAGGTTGATTGCCACCCGTTCGACCGACAAGTCTGCACGGCCGCTTGCCAGGCCTACGGCAATCACCATCTCGGGTGCCAGTTGCGCCAGAAACTCGGCAAGCCGGGCTGGCGCCTCGGCGAAGGCGCAGGGCAACAGGCGGGCGACGATGCGCACATCATCGCTGAGCAAAACGCCGTCCAGAAGGCGCACGGCCTCCCAGGACGGGTTGATCGTATCTTGGTCGAACGGTTCAAAACCGGTCAGCAGCACAGTGCGCATGGCGGGCCTCACATCAACAGATAAAGCAGGACGATATTGACCACCAGCATCAGCAGCGCCGTTGGCATCTGGGCCTTGATCACGGCGTATTTGTCCGGCAGCTCCAGCAGGGCGACGGGCACGATGTTGAAGTTGGCTGCCATTGGCGTCATCAGGGTGCCGCAATAGCCGGAAAACATGCCGATCGCCGCCATCACTGCCGGGTTGGCATCGTAGACCCCCACCAGTATTGGCACCCCGACACCGCCGGTCATCACCGGGAATGCAGCAAAGCCGTTACCCATGATCACGGTAAACAGGGCCATGCCCAGCACGTAGACCATCACTGCTACCAGACGGTAGTCCATGTTGATGTAGGCGGTGGTGACGTGGGCAACTGCCGCGCCGACTCCGGCGTCATTGAACAGCAGGCCGAGCATGGCCAGCATTTGCGGCAATACCATGGTCCAGCCCAGGGCTTCGGTCAGACGCCGGGACTCGCGCAAGCCCTGCAGCGGTGTGTCGCGGGTCAGAATGCAAGCCAGTACCAGTGCCACCATGCAGCCGATGCCCAGCGATACGAAGGTAGTGTTCTTCGGGTCGAGCAGCGGTACGCCGCCGATCTGGACGTTTTTGAGCAGCACCGAGCCAATCACCGTTACCAGTGGAATCGACAGCGCCGGGATAAACAGCTTGTGGCCCAAGCGGCCGGCGCTGGCCCGTGCAGCTTTGACGTGCAACTCGGCATGGGCGCCGCGACCGACGCCACCGATGCCGGCAATAACGGCCATCACCAGCACGCCAACCCCGACCACGAACGGCGAAAGCCGGTCACCAATCAGAAATACCATGGCGAACAGTGCCCAGAACAGGCTGCTGGTCCAGCGCTTGGGGTGGGTGCGGTCAGTTGCGATCATGCCCGCGGTGATCAGCAACAGCGCGCCGGCCAGCCAGTAGAAATACTCGATAGAGATAATCATCGTGCCAGCTCCTTCGCCGCGTCAGCATCGTCTTGAGCGACTTCGGCCATACTGCGCGACAGCATCAGATCGAAGCGATACAGGCGTAATGCATGGATGATAAAGGCGCAGATGGCGGTGGGGATGCCCCAGAAGGCAATGTGCAGCGGCTCGACATCCAGCCCCGAGCCCAGCAGGAAGGTATGCATCAGGGCGATGGCACCAAAGGCGACAAAAATATCTTCGCCAAAGAACAGGCCGATGTTATCGGTGGCGGCGCACATGGCCAGCACCTTGTGTCGCACCTTGTCCGGCAGCTTGCCGTATTTGTTCTCGGCCGCACCCTCGGCCATGGGGGCCAGCAACGGGCGCACCATTTGCGGATGACCGCCCAGGCTGGTCAGGCCCACCGCGGCGGTGGCTTCACGCAGGAACAGGTACATGATCAGCAGCCGGCCGACGGTTGCCCGCTGAAAGCTGGCGATCCAGTTTTGTGCATGCAGGCGCAAACCGTGGCGCTCCAGCAGGCCGATCACCGCCAGGGGTAATAACAGAATGAGTTGCAGGGCGCGGGTCTGGAGAAAGCCTTCGCCCATCAGGGTAATGATTTTTTCCAGGGGGAAGTGGGCTGCAAGGCCGGTGACGATAGCCGCCGCGCTCACCACCAGCAGTGGATTGAAGCGCAGTATAAAGCCCGCAATGATGACGAACACGCCAATCAGGGGCCACAGGTTTACGACGGTTTGCATGAGGGGGAAATCCCTTAGCTGAATGCCGCAACACCAGGGCAGGCTGGTGCGGGCAAGGCGAAAGCGGTCAGGCACACTTTCGCAAAATCGGTACGCTGCCGGACTCAGCGTGTTTTTTTATTTTTGACGCCCGATGAGGGAGCATCATTGGCCGATATGGTTGGTGGCTTTGAGCTACGCGTCCAGTCAAAAAAAGTTGTCACCCCCGAACAAAAAAGTTTTGCCAATCACCGACTTAAGCCGACTGGATTGAGTTCACGGCAAAGGTTTAGAGTGACGCACTTGTTCCGGTCCGGAGAAAACCCCCTTAATGAACATGCGTTTTCTTCTTACGTTCGTCTGGGTGGCGCGTCTTGGCAGTTTCCGCCTGACCGCAGAGAAACTTTCAACCACCCAGGCGGCGATATCCAGTCGCATATCGGTCCTCGAAACCGAGCTGGGTGTGCAGTTGTTCCTGCGTGACTCGCGTGGGGTAAGCCTGACGCGCGAGGGGCACAAGGTGCTGGGTTACGCCGAAGAAATGCTGGCCACCCAGCAACGGCTGCAGCAGTCCCTGGGCCTGGCCGACAGCTTTGCCGGGCGCTTGCGGATCGGGGTGATGGACACCGTGATTCACAGTTGGCTGAGCGAGTTGATCAGTGCCTTGAGCCGCGATTATCCGCAGGTCGAAGTCGAACTGACGGCCGATACCGCGCTGAACCTGAGTGAGCAATTGCTCAAGGGGCAGCTGGATCTGGTGTTCCAGACCGATCTGCTCCGGGCAGACGGGGTACGCAACGTGCAACTGGCCAGTTACCCGCTGAGCTGGGTCGTGGCCCGTGCTGGCGCGCAGGATCGCAGTTACGCCAGCCTGGCGGATCTGTGTCAGGAACGGTTGCTGACGTTCTCCCGGCATTCCCGGCCCCATCAGGACATGCTCAACTTTCTGCATCAGCACGCCATTGCGGCGCCGAGGGTCAGCTGTATCAACTCGGTGGCGGCCATTATCAAACTGGTAGCCGACGGTTTCGGCATCGGCGCCTTGCCTCCGGTACTGGTCAGCCGTGAATTGCAGAGCGGGGCGATGATCGCCTTGCCGATCGAGGCCGCTCCGGGTTTTTCGGTGTATGCCAGTTGGCGCGCCGGTGCCGGCCTGGAGTTGAACGAGGCGGTGGTTAATCTGAGCCAGGCCGTTGTGGCCGAGTATCAGCGCAGCGTGTCGCCGGCCCACTTTGTGTTGCCGCACAACTGATCCGCTTTTATTCGCATTATCTGCGACTGTTATGTGTGCAGTTCGCGGCGCAGAATTGCCCCCAACCTTTCGAGACAGGCAAGGGCGTGAGCCCCGGGCATCACTCCCATGGTGCTGGCAGGTGTTCTGCGCCTGTTTTATTACGAACGTTTGAGGGCAATTGTTATGGGCAAGATGGCATGGTTTTTAGGTGGTTTTTTGGCGTTGACCATCGGCATCGGCATTTTGGCGACGATCCCGCCGGGTTGAGCCAGCATCGGTTCACACCTGTGCACATGCTTACCAAACAACCGCATTTTCTGTAGTCGCTGCCCAGATGCGGTTCAGGCTCGCAGTGCCTGCTCGATATCCGCCAACAAATCGGCAATGTCTTCCAGACCTACCGCCAGTCTCACCAGCCCCTCGGAAATATCATGCCGCTCCCGTTCTTCCAGGGTGTAGGTGGAGTGGGTCATGCTCGCGGGATGCTGCGCCAGCGACTCTGCTCCGCCGAGGCTGACTGCACGGCTGAACAGTTGCAGGGCGTTCATGAACCGCTGGCCCGCGGCAAGGCCACCCTTGAGTTCAAAGGCGATCATGCCCCCCGGCAGTTTCATTTGCCGGGATGCCAGTGCGTGCTGGGGAAAAGAGGGCAGGCCGGGGTAGGCGACCCATTCCACTGCTGGGTGCTCCTGCAAACAAGCGGCGATGACTTGAGCGTTGCTGCAATGGCGGTCCATGCGCAAGGCCAGGGTCTTGAGGCCGCGCATCAATAGATAGGCATCCTGGGGCGACATTACTGCACCCGTGAGGTCCTTGAGGCCCTGCAGGCGGATCCGGTCTGCCAGGGCCTGACTGGTCACGACGATGCCCGCCGTAATGTCACTGTGACCGCTGAGGTATTTGGTGGCCGAATGCACGACCAGGTCGGCGCCCAGTTCCAGCGGGCGTTGCAGGTACGGGGTGCAGTAGGTGTTGTCGATAGCCACGACAATGTCCTGGTGCTTGTGGGCAATGTCTGAAACGGCGGCTATATCCACCAGCTTCATGTTGGGGTTGGCCGGTGATTCGAAGTAGATCATGCGCGTTGCCGGGCTGATCGCGGCTTCGAGTTCGATCAGGTCGGACATGTCGACATGCTTGACCTTGACCCCGAATTCGCCGATGCCGTGGTGCAAAAGGGCAAAGGTGCAGCCGTATAGCGTGCGGTTGACGATGATTTCATCGCCGGGTCTGAGCAGGGTCCAGAAGGTGGCGGCAATCGCTCCCATGCCGGAGCTGAATGCCACACCCGCTTCGCCGTTTTCCAGTGCCGCCATGCGCGACTCCAGCAGGGCCAGGGTCGGGTTGGAAATGCGGGTGTAAAAATGCCCGCTTTGCTCACCGGCAAAACACCCTGCGCCATATTCGACGGTGGGAAAGGCAAAGGTTGAGGTGAGATAAATCGGTGGTATCAGCGCGCCGTTATTCTGCAGTGGATCGTAGCCGTGATGAATCGCGCGGGTAGAAAAACCGAAGTCATTGTTCTTGTCAGTCATGGCGGACTCTCCGATATTTCCTCCGATGCTATGCTTAAAACCAACAATAAAAATTCCATATTGGCCAGCCAAATACAGATTTATTGGCATAAAAGCCGGTCATGCTGAAAGTTGGAGGCAAATTATGCCAATTGCTCTGGATAGAACCGATAAGGCCCTGCTTAGCGCGCTGCAAGGCAATGCGCGCCTGACCATTGCCGAACTGGCCGAGAAAGTTTCGTTGACCACTTCGCCCTGTTGGCGAAGGGTAAAAGCCCTGGAGGAAAGCGGCCTTATTTGTGGCTATCAAGCGATTCTCTCACCCAGGGAGCTGGGCTACGGGGTGACAGCTTTTGTGAGTCTGATGATGGCTTCGCATTCCAGGGAAACCGCAAGGGATTTTGAGCAGCGCTTGCTGGACATCCCTGAAATTATTGCCTGCCATAACATCTCGGGCCGTTATGACTTCTTGCTCGAAGTGGTGGCCAAAGATCTGGAGTCCTTCGGTGAATTTGCCCGGGAGGTGCTGCAGACCTTGCCCGCGGTAAAGGAAATTTATTCAAGTTTCTCGTTCAAGGCGGTCAAGCCCAATCGCGTCATTCCGATGCAACCCTGACTGCCAATCAGCGCACCCCGGGCGTTACGCTGATTGATTCAATCCCCTTGGCTTGTGGACGGGCATAATGCGCCTCGGACTTTCATAATCAGCCAGGAGTTTTGTGACAGTGATGTTTGAAATAAAACCGCTCAGCCCCGAGATCTATCGCCAGAAGACCCGGCGCAGCACCCTGTACATCGCGCTGACCTTTGCCGCATTGGCGCTACTGGTATCCGGGTTGGCAGTGATGCTGCTGGGAGTCGAGGGTGGTGATAATTTCCGTTTGAACCTGGCCGGCGTGATTGTGGCTTTGCTCATCACCATTGCCCTGGTGCGGTTCAACTTCTGGTCGCAGCCCTGGATGGCACCGGCGGTGTATGGCTGGCAGCTCAAACGCAGTCTGATGAAAGTCACCAACGTCATGCACCATGTGACGGCGGGGGTGATGGCTGGCGATGTGACGGCCATGAAGCTGCTGCGCTTCTATCACCTGGGGATTACCCAGATGTACCAGCTGGACGCCAATTCCAGTGCGCTGAGCCAGATGGTTCACGAGATTGATCTGCATAAGGCACGGCTGGAGGCGCTCGGTATCGATACCGAACAGACCCGGCTGGATCCGGCCTGGCTGGAAACGGTCAAAAAATTTGCACCGTTGAAGTAATCCTTTGCCGGGCAAGCCGGGCGCAATGCGCTTTTGCCCGCCCGGCATGCCCCTCAGGACAGGCTCAGCTTACGACGCGATAGCAGGGTACGTATTCTGCGCCACCCGGCAGTTTCATGCGGTGCTGGGCAACGAATGCATGGAGTAGTTTATCCAGCGGTTTCATGATTGCCGGGTCACCATGAATCTCGTACGGGCCGTGCTGCTCGATCAAGTGAATGCCTTTCTCCTTCACGTTGCCCGACACAATCCCGGAAAAAGCCTGACGCAGGTTGATCGCCAGTTCATGGGCCGGCATGTCGCTGCGCAATTGCAGGCTGGCCATATTGGCGTGGGTGGGCTCGAACGGACGCTGGAAGCCCTCATCGATTTTCAATAACCAGTTGAAGTGGAACGCGTCATTGCGCTCGCGGCGGAACATTTTCACCGCCTTGAGCCCCGAGGTCATTTGCCGGGCCACTTCGGCCGGGTTGTCGATGATGATCTGGTAATGGGTCTGTGCCGCCTCGCCGAGGGTGGCGCCGACAAATTCATGCAGCTGCTGCAAATAGGGTGCTGCTTCCTTTGGCCCGGTCAGGATGACCGGGAACGGCACATCGCTGTTTTCCGGGTGCATCAGGATACCGAGCAGATACAGGAACTCTTCGGCAGTCCCGGCGCCGCCCGGGAAGATGATCACGCCGTGGCCAACCCGGACGAAGGCTTCAAGACGTTTTTCGATGTCCGGCAGAATCACCAGTTCGTTGACGATGGGGTTCGGCGCTTCGGCGGCGATGATGCCCGGTTCGGTCAGGCCCAGATAACGGCCACCGGTCAAACGCTGTTTGGCGTGGGAAATGGTGGCCCCTTTCATTGGCCCCTTCATCACGCCCGGGCCGCAGCCGGTGCAGATGTCCAGGCTGCGCAGGCCCAGTTCGTGGCCGACCTTTTTGGTGTACTTGTACTCTTCGGTATTGATCGAGTGACCACCCCAGCACACGACGATCTTGGGTTCTACGCCCGGGCGCAGGGTGCGGGCGTTGCGCAGCAGGTGGAACACATAGTCGGTGATGCCTGCTGAGGTGCTCAGGTCGATGCGCGGGCTGTCCAGGCCGCTTTGGGTGTAGACAATGTCGCGCAGGGCGCTGAACAGCATCTCGCGGGTGCTGGCGATCATTTCGCCATCAACGAATGCATCAGCCGGCGCATTGAGCAGTTCAAGGCGAACGCCACGGTCCTGCTGGTGAATCCGCACCTCGAAATCCTGATAGGCCTCAAGGATGGTTTTAGCGTTGTCGACCTGGGCGCCGGTATTGAGGATCGCCAGCACGCACTGTCGGAACAGGGTGTAACTGCTGCCTGAGCCGACTTCGCTCAATTGCTGAACTTCACGTTGCGAGAGTGTTTCCAGACTGCCTTTCGGGCTGACCGAGGCATTGATGACTTGTCTTTGAACCATTATGGGCTTCCTGTAAGCGGGATCGAAAAGTGGCTTGGCGCAGCTATTGAGTTCATATCAGCCATCTGCATCTGCCGAGCGAGAGGTCCCAACTCTTACGTCTTTAGATTTATTCGCTTTAAGCATAGTAGCCCCGGGTGGGGCCTGTCACAGCTTTGACAACAGTACCACTGCAGGCGGATAAGGCCAGCGCAGCCCTGTTTAGAGCAGCGGGCGCGGCAAAGGTGCGGGGGTTTGAGTTAATCTTTTGCACAATCAGGGATCACCATCCCGCTCGCGAATATTTGAGGAACCGCCATGATCATCACCACCACCAACCGAATAGAAGGCCGCCAGATCACCGAGTACCTGGGAGTGGTCAGTGCCGAGTCGGTACACGGCATCAACGTAGTGCGGGATTTTTTTACCGGAGTGCGGGATTTCTTTGGCGGGCGCTCTCAGACCCTGGAGCGGGCACTGAAAGAAGCGCGTGCCGAGGTCACGGATGAAATTCGCGACAGGGCGCAAGGCTTGCGGGCAGATGCCATTGTCGGGCTGAACTTCGAAATCAGCATGCCTTCAGGGCGTGGCGGGATGCTGGTGGTGTTTGCCACCGGCACGGCAGTGCGCCTGGGCTAGAATCCGGCAGCCATCAAGGCTGCCGAATGGCCGATGCAACCCAAATAAGGGCTTAGACGGTTGTAGTACCCACTGCCGCGGTTTTGGACAGGGCGTCCTGCAGCTTCTGCTCTTGTTCAGGGGACAGCGAGGTGCGCAGGACCTTGCCTTTGAAGTTTGAGTCTTCAAGCTCTTGCAGCACTTTTTCCGGCTGGAATTTGCGCAGCAGCAAAAACAGGGCCGAGGAATCGTTGGGGATGGTTTCGCTCAGGGACTTGATGAACTGGTCATCAATCCCGTAGTCGCTCAACGAACCCGAAAGGGCGCCGGTGCCTGCGCCCAGAGCGCCGCCAATGGCAAAACCGGCCAGCGGGTTGAGGAACAGCAGGCCCACCAGTGCCCCCCAAAGGCCGCCGGTGACCAGGCCAGAAGTAGCCCCGAGAGCGGTAAGATTGACGCTTTGCTTGATATGGATTTTGCCGTCGGCGTTACGAACGACAATGACCGCATCTTCCAGCTCTACCAGGTGCTCTTTGCTGAGCGAAACCATTTTGGTGAGGGCGCGATCTGCTACTTCGGTATCTGAAAATCCCACTACGATTAAATCGGACATGTCTTTCATTCCTTGACGGTACAGGTCCAGCCCTTTGCCGGGCTGACATTAGGAGGCGCTTTCAGACCTTCATCAGTGCAGTGACTCAGTCTGTATCAGCTTTCTACGCGGACTGAGCGTGGTCGCAAACCTTGGAACGGTCAAGTAGGCAGGAATAATCCAGTACTGAAGCAGGCTTGAACAAGCGAGGGGGAGGGCGTGACGGGTTGCCTCTGAGGTCGTGGATTGAGGAGGGCTGGCCGGGCAGCCCTGACACTCATTCCAAGGGCTGATACCTCGGAGGTTTACGGTTGATCGTTTTTGTCAGAGGCAGACAGACCTGCCTGGATGCGTTGATAAATTTCTTCACGGTGAACAGCGACATCTTTCGGCGCGTTGATGCCGATTCTGACCTGTTGCCCGCTGACTCCTAAAATAGTGATCGTAATATCATCACCAATGTTTATGCTTTCACCAACTTTACGGGTGAGAATCAGCATTTTTTTCTCCTTGAGGGCTTTGTAAGGCACGTCTCTGAGACGGTGCGGCTTCGTTCATGACTACAGAATACTGCTTAGTGCGTATAAATGCGCCGCTCATTACAGACGTCAGCGCCAGGGACTTAATTCCCCACAGGGGAAAAGTTCTCGCGTATGAGCCTTAAATTGGGGCGAATCGGATTTGTTCAAGGTGAGCAATGGTTGGTGCCCCAGTGATAAAATCGATTCACACAAACAGACAGGGGAAACGCAGTGCGTAAAGTCATCGTGATGACAGCAATATTGGCCTTGACGGCTTGCGGTCAGGAGTCTAACGATAAAATCCAGCGGGCTAAAGCAGCTTCTGAAGCTACGGCGGTCCAGGCCCCGGTTGCCCGTTGGGCGCTGGAGATCACCGAGGGCCAGCGCGC
Source organism: Pseudomonas sp. Lz4W (assembly GCF_000346225.2). Classification (NCBI taxonomy): domain Bacteria; kingdom Pseudomonadati; phylum Pseudomonadota; class Gammaproteobacteria; order Pseudomonadales; family Pseudomonadaceae; genus Pseudomonas; species Pseudomonas sp. Lz4W. The sequence continues at coordinate 3,085,406 of NZ_CP017432.1, read as the reverse complement.
AACTATCACCGACACCACGGGAAGGCTTCTTGACAATGGTTTCACTCCTTATATTTATGAGCGTGAGGGCGTGAAACACTTCCTGGTCGGACCATTCGCCACTGAAGCCCAGGCTCATGAGGCGCAGGAAAAAATGAAACTCAAGCCCAAACTCGATGGCATTGAAACGGACGTGATTGAATTACCCGCCGCGAATTAAACTGCCTCAGTGTCGCGTAGCAGCGTAAGCGTAGCCTTAACAGGCGCTATGCGACGCCTCGGGCGAGAATATTTTGCGTCTGCGGGGGGGCCTGAATTGTCAGGGTGCTCATCGATGAAGCACAAGGACAAGGGCGATAAGCAATGAGCAATCACAAAATTGAAATTCGCCGGGCGAACGTAGAAAAAATCCTTCTCGGCGCCGAGAAGATTTTTGCAGAAAAAGGCTTTGCGGGCGCGGCAATGGCGGACATCGCCGCTGAAGTTCAGCTGCCACGCTCCAACCTGCATTATTACTTCAGCACCAAAACCGAGCTCTATAGTGCAGTGCTGCTGGGCCTGCTCGACGTGTGGAAACAGGATGCGCTGTGTTTCGAGACCTACGACGACCCACGGCTGGTACTCAGCAGTTATATCCGGGCCAAAATGAACCATTCGCGCACCCGGCCTTACGGCTCGAAAGTCTGGGCCAACGAAATCATCCACGGCGCTCCTTCGCTGGGCCTGGCGCTGGATGCCAGCCTCTATGACTGGGCCAAGATGAAAGAAGCCAAGATCCGGCAATGGGTGGTGGACAAGCGGATTCTGCCGGTGGAGCCCGCCAGCGTGCTGTACATGATCTGGGCCTCAACCCAGCATTACGCCGACTTCGACCATCAGGTAAACATCCTCAACGATCACCAGCCGCTGTCGGACATCCAGTTCGAACGGGCGGTGCAGACGGTCACCAGCGTGATCCTGCGCGGGATCGGCCTGGAGCCCTGAGCGGTAGCCGGCTCCCACAGGCTCAGACCTGCAGGAGCGAGCTTGCTCGCGACGGGGTTATCCGCTGGCCCCGTGCTTCAGGACGCCACGTGATACGGATTGCGTGGATCATGGTTCCAGTCCAGGAACGGCAAGCCATTGTCGTGTGGCACCATCTCGATACATGACTCCACCGGGCAGGTGATCTGACACAGATTGCAACCCACGCACTCGTCCTCGATAACCTCATAACGACGGGTACCGTCGGCCAGCTTGACGCTGGAAATGGCCTGGTGCGACGTGTCTTCACAGGCAATGTGGCAGCGCCCGCAACCGATACAGGCATCCTGGTCGATTTTGGCGATCACCTGGTAATTGATATCCAGGTACTTCCAGTCGGTGGTGTTGCCCACAGCGCGCCCGGAGAAATCCTCCAGGCTGGTGTAGCCCTGGCTGTCCATCCAGCGCGACAAGCCATCCTTCATCTCGTCCACAATCCGGAACCCGTGGAGCATCGCTGCGGTACACACCTGCACCGCGCCACAGCCCAGGGCGATGAATTCCGCCGCATCACGCCAGCTGCCGATGCCGCCAATGCCGCAGATCGGCAAGCCCCGGGTTTGTGGATCGCGGGCAATTTCGGCCACCATATTCAGGGCTATCGGCTTGACCGCCGAGCCGCAATAGCCGCCGTGGGTGCTCTGGCTGCCGACCATTGGCAGCGCCACCATGCGCTCCAGGTCGACACTGGTGATGGAGTTGATGGTATTGATCAACGACACTGCATCCGCACCGCCGCGGTGGGCGGCCCGGGCGCTGAGTCGCACATCGGTGATGTTGGGCGTCAGCTTGACGATCACCGGCAGCGAGCAATAGGTCTTGCACCAGCGGGTCACCATCTCCACGTACTCGGGCACCTGGCCCACCGCCGCCCCCATTCCCCGCTCAGGCATGCCGTGGGGGCAGCCGAAATTCAGCTCGATACCATCGGCGCCGGTGGCCTCAACCAGCGGCAGGATGTATTTCCACGCCTGCTCCTCGCACGGCACCATCAATGACACGATCAACGCCCGGTCCGGCCAGTCTTTTTTGACCTGGGTAATTTCCCGTAGATTGATCTCCAGGGAGCGATCGGTAATCAACTCGATATTGTTGATGCCCATGACTTCGCGGTTAGGCCCGAAGTGGGCTGAATAGCGGGACGACACGTTGACCGCCGCCGGGTCTTCACCCAGGGTTTTCCAGACCACGCCGCCCCAGCCCGCTTCATAGGCGCGGACCACGTTATAGGCTTTGTCGGTGGGGGGCGCAGAGGCCAGCCAGAACGGGTTGGGTGCCTTGATACCGGCGAAAACAATCGAGAGATCGGCCATTTACGCTGCCTCCTGGTTAAGCATGAGATGGGCATGAATGGCTTCTGCGGCCAGCTTGCCGTGTTGTACCGCCTGTACGGTCAGATCCTGGCCCAGGGAGGTGCAATCGCCCCCGGCATAGACCCCGGGTACGCTGGTGCGCAGTTGCTCATCCACCTCAATCCGGTCACCCGCACGCTTCAACGCCTGGGCCAGCGGATCGTTCAGCGCGCTTTCATCGAACGTCTGGCCGATGGCCTTGAACACCGCATCTGCCGCCAGTTCGAAGCTTTCACCGGTGCTCACCGGGCGCCCGCCTTCAAGACGGGTACGGGCAAAGCGCATGCCGCGCACGCGGCCTTGTTCATCCAGCAGCAATTCCTGTGGCTGGGCCCAGGTCATCAACCGCACCTGATTGGCCTTGGCAATGTCTTGCTCGTGCCCGGTGGCGCCCATGTCCTCAAGGCCTCGGCGGTACACCAGATTGACTTCGCGAGCACCAAGACGGGCCATTTGCACCGCCATATCGATGGCCGTATTGCCCGCGCCCAGCACGATGCAGCGATCGGCCAGGGGCAGTTGCGTCAGGTCGTCGCTCTGGCGCAGTTCACGGATGTAGTCGGTGGCGGCCAGCAGGCCGGGCGCGTCTTCGTCGGGCAGGCCCAACTGGCGACTGGCTGCCAGGCCGATGGCCAGAAACACCGAATCGAACTGCAGATGCAGCTCGCTCAGACTGAGATTGCTGCCCAGTCGCTGGCCATGGCGCACCTCGATGCCACCGATTTGCAGCACGAAATCCACCTCGCGCTGGGCAAAGTCGTCCACCAACTTGTATTTGGCGATTCCGTATTCATTGAGGCCGCCGGCTTTCTCGCTGGCTTCGAAGATCACGACTTCATGCCCGAGCAGGGCCAGGCGATGGGCACAGGCCAGGCCGGCGGGGCCCGCCCCGACTACGGCGATACGCTTGCCGGTGGGCGCTGCCCGGGTGAACGGGTATTCGCTGAACTGCGCATTGTCCACCGCATACCGCTGGAGCAAGCCAATCAAGACCGGGGCGCATTCCTGGTCGTTATTACGCACGCAGGCCTGCTGGCACAGCACCTCGGTCGGACAGACCCGGGCGCAACTGCCGCCCAGGATGTTGGCCGAGAGGATCTTGTGCGCGGCGCCCTGGACATTCTCCTGCTGGATATTGCGAATGAACGACGGGATATCGATATCGCTGGGGCACGCATTGACACACGGGGCGTCATAGCAATACAGGCAGCGCGAGCTTTCCAGTACGGCCTGTCGGGCGTTCAGGGGCGGTGCCAGATCAGTGAAATGACTGGCCAGCGCCACCGCATCCTGGTGGGAATGCGGCAAATGGTTCAGGGACTTGATCACGTTGGTTGCCTCACGGTTGTGGGGATCGTCTGCCTCTGTCGGGCAGTGGTTTTTATAGTCAGCGCTTTACGGCAACGGGCATGTGCTGCTCCGCGCGTTTTTTCAGCAGGTCGAACACCGCGGGGTAGGCCGCACGTTCGATATAGCGACCGGCGCCGCGCACCGCCCGCAGATCGCCATTGGCCCATACCAGGCGGCCCTGGCTGATGGTATGGCTGGGGACACCGCGCACGGTCTTGCCTTCAAAGATGTTGAAGTCGACTTTTTGATGGTGGGTTTTGGCGGAAATGGTGCGCGTGCCCTGGGGGTCCCACAGCACCAGATCGGCGTCGGCGCCGACCCGGATCGTGCCTTTGCGCGGGTACAGATTGAAAATCTTCGCGGTGTTGGTGGAGGTCAGTGCGACGAACTCCTGCATGGAAAGGCGCCCGGTGTTCACGCCTTCATCCCAGAGCACCGCCATGCGGTCTTCGATGCCGGCCGTGCCGTTGGGAATCAGGCTGAAATCATCACGCCCGGCGGCTTTTTGCTCGGCGCAGAAGCAACAGTGATCGGTGGCCGTGGTGTGCAGATTGCCGGACTGCAAGCCATGCCAAAGCGCCTCCTGATGCCCGCGAGGACGGAAGGGCGGGCTCATCACGTAGCCGGCCGCGGTCTGCCAGTCGGGGTTCTGGTACACGCTTTCATCCAGCAGCAAATGGCCAGCCAATACTTCGCCATACACCGGCTGGCCCTGACTGCGGGCGTAGGTGATTTCATCCAGCGCTTCACGGGTCGAGACATGCACCATGTACAGCGGCGTACCGATGGTCTGCGCGATGCGGATCGCCCGGCTGGCTGCTTCGCCCTCCACCTGGGAGGGGCGCGACAGCGGATGGGCCTCGGGCCCGGTCATGCCCTGGGCCATGAGCTTGCGTTGCAAGTGATACACCAGCTCGCCGTTTTCAGCATGCACGGTGGGCACCGCACCCAGTTCCAGGCAGCGCTCGAAGCTGGCGACCAGGGTGTCGTCGGTGGCCATGATCGCGTTTTTGTAAGCCATGAAATGTTTGAAGCTGTTGATCCCGTGGTGGCTGACCAGCTCGGCCATTTCTTCGCGCACCTGCTCGCTCCACCAGGTAATCGCCACGTGGAAGCCGTAATCCGAAGCCGATTTTTCAGCCCAGCCGCGCCATTGATGAAAGGCCTCCAGCAAGGACTGCTGAGGGTTGGGAATCACAAAGTCGATAATTGAAGTTGTGCCACCGGCCAGACCGGCAGCAGTACCACTGAAAAAGTCTTCGCTGGACACAGTTCCCATAAAGGGTAATTGCATATGGGTGTGCGGATCGATACCGCCGGGAAGTAAATATTGACCGCTGCCATCGAGCACTTCGCAGCCGGCCGGAACATCAAGATCAGTTCCAATTGCGCGGACTAGACCGTCAGCGCAATAAACATCAGCACAATAACTTTCATCATGGGTCACAAGCGTAGCGCCACGGATTAACAGTGACATACCGAGTTCCTCGCAGGCAGACCGGCTATAACCGGTTCTAAGTGTTGTTATTACGACCGCTGTACAGGATCGGTTCCTGTCACTGGTGTCAGGAATGAAATCTAGAGTGTTGTTGCTAAATGATCAAACTTTATTTTTAAAGCACTTATATTTATATAACTAGCTGATTTATATAGATTTTTAATTTAAATCACCAAAATAGTGCACGGCATCACCATTTTGACGCACTTGACAGGATTCAAATATAGGCGAAGTTTCTTATGCTAAATCAGGCGCTTGAGGCCCTGAGCGAACGGGAGCTTAAAGCGGAAAATAAATAAGCGTGCACCGAGTTGTTTCGTTTTGTTATATGAAAAAAGAGGAACGAGTTAAAAGAGGGTCTTTAACGGGAATGAGTGTCATTTGCCTTGATGGTTAAAACCTTTTAAACCAGCCAGTTGCAAGTACCGAAAGCCGATAGACAGGGGGAGGCAACTAACACGGCACAGTTCTTGATTGTCGCTGCCAGAACCGGATTCACCGGACCAGGCAAGTGAGTCGCACTGTGTTATTGCGCAGCGCCTGTTACCAGAACACCAAAACAAGAGAGTGAACGAGCATGCAGCCAAGCAGATCACAAGTCACCGAACGTAACGGGTTGTTCGAATTGGAGGCCGGGACTGACGTTCTCGACAGTCCCCGATATAACCACGACATGGCGCCCACCAAAGTTCACGAGCGCACCTGGAACAAATGGCACATCACGGCGCTGTGGATCGGCATGTCCATCTGTGTGCCGACCTACACCCTGGGCGGCGTATTGACTGCCTACTTCGGGCTCAGTGTGGGCGAGGCGCTGCTGGCGATTTTTCTGGCCAATATCGTGGTCCTGATTCCGTTGACCCTCAATGCATTTGCGGGCACCAAGTACGGCATTCCCTTTCCGGTATTGCTGCGATCCTCGTTCGGCATCCTTGGCTCCAACGTTCCGTGCCTGATCCGCGCCCTGGTGGCCTGCGGCTGGTTCGGCATTCAAACCCTGTTCGGCGGCCTGGCCATTCACCTGTTCCTGGGGTCGGTATTTGAAGGCTGGAAAAGCCTCGGCGGCACCGGAGAAGTGATCGGCTTCATGGTGTTCTGGGCCCTCAATCTGTGGGTGGTATTACGCGGTGCCGAGTCGATCAAATGGCTTGAAACCCTGTCGGCCCCGCTGCTGGTACTGGTCGGTATCGGCTTGCTGGTTTGGGCGTTACCAAACGTGTCAATGACCGAGTTGCTGGCCCAACCGCCCAAGCGCCCCGAGGGTGCCAGCGTGTACGGATACTTCTTTGCCGGCCTGACCGCCATGGTCGGTTTCTGGGCGACCCTGTCCCTGAATATCCCGGACTTCAGCCGCTACGCCAAAAGCCAGAAAGACCAGATTCTGGGCCAGATATTCGGTTTGCCCCTGACCATGTTTCTGTTCGCCGCGCTGGGGGTAGTGCTGACCGCTGCCTCGGAAAAACTGGTGGGCGTCACGGTGTCCGATCCGGTGAGCCTCATTGGCCACATCCAGAGTCCTGGCTGGGTGGCCCTGGCCATGGCCCTGATCATCATCGCCACGCTGTCCACCAACACGGCCGCCAACATTGTCTCGCCCACCAACGACTTCCAGAACATCGCGCCAAAACTGATCAACCGCACCAAGGCCGTGATGTTGACCGGTCTGGTGGGGCTGGCCTTGATGGCCCATGAACTGCTGAAAAAACTCGGCCTGCTGGTCTCTGACGTGAGCCTTGAAACCGTGTACTCCAACTGGCTGCTGGGCTATTCCAGCCTGCTGGGGCCGATTGCCGGGATCATGGTGGTGGACTATTTCATCATCCGTCAGCAAAAACTCGACCTTGAGGGGCTCTACCTCGATGGTGTGTACCCGGCCTGGAACTGGAACGGTTTCATTGCCTTCGGCGTGCCGGTTGCGCTGACCCTGTTGTCACTGGGCAGCAGCGCCTTCAGCTGGTTTTACGATTACGGCTGGTTTACCGGGTCGTTACTGGGGGCTGCGATTTACTACGGATTGTGCCGCCTGAGCCGCCCGCAGGTGACCGTGGTCAAAGGTGCAATTTGAAATTCCCCCCCCATCAATTCTTATAAGAACTGCCTGAGGAAAACGCCATGAACGCTGTACAAGACCTTCAGCAGCAACGCCCGCAGTCCATCAATGGAGAGCGCCTCTGGGCCTCGCTGATGGAGCTGGCGCAACTGGGAGCCACAGTCAAAGGCGGGGTCTGTCGCCTGGCCCTGACCGACCTCGACCGTCAGGCCCGGGACATCTTCGTACGCTGGTGTGAAGAAGCGGGCTGCACGGTCAGTGTCGACGCGGTGGGCAATATTTTCGCCCGTCGTCCCGGGCTCAACCCGGACTTGCCGCCAGTAATGACCGGCAGCCATATCGATACCCAGCCCACCGGCGGCAAGTTTGACGGTTGCTACGGAGTGCTGGCGGGTGTCGAAGTACTGCGCACGCTCAATGACCTCAACATCGAGACACAAGCCCCGCTGGAAGTGGTGGTGTGGACCAATGAAGAAGGCTCGCGGTTTGCGCCGTGCATGATGGGCTCCGGGGTATTTGCGGAAAAATTCACCCTTGAAGAAACCCTGGCCAAGACCGACGCCCAGGGTGTAACGGTTGCCGAGGCCCTGAATGCCATTGGTTATGCCGGCAGCCGCAAAGTCAGTGGCCACCCGGTGGGTGCTTACTTCGAAGCCCATATCGAGCAAGGGCCGATCCTTGAAGACGAACGCAAAACCATAGGCGTGGTGCTTGGCGCTCTGGGGCAAAAATGGTTCGACCTCAACCTGCGCGGCGTAGAAGCCCACGCGGGGCCGACGCCCATGCACCTGCGCAAAGACGCCCTGGTCGGCGCTGCGGCCGTGGTGGCCGCGGTCAACCAGGCCGCCTTGAGCCATCAGCCCCATGCCTGTGGCACCGTGGGTTGCCTGCAAGCCTATCCGGGGTCACGCAACGTAATCCCGGGCGAAGTGCGCATGACTCTGGATTTCCGTCACCTGTTGCCGGAGCGACTGGACTCGATGATCGAGCAAGTGCGTGGAGTGATCGAAGCCACCTGCAAGCAGCATGGCCTGAGTTTTGAACTGACCCCGACTGCGGACTTCCCGCCGTTGTACTTCAACCCGGATTGTGTGGATGCGGTGCGCGACGCGGCCAATGAGTTGGGGTTATCCAACATGGACATCGTCAGCGGGGCAGGGCATGACGCGATCTTCCTGGCCGAGCTGGGTCCGGCGGGGATGATTTTTGTGCCCTGTGAGGGGGGGATCAGTCACAACGAGATCGAGAATGCCGATCCGGGGGATCTGGCGGCGGGATGTGCGGTGTTGCTCAAGGCGATGCTTGCGGCATCGCAGATAGTTGCGCAAACCCGCTAAGGGGTGTTGCTGGCGTCTTTGGGATGCACAAACGGATATGTACGCGGTACCGCAGTTAAAACTGAGCGTACATATCCGTTCTATGTATCACGGCTTTTTAGGGGTTTCGCCCTTACGGCGAGGCACTTTTGGCAAACGCCCCAAAAGTACCCAAAAGGTCTGTGCCCTACCATACGGCCGAGCTCGCCTAGGCTCGCCCGGTGCCCTCACTCCGACACTGTTGTGGGGGCACGCCGTGACGGGCCATCCATGGCCCGGCACGGCTGGCTCGGCGTCCTGCCTCGCCACCCCCACAACAGCACCTGCGTTCGGCCTTCTGTGATGGGCATGCGCGTCGTTCCGACTATCCAGTGGCGGCAGGAGCCTCGTTTTTAAAAGCAAAAAGCAAAACAGCGCTTACAGGTCGTTTTTGATCTGCTTTTGATTGGCTTTTGATTGGCTTTTGATCTTGATCTACTGGCCCCTTCGGGAGGCCGAGAGGAGGTTCTGCGTAGTGGTCCTCCCGGCATGGATGCCGGGAGAGCCGTGTTGGGCCATGGATGGCCCGTCACGGCGTGGCCACGGAGCGGGACCGGAGCGAGGGAACCTGAGCGCAGCGAAGGCCGTACGCTGGGGCAAGGCCTTTTTGGTTCCTTTTGTGGCTGTTTGACAAAAGGGACTCGCTGTAAGAGCGAAACCGATATTTCAGTTAAACGTCGGTAACGGATATGTACGCGGTACCGCAGTTAAAACTGAGCGTACATATCCGTTCTATGTATCACGGCTTTTTACGGGTTTCGCCCTTACGGCGAGGTACTTTTGGCAAACGCCGAGTGTCGGACCATCCCAAAAATACCCAAAAGGTCTGCGCCCTACCATACGGCCGAGCTCGCCTAGGCTCGCCCGGTACCCTCACTCCGGCGCTGTTGTGGGGGCACGCCGTGACGGGCCATCCATGGCCCGGCACGGCTGGCTCGGCGTCCTGCCTCGCCACCCCCACAACAGCCCCTGCGTTCGGCCTTCTGTGATGGGCATCCGCGTCGTTTCGACTATCGAGTGGCGGCAGGGACATCGCCTTTAAAAGCCAAAACCAAAGCCAAAACCAAAACTTATGCCAATGGCGGCGTACGCGGCGGGATCAAGCGTTTGCTGCCGGTGGCTTCAAACGCCGCAGCAAACCGCAACAACGCCGAATCATCATAGGCCCGACCGGCAAAGGTCAGCCCCACCGGCATGCCAATATCCGCCATCACACCCATAGGCACCGTCACCGTCGGCACACCCAGATGCCGGATCGCCAGGTTACCGTTGGCAACCCAAACCCCATTGCTCCACGCAATATCCGCAGATACCGGATTCACATCCGCATCCGCAGGCCCTACATCGGCAACCGTCGGGAACAGCACTGCATCCAGACCCAGACCATCCATCCAGTCCTCCAGGTCAATCCTGCGGGTCTGCTCCAGGCCGCGCAGGCCATCCGGCACGGTACTGATCCGGTCCCACGGGGTAATGCCGCGCTCGGCCATGCGCACATATTCATCCATGCCCGCCGCCAGTTCATCTTCGCGATTGGGCAAGGTTCCCGGGTCGTGGGGGAAGATCAGTGCACCGTCAACGGCTGCCAGACAGTCAAGTTTCGGATCACCATTGGCCCGCAGGAAGTCGTCAAACGCCCAGGCCGACAATTCCCACAACTCATCATGCAAAAACTCTTTGGACACCAGACCGCGGGTAAACACGGTGGGTGCTCCGGGGCGGTCACCCTCGCAATTGGATACCAGCGGGAAGTCGACTTCGATCACTTCACCACCCCGGGCTTCAATGGCCTGACGCGCGGCTTGCCAGAGCTCGATCACCGAGGCCCGGGTAATGATCCGCTGGCCGGTCGGGCCGCCAATACCCGGTGCTTCGGCCGTGCCCGCTTCGGGGTCGGCATTGATGTACATGCGCGGTATGCCAAAGCGCTTGCCTGCCAGTGCGTCAGCGCCGGCATTGAGCTCTGCGTAAGAGGCAGGGCGCACCGAGGCCACTGCCGGGATCGGTACCCAGGGCTGCAGGCGCCACAGATCACCACGGGTGTCCGGGTCTTCGGCCACGACCACGTCCAGTACTTCAAGCAGGTCGGCCATGGTTCTGGCAAACGGCACCACCACGTCCATGGTCGGGGTCAGCGGCCAGTTGCCGCGCACCGAAATCACCCCGCGCGATGGGGTATAGGCGCACAAACCATTGTTCGAGGCCGGGCCTCGTCCGCTGGACCAGGTTTCTTCCGCCAGACCAAAGGCCGAAAAACTGGCTGCGGTTGCCGTGCCTGCACCGTTGGATGAACCCGAGGCAAAGGGCGCGGTGAGGTAGTCGGCGTTATACGGGCTCTCGGCACGGCCATATACCCCGCGCTGCATGCCACCGTTGGCCATGGGCGGCATATTGGTCTTGCCCAGGCAAATGGCCCCGGCACCACGCAGGCGTTCGATGGTAAACGCATCGCGATGGGCCACCAGGTCCTTGAAGGCGGGGCTGCCCGACGCTGCGGTCAGCCCTTTCACCAGATAGCTGTCCTTGGCGGTGTAGGGGATGCCGTCCAGAGGTCCCAGGGTCTTGCCCTTGGCCCGCCGTGTATCGCTGGCCTGCGCTTCGGCCAGCGCCTCAGGGTTGCGCACCACCACGGCATTGAGGGCAGTGGCTGTATCGGGCGTGTCATAGGCATCGATGCGGGCAAGATAAGCCTGCACCAGCTCAACCGCCGTTACCTGTCCGGACTCGAGCGCGGCGCGCAATTGGGCGATGGGGACCTCGGTGACTTCAAACATGCGCTTACCGCTGGTTGCTGATGGGGGACGCAGAGCTTATCTAAAGTCGTACCTGCTCAGCCAGCGATGTGATGATAAACCCTGCCCGTTCCAGCCCCATGCAGGAGCGAGCTTGTCTCGCGAGCTTTTTGCCGGGCCCATATTGAAGGCTGTGGCGCCGGTAGACCTGGCTACAACCTCTGCCAAAACGCATCGGCCTGGGGATTACGGTTATCCCGCCAGCGCACCAGAATCACTTCCAGATGGTCCGATTCCATGTCCGGGTACAAGCGCACCAGTTCCTGCCGCTCGATCAGGGGCGCGACCATGCTGTGGGGCATGCACGCCACGCCCTGGCCGCTGGCGACCATGGGTTTCAGGGCTTCGGATACGGTCGCTTCGAATACCTGCAGCAGGCGCTGTGGTTGTGGATGGCGGTTGATCTGGGTGCGCGACAGTTCATGCAGTTGCGCACTGCGCGAGTAGCTCAACAGCGGGATCGGCGCATCGGTCTGCGCACAGTGCGCGGCCAGGGCCGGGGTGGCGACCCAGTACAGTTCGTCCTGGCCCAGGGACTTGACCTCGAACTCGCTCTGACGGGAGTAGGGCGCAGTCTTGGCGTCGCGGTAGAACAGAATGAAATCGCAACGTCCCGACATCAGCGCCATGTAGTAATCATCGGTGCTGCGATAACCGGTATCGATCCGGGTAAACAGGGGCGCCTCAGGGCTGTTGAGCCGGCTGATCCAGCCCGGGAAAAAGTTGCAGGCCAGGGTGTGCAACGAGGCGAATGTCAGCGGCCGGTTCAGCACTCTTACGCTCTGCTCGCAGTCCCGGGCCATGCGCACCAGTTCCACGGCATTCGGCAGCAGGGCTTCGCCGGCAGCCGTCAGGCGCACCGGGTTGCGGTCGCGGTCCACCAGGGTCGCGCCCAGGTGGCCTTCAAGTAACTGAATGCGCCGGCTCAACGCCGACTGTGACGAGCCACGCATGCTGGCAGCCGCGGTGAACTTGCCGGTATCGGCCAGGGCGAGAAAGTCTTCATACCAGTCGATATTCATAGAGTTATTCCAATATTCGATAGGGCGTCCAGCATTGTGGATCAAGAGTCGCTATCCGGCCCGTGGCTCTGTCTTTATTGTGCCCATAACACGCCACCTGCCGTTGAACTGTGGTTGTCAGGCATAACAAGAAGAATTTTTAAAGGGGCAATGATATGCACAAATTGAATAGGGTGAAGCTTTTACTTGGCGCGCCCGTACTGGCACTGCTCGCCACCTGTGTCCAAACCGCCCAGGCAGGTGTGCTGGATAAAGTCAAAGCCCATGGCTCTGTGCGCTGTGGGGTAGCCGGCGACAAACCGGGCTTTTCCCTGATCGATGACAAGGGTCGCTGGACCGGCATGGACGTGGATCTCTGCCGGGCAGTGGCTGCCGCGGTGCTGGGCGATGCGGACAAGGTCGAGTACCTGACCACCACCGCCAAAAACCGCTTTACCGCCCTGGCGTCCGGGGAAATCGACATTCTGTCCCGCGCCGCGTCCTGGACGGCCGAGCGGATAGCCAACCTGGGGGTGGATTTCACCACCGTCTGGTTTTATGACGGCCAGGGCTTTATGACCCACGCCGCCGACGGCATCGAAAAACTCACCGATCTGGACGGCGCAACCTTTTGCCTGTCACCGGGCACCACCTCCGAGCAGAATCTGGAGGACTATTTCGGCCGCCGTGGCCTGACCTATAAAACCGTGGTCATCGAGAAAAGCCCCGAGCTGTACGCGGCCTTCCAGCGCGGGCGCTGCAATGCCATCTCCAACGACTCCTCGGGCCTGGCCGCACGCCTGGCGCTGATGAACAACCCCCAGGACTACGCGCTGCTGCCCGAAGTGATCTCCAAGGAGCCTCTGGGCGCTTTCGTCGCCCAGGGTGACACCACCTGGCGCAACATCGTGACCTGGACCGCCTACGCGCTGATGACCGGTGAAGAGCTGGGCGTGACCTCGGACAACGTCGACCAGTTACGCACCAGTAAAACGGCATCAACCGATATCGCCCGTTTGCTGGGGACTGAAGGCACCATCGGTCAATCCTTTGGCCTGGACAATGACTGGGCATACCGCGCCCTCAAGCAAGTGGGCAATTACGCGCAGATCTACGACCGTAACCTCGGCCAGCAGACAGCCCTGAACATTCCCCGCGGGTTGAACCGCAGCTGGAAAGACCATGGCTTGATGTATGCACCGCCGATTCGTTAAGGGAATTACGCTTATGTCGACCCATCGTTCGCCCAATCTGCGTCTGTCCAGTGTGTTGCAGCAGGGGCTGGTACTGGCCCTGGTTGCGGCAGTCTTTTATTTGCTCGCCAGTAACGCCGCGTTGAACCTCAAGCACCTGAATATCGCCTCGGGATTCGGTTTTTTATCTCAGCGTGCCGGTTACGACATCAGTTTCTCGCTGATTGACTACACCCCGGACGCGACCTACGCCCGGGCTTATCTGGTGGGCCTGCTCAACACCTTGCTGGTGTCGGTGCTGAGCATTGTGCTGGCGACCTTGCTGGGTGGCGCACTGGGCCTGGCCAGGGTCTCGGACAACTGGCTGATCAAGCGTCTGAGCGGCACCTGCGTCGAGTTTCTGCGCAATGTGCCGCTGGTGGTGCATCTGGTGTGGTGGTACGGGCTGGTCCTGGCGTTGCCCGGGGTCAAACACTCGGCTTCACTGGCCGGCGTGGTGTTTTTGAACAACAACGGCCTCACCCTGCCTTGGCTTGAGCAAGGCAGCCTGGTGGGTTGGGGCCTGACCTTGATGGCCCTGGGTACCTTGCTGGGCTATGGGTTTTGTCGAGTCAAGGATGCCCGTGCGCCGTGGCGCGGGTTTGCTTCCCGGCGCTGGCCGGCACTGTTGGCCGGGGCCCTGTTGCTGCCGTTGCTGGTGTACGCCTTGAGCGGGGCCCAGGTGCAGTGGGAGGTGCCGGTGCAGCGTGGCTTCGGCTTCAAGGGCGGGATCACCCTGGTACCGGAAATGCTCGCCCTGTGTCTGGCCCTGTCGTTCTACAGCGCCAGTTACATCGCCGAAATCGTGCGCGGCGCCATCGAGTCGGTTCATCGCGGCCAGTACGAAGCAGCCAGGGCACTGGGCTTCAAGTCCGGCTCAACCATGCGCCAGCTGATCGTGCCGCAAGCGATCTACCCGATGATTCCGCAGATCACCAACACCTACCTCAACATCGTCAAGAACTCCTCGCTGGGGGTAGTCATCGGTTTCATGGAGCTGGTGTCGTCCACCGGCGGCACCACCCTGAACCAGACCGGCCAGGCCATTGAGTGCATCGCCCTGGTGATGGGCACTTACTGCGCAATCAGCCTGGTGATCTCCCTGGGGATGAACATCTACAACCACCGTATCGGCCAGAGGGGGCACTGAACATGACTGCAATGAATCAAGCACTGACGCTGCCGTTGGCGCCGCCACGACTGCCCTGGACCCGGCGCGCGCTGACCTGGACCCGCAGCCAGCTGTTCCCCAGCGCGGGCCACAGTTTGCTGACCCTCGGGGTGATTGCACTGCTGTGCTGGTGCGTGCCCGCGGCCCTCAACTGGCTGGTTTTTGATGCCACCTTCGTTGGCGAACATGCCAGGGATTGCAACCCTGCCGGGGCTTGCTGGTTGCCGATAACCCAGCGCTGGAACCTGTTTGTCTATGGCTTCTATCCCCAGGCCGAACAGTGGCGGGTGACCCTGTCATTTGTGCTGGCGGGTTCGGCGTTCGGGCTGCTGTTTTTCAAGCGCCTGGACCGTCGCCTGCTCCTGGCTTACCTGGCGTTGCTGCCCATCGTGATGTGGTGGCTGCTCAAGGGCGGCGCCGGTTTGCCGGAGGTGTCTTCGACCAGGTTCGCCGGGATGCTGGTAACGGTGTTCCTCGGCACGGCCGGGATGATTTTCGCCTTGCCGCTGGGAATTCTGCTGGCCCTGGGCAGACGCTCCAAACTGCCGGTGGTCCGCCTGCTGTGCGTGCTGTACATCGAGCTGGTGCGTTCGGTGCCGGTGATCTCGCTGCTGTTCATGGCGTCGCTGATGATTCAACTGTTCCTGCCGCCGGGTTCGGCTTTTGACATCCTGCTGCGGGTGCAGCTGGTGTTGATCCTGTTCACCGCAGCCTACATGGCCGAGACCCTGCGTGGCGGCTTGCAGAATCTGCCCAGGGGCCAGTACGAAGCAGCCCAGGCACTGGGCTTCGGCTACTGGAAAACCATGGGCCAGATCATCCTGCCGCAGGTGCTCAAGCAATCCATTGCGCCGTTGCTGACGCAGTTTATCGGCCTGTTCAAAGAGACCACGCTGGTGATGATTGTCGGCGTACTGGACATCGTGGGCATTGCCATGAGCACCGCCGTCACCCCTGAGTGGGTCGAGTACGGCCACGAAATCTATGTGTTCCTGGCGATTTATTTCTTTGTCATCTGTTTTGCACTGTCGCGCTACGCCCGACACCTTGAACAACGTATGGAGCAGAGCCGCTCATGATCAGCAAAGCCAAGTCCGATCCAGCCCTGATGGTGCGCATCGAGCAATTGAACAAATGGTTCGGTAATGCCCACGTACTGAAAAATATCTCCCTGAACGTCGAAGCGGGGGAGAAGGTGGTGATTTGTGGGCCTTCGGGCTCGGGCAAGTCGACCCTGATCCGCTGCATCAACCAGCTCGAACAACACCAGCAAGGCACAGTCGAGGTGCTGGGGGAGGAGCTCAATGGCAGCGTCAAGGGGCTGGAGCGCATTCGTCGTCAGGTCGGCATGTGCTTTCAGCACTTCAATCTGTTCCCCCATCTCACCGTGCTGAAAAACTGCACCCTGGCGCAAACCTCCAACCTTGGCGTGCCCCAGGACCAGGCCATCGAGCGCGCCCTGAGCCTGTTGGACAAGGTCAAGATGCGCGACCATGCCAACAAGTTTCCGTCCCAGTTGTCCGGCGGCCAGCAGCAACGTATCGCGATTGCCCGGGCGTTGTGCATGCAGCCCAAAGTCATGTTGTTTGATGAGCCGACCTCGGCCCTGGACCCGGAAATGATTGCCGAGGTCCTGGAGGTGATGACCAGTCTGGCCCATGAAGGCATGACCATGATCTGTGTGACCCACGAGATGGGTTTCGCGCGCAAGGTCGCGGACCGGATTGTATTTATGGATCAGGGCGAAATTGTTGAAGAGGCCCCGCCCGAGCGGTTTTTCTCGGCCCCTGAATCCCCGCGAACCCAGCGTTTTTTGAGCCAGATCATCAACCACGGAGTGCATGCACAATGACCCCTTCTATTGCCATGGCCTTGCACGGTGGCGCCGGCGTACTGATGCCCGGCATGCTGACTGAAGACGACGAACAGGCGATCCACCAGGCGTTGTTGCAGGCGCTCAAGGCCGGGGTTGCAGTGCTGGAGCGCGGCGGTAGCAGCCTGGATGCGGTGCAGGCCAGTGTGGTCGAGCTGGAGGAGTGCCCCTGGTTCAATGCCGGAAAAGGCGCTGTCTTTACCCACTGCGGCGATCATGAACTGGACGCCGCGATCATGAACGGCGCCAACCTGGAGGCCGGTGCAGTGGCGGGCGTGCACCATGTGCGCAACCCGATTTGCGGAGCGCGGGCGGTGCTTGAACACAGTGAACATGTGTTGCTGGCCGGTACCGGCGCCGATCTGTTCCTGTCCGAGCAAGCGGGGCTGGAGCATGTCAGCAACGATTGGTATGACACGCCCTTGCGCCGTCGGCAGTGGGCCGCCCAGCAACGGCAACCCGAGACCCTGATGCTGGAGCCGGGGGGCATTGAAAAGAAATTCGGCACCGTGGGCGCTGTGGCCCTGGACTGCAACGGGCATGTGGCAGCAGCCACCTCCACCGGTGGCATTACCAACAAGCGCTACGGTCGGGTAGGCGACTCGCCGCTGATCGGCTCCGGTACCTGGGCCGATGACCGCAGTGCCGCCATCTCGGCCACCGGGCACGGCGAATTCTTTATCCGCACCGTGGTCGCCCATAACATCGCGTCGCGTATCCGCCTGGTGGGATCGAGCCTGGACCAGGCCTGTGAGGCGGTGGTGCAGGGCGAGCTCAAGGAACTGGGAGGCAGCGGCGGCGTAGTGGCGGTATCCCCTTCGGGCGAGACCGTTCTGAGCTTCAACACCCCCGGCATGTACCGCGCCTGGCGGGATGCGGAGGGTGGTATGCACACGGCGATTTATGCCGAGGATGACCGCCTGCACGCTGTTTGACGCATACCGCCCCCTGTAGGAGCGAGCGTGCTCGCAAGCTCTTTGTTGTCAGGTTGCAAAGGCTCGCTCCTGCAGGGGAAGGCGGGTGGGACGCAGTGATGGCATATTGACCTCAGAGGAGGCCGCAGCTTAGTCTCGGCCTCCTTTTACGCCATGGACTGAAGACATGATTACCTGCCATCTGCGCTATGTGATTGACTCTTACAAACTGGCCGAATTCGAAGCGTACGGACGGTTGTGGATCCCGCTGGTAGAGAAATTCGGTGGCATCCACCACGGCTACTTCCTGCCATCGGAAGGCGCCAACAACATAGCGCTGGCCATGTTTTCGTTCCCCTCCCTGGCAGCCTATGAAGACTACCGCGAGCGCTCTAAAACCGACCCCGAGTGTATCGCGGCGTTCAAGCTGGCAGAGGACAACCGCTGCATTGTCAGTTACGAGCGCAGCTTCCTGCGTCCGGTGTTCCGGTAACCGGGCAGCGACTACGGATTACCAGGGTGAATATTCCGATCCATATTGACAGTCATTGGCGATGAGGAAATACTCGTCGCCAATATTCATATATATGACTATATAACTTGGCGCATAAAGTCTATGAATGCTCTTTCCAGTGATACCCGCCTGCCGCATTACCAACGCCTGCGTGACCATCTGGCTGAGCAGATCGCCAGGAACCGCTGGCGCCCGGGGGAGGCGATTCCTACCGAGGCTGCGCTGTCTGCGCAATATCACCTGTCCACCGGCACCGTGCGCAAAGCCATAGACATGCTGGTCAGTGATGGCGTCCTGGAACGCCAACAGGGTCGCGGTACCTTTGTCCGCCGTCCCCAGTTTCAATCTTCGCTGTTCCGGTTTTTCCGCTTTCAGACTGCCTCCGGCGAACGCCTGGTGCCGCAAAGTCGCATCCTCAGCGTCGAGCCCGTGGCTGCGCCCTCGGCAGTGGCCCAGGCGCTGGGGCTGGCTGTCGATGCAGCAGTGATCAGGATTGTGCGTATTCGCCTGCTGGAAGTTCAGCCGCTGCTTGCCGAAGAAATCTGGCTGCCCCGCAGCCGTTTCGAACCGCTGCTCAAGATCGATCTGAGTGAGCAGGGGCCGTTGCTGTATCCCATCTACGAAGAGATGTGCGGCCAGGTTGTGGCCTATGCCGAAGAAACCCTGACCGCCGAATCGGTCAATGAAGTGCATGCCCGGCTGCTGCAGGTCGAGGTCAACAGCCCGGTGGTGGTGATCGAGCGGCTGGCCCGGGATTACGCCGGTACGCCGCTGGAGTGGCGACGCTCGCGCGGGCATGCCGAGCATTTCCGTTACAGCGTGGATATCCGTTAACCCCCCACCCCTGTGGGCCCGTTGGCCGGCAGGGGGTTCATCGTTGTGTTTGTCATGACTGGCCCGATAGCGGCGCGGTTCGCGTTCGGCTGCCTCAGGTTCCACCCATAAGGATAAGAATCATGTTCAGTTGGTATCGGCAGGTCACTCCCCGGGAGCGAAAAACGTTTTGGGCCTGCTTCGGCGGATGGTCCCTCGACGCGCTGGAAGTACAAATGTTCGGTCTGGCGATTCCGGCGCTGATTGCCGCCTTCGCCTTGACCAAGGGCGATGCAGGATTGATCAGCGCTGTCACCCTGGTGACGTCGGCGATCGGTGGCTGGGTCGGCGGCACGCTGTCTGACCGCTATGGTCGGGTGCGCACGCTGCAGTGGATGATTCTCTGGTTCTCGTTCTTCACCTTTCTGTCAGCCTTCGTCACCGGCTTCCATCAACTATTGATCGTCAAGGCGCTGCAGGGGTTTGGCATCGGTGGCGAATGGGCGGCCGGCGCAGTACTGATGGCCGAGACCATCAACCCGAAATATCGCGGCAAGGTCATGGGCACCGTGCAAAGCGCCTGGGCGGTCGGTTGGGGTCTGGCGGTCGGGGTGTTCGCCCTGATCTATTCGCTGGTACCGCAGGACATGGCCTGGCGCGTGATGTTCGTGGTCGGGTTGCTGCCTTCGTTCCTGATCATCTGGGTGCGGCGCAATGTCGAGGAGCCCGACAGCTTCCAGCGCATGCAAAAGGAACGTGTCATCCCCCAAAGCTTCTTCAAATCCCTGGCGGGCATCTTCCGCCCGGAACTGATCCGCGTAACCCTGTTCGGGGGGCTGCTGGGGCTGGGCGCCCACGGTGGTTACCACGCGGTCATGACCTGGCTGCCGACCTTCCTTAAAACCGAGCGCAACCTGTCGGTACTCAACTCCGGCGGTTATCTGGCGGTGATTATCTTTGCCTTCTGGTGCGGCTGCGTGGTCAGCGGTTTGTTGATCGACCGTATCGGGCGTCGCAAGAACATTGTGCTGTTCGCGTTGTGCTGTGTGGTCACGGTGCAGTGCTACGTGTTCCTGCCGCTGAGCAATACCCAGATGCTGTTTCTCGGCTTCCCGCTGGGCTTCTTTGCCGCCGGTATTCCCGCAAGCCTTGGGGCCCTGTTTAACGAACTGTACCCGGCGGACGTGCGCGGTGCCGGTGTGGGTTTTTGCTACAACTTTGGCCGGGTGCTGTCGGCGGTGTTCCCGTTCCTGGTCGGGCATATGAGCGAGTCCATGTCCCTGGGCTCGGCGATTGGCATCGACGCCGGCATCGCCTATGGCGTGGCCGTTCTCGCCGCCCTTTGCTTGCCGGAAACCCGTGGCCGCAGCCTTGAAAAATCCACGTCCGTGATCCCGGACGACACCCTTGGCAAAGAGGGCGCCCGTGCCTGAAGCCGCTTACTTTTGTAGATGAACTCCATGTCTGATCCCCGTTCCACAACCCTGACCGGCATCGATAGCCATGCCCATGTTTTCTGTCGCGAGCTGAGCCTGAGCGCGGCCCGGCGTTACACCCCGGACTATGACGCGACCCTGGCGCAGTACTTGAAATACCTGGGCGACCACGGTCTGAGTCACGGCGTGCTGGTGCAGCCCAGCTTTCTGGGCACCGATAACAGCTACCTGCTGGCAGCGCTGGAACAGGCGCCCGGGCAACTGCGCGGGGTGGTGGTGCTGGAACCCGGGGTCAAGCCCGGGGTGCTGCACGACATGGCCCGCCAGGGCGTGGTCGGGGTGCGCCTGAACTTGATGGGCAAAGCCTTGCCGGACCTGGCCGAGCCAGTCTGGAAAGACTTCCTGGGCCGCATTGCCGGGCTGGGCTGGCATGTCGAGTTGCACCGTCAGATCGAGGACCTGCCGGACCTTGCACGCCAGCTACTGGCGTCCGGGGTCAAAGTGGTGATTGATCATTTTGGCCGCCCGGACGCACGTCTGGGTCTGGATCAGCCCGGTTTTGGGCAAATGCTCGAACTGGGGCGCAGCGGTCGGGTATGGGTGAAAGTCTCTGGCATCTATCGTCTGGGTGGCAGCGAGCGGCAAAACCTCGAGTTTGCCCGGGCGGCATTGCCCTTGCTGGTGCAGAACTTTGGCCCGGACCGATTGGTGTGGGGCAGTGACTGGCCGCATACCCAGCATGAACACACTATTGACTATGCCCGGGTGATTGAGCAGTTGCAGGCCCTGCAATGCCCGGCGCCATTGCTGCAGTCGTTGCAGGTGCAGGCGGCTAAAGTCTTATTCGGGTTTTGACTGCAGATCGGTCAGTATCGAGTTTGATCTTGTCAGTGTAATCGTGGTCTTGCGGGGCTGCGGTGGTAGGGTCGACAGCATGGCGCTTCATTTCCTTTTCAGTTACCCGGAGACACAGATCACATGGCAACGGCATCAGCGGTAATCGACATCCCGGCTTCGGCCGACCAGGTCTGGCAATTGATCGGTGGCTTCAATAGCCTGCCCGACTGGTTGCCGATCGTCACCCGAAGCGAACTCAGTGAAGGCGGGCGCTTGCGCAACCTGCGCACCGAGGATGGCACGGTGATTGTCGAGCGTCTGCAAACCTTCGATAACGCCGCTAAAACCTACAGCTACTCCCTGACCGAGTCCCCTTTTCCGGTGAAGGACTATCTGGCGACCTTGAGCGTTGAGGCCCTGGGTGACGGCGCGCGAGTGAGATGGTCCGGTCATTTCACGGCGGTCGGTGTCACTGAAGGCGAGGCACAGGAACTGTTCACGGGTGTCTACCAGGTCGGCCTGACAGCGCTGCGCGCCAATTTCCCGGGCTGACAGCCCAATTCTGCAGGAGCCTGTATCCAATGGGGGCTGGCTTGCCAGCGATGGCGGTGGGTCAGTCGATGCATCGGGTTCTGACACTCTGCTGCGGCGAGCAGGCTCGCTGCTGCAGTTTTCACCAGGGCAGCAGTAGTGGCATATTGCTCATAAGCTCATAAAGTCGATATTGGCAAGCTAGACCCTTGAAATAAAACGAAAAACCCGCAAATGGTGGCCATCCAGAATCAGTCCGGGTTGGAAAACTTGTGACTATTTAATGACTTAGGTCAGTATTGCTTTGAAATAAATTGTGCAAAATAACTTGTTACTTATTGTGACACTGGGGTAAGATCGCCCTGCGTTCACCTACCACGGTTTATGCATTTTTAAGCCCCAAGTTTCCATCAGCTACTTGGGCTTTTTTTTGCCTGAAATTTGATATCGGATCCAATTTCTACAAGCGCAGAAACAAAAACGGCGCCCGTTGCAGGCGCCGTCGTCCAGTCATAAAGCCTTAAGCAATCGCTTTCGAACTCCACTCGCCGTTAACCAGACGTTGCAGGCCCAGCGGGTTGCGATTTTGCAACGCTGCCGGCAGCAAGGCGTCGGGATAGTTCTGGTAGCACACCGGACGCAAGAACCGGTCGATGGCCAGTGAGCCAACCGAGGTGCCGCGTGCATCCGAGGTGGCCGGGTAAGGGCCGCCGTGAACCATGGCATCACAGACTTCGACCCCGGTCGGGTAGCCATTGACCAGGATGCGCCCTACTTTTTGCTCAAGAATCGGCATCAGCCACTGGTATTGCTCAAGGTCGGCCGGTTCGCCAATCAGGGTGGCGGTCAGTTGCCCGCGCAGGGCCAGCAGCGCTGCTTTGAGCTGGGCGTCATTTTCCACTTCGATGATGATCGTCGCCGGACCGAACACTTCTTCCTGCAGCAAAGGATCCTTGTTCAGCAGCAGGCTGACATCGGCCTTGAACAGCTGTGGCTGGGCCTGTGCGCCGGACTGGCTGTGGCCGGCCAGGTGAGTGATGCCTTTATGGCTGAGCAGGTGCTCGACGCCCTTGGCGTAGTTGCGCAGACCGCCCGCATTGAGCAGGGTGTGTGGCGCCTGTTCGGCCATCTGTTGCGTGAGTTGTTCGACGAACGCCGACAGCTCGGGGGAGCGCAGACCGATCACCAGTCCGGGGTTGGTGCAGAACTGGCCACCGCCCATGGTCACGGATGCGGCCAGTTCCCCTGCCACCTTGCCACCCCGTGCGGCCAGGGCCTGGGGCAGCAGGATCACCGGGTTGATGCTCGACATCTCGGCGAATACCGGAATCGGTTGCTCGCGCTCGGCAGCCATTTTGCTCAGCGCATTGCCACCGTGCAGCGACCCGGTAAAGCCCACTGCCTGAATGGCCGGGTGTTTGATCAGCGGCTCGCCGACGCCGGCGCCGAAGATCATGTTGAACACGCCCTTGGGCATGCCGGTTTTTTCCGCGGCGCGAATGATTGCGCAACCGACCTGGTCAGCCGTTGCCATGTGACCGCTGTGGGCCTTGAACACCACCGGGCAGCCAGCAGCAAAAGCAGCGGCAGTGTCGCCACCGGCAGTGGAAAAGGCCAGCGGGAAGTTACTGGCGCCAAACACTGCCACCGGACCAACGCCGATGCGGTATTGACGCAAGTCCACCCGTGGCAGCGGTTTGCGGTCCGGCATGGCCAGGTCGATACGGGCGCCTAAAAAGTCGCCGCGACGCAGCACTTTGGCGAACAGGCGCATCTGGCCGCTGGTACGACCGCGTTCGCCCTGGATACGCCCGGCGGGCAGTGCGGTTTCACGGCAGACCAGCGCCACAAAGTCGTCGCCCAACTGGTCGATTTCGTCAGCAATGGCATCGAGAAATTCGGCGCGGCGTTCAGGGCTGAGCTGGCGGAATTCGATAAAGGCCTGATCGGCGGCATTGGCGGCGCGGTCTACTTCCTCGGGCGTGGCCTGATGAAAGCGAAAGGGCAGGGCAACGCCGGTGCTGGCATCGAGGCTTTCAAGGGTGACTGTGCCGGCAGCGCTACGGCTGCCGCCGATAAAGTTTTGGCCTGTTACGGTAGACATCGGTTCAATCCTCGCTAGATAGGCTTTAGACGCGCTATGGAACTCAGCGCACAAGACAGGGTTTTTTGTTGTCGTATTTCCAGCCCGGAACAATGTACTGCATGGCGACGCTGTCGTCCCGTGCACCAAGGCCCATGCCTTTATACAGTTCGTGGGCTTTGGCCACTGCGTCCATGTCAATGTCCACGCCCAGACCGGGTCTGGCCGGAACCTTGATGTGACCCTCGACAATTTGCAGCGGTTCGCGGGTCAGGCGCTGACCGTCCTGCCAGATCCAGTGGGTATCGATGGCAGTGATTTCGCCCGGTGCGGCGGCCGCCACCTGGGTGAACATGGCCAGGGAAATATCAAAGTGATTGTTGGAGTGCGAGCCCCAGGTTAGGCCCCACTCGTGGCACATCTGGGCGACCCGCACCGAACCCTGCATGGTCCAGAAGTGCGGATCGGCCAGAGGGATATCGACCGCCTGGGACTGGATCGCATGGCCCATTTCGCGCCAGTCGGTGGCGATCATGTTGGTGGCTGTAGGCAGGCCGGTGGCGCGTCTGAACTCCGCCATCACCTCGCGCCCCGAGTAACCGTTTTCGGCGCCGCAAGGGTCTTCGGCGTAGGCCAGCACATGGTGTTGATCGCGGCACAGGCCGATGGCTTCCTTGAGTGACCAGGCGCCATTGGGGTCAAGGGTAATGCGTGCATCGGGGAAGCGTTCGGCCAGGGCGGTGACGGCTTCGATCTCTTCCGCGCCGCGCAATACCCCGCCCTTGAGCTTGAAGTCGTTGAAACCGTATTTGGCCTGGGCCGCTTCGGCCAGGCGGACGATGGTTTGCGGGGTCATTGCCTGTTCATGACGCAGGCGGAACCAGTCATCGGCATCGGCTTCACTGCGATAGGCCAGATCGGTCTGCTGGCGGTCACCAATGTAGAACAGGTAACCGAGCATCTTTACCGCGTCGCGCTGCTGGCCTTCACCGAGCAGGGCTGCGACCGGTACTTGCAGAAACTGGCCCAGCAGGTCGAGCAGGGCGGCTTCCATTGCCGTTACCGCATGGATGGTGATGCGCAGGTCAAAGGTTTGCAGGCCCCGGCCGGCCGAGTCGCGGGCGGCAAAGGTGGTGCGCATGGCATTGAGAATGCTCTGGTAGTTACCGATCGGTTGGCCAACCACCAGGCTGCGGGCATCTTCCAGGGTTTCGCGGATACGTTCGCCGCCCGGCACTTCGCCGACCCCGGTATTGCCGCTGCTGTCCTTGAGAATCACGATGTTGCGGGTGAAGAAAGGGCCGTGGGCACCGCTGAGGTTGAGCAGCATGCTGTCATGCCCGGCCACCGGAATCACCTGCAGGCTGGTGACAATCGGGGCTTTTGCCGCGTGGTGCTGGTGTTCGTTATTCATGTCGTGTTCCTTAAAAAGAGTCAGGGGCCTAGGCGGGTTGCAGAGCTGCAGGCATCACAGCCGCGGGCTTGGGTTTGGTCTTGGCAAAGAACACGATGATGGCCGCAATGATCGAGGTACCGGCCAGGCCGTAAAGCCCGCCCTGAATCGAACCTGTGGTTTGTTCCAGGAAGCCGAAGGTGGTGGGCGCAACGAAGCCGCCGAGGTTGCCGATGGAGTTGATCAGTGCAATCACCGCTGCCGCGATGCGCGCATCCAGATAACCCTGGGGGATCGGCCAGAACAGCGACGACGCCGATTTGAAGCCGATGGCCGCAAAGCAGATGGCAATGAACGCGAAGATCGGACCGCCGGTGGTCGAAAGGAACATGCCCAGCGCGGCAATCAGCAAGGCAGCTGCAATCCAGGCCTGCTGGTACTTGAACCGGCTGGCCAGGGCCGCGAATGCATACATGGCAATGATCGAGATCAGCCACGGGATGGAGTTGAAAAAGCCCACCTGGATATCGCTCAGGTCGCCCATTTTTTTGATGATGCTCGGCAGCCAGAACGTGGCCGCGTAAATGGTCAGCTGGATGCAGAAGTAGATGGCACAGAACAACATGATCTGGCGGTCCTTGAGCAGTTTGCCCAGGGTTGGCTTGACGGTGTTGACGGCATCCCGCTCGCGTTGTTCGCGGTCAATTTCGTTGACCAGCGCATCCTGTTCCTGGCGGCTGAGCCATTTGGCGTCATGGGGTTTGGAGTCCAGCCAGAACCAGACAAAGAAGCACAGCAGCACCGAGGCCATGCCTTCAATGATGTACATCCACTGCCAGCCATGCAGGCCCATGCCGGTAATTTGCAGGAGCAGGCCGCTGAGCGGACCGGAAATCAGGGATGCCAGCGCGGAACCGCTGAGGAAGATCGCAATCGCCTTGCCGCGCTCGGCGCCAGGCAACCAGCGGGTGAAATAGTAGATAACCCCCGGGAAGAAG
This sequence comes from Pseudomonas sp. Lz4W, assembly GCF_000346225.2. NCBI lineage: Bacteria > Pseudomonadati > Pseudomonadota > Gammaproteobacteria > Pseudomonadales > Pseudomonadaceae > Pseudomonas > Pseudomonas sp. Lz4W. The sequence continues at coordinate 3,059,211 of NZ_CP017432.1, read as the reverse complement.
CCGGCTTCGGCGACGCCCAGCAAAAAACGCAGGATATAGAAGTGGGTTTCGTTCTGGATAAAGGCCATCAGGGTGGCGGTGATGCCCCAGGTGAACATGATCCGGGTCAGCCAGATGCGGGCCCCGACTTTTTGCAGCAGCATGTTGGAGGGCACTTCGAACAGTGCATAGCCAATGAAAAACAGCCCGGCGCCAAAGCCGTAGGCGGCGGCACCAATGCCCAGGTCATGCTCCATATGTGAGCGTACAAAGCCGATGTTGACGCGGTCTATGTAATTGACGATGAACATGATGACGAAGAGCGGCAGTACATGCCTCTTCACTTTTTGGATCGCGCGCGCCAGAACAGGATCGTTGGCGGGCGCAGCAGACACGTTGCTGGAAATGTTCACAAATCTGACCCCACTGATTATTTTTATGCGGGTGTGGCTGACCGGTGGCTTGGCCGACCGGTTGACGGACATCATACGAGTTGAGTTTTCGCCTCGCAATGCCCGGAAACAAACCAATAAGTTATAAATGGCCTGTTTGTAATACTTTTAAGTGTATTTACAGGGGGTTAGGCAGGGTTTTAGCGACGGTGTGAAGTTGGGGAGAGCGGAGTGGATCCGGGGTTTTTAAAATTTTGTTGAGTTTTAACAAGGTTGTCATACGAGTTGAGGCCTCTCAGGCTCGAACCAGGTGATAGTATTAAGCCGCCTCAGGTGAAGGGAATAGCCATGCAAGATCAACCGATACGCAAGCGCACGCCGGGTCTGGCCCACGACATCGTGGCCGAACTGACCCGGCAGATTCTGTTGGGGCAACTGGCTCCGGGGCACAAGCTGCCCTCCGAGTCGGTCATCGTCCGCGAGCAGGGGGTGAGCCGTACGGTAGTACGCGAAGCGATTTCCCGATTGCAGGCATCGGGCTTCGTTGAGACCCGGCACGGGATTGGTACCTTTGTTCTTGAGCGCGAAGAGCCCCAGGGCATACACCTGACCAGTGCCACCGCCGCCAGCGTGCGCAGCATTCTTGAGTTGCGCATGGGGCTGGAGACGCAGGCCGCGGCCCTGGCTGCGGGGCGGCGCACAGAAGAACAATTGCTGCAGATGCGTCAGGCGCTGGATGACTATCAGAACGCCCTGGCCAATAACGATGGTAGCGTCGAGCACGACCTGCGCTTTCACAAGCTGATTGCCCAGGCCACAGGCAATACCTACTTCACCGACATCATCTGTCAGCTTGGCCGTACGGTCATACCGCGGACCCGGATCAATGCTGACGAGCGCGGTGATGCCGATTTACAGCAGTTGGGGCAAATGGCCGTGCTTGAGCATGAAGCCATCCTGCGCGCCATCCGCCGCCAGGACCCTGATGCGGCGCGTGCGGCCATGCTGCTGCACCTGAGCAACAGCCTGGAACGGATGACGCTGTGATCAGCGCTTTTTGCCAGGGTATGGATCCGGGCGCTAAGCCAGTCAGGCAGCGTGTTATCGTGCTCAACTTTTCGAGGGGATTTGCAATGCGATTACTGATCGGTGCCTTGGGCGTGGCGATGCTGGCCGGCTGCGTTTCACCTGCAATGAATGATGCCCGCAGCAAAAGCCCGACCCGGGTACTGGCTTCGGCCAAACCGACCCCGCTGGTGGCTGAGTGCATCAAGTTCTCGTGGCAGGACGAAGGGGTGTTCGGGGTGGATGCCAGCGCTTATATCAACTCCGGCAAGTCCGGCGAACTGACGGTTTACACCCGTGACGCCAGTTCCTTTGCCGATCTGGTGCCGCAGGGCACGGGCACGGCAGTCAGTTATTACGCCAAACAGCCGGACGACAGCGCAGCCATGCGCCGTATGGCGATGCTGGCGACATGTCTGTAACCCGGCTGTAACGGATGGACCTGAGACAGGGCTTTGTCCTCACCCGGCATTGGCACGACACGCCGTCGGGCATTGAGGTCGAATTCTGGCTGGCAACCGATGACGGGCCGCAGCACGTGCGCCTGCCTTATCAGACTGCAGTCATGTTTATCCCGGCAGCCCAGCGTTCTCAGGCGCAGGCGCTGCTGCAGGATGAGCCCGGCATTGAGTTTCGTGAACTGGCGCTACAGGATTTTCAATCACGCCCGGTGCTCGGTATTTACTGCCAGCAACACGCCCGCCTGATCGATAGCGCCCAGCGCCTGCGGCGTGCCGGGGTCGAGGTGTTCGAGGCCGATATCCGCCCCCCGGAGCGCTTTTTGATGGAGCGCTTTATCACCGCACCGGTGAGCTTCGGCGGCACCTGTGCGGCTGACGGGCCGCTGCGCAATACCCGAATGAAGCCCCATCCCGACTACCGGCCGCATTTGCAACTGGTGTCCCTGGACATCGAAACCAGTGCCCATGGCGATCTGTACTCGATCGCGCTGCAGGGCTGCGGCCAGCGTCAGGTGTATATGCTGGGCAAGGCCACCGAGGCCGATGCGGCGGTGGATTTCGACCTGGAGTTCTGCGCCACCCGTGGCGAGTTGCTGCAACGTTTGAACCAGTGGATGGCCCTGCACGACCCTGACGCGATCATTGGCTGGAACGTGGTCCAGTTCGACATGCGGGTGTTGCACGAGCATGCCCGGCGCCTGGGTATTCCCTTGCTGTTGGGCCGCGGCGCCAGCGAGATGCAGTGGCGCGAGCACGGCACCCGCAACAACCACTTCTTCGCCAGTGCCGCGGGCCGGCTGATTATCGATGGCATTGAGTCGTTGCGCTCGGCGACCTGGTCGTTCCCGTCCTTCAGCCTGGAAAACGTTGCCCAGACCCTGCTGGGTGAAGGCAAGGACATCAGTACGCCGTACCAGCGCATGGACGAAATCAACCGCATGTTCGCCGAGGACAAGCCCGCGCTGGCGCGTTACAACCTCAAGGACTGCGAGCTGGTGACGCGGATTTTCGAGAAAACCCAGCTGCTGACCTTTTTACTGGAGCGGGCCTCGGTGACGGGGCTGGAGGCGGATCGCAGCGGCGGCTCGGTGGCGGCGTTTTATCATTTGTACATGCCGCTGATGCACCGACAGGGTTTCGTTGCCCCCAATGTCGGAGACAACCCGCCCCAGGCCAGCCCCGGTGGCTTTGTGATGGAGTCCCGGCCGGGCCTGTACGAATCGGTGCTGGTGCTGGATTACAAAAGTCTGTACCCGTCGATTATCCGCACCTTCCTGATTGACCCGCTGGGGCTGGTGGAAGGGTTGCGTGAACCCGGTAACGAGACCTCGGTGCCGGGCTTTCGCGGGGCAAGGTTTTCCCGGACCCGGCACTGTTTGCCGGCCATTATCGAGCGGGTAGCCAATGGTCGCGAGGTCGCCAAGCGGGAGAAGAACGCCCCCTTGTCCCAGGCGCTGAAAATCATCATGAATGCGTTCTACGGGGTGCTGGGCTCCAGCGGCTGCCGCTTCTTCGACACCCGGCTGGCGTCGTCCATTACCTTGCGCGGGCACGAAATCATGCTCAAGACCCGGGCTTTGATCGAAGCCCAGGGCTACAGCGTGATTTATGGCGATACCGATTCCACCTTCGTCTGGCTGCGCAGTGAGCACAGTGAGGCCGATGCGGCCCGTATCGGACGCGAACTGGTGCAGCACGTCAACCAATGGTGGCAGGCCCATGTGCGTGACGAGTACGGGCTCAGCAGTGCGCTGGAGTTGCAGTTCGAAACCCACTACAGCCGATTTTTGATGCCGACCATTCGCGGGGCCGAAGAGGGCAGTAAAAAACGCTATGCGGGGCTGGTTGCGCACGCGGACGGGCGCCGGGAGATGGTCTACAAAGGGCTTGAAACCGTACGCAGTGACTGGTCGCCGCTGGCCCAGCAGTTTCAGCAGGCGTTGTACCTGCGCATCTTTAATCGCCAGCCGTATCAGGACTACGTGCGTGACTTTGTGCGCAGTACCCTGGCCGGGGAGCATGACGAGCTGCTGATCTACCGCAAGCGCTTGCGCCGGCAGCTGAGTGACTACGAGCGCAACGTGCCGCCCCATGTGCGGGCCGCGCGGCTGGCGGACGAGTACAACGACCGGCAGGGGCGCCCCCGGCAATACCAGAACGGCGGCACCATCAGCTACGTGATCACCCTGGCCGGCCCCCAGCCGTTGGAGAACCGCACGGCCGGGCTGGATTACGATCACTACCTGACGCGCCAGCTACAACCGGTGGCGGACGCGATTCTGGCGTTTGTCGACGATGATTTCAGCGCACTGGTGGGCGGGCAGCTGGGCTTGTTTTAAGCGTCGCTGGCCGGGGTTGCCTTGGACTTGGCGCGGTCTTTGGCGGCCTTGGCTTCGGCGGCCAGGCACTCCAGGCAAAACTGTTCGGCGTAACTCATGATGATCTCGGTGGTATCACCCTTGATGGTGCGCGAACCGGCAAGGATGTAGCGCATGCGCTTTTCCGTCACGCCGATGCGCTGGGCGATCCAGGCCGGAGTCTGGCCAATGCGGTCCACCAGCTTGTTGGCGTATTCGGTGGAGTGGTTGTAGCGTTCAGCGTTGGGAAACATAGGGGTTCCATGGGGCGGGAATTAAAACCGGACGGCAGGTTACTCCTTTTCTTCGCGACCTGCAGTTGCGTAGTCGCGTCAAGGTCTGCTGCGCAGTCCATCGCAGCTTCGTGACTCGTCAGCGACAACTGACCTTATGAACTAGAGTTCCCCCCAAACCAACAGACACGAGAGGGATCTACATGACTGCGCTGGACGTTTTTTGGGTGGGGCTGGGAGGTGGCCTGGGCTCGCTGCTGCGCTGGTGGATCGGGCTGCGGGTCGGGCAGTTCTATAAAGGCAAATTTCCGTTGGGCACGTTTCTGATCAACGTCAGCGGTGCCTTTGTTATCGGCTACCTGAGCATTCTGTTTGCCGTGGACTGGCGCGACCGTTATGGCGATGTAATGAATGCTGCCGTGCTCACCGGCATTCTCGGTGGCTATACCACGTTCAGCAGCATGCAACTGGACGCCTCCAAACTGGCCAACGCCAGGGACCGTGCACTGGCTGGCGGCTATCTGATCATTTCGGTACTGGTGGGTCTGGCCGCTGCCGCATTTGGCGCCTGGCTGGCGCGCTGACAAGGAGCAGGGAACATGCTGAATCTGATTATTCTGATTTTCGTCGGTGGGGCATTCGGTGCCATGTGCCGCGAGTTTGTAATGCTGTCGATACCACGCCTGGCCGACGGTTTTCCCATGGATATTTTTGTCGCCAATATCGTCGCGGCATTCCTGTTGGGCGTCGCCACTTCGCTGTTCAAGAGCAACCGGATCAATCAATACGTACACGTAATGATCGGCACCGGGATCATGGGCGGGCTTTCTACTTTTTCCAGTTTTGTATTCGGTGCGGTGGAGATGATGAAAGATCCGGGCGGGGTGCTGCTATCCATCTGCTATCTGGTGGCCAGCCTGGTGGTAGGTTTTGCCGCGGTTGAACTGGGCCTGTTCGCCGGAGCCAGGGTTAAACCATTGCCAGCGACAGATTAAAGCTCTGACCCTGCAGGAGCGGGCTTGTTCGCGATCTTTTGATCCTGAAAAGCTCGCTCCTGCAGTTGCAGCCCGGGTCAGGCCAGGGAAGTACGTTTGCCAAAGAACATTTCGGTGATCAGGTCCTTGTTGATTTCATCCCCCTCAAGGGTGCGTACCAGCAACTCACTGCCCAGCAGCGGCAACGACAGCACCATGGTCGGGTTGACGCGTTTGACCTTGGGCATGTTCCGCGTTTCATTGACCAGCGCGATGATCTGGGTGTCGTCACCGGCTATTTCCTTGGCCGCCAGAATGGTGAAGACGTTTTCGGCGTCACTGTCGCACAGGGTCACGATGTACTTGGCATCCGCGGCCCCGGCCAGTTTGAGGGTGGCTACCGACGATGGATCACCTTCAATGATGTCGGCCTTTTCCGGTAGCTCGTGCTGGCTGCCGGTGGCGCACACAACGGTGACATGCTCACCACGATCGCTCAGGCCCTTGTAAATGTTCTGGGCCAATGAGCCGACGCCGACAAGGATGTAGTGATTTTTACGGGCCATATGGGTAATCCTGCCTTTAACGATTCGTTGGATGTTGTTGCTGATCAGCGGGCCGGCAATGGACGCCACCGAGATCGCGAAGATGGTGATGCCCAGAATGATCACCGTCAGGGTGAAAAAACGCGCATCGGTGGTGTGCGGCACTATGTCGCCAAAGCCTACGGTGGACATCACCACAATGGCGAAGTAAAACGCCGACGGCAGATCTGTCACCGCCGGTGCGAACTCTTCGCCCAGGTAAAGCGTGCCTAGGGTGCTGTAGACAATCAGCGAGGCGATGCTGACCACTGCAAAGAAGCTGCCGGTGGCCAGGCTGTAGTGGTCAAACCGGCGCCAATAAAAGGCCAGTACCGCAATGGTGAAGATCGAGAAGAAGGTGATGCCGTCGGGCTTTTTCAGAATGAAAAAATCAACGCAAACCGTAGCCACCAGCAGCAACAGGGCGAAGAACCAACTGATGCGGGACTTGATCAGCAGCCCCAGTGACATCAGCACCAGAACAAAGCCCACCACGAACCCGGGTATTTCCAGCAAGGCCAAAAAGCTTAGCGCCTCCTTCCAGGTGTCAAATGAGCCACCAGCCTCATTGGAGTGCGCAACCCCCCGTTGCAGCACCGGCAAGAACAAGAGAAAGCCATTGATGGCCACCAGCAAGGCGACCCCGTAGGCAAAGGAAAGCCGATTTTTTACGTCCTGTAATAAAGTCATAGTACCTACGACGCGTCTGTTGAGAGGTGGATGGATTTTAGGCCAGGTTTCGCAGGCTGCCCGCAGCAGGCACGCACTGTGACAAATTTCATCAGGTATTGGCTCCCAGTTGGTCGTAACCGCGCAGATAGTAGTTAAGGCCCGAGATCAGCCAGCACAGCACAAACATGCCGATGATCCAGTAGCCAATTTGGCCGAAGTTTTCGTTGATGGCATTGATCGGGGTCCAGATCCCGCCGGTTAATTCAAGCTTGTCGGCGATCAGGCCCAATGCTTCGATCCCGCCGATAAACAGGGCCACCACCACCGAAGCGGCGGTGATGGTGATGTTGTAGTAAAGCTTGCGCACCGGTTTGGAGAAGGCCCAGCCGTAGGCGCCGATCATCACGAAGTTGTCCAGTGAATCGATCAGGGCCATGCCCACCGCAAACAGCACCGGGAACACCATGATCGACCACAGGCTGATGCCGTGTGAGGCGCTGGTGGCACTGATACCCAGCAGGCCGATCTCGGTGGCAGTGTCGAAGCCCAGGCCGAACAAAAAACCAACCGGGTACATGTGCCAGCTTTTATCCACCAGATTGAACAGCCGGCCAAAGATCCGCGCCATCAATCCACCCTTGTTGGCGACCAGCAGGTCGAGTTCTTCGGGGGCCAGTTGCTGGCCGGCCTTGACCTGTTTGAACTTCTTGTACACCGACAGCAGGATCACCAGGTTGAGCAGGCCAAACAGCAGCAGGAAGGCGGAAGAAACCAGGGTGCCAATCAGGCCGCCGGTTTCATGGAACCAGGCCATGTCGTCCTTGAATGCCATGGCTGTGGCTGCAATGGCGAAGGATGCCAGCACCACGATGGTGGAGTGTCCCAGGGAGAACCAGGTACCCACGGCAATGGGTTTTTTGCCTTGTTGCATCAGCTTGCGGGTGACGTTGTCGATGGCGGCAATGTGGTCTGCATCCACGGCATGCCGCAGGCCGAAGCTGTAAGCCAGTAACGCGGTGCCCATCAATACCGGGTTGGCGCCGAACTCGATAAAAGCCCAGGCCCAGGCAAGCAGGTTGGCAGCGATCAGGCCGATCAATAAATAGATGGCGCGCCGCGTCGTGCTGGACGACTCGATAGCGGGCGCTAACCGGGCGATAGCTGTCATTGAAAAATTCCCTGTAAAAGTCGGGCGTTATTGACGGTGATGCGGCATCACATCCTTGTTCGGGACCAGGAATAGCCATGACGCCAGAACAAACGGCATGGTCAGGGTCGGGATGCCAACGGGTGCCAGTAGCGTATTCAAGGCGCCCTGTACAAATACAGTGAAAATCACCCCGATCAGGGTATAGATCAGCACGCGCCGGCTGGGCTTGTTGAAGGTCGAACCCAGGGCGATGGCCGTCAGTACGGCACTGAATGCATACATCCCGTTATTGACGCTGGTGTGTTCGGCCTGCAGCACCGTGGCCACCAGAATCGCCAGCAGCGAACCGCACAATCCAAACACTGCGGCCCATACCGAGGACACCGCCAGCCCCGCCAGCAGCAGCACGCTGCCAATGACACTGCTGAACAGGAACACTTCGGAAATGCCGTAGAAGGTGCCATCGACCAAATGGATGCCGTCGAACAGGCTGCTGTTCACCGCGACCAGCTCATGGGGCAGGTTGGGTACCGGCAAGGCGCTGCTGTTCAGGCCGCCAAAGGCATAGCTGGCCAGTAACATGATCCAGGTCACCAGCACGAAAGGGGCGGTAAGAGCGGCGACTTTCCACGTCTTGAGAATGTCGGCGATGCAAATCATGACGATCACCGAGACCATGCTGCCGAGGATGATGCACAGCCAGAGCGCCGGTGTGACATCCAGAAATGTTGGCAAGGCTGCCCCCACCAGGCAGCCGTTATAGCCATACAAACCGGCTTTCCAGGATTTACGGTCCTTGAGGTTCAAGCCGGTGAGGGTGGCAACCACAGTACCCAGTACCGCGCCATAGGCCACCGCGGGGTTGCCCTCACCATAGGCACCGACAAAAATCGCGGCAAAAAACAGCAGTCCGGTCAGCGGATTGTTCTGGAACATGACCTGGGCACAACCGCGCAGGGTAACGTCTACGAACTCCAGAAAGACGTTACCTTGGGTCAGCTGTGACCACTTGGACGTAGGGGCTGATGCAGCATCCATATTGACTCTCCCGATTGTGCACTTGGCCAGATCCATCGCAAGGGGAGCCGGCTTGCCAGCGAAAGCATCACTGCGCAGTGTCAGTCAAACCGCTTTGCCTTTATCGCGGGCAAGCCGGCCCCCACAGGATCCATTTGGTATTTCCTATCGCCACAGAAATTGCGGTTGCAACGTCAGGCCCAGAATCTCTTCACGGGCGACTTTCCAGAACTCGCGCACCTGCGCTTTGACTTCACCGCTGTCATTGCCCAGCACTTTGAAAATCAGCCCGCAGTTGTTTGGCAAGCGGGTGACACCGCTGGCAATTCCTGCCTCCATGTCGAAGATCGCAGGGACGCGCTCGACTATCCGGTCGTGATGCTCCTTGGGGGTCAGCAACACGACGTTGCCGAACACATCGAAGGTTTGCATGACGCCGATGGCGTCCAGGCTTTCCTCTTTCGGTTGCAGAATGTACTTCTCGACAAACAGTTCCTTGCCTTCAAGGTTTTCGGCCGTGACCCGTGAGGAATACACGTCAAAGCCGAAACGCTCGTCGACATGGTGATACTTGCGTCCCGACATCAGGATTTCGCAGTAAATCGCCGTAGCCGTAGGGTGGATACTGATTCTGGTTTCGGTGATAAACCGCGCATTGCGATGGGGGATCAAGGGGTCGGGCATGAACTCCAGGTAGCCATCTTCTTCAACCCGAAAATTCTGGATTTGCGAGGCGTAGTTGGCGTTCATCGAGTGCACTTTGGTCGCCGACTGGGTGGTGACGTGCCCGCAGGCACCCACCCCGACATTGACATCAGTGGCCAGGCGATCGCCCTGCAGGATGCAGCCCGAGGTCGAAATCATGGTCACGCAGGGCAGTTCGGGCATTATTTCGTCCCAATACAGTGCCCGCTGCACCAGCGACGGAACCCGCCGCTCCATGTCCGCCAGCACGCTGCGGTTGCCGCGTTTTTCAAAACCAAGGCGCAAGTAACCACTTTTGCCGACGGCGCCGCTGCTCATTTGCGGCGGCTCGTCCTGATACTGCGCAAGCTCCGGCGCATCATTACCCAATGAGTGAGCGCGAAGCCTTGAAGGGTTGTTCACGATCTGGCATTGGGCTGTCATGCAGTGACCTCACTCTTGGCCGCCGGTTTCTGGGCGAACAGGAACATGTGTTCGATCATGTCCACCAGCTCTTCGATGCCCTGGCCGGTCTTGCAGTTGGTGAGGATATAAGGGCGGTTGCCACGCACCACCTTGGTGTCGCTTTCCATCACATCGAGGCTGGCGCCGACGTAGGGTGCCAGGTCGATTTTGTTGATGATCAGAATGTCCGCCTGCACCAGTCCCGGGCCGTTCTTGCGGGGGATTTTTTCGCCTTCGGCCACGTCAATCACGTAGATGTAGAAGTCGGCCAGGGCCGGGCTGAAGGTCAGGGTCAGGTTGTCGCCACCGCTTTCGATCATGATCAGGTCGCTGTCCGGAAACTTCTCTTCCATTTCCTCGACTGCGGCAATGTTCATGCTCGGATCTTCACGCACTGCGGTATGCGGGCAGGCACCGGTTTCGACCCCCAGAATCTTGTCTTCGTCGAGGATGCCTTTGAGCGTGCGCTTGACCTGTTTGGCGTCTTCGGTGGTCACGATGTCGTTGGTGATGATCAGCGGCTTGTAGCCACGGTTGATCAGGATCGGAGTGATCACTTCGATGATCGCGGTTTTACCAGAGCCGACCGGGCCGCCAATACCAATGCGAGTAATCTTTTTCACGATAAATTCCTTAACAAAAATTGAAGCTGATTCAGCGTCGACTCAGGTCAGCGCTGTTGATCCGGATTCGCTTGCAGCATCAGTTCATAAATAGCCGCACGTGGGCTTTGACGTGGACGGCAGCCAGCACGTCGACAATCGGCACATAGGACGACATTTGCTCGATATCACCGATTTCGGCGATGTCGCAGAACGCTTCAATGTCGTGGTTGAGTTCGAACAGGATGTGCTGGGTGTCCAGGTGCGTGACCCGCATCAAGCGCATCGCGGCGCTGAGAATGGTCATGGCCACACCGTACTGGTGCATCACCACCACCTCGCGGGCGCCAATGCCCTGGGTCGACATCACTACCGCCTGGGTGACGGGGTAGGTGCCCGCTGCATTACCGGCCTTGATCTGCTCCAGCCACCAGCGCACCAGAGGTTTCTCGACGACATGGATCGACATTTCTGCCAGTTTTTTGCCCATGCGCGTGGCCATCAACCGGCTTTCTTCGTTGAGCTTGCGGTTATTCACGGCCCAGTCGGCGCGCAAAATTCCGTCACGATCATCATTGCTGGCCGCGCGGTGGGCGGCGACCACGCCCATGCCATCACAACTGGCCGCTTGTTTGAGGGCGGTGAGGACAAAGCCTTTGAGGGTCGCGACATCGTGGACGATGCCTTTCTGAATGGCGGATTCAACGCCGTTCGAGAACGAAAAGGCACCCACTGGCAATACGGAATCGCCAAACTGCATGATGCGAATTAGATCAGATGCGTTCATCTAGGCGCCTTCTTGCCGGATTTAATGCTTATGGTCGTGATCGTGGTGCGAGTGGCCGTGGTCATGCCCGTGACTGTGGCTGATACCGTCGCCATGGCTGTGCAGGCCCTGGATCTTGAGGGCGGCAGCATCGAGCTTGTCTTGCGGGCTGGCGACGTGAACGTGGGTGTCGGTTTCTTCGGCGCCGCCAAACAGCAGGCGTGCTTCGGAGGTGGTGAGCTTGGGCAGGATCTCGGCGCCGCCAATAAAGGCGTACGGCAGATGCTGGAAGCCGTGGGTGCGCATCACCGAATCCATCATTTTGGTTTCGACCGTGAGCGGGATGTACACCTCGTTGTTCTTGGTCACCGCTTTCCAGTGCTGGTTACCCAGGGCGTGGCCCAGCTCGAAGCTGGTTTTGATCAGTACGTCCAGGGGCTGTTTTTTCAGCTCCTTGAGGTCAATCACCATCACGTCGCGCAGGTTCAACTGCACCACCACGGCGGTGCGCGATGGTTCATCCCACATCAGTACATCGCCATCGGACAGCACTACGTTGCGTTCCAGCGAAATCCCCAGATCGAGCCCGCCGATACTGGTGCGCCGGCAGCGGCTTTTTTGCGCTTCACGCTGGTCAAGCACCAGCAGGTCGACGTTGGCGCCTTCCAGTTTCTGTTTCCAGACCGGGTCTTTCTTGGCATTGCCCAGAATGTGTTCAATCAAAATCACGTTGCAAACTCCTTCCTTGATTGTTACGGACCACACCCTGCGGGTGCCGGGCCTGGCGACACAGACTCAACCGCGTGATCTGCATCGCCGGGCCGGCTCCCACAGTCTCAGCCAAAGAAATAACGCTGGTTCATCGCGGCCGTATCTATGGGTTTGCACGTGGCGTGCACGCCATCGACCTTCACGGCGAAGGTTTCCGGATCGACCTCGATATGCGGGGTTTTATCGTTGCGCACCAGATCCCTTTTGGAGACGGTCCGGCAACCGCGCACCGCCATCACCTGACGCTCCAGCCCGGCTTTTTCCTTGACGCCGTCATCCACTGCTGCCTGGGAGACAAAGGTCACGCAGGTGTCTTGCAGGGTTTTGCCCTGGGCGCCAAACATCGGGCGGTAGTACACAGGCTGCGGGGTTGGCAGCGAGGCGTTCGGATCGCCCATGGCGGCCCAGTTGATCATGCCACCCTTGATCACCAGCTTCGGTTTGGCCCCGAAGAAGCGCGGGTCCCACAGCACCAGGTCGGCCATTTTGCCGACTTCCACCGAGCCCAGCACGTGGCTGATGCCCTGGGCGAGAGCCGGGTTGATGGTGATTTTGGCCACGTAACGCAGCACCCGGAAGTTGTCGTTGTCGGCGCTGTCTTCCGGCAGCTTGCCGCGGGAGGCTTTCATCGCGTGGGCGGTCTGCATCACCCGCAACCAGTTTTCACCGACCCGGCCCATGGCCTGGGAATCGCTGGAAAACATCGAAATCACGCCCATGTCCTGCAGCACGTTTTCGGCGGCGATGGTTTCCGGACGCACCCGGCTTTCGGCAAACGACACGTCGGCCGGCACGTTCGGGTTGAGGTTGTGACAGACCATGATCATGTCGAACAACTCGGCCTGGCTGTTGATGCCATAGGGCAGGGTCGGGTTGGTGGAGCTCGGCAGCACGTTGGTCTGGCTGGCGACCTTGATGATGTCCGGGGCGTGACCGCCACCCGCACCTTCGGTGTGGAAGGTGTGAATGGTGCGACCTTCGAAAGCGTCGATGGTGTCTTCGACGTAACCGCATTCGTTGAGGCTGTCGGTGTGCACCGAGACCTGGACGTCCAGTTCATCGGCAGTACGCAGCGCGTGACGCAGGGCGTTTGAAGTTGCGCCCCAGTCCTCGTGAACCTTGAACCCGGCAACCCCGGCGATCACTTGTTCGACCAGCGGGTCGCGACCATAGGAGTTGCCTTTGCCCAGCATGCCGACGTTGATCGGCAAGCCTTCGAGCGAGCGCAGCATCTGGCGGATGTTCCAGGGCCCCGGGGTCACTGTGGTGCCATTGGTGCCGTCAGTCGGGCCGATGCCGCCGCCAAAGAAGGTGGTCACACCGTTGGACAGCGCGTGATAAGCCTGTTGAGGCGAGATCAGGTGAACGTGGGTGTCGATCCCGGCAGCGGTCAGAATCAGGTGTTCGCCGGAGATGGCGTCGGTGCTCACACCCACCACCAGGCCCGGGGTTACGCCATTCATGGTGCCCGGGTTACCGCTTTTACCAATCCCGGCAATCTTGCCGTCGCGGATGCCGACGTCGGCTTTGATCACGCCCTGGATCGGGTCGATGATGGTGACGTTGGTGATCACCAGGTCCAGTACGCCGTTATCGCGGGTCAGGGTGTTGTCGGCGCCCATGCCGTCACGCAGGGATTTGCCGCCGCCGTATACGGACTCGTCGCCGTAACCGCGTAAATCCTTTTCAATTTCGACAAACAGGTTGGTGTCACCCAGGCGGATCTTGTCGCCCGTGGTCGGGCCGAACAGGCCGGCGTATTCTTTGCGTGAAATGGTAGGCATCGGTGGCTCCTTTCTAATGCCGCACGGGCGTCAATAACTCAACGGCGCGAGTGCAAAGTATGGGAATGCGTTGATTACTTGGCGGGCTTGGAAAACTTGAAGCCGTGATCGCGCGCGCGCTGGATCGCTTGCAGTTTTTCCGGGCGTTCATGGTTGCTGGTCAGTTTGTCCGGCGCCCAGCCATCCACCAGGTTGTTGAAGCCGTACAGGGTTTGCTTGCCACCGTAAGGCACCAGCGACACTTCAATCTCGTCACCCGGCTCGAAGCGGATCGCAGTGGTTGAGGAAATATTCAACCGTTTGCCAAAGGCCTCTGCGCGATCGAATTCAAGTGCACGGTTAACTTCGAAAAAATGAAAGTGCGAGCCGATCTGAATCGGCCGGTCACCGGTGTTACGCACCTTGACCTTGGTTACCGGGCGATCTTCGTTGAACACGATCGGGCTGCTGGCGTAGATGCAGCCACCTAGCGGCACGTCCTGTTCATTACCCTGATGCACACCGCCAGGGTTTTTGGCATGGGGGATCTTGTGATCCGGATGGGTATCCTGGTGCGGGCTTGCTGCACTGGCGGGAGTCGCGGATTTTTTGCTGCTCATGACTGATTCCTCAAAACGGGTCTGTCTTGCGTTAGCCGGATGTCGCGGGCGCCTTTACTTGATCGGGTCGTGGACCGTAACCAGGCGGCTGCCATCGGTGAAAATCGCTTCAACCTGAACGTTGGGAATTAGGTCACTGACGCCTTCCATGACATCGTCTTTGGTCAACACCTTGCTGGCTTCATTCATTACGTCTTCAACCGACTTTCCGTCCCGTGCGCCTTCCAGTGCGGTCACGGTGATAATCGAAACTGCTTCCGGATAGTTCAACTTCAAGCCACGAGCCTTGCGTCGCAATGCCACGTCCGACAAGGTGTAAATCATCAGTTTGTCGATTTCTCTCGGGGTGAGCTGCATAAGCCCTCCTATCTACAGTGCGGTAAAAAATTTAAGTTCTGGAGTGCCGGTCGGGCAGAGGTGCAGGCAAAAACGCTGCGCACGTTGAACGCTTGCGAAGGTGGGTAAAAGGTGTGGCGGGGTGGCGAATGCGAGATTTGTTTTCATGGGGCTCAACCGTTCAAATCCTTGTCAGACGGGCGCGAACAGAGCCTAGACCATAATTTCCGACTGGCCAGAAGCTGGAGGAGGGGGGGCAGATATTGATAGAAGTCTGGTTGACTTCTTATAACTATTTAAAAAACAGAGGGTTACGAAGGTATTGGCGAGATTTGAAGTGCCTTTGGTACCCGATAACCCATTGTTTTGAGTGAAGAATTATTAATCTTTAGTGCGATATGTCATTTAAATGAGTGATGGGTTGCTGAAAAATAGCGGGCCGATCGCCTGTTAGCCTCCAGATAGACGATTGCGCACCCAGAGTGCCTGGCGCTATTTATGGGCTTGAAGGGGATTTTTCAGCAACAGATGCCGATGGCCTTTTTGGTAAAGCGCAGCATGCAGCTGGTCGTTGAGATCGGTCAGTTGCCGGAGCATTTGCAGACTCAGCCAGACAAAGGCATAAAACTGGGTTTCGTTGACCTTGCCATCGATGCACTTGAGCACCAGCTCTTTCAAGTCGTTGGCTTTCTGGCGCAGTTCACCGCTGATCTGGTTATCCGAAACACCGTTGCACAGCTTGTCCTGCAGCGACTCGAGGGCCTGCGGGATCAAACGATTAAGATCGCGCAGGGCGGGCTCGCTCTCAATCAGCTTATGCCCTTCATGGGACGCCCAGTAGGCATCAATCATCAGGCTCATGGTGGTGAACAAATTGCGGTGCAGGGTCTGCATGGAGTTGAAAACTTCGGGCTTCAAATTGCTTTCGTTGCTGGCCGCCGACACGTAATTGCGTAGTTTGACCACTGTGTCCAGCTCGTCTTTCAACTTGTCATCCAGATTGGGCCGCTCCAGCACCAGCGGGGAGAAGTACGCTTCATACAACTCGCTGAGTTTGCCCAGGCTTTCGCTGAATTTGATTCGCATGTCGGTATACGCCCGTTGCGGATAAATACTGGTGAAGAGCATGGCCAGTACCGAACCTGCCAGTACATAAAGACTGCGGGTGATTGCCGACTCCATGTCGTTGGGCGGTGCGCAACTGACCACCGCCAGGGTGGCGCCGATCAACAGGGCCATATAGGGGTGTTTACCCAGGGTCAGGTAACCGGCGATAAACATCGTGACCGCGCTCCACGCCAGCATCGCGGGAAACGAGTAGAGCTCCATGTACAGCCCCGCCAGCCCGGACAGCGCACCAATGACGGTGCCGAAGGTGCGCTGTACGGCACGGGAAGACACATTGCCCCAGTAAGGCTGGGGCCCCATCACGATCAGCATGGTGATCAGGGCGTAAGACGCGCCGTCGAGTTTGAAATAGCGGATGGCAACGAAGGTAGTCAGAAAGGCGAGGCTGATTCGCGCGGCATGAATCCAGCGGCTGTATTTACAGAGCAGCCGCTCCAGTTTCGAAATTTTATTGCCTAGCTGCATAAAGCCCCCAAACCCTGTAATGGAATGCGCACGGAGCGTAGTTCAGGAACAGTCAGGCCACCACCGGCAACGGGGTTGCCATGGCGCGATAAGAGGGGGGGATTCGGGGGAAGCGTTGTGGCGTGGTTCAAGAAATAAAAAAGGCCATTACCATCATGGGGATCCGGTAATGGCCAAAAATCTCAACCAAAGAGAGCGTCAGGCCTCGGCCTGACGGGAAACAATGTATCAATCTTTAACTTAGTTAGCTACCTAACAAGTGGCGATACAGTTTTACCTGTCATGCAACAATGCAGAATTGCCCGTCTAGCGATCCGGCGCGTTAAACGCTACCCTTTGGCCCCATGCAAATACCTGACTTGAATCTGCTGGTTGCCCTGAATGTCTTGCTCGAAGAGGGCTCGGTAGTGGGCGCCGCCCGGCGCATGAACCTGAGTGCTCCGGCCATGAGCCGCACCTTGACCCGCATTCGCGATGCCTTGAACGACCCGATTCTGGTGCGTTCGGGACGTGGCCTGGTGCCCACCCCCCGGGCACTGGAATTGCGCGAGCAGGTGCGGGGCGTGGTGGAGTTGGCCCACGGTGTCTTCACCCAGAGCCAGGACAGTGATCTGCGCCTGCTGGAGCGCACCTTCAGCATTCGCGCCAATGACGTGTTTTTCGGTGTGTACGGGGGTGCCTTGCGTCAGCAAATGGCCCTGGAGATGCCCAAGGCGTCGCTGCGGGTAGTACCTGAAGGCTTCACCGATGATGAAGCCTTGAGCGAAGGGCGCATTGACCTGGCCATCTGTGCCACCAACAAATTCAGTTCAGACATCAAGGTCCAGCGGCTGTTTACCTGCCCCTTTGTGGGGTTGGCGCGGGAAGGTCATCCGATCTTCGATCAGCCCATCACCGCGCAACGCTTTATCGCCTTTGACCACATCAGCGTTTCGCGCCGGGGCCGGGCTCGCGGGCCGATTGATACGGTGCTGGCCGAGCAGGGGCTGGAGCGCCGGGTGTCCTTTACCACGCCCACTTTTTACTCGGCGATTTTTGCCCTGGCCGGCGCGGATTTGATCTTGCCGCTGATGCCCCAGGTCTTGCTCAAAACCCTGGCCCCAATGGGCTTGAAACTGCGTCCTTTTGAATTGCCGATCCCCCTGCAACCGGTTGAAATCTTTCAAGCCTGGCACCCGCGTCTGGACAACGACCATGCCCACCGCTGGCTGCGCCGCACCCTCAAGACGTTCTGCGATAACGCCGTGGCCTGAGAGATCCTCGCTTCAGGCACACGCTTGCTCTCGATCTGGCTGTGGATTGCGTCCGACGCACTCCATAGTTAGCTATTTATCAATTTTTATAGCATTGCCTGCTGGTTAAACTTTTCGTCATCTAAAAGACGGAGTCAGCCATGTATTGGCGTTTTAAACGTGGGCGTCATTTGGCGCCGGAGGGCGGGGCATGACCTCGCTGACCGCCGGTTCCACGATTGCCGCGATGTCAGCCAAATCCCCCCCTGCCAATGCTGCTTTTGGCCTGCGGATTTTTACCGGGCTGGTAGGGGTATTGCTGGCGGTGCTGGTCTCGGGGTTCAACGAGAACGTGACCAAGGTGGCAATGCCCGATATCCGTGGCGCCATGGGCATTGGCTATGACGAGGGCACCTGGTTGCTGGCGGTGTACAGCGCCACGTCGATCAGCGCCATGGCGTTCGCACCCTGGTGTGCTGCGACATTCTCCCTGCGCCGTTTCACCCTGTGTGCCATAGGTGCCTTTTTGCTGCTGGGCATCCTCTGTCCGTTTGCCCCTAACGTTGATGTACTGATGGTGCTGCGCACTTTGCAGGGGTTTGCCGGTGGCGCGTTGCCGCCCATGCTGATGTCGGTGGCGCTACGGTTTTTACCCCCGGGCATTCGCCTATACGGCCTGGGCAGCTATGCGTTGACCGCAACCTTCGGCCCCAGCTTCGGTACGCCGCTGTCCGCATGGTGGGTGGAATATGCCGGCTGGCAATGGGCGTTCTGGCAGATTGTGCCGCTAAGCCTGCTGGCAATGGGCTGTGTGGCCTGGGGTCTGCCGCAGGACCCGCTGCGCCTTGAGCGCTTCAAACAGTTTGACTGGCGCGGCCTGCTCCTGGGGTTGCCGGGCCTGATCATGCTGGTTCTGGCGCTGGAACTGGGCCAGCGCCTGAACTGGTTGGAGTCGCCGATGATCCGGTTTTTCATCTTCGGCGGCGGCACGCTGCTGGTGCTGTTCTTTATCAACGAATGGTTTCATCCACTGCCGTTCTTCAAGTTGCAATTGCTGAAAATCCGCAATCTGGCCCACGCCTTGCTGACCCTGGGCGGGGTGCTGTTTGTATTGCTGGCAGTGATCAAGATTCCCTCCAGCTATCTGGCCCAGATCCAGGGCTATCGCCCGCTGGAAACCGCTCCGGTGATGTTGCTGGTGGCGCTGCCGCAATTGCTTGCGCTGCCGCTGGTGGTTGCCCTGTGCAACCTGCGCCGGGTTGATTGCCGCTGGGTTCTGGCCATAGGTCTCGGGTTGCTGGCACTGGCCTGTGGCATCGGTTCACAAGTGACGGCGGCGTGGAGCCGGGAGAACTTCTACCCGTTGCAGGCGATTCAAATCATCGCCCAGCCGATGGCAGTGATTCCTTTGTTGATGTTGGCCACCGGTGGCCTGAACCCGGCCGACGGGCCGTTTGCCTCGGCCTGGTTCAATACCGTCAAAGGCTTTTCGGCAACGGCCGCGGGCAGCCTTCTTGGGGTGTTGACGCTCAACCGCGAGCACTTCCACTCGACGATGCTGATCGATCGCCTGGGTAACTCGCCGCTGGTGGCTGGCAGTACAGATCTGGCACACCGCATACACCAGCAGGCGGTGGTCCTGACCTCTTCAGACCTCTATCTGTACATGGCCGGTCTGGCGCTGTTGTTAATTGTATTAATTCCTTTTGGCCCGACGCGGATCTATCCGCCGGGCACAGCTGTTGGAGCAGTGAAATGACCACAACAATCGGGCGCAAGCCCTGGGTACTGGGCAGTGCGGGCCTGGTGGCGATAGTCGTGCTGTACGGGCTATGGCAACTGATCTTTGCCACCAGCACAGTACAAAGCACCAATGATGCCTTTGTCAGTGCCGACTACACCTTGATCGCGCCAAAAGTCGCAGGCTTTATCGATGAGGTGCTGGTGCAAGACAACCAGCCGGTCAAGGCAGGTCAATTGCTGGTACGCATTGATCCCCAGGACTACCAGACCAATCTGCAAGCAACCCGGGCCAATGTGGCGACGGCCCAGGCACAACTGGCCAACGCGCTGGCCATGCTCGAGCGTCAGCGTTCGCTGATCGAGCAGGCCAGTGCCACGGTTGACGCTGATCTGGCCCAGGTTGAGTTTGCCCGGCATGAATTGCAGCGCTATGAACATCTGGCCGGGCAGGGCGCGGGCACGCTGCAAAACTCGCAGCAGGCAAAAAACCGCTCACAGATCGCCCGTGCCGAACTGGCTCAACACCGTGCTGCGCTGGAGGCTGCCCGCCAGCAAACCCGGGTGCTGGTGGCGCAAACCACTGCTGCCCGGGCTTCGGTACAGCATGCCGAAGCCTTGCAGGCCCGGGCCGAGCTGGACTTGTCCCACACCCGCCTGGTGGCGCCCTTCGATGGCGTAGTGGGCCGGCGCAGCGTGCGCTTGGGTGCCTATGTAAAACCGGGTGACTCAGTGCTGGCGGTGGTGCCATTGGCCCAGGCGTATGTGGTCGCCAACTTTCTGGAGCGCCAACTGACCCACGTCAGCCCGGGGCAACGGGTCACGATCAAGGTCGACAGCTTTCCCGGCGAAACCCTGCTCGGTGTCGTCGACAGTATTGCGCCGGCCACAGGGGTAACGTTTTCGGCCATTGCCCCGGACAACGCCACGGGCAACTTCACCAAGGTGGCGCAGCGCATTGCAGTGAAAGTCACTCTGGACCAGGGACAATTGTCAGCCGGGCGGCTGCGTCTGGGAATGTCGGTGGATGCGTCCATCGACACCACAGCCACTGCCAATGAACAGGTCAGTGTGCGATGAAGCCTGGTTTTCTGGTCTGCGCTGTGGCCTGTTACAGCGCGCTGGCTTTGAGTGGTTGTGTACTGGGGCCGGATTTTCAGGCCCCCGTGCCGCAACTGGCTGAGCGTTGGGCTCCGGTGGCAAGTGAGCAGGGTCATAGCCGCACCGTCGAGTCGGCGGTAGACCCGCGCTGGTGGGACAGTTTTGGCGATGCGCAATTATCGGCCCTGGTGCAAGAAGCACAGCAGAGCAACTTCGATGTGCAACTGGCTGCCAGCCGGCTTGAGCAGAGCCGGGCCATTCGCCGGCAAATCGCGGCTGACAGCCTGCCTGCGGTTGACGGGTCCCTGGCTTACAGCCGTAGCCGCAACAGTCAGCAGGGTTTGAACGACCCCTCGGGCCACAGTGGCAAACAGGCGTTCAACCTGTGGAATGGCGGGTTGGGGCTCAGTTGGGAAGCCGACTTGTGGGGCCGGGTCAAACGCTCTGTGGAAGCGGCCGATGCTTCTGTGCAGATGGCCGAAGAAGACCGCCATGGCGTGCAGTTACTGGTGATCGTGCAGACCGCACAGCACTATATCCAGTTGCGTGCCACCCAGCAGGCACTGGCAGTGGTACAGCAGAACCTGCAGATTGCCCGGCGCAGCCTGGAGTTGACCCGGTTGCAGGTAAAAGAGGGGGTGGCCACCGACCTGGAAGTGTCCGAAGCGGCGGCCCAGGTGGCAGAAATCGAAGCGCGAACGGCGCCTTTGCAACAGCACAGCGCGCAGTTGATCAACGCCCTCAGCCTGCTGCTGGCCCGAGAGCCACGGGCGATGGCACAGCAACTGAGCGAACCCCAGGCGGTTCCGGCCTTTGGGGCTGATGTACCGGTCGGTCTGCCCAGTGAACTGGCGCAGCGGCGTCCTGATATCCGCCGTGCCGAGGCCCGTCTGCATGGGGCTACAGCCTCGATCGGGATGGCCCGGGCGGATTTTTATCCGCGTATCACCTTGTCCGGCAGCCTCGGGTTTCAGGCGCTGCAACTGTCGGATCTGGGCAGTTGGGGTTCGCGCAGTTTTGCCTTTGGACCGGGCTTGAGCGTACCGCTGTTCGAGGGCGGACGTTTGCAAGGGGCGTTGCAATTGCAGGAAGGACGCCAGCAAGAGGCGGCCATTGCCTACCGCAAAACCGTGTTGCGGGCCTGGCACGAAGTGGACGACGCGATGGTTGCCTATCAGGCCGGTCAGCGCCGGCGCGACAGCCTCACACAGGCGGTGGAGCATAGCCAGCATGCACTGGACAGTGTTCATCAACAGTACGCCCAGGGCACGGTGGATTTTCTGAACGTATTGACCGTACAAAATGCATTGCTGGCCAACCAGGCCGCGCTGGTCGAGAGCACGGCCCAGGTGTCGTTGTCATTGGTGGACGTATACGCCGCGCTGGGCGGAGGCTGGCAGGGATAGCATGCAGCCGGGGCAGCCATCGCCGGCAAGCCGGCTCCCACGGGGAATATTGGCCCATGGCTTGTGTGCACTTGTGGGAGCTGGCTTGCCAGCGATGCGGGCGCCCGGGTTTGTCTGAAGCAGCACCTGCAAGCCGGCTCCCACATGGGCATATTGGTGCATTGGCCAAGGGCTTGCGTGCAGTTGTGGGAGCTGGCTTGCCAGCGATGCAGGCGCCCGGGTTTGTCTGAAGCATCGCCGGCAAGCCGGCTGCCACAGGGGCATATTGGTGCATTGGCCAAGGGCTTGTGTGCACTTGTGGGAGCTGGCTTGCCAGCGATGCAGGCGCTGCGGTGTGTCTGAAGCATCGCCGGCAAGCCGGCTCCCACATGGGCATATTGGTGCATTGGCCCATGGTTTGTGTGCACTTGTGGGAGCTGGCTTGCCAGCGATGCAGGCGCCCGGGTTTGTCTGAAGCATCGCCGGCAAGCCGGCTCCCACATGGGCGTATTGGTGTATTGGCGCAGCGCTTGTGTGCACTTGTGGGAGCTGGCTTGCCAGCGATGCAGTCGCCCGGGTTTGTCTGAAGCATCGCCGGCAAGCCGGCTCCCACATGGGCATATTGGTGCATTGGCCCATGGCTTGTGTGCACTTGTGGGAGCTGGCTTGCCAGCGATGCGGGCGCCCGGGTTTGTCTGAAGCATCGCCGGCAAGCCGGCAGCCACAGAACAGGGGCAGATTTGCTATGCTCGCGCCCTCGACTTCAAGCGCCAACATAGGCGCGTCCAGTTCACATTGAGCGTAATTATGTCTGCCGATACCCAAGCCACAACGGTGCGTTTTTCCCGTTCCGACTACCGAACCCTGGGGCTGGCAGCTCTGGGCGGGGCGCTGGAGATCTACGATTTCATCATTTTCGTGTTCTTTGCCCTGACCCTCAGTCAACTGTTTTTCCCGCCGGACATGCCTGAATGGCTGCGCTTGCTGCAAAGCTTCGGCATTTTCGTGACCGGCTATCTGGCACGTCCGCTGGGCGGAATCCTGATGGCGCACTTTGCCGACCATCTGGGGCGCAAGCGGGTGTTCAGCCTCAGTATTCTGATGATGGCACTGCCGTGTCTGCTGATCGGCATCATGCCCACTTATGCCGATATCGGTTATTTCGCGCCGCTGATCCTGTTGGCCCTGCGCATCCTGCAGGGGGCGGCAGTCGGCGGCGAGGTGCCCAGCGCCTGGGTGTTTGTCGCCGAACACGCGCCGGCCGGGCGCCGGGGCTTTGCCCTGGGCTTTTTGCAGGCCGGGTTGACCTTCGGTTATCTGATCGGCGCCTTGACCGCGACACTGCTGGCACAACTCTTTACCCCGGCAGAAATTCTCGACTACGCCTGGCGTTTCCCGTTCCTGCTCGGCGGCGTGTTTGGTGTGATTGGCGTGTGGTTGCGCCGCTGGCTCAGTGAAACCCCGGTATTTCTGGCTTTGCGCGAACGCAAAGAGGGCCGGGCAGAGTTCCCGCTGCGCACCGTATTGCGCGATCACCGGGCGTCATTGCTGCCGGCGGCATTGCTCACCTGCGTGCTGACCAGTGCCGTGGTGGTGTTTGTGGTGATCACCCCGACCGTGATGCAGCAGCGCTTTGGCATGACGGCCAGCCATACCTTTGCCCTGAGCAGTCTGGGCATCGTGTTTTTGAATATCGGTTGTGTACTGGCCGGGCTGATCGTCGACCGCATTGGCGTATGGCGCAGCATCGTGCTCTACAGCGTGCTGCTGCCGCTGGGCATTGGCCTGCTGTACGCCAGTCTGGTGGGTCAATGGGCCTTGCCCGGCCTGGCATACGCCTTCGCAGGTCTGACCTGCGGAATTGTCGGGGTGGTGCCTTCGGTCATGGTCGGCCTGTTTCCGGCGCCGATCCGCGTCTCGGGGATTTCCTTCACCTACAACATTGCCTACGCATTGTGGGCCAGTACCACGCCGTTGCTGCTGATTGCGCTGATGCCGTGGAGTGCATGGGTGTGCGTGATGTTCTGCGCGATGATGGGCCTGGTCGGGGTATTGACGGCCCGTCGTTATGGCCTCAACCGTGACAATCTGGTTGAGCGGCGCCTGGTGGCCAAGGCTGAAATGTAACGGGGCGAATGGGGGCGGGACTAATTTCAGGGCTGTGTCGAGCGTCTTCCATGGGCAGGCCTGTGTTTGTGACACCGGTCTGCCCAACTATCTGCAGGAGACAACCGATGGCATTTGACCGTGAAGACACGCAGTTTCTGGTGGTGATCAATGGGGAGCAACAATACTCGATCTGGCCCGAGTTCAAGGCCGTGCCGCAAGGCTGGTCAGCGGTAGGCGTCGCGGCCTCCAGGGCCGAGTGCCTGGCATACATCGAAGCCAACTGGACCGACATGCGCCCGGCCAGCCTGCGCGAGGCGATGCAGGCCTGACGCTGGACCGACACAGCTCGCGAGCCTTTAAACAAAGAAAAACGCCGCAGATCCCGAAACGGACCGCGGCGTTTTTGCATATCCAACACCCGATCCTCCTGTAGGAGCGAGCTTGTCTCGCGAGCTTTGCCATACGCACACAGCTCGCGAGCAAGCTCGCTCCTACAGAATGCGGTACCTCGTTTACCAGCGGTAGTTGACCGAACCGATCAACGTGCGCTCGTCGCCATATCGGCAAGAAACGTTGCAGAACAGGTACTTCTCATTGGACAGGTTTTGCGCCTTCATGGCCACGGTCCAGTTGTCGTCGACTTCGTAGCTGACTTTCGCGTCGAACAGGGTGTAGGCGTCAACCTTCTCGTCCAGGTCCGAGCTGGAGGTGCGGCTGGTGCCCATGTAGCGGGCGCCACCGCCGAGCACGACCTTGGGCAGACCCAGGGCGCTCAGGCGATAGTCGGCCCACAGGCTGGCCATGTGGTAAGGCACGCCGTCGATGCGGGTACCGACCCGGCTGGCCACGGAGTCTTCGGTAATCTTGGCATCGGTGTAGGTATAGGAGGCGGTGGTGCTGAGGTTGGCGGTGATCTCGGCTTTTGCCTCCAGCTCGACACCCCGGGAGCGGGTCTCACCGAACTGCACGGTGTTGCCGGTGAGGTCGGTGCTCAGGGAGTTTTTCTGCTTGAGGTCGTACACCGCGGCGGTCAACAGCGCATTCATGCCTGGCGGGGTGTAGCGCACACCCATTTCGTACTGTTCGCCTTCGGTTGGCTCGAACGAGGTGTCGGCGTTGGCGTTGAACACGTTGGCCGGCAAGAACGACTGGCTCCAGCTGATGTAGGGCGCCAGGCCATTGTCTGCTTCATACACCAGGCCTATGCGGCCAGTGGCTTTCTTGTCTTCCCGTGGCGTGCGCTTGCCGGTGGCATTGGCATAGGTTCGGCTCTCGGCCCAGTCCTGGCGACCGCCCAGGACCAGAATCCACTTGTCGTCGAACTTGATCTGATCCTGGAGGTAAAGACCGGTCTGCGAACTGTGCAGGTCCGATCCGCTATCGGCCGAGGTAATGGTGGTCGGTGCGTCGTACACCGGTGCGTCCGGGTTGAACAGCGAAGTGGCGCCAGCATAGCGATGCGAGTCGTAGGTCTTGTGGTAGTAATCCACCCCGGCCAGCAGAGTGTGCTGCCAGCGGCCGCTGTTGAGGGTCCATTGCACGTTATTGTCGCTGGTCCAGCCTTCGGAGTGCTCACGGCGGATGCTCGCCCTGCGGGCCAGCAGTCCCTGATTGCGCAAGGCGGCGCTGCCGGTATCGGCAATTTGCATGTAGTCCCAGCTCAGGTTTGCATCGAAGTGGCGCAGCGAATGCAGGATTTTCAGGTCAGGGGTGAAGCTGTGCTCGAACAGGTAGCCGATGGTGGTCGAGTAGTTGTTGTAGTGATCGAAGCCGCGCTCGCCGGTGAACAAATCGCGGTCGACCTTGGGGTAAAGGGTGCTGGATGACGTCGTCAGGTCGTAGTCCAGCGGCGGCGCGAAGCTGGTGCGGGTTTCCTGGTAGCTGGCGAGGAAGGTCAGGGAGGTGTCCTCGTCCGGACGCCAGGTGAAGGCCGGCGCGATGTAGCGACGGTCATCGGGAGCGTCGACGGTCTGGGTGTCACTGTCGCGCCACAGGCCCGTGAGGCGGTAGGAAAACTGCCCCTGGTCGTCCAGCGGGCCGCCCAGGTCGAAGCTGTACTGCTTGCGCGCATGGCTGCCGTATTCGACGTTGACTTCATGCAGCGGGACATCGGTCGGGCGCTTGGTGATGGTGTTGATCAGGCCGCCCGGCGACAGTTGGCCGTACAGCACTGAAGACGCGCCCTTGACCACTTCCACGCGCTCCAGGCCGTAGGGTTCGATGCCGCCGTCATACACGCTGCCTTGCAGTTTCATGCCGTCGCGCAGAATACCGCCGGTGCCCGAGCCCACGTTGAAACCACGGATCACGAAGTCATCGCCCACACGGCTGAACCCCCCCGGCTGGGTAATCACCCCCGGGGTGAAGCTCAGGACTTCGGCCAGGGTATCGGCCTTGCGTTGGTCCATTTCATCGCGGGTGATGATCGACACCGACTGCGGGATTTCCTTGATCGCCGCGTCGGTTTTGCTGGCGCTGGTGCTGCGCATCGCCACCGGGCCGCTGACATGGCCGGTGGGGTTCTCGACGGCTTTGGCATTGATGCTGGTTTCTTCCAGCATCAGCGCGCCTCCGGGCGTTGCGGTAGCGGGTTGCTCGGCGGCGAAGGCGGTGCTCAGTGGCAGGCCACTGAGACACAGGGCCAGCGCCAAGGGATGGTAGGCGAAGAGGTTTTTTGCGTGCATGGAGGTTCCGGAGTGAGAAGTGATTATTTTTTTAGTTGATTAAGGGCAGGCCGCGCGCTACCCGATCCCCATCAGGCAGCGTGCGGCCAAATACGATGGATCAGGGGTGGTAGTCGTCGAAGAACGTCTCGCGTTCAAGGCGCAGCAGGGCGGCTTTCTTGTGGGGCAGGGTGATGGTCTTGAGCCTGCCGAAACCCTGGGACTCAAGGAAACCGATCTGCCGGGTATGGTCGATCCGCGGTTCGCCGAGGATGCGCTGGGTGCGCGGCTCGTCGATGAACATGTAGTGCATCAGCGAGCGGAACCAGCCCTTGAGCTTGCCGGCGCTCTGGTGCTTGCTCTCGCCGACCACCACGTGCCAGCCGCGGTCGTGGTCCTGTGCATCGTAATAGGGGGCGATGCGGTCTTCCTTGCACCAGTAGATCTCGAAATAGGCAAACGGCTCGTCGTTGTAGCTGCCGATCAGTGGCAGCACCCGCGGGTCATCCAGCATCTGTTGCAGGTACGCGGCATGTTCATCCAGGCTGCCGGTCTGCTCCCAGAAGAACGCGACCTGCTCCAGGTTCATCCAGCGGTTGAAACGCTCCAGGTCCAGACCGATGTCCACGGTGCGCAAGCTGAAGGTGGTGTTCAGGCCGGGCAGTTCGCGGCGATAGACCTCGCCGTGGGGAATGGGTGGCCGCTGCGGGTGGCGCTTTTCCCCGCTGAAGGTGTAGCGCAGCGGCATGCCGGCGGCGGAACTGGTAGTAAGCCAGGGCAGCGGGTGTTGCCAGAAACTGCTGCGCGAGCAGGCCAGGCGTGCGGTATGGCCGTCATGACCGAGCAGGGTGTCGAACACCCCCTGGCGTATGGCATCCCGTGCGCGGTCGAGGGAGAGCGGGGCACTGACTTCCAGCAGCGGGACGCGGGACGAATTGCAGAAGACCTGGCCCAGCAGTGCCAGCAGACCACTGACCGGGAACGCTTCGGGCAGGCTTTCCAGTTGCACATGGGCATCCTGGCGGCGGAAATACACCGGGGCAACACCCTCGATGGTCAGGCTGGCGTTACCATCGTCCGCCACCCGGGCGATCACGCTGCGGCCGTCAGCCAGAAGAAGGGTGAAGTTAGGCGTGGTCATGATGCTTCTCCGTTAGTGTTTTCTCGCGTATGCCGGCCCGAAAACAACTGACCGGCAGTGGCCGGCGCAGTTGGTGCAGGCGAAGCTTAGGTAAAACTGTAACGAATGGGAATCGGAACTATTTAGATTTTATTTCTTGACGGATTCTGTCCTGCTCCGGATCAGCGCTTGCGCGCCAGCAACCACATGAAATACGGGCCGCCGATGAAGGTGGCGAACATCCCGGCGGGGATCTGCCACGGGAACACCAGGTTGCGCCCCAGCCAGTCGGCCAGCACCAGCAGCGTGCCGCCCAGCAGGGCCGAAAGCAGCAATTGTGCGACCGGCCGTTGTGCGCCCAGCAGGCGCGCCATGTGCGGCGCGATCAGGCCGACGAAACTCAGCGGCCCGACCACCAGGGTGGCCGCCGCGGTCATCACCGCGGTCAGCAGCAACAACAGCAGACGGCTGCCGCCCAGGGAAATCCCCAGCGCCCGGGTGCGTTCGGCGCCCAGCGGCATGATCGCCAGCCAGCGGTTGCACAACGGCGTGACCAGCAGGAACAGCGCGGCCAGGGCGCAGATGATCACTGCCTGGCTGGCGTCTATGCGATAGGTTGAGCCGGTCATCCAGCTGAGCATCAGCAGTACCCGGGAATCGCCGCTGACCATGAACAGCGCGGCAAAGGCGTTGAGCAATGTGCTCAGGGCCACGCCGGTGAGCAGCATGCGGTCGGGGGCGAAGGCGCTGCGCCAGCTCAGGGCGACGATGGCCAGCAAGGCGAGCAGGGCGCCAAAGGTGGCCGACAGCAACAACAGCAAAGGGCTGAAGCCGGGCACCAGCAGCAGGGCAAAAATGCCGCCCAGTGCGGCGCCGGAACTCACGCCGAGCATCTCCGGACTGGCCATGGGGTTACCGGTCATGCGTT
Organism: Pseudomonas sp. Lz4W; assembly: GCF_000346225.2. NCBI lineage: Bacteria > Pseudomonadati > Pseudomonadota > Gammaproteobacteria > Pseudomonadales > Pseudomonadaceae > Pseudomonas > Pseudomonas sp. Lz4W. The sequence continues at coordinate 3,030,449 of NZ_CP017432.1, read as the reverse complement.
GCATCAAGGTCCCGGCCAGGGCCAGCAGGATGCCGGCGCCAAAGGCCGCGGCAACCCGGGGCGCGCGCCATGGCAGCAGGGCGTCGAACTCGGCGCCGCTGCTGAAATACCAGCCATCCGGCCCGCGGCCCCAGGTCAGCGCAAGGAACAGGGCAATGGCCAGCACTGCGAGCAATATCCAGCTGGTGCGTTTGAGCCGGGCGACCTGAGCGGTTGCGCGGGCGGCTGGCGGGTTGAGGCGGGTTTCATGCAGGCGGCTCAGCAGCACCAGCAGCAGTGGCGCACCAAGGAACGCAGTGAGGATGCCGGTGGGGATCTCGCCCCCCAGCAGCGGCGCCAACGCCTGAACCACCTGGTCGGCCAATAGCAGCAGCAAGGCCCCGAACAAGGGTGCCCAGAGCAAACGCTGGCGCAGGGTGCGGGCGCCGGCCAGGCGGGCCAGGGCGGGAGCGGCCAGGCCGACAAAACCTATCACCCCGACACTGGCGATGGCGCTGGCACTCAAGGCCACGGCCACGGCCAGGGCCATCAGGCGCAGGCGGTTGGGCGACAGGCCCAGGCTGCCGGCCGCTGCATCGTTGAGGCCCAGCAGTTGCAGCGGCCGGGCCAGCAGTGCGGCGAGCAGTGCAGCCACCCCAAGGCGTGGCGCCAGATGATACACATCCTGCCAGCTGTTCTGGTTCAGCGAGCCCGATTGCCAGATGAACAGATTGCTCAAGACTTCATGGTTGGCCAGCACCAGCAAGGTGCTCAGGGTCCCGCAATACAGGTTGATGATCAGCCCCGAGAGAATCAGCGCCACCGGCGACAGGCGCCGGCTCCAGGCCAGGCCCAGCACCGCGAGCATGCCCAGGGCGGCACCGGCCAGGGCCACGCCTTCCTGGCCGCCGTCCAGCAGGCCCGGGGCATAGATTGCGCAGGCGGAAAGGGCCAGGTAGGCACCGGAAGCCACGCCCAGGGTGGTCGGTTCGGCAATGGGGTTGCGCAGCACTTGCTGGAATATCACCCCGGCCAGGGCCAGGGCCGCGCCCACCAGCAGGCTGATCACCAGCCGTGGCAAAAAGCTGTAGCGCACCAGCAGGGCGGGCAGATCCTCGGGCGACGCCGGGCCGATGGCAGTGCTCCATGAAACATGGGCCAACAGCGAATTGCCCTGGTGGACGCTCAGGGCCAGGGCGATCAATAGCAGACCGAGGGCCAGCCAGACCGGTTGCCGGCGCAGGGGTGAAGTGGGTTCAGGCACGGTTGGATTCCATGGCGAGCAGTTGTTCGGTGATGGACAGGGCCAGGCGCTGCGCGGTCAGCAACCCGCCACTGGGGTAGAACCGTGGCAGCCCCAGGGCGCGGCCTTCGCGGATCATCGGCAAAGCGCGCCAGATCGGACTGTTGTCCAGCCGGCGCTGGGCGGCCAGAGCTTCGCGGGGGTTGGTGTAATACAGCAGCGATGCGTCGGGTTGCTCAAGCAGTGTCTCGATGCCCACCGCGGGGCTGCCGCCCCAGGCATTGGTGCGGCCCTGATAGGCATTGCGCAGACCCAGGCGCTCGAGTACGGCCTGATACATGCCCTTGGCACCGAACAGCAACAGGTGGCGACCGTCCGGGTTGAGGCGCGCGATGTACACCGGGCGCTGGCTGACCGGTGCCAGCCTGACGCGCAACTGCTCGAGCAGGCGGTCGGTCTGTTCCAGCAATGCCTGGGCCTCGGCGCGCCGGTTCACCAGAGCGCCGAGCTCCAGCACTACCTGGCCGGCATTGCGATAGGGCTGGGCGTTCGCGCTATAGATATCGAAGCTGCGCAACGGCGCGATACGCGAGAGCAAGGTGCCTTCCAGCTGCCAGGAGGTGCCGATGATCAGCTCCGGCGCCAAGCGTTGCAGGTACTCCAGATTGGGCTCGATGCTCGGGCCCAGATCCAGCACATCGTCGGGCAATTCCGGGCTGGCGACGAACTCGCGATAATACCCGGCGTTGACCACCGCCCGGGGCGCCACGCCGAGGCCGAGCAGGCTTTCGGTAAGGGCAGGCTCGAAACTGACAATATCGACTTTCGGCAGTGTCGGATCGCCAGCGCGGACCACAGGCAAGCCGCACAGCGCGACCGGCAACAATGCGAGGCCGGTCAGGGCCCGACGGCGGGTAATGGGCATTGCAACAGACTCCGAAGCAGACAGGTCGCCCTCAGGCGAGAATGAGAGTCTATAGCAACAGCACCTAATTCCCAATACCTGCAATAATGCCGCGTCCTAAAGAATCCGCCACAGGCTTCGTCTATTCCGGGAACCCAATTTATCGATGGCGGCGGCGTGACGGCCTGCGCCAGCCGACCCCCAAGGAGACACCATGTCATTGTTCGGTATGCTGGTTCGCACCTCGCACACACGGCTGGCCGTGGCCATTGGCGCGAGCCTGGTCTGCGGTCTGGCCAACGTGTTGCTGGTGGCGCTGATCAATCAGGCCCTGAATGCTCCACTGGACGGCCTGGCCAGCTATGCGCTGCCCTTCGTGCTGGTGATAGCCCTGGTGATGGGCAGCCAGGTGCTGTCTAGGGCGTTGTTCGCCTACCTCAGTCAACAAGGCCTGGCCACCCTGCGCATGCACATTTCACGGCACGTGGTTGCGGCGCCCCTGCGCGGGCTGGAAAAGGCCGGACGTGGACGTATCCAGGCGGCCCTGGCCGACGACACCACCACTTTGTCGAACTTCTTTACCGGCTTCCCGATGCTGGTGACCAGTGCCGTGGTGGTACTCGGTTGCCTGGGCTACCTGGCATACCTGTCGTGGGTGATCTTTCTGGTTTCGGTGTTGGCCATCGGCCTTGGCTCCCTGGGCTACCACCTGTGCCATTCCCACATGCTGCAGTACTTCCGCAAGGCCGGTGCCAGCCAGGACGAACTCTTCGGTCATTTCGACGCCATGGTCTCGGGGGCCAAGGAACTCAAACTCAACCGCTCCAAGGCCCGGCGTTTTCTCGATGAAGTACTGGTCAGCGCTGTCGAGCAAGTGCGCCGCAACCGGGCCAAGGGCCTGATGCTGTTCGCCATTACCGGTGGCTGGGGGCGTTTGCTGTTTCTGGTGCTGATTGGTGTGGTGCTGTTCCTGCGCCTGTGGGTGCCTTCCGACACGGCGGTGATCACCGGCTACGTGATGGTTTTCCTGTACATGATGGGCCCTCTGGAAGGCGTGCTGCTGAACCTGCCGCAGATGAGTCAGGCACGGGTCGCCAGCGCACGGATTGAAGCGACCCTTGCGCAACTGGAAGCCGAAGCCCGCTCGCAAACGCCGGCGCCTGCGGTGCAGGCCAAGGGCGTTACCCTTGAACTGGATGGTTTGACCCATGGTTATTTCAGTGAGCGCGAGGATGAAGTTTTTACCCTTGGCCCGGTCACGCTGACCCTCAAGCCTGGCGAGATTACCTTCCTGGTCGGAGGCAACGGCAGCGGCAAGACCACCCTGGCCAAGCTGATTGCCGGCCTGTACGTGCCGGAAAGTGGCGAAGTGCGGGTCGATGGCCGACCTGTGGCGGCGGACGGGCGGGACGATTATCGCCAGCTGTTTTCGGCGGTATTCTCGGACTTCCACCTGTTCGACACCCTGCTCGAAGCGCCGGATTCCAGCCTCGACAGCCAGGCATCTGATTGGCTGGCCAAGCTGCACCTGGAGCACAAAGTCAGCGTCAGCAATGGTTCGTTTTCCACCCGTGAACTGTCCCAGGGCCAGCGCAAGCGCCTGGCGTTGATCGTTGCCTGTCTCGAAGGGCGGCCGGTGATCATCTTTGACGAATGGGCGGCAGACCAGGACCCGGCGTTCCGTGAGGTGTTCTATTGCGAACTGCTGCCTGAGTTGCGGGCCCAGGGTAAGACGTTGCTGGTCATCTCCCACGATGACCGTTATTTCCATCTGGCCGATCAGTTGATCAAGCTTGAGCGTGGGCAGATTGTCAGCTCCAGTAGTCGCCAGTCGAGTCCTGAGGTGTGTCAGGTACACCGCGGGTGAGGGGGTTACGGGCGTTGCCCGATCGCAGCTTCGTAGGGCTCGTCAACGACTGCACAATGTTCCCGAAGAGTCCTGTAGTCGCTGTTTTGATGTTTGCTTTTTGCTTTTGAAAACGATGTCCCTGCAGCCACTCGATAGTCGAAACGACGTGGATGCCCATCACAGGAGGCCGAACGCAGGTGCTGTTGTGGGGGTGGCGAGGCAGGACGCCGAGCCAGCCGTGCCGTGCCATGGATGGCCCGTCACGGCGTGCCCCCACAACAGCGCCGGAGAGAGGGTACCGGGCGAGCCTAGGCGAGCTCGGCCGTATGGTAGGGCGCAGACCTTTTGGGTATTTTTGGGATGGTCCGACACTCGGCGTTTGCCAAAAGTACCTCGCCGTAAGGGCGAAACCCGTAAATCGCCGTTGCGCATTGAACGGATATGTACTTAGTTCAAGCAGCTGGAATACCGCGTACATATCCGTTTGATGTATCACGGCTTTCTACGGGTTTCGCCCTTACGGCGAGTCCCTTTTGTCAAACAGCCACAAAAGGAACCAAAAAGGCCTTGCCCCGGCGTACGGCCTCCCGAAGGGGCTTGAAGATCAAGATCAAGATCAAGATTAAGATCAAGATCAAGATCAAAAGCAGATCCTGTAGTCGCGCCCCGCAGTGTGTCAGATACACCACGGTTTGAGGGGTTGCGGGCTTTGCCCGATCGCCGCCTCGCACAGCTCACCAGCAACTACAGACCAGGCCAGGTCTGGTGCCCTGCAAATAACAATATTTATCAAAGACAGTTAATTCCCCAGGTATTTCTTTCGTTCTTATTAGCAGTGTTCCAGGCAAGGCCGGTCCGGCTTGTCGACTGCTTTTAAGGAGATCCGCAGTGTCCGTCGCCCCCGATCGCATCCGCCTGTTCTGCTTCGCCTGTTCCGGCGCGAGTGCCATGGCCTTCGCCCCGTGGCGGGCTGTATTGCCGGCATGGCTCGATGTGCAGCCGGTCGAACTGCCCGGCCACGGGGGCCGTGGCGATGAACCGTTGCAGGTGGATATGCCCGTCCTCGCCGCCAGCCTGGCGGCCGAACTGGCGCCGATGATCAACGGCCCTTACCTGATGCTCGGCCATAGCGTCGGCGGCGTGGTGGCCCTGGAGGTGGCCCACGCCCTGGTCGCTCTGGGGCTCGAACCGCCCGAAGCCCTGATCGCCGTGGCCAGTACCGCCCCCGGGCAGCGCGACGGTAATCCCGATGCGCAACCCATGACCGATGCCGAACTGATCGCCGAGTTGCTGCGCCTCGACGGTACACCCCGTGCAGTACTCGACGATCCGCAATTGCTGGCCATGGTGCTGCCGGTGCTGCGCGCGGATTTCCTCCTCGGTGACCGCTATCAGCCGCCGCGCCGTGGGCCTTTGCCTTGCGCCCTGCATGTGTTCGGCGGGCGTGACGACAGTGTCGCCGTCAGTGCCCTGGCGGCCTGGGAAGCCGAATGCAGCGGGCCGTTCCATTTGCAGATCTGCGACGGCGGGCACTTTTTCCTGCATCGCCAGCGCGCCGAGTTCCTCCAGCGCCTGCTCGCGCTGTGCCTGGATCTACGCCAGCAGGCATCGCGTCTCTCGCTCCCTTCATTGCGCGCCCTGGGTTGATCCGGGTCGTACCGCCGTCCTTTTTTCGCGGAGTCTTCCATGCTTGATTCACGCTTCGATATCCGGCCCCTGCGCCATGCCGATACCCCCTTGCCGCTGCTGATTGAAGCCCGCGAGCCCGGTCTTGAACTGGCGGTCTGCCTGCCCGCGCTGCGGGCGCTGATCGAGCAGCAACTGCTGGTCGCCGGTGGCGTATTGCTGCGCGGCTTCGAGGTGCAGACCGCCGAGCGCTTTCGCTCTTTCGCCACCGGCTTCGGTTCGGACCTGCTGACCTACGAGTTCGGTTCCACGCCGCGCAGCAACGTCACCGCCGGCATCTACACCTCTACCGAATATCCGCCGCACCAGCACATCCCGCTGCATAACGAACAGGCCTACACCCGGGACTGGCCAATGAAAATCTGGTTCTTCTGCCAGCAGGCATCTCCCGTAGGCGGTGCCACGCCGATTGGTGACAGCCGGGCAATTTATCGCCGGGTCGGTGAACAGATTCGCCAGCGCTTCGCCAGCAAAGGCCTGATGTACACCCGCAACTACGGCAACGGCCTGGACGTGTCCTGGGAGCAGGTATTCAACACCCAGGACCGCGCTGTCGTGCACGCCTACTGCGAGGCCCACGGCATCAGCCTGGAGTGGAAAGACGACGGCGGCCTGCGCACGCGCCAGGTTTGCCAGGCGGTGGCCACCCATCCGCGCACCGGCGACGCGGTGTGGTTCAACCAGGCGCACCTGTTCCACGTTTCCAACTTGCCCGAGGAGGTGCGCGAAACCCTGCTCGATCTGGTGGAGGAAGAGGACTTGCCGCGCAACGTCTATTACGGCGACGGCAGCCCGCTGGAAGAAAGCCTGCTGGAGGACATTCGCGGCGTGATGCAACAGGAACAGGTCGAATTTTCCTGGCAGGACAATGACGTGCTGATGCTCGACAACATGCTCACCGCCCACGGTCGCGCACCGTTTCAGGGGCCACGCAAAGTGGTGGTGGCCATGGCCGAACCCCACGGCGCCGACGTGCGCTGAGTACCCCCCGATTTTTTTCTGACTTTTTGCGATTGCAGGAGGACGCCCCATGGCCATCCCACATCAGCCTCAACCCCAATCCCTGATCGAGATGCTGGCGCAGCGCGCCGAGCAGCAAGGCGATCAACTGGCCCTGCGCTTTCTCGGTGACGGTAACCAGACCACCGAGCTGTACACCTACGCCCAGCTGGATGCCCGGGTCCGGCACCTGGCCGCCTGCCTCGGGCAGCACGCCGGGGAGGGCGACCGGGTGCTCCTGCTGCTGACCAACGGCCCGGACTACATAGTGGCCTTTTTCGCATGCCTGTATGCCGGGCTGATCGCGGTGCCGGCCTATCCGCCGGAGCGCAATCGCCAGTTCCACACCGAACGCCTGCAAGGCATGGCTATGGATGCCGAGCCCTCGTTGATTCTCTGCGAGCATGCTGCCCTCGACGCTTCCCGGTTGCTGCGTGACGGCCTGACCCTGGCGTCCTTGCCAGCCCTGGCCAGCGTCCAGGATCTTGAAGCGCAAACGCCCCGGGCCTGGCAACCCCGTGCCGTGCCGGGCGATGCCATCGCCATGCTGCAATACACCTCCGGCTCCACCTCCGAACCCAAGGGCGTCGAAGTCACCCACGCCAACCTGCTGGACAATCAGCGCCTGTTGCAAATGGGCTTTGGCACCCGCCCGGGGGATGTCTTTGTCAGCTGGCTGCCGCTGTACCACGACATGGGCCTGATCGGCGGCATGCTGCAACCTATCTATGCCGGGGTGCCGCTGGTGTTGCTGACCACCCAGCACTTCCTCGCCCGGCCGGCGCGCTGGCTGGAAGCGATCCACCGCTACGGCGGCACCCTCAGCGGCGGCCCTGACTTTGCCTTCCGCCTGTGTACCGAGAGCGTGCGCGACAGCCTGCTTGCCGAGCTCGACCTGAGCCAGTGGCGGGTTGCGTTTTGCGGTTCCGAACCGGTGCGGGCCGACACCCTGGCCGACTTCGTTGAGCGCTTCTCGCCGGCAGGGCTGGCGGCAACCACCGTACATCCATGCTACGGCCTGGCTGAAGCGACCCTGATGGTCACCAGCAACACCCGTGGCGGCCCGTACTACACCCTGCATGTGGACCATGAGCAATTGGCCCTGGGCCGGGTGGTCCCTGACCCGCACGGCAGCGAAATGGTCAGCAGCGGCGGTTTGCTGTTCGATGATCAGGTGCGCCTGATGGACCCGCAGACCCTGCAACCGGTGGCTGAAAACAGCGTGGGTGAAATCTGGGTGCGCGGGCCCAGTGTGGCCCGTGGCTACTGGCGCAACCCCGAGGCCACCGCCCGTACCTTCCTCGACCTGCCCGACGGCCGCTGGCTGCGTAGCGGCGACCTGGCGTTCCTGCATCAGGGCGGTCTGTTCATCACCTCGCGGGCCAAGGATGTGATCATCATTCGCGGCCAGAACCGTTACCCGCAAGACATCGAAAAAGCCGTGGAGCAGGGCGTCGAAGCGGTGCGCAAGGGCCGTGTCGCAGCGTTTCCGGTGCAGGTCGACGGGCGCGAGTGCATTGGCATCGCCGCCGAGATCGGGCGCAGTGTGCAAAAGAAATTCGACCCTCAAGTATTGATCGAAGCCATCGACCGGGTGGTCAGTGAAACCCAGCAGGAACCGGCCAGCGTCATTGCCCTGCTCGAGCCGGCGGCCTTGCCCAAGACCACCAGCGGCAAGCTGCAACGCTCGGCCTGCCGCCAGCGTCTGGAGACCGGTGAACTGGGCGCGTATCACGTCTATCGCCGGCCCGTATTGAGCCGCAGTGGGGCCGCGCCGGCAGGTGTCGCGCCCCTGGGCCACACCGAACAGCGTCTGGCGGCGATCTGGTCCGAGGTGCTGGAAGGCGCCGAGATCAGCCGCGACGACATCTTTCTCGCCGTAGGCGGGCATTCCCTCGCCGCCGTGCAAGTCCTGGCGCGGGTGCGCACCGAGTTCAACGTCGAATTGCCCCTGAGCGCGCTGTTTGCCGCCAGCCCCCTGGCCCGGCTGGCGGCCATGGTTGACGCTGCACCACGTCTGGCCGCCGGCGTACCCTTGCAGGCGCTGCATGTCAGCGGCCCGCAGGCCATGTCGCCGGTGCAACGCAGCCTGTGGCTGGCCCAGCAGCTGGGCGGGGAGCAGGCCGGGGCGGCCTACAACATGGTTGCCCAGTTGCGTCTGTGTGGCGAGCTGCGGGTGGACGCCCTGCAAGCGGCATTGGCCGGTGTGCTGCAACGCCAGGCGAGTTTGCGCAGTGCCTTTGTGCCGGGCCCGGATGGCGTGGCCCTGGTGCACTGTGCGGGTCAGGTGGAACTGGCCTTGCCGGTGCTTGACCTCAGTGGTCTGCGCGATGGCGAACAAACCACCGCCCTGGCGGTGGCCGAGGCCGAAGCGGCGGGGCAGCCGTTCGACCTGCAGCGCGCGCCGCTGTTACGCGCCACCCTGCTGCGCCTGGGCGCTCAGGAATATCGCTTGCTGTTGAGCATGCATCACCTGATCGGCGATGGCTGGTCGTTCGGCGTGCTGGTCCAGGAACTGGGCGCGGGGTATCAGGCGCAACTGGCCGGCAGCCAGTCGGCGCTGGCGCCGTTGAGTATTCAGTACAGCGACTATGCGGCCTGGCAGAACGCCCGGGCCGGCAGTGCCGAGCGCCAGCGCGAACGCGATTTCTGGGCCGACTATCTGCACGGCGCCCCGCAGCAACTGGCCTTGCCCACTGACCGTGCGCGTCCCTCGGCCCCGCACACTGGCGGGGCCAGCGTGGCCTTCCAGCTCGACGCCGAACAGGTCGGGCGTCTCGAAGCCCTGGGCCGTGCCCACGGCGCCAGCCTGTTCATGGTCCTGCGGGGGGCTTTCGACTGGCTGCTGCATCGCCTCACCGGCCAGGACGATTTGATCTATGGCACCGATATCGCCGGTCGACCGCGAACCGAGCTGGAACAGCTCATCGGCTTCTTCGTCAACATCGTGCCGCTGCGCGCCCGGGTGCGCCCGCAGCAATCGTTCAACCAATGGCTGGCCCGGGTCAGCGAGGATTCATTGAGCCTGTTCGAACAGGCGGACTTGCCCTTCGAACAGATCGTCGATGCCAGCGCCGTGCCCCGCCAGCGCAACCCGCTGGTGCAGGCGCTGTTCGTGCTGCACAGCATGCCCCGGGGTCAGTTCGCGGTGCCGGGGCTGAGTGCCGAACTGCTGGCCGCGCCCGCCCAGACCTCGAAGTTCGACATGGCCCTGTTCCTGACGCCCAACGCCCGGGGGCTGGGCGGCGAGTGGGTATTCGCCACGGCGATCCTCGATGAGGCGCGGGTGCGCTGCTGGGTCGAGGCCTGGGTCGACCTGCTGGGTCAAATCCTCGCCGACCCCGAGCGTTCCCTCGACAGCCTGACCCTCGGCGCCTTGCAGCCCGCGGTTGCAGCGCCGGTCAGCGGGCGCTCGCGGCTGGAGGCCAGGCGCGACAAGTTGAAGTCCTTTGCCCGTCCGAGCACGCCGTCGGTGGCGGAGGCTGCCGTGCGCTGCACGCCGCTGAATGCCGGCTGCGAGTTGCCGCTGGTAATCGAGCCAGTCAGTGCCGATCTCGACCCCTGCGTGTGGGCCAGCCTCAACCGAGAGTTCATTGAAACCAGCCTGCGCCGGCATGCCGGCCTGCTGTTCCGTGGCTTCGGCCTGAGCACCGCGCAAGACTTCGAAGCCTTCGCCGAGGCCATCCAGCCGGGCCTGTATGGCGCCTATGGCGACTTGCCGAAGAAAGAGGGCGGGCGCAATACCTACCGCTCCACGCCATACCCCGAGCGGCAGATGATCCTGTTCCACAACGAAAGCGCGCACCTGCGACGCTGGCCGCGCAAGCAGTGGTTCTTCTGCGAGCAGCCATCGCCGGTGGGCGGTGCCACACCTATCGTCGACTGCCGGGCGATGTACCGCGCCTTGCCGGCCGCGCTGGCAGAGACCTTCGAACGCAAGGGACTGTTGTATGTGCGCACCTTCACCCCGGGCTTCGATGTGGACTGGCGCGACTTCTACAAAACCGAGCAGCGTGCCGTGGTCGAGGCCACCTGCCGTGAGCAGGGCGTGGCGTTCGAATGGCTGGCCAATGGCGGCCTGCAGACCCGCACCCCTTGCCCGGCAGTGATCCGCCACCCCTACACCGGGGAAAAGTCCTTTTTCAACCAGGTCCAGCTGCACCACGACTATTGCCTGCAAGCCGACGTGCGCCGCGACCTGCTGGGCATAGTCGGTGCCGGGTTCATGCCGCGGCAGGTGTATTTCGGTGATGGCACGCCCATCGATGACCTGGTCATGGAACAACTGGGCCAGCTCTACGAAGCCTGCGCGGTGCGCTTTGACTGGCAGCGCGGGGATGTGGTGATGCTCGACAACATGCTGGTGGCCCACGCCCGGGACCCGTTCGAAGGCCCGCGGCGGATCGTCGTGGCCATGGGCGAAATGACCGACCGTAGCGTGTTCGATGACGCTGCCCAAGACAACGAAGAGCGCTCGGGCCAATCGGCCGGGCTGCCTGTTTAAGGACACTGTGATGAATGATTTGAGTCTTGATTTGACCGCACCACAGACCCTGGCCCTGAGCCCCGAGCAGCGTGCCTGCCTGCTCGGCCATGATCCGGCCCGGGCTGACGCCGGCAGCCATCGACTGCGCCTGGCGCTGACTGCGGCACAGGTGCCGGCGGACATCCAGGCGGCCCTGCAAGGCTATTCGGCGAGCCAGCCGATTCTCGCCGCCTGCTGGCTGCAAGTACCGGGGTTGCGTGGTTGGCGTCAGGCCTTGCCCAATCAGGGTGGGGCAATACGCTGGGTCGGGCTGGACACCCAGGCAGCGGCCTTGAGCCTGGCCCCGGACGAGGTGCTGGCGGTCAGCCAGCGTACCCTGGCCAACGGCGGGGTCGAGCTGGAATTCGTTGCCGCTGCCCTGGCCCTGGACCCACCGAGCCTGGAGCAACTGGTGGCTGAGGTATTGGCGCTGGCCAATGGTGAGGCGCCGACCTTCAACGAAGTGGGCTACGAACACTATGTGCAATGGCGCCAGGACATGGCCGCCGATGCAGACGCTGCCCAGGGCCGTGCCTATTGGCAACACGCCGGGGTTGATCCGGCCCGGGGTGACGCCCTGCATCTGGGCCTGCGCGGCAACCCGCAGCCCTCAGGGGCGCTGCGTCAGACCCTGCAGCTGGAAGTGCCGCTGTCGGATCTGGGTGGCGCCCTGGCCCTGGCCGACTTCCTCGGCCAGCCTCTGGACTTGGTGCTGCAAGGCTTGTGGTGGGTGCTGCTGGGGCGCCTGAGCGGTCAGCGCGGTTTTGTCGCTGGCTGGTTGCATGATTGCCGCAGCGACTACGACCACTTCGAGAACACCCTGGGGGTGTTCGAAAAAATCCTGCCGTTGCGGGTCGAGCTGGACCCGGCGCGCCATCTCGGCGAATGGTTGCAACAGGCCGAAGAACGCCTGGGGGATCATCTGGGCTGGCAGGAGTACTGCCCGATCGAGGCGCCCACCAGCGCCGCGCCGCTGCTGGCGGGGTTTGTCTTTGAACAGGCGCACATCGATCCACGCCAGGTGCTTGCCTATCCGCACCGGGGGGCCTTCGAATTGTTGTTGAGTGCCCGGGTCCGGGGCCAGACCCTGTTCCTGAATATCCAGGCCAATGGCGCGGCCTACAGCGCCGCCAGTATCGAGGTGCTGCTGGAGCAGTACCGCACCCTGCTGCAACAGCTGCCGGGTGATGGCGCCGTGACCCTCGACGACCTGGAGCCGGTGGGCGCCCAGGAGCGCCAGCGGCTGTCGGGCCTGGCCCCGCAGCAGCCGGTGCAGAGCAATGACGGGCTGGCGCAGTGTCTGGCCCGGCATGCCCGGCAAACCCCGCAGGCCATGGCCCTCAGCGATGGCCGCCAGCAGCTGGATTATGCCGGCTTGCAGCAGACCGTCACGCGCATGGCCGGCTGGTTGCAAGGGCAGGGTGTCGGCGTGGGGCAATGCGTGGCCATCGAGACCGAGCGCTCGTTGCAAGGGGTGCTGCATATCCTTGCGGTGCTGGTGGCCGGGGCTTACTACTTGCCGCTGGAACCGGCCTGGCCGGCGGAGCGCCGTCACGATCTGTTGACCCGCGCCGAACCGGCACTGGTGCTGTGCGATCCGGCGTCCAGCAGTGCTCGTGGCCCCTGGCCGAGCGCCAGTCTGGAACAGGCGGGCAGGGATGCCGAATTGCCGTTCCAGGCACCGCAACTGACTGACCGGCACCTGGCGTACCTGCTATTTACGTCCGGCTCGACCGGGGCACCCAAGGGCGTGCTTGTGGAGCACGGCGCGCTGGGCAACTACGCCCGCTCGGCCAGCGCAGCCCTCGGTCTGCAAGCCGGCATGCGCCTGGCACTCACCAGTCCGCTAAGCGTCGACCTGGGCCACACCTTGCTGTTCGGCGCCTGGCAGGTCGGCGCCGGGCTGGTCATCGCCGCCGCGGAGGATCTTGTGGATGGCGCGGCATTCAGCCGCTTTTTGCTTCGGGAACGACCGGACGTGGCGAAATTCGTGCCTTCGCACCTGGCGGCCTTGCTCGAAGGACATACCCCGCCGTTGCCCGAAACCCTGATCCTGGGGGGCGAAGCCACGCCGCAACGTCTGGTGGAGCAACTGTTGAAGCGGGCGCCGGGCTTGCGCCTGTTCAACCACTACGGCCCCACCGAAACCACGGTCGGGGTGATGTTTCACCCCCTGCGGGCCGACGCCCCGGACCGCGATGAGCGGGTGCCCCTGAGCCGTGTCCTTGACGGCAATCGCGTGTACCTGCTGGACCAGCGCCTGCGACTGGTACCCACCGGTGCCCTGGGTGAGCTGTACATCGGCGGAGCCCAGCTATGCCGTGGCTACCTGGGGCAAGCCAGTGCCGAGTGCTTTATCGAGGATCCGTTCCTGGCGGGGCAGCGTCTGTATCGCTCCGGCGACCTGGGCCGCTATCGGGCCGAAGGCGGCCTGCAACTGGTTGGCCGTCAGGACCAGCAGGTCAAGTTGCGCGGCCAGCGCATCGAGCTGGGTGAAATCGAGGCGGCGCTGCTGGCCTTGCCCGGGGTCGAACAGGCTGTGGCCCGGCTGTGGTCGCCCGGCGATGGCGCGGCCAGCCTGATCGCCTATGTGGTGCTCAACGAGGATGCCGCTGAGGGTGCCCTGGAACAGTTGCCCCGGGCCCTGGCCGCGCGCCTGCCTGAAGCCCTGTGCCCGGCGCGCTTGCTGGCCATGCCGAGCCTGCCCCGTCTGGCCAACGGCAAGGTCGATCGCTCAGCCTTGGCCGATCCGGGCCAGCAGGTACCCCGGCAACCGGTACGGGCCCCCACCAGCGAACTGCAAGCCTGCCTGCGCGATGCCATGGCCGAATTGCTGGAGTGCCCGCCGGACGCTTTGGGGGTGGACCACGACTTCTTTGAGGCCGGTGGCCACTCACTGCTGGTGATCAAGCTGGTGGCACGCCTGCGAACGATGTTCAAGCTCGAAGTCGCCCCCGGGCTGGTGTTCGATCATCCCAGTGCCGCCGGTCTGGCCGAGGCCCTCGGTGAACTTGCAGAGCCCCTGCGCCTGGAAAAGATCGCTCGCCTGCGCCGCGAGCTCGACAGTCTCAGCGATCAACAACGCGCCGAGCTACTGGCCCAGGCCCGCGCCGCCCGGGGCCTGACGACCCACTGAAAACAGGCCGGCTGAGGCCGGCTTTTTTTATTCCGCACTGGATTGACCATGACCGATATCGACCGCGACCAATTGCTTGCCCTGTTACTTGATGATGACGCGCCAGCCGCACCCGTCGGGCCGGGCCGGCGCACCGAGCCGGGGCCGGCGCCGCTGTCATTCGCCCAGCGCCGCTTGTGGTTTCTCCAGCAGTACGAAGTACAGAGCCCGGCCTATAACTCGGCCCGGGCGCTGCGGATTCAGGGCCGGCCGGATGTCGGGGCCCTGGAGGCCGCCTTGCGCCGCCTGATCGAGCGCCATGCCAGCCTGCGCACCCGCTTCGTGCTGGTGGATGAGCAGCCGCTGCAGGTCATCGAACCCGCTGTGGATTTTCATCTTGAATGCGTGACCCTGGCGGCCGGCGCCGACCTGCAAGCCGAACTGCGCCAGCGGGTTGGCGTGCCGTTTGACCTCGGTTGCGCACCGTTGCTGCGGGCCAGCCTGTTGTGCGACGGCGAGGGGGCGGTGTTGCTGTTGTGCCTGCACCACATCGTCGCCGATGCCTGGTCCAACCCGTTGCTGATCGCCGACCTGGGCCGGGCCTATGCCGCGGCTCTGGACGGCAATGACCGGTCGTTGCCGGGTTTGTCCCTGGAGTACGCCGACTACGCGACCTGGCAGCGCCAGCACTTTGCTGGCCAGGGCGCTGCTGCAGGCCAGGGCTACTGGCGCCAGTACCTGGGCCAGGAGGTGCCGGTGCTGGAATTGCCCAGCGACCGCCCGCGCAGCGCAGCGCCACGGTTGCAGGCCGCGCGCCATGATCTCCGGCTGCCGGACGCTGTGGCCCGGGCGCTGCGTGAATGGTGCCGGGCGCAACATTGCTCGCCCTTCGTGCTACTGCTGGGGGCCTGGCAAGTACTGCTGGCGCGCTACAGCGGCCAGCGCGATTTCGCGGTCGGTGTACCCAACGCCGCACGCAGCCATGCCCAGGTCCAGGAGATTGTCGGGTTCTTCGTCAACACCCAGGTCTATCGCGCCCGGCTCGATCCGCAACTGACCACCCGCGAGCTGTGCAGCCGCCTGCGGGATGAAAGCCGGATTGCCCTGGAACACTCGGAATTTCCCTTCGAGTGCGTGCTGGACGGTCTCAACCTGACCCGCGACCTGCGCCACACGGCGCTGTTCCAGGTGCTGTTCAACTTCCGCCACTCACGGGACGCCCAGCCCTTGCAGTTGCCGGGGCTGGAGGTGGAGGTGCTGGATATCGAGCTGGAAAGCGCGCGTTTCGACCTGACCCTGGATGTTATCGCCGGCCCCGACGCCATCGATTGTCGTCTGGAGTATGTGACTGAGCTCTACGACGCCCCGACCATTGAGCGCCTCGGCCAGCACCTGTGCCAGTTGCTGCAGGGCATGCTCGCAGCGCCCGACCGTCCGGTGTTCAGCCTGCCGTTGCTGGACGCGGGCGAGCAGGCGCAGCTCACTACATGGAACGCGACAGCGAGTCGCTACCCCGAGTACCCGAACCTTCCTGCCTTGATTGCGCAACAGGTGCGTGCCACCCCTGATGCCCTGGCACTGGTGTATGGCCACACGCAACTGAGCTATGGCGAGCTGGATGCCCGGGCCAATCAGCTGGCCCACTGGCTGCAAGGCCAGGGCATTGCTCCGGACGTGCCGGTGGCGGTGTGCGCCGAGCGCTCGGTGGAACTGGTGGTGGCGCTGCTGGGGGTGATCAAGGCCGGTGGCGCGTACCTGCCCCTGGACCCGGATCTGCCCCTTGAGCGTCTGCAAGGGATGCTGGCCGACAGTGGCAGCCCGTTGTTGCTGACCCAGAATCACATACTGGAGAAGTGGTCCGGCGCTGCCGATGTAGCGGTACATGCACTGGAAAACCTGGCGCTGGCGACCCAGCCGCAGACCGCGCCCCGGGTCGATATCGCCCCGGAAAACCTGGTGTACTGCCTGTATACCTCGGGTTCCACCGGCAAGCCCAAGGCCGTCGGTAATCGCCACGCCGGGTTGCTCAATCGCCTGCAATGGATGCAAGCCGAATACGGATTAAATGCCAGCGACCGGGTGCTGCAAAAAACCCCCTACAGCTTCGACGTCTCGGTCTGGGAGTTCTTCTGGCCGCTGCTCAGCGGCGCGGCACTGGTGATGGCGCCGCCGGGTGCCCATCGCGATCCACAGGCCTTGCGCGAACTGATTGTGGAGCACGGCATCACCACGCTGCACTTCGTGCCGTCGATGTTGCAGGCCTTTGTGTCTGCCGGCGAACTGCCC
The DNA here is from genome assembly GCF_000346225.2 of Pseudomonas sp. Lz4W. NCBI lineage: Bacteria > Pseudomonadati > Pseudomonadota > Gammaproteobacteria > Pseudomonadales > Pseudomonadaceae > Pseudomonas > Pseudomonas sp. Lz4W. The sequence goes on along the minus strand of NZ_CP017432.1, from coordinate 3,013,863 downwards.
CTTTGCACTTCGCTGAAACGGATCATTTGCAGCGGTGAAGCCTTGCCGGCCGAGTTGCAGCGTCAGGTGCTGGGACAAACCACCAGCCAGTTGCATAACCTCTACGGCCCGACCGAAGCGGCCATCGACGTCACTTTCTGGGCCTGCCGCGAAGACGGCAACAGCGTGCCCATTGGCCGCCCGATCGCCAATACGCAAATCCATATTCTCGATGCCGAGCTCAATCCTGTGCCGGTGGGAGTGGCAGGTGAGCTGTACATCGCCGGAGTCAATCTGGCCCGGGGTTATCAGGGGCGTCCTGCACTGACCGCCGAACGCTTTGTCGCCAATCCCTACGGCGCTCCCGGAGAGCGCATGTTACCGCAGTGGCGACCTGGCACGCTGGCGCGCCGACGGTGCCATCGACTACCTGGGCCGTCTCGATCATCAGGTCAAATTGCGCGGTCTGCGTATCGAACTGGGGGAGATTGAAGCGCTGTTGCTGAGCCATGCCAATGTTCAGGAAAGCGTGGTCATAGCCCGGGACGACAAGCTGATCGGCTACTGGGTGGGCGCTGCCATCGAGGAGGATGCCCTCAAGGCCCATCTGGCCCGCCACCTTCCTGAATACATGGTGCCGTGGCGTCTGCTGCAGCTGGAGGCGATGCCGCTGTCGGCCAACGGCAAGCTGGATCGCAAGCAGTTGCCGCAACCCCAGGGGCAGGTGACCGAAGACTATGTGGCACCCGCCAGCGAAATCCAGCAGGCCCTGGCGACCATCTGGGCCGAGGTGCTGGGTCAGGAGCAGGTCGGGATCAGCGACAATTTCTTCGAGCTGGGGGGCGATTCGATTCTGTCCCTGCAAGTGATCAGCCGGATGCGCCGCGCCGGTTGGCAGCTCAATCCGCGGGACCTGTTCGAGCATCAAACCATCGCTGCCCTGGCCCGTGTCGCTGTGCCTCTGGAGCAGGCCAGCGCTGACAGCGGTCCGGTTCAGGGCGCGGCCCCGGTCACCCCGATTCAGGCGCATTTTTTCGCCCAGGCGGTGCCGGTTGCGGGCCACTGGAACCAGGCATTATTGCTGCGCCCGCTGCACAGCCTGGAGCCTGCTGCTCTGGATGAGGCACTGACCGCGCTGTTCGCCCACCACGATGCTTTGCGCCTGCAATTCCGGCAGCTGGACGGGCAGTGGAGCGCCAGTCATGGCACCGACGCCCCCGGGTTGCTGGAGTGCTTGACCCTGAGCCGGCCCGAGGCGATCAGCGCCGTATGCGAAGCGGCCCAGCGCGGTTTTCAATTGGGTCAGGGGCCTTTGTTCAAGGCAGTGTTGATGCAACTGGGCGATGGCCAGCAACGGCTGTTGCTGGTGGCCCATCACCTGGTGGTGGATGGCGTGTCCTGGCGCATCCTGCTCGAAGATCTGGCACAGCTTTATACCCAGGCGCTGGCCGGTTCAGCGCTGCATCTGGCTGCGCGTACCAGCAGCTTCAAGGCCTGGGGCGAGCACCTGGCAAGCTGGCAGCGCCAAGGGCTGGGCGACAGCGAGCTGGCCTACTGGCAGGCGTATGCCGAGACCACGGCAACCCCGTTGCGGGTGCCGCGGCCCCAAGGCAGCCGTGCCCTCGGCGCGACGGCCCGGGTGCAGGTGCAGCTCGACCCGGCGCGGACCCGCGCCTTGCTGGGGGCGGCCCACGCGGCCTATCGCACGCGGATCGACGAACTGCTGCTGGCCGCGCTGGCCCGTACCCTGTGCCAATGGAGTGGTCAGCCGGCACTGGACATCCTCCTGGAAAGTCACGGCCGCACACCGGGGCCCGATGCCCCGGACCAACTGGACCTGAGCCGCAGCGTCGGCTGGTTCACCGCCCTGTACCCGTTGCGCCTGGCCCCCGGCAGCCGCGCACCCGGTGAAGCGATCAAGGCGATCAAGGAACAAGTGCGCCAGGTGCCCGGCCAGGGCCTGGGCTACGGCGTGTTGCGCTATCTGGGCGAGGACGATCTGGCCCGCCGGCTGGCGTCCCGCACGGCGCCGCAAATCACCTTCAACTATCTGGGGCAGTTCGACCCGGGCCGCCTGGCCGACGGCCTGTTCGACCTGGCCGGGGAACACCTGGGTGCGTCCCTGGACCCGAGTGCCGATGCCGACAGCGAATGGGTGATCACCGGTCAAGTGCGCGACGGCTGCCTGCAACTGAGCTGGCGCTATGGCTGCGAGCGTTTCGACAGCGAGCTGGTGCAAGGTCTGGCCGAGGACTACCTGGCGAGCCTGGGCACGCTGATCGACCATTGCCTGAGCCCCGGCGCTGCCGGGGTCACACCCTCGGACTTCCCGCTGGCGAGCATCAGTCAGGCGCAACTGGACGCACTGCCGGTGGCCGCCGCCGACCTCGAAGACCTTTACCCCTTGTCACCGCTGCAACAGGGCATGCTGTTTCATGCCCTGCAAGGCGCCGCGGGCAGTGCCTATGTCAATCAGGTCTGCGTGCCGCTGAGCGATGTCGATGGCCTGCGCTTCGCCGCAGCCTGGGAGCGGGTCAGCCATGAGCACGGGATCCTGCGGGCCGGTTTCGCCTGGGAAGGCGACTTGCCCCAGCCCCTGCAATGGATCCACCGCCAGTTACCTTCGCCGGTGCGCCATCTTGACTGGCGCGAACGCGGCGCCGAACAGGCGCGCCTGGAACTGGCCGAACTGGCCGATGCCGAGCGCGATCAGGGCTTCGACCTGCGCCGGCCACCGCTGCAACGGGTGTTGCTGGTGCGTCTGGGCGAAAGCGCCTACCAATTGATCTGGACCCGCCATCACATCCTGCTCGATGGCTGGGCCACGGCGCGCCTGATCGAAGAAGTGCTGTTGCATTACCGCGGTCAAACGCCCGCGGCGGGGGCCAGCCGCTACCGCGATTACCTGGCCTGGCTGGGCCGTCAGGAGGGCGCGTCGAGCCAGCAATTCTGGAGCCAGCAACTGTGCGAGCTGGAGCAACCGACCCTGCTGGCCGATGCCTTGCCGGCGGTACCGGCCCGCAGCGGGCATGGTGACCTGCGCCTGCAACTGGCCCCGGACGTGACCTCGGCGCTGGGGGCGTTTGCCCGGCGCGAGCGGGTGACCCTCAACACCTTGCTGCAAGGTGCCTGGAGCCTGTTGTTGCAGCGCTACAGCGGGCAGCGCAGCGTGGCTTTCGGCGCCACAGTGGCCGGTCGCCCGACCGCCCTGGCCGATGCCGAGCGCGTGCTGGGGCTGTTTATCAATACCTTGCCGATCATTCAGGCGCCCGGGCCGCAGCGCTTGCTGGGGGACTGGCTGCGGGATTTGCAATCGCTGAACCTGGCGGTACGTGAGCATGAACATACGCCGCTGTTCGATATCCAGCGTTGGGCCGGGCAGGGTGGCCGGGCGCTGTTCGACACTGTGCTGGTGTTCGAGAACTACCCGGTGGACAGCGCCCTGCGCAGCGGCAGCGGCGTGCAATTCGGCCAGGTGATTTCGCGGGAAACCACCCATTACCCCTTGACTGTGGTGATCCACGCGGGTGACACCCTGGACCTGCAATTGAGTTACCTGTTGAGTGCCTTCGACCCTGCCAGCGTGGCGCGCCTCGGTGAGCATTTGCAGAACCTGCTGCTGGCCATGGCGGCCGAGGCGCAGGGGCCGTCAAAGGTGCGCCTTGGCCAGTTGCAGATGCTCGATAACGCAGAACAGCAGCGGCTCTCGCAGTGGAACGCGACCCGGTTCAACTATGCGCAGTACCCGAGCCTGCCAGCCTTGATTGCCGAACAGGTGCGCGCCACCCCCGATGCTCTGGCGCTGGTGTATGGCGACACGCAACTGAGCTATGGCGAACTGGATGCCCGGGCCAATCAACTGGCCCACTGGCTGCAAACTCAGGGCGTTGGCCCGGATGTACCGGTGGCGGTGTGCGCCGAGCGCTCGGTGGAACTGGTGGTGGCATTGCTGGGGGTGATCAAGGCCGGTGGCGCGTACTTGCCGCTGGACCCTGATCACCCGCGGGAGCGCCTGCAAAGCATGTTGACTGACAGCGGCAGCCCGTTGTTGCTGACCCAGGCACACCTGCTGGACAGCTGGTCCGGTGCTGCCGGTGTACCGGTGCATGCGCTGGAAAACCTGGCGCTGACGACTCAGCCGCAGACTGCACCCAAGGTCGATATCAACCCGGAAAACCTGGTGTACTGCCTGTATACCTCGGGTTCCACCGGCAAGCCGAAGGCCGTCGGTAATCGCCATGCCGGGTTGCTCAATCGCCTGCAATGGATGCAGGACGAATACGGATTAAATGCCAGCGACCGGGTGCTGCAAAAAACCCCCTACAGCTTCGACGTCTCGGTCTGGGAGTTCTTCTGGCCGCTGCTCAGCGGCGCGGCACTGGTGATGGCACCACCCGGTGCCCACCGTGATCCACGGGCCTTGCGCGAACTGATTGTGGAGCACGGCATCACCACGCTGCACTTCGTGCCGTCGATGTTGCAGGCCTTTGTGTCTGCCGGCGAACTGCCCCTTTGCACTTCGCTGAAACGGATCATTTGCAGCGGAGAAGCCTTGCCGGCCGAGTTGCAGCGTCAGGTGTTGGGACAAACCGCCAGCCAGTTGCACAACCTTTACGGCCCGACCGAAGCGGCCATCGACGTCACGTCATGGGCCTGCCGCGAAGACGGCAACAGCGTGCCTATCGGGCGTCCGATCGCCAATACGCAAATCCATATTCTCGATGCCGATCTCAATCCTGTGCCGGTGGGGGTGGCGGGCGAGCTGTACATCGCCGGGGTCAATCTGGCCCGGGGCTATCAGGGCCGTCCGGCACTGACTGCCGAACGCTTTGTCGCCAACCCCTACGGTGCTCCCGGCGAGCGCATGTACCGCAGTGGCGACCTGGCACGCTGGCGCGCCGACGGTGCCATCGACTACCTGGGTCGTCTCGATCATCAGGTCAAGTTGCGCGGCCAGCGAATCGAGCTGGGAGAGATCGAAGCAGTGTTGCTGGCCCATGCCGCGGTGCACGAATGCGTGGTGATAGCCCGGGACAATCAGCTGCTCGGCTACTGGGTCGGCACCGACGCCGACGAAGCCGCGCTTAAATTTCATCTGGGTCAGCACGTTCCTGAATACATGGTGCCGTGGCGACTGCTGCAATTGCCGGCGATGCCGCTCTCGGCCAACGGCAAGCTGGATCGCAAGCAGTTGCCGCAGGTCGAGGCGCAAGCCGCTGCCACTGGCTATGTCGAGCCCCGCAATGACGCCGAGCGCGCCCTGGCCAGAATCTGGTCCGAGGTGCTGGGTGTGGAGCGGGTCGGTGTGACGGATGACTTTTTCGAGCTGGGCGGGCACTCGCTGCTGGCGACCCGCCTGGCCTCGCAGATTCGCCACCAGTTAGGCGTACAGATTCACCTCGGCGCGGTGTTCGAAACACCGACGGTCGAGGCGCTTGCTCGGCACCTGGAGCACATTCCGGCGCACGCCCCCGAAGATGAGGTGGACGCCATGACCCAATTGCTGAATGAACTGGAGCGCATTGAATGAATGACCTGAGCCAAGCCCGAGGCCCCAGCCACCGTGACGATCCGTTGCGCCCGCTGGCCGAACGGCTCAATGCTCTTCCAGGGGAAAAGCAGCGGCTGTTCCTGCAACAGCTGCGGGAAAAAGGCATCGATGCCCGGCGTCTGCCAATAGTCCCGGCACCTGCCGGGGCTGCGGGTGCGCTGTCCTACAGCCAGCACCGGCTGTGGCTGCTGTGGCAACTGGAACCGACCTCAAGCGCTTATCACATTACCGGCGGGCTGCAACTCACCGGGGAACTCAACGAGGCGGCGCTGGACGCTGCCCTGGCCGATATCGTCGCCCGCCACGCAGTACTGCGCAGCGACTTTCCCGAAGAGGGCGGTGAGCCCCGGGTGCGGGTGCATGACGCCGCTGAGTGCGGGCTGGTATTCGCTCGCGAAGACCTCAGCGAATTGTCGCCCCGGGCCCGGGACGCAGCCTTGATGCGCCTGGCCCAGGATCAGGCGCGACAACCCTTCGACCTGACCCTGGGGCCTTTGCTGCGCCTGTGCCTGGTGCGTTGCGCCGAGCAGCGTCACGCCTTGCTGGTGACCCTGCATCACATCGTTGCCGACGGTGTGTCGATGGAGCTGTTTGTCCAGGAAATGGCCAGCGGTTATGCCCGTCACCTGGGGGGCGACGCCAGCCCGTTGCCCGACCTCGATGTGCAATACAGCGACTATGCGCGCTGGCAGCGGCTGTGGCTGGAGTCCGGCGAGAGCGAGCAGCAACTGGCCTATTGGCGCGAGCGCCTGGGCAGTGAGGAACCGGTGCTGGAGTTGCCGGTGGACCACCTGCGTCCCGGCTTGCCCAGCTACCGCGGGGCGCGGGTCGGCAAGACCTTGCCCGATGCCACCAGCAGCCGCTTGCGCCAGTTCGCCCGGGAGCAACAGGCCACGCCGTTCATGGTTCTGCTGGCCGCCTACGGTGTGTGGCTCAGCCGCCTGTGCGGCCAGGGGCAATTGCGGGTCGGGATCCCGGTGGCCAATCGTCAGGCGCAAGCGACCCAGGGTTTGATCGGTTGCTTCGTCAACACTCAGGTCTGGCCGCTGCAGATCTCGCGCCGCCAATCCTTTATCGATCAGCTCAAGGCTGTGCGTGAGCAAGCGTTGCAGGCCCAGGCCCATCAGGACCTGCCTTTCGAACAATTGGTCGAAGCGCTGCAACCCCAGCGCAGCCTTGGCCGCAACCCGCTCTTCCAGGTGCTGTACAACCACTTGCAGCGCGGCGACAGCCAGTTGCAGGCGGGCGGGCTGGTGTTCGAGCGCCTGGAGCAGGCTGCCGAAACCGCTCAGCTGGACCTGGCCCTGACCACCGAGGAAAACCCTCAGGGTCAGATCACCGCCACCTTCAGTTACGCCACCGACCTGTTCGAAGCGTCCACCGTGCACGCCTGGCACACGCATTTTCTGTACCTGCTCGAGCAATTGCTGGAGCAGCCGCAACGCGCGCTGCATGAACTGCAGCCGCTGACAGCGGCGGAGCAACAGCAACTGACAGGCTGGAATGCCACCCGCGAAGACTATCCGCAGTACCCGAGCCTGCCAGCCCTGATCGCCGAACAGGTGCTTACCACCCCCGATGCCCTGGCGCTGGTGTATGGCGACACGCAACTGAGCTATGGCGAGCTGGATGCTCGGGCCAATCAACTGGCCCACTGGCTGCAAGGCCAGGGCATTGGTCCGGACGTACCGGTGGCGGTGTGTGCCGAGCGCTCCGTGGAACTGGTGGTGGCACTGCTGGGGGTGATCAAGGCCGGTGGCGCGTACTTGCCCCTGGACCCTGATCTGCCCCTTGAGCGTCTGCAAGGGATGCTGGCCGACAGTGGCAGCCCGTTGTTGCTGACCCAGAATCACTTACTGGAGAAGTGGTCCGGCGCTGCCGATGTAGCGGTGCATGCACTGGAAAACCTGGCGCTGGCGACCCAGCCGCAGACTGCACCCAAGGTCGATATCGCCCCGGAAAACCTGGTGTACTGCCTGTACACCTCGGGCTCCACCGGTAAGCCCAAGGCGGTGGGCAACCGCCACGCCGGGTTGCTCAATCGCCTGCAATGGATGCAAGCCGAATACGGATTAAATGCCAGCGACCGGGTGCTGCAAAAAACCCCCTACAGCTTCGACGTCTCGGTCTGGGAGTTCTTCTGGCCGCTACTCAGCGGCGCGGCACTGGTGATGGCGCCACCGGGTGCCCACCGTGATCCACAGGCCTTGCGTGAACTGATCGTCGCGCACCGCATCACCACGCTGCACTTCGTGCCGTCGATGTTGCAGGCCTTTGTGACTGCCGGCGAACTGCCCCTTTGCACCTCACTGAAGCGGATCATTTGCAGCGGTGAAGCCTTGCCGGCCGAGTTGCAGCGTCAGGTGCTGGGGCAAACCGCCAGCGAGTTGCACAACCTCTACGGTCCGACCGAAGCGGCCATCGACGTCACCTCCTGGGCCTGTCGCGAAGACGGCAACAGCGTGCCCATTGGCCGCCCGATCGCCAATACACAAATCCATATTCTTGATCCCGATCTGAATCCGCTGCCGGTGGGCGTGGCAGGGGAGTTATACATCGCCGGGGTCAATCTGGCCCGGGGCTATCAGGGCCGTCCGGCACTGACTGCCGAACGCTTTGTCGCCAACCCCTACGGCGCTCCCGGGGAGCGCATGTACCGCAGTGGCGACCTGGCACGCTGGCGCGCCGATGGCGCCATCGACTATCTGGGCCGTCTCGATCATCAGGTGAAATTGCGTGGTCTGCGTATCGAACTGGGGGAGATTGAAGCGCTGTTGCTGAGCCACGCCAATGTTCAGGAAAGCGTGGTCATAGCCCGGGACGACAAGCTGATCGGCTACTGGGTGGGCGCTGCCATCGAGGAGGATGTCCTCAAGGCCCATCTGGCCCGCCACCTCCCTGAATACATGGTGCCGTGGCGTCTGCTGCAATTGCCGGCGATGCCGCTGTCGGCCAACGGCAAGCTGGATCGCAAGCAGTTGCCGCAACCCCAGGGGCAGGTGACCGAAGACTATTTGGCACCCGGCAGCGAAATCGAACAGACCCTGGCGACCATCTGGGCCGAGGTGCTGGGCCAGGATCAGGTAGGGCTTGGCGACAACTTCTTCGAACTGGGCGGCGACTCCATCCTGTCCCTGCAAGTGATCAGCCGGGTGCGTCAGGCCGGCTGGCAACTGAGCCCCCGCGACCTGTTCCTGCACCCGACACTGGCGGCCCTGGCCCGGGCGGCGCGCTGCGTGACCCAGGGTGGCGAGCTGCAGCAGGCGGTAACGGTCGGCCCGGCGCCACTGACACCGATCCAGCAGTATTTTTTCGGCCAGGATATCCCGCAGCGTCAGCACTGGAACCAGTCGGCGTTATTGCGCCCGTTGCAGGCGCTGCAGGTCGAACCCCTGCGCGCCAGCCTGGCGGCCCTGGCCCAACAGCATGCCAGCCTGCGCCTGCGCTACGAACAGGACGCCATGGGCGTCTGGCAACAAGGCTACAGCGAGCACTGCGCCGAGGACTGGCTGGTGGAAGTGGATGCCCCGGACGCCGAGGTGTTCCTGCGCGAGGCCGAGCGCTTGCAGACCAGCCTGGATCTGGGCCGCGGCCCTCTGCTGCGGGCCGCCTTGCTGACCCTGGGGGATGGCAGCCAGCGCCTGCTGATCGTGGTTCATCACCTGGTGGTGGACGGCGTGTCCTGGCGTGTCCTGGTGGAAGATTTGCAGCAGGCCTATCGCCAGCTGACGGCCGGCCAGAGCGTGACCCTGGCACCGGTGGGCGCCAGCTTCGCCCAGTGGGGCCAGCGTTTGCAGGCATTCGCCGCCAGCCCGGCGCTGCTCGATGAACTGCACTACTGGTGCGCGCAGACCGCAGGGCAGCCGCTAATGGCTTTGGGCTGTGAAGGCCAGGCCGTGGAGCGCCGCCTGCGCCTGCCGGCGGAACTGACCCGGCGTTTGCAAAAAGAGGCGCCGGCGGCCTATCGCACGCGTCTGGATGAATTGTTGCTGGTGGCCCTGGCCCGGGTCCTGTGCCGCCAGAGCGCACAGGACGGCCTGAGCGTCGAGCTCGAAGGCCATGGCCGCGATGCGTTGCCCGCACCTTTCGGCGAAGGCCTGGATATCGAGCGCAGCGTCGGCTGGTTCACCAGCCTGTACCCGGTGCGTCTGAGCCCGGGCCCGGGGGATCTGGGCTCGGCGATCAAGGCGATCAAGGAACAACTGCGTCAGGTGCCGAACAAGGGCATCGGCTACGGCGCGTTACGCTATCTCGGCCCGGCGTCTGCCCGGGCATTGCTTGAGGCACAGCCGCGGCCACAGGTGATGTTCAACTACCTGGGGCAGTACGACACCAGCCTCGATGGCCAGCGCCTGTTTGCCCTGGCCGGCGAACCCCAGGGCCGCCAGCGCGACGATGCTGCACCGCTGAGCCATGCCTTGACCCTCAACGCCCGCCTGGTGGAAGGCCAGTTGCAATTCGACGGCCGCGCCGATGCCCGGCACTACAGCGCTGCGCAGCTGGAAGCCCTGCTGGACGACCTGCGCGCCGAGCTGAGCTTGCTTGGCGCCTATTGTCTGATCCCGGAAAACGCCGCGCTGACCCCGGCCGATGTGCCGCTGGCGGGCTTGAGCCAGGCCCGGCTCGACGCTTTGCCCCTGGCGGCCCGCGATGTCGAGGACCTGTACCCGCTGTCGCCGCTGCAACAGGGGCTGCTGTTCCACAGCCTGCAAGGGGATGCCCGGTCGGCCTACGTCAACCAGATCGACGTGGTGCTCGAAGGCCTCGACCTGCAACGCTTCCTGCAGGCCTGGGAAACCACGGTTGAGCAGCACGCGACCTTGCGCAGCCTGTTCCTCTGGGAAAGCGGGCTCGATACGCCGTTGCAAGCCGTATTGCGCCGTGGCCCGGCCGTAGCGCAATTGCACGACGCCCGCGGGCTCAGCCAGCAAGAGCTGGATGATTGGGCCCGCCGCGAACGCGCCGAAGGTTTCGAGCTGGACCGCTTGCCGCTGCAACGGGTGCAGTTGCTACGTCTGGACGCCACTCGCTGCCGGATGATCTGGACCTTCCACCACATCCTGCTGGACGGCTGGAGCAGCGCGCGACTGATCGGCGAAGTGCTGCAACATTACGCCGGTGAACGGCCGCGGGCACCCCGCAGCCAGTATCGCGACTACATCGCCTGGCTCGGCGCCCAGGATGAACAGGCGGCCGAGGCCTGGTGGCAAGGGCGTCTGGCAACCCTGGATGGCCCGACTTTGCTGGCCCAGAGCCTGCCGCCCCGGGACACCCGGGACCTTGCTCAGGCCCTCGGTCACGGGGTGATCCGTGGCGGTCTGTCGGCGGCAGACAGCCAGCGCCTGCGCCAGTTTGCCCGGCGACAGCGGGTGACCCTCAATACCCTGGTGCAGGGCGCATGGATTCTGCTGCTGCAAACCTACACCGGCCAGTCCCGGGTGGTGTTCGGCACCACGGTCTCGGGCCGTCCTGCGGCCCTGGATGATGCCGAAGCGGTGGTGGGCCTGTTTATCAATACCGTGCCGGTGATCGCTGGCGGTGCTCCGGCACAGCCGGTGGGCGACTGGTTGCGCGAGCTGCAGGCCAGCAGTGCCGATGCCGGCGAGTTCGAGCACACTCCGCTGGCCGATATCCAGCGCTGGGCGGGGCTCAGCGGTCAAAGCCTGTTCGACAGCCTGCTGGTGTTCGAGAACTACCCGGTCGATCACGCCATGCGCCAGCGCAGCGGCGTGCGTATCGAAGCCTCCAGCACCCTTGAAGCCACCCACTATCCGTTGTCCCTGGCGATCTTCGCCGGCGAGACCCTGGACATCACCTTTGGCTACCGCCGTGATGCGTTCGCCCCGGAGCGGGTCGAGGCCCTGGCCGGACACCTGCAGCAGCTGTTGCTTGGCCTGTGTGCCGATGCGCTGCAGCCGTTGGCCGCACTCAGCCCGCTGAGCGCGGGCGAACAGGCTCAACTCATGGCCTGGAGCCGCTCGGACTACGCGGCCCCGGCCTTCACCAGTGTCCAGCAGCGTATTGCTGCCCATGCCGCGGCCGATCCGCAGCGCATTGCGCTGATTTGCGAGGGGCAGCAGTTGAGCCGTGGCGAACTGGAGGCACAGGCCAACCGCCTGGCCCATGCCTTGATCGCCCGTGGTATCGGACCCGAGGTTCGGGTCGGGGTCGCTTTGCAGCGTTCCAACCGCCTGCTGGTGGCGTTGCTGGCAGTGGCCAAGGCCGGTGCGGCTTTCGTCCCCCTGGCTCTGGATTACCCGCGCGAACGTCTGGGTTTCGTCCTGGCCGACAGCGGCATGAGCCTGTTGCTCACCGAGGGGATGGCCCTGGATCGCCTGCCGCAAACCCCGGGTCTGGCCATGCTCGACCTCGACCGGCTGGATCTGGACAACTACAGCGATCAGGTGCCCGGGGTTCAGGTGCATGCCCAGAATCTCGCGTACCTGATCTACACCTCCGGCTCCAGCGGCACGCCCAAAGGCGTGGCCGTGGCCCATGGCCCGTTGGCCATGCACTGTGATGCCACTGCGCCGCTGTACGACATGAGCGCCGAATCCCGGGAGTTCCACTTTATCTCCTTTGCTTTCGACGGTGCCCATGAGCGCTGGCTGACTGCACTGACCTGCGGTGCCAGCCTGGTGCTGCGCGACGAAGAACTGTGGTCTGCGGCGCGCACCCTGCAGACCCTGGAAGAGCAGCAGGTCACCAACGCCGGCTTCCCGCCGGTGTATCTGACCCAACTGGCCGCCGAAGCCCGGGCCCGGGGCCGTGCCCCGGCGCTGGATCTGTACTCCTTCGGCGGTGAAGCCATGCCCCAGGCCAATTTCGAGCTGATCCGCCAGACCCTGGCGCCGCGCACCCTGATCAATGGCTATGGCCCCACCGAAACCGTGGTCACCCCCCTGGTGTGGAAGGTGCCGGCCAGTCAGGCCTGCCTGTCGGCCTACGCACCCATCGGCCGTCCTGTCGGCGACCGGCGTGCCTACATTCTCGACGCGCGCCTGCAGCCGGTGCCGGCCGGGGTCAGTGGCGAGCTGTACCTGGGAGGCAGCGGTCTGGCCCGGGAATATCACCGCCACCCGGCCATGAGCGCCGAGCGCTTCGTGCCTGACCCGTTCGGCGCACCGGGGGCGCGCATGTACCGCACCGGTGACCGGGTGTTGTGGGGCGTCGACGGGGTGATCGAATACGTCGGCCGCATCGATCAGCAAATCAAGATCCGTGGTTATCGCATCGAACCCGGGGAGGTCGAGGCGCATATCCAGCAACACCCGCAGGTGCAGACGTGCGTGGTGCTGGCCTTGCCTTCACCCACCGGCCCGCGACTGGTCGCCTACGGCGTGGCCAGCACCCCGGCCGCCGAGCCGGGCCTGGAAGCGCGGGTCAAGCAGGCCCTGGTCGGGCATTTGCCGGACTACATGATTCCGGCCCGGCTGATCTGGCTGGAGCAGTTGCCGGTGACGCCGAACGGCAAGCTCGACCGGTCGGCCTTGCCGACCCCGGACTGGCAGGTGCAGGACGGCGAATTCGTCGCCCCCCTGGGCGAAGTGGAAACCGTGCTGGCCGGGATCTGGCAGCAGTTGCTGGGTACGGCGCGGGTCGGCGCCAGCGACAACTTTTTTGAATTGGGCGGCGACTCCATTGTTTCCCTGCAACTGGTGGGGCGTGCCCGTCAGGCCGGGGTGCTGTTGACCCCCAAGGATGTTTTCGAGCAACAGACCATTCGTGCTCTGGCCCAGGTGGCCAGGGTTGCGCCAAGTGTGGCCCGGGTCCAGGGCCCGGTGACCGGGCCGGCGGCCCTGACGCCGATCCAGGCCTGGTTCTTCGACAGCCCGATCACGGTTCGCCAGCACTGGAACCAGTCGGTATTGCTGCAACCGCGGGAAAACCTCGACCCGCTGCTGCTGGAGCGCGCCCTGCAAGCGCTGCTGGCCCAGCACGATGCCTTGCGCCTGCGCTTTACCCGGGACGCCCAGGGGGTGTGGCAGCAAAGTCACGCCGACACGGCGGCGGTACCCCTTGAACAGGTACGGGTCAGCGCCCCGGCGCAACTGGCCAGCGTTTGCAGCATCGTTCAGGCCGGCTTGAACCTGAGTGAGGGGCCGCTGTTGCGCGGTCTGTTACTGGACACCGGGGATGGCCAGCGGCTGTTGCTGGCCGCCCATCACCTGGTGGTGGACGGCGTGTCCTGGCGCATTCTGCTGGAAGACTTGCAGCGCGCTTATGGCCAGTTGCAGGCCGGCCAGGCGCTGGATCTTGGTAACAAAAGCAGTGCTTTCCAGCGCTGGGGCGAAGTGCTGCAGGCCGAGGTGCCAGCACGTCTGGCCGAGATGGACTTCTGGCGCGCCACCCTGGCCCCGGGGGCGGTCAGTCTGCCCTTGCTGGACCCGGCGGGCAGTCGCCGCCGCGATCAGGTGCGCGAGTGCCAGGTGCGGCTTGACCAGTCGTTGACCCGGCAGTTGCTGACCCGCGCACCGCTGGCCTATCGCAGTCGCGTCGATGAACTGCTGCTCACCGCTCTGACCCGGGTGGTGCTGCGCGAAACCGGTGGCGAAAGCCTGCTGGTCGGCCTCGAGGGCCATGGCCGCGAAGTGCCGGCGGGCTGTAGCGATGTGGACCTGAGCCGCAGCGTGGGCTGGTTCACCAGCCTGTATCCGGTGCGTCTGCAAACCGACCCGGGCGTGGCTGCGGGGGTGGCGATTCGCGGGATCAAGGAACAACTGCGCCAGGTGCCCGACCAGGGCATGGGCTACGGCTTGCTGCGCTATCTCGGCGAGCCCGGGGTGCGCGCCGAGCTGGCTGATGCCGCGCAACCGTCGATCACCTTCAACTACCTGGGCCAGACCGATCGCGGCCTGGATCACCAGGCCTTGTTCAGCATCGCTGCCGAGCGCGGCGGTGACGATCAGGCGGCCGATGCACCGTTGGGCAACGAATTGATCATCAATGCCCAGGTGCGCCAGGGTGAATTGCAGATGAACTGGCAATACAGCGGCGCGCGGCTGTCCAGGGCCTGGGTCGAGGGTCTGGCCGCTGCTTGCCGGGATGAGTTGCAAGGCTTGATCGAACATTGCCTGAGCCCCGACGCGCAACGCTTCACGCCGTCGGACTTCCCGCTGGCGGCGCTGGATCAGGAGGCCCTGGAGCGCCTGCAACTGCCCGCCGATACCGAGTTGCTCTATCCGCTGTCGCCCTTGCAGCAGGGCATGTTGTTCCATGCCTTGCAGGCCCCCGGCGAAAGTCATTATCTCAACCAGTTGAGCCTGGCCATCGACGGCCTAGACGCCACGCGCTTCGCCCAGGCCTGGGACAGCACCGTGGCCCGGCATGACGTATTGCGTACCGGGTTCCTCTGGGAAGGACTGGACCAGCCATTGCAGGCCGTGCGCCGCAGCGTGCCGTCGCCGGTGCGCCTGCTCGACTGGCGCGAGCGCAGCGACCGGGTCACGGCGGTGGAGGATCTGGCCCGGGAAGAGCGCGAGGACGGTTTCGACCTCGCCCGGGCGCCCTTGCTGCGGGTGTTGCTGGTGCGCCTGGAGGATGAGCGCTACCAATTGATCCTCAGCAGTCATCACCTGTTGCTCGATGGCTGGAGCTCGTCGCGGCTGATCGCCGAGGTCTTGCAGCACTACCGGGGCACACCGCCCGCCGAAGTGGCGGGGCGTTTCGTCGATTACCTGCAGTGGCTGCAACAGCGTCACCCGGCCCAGCGTCAGGCCTTCTGGCGTGAGCGTCTGGCCGGGCTGGACGCGCCGACCCTGCTGGCCAATAGCGTCGAGGGTGCAGCCGTGGGCAGTGGTCACCGCCAGCACCACTGGCAGTGCGATGCGCAGCAGACCGCGCGGCTGGTGGCCATCGCCCGTCGCGAGCGGGTGACCCTCAACACACTGGTGCAAGGTGCCTGGAGCCTGTTGCTGCAACGCTACAGCGGCCAGGCCACGGTGGCGTTTGGCGCCACGGTGGCCGGGCGACCGGCGCAACTGGTGGATGCCGAACGTACCCTGGGGCTGTTCATCAACACCTTGCCGGTGATCCAGACGCCGCCGGCGCAACAGCCCCTCGGGGATTGGCTGCGCCAGTTGCAGGCCTTCAACAGCGCGTTGCGCGAGCATGAACACACGCCCCTGTTCGAGATTCAGGGCTGGGCCGGGCAGGGCGGGCAGGCCCTGTTCGACACCTTGCTGGTGTTCGAAAACTATCCGGTGGAACAGGCCCTTGGCGAAGCCAGCGGTCTGGCTTTCTCGCCGCTGCAGCGCCACGAAACCACGCACTACCCGCTGACCCTGGTGATCCATGCCGGTGCGCAGTTGCAGATCGAATTCAGCTATCGCCGGGACGCCTTTGCCGAAGCCGACGTGGTGCGCTTCAGCGAGCACCTTGGCGGTTTGCTGCAACAGTTCGAAGACAGCACCCGGGCCCTGGCCAGCCTGACATTGCTGAGCCCGGGCGAGACCCGCCAGATTCAGACGTGGAATGCCACCGCCAACCGCTACCCCGAGCATCCGCACCTGGCGGCGATGATTGGCGAACAGGTGCGCGCCACCCCCGATGCCTTGGCACTGGTGTATGGAGACATGCAACTGAGCTATGGCGAACTGGATGCCCGGGCCAATCAACTGGCCCACTGGCTGCAAACTCAGGGCGTTGGCCCGGATGTACCGGTGGCGGTGTGCGCCGAACGCTCGGTGGAGCTGGTGGTGGCACTGCTGGGGGTGATCAAGGCCGGTGGCGCGTATCTGCCGCTGGACCCGGACCACCCGCGGGAGCGGTTGCAAGGGATGCTGACCGACAGTGGCAGCCCGTTGTTACTGACCCAGGCGCACCTGCTGGACAGCTGGTCCGGCGCTGCCGGGGTACCGATGCATGCACTGGAAAACCTGGCGCTGGCGACTCAGCCGCAGACTGCACCCAAGGTCGATATCGGCCCGGAAAACCTGGTGTACTGCCTGTATACCTCGGGTTCCACAGGCAAGCCCAAGGCCGTCGGTAATCGTCATGCCGGGCTGCTCAATCGTTTGCAATGGATGCAGGCCGAATACGGCCTGAACCCCGGCGACCGGGTGCTGCAAAAAACCCCTTACAGCTTCGACGTCTCGGTCTGGGAGTTCTTCTGGCCGCTGCTCAGCGGCGCGGCCCTGGTGATGGCACCACCCGGTGCCCACCGTGATCCGCAGATATTGCGCGAATTGATCGTCGAGCACGGCATCACCACGCTGCACTTCGTGCCGTCGATGTTGCAGGCCTTTGTGTCTGCCGGAGAACTGCCCCTTTGCACCTCACTGAAGCGGATTATTTGCAGCGGTGAAGCCTTGCCGGCCGAGTTGCAGCGTCAGGTGCTGGGGCAAACTGCCAGTCAGTTGCACAACCTCTATGGCCCGACCGAAGCGGCCATTGACGTCACGTCATGGGCCTGCCGCGAGGACGGCAACAGCGTGCCGATCGGGCGCCCGATCGCCAATACGCAAATCCATATTCTCGATGCCGATTTGAATCCTGTGCCGGTGGGGGTGGCCGGCGAGTTGTACATCGCCGGGGTCAATCTGGCCCGGGGTTATCTGGGTCGTCCCGGGTTGACCGGGGAACGCTTTGTCGCCAATCCCTACGGTGCTCCCGGCGAGCGCATGTACCGCAGTGGCGATCTGGCGCGCTGGCGCGCCGACGGTGCCATCGACTATCTGGGCCGTCTCGATCATCAGGTCAAGTTGCGCGGCCAGCGAATCGAGCTGGGAGAGATCGAAGCAGTGTTGCTGGCCCATGCCGCGGTGCACGAATGCGTGGTGATAGCCCGGGACAATCAACTGCTCGGTTACTGGGTCGGCACCGACGTCGACGAAGCGGCGCTTAAATTTCATCTGGGGCAGCACGTTCCTGAATACATGGTGCCGTGGCGCCTGCTGCAATTGCCGGCGATGCCGCTGTCGGCCAACGGCAAGCTAGATCGCAAGCAGTTGCCGCAACCCGAAGGGCAGGGCGCGAGCAGCGGCCATGTAGCGCCGGGCAGCGATGCCGAACGGGCGCTGGTGGCCATCTGGCTCGAAGTACTGGGGCTGGAGCAGATCGGCGTCACCGACAGTTTCTTCGAACTGGGCGGGCACTCCCTGAGCGTCATGCAAGTGCGAGCCCAACTGCAGCAGCGCCACGGTTGTCACCTGCCGATCAACGCCTTCTTCGATCACGTCACCGTGCAGAAGTTGGCCCTACAACTGCCGGGCGATTTGTTCGCTGCGGCGGTCGAGCATCGCGAGCGCCTGGATGACATGGCCCGCTGGCTGGATGAAATCGAGGTTTGAGATGAGTATTGATCCGCACCAAATCGCCCGGCGTTTCGCCGAACTGTCCCCTGAGCGGCGCCAGGCTTTTCTCGCCAGGCTCGAGGAAAACGGCATCCGCTTTACCGACCTGCCGATGGTCGCGCTGCCCCGGCCGGATGCCTCACCGCTGTCCGCCGCCCAGCGCGGCCTGTGGATTGCCTGGCAGCGCGAGCCGGACAGCCCGGCCTATAACCTGGCGGGGGGCCTGCGTCTGGGGGGGCTGCTGAATGTCGAGGCCCTGGAGCAGGCTTGCAACGACTTGCGCGCCCGTCACGAAGCGCTGCGTACCTCCTTTACCCAGGACGCCGACGGCGAGCCGCAGCAACGGGTCAACCCGCAGCAATTCCAGCCACTGGCCTGCCTGGAACTGGACGAGGGCGCATCGCGGCAACGGGCCCAGGCGCTGACGTGCCAGGCGTTTGACCTGCTGGCCGAACCGGCGCTGCGACTGGAACTGCATCGCCTTGATGCCCAGCAGCACCGGCTGGTGATCGTGCTGCATCACATCCTTGCCGATGGCTGGTCCATCGGCCTGATCATCGAAGATCTGGCCACGGCCTATGCCGCGCGCTGTCAGGGGCAGGCCGCGCAATGGCCGGCGCTGACCGTGCAATACGCCGATTACGCCGGCTGGCAACAACGCTGGCTGGATGCGGGGGAGCAAACCCGGCAACTGGATTATTGGCGCAAACAACTGGGGGACGATCACACGCCCCTGGCGCTGGCGCTGGACCGCCCCCGCAGCGCGGTTCGCGAGTCACGCGGTGCCAGTGTGCGCCTGCAATTGCCCGGCGATACCAGCCAACGCTTGCGCAACCTGGCCAAGGCCGGCGGCGCCACCACCTTCATGGCCATGTTGGCGCTGCTCAACCTGTTGCTCGCCCGCCACAGCGGCGCCGACAGCGTGCGCATCGGTTCGCCGCTGGCCAACCGCTCGCGGGCTGAAACCCAACGGGTGGTGGGCTACTTCACCACCCTCAGCGTGTTGAGCAACCGGGTCGATGAGCGCTGCAGTTTTACTGCGCTGCTGCATCAGGTGCGCGGCACCTTGCTCCAGGCCCAGGAACATTCCCAACTGCCGTTCGACCAGCTCTTGCAAGCGCTGGCGCCACCCCGCGAGGCGGGCACTCACCCGCTGTTCCAGGTCAAGTGCACCGAGCAGTCGGCCAGCCGCCCGCAGCGCTTCGCCGATCTGTCCATGGGGCTGGACGGGCTGGTGGCGGGGGAAGTGCATTTCGACCTGAGTGTGGACTTCACAGACCGCGCCGATGGCATCGAAGTGCTGATCGCCTATGCCTGCGACCTGTTCGATGCCGGGCGCATCGAAGCCCTGGCGGATGAGCTGCGGGTGCTGGCCGAAGCCGTGAGTCTGGCGCCGGAGCAACCCTTGCTGGAACTTGCCGTCGAGCCTGAATACCACGCCGAAGCACCGGCAATCGCCACTGAGGATGTGCTTGATGCCTGGCAGCGCCAGCATCTGCTCAGCCCTGACGCCGCAGCCGTGACCTGCAACGGTCTGACTTTCAGCCGCGGGCATATTGACCGCGCCGCCGAGGCCCTTGGCCAACAGCTGCTGGCCCGGGGCGTCGGTCCCGGTGACCGGGTGGCCTTGTTGACCGGACGTACAGCGGGGCTGGTGACCGGCATTCTGGCCACCCTCAAGTGTGGCGCCGCCTATGTGCCCGTGGACCCGCGCTGGCCGGCCGAACGCCGCTCGGCAGTCCTGGCCGACAGCGGGGCGTGTCTGGTGCTGGGTGCCGATCCCGGGGTGCCGGGTCTGGACTGGCTGGCGCTGGAGGCGGATTTAACCCTGCCCACGGCGCTGAGGGCCTGGCCAGCCCGGGTGCCGCAGTTGCCCGCTTATCTGATCTACACCTCAGGTTCCAGTGGCACGCCCAAGGCCGTGGTCGCCAGTCGCGGCAACCTGGCCGCCTATGTCGCGGGGCTCAGCCAGCGCTTGCAATTGCCGGCCCGCAGCAGCTTCGCCATGGTCTCGACGGTGGCCGCCGACCTCGGGCACACGGTGCTGTTCAGCGCCCTGAGCCAGGGCGGGCTGCTGCACCTGGCCGACGATGATCAGGCCTTCGACCCCGATGCTTTTGCCCAATGGCAAAGCGAACAGGGAGCCGACGTGCTGAAAATCACCCCCAGTCATTTGCAGGCCTTGCTCAACGCCCGCGATCCGGCCCGGGTGCTGCCGCGGCACAGCTTGATCCTCGGCGGCGAAGCCACGTCCTGGGGGCTGCTGCAGCAGATTCGCCAGCTGGCCCCGCAGTTGCGGGTGTTCAACCACTACGGCCCCACCGAGACGACTGTGGGGGCGCTGTGCCAGGACGCCGCCGCTGCCGACCCGCTGCGCGCCCGCACCTTGCCCGTCGGCACTCCGCTGGCCGCCGTTGTGGCCCGGGTACTGGATGCTTATCTGAACCCGGTGGGGCGAGGGGTGAGCGGTGAACTGTACCTGGGCGGCCCGGGTGTTACCCAGGGCTACGCGGGCCGCCCGGGGCTGACTGCCGAGCGCTATGTGCCGGACCCGTTCGGCGCACCCGGTACACGCCTGTATCGCAGTGGTGACCGGGTACGCCGGCTGGATGACGGCAGCCTGGAATACCTGGGCCGCAGCGATGACCAGGTGAAAATCCGTGGTTATCGGGTCGAGCCCGGCGAAGTCAGTGCCGCGCTGCGGCGTCTGGCCGGGGTGCGGGATGCGGCCGTGATCGCCATGCCCGGGGAAGAGGGCGGCGATCAACTGCATGCCTGTCTGGTGCTGGAGCCGGGCATCGCTGTGCAAGCCCTGCGCGAGTCCCTGGCCAGGCAATTGCCGGACGCCCTGGTGCCGTCCCATTGGACAGTGCTGGAGCAGCTGCCGCTGACTGCCAACGGCAAGCTTGACCGGCACGCCCTGACCCTGGCGCAAACGGTCCGGCCCCTGGGCGAGGGCCCGCGCGGTGCGGTGGAAGAGGCGCTGGCGCAGCTGTGGAGCGATTTGCTGGGGCAGGCGGTTATTTGCCGCGACGCCTCCTTTACCGAACTGGGGGGCGACTCGCTGCTGAGCCTCAAGTTACTGGCGCGCATCCGCAAGCAGGGCCTGCAGGGTGAGCGCAAGCTGACCCTGGCCGACTTGCTCAATGCCCCGAGCCTGGCGGCGCTGGCCGAACGTCTGGCGCCACCGCCGGTGAACGACCCGGAGGTGGTGTTCCTGTCGCGTTCGGGGCGCGGAGTGCCGCTGTTCTGCCTGCCGGGGCTGATCGTCAACAGCAGTGAATTCAAGCCGCTGGTGGATGCCCTGGGCGGCTCACGGCCGGTGTATGGATTCGTCAGTCACGTCTACACCGAGCAACGCTGGCGTGGCTATGATCTGCCCGCGCTGGCCCGGGAGTACGCCGACTACATCGCGCGCACGGTCAAGGGCGGGCGCTGCGCCTTGCTCGGCTGGTCGTCCGGGGGCGAGCTGGCGCTGGAAACCGCGCGCCTGCTGCAAGGACGGGCGCAGGTCGAGTTCCTTGGCCTGGTGGATGTATTTGAGTCGGTGCCGTTTCACCCGCGCCAGGCCCTCGACGAGGGCGCACATGCCCGGGCACAACCGTTGCTGGAAAGCTGGCTGGCACGCTCGGCCATGGCCAGACAGTGGCGGCAATTATTCGCGCTGATGGACGAGCGCGAGCGTGATGCCCTGACCGAGCATGTGCTGGCCCACGACGGACAATTGCCCAGCGACGGACCGGACTTGCTGTCCCGGGAATTCGAACAATGGGCCTTGCTCGACAAACGCTTGAAAGCTGCCCGCCATGTGCACGTGCCGTTGCCGGTGGCGGCCCATGTCTGGCAGGCCGCTGATTCCCTGACCCGCAGCGAGCGCCTGCGGGACTGGAGCGCGCTGGTGGAGGTGATCGAGCACAGCTGTGTGGCCGATGCGCACCATCTGGACATCATCCGTCACCCGGTCTTCATGGCCGATTTTGCCCGGGCTCTGGCGGCTCTTGAACTCAATGGCCAGGCAGAGGGGGTTAAATTCGCCGAGGCCGCAAGCGTCTTCTAAAGACACATTCTCCAGCGGCCGGACCCGGGTCCGGCCACCGCTCTCTCACTCTCTACAGGAAGGAATCGGTCCCATGACCCAGCACTTCAACCCGACGGCCACCCACGACCTGATCGGCATCGGCTTCGGCCCTTCCAACCTGGCCCTGGCCATTGCCCTGCAAGAGCGCGCGGAGCAGGGCGGCAAGGCATTCGACGCGCTGTTCCTGGAGCGCCAGCCCGACTACAACTGGCATGGCAATACCCTGGTGGCCCAGAGCGAACTGCAGATTTCGTTCCTCAAGGACCTGGTGACCCTGCGCAACCCGTCGAGCCGCTTCTCGTTCGTCAACTACCTCAAGGCCCATGGCCGACTGGTGGACTTCATCAACCTGGGCACCTTTTATCCGTGCCGCATGGAGTACAACGACTACCTGCGCTGGGTCGCCGTGCAGTTCGCCGAGCAGAGCCGCTATGGCGAGCAAGTGCTGCGTGTCGAGCCGGTGGTGGAAGCGGACGGCCGGGTGCAGCGGCTGAATGTGATCAGCCAGAACCAGCAAGGCCGTGAAGTGAGCCGCCAGACCCGCTCGGTGATCGTCAGCACCGGCGGTACGCCGAAGATTCCCCCGGCCTTTGCCGGGTTCAAGGACGACCCCCGGGTGTTTCACCATGCGCGCTACCTGTCGGCCATGGCCACCCAGGCGTGCAACCGTGGCGAGTCAATGCGGATTGCCGTGGTGGGTGCCGGACAGAGCGCCGCAGAGGCCTTTATCGACCTCAGTGACAACTACCCGAACGTGCAGGTCGACATGATCCTGCGCGCGGCCGTGCTCAAGCCCGCCGACGACAGCCCGTTCGTCAACGAGATCTTCGGCCCCGATTACACCGACCTGGTATTCAATCAGCCGGAAACCGAACGCGAGCGGCTGATCCGCGAATACCACAACACCAACTATTCGGTGGTGGACCTGGACCTGATCGAGCGCATCTACGCCATTCTCTATCGCCAGAAAGTCAGCGGCAGCGAGCGCCACGCCTTCCTCTGCCGGCGCATGATCGAAAGCGCCATTGATGTGGATGGCCGCGTGCAGTTGCAACTGCGGGATCTGGCCACCGGCAGCAGCGAGGCGCGGCGTTACGATGCGGTGATCCTGGCGACCGGCTACGAACGTCGCTCCCATCGCGAGCTGCTGGCTCCGCTCAAGGACTATCTGGACGATTTTCGGGTCGATCGCGACTATCAACTGCTGGCGCGCCCGGAACTGGAAACCCCGGTGTTTATCCAGGGCTTCAGCCAGCATTCCCATGGCCTGAGCGACACCCTGTTGTCCGTGCTGCCGGCCCGTTCGGGGGAAATTGCCGCCGCCCTGGAGCAACGTCTGGATGGCATTCGCCAGCCCCATTCGGGCCAGGAAGCACGGGCCCTGCACAGCGTTTCGGCCTGATGGCTGAATCCCGGCGGCGGTTCGGGTATGCTGGGTGAATGATGCTGTTTCTCATTTACCTTTTTGAACAGGGTGCCAGGGGCTGATGATCGACGTGCTTGCACCGCTGTTTCGCGGTGATTTTGAAGCCTACCGGGAGGTGCTGGTGCTGGCCGACGATCCTCGTCCGGCCATTCCCTGTGACGCGCTCCTGGCGCCTGCGGCCTTCAGCGACGTGCTGGGCGGTTTTGCTCAGCGCTATAACGGCGACGACCGGCGGGCCCTGGCGTCTTTGTGGGCCAAGCACTACATCGTCAAGCTGTTGCCGCCGGTGATGGGCGCCACGTTATTGCTGCGCTGGCGCCTGCCGCTGGCCCTCGCCGACACCGCCGTGCTGCTGGACGAGGGGCATCTGCCCCAGGGCTTTCGCCTGTCGGGCAAGGGCGAGCCGTTCGCGCCCCAGGTGAGTGATCCGTTCGAGCTGTTCGCGGGCTTGCTGGACGACCATTTGCAGCCGCTGTTCCAGGCCATGGCCAGCCAGGTCAAGGTTTCACCCAAGGTGCTGTGGAGCAATGCCGGCAACTACTTCGAAAATCTGCTCAACCTGATGGCCAGGGCCGGCATGCCCGCCGAACGCCTGGCTGCGGGGCGTGCGCTGCTGGAAACCCGGGTCCGCCCCGATGGCAGCCGTAACCCGCTGTTCCAGCCGGTGCAGTACCTGCCGGTCACCGACGAACAGGGCCAGCCGACCATGCGCCGCGAGCGCAAGGTCTGTTGCGTGCGCTACCTGCTGCCGGAACTCGAGCTGTGCGGCAACTGCCCGTTGAAGGTCAAGCCGTCCGGCAAGCCTTCTTGCGTGCGGGCGGGATAAAAATCCGCCACCGGTTCAGTAATGAAAACTGATTGCCGAGCCGTCGTGGGGGTGGGGCATGACGCCCATACGGATGCCGTAGATGGATTCCAGCACGGCACTGTTCATCAGCTCTGCCGGTGGCCCCTGGATCAGTAAGCGGCCGCTGTGCAACGCCACCAGGTGGTCGCAGTAGCGCGCCGCCATGTTGATTTCATGCAGCACCACCACCACCCCCAGATCCAGTTTGTGGCTCAGTTCGCGAATCAGCCCCAGCACCTCTACCTGATGTGCGATGTCCAGTGCCGAGGTCGGTTCGTCGAGCAGCAGGTAGCGGCTGTTCTGTGCCAGCAACATGGCCAGCCAGACCCGCTGGCGTTCGCCGCCGGAGAGGTTGTCCACCAGGCGCTCGGCATAGGCGCCGGTGTGGGTCAGTGCCATGGCCTGTTCGACCTGGGCGTGATCCTCCTCGCTCATGCGTCCCAGGGCGCCATGCCAGGGATAGCGGCCAAAGCGCACCAGTTCGCGCACGGTGAGGCCGTCGGCGGCCGGCAGTTGTTGCGGCAAGTAGGCCACCTGGCGGGCGAATTCGCGGTTTTTCCAGGCCGGCAACGGCACGCCATCGAGTTTCACTGTGCCCTGGCTCGCGACTTGCTGGCGGGCCAGCAACTTGATGAGGGTCGATTTCCCCGAGCCGTTATGCCCGATCAGGCCGATGATCTGGCCATGGGGCAGGGTCAGGTCCAGCGGGTACAGGAGGGTGCGCTCGGGAATGTCGAAAGAGACGGCCTGCAACTCGAACATGGGAGGGTCCTGGGGCAAAAGGAGCCTAATCTAGAGCAAATAAGAACCATTATCAAAGATTGTATGGCGTAAACCGCTGCCGGTGACGGTTGTCGGGCAGGCGGGGGCGGCAGCGCCATGGGCAAGTCATTGCCTGCATTAATAGGAAGCATTACTATTCGCACCCCCACCTTTGTAGTCCAGAGCGATGACTCGTAAAGCGCCCCGCCGGGCGGGTTTTCTTGAATATTACGATGAGTTGATCGGGACCTGGACCCGCCGTCTGCGCAATCGTCAGCAGGCGCAGGATCTGGCTCATGACACTTTTGTCCGGGTGTTCGAATCCGGCCCGGATGCGGTCGAGCAGCCCCGTGCCTATTTGCATCAGACCGCGCGCAATATCGCGGTCGACGGTTTTCGCCGGGAAGAGTTACGCGATGCCAAGGAGCAGGCTGCCGTTCCCCCAAGCTCGTGCGAAACGGGCGATCCGGAGCAGTACATGCGCGCTTACCAGTTGGCCGAGGCGGTTGAAAGAGCCTTGCAGGAACTGCCGCTCAATTGCCGCAAGGTGTTTGTCTGGCAAAAGATCGAAGGCCTGACCCAGGCCGAGATTGCCGAGCACCTGGGGCTGTCCAGGAACATGGTGGAAAAGTATATGATCCGCACGCTGCGCCATCTGCGTGAGCGGGTGGAGGCGCCGTGACGACATCAGATAAGGACAGGATGATGGATAGCCGTGACTGTACGGGTGACAGCGCGAGCGTGCGCGATGCCGCCGCGACCTGGTTTGCGCGGGTGCAGGCACAGTCCCTGAGCCCTGCCGAGCAGGCCGAATTCGAGGCCTGGCGCACCCGGGATGCCAGCCATGAGGCTGAGTACCAATGGCTGGCAAGCCTGTGGTCGGCCACCGATCTGCTGCCAAAAGCCCGCTTGCAGGCGCTGTGTGAACTGCCGGACAGAGCGCCCAAACGCCGTTCGGTCATGGCCTGGGGGCTGGCCGCCAGCCTGTTGCTGGCGCTGGGGGCCGGTTTAAGCCTGCAATGGCAGGAGCCGGGTGCTTATCACGGCGAATTTTCCACACTGGCGGGTGAATACCGTGAAGTGCAGTTGCCCGACGGCTCATCGATCGAGCTCAACAGTCGCAGCCGGGTCAAGGTCAGCTTCGAGGGGCAGCAGCGCAGGGTCGAGCTTGAGCAGGGCGAGGTGATGTTCAGCGTTGCCCATGATACGTCCCGACCCTTTGTGGTGCGCGCCGGTGCCGGGCAGGTGACGGTTACCGGCACCCGCTTTGATGTCCGTCGCGACGGTGATCAGGCCCGGGTTGCGGTGGAGTCGGGGCATGTCCGGGTGCAGGGTAGCGATGCCTCGGGCGCGGTCAGCCTGACCGCGGGCCTTGGCACCCGGGTCGATGCACAGGGGCAGGTAGACGCACCGCTGGCGGTGGATACCCGTGCGCTGACGGCGTGGCGCACGGGGCAACTGCAGTTCAATGATGCAAGCCTGGCGCAAGTGGCCGCCGAGGTCTCGCGCTATCGTCAGCAGCCGTTGCACGTCACCGATCCGGCCGTGGCCCGGCTACGGCTGACCAGCGTGTTCAAAACCGCTGACACCGATGCCTTGCTCAAGGCCTTGCCGCGAATCTTGCCGGTGGCCATTAACACCCGTGCGGACGGCAGTCAGGAAATAGTGGCCCGATAATAATTGGCTGCTGGATTCAGGTTTTTTCCGAGTTCTTCGTCTTCTAGATCAACTGCAACTGGTTTGCATTAACAGTCGCACTCAAGTGCGATCTACAGGGCAAGACTCGACGTGAAAAATAACAATCTCCGTGGGCGACTTTCTGCGCTTGAAACACCTTTGAGCTGCTCTTTTTCGATTAAACCAGGCCGCTGGTTGCCGCTGGCACTGGCCCTGGCCGTCAGTGCGGGGTTGCCGGCTGCGTTTGCCGGTGAGCCTGCCTCCAGTGCCATCCATATTCAGGCCCAGCCTTTGGGCGCAGCGCTGAGCCAGCTGGCCCGCCAGACTTCATTGCAGGTGTTCTTCAGCCCGCAGCTGGTGGCCGGCAAACAGGCCCCGGCGGTCGATGGCAACTTGTCGCCGGAGCAGGCATTGCACGCATTGCTCCAGGGCAGCGGCCTGAGCTACGAATTGAACGGCGATGCGGTGATCCTGCAGGCAGCACCTGCGGTCAGTGCTTCAGCGGCTTCCGGTCCGCTGGAACTGGGCCCGGTGGATGTGAAAGTGGTGGGCGACTGGCTGGGTGATGCCAATGCGGCGGTGGTGCAGAACCATCCCGGCGCCCGTACCGTGGTGCGCCGCGAAGCGATGGTCGAGCAGGGCGCGATGAATGTCAGCGACGTGCTGAAGAAGATCCCCGGGGTCCAGGTACAGGCGCCCAATGGTACCGGTGGCAGTGATATTTCCCTGAACGTGGGGGTGCGTGGCCTGACCTCGCGCCTGTCGCCGCGCTCCACGGTGTTGATTGACGGAGTGCCCGCGGCCTTCGCCCCTTATGGCCAGCCACAGTTGGCAATGGCGCCGATTTCCTCGGGCAACCTGGACAGCATCGACGTGGTGCGCGGTGCCGGCTCGGTGCGTTACGGACCACAGAACGTGGGTGGGGTGATCAACTTTGTGACCCGGGCGATTCCCGAAACCTTTGCCGGTGAAGTCGGCACCACCCTGGAGACCTCCGAGCGTGGTGGCTGGAAGCACATGGAGTCGGCCTTTTTGGGCGGTACCGCCGACAATGGTATCGGTGCGGCGCTGCTGTACTCCGGGGTCAAGGGTGATGGCTATCGGGCACGCAACAATGACAACGACATCACTGACGTGTTGCTCAAGACCCACTGGGCGCCCACCGATCAGGATGATTTCAGCCTCAACTTCCATTATTACGACGCCACGGCGGACATGCCCGGGGGCCTGACCCAGGCGCAGTTCGACGCCGATCCGTACCAGTCGGTGCGCGACTACGACAACTTCAGCGGACGGCGCAAGGACGTGTCCTTCAAGTACCTGCGCCAGATCGACGACCAGACCCAGTTTGAAGTCCTGACCTATTACACCGACAGTTTCCGTGGCAGCAATATTGCCGCGCGCAACCTGCAAACCCTGTCGGCCTACCCGCGTAACTATCACACCTTCGGCATCGAGCCACGGGTGTCCCATGTCTTCACGCTGGGGCCGGTGACCCAGGAGGTCGGGGTCGGTTATCGCTACCTCAAGGAAGCGATGCACGAGCAGGCGAGCATGCTGGAACTGGTGGATAACGTGCCGGTGCCGGGGCCCAAAGGCGACGGTCATGTGTATCAGGACCGAACCGGGGGCACGGAGGCCAACGCCTTCTATATCGATGACAAGATCGATGTCGGTAACTGGACGGTCACCCCGGGGATCCGTTTCGAGCGCATCAGCACCAACTGGCACGACCGCCCGGTGCTGGATGGCAAGGGTGTGCCGGTGCCGGAGAAAAACCGCAGCATCGACAGTAGCGAAGCGCTGCCGGCCCTGAGCGTGATGTACCACCTCTCGGACGCGTGGAAGCTGTTTGCCAACTACGAGACTTCGTTTGGCAGCCTGCAGTACTTCCAGTTGGGGCAGGGCGGCACGGGGGACCAGACGGCGGCAGGTTTGCGTCCGGAAAAAGCCAAGACCTATGAACTGGGGACGCGCTATGACAATGGAGTGTGGGGCGGTGAAGTGACACTGTTCTACATCGACTTTGCCGATGAGCTGCAATACATCAGCAACGATGTGGGCTGGACCAACCTCGGAGCCACCAGGCACCAGGGTATCGAGACCTCGATCCACTACGACATGGCGGCGCTGGATGCCCGTCTTGACGGGCTGTCGGTCAATGCGGGGTTCACCTACACCAAGGCGGTGGCCGAGGGTGACATCATGAACTTCAAGGGCCGTGACCTGCCGCTGTATTCGCGTCAGGTGGCCAACCTGGGGGCGCGTTATGCGGTCAACCGCTGGACCTACAACCTCGACATGTTTGCCCAGTCCAAACAGCATGCGCCGGGTACCGGCGGCACCTACATCACCGACCCGACCGCGGACGGTCAATACGGAGACATTCCGGGGTATGCGACCTGGAGCACCCGTGTGGGCTACGACTTCGGGCCTGAGGCGTCGAACCTGAAAGTGGGTGCGGGGATCAAGAACCTGTTCAACCAGCAGTACTTCACCCGTTCCAGCGACAACAACTCCGGGATCTACCTCGGAGAACCCCGCACCTTCTTCGTCCAGGCAAGCGTGGGCTTCTGAAACCCGCCCGTCTCTGTAGGAGCGAGCTTGTCTCGCGAGCTTTTGATCTTGAAAGGCTCGCGAGGCAAGCTCGCTCCTACGGAATGCGGGCTATTTTTGGACCTCGGGCAGGACACGGGATTTACCCCTGTAGGAGCGAGCTTGTCTCGCGATCTTTTGATCTTGAAAAGCTCGCGAGGCAAGCTCGCTCCTACAGAGTGCGGGGCTATTTTTGGATCTTCGGGCAGGACACGGGATTTACCCCTGTAGGAGCGAGCTTGCTCGCGATCTTTTGATCTTGAAAGGCTCGCGAGGCAAGCTCGCTCCTACAGAATGCGGGGCTATTTATGCCCCATGCTTACTATTGCTTCAGGGCGTTGATCAGTGCCCTCAACGCTGCGGGGACGTGACGTCGATTGCTGTAATAAACGTAAAGATCACCAATTGAGCATGTCCACCCTTTCAAGCATCGGACAAGCTGGCCGCTCTCAATTTCAGCTTTTACAAGGTCTGAAAAAACCAGGGCCAATCCTGATCCCGCCAGGGCAGACTCGATCATCATTCGCTGGTCGTCCAGCGTCAGCCTGCCGTTGGTTTCGACACTTACCTGTTCTTTCCCCTTGGCAAACTCCCACGGAAAAACCACACCACTGGCGAGGCGGTAGCGAATGCAACTGTGAGCCAAGAGGTCTTCCGGCGTTTTCGGTACGTCATGTCCTTGAAAATATTCCGGCGAGCCAACAACCACAAATTCGAGGTTTTGCTTCAAGGGTATGGCGATCATGTCAGGCCTCAAGCTCCTGCCAAACCGGATGCCCGCGTCAAAACCTCCTGCCACGATATCAACCAGACTGTCGTCGCACGATACATCAACACAAAGGCCGGGGTTCTCACGCAAGAGCTTGGCCAGGACCCCACCAAGAATCAGGTGCGCTACGGCCCGGGGCACCGTTAGCTTGACCGTGCCAGAGGGCGTACCGCGAAATTTATTAAGATCGTCCAGTGCACTGGCAACCTCATCGAAAGCAGGCTTGAGGCGTTGCAGTAATTCCTCACCCGGTTCGGTCAAGGTCACAGCTTTGGTGTTGCGGTTGAGCAGTCTGACGCCTAGATGTTGCTCCAGGGTTTTGACTGCATGGCTTATCGCCGAACGTGTGACTCCGCGCTCAATTGCTGCCTTTTGAAAGCTGAGGTGTGTGGCGACAGCAACGAAAGCAGACAGCTCGCTCATCTTCGCTTTCATGTTGAATTTTCCTCACCATTGGATCAAATGTGTTGAGCCATAAATTCTACCCCGGGACGGGTAGACTCTCCTTCGATTGATGATTGATTGTTGGGAGATTCAAAAATGCGAGCTTATGAAATTGGCGATCAAAGCGGTCTTGATACCTGGAAGCTGGTAGAGCGTCCCGATCCCGAGCCTGGTCGTGGACAGGTTGCGATTCGAGTACACGCGGTGTCACTCAATTTTCGCGATGTGCTGCTGGCAAGCAAGGGCTACGGATTCCCTGTCCATAGCCCTCAGGCTATAGCGGCTTCTGACGGCGCGGGCGAAATCATCGCAATCGGAGAAGGTGTAACGCGCTGGGAAGTCGGCGACCGTGTGGCTGGAATCTTTGTACAGAACTGGTTTGGCGGACGACAACCAGACGATGCCTTTGACAACATGCTCAGCGGCTCGCTCGATGGAATGCTGGCGGAGATCGTCGTTCTCGATCAACAAGGCGTTGTGGCGATCCCTGAGCACATGTCATATCGCGAGGCATCAACCTTGCCGGTAGCAGGTGTGACGGCGTGGAACGCGCTATATGGCCTCAAAGCGCTACAACCCGGCCAGACGGTACTGACCCTGGGTACTGGTGGAGTCTCAATCTTTGCGGCCCAGATAGCCCTTGCCGCAGGTGCCCGGGTTATCACTACATCGTCGAAAGAAGCAAAACTCGTTCAAGTTCGCAAGTTAGGTGCGATAGAGACCATCAATACGAGTACGACGCCGCAGTGGAGCAAGGAAGTTCTGCGACTTACAGGCGGCTTGGGCGCTGACTATGTTGTTGAGACGGGGGCGCCGGGAAGCCTCGTTCAATCAATTGCAAGTGCCCGCGCAGGGGGTATTGTCAGTCTGCTTGGAGTGCCTCCCGGCGAAACGATCAATGCCCTGAGCCTTTTACAAACGAGTGCGATTGTGCGAGGGATGATGGTGGGCTCCAGAGAGATGTTCGAAGCACTCAATGCCTTTGCAGGCATAGCCAGGCTTCACCCGATAATTGACAGCGTCTTTGGCTTTGAGCAAGCCACAGAGGCGCTGAAGGCCCTTGCTCAAGGCAACCATTTGGGGAAAATCGTGGTGGATGTTTCAGGTCGACAAGCCTGATTTTCATCACCACGACAGCAGTGACACTGGCCGCCCAGCCGGCAACCTGGGCGGGGCCATTTTTGGACCTTCGGCCAATGCACGGGGATTTCCCCTGTAGGAGCGAGCTTGCCTCGCGAGCTTTTGATCTTGAAAAGCTCGCGAGGCAAGCTCGCTCCTGCAGAGGGCGGGGTTATTTTTAGACCTTCAGGATCCGTCCGCTGATGGCTACGGCCACCAGCATGGCGGCGATCAACAGGAAGGCAATGCTCAGGCTGCTGGCATGGGCGACAAAGCCGATGGCCGCCGGGCCCGCCAGTATCCCCGCATAGCCCAGGGTCGTGATGGCCGGTACGGCAATGTTCTCGGGCATTACTGTTTGTTTACCGACCGCGGTATACAGCACCGGCACGATATTGGAACAACCGATACCCACCAGGGCATAGCCGGCCAGGGCCAGTTCCCAGCCCGGCGCCAGGGTTGCCAGCGCCAGCCCGGCTGCGGCGAACAGACCGCCCAGGACTATCACCCGGCGCGCCCCCAGATGTCTGACGATGCTGTCGCCGGTCAAGCGGCCAGCGGTCATGGTCACGGCAAAGGCGGCATAGCCAAGCCCGGCATAGGCTTCGCCGATCTGTTTCTCGGTGGTCAAGAACACCGCGCTCCAGTCGAGCATCGCGCCTTCGGCCAGGAACACGGTAAAACACAGCAGCCCGATAAACAGCACCACGCCGTGGGGCACTGCAAACGCCGGGCCGGCGCTCTCACTGCCGTAAGACAGCAGGTGTGGCGCGGCCTTGAGCAAGGCGGCGAGGGTCAGCACAATCACCACCATAATTGCCCACAGCGGCGTCATCCCCAGCGCCAGAAGGGCGCTGACACCGGCCGCACCGGCAATCCCGCCGACACTGAACAGACCGTGGAAGCCCGACATCATGTTGCGACCGCTGGCGCGCTCGACGATCACCGCTTGCAGGTTGATGGTGGAATCAACGACCCCCAGGCCTGCGCCGAATACAAACAATGTGGCGATCAGCAGCGGTATGGAGCTGGCGGTGGCCAGGAGCGGCAGCGCCAGGCAAATCAGCAGGGTGCCGCCAATCGTCACCCGGCGACAGCCAAAGCGCGTGGCCAGCAGGCCGGCGATGGGCATTGCCAGAATCGAGCCCGCGCCGAGGCACAGCAGCAACAGGCCAAGGGTGGCTTCATCGAGCCCGGCCCGGGCCTTGGCGTAGGGCACCAGTGGCGCCCATGCGGCCAGTCCGAAACCGGCGATAAAAAAGGCGATGCGGGTCGACATTTGTTCGAGGCGCCCTGGAACAAAAGGCGTCTGAGTGTTGATGGCGGTCATGTTCATCCTTGGGTGTCGGGTCTGTGTCGCGCAGCTGCGCATCATCCTGACATATTTGCGACCTGTGCCGCGAGGGCACTGGTACAGGCATGGGCGGCAGTGGTTGAATGGCGCGCTTGCAAATTCAACTGCCCAAGGTGCGACTTTTATGGACAAGAATCTTCACCCCGCCGTGCAACTGCTGAACCCTGCCGGTCTGTATGACCCTTCGGGCAATGGCTATTCCCATGTGGCCCGCCTGGCGCCGAATGTGCGGTTGGTCTACACCGCGGGTCAGGGGGGAGAGAACGCCGACAGTGAGCTTGCGGCGGATTTTGCCGGGCAGGTACGTCAGGCATTCGCCAACCTGCAGATTGCCCTGGCCGCTGCCGATGCGCAGATCAAGGATGTGGCCAAGCTGACGGTACTGATCGTTGATCACAGTCAGGAGCGCTTGCATATTCTGGGGGCGGAAATTGCGCGGGTCTGGGGAGCGCTACCGGCGCCGGCCTGCACCTTGATTCCGGTGCCGCGCCTGGCGCTGGAGGCGATGCTGTTTGAGGTAGAAGCGGTGGCGGCGGTGGCTGACTGAGGCACCGCAAACACCACAACCTGTAGGCGCGAGCTTGTCTCGCGAGCTCTTTCAAGATCAAAAGCTCGCGAGGCAAGCTCGCTCCTACAGGTCAGGGTCAGGGTTGGGCGGGGATTAAACCTGCAGCAACCGCTCCCTGAGCTTGCCGATTTCGTCGCGCATTTGTGCCGCGGCCTCGAACTCCAGGTCGCGGGCCAGGGCGTACATTTTTTCTTCCAGCTGGCGGATGCGCTTGCTGATTTCGCTCGGCGAACGCAGTTCGTTTTCGTACTTGGCGTTTTCCTCGGCCGCCTTGGCCATGCCTTTGCGCTTCTTGCTGCGCGAGCCGGGCACCACTGCGCCTTCCATGATGTCGGCGACATCCTTGAATACGCCTTTGGGCGTAATTCCGTTGGCCAGGTTAAAGGCGATCTGTTTGTCGCGACGGCGCTCGGTCTCGCCAATCGCCCGTTCCATCGAACCGGTGATGCGGTCGGCGTACAGGATCGCCCGGCCATTGAGGTTACGGGCGGCACGGCCAATGGTCTGGATCAATGAACGCTCGGAACGCAGGAAGCCTTCCTTGTCGGCATCGAGAATCGCCACCAGCGACACTTCGGGCATGTCCAGGCCTTCACGCAGCAAGTTGATCCCCACCAGCACATCGAATACCCCGAGGCGCAAGTCGCGGATGATCTCGACCCGCTCCACGGTGTCGATGTCCGAGTGCAGGTAGCGAACGCGCACGCCGTGGTCGGCCAGGTAGTCGGTGAGGTCTTCGGACATGCGCTTGGTCAGGGTGGTGACCAGCACCCGCTCTTCCAGCGCCACGCGCTTGGCTATTTCGGACAGCAGGTCGTCGACCTGGGTCAGTGCCGGGCGGATTTCGATTTGCGGGTCCACCAGGCCGGTCGGACGCACCACCTGTTCCACGACCCGGCCCGAATGCTCGGCCTCATAGTTGCCGGGGGTGGCCGAGACGAAAATGGTCTGCGGGCTGATGCGTTCCCATTCGTCAAAACGCATCGGCCGGTTATCCAGGGCCGACGGCAAACGAAAGCCGTACTCCACCAGGGTTTCTTTACGTGAACGGTCGCCTTTGTACATGGCGCCCACCTGCGGCACGCTGACGTGGGACTCGTCGATCACCAGCAAGGCGTCGGCCGGCAGGTAGTCGAACAGGGTCGGCGGCGGCGCTCCGGACTCGCGACCGGAGAGGTAGCGCGAGTAGTTTTCGATACCGTTGCAGTAGCCCAGCTCCATGATCATTTCCAGATCGAAGCGGGTACGTTGTTCAAGACGCTGGGCTTCCACCAGTTTGTTGTTGGCGCGCAGGTACTCCAGGCGTTCCTTGAGTTCTTCCTTGATCCCTTCGACTGCGTCCAGCAGGGTTTCCCGGGGCGTCACGTAGTGGCTTTTCGGATAGAAGGTAAAGCGCGGCATCTTGCGGATGACTTCGCCGGTCAGCGGGTCAAAGGCGCTGATGCTTTCGACTTCGTCATCGAACAGTTCGATGCGCACGGCTTCGAGGTCGGATTCGGCCGGGTAGATGTCGATCACATCGCCGCGTACCCGAAACGTCGAGCGGGCGAAGTCCATGTCGTTGCGGGTGTACTGCAGGTCAGCCAGGCGGCGCAGCAGTTCACGCTGGTCGAGTTTGTCGCCACGATCGACGTGCAAGACCATCTTCAAATAGGTTTCCGGGCTGCCCAGGCCGTAGATGCACGACACCGTGGTGACGATGATTGCGTCCTTGCGCTCCAGCAACGCCTTGGTTGCAGACAGGCGCATTTGCTCGATGTGGTCGTTGATCGAGGCGTCCTTCTCGATAAAGGTATCGGAGGAGGGCACGTAGGCTTCGGGCTGGTAGTAGTCGTAGTACGAGACGAAGTATTCCACCGCGTTGTTCGGGAAGAACGACTTGAACTCGCCATACAGCTGCGCCGCGAGGGTTTTGTTGGGGGCCAGCACCAGGGTCGGGCGATTCACATGGGCGATCACGTTGGCGATGCTGAAGGTCTTGCCCGAACCCGTTACCCCGAGCAGGGTCTGGTGCGACAGCCCGGCCTCGATGCCTTCGATCATCTGGCGAATGGCTTCGGGTTGATCGCCTGCGGGCTCGAAGCGGGTAACTAGCTGGAAATCGGGCATAACGGACCTCTGGGTCGCATCTATCAAAGGCTTGGACCTTGGTAGATCGAGAAAGACTGCATGCGACGCAAGCCGCAGGAGAAAACAGGATACGGCTAAATATGGAGGTCGTGACTGACTGTTTCAAGGCGCCGTTCTGACATGGACATCGGAGCAAAGCATGCAATTGGACCAGTGGCTCGAAAATAAAGGCAAATACTTGGCCAAAACCGGGAATCCCCTGTTGCCCGAATCGCTATCGCCTTTATACTTGCTCCCCGTTTGTGCACCGCTCTAGTGCAATCGGCTGGAGCGTTGTCACCCCCTCCATTCCCCATTCAGAGCCGCCGTAATAATGAGCCTGTTCTCCGCTGTCGAAATGGCACCACGCGATCCTATCCTGGGCCTCAACGAAGCATTTAACGCCGATACTCGTACCAGCAAAGTGAATCTGGGGGTCGGTGTTTACTGCAACGAGGAGGGACGAATTCCACTCTTGCGTGCCGTTGTCGAAGCCGAAACGATCCGGGTTGCTCAGCATGCATCCCGTGGCTACCTGCCGATCGATGGCATCGCCGCCTACGACCAAGCCGTGCAAAAGCTGCTGTTCGGTGCCGAGTCGCCGCTGCTGGCCGCTGGCCGTGTGATCACCACCCAGGCCGTGGGTGGCACCGGTGCACTGAAGATCGGTGCCGACTTCATCAAGCAGCTGCAGCCGGGTGCTGTGGTCGCCATCAGCGATCCAAGCTGGGAAAACCATCGCGCATTGTTCGAAGCTGCCGGTTTCCCGGTGCAGAACTATCGCTACTACGACGCTGCCAGCCATGACGTAAACCGTGCCGGCATGCTCGAAGACCTCAACGCCTTGCCGGCTGGCTCCGTGGTTGTGCTGCACGCGTGCTGCCACAACCCGACCGGCGTCGATCTGACGGCGGCCGACTGGCAGAACGTGCTGGACGTGGTCAAGGCCAAAGGCCTGATCCCGTTCCTGGACATGGCCTACCAGGGTTTTGGCGACGGCATTGACGAAGACGCCGCAGCAGTGCGCCTGTTCGCCGAGTCGGGCCTGAGCTTCTTCGTTTCCAGCTCGTTCTCCAAGTCGTTCTCGCTGTACGGCGAGCGCGTGGGTGCATTGTCGGTCATCACCCAGTCGAAGGATGAGAGCGCCCGGGTTCTGTCCCAGGTCAAGCGTGTGATCCGCACCAACTACTCCAACCCGCCGACCCACGGTGCAACCATCGCCGCAGCGGTGCTCAACAGCCCTGAGCTGCGTGCAATGTGGGAAGAAGAGCTGGCTGAAATGCGCCTGCGCATTCGCGGCATGCGTCTGCAAATGGTAGAGCTGCTGTCGAAGAAGGCTCCGGGGCGCGATTTCAGCTTTGTTGCGCGTCAGCGTGGCATGTTCTCGTACTCCGGCCTGACCGTTGAGCAAGTGGCGCGTCTGCGTACCGAGTTCGGTATCTATGCCCTCGACACCGGCCGTATCTGCGTCGCTTCTTTGAATCAGCGCAACATTGAAGCGGTTACCGATGCGATTGTTCAGGTCATCTGAATAATCCCTGAGAAGTCATCGAAAGTGTTGACTTCTCTTTTTATATCAGTAAGATAGACGCCATTCCGCGATAGCTCAGTTGGTAGAGCAAATGACTGTTAATCATTGGGTCCCTGGTTCGAGTCCAGGTCGTGGAGCCAGATAGTAAAAAAGCCGCTAGCGATAGCGGCTTTTTTTTGCCCGTGATTTTTTGCCCGGGCCCGGGTCGAAGCGGGCCTGCCTGGCGATGATCTGAAAAACGCCGCGTCCAACAGCAGTCACGGGTTTTATCGTCGATCATCGCCGGCCGGCGATTACCGGGGGGGGGTGATCGCCCTCACGCAAATGCCCAAGCAGCGCCTGCAGGGGATGCAGCAATTCTTTGCCGCCCTGGCGCTTGACCTGGCTTCTGCAGGAATACCCGTCCGCCAGTAGCGTACCGTCGCCGTGATGCTGTTCTACCAGTGGCTGCCACGATTGCGAGTAGATGATCTGCGAAGTTTTGACGTTGCGTGTTTCATGGCCGTAAGTGCCGGACATGCCACAGCAACCGCTGGGCAAAACCTTGAGGCTCAGCCCCCATCCTGCGAATACCTTTTGCCACAGATCAATGCTCGCGGGCTCATTGGTGCGCTCGGTGCAATGGGGCAAGAAGTGAAAGACCTTTTGCGGGGCGGCCGGTGGCTGGATCGGCATGGCGCTCACCAGCCACTCCTGCGCCAGGGCAACCTGGGGCACCGTGCCGTGATCCAGGGTCTTGGCATATTCCTGGCGGTAGACCAGGGTCATCGCCGGGTCCAGTCCCACCAGCGGCACGCCGCAGTTTTGCAGGGCCAGCAGGCCCCGGGCATTGTGGGTTGCGGCTTTCTTGAAGGCGCCCAGCAAGCCTTGCACCTGAAGGGGTTTGCCATTGGCCGAGAACGGCGCGAGGTAGACCTGATAGCCAAGCCGCGCGATCAGCTCTATCCACTGTGCGGCCAGCGGCGTCTCGAAGTAGCGGGTGAATGCATCCTGCACCAGGATGACGCTGCGCTTGCGCTGCTGCGGGGTCAGTCGGGACAGGGTTTTGACCGTCGCCGTCTGCACCTTCCATGTGGCGCACAGCTGCTCGAAGTTCATCAGGCTCAGCAGCGGGCTATCGACCATGCCGACGCCATGCTCAAGCATCCACTTGACCGGCCTGGCGCCCAGCATGGCGTTGTACAGTCTCGGGAAGCGGGCAATAACGGGAATGCTGAACTCCAGTGAGCCGACCACGTAATCCTTGAGCGGGCGCAGGTAACGACTGTGATAAAGCTCAAGAAAGCGTGCCCTGAAGTCCGGGACATTGACCTTGACCGGGCACTGTCCGGCGCAGGATTTACAGGCCAGGCAACCGCTCATGGCCTCGTAGACTTCGTGGGAGAAATCCTTTTGCCCCAACTGTCGGGCGAGGGTGTTGCGGGCTTTGCCAAGCCAGTGCCCGAGGGCCGAAGCTGGCGCTTGATTGCCCAGTACGTCCACGCCCTGGGCCCCTTGCAGGCGCAACCATTCGCGTATCAGGGAGGCGCGGCCCTTGGGTGAGTGGATGCGGTTGCGGGTGGCTTTCCAGGATGGGCACATGGCGTCATCGGGATCGAAGTTGTAGCAGGCGCCATTGCCATTGCACTGAACGGCGGTCTGATAGCTTTGCCACACCCGTTGATCTATCTGGCGATCGAGGTCGCCGCGCAACGGGACTTCGTCGACCCGGGTCAATGCGGCTGCAGCCAGCGTCGCCGGTGTGGCAATTTTCCCCGGGTTCAACTGGTTGAACGGGTCAAATACTGCCTTGATGGCCTGGAGCGAGGGGTAAAGCCCGGCAAAAAACTCAGGCACATATTCAGAGCGCAGGCCTTTGCCGTGTTCGCCCCACAGCAGGCCACCGTACTTTTTCGTCAGTGCCGCGACGGCGTCCGAAAGCGGGCGGATCAGTGCCGCCTGCTGCGGGTCTTTCATATCAAGGATCGGCCTGACGTGCAGGACGCCGGCATCCACATGACCGAACATCCCGTATTCGAGGCCGTGGCTATCGAGCAGGTCGCGAAACTCGGCGATGTAGTCCGCCAGATTCTCCGGTGGCACGGCGGTGTCTTCGACAAATGGCTGGGGCCTGGCTTCGCCCTGGACATTGCCCAGTAGCCCCACTGAGCGTTTGCGCATGCTGTAGACACGTTTCACCGCCTCGCTGCCGACGGCCAGGGTATGGCCCAGACGGCTGACGCTGGTGTCGGACTTCAGGTGCCGGGTGAAGTCATGCACGCGCTGCTCCAGGCGCTGCAGGTCATCGTCGCTGAATTCGATCAGGTTGATGCCCAGGGTGGGGCGGGCGGGGTCCTGGGGGAAATATTCAGCCACGCCGTGCCAGACGATGTCCTGCATCGCGAGCATCAGTACTTTTGAATCCACGGTCTCGATCGACAGCGGCTTGAGCGCCATCAGTGCCTTGGCATCGCGCAACGCGTCCATGAAACCGGCGTAGCCCACGTTGACCAGAATGCTATGGCGGGGGATCGGCAGCACATTGAGCCGGGCCTCGACAATGAACCCCAGGCTGCCCTCGGAACCGCACAGCACGCTGTTGAGATTGAAGCGGCCATCGGGTTCGCGCAGGTGGGCCAGGTCGTAGCCGGTGAGGCAGCGATTGAGCTTGGGAAAGATGTCCTGGATCAGCTGTTGCTGGTTGTCGGCAATCTCCTGGGTGCAGCGATAGACCTCGCCGATCATGTCCTGGCGGCTGGCTTGCTGCCGGGCATGGCCGGCCTCCACGGCCTGGCTGTCAAGCCTGTTGCCGCCCAGCAGGATGGTGGACAGCGCCAATACGTGGTCGCGGGTTTTGCCATAGGTGCAGCTGCCCTGGCCGCTGGCATCGGTATTGATCATTCCGCCAATGGTGGCCCGGTTCGAGGTGGACAGCTCGGGGGCAAAGAACAGGCCGTGGGGCTTGAGCGCAGCGTTCAGCTGATCTTTGACCACGCCGCTTTGTACCCGCACCCAGCGCTCCTCAACGTTGATCTCGAGAATCCGGTTCATGTGCCTTGAGAGGTCGACAATCACGCCGTCGGTGAGGGACTGGCCGTTGGTGCCGGTACCGCCTCCGCGGGCCGTCAGTACCACCGAGCGGAACCGGGGCTGGGCTGCGAGTCTGGCCACTCGCCCGACGTCAGCGTCATGCTTTGGAAACACGGCGGCCCGGGGCAGACGTTGATAGATTGAATTGTCGGTGGCCAGCACCGTGCGTGAACCATGATCGCTGGCGATCTCGCCCTCGAACCCTTCGTTTTTCAGTTGCTGCACAAAAGCCTGGTAGATGTCTTGCGGGCTGTTCGTGGGGGCGAGGCGGGCGATCATTGACGGCGTTTCCTGCTGAGTGAATTCGTTTCTGTATTCGCTTAACGTATGCTCGTTTGTCAGTCGGGCTTAGAGCGAAATTGGGTATAACCCCATTGTCAGGGCTACGACTTGGGCAGACAAACGTAAAACACGCAGTATTTGCATGAGGTTTATGAATGAATCCGAGGCGCCTCACCCCCTCGATGTCGGTACTGGTGGCTTTCGAAGCGGCGGCCAGGCATTGCAGTTTCACCAAGGCAGCGGATGAGCTGTCACTGACCCAAAGTGCTGTCAGCCGCCAGGTGCAGGCACTGGAGGCTTTGCTCGGGGTCGATCTGTTCCATCGCGAAGGGCGGCGTATCGAGCTGACGGCTGCCGGAGCCCTGTATCAACATGAGCTGGCAGCGGCGCTGGGGCGAATTCGTAGCGCGACGCTGCAGACCATTGCCTTCAGCTCCCGGGGCGGGACACTGCACCTGGCGGTTCTGCCCACGTTCGGTTCGAAGTGGTTGCTGCCGCGCATGAATGACTTCTACACCCGGCACCCCGAGATCGTGGTGCATATCCATTCGCGCATCATGCACGCCGACCTGGCCAGCGCTGCGGGCGAGATGAACGCGATCATTGTGGCGGGCGCAGGGCCATGGCCGGGCTTTATCTCGCACAAGCTGCTGACTGAAACACTGGTGGTGGTGGCCAGTCCTGCCGCGCTGCCTGAATACGCCGGGATGAGTCCGGCAGACCTTGCTGCCAGTCATTCGCTGCTCAGCGTGGTGTCGCGGCCCAACGCCTGGTCGGACTGGTTTGAGCGCCACGGCCTGGATCATCGGGCGATGCGTCCGGGGCCGGGTTTCGAGCTGACGGGGCATCTGATTCAGGCGGTAGTGGCAGGCATCGGTATTGGCCTGGTGCCAAGGGTGCTGGTGCAGGACGAAATCAGGGCGGGCACCCTGGTGACACTGTTCGAGCCCCTGGAAAGCGGCAGGAGCTACTACCTGGCCTATGCCAACCGGTACCAGAACCTGCCGTCACTGATTGCCTTCAGTGAATGGCTGCAAAGCCTGCCGTTTCCGGACAATTGAGAGCGCCCCCTAGTTGAAGTTCTGTTCAAACAGCGCCACCTGATCCGGGGTGATCAGCTTGAAGGGCACCCAGATTTCAGGCTCGACGGGCTCGCCCTTGATCAGCTTCAGGGCGACATCCACGGCCTTGCTTGACTGGGCTTTGGGGTCCTGGAATACGGAGGCTGCGAGCTGGCCGCGCTTGATCGCCGCGAGGCCGTCGGGCAGGCCGTCGATGCCGACCACCGGGATCTCGCCCTTGGTCTTGCCGGCCTGCTGCAACGCCATGGCGGCCCCAATGGCCATTTCGTCATTGTTGGCGATGATGGCATCGAACGGGATGCCCGCCAGCAACCAGTTACTGGTCAGATCCATCCCTTTGTTGCGGGTCCATTCGCCACTTTGTTCCTCGATAATCCTGATCCCGGGATAATCCTTGAGCACCTGCTTGACCCCTTCGGTACGATCATGGGTGGCGTTCTGCGCCAGATCGCCCTTGATGATGACCACATTGCCTTTGCCGCCGAGCTTCTCGGCCAGAAAACGCATCTGTAGCTGGCCGGCCTCGATGTCATTGGAGGCCACTGTGACCACGCCTGCGGGCAGCTCCCTGGTGTCGGGGTGGCGGTTGACATACACCAGTGGAATCTTCGCTTCGACGGCCGCCCGGGTCATGCGTGCGGTACCGCCGGTGTCGGCCGGCAGCACTATCACCGCATCCACCTGCTGACTGAGAAAGTCCTGCACCTGATTGAGCTGGCGTACCACATCGCCCTGGGCGTCGACGAACTGGATCTGGATGTTTTCCCGCCTGGCGGCGTCTTGCAGGCCGCTGCGGATATAGGTCATGAAGTTATCGTCGACCTTGGCGATGCTCACGCCGATACGGTAATCGGCAAGCGCCAGTGAGCTGGCGAGCAATAGCAGCGGGGCAAGAAAAAGAGAGCGGCAGCGCATGGGGGTTTTCCTTTTGTTGTTATGAACAGGCCTTTACGTTGAAACCTGTAATCGTTGACGAGTCGCGAGGCTGCGATCGGGGGCGCCGCAGCCGTAATAGAATCCATCGATTGCAACGGCTCGCAGCCTCGTTCCTCGTCAGCGACTACGGGCGGGGCAGGGTGAACGCTTGCCGGAAGCGCTCAAGGGCCAGCTCACTGTCGCCCGAGGCCCAGCCCTCCAGTCCCACTACGCCGCTGTAGCCTATGCCGTGCAAGGCTCTGGCGATGGCCGGGTAATGGATCTCGCCGGTTCCGGGTTCCTTGCGCCCCGGAACATCCGCCACCTGGATTTCGCCAATGGCCGGCCCCGCGCGCTGGATCAGCTCGATGAGGTTTCCTTCGCCGATCTGTGCATGGTAAAGGTCCAGATTCAGTTTGAGGTGCGGGCTGGCAACGGCTTCGATCAACGCCAGGGTGTCCTCGGCGCGGGCGAACGGGGTGCCGGGGTGGTCCACCTGTGTGTTGAGGTTTTCCAGCAAGAACACCTTGCCGGCCGCTTCCCCCAGCCTGGCAATTTGCTCCAGGGTCTTGCAGGCACTCAGCCACATGCGGCCAGTGGTATGGCTGACCGGCTTGACCGGCAAGCCCTGGTCGCCCAGGCCGGTGCCGTGCAGGTTGAGGCTCGGGCAGTTCAGCTGCGCGGCCACGGCCAGTGATTCCCGGGCGCTGTCGAGCAACTGGCGAATGCCTTCGGGTTCAGTCAGGGTGCCCGAGATGTAGCCGGTCATTGAGGTGAAGTCGGCGCCGGTGGCAATCAGGGCGGCGATGTCCTTGTTGGTCCAGTCCCAGATTTCAACGCTGAAGCCCTGGGCATGAATACGTTTGACGCGTTCGGTGAACGGCAGGTCGAGAAACACCATTTCGGCACTCACCGCCAGTTTGAACGGAATAAAACCCATGCTGTTGCTCCTTAAAGGCGGACAGGTCCGGCCTGTTGCACTGACTCGATACAGGCGCGGGCAATGGCCAGCGCGGCGCGGGCGTCTTCGCCGCTGGCCAGTGGTTTGCTGCCCGTGCGAACGCAGTCGACGAAATGATTGAGCTCGGCAATATAGGCATCGCGCAACAGCTCAGTGTCGAGGCGCCGGGTCTCTATCTGGATCCCGTCGCCCAGGTAGCCGACCTTGTCCGATCGGGCGATGCTGCCCATGGTCAGCATGCCGCCACTGCCGAAGACCTCGCCGCGCACGTCATAACCATACACGGCCTGGAAGTTGGCCTCGGCGGTGGCGATCGCACCGTTGTCGAAGCGGATCGTCACCACTGCGGTGTCCAGCAGGCCCTTGCTTTTGTAGGCGGGCGCGACCAGCGCGTCGGCCATCACGAAGACTTCGACCGCTTCGGCACCGGGGTTCAAGTAGCGCAGGGTGTCGAAGTCATGAATCAGGGTTTCCAGGAATATCGTCCACTGGGGCACCCCGGCCGGGTTGCTCAGGCCGGGGTCCCGGGTCAGCGAACGCAGCAATTGCACAGTGCCGATGCGGCCGGCGAGTACATCCAGGTGGGCATCACGAAAGCCCCGGACAAAACGGCGGTTGAAACCCACCTGCAAGGTCACGTTGGCCCTGGCGGCAGCAGCGATGGCACGGTCGGCTTCCTCCAGGGTGATGGCCATGGGTTTTTCGCAAAAAATGCTTTTGCCGGCCTCGGCGGCGCTGATCACCAGTTCGGCGTGGCTGCGGGCGGGGGCGGCAATCAGGATGGCGTCGACTTGCGGATCATCCAGCAGTTGCTGCGGATCGCTGTAGACCCGTTGTACCCCCAGTGTCTCGGCCAATCGCGCAGCCTGGCCCGGGGTCGGGTCGGCGATGGCAACCAGACTTGCGCCTGGAATATGCAGGGCAGCCGTCTGACCATGAAAACTGCCCATGCGCCCGGCACCGATGAGGCCCAGGCGGATAGTTTTAAGCGTGCTCATGTAATGACTCCTTTTATTGTTGTTCGCGGTTGGCTGAGCAGCTGGAAGCGCAGGTGCTCACCAGACCCAGGAGCAAAGCCTGTGCCAATGTTCAAGTCATTGAAAAATAACGATTTAAAATTAAATGCTTAAGCAGTCATGTCCATATTTCAGACATGTCTATGCTGACATGTCTAAAACATGGACATGGAAGCGACCGCACATGACGGTTGATCAACTGATGGCGTTTAGTTCCGAAGACCTCAATTACATTACCGCCCTGGGGCCTGCCTCACTGGGGGAGGGGCCCATCGTTGAGGTGCAGCAGGCCTGGCAGGATTGCCTCAGTGGTAGCGCAACGCGGCCGGCCGGGGTAAGGCAGGTGATTTGGGACTCGTGGCAGCGCAGCCTGACTTGCGGGATAGATCCGCAGGATTGCGCCTACCGTTTTGTCGACCCGCAGG
Source organism: Pseudomonas sp. Lz4W (assembly GCF_000346225.2). NCBI lineage: Bacteria > Pseudomonadati > Pseudomonadota > Gammaproteobacteria > Pseudomonadales > Pseudomonadaceae > Pseudomonas > Pseudomonas sp. Lz4W. The sequence goes on along the minus strand of NZ_CP017432.1, from coordinate 2,969,011 downwards.
TGCTGGCCGCCAGGCTGGAAATCAATCGCCATCTGATTGCCGGCGCAGCACAGGTCATGACCGGGTTGCTGGCCTACAACCCCCGCGGGCACATCAATCTCACCGATGCCGAGGGCGTGACCTTGCACTTTTGTGGCCTGGACCTGACGCCGGTCGGCAGTCGCCTGCTGGAGACGGTGCAGGGCACCAACTGCACCGGGCTGGCCATCGCCGAGGACCGTCCGGTGTATGTACTGGCTGAAGAAAATTTTGCCACGGCTTTGCGCCAGCGCCGCATGCACTGCGCTGCGGCACCGATCCGCGATGCCCAGGGCAAGACCCAGGGCATGCTGACCCTGACGGCCGAGCCGGGGTGGTTCCACTTTCACACCCTGGGCACGGTGCAGGCGGCGGCCGAGGCGGTATCGCGGCAGTTGGCGCTGCAGGAACTGCTGGAGCAGCAACAGGCGGTGCTCGAGGTACTCAACGAGGGGCTGGTGGTGCTGGACGGTCAAGGCCGGATCAAGGCCATCAACCGCTATGGCCGGCAATTGTTCCGCGTCGGGCTGGATGTGCTGGGTTGCCCGTTCCGCCAGCTGGGGCAAAGCGAGCTGACGGATGAGATTTTGCTCCACTCAGGGGAAAGCCTGCGCGATCTGGATTGCACCTTTGTACTGCCTGATCGCAGCCACCTGGCCTGTCTGGTCTCGGTGTGTTCCCTGGAGCAGGGCGGACGCATTGTGTCGCTGCGCGAGCACCGACGAATTCGTGAAATCACCCGGCGCATCATCGGCACCCAGGCGACCTATACCTTTGACACCATTGAGGGGCAGTCCCGGGCTATTGAAGATGCTTTGCATCTGGGGCGGATTGCCAGCCGCAGCGATTCAACCACGCTGATTCTGGGCGAAAGCGGCACCGGCAAAGAACTCTTCGCCCAGGCTATCCACAATGCCAGCGAGCGGGCCAGTGGCGCCTTCGTGGCGGTCAATTGCGGCGCCATCCCCCGTGATCTGGTGCAAAGCGAACTCTTCGGTCATGTCGAAGGGGCCTTTACCGGCTCGGCGCGTGGAGGCTCGGCGGGGAAGTTCGAACTGGCCGATGGCGGCACCATTTTTCTGGATGAAATCGGCGATATGTCCTTCGATGCCCAGGTCAGCCTGTTGCGGGTGCTGCAGGAGGGTGAAGTGACGCGGGTGGGGGCCAGGAAGTCGCAACGGGTGGATGTGCGGATTATTGCCGCCACCCACCGCAACCTGAGTCAGGCCGTGGCTGATGGAGCTTTTCGCGAGGATCTGTATTACCGCCTGAATGTGCTTAACCTGACGGTTCCGCCATTGCGCATGCGCCGTGAAGACATTGCGCTGCTGGCCCGGCATTTCCTCGGCCGTTGCGCCCGTTCACTGCGCAAGGCGGTGCTGGGCATATCCCCGCAGGCTCAGGCCATGTTGACGGCCCATAGCTGGCCGGGAAATGTCCGGGAGCTGGAAAACGTGATCGAACGCGCCACCAATCTGGCCGCAACCGCGCACATCGAGGTGGGCGACCTGCCACTGGACATCGTTCAGGGGCAAGCGCGGGCCGCGCTGGAAGATGTGCCCGAGCCTGGCGCCGGGCCGGGTTTGGGGGCCGTGGAAGCGAATGCGATCTGCGCGGCGCTGCGAGATACAAAAGGCAATATCCGCCTGGCCGCGCAGCAGTTACAGGTGTCCCGCGCAGGCCTGTACAACAAGATCAAGCGCTTCGGGCTCAGCGTCGACGCCTATCGCCAGGGGGCCGATTAGCCCCTTCAACGGGCCGGCAGTTGTTCCAGGGCTGCGCGCAGCGCATCGGCATTGGCAAACTCCTGCTGTGCGACCAGGGTGCCGTTGTCCAGTTGCATCCAGAGCACCTTGTCTTCGGCGCCAGGGTAGTTGGCGGCAATACTGCCATCGCGATCCAGTATCACGCGGTAGTTGTAGTCACGCATGGCCGGGATGGCGATGAATTTGCCGATCAACGATGGCATGCGTTGTACATCTGCAAGGAAGGCAACATCGCGGGCTTGCAGGTAGCCCTTTGGCTGGTTTTCCAGCGCGGCTTTCACCAGCTTGGAACCGTCCATGTTGCGCGCCACCAGGAGCACGCGGGTCTGGGCATCCAGGGTATAGGGTTGATCATGCTGGTCTTGCAGAGTCCAGGGTGTCAGGTGATCACCGATGTTGGCGGCAAAAGCCGGCATGGACAGCGCGCTCAACAGCAGTACAAGTGCAATTTTCACCGTTTACTCCCTCCTGATTCAGGTTGTGTGTTCGCGCCTCATCAGACCTGCGCGGCGGGGATGGTAGCTGTGCGGCCGGTGCGGTGACAGCGGTAAAGTCATGGCGTCCGTTCGCCCGGAGCCGGACAGGCAGGGACGCGGCGCATTCATTAGGTGTGCAGGGTGGAACCAAGTATTTTCAAAATATGTCTACTGGCCTGATGGCCTGCCCCATAATTGGCGGTGCCTTTCCGGCAACCAGTGGTAAACAGGATTAGAGCGCAATGGCTGACTGGCTCCAGCACGACGGTGTAATGGCCCAAAAGATCAGAAATCATGACTGGGCCAGTACCTCTCTTGGCCCCCTCGATGGGTGGCCGGATGTATTGAAAACCACCGTGGCGCTGGTGCTGGCTTCGCACTTTCCGCAGTCGATTGTCTGGGGAGAGGATTTAATCACCCTCTACAACGATGGGTTTGTGCCCATTCTCGGGACCAAGCCTGAAGCCTTGGGGCGGCCCTTCAGTGATGTCTGGAAAGAGGCCTGGAGCGAAATCAGTGGCATCGCCGATGACGCATTTGCCGGGCAGGCCACCTATATCGAAAACTTTCCCCTGGTGATTCAGCGCAGCGTCCGGCCCGAGCTGGCGTACTTCACCTTCTGCTACAGCCCGATCCGCGATCAGTTCGGCCAGGTGGTGGGGATGCTAAACACGGTGACTGAAACCACAGTCACGGTTCTTATGACCCAGCGCCTGGCGGTGCTGGATGCCATCGGCAGTGCCGTGTCCGAGACCAGCGACCCCCGGGAAATCATGCAGGCCACCATGGGCACACTGGCCGGGTATCTGAAGGTTACCCATTGCGCCTATGCGGACATGGAGGACGATGAAGACGGCTTTTTCATTCGTGACAACTGGCTCGTCGAAGACGCTACCAGCCTGTTCGGTCAATACCGCCTGGGTGATTTCGGGGAGGGGCCGCTGGCCAGCCTTCGCGCCGGCCAGCCGCTGGTGATCAATGATATTGCAAGTGATCTGGCCCCCGGGGTTGCAGCCACTTTCCGTGCGTTCGGGATTGTCTCCGCCCTGTGCCTGCCGCTGATCAAGGGCGGCAAGCTGACGGCCCTGATGGCCATTCACGACAAGGCGCCACGTACCTGGTCACCTTACGAGCTGGCTTTGCTGGGTGAGGTGGCCGAGCGTTCCTGGGCCCATATTGAGCGTGCCCGGGCCGATGCTGCTGTGCGTGAGGGGCTGGCCGCACTGGAGCACTTGAACCTGACCCTGGAGGAGCGGGTACAGGAGCGCAGCGCGCGTCTGCTGGTTGCCGAAGCGGCCCTGCGTCAGTCGCAAAAGCTCGAAGCCATCGGCCAGCTCACCGGCGGTGTGGCCCATGACTTCAACAACTTGCTGACCATTATTCGTTCCTCGGTGGACTTTCTGCGCATGCCCAACCTCTCGGACGAACGCCGGGAGCGTTACATGAGTGCGGTCTCCGACACCGTCGAGCGTGCCAGCAAGCTCACCAGCCAGCTGCTGGCTTTCGCCCGGCGCCAGCCGCTGAACCCGCAGGTGTTCAATGTCGGGCAGCGGATCCAGGATATTGGCGACATGCTGAATACGCTCACGGGGGCGCGTATTCAAGTGAATGTCCAGTTGCCCGAGCAGGCGTATTACATCCGTGCCGACTCCAGCCAGTTTGAAACCGCGCTGATCAACATTGCCTTGAACGCCCGCGATGCGATGGAAGGCCAGGGCAGCCTGACACTTCGTCTGGACCACAATGTTGCGTTGCCGCCAATCCGTGGCCATGCCGGATCCCGGGGCAGCTTCACCGCCATTTCCTTGCAGGACACCGGTGGCGGGATTGACGCCCGGGTGCTGGAGCATATTTTCGAGCCGTTTTTTACCACCAAGGAGGTGGGCAAGGGTACCGGGCTGGGGCTGTCCCAGGTTTTCGGTTTTGCCAAGCAGTCAGGCGGCAACGTTGATGTGTCCAGTATTGCCGGCCAGGGCGCGCGGTTCACCCTGTATCTGCCCCAGGTCGACGGGAGCGGGGTCGATGAGCTGCCTGCCGATGGCCAGCAGTGGGGCGAGCCATCCGCAGAGGAGGGTAAATACCGGGTGCTGATCGTAGAAGACAATCTTGAAGTGGGGCGTTTTGCCAATCAGATCCTCCAGGATCTGGGCTACGAAACCGCATGGGCGGCCAATGGGCAAGAGGCATTGTTGATGGTGGGCCCGGACGCAATGGCGTTCGATGCCATTTTTTCGGACGTGGTCATGCCCGGCATGAGCGGGGTGGCGCTGGCCCGGGAGCTGCGTCTGCGGCGCGCCGAACTGCCTGTGATTCTGGCCTCGGGCTACAGTGATGAGTTGGCCCGCAGTGCTTGCGAGGGCGTTGAGTTTTTAGCCAAGCCGTATTCGGCGGATCAGGTTTCCCGTATTTTGCTCAAGGCCATCAGAAAAAAATAACTGCCGGCGCAGGGTTGATGCGCTTGCTCATGCACGTTCAACCAGGTTCAAAAGGAAGCGCACAGATGCCCCGTCTCACTGCTAAAGATTTTGCTCCTGAATTGCTTGAACTCTACGACTATTACGCCCACGGTAAAATCAACCGGCGCCAGTTTCTGGATCGGGCGGCGGTCATTTGCGCAGGCGTGTCAGCACTCTCGATACTGAACGCACTCAGCCCCGATTATGCCCTTGCCGAGCAGGTGGCTTTCACCGATCCGGACATCCTGGCCGAGTACATCACGTATCCCTCGCCCAAGGGGCACGGGCAGGTGCGCGGTTATCTGGTACGTCCAGCCAAGGCGCAGGGCAAGTTGCCCGCGGTGGTAGTGGTTCACGAAAATCGCGGGCTCAACCCCTATATCGAGGATGTTGCGCGGCGGCTGGCCAAGCAGGGTTTTATCGCCCTGGCTCCAGACGGCCTGTCGTCGGTGGGGGGCTATCCCGGCAACGACGAAAAAGGTCTGGCGCTGCAGCAGACGGTGGACCCGGAAAAGCTGATGAATGACTTTTTCGCCGCCATTGAATGGTTGATGCAGCACGATGCCGGTACCGGAAAAGTCGGGATCACAGGATTCTGTTATGGGGGCGGGGTGGCCAATGCGGCGGCGGTGGCGTATCCGGAGCTGGGGGCAGCGGTGTCCTTTTACGGGCGTCAGCCTGGCGCCAATGAAGTGAGCCGGATCAAGGCTCCCGTCATGCTGCATTACGCCGGGCTGGATACGCGCATCAACGAGGGCTGGCCGGCCTATGAACAGGCTTTAAAGGCCAACGGGAAAGTCTACGAGGCGTTTATCTACCCGAATGTAAACCACGGTTTTCATAATGACTCCACGCCTCGCTACGATGAAGCAGCCGCTACGCTGGCGTGGAGCAGAACCCTGGACTGGTTTGGCAAGTACCTGTCGTAACCGGCCTCAGCCTTTGTTCGACAGGCGTTTTGGCCAATTGCCGCCACAGGCCCGCTGGCATTCTTCTTCGGAATCGTAATACACGTGGGTGGCGGCGTTGCGCACCCGCACATCGGCGTCAGCCAGGGCCTTGTCGGTCAACTCGACCATGAAGTGCGCCTCGCCATCGGCCAGGGCAAAGTCTTTGCTGTCCTTGGTATCGAACACCCAGACTATCTTCAGGCTGGCAGGGAAGGCCTCATAGTTGACGGTGTGGGTCAGCCAGACAAACCCCGGGATTTCATTTTTCGCCTTTTCACAGGCAATGGTCAGGGCTTTAACCAGGCGGCGTTCAATTTTGGCCTGGTTGGCTTTGCTTAAAGACATGGGTGAATCCTGTTGGCGGGCGGGGCAAAGGGCCAATCATACGTGAGTTTGGAGTTTTGGGTCTGGTTGAGGCAGATGTTGTGGGAGCCGGCTTGCCGGCGATTCGGGCATTGGCGCAGCGTTGAAATCATCGCGGGCAAGCCCGCTCCCACAGGTTTGATGCAGTTGTTGTGGGAGCCGGCTTGCCGGCGATTCGGGCATTGGCGCAGCGCTGAAATCATCGCGGGCAAGCCCGCTGCCACAGGTTTGCGGCAGTTGTTGTGGGAGCCGGCTTGCCGGCGATTCGGGTACTGGCGCAGCGTTGAAATCATCGCGGGCAAGCCCGCTCCCACAGGTTTGCGGCAGTTGTTGTGGGAGCCGGCTTGCCGGCGATGGGGGCATTGGCGCAGCGCTGAAATCATCGCGGGCAAGCCCGCTGCAACAGGTTTGAGGCATTTGTTGTGGGAGCCGGCTTGCCGGCGATCCGGGCGCTGGCGCAGCGCTGAAATATCGGTTTTCGTCCAAAGTGCCACCTGAGGTAGAATGTCGCGGCTTCAGACTGGCCGCCCCGGGCTACAAGGTCCACGCAGGCTCCCCGGAAGGAGCTGCGGGCAGGTCGCAGAGCAAAGGGATCGCATAAGTTGCAAGCATGAATGTCACCCAAGTAGCTGAAGCCAAAATCAATAAGAGATCAGCGCCCAAGGTACATAAAAGTGAGGTCTATAGTGTACATAGGCCTTATAACTCTACCCGTTCAAGGCTTGAAGACCGGTTCGATTGCAGGCCACATGCCTGCACCGGGTCGAGCTCTGTCATGAACCGCGTGCCGGGTAGATGGCGTTTTATCTTAGGTACCAAAAATGTTTAAAAAAATGAATAAGGGGCTACTGGGCCTGGCGCTGACCATGGGACTTACGTCCGTGCAGGCTGCCGAGACCAAACAGGTGGATGTTCTGCTGATCGGCGGCGGCATCATGAGCGCAACTCTGGGTGTCTGGCTCAATGAGCTGGAACCCGGCATGTCCATGGAGATGGTTGAACGTCTCGATGGCGTTGCCCTTGAAAGCTCCAATGGCTGGAACAACGCGGGTACCGGTCACTCGGCTTTGGCCGAGCTGAACTACACCCCGGAAGACAAGAACGGTAACGTCGAAATCCCGAAGGCCATTGAAATCAATGAAGCCTTCCAGGTATCGCGTCAGTTCTGGTCCTGGCAGGTCAAGAACGGCGTACTGAAAGATCCGCGTTCGTTCATCAACTCCACTCCGCACATGAGCTTTGTGTGGGGCGATGACAACATCAAGTTCTTGAAGAAGCGCTACGAAGCACTGCAGGCGAGCCCTCTGTTCGCCGGCATGCAGTACTCCGAAGACCCGGTTCAGATCAAGAAGTGGGTTCCGCTGATGATGGAAGGGCGTGACCCGAACCAGAAAATCGCGGCCACCTGGTCTCCACTGGGTACCGACGTCAACTTCGGCGAAATCACGCGCCAGTTCGCGGCTTACCTGCAAACCAAGCCCAACTTCTCGCTGAAGCTGTCGAGTGAAGTCAAGGACATCACCCGCAACGCTGATGGCACCTGGCATGTGGTTTACAAAAATCTGAAAGACGGTTCTGAAACTGCCACCGACGCCAAGTTTGTATTTATCGGCGCAGGCGGCGGTGCACTGCACCTGCTGCAGAAGTCCGGCATTCCTGAAGCCCAGGAATACGCAGGCTTCCCGGTTGGCGGCTCGTTCCTGGTGACCGATAACCCGACTGTTGCCCAGCAGCATTTGGCCAAGGCTTACGGTAAGGCTTCGGTAGGCGCGCCACCGATGTCGGTTCCGCACCTGGACACCCGCGTGCTGGATGGCAAGCGCGTCATTCTGTTTGGCCCGTTCGCTACCTTCTCCACCAAGTTCCTCAAAGAAGGTTCGTACCTGGACCTGCTGACCAGCACCACCACCCACAACATCTGGCCAATGACCAAAGTCGGTATCGAACAGTACCCGCTGGTTGAATACCTGGCCGGTCAGCTGATGCTGTCGGACGAAGACCGCTTCAATGCGTTGAAAGAGTACTTCCCGGATGCCAAGTCTGAAGACTGGCGCCTGTGGCAGGCCGGCCAGCGCGTTCAGATCATCAAGCGTGATGAAGAGAAGGGCGGCGTGCTGAAACTGGGTACCGAAATTGTCAGCGCCAAAGATGGCAGCATCGCCGGTCTGCTGGGCGCTTCGCCTGGTGCATCGACCGCCGCGCCAATCATGCTGACCGTGCTTGAAACCGTGTTCAAGGACAAGGTTGCGAGCCCTGAGTGGCAAGCCAAGCTGCACCAGATCGTGCCGAGCTATGGCACCAAGCTCAATGGCGATCCGGATCGCGTTGCCAAGGAATGGGCCTACACCGCCGAAGTTCTGCAACTGACTCCGCCGCCGGCAATCCCGGCTGCAACGCACACTGCAACTCCTGCTGACGCACAGGCCAAGCCTGCGCCGAGCAATCCAGCGGCCGACATGGCGCTGTAAAAAATCAGCCCCGCCCGACGCAGGTCGGGCGGGGCTGTTTTCTTCGTATCACCCCTCGCAACATCCCCCTCGCTCAGCTCACTGCGTACCGAACAACGCGGTCCAGTAAATCCCTGCGTCACTTTTCGGGTCTACCGCGTAAGCGGCACCCAATTCGCGGAACTGCGGATTCATCACATTGGCACAATGTCCGGGACTGGCCAGCCAGCCATCGACCACCTTGCGCGGTGTGTCCAGGCCAGCGGCAATATTCTCGCCGATTTGCTGACCTATATAGCCCGCCATCTCGGCGCGATCCCCCGGCGTGCCGCCGGTGCGGTCCTTGTGATCGAAGTAGTTGTTATTGGCCATGTCCCGGGTATGGGTTTGGGCAGCTGTGGCCAGTGTCGCGTTCCAGGTGACGGGTGTCGTGGGACTGAAGGCCTGGGTGCCGCACTGGCGGGGCTGGGTACGGGCGCTGTTGATCAGCTCAAGCACCTTCTGGCCTTCGGCTTGCGCGTCGCCCAGGCGCCCGGTCAACAAGGGGCGCGCCAGCACGATGCGCCAGTCGCGCTCGTTATGGCTGACGCCGATATCGACAAATTGCGGGTCCAGCACCACTTTGCAGAAGCTTTCCTGGACGGCCTGCATGGCGGCCTGGGCATCACGTGGCCCGGAGAGATTGATCGCCTGCACGTTAACCATGGGGTAGGCCGCCCGCCCGAGGGCTTCCTGCAGATCACCAAAGCGGGTGGGCGGCAGTATCAGGCGGGTATCCGCGGCCAATGGCGGCAGCTCTTGCGAGGCCTGGCCTGCACAGGGCTGGATCTGGCTACGGTAGGCGTTGATCGCGTCCACCAGTTGCGACTCTTCGCTGGCTGCAGCCGTGCCGCTCAATACCAACCCCAGGGCCAGGGCGGCAAAACGGGTCAGGGTGAAATGAACACGCATAAAGGTTTCCTCTGTCCGGAGTGCGCCCATGATGCGTTATTTCACCCCGGCAGGGGCAATCGCTTTATCAGCCTTTTACCTGCGCCACAAAAGCCCTGGCCCTGGCGCTCAGTTGATCGATCTGGCGGTCGCGCTTTTTCTCGGCATCGAGCATGGCTTTTTTGCCGTTGCGTTGCAGCAGATAGGTATGGATCTGCCGCACTTCGGTCGAGTTATAGACGGCGGCCACGTCGAGCACGCCCATCAGGCCATCAGTGCTGTGGTCGCGGGTGTTCATCAGTACTTGCGGGCCGCGGGTGCCCAGCACCTGAAACCCCGATTGTTCAAAAGCCGCGACCTTGCTCACGCTGCAGGTCAATTCGCAATGGGGGTAACGGCGCACCACTTCCCGGACCATTGCCTGAGTCACTCCCAGGTGTCGATGACTGGCCAGCTCTGCCATGTAAGCGATGCCGCAGGCTTGCGGGTCATCCTTGACCGGCAGGTACAGCACGAAACCGGTGACTTTTTCCGGGTCCTGGTCATCGGTGGCGACTATCAGCTCAACGGCTATCCCTTTGCCACCGCCGAGTGCTTCCAGGTACAGATGGACTTCAAAGCCGATTGCATATTGATAGATGCTGTACAGCAGATTGCTCGGGGCAATCTCCATGGCACTGATGTCGGTCAAGTGGTCGACCACCAGTTGCAGGATCTGGCCGTTGACGGACTCGGGGCAGGGGGTGTCGAAGTGGGTGAGGGTGGTCATGAATCATTGTCTCCGGGTGCCGCAATATATCTGCAGGAGCGAGCTTGCTCGCGAGCTCTTCAACAACTCGCGAGCAAGCTTGCTGCTACTGCGCAGGCGGGTTTAGCGCTGGCTCAACCAGAAGTCATGCAGGCCACGTGCTGCCGGCTCGATTTCAGCAACCTGTTGCTGATGGGCGGCCACGTCCAGATCCTGCGGCAGCTCGAAGTTGTCCTGTTCGGCACATTCGGAAATGCCCTGCAGCAGCTGCGCCTGAACCGCAGGCAAGGGTGTCCAGTTGGCCACGGCGACACCGCGCAAGTAGCCAAAGCACCATTCTTCGGCAAGGGTAACGGGCTGGCCGTTATGCTCGGTTTGTTCGAAACGGGGGGCGAATACTTCGCTGCCATCGGCCAGTTGGCGGGCCAGCGTGTTCATGTGGCGCACACTCAGCTCGATGAACTGCTTGGCTTCACCGGTGTTTTCCCAGTTCGGGTTCTGGCCGCCCCAGATAGCCGGGAACCAGTCAGCGATATCGACCTGTGCCGGGCCGGAGACCAGCGCGGTGAAGAAACCATCCAGCTCGCAGGTGTTGAGCACGGAGTGGTCGTCGCCATGTTTGAGCAGGATGTCGTCGAGGATTTCGAAATCGGCGTCGTTCAGCGGTTGAGTTTGCATGGGCAGGTTCCTTGACCGGTTGCGCATCTTGGGGACGCAGGGCTGAGCGTTAAAAAGTCGCGGAGAATGCCTTCTGCCGCGACTTTAATCCAGAGCCAATTGCCTTTGGGGTCTGCTAGTCAATCAACCTGAACAATAGACTCGACCACAAAGTATTTAAACCCGGCTTTGGCCAGGGCTTTTTTGGCGGCCTGTTCCGCATCGAACCGGCTCAAGGTCTTGGCATCATGCACGAACCGGGTTTCTTCTCCGTCGTACTCTTTGCTCACCTGCAGGGTGACGCGCAGCATCGGGCCGCGGCGCTTGACCGGCTCCTTGGGCGACAGCAGCGCAGGCTTGACCGGGACAGGCTCGGGTTTCACAACGACAGGGGGCGCAACGGGGGTGGCAGGAGTGTCAAGGCCGAGCGCTCTGCGCATTTCGTCCTCGGTGAATCCGGAGCTCATGTTAAGACTCTAATTGGTTTGAAAGACGCGCTTATAGGGTGCTACGCCGATGATGGCAAGCTAATTCAGTGTGCTGTTACCAAATAAGGCCTTTTTGCCATCAAACAGCCCATGGGCGGTGCGACTCAGGTGTCGCGCAGCAGGTCGTGGCTGTCCAGCAGCTTGTAGGCAATTTCGGGGTGTTTTTGCAGTGCACGGCGGATGGCTGCTGGGATCTCCTGGCGGGTTTTGCGGCACAGGCCGGGTTGCTCCAGCACCCGGATGTCGATCCCGCGCATGGTCCGCACCTCATTGAAGCCGGGCTCGATGGCCACCCGGATGCCCAGCTGCTCGTGCATCCGGCGCTGCATATGTTCGAGGTCGCTGAGGCTTTGAATGTTCTCCAGCCGTTGCAGCAGGACTTTCTCAGCCTGGCGGGTCAGGCTGAGGATGCGCAGGTCGGTCTCAGGCGTCGCCAACAGCTGTTCCCGCTCGCAATTGCAGGCGCCGGGAGGGCAGGGAGAGCGCACGGCCGGGGAAGGAGTCATCGGCCCAGCATAGTCGCGCTGCGGTTCAGGCGTCCAGACGCAGCGCTATCAGGGGCTTATGCGTCAAAACCTTCGTCCAGAATCCCGGCATACAGCTGGCGGTCAATATTGGCTCCGCTCAGAATCACCGCCACCCGCCGGCCTTGCTGCTGCGCCTGCTCCTGGATCAAGCCGGCCAGCGCGGCGGCACCTGCGCCTTCGGCGGTGTTGTGGGTGGTTTCATGGCACAGGCGCATGGCGTTGGCTATTTCCCGGTCCGACACCCGAATAACCCGTGCCGCGCCTTTGGCGATGATTGCCAGCGACTCGGGCAATGGCTGGCGGCAGGCGAGACCATCGGCAAAGGTGTGCGCGGTATCGGTGCAGATGACCCGGCCCTGTTCAAAACTTTGCGCAAAGGCATCGGCATGGCTCGACACCACGCCGACGATCCTGGTCTTGAGCCCCAGCAGATCACGGGTGCGGATCAGCCCGCAAATTCCCGAGCCCATGCCGATGGGTACATACACCGTATCCAGTTCACTTACGGCTTCGAATAATTCCAGAGCGTAGGTCGCCACTCCGCGAATCAGGTCGGGATGGAAGGCCGGGACCAGATGCAAATCATGGTTTTGGGCCAGGGCGGCGGCTTTGCTGCGGGCTTCATCGAAGTCCTTGCCGCACTCGATCACGGTGGCGCCCATGGCGCGCATGGCGGCGTTTTTTTCCAGGGAGTTGCCCTCGGGCACCACGATGCTGATTGTCAGCCCCATGCGGCTGGCGGCCAGTGCCAGGCTTTGCCCGTGATTGCCACGGGTTGCGGTAACCAGCCCCTTGATAGCGGGCTCGCGCGCAAGCAGGCCCTGCACATACAACAGGCCGCCGCGCACTTTGAAGGCGCCGGTGGGGGTGTGGTTTTCGTGCTTGACCCACACCGTGCAACCCAGGCGATCGGCCAGCAGCGGCCAGGCCAGTTGCGGGGTAGGCGCCATGCTGCGGTACACATCAGTAGCGGCGAGGCGAAGGGAGTTCAAATCAAACATGGCGCACCGTCATCCAGGGGTTTGACTCGATTCTAGGCGCGCGGCATTGTATGGGCCGACCCTTATATTGCATGGCCAACAATAAATGTGGATACCTGACCTCGGCGAATCCCCGCAACCGCGCTATCTGGCGCTGGTGGAGGCCATTGCCCGGGCCATTGCCTGTGGCGATCTCAAGCCGGGGGCGCGCCTGCCACCGCAACGGCGGCTGGCCTGGGCCCTGGGCTGGAACCCCAGCACCACCATGCAGGCTTACCGCGAGGCTGCGCGCCGGCACCTGGTATCGGGTGAAGTCGGGCGCGGGACCTATGTGCTGGCGGGCAGTCAGGAGGCGACCCTGTTTCGTTTGCAGCAGGTCGACAAGCAGGCTGCCCGGATCGATCTGCGAACCAATGTCCCGGCCATTGATCACATCGGCCAAAGCGATGCGCAGGCATTGTCGGGCTTGCTGGCTAGCGGCCAGGCAATCCGCTTGCAAGGTTATCTGAGTGCCGCGGACCTGCTGCGGGCGCGGGTGCAGGGAGCGCTGTGGTTCAAGGGCCGGGGCCTGGAACTGGCAGTAGACAACATCATGCTCTGCACCGGTGCCCAGCAAGGCCTGCTCACGGTGTTGCTGTCGTTATGCCAGGCCGGTGAACCGGTCCTGGTCGAAGCCTTTACCGCACCGGGAATCAAGGCCGCCTGCGCGCAGTTACGCCTGCCGATGCACGGCGTGGTGATGGATTGCCAAGGTATCGTGCCGGAAGATTTTGACCGCATGATCCGCGCCACGGGCGCCAGAATTGCAGTGCTCACGCCAACCCTGCAAAACCCGACTTCAGCGCTGATGAGTGTCGAGCGCAAACAGGAGATTGCCCGGATCGCCCGGCGCCACGGGGTCTGGGTGGTCGAAGACGATGTCTACGGGGCGCTGACCGACAGTCCGCCGCTGTACCGCTATTTACCGGATTTCGGGGTGCTGGTGAGCAGCTTGTCCAAGACTGTCGCCGCGGGGGTACGCATGGGCTGGATCGTGGCGAGTGCGCCATTGCTGGAGCGCATTGACCCCCATGCCCAGTCCGCTCACTGGGGGGTTGCGCCGCTGTGCGTGGCCATTGCCTGCCAGTGGATAAGCGATGGAACGGCCCATGAGCGCGCGCAGTGGCAAACCCTTGAAGTGACCCGGCGCTGGCGTCTGGCGAAAAAACTGCTGGGGGCGGCCATGTACCAGTCCGACACTCCGTCGCCGCATATCTGGCTCAGCGTTGCCGAGGGCGATGTATCGCTCGCCGAGGCCTGTCGCGGCGCCGGTGTGGATGTAGTGCCCGGGGACGTGTTTGCGGTGAAATCCACCACCATCAATGGCGTGCGCATCAGCCTGACGGCTGCCGAAAGTGCCCTGACCCTGAAAGTGGCACTGGAGCGCATCGCCGGTATCATCCGCCTGGATAAAAACCTCCAGGAGCGGGCGTGCTCGCGATAGCATCGCCGCGATCAGCCGCAAACACCGACCAGGGACACCCATGCGCAGAGAAATAGGCTACTGGCACCGCGAAGGCCGCGAGTTGTTTTACTACCTGGAATTCAGGCCCGAAACGGCCGAGTTCTACCTGACCTGCGAACACACCCCTGGCGAAGGCGAAGGCAGTGTGCGTTCAGTATTGCTCAGCGAGGCCCGGGGCGAGCGTTACTACGAAGACGCGTTGCTGATTATCAAGGAGGAGCTGTTCAAGCAATACACTGTGTGAAGGATTCACTTCCGGATATCGGTGACGGCAATGGCATTGCTGTCCACCGCCTGCTCCATGTCTGCAGCGCTCGCCTGGTGTCTTTCAGCGTTGCCATCGAGCAAGAAAATCAGGCATTGAATGTCGTATACAACGCCAGTGATATCCAAGGGGATTGATTACCAGCAAAATCAGTATTCTGGTATTAGAGGTACCGTTTACGCCGTTGTTAAACCTTTCGGGTTTGGCAACAGTGCAACACAAAGTGAGTATTCAATTTTATAGCCTGCCCGCAAAATACCGGGTCAGGTCTTTCAATAATATGCTGTTATTGATCTCCAACTATGCAGGTTGTTTTTCGGATGTATCCTACGGTCTGAATGAGTTGCGTGTCATAGAATGCTCCGCTGATTAAAAGACGTGGTGCATATGGATAATGACTGTTACATGACGATCGACGGTAAAGGTCACGCACTCTTGGCTAATGACGTCAATCTGCAGGAATACTTTGCTGTTCGATACCATAAGGTTGTCAGGCAGGGAGCGCCGGGTACCGTTGTTGGGAGTGAAAGATGGGTCAACTAAAGGGTACCTCTAAATTCAGTAACTTATGGGGAGGCCGCTCAGATATAAAGGGCCCCCCTCAGAAAGGGTTATCAAGGGGCCGCAAAAATAATGGGTGGCGGAGAATTTGCAGGCGATATGGCCTATGGAGCCGTCGACTTGGGCCTTTCCGCCTATGGGGTTGGCAGGCTTGTATTAAGACCGGATGCATGGCGCTTGTTCAGGTATGTACGCGCCGATTTTGTGCGTGGATATGAACACTCAAGTAAGGCGGCACTCACATTTGAAGTTATTTCCAACGCCACAACAATAAACACCCTGTCTGTGGAGGCCAGCAGTCGTGACCAGTAATCAATTCTTTGCAGTGGTCGTGTATTTTCTTTTATCCCTGGGCGCCTTTCTGATCTTTTACTCAATCTCACGAAGCCTCTCGGGTGCTAATCTTACACCTCGAAGGTTTTGGTTTTTCTTTATATTTCTCGTACTTTGGGGAGGCATCCAGCTTGGTGTGGCACGCGATGGCTATATTTTATTGTATTTGCCTTTCAAGGGTTGCTTTGAGGGTGACTCTATAGTCAGGTGGATTGCTTTTGTTGGCGCTGTTCTGCAAGTCGCGTGTGTTCCCGGAAAGACACCGTCGAAGCGTTGGTTTGCACGCAGGTAAGTTTAAGATGGCAGGGGTCGATGTTTTGTGAGCGCGAGTGATAAGCGCTTTCTATTCAACGGCTCCTCGACCTGCTTTTTGCTGTATCCACCCCCTCGTCCCAGACGCGGAAGTCTTTTGAATAGCTATGTTCACAATTAACTACGGTTCCTATAGACGTAGTAGGCGGCTGCTCAGTTATTCGGACGTTTCGGATGAAAAAGCAAATCCGACCGTGGGTGCAGGCTTCAGTGGCATACGGGGCAGTATTTGAATGCGATCACCTAAACCCTGGCTCCGTTGATCCGGGTTGCGACGGCCTGAAGAGTTCACAGGTTCCCTTCAAGGCAACGAGTACCGATAATGCCGCCGGCCTGGCAGACGCCGGGTAAGGAAATAGCGACTCAAAGGAGCTGTAGATGCGCGCGTTATATGTATTTGCCTTGTTGGGCACCCTGTTGTTGACCGGCTGCGCCGGCAACCCGATGACCCCGGTGGCCGACCAGACGCTGCCAGCCGCTGCCCCGGACATGGCACAAGTGGTCTTTATGCGCGACGCCTTTACCGGTAAGGCGATTACCTCGTCGCTGTATGACGTGACGGATGGCAAGACCCGATTTATTGGGGTGATGGCCAACGGTACGAAAATCGCGCACCCGGTCACAGCGGGCAAGCACACCTTTATGGTGGTGTCCGAGGCGGCTGACTTTATGGAAGCTGACCTGGTGGCCGGCAAAACCTACTACGCCCTGGTAACACCGCGTATGGGGTTGTGGAAAGCCCGTTTCTCTCTGTGGCCGGTCAGCAACGACCCGGATGCGTCCCACAGTCTGAAGTCGAAAAACTTCAAGGACTGGGTTGAAGACACTGACCTGGTGACCAACTCGCCCAAGTCCCTGGCCTGGTACGAGCGGGTCAAGGCCAGCGTTGAGAAAAAACGTGCCGAGTACTGGCCGGTATGGCAGGAAAAGAGCGCCGAAGCTGTTGCCGAGCGCACCCTCAAGCCTGGCGATGGCTTGTAAGTGAATACGCCGGGGGGATGTCACCCCCGGCGGTTTAAAACACCACCTCGCTGACCTGCAATACCCAGGCGATTGCCTGCTTCTTGTCATCCCACACATAACGAAAATGCGGCCCCTGCACCGGCAACGTCAGTGCCGGCGGGCGAAACGCGGCCACGCATTCGTGGCCTTCGAGGCGCACGCTGTTGTACAGCAAGCCCCATGCCCCTTCTTCCCGTAGTGGCCGGGCAAAGGCCTGGGGGATGCCGTAAGTGGCGGGAGAGGGCTGATGCAGGGAGGGTTCTGCGCGTACGTCGAGCATTGGCCGGCACACCTTGTTGATATAGGTGCGCAGGGTGATTTCAATACTGGCTTCCCGGGTGGCTCGCCAGAATTGCTCCTGATGAAAGCAGGTCTCGGCGATCGCCGCTTCAAGGCTGCTGGCGCAGTAATACACCCCGTAGCTGCCATCGGTAAAACGGCTGGCCCGGCCGATATGGGTAAAGGCCGCCATCACCGGGGTTGAGCCCTGGCCAGACAGCCGGTCTTCAGGCCTGACCCGGGCGAGCAGGCCGGCTTCATCGCGCAGGCGGTCATTGGTCAGCCCTTCCAGGGCATAGGCGAGTTCGAGGTCTGCCGGGTCGAGGGTGTCTTCAAACACCGAGATCGGCGGGAACGCACTGTTGATCAGGCGCCAGGCTTTGTCCCAGTCGGGCAAAACCCCGGGCATCAGCCGCGCACCCCGTCGAGGTAGCGGCGTACGTCAGCCAGGTCGACAACCTGACCGCCGAGCATGTAGCTCAGGGCCGTGAGGCCATTGAACGGCGCCGCGGCATTGGGTTTGTGCACCCATTCGTAGGCGCGCTCAGGCTGGTTGCTGAACAGGATGCGCAACGCTTTGTGCACCCCCATGAGATACGAAATACGCTCCAGGGTGTCGTGGGGCAAGCGCACGTTGGGCAGCTTTTTGTATTTGAAATAGGTGGTGTTGCCAATCGCCCCCAGCAACGTGCATTGCTGCTCTTTGCTGCAACCCCAATGCTCCATGAGATTGAAGAAAAAGGTCAGGGCGACGCGGCCGGCATCACCGGTGGTGATGTCGGGTTCGGTGTTTCTGGCGGCGAGACCCATGGCGTTCTCCTGGGATAAGGTCATACTTACCTTACTCCGCATATGAACTTTTTCAATCATTATGTTCGCAAGCGAATAAGTCTGGGGGCTTGCTGCTGCAGGCTGCGACAAGGCTCCCGTGGCCCTTCAGGATTTCAAGGCGCTTGCCCGGTTCATGCAGCGCTGACGCCGCTCGTCCACCCGTTTGGCAAACCAGGCAGTCGTCAGGGTGCGGGTAATTTTCGGACTTTGCAGGGTAATGCCCGGCAGTACGGCGCGGGGCAGGGGTTTGCCCTGTTGGCGGTCGGCCATGGCGAACACCTTGCGGTACAGGTCGGTCTGGTCAAATTCAATGCGGTCGCCTTTTAACAGCTGGTTTCTGATGGCGTTGTCACTGAGGTCGAGCTGCTTGCCCAGTGCGCGCGCTGCCCGCTCGGTAGAACCCAGGGCATAGGACCCGGGAACGGTCAGGTCACCGTCCAGGGCCAGAGGTATACCGGAGAGCTGGCTCACGGCGTTTTGAAAGGCTGCATTGCGGCTGGCGTACCAGCCGGCATTAAAGTCGGCAAAGCGGTACAGCGATTGCGTGTAGTCCACCGGATAGCCCAGCAGGTGGGCAATACCGAAATACATACCGCCGCGGCGGGTGAAGACTTCCTGGCGGATTGAGCCTGCAACCGGGTACGGATAATCCCGCGCCTGTTTTTGTGCGAAGGCGATGCTGACCTGCATCGGGCCGCCGGTGTGCACCGGATTCAGATTGCCGAACAGGCTTTTACCCAGCGGCACCATGCCGATGAAGTCGTCAAAAATGGCGCTCAGTTGACCCTCGGTCCGGGCTGCGTCGAGGCGCTGGTTGTAGGTTTTGCCATTTGCCGAGCTGATGTTCAGCGCGCTGCGCACCACAAATTCGGGGATATGCAATTTGCTGGCGCGGCGATTGATTTCAGTGCGGGCGATTTTCGCCAGCCCCGGCACCGGCGGGTCGGCCTGGAAGTTGGATTCCTGCTCGGCCACGG
The DNA here is from genome assembly GCF_000346225.2 of Pseudomonas sp. Lz4W. NCBI lineage: Bacteria > Pseudomonadati > Pseudomonadota > Gammaproteobacteria > Pseudomonadales > Pseudomonadaceae > Pseudomonas > Pseudomonas sp. Lz4W. The sequence goes on along the minus strand of NZ_CP017432.1, from coordinate 2,950,141 downwards.
CCAGTACCGAACACAGGTTTTCATCACTGGCGGCCAGGCCCTGCGCAGCAAAGGCGGCCTGGATATCAGTGGCCCAGCCCTGGCGATCGGCAATGCTGGCCGGCAGCAACTGCACGACCCTGGCCCGCACCTGCTCCGGGGACCGGTCGGGTAATGATTGAGTGCCCTGGCTGCTGCAACCGGCAAGCACGGCTAATGGAGCAAGCAGCAAATACTGCAGGAAGACTCGGTTCAACAGGGTTTGACTCCTCAAAAAATGGCCCGGCGCAAGGTACTTAATCGTCCCGGGTCAGAACTTCCAGCAACTGGATCTCGAACCTGAGGTTCGAGTTCGGCGTGATGTGTGCGCCCATGCTTCTTTCACCATAGGCCAGGTGTGCCGGAACCTGCAGGGTACGCGTACCGCCGACCTGCATGCCCATCAGACCGATGTCCCAGCCTTTGATTACCCGTCCAGTGCCAATCACGCACTGGAACGGTTTGCCGCGTTCGAACGATGAGTCGAACACTGTGCCATTTTCGAGCCAGCCAGTGTACTGGGTGGTGATCAAGGCGCCCTTGACCACGGCTTTGCCATCGCCCAGTACCAGGTCATTGATCTTTAGTTCGTCAGCCATGATGCGGGACTCAAAAAGTGAAGAGGGGCAACAGTTTACCCTGCCCAAGCGAGCTTGCCCGTGATGTTCTTGGCGCTGCAATGAGCACTGTTGGCCCTGTAGAGGGTACGGATCCGGCAATCGATTTAATATTTTTTGTCCGCCAAAGGCTCTAAAACAAAGGCCCAAGGGAACTTTTTAACGAGTATCACTATCAAATGCGCTTTACTCTTAAATGAGATTGTTTATCATTGCGACCCTGGCAGTGCCGGGGAGCGCTAATCGAGCACGGGTCCATCCGGACCGTTCACACGCGATCCCAGCCTTTGGCCTGCTGAGCACACTCCATTGTTAAGGGATCAACTGGACATGTCGTCTCGATTCAAACGCAGTCAATTTTCTCTGGCTATAGTCGCCGCACTTGCTTCGCCAACCTTGCTCGCCGACGCGCTGGAGCGTGATCGCGATGAGGTCCCGGTGCAAGCCAGCGACCTGCCGGTCGATGGCACCCGGCAAGCAGTGCAACTGGAGGAAACCCGGGTACTGGGTACCGCTGCACAAGAGCTGAAGCAGGCGCCAGGCGTCTCGATCATTACCGCAGAGGACATCAAAAAGCGTCCTCCGGCCAACGACCTCTCCGACATCATCCGCCGAGAGCCCGGGGTCAACCTCACCGGTAACAGCTCCAGCGGCAGTCGCGGCAACAACCGCCAGATCGACCTGCGCGGCATGGGCCCGGAGAACACCCTGATCCTGATTGACGGCAAGCCGTCTTCTTCGCGCAACGCCCAGCGCTACGGCTGGAGCGGCGACCGTGACACCCGGGGCGAAACCAACTGGGTACCGGCCGAAGAAGTCGAACGCATTGAAATCCTGCGTGGCCCGGCAGCTGCCCGCTACGGTTCCGGGGCCATGGGCGGGGTGGTCAACATCATTACCAAGCGCCCGTCCGATAAGCTCAGCGGCTCACTCACGGCCTACTACCTGTCACCTGAAGACGACTCCGAAGGCATCAGCAAGCGTACCAACTTCAACCTCAGCGGCCCGATCACCGATGATCTGGTGTTCCGCGTATACGGCGGCGTGAACAAGACCGACGCCGATGATCCTGGCATCAATACGGCCGCCCAAGCCTCGCCTGACAGCGTGGTAGCGGGGCGCGAAGGTGTGCGCAACAAGGACGTCAACGGCTTGCTCAGCTGGCAGTTCACTCCGGAACAAAGCCTGGACCTGGAAGCCAGCTACAGCCGTCAGGGCAATATTTTTGCCGGTGACACCATGCTCAACAGCGGTGGCGACTTCGTTAACAGCCTCACCGGCAAAGAAACCAGCGTGCTGCAGCGCAGTACCTTTTCGGCGACCCACAATGGCTCGTTTGACTGGGGCTCAACCACCGCCTCGCTGAGCCACGACCTGACCCGTAACGCGCGCCTTAACGAAGGCCTGGCCGGTTATGGTGAAGGCGCTCCTTCAGAGAGCGCCGGCCGGTTCGAATCGCGCCTGCGCAATACCCGCGCCACCGGCGAAGTGAACTTGCCGCTGACCATGGGCACCGCCCAGGTCCTGACGGTGGGTGGCGAATACCTGTACGAGTCACTGAATGATCCGGGCTCGTTGCGTCCGCAAAGCTGGGACCCGGGTGCCAACGGCGATGCTGCGATTCCCGGCCAGGACCGTAGCCAGACCAAAACCACCGCCAACAGCTACGCGTTCTACGTCGAGGACAACATTGAAGTCGGCGCCAAAACCATCGTCACCCCGGGCGTACGTTTCGATCACCACAATGAGTTTGGCGGCAACTGGAGCCCGAGCCTGAACGCCTCGCACCAGATCACTGACGAGCTGAGCATCAAGGGCGGTATCGCCCGGGCTTACAAAACCCCGAACCTGTACCAGTCCAACCCCAACTACCTGCTGTACAGCCGGGGTAACGGTTGCAGCGTGGTCGAGGCCAACATCGGTGGCTGCTACCTGGTGGGCAACCCGGACCTGAAGCCGGAAATCAGCATCAACAAAGAAATCGGCCTGGCGTTCGACAAAGGTACCTGGCGTACCAGCGCGACCTATTTCCGTAACGACTACCAGAACAAGATCAACGCCAGCAACGAGTCGGCGTTCCGCCTGCCCAACGGGCGTCGCGTGCTGCAATGGGAAAACAGTGGCAAGGCCATCGTTCAGGGGGTCGAAGGCAATCTGTTCGTCAACTTGCGCGAGGATCTGGACTGGAACACCAACCTGACCTACATGATCGAAAGCAAGGACAAGGAAACCGGCGACCCGCTGAGCATCATCCCCAAGTACACGCTCAACACCACGCTGGACTGGTACGCCACCGAAGCACTGTCGTTCCAGGTCAGCGGTACTTACTACGGCAAACAGGAAGCGCCCAAGCGCAACAACCGGGCCAACGAACAACTGGACAAGTCGGTCCAGCAACCGGTTGATCCCTATGGTCTGGTGGGGTTGAGCAGCGGCTATGAATTCAACAAAAACTTCAGCGTGCGGGTGGGCATCAACAACCTGTTCGACAAGCAGTTGTACCGCAAGGGCAACGCTGACGAAGCCGGCGCACAAACCTACAACGAGGCAGGCCGTGCCTACTTCGCCTCGGTGACCAGTTCGTTCTGATAACAACCCGGGCCTGTTCGGCACGAGCAGGCATTAACAGGCGCGACACCCACGCGGGTGCCGCGCCGTTGTCGCATCTGGTGCCGGTGAAAACCCGGGGTTCGATCAAGGATTAAAACATGAACATCACAACGTCGGCCTGGGTGCCGATCCTGTCTCGTACGCTGGCGGCACTGGTCGGCGGCTACGTCTTTACCTATGCCTTTACTGCGGCACTGGCGCGCCTGTTGCCGCTGGATAACGTGGACTCGATGGTCGTCGCCAGCCTGCTGTCGTTTGTGATTTACACCTTTGCCATCCTTTGGGCGTTTGCTGCCCGCCAGCAATGGTCGGCCTGGATGGGCGCCGTACTGGCGGTCCCTCTGGGCGCTATCGGTTTCTGGCCACAACTGCTGGAGCGCCTGGGATGAAGCAGACTCTGACCCAATCCATGGCCTGGCTGCACACCTGGGGCGGCCTGGTGGTCGGCTGGTTATTGTTCGTAATCTTCCTGACCGGCAGCCTCGCGGTGTTCGATCAGGAAATCGACAACTGGATGCACCCCGAATTACCCGCCCACCACCTGAGCAATGAGCAGGCGGTGGACACCGCACTGAATTACTTGCGCGCCCACAAGCCCGACGCCAAACAGTGGGGCATCAGCTTGCCCTACGAACGTTCTGCGCAGTTGCAGGCCTCCACGGGCGGGCGCCGGGACGGAGTTTCGGTGACCCTTGATCCGGTGACCGGCGAGGTCTTGCCGGTGCGCGAAACGGTGGGTGGTCGTTTTTTCTTCCTGTTCCACTTCACGTTGCATATGCCGCGCATGCTCGGCATCTACCTGGTGGGCGCTCTGGCGATGGGCATGCTGGCGGCGCTGGTCAGCGGGATCGTGATTCATAAAAAATTCTTCAAGGAGTTCTTCACCTTCCGCCCGGCCAAGGGCCAGCGTTCGTGGCTCGACGCCCACAACGCCAGCGCCGTACTGCTGTTGCCGTTCCACTTGATGATCACCTACAGCGGACTGGCGATTTTCCTGGTGATTTACATGCCTGCGGCCATGGACGCGCTGTTCGATGGCAACCGTGAAGCTTTTTTCAAGGCTCAGGACTCTGCGCCAGCGGCCCTTGAGATCCAGCGCCCACAAGTGGCCGGGCCAGCGCCGCTGGTGGCAATCGGGCCATTGCTGGCCAAGGCCCGTGAGGTAATGGGCCCATTGAGCGGGGTAAACATCAGCAACCCCGGGCAGAGCAATGCCCAGATCCAGATCCGGCCGATTCTGGGTAACCGGATTGCCCTGACCAAGGGCCAGGGCATGCGCTTTGATGGCGTCACCGGTGAGCAACTGTCCGGGCCGACCGAAATGCGTGCGACGGTGCTTACCCATCGGGTGATTTCCGGCCTGCATTTCGCCCAGTTTGGCGGCTACCCGATGCGCTGGCTGTACTTCATTTGCGGGCTCATCAGCAGCGCCATGATCGCCAGCGGCCTGGTGTTGTTCACCGTCAAGCGGCGACGTAAATACGCCAGTGAAAGCCGGGCCGGGCAGGTGTTCTATCGCCTGGTGGAGGCCATCAACGTCACGGTCATGGCCGGTTTGAGCCTGGCCTGCGTCAGCTTGCTGTGGGGTAATCACCTGTTGCCGGTGGGGCTCAAGGAGCGGGCAGATGCAGAGCTGAACGTGTTCTTCGGGGTATGGGCCTTGAGTCTGGTGCATGCCTTGCTCAGACCGCGCATGCAGGCCTGGCGCGAGCAGTTGGGGCTGGCCGGGTTGATGTGCCTGGGCTTGCCGTTATTGAGTGTCTTGACGGTAGACCGGCCATGGGCATTGCCCAGCCGCATGGGGGTCGAACTGACGGCCATGGCGCTGGGGGCGATGCTGTTGTGGGCGTGCTGGAAAGTTTCGCAACCGGTGGTGGAGCGGGTGCCGCGTAAAAAGACTGCAGTCATGGCCGAGGTGAATTGAAATGCTGGCTGATTTTTTTGCTGGATGGGCATTCGCCTACCTGGGCATGCTCGCGCTCTGTCAGGGCCTTGAACGCCACTACAAGCAGCTGTGGCACAAACTGCCCCCGGCCGGATTGCGCCATGGCTTGCGTGGGGCCGGCTGGTTGAGCCTGGGGCTGAGCCTGTACTTTTGCGCGCAAGCCTGGGGCTGGGCCATGGGGCCTGTCGGCTGGTTCGGCATGCTTTCGTTGAGTGGTTTCGGGTTGCTGATGCTGTTGCCATACCGGCCGCGGCTGGCGGTGTGGTTACCCCTGGGATTTGCCCCGGTGTGGGCAGTGATCAGCACCCTGACCTGACCCTGGTAGGAGCGAGCCCCTGTAGGAGCGAGCTTGCCTCGCGAGCTCTTCGTTGGCCGCTCAAAGGCTCGCGAGGCAAGCTCGCTCCTACAGGGTTAGCGGGTCTTGGCCCCGGGCTTGACCCAGCGGTTGGCAATCAGGTCCAGACTGCTGCAAAACACGAAGTACAGCAGCCCCACAAACAGGAAGATTTCTGTGGGATGCACCATCACCCGATTGCTCACCTGGGTGGCGACGAACGACAACTCGCCCACGCCGATTACATACGCCAGCGACGTGTCCTTGATCAGGGTGATCCACTGGTTGAGGAACGAGGGCAGCATCATCGGCAAGGCCTGGGGCAGGATGATCAGGCGCAGGACTTGCCAGGTGCTCAGCCCCAGCGCTTTGCCCGCCGCCCATTGCCCGGGGGGCAGGCTGCTGATGCCGGCATGTACCGAATGCGCCAGATACGCGCCGCCGATCAACGACAGGGCACACACCACGGTGGCCAGGGCCGGCACGTCAACCTTGAACAGGATGGGCAACAGGAAGTAGCTCCAGAAAATCAGCATGACCACCGGGATCGCCCGCAAAAACCCGAGCACACCGAGCAGCAGCCAGCGCACCTTGCCGTCAATCAACACCAGGGCGATACCCAACACCAGCCCCAGCACCGCCGAGATCAGCCCCGACAGCAGGCTCAATAGCAGTGTGAGTGCCGCGCCGCCCAGTGGGCCGTCGGGGTAGGCGCCGAGCAGAAAGTACGACAGATTGTCGCCAATTACCGAAAAGTCCATGGCCTACAACACTCCCTGTTTGTACCACTTGCTGCGGGCCAGCCCTTGGCCGATCACCTCGATCAGCGCAATGCTGGCCACATACAGCAGGGTCGCGAAACCAAAGGCCTGGAACGTCTTGAAGGTCTCAGTCTCGACCTGGCGTGAGGCGTAGGACAGCTCGGCCAGGCCGATGGCCATGGTCAGCGAAGAGTTTTTCAGCGCATTCATGTATTGCCCCAGCAGCGGTCCCAAGGCCGTGCGTACTGCCTGGGGAAACACGATATAGCGCCACACCTGAGCCGGGGTGAAGCCCAGGGCCAGACCGGCCGCCCGCTGTTCGAGCCGCACCGAGCTGACGCCAGCGCGGAACTCTTCTGCAATAAAGGCGGCGGTGTAGAGCATCAGGCCCCAGAACCCGGCAATGAATTCAAAGGACGGCCATTCAATGTCAAACAGGCCCAATGCCAGGCTGCGCGGCTGATTGAGCCATATCACCAGCCCCTCGGGGAGCATCGCAGTGACCCCGAAGTACCAGAAAAACAGCTGCACCAGCAGCGGTGTATTGCGAAACAGGGCCAGGTAGGCCCGCGCCGGCCACGACCACAGACGGGACGGCGAGATGCGTGCCAGGCACAGCAGAAAACCCAGCCCGGTGGCCACCAGGCAGGTCAGGAGCGAGAGGATCAGGGTCAGTACAAAACCATCGAACAACCAGTGCAGGTATTTCGGGCCAAGCAGTTCACCAAACATAAACAGGGTCCATCCAGAAACGAACAAAACCCGTCCGGTTGACCGTGACGGGCTTGAAGGTGCTGCGAAGTCTGATCAGCTCTTGTCGCCAATCTTGTACAGACGGGTCAGCGGAGTCTTGGTGGTCGGACCGAACCAGGTGTCATAGATGCCCTGGGCCTTGCCCTGGGCTTCGAGGTCGGTAAGGGTCTGGTTGACCACTTCGGTCAGGCGCTCTTCACCTTTTGGAATACCGACACCGATCAAGTCATTGGATATGGTGAACGGCGGCACTTCGTACTTGTCTTTGTCCGGCACATTGGCCAGCAGCCCGATCAGCTTCGGACCGTCCTGGGTAATGGCCTGCACGTTGCCGTTGCGCAGGGCAGTGAAGGCAAACGGCGTATCGTCATAGGCCACCACCTTGGCGCCGGGGAATTTCTCGCGCAGTACACCTTCGTTGACCGTGCCCTTGTCCACGCCCACGCGCCACTGGTTCAGCTCCTGCGGGGATGTGAGCGTGCCTTTCTTGACGATGAACTGCTGGCCTGAGGCGAAGTAGGGAATGCTGAAGTTCACCTGTTCGGCGCGCTCCGGGGTAATGGTGAAGTTGGCCAGTACCAGGTCGACCTTGTTGGCGACCAGCAGCGGTACGCGGTTGGCCGGGTTGGTTGGCTGTAACTGCAGTTTTACCCCGAGTTTGTCGGCGATGGCCTTGGCGTAGTCCACGTCCAGGCCTTCGATCTGCTTGCTTTTGGCATCGACAAAACCAAATGGCGGGTTGCTGTCAAAGGAAGCTACGCGCAGCACGCCAGACTTTTTGATGTCATCCAGACGATCGGCGTGGGCCAGCCCCGACAAAACAGCCAGGGTCAGAGCGGTGAGGGCAGTGAGTTTTTTCATTTCGTTCTCATCATGAGTTGGAATGCTTATGACGAGAGTCTTGCAGGAAATTTAGAGTTTAAAAAAGAATATAAAACTATTTGGTTATTCTCTTGGGGTATATGCGCCTTTGTAGGAGCGAGCTTGCCTCGCGAGCTTTTTGCGATCCGCAATACAACGCTAAAAGCTCGCGAGGCAAGCTCGCTCCTACAGGGGGTGATGGGTGATGGGTGGTGGGCGGCTCAGCCCACTTTGATCAGGCTTTGTCGGCAGTGCAGCGTCAGTTTCGCACCGCCGCCCTCGCGGTCGCCGACATCGAGGCTGAAACCGTGCAGGTTGACGATGGCCGCGACGATGGACAGACCCAGGCCAAACCCGCCGTGTTTGTCATCGCTGCGGTAAAAACGCTGGAACACCGCCACCCGTTCCGCTTGCGGTATGCCGGGCCCGGTATCCAGCACTTCGATGCGCGGACTGCCTTCATCGTTCACCGCCCGCAGGATCACTTCACCGCCGGGCGGGGTGAATTTGATCGAGTTACTCAACAGATTGGCCAGCGCCTCAAACAGCAACGCCCGGTCGCCCGTCAGCCCGGGCAGGGTTTCGGGCATATCCAGGGTCAGGGTGACCTGGCCTTCCTCCGCCAGGGGCAGGTAAAAGTCGTACACCTCCTGGAGTAAAGGCCGCGGGTCGAGTTGCACAAAGCCCGAACGACGCTGGTGGTCTTCCAGTTCGGAGATGCGCAACAACCCGCGAAAACGCGCCATCAGGGTGTCGGTTTCGCCAATCACTTCATCCATTTGCAAGGCCTGGGCAGAGCCTTCGACGGCTTGCTGCCGGATCCGGTACAGCTGCGCCCGCAAACGGGTGAGCGGGGTGCGCAGGTCGTGGGCGATGTTGTCGCATACCCCTTTGACCTCGTGCATCAGCCGCTCGAGGCGGTCGAGCATGGCGTTGACAATGGCGGCCAGCATGTCCAGCTCATCGCGGCGGTTGGACAGCGGCAAGCGGCAGGTCAGATCGCCGGCGACAATCGCTTCGGCGCTGGCCTGAATCGCCCTGATGCGTTGCAGCGGACGTCGGCGCAACAAGTGCCAGCCGGCAATGCCCGGAATGATGGTCAGCGACAGCCCCCAGAGCAGGGCATGCAAAATGATCCGGGTCACGGCAAACAGCGAACCGTTATCGCGCACCAGTATCAGCCAGCGGCCGTCGCGGGTCTGCGTGGCTACGGCATCACAGCTGTCTTGCGGCAGATTCGGATCATCGGAGTCGATGCAGGTACTCAGTTCATGGATCCGACCATCCAGTGGCAGACCTTCGGGGATGCTTTGTATCGGACCGCTTAGGGGCTGGTGCTGCGCATTGAACAGTCCATAAGCATCAACTGCACGCATATCGAACGTCATGCTGGTGGCGAGCGCTTCGTCCAGTTGCTCGCCCTGAAAACGGGCAAACAGGTGCTGGCGCTGCATCAACGAGTGTTTGGCCAGGTTGCCCAGGTAATCCGAAACCTCGTAGTACAGCACCCCCATGAGGATGCAGCTCCAGGCCACGAACAGAAAACTGTACAGCGCCAGCAGACGGCTACTGGAAGAACGCCAGCCCTTAGAGGGGTTCGGCAATGACATAACCCGAGCCTCGAACGGTGCGGATAAGAGGCACCTGGCCCTGGGGGTCGATTTTTTTGCGCAGGCGCCCGATATGGACGTCGATCAGGTTGGTGCCCGGGTCGAAGTGATAGCCCCAGACTTCCTCGAAGATCATCATGCGCGAGAGGATTTGCCCGGTGTTGCGCATCAGGAATTCCAGCAGCTTGTATTCGGTGGGCAGCAGGCTCAGTTGTTGCTCGGCGCGGCTGGCTTCGCGGGTGATCAGGTTGAGTTCGAGGTCGGCGACCCGCAGCGAAGTTTCGTGTTTGTCGGCCGGGCTTTTGCGGCGCAGCAAGACTTCAACCCTGGCGGCCATTTCGTCACTGGCAAAGGGTTTGGTGAGGTAGTCATCGCCACCTGCGCGCAGGCCGCGAACCCGCTCGTCGACGTCGGAGAGGGCGCTGATCATCAGGATCGGGGTGCTGACGCCAATGGTGCGCAGGGTGGTGACAATCGCCAGCCCGTCGAGCTCGGGCAGCATGCGGTCGAGGGTGATCAGGTCGTAGTCGCCGCTCACGGCGCGCACCAGACCTTCGCGGCCATTGGCTACCCAGTCTACTTCCAGGCCGTGGCTGCTCAACTCAGCCACGATCTCTTTTGCCGTTACGGCATCGTCTTCGATGGTCAAAATCCGGGTCATACCGTCACCTGATGGGCCTTTTGTGCAGTGAGCACATTTTGCCCACAAAAAGCTGAAACGTTTCTGAATATTTCTTCATGTTCGAAAGGTTAGCCCCGCAGGGGCGAGCATGCCCGCGATCTTTTGATCTTGAAAAAGCTCGCGCCTGCAGACCGGGTCATTCCTGCAGGGCCGGCCGCGCGGTTGCCATCTGCGGTATCGGTTTGCGCATCAGCGTCCCCACCAGCAGTGCGCCCAGCAAGGCCAGGATCCCGGCCACCCACAGCACCACCCCGAAGCCGGAAACAAAAGCCCGGGTTGCCAGCGGTTCAATGCGTGTGCGGGCTGCCTCTGGCAGTTGGCTCAGGGCTCCCGGCATGTCTCCCGCCACCACCCTTGTGGCAATAAAGTGGCTCTGTTCAAGCCACGGCCGCGCTTGCTGCCTGAGGCTGGCCTGCAGGTTTTGCTCGGTGTGACTGCCAAGCAAGGCACCGAATACACCGATGGCCAGCACGATGGCGCTGAAGCGCATGGTGGTACTCATGCCGGACGCCATGCCCACCCGGTCCCGGGGTACGCAGGCCATGATGTTTTTCTGTGTGTCGCCATTGAGCAAGCCGGCTCCGGCACCGGTCACTGCAGTGGTCAGGGCAAAGCTCAAGTAGCCACCATGGTCCACCGCCCAGGCACTGAGCAGGTTGCCACAGCCAACCAGGGTCAGGCCTGCCGCCATCAGGCTGGCCGGGCTGACGTGCGAGGCCAGGCGGGCACCAATACGCGGGCAGATCAGCATGGCCAGGGCAAACGGCAACATGCCCAGGCCCGACGCGACGGCGCTGAAGCCCAAGCCGTTTTGCAGGTAAAACGGCAGCAGCGTCATCATCACTTGTGCGCAACCGGCGTAGGCAAACATCCCGAGCAGGGCACCGATAAAGCGCGGGTGACGGAACAGTTGCAAGTCAATCATGGGCCGCCGTTGCACCGCCTCGACCCATACGAACAAGCCCAGCAATAACGCTCCGGCACTCAGGCGGGCATAGGTCATCGGGCTGTCCCAGCCAATGCGGTTGGCTTCGATCAGGCCCCAGATCAGGCACAGCAGACTGGCGCTGAAGGCCAGGCTGCCCCAGGGGTCGAGACGGGCTGCCTGGGGATCCCGGGACTCGGCAATGGCATGCCTGACCAGCAGCATCAGCAGCAAGCCCACGGGCAGGTTGAGGTAGAAAATCCAGCGCCAGCCCAGGGATTCGGTGATCAGACCGCCAAGGGTCGGTGCAGCCGTCATCGCCACGCCCATGCACGCCCCCCAGAACGCCCAGGCCTTGGCACGTTCGACCTCGTCATGAAAGGCGTGGCCAATGGAGGCCAATGCTGAAGTCAGCAACAGAGCCGCGCCGACCCCTTTGACGGCCCTGGCGATCTCCAGCAACAGGCTGTTGGGGGCAGCGCCGCAACCGATGGAGGCAAGGATGAAAATGCTTAAACCCCAGAGCAGGGTTTTCTTGCGGCCAAAGCGGTCGGCAATGCTCCCGGCAGGCAGCAGCAGGGCCGCAAATGCCAACATGTAGGCGCTGACCACCCATTCGATATCGACAAAGTTGGCCCCAAGGTCGCGGGCGATGCTGGGCAGGGTGACCGCGACGATATTGGTATCGAGCACGATTAACGAACACACCCCGCTGGCAGTCAGCAGGGTCAGGCGTGGGCTGACAGTTTTCATGGCGCAGTTCCTGGATGATGAGTCTCAACATTGCTTTGCAGGTAATTGGTTTGACGGGCAGGTTCCCTTCTCTCTAGTGTGGGATGGCCACAGACTATCGCGCTGCATGGCAGAGTCTGTTAGCTGCTAACCCTGACTTCATTACCTTTGAGCTAATGCTGGTATGGATATACGTCATTTCCGCTATTTTCTGGCTGTCGCCCGACAGCGCAACTTCACCCGCGCCGCGCAAGTGCTGGGGATTGCGCCGCCTACCCTAAGCCGGCAAATCCAGGACCTCGAGCATGCACTGGGGGTGCGTCTGTTTATTCGCCAGCAACGTCAGGTCAGCCTGACCGAAGCAGGCCAGGCCTTGCTGCCCGAGGCTGACGCCACAGTGCGCCAGTTCGAACTGGCGCAGCGCAATGCCCGGCGGGCCGGGCGCGGTGAAGTGGGGCATATCGAATTGGGCTACGTTGCGTCGGCGGTTTACTCCGGCGTGTTGCAACGCCAGGTGCAGGCTTTTTCCCGGGACTGCAGCGAAGTCAGTCTCAATGTGCAAGAAGCGCCGATGGCCGACCTGCCGCTGAGTGTGGTGGAAGGCCGCTTCGACCTGGGTTACGTGCGTTCACCCATGGCCTTGCCTCCGGAGCTGGAGGCGATTGGCCTGAATGCCGAGGGTTTTGTACTGGCCCTGACGGATGATTCATGGCTCACGCGTCTTAAAGGCATCAGCGCGCAACACCTGCAAAACGAGACCTTTATCCTGCCCGAACAAATCAGCGGCACTTTGCAGGTTGCGGCCCAGGGTGGCTACGCCCCCAGGCTCGGCGCCCAGCCCGGTGGCCTGGTGGCGGTGATTGCTCTGGTGTCGCTGGGGCAAGGGGTGGCGGTGGTGCCGGAGTCGGTGGTCGGGCATATCAGTTTGCCCAATGTGATTTACCGGCCGATCGAGGGCTGCGCGGCAACGTCATGGTTGTCCCTGATTCACCGCCGGTTTGAAAAGTCCCCGGTGGTGGCCCGTTATATCGCCAAAGTGAAACATGATTTTCGTACCTTCACGCCGGCTGCCAACTAACAACCCGGTCTTTCTGAATATCTGCTTGGTATAGGTGCGTTTACCTGTAGACCCAGTACAATCGCGCACTTTTTACCAGGCATGGATGCTGTTCGGCACCTGCTTACGAGAAAGCCCATGGTTTCTGCTAGTTACTCCCCTTCGCTGGTTTTTATTTCCCTGTGCGTCGCAATACTCGCGTCGTATACCGCCCTGGATCTGGCCGGACGAATCGCCACGGCCCGTGGCCGAACCGTGTATCTGTGGATGAGCGGCGGGGCGCTGGCAATGGGCTTTGGCGTGTGGTCGATGCATTTTATCGGGATGCTCGCCCTGCAGTTGCCGCTGGAGCTGGGTTATGACCTGGGGCTGACGGTGTGGTCGTTGCTGGTGGCCATTCTGTCGTCAGGTTTCGCCTTGTGGCTGGTCAGCCAGCCACGCTTGCCGGCCCTGCAATTATTGTTCGGCGCTTTGGTCATGGGGGCAGGCATCAGCGCCATGCACTACAGCGGTATGGCGGCGTTGCGCATGCAGCCGGGAATCGATTACGACCCGGCGCTGGTGGGACTGTCCCTGGTGATTGCGGTAGGGGCCTCGGCCGCTGCCTTGTCCATAGCGTTCCGCCTGCGCAAGCACACCCCCTATGTGCATCTGGTGCGGGCCGGGGCTTCGATCATCATGGGCGTGGCAATTGTCGGCATGCACTACACCGGCATGGCTGCGGCGAATTTCCCGGTCGGCAGTTTTTGCGGCGCGGCCGTGGACGGTTTGAGTGGCAAGGGTCTGGATAATCTGGTGCTGGTGACCAGCCTGGCGGTGTTGGTCATTGCCTTGTTGACTTCAGTTTTTGACGCCCGGCTGGATGCAAGTACTGCGGCCCTGGCGAACTCCCTGACCCTGGCCAATGAAGAACTGACCCAACTGGCCCTGCATGACACCCTGACCGGCCTGCCCAATCGCACCCTGCTGGCCGACCGGATCAGCCAGGCCATGGCCAAAGTGGCGGAGCAGGGCGGGTGCTTCTCGTTGATGTTTATCGATCTGGACGGCTTCAAACCGGTTAACGATGCTTTTGGTCACCACTTGGGTGACCGTTTGCTGCGCGAAGTGGCGTTGCGCTTGCGTGAACAGTTGCGCAGCCAGGACACCCTGGCGCGCATCGGTGGCGATGAATTTGTGTTGTTGGTGCGCTTGAGCGAACCGGACGATGCGCCCCAGGTCGCCGCGCGGCAGGTCAGCCTGCTGTCAAAGGGGTTCCGGGTTGATGAGCATGATTTGCAGATCTCCGCGAGTGTCGGCATTGCTCTGTATCCAGGCAACGGGCAGACCGCCGAAGAGCTGCTGATGAACGCCGACGCGGCGATGTATCACGCCAAGGGCGCCGGCAAAAACGGTTACAGCTTCTTCGATGTCTCGATGAACACCAATGCCCGCAAACAACTGCAACTGCTCCAGGACTTGCGCCAGGCGGTGGAGCAAAACCAGTTCCGCTTGCACTACCAGCCCAAGTTTGACGCCACCAGCGGCCAGCCGGTGGGGGCCGAAGCCTTGTTGCGCTGGGAGCATCCGCAGCAGGGGCTGTTGCTGCCCGAGCACTTTATCGAACTGGCGGAAAAAACCGGGTTGATCATTCCCATCGGCGAGTGGGTGCTCAATGAAGCCTGCCGCCAGATGCGTATGTGGTTCGATCAGGGGTATAGCCACTGGCGCATTGCAGTCAATCTGTCGGCGTTGCAGTTTTGCTATTCGGGGCTGGTCGACAGTGTGGTTGCGTCGCTGGAGCAGCACGGGTTGCCGGCCAACAGCCTGACCCTGGAAATCACCGAAACCACGGCCATGAGCGATGCGGACGCGAGCATGACCGTGCTGCAAAAGCTGTCGCAGATGGGGGTGGATTTGTCCATCGATGACTTCGGCACCGGCTATTCGAGCCTGATGTATCTCAAGCGCCTGCCGGCCAATGAACTGAAAATCGACCGCGGGTTTGTCCGCGACCTGGAGCATGACAGCGACGATGCCGCGATTGTCTCGGCGATTGTGGCTCTGGGCCAGGCACTGGGGTTGCGGATTGTGGCTGAAGGGGTTGAAACCGACACCCAGCAAAGCTTCCTGACCACTCTGGGCTGTGATGCCCTGCAAGGTTTTCTGCTGGGGCAACCGCTACCGGCCGAGCAATTCATGCTGGATATCCATCGCGCCGAACTGTCGCGTTAAGGCCAATCGCCAGCGTCCTGACAAACCAAAGCTTTCGCGGTTATTCTGCCGGTCACATTTGCACCGTCGAACTGGAGAGCGTTTTTATGGACAAAGTCATCTTGATCACCGGCGGCAGTCGCGGCATTGGCGCTGCAACTGCGATCCTGGCAGCACAGCAGGGCTACCGGATTTGCATCAACTACCTGACGGATGCCGCCGCCGCCCATGAAGTGCTGGCCCGGGTGCATGCGCTGGGGGCAAAGGCGATTGCGGTGCAAGCCGATGTCAGCAATGAAGAAGAGATCATCAGCCTGTTTACCCGGGTTGACGAAGAGCTCGGGCCGATCACGGCGCTGGTCAACAATGCCGGCACCGTGGGCCTCAAGTCCCGGGTCGACGAAATGTCCGAATCGCGTATTTTGCACACCCTGAGAACCAATGTGCTGGGGCCGATCCTGTGTTCCAGGTATGCGGTACTGCGCATGTCTCCGCGTTACGGCGGCCAGGGCGGCAATATCGTCAACGTGTCGTCGGGGGCTGCACGCCTGGGCTCGCCCAATGAGTACGTGGACTATGCCGCTTCAAAAGGCGCACTGGACACCTTTACGCTGGGCTTGTCCAAAGAACTGGCGGGCGAGGGGATCCGGGTCAACGCGGTGCGCCCGGGCCTGATCTTTACCGAGTTCCACGCCTTGAGCGGCGACCCGGGGCGGGTCAGCAAGCTGGAGTCGAGCATCCCGATGGGCCGTGGCGGACGCCCCGAGGAAGTCGCCGAAGCCATTATCTGGCTGCTCAGCGACAAGGCTTCCTACGCCACTGGTACCTTTATCGATTTGTGCGGCGGGCGTTGATCCAGGCCCGTTAGATACCCAACAACAGGCCCGGCCTCTGTGGGCGCCGGGCTTGCCCGCGATGGCATCGCTGGCAAGGCTGGCGGTATTACCTGGATATGCATGTTGCTTTTCCCTGGGATCTATCGATAATGCGACTTATTGCTATTTGAGTCCTGGTTATCTATCGTGTCTAGTCCTGTGGATCCCAAAGCCCTGCTGGCGAGTCTTTATCACGACAATCATGCGTGGCTGCGCGGCTGGCTGTCGCGACAGGTGCGCTGCCCGCAGGATGCTGCCGATCTGACTCAGGACACCTTCGTGCGGGCTTTCGATGCGCAGCAACTCGAGCGCATTGAACAGCCCAGAGCCTATCTGAGTACCGTTGCCCGGCGGCTGCTGTGCTCGCTATGGCGTCGACGCAAGCTGGAGCAATCCTATCTGGAGCAGCTTGCAGACCTGCCCCAGAATTATGCCCCCTCAGCCGAAGACATTGCGCTGGTACGCGAGGCGATCGAAGCGATTGATCAGGCGCTGGAAGGCTTGCCGTCGCGGGTGCGGCGGGCGTTTTTGCTCAATCGCCTCGAAGCCATGCCGCAGCAGGCCATCGCCACTCTGCTGGGTGTTTCACTGGCCACCGTTGAGCGCGATTTGCGCCGGGCCTTTTTCCATTGCCTGGCGCAAACCCGGGAGTGCCCATGAGCCAGGTCAGAGTTGATCCCGCCACCCGTGCCGCCGTGGACTGGATGCTGCGGCTTGAGTCCGGGCAGGCCTGCCCTTCGGAACGTCAGGTGTTCAAAGCCTGGCTGGCGGAAAAACCCGAGCATATGGCTGCCTGGCAGCGGGTGGCCGGGGTCTTGAAAAACCCGCTGGCGGATTTGCAGTCTGTTGAACGGCGCAACCCCGGGCAGTTGCATGCCGCGAGCAAGGCGCTGCTGGCCAGTTCAACGGTCCCAGGCAAAAAAGCCCTGCAAGGCGGCCTGTTGCTGTTACTGCTGGGGTTGGGCGCCGCGAGTGTGGTCGACCGGGTCACCCCGCTGAGGGGCTTGATGGCCGATCAACATACCGCCACCGGCGAGCGTAAAACCATACAGCTGGCGGATGGCAGCCGCCTGACACTCAACGCCCGCAGCGCCGTGGATATCCAGTTCAGCGCCGGGCAGCGGCGGGTGCAATTACGCGCAGGCGAGTTGCAGGTCGATGTTGCCGCCGACCCGCTGCGGCCCTTTGTGGTTGCGACCGCCCAAGGCCAGGTCCAGGCCCTGGGCACACGGTTCATGGTGCGCCAGGGACCGGACGAAAGCCTGGCCAGTGTGCAGCAGCACAGCGTGCAGCTGGATACGCTCAATGGTCTGCAGCGACGCATCAATGCCGGTCAGGCGGTGTCGTTCAGCGCCAGCCAGATTGACCCGCAAACCTCGACCGCACGCAGTCAGGCCGATTGGCTCGAAGGCCGGGTCGAGCTGCATGACGAGCCGTTGTCGACTCTGGTAGAGGCGCTGCGGCCTTATCAGGCCGGGGTTCTGCGTATCAGTCCCGAAGCCGCCAGGGTCCGGGTGTTCGGGGTTTTCTCGTTGGACGACACACCGCAGACCTTGAGCACTCTGGCGCAAACCTTGCCGATCAAGGTCACGCGCTATGGGCCCTGGTTGACCCTGATTGATGTGCGCGGGTAAAAATTCCACCGAATGGGAATTATTTACAAATAAGCTGAGGGGAAAACTCTGCTCGTTGGTCAAGGTTACAACTGCCTACCTTGCAACGAGAAAGGATGCCCCATGTCGTACGCCCCGTTGAGACCCTGCCTGCTGGCGCTGACCATTACCCTGAGCATTGCCTGCCCTTTGGCTGCGGTGGCCGGGCCGCTGGCCAATGAACAGAGCGCCCTGCGTGCCTTTGACCTGCCGGCGGCGCCGCTGGGTGTGACACTGAGCCGGATTGCCCGTGACAGCCAACTGACCCTGTCGGTAGCTCCTGCCTTGTTGCAGGGGAAAACCTCGGCCCCGGTACGGGGCATGTTCACCCCGCAGCAGGCCGCCGAGCGTGCCCTGGCAGGCAGCGGTCTGGGTTTGAACGTGACCCAGAGCGGTGCCCTGAGCGTTTACCCGCTGGCGGCAACGGGCACCTTGAATCTTGGAGCAACCACAGTATCGGGGCGTACCGCCGAGGACGCTCGCGGAGCGGTTGACGGTTTTGTTGCCACCCGATCGGCCACGGCCACTAAAACCGATACACCGATTCTGGAGATCCCGCAGACCATCAACGTGGTGACGGCGGATCAGGTGCAGGTCCAGGGCGCCCGCGATCTGACCCAGGCCCTGCGTTACACCCCGGGCCTGAGCACCAATGGCTACACCGACCGCAACACCATCGCCGATGAAATCACCAGCCGCGGCTTTGCCCCGACCCTGCTTTATCTCGATGGCGCTTATTTGCCCTCGGCCGGGAGTCTGGGCGGCACGCCACAGATCGACCCCTATACCCTGGAGCGCATCGAAGTTCTTAAAGGGCCGTCCTCGGTGCTCTACGGGCAGAATCAGCCCGGAGGCATGATCAATATGGTGTCCAAGCGGCCGAGTACCGAAGCCGCGCACCAGATCAAGGTCGGCACCGGCAGTTTCGATCGCTACAACCTGGCGTTTGACTTCACGGGGCCACTGGACGAGGCCAAAACCCTCAGTTACCGGTTGATCGGGGTCGGCAATACCGGCAGCGAACAGGTGGACCACACCGAGGATTCACGCCAGCTGCTGGCGCCCAGCTTCAGCTGGATGCCCGACGACGACACCGAGCTGACGCTGTATGCGCAAATCCAGCGCGATGACGCCCTGGCCGACTATCAGGCCTTGCCGGCGGTGGGCAGCCTGTATCGCAACTCCCAGGGCAACAGGATTGATCGTGATACGTTTCTGGGCGACTCGAAATGGAACGACTACAAGCGTGATCAATACGTGCTTGGCTATCAGTTTTCCCATGCTTTCAATGAGGCCATGACCTATCGCCAGAGCCTGAGCTATATCGACGTCAACGACCGCTACAAAGGCTTTTACCTCAACCGTTTTGTCACCACCCCCGAGGGCATCAGTGACACCCACGCCAGTCGCACCAAGCTCGACTGGCGCCAGCAAAACAGTTCCTACAGTTTCGACAACCACCTGCAAAGCGACTTCACCACCGGCCCCCTGCAGCACACCCTGCTGGTGGGCCTGGACTACCGGGATTTCACCCGCAAGTATCAGGGCTACAACCTGTCGGGCAGTGAAATCATCGACCTCTACAACCCCACCAACTACCGCACCACGGGGGTGCCGACCCTGACCACCAAGTGGGATAACAGGGTCAAGCAAACCGGCTTCTATGTGCAGGATCAGATCAAGTTCGACAACTTCATCCTGACCATTGGCGGGCGCCATGACTGGGCCAAAGTCGATAACAATGACCTGCTGGCCGATTCCCGGGAGATGCAAAACGACAACAAGTTTACCGGGCGCGTGGGGCTGACCTACGTCACCTCGTTCGGGCTGGCACCCTATATCAGCTACACCGAATCGTTCCTGCCGTCAGTGGGTACCGCAGCTCCGGAGCGTGGGGGCAAGGCGTTCATCCCGCAATTGGGCAAGCAGTATGAAGTGGGGGTCAAGTATCAGCCTGACGACAGCACCTTGCTCACGGCGTCGGTGTTTCAGATCAAGCAGCAGAACGTGCTGACCGGTGACTTGCAGTACCAGGAGTATCAGATTCAGGAAGGTGAAGTCAGCTCGCGGGGGATCGAACTGGAAGGCAAAAGCAGCTTCAACAATATTGACCTGATTGCCTCGTTGTCCTACCTGGATGTGTTCTACAGCAAGTCCAACTATGGCAACCAGGGCAACCGCAGCGAAGCCCAGGCGCCATGGGCGGCGAGTGTGTGGACCGATTACCACTTCACCGGCAACCTGCTGCAGGGGGTGACCCTGGGCGGCGGTGCGCGTTACACCGGGAAGAATTACGGTGACTCGGACAACACCTTCAAAACCCCGTCATTCGTGATCTACGACGCCACCCTCAGCTATGACCTGGCGGCGCTGGACCCGGGGTTCAAAGGGGTGAGTACCAGCCTCAATGTGCAAAACCTGTTCGACCGCGAGTACGTCTCGTCGTGTAATTACAGCTTTGGCTGTTACTACGGCCAACAACGGACTGCGGCGCTGGAAGTCAAATACGACTGGTGATACCGGGGCTTTACGGGCTTGTTTGGTGGGCAGGGTTGATCTGCCCCCCGGTTTTGCGCACCGCTAATCGCAGCCGTTATGGGCTTTCAACGGCGCAGTTTGAGTGCGCTGGCCAGGCTGATGGCCAGCGGCAGGCGCGGTAACAAGGTGGCCTGGTAGGCGTGGTACAGATCGCCCTTGCCGGGCCATATTTTTTCCGAAGGCTGATTGTCAGGCCCCAGTTCGTGGTGCCAGCTACCGTGCTGGCGATCGATCAGGTGCAGGTCGATGTAATCCCAGAAGCACTGATACCAGACTTCATATTCCTGCTCGCCGGTGCGTTGCAACAAGGCCGCCGCTGCCGCCGAGGCTTCGGCCAGGGTCCAGTGCAGGCGTTCGCGCACCACGGGCCGGTTGTCCCAGTCCAGGGTGTAAACAATGCCGGTGTCACCATCGACATTCCAGCCATGCAGGCTGGCACTGTGGAACAGCTGGCGGGCGTCTTCGAGCAACCAGGCGGGCGCGGGCAGGCCGCGCTGCTTGCGCGCAGCTTCCAGGTGCAGCAGCAGGCGCGCCCATTCAAAGGCATGACCCGGGGTTTTACCGAAGGGGCGGAATGGGTCGCACGGATGGTCCCGGTTGTACTCCGGCAACGGCTGCCACCGGGCATCGAAGTGTTCGACGGGCAGGTAGGCGGACTGCGCGGCGTGCTGGTGGATCACCCGCTCGCTGATGCGCAGGGCGCGCTCCAGCCACAGGTCCTGGTCGAGCACGTCGGCCAGGGCGAGAAAGGTTTCGGTGCCGTGCATATTGCTGTTGGCCCCGCGATACGCTTCGCAGTCGCTCCAGTCACTAGCGAAGGACTCCAGCAGGGCACCTTCGTCTTCGCACCAGAACCGTGTTTCCAGCACCGCTACCGCTTCATCCAGTAATGCACTGGCGCCCGGGCGCCCGGCCACCACTGCGGAGCTGGCGGCCAGGGCGACAAATGCATGCAGGTACGCGGCTTTGCGGGTGTTGCCATCCTGCGCGTCGGGGGCGGCGAACCAGCCGCCGTGCACGCCATCGCGCAAGGCCCCGGCCAGTGCCTTCAGGCCGTGGTCGATCAACGGTGCGCAACCCGGCAGGCCCTGGATATGGGCCAGGGCGAAACTGTGAACCATACGGGCGGTGGTTACTGTGTCTGCCGGGGCATCGTCTGCGCGCTGGCCAAAGCGGTCAAGGCCGGCGAAACCGGAGGGAACACGGGCGGCCTTGGCGAAATCCAGCAGGGTCTGGCCCTGGGCGTGCAGCCACTGTTGATGGGGGGCGGAGGTCAGCCAGCTGTCGCTGGTCCGGGTGAGATCGGTCATGGGCCACCTGTGCGGTTCTTGTGATTATCTGGCGCTCGCAGCCTAAGGGATTGGCTGCAAAGTAGAAAGCTGAAACCTTTCATTACGGCAAGGGCAAGCCCGCTGCCACAGGCCGTGGCAACGGCCGGTCAAATCTCCGGGATCCAGCGCTGGGACCAGTCGCTGTCGCGCTTGACCACCTCCCGCAGCAGTTCGATAGCCTGTTGCAAGGCGCTACCGTCGCGTTCGCGGGAATACACCAGATAGGTCGGGTAACTGAACTCGGGGGCCTTGGGAACGCGCTCCAGCGCGCCGCTGTCCAGATAACTCTGAACCACCCGGGTGCGAAAGTAGCCGCTGCCGCCGTTTTCCAGAATGTAGTGCAATGCCACCGGCCCCAGGTTGAAGCTGATGGCGGCCCGCGCCCGGTCCGGCAGTGCTGCGTCATGCTGGCGGCGGAAGTCCTCGCCCCAGTCCACATACACATAGGGTTCGGGCATGGCGGGGCGGCGGATCTGAATCAGTTTTTCCTCCAGCAATTGCTCCACCTGCACCCCGGGCCAATACACCGGCTGATAGACCAGTGCCGCGTCCAGCAGGCCCATTTCAACCTGCTCCAACAATTGCTCGCCGTCGCGAATCTGCACCCGCAAGGCGTGGGTGTCCAGGTGTTCGCGCAGGGCTTTGGCCCAGCTCAGAATCAGCGGGTTGCACAGGCTGACTTCACCGCCGATGTGCAGCATCTGGTGCAAGCCTTCGGGGCGCGGCAGATCCCGTCGTGCGGCTTCCCAGGTCTGCAGCAGCTGATTGGCGTAGACCACGAAGGCTTCCCCGTCGCAGGTCAGTCTGGCGCCTGCGCGGTTGCGAATGAACAGCGTCACGCCGAGCAGGCTTTCGAGTTTTTGCACCCGGGCCGTGACGGCTGTCTGGGTGACATGAAGTTTCTCGGCGGCACTCGCGAGGCTGCCGCAGCGAACAATTTCGAGAAAGGTCCGGGCCAGGTCGAGGTCCATGATCGTGCCAGTTTGCAAGGGGCCGTCAGTGTAAGGCTAACGGGTCAAAAAACATAAATACCGACCTTATAGTGGCCTGCATCAATGTCTGATTTTTATATTCAGCTAACGTCACCTGCCCTGGCACAGGGTGCCAGTAGTTTGCCGAACTGCAACACACACAAAAAAGGGATACCAGACATGGATGACTTGAACCGCCAGTACGACATTCAACCTTTGATAAAGGCTGACATGTCGATCCTGATCAATGGGCAGGCGGTAAATGCAGCTAAAGGAGAGACCGTGCTCAGCGTGTTGAATGCAGTGGGGGTGCGCCAGTTGTCACCGAATGATCACGGTGAAATGAATGGTGCTTATTGCGGCATGGGGGTGTGCTATTGCTGCCTGGTCAAGATCGATGGCCGGCACAAACGCCGGGCCTGCCAGACCCTGGTGCAGCCGGGGATGAGCGTGGAAACCGGGACCAACCGGGTCACTGCCCAAGAGGCTGTGTTATGAGCCCGGATCCGGTGATTGTCGGCGGTGGTCCGGCGGCTATTTCGGCAGCTATCGAGCTGGCGCAGCATGGAGTGCGCAGCACCTTGCTGGAAGAAGCCTCCAGATTGGGTGGCGTGGTTTATCGCGGGCCATTGCGTGAAGGTGTCGAGCTCGACTATCTGGGGGAGCGCTACAAGGATGCACTGCACAAACTGCACGCAGAGTTTGCCGACATTGCCCACTCGGTAGATGTGCGCCTCAACCACCGCGTAGTCGGCGGGCAGGGCGAACACAGCCTGCAAGTGCTGGACCCGGACGAACGTCTGCAGGAAGTCGGCTTCGGCCAGCTGCTGCTGGGCGCCGGGTGCCATGAACGCAGCGTGCCGTTTCCTGGCTGGACCATTCCCGGCGTGATCATGCTGGGCGGTCTGCAACTGCAGATCAAAAGTGGCGTGGTCAAACCCCGTGGGCCGACGCTGATCGTCGGCACCGGGCCGCTGTTGATGCTGGTGGCGTGCCAGTTGCACGCGGCGGGTGTTGAAGTGGCCGGTGTGTATGAGGCCTGTGAATTTACCCGGATTGCCAAGGAAAGCCTGGCGCTGCTGAACCAGCCCCAGCTGTTTCTCGACGGCTTGAGCATGCTGATGTACCTCAAGCGCCACGGCGTGACCGTGCGTTACGGTTGGGGCGTAGTGCAGGCGCGGGGTGACGGCGAGCTGAGCGAAGTCATAGTGGCGCCGTACTCCGGCACCTGGCAACCGGACCTGAGCAAGGCGCAACCGGTCATGGCCCGTACGCTGGCGGTGGGCTACGGCTTTATCCCCCGTACGCAACTGACTCAGCAAATGGGTCTTGATCACGCCTACAACGTCGACGGCTATCTGGCTGTCAAAGCCGATACCTGGCAGCGCAGCAATCAGCCGCACATCCACCTGGCCGGTGATGTCACCGGCATGCGCGGCGGTGAAGCGGCGATGCTCACCGGACGGATCGCGGCGTTATCGATTTTGCTCCAGCGCGGGGTTCTGAGCGAGAAACAGGCCCGGGCCCAGCGGCGGGTTTATCTTTCACGGCTCAACACCATCGTGCGCTTTCGTGGCGCCATCGATCGCTATACCCAACGCGGTACGCGCCAGATCGAATTGCCCCAGGCGGACACAGTGGTATGCCGCTGCGAGAACGTCACCCGAGCCGACATCGACCAGGCCCTTAGCCAAGGGGTGCAGGACATGGCCAGCCTGAAAATGCGCACGCGGGTCAGCATGGGCGACTGTCAGGGCCGGATGTGCGTCGGCTACTGCAGTGATCGCCTGCGCGAGTCCACCGGCCGCCAGGATGTGGGCTGGTTGCGCCCGCGTTTTCCGCTGGAACCGGTGCCGTTTTCGGCTTTTACCAATGCCTGCAAGGATGCCTGACATGATCAAGACATATGACGTTGTAATCGCCGGTGGTGGCGTTATCGGTGCTTCCTGTGCCTACCACCTGTCCCGTCGCAAAGACCTGAAAGTGGCGATGATCGACTGCAAGCGCCCGGGCAATGCCAGCCGCGCGTCGGCGGGTGGTCTTTGGGCCATCGGCGAGTCTGTCGGGCTTGGCTGCGGAGTGATCTTTTTTCGCATGATGTCTGCCGAGCGCAAGCGTGAAGCCCAGGGTACGGCGGTGATCGTCGACTCCAGCACCCCCCATATCCTGCCGGAGTGTTTCTTTGATTTCGCCCTGCAGTCCAATGCGCTGTACCCGGGCCTGCATCAGGAAATGATCGAAAAGCACGGCATGGACTTCAAGTTCGAGCGTACCGGGCTCAAGTACGTGATTTACGACGATGAAGACCGTCTCTACGCCGAGCATATCGTTGCCAACATCCCGCACCTGAGCGACGAGGTGCGCTGGCTTGACCAGGCGGCCTTGCGCGAGTCCGAGCCGAGCGTCAGCCATGACGCCCTGGGGGCGCTGGAATTTCTCTGTGACCACCAGGTGAGCCCGTTCCGGCTGACCGATGCCTACACCGAAGGTGCGCGGCAAAATGGCGTCGACCTGTACTTCAACAGCAACGTCACCGAGGTGCTGCGTCAGGGCAGCAAGGTGGTGGGGGTACGAACTGACAACCAGGGTGCATTTCACTGCAAGACCCTGATCAATGCTGCCGGCGCCTGGGCCGCAGAACTCAGCGTGATGGCCACGGACCTGAGCATCCCCGTGGCGCCGGTCAAGGGCCAGATCGTCTTGACCGAGCGCATGCCCAAGCTGCTTAACGGCTGCCTGACCACCAGCGACTGTTATCTGGCGCAAAAGGACAATGGAGAAATCCTGATTGGCAGTACCACCGAAGACAAGGGGTTCGACGTGAGCACCACCTTCCCGGAGATTGCCGGTTTGGTGCAGGGGGCGATGCGTTGCATTCCAGAGCTCAAAGACGTCAACCTCAAGCGCACCTGGGCCGGATTGCGCCCGGGGTCGCCGGATGAACTGCCGATTTTGGGGCCGATGGCAGGGGTTGAAGGGTACTTGAACGCCTGCGGGCATTTCCGTACCGGCATCCTGACCTCGGCGATCACCGGGGTCATGCTGGATGCGCTGGTGCGTGATCAACCGTTGCCGCTGGATGTCACGCCGTTTCTGGCGGACAGGTTTAACCTGCAACCGGTGGGGTTAAAAAAAGTGATAGGCGCCTGAAGGGCGTCAGGGCTTGTAGTCGCTGACGAAAAACGAGGCTGCGATCCCCGATCTGCCAAGGCTGCGCCGTGGATCGCAGCCTTCGGCAGCGACTGCGGTGATTGCGGGTTGTGCAGGTAACGCCAATATTGCGCTTTGAACTCCTGTAGCCCTGCATGGGTCAGCCGTTATGCCCATTCATAAAGCAGGCGCAGACAACCATGCAGATTTCTCTCGCGCATCAGGTCGCCCTGGTCACCGGGGCCAGTTCCGGGCTGGGGGCTGCCAGCGCCCGGGCCCTGGCGGCTGCCGGTGCCTCGGTGGTCCTCAACTACAACTCCCAGGCAGCTCCCGCCCAGGCACTGGCAGACGAAATCAACGCCGCAGGCGGCAAAGCCATTGCCCTGGGCGCCGATGTATCGAAAGAGGCTGAAGTTGAACGCCTGTTTGCACAAACCCTGGATGCTTTCGGCTATCTCGACATTCTGGTCGCTAATTCAGGGCTGCAGAGAGACGCCGCAATCACCGACATGACCCTGGAACAATGGAACACCGTCATCGGTGTCAATCTCACCGGCCAGTTCCTGTGCGCGCGCTCAGCCCTGAAGATCTTCAACCGTCAGGGCGTTCGTGAAGGCGTGTCCTGTGCAGCAGGCAAAATCATTCATATGAGCTCTGTGCACCAACTGATTCCCTGGGCCGGGCATGTGAACTATGCAGCCTCCAAGGGCGGCGTTGAAATGCTGATGCGCAGCCTCGCGCAGGAAGTCAGCGAGCAAAAGATCCGGGTCAACGGCATAGCCCCCGGGGCCATTCGCACGGCAATCAATCGTGACGTGACCCAAGGCGCGGCCGAGAAGCAACTGCTGAAACTGATCCCCTATGGTCGCGTCGGTGAGCCCGGGGATGTGGCCAGCGCGGTGGTGTGGCTGGCCAGCGACGCCTCGGATTATGTAGTAGGGACTACCTTGTTTATCGATGGCGGCATGAGCCTTTATCCGGAGTTCCGTGACAATGGTTAACATCCAGGACGAATTGCAAAGCTCGATCGAGGCACACGGCATTATTGGCGACATGCGCACTGCGGCATTGGTCAATGACCAGGGCAGTGTGGATTTTTTCTGTTGGCCCGAGTTCGACAGTCCTGCCATCTTCTGCTCACTGCTGGACACCCCCCAGGCAGGGATTTTTCAACTGGCCCCGCAGATAGCCGATGCCCGCCGCGAGCAAATTTACCTCCCCGACACCAACGTTTTGCAGACCCGCTGGCTGGCGCCGCAAGCGGTGGTGGAAATTACCGATTTGCTGCCGGTCAGTGACCACGATGATCAACTGCCGCTACTGATGCGCCGCGTGCGCGTGGTCAGCGGCAGCGCCACCTTTTTGCTGCGCTGCGCGGTTCGCCATGACTACGCCCGCGCGGCCACCAAAGCCCGTGCCGATGGTGAGGATGTGTGCTTCGACGCCGAGGGGCAGCCCGGTCTTCGACTGGCCTCCAGTGTTCCCTTGACGGTTGCGGATCAAGCGGCCTGTAGCACGTTCACCCTGGCGGAGGGCGAAACGGCCGAGTTTGTACTGGGCGCAGTTGACGATGAGCGGGTGAAAGTGGACGCCAGCGACCTGGCGTTACAGCGCACCCTGCAATTCTGGCGGCAGTGGATCGCACAGTCGATCTATCGCGGACGCTGGCGGGAAATGATCAACCGCTCGGCCCTGACCCTCAAGCTGCTGACCTCGCGCAAGGAGGGCGCGATCATTGCGGCCGCCACCTTTGGCTTGCCGGAAACCCCGGGGGGCGAGCGTAACTGGGATTACCGCTATACCTGGATTCGTGATGCGTCCTTCACGGTTTATGCCTTTATGCGCCTGGGCTTTGTCGATGAGGCCAATGGCTTTATGCGCTGGCTGCGTGGCCGGGTAGGGGAGTGCTGCGACCAGCCCCTGAAGCTGAACATCATGTACAGCATTGACGGCCGCAATGATTTGCCCGAGGTAGAACTGAGCCACTTGTCCGGATACGGCGGCGCCAGGCCGGTGCGGATTGGCAACGGCGCATTTGATCAGGTGCAGCTGGATATTTTTGGTGAGCTGCTGGACGCGGTGTACCTGACCAACAAATACGGCGAGGCCATCAGCCATGAGGGTTGGCAGCATGTGACCCAGATTGTCGATCACGTGTGCGTGACCTGGCAGGAGGAGGATGTGGGGATTTGGGAGATGCGCGGCGAGAAGCATCACTTTTTGCACTCCCGGCTGATGTGCTGGGTGGCGCTGGATCGTGCCATTCGCCTGGCCTCCAAGCGCTCGTTGCCTGCGCCGTTCTCCCGCTGGAACGAGACCCGGCAAGAGATTCACACTGACATCTGGCAGAACTTCTGGAATGCCGAGCGCGGCCATTTTGTCCAGTACAAGGGCGGCACGGCGCTGGATGGTTCGATGTTGTTGATGCCGCTGGTGCGTTTTGTCGCAGCGAAAGATCCGGCCTGGCTGGCGACCCTTGCGGCCATTGAAAAGAGTCTGGTGCGTGATGGCATGGTTTATCGCTATCGCAATGACGACAGTGGCCTGGATGGCCTGCAAGGCACAGAAGGTGCGTTTGCCGCCTGTTCCTTCTGGTACGTGGAATGCCTGGCCAGGGCCGGGCAAGTGGAAAAGGCGCATCTGGAATTTGAACAGTTATTGCGTTACGCCAACCCGCTGGGGCTGTATGCCGAAGAGTTCGACCTTTATGCCAGGCATTTGGGCAATACCCCGCAAGCCTTGACCCATTTGGCGCTGATCAGCGCGGCGAGCTTTCTGGACCGAAAGCTCGACCACCAAAAGCCCCAGTGGCAGCCCTGACCCACCCCTGACCCTGTAGGAGCGAGCTTGCCTCGCGAGCTCTGCGTCTTGAAAAGCTCGCTCCTACAGGGTTACGGCTTGCGCTGCACCCAATACCTGTGGGAGCTGGCTTGCCAGCGATGCGGGGCCGGCTTTTAGAAGATGTATTTGCTGGTCAGCATCAGGCTGCGCGGCTCGCCGTAGTAGGTGGTGCTGAAGTTGCCCAGGCCCGACAGGTATTTCTTGTCGAACAGGTTGTTGGCGTTGAGGTTGAAGCTCAGGTGATCGCTGTACTCGTAGCGGGTCATCAGGTTGACCAGCGCGTAACTGTGCTGCTCGATGATGTCGTAGTCACCCTTGGCATCGTTGTAGATCTTGCCGTAGAACGGGCTCTGCCAGTTGACACCACCGCCCACGATAACTTTGTTCAACACCCCCGGCAGGCGGTAGGTGGTAAATACCCGCGCCACGTTTTCAGGCTTGGTGGTTTCCAGCGGGTAGCCGTACAGACGACCGCCATCTGCGGTTTTGGTCTGGGCGTAGGTGTAACCGGCCATCAGGTTCCAGTCCGGCATCAGTTCACCGGCCAGCTCGAATTCGATGCCTTTGGTGGTCGCTCCGTCGACGGACTCATAGTAGGTCTGGTTGGCAGCGTCGATGCCTGCATAGACGGCCAGGTTTTTCTGCTCGGTGCGGAACACCGCGGCACTGGCATTCAGGCGGCCGTCGAAGTATTCACCCTTCAAACCGATTTCATAACTGTTGCCTTCGGTGGGCGCCAGGGTTGTGCCGGACTTGCTGCGCTCGGTGACCGGTTTGTAAATCGAGGTGTAGCTGGCGTACGCCGAGTAGGTGTCGTTCAGGTCATACACCACGCCAGCGTAGGGCGTGACTTTGCCGTGCTGTTTGGAGGTGGTCTTGTTGTCGCTGAAGGTGGGGGTTTGCACGTAGTACGTGCGCGTGTCGTTGTACTGGAAGTCGCTCACGCGGCTGCCGAGAATCAGCGACAGGTCGTCGGTCGGCCTGAAGCGCGCAGCGAGGTAAGCACTGTTCTGGTTTTCGTTGGTCTGGTATTTGCCGTTTTTCGGGAAGTAGGGTTTCGGGTAATCACCCTTCCAGTCAAAGATGCTGCCGGGGACCTTGCCGAATTCACTGGCATCAAAGGTTGCCCCGGTTTGGCGGGAGGTCTGCGAAGTAACACCGACCACCAGTTCATGTTCGCGGCCAAACAGGCTGAAGGGGCCGCTGGCATTGAGGTCGAAGGTGTTTTGCACCCGGTGACCTTCCCACTTGCCCCAGTAGAAGAACATGCCGTCGCCGGTGACCGGGTCCGGCATGCCGCCACCGGCCGATCCCAGTTGGGTGTCGTGGTCGTTGGTTTGCTGGGTCAGGCTGCCTTTGACTTTCCATTCATTGGCAAAGCGGTGTTCCAGGGAGGCGAAGGTGGTCTGCGCGACTACATCGCGACGGCTCCAGTCGGTGGCCGGGTTGAACGAGCGACTGAAGTCGGTCTTGCTGTAGTTGGAGAAGTAGTAGGGGTTGCCGGTCCAGGACGAGCCGCGGGGCTTGATGTTCTGATAGTCCATGCCGAAGGTCAGCAGGGTATCGGGAGTGATATCGGCTTCGAGGATGCCGTAGAACACATCATTCTTTTTCGAGTAGTGATCCAGATACGAATCGGCATCCTGATACACCCCGACCAGGCGCCCGCGCACGCTGGCGTCTTCATTCAACGGGCCGGAGATATCGCCTTCGGTTCGGTAGTTGTCCCAGGAGCCTGCGCTGGCAGTCACCGACGCCTTGAATTCGCGGGTCGGTTTTTTGCGGATCAGGTTGACCGTAGCCGAGGGTTCGCCGGAGCCGGACAGCAGGCCGGTGGCGCCTTTGACGATATCAACCCGGTCATACAGGGCCATGTCGACCTTGGTCGCGCCCTCATCGAACACCCCGTCATAGCGGGCGTTCACGCCGTCGTACTGGAAGTTGGTGATGGCGTAGCCGCGGGCCGAATATTCCATGCGGTCGCTGTCGTAGGCCTGGGTCGAAATGCCCGGCGCGTTACGCAGCACATCGCCGATGCTCTGGACCGCCTGATCGTCCATGAGCTGGCGGGTAATTACGGTCACGGTCTGCGGGGTTTCGCGGATCGACAACGGCAGTTTGGTCGAGCTGTTGCTGGCGGCAGTGGTGTAGGACCCAGTGTCCTCTGTGGTCAGCAACGCCCCCTGGCCCTGGCCGGAAATGGTGGTGGCACCCAACTCCAGGCCCTGGCCTTGGCCTTGGGCGACATTGAGAATCAGCGTGTCGCCATTGAGCTGGTATGAAATGCCGCTACCCTGCAGCAGGGCTTCCAGAGCCTTGATCGGCTCCAGTGAGCCCGAGACGGAGTGCGAACTGATCCCCTGTACCTGATCCGGGCTGTAGAGCACTTGCAGACTGG
Source organism: Pseudomonas sp. Lz4W (assembly GCF_000346225.2). Classification (NCBI taxonomy): domain Bacteria; kingdom Pseudomonadati; phylum Pseudomonadota; class Gammaproteobacteria; order Pseudomonadales; family Pseudomonadaceae; genus Pseudomonas; species Pseudomonas sp. Lz4W. The sequence goes on along the minus strand of NZ_CP017432.1, from coordinate 2,919,287 downwards.
TCTGCTTGCCGAACTCGTTCAGGGCGCTGGCCAGCGGTTGTGCCGGGATATTCAACACGACCGGCGCGGCCAGAGCCATGGGTGTGCCCAGCAGTGCCGAGGCCAGCAGTGCGCTGCTTAACAGGGTACGGTTCAAATTGGATCGTTGCATTGCGTGCCGAGGCTCCGGGAGGGGAATGATTGATGCGAATAGTTATAAGACGCAGCACGCGGGTTAAACCGGAAACAAGCGACTGAATTGGCTGGATTTGATTTTGCAGAGCAATCCCCAAACCCTGTAGGAGCGAGCTAGCCTCGCGAGCTTTTCAAGATTCCCGCATTCGCTCGGCAATCAATCAGGGCTCGATATAAAGCTCGCGAGGCAAGCTCGCTCCTACAGGGGTATGTGGGGGCAGCTACTGTGGCAGCTGGCTTGCCAGCGATGCGGGCTCCGGGTTTGTGTCGGAGCCATCGCGAGGCAAGCTCGCTCCTGCAGGGTTATGTGGGGGCAGCTTCTGTGGGAGCTGGCTTGCCAGCGATGCGGGCCCCGGATTTGTGTCGGAGCCATCGCGAGGCAAGCTCGCTCCTGCAGGGTTATGTGGGGACAGCTTCTGTGGGAGCTGGCTTGCCAGCGATGCGGGCCTCGGGTTTGTGTCGGAGCCATCGCGAGGCAAGCTCGCTCCTGCAGGGCTATGTGGGGACAGCTACTGTGGTAGCTGGCTTGCCAGCGATGCGGGCCCCGGGTTTGTATCGGAGCCATCGCGAGGCTAGCTCGCTCCTACAGGGTCATGTGGGGACAGCTTCTGTGGGAGCTGGCTTGCCAGCGATGCGGGCTCCGGATTTGTATCGGAGCCATCGCGAGGCAAGCTCGCTCCCACAGGGGTATGTGGGGACAGCTTCTGTGGGAGCTGGCTTGCCAGCGATGCGGGCCCCGGATTTGTATCGGAGCCATCGCGAGGCTAGCTCGCTCCTACAGGGGTATGTGGGGACAGCTACTGTGGGAGCTGGCTTGCCAGCGATGCGGGCTCCGGGTTTGTGTCGGAGCCATCGCGAGGCAAGCTCGCTCCTGCAGGGTTATGTGGGGGCAGCTTCTGTGGGAGCTGGCTTGCCAGCGATGCGGGCCCCGGGGTTGTATCGGAGCCATCGCGAGGCAAGCTCGCTCCTACAGGGGTATGTGGGGACAGCTACTGTGGTAGCTGGCTTGCCAGCGATGCGGGCCCGGGTTTGTGTCGGAGCCATCGCGAGGCAAGCTCGCTCCTGCAGGAGTATGTGGGGACTGCTGCTGTGGGAGCTGGCTTGCCAGCGATGCGGGCCCGGGTTTGTATCGGAGCCATACAGGGATATGGGTGGCAGGGTCGTTCTATATATGGAACGCTGAGTGCTATTTATACCGTCTAGTCTTATGGGTGATACGAATCTATCCTTGTTGCCATGATTTACAGGAGGTGCAACATGAAAAACATTCTGGGTGTCTATACGGCTCCACGTGCGCATTGGGTCGGTGATGGCTTTCCGGTTCGTACGTTATTTTCCTACGACAGCATGGGTGAACACGTCAGCCCGTTCTTGTTACTTGATTACGCCGGGCCTGCGGAATTCACGCCCACTACCGAGCGTCGTGGTGTAGGCCAGCATCCCCATCGTGGGTTTGAGACGGTAACCATCGTCTACAAAGGTGAAGTCGAGCATCGGGACTCCACCGGCAATGGCGGGGTTATCGGCCCCGGTGATGTGCAATGGATGACCGCTGCGTCGGGGATCCTGCATGAAGAGTTCCATTCCGAGGCGTTTGCCCGCAGTGGCGGCACCCTGGAAATGGTGCAGCTGTGGGTCAACCTGCCGGCCAAAGACAAGATGGCGGAGGCTGGCTATCAGGGTATCGTCGACCGCGACATTCCTGAACTGGCGCTCAAGGACGGTGCCGGCCGGCTGCGCTTGATCGCCGGCGAGTTCGACGGCCAGCGCGGCCCGGCCCGTACCTTCACCCCGATCGACGTGTGGGATATCCGCTTGAACGCGGGCAAGTCGACCACCCTCGATCTGCATCAGGGCCGCAACACCATGTTGGTGGTGCTGCACGGTGCGGTTGAGGTCAATGGCCAGGAAGTGGTGCGCGAAGGACAAATGGCGCTGTTTGCCCGCGACGGGTCTCAGGTTCGTCTTGAGGCCAATAACGATGCGGTGCTGTTGATCTTGAGCGGTGAGCCCATCGACGAACCGATTGTGGGGCACGGTCCGTTTGTGATGAACACCGAAGCTGAAATCCATCAGGCCTTCATCGACTTCCAGTCGGGGAAATTTGGCCGGATGCCGGTGTAACAAGCCAGCCGTAGTCGCTGGCGCAGGCTGCGACAAGGGCCGCAGGACCTTCGTTACGCAGTCCATCGCAGCCTTCGGCAGCGACTACGGTCATTTACGGGTTCAGACTCGCTCGAAAATAACCGCTATGCCCTGACCGCCACCGATGCACATGGTGGCCAGCGCATAGCGGCCTTTTATCCGGTGCAGTTCGTGGATGGCCTTGCTGGCGATAATCGCGCCGGTGGCACCCACTGGATGGCCCAAAGCGATACCTGAGCCATTGGGGTTGACCCGGGCCGGGTCCATTTCCAGTTCTTGCATCACCGCACAGGCCTGGGCCGCAAAGGCGATATTGGCTTCAATCACGTCCATGTCGCCGATCTTCAAGCCTGCGCGCTTGAGCGCCAGACGAGTCGCCGGAATGGGGCCCAGCCCCATCAGTTCAGGTTCTACCCCGGCGTGGGCATAGGCCACCAGGCGTGCAACAGGCGCGAGGTTGTCAGCCTTGACCGCGGCACCACTGGCCAACACCAGCGCAGCGGCGCCGTCGTTGAGCCCCGAGGCGTTACCGGCCGTCACGCTGCCGTCTTTTTTGAACGCCGGCTTCATTTGCCCAAGCTGTTCCAGGGTGGTAGCCCGCGGGTGTTCGTCAACGTCGAACAAGACGCTGCCTTTGCGGCTTTTAACCTCGACGGCAGCGATCTGGCTGTCGAAATAACCCTGGGCGATGGCGTGGGCGGCACGCTGCTGGTCTGTCAGCGCCAGGGCGTCCTGTACCTCGCGACTGATATGGTTGCGCTGCGCAATATTCTCGGCAGTGATCCCCATGTGAATACCGTGGAACGGGTCGTGGAGAATGCCCAGCATGTAATCCTGCACCTGGGCATCGCCCATACGCGCGCCCCAGCGGGCGGATGGCAGCAAGTACGGGCCGCGGCTCATGGACTCGGCCCCGGCGCCGATGGCGAAATCAGCATCGCCGAGCATCAGGGTATGGGCTGCAGAAATGATCGCCTGCAGGCCCGAGCCGCAGAGGCGATTAACGTTGTACGCGGGGGTTTGCTTGGGGATGCCGGCGTTGATTGCAGCCACTCGTGCCAGATAGGCGTCCTGGGGGGCGGTTGGAATCACGTTGCCCATCACCACGTGGCCGATGCGTTGCGGGTCGACCTGGCTAGCGATAAGGGCGGCCTTGACTGCGGTGGTGGCCAGATCGCACAGGGCAACGTCCTTGAGTGCACCGCCAAAGGTGCCGATGGCGGTGCGCCGGGCGCCCAGGATGAAAATCTCGGAGGTTTGCATGGTAGGTCCTTATTATTTTTCTGACTCGTAACAGGCTGGATTATTTCATGGGGCCAGGGGGCACAGAGTAGTCCGTTTGCAGGGTAAATCCGCTCTTCATGGGATGTGGGCCATGGGATGCAGGAGCGAACGTGCCCGATAGCCCTTCGTGCCGGGTTGGAACAGCTCGCTCCTACAGGGGTTTCGGGGTTTTCAGGTGGGGTCAGTGTTGCAGCAGTTTGCGGAACTGGGCCAGAGGCACCGGCCGGCTGTGCAGGTAGCCCTGGTACAGATGGCAACCAATACTCTGCAGAAACTGGAGCTGGGCCGCTTGTTCGACGCCTTCGGCCACCACCTTGATTTTCAGGCTGCGGGCCATGGCAACAATGGCGCGGATGATTTCCGCATCGTTGGGGGCGTTAATGGCGTCGCGCACAAACGACTGGTCGATTTTCAGGGTGTCCACAGGCAGGCGTTTGAGATGGGTCAGCGAGGAGTAGCCCGTGCCGAAGTCGTCCATCGCAAAGCTCACTCCCAACGCGATGAGCGCCTGCATTTTGGCGATGGTGTCTTCCAGATTCTGAATCACGATGCCTTCGGTGACTTCCAGCTTGAGCATCGAGCAGGGCAGGTCATGGTGCAACAGGCTGCGCTTGACCTGTTCTACGAAGTCGCTTTGGCGAAACTGCCGGGGGCTGATGTTGACGCACAGGCTGAATGCCTGGGGGTCGATCAGGCCTTCGCGCAACAATTTGCCGAACGAACGGCAGGCTTCATCGAGAATCCAGGCGCCCACTTCCAGAATCAGGCCGCTGTCTTCGAGGATCTTGATGAAATCGGCCGGGGATTGTGCCCCCAGTTGCGGGTGCTGCCAGCGCAGCAGTGCTTCAGCGCCGACGATGCGGTTTTCCCGGGCGTCGACCTGGGGCTGAAAGTGCAGGCTGAACTCGTTGCGTGCCAACGCTGTGCGCAGAGCGCTTTCCATGTTCATGCGTTCGCTGGCCGCAGCCTGCATGGAAAAATCAAATAGCTGGCTGGTATTACGCCCGCAATCCTTGGCCCGATACAGGGCAATGTCGGCCCGTTTCAGCAGGTCTGTCGCGGTGATCCCGTGGTCGGGCAGCAAGGCAATGCCGATGCTGGGGGTTACTTGCAGGCGCTGGCCATCGAGAAACATGGGTTCGGCCAGCAGCTCGCGCAAGGTGTCGGCAGTACGCAGAACATTAAGCGTGACTGCTTGCAGCGAACCCTTGAGACCGGTCAGCAGTACTACAAACTCGTCACCGCCCAGGCGTGCCACGGTGTCTTCGCTGCGGACACTGGCTTCGAGCCGGGCGGTGATGATTTTCAGCACCGAGTCGCCCACCGGATGCCCGAGCGAGTCGTTGATGTGTTTGAAGTGATCCAGATCCAGAAACAACAGCGCCCCGCGCAGATCATGGTGTTCAAGCAGCTCGGTCTGATGGTTCAGGCGCTCCAGCAGCAACGAGCGGTTCGCCAGGTTGGTCAGCGGGTCGTGGTAGGCCAGGTGGCTGGCCTGGGCCTGGGCCGCTTTGAGCTGGCTGATGTCGCGGGCAGTAAGCAACAGGCAGGGGGTGTCATTAAGGGTGATCGGTTCGATGGATATCTCAAGGTTGAGCAGGGCGCCACGTCTGGAGCGCCCGAGTATTTCCCGGTTGCGGATACGGCCCTTTTCCTTGATCTCGTCGAGTAATGCCTGACGCTGTGAGCTATGCCCCCAGATCCCCAGTTCGTAAGGGCTGCGGCCAATCACCTCGGCGCTGCTGTATCCGGTCAGCCGGCTGAAGCCGTCATTCACTTCCAGATAGTTGCCAGTGGCAAGTTCGCTGATGGTGATGGCATCGGGGCTGGAGTGGAATGCCTTGGCAAATTTGTCTTCGGAGGCGCTCAGGCGTTGTTCGCGCTCCACTTGCTCGGTGATGTCGAGCAAGGTCCCGGCCATGCGCAGGGGCAGACCTTCAGCGTCGCGATAGAGCCGGGCACGACTTTCTATGTAGCGTGAAGTGTCGTTCTCGCCGGGCACCCGATAGGTCAGTTGATAACTCCCGGCGGGGCCTTCGCGCAGTGTGCGATAGGTGTCGCGCATATTGTCACGCTCGGCTTCGGGCACACCGTCGAAGAACGCTTCGAATGACTCGTTGAACGGTTCTGCCGGCAGGCCGTGCAGTTGGGCGGCACGGGCCGAGCCGTAGAGTCTGTCGCTGGGGATATGCCAGTCCCAGGTACCCAGTTGTGCCGAGTCCAGCGCCAGGTCCAGGCGCTCCTGACTGTCGATCAAGGCTTGCTCGACTTCTTTGCTTTTGCGGGTGTCCAGGAAGGTACTGACCAGATAGGCCTCGCCCTCCAGTTCGACTTTTTGTGCGCTGAGGATGCCGTCGTGCAGTTGTCCATCACGGCCCTGCAGGCAGACTTCCATACTCACCGAGGCATTTTTGCTGCGTATGTTCTTGATGAATTGTTTGCGCTGCCGGGGATCTGGCCAGATCCCCAGTTCGATGGTCGTACGCCCGATTGCCTGGTTTAACGGCCAGCCCAGCAGGCTCTCGAACCAATGGTTGGCCTCACTGATCAACCCGTCTTCGATGCGCACCAGCAGCACCATGTGGGGCGATAAATGAAAGAGTGTGGCGAAGCGCTGTTCTGAGTTGTTGAGCGCTTGCTGGCGTGTGCGCCGATGGCTTGCATTGTTGATGAGCCCCGTTTCAATGTCCCAGTACCAGGGCTGCGCTGACCCGTTGTTTTGCCTGCCGTGTTCCAGCGATATCGGGTCAACCTCAGTCAAACCGTCTAGGGGGAGGCTGGTATATCTCTGGTATGGCATTGACTGCGATCCTTGGATCTCGATCCATTGAGACGGTTTTGCTTCTGAACCGCTGGAGCGATCTCAGGGTTGCTCACTGTGACCCCTGTCGACCTGGGCATCCAGTAGTTTCATGAAGGCATGTGCGGCATTGGACAGGGTTCTTTCTGTGTGCACGATGTAGCCTAGCTGGCGCGTCAGTTGAATGCCGGGCAACTCGATCGATGCCACTTGCTCATCGAGCATGGTGCGCGGCAGGACGCTCCACGCCAGGCCGATGGAGACCATCATCTTGATGGTTTCCAGGTAGTTGGTGCTCATGGCGATATTGGGCGTCAGGCCCTGGGCTTCAAACAGGCGCTGGACAATATGGTGGGTGAAGGTATTACCGCCCGGAAACACTGCCGGATGGTGGGCAATGTCGGCCAGACTGACCTTCGAACGGCGGGTGAGGGTGTGTTCTGGGGCGACTACGAAGTCCAGCGGATCATCCCACACCGGCACGGCGCGAATCAGCGAATGGGGCTCCGGGGCCAGGGTGATGACCGCCAGTTCGGCGCGGCCGTGGAGAATTTCTTCGTAGGCCACTTCTGAATCCAGGAACTGAATATCCAGCGCGACCTTCGGGTAGGTGCGGGTGAACTCGCGCAGCAGGGGCGGCAGGCGGTGCAGGCCAATATGATGGCTGGTGGCCAGAGTCAGGCGGCCACTGACCTCCCCGTTGAGGTTGTTCAGCGCCCGGCGGGTGTCGTCCAGGACGTTGAGGATCTGGTAGGCCCGCGGCAGCAAGGCCCGCCCGGCCTCGGTCAGGCTGACTTCGCGGCCCAGCCGGTCGAACAGCCTGAGCTTGAGTTGCTGCTCGATACTGGCGATGCGTTTGCTGATCGCCGGCTGGGTCAGGAACAGGCGTTCGGCAGCCCCGGAGAAGCTCCCGGTTTCAGCAATAGCGATAAAAGCATTGAGATTCGCGAGATCCATCTATTCGAATTCCTGTTGGTTATCCAAAGCATGAAAATTATGAATTTGAGTTATTAACTGTAACGCCATAGGATCGACCTCACAAGCCAAGTGGTTATTGGCACAGAAAAGTAGCTGATGAGGAAACCGTCTGATGGCCGGCAAAACGCTCTACGACAAGCTCTGGGATTCGCATTTGGTCAAGCAGCGCGACGATGGCTCGGCGCTGATCTACATCGATCGTCACATCATTCATGAAGTGACGTCGCCGCAGGCCTTTGAAGGTCTGCGTCTGGCCGGGCGCAAGCCTTGGCGCATCGATGCCAACATCGCGACCCCGGACCATAACGTACCGACCACGCCGGAGCGCAAGGGCGGGATTGAGGCCATTACCGACCAGGTTTCCCGTTTGCAGGTGCAAACCCTCGACGACAATTGCGACGAGTACGGCATCACCGAATTCAAAATGAACGACATCCGCCAGGGCATCGTTCACGTGATCGGCCCCGAGCAGGGCGCGACCTTGCCGGGCATGACCGTGGTTTGCGGTGATTCGCACACCTCGACCCATGGTGCATTTGGCGCATTGGCCCACGGTATCGGCACTTCCGAGGTGGAGCACGTGCTCGCCACCCAGTGTCTGGTGGCCAAGAAAATGAAAAACATGCTGGTCTCGGTTGAAGGTCAATTGCCGTTCGGCGTGACCGCCAAGGACATCGTGCTGGCAGTGATCGGGAAAATCGGTACCGCAGGCGGCAATGGTCATGCCATTGAGTTTGCCGGCAGTGCGATTCGCGATTTGTCGGTTGAAGGGCGCATGACCATTTGCAACATGTCCATCGAAGCCGGTGCCCGCGTGGGTCTGGTTGCAGCGGACGAAAAGACCGTGGCCTATGTCAAGGGTCGCCCGTTTGCACCGAAGGGCGCCGAGTGGGATCTGGCCGTGGAAGCCTGGAAGGATCTGGTTTCCGATGCCGACGCGCATTTCGACAGCGTGATCAAGTTCGATGCGGCGCAGATCAAGCCGCAAGTCAGCTGGGGTACCTCCCCTGAAATGGTTCTGGCGGTGGATCAGAACGTTCCCGATCCGGCGCAGGAAGCTGACCTGGTCAAGCGTGGTTCGATCGAGCGTGCCTTGAAGTACATGGGCCTGAACGCCAATCAGGCGATCACCGATATCCAGCTGGATCGCGTGTTCATTGGTTCGTGCACCAACTCGCGGATCGAAGACTTGCGCGCTGCGGCAGTGGTCGCCAAGGGCCGCAAAGTGGCCTCCACCATCAAGCAGGCGATCGTGGTGCCGGGCTCGGGTCTGGTTAAAGCCCAGGCCGAGTCCGAAGGGCTGGACAAGATTTTCCTGGAGGCCGGTTTTGAATGGCGCGAACCGGGCTGTTCGATGTGCCTGGCCATGAACCCGGACCGCCTGGAGTCGGGCGAGCACTGCGCTTCGACCTCCAACCGTAACTTTGAAGGCCGTCAGGGCGCCGGTGGTCGTACTCACCTGGTGAGCCCGGCGATGGCCGCCGCCGCCGCTGTAAACGGTCGTTTCATCGACGTCCGCGAATTGGTTTAAGGAGCTGCGCATGAAAGCTTTTACTCAGCACACCGGGCTTGTCGCTCCCTTGGATCGGGCCAACGTGGATACCGACCAGATCATTCCCAAGCAGTTTCTGAAATCCATCAAGCGCACCGGCTTTGGTCCGAACCTGTTTGACGAGTGGCGCTACCTGGATGTCGGGCAACCGTACCAGGACAACTCCCGGCGCCCGTTGAACAAGGACTTTGTGCTCAACGCCGAGCGTTATCAGGGTGCCAGCGTGTTGCTGGCCCGTGAGAACTTCGGCTGCGGCTCCAGCCGTGAGCACGCGCCCTGGGCGCTGGAAGAATACGGCTTTCGCAGCATCATCGCGCCGAGCTATGCCGATATCTTCTTCAATAACAGCTTCAAAAATGGCCTGTTGCCGATCATTTTGAGCGACGCCGAGGTCGATGAACTGTTTGCCCAGGTCGAGGCCGAGCCGGGTTATCAGCTCAGTATCGACCTTGAGGCGCAAACCGTGACGCGTCCGGATGGCAAGGTGCTGAAATTCGAGATCGATGCCTTCCGCAAGCATTGCCTGCTTAACGGCCTGGACGATATCGGCCTGACCTTGCAGGACGATGTGGCCATCGCCGCCTTTGAAAGCAAGCACCGTGCGAGCCAGCCCTGGTTGTTTCGCGACGCTTGAATCAGCTCGCTCCTACAGCAATCGCGTAATGCCGGCCCTGATCGCTGCTGCAGCGATCAGGGCAGCCCATCAAACAAGGGACTTCAACATGAGCAGCAGCGCCCGTCACAGTCAGGTTGTACAAAAGCAGTTCGGTGAACAGGCCTCGGCCTATCTGAGCAGTGCCGTGCATGCGCAAGGCACCGAGTTCGGCCTGCTACAGGCCGAGCTGTCCGGCAAGCAGGATGCCCGGGTACTGGATCTGGGCTGCGGTGCCGGTCATGTCAGCTTTCATGTGGCGGCGCTGGTTAACGAGGTGGTGGCCTACGACCTGTCGCAGCAAATGCTCGATGTCGTCAGCGCCGCCGCCCAGGATCGCGGGCTGGACAATATCAGCACCCAGCGCGGTGCGGCGGAGCGTCTGCCGTTTGCCGATGGCGAGTTCGATTACGTGCTCAGCCGTTATTCCGCTCACCACTGGAGCGACCTGGGCCAGGCTTTGCGCGAAGTGCGGCGGGTGCTCAAACCCGGTGGCGTGGCGGCTTTTATCGACGTGATGTCGCCCGGTAGCCCGCTGTTCGATACTTATCTGCAAAGTGTCGAGGTGCTGCGCGATACCAGTCATGTGCGTGATTATTCTGCAGGCGAGTGGCTGCGCCAGGTCAGTGAGGCCGGTTTGCATACCCGCAGCACACAGCGTCAGCGTTTGCGTTTAGAGTTCGGCTCCTGGATTGAGCGCATGCGTACACCGGTGAGCATGAGCGTGGCCATTCGCGAGTTGCAGCAATCCATGGGCACTGAAGTGCGCGATTATTTTGAAATCGAACCTGATGGTTCGTTTAGTACCGACGTATTGGTTCTTTGGTGTGAAAAATAAAAGCACCAGACAATAAAAATTATGGATACCCCTCAGGGGGGATCAACTGACAGGTAGCGAGAGACCCATGAGCAAGCAGATTCTGATTCTTCCAGGTGACGGTATTGGTCCGGAAATCATGGCCCAGGCAGTAAAAGTACTGGAGCTGGCCAATGACAAGTTCCAGCTCGACTTCGAACTGACCCATGACGTGCTCGGCGGCGCAGCCATCGACAAGCACGGCGTACCCCTGGCGGATGAGACCCTGGAGCGCGCCCGTGCCGCCGACGCGGTGTTGCTGGGTGCCGTGGGTGGCCCTAAATGGGACAAGATCGAGCGTGATATCCGTCCTGAGCGCGGCCTGCTGAAAATCCGTGCGCAACTGGGTCTGTTCGGCAACCTGCGTCCGGCCATTCTTTACCCGCAACTGGCAGATGCCTCGAGCCTCAAGCCGGAAATCGTTGCCGGGCTGGATATTCTGATCGTTCGTGAATTGACCGGCGGCATTTACTTCGGCGCCCCCCGTGGCACCCGTGAGCTGGAAAACGGCGAGCGTCAGGCTTATGACACGCTGCCCTACAGCGAAAGCGAAATTCGCCGTATCGCCCGGGTCGGCTTCGACATGGCCCGTGTGCGCGGTAAAAAGCTGTGCTCGGTGGACAAGGCCAACGTGCTGGCTTCCAGCCAGTTGTGGCGCGAAGTGGTCGAGGAAGTGGCCAAGGACTACCCGGACGTCGAGCTGAGCCACATGTACGTCGACAACGCCGCGATGCAGCTGGTGCGTGCGCCCAAGCAGTTCGATGTGATCGTAACCGACAACCTGTTCGGCGATATCCTGTCGGACGAAGCGTCGATGCTGACCGGTTCCATCGGCATGCTGCCGTCGGCCTCCCTGGATGCCAACAACAAGGGCATGTACGAGCCATGCCACGGTTCGGCGCCGGACATCGCGGGGCAGGGCATTGCCAACCCGCTGGCAACCATTTTGTCGGTCTCGATGATGCTGCGTTACAGCTTCAATCAGACCGCCGCTGCCGATGCCATTGAACAGGCCGTGAGCCTGGTTCTGGACCAGGGCTTGCGTACCGGCGACATCTGGTCGGCGGGTTGCACCAGGGTCGGAACGCAGGAAATGGGCGATGCAGTAGTCGCGGCGCTACAGAATCTGTAATCTCTCTGGCCCGTTACTTCCTGTTGGTGGAAGTAACGACCCCACTTTTTGTTAAAGGTGTCGTTGTGATGAAGCGTGTAGGTCTGGTCGGTTGGCGCGGTATGGTTGGTTCTGTGCTCATGCAGCGGATGCTGGAAGAGCAGGATTTCGATCTTATTGAGCCGGTGTTTTTTACTACTTCCAATGTCGGTGGACAGGGTCCGTCTGTGGGCAAGGATATCGCCCCGCTCAAGGATGCTTACAACATTGAAGAGTTGAAAACCCTCGATGTAATCCTGACCTGCCAGGGCGGCGACTACACCACTGAGGTGTTCCCCAAGCTGCGTGAGGCAGGCTGGCAAGGTTACTGGATCGATGCAGCGTCGAGCCTGCGGATGCAGGATGACGCAGTGATCGTTCTGGACCCGGTCAACCGCCGGGTGATTGACCAGCAGCTGGATGCGGGCACCAAGAACTACATCGGCGGCAACTGCACTGTCAGCCTGATGCTGATGGGCCTGGGCGGCCTGTTCGAGGCCGGTCTGGTGGAGTGGATGAGCGCCATGACCTATCAGGCGGCATCCGGTGCCGGCGCGCAGAACATGCGCGAGCTGATCAAGCAAATGGGTTCGACCCACGCTGCTGTGGCCGATCAACTGGCCGATCCGGCCAGCGCCATCCTCGATATCGACCGTCGTGTCGCTGAAGCGATGCGCAGCGACGCGTACCCGACCGAGAACTTCGGCGTGCCATTGGCCGGTAGCTTGATCCCGTGGATCGACAAAGAGCTGCCAAACGGTCAAAGCCGCGAAGAGTGGAAGGCCCAGGCCGAAACCAACAAGATCCTGGGTCGCTTCAAGAACCCGGTTCCGGTGGATGGTATCTGCGTGCGTATCGGTGCAATGCGCTGTCACAGCCAGGCTTTGACCATCAAGCTGAACAAGGATGTGCCAATTGCCGACATCGAAGGTCTGATCAGCCAGCACAACCCTTGGGTCAAGCTGGTGCCCAATCATCGTGAAGACAGCATCCAGGAACTGAGCCCTACCCGGGTAACCGGTACCCTGAATGTGCCGGTTGGCCGTCTGCGCAAGCTGAACATGGGTTCGCAGTTCCTCGGTGCGTTCACCGTGGGCGACCAGTTGTTGTGGGGTGCGGCCGAGCCGTTGCGCCGCATGCTGCGGATTCTGCTGGAGCGTTAATCCGCCCTGGTTGCAGCCACGCCCCGCCTCTCGCAAGAGAGGCGGGCTTTTTAATGAGTGGCGCTTTTTACTGCCGCGCTGGCGGGCACTGTCCGTTGCCTGCAAAGGTTGCGCCCGGTACAGTGCCGCTCCCCACGTTTCGCCTGAGGTAGATGCATGAACCAGTCCTTTGATATCGCCGTCGTCGGCGCCACCGGCACTGTCGGCGAAACCATTGTGCAAATTCTCGAAGAGCGCAATTTTCCGGTCGCTGATTTGCATTTGCTGGCCAGCAGCGAGTCAGCCGGGCATTCGGTGCCTTTTCGGGGCAAAAACGTCCGAGTGCGTGAAGTCGATGAGTTTGACTTCAGCAAAGTGCAGCTGGTGTTTTTCGCTGCCGGCCCCGCCGTGACCCTGAGCTTTGCCGCCAAGGCCCGCGCTGGCGGGTGCGCGATTATTGATTTGTCGGGCGCATTGCCCGAGGCCCAGGCCCCGCAAGTGGTGCCCGAGGCCAATGCCCAAGTATTGGCCGGGTTGCCAAAGCCGCTGCAAATCAGCAGCCCGAGCCCGTCGGCAACCGCTCTTGCCGTAGTGTTGGCGCCCCTGCGCGGCTTGCTGGATATTCAGCGGGTCAACGTGACGGCATGTCTGGCAGTTTCTGCCCAAGGCCGTGAAGCGGTTTCCGAGCTGGCGCGTCAGACCACCGCACTACTGAATCTGCATCCGCTGGAGACCAGTTTTTTTGATCGCCAGATGGCGTTTAACCTCTTGGCGCAAGTGGGCAAGCCTGATGCACAAGGCCATGTACCACTGGAAAAACGCCTGGTAACAGAATTGCGTGAAGTGTTGGCTATGCCCGCGCTGAAAGTTTCGGTGACCTGCATTCAAGCTCCGGTATTTTTTGGCGATAGCTTCAGTGTTGCCGTGCAACTTGCCGGGCCGGTGGATCTGGATGCGGTGAATGCGGCGCTTGAAGCCGCTGAAGGTATCGAGCTGGTAGAGGCGGGCGACTATCCTACGGCGGTGGGCGATGCGGTAGGACAAGACGTGGTTTATGTCGGCCGGGTGCGCCATGCTGTAGACGACACTTCTGAACTTAATTTCTGGATGACGTCAGATAACGTAAGAAAAGGCGCCGCTTTGAATGCCGTGCAACTGGCTGAGTTGTTGATTAAAGATATTCTGTAAAAGATACTTGGCGTCAATTTCCAGCAGGGTTCCAGAAGCTATACAGGCCTCGGGGGACGAGGCCTGTACCAATAAGGAAGAGGCTATGCTTCAGGTTCGCAAATTAGTGTTAGCAATCGCCGCCGCTTCGGCGCTGTCATCCGGTATGGCGCAGGCGCTCGGGCTCGGAGAGCTGACCCTGAAGTCGACTCAGAACCAGCCTCTGCTGGCTGAAATCGAGTTGTTGGACGTCAAGGATCTGACCGCTGCTGAAGTGGTGCCGAGCCTGGCACCGCCTGACGAATTCACCAAGGCCGGGGTGCCGCGTCCGGCATTCCTGGATGATCTGCGTTTTACGCCGGTAATCAATGCCAACGGCAAAAGCGTGCTGCGCGTCACTTCCAGCCAGCCTTTGTCCGAGCCCTTCGTAAAGTTTCTGGTGCAGGTGATGTGGCCAAGCGGCCGCTTGCTGCGGGACTACAGCGTATTGCTGGACCCGGCCAAGTTCTCTCCTCAAACCGCTGCGGCTGCCTCTGGCGCGCCTGCAAATGCAGGTCAATACACCACCACGTCCCGTGACACCCTGTGGGAAATCGCGGCCAAGGCGCGCAATGGCGGCTCGGTCCAGCAGACCATGCTGGCGATTCAGGCGCTCAACCCTGATGCCTTTATCAACGGCAACATCAATCGGCTCAAGACCGGTCAGGTATTGCGCATGCCGGATGCAGCGCAAAGTGTCCAGCTGTCCCAAGGCAAGGCCATCAATGAAGTCGCTTCCCAGAATGCCGACTGGCGTAATGGGCGTCGTACCACGCCATTGGCCCAGCAGCTGGATGCGACCGGTCGGCAGCCGGTTGCGGCTACCAGTCCTGCCAAGGCTGGCGGTAGTGACAGCCTGAGCCTGGTTGCGGCGAGCGCTGCCGATGGCAAGGGTGCAGTTGGCGATGCCAAAAATATCAGCGACAAGCTGGCGACGACCCAGGAAGGGCTGGATTCGGCCCGGCGGGAAAATGCCGAGCTGCAAAGCCGGATGCAGGATTTGCAAAGCCAGCTGGACAAGCTGCAACGCTTGATCGAGTTGAAAAACAATCAATTGGCCAAGCTGCAGGCTGACAGTTCGGCGCCAGTCGATCCGGCAGCGGCGATAGCGGTCCCGCTGCCGGGGCAGGCTGTGGACGCTCCGGAAGCTGACATCGCGCCGGCAGATGAAGGTGCGCCGGCGACGGCGGTGCCGCCAGCTCCGGCGCAGGACGATAGTGCCACTCCGCGTGCAGAGCGCAGCATCCAGGACTTGTTGCACAGCCCTTGGCTACTGGGTCTGGTCGGTGGCGCGGCGGTCTTGTTGTTGCTGCTTGCGCTGCTGCTGGTGCGTCGCC
This sequence comes from Pseudomonas sp. Lz4W, assembly GCF_000346225.2. NCBI lineage: Bacteria > Pseudomonadati > Pseudomonadota > Gammaproteobacteria > Pseudomonadales > Pseudomonadaceae > Pseudomonas > Pseudomonas sp. Lz4W. Next base: position 2,904,011 of record NZ_CP017432.1, on the reverse strand, counting down.
GTAAAGCCCTGCAGGCGGCGCAAAGGCATGCGCGGATGGCCCGTGAGCTTGAGGAAGAGGCCGAGTTCCCATCTGATCTGGACATGCCGCAAAGCAGCTTCGAAGGGCTTGAAGTTCCACCGCCGAGCGTCAAGCTCGAGGCGGCACCAGCTGCGGCACCAGCTGCGGCAGCACTGGTGGTACCTCCGGTTGCGCCAGTGGTGGTTGCTCAGACGCTGGTCAGCCCGCAGGCCGATGCATTGGTCCAGGCTGAACAGTTGATTGAGCAGCGTCAGCTCAAAGAGGCCGAGCAACTGCTGGCAGGTGCAATCGAGCAAGAGCCGCAACGCAGTGATCTGCGACTCAAGTTGATGCAGGTCTATGGTGAACTGGGCGAGCGTGATGCCTTTGTTGCCCAGGAGCGGCAGCTGATTGCCAACGGCAAGAATCATTCTGAGGTTGAACAGCTCAAGCATCGCTATCCGGCCATGGCACTGGCAGCCGGTATCGCCACGGCTGCGGTTGCTGCGCAATTACAGGCGCAGTTTGTCACAGAGATGATGCGCGATGATCGCGAAGTGGAGCCTGAGCCACAGGCCAGGCCGGCCGTTGACGAGTTCGATCAGGACTTTGATCTGAGTCTGGATGACCTTGAAGCGGCGTCGCCTGCCGATTTGCCGCCCGAGAAGAAATCCGGTGACGAGCAGAGCTTTGAAGACGTGCTCAAGCAGCAGGCTGAGACGTCGGGTAGCGACACGTCCGACTTCGATCTGGACCTGCCGCCTGATTTCGATTTGTCCCTGGCTGACGAACCGGTTGCGCCGGCCGCTGAGCCGGACAGCTTTGCGCTTGAGCTGGACAAGGTCAATGCGGAGTTGCAGCGCTTGTCCGAAAGCCTTGAGCAGCCATCGATAGTCCCGTCCTTTGCCGACGAGCCCGAGTTTGACTTCTTGTCGGGCGCCGATGAAACGGCGACCAAGCTTGATCTGGCCCAGGCGTATATCGATATGGGTGATGACGAGGGCGCGCGGGATATCCTGACCGAAGTTGTCGAGGAGGGTAACCCGGAGCAGCAGGCTGAAGCTCTGGAGCTGTTGTCGCGCTTGCCTTGATCTGCTGTCACCTGTGGGGGCCGGCTTGCCGGCCCTTGATCTGTTAACCCGATGCTGATTTATCTCCGCCATGATTTGTTTCGTGGCGTCTTTGCGGGTGCGCCTTATAATGGCCGACTTTGCGTTTACGAGCAGGCTGTAGCACCTTGGCAAATATAGATAACCCGGCAGCCGAAATGGCCGCCGAAGGCTTTTCCCGAATCGCGCTGGGCGTTGAATACAAAGGCTCGCGCTATAGCGGCTGGCAACGTCAGGCCAGTGGTGTGCTGACGGTCCAGGAAACCCTGGAAAATGCCTTGTCGAAAGTCGCCGCATCTCCGGTTTCATTGCTTTGTGCAGGCCGCACTGATGCGGGTGTACACGCCTGCGGGCAAGTGGTGCACTTTGACACCATGGCCGAGCGCTCCCTGAAAGCCTGGGTCATGGGCGCCAACATCAACTTGCCCCATGACATCAGTGTCAGTTGGGCCAAGGTCATGCCGGCGCATTTTCATGCACGCTTCAAAGCCATCGCCCGGCGTTACCGCTACGTGATCTACAACGATCAGATTCGCCCTGCGCACCTGAATCAGGAAATTACCTGGAACCATCGCCCGCTGGATGTCGAGCGGATGGCCGAGGCCGCGCGCTACCTGTTGGGCGTGCACGACTTCAGCGCTTTTCGTGCGGGTCAGTGCCAGGCCAAATCGCCGGTCAAGGAAATGCATCACCTGCGCGTGACACGTCATGGACAGATGATTGTGCTGGATATTCGTGCCAGTGCTTTTTTGCATCACATGGTGCGCAACATCGCCGGGGTGCTAATGACCATCGGCACTGGCGAGCGGCCGGTGGAATGGATGAAGGAAGTGCTGGAGAGCCGGGTCCGTCGTTCCGGTGGCGTGACAGCGCATCCCTATGGCCTGTATCTGGTGCAAGTTGAATATCACGATGAGTTCCAATTGCCGCAACGTTACATCGGTCCACATTTCTTGACCGGTTTTACCGAACTGGACGGCTGACGCCCGGATGAGCATTTGTTACCATCCGGGGCTTTCGCGTTTCTTGAGGTGTATTCGACATGTCAGCCGTTCGCAGCAAGATCTGCGGTATTACCTGCATAGATGATGCACTGGCAGCTGTTAGTGCCGGGGCTGACGCCATCGGCTTTGTGTTCTACGCAAAAAGTCCGCGGTCAGTAACGGCGCAGCAGGCGCGCGCGATCATTGCCGCCTTGCCGCCTTTTGTGACCACAGTCGGGTTGTTCGTCAATGCCACGGCCTGTGAGCTGAACGAAACACTTGATGCCGTACCGCTGGACTTGCTGCAGTTTCACGGCGATGAAACCCCTGAGCAGTGCGAGGGCTACCACCGTCCCTATATCAAGGCGTTGCGGGTAAAGGCGGGTGATGACATCGCTGGCGCCTGCAAGGCGTATGCCGGTGCCAGCGGTATTTTGCTGGATGCCTACGTTGAAGGGGTGCCCGGGGGAACCGGCCAGGCCTTTGACTGGTCATTGATACCGCAGGATTTGAGCAAACCGATTATTCTCGCAGGCGGCTTGTCTGCCGAGAACGTGGCCCGGGCCATTACTCAGGTGCGGCCGTATGCCGTTGATGTGAGTGGCGGGGTGGAAAAGAGCAAGGGCATCAAGGATCACGACAGGATTCGGGCCTTCATGCAGGCAGTACGGGCAACAAACTGATGCCCGATGTGACGGTTGGCAGTCTGCCACCGTCCATCATTACCGCTGTATAAAGCAGGCGGGCCCGGTGGTTCGACGGGCAGAAATTAAACTGGCGGCCGCTCTGGGGCGTGTTGTCGGGAAGGCTGAGGGTCCGGGGGTTACGCTGGTTTGCCATGTGCTGACCGCTTCTCCCCGGTAATCATCGCCGCATACCTAATGAATTTAGCTCAAGGGCATACACGGGGCCTGAACCCAAGCGTTCTGGCCACCGGTACTGGAGAAAGAAAGCATGAGCAACTGGTTGGTAGACAAGCTGATTCCTTCGATCATGCGTTCCGAGGTCAAAAAGAGCTCGGTACCTGAAGGCCTGTGGCACAAATGCCCGTCTTGCGACGCTGTGCTTTATCGTCCGGAGCTGGAAAAGACCCTGGACGTTTGCCCCAAATGTAATCACCACATGCGCATCGGCGCACGTGCCCGCATCAATATCTTCCTGGATGTCGATGGTCGTAACGAACTGGGCGCCGATCTGGAGCCTGTAGACCGTCTGAAATTCCGTGACAGCAAGAAGTACAAGGACCGTCTGGTCGGTGCGCAAAAGCAGACCGGCGAAAAAGATGCCCTGATCTCCGTGAGTGGCACCTTGCTGGGCATGCCGGTGGTAGTGTCTGCGTTTGAGTTCTCCTTCATGGGCGGCTCGATGGGCGCCATCGTTGGCGAGCGTTTTGTACGTGCCGCCAACTATGCGCTGGAAAACCGCTGCCCGATGGTCTGCTTCGCAGCCTCCGGTGGTGCGCGGATGCAGGAAGCCCTGATCTCCCTGATGCAAATGGCCAAGACCTCTGCGGTACTGGCGCGTCTGCGCGAAGAAGGCATTCCGTTTATCTCGGTCTTGACCGATCCGGTCTATGGCGGCGTTTCGGCCAGCCTGGCGATGCTCGGCGATGTAATCGTGGCTGAGCCTAAAGCCCTTATCGGCTTTGCCGGCCCGCGTGTAATCGAGCAGACCGTTCGTGAAAAACTGCCAGAAGGCTTCCAGCGCAGCGAGTTCCTGCTGGAGCACGGTGCAATCGACTTGATCATTGCCCGCCAGGAGCTGCGCCCGCGTCTGGGTAACCTGCTGGCACAAATGATGGGCCTGCCTACGCCTGTGTTCGTGGCGCCGCCTGTTGAAGCAATCGTTGTTCCGCCGGTACCTGCAAACATATGACTGAGCGCACCCTTGGCGAGTGGCTCGCCTATCTTGAACAGCTGCATCCATCTGCCATCGACATGGGCCTGGATCGCGCGCGCGAGGTAACGAACCGCATGGGCCTGCAAAAGCCCGCGCCTCGGGTGGTGACGGTTACTGGCACCAACGGCAAGGGTTCGACCTGTGCGTTTGTAGCGTCCTTGCTGCGGGCGCAAGGTCTGAAAGTGGGGGTTTATAACTCTCCTCATCTGCTGCGCTACAACGAGCGTGTGCAGATCGACGGCGCTGAGGTCTCGGACGAGCAGCTTTGCGAAGCCTTCAGCGCTTTGGAAGCTGGCCGGGGCCAGACTTCACTGACCTATTTCGAGATGGGCACGCTGGCGGCTTTCTGGCTGTTCGAGCGTGCGCAACTTGACGCCGTGGTGCTGGAAGTCGGTCTGGGCGGGCGACTGGATGCGGTCAATCTGGTAGATGCGGACCTGGCACTGGTCACCAGTATCGGTGTGGATCACGTGGAATACCTTGGTAATACCCGTGAATCCGTGGCTTACGAAAAAGCCGGCATTTTTCGCCCGGGCAAGCCTGCTCTTTGTGGCGACTTGAACCCGCCTCAACCCTTGCTCGACAAGGCTGCAGAGTTGGGTTGCCCGCTGTTTGTACGTGGTCGTGACTTTGACCTGGCCACTGCTGACAGCGTCTGGCACTGGCAGGGCCGGGATGCGGCAGGGCAGGTGGTGGAGTTGCGCGACTTGCCGCTGCTGGATTTGCCGATGGAAAACGCAGCACTGGCGTTGCAGGCTTATGCATTGACAGGTCTGCCGTGGCAGCCTGAACGAATTATTGAAGCGTTACAGGGTACGCAAGTGACCGGTCGGCTGGATCGTCGGCAGTTCAACTGGCACGGAAAAACCTTGAATATGCTGCTTGATGTGGGCCATAACCCCCATGCAGCGGAGTATCTGGTCAAGCGTCTGCAGCAGCGTCCGATAGCGGGCAGGCGTCTGGCGGTATTCGGCCTGCTGGCCGACAAGGACCTGGATGGCGTAGTGTCACAGCTCGCGCCAGTGGTCGCGCATTGGGCGGTAGCACCGCTGAATACCGGGCGGACCCGGCCGGCGGCTGAGCTTCAGGGCTCGCTGCAGGATCTGGGGGCTCGGGTCTCGGTTTTCGCCAGTGTCGAGGCGGCACTTGAGGCACAGTGCGAGCAGGCTACCGGGCAAGACGAAATCCTGTTGTTCGGATCATTTTATTGCGTCGCTGAAGCGCTCGAGTGGTTGCAGCGGCGTGCCACGGAGGAGGCTGCAAATGGCTTTGCTGGATAAGGTATACAAGCAGCGGATGGTGGGCGCCCTGGTACTGGTGGCGCTGGCCGTGATCTTCTTGCCGATGCTGTTCTCGCGCGAAGATGAGCAGCGCCAGATTCAGGTCGATGCGCCGACTGCGCCCCAGATGCCGGTCATGCCCGAGGTCAAGGTAGAGCCGGTTGCGGTGCCCGAGCCGCAGGTAATCGCTGAAGAGCCTGCACCGCCTGAGCAGGAAGTCGTCACGCAGCAGGCACCGGCAGCTGCGGTGGCAAAGCCTGTGGTTACGGCGCCAAAACCACCGGCTGTCACGCCGGCTCAAACGGTTGCGCAGGCACCTGCCAAGCTCGATACCACGCAAAAACGTCTCGATCCTAACGGCTTGCCCATTAGCTGGTCGGTGCAACTGGTCAGTCTGTCCAATCGTGCAAGCGCTGATAACCTGCAGAAAACCCTTAGAAATCAAGGTTATAACGCTTATGTCCGATCTTCGGGCGGGATGAATCGGGTTTTTGTCGGTCCATTGCTTGAGCGTGCAGAGGCCGATCGCCTGCGCGATCTGCTCGGCAAGCAGCAAAATCTCAAGGGTTTTGTGGTGCGCTTTCAGCCTGAGCGTGGCTGAGTCGGTAAAAAGGTGTCACCTGATTGCCAAAGCACTGATAAATCGCCTTACCTGAGCGGCGGCGCTCTGCTAAAATGCGCCGCCTTATCTGTCCGTAGGCTGAACTGTGCCATTTACCTGGGTTGACTGGGCGATCGTTGCAATTATCGCCATCTCCGCTTTGATCAGCTTGAAGCGCGGCTTCGTTAAAGAGGCCCTGTCGCTGTGCACCTGGATCATTGCCGGGGTCGTCGCCTGGATGTTCGGCGGTTCACTGTCTCAATACCTCACCGGTTATATCGAAACACCTTCCGCCCGCGTTATCGTTGGGTGCACCATCATGTTTGTCGCCACCTTGCTGGTAGGCGCAATGATCAATTTTCTTATCGGCGAACTGATTCGCGTCACCGGACTGTCCGGGACCGATCGTTTTCTTGGCATGGCCTTCGGCGCTGCGCGTGGCGCGTTGCTGGTGGTTGTGGCGGTCGGGCTGTTAAGCCTGGGGCCGGTACAGCAAGACTCATGGTGGCAGGGGTCAAGGCTCGTGCCACAATTTCTATTGGTTGCCGATTGGTCGAAAAATCTCATTTTGGGGTGGAGTAGCCAGTGGTTGGCCAGCGGTATCAGCGTTCCTGCTGATATTCCGTTCAAGGAGCATCTCTTGCCGGCCAATCTGGCCAGGTAAGCGGTGTTCAGTTCAGATCCATTAAGTAGGGGTTGCGTCGCATGTGTGGCATCGTCGGTATCGTCGGTAAGTCGAACGTCAATCAGGCGCTGTATGACGCGCTAACCGTCCTCCAGCACCGCGGCCAGGATGCTGCCGGTATTGTGACCAGTCATGAAGGCCGGTTATTCCTGCGCAAGGACAACGGGCTGGTTCGCGATGTATTTCATCAGCGACACATGCAGCGTCTGGTCGGGCACATGGGCATTGGCCATGTGCGCTATCCAACTGCAGGCAGCTCGACTTCAGCTGAAGCCCAGCCGTTTTATGTCAACTCGCCATACGGCATTACCCTGGCGCATAACGGCAACCTGACCAACGTTGAACAACTGGCCAAGGAGATTTACGAATCTGACCTGCGCCACGTCAACACCAATTCCGATTCGGAAGTGCTGCTTAACGTATTTGCCCATGAGCTGGCTCAGCGTGGCAAATTGCAGCCAACCGAAGAAGACGTGTTTGCAGCGGTCACAGACGTACACAACCGCTGCCGCGGTGGTTACGCCGTGGTTGCGATGATTACCGGCTACGGTATCGTCGGTTTCCGTGATCCGAATGCCATTCGTCCTATCGTCTTCGGTCAGCGTCATACCGACGAAGGCGTCGAGTACATGATCGCTTCCGAAAGCGTGTCCCTGGACGTGCTGGGCTTCACCCTGATCCGTGACCTGGCGCCGGGCGAAGCGGTTTACATCACCAATGACGGCCAGCTGCACACCCGTCAGTGTGCTGTTAACCCGCAACTGACCCCGTGCATCTTCGAGCACGTGTACCTGGCGCGTCCCGATTCGATCATCGATGGCATTTCGGTATACAAGGCCCGTCTGCGCATGGGCGAGAAGCTCGCCGAGAAGATCCTGCGCGAGCGCCCGGATCACGATATCGATGTGGTCATCCCGATTCCGGACACCAGCCGCTGCGCTGCGCTGGAACTGGCTAACCACCTGGGCGTCAAGTTCCGCGAAGGCTTCGTCAAGAACCGTTACATCGGCCGTACCTTCATCATGCCGGGCCAGGCTGCGCGTAAAAAGTCCGTGCGCCAGAAGCTCAACGCCATCGAGCTTGAGTTCCGCGGCAAGAACGTGATGCTGGTGGATGACTCGATCGTGCGCGGTACCACCTGCAAGCAGATCATTCAGATGGCCCGCGAAGCCGGCGCGAAAAATGTTTACTTCTGCTCGGCAGCTCCGGCTGTGCGCTACCCGAACGTATATGGCATCGACATGCCAAGCGCTCACGAACTGATCGCGCACAATCGCAGCACCCAGGAAGTGGCCGAGCTGATCGGCGCCGACTGGCTGATCTATCAGGACCTGCCTGACCTGATCGAAGCGGTGGGTGGTGGCAAAATCAAGATCGACAAGTTTGATTGCGCAGTGTTCGACGGCAAGTACGTCACTGGCGATATCGATGACAACTATCTGGAGAGAATCGAGCGTGCGCGCAACGATGCTTCCAAGGTGGTTGCTCAAGGTGTCGGTGCAACGATAGGCTTGTACAACAACTAAGTGTTCACCAAACCGGCCCTGATGGGCCGGTTTGCGTTTCTCCAATACAAAGCAAATACACAGCAAGGAGTGGGCAGCATGAGTCAGGATTGGGATGCGGGACGGCTGGATAGCGACCTCGAGGGCGTAGCGTTCGATACCTTGGCTGTGCGTGCTGGCCAGCACCGTACGCCGGAAGGCGAGCACGGTGATGCGATGTTCCTGACTTCCAGCTACGTGTTCCGCACCGCCGCAGATGCAGCAGCCAGGTTCTCGGGCGAGGTGGCGGGCAACGTCTATTCGCGTTACACCAACCCCACGGTGCGAGCATTCGAAGAGCGCATGGCGGCCCTCGAAGGGGCGGAGCAGGCCGTGGCGACAGCGACCGGCATGGCGGCAATTTTGTCAGTGGTCATGAGTCTGTGCAGTGCCGGCGATCATATTCTGGTCTCGCGCAGCGTGTTCGGCTCAACCATCAGCCTGTTCGAGAAATACTTCAAACGCTTCGGCGTGCAGGTCGACTATGTACCGCTGGCTGAACTGGCTGGCTGGGACGCGGCGATCAAGCCCAATACCCGATTGCTGTTTGTTGAGTCGCCTTCCAATCCGCTGGCCGAGCTGGTGGATATTGCGGCTCTGGCAGAGATTGCCCACGCCAAGGGCGCGATGCTGGTGGTCGACAATTGCTTCTGCACGCCTGCCTTGCAGCAACCGCTCAAGCTGGGTGCCGACATTGTTGTGCATTCGGCCACCAAATTCATCGACGGCCAGGGTCGTTGCATGGGCGGGGTGGTTGCCGGTCGCAGTGAGCAGATGAAAGAAGTCGTAGGCTTCCTGCGTACTGCAGGGCCGACCCTGAGCCCGTTCAACGCCTGGATTTTCCTCAAGGGGCTGGAAACCTTGAATCTGCGCATGCGTGCCCACTGTGCCAGTGCCCAGGCCCTGGCTGAGTGGCTGGAGCAGCAGGACGGGATTGAGAAGGTCCACTATGCCGGTCTCAAAAGCCACCCGCAGCATGCCTTGGCCCAGCGTCAGCAGCGCGGTTTTGGCGCGGTGGTGAGTTTTGAAGTCCGGGGCGGCAAAGAGGGCGCATGGCGCTTTATCGATGCCACGCGCCTGATTTCAATCACCGCCAACCTGGGGGACAGCAAGACCACCATCACCCATCCGTCCACCACCTCCCATGGCCGGTTGGCGCCGCAGGAGCGTGCAGCTGCCGGCATTCAGGACAGTCTGATCCGCATCGCCGTGGGCCTGGAAGATGTCACCGACCTGCAAGCAGATCTGGCGCGAGGCCTGGCCGCACTGTGAACGATATGATCCTTGAGGTACCTGTTGCCGGTAATGGCCGTGTGGCGCTGGTAACCGGCGCTGCGCGGGGCATTGGCCTGGGGATCGCCGCGTGGCTGGTCAGTGAAGGCTGGCAGGTAGTGCTGACCGACATCGACCGTGCACGGGGCTCTAAAGTGGCCAGGGTGCTGGGTGAAAATGCCTGGTTCGTGACCATGGATGTGTCGGTCGAGGCCGATGTCATCGGTTGCGTGGCCCAGGTATTGGGGCAGTTCGGACGTCTGGACGCGCTGGTGAGTAACGCGGCAATTGCCGACCCGCACAACATGACCCTGGAAAGCCTCGATCTGGAGCACTGGAACCGTGTGCTGGCGGTCAACCTCACCGGTCCCATGCTCCTGGCCAAACACTGCGCGCCTTACTTGCGTGCGCATTGTGGCTCGATCGTTAATCTGGCTTCCACCCGTGCCCGTCAATCCGAGCCCGATACCGAGGCTTACGTGGCGAGCAAGGGCGGTTTGCTGGCATTGACCCATGCGCTGGCCATCAGCCTCGGGCCGGAGATCAGGGTCAACGCGGTCAGCCCGGGCTGGATTGACGCCCGGGACCCCTCTGTGAGGCGTGCGCAGCCGCTCACCGACACGGATCACGCCCAGCACCCGGCAGGGCGTGCAGGCACCGTGGAAGACGTTGCGTCCATGGTTGCGTGGCTGCTGTCGCGCAATGCCGGATTTGTGACGGGGCAGGAGTTTGTGGTCGACGGCGGCATGAGCAAGAAAATGGTTTACGGGGAATAAAGCAGTCCGCGAGAGCGAGGTTCGGGTTTTTTGCTTATTTTGAAAAAAACTCAACCTTGTCCTTGACTTAGGTTCAATACCTGCGTAAATTTCGCGGCCTCAACGAAGCAAAGGGTGATTAGCTCAGCTGGGAGAGCATCTGCCTTACAAGCAGAGGGTCGGCGGTTCGATCCCGTCATCACCCACCACTTCTTGAGTTTCTCGAAAGAGAAAGGTGGTTCTGAAAAGAACAACCAACCGACGCGCAGCGGTAGTTCAGTCGGTTAGAATACCGGCCTGTCACGCCGGGGGTCGCGGGTTCGAGTCCCGTCCGCTGCGCCATATTTGTACAGGTCAGGTTTTCCTGGCTTGGGCTTGAAAAGCACCGAAGCTTTTCAGTCACAGGTTTTAAAAGTTTCAAACGGACGCAAGTCCGAGCGATACGCAGCGGTAGTTCAGTCGGTTAGAATACCGGCCTGTCACGCCGGGGGTCGCGGGTTCGAGTCCCGTCCGCTGCGCCATATTTGCTCCAGAGCCCTTGAACTCTCTGGAGCTACAAAGAAAGCGACCTTAGGGTCGCTTTTTTTGTGCCCGGATTTCTTCATGACCCTGCGTGCTCCGCAGTCGCTGCCGTAGGCTGCGAAGGGCGGTGAAGCGACCCCTTTGCATGTCTCAATGACAAGGGAAGGCCCTGCGGCCCTGGGCGCAGCCTTTGGCAGCGACTACAGGTTTGGGCGGTTTCAGCCTTGCTGCGCCAATGTGATCGAATCAAACTGCGCGCAAAAAATGCCAACTGATGCACAATACGTCCCGTCACCGTTCTCTTCAGGATCTTTAATGCTTAAGTCATTCCCCTTGCGCGCTTTGGTTGCCGTCCTTTTGCTGGCCGGACTCGCAGGTTGCTCGTCGAAGAAAACAGCCATCTACGAGCATGAGAACTTCGATGATTCGGGAACGTTTTCGCGTAATTATCCGGTGACCGATAAAGCCTCGTGCGAAGCTGCACGACGCGCCTTGCTCAGCCAGGGCTACATCATCACCAGTAACGATGCAAAAATGATCAGTGGCCACAAGAGCTTCCAGCAAACCGGCGAGAGCCATCTGGAGATCAGCTTTAACGTGGTCTGCGCAGACGACGGCGGCTCGGAGCATCACGCCACCATGTTTGCCAACGCCCTGCAGGATCGTTACGCACTGAAGAAGGTCAACAACTCGGCCAGCCTCGGGGTGGGGGTGCTGGGTTCGGTGTCGATGCCGATTGGCTCCTCCGATGACTCGATGGTGAAAGTGGCCAGCGAAACCGTGTCTTCGCCCCAGTTCTATGATCGCTTTTTCGCGCTGGTGGAAGTGTTCCTGCCCAAGGAAGTGAAAAAGGCTGCGCATATTCCGGAAAAGCCCAAGACCGATCTGGGTGTACCTGAAGTTGTCCCGGCCAAGGTCGAGGCGGCCCCCAAGCCGGCTGCGCCAGTCGAGGTGCCTGCGGCTGCCGAGCCTGCCAGCTTGCAACCGCCAGTGGAGAGCGCCCCGGTGCTGCCGGCAGAAGTCGTGCCTGCTCCGGCGCCGGTCGAACCGCCAGCCACACCGCCGGCCACACCTTCGGCGCCTGAAAAAGCCGCCGCACCCGCAGTGCCTGCGCCGGAACCGGCGATCACCCCTCTACCCGTTGTGCCAGAGGCGCTGCCGGCACAATAAGCGTGCAGTAATTTCCATGAACTCTGCTACGTTTAAAAAGTCAGTGAAGTCGAGTGCTCGCAAGGTGTCATTTTTCCTTCATGGGAGCGCTTTAAACTCACTTTCAGCGCCCCTCAGGCATGACTTGAACCAATAGAACGAAAAGGGATGTGGCAATGGACGACTATCAGGAAGAGTTGCTTGAGTATCAGGCTTTTGAGCTGGACCCGCTGGAACCTGCGGACGACGCAACCGAGCTTTAGGCTCTGGACCGCCTCATGCAGTGTTGCGCTGGCGACGACGGAACTCTCCCGGAGTCTGCGCGTTCCAGCGCTTGAACGCCCTCTGAAAGGCCTCTGCCGAGGCAAACCCCAACAAGTAGGCAATCTCGCCAAAGGCCAGTTCCGTATCGCGGATATAGGTCATGGCGAGGTCACGCCGCGTATCGTTGAGAATCGCCCGGAACTGCGTGCCTTCTTCTGCCAGCTTGCGGCGTAAGGTCCAGGTTGGCAGCTTGAGGCGCACCGCCACTTCCTCCAGATCGGGTTCGCGCCCGCCATTGAGCAATGGCCCCAGCATTTGCGTAATCCGCTCGCGCAGGCTGCGGGTTCGGGTCAATTGCTCCAGTTCGCGCTCGCACAGTTGCAGCAAGAATGCCCAGGTTGTGGGGCAGTGCTGCGGGTTACGCAGATCCAGACTGGCGTGGTTCAGCCGCAGTTGGTTGGTCTCGGCCCGAAAGCTCACCGAGGTATGGCTCAGGATGGCGTAGCGCTCGGCATACTCCGGCTCGCTGAACTCGATATCGATGTGCTCACCCAGCAAAGGCCGGGCCGCAACAGATGACAGCTGCTGCAGCCAGCCAGCAATGATCGAGTCCACCACAAACCGGTTGTAGGCGTTATACGGGCTGATGGAATAAAAGCGCAGCCAGGCGCCCTGAGCGTCTTCGTGCAGGCTCGACTGGCCGCGATAGTTGGAGGCATACAGGGCTTCAAAGCGAATCAGCGTGCGTGCCGCTTCCCGTACCGTGGGTGCCTGGGCTGCGGTTACACCGGCCAGGCCGGTCTGGGGCAGCCTGCTCATCTGGCCCATGCGCAAACCCAGGGCCGGGTCGCCGGTCAAGGCAATCGCGGCGTGCCCCAGGCGCATGTAGCGCGGGATCGACAGTCGCGCCAGCGGTTGCCCGAGGCGGGCCGGATCGAGTCCGTATTGAGCGAGTAAAGGCAGAGGGTCGTGGCCATAACTGCGCACCGCGTCGGCCAGGCATTCAACAAACCCGACTGAAAGATCCCCCAGACGCATCGGCAGCGGTTTCACAGGTTTACAGCCACAGGTTCAGCAAGCGGGCACCGCTGCCGGGCTGGTCCGGGCTGGTTTGCCCGTTACGGCTGACAAACCCCCAGCCGACGCTGTGCTTGTCCCAGAATTTGCCACGGGAGAACACCGTGATGCCGGCTTCGGCTGTACTGCTGGGGACGCTGCTGATCAGCGTCAGCCGGTGCCAGGCTTCGCCTTCGCTGACTTCTCCGGGCTTGAGGCTGATTTCACTGGGGCTCGTGACACTTTTAAAGCCGCCCCAGGGTTGATCCCAGGTGTTTTTACCAATCATGAACGCGGGGACAGCGATCAGTTGCGCCCCTTGCTCGTTCAATGTGCGGTAGTTCTCGGGATACCAGCTGTCGCTGCCGACCAGAATGCCCAGGCGACCGGCCGGTGTGTCGATCACGTTCAATTGGTGTTCAGGGCTTGGCTGGATATAGCTTTGTTCTTCGTAAGTGGGGAGTAACTGGCGTTGCGGCGTACCCAGGGGCATACCGTCCCGGCCAAACACAATGCTGCTGTTGTACAGCGGGCCTGAGCCGGGCAGCAGTTTGCCGTTCTCGATGCGTGGCTCCGGCAAGGCGATGCTGCCGGCCACCAGGGTCACCCCGTATTCTTTGGCCAGCCCGCCAAACAGGGTCTGGTAATCGCGGGCCATGCTCCTGGCTTTCATTCGCAGATGAGCATCGTTGGCCCGGCTGTCGCCCTCGGCGCGAAGCCAGGCACTGGCGAAGGCCAGCGGGTTGCTGCGTACCAGCCAGTCCATGGCCTGCGCAAGATTGGCCGCCTGATACAGCTCATTCTTTTCGCCGCGAAACACCAGCCAGGTGCCGATGTGTTCCGGCAGCACGACGATGGTCTTGTCGTTGAGCAGTCCGGCATCCCGGGCTTTGTCCAGATACGCCGCAAGCTTGAGGCGCACCAGATCCAGGCTTTGGTAGTCCCGGGGTGACAGGTCCGGCTCGATACCCAGCAGATTGCCACGGTCGTGGTTGACGCCGTCGTTGAGGGTCAGCTCGATGCGCAGGTCCGAGAGGTAGTGGCCCACCTCGCGTTGCTGGGCCCAGAACCAGTAGCCGGCGGTAGCGGCGATGAGGGTGACGATTAAGGTGCAGGCAAATAATTTACGCATTGGAAATAGAGCAACAGCCTTGGGCGGGATTCGGCAACTAGGGTAGGGTGCTGGTCCCGGCTTGCCAAGGGGGGCTGCGCATTTAGGTTAGCAATTTGTCACTTTGAGTCATTGAGTGAGCCCGGAGGTATCTTTACTGTGGCTGGCATAAACGACGGGAGCCACAGAGCATCCCGCGTTCCGTGATTTATCCTGTTGTGGAGCTCGCCGATGACTGCCTCTCACTACCCGCATTTGATGGCCCCGCTGGATCTGGGTTTTACCACCTTGCGCAACCGCAGCCTGATGGGCTCCATGCACACCGGCCTTGAAGAAAAACCCGGTGGCTTTGAGCGCATGGCGGCCTATTTTGCCGAGCGTGCCAAAGGCGGGGTCGGCTTGATGGTCACGGGCGGCATTGCCCCCAACGACGAAGGCGGCGTGTACAGTGGCGCGGCCAAGCTGAGTACCGCCGAAGAGGCAGAAAAGCATTTGGTGGTGACCCGGGCGGTGCACGATGCGGGCGGCAAGATCTGCCTGCAGATCCTCCATGCCGGGCGTTATGCCTACAGCCCCCGTCAGGTGGCTCCGAGCGCAATCAAGGCGCCGATCAACCCGTTCACCCCCAAAGAACTGGATGAAGAAGGCATCGAGAAGCAGATCAGCGACTTCGTGACCTGCGCCAGGCTGGCTCAAAGCGCCAACTATGACGGCGTTGAAATCATGGGTTCCGAAGGCTACTTCATCAACCAGTTCCTCGCCGCGCACACCAACCATCGCACCGACCGCTGGGGCGGTTGCTATGAAAACCGCATGCGTTTGGCGGTGGAAATCGTGCGCCGGGTGCGCGAAGCGGTGGGGCCGAACTTCATCATTATCTATCGCCTGTCGATGCTCGATCTGGTTGCTGAAGGCAGTGTCTGGTCCGAGATCGTGCAACTGGCCAAGGCCGTCGAACAGGCCGGTGCGACTTTGATCAACACCGGAATTGGCTGGCACGAAGCGCGCATTCCGACCATTGCCACCAAAGTGCCCCGTGGTGCCTTCAGCAAAGTGACCGCCAAATTGCGTGGCTCGGTCAACGTGCCGCTGATTACCACCAACCGCATCAACACTCCGGAAATTGCCGAACAGATTCTGGCTGACGGCGACGCCGACATCGTGTCCATGGCGCGACCGTTCCTCGCCGACCCCGAGTTCGTCAACAAGGCTGCTGCTGGCCGCAGCGATGAAATCAACACCTGCATCGGCTGCAACCAGGCATGCCTGGACCACACCTTTGGCGGCAAGCTCACCAGCTGCCTGGTCAACCCCCGAGCCTGCCACGAAACCGAGCTCAACTACCTGCCAACCATTGCGGTGAAGAAAATCGCCGTGGTCGGTGCCGGGCCTGCGGGGCTTTCGGCAGCGACCGTGGCTGCCGAGCGCGGGCATCAAGTGACACTGTTCGATTCGGCCAGCGAGATTGGTGGCCAGTTCAACGTGGCCAAGCGTGTACCGGGCAAGGAAGAATTCTTCGAAACCCTGCGCTACTTCGGTCGCAAGCTGCAGACCACCGGGGTTGAGGTTTGCCTGAACACCCGTGTCGACGTAGCGCAATTACTGGCAGGCGGTTTTGACGAAATCATACTGGCTACCGGGATTGCTCCGCGCACCCCGGCCATACCGGGCATCGACAACCCCAAGGTACTGAGCTACCTGGATGTGATTCTTCAGCGCAAGCCGGTGGGCGCCAGGGTTGCCGTGATCGGCGCCGGTGGCATTGGTTTTGACGTGTCCGAGTTCCTGGTGCAACAAGGGGTTGCCACCAGTCTGGATCGCGAAGCGTTCTGGAAAGAGTGGGGCATCGATACCCGGCTGGAGGCCCGGGGCGGCGTTGCGGGGATCAAGCCCGAGGTGCATGCCCCGGCGCGTCAGGTGTTCCTGCTGCAACGCAAGGTGAGCAAAGTGGGCGACGGTCTGGGCAAGACCACCGGCTGGATTCACCGCACCGGTCTGAAGAACAAACAGGTGCAAATGCTCAACAGCGTTGAATACCTGAGCATCGACAACGACGGTTTGCATATCCGGATTGGCGAAGGCGAGCCCCAAGTGCTGCCGGTGGACAACATCGTCATCTGCGCCGGTCAGGACCCGTTGCGCGAGCTGCAGGACGGCCTGATTGCCGCCGGGCAGAACGTGCATTTGATTGGTGGTGCCGACGTCGCGGCCGAGCTGGATGCCAAGCGCGCCATCAACCAGGGCTCGCGTCTGGCCGCACAGCTGTAGGGTAGGAGCGAGCTTGCCTCGCGATGACATCGCTGCGGTGCATTTGAATGAGCGGGTCGTCGGTATCGCGAGGCAAGCTCGCTCCTGCAGCGGGAGCGGGCCCACTTTATGTGCTGTCAGCTGGCTTGCTCGCGAGCGTTGCAACGCACAGGGCTCGCTCCTGCAGAGGAACAGGCAATTGTCTGTCAGTGCACTATCTGTGCAAGAAAGGCTTTGGCCCGCGGGCTTTTCGGGGCGTTGAAGAAGTCTTCGGGCGGTGAATCTTCGATGATCATGCCGCCATCCAGAAACAGCACCCGCTCGGCCACCTGGCGGGCAAAGCCCATTTCGTGGGTGACACAGAGCATGGTCATGCCGCTGCCCGCCAGTTTGACCATCACATCCAGCACTTCGCTGACCATTTCCGGGTCCAGCGCCGAAGTCGGTTCATCAAACAACATGATTTTCGGCTCCATGCACAGTGCCCGGGCAATCGCCACGCGCTGCTGCTGGCCGCCCGACAGCTGGCTCGGGTATTTGTTGGCCTGAATGGCAATGCCCACCTTCTCCAGAAAGTGCTGCGCCAGTTCAACCGCCTTCTTGCGCGACAGGCCGCGCACCGACATCGGCGCCAGAATGCAGTTGTCCAGCACACTCATGTGCGGGAACAGGTTGAAGTGCTGGAACACCATGCCGATTTCGCTGCGCACCTGGGCGGCTTCGCGCGTGGCCTGGGACAGGTCGGTGTTGTTCACCAGAATCCGCCCTTGCTCGGCGATCTCCAGGCGGTTGATGCAGCGGATCAGGGTCGACTTGCCCGAACCCGATGGCCCGCACAGTACGATCCGCTCGCCTTCGTGCACTTTAAGGTCGATACCTTTGAGTACATGAAAGGCGCTGTAGTACTTGTTCAGACCGGCGATATCCACCACCACCTTGCGGTTGTCAGTGACTGGCGACACAGGATTATGAACGTAAGCAGGTTGAGCGTGCATGGTGCGTCTCCAGTGATCAGTTAAAGCGCTCGGCGCTGTAGGGCGTCGGGTCGGTGAACGGGGTCTGGCCGGTCATCATCTCTGCCAGCAGGCGGCCGCTGACCGGGCCCAGTGTCAGGCCGTGGTGGGCATGGCCAAAGTTGAACCACAAACCTTTATGCCGGCTGCCGGGACCAATCACCGGGCACATGTCCGGCAGGCAGGGGCGGCGGCCGAGCCAGGGTTCGGCGTCCACCCGCTGACCCAGCGGATACAGGCGTTGGGCACGCTCTTCGCAACGGCGTAGCTGGATTTCGTTGATCGGGTCATCACTGTCTGCAAATTCGATCCCTGTGGTCAGGCGAATACCACCCACCATGGGGGCCAGGACATAACCGCCCACCGAGTCGAGAATCGGATGCTGCATGGTATGACCGTCCTTGGCGGCGTAATGCATGTGGTAGCCGCGCTTGATCGCCAGGGGAATCCGGTAGCCCAGCGGCTGGAAAATTTCCCGGGCTTGCGGTCCGAGTGCAATCACCACTTCATTGCCGATGATCAGGCCTTTGTTGCTCTCGACCTGCCATTGCCCGGCCGTTTGCCGCAGGCTGGTGGCATCGCCGGTCACAAAGGTGCCGCCGCGCTTGATAAAGAGTTCGGCATAGCCCCGGGTCAGGCCGCCCGGATCGCTGACGGTCTTGGGGTCGAGCCAGTGAATGCCACCGATCACATCGGTATGCAGGCCGGGTTCCAGCGCGTGCACCTGTTGCTGGTCCAGTACCCGATAGTTGAGCTTGAACTCGCTCAAATCGGCGGCATCACGCTGGGCCTTGGCGAAGTCGTCCGCGGTGCGGTAAACCTCGATCCAGCCGCTGTCCTGGATCAGATGACCCATGCCCGCCGGCTCGGCCAGCAGATCATGTTCGCTGACACATTGTTCAATCAGCGGCAGCATGGCCCGGGTGGCATGGGCCAGCCCCTTGCTGCCCGACTGCTGCCAGTATTTCATCAGCCACGGCCCGGCTTTGGGCAGGTGTCTGAGGCTGTAGCGCACGTCCGATTGCTGATTGAGGCCATAGCGCAGCAGGCGGGTGATTTCCCGCGGGAACGAGTAAGGGATAACACTGGCGCGCTCGATCAGCCCGGCGTTGCCATGACTGGTGCCGCTACCCGGTTGGGCGCGGTCGAGCAGCACCACGCTGCGCCCGCGTGCCTGGAGTTGCAACGCGGTACTGACGCCGACGATGCCGGCCCCCAGAACGATAGTGTCGCAATGCATAAACAAATCCTTGAGACGAGGGCCGTATTTGCAGCCCGAAAAATGGGTTTACTGCAAATGCCGTCCGAGACGGCCTTCGATGAATTTCAGGCTGCGGCGCACGATTTCCACGATCACCAGGTACAGCACGGCGGCCCAGAGATAGACCTGGAAGTCGAAACTGCGGGAGAACACCATCTTGGTGACCCCCATCAAGTCGTAAATGGTGACCAGCGAGGCGATGGCACTGGCCTTGATCATCAGGATCAATTCATTGCCCAGCGGGCCGATGGCCACCAGCAGCGATTGCGGCAGGATGATTTTGCGAAAGGTGGTCCAGCGCGACAGGTTCAATGCCTTGCTGGCTTCACGCTGGCCCTGGGCTACCGACAGAATGCTGCCGCGCAGAATCTCGGCCTGATAGGCCGCTGTGTTCAGGGTGAAGGCCAGCAGGGTGCAGAACCAGGCATCGCGGAAAAACCACCACAGACCGACGTCTTGCCAGAAACCCTTGAACGATCCCAGGCCGTAATACAGCAGGAACAGCTGTGCCAGCAGCGGTGAACCGCGAAAGAAGTACACATAGGCGCCGGTAAAACTGCGCAGGAAGCGGTTGCCGGACAAGCGGCCCAGGGCAATCAGCAGGCCGAGCACCGCGCCCAGGGTGAAGGAAATCGCCACCAGCTTGGTGGTCACCAGCAGCCCGTCGATAAAGCGCGGGCCGTAGCGTTCCAGCAGCTCGGGGCTGAGAAACATGTTTTGCAGTTCCGCCAGGCTCATGGCTGCACGCTCCGTATATGGCGGTTGAAGTGGCGCTCAAGAAAGGCAAACAGACGCCCGGAAATCGCCGAGAAAAACAGGTAGATGAAGCAGGCCACGGTGTAAAACAGCATCGGGTCCTTGGTGACGCTGACCGCCAGGTTGGTCTGGCGCATCAGGTCCACCAGGGCGATGGTCGACACCAGGGACGTGTCCTTAAGCAGCGACAGCCAGTTGTTCGACAGGCCGGGCAGGGCGATGCGCGCCAGTTGTGGCAGCACCACTTTGCGAAAGGTGGTGAACTTCGACAGGCCCAGCGCCGAGGCCGCTTCGAATTGGCCCTTGGGAATGGTCTTGAATGCCCCTAGCCAGATCTCGCTGGAAAACGCGGCAAATACCAGGCTGAACGCAATCATCGCCGCGACGAAGGTATTGATCGTGAACTGTGCGTCGTAGCCCATCAGGGCGAGGATCTTTTGCGCGGCGATCTGGCAGCCGTAATAAATGATCAGCAGCGTCAGCAGTTCCGGCAGGCCACGGAATACCGTAGAGAAGGTTGTTGCCCAGGCCCGCATCCAGCGATTTTTGGAACGGGCCGCCACGGCCACGAGCAGGCCCAGCGGTAAACCGATGGGCAGGCAGCTCAGGGCCAGGGCAATGGTGACCAGCGAGCCGGCAAGCAGCGCCGAGCCCCAGCCGCCACTGGCGAAGGAAAGAAGTGAGAGTTGATCGAGCATGCTCGAATCCCCGGGCAAAAAAAGGGCCGAAATTCAGCCGCCGCGCACGCCAGGTGCGCAGGGCCGGGTCATTGGCAGGGAGGCCCTCAACCGAGGGCGGGCGACTCAGTAAATGTCGAAGTCGAAGTACTTGCTGGAGATCTTTTTATAGGTGCCGTCGGCAACGATCTCGTCCAGCGCCTTGTTGAAGCGCTCACGCAGGGCGTTGTCTTCCTTGCGTACCGCAATCGAGGCATCGGCCATGGTGCCGTTGACGTCACCAATGATTTTGCAGCAGTCCTTGCCGGTTTTATTGACCCACTCCAGCAGCGGGAATTTGTCGGCAATCACCACATCGACCCGTTCGTTTTCCAGCTCGCTGTTGGCTTCATCCAGGGTTGGATACAGCTTCAGATCAGCCTTTTTGTAGTGCTCTTCGGCATAGATGCTTTGGGTGGCGGCGCTCTGGGCACCTACGGTTTTACCGGCGAAGTCGGACTGGGCATCGGTGATGTCAGAGTCTTTGGGCACGGCAATGGACAGCGGAGTGCGGTAGTAGTGATTGGTGAACGCGATCTTCTTTTTGCGCTCTTCGTTGACGATCATGGACGCGACAATGGCGTCGTATTTCTTCGCCATCAGGCCGGCGATGATCCCGTCCCAGTCCTGGGCCACGATGGTGCACTCGGCGCCCATGCGCTTGCACACTTCTTCGGTGATATCGACGTCAAAGCCGTGCAGCTTGTTGTCGGAGTCAACGTAGTTAAACGGAGGGTAGGCGCCTTCCGTGGCGATTGTCAGTTTGTCGGCCTGGGCGTTGGACGCGAAGGCGACAACCATTGCACATGCACTGGCAAAGCGAATGACGTGTTTCATCTAGCACCTCGTTTTATTGTTTTGATCCGGGTGAGGATGTGTAGCCCACGAACTCATTGTGTAAGGCCGCGGTAGCCTCAAGACGCTTCTCCACGTCCGGCCCCAGTTGTTTGCACACTTCGTTGATCAGCAGGTGCACCAGCGACAGCATCGCTGCGGTGGATTCCCAGAACAGATTGAATTCGGTCGGTACACGAAACACTTCGTCGGCGTTCTGCTCGGCCCAGTCGCAAAAAGTGTCGGTCACCAGGGTGACGGCAATGCCAGCCGCGCGCGCCTTGCGGCACAACAGTTGGGCGTGGCGCGAATAGCGCCGGGCCTCGAATACCACCAGGGCGCAGTCCTCGGGTGGGCACAGCAGTACGTCGGCGTAATGCCCGGCGGCGCCGTCCACCAGTTGCACGCCATCGCGCAGGTATTGCAGCAAATGCACCATGGACGCGGCGATCCCGCGTTCGGTCTGGAACCCGGCCACGAACACCTTGCGCCGGGTGGCCAGGCGCTGGCTTACGGCTTGCCATTGCGGGGTGAGGCTGTATTCGTAAACCTTGACCAGGGCGCCGACTTCCAGCTCAAAGCTGCGCGGTAACCCTTGGGGCCCCTGGCTCGATTGCTGGCGGAATTCCTGCAGACGATCACCCACCAGCCACGGGCCGTCGCCCAGGTCATCCTTGAGATCGTTCTTCAGGTCTTTGAAATGGCTGTAGCCCAGCGCGCGGCAAAAGCGCCCGACACTGGACTCGCTGACACCCAGCCTGGCGGCAATGTCGGCAGCGGTCTGAAACGGCAGCTCGTAAAGGTTGGCCAGCATATAACTGGCAATCGCCCGGCCCGAAGGGGCGGCGGTTGACAGACTGCTTTCTAGGCGTTGTTTAATCGACTGGCTCACGGCTGCTTTCCTGTTGTTGTTTCAGCGCGTTGCAGAAAGTGAATGTTTTCTGTCATTAAGTCAAGAATTGACAGATAACTGTCATCGCAGGATAGTTGGCCGAGCATAAAAATAACTAGATTGGAGCGCCAGAATGTCCCAGCCCGCTACCTCGTCCCAGGCTATGGAGTCGCTGAACCTCAGCGAACTGACCGCCTTGCTGCAACAGATCTTTGAGCGTCACGGCACCTCCCGGGCCGTGGCGCAGGTATTGGCAGACAACTGCGCCCGGGCTCAGCGCGACGGTTCCTACAGCCACGGTGTGTTCCGTATCCCGGGTTACCTGGCCTCCCTGGCAAGTAACTGGGTCGACGGCCAGGCCGTGCCGCAGGTTGAAGACGTGGCCTCGGGCTTTATCCGCGTCGATGCGGCCAACGGCTTTGCCCAGCCGGCGTTGGCAGCGGCGCGTGAACTGCTGGTGGAAAAGGCCCGCAGTGCCGGGATTGCAGTGCTGGCGATCCGCAACTCCCATCACTTTGCGGCGCTCTGGCCCGATGTCGAGCCGTTTGCCGAAGAAGGCCTGGTGGCATTGAGCGTGGTCAACAGCATGACCTGCGTGGTGCCCCATGGTGCGCAAAAGCCGCTGTTCGGTACCAACCCCATTGCCTTCGCCGCCCCCTGTGCCGGCGGCCACCCGATCGTCTTTGACCTGGCCACCAGTGCCATTGCCCACGGCGATGTACAAATTGCCGCGCGCAAGGACCACAGCCTGCCGGCCGGCATGGGGGTGGACAAGCATGGCGAGCCGACGCAAAACCCGAAAGAGATTCTGGACGGAGGTGCCTTGCTGCCCTTCGGCGGGCATAAAGGTTCGGCGCTGTCGATGATGGTCGAACTGCTGGCGGCAGCGTTGACCGGTGGCAACTTCTCGTTCGAGTTCGACTGGAAGCAACACCCCGGTGCGCAAACCCCCTGGACCGGACAACTGTTGATCGTCATCGACCCGACCAAGTCCGGCGGTAACAGCTTCGCCCAGCGCAGCGCAGAACTGGTGCGCCAGATGCATGCCGTGGGTCTTGAGCGTATGCCGGGTGACCGGCGCTTTATCGAGCGCGCCAAATCGGTGGGCGAAGGGATCCCGATGGCTGCCGAAGAACTGGCCAGATTGCGCGCACTGGCGCAGTAATACCCCGCACACCCAAACCCCGTAGGAGCGAGCTTGCTCGCGAGCTCTTGGTCGTTACGACCCAAAAGCTCGCTCCTGCATATAGATACAGCTGACAAGCATCAACACCTCCCTTGCGCCACGGGCCTATGCTGCACAGGACTTCAAGCATAAGGAACTGGCCATGAATGCCCCTGCAACCACCCCGGAGCCTGTAACGGCGAAAGCAAAACTGCCCATAGGCCTGGTGATTGCGGTCCTGGTGATGATAGGTATTTTGCTGCTGCCATTGCCTGCCGATCTACCGGTTGCCGGCCACCGCATGCTGGCGATTCTGGCGTTTGCCGTGGTGGTGTGGATCACCGAGGCGGTGTCCTATGAAGCCAGCGCCATCATGATCACGTCGCTGATGGCGTTTCTGATTGGCATGGCGCCCACCCTGCAAGACCCGTCGCAGCTTTACGGCACTTCTGCCGGCATCACCATGGCCCTGACCGGTTTCTCCAATGCCGCGCTGGCGCTGGTGGCCGGTGCGCTGTTTATCGCGGCGGCCATGACCCATACCGGGCTGGACCGGCGTATTGCCCTGGTCACCCTGTCACGTATCGGTACCAGCACCCGACGCATCCTGCTGGGGGCGATTGCGGTCACCATCCTGCTCAGCCTGGTGGTACCCAGCGCCACGGCCCGCAGCGCTTGTGTGGTGCCGATCATGATGGGGGTGATCTTGGCGTTTGGTGTGGACAAGCGCTCGAATATCGCAGCAGGAATCATGATTGTGGTGGCCCAGGGCACCAGTATCTGGAACGTCGGGATTCAAACCGCAGCAGCGCAGAACCTGCTGACCGTGGGTTTTATGGACAAGATGCTAGGCGCGCGGGTGAACTGGCTCGACTGGCTGATTGCCGGGGCGCCCTGGGCCATCATCATGTCGGGGGTGTTGCTGTTTGTGGTGCTCAAGTTGCTGCCTCCCGAAAGCGACAGCATTCCCGGCGGCAAAGAAGCGGTCGAAAAGTCCCTGGCCGAACTGGGGCCGATGACCGGGCCACAGAAACGTCTGATGGCGGTCTCTGTGGCCTTGCTGCTGGCTTGGGCCACCGAAGGCAAGCTGCACAGTTTCGACACCACCTCGACCACCTACGCCGGGTTGGTGTTTTTGCTGTTGCCGCGTTTTGGAGTGATGACCTGGAAAGACGTGCAGTCGCGAATCCCCTGGGGCACGGTGATTGTATTCGGGGTCGGGATCAGTCTTGGTACCGCCTTGCTCACCACCCAGGCCGGGCAATGGCTGGGGGCGCAGGTGGTGAACCACACCGGGCTGGATCAAGTGGGACCGCTGGGGATCTTTGCGATTCTGGGGGCGTTCCTGATTTTGATTCACCTGGGGTTTGCCAGTGCGACTGCGTTGACCTCGGCCTTGCTGCCGATTCTGATTGCGGTGCTGCAAACCTTGCCGGGTGAATTCAACCGGTTGGGCATGACCATGCTTCTGGGCTTTGTGGTCAGCTACGGGTTTATCCTGCCGATCAACGCTCCGCAAAACATGGTGTGCCTGGGCACGCAAACCTTCACCGCCAAACAATTCGCCAAGGTCGGGTTGATCGTCACGGCGGTGGGTTATTTGCTGATGCTGCTGTTTGGCGCAACCTACTGGAACTGGCTGGGCTGGATGTAAGCAGAAGCGAGCTCACCTGTAGGAGCGAGCTTGCTCGCGAGCTCTTCTTCGCGACGCCCAAAACATCGCGAGACAAGCTCGCTCCCCCAGGCCCGGGTTAGTTTCCGCCTTCGCTGCGTCCGCCACTGCTGACTTCGGGCGGTACATCTTCGCCCGCTATGCGCTTGCGGAACAGCGAGGTGCGCGCCAGCAGCAAGGTGGTCACCGGTACGGTAATCGCCAGCAAAATCGGGATCAGCCAGGCGTGCAGCACCGGTGTCGATTTGAGTGCCGAGAAGTACAGGATCGACGCCAGTGCCACGCACCACGCGCCCAGGGTCGAGGCCAGTGCCGGCGGGTGCATGCGCTGGAAAAAGTCTTTCAGGCGCAGCAGCCCGATAGCACCGCACAAGGCAAACAGGCTGCTCAGAACCAGCAGCACTGCCACCGGTATTTCGATCCAGAGCGATAACTCGCTGACTGAATTCATTCGATCACCTCGCCACGCAGCAGGAATTTGGCCAGTGCAAAAGAGCCGACAAAGCCGAACAGGGCAATCAGCAGTGCGCCCTCAAAGTAGGTGTCACTGGCATAACGGATACCCAGTACCAGCATCACCAGCATGGCGAGGATATACAGGTAGTCCAGCGCCAGAACCCGGTCCTGGGCTGACGGCCCCTTGAACAGCCGGATCACGGTCAGGACCATCGCCAGGCTGAACAGGAACAGGCTGGTGAGGATGGCATTGGAGAGCAGGGCACTCATTCAAAGATCTCCATCAGGGGGCGTTCGTAGGTGTCTTTGAAATGCCGGATAAACTGCGCTTCGTCATCCAGGTCGAACACATGCAGCAGCAGTACGCTGCGGTCCAGCGCCAGCTCCGACCAGATAGTGCCGGGCACCACGGTGGTAATCATCGACAAGGCGGCCAGGCCGTTGGCATCGCGCAGATCCAGGGGGATCTTGATGAAGCGTGAGCGGGGCGGTTTCTTGCCGGCCATGAGCACGCCCCGGGCGACTGCGATATTGGATGCCACCACATCGCGGCCCACCACAAAGAACAGCTTGATGACCACGCCGGGCCGGCGAATATGGATGGGCAGCGGCCGCAGGGGCGCGAACATCAACGGGGCCAGAAAGCCCAGCGCAGCACCAAGCAGCAGATTGCCGGCGCTCAATGACAGGTTGAGCACCAGCCACAGCAGCCACAGCGCAAGTGACAGCCAGGGAGCCGGAAACAGGCGCTTCATGGTTGTACCTCCTGTAGCGCCGCTTTGGCTTCGGGGCCGGGTACCGGGCGGGTGCCGATAACGGCCATCACATAGCGCTCGGGATTGTTCAGGGTGTCAGCGGCATCATGGGTATAACGCAATACGGGCTCGGCCTTGAACGTCAGGACCACACAGAGTCCGATCAACAACACGATGGGCAGGTATTCGAAGCGACGCAGCAGCGGCGACGGGCGCTCGATGGGTGTCCAGAAGCGCTGGATACCCATGCGCGCGAAGGCAATCAAAGAGGCCAGACCCGAGAAGATCAGCAGCGCAAACAGGCCCCAGGCAGCGGTCGAGACTGGAGCGTCAGCGGTGTTACCCAGGCCCGCCGGGTTAAGCAGGGCATTGAGCAGGCCGAGCTTGCCGATGAACCCGGACAGCGGCGGCATGCCGATAATCAACAGGGCGCAGGCGATAAAGCTCAGGCCCAGGAAGGCCATGGTCCAGGGAATGATTTGGCCGACCACGGCTTTTTGCTCGTCATCCAGATTGGTGCCCCGCGGCGGATTCAACGACTCCATCAGGGCGGGCAGTTGCCCGGCATCGTCCTCAAGCAGCATCTCGTTGGAGGAGCGCGAGCGTTCGATCAGCTCGGCCAGCAGGAACAAGGCGCACAAGGCAAGGGAGGAGCTGACCAGATAGAACAGCGCGGCAGCGGTCAGGTTGGGTTGGGCGAAACCCACGGCCGACAGCAGGATGCCCGCCGACACCAGAATGCTCAGGCTGGCCATCCGCTCAAGGCGTTGGGCGGCCAGTATGGCAATGGCAGCACAGACGATGGTCGCCATGCCGCCGTATATCAGCCAGTCACCGGCAAAGTAGGCCGACGCTCCGGCCTGACCGGAAAACAGCAGGGTCCACAAGCGCAGAACCGTGTAAATGCCGACTTTGGTCATGATCGCGAACAGGGCGGCGACCGGGGCACTGGCTGCCGAGTAGGCCGGAACCAGCCAGAAGTTCAGCGGCCACATGCCGGCCTTGGCCAGAAAGGCGATGGCCAGAATGGCGGCGCCGGCATGCAGCAAGCCGCGGTCTGCCTCGGGCACCAGCGGGATTTTCAGCGCCAGATCGGCCATGTTCAGGGTGCCGGTGACGCCATAAATCAATGCCGCACCGATCAGGAACAGGGATGATGCCAGCAGGTTGATCGAGATGTAGTGCAGGCCCGCAGACACCCGGGCCTTGCCGGAGCCGTGGAGCATCAGTCCGTAGGAGGCGGCCAGCAATACTTCGAAAAACACGAACAGGTTGAAGATGTCGGCGGTCAGGAAGGCACCGTACAGGCCCATCAGCTGGATCTGGAACAGTGCGTGGAAGCTGGCCCCGGCGCGGTCCCAGCGGGCCATGGCGAACAGCAGCGCGCAGCTGGCGATGATGCCGGTCAACACCAGCATCAGCGCCGACAGGCGATCAACCACCAGGGCGATCCCGAACGGTACTTGCCAGTTGCTGGGCAGGTACACGCCAATCGCTGACGGCAGCGGCTGCTGCTGGGTCCATAACAACAACAGCACGGAGATGCCCAGGCCCATAAAAGTCGAGATCAGGTTGATCCGGGCTTTGAGCGGGCGGCGTTTTTCTCCCAGCAACAGCATGCAGGCTGCGGTGAGCAGCGGTAACAGAATGGGCGCGACGATCAGATGCGGCATCAAATTCATTCTTTAGGCTCCCGGCCATCGACGTGGTCGGTACCGGTCAGGCCCCGGGAGGCCAGCAAGACCACCAGAAACAGGGCGGTCATGGCAAAGCTGATGACGATTGCGGTGAGTACCAGGGCCTGGGGCAACGGGTCTGTGTAGTTGAGCAGGTCCTGGGGCACACCGTCCTTGATCACCGGCTCCTTGCCGATAAACAGGCTGCCCATGCTGAAAATGAACAGGTTGACCCCGTACGACAGCAGGCACAGGCCCATGACCACCTGGAAGGTCCGCGGGCGCAGCACCAACCAGGTTCCGGACGCGGCGAGTACGCCGATTGCGATAGCGATGACTTCTTCCATCAGGCAGCTCCCGTCCTGGGTTGAGTGGCGGGTTGAGAGGCAGGCTGATTGCTCGGGCGATGGGCCCGGACCGACTGGTGAGCCAGTGCCGTGAGGATCAGCAGCGTGGCGCCGACCACGACGGCATAAACGCCGATATCAAAGAACAGGGCGCTGGCGATATGGATGTCACCCAGCAGCGGCAAGCTGAAGTGTGCCGTGTGGGTGGTCAGGAACGGATAGCCCAGAGGAATTGCGCCGAGCCCGGTGAGGGTGGCGCACAACAGGCCGGTGCCCATCCAGCGCAGCGGCCGCAGGCTCATTTGCGCCTCGACCCACTGGGTGCCTGCCACCATGTATTGCAAGATGAACGCCACGGACATCACCAGGCCGGCTACAAAGCCGCCGCCCGGCTGGTTGTGGCCGCGCATGAACAGATACATCGACACCACGAAGGCAATCGGCAACAGCAGGCGCACCAGCACCGCGGGCACCATCATGAAGCCCAGGGCGGTGTCGCTGGCACTGCGCGGGTTGACCAGATCGGTCATTACGTCCTTGGCCAGCAGACGCTGCTGGGAAGGTAGCTGCATGCTCTCTTTGGGCGGGCGGAAGCGACGCAGCAGGGCAAAAACAGTGAGTGCCACGGCTGCCAGCACGGTGATTTCACCCAGGGTGTCGAAGCCCCGGAAATCCACCAGCATCACATTCACCACATTGCTTCCGCCGCCATCCGGCAAAGCCCGGCTCAGGTAGAAAGACGACGTGTCGTTCGGGGTCTGGCGGGTGAGCATGGCGTAGGACAGCATGGCCATACCGCCGCCGACTGCGGCCGACAGCAGCAAGTCACGCAAACGGCGGATCTGCGCTTTGCGCAATGTCCCCGGTAGTGGCGAGACTTCTTCTATCCGCCGCGGCAACCAGCGCAACCCGAGCAGGATAAGGACCGTGGTGACCACTTCGACTACCAGCTGGGTCAGCGCCAGGTCAGGTGCGGAGAACCAGACAAAGGTCACACAGGTCATCAGGCCGCACACGCTGACCATGGTCAGGGCTGCCAGACGGTGGTATTTGGCTTGCCAGGCGGCGCCCAGGGCGCAGGCTATTGCCAGCAGCCAGAGGGTCACGAATACAGTCGACCCCGGTATTTTCGGCCGGTCGCCCCAGCTCAGGCCGCTGTAGAACATCGGAATCAGGCCCGCGATCACGGCAGCCAGAATCAACACGAACAGCTGGGTTTGCAGGCGCTGAGTGCTGATGCGTCGCTCAATGCGGCGCGCCCAGCGCATGATCACCACCAGGCAGCGCTCGAAGAAACGCTTGCCATTGAAATACGTGATTAGCGGCGGCAGCGGATAACGGCCGAGTTTGAGCTGTTTACGCAGCACCACATACAGCAGGATGCCGCAGGACATTGCGATCAGACTCATGATCATCGGTGCATTCAGGCCGTGCCAGATCGCCAGGCTGTATTCAGGCAGTTCGCCGCCCACCACCGGTTGCGCGGCAGCCGCCAGCAACGGGCCGACGGTTTGTGCCGGGAAGATCCCGACCATCAGACAGGTGAACACCAGCAGTTCCACCGGGGCCCGCATCCAGCGTGGCGGCTCGTGGGGAGTCAGGGGCAGGTCGGTGGGAGGCGGACCGAAAAACACATCAACGGTAAAGCGCAGGGCATAGGCCACGCTGAATGTACCGGCGATGGTTGCGATTACGGGCAGGGCAATCTCAACCCAGGCCGTGGAGTTGATGAACACGGTTTCGGCGAAGAACATCTCTTTGGACAGAAACCCGTTAAGCAGCGGTACACCTGCCATCGAGGCGCTGGCCACCATGGCCAGGGTCGCGGTATAGGGCATGAGTCTGAACAGGCCGCTGAGCTTGCGAATATCCCGAGTGCCACTTTCGTGGTCGATGATGCCTGCCGCCATGAACAGCGACGCCTTGAAGGTCGCATGGTTGAGAATGTGGAACACCGCAGCGACCGCCGCCAGTGGGCTGTTGAGGCCCAGCAGCAGGGTAATCAGGCCAAGGTGGCTGATGGTTGAATAGGCCAGCAAGCCTTTAAGGTCGTTTTGAAACATCGCGCAGTAGGCGCCCAGCACCAGGGTGCAGGCCCCGGCGCCGCTGACAATCCAGAACCACTCTTCACTGCCCGACAGGGAGGGCCAGAGCCGGGCGAGCAGGAACACCCCGGCCTTGACCATGGTTGCCGAGTGCAGATAAGCCGAAACCGGAGTGGGTGCTGCCATCGCGTGGGGCAGCCAGAAGTGAAACGGGAATTGCGCACTTTTACTCAGGGCGCCGATCAGGATAAGCGGGAGCAGAACGGGATACAGGCTGTGGGCGCGAATCTTGTCGCCGGCGACCAGCACTGCATCCAGATCGTAGCTGCCGACGACATGGCCAAGCAGCATGACCCCCGCCAGCAAGCACAATCCGCCCGCACCGGTAACCATCAGCGCCATATAGGCGCCGCGTCGGGCATCTGAGCGGTGGTGCCAATATCCAATCAGCAAGAAGGAGAAGAGGCTGGTGAGCTCCCAGAAAAACACCATCTGGATCAGGTTGCCGGACACCACCAGGCCGAGCATGGCGCCCATGAACGCCAGGAAAAAAGCAAAGAAGCGCGGCACCGGGTCTTCGGGTGACATGTAATAACGGGCGTACAGCGACACCAGCGTGCCGATGCCCAGCACCAGAATCGAGAACAGCCAGGCGAAACCGTCCAGCCGCAGCACAAAATTCAGGCCGAGACTGGGCAGCCACATGAACTCTTCGCGAATCACCCCGCCATGGGCAATTTGCGGATAGAGCAGGGCTACTTGAATGGTACCGATCAGAGCAATCAGACCGGCCAGCAGTGATGCACTGTTACGTGCGTTGTGCGGCAAAACAGCCGCCAGACAGCTGCCGATAAATGGCAGAAGCAGTAGAACTATCAGGGACATAGGCTTCTAATCTGCAGGAGTTTGTGAGCGATCATACGTGGCGACTTGTATATCACCAACAAAGAAGCTGTAGATGAATCCTACAAAATGTGTGCAAACGCAAGTGGCGCGGCGCGGCATCTTCCCTGTATGGACACTCCAGAGTGTGAGTCTTTGCTTTCAGTATCAGCGCGTGCGCTTCAGTCGCATGCTTCATTGCCTTGCTTGTCTTCCAACGGGTCGGGCGCTTTACCCTTTGTTTTTAACTCACTGACGATCACCGCTGCAACAATCAATACCGCACCCAACAAAGCGATACCCGGCAAACGCTCCCCGGCCAGACGTCCGGCGATGCCGGCCCACACCGGTTCACCTGCATAAATGAGCGTGGCGCGGGTGGGGGAAACGCTCTTCTGGGCCCAGTTCATTGCTACCTGAATTACCGCACTTGCAGCGCCCAAGCCTACGGCGCTGGCTAACAAAAGCCATGAGAAATCGGGAGCGGTCTCACCGGTAGGAATAGTCATCAGGAAAGCCAGAATCGACGCAGTACTGAGTTGCACCACCGTGACCCGTCGAACATCGACTTTGCCAGCATAGGCGCTGATCAGGATTATTTCTGCCGCTATGGCGATGGCGCTGATCAGTGTCGCGATCTCGCCAGGGCTGAAGTCAAGGGACGCACCGCTCGGGCCTGACAGCAGCATCAGCCCGGTGAACGCCAGGACAATACCCAGACTTGGCATCAGCCCGGGTCGGCGTCCCAGCACCAACCACTGCAGCAGCGGTACGAAAGGTACATACAACGCTGTAATAAAAGCCGACTGACTACTGGGAATAGACTGCAGGCCAATGGTCTGCAAGCCATAACCGAGCATGATAGACACCCCGATAAACACCCCGGCCTTGAGTTCAAACAGGGTAATGCCGCGCAGACTGCGAATTGAAAACAGAGAAACAATCAGCGCTGCGGCAGCAAAGCGCAGCCCCACAAAAAACATCGGTCCGCTGGACGTCAGTGCATGCTGCACTAATAGAAAAGTGACGCCCCAAACCATGGTAATCAGCACCAGCACACGTTCGGCCTTGCTGAAACGGGAGGTCAAAGACATCAATTTTGAAGGTTTCAACGTTGTCATAGCCTTGCACGCTGCCGGAAGAGAGACGCACAATGCGTCAAAGCTGAGCAGTATACTGCGCAGTCCCACAAGGTGAGCAATATAGTGCCCAAAGAAAATTCACAACGTGCGTCGGTGTTACAACACGTCAGCCAGAACGTCCGGCGCCTGAGGCTGGTCGCACACCTCAGCCAAAGTGCACTGGCCGAGTTGTCGGGAGTAAGTCGGCGGATGCTGGTAGCTATAGAGGCGGGCGAAAAGAACGTCAGCCTCAGCACCCTGGACCGGGTCGCCGAAGCGCTCAATGTTGCTTTCAGCGACTTGATCCAGGCACCGGGCTCTGCTGACCCGAGCCGCATCAATGAAGTGGCCTGGACAGGTACCGCCCCGGGAAGCAAGGCCGTGTTATTAGCCAAGGCTGTAGCTTCAAGAGAAGTAGAGCTGTGGGAATGGACGCTGGAACCGGGCGAGGAATACCAGTCCCAAGCCGATGCCGAGGGTTGGAGTGAACAGCTGTACGTATTCGAAGGGTGTTTGACCCTGGTCATAAGCGAACAGGCATTACGTTTCAGCGCTGGAGAGTTCTACATGTACGCCAGCAACAAACCGCACTCCTACAGAAACGAAGGCGACGTGGTTGTGCGCTTTATCCGTAACGTAGTGATATGAGCGCAGGCGTCGGGCGAGCCATGGCGAGGGCTGGTCAAATAACTAAAAATTATTAGAATTCAGGGGGTTGCCAGCTTCGATCTTCTAGTACATAATGCGCGCCATCAGCTCGGGGCAACAACCTGAATCGCTGAAGAATCAAATGCTTGTAGCGATAAAATCGCAGCAGCAACCTTTGTATTTGATGTTTCTCATGAAGCGTCACGCACAATTGGCCGAATAGCAAAATGGTTATGCAGCGGATTGCAAATCCGCCCACGCCGGTTCGATTCCGGCTTCGGCCTCCACATTCGAAAGCCCCGCAGATCAAGGTCTGCGGGGTTTTTTATTGGCCGCAGGAAAGTGAAGTGTTGCATAACTACTTCACTTTGCGGGCTTGGCGACTGCTCCGATACGCCGGTAAACCCGTTCCGTAATCCATTCTTTTGAGTGCCCAAGAAGCGCGCTCGCCTCCGAAATATCTGCAACTCCCGACGCAGCCTTTGGCCTGATATCACGAAACTGCGCAGTACGAGTGAGGGCTGAAGAAGTTGACCGAGCCCTGACCGATGAACAAACCAAACAGGCACGCCTGCGTGATCGCCTTGCTACTGCTGACCTGCGGCTGTCAGTCCAGCTCGACGCCATCGGTTCAAATGGTAGTGGAGAAGTGCAAGCCACCACCGGCGCCGGCGGCGTGGTTTATGGAACCGCGAGAGCCCAACTTGCCCCAGAGCATGCTCAACGAATTATCGGGATCACCGGCGACGACGATCAAGGACTGATCGCGCTGCAGGCTTGTCAGGCCTTCGCAAAAGAGGTTTCAGGCAAGAAATGAAAGTAGTGACTGACACTGGGAGCTTAAGCGTTCAATCCAAGTATCGATATCGCACTAATGCCTGCAGTTTCAGGACGTTAGTTGGGTATCAGTTATAACCAAAAGCCAACTAGAGGCTTGGTGTTTAGGAGTGTTCTTATTGTGTTGAGGTTTGCTTGCTGTACCGTGCTCGCGCTTGTTGGTGTTTGAATGATGTGTAAATAGTTTTTTAGAGTGTTATTTTTAAACTAAGGAATATTGATGCCTTTGGATAGTGCAGTGCGTGGTCGTTGGTCAGTACTCGAATATCTGGGCCGGCCGGCCAACTCTCGGAAAGTGCTCATAGTCGGTTGTGGCACCACTCCCCAGCACGTAACCATGGGAAGCGGTGCAATGACGATACCTGGCATTGCCTGCTCTCTGGGTAGGGCCCACAGTAGAGACTTTACTTTGGACGTTAGCGCTGATGCGGGTGCTGATCTGGTCATTGATCTGGTAACGTTTCAGGGGACCGAGTTAGGCCAGTATGGCTACGGAAGATTTGATCAAGTTGATTTTGAGTATCTTAATCGCGGGCCGGCTCAGCCCTTTTCGGATCAGCATATACGTTTGTGGATCGATGCAGCTGACAAACTTTTGAAACCAGGCGGAAAGACTGTTTTTTATTCTGGTTCCACTCAGTACAGGAATGTAGCCAAAAGCAGAATGGTCGAACTTGGCTACCGATGTGCTGAGGAGACATTAAAGCCTGATGGTACTCCAGGAAATAAGTACGGGCATATATTCTGTTATGGAGTAAAAAAAGGGCGTTAAAGCGAGTCTGTTAAGAAGTATGCATTAAATCTGCGAAGTACCTCTGCCACTGCAAATTCCCGTGTTAAGACTTCAGCGGCCTGACCAGCTCGGGCCCCTGGTTTTTCACATTCCCCACCGCGTTTCCCACCGAGTACCAATCAAAGTCCTTCGTTGGCTGGCAACAGGTCAACGCCAACGCTTTAGCTTTTTTTTGGTCAAGGTCGTTATGGAAAGTGGACGCTTGGCGCTACGGAAAACAACTGGTCGGCCTAAGCGCTGCGTATCAATTGGAGTTAGCGAATATGGCCAATGCAAACTCAGCAGTGGTCCTCGAGGAGCAAGATAAACGCTTTGCCCTGGAGCATTGGCTGGCAGCCAGCGACCAAGCCCGTTACCGAGCCCTGACCGATGAACAAACCAAACAGGCACGCCTGCGTGATCGCCTTGCTACTGCTGACCTGCGGCTGTCAGTCCAGCTCGACGCCATCGGCTCAAATGGTAGTGGAGGAGTGCAAGCCACCACCGGCGCCGGCGGCGTTATGGACGTCAGCAAGCGGCCAATAGCTGGCCCGCAAATGTATTCACAGCGGCCTTTCAGAAGCAGCTGGGAGTGAAGTCCATGCAATTACGTAAAAGGTCCAACCGGCACTGTGCTGAGTCAGTCCGAGGCCGGTTAGTTCCTTCCTGTGTTTGCGGCCTTGGGGCACAGGAAAAGTGCACAAGGCTTCTGTGTGCATGGTCCGAAAACTGGAGACTCAAATCAGCAGATGGGGCTCCAGGTCCAACCCAATTGAACGGCTCATTGCTTAACTTGGTAGTAGCGGGCAGGGATCCCCCAGATCACCAGTACAGTGGCCAGTACACAGACGGCACTGAGCATGTACAGGGCAGGCGTTGCACTACCCGTCAGGTCTTTGATCCGCCCTACCATGAAGGGGGCGATAATTCCGCCCAATTGGCCCAATGAGTTGATCAAGGCGATCCCGGCTGCGGCCGCCAGCCCTGTGAGAAAACGCGGTGGAATGGTCCAGAAAATCGGCATCCAGGCAATGATCCCGGTGAGAATCATGCTCATCCCAGCCATCAGGGGCAACAGCTGACCAGGAAACCAAGCGCAGAGTAAATACCCCCCAGCAGTCAATGACGCGCAACCGGCCATATGCCAGCGACGTTCGCCACGTTTGTCCGAGCTGCTGCCAATCAGCAGGTTTCCTACCGCCGCGATCAGATACGGGATCATAGTCAACAAGCCAATATCGAAGGTATCCGCCACCCCGGCGCTTTTGATCAATTGCGGCATCCAGAACAATAAGCCGGTCAAGGCCATGACCAGGCAAAGGTAAATGGCCGACATCACGTAGGTGACCGGGTGCTTCCAGATATCCGAAAAGCGGCTGGAGGAATCAGGTTTGGGCTCGCTCGCCATACGCTCAAGCAGCACGCGCTTTTCGTCTGCCGTTAGCCACGACGCATCTTCGATCTTGTCACTCAACAGCCACAGCACCACAACGCCTAGTACTATCGAAGGCAAACCTTCAAGCAGGAACAGCCACTTCCACCCTGCCATGCCATACATCCCGTCGAAATGCCCCAGAATGAAGCCCGCCAAGGGGCCTCCGACGATTCCGCACAGGCAGATCGAGCTCTTGAAATAGGCATTGACCCGACCCCGGCGATTACCTGGATACCACTGGGTAAAGTAGTACAGTACGCCCGGCACAAACCCTGCTTCCATTACACCAATAAGAAAACGCAGGGTATAGAACCAGAACTCGTCGCTCACAAACATCATGCACGCCGAGGCAATGCCCCAACTCACCATGATCCTCGCAATCCAGACCCGGGCACCGATCTTGTGAAGCAGAATATTGCTCGGTACTTCAAACAGAAAGTAGCCGACAAAAAACAGGCTCGCGCCAAGACCATAAACGGTGTCGCTGAATCCCAAATCACTTTGCATCTGTAATTTGGCGAAGCTGATATTGACGCGATCCAGGTAAGCAAACAGGAAACAAATAATAAACAGCGGTATGATCCGCCAGTTCACTTTGCGGTATAGGACATCGTCCAGCAATTCGACCCGCGATTGCGCGCTCGAGAGGGTTTCAGCAGTCATGGTGCACCTATTGGTTATTGTTTTTAAGGTGTTGCACAGAGCATGAGAGTGCCACTGCACCTGCCTTTACGCGCAAAGCGACAGGTGCCCTTGTAGAAACATTCCGAACGATCGCCGGCCTTGTCTGCCTTCGTGCGACCACCTTTAACCCCCCCACTGAAAAAATCTTAGGGTTGTGGGTCGGACCGCCTGATCGTCTACTTTCTGCTGGTGAATTTGGTCTCGGCTGGCAGCGCTATCCAAGTAACCCGAACTTTGCCCGATTGTTGTAGGCGGTTCTTCAGAAACCGCGTGGGCGTTACTGTATTTTTTCCAAAGGCTGCTGCCTAATGACACTTGCTGATTGAGTGATAACTTTTAGTCATCCCCGATGCTGTCATCCTGGATAACCATAATGTTTGGACAAGTAGGAGTCCTGTTACAAGGGGAGGGTGGTGTCGACCTGTCTTGTAGTCCGGTCAGGCTGCTTTCGGCCGATCCTGTTGTAAAGTCGGCCTTGGGTTCCACGGCAGAGGCGTATGCAATCCGAGATTGAAATCCTTACTTTTGACTGAGGCTCTCAGCCTCAGATTTCTCGTCGCCGCGTGCAGAAACGGAGTTCTCACCGGTCGATTTCCGGGCGTTTTCAACACTATCGGCCATGAGCAGGCATCAGCGAACGCTGATGCTAAGCGTCCTTTTTCAGGCGCGCGAACACCTCATCACATGCCTCTCTCCAAGCCAGCATTGCCCCATTCTTTCGAAGCTTTTCTAACCCGGCGTAAGTGTAGGTACCAGGTGTTGCAATACTACCGCCCAGAACTTCCAGGCTGACGTCAGGTTGGTGCCGTGCACTGGACAGACAATCCTGCATATTGCCCATCACCAACTGTGCTGCCTGTTCATGGGAGAGGCCCTTCCCGGTAAACCACTCCTGAAGATCACCGAGGAAGAAATAAAACCAGCCGTTCATGCACGCCGCAACGGTGGCGAGCTCAAATGCGTCCTCCTGGTCGATCACGACCAATGATCCAAGGGCGCCGAGCAAGCGCTCATGAGGCTGGCCGCCTGGGGTCAAGACAACAGTTGATTGGTTGATCTGAGCGGCATAGGACAGCATCGCCCGCACGTGCCGAGCTTTGGGAAAGCTTTGTTCCAGCTCGCTGATACTCATACCCGCTACGAGTGAAACCAGCGTCTGTTCGGGCTTGAGTCGTACCTCATTGGCAAGTTGCTCAACAGCATCGGGTCGCACGCCCAGAAATAACAGGTCGCTGTCATCGACCACACCCTGGTTGTTCTGCGCAATCTCACAGGCCCAGAGCCTGCATAGCTCTCGGGCACGATCATTGTTGCGCGGTGAAAGCAAAACCCTCCCGGAAAATCCGCTTCGGCGCAAACCAATAACGATCTTCTCCGTCAGTTCGCCAACACCCAGAATTCCAATGTTCAGCACGCTACCTTCTCCTGTGTTGAGCAAATAGAGAGTGTCTCACGATAACTGGGTGGCAGCCTGCCCCGGAGGGCCAGTCGACCCAAAGCCTTCATCTCTGGCCAATCATGAAACGCTGCCCAGAGCACCTGGACATCTTCAGCCCTCTGCCGCTGACCTCGTACTCAAGCAAAATTACAGCTTCACCCAAGCCAGTCGCTCACTCGGCATGGGCGAGTCGTCTCTGCGGGGAGCGGATCCGGGCTTGTCGGCATTACTGGGTTGTAATCGCGCAGCCGCAGCGATCGCATGCTTAACCCCGCCTGCGACAACGGTATCCAAAGTCTGATCCAGAACAGGTACACGCGGTGCCTGACCGGCCCTTTCGCCTGCGGGCGCCAAGTCTCTGGCCGCGCATTCTGTGGTCGTGCGCTAAGTCCTTGATTTATAAATCACTACTTGTTTCTGAATGTTTCAGGTGGTTGTGCGGTCATTATCGCCATGTTTGAGAGATTAGTGGTGCTAAACGTATTTTTACCGAGTTTTATCACTGGATATAACGGCTTATATGGTGAAAAAAGCTGCCCGACAGTTCTTATACTGCGGGCGGCGTCCGTACACCCGGGCAGCACAACAAATCGCACTGATTTGCGCTGCTGCCCAGAGCGAGTCGTTCCATGGAAAGAAGAGGCCGGCACTGCATCTCTATTTCCATGCATCTAATAAGTCTAAGAATGAGAAATAGTTTAATGAATAAACAATCGATCCAGATTGCCCTTGCTTACATGTCCGTCGTGATTGGTGGTGGTTTTGCCTCCGGGCAGGAGGTACTCCAGTTTTTCACCGGCTATGGGCTTATAGGTATTGTCGGCACTCTGGTAAGCGGCCTGATGTTTGCCTTCCTCGGCATGCAGATCGCTCGAATGAGTTCGAAGATGCAGGCGAGCTCGCACAAGGAGGTTCTCTACATTCTGTTCGGTGCGCGCATCGGCCTGGTCGTCGATGTGGTGCTGTCCTTCTTCCTGTACGGCGTCGGTGTAGTGATGCTGGCCGGCAGCGGTTCGATCTTTGCCCAGCAGTACGATCTGCCGCCCTTGTTCGGTGGCGTATTGATGACGGTATTGGTGATCGCCACGTTGTGCATGAACGTGAAGCGAATCATCGACCTGATCAGCGCGGTAATGCCTTTCCTGTTGGCGATGGTGCTTATCATCACCACTTACTCGATCTTCAGTTACAACGCCCCGATCGAGACCCTCGACGCGGTTGCCCGTGAGAACAACGAAACAGTTTCTGGCAATTGGTTTGTGGGCGCCTTGCTGTACGCGTCTTTCAACATCGCCGTAGGCTTCCCGATGCTGGCTGTCATTGGTGGCATGACCAAGCAACCCAAGGCTGCCGCACTGGGTGGCGTACTCGGTGGTCTCGGTCTGGGTGCGTTGATCCTGCTGTTGAACATCGGCCTGTTTGCCAACATCAACCAGCTGGAAGGCATCGAAATGCCTTCCCTGGCACTGGCAGGGCGTATCTCGCCGATCCTTTCGGTGGTGATGTCGGTGGCACTGGTTTGCATGGTCTACAGCACGGCGGTGGGGATGTTCTTTGCATTCAGCGCCCGCTTCGCCAAGCCTGAAACCAGCCGCTTCAAGTTGATTAGCGCAGTCACGGTATGCATAGGCCTGGCCTTGAGCCTGGGTGGCTTCAGCAAGCTGGTAGGCACTGTTTACCCACTGTTGGGCTATGTCGGCTTCGCCCTGATTCTCGCTATTTGCTTCAACTGGCTACGCAGCCGCTCCATTGCCAAGGCGCAAAAAGCTGCGCTGGAAGCTGTTTCCTGACCCTTGAACCTGTGGGCAATCGTTCGCAGGCACGGCAGTAGATCCAGCGCTGACCCTTTGATTGAACCCCGCCTCGAGCGGGGTTTTTATTGCCTGGAGATTTCCAAAGGCCGACATCGCCATTTTTCCACCCTGCGAATGCCACGTCTAAGACCTGCAGGCGGCCGAGCACTGTATTTACTGCATTCGATGGAAATACTTAATGGTAGTAACGGCGACCTGCCGGCGATGTGTCGTGTTGTGCAAAACCCTCAGAAAGAATTTGTCCGCCAATTCACTAAATGAATCAAAGAACATTAAGTTGAAGTATTGTCGATCCACTATATGTTCCAGGCGGTTTACGTCCCTTGTAAGAAGCCTTTATCCATACCGGGCTGGAACCTCGAACATCGAGTGTTGCAGAAGAGCCGCCGTCGGCGATACCCAGTACAACTGTACCCGCGCCTGTCAAATCTACTTCTCCCTGATTGGGGATCTGCAGGCTGACGGTAGTGTTTTCGCTGCACTCGATATAAGTATAAGCCCCGCCTGCATTAACTTCAGTGGTTGTACCCCTTAAATATATGCTGGTCGCAGTTGCTGAGCATGTGACTGGCGGTGGGATGGGAGGGGTCGTCGCAATATCGTATGAGAGCTGGAACCAACCATAGCTTCCGGGCTTCAAACAACGGAAGTCGAGAGATTCACGAGTTGTCACAGGTGCACTGACCCGATTTATGGAAGCACCCACCAGGCTTTGAAGTGTGGCTCTTGCCTCTGCTTCAGTACGGCATATGAAATTAAGACGAGGGCAACCTGATGTGCCAGTCGTGTTGCATTCAAAAAAAGCGTAGGGGCGCGAAAGTTTGAAGAACTGATAACCCGGCACGGGATTGTTACTATTAATATCCCTGATCTCACCACTCATGATGTCGATGGATAAGATGGTTCCGGTACATAAACCTGCTCTCATTGGTTTTCCACACCCAGGCCCTGTTTCAGACACCCGAATGATAGCTGCCGTTGACTGTTGAGGGGCGAGCAGCAGCATGATTAATACGGCATTCAGGATTGATAGATACATGAGCTTCCTTGGTTTTTAAGCAATCGATAATCAGTGTTGCGTACCTGTTTAATAGTTCTCGGTGCCCTATCGAATTTCGAGTGGAATGTTGTTCAAATTTCAAATAGCAGTTTGCGCTGCGCTGATCAAACCGCGCTCAATATGTTGTCGAGATATCACGTCCGGCTCACCTTGCATGTCGCTCCGTAGCGGCAAGGGGCGGCTGCCAATTATACGAGTCAGGTGAGCACAAGGATCCGAGACAATTCTTTAGACAGGGCAAGGTATTTCTTGATTGACATAGGGAGCTACCGATCGTGCTTCAAACATCAGCATTGCAGAGGCTGTCTGAAAAAACCGGGTTCTGGCACTGCAGAACCAGGCGCGAAAGCGCCACTCTTTCACGAGTAGATCATTCGCCAAATTCTGCTCACCAACATAGCGCCTTGTCACAGCAGAATTTCGCTGTGCCTGCTGACTCCTGCCCGAAAGTCAGGGCTGTCCTGAATCAGGTTCTTGCGGTTGACCGGGAGCATGGGTATGGGTTTTGTATCCAGTTTTCGAATACAGCGATCGGCATCGGTTTAGCACACAAAAACCCCTGACCAAACTGGACTCCCATCCCATACAGCTGATCGTGCTGAGCTGCGGTTTCAATACCCTCCACTACCAGATGCATGCCCATTTCGGCGGCCAGCGCTACAGTGTGGCGAATGGCTGCAATGTACCGGCCGGGACCATCGATAAATCGGGTGAATTCTTCAGCCAGTTTGATTTCACTGAACGGTACCTGGCAAAGGCGCAAGAGTGACGAATAGCCCGTTCCGAAGTCATCAATTGACAGCCGTACACCTAAATGATGCAGGCGAATCAGTTGTTTAACGCTGGTAGCGCAAGCTTCGCCGGCCCCGTCCTCGGTGATTTCGAAGGTGAGGGACGAGAGTGGCAGCGCGTGCTGGCGCAAGCGGGTCTCCAGGCGTTCGATGAGTGCATCACTCATCAATTGATCAAGAGACAGGTTGAATGCCATGCCTATGAATCTGCCTTGTTCCAGTAGCTTTAGCTGAAAGGCCAGGCTCTGCTCCAACAATTCGAATAGCAGTGTATCGAGCCATTTTTCACGGGCCATCAGTGCAATGAAGGTTGCTGGATTGAGTACGCCATACAGAGGGTGATGCCAGCGTGCCAGGACTTCCACCGAGTCGACCTGACCAGTGTGCAAATCGAATTTGGGTTGTAGGTACGCATTGAACTCTCTGCGTAGAAGACCACGTTTTACCTCCCCGGCACTGGGCAGTCGGGCTGGTTTTTTCGGAGCGCTTGAACTGTCCGGCCGGTTTTGCAGAGCTTGCTTTGGTTGGTAGGTGTGGCTCGCAACGAGCGCGTGCAATGAGGTTTTTTGCATGGTGGGGCAGCCTGAATGGGTATGCCTCTGAGCCTAAGCGACCTCACCCTGGCGACACGAAAGACGAATCTGTATTTTTGCCGAGATTTTTCTGGAACTGCGCGCAGATAACTCTCGGCGCCAGCCCGGAACATCAGCTCGGTCGCAGTGCCTGGTTGATTGCCTCCAGTGACTGCATCAGGGTCGTCACAGCTTCAAGTGTATTAATGGACATCATTCCATCAGCGCACAGTTCTTCGACCTCAATGCATTGTTCCAGTAGTCCTGAGTGGTTGAGCATGTACGCGGTGCCTTTGAGCTTGTGCGCAACGCGTTCCATTTCCTTCAGGTCTTCCTTGTCCAATGCACGTTGCAAGGCTTCGAGTTCGCTGTTGTTGCTTTCGATCACCTGTTCGGCCAAGGCCGCGTGGATAGTGCTCGTCGACGACGGCAAATTTTTGAGTTGTTGCTCGTCTGTGTCGAGCTTGGGGATCCAGCGGTTCAGGTCGGCCAGGGTGATTGGCTTGGTCAGCGCATGATCCATACCGCTGGCCAGGCAGCGCTCAAGCGCTTCGCGTTGGGCATCGGCGGTCAGTCCAATGATGATGCACGGGCGAACGCCCCGGGATTGCTCCAGCCGGCGGATGCTTTGGGTCATTTCGATACCGC
Source organism: Pseudomonas sp. Lz4W (assembly GCF_000346225.2). NCBI lineage: Bacteria > Pseudomonadati > Pseudomonadota > Gammaproteobacteria > Pseudomonadales > Pseudomonadaceae > Pseudomonas > Pseudomonas sp. Lz4W. The sequence goes on along the minus strand of NZ_CP017432.1, from coordinate 2,861,244 downwards.
TCATCTGCGGCATGTTGGCATCGGTGAGCACAATGTCGATTTCATTTTCTTGCCACATCGCCAGGCCTTCAAGGCCATTGCTGGCGGTTACCACACGATGACCCAGGTAGGAGAGTTGCTGGTACAACAGGTACTGGCTCGGCAGGTGGTCCTCGACAATCAATAGGGTCAAGGCTACATCGAGGCTTTTGTCCGCAGTCGACCCGGACACCGGGGAAGTGACATGGGTCTCGGCACTGACGCACTCAAGCACTATGCTGAATGTCATCTGAGTGCCGAACTTCGTATCGCTTTCTACCTCCAGATGCCCCCCCATAAAGTTGCTTAGCTCTTTACAGATTGCCAGGCCCAGGCCAGCGCCAGCATTGGGATCGTTGATCGCATCCCGGGTAATAAAGAAGGGGTTGAATATCTGATCAATTTGCGCCGCCGGGATGCCAACCCCGGTGTCGCTCACGCTTATAACAACCTGTAGAGAGGTTTTGCTCGCGGGGCTGACCTGGCAACGAATTTCGATGCCACCCTGTTCGGTGAACTTGATCGCATTGCTCAGGAGGTTGGAGATGATTTGTTTGACCTTCAGCGCGTCCACCCAAACCAGCTCCGTGGCCAGCGGGGCGATGTCCAGGCGCAAGTACAAGCGTTTCTGCCGGGCCAGGCCGGAAAATACATTGCTTGTCGATTCCAGTAGTTCCTTGATGCGGGTGGGTTCAGGCGACAGGCTAAGCTTTCCTGATTCGATGCGCGATATGTCCAGAATGCTGCCGATCAGGGCTAACAGGTGATTCGCTGACTCGTAGGCTATGTGTACGGACTGCGTGTTGAGTTCGGCGTTGTCCTTGCGAGTGAGCACCAGTTCCAGCATGCCGATGATAGCGTTGAGGGGGGTGCGGATTTCGTGGCTCATGGTGGCCAGGAAGACTGATTTGCTTCGGCTGGCCTTTTCCGCGGACTCCTTGGCGACCTGCAGTTCGTCCAGCAGTAATTGTCGCTGCTCAAGGTCGTGACGTTTTCTCAGAATGCGACGGCGTTGAACCACAATCAGCAGGCCGGCTACCACCAGCAGGGCGCCCAATACCTCGAAAGATCTCCAGATACTAGAGGCGATTCCTTCCCAGTACTTTTCATCGGTAGCTGAATTGGCGCGCCAGAGTCCGATGATCTGCAGGTTCTTGCGCGGAGGGATTTCAATCATGGCCTTGTTGATGATCGAGATCAGTTCCGGATGGTTTCCAGGGGCGGCGAACACGATTTTTGCATCCTCAACATTGAGGATGCCGCCGATTTTCAGGCTTGATTCGTATTTGTAGGAGAGGTAGTAGCGCGCTACGTTGGCAGGTGCCAGGACAAAATCAGCTTTACCGTCACGGACAAGATTGAACGCCTCGCCCATGGTTTCGGTATTGACTATCCGTACATGGGGATATTGCCGGGCAATCAGCGCATTTTGCAGATAGCCTTTTGCAACTGCTACGGGTGCAGTGCTTTGTGCTTCCAGCTGAGCTTGATCATTGCGGCGCATCACAAACAGGTAGGGCGCGACAGCCAGAGTTCGGGTATGCAGATATGACAGTGAAGACTCACTGGGCTCTGTCAAGATGCCAAGACTTGCCTTGCCAGTGTTCAGCAAAGCGTTGACTTCGCTCAACGAGCTGACACGGATAATCTTGAGGTGAATATCGGTCTTTCGCCGAATGATGCCCAATAAATCTGAAGCAATGCCATTCAAGCGACCATTGCTGTTGAAAAAAGCGTAAGGGGCAAGATCTTCACTGATCGCAATGTTGACTACCCCGGCATTGCTGATCCAGGTGCGTTCCGCGTTGCTGAGGTGCAGGCGAAAATCACTTAGATCACCACTCTCAAAGTCGCCCCAGAAATACTGGGCATTGTTCATCTGGCGATGCGTGATACTTCCCAGCCCGCGGTTCAGGAGGCCAGCCAGTACCGGATTGTTGGCTGCAAGGGCAAAAGAAAGATCCACCTTGGGCAGGCGCGTGCTCTGGTTGATTTCAAACTGCACACTGAATAGCTGGCTGGACAGGTAGTAGGTCGAGAGCGTGTCACCGAGGTAGACGTCATTATCACCGGTCAGTACCGATGCCATCGCTGCAAGGGGGGTGGCATACATGATGAAAGCCCCCTGGCCGCCGTTGCGCCTGTACATCGAGAGCGCAGCGCTGTTGGCCACAGCGATGCGCAATTTGGGGTCACTGATGCTGTATTCGTGAAGATCCCCCCCGTCTGCGAAGAGGGCCAGCTCTGACTGCCCGTAAGGTGGCGTAAGTTGCACGCCAAAATGGCTGGCCTCCTGCGAGGTGGCGGTGGCCACCAGATCTATCTGCCCCTGACGCAGGGCGTCAAAGGCGGCATTGGCCGTGGTGAACGGGCGCACCTTGATCTCGATCGCCAGTTCGCTCTGCAAAGCAGCCAGGTAATCCGCGGTAAGTCCTTCAAAGCTATTGTGTTCACTAAAGATGCGGTACGGCGGCAAGGAATCACTGGTCACGCCGACTATCAGCGCTTGCTTTTGATCGAGCCAGGCCCGCTCAACATCGTCGGGCTGGACTTTAATGTTATCCAGTTGTTGTCGCGCGGTGGGCTGTAGATCGCCCGTCTCGGACCTGACCGGCATACAGGACAAAATAGTGAGTAGAACGAAGGCGCCGAGTCGGGATATTGTCGATTTCACGTCAAGGTCAAATAAGGTTGTGCTGTTTGGCAATGTTCGCCAACTCGACCACTGAGGTCACGCTGAGTTTCATCAGAAGGTTGACCTTGTGGCCGCTGACCGTCTTGCTACTAAGGTTGAGTTTGGCTGCGATGTCACGGTTGGAGTAGCCCTCGGCCAGCAACTTCAGGATCTGCATCTCGCGATCTGTAAGATTGCCCAGGTCGCCCGCGGTAACTGTTTGAGCACCGCCAGAGTAGATCGGCATGGCATCCCTTGGAAATAACACATAGCCATCGGCGATGGTATTGATCGCCTTGATCAGTTGGCTAATAGGTTCGTGTTTGCTCACAAATCCACTCGCTCCGGCTTGAAAGCAGCGAGTGGCATAAGCCTCTTTCATCTGTGAGGTGAATACGAGCACCCGGGTATCGAGTTTTTCCCGGGCGATTCGTTGTAACACCGTAAGCCCGTCCATTTTTTCAAGACTTATATCCAGAATTACCAGGTCTGGCTTAAGGGAATCGATCATTTGCAAGGCATCGACCCCATCGGCCGTCTCGCCAACGGTCTCGAACCCGATCTCATCGAGAGCGTTACGGATGGCCATGCAAATAACCGGATGATCATCGACGATCAATACTGTCTTACTCATGAATCTTGACTCACCTGTGGGCATGCATCGGGAGGACAACTATGACTGGCTACAGCAACCGCTCAACCCGCTCAGTCTGAACAAGACTTGGCTGAGCATTTTCGAATTTTCCGGGTATATAAAATATTACATTTTGTTACATGGGGGATTATTGCAGGAGCCGCCCCGATGGTCACCAAGCTTTGTGCTGCTGATCGGCGAGAGCATTCTTGCCTGCAAGCAAGATATTTCTGGCTGGCGCGCAGGCACCTTGAATGCATCAGCACGAGTCAGCGCAACAAAAGAAACTGTCCAGTAGACGCTAGCTGATTTGTGCCGGGACGCTATCTTTTCCCGGTGCAGGCTGCGCGCAAGGGTAGAGGCATTAAGACTGCGCCTGTAACAGTCCCCGCTTTGTCTATCGGGCATGCCGGGGCGCTCAATAAACGGTGCAGGGCGAAAGTCCGTGAGGCTTCACTTCTGGGGCTCTGCAAGCCGCCTCCGGCTCTGGTGTGTTTTATAATTTGCGCGAATGAGTTTATCAAAGCAGGTTGTTGTTTCGCCTCGCGATACCCTGGTTTAAAAGGGTTATATAAAAAGCGCCGATACCGATCGAGAAATTTCCCGGTCTGCCTCAAGAAGCGTCTCAGTTACCTTGATGGGCCTGACTCTTATACTGGTCGAAGTTCAACGATATCGATATATCGGGGGCTTTGACCGCATGCCATTGTGCGCCACTTTGATGGGGCACTGTCTCTATTAAAGGATTGTAGCTAGAGGCTTGGTCGCAAACTTATAATTGTCATAAAGGAATCCTTAATATGAAACTTAATAAAATCGCTCTGGCAGCCGCGCTGGTACTCGGTACTATCACAACGGTACAGGCTGCAGACGAAGGTAATGGCGTAGTCCGGTTTACCGGTTCTATTATTGATGCGCCTTGCTCTATTGATCCGAACTCTGTTGATCAGACGGTTGAGCTGGGTTCGGTCTCTAACGTGGTACTGGTTGATGGTGGCAACTCAGCCCCGAAGCCTTTTGAAATTCGCCTGGAAAAATGCAGTCTGGATACTGCAGCCACGGTCAAAACAACCTTTAACGGTGCAGCAGGCCAAGGTGGTTTGCTCGGTATTACCGGTGACGCTCGTGGTGCGGGTATTGCGTTGACCGATGGTAACGGTACTGCGATCACCTTGGGTACAGCCACTGCTGGTCAGTTGGTAAGTATCGGGGCCTCCAACGCCACTCTGACCTTCAGTGCCTACCTCAAAGGTAACGGTGGTGATGCTACGACCATCATTCCGGGTGAGTTCAGCAGTGTGGCCAACTTCATGCTGTCCTATAACTAACCGGCTCCCGGGCCCGGTTTGGCTATGCATGTGGGCGCATCCCACATGCATCTTTGATCTGAATAATGAGCTTTACCAACTACAGGGCTTGGCGCAAGTCGCGGTATTTGAGCGGCTCTCGGCATTGACTCGGTAATCAACAAAAAGCACGAACTGAGACGTTTAATCAAGTCCTGTGCTTTTTTGTGGGTGGTGGTTGAGTGAGCGTCATGTCTCGTCAGTGGCTGGCGTACTTTTTGGTGTGAATATAAATGATATGGGCTCCTCAATCGTGAGTGCACCGAACTGGGCACTTGCACCTTTTCGTCCGCGCATATTGGGCATTTCCATAACCTGTGTATTCAGTTGCGTCGGGTATCAAGCCAGCGCACAGGAAGTGCAATTCAATATTGACGTTCTGGATGTTAAAGATCGCGAAAATATGGACTTGGGCCAGTTTTCCCGTGGCGCTTATATCATGCCGGGCGATTACACGATGCTCGTACGTATCAACAGGCAGGAACTGCCTGAACAGTCTGTGGTTTTTTATCCCTCAGAACAGGATGCAAATGAGAGTTCCGCCTGTCTCAGTCCGACGCTGGTGGAGCAGTTTGGTTTAATACCGGACATCAACAAAAAACTCACGTGGTGGCACCAGGGGCAATGCCTGTCACTGGACAGTCTGCCGGGTGCAACAGCCCGTGCTGAATTGGGCACTTCCAGCCTGATGGTAAACATACCGCAGGCTTATCTCGAATATGCCGTAGACACTTGGGATCCGCCGTCGCGTTGGGACGAAGGCATCCCCGGGCTGTTCGTTGACTATTACATGAATGGCCAAAGCCAGCGCCAGGAGCATGGCGGTGGTACCTCTTACAACCTGAGCGGTAACGGCACCGTGGGGGCTAACATGGGCGCCTGGCGGCTACGTGCCGACTGGCAAACGCGGCTGGATCATCGGAGCAATGGTCAGGGCCCGGGCAATAGCTGGGACTGGAGCCGCTACTACGCCTACAAGGCTATTCCGACCCTTGGGGCGCAGTTTTCCCTGGGTGAAAACTTCCTGTATTCCGACATCTTTGACAGCTTTCGCTTTACCGGCGTCAGCCTGATCACCGATGACAGCATGCTGCCGCCTAACCTGCGTGGTTATGCCCCCGAAGTGGCAGGCGTGGCACGAACCAACGCCAAAGTGGTGATCACCCAGCAGGGCCGGGTGCTGTATGAAACCCAGGTCGCCTCGGGGCCGTTCCGTATTCAAGACATTAACGATGCCGTTTCCGGGCAACTGGATGTACGGGTAGAAGAGCAAGATGGCAGCGTGCAGACATTTACCGTCGATACTGCCAGCGTTCCCTACCTGACCCGGCCAGGGGCGGTGCGTTACAAGGTCAGCAGCGGTCGCCCCTCGGACTTCAGCCACAGTACCGATGGGCCCATGTTTATCACCGGTGAGGCTTCGTGGGGGGTGAGCAACGGCTGGTCGATTTACGGCGGCGGTGTCGAAGGCGGTGATTACAAAGCCTTGGCCCTGGGGGTAGGGCGGGACCTGATGGCCTTTGGGGCATTGTCGTTTGACATTACCCAGTCGCGGGCCCGACTGCCTCAACTGGCGCAAGACACACTTAGCGGTGCTTCTTACCGGCTGCGCTATTCGAAAAACTTCGACAAATACGACAGTCAGGTGACCTTTGCCGGGTATCGCTTCTCGGAGAAGGACTACATGTCCATGAGAGATTATCTGGATGCCCGTAACTTCGGCACCCGCAATGAAAACAGCAAAGAACTGTACAACATCAGTTTCAGGCAGAACTTCAGCGACAGCGGGTTGAGTACCTACCTCAACTACGACCATCAGACTTATTGGGATACCCAGGCCAACGACCGGTACACCTTTACCTTGTCCAAGAGCCTGAGCTTCGGTCAGTTCAGGGGCATAAGCCTGTCGATGACGGCGTACCGCAACAAGTACAGCGGTGCCAATGATGACGGCATGTATGTTTCGTTCTCAATGCCACTGGGTGGCGGCAGCAGTTCCGTTAGCTACAGCGGCAGCTATGACCGCGATGCCAACAGTCATCAGGTGGGCTATTACGATCGTTTGGCTAATGCCGACAGCTATCAGCTCAATGGCGGCAGAAACAGTAACGGCACCACCGCCAGTGGTTTCTACACCCATGACGGAACTCTGGCGCGGGTCAATGCCAACACCAGCTACCAGGAGGGGGGGTATGCCTCGGTGGGTATGTCGCTGCAAGGCGGGGCAACGGCCACCTTGAAAGGCGCTGCGCTGCACCGCTCGAACATGGTTGGCGGCACTCGAATCCTGGTCGATACCGACGGCGTCGCGGACATCCCTATCTCGGGCTACGGCTCAGCCATCCGCACCAACAGGTTTGGTAAAGCAGTGGTCACCGACGTCAACAGTTATCACCGCAACCAGCTCAGCATTGACGTTAACAAGTTGCCGGAAAACGCCGAAGTAGGGCGCTCGGTGACGCAAGCCACCTTGACCGAAGGGGCTATTGGCTATCGACGGTTCGAGGTGGTGTCCGGTGAGAAAGCGATGGTGGTGATCCAGCTGGGCGATGGTTCAAGCGTTCCGTTTGGTGCCACGGTGAAAAACCACAAGGAGCAGGAGGTGGGCATCGTCAGTGACGATGGCAACGCCTACCTCAGCGGCATCAACCCTGGCGAGCAAATGAGCGTGCACTGGAATGGCCAGGCGCGGTGTGCGCTGCAGATGCCTGCGCAGATTGCCGAGGGCAGCATGGCAGAGCTGGTGTTGCCGTGCACCCGGATACCCGCTGGCGATTCGCCAGAGAAAGCAGCGGGTTGACTGCTTGCAACAACTACACCGGCTGCCCTGTGGCAGGCCATTGCGGCCTTCTCTTTAGCGGCCTGCCTTTGAAGTTTTTACAGAGATACAAACAGTGAGTAATAAAAGATGAACATGTGTAGTAATCCTTTTTTTCGCGTGACTGGAGGCTTGTTGTTAGGCCTGCTGGGCCTGCAACAGGTGCAGGCGGCCGTGGCGCTGGACCGTACCCGGGCAGTGTTTAACGGTGGCGAAAAGTCCATCAGCCTCAGTATCAGCAATGACAACAAGACACTGCCTTACCTGGCACAAGGCTGGGTGGAAGATGCGCAGGGCAACAAGATTACCAGCCCGTTGACCGTACTCCCTCCGCTGCAGCGTCTGGAGCCGGGGGCTCAAAGCCAGGTCAAGATTCAGGCCTTACCGGCCGCCCATCAGTTAGTGCAGGACCGCGAGACGCTGTTCTATTTCAACCTGCGTGAAATCCCGCCCAAGAGCGAAAAGCCCAACACCCTGCAGCTGGCACTGCAGACGCGCATCAAGCTGTTTTATCGGCCCAAGGCGCTGGGCGCAACCATCGGGATGGTGCCCTGGCAGGAACAACTGACGTTGAGCAAGCAGGGCGAAAAATACCAGGTGAATAACCCGACCCCGTATTACGTGACGATAGTCGACGCCGGCAGCAAACCCGGCCCCGCCGGCGCCGTGGGGTTTGAGCCGGTGATGGTGGCGCCACAGGGAAAAGAGATTCTGAACCTGGGGGTTTCCGTGCTGGGCCTGAACCCGGTGCTCACCTACGTCAATGACTACGGCGGTCGCCCGCAACTGCAGTTCACCTGTAGCGGAACTGAATGCAAGGCCGAGCCCGCCAAGAAAGAATTTTAACCGGCGTAACGGTGTCATGACCCGATGAAGGAGCCAGACATGCAACAGCAAACTAAAGGCAGTACCGGCGTGTTGCGTGGGTATGGTGCGTTGACAGACAGTTCCCGGACACTGGAGATGGGCATGGCAAACCAGGCTGTTCAGCCGCAAAGCATGGACGCCACCCGGGTCGCGCAAGCGAGGGCCGGTATAGCCCGACTGAGCATGCGATATGAGTAACGGGAGCGCTATGGCCAGTGAAAAATCATGCCCGTATACCTGGCGTGTCCTCTACGTTGCCCTGTACGCCGCTCTGTTCGCATTGGGGGCGACAGCTCACCCGGCTCTGGCGGCCTCATCCAGCACCATCAACGTCACGGTCACCCTCACGGCAGCGCCGTGCGAGATCAACAGCAACATGCTTATGGAAGTCAACTTCGGCAATGACGTGCTGACCACGCTGGTAGACGGTAACTATAAAAAAATGCCGGTGCCGTACACGGTGAAGTGCCCGCCTGATGCACCCAGTGCGATGAATATCCGCATAGAAGGCACGGGCGCGGCGTTTAACCACGACGTATTGACGACCAACATCACCGACTTCGGCATTGCGATATCAAGTAACGGGACAGCCCTGCCGATCAACAGCTCTAAGGGCTTCACCTACCCGGACTGGCCGCAAATTGAAGCGGTACCGGTCAAGCGTCCAGGCGCCACTCTGAGTGGTGGTGTTTTCTCAGCGGGGGCAGTCATGAAGGTGGAGTACCGGTGAACAGGTGCGACGTGATGAAGCTTTATGCAGGCATGCTGTTGTTACTCGCTATTAGCGCATTGAGTGCGCCGGGCATGGCGGCGGACAATATGAAATTCTCCGGTACTCTGATTGAGCCGCCACCATGCACCATCAATAACGACGGCCAGGTGGATGTTGATTTTGGTAACCGGGTGGGTGTGAAAAAAGTGGATGGCGTTAACTATCTGCAAGTGATGAATTACCAGATCAAATGTGATCCCAGTGTGAGTGCCCGGGACATGACCCTGGAAATCATGGGTACCCCCGCGGATTACGATGCCGCGGCAGTGAGCAGCAACGTGACCGACCTGGCGATCCAGATCCAGCAAAACGGCGTGCCCTTTGAATTGAACAAGCCGATCCCCATCAGGCTGGCCAGCCCGCCGGTTCTGTCGGCCGTGCCGATCAAACGGGCAGGAGCAACGCTGATAGAAGGGCCGTTTGAGGCCACTGCGACCCTGCGGGCGGTGTACCAATGAGCCGGCGCACCAGGCATGTATATGTCCTGGCGCTAGTGTTGCTGCTAAACCCGCCGGCGCAGGCTGACAATGTTCGGTTACACGGCGTCCTGGTGGCAGAACCCTGCGTCATTGCGCCAGGGGGCGAGAGCGTGGCACTGGACTTCGGCACGGTGATAGACAAGTACCTGTATACCAACCAGCGCACCCACGGCCAGCCAGTTGATATACGCCTGGCGAAGTGCGATGTGAGTCTGGGCAGAACGGTCAAGGTGACCTTCAGGGGTACTGAAAACCCGCATCTGAGCGGATTGCTGGCGATCGACGCTGCCAGCCAGGCCAAAGGCATTGCCATCGGCATGGAAACCCCGGCCGGTCAGAAGTTGCCGCTGAATAAGCCCGGCCAGGGCGTCCGGTTGGTTAACGGGAATAACACTGTGACGGTTCAGGCCTATGTGCAGGGTGAACCCGATGCAATTGCCAACAAGACTATTGAGCGTGGGCCGTTCAGTGGCATTGCCACGTTCAACCTGGAATATGAATAAGGCTGTTAGTGATTGGCTGGCGGCGTATGTCTGGCATCGACGGCAAAGGCTACAAGCGTCCGCTTGCGGTAGTTGGTAATACGCAGCCCTAGGCTAATATTGGCCCGCAAGCCCAAACAGCTAAGTAACAGATTTTAGGCGGCAGCAAGTCAGGGGTGGACATGAGGGGCATATCACACGTTTGGATATGCCCCTCAACCTCGTCAACGTTTACCGGAGGCTGGCCACAAATGCTTGATCGCCTTTCTTTCATCAGCAGAAAAGCCTTTCCACTCATGGCCGGAGGTGTACATCACGTCATTGGGGTTCGGCTCGGGGCTGGTACCGGGCACTAACAGGTCAGGGAAACCAACTGGGAAGCTGCTATCCTCGCCTCCTGAGTGCGTCAGGCCCATGGCGTGCCCCATTTCATGAACGATGGTGTTGTAATAAATTTCAGGTCCGAACTGCGCATAATAGAAGTTATTTATAGCGATTTCCACGCCGATCTCGTAGCCCCATGGCCATTGGGCTTCACCCAGACGGCCGTCCTCTGCCCAGTACATGTACACCTGGCAGTTGGCTTCATCGGGAGTATCGACAAACTGAATATTGATACAAGACTCCAGGTCGGGGTTGTTCCATTCGTTTAGCGCCGCCGGGATAAAGTCTTTCCATCCTGCATTGAAAACATCTTCAACAAACACTTTGACGTTGCTCACTGCCGCGGGAGAGGCAATGTACCAAGGGTCTGGAGCCATGTAAGCCCGACCTTTTTTATGCTCTTCACTTTCTTGGTAGTTTTGCCATAACTCCTCGACGTGTTGACCCGTAATACTGCGGCCGTTTGGCTCGATGATGAAGCCTTTTGGCACCACCTCTACGAACTCGGATTTAAATCCCATCTTCGACAGGTATCCCAATTGCTTTTGGGTTTCCGGGCTCCACCGGTTATGTGCCGGTACACATTGGCAAACAGGCCCAAAGTGCGCGCCAGCCTTTTTTGAGCGGGTGGGGATTTTTTTAGGGGCAATCATAATTGAACCTCTCCATGGTAAGCATCGTTGATAAACGTATGGGTGGGACGGTGATGCTGAGGAAAAAACTAGCCGTCAGCCGTTAGATTTCAAGGGTGGCTTGAAGGCTGTTAAAGGTAGTCTGGCGAGCGGTTTGAGGTAACCGTTGGAGTTTGTAGGTTTGCTTTTAACAAAGTGGAGGTCGATGGATTCACATCATCCCAAGCGGAAAATCCCTTTTTCCAGTCATGCGGGAGCGCATATCCATTCACTATAGATAAGTCAGGTGTCCAGACTGGGGTAGTCCAGTTATCCATGCCACTGAGATATTTGACGCCTAAGAAATTTTTATTGATACCGCTTGACTGCCTCGTAAATTAGCTGATGCGTGTTATTTATGCGCTATGAACTTATCTTGGTCCAACTGAAAGCTGTATTTTTTACTTTATGTGCATGCTAATACCGTGCTGTTATGCTGCGCTTCCGCATTTTTGCGGATGGAAAAGTAAGTGGAGTTGGAATGAGAAGAAATTTGAAACATGTGAAGCATCTTTTGGCCCTGGTGCAGGCTTACGCTGATCATAAGGGTATTCAGTTTAATCATCTTGCGGAAAAGTGGACCGCTAGCGGTAGCGGTAAGTCCCTGGAGGAGCCTGAGTGCCTTTATCTCGTGGCTTTGTGTAAGCAGGCTGGATACCTCAGCGAGTCCAAAGGATTCAAAGGTGCTCGGTTAATTCAGATGACTTGGTCAGGTCATGACTACCTTGATTTGAATACGTCTATATCCTGACCCAATCGCTATTGATTACCTTAAGGGCCCGACCCATGTGTCGGGTTTTTTATTGCCTGAATTTGTCTGACGAAGACGCTTAAGGATAGTGGCCTGATGATTCCGGCCGCTCATTTAGACGACAATACTCGCCCTATCGAGGTGTCAGATGACCAATTTACGTCGTGTCTTTATAGCTGAAATTTAACGCGAGGTTGAGGAGCTCGTACTAAAGCAAAACTACAGCTTCATCGAAGCAGGTCGATTAGTCGGGGTTGGCGAATCGGCTCTGCGCCTTTGGGGTGGTCAGCTTCAGCAGGTACCCACAGGCTTAACCCCACAAAGCAAGGAGTTAAAAGGATGATGGGCGGCCTGCTATTGCCCCTATGATCCCAATCTAGCCATAATGCATGCTAAATCACACCATTCAGGGAAGATCTTAAGTGTCCGGTTTATTGTTCGATCGTCCAAATAATATTCAAATAATATCTGTTTTAAATAAGCTTTCATCACAGTCGGGGGGAGTAACCCGAGTTTCCTTGGCCAGGGCAAAATCACTTGCTGAGCGCGGCTTTCGCTCGATAATAGCCACGGTAGAGTATGATCCCCTCTTGCTTGATTCGATCAAAGCGCTGCGCAGTGATGAGCGACTGGGTAGTACGGTCGGAATTTTAAATTTTTTCATTTACTTTGCAAAACTCTCCAGGGCTGGTGTGGGGGCTGGGGCTCTTTCAGACTATTTTGCTGACCCGGAAGGGGCTGAGTTTTCAAGGCGTTCCAGGTATGTAGGGATTTCGGGACTTCGCTCAAATGAGTATTTGAACTCGGAAGGCTGGGTGTTTGCACGGGAAATAGTGGATGCGACCGGTGAAGTGGTAAGTATTCAGCTAGATATTCCGGGCAGAGAACTAGTCAATTTTTTGACAAGGGATGACGCTTATATCTATTGGCTTGACGAGGTATCGAGCTACGGGGAATTCACTATTTTTATAGCAGATGCCTCGAGTCGATCTGATGCGGTGTCCAAGGTAACGGCAGTCAATGCCAGAACAGTCCTGACGTTACATGGCAATCATTTTGCCAGGCCCTTTGTGTTCGGCAGTGAAGTCACAGGTCTAAGTGGGAAAATTATTAGTAATGCCAGGTTTTGTGACGCATTAGTTGTTTTAACTGATGCCCAGAGGGTGGATTTGGTCAATCAGTTCCCAAGTCTAAATAATCTGGCAGTGATACCTAACTCGGTGAGTAAGGATACTCCGCCGCCGTTGACGCGCTCTGGCAACACATTTGTCGTTGTTTCGCGCTTGGAATCCGTTAAAAATATTGAATTGGTTATCAGGGCATTCAAGATTGCGTTGGCCAAAAATAACAGTCTTTGCCTGGATATATGGGGGCATGGAAGCAGGGGAGGGCATATCCAGGCTCTCATCGACGCTAGTGGCATGAGTGAGCAGGTCGTCCTGCGAGGTTATGCAAATCCGGTGTCTGAAGTTTTTGTTCAGGCCAGGGCTTCGCTATCCGCTTCGGTTTCGGAAGGGTTTGGCCTAAGTATCCTTGAATCAATGGCATTTGGATGTCCCGTCATATCGCTGTCTTCGAATTATGGTCCGGTAGAGTTAATTAAAAATGGCGTGAATGGTTATTTGGTAGGCGATGAGCAGGAAATGGCTGAAAAAATTCTTGGCCTGGCTGCAGACGATGTCAATCATGCGTCGATGTCTTCAGCTGGGGTGGAAACGGCTGATGAACATAGTCCTTCAAAGGTGGCGGATAAGTGGGTCAGTTTAATACATAAGTTGACCGCGCCTGAATGGAGGGCGAAAACGGCAAGTGGTTCTGTCAGTATTCGTAATGCCGCTTCAAGTGTCGGTGGAAATATTATACTTACGTCGTATACCAAGGAGGAGTTGTCGATTTACCGGAGGCTTCTGGTCGTCAGGGTTGATCGATCGAAAAAGGTAGGCGGTGCGGCGTGCCTGATTGAGCCGGGTGTATATAATATTCATCATCTTCAATTTGAAGACGATGGGCGTGTACTGCTGAAGTTTGCTCAGGGGGCTAATGTATATAAGGGTGTTGTTCCAAGATATTCTGTCGAATTCAAGCTTTTATCCTGATACTTACCCTTCGCCGGCCTATCTTTGGCGCCGCCCCGCAGCATGTCCCTCAGCCCGTTTTCATTGAGCTTGAGTCGCAGAGCGGGGCGTAGGCCAAAATTTGCAGGAAAAGAGGAATTAGTAGTGCTTAGGCCCCGCAAGAGGTGGCGGTCATCTGGGGGCGCCAGCGGAAAATGACCTGACTCTTGCCTTGAATTGCCGTTAAGGATCTTCTTGAGATCCACAGCTTCGTTGGTCGACTGGTCTTGGGTCGCATAGGTGAGCGTCAAGCTTCGGTGGTGTGAAATATTTTGTAGCTCCGACAGTACGGGTGGTTTTTCAGCTCATCGCAGTATCGCCTCTTGAGCTCGGACCATTTGCCAGGTTTGTGTTTAAACCGTTGGCGAGTTTACGTGCTCCGCCCGGCACGCTGCCTATATCGCCTATGGGGGGCATTGCTTGACAAAGTTGATGGATTCGCAGATTGCGGTAATTGCTGATTCGTTCTAGGCCCATGAGTCTCAGCATTGTGGTTTGCTGCCTCGTCGATACCTAGTCGCTGATAGCTTTTTTTGCTCGAATTTTAAAAGATAAGGGATTGTCAGTTACAATGCAGTGGCGTATTGCTATTATTGGCATAGGGTTAGACTTGAACGTCATGGAGATATTCCATGTATTGTTCTCCTCTTGCCTGAAGTTTCATCTCTTAAAAGGGCAAGACTGCTAGATGAAAGATTTTCTGTTGTTCGATGAAGTTGTAATTGTATTTTTGGCTGTCGTTGGGATTACATCATGTGTTGCGATTGCCCTCTCGGTGCATCTGCTGCGTAAAATCCGCGCGTTACCTGAGCCAGATAAGATCATAGCGCCTCCTGTTAAGGGTCATCACCCTTTTAGAGGCGGGCTGCTATTCGAGCCGACAGTGGCAGTGGCTGATGCAGAGCACTCATTCATCTATCCGGTAAATATCTTGACCCGCAGAGAGCTTGCGAGTGATGTTGTATTTACTCTGAGTGGATTAAGTTCCTCGGGATCGTACATGGGCGCTGCGCTTCCAATAGCACAAGATCTTGGAGGCAAGGCGGTCCTCAACTTAAGGCCGTCTGATGCTGTGGATGATCGTCGTTTCATGACGTTGAACATTATTCGCGTCCCTCGACAGCCTGGTACTTCAATTAAAGTATTGATGATCGGCGACAGTATTGTTAATCGTGATGGCGCCAGGTTGTTAAGTGAGTCTTTGCGCGCGCTAGGGTTTGATCCACAGATGGTTGGGCTCCTCAAAGGCATGAGTGTGGAAGGCCTGTCGGATGGGCTTTTAAGCGAGGGGCGCTCGGGCTGGGAAAGCGGAGATTATACCTTTGCCATCAATGATCGTGCCCTTCCAATTGCAGAAGGTGAAGAGGCCGGGTTTCTGGAGATGGGCAAGGGGGGGCGAGTTACCTACAACCCCTTCATACGCCTCGCGAAGCCTGATGACTCGGCTGATCTTGTCCGCAACGGGTATGTATTTGATTGTGAGTATTACCAAGCCAGATTTGGTCTCGATACACCTGATGTTGTTATCAATGCATTAGGCACCAATGACGCTAGAGATAGGTCAACATCCGATGTTTACGATTGCATCTATGACAACGACAGGATTATCCATAGTCAAATTCGTACCGCCTGGCCAAATGCTCGAATCATCAGGACGCTTCCTGCGACTGCGATTGCGAGTGCTAGAAATAAACTGTGGACTTATAGCTACGCCAGAATCATCAGGGCGATGCGTGCCTGTGCAAAGGATCTCGGTGATCCGCTCTTGAGCGTGGCGCCTTTGTGGGCAATGACGAATCCTGAATGCGGATACGAAGTACCCGCCAGTGATAGCGGGAATGATGGTTTCATAATAGGAAACTGGGCAGATCCAATTCACCCTTCCGGTGCGTCGCAGCACGGTTACTACAAGGCTATGGCGCCTTTTGTCGGTGCTGCAGCCTTGGGTTTGCTCGATAAAGGTAGCTCCGGACACCAAGACCAGGCGTAGTGTTTTTTGGGCATTATCTGTTTAGTTGCGCGCCCTGCAAGGTAGACATTTCACGGCTTGTGTGAGCGCTCCTCTTAACGGTGCCTTCTAGTTTTCCGACCGCCATTGTGCAGTGATTTTGAGCGCTTAAAAGCAATGAGTAGCCTGCACGTGGTGGTAATGGGGGGGGGCAGTTGAGTGAGTGGTCTCAGGGTTGACTGCCCATATTAGTTGTTGCTCAAAATTATTTTTGGCGACATTTTTTGGGTAGTCACAGACAACCTCATCAACGCCTGGCGAGGGGATTAAGCTTTGGTGGCTGTGCCCTAGGCTGGAGTGATGGCATAATGATTGATTACCTATGGATCAGGGGGGGCGCGGGCAGATGTTTGGTGCATTGCTGGGAAGGAAAGGGTCGGATCTTACTGGCACTCAAGTGATATCGGTTCTTAATAGATTGTCTGCTACGGCTGGCGGCGTGACGCGAGCAGCGCTCAATAGAGCTGGGGTGCTTGGAAGAAGTGGGCTGAATTCATATGTTGTGTCAATTGATTATGATTCGGGGTTGGCCAACTCAGTCGAAGTGCTGAGACGAGATGGCAGGCTTGACCCGGACGTTCTTGTATTTAATTTGTTTTTCTATTACGGCGCTTTGTCTGAGTCTCTCGCAAAGCTTAAGAAAAAACCGCCGCTGAGCAAGCTCTCCGTTACGCCTGCGCTTCCGGTTCCAGTGCGCCGGTCCAGGTTCATCGGGGCGACGGAGCTCCAGTCCGTTGAGTTTTTCAATAGTGCAGGGGTCATCTTTGCTCGTGAACTTCTGGACAAGGCCGGAAATTCGGTTTCATTTCAATTGAATATTTCGCCTGCCCTGACATACACATTCAAGGCAAGAGAAGACGCTTGTACACATTGGCTCGAAGAACTTTCTGAGAATGGCTCTCATACAGTAGTTATTGCAGATGCCTCCACAGCCAGTGATGTGGTAACAAATATTAAGTCTAAAAAGACCTCAAAGGTCCTGACGCTGCATGGCAATCACTTTTCCGATCCTTATGTGTATGGCAGCTCTGTTAAACCTAGAAGTCAGCTGATCATTGATAATGCCAAGGTCTGTGACTCCCTGGTGCTGTTGACGGAGAGCCAGAAAGTAGACATAGGGCGGCAGTTTGGGGACAGTCAGAAAATATCGGTAATACCAAATTCTACAACTATATTTAAAGACGATTTTGTTGTCAAAAGAAAGCCGAAGCTGTTTGTGGTGGTTGCAAGGCTTGACGCAGTAAAGAGTATTGGTCGTGTTATCCGGTCTTTCAAACTTGCCGTCGAGAGTGATCCGGAACTGGTGCTGGAGATTTGGGGGCGCGGTTCGTTAGAGGGTGAACTAAAAGCGTTGATTCTGGAGCTGGGCCTTTCAGGTAGTGTTTTCATGAAGGGGTACACGCGGAACCCTGACACCGTTTTCAGGCGGGCTCGTGCGTCGCTGTCAAGTTCGTTGTCAGAGGGCTTTGGACTCAGTTTGCTAGAGTCGATGTCTGTTGGGACACCTGTTATTTCGTTTGACGCCAATTATGGGCCTAAAGAAATTATTCAAAACGGTGAAAACGGTTTTCTTGTGAATAGCGAGCAGGAGTGTGCTGCAAAAATCGTTAAGTTGGCGCAGGATAATTCACTGTTTGATTATTTGGCAAAAGGCGGAATTGAAAGTTCAAACCGTTATTCGCCAGATTTGGTAGGCCAAAAGTGGTTGGGGCTTGTCAAAAATTTGAGCGGCGGAGAAAGCTATAACAATGATTTTGGCGAGAGAACCGTATTTGAAAATACTAACTCCAGTAGTTCCGGGAGTATTTTTATCTCTGCCAGCGAAATTGCCGGACGCCCGCTTGATTGCGTTAGGCGGGTAGAGATCGTTCGTATAGACAGGACAAAAGTGTTCAACGACCAGTACTCCAAGCTTGAGCCGGGGGTCTACCGAGTTCATAGCATAACTCATGAACCTGGTTCATTCAGGTATGCCATTAAGATTGCTCATGGCGGGCGACAGCATAAAGGTGTCATCCCACTAAAGTCGCTGACGTTCAAACTGCTCAGTTAAGGGCCGTTGTGTGGGTGTAGGTGCTTGCTCATGTGATCTTGCCCCCCCCCAGTGTTGTCTATAAACATCAAGCCTGCCGAGTGCAGGCTTTTTTTTGCCTGGAGATAAGCAATGCCATTACCACGCAGCACCGGCTCCCTGGCAAAGCACTTGGGCAATACGCCCCGGACTGATGGCGCCGGTCAGAAACATCGTGAGCGTGGCCTGATCCAGTTCGCCGGCCGGACTAACCATGTCGAGTATGGCGAAGCCAGGGCCTCGAACACCGGCTGCGGTTTCTTGCGGCAAGCTGCGTAAAGCCTTTTATTCAGCCTTCGCAGAGTGTTGGCAATATTCCGTGGAAAATACCATGCGCTGGCAGGTGGCCCACGCTGTGCTCTTGAGCCCGGTTAGTCCGAAAGAGGTAAGTACCGACAGGGGTGGTTGTGAAAGGATTGAAAGGCCCGGGCTCCGGGTTCATGCAGGAGCCGATCCGGCGAAGTGCAGGGGGGCTTTTTAAACGTATGACAAGGAGATCAATGTTGACGGACGCCTTTGACTTTATCGTGGTGGGCTCCGGCTCGGCGGGCGGCACCTTGGCGGCGCGTCTCAGCGAAGACGGCCGCTACCGGGTGCTGGTGCTGGAGGCCGGCGGCAGTCACAAGCATTTTTTAGTCCGAATGCCCGCAGGTTGGGGAGCAATGACGTACAGCCCCAGATTTTCCTGGATGCACAAGACCGAGCCGGAAAAGTATGCCGGCGGCCGCCGCATGAAGATGCCCAGGGGCAAGCTCGTCGGCGGCTCGTCCTCGATCAACGGCATGATCTATATTCGCGGGCACCAGCAAGATTACGCCGATTGGGTCGCGGCGGGCGCCACGGGCTGGAGTTGGCCGGAGCTGTTGCCGCACTTTGTGCGAACCGAAGATCAGCAGCGCATTCATAATGCCTGGCATGGCCGGGGCGGTCCGCTTTCGGCGAGCGACCTGCCGGCAGTGCACCCGTTGACGCACTCGATGGTTGACGCCGCCGTACAGGCGGGCCTGGAACGGGTCGACGATTTCAATGATGGTCAGGCCAAGGGTGCGGGAGTCTTTCAGGTCAATTTCCGTGACGGTCGGCGCTCCTCGATTGCCAGCAATGCGATCGAGCCGGCCCTGCGCCGACCCAATTTTAATCTGGTGATGCGGGCGATGGTGCAGCGGATTGTTTTTGAAGGGCTCTGCGCAACCGGCGTGGAATACAGCCTGCCTGATGGCAGCCGCCACCTCGCCAAGGCCCGGCGCGAAATATTGCTGTGCGCCGGGGCCGTACAGTCGCCTCAGTTGCTGATGGTCTCGGGCGTCGGGCCGGCTTCGCAGTTACAGGCCCTGGGTATCCCGGTTGTGGTGGACTTGCCCGGGGTGGGCGAAAACCTGCAGGACCACGTGAGTGCGCCGTTGTGCTGGAGGTTAAAACCGGGCGTGTGCGGGATGAACAGCCGGTTCCGTGGCGTGGGCCTGGCGGGCTCGGTACTGCGTTACCTGGCGAGCCGCACCGGGCCGATGACGAGCCCGCCCGCGGAATTCGGCTGCTACCTCAAGAGCGATCCCGATCTGGCGTATAACGATATTCAGGTATTCGGCCTGCCGATGACCGGCCAGAGCGATGGCGACAGCGACAAGGCCGCGCAACCGGACCGTTTCGAGGGCATGACGCTGGGGCCCTTTCAGGGGCGGCCGTTCTCACGCGGCCATGTACGACTCAAAAGCCGCGACATGGATCAACACCCGGCGATCACCATGAACTATCTGCACGACGCGCGTGACCGTCGTGCGCTGATCTGGTCATTGCGCTGGTTACGGGACATGGCGAAACAGCCGGCGCTGGCCGGATTGATCGACACTGAGGTCCGACCCGGCCCGCAGGTGCAGACCGACAAACAATGGCTGGACTGGATGGAGCCTTTGCTCACCACTGCCTATCACCCTGTGGGCACCTGCCGTATGGGGCATGCTGATGACCCGATGGCCGTCTGCACGCCTGATCTGCGTGTACGCGGGGTACAGGGTTTACGGGTAATCGATGCGTCGGTCATGCCCAATCTGATCTGCGGCAATACCAATGCCACGACCGTGGTGATTGGCGACAAGGGCGCCGATCTGGTCTTGGGGCACGCGCCGCTGGCGCCTCTGCATCTGTGACGTCTACTGTCTTCAGTCTGCTGGCAAATGGTGCAAGAGGGGCGTGGGAGTCATCGCTGAATCACCTGATGGATGTCCATGTCGGGTTGGCCCAAACAATCCAGTCACTCAGAACATTGCAAAAGCCGGAGCCTGACTTTTCACCCTCCCGCGTGGAGGTGAATGGGATATCTTGTTGGGCTGTCAATCTGCTCAACAATTCAGGGAAGTCAATGCTGAGCTCACGTGTATCAAATGGTCAGCAATCAATGTCCGGTCGATCAGAGCCGGCGGTGCCCTGGTGGAGCTTTACGAAGACCGTCCTGGCCGCTACCGCCTTGTCATTGGTGCGTGATGGCCGGGTCGCACTGGACGCTTCGATTCTTGATCAGCCTTTCACGTTGCGACAACTGCTTCGACATGAAGCAGGGCTCGCCGATTATGCCGAACTTGCGGATTATCATGCCGCCGTCGCCAACGGTGAGGCCGCCTGGACAGTCGACGAGATGATGCAGCGCCTTGATGGTGCCCGGCTTCGATATAGCCCCGGAGCCGGTTGGCGTTACTCGAATGTTGGCTACCTGCTCATCGGCAGGCTTATTGAACAGGTGACTGATCTGTCGCTCGAAGAGGCAGTGAGTCGATACACACTGAAGCCGCTGGGCCTCTCGAACGTTCGCTTCGCTAGAACCCGGGCAGATTTACCCGATTCCTGCCTTGGGAGCACATCAAGTTATGACCCCGGCTGGGTTTATCATGGCTTGCTGATCGGCCCTGTTTCGCAAGCAGCACTATTCCTCGACCGGCTTCTCGCGGGGCATTTGCTCCCTTCGGGCTTGCTCCAGGACATGCAGATAGCAAAAGCATTGGGTGGCCCGATTCCGGGACGTCCATGGATGACGCCGGGATACGGCCTGGGGTTGATGCTGGGTTCGATCGAAGGGGGCTTTACCCTCAGCGGACATACAGGTTGCGGCCCTGGTAGCGTCATTGCTGTGTATCGTACCTGCAAAGGTGATTCATCGGCTTGTTGCGCTGTTTTTTGCACTGGCACCAGTGAAGGCGCTGTCGAAGCCCTCGTTGTTGGGCAACTGTTACAAGATTTGCGGTAGGAGCATGACGTTGTCCAAGTCCTTTGGGCGCCAACTTCATAATCGCCGTATCACTGCATAACAGGCTCGGGGTTCAGGCGCATCAAGCTAAAGCTTTTGCGGCATTTGATTGGCAATAACTTGCTGATTTACCAGTAATAAACTGTGCCGTTCACATTGCCCGCGCCTCCAGGAAGCCTCAAAGGGTTGTATTCAAGTCACTGGCCAGACCATGGCACAGCGGCTGTGCGGGGCGAATCCGTACCTGTACTCCTCGCGCAATATCGCCGCCAGCCTCGGGTCCAGATCTGTGGCAGCTTTAGTCCGAAAGCCTGTGCGGGCGTAAAATGGTGCATTCCATGGCACGTTTGTGAACGTCGTGAGCGTCACGAAACCCAGTCGGTTTGACCGTGCATAATCCTTCGCGGCCTCAATCAGATGCCGCCCTGTGCCTTGTCCTTGCATCGATTGCATCACTGATAATTCATGGATGTGAAGATCATTGCCGTGGCGCTCAGCACTGAGAAATCCTTGCGGTCGACTTTCTGCATCAAGTGCAACCCAGCATGTCGATAGCGCTATGAGTTGGTTATGGCGCTCGATGGACATCGGGGGCGAATCAGCCAGCCAGCTCAACTCGTCAATCATGCGAAATGCTTGAGCTGCGCAGATTTCAATGGCGGGCAGGCATTGTGCATCTTCCGGTACAGCAAGGCGGATAATCGCGGGCATGGGTCGTCCTTGGTGATGTGAATGGGAGGGCGGTCATACTGGAAAACCAGTATTGAATAATAGTTGGAGGCACCATGCGCCCGGATGATCAAGTTGAGTGCTTGTGGTGATCACTGAACTCATCACAACCCGAGCTTACGAAAAAACGCCCCATTGTTGAGGCGGGAGATGCCTGATCCCTGTCATTCGTTGCAATGGCAGGCAAGTCAAAACGTCTTGAGCTAAATAAGTTTGCAGTATGGCTATATGCTACTTTTTAAAGTGACTTACTTACCGGTGTTCAAAGGAGTTGGCATGTTTACTGAAATCAAGCCCGGTGAAAAACTCGAGCAAAATGATGGCAGCAGTGCCATGGCCGGCATGTGAATCCCCCCGGCAATCAAAAGCCCCCCCCCGACTGTCCACAAACACCTGCCTCTGGACTGGCCGCAGCGATCAGCCTGACGTAGCGGCTCGCAAATCTGCTCCATTCATGGGCTGGATTTCTTCAATAACTGGCTGATTTTCAAGATAATATCTGTGGATCGAAAATCGCCGGTGCTGGTTCGATTGCGGCTTCGACCTGCACCTTCAAAACCCTGCAGATTCAAGTCTGCGGGTTTTTTTATGGGCGCGGGAAAGTCAGGGAGTTCGACGCTTCACCGGCTTGTCCAGTGCCGCCGGGGCTTTGGTCTGCCTGCTGCGTGTCACTGGGCGGGAAGTCATCGCGCAGTGCTCAAGACGTTTTCCCTGATGCCACGGATCGAGTATTATTCAAAATGTATCTAGGAATAATCCTAAAAGTAGTACGACAATAGATTTTATTCGTCCCGTGTGTGCAGCAAGTCAGTCGCGAATATATCGACAACCTCCAGGCGACGCTCCACAACTTGCCGGCAATGAACATGCTCGGCATGCAGCCATCGATAGGATGGGATGGTGGTCATGAGTATTTTTAAGGAATGGTTTTGACAAAACGTAGGCAGGTAGCAATTGTTGGTAATTCTTTCCGTTTCCCCGGTTCCACGGCCAGCAGTTTCTGGCAGAACCTGATAGAGGGGCGCGATCTGGTGACCCAGGTCGATGCTTCCCGCTGGGAACATGCCGAGTTTTTACATCCTGACAAAGCCAGTCCGGCCTCCACGTATACCTTCGCCTCGGGCTCTCTGGGCGATATCACTGCTTTTGATGCGGGCTTTTTCAGCATTTCGCCACGCGAAGCCATGATGATGGATCCGCAACAGCGAATGTTGCTCGAAATGTGCTGGGAAACCTTCGAAAACGCAGGGGTTAAACCGTCTAGCCTGCGGGGCAGCAATTGTGGCGTTTACCTGGGTATTGCCAGCGTCGAGCAGGCTTACCGTGTGGTCGATGACATGGCATCCATCGACGCGGCAACGGCCACTGGTAATACCATGAGTATTGCCGCCAATCGTCTGTCCTTCTTTTATGACCTGCGTGGCCCGAGCATGGCCATCGACACCGCATGTTCTTCTTCACTGGTTGCCTTCCACCAGGCGTGTCAGGCAATTCTCAGTGGTGATATCGACCAGGCCGTGACCGGCGGTATCAGCCTGCACATGCACCCGTTCGGCTTCATGATTTTTGCCAAGGCCTCAATGCTGTCGCGTACGGGGCGTTGCCAGTCGTTCGATCAGAACGGTGATGGTTATGCGCGTTCGGAGGGCGGTGGACTGTTCTTGCTCAAGGACTATGAGCAGGCCCTGGCTGATGGCAACCCGATTCTGGCCGTGGTTGCGGCCAGCGCTGTGAATACCGATGGCCGCAAGTCGAGTCTGACGCTGCCCAGCGCCGATGCTCAGGCAGCGTTGCTTAAAGGCGTTTACGCCAAGGCCGGCATCGACCCTTCGCAACTGGATTACCTTGAAGCCCATGGCACGGGAACCGCAGTCGGTGACCCCATTGAGAGTCGGGCCATCGGCGAGTCACTGGGCCAGGCCCGTGGCGCCGGTAACCCGCTGCCGATAGGGTCTGTTAAAAGCAATCTTGGGCACCTCGAGGCAGCATCGGGTGTGGCGGGATTGATGAAGGCCCTCAACTGCCTGAATGAGCGGATGGTACCCGCGACCATCGGCGGCGACGCACTCAACCCGACGATTCCGTTTGCCGACCTGAACCTGCAGGTAGTCACCGCCAATCAGCCACTCAAAGCTGCAGGGCAACTGACTGTCGGTATCAACTCTTTCGGATTTGGCGGCGCCAACGCTCACGTTATTTTGCAAAGTGCCGAGCCTGTCGCAGCCTCCCGCGAGTCAACGCCAGTGCGCCGCCTGCCGTTGATGCTGAGCGCCAAAGACGCCGAAGGCTTGCGTGCTACGGCTCAGGATTACGCTGATTATCTGGCGTCCAGGCCTGAGGCCGATTTTTACGACGTCGCCTATCAAACCCTGTTTCGCCGTGATGCTCACACCCATCGCCTGCTGTTGATTGGCTCCGATTGTGCCCAGGCTGCGCAAGCTCTGGCCGACTACGCCCAGGATCCGAGCCTGAGCGAATTGAGCTCAGTGGTCGAGGCAGGTCAGGCCCTGGACAACGCCGAGGGCCCGGTCTTTATCTATTCGGGTAACGGTTCGCAATGGCAAGGCATGGGCCGGGGGATGCTCGGCGACCCTGTGTTTGAACAGGCCGTGGCCGAAGTCGATGCACTGTTCCAGCCATTGGCCGGTTATTCGCTGCGGGCCGAGCTGCTGGGTGAAAACGGCGACGACCGTTATGTGCGTACCGAGATCGCTCAGCCTGCGCTGTTTGCCTTGCAAGTGGCAGTCACCCGCGTGCTGGCGGCGCAAGGTTTTCATCCGTGCGCCGTGATCGGTCACAGCGTCGGTGAAGTAGCGGCCGCATGGGCCAGTGGTGCCCTGAGCCTGGAAGACGCGACTCAAGTCATTTTCCATCGCAGTCGTTTGCAAGGGCTGACCCGTGGTACTGGCCGTATGGCCGCTGTCGGCCTGTGCGCCGAAGCGACTGCGGCAGTGCTGGTGGAACTTGGGCTGGACCAGCAACTGGTGATCGCGGGCGAAAACAGCAGCCGTGGCGCCACGGTGGCAGGTCCGCTGGAAGCCTTGACTCAGCTTGAGCAAGTGCTGAGCGAGCGCCAGGTGTTTATCCGCCTGCTGGATCTGGATTACGCGTTCCACTCCCCGAGCATGAACCCTATAGAGCAGCAAGTGATTGCTGATCTGGCGCACATTCGCCCGCGCAGTACCACTCTTCCATTCTATTCCACCGTGATTGGCGGCGAGCTGGACGGTAAGAGTCTGGACAGCCACTACTGGTGGCAGAACATTCGTATGCCGGTGTTGTTCCAGGGCGCGATGGATGCACTGGTGGCGCAGGGCTTCAACCTGTTTGTCGAGGTGGGCCCGCACCCGATTTTGCGCTCCTATGTGGCTGATGCACTGACGGGCGCCGAGCGCTCAGGCCAGGTGATTGGCACATTGTTGCGCAAGGATCACAGCGTTTTCCTGCTGGAACGCAGCGTTGCCAAACTGCTGATTGCCGGTGCGCAACCGCAGTGGCAAACGCATTTCCCGGTGACCGGGCGCCACGTGAATCTGCCGAACTACAGCTGGCAGCGCGAACACTTCTACCTGCCGGTCAGCGCCGAGTCGCTCGGGGTACTGCAACGCAAGCGTGTGCACCCTTTGTTGGGTCACTTGCTGCCTGATCGTGCGCTGACGTGGGAAAACCGCCTCGATACCCAGTTGTTCCCTAGCCTGGGCGATCACAAGGTCGGTGAAGCGGTATTGTTTCCTGGTGCAGGCTTTAGCGAGTTGGCGCTGGCGGCGGCCTTGCAGCACCAGCCGGGCGAGTTCGTCGACATCGAAGAGCTGGAAATTCATAACCCGCTGCTACTCAGCCATGACGCCAGCAAAAAAATCCGCATCAATATCGAACCGGCTGATGGCACCTTGCACATTGCTTCCCGCGGCCATGCCCAGCACGAAGAATGGGTACAGCACGTGGTGGCGCGTCTTCCCGGTGAAGCCCGAGGCGTGATGCTGGACGGGCGTGCACCGGCCTTGCCGTCACGCCCGGCGGACTTTACCGGTGCACAGCATTTGGCGCTGACCTGTGCCGTGGGCCTGAACTACGGCCCGGCTTATCAAACCGTCGCGGCAGTGTGGGTCGAGCCGGCCCGCATCCTCGCGCAATTGAGCGTGCCTGAGGTTATCCGTCCTGAAATGGACGACCTGTACGTGCACCCGGCATTGCTGGATGGCGCGTTCCAGCTGATTACCGAATTGCTGGTGGGCCAGCCCGGCACGAACAAGGGGTTGGCGTTTATTCCAGTGAAGCTGGGGCGTATTGCCTACAGCAAGGCGGGCGGCGTGCCGTGCCTGGCCGAGGTGCGCCAGCTCAAACGCACTGAGCATTCGTTACTGGTGGATTTCACCCTGTTCGACGCCACTGGCGCTGCCGTGTTGTCGATAAAGGACGCGCGCTTTCGCGGTGTGCGTCTGCAGCGTGACCGCAACGGTGATATCAAGCACATGGCCCACGTGGGCATGGCTGCTCCTGGCCAGGTCACGCCGGTGCAGCGGGTTGCCATCGACAGCTCGCCGTTACTGACGCATTTTCAGACCCTGGGTGATGAGCCAGCGCAGCTGCGCTACCTGAACGAAGTCGAGCCATTGCTGGATGTATTGTGCGCCAGTTTCGTGCAGGACCTGATCGAGCAGGCGGGTGGTCAACTCAGCGCTGAGCAAATCAGCCTGTGGTCGCAACAGGATGGTGTTTCCAGCCACTATCTGAGCACCTTGCTGCGTCAGGGCCTGGAAGACGGCAGCCTGAGCCGCGATGCCGGCGGCGGTGTGAGCATCGTCGACAGCGGTGAGCGTCCTGCCAGCCAGGCTATTTGGCAAGAACTGTTCCAGAGCTATCCGGAGCATTTTCAACTGATTCATTCGGTGGGCCGCATCGGTCGCCATTTGCGGGCATTGCTTGACGGGCAACAGACCCTTGAGCAGTTGCTGCCCCGCGAAACCAGTGGTGCCATGCTGCTGCGACAGGTACTGGGTTCGGCTGGCCAACAACGTTTGTTGGCCGGTGTGCGCGATACCCTCGCGCAGCGCCTGGCAGCGTTGCCTGACGGGCAGCGTCTGCGGGTGCTGGAGCTGGGCCTGGGCGGGCCGTCGTTTGCCGAGTCACTGTACGCCGGGATCGATTTTGATCGCGTCGACTATAGCTACTGCGTGCAAGAGCCTGAGTTGGCGCAGATGCTGCGGGCAGATTGCCCGGCGCTGAACCTGATTGACTTTGCTCAACTCAGTGATGCCAGCAACTTTGACTGGGTGCTGGTGCCCAGCGATCTGGCGCCACTGGATGCCGTGGGCGAGGCGCTGCGCCAGGCTGCAAGCCATCTCAACCCCCATGGCGAAGTGGTGGTGCTGGCGCAGCACCCGACGCGCTGTGCTGACTTTGTGTTCGGTGCCCGCAGTGACTGGTGGCTGGAAGGTCCTGAGCAGGCGTTGTCGCGACAGCAGCGTCCGTCATTCTGGCAAGTTGAACTGCAACGTCACGGCCTGACCCTGAGCCACACCCTTGAGGCGTTGCCGGGCAATGCCTGCGGCAGCTATCTGTTGCTCGCCGGCAAAGGCGAAGCCACGGGCAAGGTTGTACCTGAAGTGGCTGTGCAGCATTGGGCGCTGCTGGCGGAACAGCAGCATGGGGGCGTTGAACAACTGCTGGCGGCCTTGCGTGAGCAAGGCCAGGTGGTGAACCTGCTGGTGCCGGGCGATGCCCGGGCCGTGGCGCAGCAATTGCTTGCGCTGGCTCAGGCCCCTGAACATGTTGTGCACTTGGCCGGGCTTGACGCGGCACAGGGTCTGGACGCACAAGGTGCCCGCTGCATGCAGGCGGCCGCGCTGGTTCAGGCTTGCGAGTCGTTGGCAATGGCCCCGACTTGCTGGCTGCTCAGCCGTGGTGCGGCCGGTCATTGGTACGGTGCCGAACCCGCATCGGATGTGAACGCCATTGCCGATGCGGCCTTCTGGGGCTTTGGCCGGACCTTGGCCAATGAGTCTGCAAGCTGCCGCATCCGCCTGCTGGACTTGGCACTCAACGCGCCTTTGCTCAGCGTGATCCCTGCGCTGTTGCATGCCGATGGCGAAACCGAGATGGCAATCACGGCTGACGGTCAACGTTATGTGCCGCGTCTGCGGGTTCTGACGCAAAAGGCCCAGGCAGTAGACGGCAAGGACACTCGAATCAGCCTGGGCTTTGACCTGCCGGGTCAGTTGCGCAACCTGCGTTGGGAAGTACGCGATCCAGCTGTGCCGGCCGTGGACGAGCTGGATATCGCCGTGCGCGCCACCGGTCTGAACTTCCGTGACGTAATGTTTGCGTTGGGGCTGTTGTCCGATGAAGCCATTGAAAATGGTTTCTCCGGCCCGACCCTGGGCTTCGAGTTTTCCGGTGTGGTGCAAGGCAAGGGCGCTGAAGTCCTGGGCGATTTTGCTCCGGGCGACCGGGTCGTAGGCTTTGGTCCATGCAGTTTTGCTAACCGTCTGGTGACCAACGCCAACGCGGTGGCGAAAATCCCGGCTGGCATGTCGTTCGAAGCGGCTGCGACTATTCCGAGTACGTTCTTCACCGTGTACTACGCCTTGCATTACTTGGCACGTCTGGAACCGGGTGAAAAAATCCTCATCCACGGTGCTGCGGGTGGTGTCGGTATTGCCGCGATTCAAATCGCCAAATGGTGCGGTGCCGAGATTTATGCTACCGCCGGCAGTGACGAAAAGCGCGACTTCCTGCGCTTGCTGGGCGTCGAGCACATTTTCGATTCCCGCTCGCTGGCATATGCCGATGAGGTGCTGGCAGTGACGGGCGGACGTGGTGTCGACGTCGTGCTCAATTCGTTGGCAGGTGAGGCGATCAACCGTAACCTGCGAATCCTTAAACCGTTCGGCCGCTTCCTGGAATTGGGCAAGCGCGACTTCTACCAGAACACCCGTATCGGCTTGCGCCCGTTCCGCAACAACATCAGCTACTTCGGCATCGACGCTGACCAACTGATGAGCGAGCGTCCGGACCTGACCCGACGCCTGTTCGGGAACATGATGCAGTTGTTCGAGCAAGGCATCCTGCACCCGCTGCCGTACCGCGAGTTCGACGCCAATCAAGTGGTCGAAGCATTCCGCTACATGCAGCAGGCCCGTCAGATCGGCAAGATCGTCGTGACCTATGGCAACCCCATCGAGCACTTGGTGGAAACCCGTGCCCAGCCTGCAAAGGGGCTGCAACTCAGTGGCGAAGCGACTTACCTGATCACGGGCGGGGTCGGTGGCTTTGGTCTGCGTACCGCACAGTGGCTGGTGGACAAGGGGGCGCGGCATCTGGTGTTGCTGGGCCGCCGTGGTGCGGCCAGTCTCGAGGTCCAGCCAAGTCTGGCACTGTGGCATGCACAAGGCATCGATGTGCAGGCGGTGGCGTGCGACATCACCGATGAAGCTCAGCTGCGCAGTGTCTTTGAACGCATCGCAACCAGTGCGTATCCGTTACGGGGCCTGGTGCACGCGGCCACCGTCATCGATGACAGCCTGATCCGTAATCTCGACGCCGAGCAATTGCAACGCGTGCTGGAACCCAAGGCCAAGGGCGCGCAATACCTGCACCAACTCACCCGTGAGCTGGAGCTGGACTTCTTTGTGATGTTCTCCTCGGCCACCACTCTGTTCGGTAACCCTGGACAGGCCAACTATGTGGCGGCCAACCATTGGCTTGAAGCGCTGGCCCGCTATCGCCGTGCTCAAGGGCTGGCGGCCACCGCCGTGCTGTGGGGCGCGATTGACGATGTCGGCTTTCTGGCCCGCAACGAACAGATCAAGGATGCGCTGCAAAGCCGTATGGGCGGCGCTGCGCTGCGGGCCGAAGTCGCGTTGTCGCACCTGGAGCAGATGTTGCTCAACGGCGATGACGGCACTGGCGTGCTGGAGCTGGAATGGAAAGCCTTATCGCGTTTCCTGCCGAGCGCTGCGTCCCCGCGTTTCCTGGAACTGGTGCGCGCCCACGGCGGTGATCAGGAAGACGATAACGACGCCGAAGACATACAGCGCATGCTTGTGGAGCTGGACGATGCCCAACTGCTGGAGCGCTTTGCTGAACTGCTCAAGCACGAAGTCTGTGAAATTCTGCGCCTGCCCGCAGCGCGCCTGGACACACAGCGGCCGTTGCAGGAACTGGGGCTGGACTCATTGATGAGTGTCGAACTGATCGTGGCCCTGGAAGAGCGCTTTGGCGTTCGTCTGCCGGTCATGGAGCTCAGCGAAAGCTCCAGCATAGACAAGCTCAGCGTGCGTATTTTGAGCCTGCTGCGCGGTGAGGCCCCGGCCAACGAGTCGTCGGCACCTGCTGCCATGGCCGAAAGTGTGCTGGCCAGTCACGGCACGCACATGACCCACGAACAAGTGGCCGCAGTGGCCGAAAGTGTTGCAACACCTAACCGATTGATTCAGTGAGTGATACCTGCTTGAGTGAGATAAGTGCAAAAACACCCGGGGGTCTGAGTGGGGGTATCAAGCAGCGTTTGATCCAGCAAGCACTGGAGCGCCGTCGCAACGGCGCAGGAGACAGTAATGGCGCGACCCTTGAGCAAGCGCAGCAGGCGGCACTGAAAGTTCCCGAGGCGTTTTACCGTTTCGATCTGTATCCCGGCTATCAGCAGATGCAGTTCCTGCAACAAAGTGCAGCACGCATGGGCTTGGGAAACCCGTTTTTCCGTCTGCATGACGGGCTGGCAGGTGCCCAAACCTGTATTGGTGGCCAGGATTATGTGAACTTCGCCAGTTACAACTACCTGGGCTACTCCGGGCATCCGGTGGTGGTTCAGGCGGCGAAGGACGCTATAGATCGTTACGGCACTTCGGTGTCGGCCAGCCGCGTGGTGTCCGGTGATCGACCGTTGCACCGCGAGCTGGAGCGTGAGCTGGCCAGCTTTTACGAAGTTGATGACGCTGTTGTGTTTGTCAGCGGTCATGCCACTAACGTCACCACCATCGGCTATCTGTTCGGTCCGCGGGATTTAGTGCTGCATGATGAGTTGGTGCATAACAGCGTGTTGCAGGGCATTCAGCTTTCGGGTGCCCGCCGCCTGAGCTTTGCTCACAACGACTGGCAAGCGCTGGACCGCATTCTGGGTGAACAACGTCAGCATTTTGAACGGGTGCTGGTGGTGGTCGAAGGCATTTACAGCATGGACGGCGACTATCCGGACTTGCCGCGATTTGTCGAGCTCAAACGCAAGCACAAAATCTTCCTGATGGTCGATGAGGCCCATTCGTTGGGTGTCATGGGCGCGACAGGCAGGGGCATACGTGAACACTTCGGCCTGGCCGGAGATGACGTAGACATCTGGATGGGAACCCTGAGCAAGACCCTCGCCAGCTGCGGTGGCTACATTGCGGGTAATACGGCGCTGGTGGAGCATTTGAAGTTTCTGGCGCCCGGTTTTCTCTACAGTGTGGGCCTGCCTCCGTCCGTCACTGCGTCGGCCCTGGCGGCGCTGCGCTGCCTGATCAACGACCATGAGCGAGTACAGGCCGTTCAGGCCCGTGGCGAGCAGTTTTTGCGACTGGCCAGGGAGGCCGGGCTGGATACGGCAACCAGCACCGGGCTGGCCGTGATACCGGTGATTACCGGCAGCTCGCTCAAGGCGGGGCAACTGTCCAGCGCCCTGTTTGAACGGGGGATCAACGCTCAGCCGATCCTCTATCCGGCGGTGCCGGAGAAAACCGCGCGGGTGCGCTTCTTTGTGTCTTGTGAGCACACGCAAGAGCAGATCAGCCGTACCGTGGCCATCGTGGCAGAAGAGCTGGCACGGCTGGATTGAGCTGCCGGCTTGCAGCACCTTGAAACGCTGTGCAGCAAGCCGCCTGGCTGGTGGTTCAGGCGGCGCAAAAAAGGCTAGATAAAGGGCTTCTCATAGGCATTGAGCTGTTCGATGAACCGCCAATGGCTGCGTTTATCAAACCCCATCATGCGTTTGAGACGAATGTCCCAGCGCATATGGTGGTTGGCAATCCATGGCAGGGCGAACAGGTGGGCGCCGCGCCACGGGATAAAGGGGTTGCGGCGCAGGCTTGCGTAGATTTCCACCCGGTGGCTCGGGCGCAGACTCGGGCAGCGGGCGTGGAAACCCGATGTGTCAGCCACTACCAGAGTATTGGCGGGTACCGCGAAACGCCGCGGTGGCGGCAAACCCAGCCCGGCCAATTCATTCTCATAAATCCGGAACGAGCCCTCGCGGTGCATTTGCTCGGGTGAACAGGCTGCGCCCAGGCTCTGACGATACTCCCAGGCCAATCGCTCGGGCGTCAGGCGATGGGACCCCGGCACATAGCTGAACGGCCCCTGATCGTCGGCCACGTCATCCAGAAACAACCACGCCTTGGCAGTCGGATGGAAAGTGTCGGTGTGCAGGCGGGTTTGCGGGTCTTCCTCGGGATTCACCGCATCGATCACGATCGACTGCAGTTGATAGGTGATGCCACCGGTGTTGGATGAAGCATAGGAAATCAGATCACGCACGCTGCGGTCAGCGATAAAGGCTGCGGTGGCCGGGTTTTGTGCCAGCACGTCCTGGTCCAGGCTTACTCGGCGGGTCACCGCCTTGCCCTGACGCATTTCCCAGCCGGTGCTGCGCAAGTCACCCAGTTCGGCCCGCAAGGCCGAAAATTGCTCGGCGGGCAGGGCGTTCTCGCGCACGAAGAATCCCTGCTCCTCGAAGCTTGCCTGTTCGGCCGGGTTCATTCGCGATGCCAGTGCCCGGCGGCGCATGGCCGCCATGGCCATGGCAATCTGGCGACGTTGCACGTGCAAGCCCATGGCATTGAGTCGGGGGCTGCCCAACACCGGGTTGTTTTCGAACGATTTAGCGTGGGTCAGCAGTTGCAGGCAATGCCATGGCAGCGCTGCATAACGGCCCAGATCCTTTAATGAAGCAGGCATGGACTAATCCTTTAGCGGAACCGCTGCACGGGGGAATCCGAGCATGGTCCGGGTGTAATTGAGCAGTGCCCGAACACGCGGCTGAAGTCTCAGGCGTGGCGGGGAAGGGTTCGACAGGCATGCCAGGGCATGCCAGGCATCGCAGGGCAAAGCTGTGTGCGGGTCGGCGTAGCGCGCATAGCGCAACAGGACGCCGGCGACCAACTCATCCAGGCTCAGGCGCCGGGTTCGGCGGGTCAAGGGCTGCGAGTCCTGGGTCAGCCCCCAACCGGCATAAAACGGGGTGCCGTAGGTCACTACGGTCAAATGCCGCAGCAAGGCTTCGAAGCCGGCCGTGGAACTGATGGTATGCACTTCATCGACCTGGGCATAAAGCTGAGCGATGTCGGCACCGGGCAACACCTGATCCGCCAGTTCGTGCAAGAGCATTTCGCTCAGGTTGCCCTGACGCTTGCCCGCTTCGACATCCGGGTGCGGCTTGTACACGATCCAGGCATTCGGAGCGTTGCTGCGCACATGCCTGAGCAGCGCCAGGTTGTCGTGCAGGTGGGTGACACTGCAGCGCAATGAGGCATCGTCCTGCACTTGGCCGGGTACCAGAATCCGGCGCTGGCCCGGACGTGCCCGTACCAGGTGATCGGCGTTGCTTTTAAGGTTGAACTTGCTGACGCCCAGCGCCACGATCCGTTCCCGCAAACGGGCGGCTTCAGCCAGCGTAGCGGGGTCAAAAGCACCCTGTTCGAGCAGGGTTTCGAGGTCGGAAGGCGCGCTGGCATCGTAGTGAATGCCGCTGCGGTCGAGTACCAGTGACAGCGCCGGGGCGTTGAGCGAGCCCAACCCGTTGGAACGCAGAAAACCATCTTCGATGCGCAACACCGGTACGTTCGAGGCCTGCGCCCGGGCCTTGAGGCTGGCCGGTTCGCGGGCCGCCCATACCAGCAAGGTGCCGCTCTGGGCGGCCACTTCTGCCAGCAGCATCGGGCTGTCTGCGCTGAACTTCAACTGACCCCAGCGGCTACTGAAAAAACGCCGCAGGTTGTGCTGTTTATGCCGTTTGATCCCGAGCACCGTGATGTTCCCGGCAAACTCGGCATCCTGTGCTTTTTGCCGCGCCAGCTGACGGGCAATGGTCAGGGCATCGGTCGGCAGGCTGGTGAGTGGATCGACATAGCGGCTGTAGCGTATGTAAGCGGCTGCCACCAGTTGCACCAGATCTGGTCGTGCCCGACGCCGCGGGATTGGCATGCGGTCGTCCGTCAGGCCCCAGCCTGCATAAAAAGGCAGGCCGAAGCAGGTCACGGGTACGCCTTGAATCAAGGCTTCAAGCCCGGCCTGACTGGTGCCGATGTACACCCGGCGCGCACGCCGTGCCAACGAAGCCCAGGACACGGGCCGACTCTCCAACGCTACGCCCCTTGCGGTTGCTGCGGCGAGCAGGCAACTGGGCTTTTGCCCGCCAATACAGTCCGGGTGAATGCGTACACGGACTTCGGCGTCCGGGTTTTCGCTAATGGCCACGTCAAGCATGCGTACATAATCGGCTTCGCACAGACCGCCGCCCGGGATCGAGTAATCCCCGGCGGTTTGATCCACGACCAATATCAATGGCCGCTCGCGACCCAGCGGATCGGCGGGGTCGAGGTCGGGTGCGTTGTTGTATTTGCCGATGCCGGTACGGCGCATCAATTCGATCAACTGGCGGGCGCTTTGCAGTTCGTCAGGGCGAAGGCTGTCGGGGGACTGAAGAATGTTTTCCAGCAGGGAAGGGCGATCTGCCAGGTAGTGGATGCCCACCGGGTCGACCACCATCGACATCGGTGTGTCGCCTTCGATACCCAGTGACGAAGAGCGCAGAAAGCCGTCTTCCAGTGCGATGTAGGTCAGGCCCCAGCGCTGGCACAGCACCCGCGCATGAGCCGATGATTGTTTATAGCCGATGCCGGCGATAGCTTTCAGGCCTTTGGGCGCACGTTGCCCGCGCTGCCAGAGCCAGAAAGGCTCCCCTTCCGGGGCGAGAAATTGCGGTAAATGCAGGACCTTCCACGCCACCCATTGCGACATAATGCCGATCCAGCCGGGCCCTTCAACCAACGGTTGCAAAGGCATGAAAGGGGTGTCCAGACCGTTCACGGCTGAGTCTCCACATAACGGCGCATGGTGCGCACGGGCGGCCATGGTACCCAGCGCTTGGGCAGCAGGCTAAAGCCGTTTTGCAGGTACAGGTGGCGAGCGCGGTCATTGGCCAGCGGTACTTCCAGATAAACAGCCCTGAACCCTTGGGTCGCGGCATGTTTGCTGCACGCCTGCAGCAGCGCGCTGGCGATGCCGTGATTGCGTGCCGACCTGCTGACCCGCAAGCCATACAGCAGGAACGGGTAGCGCCATTCTCGGCACTCGCTCAGGCAGAACGCGGCGAACCGCAGTGTGCCGCTGAGCCAGCCAAATTCGCGAACAAAAGGTTTGACGCGCAACGCAAACGGCCCGCGCATGTGATACTTGAGTGCGGCATAGCCCACCGCTTGTCCATCTTCAAAGGCCAGCAGTATGCGGTCCCAATGAATGCTGGCGCCAAGCAGGCGTTGGCGGCAGGCGGCATTACCGATGATGAAGGCCAGCGAGCCCCGGCCTTCTGTCACCAGGCGTGACAGCCCGGGATCGGTGAGCAGGTCCGGCGTCAGGCTCGAACCCTGCACGATGGGGACCATGCCTCACGCGGCTCCGCGGGTGGAGGGTGTTTGAGCAGCGCAGGCCAGTAAATGACAGGCCAGCCTGTCGACCTGCAGCGGGCTTGGGGTGACGTTGAGCGGGCGGCGGTTGGACCATATCAGGTAGTCGGTGTCGCCCACGGGTTCGCCAATGGCTTGATAGACATCGGGGAGGATCGGCACATGATCGCCAAAGAAACACAGCAGTGCTTCGTTGGGTTGTTCCAGGAGGGTCGTGCGCAGCTTGCCGAGCATCAGGTCGGCATTGGCGATATGGCGCAAGTAGGGGGCGAGATCATCCATGCCTTGCAGCAGTGGCTGGTCAAACCAGGTCGGCAACTGCGCCGCTTCAACCTGTTCAAGGTGCAGCGGCCCATGGTTTTCCATGGTCACGGCGTGGATGAACAGGGGTTGTGTGCGGGTCGGGTCTTGCAGCAGTTCGCGGATCTTGTCCGCCACGGCGCAATCGCCAATGAACGGCCCGGCTTTCTGTGACTCATCAAAGCTTTGTATGTCGATGAATTCGTCGAAACCCAGCGCGGGCAACACCTTGTTGCGTCCATAAAAGCTGCCATGGAACGGGTGAATGCACACCGTGCGATAGCCCTGTGTCTTGAGGTGGCTGGCCAGACTCGGCAAGCCCTTGCGCGCCAGCACACGGTATGGATTAAAGCGGTGAACCCCCAGGCGTTCACCGGGTATACCCGTGAGGTAAGCGAATTCGGTGCGTACGGTATTGGCCCCCCACGCGGCAACCTGCAGCTTGCCACGCGCCAGAGCTTCTTGCGTGAGGCGATCGTACTCGGTCAATACCTGAGGCTTGACGCCGGACCACAGTTCACGCACATCAAAAAAAGACTCGCTCTGCACCGATACCAGGTCGGGTAATGGCGCGGCAGGCGCTGCGATATTGCCCTGATTGTACGGTGAGGCCAGCGCTGCCGGATCAACCGGTTTACGGGCGGCCCAAAAATAGCGCCACAGGCAGGCCACCAGCCCCCAGCGCTGAATATCGGCGTTGGCATCAAAGCTCGGTACGCTGGAGCGATGGCCCAGTTTCAGCAGGATCAATCCGCCCAGCCCCAGCCATAGCGAATCCAGCCGGCCCCCGGCCACTTGCGGCTCGAAGGTCAGCCCTGCCCAGAGGTAGGCGATAAAACCGGTTGCCAGCAGCGCGGCTTTACCGATGCCGAAAAATGGCAGGTACAGGCGCGGGAAGCGTACGGCGTCGCTGAAGTATTCGAAATCGGCACACACGAATGGCTCGCGCAGCGAGTGGTACTTGGCGTTGCTGACCATCACGATCAACAACCACCCCAGTACCACATTGATTGCGCTGAACAGCGGGCGCGCGGTCAAAGCGTATAGCACCGCCAGGCTTACGCACCAGACACCGGTGTGCAGCAACCAGCAACTCAAGGGGCGGCGCAGGGCGGGTCGCGGAATCAGCAGGCGTTCGAGAACAATGGTCAGCAGCAGGCCGACAATACTGATGTGCAGGATGGAAAACTCACTCACTGTAATTCAGACCGCGCAAGATAAACGAAGAAAGGCGCTGTGGAATCACCCCCAGCAGCCAGGTGCCAAGGTTCAGCGGAAAGGGGAAGCTGATACGCGCCTGATTTGCCGCCAGACCGCGCTTGATACGATTGGCCGCTTTTTCAGCGCTCCATAGAAATGGCTTGGGCCCGGGCATTTCAAAACACATTTTCGACTCGACATAACCGGGCACTATCACATTGATTTTCACGCCCTCCGGAGCCAGCCAGTCGCGAATGGCTTCGCCATACACGCGGATCGCAGCTTTGCTCGCGCTGTAGCTGGGCGTCACCGGCAAGCCGCGCCACCCGGCCAGGGAGCTGAACAGCGCAATCTGCCCATGGCCACGGGCGCGCATTGCGGGCAAGGCGGCTTCCACCGTGGCGAAAGCAGCCATCACGTTGATTTCCAGCAAGGCGCGGGTTTCATCCCATTGCTCGCCTTGGCCCTGAGCACCGATATCGATATTGATTCCGGCACCGACCACCACCAGATCGGGTTGCTCGGCGTCACTGATGCGGCGAACCATGGCGCGCAATTCATCGAGTTCACGCACGTCAATCGGCTCAAGCAATACACGGGCGCCGAAAGCGCGGCATTCAGCGGCCATTTCTTCCAGACGGTCCAGGCGACGGCCTTGCAGGATCAGGGTCACCCCTGGTGCGGCATAGGCCGGAGCCAGTGCGCCGCCGATGCCGCCAGTAGCGCCAGTGATGAAAATACAGCGGGGGGTAGAACGTTGGGTCATAGGAAGTTTTCGATTCTCGATGTTTTTGCCATCAGCACGTCCAGGCATTTGTTTACGGCCATGTCGATACCACTGCGCGAGTAAAAACCGCCATTGATCTGCGTGGTGTGGATCACCGTATTGCGGAAATGATGAAACAGGGTCATGTCCGGCTTGACCGGATGGGTCCAGAAATCTTCAAGTTTTCCGGGTTGCGTCAGGCCGGGCAGGGCGTAAATCGGGTTGGCCAGGACGAAAGTCGGTCGCTGGTGCAACAGTGCCGAAGCGCCGGCCGTGCTGTTGATCGTGATCAGCCCGGCAATATGCGACAACAGCGTGGGCATATGCCCGCTGTCGAGAAAGTCCACCCGGTCGGCCACGTCATAGTGTTTGGCTAGGGTTTTGGTGATGCGCTGATAGTTCACCAGCCCCGGTGTCAGCGGATGGTCCTTGACCACCAACCGTGCATCCCCTGGCGCATGGGCGGCAAACGAAGCCAGCACATGGTCGATCACTTCGGACATGTTGTTGAAAGGGGAGTGATCCTTGATCTGTGTATCACTGTCCAGTTGCAGGGGGAGCAGGAACGTCGGGTTGCGCTCGCGGGCCACTTCTTCCACCACGGCGTCATCGCGGGCCCCGGCGAGCAGCAGGCGCGCGCCACGGCGTATATACCCTGCGTACTCGGTGGCAGCCGTGAAGGGGGCATGGGTACGGTAGTTCGGAAAGAACAATTTATTCAGCGCGCCGCCGCAGTGATACAGCACGTCGTGGGTGGCGCGGGCTGCAAACGACTGCTTGAACGCAGTACCGTTGTCGTAGCGCGGAACGAACTTGCCGACTTCCCGGTACCAGTCCGGGTCGCTGGGCAGTTGCGAGTGGTTGTTGACCCCGCCGCGTTCCAGGGTGACCCAGTAGGGGCGGAAATAACCCTCCTCGAACACATGAACCCTGATGCCCGCGCTGCGCGCCAGTGCGATGGCGGGGAGATGCACGGGGCGACAGTCACCGAACAGCACCAGGTCGGTGACGCCAAGGCTGTGAAATGTTTGCCTGTAAAACGACTCCAGCTCCGCTGCATGGGCCAGACAAAATGTACGGGCGCCAGGGCTGTACAGCACGTCGCCCACATTGAAATTGACGCATTGCACCTGTTGGCCATTATCGCGCAACGTTTTGTTCAGACGCGCAAAGAACGGAGAGCTGACGCCTTGTAGAAACAGAAAACTGCGAG
This sequence comes from Pseudomonas sp. Lz4W, assembly GCF_000346225.2. NCBI lineage: Bacteria > Pseudomonadati > Pseudomonadota > Gammaproteobacteria > Pseudomonadales > Pseudomonadaceae > Pseudomonas > Pseudomonas sp. Lz4W. The sequence goes on along the minus strand of NZ_CP017432.1, from coordinate 2,822,057 downwards.
AATCAGGACCAACCAAAGGATTTGGAACGCGCGCCTTCAGTTTCTCAGGCGCATTTTGCCCAACAAACTGTTCAAGCGCTGTATCAAATCCTGCCATTTGGTAGTTGCTCCAGGCTGCGGTGACGCGCGCCAGTGTTGTAGTTCGTGAAGAGTCTGCTCGGCGGTGGTAAAGCAATCGGTAATGCGGCTGACGTAGGTGGGGTACAGCAACAATGTACCCGCCACCAGTTGATCCAGATTCAGGGTCCGTGTGCGTCGTGCTTGTACACCCGGATGCAGGTCTTCGTCTCGGGTCAAGCCCCAGCCGGCATAGAACGGCTGGCCATAGGTGGTTACAGGCACTCCGCGGAGCAAGGCTTCAAAGCCGGACTGGGAGGTCAGGACATGCACCTCATCCACTATTTCAAACAGGTGCTGCAGCGGCGTGTTGCCGATTACTTCGTCACACCAGTCCACCGTTTGCGCTTCGTCACTGCCACGGGCACGGGTACCGGCCAGTACTTCAGGGTGTGGCTTGTACAAAATCCAGGCATCGGGATTGCGTTCGCGAACCGTCTGCAGCAATTGCAGGTTGCTGCGGATGCGGTTGGCGCCAAAGCGGATCGATGCATCGTCTTCCACTTGCCCTGTGACCAGAATCACCCGTTTGGCTTCGGCAGGTCGCACCCAGGGCTCGCCGGGCAAGTTGTATTTGGTCACCCCTGTACGGCAAATAGCCTCGCGCAGGGCCTGTGCCCGCATCTGCAACGAATCTTCAAAGGGATCGTCAAGCAAGATGCGTTCCAGGCGCGACGGGCGAGTAGCGTCGTAATAGATACCCAGGTCGTCCACGACCCAGGACAGAGGCCTGGTCTTGCCCGCGCCGAGTCCGACCGAGCGTAGAAAACCGTCCTCAACCCGGCTCACCGGGTGTGGGTGTTCCGTGAGTTCAGTGTCGTGCTTACAGCCCCAGGACACCGTAGACAGAAGCGGGTCAAAGGGCAGCTCGGGTTTGACGAACTGAATGGCCGAGCCCTTGAAAAACAACATGACCAGCGGTTCTTTCCAGCGGCTGAAGCCCAGCATCTGCACCGAGGCCGGCAACACACTGCGATGGCGGCGCTGCAGACCCAGCCAGTGCATCAGCACCTCAGGCGTGCATGACTGCCCGGTTTCGGGGCTGACGTAGCGTGCATAGCGCACCAGGCTGGCATGCACCAGTTGCTCAAGGCTGACCGGGTGGCGGCGTGAAGGTGGTGGCAAGCGATCCTGTGTCAGTCCCCAGCCGGCATAAAACGGCATGCCCCAGGTATGTACGGGCACATTCCACAGCAGGGCATCGAAGCCCAGTTGCGAAGTCATCACATATACGGCCCGCATGCGCGGCAGTAATTCGGCCGGATGAACATGGTTCGCCAGTACTTGCACCCGTGGGTGGGTTGCCAGTGCCGCCAGATCAAAATGCCCTTGCTTGCGGCCCGCGACCACGTCGGGGTGAACCTTGAGCAGCACTGTGCTGGTGGGGTAGCGCTCCAGCGCCGCCTCGAGCATTGCGTTGAACGCTTGCGGGTCGGCACCTTGCAGTGATGCATCGCCAAAGGTTTGATCCGCCAGCAGCACGCAATCATCAGGCAGTTCAGGGTGTTCGATGCGTGCGTCGTTATATTTGGACACCCGCTGTTGTTGCCATAGCTGCTGCAGCGCTCTGGCGCGTATGGCTTCGGCCGGGCTGAGCGGGGTAGCGATCAACTGTTCCAGGCGCGAGGGCGCGCTGGCGTCGTAATAAACACCCAGGTCATCAACAATCAGCGACAGCGGCGGCTCATCAGCGCCCAGCCCCATGGAGCGCAAAAAACCGTCTTCCAGGGTAACGACCGGCAAATTGGCGCGCGAGGCTATTGCCAGGGCTTTGATTGCGCTCGGCTTGCGTCCCCAGGCCATCACGCAATCGGCTTTGCGAATGTCGGCCACAGTGCCGTTTCGCAGCACGTAATCGGGCAGCAGCGCGGGTAGGGTGGGTATGCCCTGAGCGCCTTTGGACAGGACTAGCAAGCGCGGTAGAGGAATAGCTTCATCCATAAGCGTGAAACAGAAATCCGTTGGAAGTATCTTGCGGGATAAGCCGTCGAGCAGGGCTGGACGACAAAATATGAAGCGCGGATATTAATACAAATCAAGGTCGGGTAGCCTGATTTTTATCAGTTGTATGTAGGAAAAATCCTAAAATCAGAGAGGGTGTATGGTGGCGATTTGCTCTTGTTTATCCAGTAGTCCGAGCAGGTAGTCATACTTTTGTCGCAGCAAAGGCATGCGTTTCTTCTCTTGGTACTCGCTGATGGTTTCTGAGCGCAAGCAGTGAAATAAAGCATTGAGCAGGAATATATAGTGAAGGTTGCGTAGCGCATCATCGGGGTTGAAATGCGCGGGCAGTGCCTGGCGGTAAGTGTCTATAAACTGCTGCTGGGCTTTGAGGAACAGCGGCATATCCTTTCGTCGGAACAGCGCACTCAAGTAGGCCCCGCCGTCAAAACCGACGCGTCCTACCTTGACCTCGCTCCAGTCGATCAACAGCAGTTGGCCTTTGTCGACAAACAGGTTCTTGCGCAGGTAATCCATGTGGCTAATGCATTTGGGGCTACGACGCGCTGCCTTGCTCAGCCGTGCCAGCAGCGGAGTGAAGGGCTTGAATTTGTCCGCCAGGCCGCTGAAGCGCTCATCGCTCTGTCCGAGCCGCTCAAGTTCGGGCAGGCAGCGTGCAAAGTTGAACCGCGGACGCAGCAGAAACCACGGGCGGTAAAAGTCCATGCTCCAGAGCAGGGGGGCCTTGTGTGCGGATTGGCGGCTCAGGTAGTCGTGGCTCAGTGCTTCCTGTTCGGCAATGCCAAGGGCCAGTTGCGGTGCAATGTTTGGCATGCGCGGCGGCTTGCCGCGCACAAATTCAGTAAAGATCAGGCTTTCCCACGGCGTTTCAATCACTCCCAGGCAGGCCGGGTATTGAAACTGCGTGCTGGCATTGAGCATGTCCCGCTGCCGATAAAAGCGTGCTTCCTGGCTGCCAATAAAAAACATCTTGCGAATGGACTTTTCGACCAGTTCCACGGTCATACCCGTGCCGGGATCAGTTATCTGATGGTGGCGCACGTAGTTGACGAAAGAGGCATTGGAGTCCAGATCCTGGCTAACGATTGTCAGTGGCTGTATTCGCCATTGTGGCAATAGCGCACGTAAATGGTCCTGCAACTGACCGTGCTGCCAACGGTAAAGTGTTCTGCGACCCTGCAGAGGGTGTAGATCCGAATTCATGGTTTCAACTTAGGCGAATGCCGTACGTCCGACTTACTGCGGTATTGGTAGCAATATGCTGAGTGATAGAGAACTCAGGTACAACGAAAAGTTTACTTGTCAGACCGATTTTTCTTGGCTGAACAGAATTCCAATCAACAAAACTAAACGGGCGTATGTATCGTGAGTTTGCTAATTGTTACAAAACCCTTAAAATTCTCCGCCCCTCCAATTCCATCATTTCAAGGACGAAAGTCAAAAAGATGAATCACCTCGCTATCGCAAAAGAAGCCCTCATCGCCCAGGCGCAAGCTGTTACCCAAATGGCTGACCGTCTCAATGGTGAATTTCAGAGCGCTGTCGAACTGCTTCTCGGCTGTAAAGGACGTACAGTGGTCTGCGGCATGGGCAAGTCTGGCCTGATCGGTCAAAAAATGGTCGCGACCTTCGCCTCCACTGGCACCCCGAGTTTCTTCCTGCATCCGGCTGAAGCTTTCCACGGCGACCTGGGCATGCTCAAGCCGATTGATGTGCTGATCTTGATCAGCTACAGCGGTGAGACCGAAGAGCTGATCAAGCTGATTCCGAGCCTGAAATCCTTTGGCAACAAAATCATTGCCATGACCGGGAATGGCAAGTCGACCCTGGCCAAGCATGCAGACATCTGGCTCGACATTTCCGTCGAACGCGAAGTGTGTCCTAACAACCTGGCTCCGACCACTTCAACCCTGGCCACCATGGCCATGGGCGATGCACTGGCCGTCGCCATCATCGAAGCCATTCAATTCAAGCCGATGGACTTCGCCCGCTACCATCCGGGCGGCAGCCTGGGCCGTAAATTGCTGACTCGCGTCAGCGATGTGATGCACTCCCCGGCACCTATCGTGTCCCCGGCCACCAGTTTTCACGACTGCCTGCTGGTCATGACCGAAAGCCGCATGGGGCTGACCGTGGTTCTGGACCAGGGTGTGCTGGTGGGCATCGTTACTGACGGCGACCTGCGTCGTGCACTGCTGCAGAACCAGGGCGTCACTGGCAGCACGGTTGACCAGTTCATGACGCGTAACCCGCACACCATCAGGGAAGAGTCGCAGCTGTCCGAAGCGGAAGCCTACATGATCGACAAAAAAATCCGCGCCCTGGCCGTGACCAATCACGCCAATGAGATCGTGGGTGTGGTTGAAATTTTCGACTGATTGATGTGTAGCTGCGTCGGGCATGGGTAACTGCCTGGCGCTGTTGAATAAAAAAAACGGGGCCTGCCAGGGCCCCGTTTTTTTTCAGACACAAGCTGTAGGCTTATTGCGCCATCTTGGCCATGACCTGCGCATAACCTGCCGCAGTACCCAATACCGCGTCCTTGCCCTGGGCAAACAAAATACTGTCTGCCACTTCGCGGAAAGCGCCCGTGCCACCAGCTGCCGTGAGTACGTGAGTAGCAGCTGCCTTTACGTACACCGGAGCATCGGCGACCGCAAACGACAGCGCGCACGCTGCGAAAGCCGGCAGGTCGATGCAGTCGTCACCAATGCACGCTGTGTTCGCAGCGCTGACACCGGCTTCGGCCATCAACTGATTGCATGCAGTCAGTTTATCCTTCACCCCGAACTGACACAGGGTAATGCCCAGATCCGCAACGCGCTTGCGCAGCGTGGGCGAGTCACGGCCGGACAACACCGCTACGCGCACGCCATTCTCTTCCAGCAGACGCATGCCCATGCCATCCCGCACATGGAAACGCTTCAGGCATTCGCCAGTGGCGTCGTAGTAAATGCCGCCATCGGTCAGCACGCCGTCCACGTCGGTAATCACCAGGCGAATGTCGTTCAGCGTAGTGCGAGGCGCCGGTGTTTTTCCGCTCATCAGTGCGCGTACCTGCTCCAGGCACTCGGGTGTATCAACACCCGGCCCGGTTGGCTCGACAACATATGCCCGAATGCACACGCCGGCAGCCAAAAGCCGCAGTTGCTCAAGTTTTTCGGCGTTTTCCAGCATCGCTTGCGGCAGGCCGGTGTAGTCCGCCAACACGTCGCGACGATAACCGTAAACGCCGACATGCTTGAGGTAGCTGGCTTCCTCGCCATCCCGTGGGTATGGGATGGGCGAGCGGCTGAAGTAGAGTGCATTGCCGTTGTGAGCCAACACCACTTTCACGGTGTTGGGGTTGGCGGCTTCGTGAGCATCGATCACATGGCACAGCGTACCGACCTTGACCTGTGCGTCGGCCAGCATGCCTGTAGCGAGGGCGTCGATATCCGCCGGGCGAACCAGCGGCTCGTCGCCTTGCAGGTTGATGTAAATATCTGCGTCAACTTTCGCCATGACTTCTGCCAGGCGGTCCGTGCCTGACGGGTGATCCGCAGAGGTCATGATGTATTGACCGCCAAACGCTTCTACGGCTTGGGCCACACGCTCGTCGTCGGTTGCCACGACAACCACGTCAGCGTGCGCCACTTGCAGCGCGCGTTCGTACACATGCTGCACCATTGGTTTACCGCAGATATCCGCGAGCGGTTTACCCGGCAAACGAGTCGAGCCGTAGCGGGCCGGAATAACAATCGCGACCCGTTGTTCTGTACGTGCCATGCTCAGAATCCTTGCTTCAGAAAGCCGGTTTAACCAATGTTCAGTGCTGGGAACGACTTGACCAGATCATCCAGTGCTTTGATCTGGGCCAGGAACGGCTCCAGTTGATCCAGCGGCAGGGCGCTTGGGCCATCGCACTTGGCTTGATCCGGGTTCGGGTGAGCTTCCAGGAACAGGCCGGCCAGGCCGACGCCCATGCCTGCACGTGCCAGTTCAACCACTTGCTCACGACGACCGCCGGACGCTGCGCCCGATGGATCGCGCTGTTGCAGGGCGTGGGTCACGTCGAAAATGATCGGCAGGTTGTCGCATGTGCGCTTCATCACGCCAAAACCGAGCATGTCGACGACCAGGTTGTCGTAACCCAGGCAGGTGCCACGGTCGCACAGGATCAGTTGGTCGTTCCCGGCTTCCTTGAACTTGTGCACGATGTTCTGCATCTGCGACGGGCTCAGGAACTGAGGCTTTTTGATGTTGACCGGCTTGCCAGTCTTGGCCAGCGCGACAACCAGATCGGTCTGGCGGGCCAAAAACGCAGGCAATTGCAGTACATCTGCCACTTCGGCGACAGGTGCACACTGATAAATTTCGTGGACGTCGGTAATGACCGGTACGCCGAATGCCGCTTTGACGTCCTGGAAAATACGCAGGCCTTCTTCCATGCCCGGGCCACGGTACGAGTGAATGGATGAGCGATTAGCCTTGTCGAAGCTGGCCTTGAATACATACGGGATGCCCAGCTTGTCGGTCACGCGCACGTATTCTTCACAGGCGCGCATGGCCAGGTCGCGGGATTCCAGAACGTTGATGCCGCCAAACAGCACGAAAGGGGCATTGTTGGAGCATTCGATTGCAGGGGTGATTTTGATCATGGTTACAAGTCCATTTTGAAAATTATGAAAAAGGTCAAGCAATGTACGGATGTCAGATCACAACACGTGTGTCTGACACCCGTCGCGGGTATGAAAAAACCCTACCGGGTCTGGCATAAATCGCGCTTAGCCGTTTAACCAGCGGGCGAGATTGTTGTGAATGCCGGCTTCGTCATTGGCTGCCATCGAATACGCATTAACGTAGTGATGAAGAAGATTTTGGGTACGCTGCGCGTCATAAACGAGCTCGCTGTTGAGGCGAGTCTTCAATTCGTCAATGCTGCGCGGGTATGCAGCAACGGCGTAGGAGTAATCACATTCGCCTGTGACAACAACGGGCCGACGATGCAGCAGCGCTTCCAGACCAACGCCGGAGTTGACGGTAAATACGGCTTTCGCGCCCGATATGAGGTCGTGGACCGAGGCGTTTGACATCTCGATGGCTCCACTGCTTGAAAGGGCTTCGAGTGTTTTTTGAACCGTCATGCTGTTGCAATACGGGTGGCGCTTGACCCGCACTTTTGTTGTCGTGCCGGCATAGTACTCGGCGACAGTACGCACCAATTCTGCGCCTGTGATTGCGGCAAGGGCGGCAACGGTATCGGTGGGTATCTGCAGGGCTACGAAAACATAATCATCTGTGTACGTGATGCGCTCCGCGCTCTGCGCATATTTGGAGACGTTGTGATGGATATAAGCTTCGCGTAACCCTTCTTCATTCGCCGCCAGCACCTCTGTTGCGACACCGGCAGTCGATTGCTCAATCGGAGCATGGATCGTGGCGAGTGAGGAGTAGCCCGCAAATCCCTGGTGGTCCATGCTGCATCGACCTGCCAGCGGAACTTCCTGGATGTGCAGGTGATCGGCGTTCAGCGGGGCATTGGTGTGGTAGCTGACAATACGTGCGCCTGGAATTCGAGGATCACAGTTCCTCCAGTTCCATTGGTGGCGTGGTACCAGAATCAGGTCTTTACGAGCCAGAAGGTATCCGTACACGTTTGACAGGAATTCGCGAACAGTCGCGTAGCTTGGTTTTTCTTCGTTTGGGGCAGCGAAAAAGACCGTTGGAATAAAGACTTCGACGACTTTCGAAAGATCCATGGTGTCGGGTTCGATGTCGACGATCGAACCATTGCTCCAACCGTACAAATGCTGAGACACCTCGTTGGTATTGGCGATGTCAGCAAGCACTCGGGATTTACCCAGATTCCGGATCACGGCATCCAGCCAGGCCTGATTTTCCTCGGAAACGGGTTGGGTGCCGTTCTTGTTCCGGTCAATGATCTGCTGTGCTTCGTGGAGCCAGCGACACTTCACTGCAACCTTGACCTGCTCATTCGGGTTGATGCCTTTCTTGCCTTTTTCCGCTGAGAGCAGTGACTGGGCCAGATTTCGCGCAGCCTGGGTTCTTTCGTACAAATCAGGAAAGAAAGGTGTCGCGCGGTTAATCATGGGCATGAACTTCATCAGCGTTTCGCGAGGAAAGCTCAGAATGCCCAGTAATGTGTTGCGCGCATCATCGTACAGCGCGTGATCAATCTCGAAGGACAGGCGCTTGACTGATCCATAGGCCGGATAACAGGCTTGGGCCGCACAAAGATAGGAATAGGCGCGGGCGACCTGAGCATCGTCACGCAACATGTCGCTGATCCGCATCAGCAGTTTGCGTTCGGAGGGGTAATTGACTTGCGCCGCCAGCAGCACATCAAGTGCCGCTTCTTGATTGCGCGCCATTTGATAGGCTTTGGAAAGCATCAGGCGGTAGTTAAGTGTTGATGACACGTGTTCGGGAAACGAGTTGATCGTTTCAATCAGTGCTTCATGCTGATTCAGCTGGCTGTATACGCGCGTCAGGATGCTGAAGTTGGTCAGGTTCAGTGGGTCGGACTTGATAGCCTGATGAGCCTGGGTAGCAATGATGTTGAGCCACGATTCGTCGTTACCGGCCAGCAGAAATGACTTTTCCAGGTCGCTGGTGGAAACCAGTGGCTTGGGTTTGGAAAAGGTTTCTTTAGGTTGTTGTGCAAACAGGGGCGAGCGATAAAGCGCGAGTATTTCGGAAACCTGGCTGCACGAGGGGGCTAGCTTCAGCGTTTCGACGGCTTCTTCTTCGTCGCCGCGACCGGCCAGAATCTTGGCTTTTTCAATGTAGCCGAACGAGTTGGACGGGTACTTTTCAATCGCGCTGTTCGCGTAGCGCAGTGCCGATGCCTGGTTGTTATGCAGATTGGCCGTGACTACCGCCTGGCGCAATTGACTCAAGGAGACATTCAGCCGGAGCAATCTGTCTGTGCAAGCCAGGCTGGCACGATGAGCCCCCATTTTTGAAAGCAGGAAGATTGCCTTAACAATGATGTGTCGCTGGATGGATATCATTATTTTTTCACGCTCTTCTTTTTCTTGGCGATCGCCAGCTCTCGCTTGGTTTTGTAGAACTCTTTCAATTCCTTGCGCACGTAGGATTGAGGTTGAGTAGGTGTGAACTCGCCGTTCCACAGTTTTATCAGCGCATCCCGGGCCAGGCTCAATGAGTCCTTGGTGTCGGTAAAGAGAGAGCTACGCAGCGGTTCATACAGCTGGACGTATTGTTCGCTGTTTTCGGCCAGCTCTGTGATGCCGGCTGCCAGCGCCTCGGGTGTTTTGATCGTCAGGCCCAGCTCGCTCCGGCGCGAATACTCCAGGCTGTAGCCGTCGATTTTTTTACCGCCCATCTGGTCGGACAGGTCGGTATCCAGCAGTGCGATGGGTTTCTTGCAATACATCGCGTCAAAGATTGCGCCGCTGTAATCGGATATGACGACATCGCAGATGGACAGCAGCTCCAGCAGGTCGTCATTGGCCCCGAAATGGCAAATGGCACCCATGTCCATCTTGTCTTTGCGCGCGCTTTCGAGCAGTTCGGTGTTGTGGTGCATCTTCATCAAAACATTGTAGTTATCCGCCAGGTCGTAAATAGAGGTCACGAACTGGTCAACGCTGGACAGATCGCCCCAGGTTGGCAGATACAGCACTGTTTTTTTGTTCGGATTCAGTTTCGCCGCGTGTTTTGATTTGGCGGCCTGATGAAAACTCTCCAGATGCCAGTCATCGTAACGAGGATTGCCAACGGAAGCCGTCGGGCTGAAATAATCGATACGCTCTGAAGCATAAGGGCCGTAAGTCAGGCACAGATCTGCGAACGCACGCCATGGGCCGTAGTTATGCGGCTCTTTGGCATAGCCATACTGGATCATGGCTATTTTTGATTTTTCAAACACTTCGATGCGTGAAAAAGGCGTCTGGCAAACGATGATGTCGAAGACTCCATCGAGTGTGGCCATTTGCGCGCGATCCCACACCATTATCGGAGTGTGGGGGTTTTTCAGGATGTCATCACTGAATTCAGCGATGAAATCCATTCGCTTTTCAATCACAAAGCATGCGCCAGGGAAGGTGCTGGCCAGCTTCTGAATGTGAAGAAATTGAAACGGGTTCCACCCAACGAAACCAATTCTGGGTGACTTACCCATACTTTTTGATCTCTGCGATCAGTTGGGTAGTGGAGATACCTTCTGTGCGCGGCAGGTAGATAACTTCGCACAGGGATTTGAATTCATCGAAGCGTCCTTCCCAGTCATTGCCCATGACCAGAGCGTGAGCGCCAAACTCTTTGATGTACTCGCCTTTGAGCTCAAGAGACTCCTCAATGAAAACCTCGTCCACACATCCGAGCGAGGCGATGATGTCGCGACGTTCGCCTTCAGGGTAAACCGGGTTGCGTTGTTTTTTCGAGAAGTTCAACGCATCCGAAGAGATACCCACAACAAGCCGGTCACCTTGGGCGCGAGCGCGCTGCAGGATTTTTACGTGACCGATGTGCAGCACGTCGAAGGTACCGAAGGTGATGATAGTTCTCATATATATCCTTATCGCGTAAGCGGTTGCGTCGCATGGGGCGGGTAGAAAGGGGGGGTAGGCCTTGGTCTTGAAAGCTCAGCTTTTTGGAATCGTCGTTTCTCAGCGAGGATGCAGGCATCTTCAGTGTCGGGTGTTGATTCTGTGGCGCCTGCGCTCGACTCACTTTTTAAAAGGTCCGGCATGCAGCATCTACAAAAGCCCGCCATTCTACCGGGGGCTCTTGTGGTTCGGATATGGGTTTTATTCTGCGCTGCCACGAGCATAAGTCGTGCCGAGTTTAAAGCTGAATTTTTTGCGGGCCAGCTTTCCTTTGAAAGGCTTGCCATCCACGAGGAAAGTCAGACGATACCAGCCACGCTTTGCATCGAATGATGTGTTCTGGATCTGATAAACGCCTGGCGCAACCAATGGTGAGGCGCTGCCTGATCCGGCTTCGTGCGAAACCACCTCAATCGAGGTAAAGCGGTCCAGGGCATTCATGTCTGCATAGGCAGTAGGCGTGGTGAGCCAGACAATGCCAGAGCTTGTACCGCTTGCAGAGTTGGAGACTGTGCCAGCGAGGACGCTGCGGTTTTTCAGACCCATATGCAGCTTGATTGCGCTGATCTTGTCGAGTGCTTCTGACACGTTAGTGAAATCGACGTCAATCATGTCTTTAGGTTCAAGATCCCACCACTGGCTGGCCAGAAGCCGTTCAATGGTTGCTTCGTCGAAGCGATAGCGGATGACTTGAGCGGGAATGCCACCCACGATGGCATAAGGTGGTACGTCTTTTGTGACCACTGCGCCGCCGGCAATGACGGCGCCAGTACCGACAGTTACGCCCTGGCAGATCATCACTCCGGCACCAATCCAGACATCGTGGCCAATCACTGCCGGGTTGGCAGTGGGGCCCTTTACTCGCTGATGAGTCGAGTAGTCTTTAAAGTCGGTGAAGTGATTGGTGTTGTATTGGAAGGGGTGGCAGCTCAGGTAATCGGTTGGGTGGTTGATGGGGCTGATTTCGGCATTGCGTGCGATGGAGCAGAAATTACCAATAGTTACGCCCCGGCCAACATAGCCGCCGTTGCCAATGTAGGTGTACTTGCCTATCAGAGCTTTCGCGTTGACAGTGACAGCGCCATAAAGTTTCACTGGCTCCATTAAAATGGCTTCCGGAGAAATATTGGCAAGTTTCGATATCAAAGTGTTTTCCAAAATCCACGCGCTCCGTAATATTGCAATGCCATCATTTAGATGTTTAAGTGCCGCTACATGATTATCCAGGGATATTCATTGGGTGCTTCTAAGATGTTTTGGTGTGGGGTTGGCAAGCCGCGGATTTTATCGGTGTGTCCTGCGTGTGTCAAGATATGTATGAGGTAGATGGGGTGGTGCCTGGTGCAACTGTAATTGCAGTCGTTGAGCGCTGTGTTGGTGCATACAAGGTAGCGTTATATGAAGGTGTTAATCAGAGTTGTTCCATCCCGACATAGGGTTGAGCGGGGCAGTCCATTAACTTCGTTTGAGTACTATCGTGCCAAGTGGATAGAGTGGTCGCCTCTGGTGCGTCCTGATAAAGTGCTGGGTGTTTTTGGTGCGAAAAGTTCTAGCCATAGAGAGATATGGATGGTCTGGGTGGTTTTGGTTAAAAGGGGGTTGCTGTGCGGCAAGTAATATCTGTCTTGTATGAGTTGGCGGAGCAGGGAGGGGGGGTGACGCGTGTTTCGCTGGGCAGAACCGCTGCGCTGGCAGAGGCGGGAGTGAGTGCGCGGATAGCCGTACTTGACTTTGATGAGCGGCTGGACGCAACCATCGGCAACCTTGTTGAGCAGGGCCGTATTCCTGAAACACTTAAAGTTGTTAATTTTTATAAGTGGTTTGCCTGCAAGGCTCTGGAAGTTATAAGTGCAGGCGCTGCAGCGCGTAATGATTCGAATATTGAACATCTGCAAGTTAAGGTCGTCCGGCGCATTGATCATATTAATGGCGCGAATATCAGTGTTGTTCGATATATGACGGTCAAGGGCTATGTATATTTAGAGGAATTCCAGAATCATTTGACGGGTGGCGTGATGGTTTTGATTTCCATGCCCGGTAAAAGGCCGCTCAAGTTCAATTCGCTCGACTCGGCCCACGCATACTGGTTGAAGTGCCTGTCGGTCGAGTGTTTGCCCAGTTTTATCGTTGCCGATTCAATTGGTGCTGCGGATGCGGTGTGCAGCATAGAGGGCGATGATATTTACAGGGTGCTGATGATGCACAGTAATCATTTGCTTAAGCCGTACCGCGTCGGTGGTGCTATTGCACCGAAATACCACGGTGTTATCAGGGGGATTTCTAACTGTGATCGGCTGGTTCTTTTGACCCGGGGACAGCTTCACGACATGCAGCTGCAGTTTCCGTCAGGGCGATATTCAGTGATCGGCAACCTGATCACGCTTGAATCGCAGGAAGAGCCGGTTCTGCGTGAGGCTAATCTAGCTGTCATCGTGTCGCGGCTTCACGGTGTCAAGCGTATCAAGTCGATGGTCAGTGCGTTCGCCAAAGTTGTAGCGATAAACCCTGATGCGCGCCTGGAGATCTGGGGGTCGGGAGATCAGGAGGAAGAGATAAAGGCATTGATTCTCAAGCTCGGTATGCAGGACTCCATTCAGGTGATGGGGTTTGCAACCAGTGTATCCCGCATCTTCAGGCGAGCCAGTGTCAGTTTGGGCATGTCGGTTACTGAAGGCTTTGGTATCAGCTTTGCTGAGTCATTGGGGTATGGCACTCCGCTGGTCTCTACGCGAACCAACTATGGGCCACAGGAGATTGTGGCTGATGGGGAGGATGGGTTTATCGTAGATACCGAAGATGAGTTTGTTGAAAAAATCAATCTGTTGCTCAGTAATAGTGCTCTGGTTTCGTCCATGGGTAGTAAAGGCAAGCTCAGTGCGCAAAGGTTCGCGTCTCAAGCGATCGTTAAGCTTTGGCTTGATTTGTTTGATGGCTTGGCGGGCGGGCCAACCGGGCGTCAAGGTTATGCCGGGCCCGAAGGAGAAATTCTCCTGAACAGGGTGTCAAGTAAGGTCGGCTGGATTTATCTGCCAGAAGGGGTCAGTGATGAGTGTGCCGAATCCTATCGATTGGCCAGGAAGGCCTGGGTGCTGGAGGTTTCTGCTGAGCGTGAGTTTATGGGGGGGGTGGCCAAAGTGCTTCCGGGGGTGTACGAAATCGACGAAATGGCTCTCGATGAGGTTAAAGGGCGGTACCGCTTTCGCTTGATGAAGGACGGTGTTTCTTTTCGGGGTGTGATTGCAAGTCGCGCGATAAAATTCATCTTTTCTTGAGCGCGGGATCTCTCTCTTGGTTGATGGGGATCTTTTTTTTGCTTCAGGTGTTGAGCGAGTTTGATTCCATGCTTGCCTCTGACTCTGGTAACTCGCTCTCGATGAGGTGATGACCCTGTTGCAGTAGATGCCTCGCCCCTTTGGTTGTGTGGTGCATGGTTGGTGATTTAAGGGGCTGGCTTATGGCACTTGGCAGGTGCTTGTCATTGCAGTCAGTAGCGTGACTGCATTTCGTGGGTGTTGGGGTTAGTTTTTAGCTTGGGGATCGGGGTTTTTTTTGAAGGTGAAGGTCACGGTCCCTGCTGGAATGGTTTTTGGGACGCCATTGATTTTCAGTGCGAAATGATTTTTTTCCGGGTTATGCCAGGCCTTTTCAATCTTGAAATTTCCTGATCCGAAGCCTGACTCGATGATGTTCACGCTGTCAAAGTCCCGCAGGATTTCTGGCTCTGCATATGACTTTTCGATATCAAACCAAATGACGCCATTTTTGCTGGTGGACGAATTTTTGAGGGTGGTGAGCAGTGACTGGCTTATTAATTTCTTGTAAAAGGCTCGGCGGGACTCTATCTCGTTGAGCGCGGCATCAATGTCATTAAAGTCGACTCCGTTCATGTCGGTAGGGTCAAGTTCCCACCAGCGCGACTCCAGCAGGCGCGAAACCGTGTCCTCATCAAAGCGCATTCGTATTTCTTTTGCGGGGGCTCCGGCGACAATGGCGTAAGGTCGAACGTCTTTTGTAACGACGGAGCTTGAGCCAATCACTGCGCCATGACCGATCTTGACGCCTCCGCGTATTACGGATTTTGTTCCGATCCAGACATCACTACCGATTTCTGTCACATGGTCCCTCTTGCGAGGTTGTTTTACTTTGGTTATTTGATATTCGGGTTGATTGGCGAAATGGTTGTTGTTGTACTGGAATGAGTGCGATGACAACATGGTCAGTGGGTGGGCTTTAGCACCAATCTCAATGTCTCGAGCTATCGAGCAATAGTTGCCGATATGGGTGTGTTGTACGTATGAGCCTGTTCCGATGTAGGTGTACTTGCCAATTGTCGAAGTCTTGTCTACCACAACTACGCCGTATAGCCGTACGGGGGCAACGAGGGTAGCTTCTTCCGATATCCTGCAGCCGGGGCCAATTATGTTTTTGCTTTTATATCTGGAACTGTTCAAGTCTGACTCCGGATGACTTATGGTTGGAGATGCTTTGGTTTTCAACTAAGTCTTGTATGACTGTTGTTCAATGCATTCAAAAGCGGTGGATGTTATTTTATTTTCGGAAAAAATTCCAGAGTTAAGGCGGAGAAAGCGCAGGAGGTGCGTTGCCTGTTGCCTGTTCTGTGACTGGGCGGCAGTACTGTTGCCTCGTCGGGTGGCGGGTTGGAGGGCGCGCGGGGAGGCTTGTTCGTTCTGATCAGGTCTGGCGGGTTGCTTCTTGGTCGGCAAAACCATTCTGGGCAATAAGGGTGCTGATGACGGGGCGATTTCGGTTCTATTAAAGCATGTCGCGGTATTACTTCGAGAGACATGTGTCGAACTGAAAAGTTCCCGGAATCTTCATCGGTTCTCATGTAAATATTCTAATTGACTGCAATCTCAACGGCGTCCCGAATACGTTCGATTTGCATCGGTCGTGTAGAGGGGTGGTGTTATTTTATTCGTGGTCGCCACCAGAGACTTCATTGCAAAATGGAGGGGTTGCAGTCAAATTTCCATGTTTAAGGGGTACGCCTCTGCTTTTCAGAGTGTATTCTAATAATTCCTTATGCGGCATTGAGCGGAGACAATGAAAATGAAAAAAAGTTCTGGATTGAAACGAAGTCTGAACTGTTTTTTTTCGTTATTGGTCACTTGCCCGGTTGTAGTCTTTGCCGGGGAAGGCGCGGCCTGCCGGCTGCCGGCGCAGAATGCGTTGAGCGGTCAGGTCGAGCTGGACGGTTCTTGTACCTATACCCAGTCTTTGCGTCTACCTGCGAGTAATACGCATCTGAACTGCAAGGGCGCTACGCTGGACGGTGGGAATAATATCCCTATTGGTATTGTTATTGGTGGGGGTAAAAAGAAGATCGAGAATGTAACGGTTGAAAACTGCCGTATTCAGAATTTCAAAAATCGTGGCATCAGTATTACTTCCGGCTTTCGTATCAAAGACCTTTCTGCCGACCGGAATGCGAACTATGACGTGGCGCCCAGTCATATTGTGATCGACAATGTCACTGTGTTAAACAGCGGTCGTGGTGGTGTGTATTTTGACAGCTATACGACGGACTCCACGCTAAAAAACTCCACTATTCAAGACTCAGGTAACGTCGGTGTCTATCTGGAGCAGGGGACGCAGCGCCTGAATATTGTCAACAACACCATTCAGGGCAATGGTAAGGCGGGGAAGCGTGAAGGCTTGTCCGTTGACTCCTCGGCGCATAATACGATTGAGGGGAACCGGTTCATAGGGAATACGCGCGGCGGGGTACTTATGTACAAAAACTGCGGGGAAAACTTTCTGTCCGGAAAGTCTGCACTTCGTTGGCAGTCAAGTGATTTTAATACCGTCCGGAATAATACCTTTACCAATGAACGTGTCGGTGTCTGGATTGCCTCGCGTCAAGGTAAGGACTTGAGCAAGTGGGGATGCGGTGATCCAGCTGTGGATCCGAGTGGAAAGTACTACAAGGATTACGCCAATAATAATGTTGTTGAGGATAATGTGTTTTGTCATACCAAGACGGCTGTTCGCGTTGAGGGTGACAACAATAAAATCATGAGGAATCGTATTGGCGGCGCCAGTCGAGAGCCTGTGCTCGAACCTTATAAATATACAAAAAAACCGGATGGCCAGAACACGCAAGGCAACACAGTCGAAGGTAATGACACCGTTGAGTGTTCCCCTGAAGGTAAGTGACGACGGTAGAGAAACCTGCCGTTTTGATGTAAAAAGGTAGACCTTCTCGGGGGGAGGTCTCCTTTGTCGAGTGAGGGCAGGTGCTCACACGCCTGTGAACTGCTTGTGCGTATGAGAGATGCATTCCAGGTCTCGACTTTTATTAAATAATAGGTTTGTTGGTATGGACACGTTTTCGGAGATGGAAGGTAAGCATTTCAAGATCGTTGAGCGTGCAGGCTCCAGGCGTCTCATGGTTTTTTTGGCGGGTACAGATAAAACCGACGGGAAATTTGATTTTTGGCACGTTGCGAATGCCCAGTCGTCTCACTTGTTGTTCTTTAATAACGGTCGGAACGAATGGTACCAACAAGGGATCCCCGGTTTTGGTGACAGCCATGAAGGCACCGTAGAAAAGCTAAAGTCCCTTGTTCAATACTTACAAGTTGACGAGGTGTTTTTTGTGGGCGTCAGCATGGGTGGTTATGGTGCGGTTTTATATGGCGCTGCCCTGGATGCAAAAGTGCTGGCCTTTGGTTACGATACCAAGCTGAAGATTAAGGGCAGTCGCAGTCTGAAGCGAATGCCTAAAAATGTTCCCCTTGCATTTCCCGATCTGCGTCCGCTGATTGAGGCCTCGAAAGTTGAAATTTTGCAAATTGCAGGCGAGTGTGACTCTCTTGATTTGCTTTCAGCTGCGCATATTCAGGACATGAAGCAAGTTAAGACCATTACCTTGACGGGTGTTGGTCATGGTGGTGCGCCTTTTATTAAAGATCATTATGGTTTGTCTGAGTTTATTGCCCTGTGGGCCGACGATCAGCCGCTGCCGGAAATTATCGAGGCCGGTGCCTCGGTGAGTAACGGGCCTCTGGTCAGGGCGCTCTATAAAACGTTTCTGGCCTTCCAGGAAAAGGACTGGCTAAAAGTTGAGCTCGAAGCAGCCGTTGCGCTCAAGCTTGATCCAAGGCATGAATACTCAAACTATCTGCTGGGCACAAGTTTGTTGGAGGTCAAGCGGATAGAAGAGGCTCTGGCGCCATTGCTTATGTCTGTCGGCTCGGCACCGCATTACATGGGGGCGCGTTATCGTCTCGGCCGGGCATTGATGCTTAATAAGCGCCATGGGTATGCGAAAGTGCACTTTATGGCCTATCTGAAACGTAATCCAACGGCTCACACTGTGTTGATGATGCTGTCGGATATATATGCGAGAGAGGGGAATCTTCAGATGGCAAGGCAGTACTTGCTCGAAGCTCTTGAGCATGGCGGGGATGCAGAGAAAATAGAACCTCGTCTGGCCAAGCTGGCGGCCTGATTGTTACGGCATCGCCATACCTTTTCAGGGCTGTAATGGATTTCTCCAAACAAAAACGCCAAGACCTAGGGTCTTGGCGTTTTTGTTTAACGGCAGTATTTTTCCGTTTACTGAATACCTGTTACTCGGCCTAGCATCATCGTCTGCACAACAGGGCTGATGATTTTTTGCCATTCATGCACTGCCGAGTTGGTGACATAGATGGTGTCATCCGGCTTGATCACGACCTGACGAGCATAGAAGATCGCTGCCGGGTCGCGCATGTCGAGGCGCAGAACGGTAGGTTTGGCCTGTTTGCCTTCGCCCATGCGGAATATAAATACGCCTTCAGGGTTGGCGCTGCCTTCTTTCAATCCGCCGACACTGCTCAGGGCATCCAGCAAGCTGGTATTTTGCGCTGGCAGATCTTTCAGTCCTGGCTCAGCCACGGCGCCCATGGCCACGAAGCGCTGACGGGCGCGTTCGAGTATGACTTCCGAGTTCGGGCGCAGCACCATGTTGTTGCCGGCCAGAATGTCTTCGTAATTGAACTGTTGAACCTGGCTACCGGTACGCACGGTAACGTTGACCAGATGCGGTTCCATTACCGGTCCGCCCGCCTGGTTGACGGCATCGAGCAAGGTCAAAGGCCCTTGCAGGGTGCTGAAGCGCCCCGGGGACTTGACTGCGCCCGCAACCAGTACCGAGCCTGACAGGTCGCCAACCAGTTCGACGTGGGTTTGCACGTCGGTGGTCATGCCTTTGAGCTGCTTGACGATCAATGCCTCAACTTGGGTGAGGGTCAGGCCTGCCACAAAAGGCTGGCCTACATAGGGCAGTGAAATCGTGCCCTGGTCGTTGATGCGTGTTTTAAGCTGAGTGCCGCCAGTGGACAGCGGGGCAAATAGCGCCGAGCCCTCCGGTGCGTTGTCGGTGATCAGGATGCTCAGGACATCACCGGGCATCAGTCGCGCCGAGGGGGCGAGCGGTTTTGCGATGTTGGCTTGCATCGGGCGCACGGCACCACGCATATAAGGTGCGATGGTGTTGGCGTTGATCTCCACCAGATTGTAGGTCGTGTTCTCGGACTCGATGGCACCCTTGTAAGGGCCAGCGCCGGATATCACGCCACTGCAGCCCGAGAGGCCGAGGATCGCCAGGGCCACTGTTGCCAGTTTCAGGTGGAACGAGTGGGAGAGAGTAAGGGATTTAATCACGGTGATCCTCGATCGAAGCCAGGATGAAGCGAGTAATGCCGTACAGCATCAGTAGGCCGAGCAAGATAGTTGCCAGGTTATACAGACGCTCTGGGTACAGTGCCTGTTGCGGGGTGTTCGGGCTTACGACCGTCACCAGGGTGCGGATCTTTTTGCTGGCTTCAATCCGTGCATTGTCGAGCGCAGCTACTGCGGTTTTGTAGCTGGCTTCGGCGATGCCTGCATCCAGTGTCAGTTGCTGGAAGGCTGAGGCGACTACGTTCAGCTGGGAGCCGTCCGTTGACGACACCAGCAGGCGTTTTTCCTTGGCCAGTTGCTGGGCGATGGCGCTAACCCTTTGCTTCTGCTGTTTCACTTGCGGCGAATCGGCGCGAAGCTTGAACTGCATCTCGGTCAACACGGCCTGTTCTTTGGTGTGCTGGGCTTCGAGGTCGGAAATGATGGTGGCACGGCTTTGTGCAGTGTTTGCGCCATCGAGCACTTTGTTGGTGTTCTGGAAGTCGATCAGTTCGGCTTTACGATCGGCGTATTGAAGCCTTGCGGTTTCCAGCTCACTTTTGGCGAAGGTCATTTGTTCGCGGGCAATGCTGTGGCTGACTTCGTTTACGAAGTTCTCGCTGGCGGAAAGTATGGTGCGCAGCATTTGCTCCGAAAGCTCGGGGGTAAAGGCTTGCACTTCAACCCGCAACAGGCCGGTAGTTTCGTCGTAGTGGGCGGTTACCATGCGCTGGTAGTAGCTGAGCAGGTCTTCGCGCGAGGCGTCCTTGTTGAGCCAGAAGAACATGTCGCTGCGCTGGGCGGCATATTGCTCGATCCAGTGCAGGCGCTCTTCGAGCAACAACATCATGTCCATTGACCCGATGTATTCGCGCAGGTAGAGCGTCTCTTCCCTGGACGCGGGGTTGGTGCCGGTCAGCAGGGTAGCCAGGCCAGGCATGGCGGCGGCCTGGTTGCCACCGTCCTGACGAACGACGACCTGTGCACTGCTGACATAGCGATCGGCGGCGAATATGCCGTAGTAAATGGCCGCCAGTACCATTGGCAAAATCACCAGGCCGATAGCCAGGCGCCAGCGTCTGAGTTTACCCTTGCTGCTCATATGTGATGCATCCTTGAAGTCGAACGGTTCTGCTTTATAAAAGAGAGTATGAAGTCAGGCGTTGTAGGCTTTGATGCCTTCGGCTACGTCTTCGTAAACCTGGATCTCGCCATTGCGAACCAGCAGTACGATGTCGCAGATTTTTTGAACTTCATTCATGTTGTGGGTCACCAGCACGACTTTTGACTGCTGTAATTTTTCCTGGAATACGTCGGCACATTTACGTTTGAACTGTGCATCGCCGACGGACATCACTTCGTCGATCAGGTAGTAATCAAAATCGAAGGCCATGCTCAGGCCAAAGGCCACTCGAGAGCGCATTCCGGAGGAATAGGTCTTGATGGGCTCGTCGATCCAGTCGCCGATTTCGGCAAATTCCTGAACGTAGCGGATCTTGTCGCGCATGTCGTCGCCCATTGCTCCGTAGACGCGGCAGACAAACTTGATGTTTTCCCGGCCGGTCATGCTGCCTTGAAAACCGCCCGTCAAGCCTACCGGCCAGGAAATACTCCTGTCTGTAGCAACGGACCCGGAGTCAGGGATATTGGCACCGCCAAGCAGGCGCATCAGGGTCGATTTGCCTGCACCGTTGCGTCCGATAAGGCCGATATTCTTGCCTGGCGGAATCGACAACGAGAGGTTGCGGAACACATACCGACGTCCCTTCGGAGTCAAGTAGGATTTGGTAACGTTTCTAAGTTCGAACACGTTGGCCTGTACTCATCCGTTCTTCGTGGAAACCAGGTGCAAGCGGCGTGCGCGATAGCTACCCATGGCAATAAACAGCAGCACTATCGTGATGCAGATCACGTAACCTTCCGACACGCCATCCACAGGGGTGTAGTGCGGCAAGACCTCAGCGCGGATCAGCTCGACAATGTGCAGGAAAGGGTTTAGCAGCAACACCGGCATCATCGCTTGTGGCAGGTAAGCAGCAGGTACCAGTACGCCGGAAATGAAATACAGCGGGAAAAAGGCCATGCGAATGACCACCTTCAGGCTGGGCAGGGCATGGGTGATCAATGCCAGTACCATGCCCAAGCTAAACGCAAACAACAGGCCCACGGCCAGTGTCGTCACCCACATCAGCGGGTTGGCCACCGACATGTCGAAGCCGTACCACGCGAAAGCAAATACCAGAATCGCGTACACCGTGGCACTGATGCAGGTTTCCACCAGTACCCGGGCGACATAGGTGTCCAGAGGCTTGATTTGCTTGTAGCCAAACAGCGAGCGGTTTTCCCGCAGGCTGTCCATCAGGCGCAAGGCGGTGTTGCGGTAGAGCAGGAAGGGAGCCATCGCGACCAGGACAAATACCGGGTACTCAACGTCAGCGACGGTACGTCCACGAATGACCGCGAATAAAATACTGAAGATAAGCAGGTGGCATATGGGCTCGATGAGAGTCCATACGGCGCCCATGCGGCGCACGCCAAAACGTGCCCGGGCTTCGCGCAGCACCAGGGCGAAGATCACCGATTTTTGAATCTGGAGCGAGGATCGAGGCTTCAATATGTTTACCGCAATGCAGAGCCGCGCAAATGAATGCGCCGGGGAATTCATTTTCAGGAAATGCAGAACCCCGCGCGGTAAAGCCGGGATTCGAGAGTCTTCCATGTTCTGGGGGCAGGGAGATTAATCGTTTCGTAGTATGAGCGTCAATAAAGAAGCGCCTTTGTATACAGGACAGCTCCTAAAATTATTGTGAATCGCATATTAAAGCGGCGGGTGATTTCTCGAGACACAAGAAATTATAAAGAGTTCAGCGCAATATCCAAAAACCACTGCCGGGGCTGGATTCGAGTTGTTTTTTTCTTGAATTTATTGGGTGTCATTGCCCGTTTTGAGAAAAACAGGTTTGCGCTGAGGCTTTGCTGTGTAGCGAAAGACAGTTCGGCTGCCGGCATGACTGCGGTCGCAGTTTTCACGGGTGCCCGTCTGTCAGTGAAGTTCCACGTTCTTATTGAGGTGGATCCGCCAGGCATTTATCAGGGCGCCAAGGAGGGTGACGGTGACGACAGTGCAAATAACGGTGATCCAGATCATTTTTGGATTCCTTTTGCTGTACTACCCGTATAACCCTCGAAAGTTACAAACTTGCGACGGCCCCTGCGCCTTGCTCCTTACTGAGGATAGACCGTCTGCGCGGGTATTTTTGCGTTTGGGGAAATGACAGCCCGCAACTGCTGTCTGCGGTACATGGAACCGTGTTGTGTTGGTCCCCCAGCAATCGATCTCAGTCGGGCCACTACGTTGCTTGAAGGCTGATGCCCGGGGTGTGGCCATGATCCATCCGTCGAAATCTCGGCCTGAACAATTGACCGGATTCGCTCTACACAGTTAACTGTATATACATACAGTCAACTAAAGGGCGCGTGTCATGGGCTTCACTGTTTTGGGTCCTCTTGCTGAAGGTGGCATTCGCCTGCCGATGTGCTCGTTCAAGATTCCTGCCGGGTTTCCGTCACCGGCGACGGATCATATGGATAAGCAAATCTCGCTGGATGAAGTGCTTAACGTGCGGGCTCCGCATGTTTATCTGGTGACGATCGATGGCGACAGCATGCAGGGCGTCGGGATTTTTGCCGGGGATGTGGCAGTGGTTGACCGCTCCATCGAGCCTGCCCACGGGCATGTGGTGGTCGCGCTGCTCAATAATGATCCGGTCTGCAAGCGTCTGTGCCTGCGGGGCAAGAGGGTCATTCTGGGTTCAGAGAACCCCAGATACCCGGATCGCTATGTGATGGAAGGCGATGACCTTTCGATCTGGGGCGTGATCACCTATAGCGTGCGCAACCATGGCCATTAAGTGCGATCCGGTGTTCGCCCTGATCGATTGCAACAGCTTTTATGCCAGTTGCGAGCGGGTGTTTCGCCCGGATCTGGCGAAAGTGCCGATTGTGGTGCTGAGCAATAACGATGGCTGCGTCATCGCCCGCAGTTATGACGCCAAACCCCACATCAAGATGGGTGAGCCGTACTTTCAGATCAAGCACCGGCTGGAGCAGCTGGGTATCGTGGCATTTTCGTCGAACTATGCGCTGTATGGCGACATGAGCGAGCGGGTGATGAGCCTGATCGAGGCGCAGGTGCCGGCGGTGGAGGTCTATAGCATCGATGAGTGTTTTGCCGATTTGACCGGTATTGCCGATGCCAGCGCCATGGGTTGCCAGTTGCGCAGCCGTGTCCTGCAGTGCACGGGGATCCCGGTCGGGGTCGGGATTGCGCACACCAAAACCCTGGCCAAGCTGGCCAATCACACGGCCAAACGCTTACAGGAGCAAACCGGCGGGGTGGTCAATCTGTGTGGTGAGCATCAGCGGCACTGGGTATTGCGTAATACGGCGGTGAGCGAGGTGTGGGGAGTAGGGCGGCGGATGACGGCTCATCTGCAGGGGATGGGGATTCGCACGGCCATGGACCTGGCCAGCGCTGAGCCGTGGATGTTGCGCAAGAGGTTCAGTGTGGTAATCGAGAAAACCGCCCGGGAGCTGTCGGGCACGCCGTGCCTGGAGCTGGACGAACCTGATCCTCCCAGGCAGGAAATCTGCTGCAGTCGCATGTTTGGCAAGCGTCTGACCAGCGTGGCGCCAATTAAAGAGGCGGTGGCCACTTATATGATGCGGGCTTCAGAAAAGCTCCGCGCGCAGAACTCCTATTGCACCAAGGTGCGGGTAAGTATTCGCACGGGCATGTTCAACCCTGACGAAGCCAAGTATGCCAAGGGGGTGGTAGTGACATTGCCATACCCGACCGATGATGTACGGCTGCTGACCAAGGCCGCGGTTGATGCTGTGGATAGCGTGTTTCAGCCGGGTTTCAGGTACAGCAAGGCTGAAGTGATGTTGCTGGACCTGCGCCAGCCGGGAGAGTTCTCCGATGATTTGTTTGCGCTTAATCAGCCGGCGGAGGCGACCCGGGTGATGTCGGTGCTGGATGCGATTAATCAGCGTTGGGGCAGGGGCACGCTACGGGCTGCCAGCGTGCCGGTGAATCCAGCCTGGGGCATGCGCCGGGAGTTGATGAGTCAGGGCTACACCACCCGACTGGATCAGCTGTGGCGGGTGTCGTAGGTGCGGCTCCCCGCTATCTGTGGGAGCTGGCTCGCCAGCGATGCAGACAACTCGGCATACCTGCCGGACCGCGGTGCAGCCATCGCGGGCAAGCCCGACTCCTACAAAGGGTGGAATGGTGTGGTTCCCCGGTACCTGTGGGAGCTGGCTTGCCAGCGATGCAGACAACTCGGCATACCTGCCGGATTGCGGTGCTGCCATCGCGGGCAAGCCCGGCTCCCACAAAGGGTGGAGTGGTGTGGTTCCTCGGTACCTGTGGGAGCTGGCTCGCCAGCGATGCAGACAAATCGACATACCTGCCGGATCGCGGCACTGCCATCGCGGGCAAGCCCGGCTCCCACAAAGGGTGGAGTGGTGTGGTTCCCCGGTACCTGTGGGAGCTGGCTTGCCAGCGATGCAGACAACTCGACATGCCTGCCGGACCGCGGCGCAGCCATCGCGGGCAAGCCCGGCTCCCACAAAGGGTGGAGTGGTGTGGCTCCCCGGTATCTGTGGCAGCTGGCTCGCCAGCGATGCAGACAACTCGACATACCTGCCGGACCGCGGTGCAGCCATCGCGGGCAAGCCCGACTCTCACAAAGGGTGGAATGGTGTGGCTCCCCGGTATCTGTGGGAGCTGGCTTGCCAGCGATGCAGACAACTCGACATACCTGCCGGACCGCGGCACTGCCATCGCGGGCAAGCCCGACTCTCACAAAGGGTGATCTGTGGGAGCTGGCTCGCCAGCGATGCAGACAACTCAACATGCCTGCCGGACTGCGGTGCTGCCATCGCGGGCAAGCCCGGCTCTCACAAAGGGTGATCTGTGGGAGCTGGCTTGCCAGCGATGCAGACAACTCGCCATGCCTGCCGGACCGCGGTGCAGCTATCGCGGGCAAGCCCGACTCCCACAAAAGGTGATCGGTGTTGGTTGCTGTCTTAGAGGTATTTGACCAAGGCCAGGCCGGTTATATACAGCCCAAGGCCGAAGGTCAGGTGGGTGACCAGGCTTCTTTGTCGCGCCACCCAGGGTTTGGGGGTGTTTGCAGCAGCAATGCCCATGCCCCAGGCGGGTTGCATGATCAGCCAGGGCGCAGCGACGCTGATGACGCCGGTAATCAGGGCGGGCAGCAGGCTCGGGTGTTGGAGCCAGGCGCTGCCGGCAACGGCCACCAGTGCTGCGGCGAAAATGATGCCGGTCAGGTAGTGAAAAACCCAGCCCGCAAGGCGTTCATTGTGGGTTGGGGCGGCGGCTGCAATCGAGGTGTGACGGAATTGCCCCTGCAGCATATGCCCCAGCCAGCGGCCGACGAGCCGGTAGTCGAGGGACGGGATCTTGAAGGCGCGGGTTTTGATCGCGGCCACAAGGTCCATGAACAGGGTCGCGCCTATACCCAGGGCGGCTGCGTTAATAATGATTTCAACCATGGTCATTTCAATTATCCCTTGCCTGTCGTGTCTTCTGATTGCTTGAATTGACAAGTGTGCAAGTTCAAGCCGACTTGAGGTCAAGCATGAAAGAGCTGGTCATTGGAGAGGTGGTAAGGCGTTCGGGTGTCGCGGCATCGACTTTGCGCTACTACGAAGAGAAAGGGCTGATCCGCTCCATAGGACGACGGGGCTTGAGCCGGGTGTTTTGCGCGGATGTGCTGGAAAAACTGTCATTGATCGCGCTCGCCCAGTCACTGACTTTTTCACTGGATGACATCGCACATATGGTCAGCGCCGATGGCAGGCCGGCGCTTGATCGCGCGCAGCTGTTGGCAAAGGCCGATGAGCTGGAGCAGGTGATTGTCCGGCTCAGTGCCGCACGGGATGAACTGAGGCGTGCAGCGGTCTGCCCTGCGGCCAGTCATGTGGAGTGCCCGAGCTTTCAGCAGCTGCTGGAGACTGCCGCCAGGGGAGGATCAAAACATTGAGATGAGCCCGTGGAGTAATGCCCTCAAGGGTGCTTTACTCATTCTCTAACCGGCGATTCTCAACGATGGACAAGGCAGTCCGCGAGGTAGAAACAGCCTCTTCCCTTGAGGGCTTTACATGTCCACTGTGCCCGCCACACTGTTGATCGTTGACGATGAAGTCCAGATGCGCACCTTGCTCGACACCCTGTTGCTCAATCAGGGTTACTACACGCTTACCTCCAGTTGTGGCGCAGAAGCGCTGACTGTCGCACAGCAACACATACCGGATCTGATCCTGCTGGATATCAAAATGCCGGGCATGGATGGTTATGAAGTTGCCCGCCAGCTCAAGAGCAACAGTTTGACCGCCAATATCCCGATCATCATGCTTTCCGAGCCCGGGGATCAAAGTGCCCGCATCTCTGGCCTGGAGGCCGGGGCCGAGGACTTCCTCAGCAAGCCGGTGTCCAATACCGAACTGTGGGTGCGGGTGCGTAACCAGTTAAGGCTCAAGGCATTTGGCGATTTTCGGGTTGACCCTGTGCTGGAACGGCATGTTGAACAAGACTCCTCCGGGTTCGGTCTGAGTCATAAGGCCAGTACCGAGATCAACCGCACCAGTGCGATCGAGCATTTCACAGCGCTGGATATCGAGCAGCAGCAGATGCAAGCGGCATTGCGCGACGCGGTGCGCAAGCAGGCTCTGGATTTGGTTTACCAACCCAAAATCGGTCTGGCTGACGGTCAGATTTGCGGGGTGGAGGCGCTGTTGCGCTGGTACCGACCGGGGCTGGTGACTATCTCGCCGGGGGTTTTTGTTCCCGTGCTTGAGAGCCTGGGGCTCATCTCCGAGGTCGGGCAGTGGGTCATCGACACGGTGTGCCGGCAAATTGCCAACTGGCAGCGCGCCGGTCTGGATGTGGTGCCGGTGGCGGTGAACGTATCGGCCCAGCAGTTGCTCGAGGGCGACCTGATCCATGACATTCAGCAGTCCCTCGGCGCGCACCGGGTTGACGCCAAATGGCTGGAAGTCGAGCTCACCGAGAGCTCGCTGATGGTGAATACGCCGCGCACCATCGCCAGCTTGTTAAAACTCAAGGAAATCGGGATCAACATCTCCATCGATGACTTTGGCACGGGCTATTCGAGCCTGGCTTCGCTGGTGCGTTTTCCCATCGACAAGCTGAAAATTGACATCTCCTATATCCGCGAAATCACCCGTAACCCGCAGGATGCGGCGATTGCCCGCACCATCATTGAACTGGCCCGCAGTCTTGATATGAAAGTCATCGCCGAAGGCGTGGAAACCCGCGATCAGCTGGCGTTTTTGAGCGACAACGGTTGCGACCAGTTGCAAGGGTTCCTGTTTTGCCGGCCGTTACCCGCAAGAGAACTGGAACCCTTGTTGCGTGAACCCCGCAGCTTTATCTGAAGGCTCGCTGCCCGGGCAATATCAGGGGTAGCTCACCACCTGCACCCAGTTCGCGCCCTTGCCCGAAGGTGCAGTGGCGTGGCGCGAGAGGGTGCCGTCTTCAGGGTTAATGGCGTACACCCCGACCTGCGCGCTTTTCTCCCCGCTCACCAGCAACCATTGTCCCGATGGATCTAGCGCAATGCCCCGTGGTTGTTGCTCGACTTTAATGTTCTGCACAAAGCCGGGCAGCCCCGTCTTGCTGTCGATGGCAAACACGCTGACCGTGCTGCCAGTGCGCTCGGAGGTGTAGAGGTGGCGTGCGTCCGGGGTCAGCTTGATATCGGCGGCCCAGATCAGATTGGACGCCAGTGGCGGCGGGGTCGGCTGGCCGGGTTTGATCATCGGGCGGGCGACACCGCGTACCAGGCCGGAGTCCGCCGGTATTGCACTGACATCGCCGAGCTCGGTCAGGCGTCCGGTTTTCGGGTCGATGGCAAAGGTGGTGACGCTGCCGGCCATTTCGTTAAGCAAATAGAGGAAACGGTTGTCTGCCGAAATCACTGGATGACGCGGACCGCTGCCTTCAGGCAACTGAACCTGACCCAGGGGCGTGAGTTTGCCGCTGGCGGCATCGAATTTGAACTCCAGCAGGCGATCGGCGCCCAGATTGGCGGCGTACACAAAACGGTTGGTGCCATCGACAATGATCGAATGGGCGTTAGGCCCGGTCTTGATCACCTGCTGCACGTCATCGGTCACGATGCCGTCGGCATTGATCAAATTGACGCTGACCAGATCCTCGCCGTACGAGGCGCCAAACAGGTAGTGGCCGTTCTTGTCGGTTGAGATATAGGCCAGGCTGTCGGCCACGGTCGAGTTCTTCAGGTGCTTGAGCGCCCCGTTTTCAGGATCGATGGCGAAGGTGGCCATGGCATAGGGTTTGCCGCGAATGGACGCATAGAGCTTGCTGTGATCGGGGCTCAGGGCCAGGGGCATCACCCCCGGGCCGGCTTCGGTGGTGGCCAGGGGCTGCAGTTGACCCTGTGCAGTCAACGTATAACTGCTCAGGGTGCCATCGGTGGCGTTGGACACGTAGACATAGGTACTGGCCCAGCTCAGCTGAGTCAGGCTCATAAGCACGGCGCCAGTCAAGGTTTTCAGGGGCGTAGCTCGCAGCATCAGAAGGTTTCCTTATTGTTGTATGTTGTCGTACCTCTTGGTTGGATTGTTAGGTGGCTATCATTGTCCTGTCAATCAGTTTATGGGTGCTTGCGGTGCCCGTCAGGGTGCATCGCCGGTAGCGTCTTGTCCCTCAATGCCTACAGGCCCCAGCCGTCCCGCGCTGCCCGCCGTATCCCTTCCAGCAACATCGCGAATGCCGGGTTGTCATTGTTTTCGCGCCAGATCAGATGCAGTTCGCTCTGCACCCCTTCGCCCAGATCGATATCGCGAAACACCACATTCTTGAACGCCACGCTGGAGGCGCAACGCGGCACCAGGGCCAGGCCCATCGCCGCATTGACCAGCGCCAGAATGGTCAGTGACGAGCCCAGCCACTGCACGTACTGCGGGGTCACGCGGGCAGAGCGCAGGGTGCCGGTCAGCAGTTCGTTGAAGGGCGGGTAGGCGGCATGGGAGTACATCAGGAAGGGCTGTGCATCGAGGTCTTTGACATTCACGCTAGCAGCGCTGGCCAGTGGGTGGCTACCGGGCACCGCCAGCACGAACGGCTCGCGCACCAGGCATTCAGTGGCGTAGCCGGGCTCCAGCAGGGGCGCGCGGGCGATGCCAAGGTCGATGCGCCACGCGCGTAACGCTTCATGTTGCTGATAGGTGTTCATCTCTGACAGATCAATTTTGACCTGGGGCTGCTTGAGCCGGGCCTCGGCGATGACCTTGGGCAAAAATTCATACACTGCGCTACCGACGAAACTGATGTTGACCGTGCCAATGTCGCCTTCAGCGAAGCGCCGCGCGGTGATTGCGGCTTGTTGGGCGCGTTCCAGCAAGTTCTGGGCTTCGATGAAAAATGCCCGCCCGGCAGCGGTCAGGGCGACGCTGCGGGTGGTACGGGTGAACAGCTCGACTCCCAGGTGATGCTCCAACAGTTGAATCTGTCGGCTGAGGGGCGGCTGGGTCATATTCAGCCGCTCGGCGGCACGCCGGAAGTTGAGCTCGGTGGCCACCGTGGTGAAGCAACGCAGTTGGGTCAGTTCGAACATTGATCTAATTCCGGTATCAATCCAGTGCCAAGTTAGATTAGACCGGGAACAATGTCCGCGTCCATGATCGCCCTGTCCCTAAAAAAACAATGATCGGGAGTCCCCCTTGAATACCCTCCAGAGTCTGCCAGACCCCACGGTGCTTGCCCGCGCCGCGGCCAAGGTCAAGCGTCATGTCCTGCCCCTGTTTGTGGTGATGTTCATCGTCAACTACATCGACCGGGTCAATATCGGCTTTGTCCGCAGCCACCTGGAAACCGACCTGGGCATTGGCGCTGCCGCCTATGGCTTGGGGGCCGGGCTGTTCTTTATTGGTTACGCGATATTCGAAGTGCCCTCCAACCTGCTGCTGCAACGCTATGGCGCCCGCGCCTGGCTGACACGCATCATGTTTACCTGGGGCGCAGCGGCAATGGCGATGGCCTTTGTGCGCGGCGAAACCAGTTTCTATGTATTGCGCTTTATTCTCGGCGCCGCTGAAGCGGGGTTCTTTCCCGGGATCATTTACTACTTCACCCAATGGCTGCCGTCGACCGAACGCGGCAAGGCCATGGCGATCTTTCTCAGCGGCTCGGCCATTGCTTCGGTGATCTCGGGGCCGGTGTCCGGGGCGCTGCTCAATGTCAGCGGCATGAGCCTGCATGGCTGGCAATGGATGTTCCTGATTGAAGGCTTTGCCTCGATCGTGCTCTGTGCCTTCGTCTGGTTCTGGCTGCAGTCGCATCCACGCCAGGCGAAATGGCTGAGCGAAGAAGAGAAGGCTGCATTGCTGGGGGCCATTGCACTGGAGCAGCAGGCCCGGGAAAGCGTGCAGACGGTCAGGCCGTCGATGTTCAAATTGCTGGCCGACAAACAGATCGCGCTGTTCTGTTTTATCTATTTCTCGATTGCCCTGACCATCTATGGTGCGACGTTCTGGCTGCCGAGCATGATCAAAAAGATGGGCAGCTTCGGCGACTTTCAAGTCGGGCTGTTCAACTCGATTCCGTGGCTGATTTCCATCGTCGCGATGTACGGCTTCGCAGCTTTGGCCAGCAAATGGAAACACCAGCAGGCCTGGGTGGCGCTGACTCTGGTAATCGCGGCGCTGGGCATGTTCATGTCCACCATCGGCGGGCCGGTATTCGCCTTCGTTGCCATCTGTTTTGCGGCCATTGGCTTCAAGGCCGCCTCGGCTTTGTTCTGGCCGATTCCACAGGGCTACCTCGATGCGCGCATCGCTGCCGCGGTAATTGCCCTGATCAACTCCATCGGCAATCTGGGCGGGTTTGTGGCGCCCACCGCGTTCGGTTTTCTGGAGCAGAGCACCGGCTCTATCGAAGGCGGCCTGTACGGGTTGGCGGCCACCTCACTGGTGGCGGCAGCGGTGATCTTTTTTGTCCGTATGACCCCGCGCAATCAGTCCCTTGCCAGCCAGCCCGAGGCCTGCGCAGCCATTACCCCGTCCCGGCATAACCCTTTGAAAACTGATCCAGCAGGAGCCGCTTCTTGAAAATCCAACGCGTCACTGTCACCCCCATCGCTTTCCGGGACCCGCCGCTGCTCAATGCCAGCGGCATTCATGAACTCTTTGCCCTGCGCTCGATCATCGAGATCGAGAGCGACAATGGCTACATTGGCCTGGGCGAGAGCTACGGCGATGCTCCGGCACTGGCCATCCAGCAGCAGTTGCAGGAGCAACTCATAGGTCTCGATCCGTTCAATCTCAATCAGTTGCGGGCCATTGTGCAGGCCACAGTGGCGGCCAATAAACCGCGGAGCATGGCGGGGGCGGAACTGGCCCCCGGCTCCCATGCCAGCAAAGCGGTGAGCAACGCCTATTCGGCCTTTGAAGTGGCGTTTCTTGACCTGCAGGCGCATTACCTGAAGGTGCCGCTGGTGGACCTGCTCGGCGGCGCGGTGCGCGATGAGATTCCCTTCAGTGCCTACCTGTTCTTCAAATACGCCGAGCATATTGATTCACCCTACAAGGCCGACGCCTGGGGCGAGGCACTGAACGAAGCACAAATCGTCGCCCAGGCCCGGCGCATGATTGAGGACTACGGCTTCAAAAGCATCAAGCTCAAGGCCGGGACACTGCCCCCGGAGCAGGAAGTGGCGTGCATCAAGGCGCTGAAAAAAGCTTTTCCCGGCTACCCGCTGCGCATTGATCCGAATGGCAACTGGTCGTTACCAACGGCCATTCGCATGGCGCAATTGCTGGGTGACGATCTGCAGTATTACGAAGACCCGACCCCGGGTCTGGAGGGCATGGCCGAATTGCACCGGCGCACCGGCTTGCCACTGGCAACCAACATGGTGGTCACCGACTTCGATGAGTTCCGCCGCAGCGTGGCCCTCAACAGCACACAGATTGTGCTGGCCGACCACCATTACTGGGGCGGGCTGCGTGACACCCAGGTGCTGGCCAAAATGTGCCAGACCTTTGGTCTGGGCGTGTCCATGCACTCCAACTCGCATTTGGGCATCAGCCTGATGGCCATGGCCCATGTCGCGGCCTCGGTGCCAAACCTGGACTATGCCTGCGACACCCATTACCCCTGGCAGGAGCCGGACGAAGAGGTGATCAAGGGTGGCAAAGTGCCGATTGTCGACGGTTGCGTGAAAGTCACGCGGGCTCCGGGTCTGGGGCTGGAACTGGACTACGGGCAATTGGCCAGATTGCATGACCAGTTCCTCAGCTGCGGCATTCGCCAGCGCGATGACGTGAAGCAGATGCAGCGTTACAAGCCTGAGTGGAAGGCAGTCAAACCGCGCTTTTGATCGCTGCTACAGGTTGTGTGCAACGCCCGGGCATTGTGGGAGCTGGCTTGCCAGCGATGCAGACAATTCGACATTACTGCCGGACCGCGGTGCTGCCATCGCGGGCAAGCCCGGCTCCCACAAAGGGTGGAGTGGTGCGGCTGTCCGGTACCTGTGGGAGCTGGCTTGCCAGCGATGGCAGCACCGCGGCATGACTGCCGGCCCGCGGTGCTGCCATCGCGGGCAAGCCCGGCTCCCACAAAGGGTAGAGTGGTGCGGCTCCCCGGTACCTGTGGGAGCTGGCTTGCCAGCGATGGCGGTTAGGCCATCGCGAGGTAATCCAGGTTGGGCGCAACGCCCGGGCATTGTGGGAGCTGGCTTGCCAGCGATGCAGACAATTCGACATGACTGCCGGACCGCGGTGCTGCCATCGTGGGCAAGCCCGGCTCCCACAAAGGGTGGAGTGATGCGGCTCCCCGGTACCTGTGGGAGCTGGCTTGCCAGCGATGGCGGTGAGGCCACCGCGGGGTAATCCAGGTTGTGTGCAACGCCCGGGCTTGGTGGGAGCGGCCAGTAATATCAGTCGTGAGCCTGGTACACGGATTTACCCTCGACGATGGTTTCCAGCACTTTGATGTCCTTGATGTTCATCGGGTCGACTGTCGCAATGTCGTCCGACAGGACCACCAGGTCTGCGTATTTGCCGACCTCAATCGAGCCGCGCTCCTGCTCTTCGAAGTTCTGCCGGGCCGCGTTGATTGTGGTGGCGCGCAGGGCATCGGCCACCGGTACACGCTGCGCGGCACCCAGCACCTTGCCGCCGGTGGTCACCCGGTTCACCGCCGACCAGATCAGGCGCATCGGCTCCATCGGCACGATGGGGGTATCGGTATGGATGGTGTAGCGCAGGCCTCTGTCCTGGGCGGAACGGGCGGGGCTGATGCGCTCCGCGCGGTCCTTGCCGATGAATATATCGCGATGGCGGTCGCCCCAGTAGTAGGTGTGCAGCACGAAGAACGAAGGAATTATATTGAGTCGCTTGACCTCGTCGAGCTGATCTTCGCGCATCATCTGCGAGTGGATGATCACTTGCCGAGCATCCTCCCTCGGGTAGGTTTCCTGGGCCTTGCGATAGGCATAAAGCACATCGTCGATCGCCGCATCGCCATTGGCATGGATCATCATCTGGCGCCCGGATTTGTGCACGGCCAGCACCCGGGCTGCCAGCTCCTCACGGCTGAAACGGGGGAAGCCGCGGTAGGTCAGGTCGTTATTGAACGGGGTGTGGTAATGCTCGCTCAGGTAGCCTGTATAGCCTTGAATTGAACCGTCCGAAAACTCCTTGACTCCGCCGACCTTGATCATGCCGCTGGGCAGCGCAACTTGGTCCACCGCGTCCATGGTTTCCAGGCTGCTCCAGGTCATCACCCGGATAGGCAATTCTTTGGCCTGCACCGCATCTTCAAGCATTTTCAGCAGTGCCGGGGTGGTGCCGGCGCCGTGATTGGCGGTGGTCACGCCGTGGGCGGCATACCACTGGCCGGCAAGACGGATGCCTTCCCGTTGCAGGGGCTCGGTCAGGGCCGGGCGCAGTTTGCCCACCAGGGCCAGGGCCGACTCTTCCAGCACGCCATTGGGCTGGCCGTCGGCATCCTTGCGGATCACCCCGCCCGGCGGGTTGGGGGTACTGGCGGTGATGCCGGCCAGGGCCAGAGCGGCACTGTTGGCGACCGTGAGATGCCCCGAGACATGGGTGATGTAAATCGGCCGGGTGCTGGACACCCGGTCGAGATCGGCACGGGTCGGGTGGCGCTTTTCGGCCAGCAGGGTGTCGTCATAGCCGGCGCCGCTGATCCAGTCCCCGGGGCCGACCTTGGCCTGCTGGGCCTTGAGGCGCGCGACGATATCTTCGATGTTGCGCACATCGCCGATGGGCGGGCTGTTGAGGTCGGCGACAAAGGTCCCGGTGATTTTCGAACTGGCAAAATGACTGTGGGCATCATAGATCCCGGGGATCATGGTCTTGCCGTGCAGATCCACCACCCGGGTGTCGGGCCCGATGTAGCGGGCGAGGGCGTCGGACTCGCCCACCGCGAGGATTTTCCCGTCGCGCACCGCAACGGCCCGGGCCGTACTGTTGTCCTTGTCCACGGTCAGTACATTGGCATTGGTATAGACCACCTGGGCGTCGACTTTGGCCGGATCGGCGCTGGCGTTGACGGTCAGCGTGGCGAGCACTGCAAGCAGATAGTTGGCGTTCATTCAAATCCCCGGTGTATGGGTGGCTGCGATGGGTGTCAGGACATTTTTTGCCCCGGTGTCTGTCGCCGTACGCGGCTGCGACCGGGGTGCCGGGCCGCTATCAAGTGCCAGTTCATCGGCATCGGCCTGCTCGGCCGTCGACAGTTCTGAGGCCGTATGGCCAATACGCTTGAGCAGCATCAGCATGCACACCAGCGAAACCAGGGCGTAGCAGGCCGAGGCAATCGCCACGCCTATGATGCTGCCGGTGGAGTTGAGAATGCCCTGGGCCAGCACCGGGGTCGCACCGCCCACCAGCAATGAGCACAGTTGATAGGAGACCGACAGTCCGCTGTAGCGCACCTTGGTCGGGAAGGCCCGGGCCAGGATGCCGCCCACTGCACCGTAAAACATCGAATGGGGAATGGTCGCCAGGCACATGCCGAGCACGGCGATCCAGTAGATTTTGGTTTCCACCGCGAGGAACATCGCCGGCATCAGCAACAGCTCCGGGATCACCATAAAGGCCACGGCCTTGCGCATGTCGATCTTTGACACCAGCACCGCGCCGAACGGCTGGACCAGGAACTGCACCACCAGAGAAATGATGATCACGCTGAGAAAGGTGCTTTGGGCGTAGCCCAGTTCCTTGGTGGCCCAGGACAGGGCAAAGGTACTCTTGAAGTAAGTGACATGGATGATCGGCAGGACGCCGGCACACAGCAGCACAATCCGCCAGTGGTCGCGCAGCACGGCCACAACGGGCAGTTTGACGGTCTTCTTTTGTTCCATCAGGCGCTTCATGTCATCCGACTCTTCGAGCTTGAGACGAATCACCATGCCGACGATCACCAGTGCTGCGGAGAGCAGGAACGGAATGCGCCAGCCCCAGAGCATGAAGTCCGAGACCGGCAGGGCGCTGAGGGCGAAGAACACGATGGTCGCCAGCAGGTTGCCGGCGGGGGACCCCTGCTGGGCGAAAGCGGCATACAGGATGCCCTTGCCCTTGGGCGCATTCTCGCTGGCTATCAGAATGGCACCGCCCCATTCGCCACCCACCGCGATTCCCTGAATGACCCGCAGCACCACCAGTGCGATCGGGGCCCAGATACCAATTTGCAGATAGGTGGGCAACAGGCCGATGCAGGTGGTGGCCACGCCCATCATCACCAGGGTGATGACCAGGGTGGTCTTGCGCCCGATCTTGTCACCCAGGTGACCGAAGATAATGCCGCCTATGGGGCGCGCGATAAACCCGGCCCACAAAGTAAGAAACGACAGCATGGTGGCGGTGCCGGGGTTCAGGTCGGCGGGAAAGAACACTTTGCCGAACACCAGAGCAGCGGCAATGCCGTAGGCATAAAAGTCATACCACTCGATGGTCGTACCGATGAACGAGGCCACTCCGGCCTTGCGGGCTCTTTTGTGGGCGGCAACTTCCTGGGTGGCATTCATAGTTTTTTCCTGCTCATTATTATTGGTCTATGTCCTCTCCCGAACACCTGGAGAGGCTTGCACGGCACATCAGCCTCCAGGCGGGCGAGGAGGTCTGATGGCTGGAGCCTATACAGGCAGAATTGAAAAAAATAATGATTAAATTTTATTGTTTGATACGTGATTTCGTATCGTCGAAAGGCTTTAGCGGCAGTTCTGTTGCTGGGCCTTGAACAGCTCCAGCAGGCTTTGTGCCGCCGCCGAGGGCAACGTGGCCTGGCGAATGGCATGAATTTCGGAGTGCGCGCCGCTGCCGTTGATTTGGCAATAGTGCACCCCCTGTTTCCAGGTTGCAGCCAGGGTCTGGGGTACCAGCGCCACGCCCAGGTTGTAGGCCACCATAGACACCACGGTTTGCCAGAGCCGGGTTTCATGGCGGATTCGCGGACTGAAACCGGCGGCCACGCAGTGGGCAATGATCAGGTCGTGATAGTGGGGAGACACGTTGCGCGGGAACAGAATGAAATCTTCGTCCGCAAGGTCCTGCAGATCGATTCGCTCCTGACCCGCCAGCCGGTGCGAGTCGGGGAGGCAGCACAGGAACGGCTCGCGCAGCACCGGCTCGCAGCAGATGCTTTCGGGGAATTTGCTGCGGTGCACGAAGCCGATATCGATCTGCCCGCGCTGCAAGGCCTGGACCTGCTCGGCACTGTTCATTTCCATCAATACGATTTCGGTGTCGGGGTGCTGCTGCTCGAAAATCCTGACCGCCTGTGGCAGGCCGCGATGCAGGATCGAGTTGACGAAGCCGACACTCAGGCGCCCGACAAAACCCTGGGCCGAGCGCCGGGTCAGGTGCCTGGCCTGTTCGGCCCGCAGCAGCAGGTAGCGGGCTTCGTCGAGCAGCACCTGACCGGCATTGGTCAGACTCACTGACTTGTTGTTGCGGTTGAGCAACTGAATGTCGAGCTGGCTTTCGAGCTTTTTGATGTCGAAGCTCAGGGCTGGCTGGGAGATAAACAGGCGGGCGGCGGCTCGGCCAAAATGCAGCTCTTCGGCCACAGCTACAAAGTAACGCAGTTGCTTGAGATCCATGGGGATTGGCCTCGGCTTACGATAATTTTTGGTTATCGTAGTTGATTAACTTTGTATTAGATACTTATCGATGGCGACCCTACTCTTGGACCACAAGAATCAGGAGAACTGCCATGGATACCCAGCCAGACCGCGCCTACGACCCCTTGAATATCCCCGACAGCCGGGGGCTTAACCTGTTCGATTGCGATGCCGGGCTGGCCGCGCTGCTCAAGGTGTATCTGCCAGCCGCGGTCTATGACCACTGGCTGCCGATCTGGCGCAAACTGGGCGCCAGAGCCGGTGGCGAACTGGATCTGCTGGCGCTGTCGGCCGACAAAAATCCGCCGAAACTGTTGCCCCGCACCCGCCGTGGTGAAGACCTGCAAAGCATCCAAAAACACCCGGACTTCGTCGCGCTGGAGCGGGTGGCCTACGCCGAACTGGGCCTGGCTGCCATGAGCCACCGTGAGGACGGCACACTGGCGCTGTCGAAATACGCGCTGACCTACCTGTTTGTACAGGCCGAGTTCGGCCTGTGCTGCCCGGTGAGCATGACCGATTCCCTGACCCGCACCCTGCGCAAGTTCGGCTCCCCGCAACTGCAGGCGCGTTACTTGCCGTCGCTGGTGTCCCAGGATTTCGACAGTCTGTTCCAGGGCGCCATGTTCATGACCGAGCAGGCTGCAGGCTCCGATGTGTCGCGCACTGAAACCCGGGCCCGGCAGATCGATGGCGAGTGGCAGTTGTTCGGGGAAAAGTGGTTTTGCTCCAACCCCGATGCTGACCTGGCCATGGTGCTGGCCCGTCCCGACGATGCGCCATCGGGCATGAAAGGGGTCAGCCTGTTTCTGCTGCCCAAGCTGCGCCCGGACGGCTCGCGCAATGCCTACCGGATTCAACGGCTCAAGGACAAACTTGGCAGCCGCTCCATGGCCAGTGGCGAAATCACCCTTGAGGGCGCCACGGCGTATCTGATCGGGGAGGTCGGGCGCGGGTTCCAGCAGATGGCCGACATGATCAACATGTCGCGTCTGTCCAACGGCGTACGTGCGGCCGGGCTGATGCGCCGGGGTATCAACGAGTCGCTGTACATTGCCCGTAACCGCCGGGCTTTTGGCCGGCACCTGATCGAAATGCCCTTGATGCAGCGCCAGTTGCTGAAAATGATGCTGCCCACCGAACAGGCTCGTTCGATGTTCATGCAAATTGCCACGCTGCTGCCCAAGGCCGATGCCGGCGACGAGGCCGCCCGCAAATGCGTGCGCATCCTCACGCCGCTGATCAAATTCCGCGCTTGCCGCGACGCCCGCCGGGTCACCGGCGATGCCATGGAAGTGCGTGGCGGTGTGGGTTACATCGAAGAATGGAGCGATGCCCGACTGGTACGCGACGCCCACCTGGGTTCGATCTGGGAAGGCACCAGCAATATCGTGGCGCTGGATATCGCCCGTGCCGTGACCCGCGAGCAGGCGCTGGAACCCTTGCAGCTGTTTCTCGCCAACCTGCTGGCCGAAGCGCAGTTGCCTGCGGCCAGCCAGCGTCTGTTCGAGGGCGTGCTGCAACGCACCGTTGCCAGAGTGGCCGAGGTGGCCCATGAGCAACGGGACGAGCAGGTGCGGTTGGCGGGCAGCGCGCTCTATCACATTGCCACGGCGATATTCATGGCCTGGGAAAGCAGCCGGCAGGCGGGTGATTACCGGCGTCTGGCTCTGGCGCACCTGTTGCTGCAACACAAGCTGTTGCCACGGGACCCGCTGAGCCCGGAGCCGGAAATCGAGGCCGGCCTGCTGGCGCGTCTGGCCAATGAAAGCCCGCTGACGCAAGCCGACGCCCTGCAGCTGTTACCCAAAACCCTGTAGGAGCGAGCTTGCTCGCGAGCATTTGGAAATACCGCGCAAAAGCTCGTTTCTACAGGAAATCAGATTGAATTCGATATTCATCAGAGCGTATCTATGAGCACTCCCAAAGGGGCCCTCGACGGCCTCAAAGTGATCGACCTCAGCCGCGTACTGGGCGGCCCTTATTGTTCTCAGGCGCTGGCCGACCATGGCGCCGAGGTAATCAAGCTGGAACCCTTGAGCGGCGATGAAACCCGCGGCTGGGGCCCGCCGTTCGAGGGTGACGACGCGTCCTATTTCCGCGGGGTCAATCGCAACAAGCAGGGGATTGCAGTGGACTTGTCCCGCCCCGAAGGCATCGGGTTGCTGATGCAATTGCTGGAGGACGCCGATGTCCTGATCGAGAACTTCAAACCCGGTACCCTCAAGCGCTGGGGAATTGATTACGCCGATGTCCTGAGCCAGCGCTTTCCCGGGCTGATCCACTGCGCGATCTCCGGTTTTGGCGGCGACGGCCCGCTGGGCGGCCTGCCAGGTTACGACGCAGTGATCCAGGCCATGGCCGGGCTGATGAGTGTCAACGGCGAAGCCGATGGCGGCCCGTTGCGCATTGGCCTGCCTATCGTCGACATGGTCACCGGGCTCAATGCGCTGGCGGGGGTGCTGCTGGCGCTCAATGAACGTCATCGCAGCGGTTTGGGCCAGTCGCTGGACATCACCCTTTACGACTGCGGTGTGTCATTGCTGCACCCCCATGTGCCGAACTATCTGGCGGCCGGCAAGGTTCCGCAGCGTACCGGCAATGCCCACCCCAATATCGCGCCCTATGACAGTTACCGCACCGCCAGCGAGCCGATTTTTCTGGCCGTGGGCAACGATCGGCAGTTTGCCAGACTGTGCGAACAACTGGGCGCCGGGGACTTGCCACAAGACCCGCGTTTTATCGACAACGGCGCCCGTTCGGTGCACCGCGAGGCCTTGAAACAGGCGCTGGAAAAGCTCCTGGCCCGGCACGACGGGGCGACGCTGGCGCCGCAGCTGATCCAGCTCGGTGTGCCCTGCGGCTCCATTGCCACCATCGACACCGTGGTTGCGCACCCGCACACCTTGCATCGCGGTCTGCTGGTGGAGATCGGTGACTATCGCGGCATTGGTTCGCCAGTGAAGCTCTCGCGTACCCCGGCCACCTATCGCAGCGCGCCTCCGGCCCTGGGGCAGGACACCCGCCAGGTGTTGCAGGGCATGGGGCTGGACGCGCAGATGATCGAAAAACTTTATGCCGCGGGCATTGTGCGCGGCTGATTCCTTACCAATACCGGAGTCCTGCGCATGCAATTACAACAACCCATCGGTCTGGTCGGCACGGGCGCCATGGGCCAGGGCATTGCTCAGGTCATGGCTCAAGCCGGGTTGAAGGTATCGCTGTTCGATACGCGCCCGGGTGCTGCCACCAACGCCCGGGAACAACTGGCGTCGACCTTCGCCATGCTCCGGCAAAAAGGCCGGATCACCCCCCAGGCGGCCAGCGCGGCGCTGGATCGGGTACAGGTGGTCAACAGCCTGCAGGAACTGGACGATTGCCAGGTGGTAATCGAGGCCATAGTCGAGGACCTGGAAGCCAAGCAGCAGCTGTTCCGGCAACTGGATGCGCTGCTCGATCCGGCGACACTGCTGGCAAGCAACACCTCGTCTCTGTCGATCACGGCAATTGCTTCGGTCTGCGCGCATCCGCAGCGGGTGGCTGGGCTGCACTTCTTTAATCCGGTGCCCCTGATGCGCATCGTCGAAGTGATTGGCGGTATCGCCACCGCGCCGCAGGTGATTGATCAGTTACAGGCGCTGGTGCGCCATGTCGGCCACTGTCCGGCGATCTGCAAGGACTCGCCGGGCTTTATCGTTAACCACGCCGGACGGGCATTCGGTACCGAAGCGCTGCGTATTCTCAGTGAAGGGGTGGCGCCGCCGGGCCTGATTGATGCGGTGCTGAGGGTCGGCGCCGGGTTCGCGATGGGGCCGTTCGAATTGCTCGACCTGATTGGCCTGGATGTCAGCCTGCCGGTGATGGAATCGGTATATCGCCAGTTTTATCAGGAACCGCGCTACCGGCCCCATCCGCTGTTGCACCAGATGCTGGCGGGCGGGCACCTGGGGCGCAAGAGCGGGCAGGGCTTTTATCGTTACCAGGGCAAGGCGGGTGCGCCACGCTTTGCCCAGCCGGTACCGGACTGCAAGCAGATCCCGCCCGTGTGGGTGGCAGGTGATGATGAAACCGGCAAAATCCGGCTGCTGAGGTTGCTCGAGCAACTGGGGGCCAGGATCGAGCATGGTCCGCAGCCATCTGCCGAGGCCCTGTGCCTGCTGGCGCCCCTGGGTGATGACTGCACCGAGTCGGCCCTGCGCCATGGCACCGATCCGGCGCGCACGGTGGCGGTCGACACCTTGCTGGAACTGGATAACCTGCGATGCCTGATGCCCACTCCGGTGACCCGGGTCGATATGCAACACGTCGCCCACGCCCTGTTCAGTGCCGATGGCGCCACGGTGGTGGTAATCGGTGACAGCTGCGGTTTTATCCTGCAGCGCACCCTGGCTTGCATCGTCAATCTGGGTTGCGACATCGCCCAGCAGGGCATTGCCTCGGTGGCTGACATTGATGGCGCGGTGCGCCTGGGTCTTGGTTATCCGCAGGGGCCACTGGCCTGGGGCGACCTGCTGGGCGTCGGGCGGGTGCTGCAGATTTTGCAGCGCATGCATGCCTTGACCGG
The DNA here is from genome assembly GCF_000346225.2 of Pseudomonas sp. Lz4W. NCBI lineage: Bacteria > Pseudomonadati > Pseudomonadota > Gammaproteobacteria > Pseudomonadales > Pseudomonadaceae > Pseudomonas > Pseudomonas sp. Lz4W. The sequence continues at coordinate 2,779,947 of NZ_CP017432.1, read as the reverse complement.
CGACCCGCGTTATCGCCCCAGCGGCTGGTTGCGGCGCCGGGCGCGACTGGGAATCGCGCTGTGCCAGACGGAAAACCCGCTGCCCGCAGCCCACCTTGTTCAGCAGGAGATAAATCATGCTTGAGGCTTATGTTTACAGCGGTTTGCGAACGCCTTTTGGCCGCCATGGCGGCAGCCTGTCGGCGGTGCGCCCGGATGATCTGGTGGGTGAGCTGCTGGCCCGTCTGGTGCAGACCTCGGGCCTGCCCGTGCAAGCACTGGAAGACGTGATTCTGGGCTGCACTAACCAGGCCGGCGAGGACAGCCGCAACCTGGCGCGCAATGCTTTGCTCAGTGCCGGCTTGCCCATGACGGTGCCGGGGCAGACGGTCAACCGCCTGTGCGCCAGTGGTCTGTCGGCAGTGATCGATGCCGCCCGGGCCATTACCTGTGGTGAGGGTCGCTGGTATCTGGCGGGCGGGGTAGAGAGCATGTCTCGGGCGCCACTGGTTATTTCCAAAGCCGAGACTGCGTTCAGTCGCAGCCAGGAGATCGCGGACAGCACCATCGGTGCCCGTTTCGCCAACCCCCGGCTGGTACAGCGTTATGGCAATGACAGCATGCCGCAGACCGGCGACAACCTTGCCCGGCTGTACGACATCAGCCGCGAGGAGGCCGACCGCTTCGCCGCCGGCTCCCAGTCCCGTTATCAGGCGGCTTTGCTGGCAGGGGTGCTGGACGACGAAATCATGGCTGTAGACGTGCCTTCTGCGCGCAAGGGTGAGTCCCGTCAGGTAAGTGTCGACGAGCATCCACGGGCCCAGTCCGACTTCTCTGCGTTATCGCGGCTCAAGCCCCTGTTTGAGGGCGGGGTGGTCACTGCAGGCAACGCTTCGGGAATCAACGACGGCGCGGCCGCTCTGGTGCTGGGCAACCGAGAGATTGGCCTTGCCCATGGCGTGGCGCCGATGGCGCGGATTCTGTCCTCGGCGGTGGTCGGGGTAGAGCCACGGATCATGGGGATTGGTCCGCACCAGGCGATAGTGGTGGCGTTGCAGCGGGCCGGTATCGGCCTGGAGCAAGTCGATCTGATCGAAATCAATGAAGCCTTCGCGCCACAGGTGCTGGGGTGCCTCAAGGCCCTGGAACTGAGTTTCGACGACCCTCGGGTCAACCCCAACGGCGGGGCAATTGCCATGGGCCATCCGCTGGGCGCATCGGGTGCGCGGCTGGTACTGAGTGCCTGCCGTACCTTGCAGCGTCAGCAACAGCGTTATGCGGTGGTCAGCCTGTGCGTAGGTGTCGGCCAAGGCGTGGCGATGGTGATCGAGCGCGTGTGATTTTTTCGCAATACCCTCGAACCTAAAATAAAAACAGGGCGTGTAACCGCCCAAGGGAAAACTTTGCCATGAATACACCTTCACCCCTGTCCTGCCTGGTTCTGGGGACCTTGAGCTGTGCGGTCGGCCAGGCCGCACACGCCGACTTTGTCAGCGACAGTCATGCCAGCCTGGGCTTGCGCAATCTGTACTTCAGCCATGACTTTCGCGACCAGCGCGGACCGTCCGGGCAGGCTAAAACCGAGGAGTGGGCCCAGGGTTTCATGCTCAATTTCACCTCGGGGTTTACCCGGGGGACCCTGGGGTTTGGCGTGGATGCCCTGGTGCTGCAAGGCCTGACCCTGGACAGCGGTGCAGGCAGGCATCGCGGCAGCAGCATGATCCCGGACGATGGCCAGGGGGTTGCCAGTGACTGGAGCCGTCTGGGCCTGACCGGCAAGGTGCGGCTGGGGCAAACCGAAGCCCGGGTGGGTACTCTGCAGCCCAAATTGCCGGTACTGGTGGCCAACGATGGCCGTCTGTTGCCGCAAACCTTTGAAGGTGTACAGCTCACCAGCCATGACCTCGACAACCTGACCCTTACGGCCGGGCGTATTGAACAGGCCACCGGGCGCGGTTCAAGTGACCGCACCGGGCTGGCCGTGGCGGGCGGAACGCGCCAGAGCAATGACTTTGTGTTTGCCGGCGCCGATTACAAGGCCGGCCGCGATCTGCTCCTGCAGTACTACGCGGCCAACCTGGAGAACTACTACACCCAGCAGTTTTTCGGCTTGCAGCATACCTGGGCACTGGGTGAAGGGCAGTCGATCAAGACCGACCTGCGTTACTTCGACACCGGGTCGAGCGGGGCGAACGGCAGCGGCGGTGGTCGTTCTGACGGCTATCGGGTGGGGGGCTATACCCGCGATGGCAGAGGTGAAATCGACAACCGCACCTGGAGTGCGATGTTCACCTGGAACCTGGGTGGCCATGGGTTGACCGGTGGTTATCAAAGCGTTTCGGATGCCAGCAACTTCGTGCAGCTCAATCAGGGCTCATTGCCCGACAAGGGCGCGGGAGGTGCGAGCCTGTACCTGTTTACCGATCGCTTGCTGACCAGTTTCAACCGGGCCGGTGAGAACACCTGGTTCGGGCAGTACGCCTATGATTTTTCCACTGTTGGTGTCCCGGGTTTACGGGCGTCGATGGTCTACCTCAAGGGCGACGGGATCCGCACCGTTTCAGGGGATGAGCACAAGGAATGGGAACGCGATCTGTTGCTCGATTACGTGATCCAGGAGGGGACGTTCAAAGGGCTGGGGCTCGGGGCGCGGTATGCAACATTGCGTTCGCAGGCGGCCCCCGATCAGGACCAGACCCGATTGATTCTCAGCTATAGCCTAGCGTTGTTCTGAACGTAGGCGCGAGCTTTGAGGGAGCGGCCAGTAACCTGTAGGAGCGAGCTTGCTCGCGAGCTCTTTGTTGCGGTGTTGAAAAGCTCGCGAGCAAGCTCGCTCCTACAGGTTGTATACAACGCCCGGGCTTTGTGGGAGCTGGCTTGCCAGCGATGCAGACAATTCGGCATGACTGCCGGACCGCGGTGCTGCCATCGCGGGCAAGCCCGGCTCCCACAAAGGGTGGAGTGGTGCGGCTCCCCGGTACCTGTGGGAGCTGGCTTGCCAGCGATGCAGACAATTCGACATGACTGCCGGCCCGCGGTGCTGCCATCGCGGGCAAGCCCGGCTCCCACAAAGGGTGATCTGTGGGAGCTGGCTTGCCAGCGATGGCGGTTAGGCCATCGCGAACAAGTTTGGGCTTAACCCCGGCGTTTGCGACGTGCTCGCCATACCAGCAGCAGGATCAAAACAATGACGCCGGCGGCAATCGCGCCCTGGGCCAGTGCGGCCAGGTGCGAGACGGGGCCGCCTGCGCGGGTTTGCTTGACCTGGGCGGCGCTGACTTTGACCTGCGGGTTGCCGTAATGCTCGGTCAGCCAAGTGGCCAGTGTCGCTACCTGCTGGTCACTCAGGGTCTTGGCGAAACCTTGCATGCGGATGTCCTGACCGTCAGCGCCACGTTTCACGCCTTCCAGAATCACCATGACCAGGTTGGCCGGATTACTGCGTCCGACCGCCGTGTTGTGCAGCAACGAAGGCAGGGCGCCTTCAAAGCTGCCCTGGGCCTGGGCCTGGTGACAGGAACTGCAGTAGGCATCGTAGATCTGCGCACCGGTCATTTTGTCGCCATCAGCCGGCAACTCTACGCCACGGATGCTGTTCAGCTCGTCGGTGGCTTGCCCAAGGGCATACACCGGTTTGCTGTCAGCCGGGTTGTGCTGAGCAGGCAGGGCCTTGAGGTAAACGGCAATTGCCTTGAGGTCGCTGTCGTTCATGTACTGCAGGCTGTGATCCACCGCTTCGGCCATCGGCCCGGCAGCTTGTGCCTTGCCCCGGGCTTCGCCGGTTTTCAGGTACGCCACCAGCTGCGCGTTGTCCCAGCCACCGATACCGCTGTTGAGGTCGGAGGTGATGTTCGGCGCGTGCCAGGTCCCTACATCACCACCGGCCAGCTCTTTGGACGAAACTTCGGCCATCAGCAGATTGCGCGGGGTGTGGCAGGTGCTGCAGTGGGTCAGGCCCTGAACCAGGTAGGCGCCACGGTTCCACTCGGGGTCGCGGCCGGTATCGGCAACGAAGGTGCTGTTGTCGAGAAACAACAGGTTCCACGCCGCCATGGACAGGCGAATGTTGAACGGAAACGGCAGCTCGGTGGCTTTGGTCGGGCTGTCCACCGGCTCCACGGCGTTCATGAAGTAGGCGTACATATCCTTGATGTCTTCATCGCTGACTTTGGCGTAAGCGGTGTAAGGCATGGCGGGATAAAGATGCTGGCCGTCGGCACGCACACCCTTGCGCAGGGCATCGCTGAACTGCTCCAGGCTGTAGTTGCCGATACCCGCCGTTTTCGACGGGGTGATGTTGGTGGCGATGATTTCGCCGATCGGCGTAGGCAGCGCCAGACCGCCGGCAAAGGGTTTGCCACCGGGCACGCTGTGGCAGGCGACGCAGTCACCGGCGGTGGACAGGTACTGGCCACGTTTGATCTGTGCGTCATCGGCAGCATTGACGTTGAGTGCCAGCAGCATCAGCGCGCTAAGGGAAACAAGATTCCAGTTCATGGCTCAACCCCGTCCCTGTTCAGTGGCAATGATCCGGTTCGGCAGGATGTGTTGCGCAGTGCGCAAGGTCAGTGCCGCAGCGGTCAGGGTCGAGTTCATGGTGGCGGAGGTCGGCATCACCCCGGTGCTGCAAATGAACAGGTTGTCGTGGTCGTGGGTACGGCCATAGCTGTCACAGACCGAAGTCTTCGGGTCGATGCCCATGCTCATGGTGCCGGTGATGTGCTGGTTGTTGGCAAAGCTGCCTTCGGCGCTGTAGCGCAGATTGGTCCCGCCCATCATTTCGGCAATCCGGGCGAAGTCTTTGTGGGACCGCGCTGCACCCTTGCGGGTGTATTCGTCGATGGCGTAGTTGACCTTGGGTTTTGGCAGCCCCAGCTTGTCTTTCTGGTCGCTCAGGCTGATGCGGTTCTCAGGGTTGGGCAGTACTTCCAACACGTCCTTGAGGCTCATTTCAAAGGCGGCGCGGTGACGCAACTGCTTCTCGAATTCGGCACCGTAGACCCCGGCCGTGATCAGCGCGTCAGTGGCGCTGTTGACCCGGGAAATATTGGTGAAATCCAGGCGATACGGGGCGTGCTCAGAGCGGAACTCGCCATCGCGCATGGTATTGATCGAGCTGGGGCTTTGCGGGCCGCGACCCAGCCACAGTTCTTCATCGGCATCGAAGGTCAGCGAGGTGCTCGGGTGGTCCATCAGGTTGCGACCCACCATGCCCGAGCTGTTGGCCAGGCCGTTGGGGTACTTGTCGCTGGCAGACATCAGCAGCAGTTTCGGGCTTTCGATGCCGTTGGCCGCGAGGATGAAAGTCTTGCCGGTGACCCGGTGCGACTGTTTGTCCGCGTCGAAGTAGTGCACGGCCACGATATGGCCCTTGTCATCATGTTCGATGCGGTAAACCACGGCGTTGACCTGCAGTTGGGCGCCTGCGTCCACTGCGGTCTGGATCGCGATGCCGCCATGGTATTGCGCGTCAATCGGGCAGATCGGCTGGCAGCTGTTGTTGCCACAGCAGGCCGGGCGACCGTCATAGGCGCGGCTGTTACGGGCCGTGGTGTTACCCACTACCGGGAACGCCGGGGCCAGGCGTTCGCGGATGCGGCGCATGGCGTAGGGTTCGGTCACGGGCTCCATCGGGAACGGCTGGCTGCGGGGTGAACCGGTGTTTTCGGCGCCTGACACGCCCCAGATCTCTTCCGCTTGCTGATAGAAAGGGTCGAGTTCTTCGTAGCTCATGGGCCAGTCGACGCCCAGGTTGTAGAGGGTCTTGATCCGCATGTCGCCGGGTACCAGGCGCCATGCCTGCGCTGCCCAGTGCCAGGTGGTGCCGCCGACGCCACGGATGTATTCGGCCGGGTACGGGTAAGGGCCGCCCTGGACCAGATAACCGTTGTCGGTGGGCTTGTAGATCGGGTGCGGGGCAATGTCGCTACAGGTGTAGGGCGACATCCAGTCACTTTTACGTGTCGAGTTGCGGAACGCGGCCACCACACGCCCGCGATCGATAGGACCGCCGGCTTCGAGAATCAGTACCGAAGCGCCTTGCTTGAGCAGGTGAGTGGCAGCCATGGCGCCGCAGATACCCGAGCCGATGATGACGATGTCCGCGGACAGTTGATCAGACATTGTTTACCTCTTTTTTCAATTCGACTGTCGGGTTGCGAGCCCAGCTTCCATAAGCGCCATAGGCATAGGTCGGTGGCTTGAGCACGTCAGCCACGATCTGCGCATTGAGTGCATGCTCGTACGCCAGGCAACGGGCCTGGGCGCCGCTGCCGACTACGCCCATGAACCAGGCCATGGCCACTTTGCGCGGCACGCTGGCCAGGGAGGATTTTTCGTCGTCCAGGGTCTTTTGCAGTTGCATGGGATCAATCTGGCGTTGATTGATCAGTGCCAGCAGCTCTTTGGCCGCCTGGGGAAAACCGGGGTCTTGTTCAACCAGGGCTTTGTACAGCATGCCGGCCAGCACCGGATCGAGGCTTTGACGCCCGGCGATGATCGCTGACAGCGCCACAAAGGCACCTTGTTCTGGCGTGTCGACCGTTTCGGCCAGGGCGAAGGGAATCAGGGACGCGGTATAAGCAGTCAAGAGCCCTTGCAGCAGCACGCGCCGCGTAGGCTTCTTCAGTTCATTCAGGCAATTCATGGTACTTCCTGTCGTGGCAGGTTTTCGTTATAGGAGTGAAGCTTGCGCAATCAGCGAAGTGATGGCGCGGGGGGACGCTGGCGGTGGTTAGTCGCCAGCGGTAGGGGGAGGCAAGAATAACAAATGTTTAGCTAACTATCTTTAATTCTTTCAGTGCCCTGGCCGCTGCTACATAAGTGCCAGAATGCGCTGGCCCAGGGCTTCGGCGCTGGCTTGTGACGGGATGTTGGCAAAGCCGAGCAGAAGAGCCGACTGAGGTGTGCTCTGCAGGCTCCATTCGCTCAGTGCTTCGGCGAACAGGCCGTGCTGGCGCATGCGCTGTACCAGTAACCGGTCTGGTTGCGGATCTGCCAGGCGCAGGATCAGATGCATGCCTCCGGGGTTGGCATCAATCCGGATGTGTTCGCCCAGCACTTTGCTCAACCCGCTCACGGCCATGGCCCGGCGTTCGCCATAGAGTTTGCGCATGCGCTGGATATGCCGGGCAAAGTGGCCCTGGCTCATAAAGGCCGCGACGATGGCCTGGGTCAGTGGCGGGCAACCGCTGCGAAAAACCTGGCTGATGCTTTCGAAACGCTGGATTTGCGCTTCGGGTACCACCAGATAGGCCAGGCGTAGCCCGGGGAACAGCACTTTGCTGAAGGTGCCGCTGTAAATCACCCGGCCATCGCGGTCCAGGCTTTTGAGTGCCGGCAGCGGACGACTGCTGTAGCGGTACTCGCCGTCGTAATCGTCTTCGACAATCCAGGCCTGTTGCCGGCTGGCCCATGCCAGCAATTGCAGGCGGCGCGGCAGTGCCAGGGATACACACAGCGGGCTTTGATGGGCCGGCGTGACAATGGCCGCCCGGTATCCCTGGCCCATGTCGTCGGGCAGGGCCATGCCGTCCTGATCCACAGCGGCGGGGACCGTTTGTATATCCAGGGCTTCGAGCAACTGCCGGGTCGGCGGATACCCCGGGTCTTCCACCAGCACCTGCTCCCCAGGTTTGAGCAAGGCATGGGCGATCAGCGACAGGCTGTCCCGATAGCCCGAGGTGATGAACACCTGGGACGGCGTGCAGCTAATCCCGCGGGCAACCTGCAAGTAACCGGCAATGGCGGTGCGCAACGATTCCAGGCCCTGGTCCGAAGGCAGGGCCATGTCCTCGATGGTGGCGCTGCGCACGCACCGAGCACTGATCTGGGCCCAGGTTTTTCGCGGGAAAACGTCCAGCGCCGGCAGGCCCATTTGAAAGGGCATGATTGCCGGTAGTCGGGGCAGGGCCGGGCTGGTTGCGGCAAGGGCAGGTAGCGGTCCGGGATTGAGGCTGATCCCCGGTGTCACGACTGTGCCTGCCTGACCCCGCGCCTGCAGATAGCCTTCGCCGGTCAGCAGTGAATACGCGCTGTCCACAGTGCCTCTGGCCAGGCCCAACTCTTTGGCCAGAGCCCGTGCTGCGGGTACCCGTTCACCGGGTTTCAGCGAGCCGCTGGCAATGGCCGCGCGCAAATGCTCATAAAGTTGACGGTAGATGGGTTCGCTGGAGCCCGGATCCAGGGGGGAAATGCGCGGCGCGGTGGTTTTCATGGTCTGCCTGAAGGAATCATGGCCTATGGATAAAGACGATTCTTGGCTCTTTTGGGCAGGGCCAAGAATCGGCACTATGGCCCCACCTAATGTGCCACTGCAAGGACAGTTCATGAGTCAGCGTATCGATTACTCCAAGGCGTCACCGGAGGGCAACCGGGCATTTGCCAATGTCTATGCCTGTGTGCAAAACAGCAGCCTGCCCAAAGCCCTGATCGACCTGGTGTATCTGCGGGTTTCACAAATAAACGGCTGTGCCTACTGCATCGATCTCCACTCGCGGGATTTGCTCAAGCACGGCATGGCCGTGGAAAAACTGGTGCTGGTGCCGGTGTGGCAGGAAGGGGGGGAGTTGTTCAGCGCACGGGAACGGGTTGCATTGAGGTGGGCTGAAAGCGTCACCCGGGTCGAGCAAACCGGCGTTGGCGATGCGGACTATGAACGGGCAACCGCCGAATTCAGCGACCAGGAACTGGCAGACCTGACCTATGCTATCGGCCTGATGAATGCCTTCAACCGCTTCGGTGTGGCCTTTCGCATGACCCCGGCAGCGGCCCGGGGTTGATGCCATCGCTGGCAAGCCAGCTCCCACAGGAAGAGGGATACCTTCCATCGCTGGCAAGCCAGCTCCCACAGGAGAAGGGATACCTTCCATCGCTGGCAAGCCAGCTTCCACAGGAAGAGGGATGCATTCCACCAGTGGCAAGCCAGCTCCCACAGGAAGAGGGATGCCTTCCATCGCTGGCAAGCCAGCTCCCACAGGAGAGGGATGCCTTCCATCAGTGGCAACCAGCTTCCACAGGAGAAGGGATACCTTCCATCAGTGGCAACCAGCTTCCACAGGAAGAGGGATGCCTTCCATCGCTGGCAAGCCAGCTCCCACAGGAAGAGGGATACCTTCCATCGCTGGCAAGCCAGCTCCCACAGGAGAGGGATACCTTCCATCGCTGGCAAGCCAGCTCCTACAGGAAGAGGGATGCCTTCCATCATTGGCAAGCCAGCTCCCACAGGAGGAGGCGTGCCTTCCACCAGTGAGAACTGGCTTGTGTGGGAGCCGGCTTGCCGGCGATGGGGTCGGCCAGGCCTTTCTTAGAACTTCCAGCTGACCGACGCCGTCACGTTGCGCGGATCGCCATAGTTGCTTTGGCCGTAGCGCACGCTTTGCAGGTACTTGCGGTTGGTGAGGTTGTCCAGGTTGAGCTGGGTGCTCCAGTGCGCATCGATGTCGTAGCTGGCCATCAGGCCCACCAGCGCGTAGGCCGCCTGGTTGGCCGCCGGGGCATCGTCGTTCTCGATTTTGCTTTGCCATTTCAGGCTGCCACCCACCTTGACCTTCGGCGCCATCGGCAGTTTGTAGGTCATGGATGAGGTCAGGGCATTGCGCGGGATGAATTTGCGCCCGCGGTCATTGTCGGCATCGGTGATGTACACATAGGTGTAGCCGCCGCTGATTTGCAGGCCCGGCGCCAGTTCCCCGGACGCCTCAAGCTCTATCCCGTCGCTCTTGTAGGACATGCCGTCATACAGATACCCGCCCAGCGCCGGATTAAAGCCGGCATAGGTGGCCACGTTGTCCTGCCTGGTGTGGAATACCGCCGCGCTGACATCCAGTTTGTTATCCAGCAAATGGCCCTTGATGCCCGCTTCGTAACTCTTGCCTTGCAGCGGGTCGATCACTTTGCCCTGGGTGTTGAGGTAGTACTGGGGATTGAATATCTCGGTGTAGCTGGCATACAGCGAGTATTGCTCGGTCAGGTCGTAAACCACGCCCGCATAGGGCGTGACCTTGCCATGGATGCTCACATCCCGGGCCGAGTCGTAGTTCTCGCCGTCGCTGTCGGCGCTGAGCATGCGCGCCCCGATGATCAGGTGCAGATCGTCGGCCAGGCTCAAACGTGTGCCGGCATAGACACTTTTCTGCCGGTCGGTGTAGTTCGAGGTATCAGCGGCATTGGCGATGTTGTAGGTGGGCTTGGGAATTACCCCGTTGAGGGCATCTTGCAGCGAGACGTCGGTGTAGTACGACGAGGAGCCAAACAGCGAGGTCTCCTGGGTGCGCGAGCGGGCCACGTTGGCGCCGAAGGTCAGTTGGTGTTCACGACCGCCGAGGGTAAAAGGCCCGCTGAAGGAAATGTCGCCATCCAGCTCGCGGGTCTTGCCCTTGTAGTTGGAGGCAAGACCGGTGAACCCGGTGGCCGAGCCGCTGTTGCCATACACGTAGAACATGTCGGTGTCTTCGCGGTGCTCCATGGCGGTCAGGGTCAGCGTCGACTTCCAGTCATTGGCGAAGCTGTGTTGCCACTCGGCAAAGGCGCGGGTGGTATGCACGTCCCAGTACACCCAGGGTTGGGCGATGCTGGAACGGGTGCTGCTGTAGTGCAGCGCCTTGCCGCTGGCATCGGTCAGCGGCAGCGCGCCCCAGCTGGCGCCGTTGGCATTGCTCTTCTGGTCTTCGATGCCCAGGGTCAGGGTGTCGCTATCGCTCAGGTCGAAGGCCAGCAGGCCGCTGAAAATATTCTTCTCCCGGGAATAGCGGTCGAGGTAGGAATTGCCCGTCTCGTTGGCATAAATCACCCGTCCACGGACATTTCCCGAGTCGGTCAGAGGCCCTGAGACATCGAGGTCGACGCGGCGCTTGTCCCAGGACCCGGCACTGACACTGACCTTGGCTTCGGTGTCATAGGTGGGGCGCTTGCGCACAAAGTTGACCGTGGCCGAGGGGTTGCCGCTGCCGGTCATCAGGCCGTTGGCGCCGTGCAAAATGTCCACTTGCTCATAGGGCGCCATGTCGATATCGCCCACCAGCAACCCGCCGTTCAACGGCATACCCATGCCGTCGTACTGAAAGTTGGTGATGTCGAAGCCGCGGGCGGTGAAGTAAGTACGATCGGTCTCGATCTTCTGCACGTTGACCCCCGGGGTGCTGCCCAGCACGTCGCGGATACTGTTGAGTTTGAAGTCATCCAGTTGCTCGCGCTTGATGCTGGTCACGCCTTGAGGGGTTTGCCCGGCGCTGAGGTTCAGGCGGGTGGTGCTGGCATTCGGCCTGGCCTGATAACCCTGCGGCGCGTCTTCACCGTCGCCGGTGATGCTCGTGGTGGGCAGGTCCAGGGTGTCGGCAACGGCACTGTTGAGAATGCCCAGGGCGATCAGGGTGAGGGCTGACGTGGGCAGGGTGAACATTTTGCGCATGATCTGCGAATACTCCGGGCATGGAACTGCGTAAACGAGAATTGGTTACAAATTTTTACATTCTCGCAAATAACAATCAATGCCATTTACCAATCTTTACGATTCGCGTTTACCGGAGGGGCGATCATGCTGCGGTCTACCCAACGGTAGGAGCGAACCTGCCTCGCGAGCTTTTTGTACGTGGCGCATAAATCGCCAAGAGCTCGCGAGGCAAGCTCGCTCCTACAGGTTCAGGGTTCAGGGTTCAGGTTGTTATTGGTCGATCAGGATCTTCGGGTTGGAGTTGCCCCATACGGTGTACAGGTCGGCCAGCAGCGCGCCGTTGATGTCTTCGACCTCTGCCTGGCTGATTTGCGCCTTGCCCTGTTGGCCGAACAGCACCACTTCATCACCGCTTTTCACGTCCGGGGCATCGGTGACGTCAACCATAAGGGTGTTCATCGATACTTTGCCCACCACCGGCACGCGGTGGCCGTTGATCAGCACAATGCCTTTGTTGGTGAACGCACGACGGTAACCGTCGGAGTAACCGACTGTGATGTTGGCCAGTTTCGAGTCACGACCCAGGGTGTAGGTGCGGTCGTAACCGACGGTATTGCCCTTGGGGTAGCTATTGACCGAGGCCACGTGGGACTTGAATTGCATCACCCGTTTGTAATCTGTGTGGGACGGTACGGTGTCACCGAACAGCGCGCCGCCGGGGCGGACCATGTCCAGATGCGACTCCGGCACTTCCAGGGTGGCGAACGAGTTGGCCGCGTGCAGGGTGATTTTGCTGCGATCGAGCCCGGCGACGTTCATCAGCCACTGCGCCTGCTGGTTGAAAGCCTTGAGCCCGGCGCGCACGTCATCGGCATCCTCGACGGCGAAGTGGGTCATGATCGCCCGTATTTCAAGGTTCGGCACTTTGGTGATGGCCACCGCGTCACGGCGCCCCTGGGCGGTGGTCATTTCCACGCCGTTACGGCTCATGCCGCTGGAGTTCAACCCCAGATGGACCACCAGCGGGCGACCGTGTTGCTCGGCAATCAGGCTGGCCCTGACCGCGAAGTCGAGGTTGCCCACCAGTTCTTCCATGTTGTACGGCAGCGCTGCTTCCAGCTCGCTGAGGGCGGCGGTGCGTACGCGGATCAACTGGCCCTTGAAGCCGCTTTCGCGCACCACACGGGCTTCTTCGTTGCTGGCAACCCCGACACAGGGAACGCCCATGGCAATCACCGACGGCATCAGCAGACCGATACCGTGACCGTAGGCATCGGCCTTGAGCACGGCGCAGATTTTCGACTTGCCATCCAGAGTGGCTTGCAGCACCCGGATATTGTTTTCGAAGGCAGCCTTGTTGATTTCGACCCAGGCATTGCTGTCCTGGGTACTGACCTGTGCCACACCATCGGTCATCGACAGGGGCGGGGCGGCGAAGGCCGGGTTTTGCAGCAGAGCCATACCCAGAGAGAGGGCGAGCAGGGTGCGAGTGAAGGGCATCATCAGCGTTTCCATACTTTATTTTTAGGGAGGTAATAGGGCGGGGCGATACTAGATTTGACGCTGGCTAAAGTCACTCCCCTGGCCGCGGATCTGTCTCATTGTGTCGTGATGCCGATGATCTGTGGCCGATCCCCAAAGCTTGGCTATGCTCGAAAGTTTGCGGGGGGACGCGGGCGATGATTTCAGATCCGGAGATGTGTTTACGTTTGTTATTGGCGGCCTTGCTGGGCTGTCTGATCGGGCTGCAACGAGAGCATCTGTTCTGGTCCGCAGGGTTGCGTACCCACATGCTGGTGTGTACCGGCGCCTGCCTGTTCATGATGGTCTCGGCCTTTGGTTTCCAGCAGGCCCTGACCATGCCCGGTACCCAGCTGGACCCTTCACGGATCGCGGCACAGGTGGTGACCGGCATCGGCTTTTTGGGTGCGGGCTCAATTTTGCAGCGTGGTGCCGTGATCAGGGGCCTGAACACCGCGGCCAGCTTGTGGGCAGTGGCCGCCATTGGCCTGGCGGTGGGCGGCGGGCTGTATACCTTGTCGGTGGCGGCCGCAGCCTTGATCCTGGTGATTCTGGCAATTCTCGGGCCGCTGGAGCGCAAGTACCGCGATTACCTGAAGGTGCATGTGGTCAGGCTGGTGGCGCCGACCGCTACGCTGACAATGAGCCGGCTCAAGGAGGTATTGGGCGCCCGGGCCGATAACATCAAGCATCTGGTGACTGAGCGTGGGCCGGTGCATGACACGGAAATCGTCACCATCGAGTTCAGGAACACGTCCCGGCTGGAGTACAACGCCATCGTCAACGACATCCTCGGCATACCGCAGGTTACTGAAGAGCAGTCTGTTCAGTAACCTGCGGTTTTGCAGCGGTCACGACTTGCTGTTGGCTCGCCCCGGATAATTGAGCACGAACTGCAAGTATCCATCAGGTCACCGTTGAGGGCCCATAGTGTCATGGACTTCTAACGATGTCTAACGGGCCCTAACAGGCGACCCTATGGTATCCCATCGGGTCTCGACTGAAATCCCCTGTAGAATTCACTGGGGTCCTTATCGCGCGCATCATGTGGGTCCTTATCGTGCCTGCGAGACGGCTGGGTCCGGCCACCCACCGGGGGGAACCTCACAGCGCTAAGAGCTTAGGGTCAGTGCAGGAAAATTCTTGTCATATTCTGGTAGACCCTGTGGCCTTCCGTTAAGGCACTTTTAAGTGACCCATTAAGGCAACACCCTAAAGGGTTCCAGCAAGCTCACCTAAGAGGTCCGATATGGTTTCCCCATAGGTCAGAACATAGAGAGTCAGGGCCAGCCCCATGAGCTTCCACGTTGCGGGAGACTTCAAGAGGGCTTTAAGGACAGCCAACCGTGTAATCTTGGCGTCCATAGAGCGCTCCTGTGTGAAATCTGAGAGTTAAGCAGGGCCATTCCCAGCACATTTTAAGCAGTGACGGCGTAGACAAAGGGTCCTTTAGGTCACAGTGTTGGCCTGGGCTTTCATGTGCAGAAGATAACTGACCCTTTAGGGAGTCCAGAAGGTCAGCCCAGTGGGTTGTCTGTGTACTGATTCACGTAGGCTTTGATAGGTCCTCTCGCAGGGTCCTTGAGATATGGGATGGTGAAACCTTATAGCTACCCGGTGTCCTTTAAGAGGACCTATCAAAGCCCACAAGGTCCTTAAGGGACCCTGTAGGTACATCGTCTTACTTGGCTGTGAAGACCAGTTGAGTGATCAATGGGAACTCCACAAGCTCAACTTGCAGCTTCTCGTTAGGGTCAACCGGGTTAGCCAGCTTTAGTTTGACCTTGGCCTGAGCCATCACGTCAGCCACACCGCCTACCTCAATGTCCCATCCTTGGATGGCTGGGTTACGGGTCGCGTGGAGTTGCCATACAGCGCCATCGCTGCCTTGACGGAACGACAGAGCGGCAAAGCCTTTAGGGAGCATAAAGATCCCACGGTTGGTGCCCGAGTAGAACTGAGTGCGGCAGCCCAGCAGGTCATCAATACCTTCTACGCCAGCACGGTGTGCAGCACGCTCCAAGACACCTTGCTCAGACTGGTGCATCAGCAACACGAACTCACTCAGGGAGTTACCCACGGACTGGTTCATGTGGACGGTCAGACCATCAATGATGTCCTCGGCGCGCTCACGGGGGAGCTTAGAGGGTTCCGTCATGGTGACCTTCTCGGTCGACGGTGACTTGATCAGGATGTCCGCAATGGTCGAACCGCAGTCCTTCTCGAAGTCCTTCATCCACTTCTCCGTCATCTGACCCAGAGAGGCCGACGTGAAGCCAGCGACCAAATGGGCATCCAAAAGGGTCAGGCGCGACGAGAAGAGAGCAGCCGTATTGGTCGGCTCAGTGAAGATCAGGTCACCGACAACAGCTTCACCTTCAGTGATGGTCGAGCGGTCATAGATGGAGTTGCGAGGATCAAACACCACATTGCGGTTAGCCATGTTGACCAGTTGCACAGGGGTTGGCTCAGTGCCTTTTGGGCGGACCTCACAAGGGATTGCCTCGTGGGCTTCAGCTTCCCATGCGCCACCATTGAAGTGTTCGTCAAGGGCCTCAGTGATCGCCTCAACGGCTACGCTAACGTCAGTGGTCTGACCTTGCATAGTGGCCTGAGTGTTGTACTGGATGGACGTACCGTCTTCCCAAGTGGCTTGGTCGAAGTGGGTAACAGCCTTCTGGCGGTCGGTGGTGTCACGGTGATCAGTAGTCTTGAAAGCGTTCATATAGGGTTCTCCTTAAGATAGTTTGAAAGGGCTCAGAGAGACGCCAGCAAGGGCCAGCGTCACCATAGGCAAAACGATGTGGGTCATCAGGTCACTCAAGGGGTCAGTCCCAAGAGTTCCACGTCGAACGACCATTGGCAGCACGTACAGCAGCGCCACGGGCACGCATCTCGGCCTCAAGGGCTTCACGCTTGGCACGACGACGGGCGACCTCAAGGGCACTTGGAGATGCATACGAGGCGAACCGCTCAGCATGTTCACGAGCTTCTTGCTCACGACGGGCTTGCAGTTGGCGTTGCTCTGCACGGTCACGGGCAACACTGCGGGCAATGTCCGGGAAGGCAGCAACAGACAAACCAGCTTCCATATATTGGTCAATGATCGCTGCTTGCTTAATGCGGTTGAATCCACAGCCAGCCATAAGACCCGAGAGCATTACACCCTCAGCAAATGCGATGGTTACGTTTTGACCTTGAACTTCAACAGTCTCAGGGGTTTTGTTTTGGATATTCAGTTTCATAGTAAGTGTCTCCTATTAGACACATAAGGAAGACTTGCCGCATAGGCGCACAGAGACCAGAGGCAAAGGAGTAAGCCGCCCTGTGTCCTCAAGTCTTTCTTATGGGTTCTGGTTTAAGGTTTGGTTTAGGTTCGTTGTGGTGGATCTTTGCGGGAACCTACTGGATGCCGATGGCGGACGGCAAATGTCGGGAAAAGAATGGGTCCTCCCCCTCTAAGTGAGGGTATTTAGAGTGATGGTGTTAAAGAGGGGTAAAGGGACCATTAAGGGCCACTCTACGGTCACCCTACAATCAGCGCTGCAAGGGACGCTCTATGGTCCTCACGGTGGGTTAACGTAATGATCGACATAAGGACCAGCTCGTTTACCTCAATGGCCTTAGCGGCTCTCCCACGTCCATCTCGACGGTCTATCTCACGGGCCAGCCAGCAGGAACCCTTAACGGGGACCTTGTGGGTCCACACTCGGTTTACACCATCAGGGTTCTCACAGGTCACCAGTCCGGCGCTCTCAAGTCGACCCAGCACATCTATGGTCAAGGCTCTTATCTTGCTTTCCTCACGGCCTACAGCGTTAGCCATTGTGAGAGTGTTGGTTATTAGACCCATTAGTTGATCTCCCAAGTTTGAGCATGTCGATATAAATTGAGTGGGACCGAACAAGAGGGATACTTAACGGGACCATAAGGACCGCATCTAAGCTCAGGCCCGATTCAATGATCAGGTCTACGAACTTCAGCAGTACCGGGTTGGTCTTCGTCAGGTACTCTTGAAGGCGTTCTAAGTTGACCCCGAAACCTTCAAGGTCCTTAAGTGGTGGTCGGTGCATTGGTGCCTGCCAAACGTGACGTAAGGCGATTAGTCGGCCCCGAGTTACTGGTGATGCAGCGATGGTGTTAAGGCGCTCTATAAAGGTCATATCAAGGTTCTCCTTAGTGACTGATGGTTAGTTTGCTTTGCAGGCCTTGCGGGCCTTGCCGTGGTTCTCAATGACCTTCCTGATGTCCTCAAGGGATGCACCTTCAAGGTCCAACTTCAGGAACAGGTAAAGGCGGCTCCGTTCAGACCTCGATAGGGTTCCTGTACGGGTGTTGTGTTGGGCATAGCGGTATTGGTCGGCTGTCATGGTCAGGTGTCTCCTGTATAGGCGAGGTTCTTAGACTTTTAGAGTCGGATACTCAAAGAAAGCCCCAAGGCGTAAGGGCCTCAGGGCATTCTTAAAGGTGACTCAGGGGTGACCTGTATCGGGACCCATAACGGCCTCATCAGGGACAGCACTGTAGAAGCTGGACACGTTGGCAAACTCACCGTGTGCCTCAAGGATGGCGTCATGGGCGATTGCTATGGCGTTGTTTATCAGCTCGCTGGAGTCGTCATTGAATATGGAGAACGACTTAATCAATCGCACCTTATCCACGGTGACAATCACCTGACCAACATCGGACAGGGACACAGACTTAGGCAGGAAGCGCCTACCTTTACCTGACTGGTTCAGACCGTTCTGCATGGTCGTGGCGAGGCGTAGGTTAGCGCGGCGGTTATCAGTCACATCACCGTTCCGATGGTCGATAACGTGGGCAGCCGGGATAGGACCGTTAACCATCTCCCAGATGATACGGTGGACCATGTAGGCCTTGCGCTTATAGCAGACCTTCCAGTAACCCATAGTGTCCTTAGAGCCCACGCGCAGATCAGGGCGCCGACCTGTGCCGGAGACCAGCCACTTAAGGCCAGACTCAGAGGTTGGGTCGATTACAAACAGCTCGTGGAAGTTGACAGCAGAAGTAGTTGTCATGGTAGTGATTCCTTTTTGAATGCTCCCTAAGTTCGCACCCATTGCCGACCGTCAAGACCCCACTACGGGCATCGACATTGGCTCAAGGAGCATTCAGAAAGACTTGACGGATTTAATGACCCTGCGACAGGTCGTGAGTTGAGAGGTAAAGAATGTGTGTGCATCCTTCCCGTTTCAGTGAGGGGATTTAAGTTGGTCATCTTTGAGGCCAGATTGGATATCTCAGTTAAGTTAAGGACCGGGCAGTCACCTCTAAGGACCTCGACGGGTAGACCCTTAAGACCAGTGATTGGACTTGGCGAGACTAAGAGTGGACTTTAAGTTGCTCTTTTAATTGTGTTCGATAGAGCCAGTTTCTTTATCTTAATGGTCTTTAAGAGTTACTTTCTTAAAGATTAATATAATGAATAATATAAAGAGTTGCTCTTAGAGTATCTTTAAGGTCTTTAAGTAAAAGGCCCTGTGACCATGCGATCAGTGATAGGAGGCCCAAACCTATCAAGGGTCCATCACACCCCATTCAGGGCAGACAGACAGAATCGCTATGGTGGTCCCCAGTGCTGGACCCAACGGTCTCCCTTAGGAGCGTTGCTTAGGTGCTTGAGAGTCTGGATATGGTGGTCACTGTACGCTCAAGCCTTGCTCAGCTCAGCAACCTTTGAGGTCACTGGCTGGCACTGGTGGGGATTGGCATGAGTTCTTCCCCTCTAAGTGAGGGTATTTAGAGTGATGGTGTTAAAGAGGTGATTCAGACACAAGAAAGGGCACCCTAAGGCACCCTTCAGTCTCACCCACCTCATGCCTATCAGTCGGCCTTGCGGACCACCAACAGAGCCTTGACGAGCCTCTCAAGGTCTACCCCAGCGCCACCACCGTACAGGTCATAGCTGATGGACCCTGATGAGTGCCCAAGGATCTCCTGTGCCGTCCCCAATGGGCACCCTGAGGCCTTAAGGTCAGACGCCAGTGAGTGGCGCAGTGAGTGGAACGACAGGGAGCCCTTAGTGGTGGTCCCCAGAGTGGCCCTAATGAGGTTGTTAAGGATGTAACAGAACCGTGTATAGGCAGGCTTAAAGATGGGCCCAGTGGTCTCAGAGAGGGCCTGTAGGGTTTCCTCAGGGATGCCCACCACAGGGACCATGCGGCGACTGTAGGAGTTCTTAAGGGTCTTATCCCCATCATCATTAATGCTCATGGCCCACACCCCATTGACCTTATAGAAGTCCTTACCGGTCAACTGGTGGAGTTCCCCAATGCGAGCCCCCGTGGCGATACCTAAGGCCAATGCTACCTGTTCCCATTGTGTGCCCTTAGCGGACACCTTCAAGGCCTGTAGCTGGTCCTCAGAGAATGCAGCACGGCTGCTATCAGAGCCCTTAAGGATGGTCAGTTTCTTGTCATAGGAGGCAGCCAGCTCACCCACACTCACAGCCCATGTAAGGACAGAAGACAGGTGGACCAGTAGCTTGTTCACAGTGGAAGCCTTACGACCCACCAGCAGGCTCTCACGGAGTCCCACAAGGTCAGCCCGAGTGTGTGCCCTAAGGTCCAACTCACTGAGAGCCTCAGCGATGGTCGTAGTGTTGCTATTGAATCCCTTCAGGGAAGAGACCGAGAGGTCACCGCCGCGTTCTTTCAGGTAGGACTCAGAGAGGTCCTTAAAGCTCAGAGGTGCTTTACAGATCAAGGCAGGGACAGACGCCTGTACGGTTGGTGCCCTTTCAGGGCCCTTAAGCATCTCCAAGGTCCCCACAAGGCCTTTAAGATCCCCATGGATACGGCCTTGAGAGCCTCTGAGGACCTCTTGGGCAGCCGTTAAGGCCTTCGCTTGAGCCAACGTTAAGGGCATCGTCTTAGCGATCTCCTGTAGGTCCTCTGAGAGGTCAGACCATACGAGACCCATTGGGTCCTCAGAGGGAGACCATAGGGCACCCTCAGCGATGTCTATCAGGCGAGCTTTAAGGTCATCCCATGATGCCTCAGGGTTATCCAAGTGAAACGCCTTCAAGGTGCTCACAAGGTGTTTAGCGATGGTCATAGCGGTAGAGCGTCCAGTGGTCTTAAGGGAAAGCGTATAGGTCCTCTTAGTGCCCTTCAATCGTACCCTAAGTGAGTACCGGCCAGATTCCCTACGGTAGACCCAAGGTGTGGCAAGGTCTAACAGAGTTCTAACAGGGGACTTAAGGGATGCAGTCATCATTGGGTTCAATCACTCATGTTTACTGGCCTTTGATGCCGCGGTGGATAGTTGAGCACGAACTGCACGTGCGCCTTTACCCCTGTGGCCAGGGTCGCGTCATCGGCGGTGAAGTAGGGGCTGTGATTGTTGGGGGCCGAGGCCATGTCCTGGTCTGCGGGAGTGGCCCCCAGAAACACGAACAGCCCCGGGACCTTTTGCGCGTAATACGAGAAGTCTTCGCTGGGCGACAGCGAGGCGGGCAGCCGCTCAACCTTGCCCGGTGCTGCCAGCTCCAGTGCCGGCACCATGGCCTCGGTCAGGCCCGGGTTGTTGACGGTTACCGGGGTATGGTTGAGCAGCAAGAGATCGCCCCGGGTCTCATAGGCACTGGCAATGCCCTGAACCAGTGGCGGCATTTTTTTCAGGATGGTGTCGCGGATCGCCGGGCTGTTGCTGCGAATGGTCCCGGTGAGCTCGACTGACTGCGGGATGATGTTGCTGGCCGAGCCGCCATTGATGGTTCCGACACTGACCACGGCCATGCCCTGGCTCAGATCCGCACGGCGGCTCACCAAGGTCTGCAGACCACCAATGACGGCGCTGCTGGCAACAATCGGATCGGCTCCGCTCCAGGGTGCCGAGCCATGGGTTTGTTGACCGTTGAGGGTAATGCGGAACTGATCGCTGCTGTTAAGCACCGTGCCGGCCTTGTAGTACAGGTGCCCGGTGGGGTAGCCCGCCATCACGTGAACCCCGAAAATGGCTTCAACCTTGGGCGCGTCCAGTGCGCCGTCACGGATCATGGCCTGGGCACCGATCAGCGTATCGGTCTGCGAGTCATCCACATCGGCGGCGCCTTCTTCGGCCGGCTGGAACAGAAACACCACGGTACCGGCCACCTGGTCCCGATGCTCGGCCAGTACCCTGGCGGCACCCAACAGCATGGCGGTATGGGTGTCATGACCACAGGCATGCATCACCGGCACGGTTTTGCCCAGGCGTATGCCGGTGGCTTTACTGGCATAGGGCAGGTCGTTCATTTCCTTGACGGGCAGCGCGTCCATATCGGCACGCAGTGCAACCACCGGCCCGGGGAGGCCGCCCTTGAGCACACCGACCACGCCTGTTTTACCGACCTGGGTCCGCACTTCGATCCCCAGCGCCTTGAGCCGATCGGCCACCAGTGCAGCGGTTTTAACCTCCATATTGCCCAGTTCGGGGTTCTGGTGAATGGTGTGGCGCAGATCGATGACGTCCTGGTTGACCGAGGCGACCGCCGGGTCAACCCAGCTCAGGTCGGCGGCCTGGGTGGTGGTGGCAGTCATTGCGCTGATCAATGCAAGGTATAAGAGGCCAGGTCGTAGCGGCATGGGCATGCTGTTCACTTCTTGTTGTTGTGGATCCGCTCAGGGTATGTGGTTGCCCTGAGGGGTTCAAAGGCAGCCGGCCGATAGTGTTCGATTACCGGGCATTGGCGCCGGGCCACCATCGTTGCCATCGCGGGCAAACTCGCTCCTGCAGGGGCCGCGATGTTGCTCAGGTGTCTTTGAATACGGCCATCAGCAAGGGGTCATTCAGGTACGCCACATTGAGCCGGGTCCAGGGGTTGATCCGCGACTGCTCGGGGGAAAAGATGTGCCCCGGGGCGATCATGAAACCCTTGGGCAGCAGCTGCCGGGTCAGCTCCCGGGCATCGTCGATGTGCTTGAACCTGGCCCACAGGTAGAGGCTCTGCTCCGGACGGCAGAATACTTCGGCGCCGATCTCGTCGAGCATCTGCAGGCCGGCCGCCGTCGCAGCCTTGAGCCGCTCCTGCAGGCGGATCAGATGCCGCAGGAAATGCCCCTCGGTCAAAATCACATCCACCGTGCGCTCGCAGAACTCCGATGAGCTGGTATGCAACAGCATCTTCAGGTCACCCAGTTCGTCTATCAGTTCCTTGCTGCCGGCGATGAAACCGACCCTGAGCGCCGCCGAGACCGATTTCGAAAAGCTGCCCACATACAGCGAGTGCCTGAGCTGATCCAGTGCCGATACCTTGATGGCCGAAGCCGGCTTGAAGTCGGCCAGTGCATCGTCATCCACCAGAATCAAGTTGTGCGCCTGGGCCAGTTGCACCAGGCGATGGGCGATGCCTGGCGAGATATCGGAGCCGGTGGGGTTGTGCCCCACCGATTGAATGAAGAACAGCCTGGGCTTGTGCAGGCGCAGATGCTGCTCCAGTACTTCGATGTCCGGCCCTTCGGCTCGCCGCGGTACCGACAGCATGCGCGCACCTTGCAGTTGCAGCTTGCCGAACAGCGGGTAGTAGCCGGGGTCTTCCACCAGCACCGTATCGCCGGGGGCAATGAAGCGCCGGATGATCAGGTCCAGTGCGTGATTGGCGCCATGGGTGGTGACGATTTGCCGGGGTGTGGCGTTAATCGAATAGCTGGCCAGTTTCTGCACCAGATGCTGGCGCAAGCCGGCATTGCCCAGGCGGTTGCCATAGCGAAACAGCGTGCTGACGCCGGTGCGCATGATCTGTCGGGTGAATTTGTCCAGGCGCATATCCATCAGCCATTCCACCGGCGGGAAGCCCTCACCCAGGGGCGAATGCCCCGGCTCGCGGACAAATTGCTGGCGCATCAGCCAGACGGTGTCCATGGCCCTGGCGTAGGGCAAGGGTTCGTCGGCTTCGTGGCTGGCAAGCGCCCCCTGACGCACGAAAAATCCCTGCCCGTGGCGGGCTTCGACCAGCCCCTGGGACGCCAGCGATTCGTAGGCATTGATTACCGTGTTTTTCGAGTGGCCGAACAGGCGCATGCATTCGCGCAGCGACGGCAACCGATCCCCGGCGCGATAGGTCCCATTGCCGATTTGCTCGCACAACGAAGCAGCCAGTTGCTGGGGGAGTGTCAGGCGCGTCATGGTCCGGAGTCTCAGAAATCAGAGGAGGGTACAGCTTGGGTACTGTTTGTCCGAACTGTACCTTTTACCCGGGGCCAAGGCGAATTAGGGTGCAGGTCAAACAATAAAGACCACAGGATTTGTTTATGAGCCTTGATTCGCGCCTTCCGATGTTCCGCAGCATGACCCCGTCCGCGCGTCTGGGGCACTTGCAAGAGGTGCTCAAACTGAGCGCCGAGGACGTTGCCCTGCTCAGCGATGCGGGTGCACTGGCGCTGGAAGTCGCCGACGGGATGATCGAAAACGTCATAGGGACCTTTGAACTGCCCTACGCGGTTGCCAGCAATTTCCAGATCAATGGCCGCGATGTGATAGTGCCGATGGTGGTGGAAGAACCTTCGGTGGTGGCTGCGGCGTCCTTCATGGCGAAATTGGCGCGCGAGGCCGGGGGCTTTCAGACTTCAAGTTCGCTACCGCTGATGCGGGCCCAGGTACAGATTGTCGAGGTTCCGGACCCGTACAACGCCCGCCTGAGTCTGATGCGGCGCAAGGACGAAATCATCGAGCTGGCCAACCGCAAGGATCAGTTGCTCAACAGGCTCGGCGGCGGTTGCCGCGATATCGAGGTGCATACCTTCGCCCAAAGCCCGCGCGGGCCGATGCTGGTTGCCCACTTGATCGTCGATGTACGCGATGCCATGGGCGCCAACACCGTGAACACCATGGCCGAGGCCGTGGCTCCGTTGATGGAAGAGATCACCGGCGGCAAGGTGCGGCTGCGGATTCTTTCCAACCTCGCCGACCTGCGTCTGGCCCGGGCCCAGATCCGCGTGGCACCGCAGTTGCTGACCACGGCTTCGTTCAAGGGCGAGGACGTGATTGAGGGCATTCTCGATGCCTACAATTTTGCGGTGGTTGACCCTTACCGCGCCGCCACCCACAACAAAGGCATCATGAACGGGATCGACCCGCTGATCGTTGCCACGGGCAATGACTGGCGGGCGGTGGAGGCGGGTGCCCACGCTTATGCCTGTCGCAATGGTCATTACGGCTCCCTGACCACCTGGGAAAAAGACACCGCAGGCAATCTGGTGGGCACCCTGGAAATGCCCATGCCTGTGGGCCTGGTGGGCGGCGCCACCAAAACCCATCCGCTGGCCCAACTATCGTTGCGCATCCTGGGGGTGAAGACTGCCCAGGAACTGGCCGAAATTGCCGTGGCCGTAGGCCTGGCGCAAAACCTCGGCGCATTGCGGGCGCTGTCTACCGAAGGCATTCAACGTGGACATATGGCCTTGCACGCCCGCAACATCGCCCTGTCTGCGGGGGCCCGTGGCGAAGAGGTGAGCTGGCTGGTGGCACAAATGGTCGAGGCCGGTGATGTGCGTGCCGACCATGCGGCCACCTTGCTCAAACACAAGCGCGGGCTGTAGGACTGCCCCGCCAACCCTGTAGGAGCGAGCTCTTGGTCGCCGGGTTGAAAAAGCTCGCGAGCAAGCTCGCTCCTACAGACAAGATGGCCCCTGCCGGGGTAGGCGCCATCTCTTCATCTCCATAACAATAAAAGTGGGAGAACTCTTTGAAACCCGAACTCTACGAAGTATGGGGCGACACGGTCGATGCCCGTCACCTGGTGTACGCCATTGGCATTGGCGCAGTGGTCAGCCTCAGCGCATTTTTCGTCGCCCAGCACTTTCTGCTGATGTGGGTGGAGTCGGCGCAGATGGCACGGGCCTACGCCATGCTGGTGGGCATCCTCGGCTGTCTGGCAGGCGGGGCCATCAGTGCCACCCTGTTTAAACCCAAGCGCCATGTGGTGGAACATCAGGCTGACCCGGCATGGCGCGCGCAAGTGCTGGTGGAATTGCAGAACGAGTTCGGCGACCTCGGGCGGCTCGCTGACTTGCCGCCAGAAACCGTGGCCGAGCTTCGGGAAATGGACCTCTACGATCTGTTCGCCAACTATGAAAAGGACCTGGCTGCAGCCCCGGTCGCTGATGCGGCCAGTGGCCTGAGTGTCAGTGGGAGCCGGTCATGATCGCGCCCTTGCTGGAGCAGATTGTTATCGCCCTGGGCATGGGCATTTTGGGCGCAGTGATTTTTGCCGGTATCGGGCTGATCTCCGGCAGCGATGAAACCACGACCCTGGCCCCTTTGACCCTGCTGGTGGTGTTGCTCGGGGTTCCGGCCCCCGGCGTGCTGACCTTTTTTCTCGCCGGCGCCGTGGCCAAACACATGACCCACGCCGTGCCCACTGCACTGCTGGGTATCCCCGGCGACACCCTGGCCACACCGCTGATGCGCGAAGCCAACCTGTTGCGCAAGCTCGGGGTGCCGCATATCGCCTTGCGCAAGATGATCTCGGGGGCGGTGATCGCCGCCTTGATCGCGGTGCCGATGGCCGTGTTGTTCGCGGTGATGCTGGCGCCGTTCGGCGATGCCATCAAGCGCAGTGCGCCGTGGATTTTCCTGGCGGCGGCGATTGCCATTGCCTGGTTTTCCAAGGGCCGGCTGGCGGCCGTACTGGCCTTGATTCCCTTTGTGCTGATCATCCTCGGTTTGCAAGCCCTCACCGGGCAATTCGGGGTCAAGCTCAGCGTCAGTTACTTTCTGGGCATTGCCATAGGCCCGTTGATCGCGGCCCTGTTCGCCTTGCTTGCACCTGACGAGCGCCGCAGCATGCGTCGCAGCGAAGTGCGCACTTTCTCCCTGTCACCGGATGTCAAAAGCGCCGGTGGCTACTTCCCCAATCCGTTGAAGGTGCTCGACAGCCAGCAAAGCCGCTGGACCGCCATCACTGCGGTAATTTCCAGCGCCACCTTTGTCTTCAGCCCGGTGGCCATGACCGTGATTCTGGGGGAACTGGTCGGCTCCAGAATCAAGCATGTCTACCATCGCCTGACCACGGTGATCACTGCGCGCAACGGGGTGACGGAGTCGACCTACATCGCCGAAGCGCTGATCCCGCTGATTGCCTTCGGACTGCCCCTCAGCCCGGTGGCGGCGGGCCCGGCAGCACCGCTGTTCAATGCACCGCCACGCTTTACTGTGGACTCGGCCACCGGTGAGGTGCACAACCTGCACACGCTGCTCAGCACCTGGGAGTTTTTCGGCTACGGCATGCTGGCGGTGATCGTTGCGATTCTGATCGCCTATCCATTCACCATGAACTACGCCTACCGTGCGGCTTCCTGGGTCACGCGCAAGATCAGCCACGAGGCGGTAATCGCCACCTTTGTGGGGCTGATACTGGTGATCGGCATTTGGGAAGGCGGCTTGCTGGGGCTGCTGGTGATCGTCACCGTGGGGCTGCTGGGCGGGTTCCTCTCGCGTTTTCTGGGCTTCAACATCGGTGTGCAGTTCATGGGCTACTACACCGCCGTACTGACCGTGCCGGCGCTGCTATGACTCTGTAGAAGCGAGCTTGCTCGCGAGCTCCTGGTCTTGAAATAGCTCGCTCCTACAGGTTGGAAGGGCAAAAAATCATAAATTCGAAAAGCCCCGCCCGGGGCTTTTTTTATGCCTAAGGTAATGCGAATAAGTTATTGGCTGACTCTTTTTAAGATCGTTTAGCTTTAAGTCATCGCCGGTACAAACCGGTAAACGTCTTTTTGTTGATTCTTGGGGGGAGTGAGCCATGCCGTATACACGGGACATTAGCGCCTTGCCGATTCTGGATCTGTCTTTGCTGGACGGTAGTGCGCTCCAGCGTCAGGGGTTTCTTGACGATCTGCGCCACGCCGCGCGGGATGTCGGTTTTTTCTATCTGACCGGGCATGGCATCGACAGCGGGTTGTTGCAGCAGGTACAGGCCAGCGCCCGGCAATTTTTTGCCTTGCCGGAGAGCGAAAAAACCGCGGTGGGCATGATCAATTCACCGCACTTTCGCGGCTACAACCGCGCCGCTTCCGAGATCACCCGGGGTCAGCCCGATCTGCGTGAGCAGTTCGATGTGGGCGCCGAAAGAGCAGTGCTGCCCAGCGCTGACAACAGCCCCTGGTGGGCTCGCCTGCAAGGCCCTAACCAGTGGCCGGCGGCGCTGCCCGAACTGAAACCGTTGCTGCTTGACTGGCAGCAAGCCATGACCGGCATGTCACTGCGGTTGCTGCGGGCCTTTGCCGAGGCGTTGTCGCTACCGCAGGACGCTTTCGACCGCTTGTACGGCGATAAGCCCAATGAGCATGTCAAGTTGATGCGCTATCCGGGACAGGCGCCAGAGCAAAGCAATCAGGGGGTGGGGGCGCACAAGGATTCGGGCTTCCTCAGCTTTCTGCTGCAGGACCGCCAGGGCGGTCTGCAAGTGGAGATTGAAGAGGGGCGCTGGATCGATGCACTGCCGCTGGACAACACCCTGGTGGTGAATATCGGTGAGCTGCTGGAGCTGGCCACCAACGGCTATCTGCGTGCCACGGTGCACCGGGTGGTGTCACCGCCCGTGGGCAGTGAGCGGCTGTCGATTGCATTCTTCCTCGGCGCGCAACTGGATGCCGTGGTGCCGCTGTATCCATTGCCCACGGTATTGCTGCGTGAGGCGCGGGGACCGGTCAGCGATCCGGATAACCCGTTGTTCCGTGATGTGGGCTGGAACTATCTCAAGGGCCGCCTGCGCTCGCACCCTGATGTTGCCCGGCGCTACTACGCCGACGCCCTGATTCCCAACGCGCTGAGCGCTTGATTAAGGACTGCACCATGTTCAAAAAAACTGGCTTGACCCTGGCTGTGCTTGGCGCGTTGCTGACTTCCTTCGGTGCCCTGGCCCAGGAACCGTTGCGGGTGGCAGTGGACCCGGTACCCCATGCGCAAATCCTGGCGTATGTACAAAAAATCGATCCGCAGTTGAATCTCAAGGTGATCGAGATCCCCAATGGGGTGAACTCCAATGAGCTGCTGGCCCATGGTGAGGTGGATGCCAACTATTTTCAGCATCTGCCGTATCTGAAAACCCAGGAGCAGGCCCTCGGGCAAAAATTTGTGGTGGCGGCCACGGTGCATATCGAGCCACTGGGGATTTATTCCCATCGTCACAAGACCTTCGCCGAGGTGCCGCAACAAGGTACGGTCGCCGTGCCTAACAACGTCACCAACCTCAGTCGCTCACTGTACCTGCTGCAGGACAACGGGCTGATCAAGCTCAAGTCCGGTTTCAATGACCCGGCCAGCGATCAGGCGACGCTCAAGGACATTGCCGAAAACCCGAAACAGCTGAAGATCCTGGAAATCGAATCGCCGCAGATTCCCCGCGCCCTGGATGATGTGGACCTGGCGGTGATCAACGGCAACTACGCGCTTGAAGCAGGCCTGGTGCCGGCCAAGGATGCGCTGGGGCTGGAGAAAGCCGAGGGTAACCCCTACGCCAATATTCTGGTGACCGTCCCGAAACTGCAGGACGACCCGCGAATCAGACAGCTGGCCAAAGACCTGACTTCCCCAGAGGTTGCCAAGTACATCAACGACACTTTCTCGGGCTCGGTGCTTGCGGTCGCGGTCCCGGACAGCAAGCCATGATTGTCGTCGAGCAGTTGAGCAAAACCTACGCGCCCGGGCAGCCGCCGGCGCTGGATCAGGTGTCGCTGAGCATTGCCGATGGCGCGATTTTCGGGATTCTCGGGCGTAGCGGGGCGGGCAAGTCGACGTTGCTGCGGTGTCTCAATCTGCTCGAACGCCCCAGCTCCGGGCGCATTCTGCTGGATGGTGCTGACCTGACGGCCCTGTCTGACGCTGAACTGCGCCGTCAGCGTCAGCGCATCGGCATGATTTTTCAGGGTTTCAATCTGCTGCACTCACGCAATGTCTTCGACAACGTGGCCGTGCCCCTGGAGATTGCCCGGGTGAGTAAAGAGCAGCGCCACAGCCGGGTCCGCGAGTTGCTGGATCTGGTGGGCCTGAGCGACAAGGCACAGGCGTTTCCATCGCAGCTGTCCGGCGGGCAAAAACAGCGGGTCGGTATTGCCCGGGCCCTGGCTGGACGCCCGGCTTACATCCTGTCGGATGAAGCCACCAGCGCTCTGGACCCGGAAACCACGGATTCGATTCTGCAATTGCTGCGCAATATCAACCGGCAATTGGGGGTGACCATCGTGTTGATCACCCACGAACTGGAGGTGGTCAAGGCCATTTGCGACAGCGCAGTGTCCCTGGCCGCCGGACGCATAGTGGAGAGCGGCAGCCTGGTGCAGTTGCAGGCTGACCCGTCGTCAAAACTGGGGCGTTTACTGGCTCCGGGTCTGCAAGTGGTGAGGGCAGGATGAAAACGGACTGGCATGACATTCTTCAACTGTTGCTCACCGCCACTGGCGAAACCCTGTACATGGTGCTGCTGGCCGCACTCTTCACCGTGCTGATCGGCCTGCCGCTGGGGGTGCTGCTGTTCATCAGCCGTCGCGACGGGTTGTTTCCCTTGCCACGCCTTAACCGGGTGCTGGGGGCGGTGATCAACCTGGGGCGCTCGTTGCCCTTTGTGGTGCTGCTGATTGCCCTGATCCCGCTGACCCGGTTGCTGGTGGGCACCACCCTGGGCAGCACGGCTGCGGTGGTGCCGATCACCATCGGGGCCTTTCCGTTTTTTGCCCGGATTGTCGAGAACGCGCTGGATGAAGTGGACAAGGGCCGGATCGAAGCAATCCTGGCGATGGGCGGCCACATTGGCCATGTGATTTTCAAGGTGCTATTGCCCGAAGCGCTGCCGGCCTTGTTGGCGGGCATTACCCTGACCCTGGTGATGCTGATCGGCTTTTCATCCATGGCCGGGGTCATTGGTGGTGGCGGCCTGGGTGACCTGGCGATCCGTTATGGCTATCAGCGCTTCAATAATCAGGTGATGGTGGCCACGGTGGTGGTGCTGGTGATTCTGGTACAGAGCGTGCAAAGCCTGGGTGACGGGCTGGTGCGGTCACTGGCCCATCGGCGCTGAAGGATCGAGGGCAGGCAGTCTCAGGCCATAATTTTTTCTTTGCCAGGCTGGCGATGTGATGCAGGATCACGTCCAGCCGTACCTCTCAAGTCGCGACTTTTGAGGGTTTGCGTTCAGGCCGTTGGGCCGCGCATTACCAAGCAAGGAAGAAGGAAGCCCTTTTGACCATTACCCTGTGTGCTAAAAAAAATAATCTTTATGTGATTGGTTTGTCGGCTCTGGCCCTCTTGATCGGGGGGTGCCGCAGCGAGAGTCCGGAGCTTGAAAAAACCTCCGGATTGCCGCCTGCCCCCGAGATTGGCTCTGGTTATCGCAACGATATGGTCCCTGTGCATGCGGCGCGTCATATGGCTGCGGCAGCCAACCCGCTGGCAACCGCGGCGGGACAGCAGATGCTGCGCAAAGGCGGGTCTGCGATCGACGCGGCCATTGCCATGCAGGCGGTACTGACCCTGGTTGAACCCCAGGCCAGCGGCATCGGCGGCGGTGCTTTCATCATGTATTGGGACGGACACAAAGTGCAGGCCTTCGATGGCCGGGAAACGGCACCGGCCGGCGCCGACGGGCGCATGTTCCTCAATCCGGCCGGCCAGCCGATGGCCTTTGCCGACGCCCAGATCGGTGGGCTGTCGGTGGGCGTGCCTGGAGTGCTGAGGGCGCTGGAAATGGCCCATGCCCAACATGGCAAATTGCCCTGGAATGAGCTGTTCCAGCCTGCGATCCAATTGGCCAGAGACGGTTTTCCGGTGTCTCCCCGTTTGCACGCGCAAATCGCCTCTGACAAGTTCATCGCCCAGTCGCCGGCACTGGCCAAATACCTGCTCACGGCCCAGGGTCAGCCCTTGCCGGTGGGCACGTTGCTGAAGAATCCGGAACTGGCACTAACCCTCCAGGCCATTGCCGATCGGGGCGTGGATGCGTTCTATCAGGGCGCAGTTGCACAAGGGATGGTTGATCAGGTCAACGCCCATCCCAACCCGGGTTCGTTGTCGTTAGCCGATATCAGTGGCTACCGGGCCAAAGAGCGTCACCCGGTATGTGGTGATTACAAACAGTGGCGTGTGTGCGGCATGCCGCCGCCTTCTTCCGGTGGCGTTGCCGTGTTGCAGACACTGGGCATTCTTGATGCCTTGCAACGCAAATCTGCCGCCCTGGACCTGGCCACCATGCCTCCTGTTGGCCTGCAGCCAACGGCCACTGCAGTGCACCTGATGGCAGAGGCCGAGCGTCTGGCCTATGCCGACCGTGCGCAGTACCTGGCGGACAGCGACTTCGTTCCGGTGAACGTTAAAGGCCTGACCGACAGAGCCTATCTGGAGGCCAGGGCGACCCTGATCGGTGACAAGAGCATGGGCCGTGCGCAAGCCGGTACACCACCGGGAATCAATCTCGCGCTGGCGCCTGATCGCTCGCCGCTGCGCATTTCGACTTCGCAAATAGCGGCTGTCGACGATCAGGGGGGCGCCATTTCGATGACCACCTCGGTTGAATCGGCGTTTGGTTCACATGTCATGAGCAACGGCTTCATTCTCAACAACCAGCTCACTGACTTTTCCTTTGTTGCGGATGAAAACGGCAAACCGGTTGCCAACCGTATCGAGCCGGGCAAGCGACCACGTTCTTCAATGGCGCCGACCCTGGTGTTTGATCGCAACACCGGCGCCCTGGTTGCCACCATTGGTTCCCCTGGCGGTTCGCAGATCATCGAATACGTGAACAAGGCGGTGGTGGGGCTTGTGGACTGGAAGCTCAACCCGCAGGACGCCATCGGGCTGCCCAACTTTGGCAGTCGCAATGTGGACACCGAGGTCGAGGCCGGACGAGTCAGCCCGGCACTGATACAGCAGTTGAAAGATCGCGGGCATGAGGTGTCCGCCATCGAAATGACCAGCGGGACCCAGATCATCGTTCGTGATCAGAACGGCTGGGCCGCCGGTGCCGATCCCCGCCGCGAAGGTACAGCATTGGGCGATTGAGGCTGGTAGTTGAACAAGAGCGGAGCTCCACTGTAGGAGCGAGCTTGCCTCGCGATGGCGTAATGTCAGCGCCGGATGTATTGACTGACCCACCGCCATCGCTGGCAAGCCAGCTCCCACAGAGGAGGGGCGATAGCAGCATTTGTAGGAGCGAGCTTGCCTCGCGATGACGCAATGTCATTGCCGGATATATTGACTGACCCACCGCCATCGCTGGCAAGCCAGCTCCCACAGGTTGATAGCGGCATTTGTGGGAGCGAGCTTGCTCGCGATGGCGCAATGTCATTGCCGGGTGTATTGACTGACCCACCGCCATCGCTGGCAAGCCAGCTCCCACAGAGGAGGGGCGATAGCAGCATTTGTAGGAGCGAGCTTGCCTCGCGATGACGCAATGTCAGCGCCGGATGTATTGACTGACCCACCGCCATCGCTGGCAAGCCAGCTCCCACAGAGGAGGGGCGATAGCAGCATTTGTAGGAGCGAGCTTGCCTCGCGATGGCGCAATGTCAGCGCCGGATACATTGACTGACTCACCGCCATCGCTGGCAAGCCAGCTCCCACAGAGGAGGGGCGATAGCAGCATTTGTAGGAGCGAGCTTGCCTCGCGATGGCGTAATGTCATTGCCGGATGTATTGACTGACCCACCGCCATCGCTGGCAAGCCAGCTCCCACAGGTTGGGCGCGGCATGCGGCACCATGGCCTCCCGCACAAAGCCACGACTGCCTCGTAAACCCGGGGTCATTGAACTGGGGGGAATTGGGTAATTTGCCAAGGCTTCCAGGTCTGCATCGGAGTGCGATCTGCCGGACGACATTCAGATTACACTCCGATGCGACCTCCCGTGAGGGATCGGGCAGTTAGCGACAGGCTGTCGTTGGCGCTGGTTGTTCTATGGGAACCTTCATATCTGATTGAAGCTTGATTGCAATGATCTGCACTGTTTTCTACAGGTTTATTTGCATGCAGGGATGGCGTAGTTAACGGAGTAGGCATAACGATGATTGTGGTTGTTGAAGGTATCAGCGCCAGCGGGAAAACCACCTGGTGCGCCCAGCATGGAGGGCAGCATGTCATCCCTGAAAACGGCCGTTTTGAGAACGAGCCGGACCGGATAAAAGATCCAGCCGGTGCAGCGGCTTTTTGGGCAGAGCGAAACGTGGATCGCTGGCAAACGGCGCTGGCCATGGAGGCCGCTTATTCATGGGCGGTGTGTGACAGTGACCCCCTCAAGCTCCACTACATTTGGACTCTTTGGCAGATCGGCGAGGCGAGCGAACACGACTGGCGAATAGAGCTGGAGGCCACAAGAGAAACGATCGCCCAAGGACGTATCGGCTTTGCTGACTGTTACATTGTCGGCCCCATAGATCCTCGGCTCGCACGCGAGCGAGCCAGGTCCGACACCACCCGCCGCCGGAGCAAGTTCGAGCTGCACGTGCGCCTCCAGCAAGCTCTGCTTGGCTGGTACTCAGCTATGGATGAAGTGTTCCCCGGCAGAGTGCGATTCGGGTTTCCTGCACAAATGCCCACCGTGAAAAGCCTTGATGGCAGATATGCGGTGGCGGCCTTTGATCAAATGATCGCACTGCTCCCGCGATCCGGTTTGTTGTTCCAGGCACCCATCAGCAGCACATCATGTTCAGCGCAGTAGCCGCAGAGTTGTGGTTGCCCATGCACCGGGCAATATCAGTGCGAAAAGGTTCAGGCGATGGGGCGACTGACTCATAAGGCATGCTTGCTTACTGGATCACCTTTTGCAGTTGAGTCGCAGAAAGATAGCCCAAGTTTTGAGCTGTAACCCATGCACGCAGGCTTCGGGCCGACTGCAGCCAGTCACTATGGGTTGCAATCGTCCAGATGCTGGCGAGTAGGCTAAGGTTCACGCGCGCGATGACTCATTATCAGCTGCCGCCCGAGCGCTACATCGGAGCTCGGGAGGTGGTCAGGCATCACGAAGAGCTGGACTCCAAGGGTACGCAAGACACTAACGTACTCACAGGAAACTAACTTTACCGTGGAGGCTGCCTTGGCTTTCACAGTGGTCTAGGAGAAATCGAATGTCTGTCAAATACAAACGTCTGGACAAAGATCAAGCTGCCGTATTGTTAGTCGATCATCAAACAGGCCTGCTGTCTCTGGTGCGTGATATTGACCCCGACAAGTTCAAAAATAACGTATTGGCTTTGGCCGATCTTGCCAAGTACTTCAACCTTCCTACGATTCTGACAACCAGTTTCGAAGACGGTCCCAATGGCCCGTTAGTCCCTGAGTTAAAGGCAATTTTCCCTGATGCGCCTTACATCGCCCGTCCAGGGCAAATAAATGCCTGGGATAACGAAGACTTTGTAAAAGCAATCAAGGCTACAGGTAAAAAACAGCTGATTATTGCTGGGGTTGTTACCGAAGTGTGCGTCGCGTTCCCGGCACTTTCTGCGCTGGAGGCAGGCTTTGACGTGTTTGTGGTCACAGATGCTTCCGGAACATTCAACGAAATCACCCGGCACTCGGCATGGGATCGTATGTCCAGCTCTGGTGCCCAATTGATGACCTGGTTCGGTCTGGCTTGTGAGCTACATCGAGACTGGCGCAATGATGTGGAAGGACTGGGGGCGTTGTTTTCAAACCACATTCCTGACTACAGAAACCTGATCACTAGCTATACCAAGCTCACCACGGCCAAGTAAATCAATCGTCAGTGGGTTCCAATGGGCCCACTGACGCCAGTTACTCAGAATCGCCAAGCCAACCGCCCCGAAGCAGACAGTTACGCAACACGATTAACCAGGCAAAGGTATGGCCAAAGATAACCAGGTGTTCCAGCCCTCCGGACGGTTCCTTGCATCAAACTCGTAGTAGCCTTTGAGGTTGACGTACCAGAGGTCTTTGCCAACCTTGAAGAAATGCCCGGCCTGAGGCCCTACGGCGCTGACTTTTGATTTGAAGTCGCCCAGGGTGGCACCGCTGCCGCTATCCCCTGTGATCTGATTGAAGAAGTAGCCAACCACGCCCAACTGAGTCTGGCTTGTGATGAAGTGCGAAGCACTCCAATCCAGGTGGGCGTCGATGCCATTTTTATAATGGGTGTCCGGGTTCTTCCAGTTGTAGGTCATGCCCGCCACAACGGAAAACTCGTTGGTTTTGTCGAAGTAGGTGTAACCACCGCCGGCGTCCAGCGCGGCATGGCCGAGCCCGATGTTCACCAGGCGGTCAGGGTCATAGGCACCGACCGGCAGGTTACCCATGCTGTACGCCATGAGATTGTGCACGCCGTGGTTCCACTTCAGGGTACCCAGCAAGTAAACGTCGCTTGCACCCTTTAAACTGTCGTCCGTGCCACCGGAAAAACTTTTGCCACGGGGGCCGCTCAATGTTGCATCAACGCTGGCTTCGGACCTTCCAACGGCGGCTACCATCGAGATCGCCGCTTGAGCCCCGAGCAACGGCTCGGCGAATGTGTAGGTGGGACTGGCAAATAACAAATCAGCTTTCGCATCCAGCCCAAGTGTGGTTCGGCCGCCCCTGGGAAATGGCTTGCTGCCGCCATCGCTGGCGTTAACGTGGTAATAGACCAGTGGCAGGCTTCAGCCCGGGGCAGTGGGCGCCGCCGCTAGTGTGCCGAATTGGCCCGGTAGCCAGAAACTGATGCCACCGTCATCAGCGTGGGCGGTGCAAGCAGTAAGTAGGGCAATAAAGCCAATCAGTCTGTTTGTTGTCATCAGGGGGCTCTTTCAGGCGAACGATGATGATTCTTACGAGTAGAGCAATCGAGTCAGAAACGCACTGAGAAGTAGCGTAGGCCAATTTGCGTTTTTCGCCGCTGGCTTGCGTGAAGGGCCGCAACTGGCCGACCTCTTAGATTGAGCGCTGGTTGACCCTGGCCATCAACTGTTCGGCCGATTCCTTACGCTCTGAATAGCGATCCACCAGAAACTCCTGTCGGTCGCGAAGCAGTACGGTAAATTTCACCAGCTCTTCCATCACGTCGACGACGCGGTCATAAAAAGGCGAAGGTTTCATCCGTCCCTCTTCGTCGAACTCCATGTAGGCCTTAGGTACCGAGGACTGATTGGGGATAGTGAACATACGCATCCAGCGCCCCAATACGCGCAGTTGATTGACCACGTTGAACGACTGCGAACCTCCACATACTTGCATCACCGCCAGGGTTTTGCCCTGGGTGGGGCGAACTGCGCCGAGCTCCAGCGGAACCCAGTCGATCTGCGCCTTGAACACCGCCGACATCGCGCCGTGGCGTTCCGGAGAACACCAAACCTGGCCTTCCGACCACAACACCAGATCACGCAATTCCTGCACCTTGGGATGATCCACCGGGGCGTCATCAGGCAACGGCAACCCCGATGGGTTGAAGATGCGTGTTTCAGCACCAAAGTGCTCAAGCAAGCGCGCGGCTTCCTCCACGAGCAAGCGGCTGAAGGAGCGTTCGCGGGTCGACCCGTAGAGCAACAAGATGCGCGGTTTGTGCGATGCCGACGTAGAAGCCTGAGAGCCGTCGAACAGAGTCAGGTCCAGATTGGGTAGATGTTCAGACATACATTTTCCTTAAAGCACGCCGATCCGATCGAGCTCGGTTTTGAGCTCGTCGCGGCTGAGGCGGTTGAGGGGCAGTTCGAGAAAGGCTTTGCAGCGTCGTTCGATATGCGCTAGCGTGGCGCGGAAGGCAGCATCAATCGCAGATTCATCACCCGTCACTTCGGACGGATCCTCCAGACCCCAATGGGACTTCAGTGCCGGGCCGAAATACACCGGGCAGCTTTCGCCTGCGGCTTTGTCGCAGACGCTGATCACGATATCCGGCGGCTGGCCTTCGAAGGCGTCGTTACCTTTGCTGTACAAACCGTCGATCGAGATGCCGGCCTGCTGCAAGGTAGACAGGCTGCGTGGCAGCACTTGGCCCTTGGGCAAACTCCCGGAGCTCACTGCCTCGAAACCCTGCGGTGCCAGGTGATTGAACAGGGCTTCTGAAAGAATGCTGCGGCAGCTGTTGGCCGTGCACATGAACAGAATTCGCATGGGTTTATCCTTCCGCTTCAGGCGGACGTCAGAGGCTGAGGCGCCGAGCCAGGGCACAAAGGCTGATCAACTAAACCGGGAAGGTCAGCAGAGTACCGCCCTTGAAGTCATCACTTCAAAGCTCGAAACATATGGATAAACGAATATATGCATTTCCATATATTATGGCAATACATGAATGTATGCGCCTGCGCATCTCCAGCGCTTGAACGTCCATTTTGGTCGAACCCACACCTTCAGGAATGGCTGCTGTTGAGCAGGTATTAACGCATCAACGTTGGCCAGGATGGCGCGGCCTATCGGCAGGCGCTGTACGCCCGGGCGCACAAGGTGTTGGCGTGAAGATCGATGCGGCGAAGTGGGGCGGGGGGCTGCTGATCATCCTGGCCCTGATGGCTGGCAGCGCGTGGGCCGCATGGGCATGGCAGGCCAACGCTTATGAACGGCGACTGGCCGCCAAGGACGCCGCCCTCCAAACAGAGCGCACAAATCTGGCCAATGCCGCGTTAGTGCCGGGCGAGCAGGGCAAGCGCTTTGCCCTTGAGCAGTGGCTGGCAGCGCGTGACCAAGCACGTTACGCAATGAGCTTGCAAGGTGTCTAGAGAATACGGGGCGGTTCAGCGTCCGGATGACAACACCTGCCCAAGCAGGATGTTGTCATTCTCAGAAGTGCGTAGCTTACATGCTCCACTTCATGGTCACGGCCACGTTACGCGGGTCGCCGAAGATGTTTGCGCCCGCCGGGTTACTGATGCTCTGGTAGTAATGCTTGTCGAACACGTTGTTCAGGTTGGCTTGCACCTTGAGTTTTTTGTTCACGTTGTAGCCGGTCATCAGGTCGACGATGCTGTAGCCGCCCTGAGATACGCCGTAGGTTGTGTATGTGCTGCTCTGGCTGCGGAATGAACCGCCGATCGACCATTTTTCGAGATCGCCCGGCAATTGATAGGTGGTGGACAGCTTGAGCAGGTTGTATGGCGTGTCGCTGTCGAAGCGACCGCTGCCGCCCTTGACGTTCTTGGCGCCGGCATAGGTGTAGCCCGCCGAGGCCTGCCAGCCAAGGGCAAGCATGCCTTGCAGCTCAAGGTCGACGCCTTTGGTTTCCACTTCGCCGGAGGCCACGGAGCAGGAAGCAACACCCTCGGCACAGGCATCAAGCCCTTGGGCGAGGTTCTCCTGGTTCAGTTGGAAGTAGGCCAGGCTGGCGTTCAACGCACCGTCAAAGTACTCGCCCTTGATCCCGATTTCGCGGTTGGTGCCGGTGACCGGCGGCAGCAGGCTGCCCTGGAAGTCCACGTTCGCTTGCGGCTGGAAGATTCTGGTCCAGCTGGTGTACACCGAGTAGGTATCGTTGATGTCGTAGATCAAGCCGGCGTAGGGGGTGTATTCCCGCGTCGCCTTGTAGTCGGCGCCGAATGTGTAATCGCCGGAAATAGTGTTCTGTTCGTATTCGTACCAGTCCAGGCGTGAACCGAGGATCAGTTTTAGGTCGTCGCGCAGATGGAAGCGTACGGTGGCGTAAGTGCTGTATTGATCGACCTTGCCCTTGCGTGACCAGTTGTAGTTGATAGCCGGTTTCTCTACGCCGTGATAGTCGAAGTTTGATGGATCGAGCACGATATTCGGGTCGTTGAGGAAACCACCGCCGGGGCCATCGTCGGTTTTATCATTTCGATAACTGCCACCGAGCACCAGTTCGTGGGTGGCACCAAGCAGGGTGAAGGGGCCGGAAACGTAGCCGTCGACGCTTTTTTGCGTGTGCTGGTAGGTGTAGCGGCCCACGTTCAGGTTCAACTGATCTGCACTGGGATCCAGTCGATAGAAACTGGTGCCCAGCATGTCCAGGTCGCCTCGCAGCCACGTGGTATTGAGGCGCAGTTTCCAGTCGTTGTCGAAGCGGTGCTCAATTTCGGCAAATGCGCTGGTGTTTTTCTTGTTCCAGTAGGTCCAGTTCGGGCTCATGCGCGTCGAACGGGATATTGGCAGGAACGTGCCATCGGCACGGGTCGGAATGCCTGACCAGTCGGCCCCCGGGTTGTCCTCACGGTTGTAATACGCTCCGAGGGTCAGGGTAGTGGCTTCACTCAGGTCAAACTCGGTGATGCCGTACAACAACTGGCGCTTGCTGCTGTAGCCATCGGTAAAGCTGTCTTTGTCCTGGAAGGCACCGACTACGCGGCCCCTGATCGAACCGCTGGAATTGAGGGCACTGCTGGCATCGATTTCGGTGCGATAGTTGTCCCATGAACCGGCACCCAGGGTGACAGAAACTTGCGGCTCGACAGTGGGCCGTTTGCGGATCAGGTTAAGGGTGCCGGACGGGTTGCCGGCACCGAGCATCAGGCCCGACGCACCGCGCACAACTTCAACCCGGTCGAACATCGCCAGGGTCGAGGTGCCAAGGGTGTCGCTGTCATACGCGACTGGCAGTCCGTCGATCATAATGTTGTCGATGGCAGAACCGCGGGAATAGAACTCAGGGCGCTCACCACCGGTTTTGCGCATGGTCAGGCCTGGGGTGTATGTCGAAATGTCCTCCAGAGACTGCATGTTCTGGTCATCCATGCGTTGGCGAGTGATTACCGTGACCGATTGCGGCGTCTCGCGCATGGAGGCCGCCAGTTTGGTCGCGGTACTCATGGAGCTGGTAGTGTAGGAACCGGTGTTTTCGCTGATTGAGCCCAGGGCCTGGCCGGAGATGGTTGTAGCGCCCAATTGCAGCTCATCACTCTTGGGCACGGGCACCAGCACATAAGCACCATTAGCCTGGCGTTGAGCCTGCAAGCCACTGCCCGCGAGCAAGCGTGCCAGGCCTTCGTCGGTGCTATAAGTGCCGCTCAATCCCGGTGTGGTCATGCCTTGGGTCTGCTCGGCGTTGAACGATAGCGTGACATTGGCCGCTGTCGCGAACAGGCTCAACGCCGCGCCGAGCGAGCCCGCATTGATTTGGTAAGTGTGGGTCTGGTTTTGCGCCAGCGCATGGGTTGGCGCCAGGCTCAAGGCCGAAAATACACCAAGCGCCACAGCCAGGTGAACGGCATGCGCAAGCGGCCGGGCGGCGTTGAGGGTGAATCGTGACATACAGGTTTCCTTCCGTTGGCAGGGCAGGCAAGCAGTCGTAAACGCTGCTTTCTGTACATGGCCGAACGAAAATAGGAATCGGCAACCCGGGATGGGAATAATTCGCAAAAAACTTCAGGCCGCTTCGACACTGGCCCAGTAACGCGTCACGAAACGTACGCTGACCGGCAGGGATTGGCTGAGGTTTTCCAGAATGGTATCGGTGTCGTCGATACGGAATGCACCACTCAACCGCAGGCTGGCAACGGACGGGGCACAGCGCAGCACGCCGCGACGGTAACGGCTGAGCTCGGCGATAAAATCCCCCAGGCGCCACTCGATGACAGTCAACATGCCTTGGCTCCAGGCACCGACACCTGCCGGGGAGGGGGTCACGGCGCTGATCTGGTCGCGGTCGAAGTGGGCCTGCTGGCCGGCATTCAGGCGCTGAACCCGTGAAGGATGATTCAGAGGGCGTAGCTCTACCGCCTTATCCAGCACGCACACATCGGTGAACGTCGGCCCGCAACGCACGACAAAACGCGTGCCCAGGGCACGCACCGAGCCTTGGGGTGCTTCGACGATAAACGGGCGACTATCGCTGGCTGTGTCTACCAGGATTTCGCCGCGGTGCAGGCGGATCAGACGCAAGTCGGCGCTGAAGGCAATGTCTACGGCGCTGTCGGTATTGAGGTCCAGTTGGCTACCGTCGTCCAGACGCATGTGCCGACGCTGGCCGGTGGCGGTGCGTTGATCGGCAAGCATCGCCAGGTAGGGCAGATGCTCGGTGGCCAGCCAGCCACTGCCGCCCACGGCGAGCAACAGTCCAAGGGTCTTGAGCACAGCGCGGCGGCGGGCCTTTACCCCGGCCAGCGTCGGCAGTGACACGTCTGCGGGCAACCGAGCCCATTGACTTTGCAGTTTTTCTACGCGTGCCCACGCTCGCGCGTGCTGTGGGTTGGCGGCCAGCCAGTGGCGCCAGGCCTGTTGATCAGCCTCTGTGGGCGGCATGCTGTTAAGGCGCACATACCAGGTGGCTGCGGCTTCGAGGGTGAGCAGATCCAGGGGCGCAGCCATCAGTCCTCCGTAAGCAGCAGGCAATGGGTCATTGCGCGGATCACGTGTTTCTTGACGGTGGTCACCGAAACGCCCAGGCGTTCGCCAGTGGCCACATAACTCAGGCCTTCCAATTGCACGGCGAGGAATATCTGCCGCGTACGCTCGCCCAGGCCATCAAGCATGGTGTCGATGGCTACCAGGGTTTCGAGAATCATCAGGCGTGTTTCAGGTGAGATATCCAGCGGTTCCGAGCGCAGGGCCAGGACTTCGAGGTAAGCCTGCTCCAAGGCGCGGCGACGGAATTTGTCGATCATCAGTGCCCGGGCGATAGCGCTCAGGTAGGTGCGCGGTTCGCGAATCTGTTCGACGTCGCGGGAAGTCAGCAGACGCACAAAGGTATCCTGGGCCAGGTCTGCTGCATCGGCGGCGTTGCCCATGCGGGCGCGCAACCAGCTTTTGAGCCAGCCGTTATGTTCGCTGTACATTAGATGCAGGGCATAATAATCGGGAGCAGGCATGAGAGGACAAACCAATAGCAACAATTGATAATGATTAGCATTATCCTTGTTGCTCCAGATTTGCGCAATGTCGGTGCTAATGGAACGCCAAGCAGGCTCCAGACCACGGCTTTAAAAGACTTCCAGCTCGGATTGCAAATCCGTTGTAGTGGACATGAGTTATTTCGGGTTTGTGTTCATTCGGCAGGACGCCAAGGGGAGAGGCAAAAATCGAGAATTGCGGAACAGCTTTCAGAATTGCGGAACAAAAAACAAAGGGCCTGCACGAAGAATCTCATGCAAGCCCTTGATTTGTTTGGTGCCCGAAGCCGGAATCGAACCGGCACGTCCTTTCGAACGGGGGATTTTAAGTCCCATGCGTCTACCAATTTCGCCATTCGGGCGGTAGCGCTATAAAGCGGGTCAGGAAGGAAGGTGCTTCGGGATCAAAGTACTCAAGAGCCTGCGTGACAGGTGGACGAATATATAGAGCCTGCACCGATGAGGCAAGTTGGTTAGTGCTGATTGAGTGAGTTTTTTTTGCTCCTTGGCTTAATAAAACCGTCGAAAAATCATAGGGCTAGGTAACCAGTGGGGGTTTGAGGGGGGATATGGCTCGTCCATTGCCAGAAAGCCGTGGGTACCAAGGGGTAATGCCAAGTGCTGCCGCTGGCTGCTGCTGATTCAGGTCGCTTTGCCTGCGCGCTGGTCTAGGCTGCTTGCACGACTGAAACAGAAGTGGATGTGATGAATACAAGTGTGATTTATGCCTTGGCGGCGGCGGCGCTGTTCGGGGCCAGTACCCCGCTGGCCAAGTTGCTGGGCACAGAAATCCCGCCAGTGCTGTTGGCCGGGCTGTTGTATCTGGGCAGCGGCACAGGCCTGGTGTTGCTGCGTTTGCTTCGCGATCGGGGCTGGAAAAG
The DNA here is from genome assembly GCF_000346225.2 of Pseudomonas sp. Lz4W. Lineage (NCBI taxonomy): Bacteria > Pseudomonadati > Pseudomonadota > Gammaproteobacteria > Pseudomonadales > Pseudomonadaceae > Pseudomonas > Pseudomonas sp. Lz4W. The sequence continues at coordinate 2,737,493 of NZ_CP017432.1, read as the reverse complement.
GTCCGGGCTGAGTGTCAGCGAGTGGCCGTGGCTGGTCGGGGCGGTTGTGTTCGGCGGGATTCTTGGCCCGGTCGCACTGATGGTGGGGCTGACTCTGACCAGTGCCGCCACGGCGTCATTGATGCTCAATCTGGAACCCGTGCTGACTGCCGTGCTGGCGTGGGTGGTGTTCAAGGAAAATGCAGACCGCAGGATTGTCGTGGGGATGCTGGCAATTATTGCCGGGGGCATTGTTTTGTCGTGGCCGTCCGGCCAGGCAGCGGGTGTCGCGCAATCCTGGCTTGGGCCCTTGGCCGTGGCGTTTGCCTGTTTGTGCTGGGCGGTGGACAACAATCTGACGCGCAAGGTATCGGCTTGCGATGCGCTCTTTATTGCCGGGGTAAAAGGGTTGTTTGCAGGGCTGGTCAACTGCGCGATCGGATTGACCCTGGGGGCCAAAATCCCGCCTCTGGTGGCGCTGACGCCCACTTTATTGATCGGTTTTCTGGGCTACGGCGTGAGCCTGGTGCTGTTTGTGCTGGCCTTGCGCGGACTGGGTGCGGCGCGCACGGGGGCGTACTTCTCGACCGCGCCTTTTCTGGGCGCTGCGATTGCAATTGTGCTGCTGGGGGAATCAGTCTCGCTGCTGTTCTGGCTGGCCGCCGCGTTTATGCTGTTCGGGGTCTGGCTGCACCTCACCGAGCGGCACGAGCATATGCATCAACACCAGCCGCTGCAGCACACCCATCGCCATACCCACGATGAGCACCATCAGCATGAGCATGCCGAGGATGTACCGCCGGGTGCCGCCCACAGCCATGGGCATGTGCATTCTCCCGTTCGGCATAGCCATCCGCACTTTCCGGATATTCACCACAGGCACCGGCACTGACTGGCTGCGTGTTAGATTGCGCCGGCTGGATGCAGCAATACTCTCTTCCAATGGAGCTACAGAGTGCACATGTTTGAACACATCGATTTCAACTACTTGCTGGCGACCTATGGTTACCTGGCCATCTTTATCGGCTGTTTGCTGGAAGGTGAAACCATCCTGATTCTGGGGGGCATGGCAGCCCATCAACATGTGCTCAAGCTGTTGCCGGTCATTATGTATGCGAGTCTGGCCGGGATGCTGGGTGACCAGTTGCTGTTCTGGACCGGTCGCTACTTCGGTGCCCGGCTGTTGCCCAAACTGCACAAGCATCAAGCCGCCATCGAGCGGGTGACGCAGTTGATCAACAAGTACCCTACGGCGTCGATTTTCTCCGTGCGCTTTCTGTATGGCATGCGTCTGGTGGGGCCGATGGTCATTGGTGCAAGCCAGGTTTCACCGGTCAAGTTTACCTGCATCAACCTGGTGGGCGCGGCGGTATGGGCGACGCTGTTCGCCAGCGGCGGGTACTGGGCCGGAGAGTTTCTCGAGGGCTTGCTGGGGGATCTCAAACCCTATCGTTTGCCGATTGCCCTGGGCGTTATCGTATTGATGGTGGTGGTAGCCCTGGTGCGTCACTTCAGGGCGAAAAACCGGTCGCCGGCTAAATCGCTTTGAGCCTTGGGGCGCCAGGTTTCTGGTTGCCGGGCATGGCTTGTGGTGAGCATTTCGCCATGGGCGACAGATCCGGATGCTGTTGCAAAAAACAGGCTTGAAAGGCAAAGTCCGGGTACCCGGTTGCGTGATCAAGCCCGTGGCCTACGCTTTGAATGACAAGCTCAACGCCACGGGTTTCAAGGTATTGGCAGCACACCCACGAACCCGGTCCGCTAATAAAAGGAGTTCTGGATGTTTATCCGTTTATTGATCCTTACCGGCCTGCTGGTGACTGGCATGGCGCAGGCTGTTGAAGTTCCAAGCCCCCTTGAACAGGATCGCGGCAAATTTCGCCCATTGATCATCGTCGCTCGTACAGAAGTCGATCCAACCCTGACCACACTCAAGCAAGCGCTGGCCGATCCGGCCAATCAGAAGGGCTTCGAAGAGCGCAACATGGTGCTCTATACGATTGTTGGCATTACCGGCAAACGTGATGGCAAAGACCTTGAACCCCAGAGCACGATGTCGCTGATTCGCGGACTCAAGCCGGGGATGATTATCGACAAGGCCAAAGTGATTCTGATTGGCAAGGATGGCGAAAAGAAGCTCGAAACCGAGGGTGATGCAAATCTCGCTGAGTTGTTCAAAACCGTAGACGCCTTGCCCGCTGCCGAAAACCAGATTCAGGCCCAGGCCGAGGTGGTGACGCCGGATAAAACAGCGCCGGCCGGCAAGCCGGGCAAGGCTGCAAAACCGGTCAAGGCTCCTGCACAGCTGGATGATTGAGGCCTGTTAAATCAGGGCAAAAAAAAGGCCCGCTGAGGGGAGCGGGCCAAATGGGATTCACAAAAGGAGTGGATCCAATCTAGGCCAGTCGATGTGAAAGTGGCGTGAAAAGCATGTAGGCAAAACGCAATTAATTCTCAATTTATGACGATTTCAGATCCGGCCTGCACGGCCCTGATGATGGCCCGGGCTCAGCCCCCGGCCTGTTCGTTCATGACTCCTCAGCGCCCGCATCATTAAGCCATTCCTGGCTCAGGGTGGGCGTGTCCCCCAAATATTCCAGCAACCAGTTCATCGCCGGAGAATGATTGTTCTGTACCCAGGCTAAGCATGACGGGCTGGCCGGGAAAGGGCGTTGCAGATGCAGTGCCTGCAATCGGCCTTGCTCGATCAGGGGTTGGGCCAGGTGAGCAGGCACCATGCCCACGCACAGTCCATCGCTAAGGCAGGCCAGCCCTGTAGTCCAGTCGGGCACCATCATCCGGCGCTGGTTATCCAGGGTCCAGGTGTCACGTTTGGGCAGGTTGCGCGAGGTATCGTCCATGCACAGTGAAGGGTAGGGGCGCAGTTGCTCGTCGCCGAGCAAGCCGTCAACCCGGGCCAGTGGATGCTGCGGGCTGACCACGCACAGCCAGTGCAGAAAGCCCATGTCGCGAAAGGCAAAACTGCCTGCCACCGGCACTGCCCTGGTGGCGCCGATGACCAGGTCGGTACGGCCATCCACCAGCGCATCCCACACTCCGTTGTATACCTCGTACTGAACAATCAGCTCCACATCGGGAAAGTGCCGATAAAAGTCGATCACCATTTGCCGGCAGCGCGGGTGTTTGATGATCGAGTCCACGCTCACCCGCAACTGGCCGCTCCAGCCATTGGCGACCTGTTGGCACAGGCGCCGGGTGCCGAGCATTTTCTTCATCACATCACGGGCTTCTTTGACAAACACCTGTCCGGCCGGGGTCAGTTCGACATCGCGATGGCGACGCACAAACAGGGGTACGGCCAGCCACTGCTCCAGTTGGCGCACTGTGTAGCTGATGGCCGAAGGCACACGGTGCAGCTCCTGGGCGGCACCGCTGAAGCTGCCGTGGCGGGCGACGGCATCGATTACGTCCAGCGAGTATTCAGACCACATGGCTTGCCTTCAAAATAATTGATGTCATTAGGCAATTATTATCGCTTCACAAGCAAATGTGCAGCTGGATAATGCACGCCAGTCAACAAATTGTTTGATGGCAAGTTTTGGAAGCCCATGAAAAACTCTTTTGGTTTTACCTGTTACCTCGCGGGGCTCAGCATGCTGGGCTACCTGGCCATGGATATGTACTTGCCGGCCTTCGGCACGTTGCGCAGCGAGCTGGGGCTGTCTTCCGGCGCGGTTGGCGCCAGTCTCAGCATCTTTCTGGCCGGTTTTGCCTTTGGCCAATTGCTCTGGGGACCGCTGTCTGACCGCCTGGGTCGCAAGCCGGTGCTGCTGGCGGGGCTGTCGATGTTTGCCCTGGGGTGCCTGGGGATGTTGTGGGTCGATAACAGTGTGTTGCTCCTGAGCCTGCGGTTTATCCAGGCGATCGGCATCTGCGCGGCGGCTGTGACCTGGCAAGCATTGGTAATCGATCGCTTCCCGGCCGATAAAGCCAATCGGGTATTTGCCAGCATCATGCCGTTGATGGCCTTGTCGCCTGCGCTGGCACCGCTGTTGGGGGCTGTGGTGCTGAGCCATTTGGGCTGGCAGGCGATTTTCAGTGTGTTGCTCGGTTTGGCGGTGCTGTTGATAGTGCCGACCCTGTTGCTCAAAGAAAAAGCCCGCGCCCCGGCAACAATCGTCATCTCTAAAGTGAGCTATTGGCAGCTGCTGCGCTCGCCCGGTTTCAGCGGCAACGTGATGATCTTTGCCGCCTGCTCGGCCAGTTTCTTTGCCTGGTTGACGGCTTCTCCTTTCATCCTTGGCGATATGGGCTACAGCCCCAGCGATATCGGCTTGAGCTACGCGTTTCCGACCCTGGCCTTCATGATCGGCGGTTACAGCTGCCGCAGTGCCTTGCAGCGGATCAAGGGCCACACGCTATTGCCGTGGCTGTTGCTGGCGTATTGCATCAGCATGGTGGGCCTGTACTGCGTTGCCACAATGACCGAGCCGACCTTGACCACGTTGCTGATCCCGTTTTGTTTGATGGCATTGGTCAACGGCGCGAGCTACCCCATCGTCGTGGCCCATGCTCTGATGCCGTTTTCGGAAAATTCGGGCAAGGCCGCCGCTTTGCAAAACACCCTGCAACTGGGTCTGTGTTTTCTCGGTAGCCTGCTGGTGTCGGGTTTTATCACCGAGCCCCTGCAGATCACCGTTGAGGTGATGTTGGCCACGGCTCCCCTAGCTGTGTTGGGGTATCTGATCCAGCGCCGCAAATCACCTGCAGCGAGCTGTGTCACAGGCTGAACTTTGTAATGGACGGGTCTATCCAACAGTGTTCGAGACATTGCCCGGGCGCTGCGGATGAGCAAAATAATTACGTCGCACAGTGAGTTACAGATTCAGAGCGAGCACGATGCCAAAATGTTCGGCTCGCCCAAGGACCGGCTGGATTTCTACCGGCGTGAAATCCAGTACGAGACCAGCATCCTGTCCCACCGCACCGATGCGTATCTGGCGGCCCAGTCATTTCTGGTGATCGCCTTTGCATCCTGCATGGCTAACCTCAACCCGGAGTGGGGCAAGTTTTTCACCCTCACAGTACCGCCCATGCTGGCGGTGCTCGGGATACTGATCTCACTTAATGCGTGGCCGGGGATCCGGGCGGCCTACGACATCATCGATCACTGGCACTTCAAACAGAGCGAACTGCTCAGCAGTCAGCCGGTCATGGGCATGGCCTACGATGAATCACCGTTGTTTTGCGAGATGGAGTCCACCCACAAGGGTTATAAAAAATCCTTGATGTTTTCCGTGCGCTCGCCTTGGTTGTTCGCCTGTTTCTGGCTGGTGCTGGGTGCATTTTCTCTCTACATCCAGATCGACAATCCCCTGAGCTGAAGCCTGTCGCCTGAACGGCCGGCGCAAGCGTGCAGGCTATAAAAAAGGCCGGACACCCGTGAAGGTGCCGGCCTTTTTTCAAGTCATCAATCAGGCGATATCCACCAGCACGATCTCGCTATCTTCTATGGCCGTGACTCGCAACCGGGTCTCATCAACCACGGCCACTCCATCCCGGGCGCCGGCGCGCAAGCCGTTGACTTCAATCACCCCGGTGGCAGGCACCAGATACGCCCGGCGGCCGCTGTCCAGTGCATACTCCGCTGTTTCCCCGGCCTTCAGGTTGGCCGCCACCAGGCGTGCATCGGCGCGGATGCGCAAGCTTTGGTCATCGCCGTCCTTGCCACTGGCCAGGGTTACAAAGCCTTCGCGCCGGCCTTTGGGGAAGGGTCTGGCGCCCCAGGCCGGTGCGTCACCTTGCTGATTGGGAATGATCCAGATCTGGAAGATTTTGCTCGGCGTCGACTCCATGTTGTATTCGCTGTGGGCAATCCCGGTGCCTGCGCTCATGACTTGCACATCACCGGCTTCAGTCCGGCCTTTGTTGCCCAGGTTGTCTTCATGGCTGATGGCGCCTTCGCGGACATAGGTGATGATCTCCATGTCGCGGTGGGGGTGTTTCGGGAAACCTGTACCGGGGGCAATCACATCGTCGTTCCACACCCGCAGGTTGCCCCAGTTCATCCGGGTCGGATCGTAGTATTCGGCGAACGAAAAGTGATGGTGAGCGTCCAGCCAGCCGTGGTTTGCGCCGCCCAGGGTGTTGAAGGGTCTGAGTTCAAGCATGATGCTTCTCCTGTTCAGGTGGCCCGTGCGCTGTGGACGGTTACCCGGTTGCTGATGGAGTGATTTTCCATCAAGAACATATCGATAAAAAGCTGAAAATATGCTTTAAAACTATCTATTTGTTAGATGTATTTTTCCGTCAACACATCCCTGCCTACTTTCATAAAATGCTCTAAAGAGCTGATGCTCCTAGATATCTTGGCGCAATGCAGCGACCATAGCCCATCCGCCCGGACAGCCTCACACCCTGGAGTCAGCGTGCCGCAACACATTCCCGATTTGCCCGAAGAACTCGCCCCTCTAACCCGATTACCCTTGCTCAAGCGCCTGGCCGCCAGACTCTTTGGCAGCGGCCTGAACCATTTGCGTGCGCAACATGCCGCCTCCTGGTTGCAGGGTCAGGCCGACGGGTTTCGTAGCGGGCACAGCGCCGGGGTGGATTATGGCTTTGAAGAAGGGCATGCCGAGGGGCTGGAACAAGGCCGGCAAGTATTGTTCATCAGTGATACCCGCCCGCAGGTGCTGCGTGCGCCGGGCATCGACGATAACCTGTTCGATGACTGGCGCCTGCCGCTGACCGCCGAGCTGAAAAAGCGGATCAAGGCCGATGTTGCGGCGATCCTGCCCGAACAGGCACAGCCCAGTGCCGCCCAGTGGAAGATGATCCTCAGCGATACACCTTCGACCTCGGTGGTTGCCGGGGCCGGCGCTGGCAAGTCGACATCGCTGGTGCTGCGTATTCTGCTGCTCAGCCATTACCTGGGTTTTGAACTCGGTTCGATGACGGTGGTGACCTTCACCCGCGAGTCGCGCAAGGACTTCATCAGCAAACTGCAATCCATTTTTGCCTTGTGGGGCCGCACCCTGAGCCTCAAGGAAGCGCGGGATGTGGTGCGCACTTTCCATTCGCGGATCTTGCCCATGGTCCGCAGCTTGCCCGGCTACAGCCAGTTGCAGGCATTCGAGACCCTGAGCACGCGCACTTTGCTCAATGACGATGACAGCGACAGCAACCCGTTTGACCTGCGGATCAATGATGCCCAGCGCCAGCAACTGAATGCCTGCTATCACGGGCTTTACACCCGGGATCAGCGTTTTCGCGAGACCCTGGCACCCCTCTGCCGGCATGCCCTGCAACTCAAGGAGCTGGAACGCGATCACCCGGATGTGCAAAAACGCATGGCAGTGACCGAGCTGGCCGCCAAGCGCGACGAAGAGCTGTGCGACACCCTCGAAGACCTGTGGTTTGCCGCGGGCGCCTGGCCGATCCAGGGCATTGAGCCGAGCCGGGAAACCGTGCAGATCAATGGTGCGCAGTTCCATTGTCACGGGTATGTGCCGCAACTGGATGCGTGGGTGGTGCTCGGGTTTGATCCGCGGGAAAACCCGCAAATCTGCAGGCCGGGGGCCAAGTTGAGCGTGCGCGCCGAATGGGCAGTAAAGCGCACTCTGTTTCGAGCTTTTTGCAGTAAGCCTTTGATTTGGCTGGAAAGCTATGATGCTGCAAAGCGTGTTATTACCTCGCTGGCGGGTGATGCCAGTGCGGGTCCGGGTTTTGATTACAAGCTCAAGGGCGAACTGAGTTCGGCGCCGTTGCTGGACTGTTTTGTCGCGGCTGCCAGCTTTATAGAGAACCTGGGGCTGGACGTTGCCGCGGCCGTGGGGGACATGGCATTTGCCGCCGATGATCCGGACCGGTTTTTCTTCGAGGCCCTGAGCCTGTACTGGCGCGCGCTGGAAGATCACTTGCTGGCACAGTCGCCGCCGGTGATGACCTATAACCGAATGTTTTCGCTGTTCGGCGAGAACACCCCGCAAAACTTCAAATTGCTGAGCCATGAGCAACTGCGCCCGCTGTCGCATTTGATGATCGATGAGTTCCAGGACGTTTCGCCGCAAATCGTTTCCTGGTTAAGGGCCAGCCTGCGGGAAATCCGCAGTCGAGGCCCGGCGATGCATGTCGGGCGTGGTGCCCAGCGTTCATCGTTACTCTGTGTGGGTGATGACTGGCAGTCGATCTATGGCTGGCGCGGCAGTTCGCCCAAGTACTTCATGGAGTTCAACAAGGAATTCCCGTCGCCCGCCACCACCCGGGTGATGCTCAGCGACAACTTTCGTAGCCATCAGCACATCATCGATGCTGCCGAGCATATCGTGCGGGCAGCCCCTTCGATTGCCGGCAAACGGGCCAAAGCCAGTGGTGAGCCCAAGGTGCCAGTACCGGTGAATGTATTGAGCCGCGATGACCAGGCTTTGGCAGCGCGGTTGATCGAACATTACAACGCTGGGGATAGCGTCTTAATGTTGTATCGAAAAAGCAGCGATAAGTTGTTGATTGAGAAGGATATTCAGTCGGTAGTTAATGTGGATTCTAGGTTGGCGCCTGAAGACCGTCGGCTCAAGCAACTGACCTATCACAGCTCCAAGGGCTTGCAGGCTGATGCGGTGTTCCTGTTGGGTGACTGTCAGCACCTGACGTCTTCGCCGTATAAAAACCAGGTCTATCGCATGGCGGGCCTGGGCAAGGATGGCGACCCGGACCCTTACGACACGGCGCAGAAGGATGAAATCCTGCGCCTGGCCTATGTGGGCATTACCCGGGCGGTGACGCATTGTTACTGGTATCTGGAAAACCCGGATGCCCAGGGTCCGAACATCCCCAGGGCCTCAGACCGCATCCCTCGGGGCAAGGTATTCTTTGAGGATCTGCGCAAGGTATCTGAGCCCGCCGGATAGACCTTTTGCAGGAACTGGCTTGCAGATTCATGGGCCGGTGAGATTTATTGTGGGAGCTGGCTTGCCCACTCCCAAAGAGTCATGCACCGGTCAGATTTCTTGTGGGAGCTGGCTTGCCAGCGATTCAGGCGGCAAGGTCAGGTGGGTAGACCGGGTCGATGCCATCGCGGGCAAGCCCGCTCCCACAGGTGGCAGGTGCCACTCTGATTTACTGTAGGAGCAGGCTTGCCCACTCCCACAGAGTCATGGGCCGGTCAGATTTCTTGTGGGAGCTGGCTTGCCAGCGATTGAGGCGGCAAGGTCAGGTGGGTAGACCGGGTCGATGCCATCGCGGGCAAGCCCACTCCCACAAAGTCACGCGCCAGTCAGATTTACTGCAGGGGCAAGTCCAGCCCCACAAAGTCATGTGCCACTCAGATTTACTGTAGGAGCTGGCAAGTCCACCCCCACAAAGTCATGTGCCGGTGAGATTTACTGTGGGAGCTGGCTTGCCAGCGATGCAGGCGGCGCGGTCAGGCCTGCGCCTGCCAGGTCATCGGCGGGACGAAGCTTTCGAGTTCGTCTTCCACCGCCTGGATGATATTGCTCACCTGACCCGGGGTCATGGTGGTTGCGCAGGGGATGCCGGCGATGGCGATCAGGGTTTCGCCACTGGCACGATCAAACAGGCGGGCAACCAGGCTCCCCGGCGCATCCATGGTCGCCTCGAAGCCCATTGGATGAAAATGCCAGCGCATCAGCTGGCAGGCATTAGGGAAGGTAACCTTGTGCATGTCGCGTGTTTTGTTCATGGAGCACTTCCTTTTGCTCTGAATTTAAACAGCCAGAGAACAATCTCCGGCAGATGTTTTAGCGAGTGTTTCGTGTTTAAACCTACCATCCATATTCTGTGGCGCTAAGCCTTTTGTTACATACCGATAGACTGTTTAATCCGGTTTTGATGCACATCAAGCCCTGAAGCGTTTTTTAAGCCGTTTACCCCTGCACCTGGCCATTGCTGCCAACGCACAAACTCGGCACTCTCTGCTCTTTTTGCCTACGAGCGTTCCATGTCAGACCCCGATGACGGCCCCGAACAGACCCGCGCTACCGGTCAGACCGTGATGCGTTACCACTTGTGCTGGAAGCACCGTGACCTGGACGGGGTGATGGCGCTTTATCACCCGGACGTGTGCTATCACGATTTTTTTCAGAATCGGGTCATGGCCCTCGACGAACTGCGCGAGTACGTGCGTCTTTCCATGCCAAGGGAGCCGGATGAAGCGCTGGAGCATAGCGATCGTATCCGTCTGGATGGCAATACGGCGTTCATTCAATATCGCATGACCCTGCGTGGCAGCCAGGGGCTGGTGTCATTCCGCGCCAGTGAGGCGATTACGGTGCGCGACGGGCTGATCTGGCGGGTCAATGAGTACGCATCCCTGGTCCATGAAACCGCGATCAATCCGGCGCTCAAACCCTCATTGAGACCGGCCGTCAGCCGTCTTGGGCTCTCGGCGCGGCAATTGAGTTTCATGGCCCGGGACCTGCAAAGCTACTTCGAGCGCCAACAACCCTATCTCGACCCTGAGCTCGATCTGCAGCAAGTGGCCAGTGCCTGCGGCTATACACGTAACCAGATGTCGTATTTGCTCAACCAGGTATTGGGACAAAGCTTTTACCGCTATGTGAATCAGGCACGGCTGCGGCATGTACTGGCGGCAATGGATGCTGCGGTGTCGCCGGTCAAAGTCGATGAGGTGGCGTTCTCGGCCGGGTTCAATTCGATCTCGGCGTTCTACAGCTGTTTTCGCCAGCACACCGGCCAGTCACCCAAGGCTTACGCCAGACAAATTTCTTTGCGGGCACGCGCGCAAGACTTTTCCTGACGCCAGGAGGTAGGGTCGACCCATTCTTTGAAGCAGTGTGGAGTCGGTGATGCCAGCATGGCGCTCAATCAGTTTATGGATGGACCAGCTCGGGGATGAGCTTGCTCCCCGACCGGCGCTCGAACACGACCTGGACGTCGATGTGGCCATCATCGGCGCCGGTTACACCGGGCTCTGGACCGCGTACTACCTCAAGCGCCATGCGCCGCAACTGAACATTGCCATTGTTGAAGCGCAAACGGCGGGCTTTGGCGCCTCCGGTCGCAACGGCGGCTGGCTGATGGGCAATTTGCTGGGCGAGGACCGGTTGCTGGCGGGCTTGTCTGCCGAGCAGCGTCGGGCCTCCTTCGATTTGCTGCACGGCATACCTGATGAAGTGAAAAACGTCATCGATCGTGAAGGCATCGACTGCGATTACCGCAAAGGGGGCGCTTTGTATTGCGCGGCCCGTTACCCCGAGCAAGAAGCCAGTCTGCGCAGTTATCTGGCCAGCCTCTACGCCCAGGGCTTGAACGAATCCGACTACCGCTGGCTGAGCCCGGGCGAACTGGCGCAACAGATCCGCGTCGCCAGGCCCTATGGCGGCATCTTCACTCCCCATGTTGCAACCATTCACCCGGCCAGACTGGTACGCGGCCTGGCCCGCGCCGTTGAGCGCATGGGGGTGCAGATATTCGAGCAAAGCCCGGTCACGCAATGGCAGTCGGGCCAGGTGGTCACAGCCAAAGCCCGGGTGCGCAGCCGTTGGGTGGTGCCGGCCGTGGAAGGCTACGCCAATACCCTGCCAACCCTGGGCCGCTATCAACTGCCGGTACAGAGCCTGCTGGTGGCCACAGAGCCTTTGTCCCAGGCCGTGTGGGACGAGATCGGACTGTCCCGGGGCCAGGCCTTCAGCGAGAGCAGCCGTCAGGTCACTTACGGCCAGCGCACGGTGGATAACCGCCTGGTGTTCGGTGCGCGGGGCGGTTATCAGTTTGGCGGACGCCTGCGAGGCAATTTCGACCTCAGCGAAAGCGAAATTGAACTGCGCCGTTATTTGTTTGGCGAACTGTTCCCGCAGCTTAAAGACGTGCGTATCAGCCATGCCTGGGGCGGCAATCTGGGCATGTCGCGGCGGTTTCAGCCACACATGCTCTGTGATCGCCAGCAAGGCATCGCCCTGGCCGGCGGGTATGGCGGCGAAGGGGTAGGCGCCAGTCATCTGGGCGGCCGCACCCTGGCCGACCTGATTTTGCAACGCGACACCCTCGAGGTGAAACAGCCCTGGGTGTTGACCGAAGGCGGACTCGCTGCGCTCAAGGCCTGGGAGCCGGAGCCCTGCCGCTGGCTGGGTTACAACGCAATTATCCGCAGCTTCGTCTACGAAGACCAAACCCTGGCCAACCCCCACAGCTCGCCCTTGCGTCGGCGCCTGGCCAGCCGCGTGGCCGGGTTTATGGAAGGTTTCATGCAGTAATTAAACGTCGTCTTGATCAGGAAGCATTTCATGAGCATCACTCAATTCAAAAACACGGCCCTGGTACCGCTAACAGAGTCCTTCCCGGTGGCCGTGCCGCTGGGTACGCCGGTGGCTATCACCTCGGTCACCTGTGTCGAGCGTAACGACGGGGTCGAAACCGGCATCTGGGAATGCACGCCGGGTCGCTGGCGCCGACAGATTGTGGCGCAAGAGTTTTGTCACTTCATTCAAGGGCGCTGCACCTTTACTCCGGATGACGGAGAAACCCTGACCATAGAAGCAGGGGATGCACTGATGTTGCCTGCCAACAGCACCGGCATCTGGGACATTCAGGAGACCGTGCGCAAGACCTATGTCCTGATCCTGTAAGCCTTTGCTCACTTAAAACTGCCGATACCTGCCTATAAAAAAGCTGCCAGAACATGCAAGGAATCGAATCATGATCCGTATGACCCTGTTGCCCCTGATGTTGGCCGGGACTTTGTGTCAGGCCGCCGAGACCGTGAAGGTCTATAACTGGTCCGACTACATCGCACCCGACACGATGAAGAACTTTTCCCGTGATTCCGGAGTTGCGTTTACCTACGACCTGTTTGACAGCAACGAGACCCTGGACGGCAGGTTGATGACCGGCAATTCCGGGTATGACGTGGTGTTTCCATCCAACCACTTTATGGCCCGGCAGATTCAGGGCGGGGCCCTGAAGAAGCTCGACAGAAGCCAGTTGCCCAACTGGAAAAACCTCAACCCGGTGCTGCTCAAGGCGCTGGAGGTCAACGATCCGGGGAACCAGCACGGTTTTCCGTACCTGTGGGGCAGTACCGGTATCGGCTACAACGTGGCCAAGGTCAAAGCGGTGCTGGGCGAGAATGCCCCGGTGGATTCCTGGGACCTGATTTTCAAGCCTGAAAACATGGAAAAGCTCAGTAAATGCGGGGTCGCGATACTGGACAACGGTCCGGAAGTGCTGCCCGCGGCGCTGAATTACCTGGGCTTGCCCCATCACAGCAAGAACCCGCAGGACTACAAAAAAGCCGAAGCGCTGCTGATGAAAGTGCGGCCCTATATCAGCTACTTTCACTCGTCCAAGTACACCAGCGACCTGGCCAACGGCAATATTTGTGTGGCGGTAGGCTTTTCAGGAGACATTCTGCAGGCCGAAACCCGGGCCAAAGAGGCCAGTAACGGGGTGGATATCGGTTATTCGATACCTAAGGAAGGTGCGGCGATCTGGTTTGATATGGTGGCCATGCCCGTCGACGCGCCGGACGAGAAGGCCGCTTACAGCTTCATGAACTACTTGCTGCGCCCGGACGTGATGGCCGGTATCACCAACTATGTGCATTACGCCAATGGCAACGAACAGGCCGATGCCCTGGTCAGCCCCGAGATCAAGGCTGACACCAAGGTCTATCCAACGGCGGCGATGATGGACAAGCTGTTTGCCCTCCAGGCCATGCCGTTGAATATCGACCGCATCCGCACGCGGCTATGGACCAAAATCAAGGCCGGTGAATGATCAGCCCAGTGCTTGTGGGTTAACCAGGTTGGCCGGGCGTTCACCGGCCAGTGCCGCCAGCAGATTATCGACCGCACAGCGGGCCATGGCTTCGCGGGTTTCGTGGGTGGCCGAACCTATGTGCGGGGTGGCCACCACGTTATCCAGCTGCCGTAGCGGCGAGGTCAGCTCCAGCGGTTCGCGCTCGAACACATCCAGCCCGGCTGCGCGAATCTGGCCCTCTTGCAAGGCCTGAATCAGTGCCGCTTCGTCCACCACCTTGCCCCGGGAGATATTGATAAAGATGCTCTCGGGGCGCATCAGGGCAAATTGCTCTGCGCCGATCAAGCCTTCGGTTTGCGCGGTCAGGGGCAGGGTCAGGCAGATAAAGTCGGCTTGCTGCAACAGTTCATCGAGGCTGCGGTACTGCGCGTTGAAGCGTGCCTCTACTGCAGGTTTTGGCGAATTGCTGTGGTAGATCACCGGCATGCCGAAGCCAAAGTGGCCGCGCTGGGCCAGGGCTTCGCCGATGCGGCCCATGCCAATGATGCCCAGGGTTTTGCCATGCACGTCGGTGCCGAACTGCTCGGGGCCGACGTTTTTTTGCCACTGGCCATTGCGCACCAGGTTGGCCAGCTCCACCACGCGCCGGGCGCTGGCCAGAATCAGGGCGAAACCGGTGTCGGCCGTGGTTTCGGTGAGCACGTCGGGGGTGTTGGTGAGCAGGACTTTGCGCTCGGTCAGGTAGTCGATGTCGTAGTTATCAACCCCCACCGAAACGCTGGCCACGGCCTCCAGTGCCGGTGCCAGATCCAGCAGCTGCGCATCCAGCCTGAGGCTGGCCCCCAGCAATCCCTGGGCCTGGGGCAGGGCCGCCCGCAGTTGCTCCAGGCCCTGGGCATCAAGGCGCTTGATCAGGGTGACATTGACCTGATCTTCCAGGCGTTGCATCAGGGGCGCGGACAGTTCTTTGTACAGCACGACATTCTTTTTCAAGGTATTCACCGACGTTGAAATCAAGAGTGGGCCAGACCCTGCGTAGCCAATTGCTTGGGCGCAGGGGTGTCATTGACCGTGGGTTTGAGCATCAGGGTCAGCAGCACGGAAATCATCAGCGCGCCGCTCATCAACAGGAAGGAAGCTCCCGGTGAACCGGTCTCGCTGTTCAGGTATCCGACCAGATAGGAGCCGGCAAACGAACCCAGGGCCCCCATGCTGTTAATCAGCGCCATGGCGCCCCCGGCCACGTTGGACGGCAGTATTTCCGGGATGATGGCGAAAAACGGACCGTAGGGTGCATACATGCAGGCACCGGCAATCACCAGCAGGCTGTAGGACCACCAGAAGTGTTCCGCACCCAGCACGTAGGAGCCGTAGAAGGCGATGGAGGCGATCAGCAGCGGCGGCCAGACGAAGCGTTTGCGTTTTTGCAGTTTGTCCGAGCCCCACGACACCACGAGCATCGCGATCACTGCAGCCAGATAGGGCAGGGCCGAGAGCCAGCCGGCCTCGATCATGTCCATCTGCGCGCCGTGTTTGAGAATCGACGGCAGCCACAGGACAAAACCGTACACCCCGATGCTCCAGCAGAAGAACTGCAAGGACAGCAGGATCACTTTTGGCGAGCGGAAGGCCGCAGCGTAGTTTTTTACCGGTTTCATTCCGACCTGTTCGGCATCCAGCGCGCTTTGCAGGTCGTGTTTCTCTTGAGTGCTGAGCCATTTGGCTTCGCTTGGACGGTCATCGGCCAGGCGCCACCAGATAAATGCCCAGAGCACAGCAGGCAGGCCCTCGACGATAAACATCCAGCGCCAGCTGTAATGCTGCACCAGGTAGCCCGAGACCACCGACATCCAGAGCATGGTGACCGGGTTGCCGAGAATCAGGAAGGTGTTGGCGCGCGAGCGTTCGGCACGGGTGAACCAGTGGCACAGGTACACCAGCATTGCCGGCATGACTGCGGCTTCAACCACTCCGAGCATGAAGCGAATGGCAATCAGGCTGTAGGCGTTGGACACCACGCCGGTCAGGGTCGCCAGGCTGCCCCAGAGGATCAGGCTGACGAATATCAGTTTCTTGACGCTGTTTTTCTGCGCATAAATCGCCCCCGGGACCTGGAAGAAGAAATACCCGAGGAAGAACAGGGCGCCGAGCAACGACGACAGCCCGGGAGTGATGTTGAGGTCTTCGGCCATGCCGGAGGCCGCAGCAAACCCGTAGTTAGCCCGGTCCAGGTAGGCCAGGCTGTAGGTGATAAATACGATCGGCATGATGTACCACCAACGACGGGCGGCGAGTTTTAACGAGTGCATGGTGGTGCTCCTGAGCTTGTTTTTTTGTCGCAGCAGGTAACGGGTGCAGCAAAATCACGGTGTTTATTCGGGCGCAGTCTGCGCGTTGTGGTGCGTCAGTTCGGCCCGGGTCGGTAGCCCTTCCATATCGCCACGGCTTTGCACGGCACGGCTGCCAACCCAGTTGCCACGCTGCACGGCTTCGGCAAAGTCGAGGTTTTCCAGCAAGGCACTGATGACGCCCACAGCAAAGCCATCGCCGGCGCCAACGGTGTCAATCACCTGGGCAACCGGTACGGCGGGCACGAATTGTTCAAGCTCGGCGGTGCGCCAGTAAGCGCCCTTGGCTCCCAGCTTGATGATCACCGCTTCTGCTCCTTGGTCGAGGTAGAACGCAGCGATGTCGCCCGGATCGTCGTAGCCAGTCAGCAACCGGCCCTCGCTCAGCCCTGGCAGTACCCAGTCGGCGTGGGCGGCTAGGGCGTTGATGTCGCGAATCATTTGCTGCTCGCTGGCCCATAGCGACGGTCGCAGGTTGGGATCGAACGACACACTGTTGCCGGCTTTGCGCATGGACTTCATCAGCTCAAAGGACAATTCATTGCAACTGGCCGAGAGGGCTGGAGGAATGCCGGTGGCGTGCAAATGGCGGGCATCGAGCAATTGCGGGGTAATGGCGTCGAGGCCCAGATGACTGGCGGCCGAACCGCGGCGGAAATACTCCACTTGCGGATCGCTGCCGTCATCTACCCGTGACTTGAGTTGAAAACCGGTGGGGTGCTGCGGGTCGATGGCCACGTGCTGGCAGTCCAGCCCTTCGGCTTGCAGGGTGTTGCGCACGAAACGGCCGAGGGAATCGTTGCCTACGCGGCTCAGCCATTTAACATTGAAACCCAGGCGGGCCAGGCCGATGGCGACGTTGCTGTCGGCCCCGGCAATACGTTTGTGAAACAGCTCGACCTGGTCCAGATCGCCGCAGTGTTCAGCCACCCACATGGCCATGGTTTCGCCAAACGACAACACATCAAACTTAGACATGGCTCAGCTCCTGTTGCTGTTGGCTCAGTTTGGCCAGTACCGCGACATGCTCTTTGGTCAGCCGGTCGAGGTCGCTGCCCTGCAGCGGATATTCGACGGCGCGGGTCAGGCCATGGGGCATGTGGGTCATCAGTTGCTGCCACATTTGCAGGTCGGTGACGGTTGGTGCTATGGCAATCAGCTTGCCGTCCGGGCGCCGGGCCACGCCTTTGCAGTGCAGGTAGCTGACATAACGGCCGAGCAGGCGGGCGGCGGTGCCGGCTGACTGGTCCTGCCACTGCCAGTTACCAATGTCGAAGGTCATGCTGATCGGGGCTTGCTGTTGATCGACCTTGTCGAAGAAACGCTGCATTGGCTCGATCCGCCCGCCCTGGGACGTCTGGTCGTTTTCTACCAGCAATTTCACGGACTGCTGGTTCAGGCAGGCAGCCAGGTTTTGCAGATCGCAGTGTTCGGTGAAATAGCCCAGTGAGACTTTCAGCCATTTCGCACCGAAGGCATGGGCCCGCTGCAGGGTGGCGATCAATTGTGGATTGGGGCGCGACTGCCCGGCTTCCCACAGCTCCATTGGCGAAGAGAACACGCACTCAAGTCCGTGCTGCTGCACGGCCTGGCTGAAGGCTACCGGGTCTTCGCCGGTGAGCAATTCTTCCCGCAGCTCGATGCGGGTTGCACCGGCATTGGCCAGTACCTCGATGAAGCTGTGTTGTCCGCGCTGGCGAACCAGGTCGGCGCCGTAGCTCGACAGGCTGATGGATACGGGAAATGTGGTCATTGTCATTAATCTCTGAAACCGGTTTCATTTTGTTGTTAGGAAGTGCCGCAGGCTTAAACAGGCAACCGGCGGCAATAAAGCGTCAGGTAGCAGGGCGTTGGGTGGAGCCGCGCTTGATCAGGCTTGCAGCAAAATCCAGGACCCGAGCGGGTGCCTTGTCGCCCTTGAGGCGTCTGAGCAGGCAGTCAAAAGCGCTGGCGCCAATCTGTTGCGTGGGTTGGGCGAGGGCTGTGATACCGCTGCCGACCAGAGGGAACCATTCCAGGTCATCCAGGGCGATCAGGCCGGCATCCTCGAACAAGCGACAGTTCAACTCGCGCAAGATATGGGTGCAGGCCAGCGCGGCCACGCCATTGGCACAAAACAGTGCCTTGGGGCCGTTGCCGGGGGTTTGCAGGAAGGACTGGATGTCGGCCCGCAGTTGCGTACCGGTTTGCACCACGGCACCACGCAATGCCGGGCGTGCAGCCAGTTGCGTGGTGAAGCTGTGAATGCGCTCGATCCGTGAGCTGGTGCCATCAACGGGCTCGCTGACCAGCAACAGATCGCGGTAGCCCTGTTGCTCAAGGTGGTCAAGGGCAATGCGCACGGCATGGGCGTTATCGAGGCCGACCAGATCGGTTTGCAGTTGCTCGACCTTGCGATCGATCAGGACGATGGGCATTTCCTGATGCAGCTGTTGCAGGGCCACAGGATCATGGCCGAGGGTGTTAAGGATCAGGCCTTCGATATTGTAAGAGCGCAGGGCAGCGAGATGCTGGCGCTCCTGTTCATCGTTGCGGTCGGTGTTGCACACAACCAGGTTGTAACCGTGCTGCCGGCAGGCGGTTTCGACCCCATGCATTACTGCAATCGAGTAGGGGTTGCGGATATCGGCCACCAGCATGCCGATCAGCCGGGTGCGTCCGCGTTTCAAGCCGCGGGCCATTTGATTGGGCCGGTAGCCCAGCTCGTTGATTGCCCGTTCGATACGCTGGCTGATGGCTTCGGACAGCAAGGCGCGGTCTTCGCCGATAAAACGCGACACGCTGGCCTTGGATACACCGGCAAGTCGGGCAACATCAAGCATGGTCACGCGGGTGCGCTGGGCGGCAGAAAAACTGTTCACGGCCTGAAACCTTTTATTTGAGTTATCGCAGGCGATTTCGCGTGAGGGCGCTGAAACCGGTTTCAGGGAAACTCAAATCACCGGTTCGAGTCAAGTGCCGTTTGTAATATCGGTGCCCTGGACCTGGGTTGCAGGGAGCGATTTTGCCTCGCGATGCAGGCGACGGGGCATACCTGCAGGATCGCGCTGATGCCATCGCGGGCAAGCCCGCTCCCACAGTGGTGGGGTGTGGGTGTGGGGTGTCTGCTGTAGGAGCGAGCTTGCCTCGCGATGCAGGCGACGGGGCATACCTGCAGGATCGTGGTGATGCCATCGCGGGCAAGCCCGCTCCCACAAGTGTGGAATGTGAGGTGTGGGGTGCCTGCTGTATTTTGGTTAATTAAAAACCCTATATAAAGACGAACTGGCGACAGGTTTATTTAAATAAAAAAGTGCTGACCGGTCAGTCATGTTGCAAAAGGCCATTATCGACAAAATCGCTATTGTTATTCCTCAAGTGAATATGATGATTCTAATATTCGATGACTGAAAAAAATATTTCCCGGGGTGTTCAATGTTTGCTGTTGTTTATCCGGCTCTGGAGTTTTGATGGCAAAAAAACACTGGACTAAATATTTCGACTTGTGTCAGTTTCGCCCGGCCATAAACGGCGAGTGATAGGACGATCTCGCCATGGGGTCGTCGTGGTCTGTCAAAATTTTCTACTGTTAAACAAGGAAGTGTTTACATGTCGAAACTTAAAGAGAAAGCGTTACTGTCGGTTGGCCAGAGTCAGGCCGCAATCAGCAGCAGTTCCGCTTTTACCCAGATTGATAACTTCAGTCACTTCTATGACCGCGGCGATCATCTGGTCAACGGCAAGCCTTCGTTGACCACCGATCAGGCGGCTGATCAGCTGACGCGTTCCGGTACCAGTTGGCATGACCTTAACGGCGACGGTGTGATCAACCTCAGCTACAGCTTCCTCACAGCGCCACCTGTGGGCTATGCCACCCGTGGCCTGGGCACGTTCGGCCAATTCTCGGCGCTGCAAAAGGAACAGGCCAAGCTGTCGCTGGAATCCTGGGCCGACGTGGCCAAAGTGACCTTCACCGAAGGGCCGGCTGCCCGTGGCGATGACGGCCATATGACCTTTGCCAATTTCAGTGCCAGCAATGGCGGCGCGGCCTTTGCCTACCTGCCAAACAGCGCCCGCAAAGGCGAGTCGTGGTATCTGATCAACAAGGACTATGAGGTCAACAAGACACCGGGCGAGGGCAACTACGGCCGTCAAACCCTGACCCATGAAATCGGGCACACCCTGGGGTTGTCGCACCCGGGTGACTACAACGCGGGTAATGGCAACCCCACCTATCGCGATGCGGTCTATGGCGAAGACACCCGTGCCTACAGCGTGATGAGCTACTGGAGTGAAAGTAAAACCGGTCAGCACTTCACCAACAGCGGTGAAGGTGCCTACGCATCAGCACCGCAGATGGATGATATTGCAGCCATCCAGAAGCTGTACGGTGCCAACCTGCAAACCCGTGCCGAGGACACCGTTTATGGCTTCAACTCCACGGCGGACCGTGATCACTACAGCGCAACTTCAGCCAGCGACAAGCTGATTTTCTCGGTGTGGGATGGCGGCGGCAACGACACCCTGGACTTCTCGGGTTTCAGCCAGAACCAGAAGATCAACCTCACTGCCGGTTCGTTCTCCGACGTCGGTGGCATGACCGGTAACGTCTCGATTGCCCAGGGCGTAATTATCGAAAACGCCATTGGCGGCGCGGGCAACGACCTGTTGATCGGTAACAGCGCCGATAACGTGCTCAAGGGCGGTGCCGGTAACGACATCATCTACGGCGCCGGTGGTGCCGACACCTTGTGGGGCGGCACAGGGGCCGATGTGTTTGTGTTCGCAGCGGTGTCAGACTCAGCGCCGCAGGCAGCCGACATCATCATGGACTTCCAGTCCGGTATCGACAAAATTGACGTCTCGGCCATCAGCAACCTGGCCGCTCTGAATTTTGTCGATACCTTCACCGGCCATGCCGGTGAAGCGATCGTCAGCTACGACCAGGCCAGTAATCTGGGGCACTTTGCCGTCGACTTCAGCGGTCACGCTGTGGCCGATTTCCTGGTGAACACCGTGGGCCAAATGGCAACGTACGACATCGTCGTTTAAGTCAGCCGCTGGATGGGCAGCGCGCAAGCGCTGCCTTTTGCCTGGAATTCCACACCCATGCACAACACGCGAAGAGCATTCAGGTTTTTCAAGGCAACGGGCTATGTCGCCGCATTGCTGACCTTCACCATAGAGAGCGCCATGGCCAATTCCCTGTTGTTACTGAGCCCTGCGCAACTGGCGGGCAGCTGGACCTTTTACCCCCAGGATGACGCCACACAGGCCTGTCAGGTGCAACTGGTTGCCGACAAAACCTTCAGCCCTGAAATCAAATGTCTTGAAGTCTGGCTGGGGCAAGCGCCCGCGAGCTGGTCTGCGACCCCGGACGGGATATTTCTGATGGGCAAGGACGGCACGGATCTGGTGCATATGGATCGTATTGAACCCGGTCTTTATGAAGCGCAACTGGCGGGGAGCAAAGTTCTGATGATGAAACGGTTGCCTGAATAAAGCGGGCGCAAGCATTTATTAAAAATCGTAAAGCGCTGCGTGGGCAGATCAGTGGCTGGTTTAATCTGCGTAGCAGTTTTACGTGTTTGGGTACTACCTGATTTATTCATCAAGGAAGATGCATGAAGCGGCTGAACAATACGCCTGTCGCACCGTTAATACATGCGCTGGCTGACTATAAAAGTATTTTGATCAGCGTCGGCTGTTTTACGGCCTTGATCAATATATTAATGCTGGTGCCGTCCATTTATATGTTGCAGGTGTATGACCGGGTTTTGTCTTCGCAAAACACCACGACGCTGGCCATGTTGTCATTAATGGTCGTGGGTTTTTTTATCTTTATCGGGATGCTTGAAACGGTCCGTAGTTTTATTGTTATCCGCATCGGTAGTCAGTTGGAGCGCCGCTTCAACCAACAGGTGTACCGGGCGGCATTCGAACGCAACCTGCTCAACGGTCAGGCCCAGGCCGGCCAGGCGCTGGGTGATCTGACCCTGATTCGTCAATTTGTCACTGGCCCCGCGCTGTTTGCGTTCTTCGATGCGCCGTGGTTTCCGATTTATCTGTTTGTGATCTATGGGTTCAATCTCTGGCTTGGGGTGCTGGCCACGGCCGGTGCCGTGCTGTTAATTGGCCTGGCGTGCATCAACGAACTCATGACCCGCCAGTCTCTGGCCCGGGCCAGCGTCTACTCCCAGCAATCCAGCCAACTGGCCAGCAGCCATCTGCACAACGCCGAGACCATTCAGGCAATGGGCATGCTGAGTGTGTTGCGCAAGCGCTGGTTCAACCTGCATTCGCGGTTTCTGGCTGAACAGAACAAGGCCAGTGACACCGGGGCCGTGATCGGCTCCATCAGCAAAACATTGCGTTTATGCCTGCAATCGCTGGTGCTCGGCCTTGGCGCCTGGCTGGTGATTGAGGGCCAGATGAGCGCCGGGATGATGATTGCCGGTTCCATCCTGATGGGCCGGGTATTGAGCCCCATCGATCAGTTGATTGGCGTGTGGAAACAATGGAGTTCGGCACGACTTGCCTACCAGCGACTGGACAGCCTGCTTGGCCAGCATCCGGTCACCCAGGACAACATGACATTGCCTGCGCCCAAGGGGCAGGTGAGCTTCGAGCAGGTCAGTGCCGCGCCGCCGGGCAAGCGGCTGGCGACCTTGCAGCAGGTCAGTTTCAGCCTCAACCCCGGGGAAGTGCTGGGCGTGCTGGGAGCTTCCGGTTCCGGCAAGTCGACGCTGGCCCGGGTGCTGGTGGGTGTATGGCCAACGCTGGCCGGCACCGTGCGCCTGGACGCTGCCGATATCCATCAGTGGAATCGCGACCAGCTCGGCCCCCACCTCGGTTATTTGCCCCAGGACATCGAGCTGTTCAGTGGCAGTATTGCCGAAAACATCGCGCGTTTCCGCGAGGCCGATGCGCAGCTAGTGGTTGAAGCGGCGCGCCAGGCCGGGGTGCACGAAATGATCCTGCGCCTGCCCCAGGGGTACGACACGCTGCTGGGGGATGCAGGCAGTGGTCTGTCCGGCGGTCAGAAACAACGGGTGGCGCTGGCCCGGGCCTTGTATGGCAGCCCCTGCCTGGTGGTGCTGGACGAACCCAATTCCAATCTCGATACGGTGGGCGATGCAGCGCTGAGCCGTGCCATTGCCCAACTCAAGGCTGACGGGCGCACGGTGGTGCTGGTGACCCATCGTTCCTCATCGTTGGCCCAGACCGACAAATTGCTGGTCCTCAATGAAGGCCGGACCCAGGCGTTCGGGCCCACGGCCGAGGTGCTCAAGGCATTGGCCGGTGCCCAGAAACCCACCAGCCTTAACCGCCAGAGTGCAGGCGCATGAGCAAGGACGCTCCGATCATGAGTGATAACCATCAGCCAGCACGGGGTGCAGGCTTTTACGTACGAATGGGCTGGGTCCTGACCATCGTCGGTGCGGGCAGTTTCTTTCTGTGGGCCAGCCTGGCGCCGCTGGACGAGGGGCTTGCCGTGCAAGGCACGGTGGTGGTGTCGGGCAAGCGCAAGGCCGTGCAGTCATTGGGGGCCGGGGTGGTGACTCAGATTCTGGTGCACGAAGGGCAGGCGGTGCATCAGGGGCAACCGTTGTTTCAACTGGACCCCACCCAGGTCGAGGCCGATGTGCAATCGCTGCGCGCGCAATACCGCATGGCCCGGGCCAGCGTTGCCCGCTGGCAAAGCGAGCGCGACAACTTGCAGCGGGTGAATTTCGGCCCCGAGTTGAGTCTCGATCCCGACCCGCGACTGGCCCTGGTGCTCGAAGGTCAGCAGCAATTGTTCAGCAGCCGTCGGGAGGCCTTTGCCCGCGAGCAGGCGGGGCTCAAGGCCAGCATTGAAGGGGCTGCGCAGCAGCTGTCGGGCATGCGCCGGGCACGGGGAGATCAATTGGCCCAGGCCGACTCCTTGCGTCAGCAGTTGAGCAATCTGCGACCGCTGGCAGAAAACGGCTACATCCCGCGTAACCGCTTGCTGGAGTACGAACGGCAGCTGTCGCAGATTCAGCAGGATCTTGCGCAAAACAGCGGCGAAAGCGGACGCATCGAGCAGGGCATTCTGGAGTCACGGCTCAAACTGGCGCAGCACATTGATGAGTACCAGAAGGAGGTCCGCAGCCAGTTGGCCGATGCCCGGCTCAAAAGCCTGACCCTGGAGCAGCAACTGGCGTCGGCCAGCTTTGATCTGCAACACAGTGAAATCACCGCACCGGCGGATGGCATTGCGGTCAACCTGGGGGTGCATACCGAGGGCGCCGTGGTGCGGGCAGGGGAAACCTTGCTGGAAATTGTGCCCCAGGACGCACGTCTGGAGGTGGAAGGGCGTCTGCCGGTGAACCTGGTGGACCGGGTGGGTAGCGCACTGGCGGTGGACATTCTGTTTACCGCATTCAATCAGAGCACTACGCCGCGGGTATCGGGTGAAGTCAGCCTGGTGTCGGCCGACCAGATGCTCGACGAGAAAACCGGCATGCCGTACTACGTGCTGCGCAGTACGGTCAGTGACCAGGCGCTGGAAAAGCTCAACGGACTGGTGATCAAACCCGGGATGCCGGCCGAGATGTTTGTGCGCACCGGCGAACGCTCGCTGCTCAACTACTTGTTCAAACCGCTGCTGGATCGCGCAGGTTCTGCGTTGACTGAGCGATAGGATGCTGCGACCGATGAAAACAGTTTTTAAAGTGAGCCTGGCTGCTGCGCTGTGGTTAAGCCTGGGTGCCAGCGCCCAGGCGATGGGACCTTTTGAGGTATACGAACAGGCGCTGCGCAATGATCCGACCTTTCTCGGGGCCATGAAGGAGCGCGACGCGGGGCTGGAAAACCGGATTATTGGCCGCGCCGGCCTGCTACCCAGGTTGTCCTATAGCTACAACAAGGGGCGCAACAACTCCCAGGCCACTTATTTGAACGAACGCGGTAACACCCATGAGGACCGCAACTACAACAGCTATGGCTCGACCTTTATGGTGCAGCAGCCACTGATCGACTACGAGGCCTACGCCAACTACCGCAAAGGTGTGGCCCAGGCCCTGTTTGCCGATGAAAGTTTTCGCAGCAAGAGTCAGGAGTTGTTGGTGCGTGTGCTGACGCACTACACCCAGGCCCTGTTTGCCCAGGATCAGATCGATATCGCCCGCGCCAAGAAAAAAGCCTACGAACAGCAGTTCCGGCAAAACCAGCAGATGTTTCAACAGGGCGAGGGCACCCGCACCGACATCCTTGAAGCCGAGTCGCGCTACGAACTGGCCACGGCCGAGGAGATCCAGGCCATTGATGAGCAGGACGCCGCCTTGCGCGAGCTGGGGGCGTTGATTGGCACTGAGTCGGTGAGCATCGAGCAGTTGCAGCCGCTGGCGGCGGCCTTCAACCCGTTACCGCTGGAGCCGGCCAACTTCGCCACCTGGCATGCCATGGCCCTGGCCAACAACCCGGAGCTGGCGTCGCAACGCGAGGCACTGGAGGTGGCGCGCTATGAGGTCGAGCGCAACCGCGCCGGCCATCTGCCCAAACTCAATGCCTATGCCAGCGTGCGCAAGATGGAGTCCGACAGCGGTAACACCTATAACCAGCGCTATGACACCAACACCATCGGCATTGAAGTCAGCCTGCCGCTCTATTCAGGGGGCGGGGTGTCGGCGTCGGTGCGTCAGGCCGGCAGCAATCTGGCCCGGGTGGAATATGAACTGGAAGGTAAAACCCGGGAAACCCTGATCGAACTGAGGCGCCAGTTCAACGCCTGTCTGTCGGGGGGGAACAAGTTGCGTGCCTATCAAAAAGCCCTGACCTCGGCGCAAGCGCTGGTGGTCTCTACCCGGCAAAGCATTCTGGGGGGCGAGCGGGTCAATCTTGATGCCTTGAACGCCGAGCAACAGCTCTACACCACGCGCCGGGATCTGGCACAAACCCGCTACGACTATTTATTGGCGTGGACCAAATTGCACTTTTACGCCGGCACGCTGGGCGAGCAGGATCTGGCACGGGTCGATGAGGCCTTTGTGCGTCCGTTTGATTAATCAGGAGAGTAAAACCATGGCAGTTTTTGACTACAAGGATGTAGGGTCAAACGTGTCTGCGGCACTGTTTAAAGATGCATTGGCGATCACGCTTTATAGCTACCACAACCTCGATAATGGCTTTGCCGTGGGCTACCAGAAAAATGGCATGGGTACCGGTCTGCCGGCCACCCTGGTCAAGGCCGTGCTCGGCGGCGTGGATTCACAGGGGGTGGTGCCGGGTATCCCGTGGAACCCGGACTCGGAAAAACTGGCCCGGGAAGCGGTGGAAAAAGCCGGCTGGAGCCCCATTAGCGCGCAGCAGCTGGGTTATGCAGGCAAAGTCGATCAGCGCGGGACATTTTTCGGTGAAAAGCCGGGCTATGACAGCGCCCAAGTGGAGATCCTCGGCAAGTACGACGCCGATGGGCAACTGACCGCTATCGGTATCGGTTTTCGCGGCACCAGCGGGCCACGTGAATCCTTGATTAGTGATTCCATCGGTGATGCCATCAGTGATTTGCTAGCCGCCATCGGGCCTGCCGATTACGCCAAAAATTACACCGGCAACGCCTTTGACAGCTTATTGGGCAAGGTCGCGGCCTTTGCCGGCAGCCAGGGTCTGGCAGGCAAGGATGTGCTGGTCAGCGGCCATAGCCTGGGCGGGCTGGCCGTCAATAGTCTGGCTGACTTGAGTGGCGATCATTGGTCAGGGTTTTATCGTGATGCCAGCTACATTGCCTTTGCCTCGCCGACGCAAAGTACCGTTACCTCCAATGTGCTGAATATCGGCTATGAGAACGATCCGGTGTTCCGCGCCCTCAACGGGTCGGACTTCAGCCTGTCATCCCTGGGAGTGCATGACGCCAATCAAGCGTCTGCCACCAACAACATTGTGAGTTTCAACGATCACTACGCATCTGTGGCGTGGAACCTGATGCCGTTTTCCATCGCCAATGTCTCGACCTGGGTCACTCACTTGCCCAGCGGCTACGAAAGCGGGATGAACCGTATTCTTGATTCGGCCTTCTATGACCTGACGCACAAGGACTCGACCATCGTGGTGGCCAACCTGTCCAACCCGGCGCGGGAAAATAACTGGGTACAGGATCTGAACCGCAACGCCGAGAAGCACACGGGCACTACCTTGATCATCGGCAGTGAGGGTAACGACCTGATCCAGGGCGGGCGAGGCAATGACTTTCTCGAAGGTCGCGATGGCAATGACAGCTTTCGCGACAGCGGTGGTTACAACATCATTCTGGGGGGCAAGGGGGTCAATACTCTGGACCTGCAGCAGTCCCTGAACCGGGTAGATGTAGTCAATGACGGACAGGGCACTTTGTATGTGCGCGACAACCATGGCGGTATCACCCTTGCCCGGGATATCAGCCTGTTAGTCAGCGATGAGCCCGGCTGGCTGGGGCTAAGCAAGGCGGTCAGCCATCGGGTTGCCGATGACGGTCTATGGGCCGGCAATAGCCGCACGGACTACACCCATTCGGTGAACGCAGGGCCGGGCGACAGCATCCTCAAGGCCGGTGATCACGGTGACTGGCTGCTGGGTCAGGGCGGCAACGATCATTTGCTTGGATCGGCGGGTAATGATGTGTTTATCGGTGGCGCTGGTGATGACCTGCTGGAATCGGTGGGTGGTAGCAATACCTTTGTCTTCAGCGGGCATTTCGGCAACGACACCTTGCTGGGCTATCAGCCCTCCGACCGCCTGGTTTTCCTGGGCGTGGAGGGTGGTCATGAGGCCGATTACCGGGCCCATGCCAGTGTGTCCGGCAATGACACCGTGCTGAGTTTTGGCAGTGACTCGGTGACTCTGGTTGGTGTGGGACTGGCCTCGCTGGTGGGTAGCGATATCGTTATCGCTTAGGGCCGAGCCTGCTCCCGGCGGTAGCCGCAGCCATAGAAAGCCGTGATACAGCACATGGATATGTGTGCGGTATTCCAGTTGCTTGAACCAGGTACATATCCGTTTTATGTATCACGACTTTTTACGGGTTTCGCCCTTACGGCGAGGCACTTTTGGCAAACGCCCCAAAAGTACCCAAAAGGTCTGCGCCCTACCATACGGCCGAGCTCGCCTAGGCTCGCCCGTTACCCTCACTCCGGCGCTGTTGTGGGGGCACGCCGTGACGGGCCATCCATGGCCCGGCACGGCTGGCTCGGCGTCCTGCCTCGCCACCCCCACATCAGCACCTGCGTTCGGCCTCCTGTGATGGGCATCCGCGTCGTTCCGGCTATCGAGTGGCGGCAGGGGCATCGTCTTTAAAAGCAAAAAGCAAAACAGCGCCTACAAGGTCGTTTTTGATCTGCTTTTGATCTGCTTTTGATTTGTTTTTGATCTTGATCTACTGGCCCCTTCGGGAGGCTGAGAGGAGGTTCTGCGTAGTGGTCCTCCCGGCATGGATGCCGGGAGAGCCGTGTTGGGCCATGGATGGCCCGTCACGGCGTGGCCACGGAGCGGGACCGCAGCGAAGGCCGTACGCTGGGGCAAGGCCTTTTTGCTTATTTTTGTGGTGGTCCGACACTCGGCTGTTTGACAAAAGTGAGCCGCCGTAAGGGCGGAACCCGTAGAAAACCGTGATACATCAAACGGATATGCACACGGTGGGATTTATAGATCTACCGAGTACATATCCGGCACAGGCGTTTATCTGAAATACAGGTTTCGCCCCCACAACAGCACCTGCGTTCGGCCTCCTGTGATGGGCATCCGCGTCGCTTCGACTATCCAGTGGCGGCAGGGACATCGTTTTTAAAAGCAACAAGCAAAAAGCAAAACAGCGACTACTGGATCGTTTTGATCTGGCCCCCCCTCTCGATGTCATAGCAGCCAAACTGGAACGCGTCTGATAGGATCTCGGCCGGAATTCCAACGCCGGATATTTATTGATTTCCGACAGTTATTTCACATCACCTTGGTGAAAATGACACGGCTGTAACCCACCCCCGCGGCAGCGGTTGCACTCACATCTCGATTTTTGATTAATCCGCTCTGCAAGACGCAGGGCCTTATGGGGGAACGATGGATCTTTGGACTGCCGCACAGGCGTTGATACTGGGTGTAGTAGAAGGCCTTACGGAATTCTTGCCGATCTCGAGTACCGGCCACCAAATCATTGTGGCGGACTTGCTGAACTTCGGCGGCGAACGCGCCATGGCGTTCAATATCATTATTCAGCTGGGTGCGATTCTGGCCGTGGTCTGGGAATTTCGCCGCAAGATCATCGACGTTGTCGTCGGTCTGCCAACTCAACCACAAGCCCGGCGCTTTACTGTCAACCTGATCATCGCGGTAATGCCGGCGGTGGTGCTGGGGGTGATTTTTGCCGACGTGATTCATGAGTACCTGTTCAACCCCATTACTGTGGCCACGGCATTGGTGGTGGGCGGTGTGATCATGCTCTGGGCCGAACGTCGCCAGCATGTGATCCGTGCTGAAACCGTAGACGACATGACCTGGAAAGACGCAGTGAAAATCGGTTTTGCGCAATGTCTGGCCATGATCCCGGGCACGTCGCGTTCGGGTTCCACAATTATCGGCGGCCTGCTGTTTGGCCTGTCGCGCAAGGCGGCTACCGAGTTCTCGTTCTTCCTGGCAATGCCGACCATGGTCGGTGCGGCGGTGTATTCGGGTTACAAATACCGTCACCTGTTCCAGCCGGACGATTTGCCGGTGTTCGCGATTGGTTTTGTGACCTCGTTTATCTTCGCGATGATCGCAGTACGGGCCTTGCTCAAGTTCATTTCGAACCATAGTTATGCCGCGTTCGCCTGGTACCGGATTGCATTCGGTCTGCTGATTCTGGCGACCTGGCAGTTTGGCTGGATCAACTGGTCGGCAGCTTCTGCGTGAGAAAAGCAGCGAAGGAAGGTGCGGGCCATGGAGGGATGCCCGATAAAAACGGCGCGCCGATTCGTGGCCTGAAGATCAAGCTGCTGGTGTTTGTAGCAGTCTGCGCGTTGCCCCTGGGCGGTTCGGTGAGTCTGTTGCTCACCGGCATCAGCCGCGTACCGTTACTGGTCTATGGCCTGGCAAGCTGCCTGGCGTTTGCTCTGTACTGGTACGACAAGCAACAGGCCAAAGCCGGTCAGTGGCGCACCCCGGAGAAGGTCTTGCACGGGGTCGAGTTGCTGGGCGGCTGGCCCGGGGCGCTGGTGGCGCAACAGCTGTTTCGCCATAAAACCCGCAAACTCTCCTATCAGCTGTGGTTCTGGCTGATCGTGGCCGTGCATCAGGCGCTGTGGATTGATGTGCTGTTCCTGAAGCTGACCTTCGCGGATCTGTAAGCCATCAGAGGAGCAAGCCGATCTGCCGTTTTTTCGGCAGTTTGCCGACCACCAGCTGGTGGGAGCGGCGCAGCAGGTCTTGTAACTCTGCGGCGCCCATGGGGTAGGGCGCCTGCATATTGATCCAGTACGCCCGCGCCAGATACGGTGACGGGCGTATCCCCGGGCGGTCCACGTAGCCCAGGAACAAGTCTTTCTCGACCTTGAACGACAGTCCGTTGCTGTTGAGGTTGAACAGGGCAAACATCTTGCTCTGGTCGATGTAGAACACCTCGACCCCGCCCCATTTCACATCCTCCTTGACCCCGGGCAAGCTGCGGCAGAAGTCGGCTACCTGTTGCTTGGTCATGGCCTGGTTCATAGCAATTTGTCTCCACAACGGTTGAACGTTTCGGCCAGGTGATCGATCCAGGCCCGCACGGCCGGCATCACCCCGCGTCGATGGGGATATACGGCATGCAGCCAGCCGCCGGGCAGTGACCACTTGGGCAGTAGCTGTACCAGCTGGCCACTTTGCAGTTCCTGTTCGCAATACATCATGGGCAGCACGGTAAAACCAAGACCGGACAGTGCGCAGGCTTTGCGTACCACAAAATCATCAATGCCAAGCCGTGCTTCCAGTACCAGGTCGCTGGCTTTGCCCTGTTCATCGAGCATCCGCAGATGGACCATGCGGTCAGCTTCAAGTGCGCCCAGCAGTGGCACGTTTTTCAGGTCGTCAGGACTATTGATCGGCCACTGGCGGGCAAATTCCGGGCTGGCAACCATTACCGTCTGGGCCTGACGTAAGCGGCGGGTGACCAGCAACGGGTCTTCATCCCCCAGTTCGCGCACGCGCAAGGCCACATCAATGCCCTCGGTGATCAGGTCGACGCGCCGGTTGAGCAAAATCACTTCCAGCTGTACGTGAGGGTAGGCACTCAGAAAAGAGCTGATGACTCCGGGCATGAATTCATGGGCCAGCCCCACCGGGCAGGACACCCGCAAGCGCCCCCGCGGCTCGCTGGACATGCTGGCGACAGCTTCGTCTGCCATCTCGGCCTGCAGCAACATGGCCTGGCAATGGCTCAGGTAGCGCTCGCCGACGGCGGTCAGCTTCAACTGACGCGTGGTGCGCTGCAGCAGGCGCGCCCCGAGACGTTCCTCAAGTTCGGCCACACGTCGCGACAAACGCGATTTTGGAATGCCGAGCAAACGGCCGGCAGCAGCGAAACCACCGGCTTCGACCACCTTGGCAAAGTAATAGAGATCGTTAAGATCTTGCATGGCTGGGCTCACTGTCCTACAGGTGGGACGAACTATCGCATGTTGGCAGTCTTATCGTCGATTGCTTTCATTGATAGCATCTACCTCACTTGATCGCCCAGTGGCGGTCCTCACTTGGAGATCACCATGAAACTATTGCATATCGATTCGAGCATTCTGGGCGACAACTCGGCTTCGCGTCAGTTGAGCCGCGAAGTGGTCAAGGCCTGGCAAGCGGCAGAGCCAGGGGTTGAAGTGAGTTATCGTGACCTGGCCAGCGAGGCCATTAATCACTTCTCGGCAGCGACTCTGGTGGCCGCCGGTACCCCGGCCGAATTGCGCGATGCGGCGCAAAAGCACGAAGCCGAGTTGAGCGCTGCAACCCTGGCACAATTTCTGGAAGCGGACGCAGTGGTGATTGCTGCTCCGATGTACAACTTCACCATTCCAACTCAGCTCAAGGCCTGGATCGACCGGATCGCAGTGGCCGGCCAGACGTTCCGCTACACCGAAGCCGGCCCCCAGGGCCTGTGCGGCAACAAGAAAGTCATCGTGGTTTCGACTTCCGGCGGCATGCACGCCGGGCAAGCCACTGGCGCAGCCCACGACGATTATCTGAAGGTGCTGTTGGGCTTTCTGGGGATCACCGATGTTGAGTTCGTACGGGCCCATGGCCTTGCCTATGGTGATGAAGTTCGCAGCAAAGCCATGAACGATGCACAGGCGCAAATTAAGCAGGATCTGTTCAGCGCGGCGTAAGTTATCTAAATCGTTACACCTACTAAACTCTGTATTCTGGGCGCTTGAAGTGGCCAGGGTACGGAGTTTTTTACGTCTGGCCTTAGCCTCTGGCTCGGGTTATGCAAAGCCTCTGGATCAAGGTCCTGGCAGCGCTGGTATTAACCGGGCGTCATTCAAGGTGAGCATCGATGATGCGTCTGTGGGCAGTACTGGTTTTGTTGTTGGCAACTTGCCCCGTCATGGCGCAGGCCGAGCCCGCGGTGCACTGGAGTGCGGGGTTTCATCGCCTGAGTTTTCTCGATCCGCTGGATGAACAGCCGATGCATGCCATTGCCTTTTATCCGTCCACTGATGCCGAAGGCATAAGCAAAATCGGCGGTTATGAGATCGAGGCCACCGAAGAGGCCAAAATCGCCATGGGCCATTACCCGCTGCTGCTGTTGTCCCATGGCAACACGGGGACGCCGCTGGCCCTGCACGATCTGGCTACATCGCTGGCGCGCAAGGGGTTTGTGGTGGTGGCGGTACTGCACCCCGGAGATAACTATAAGGACCATAGCCGTTTGGGCACCTTGAGTAATCTTTACGGCCGCCCGATGCAGATTTCGGCGGCCATCAGCGCTGTGCTGGCCGACCCCGAACTCTCGGCCTATGTGCATGACGATGAGGTGGGAGTCATCGGCTATTCCGCAGGCGGCGAAACGGCTCTGATCCTGGCCGGAGCCCAGCCCGATCTGGACCGCCTGCGCCGTTACTGTCAGGAACGCCCGGATGATCATGATGCGTGCACCACCAAGGGCGAGTTGACCGCCGACCGCGATGATCTGGTGCCGGTAGCCGATCCAAGGGTGCGTGCGCTGTTATTGATGGCGCCGTTGAGCCTGATGTTCGGGCGTGAAACCCTGGCGCAAGTGCATGTGCCCGTGCTGCTCTACAGCGGCGATAACGACAAGCTGGTGTACCCCGATAAAAACGCCGATGCCCTGGCGCGCAAACTGCCGGTGGAGCCTGAGTTCAAGGTGATCCCCGGTGCCGGGCATTTTGTGTTCATGGCGCCCTGTACCGATGCACAAAAGGCGGTAATGCCCGGTTTGTGTACGGATGCCCTGGGGGTCGATCGCGAGAATGTCCATCGCGATCTGATTTACGAGGCCGGGCGGTTTTTCAGCAAAACCCTGGGCTCATCGCCAACCACGAGTACGGTCGCAACAGGTCCGTAAGGGCTGTTGTTCGAGGCGCTAGCGGGCTTTGCGCAGGGATAGCCCGACCGTCAGGGTCAAGCCCAGAACACTCAAAAGTGCTGCACTGAAAAAGATCCATGGGTAGCCCATGTTCAAGGCAATGGCGCCCATGATCGGCCCGGCAATGGCCAGCGCCAGATCGAAGAACACGGCATAGGCGCTTAACCCCGCGCCGCGGCTGGTGAGGGGCACCTGTTTGACGGCTTCTACGCCAAGGGCCGGGTACACCAGGGACAGGCCAAACCCCGCCAGCCCCGCACCCGCAAGGGCATAGCCGGTTGAGGGGGCCAGCCACAGCAATCCAAGACCGACGGTTTCGATGGTCATGCAGGCGATCGCCACGCTGTAGCCGCCAAAGCGATTGATGCTGTTAGTGAATAACAGCCGCGCCAGGATAAAGCACACACCGAATACCGACAGGCAATAGGCTGCGCCGAACCAGCCGCGGTCGATATAAAACAGGGTGATGAATGTGGTGAGGGTGCCATAGCCAATGGAGGCCAGAGTCAGGCTGATGCCGTACGGGGCAATCAGGCTGAACACTGACCAGAAGGGCAGTGGGACGCCGCGAACCACCGGGATCGAAGGCTTGTTGCGTATCAGCAGCAGTGCCAGCACCGCCAGCACTAGCAGGGCGATGCCCAGGCTGAGGAAGCCAAGGCGGTCGATCATCACCACCCCCAGCGGCGCACCTATGGCAATGGCACCGTAGGAAGCGATGCCGTTCCAGCCGATTGCCCGGGCAGTGTGCTCGGCGCCAACCTGGCCAATACCCCAGACAATAGTGCCGACACCTATCAGCCCCTGGGCGATGCCCAGGAAAATCCGCCCGACAATCAAGACCCCCAGGCTCAGCAATGGCCAGTCCTGGAGCATCACTGCCAGCAACGTCAGAGCGCCACTGATGGCGATTCCGGTCAGGCCATAAACGATGGCGGGCTTGGTCCCGCGGCTGTCCACCAGACGTCCGGCCCCGGGTCGGCTGAGTAAGGTGGCCAGGTACTGCGACGCTATGGCCAGGCCTGCAACCACGGCGCTGAAACCCAGCTGGTCATGGACATAGCCCGGTAATACGGCAATCGGCAGGCCGATGCAGATGAAGGCGATGAAGGTGTAGAACACGATTGACAGAATTTGCAGCGTGACCGACAGCGAGCTCGCGGGGGAGGGATGTTGCGCAGGCATAAGCAGAGTGTCCGGCTGTCAGTCGTAGACCGGCATCATGGCGTGGCCCCGGGACAAAAGAAAGCAGGCTAACGATATTCGTGGTCTGGCAGAAACGAAAAACCCCGTCAGCGGGCGCAATGCCGGTCACGTAAACGACTGCTGTCTCAACGGTGGGAGCGAGCTTGTATCGCGATGTGCTCGAGGGCGCTGTGTTCAATCTGTAACACGCATTCTCGTTAACAATCATCGCGAGACAAGCTCGCTCCTGCAAAGGCAGGGTTTACTTATGTGAGCAGCATTGCGTCAGTGTGACGGGGTTTTCGTTATGACGCTTTGTTCAGCGATGCGCAGTGTCCGATATCAGAACACAACGCCCTGGCTGCGCAGGTAGTCATCGTAAGTACCGCTGAAGTCGATCACGCCGCTTGGGCTCAGCTCGATAATACGAGTGGCCAGCGAGGATACGAATTCACGGTCATGGCTGACGAAGACCAGGGTGCCAGGGTAGTTCTCGAGCGCCAGGTTCAGTGCTTCGATGGATTCCATGTCAAGGTGGTTGGTCGGTTCGTCCATGATCAACACGTTCGGCTTTTGCAGGATCAGCTTGCCGAACAGCATGCGACCTTGCTCACCACCGGAAATCACTTTCACCGACTTGAGGATGTCATCGTTGGAGAACAGCATGCGGCCCAGAGTGCCACGTACCATTTGCTCGCCCTGGGTCCACTGGCCCATCCAGTCGAACAGGGTGTAGTCGTCTTCGAAGTCGTGGGCGTGATCCTGGGCGTAGTAGCCCAGTTCTGCCGCTTCAGTCCACTTGACCGTACCTGCATCCGGGGTCAGTTCATTGACCAGGGTGCGCAACAGTGTGGTTTTGCCGATACCGTTCGGACCAATGATCGCTACGCGCTCACCGGCTTCAACGGTAAAGCTGAAGTCCTTGAACAGGGTCTTGCCGTCGAAGCCCTTGGCCATATTCTCGACGATGACCGCCTGGCGGTGCAGCTTTTTGTTCTGTTCGAAACGAATGAACGGGCTGACACGGCTCGAAGGCTTGACCTCGGCCAGGGTGATCTTGTCGATCTGCTTGGCACGGGAGCTGGCTTGCTTGGATTTCGAGGCGTTGGCCGAGAAACGGCTGACGAACGATTGCAGCTCGTTGATCTGGGCCTTTTTCTTGGCGTTTTCCGACAGCAGTTGCTCGCGCGACTGGGTCGCAACCGTCATGTACTCGTCATAGTTGCCCGGGAACAGGCGCAGCTCGCCGTAGTCAAGGTCAGCCATGTGGGTACAGACACTGTTCAGGAAGTGCCGGTCGTGGGAGATGATGATCATCAGGCTGTTGCGCTGGGTCAGAATGTTTTCCAGCCAGCGGATGGTGTTGATATCCAGGTGGTTGGTCGGTTCGTCGAGCAGCAGTACTTCAGGATCGGAAAACAGTGCCTGCGCCAGCAATACCCGCAACTTCCAGCCTGGCGACACTTCGCTCATCGGGCCGTTGTGTTGTTCGATACCGATACCCAGGCCCAGCAGCAATTCGCCGGCACGGGATTCAGCGGTGTAGCCGTCCATTTCGGCGAACTCGGTTTCGAGTTCGGCCACGGCCATACCGTCTTCTTCGGTCATTTCCGGCAGGGAATAGATGCGGTCGCGCTCAGCCTTGACCTTCCACAGCTCTTCGTGGCCCATGATCACGGTATCGATCACGGTAAATTCTTCGTAGGCGAACTGGTCCTGACGCAATTTACCCAGACGTACGTTCGGCTCCAGCATGACCTGACCGCCGGACGGCTCAAGGTCTCCGCCGAGGATTTTCATGAAGGTGGACTTGCCGCAACCGTTGGCACCGATCAAACCATAACGGTTACCGGCGCTGAATTTTACGGATACGTTCTCGAATAGCGGCTTTGCGCCGAACTGCATCGTGATGTTAGCTGTGGAGATCAATTACTTTACCTATCAATGGGTTGCGGGCCGCGCATTTGGCGCTTGGGCCATTCCTGGGGCATTTTGGAGCTTATCCATCTCTCCCCAGTCGCCGCTTGAGTTCAACCAGCGGGCATAAGTCGAGAGCAGCATCTGGACGCTGTGTCCAAGCTGTTGGGCAATAAAGGCGGGATTCATGCCAGACATTACGCATATTGTCGCATAAGTATGACGGTAGTTGTACGGCGGGCGATAACGGGTCTTCAGCTTCTCTGGCGCCGGCCTCCCATTGTTTGTGCCGGTCCCGGGGGCTGGCGGACGTACTGGGCCGCCCTGGCGGCTGGTTTTCCTGCGTCAAATCGCGCTCCGGCGCCCATATCCAGAACCGGCCAGAACGCCTGCGGGATTTGCTCCCGGAGGGTGACGGTTTTTGGTGATCACGGGCGGTGATCACGGCATCAACATAAACGATTGGCGTCCCGGGGAGGTAGCGGTTGAAAGTGGCGGCATTGACCCACTCATCGATCCAGGGAAGGAGATGGACATGATCGACAGCTTTCGCCGCCAGTCCCTGTTCGTCGAGGGTGGCTTGAATCACGTCGTCTGACTCCCACGCCAAGGACTCTGCTATGCCTCAATCCCTGCCAACGCTGTGCGGCTCTATCATGGGGTCGCCGTTTTCACTCTCGGCAAAGATCCACAACGCGGCCTATGGGGCCCTGGGGCTGGACTACACCTTTGTCTGTTTTGGCGTCGAAGACCCGGTTGCTGCCGTGGCGGCCATTCGCGCTCTGGGGGTGCGCGGCATGAATGTCTCCATGCCCTACAAAACTGCGGTGATGCCTCATCTGGATGCCATCGACGAGTCGGCCCGGGTGATTGGCGCGGTCAACACCATAAACAATGTCGACGGGGTGCTCACCGGCTACAACACCGACTACCTGGGGGCGATTCGCGCGCTGCAGGAGGTTACCGGTCTGCGGGACAAACGTATCGCCGTGATCGGTGCCGGCGGCGCCGCCCGTGCGGTGGTCTTTGGCTGCTTGCAAGCGGCGGCCCGGGTCACGCTATTCAACCGCACTGCCGAACGCGGTACTGCCCTGGCCGAGGATCTGGGGGCCCGCTGGGGGGGCAGCGTCGAGGCATTCACGGCCAGCAACTTCGATATCGTGATCAATGCCACCTCGGTGGGCTTCAAGCAGCCGGACAGCAACCCGCTGGACGGGCGCCTGGCCAGCCATCTGATTGTCATGGATGTGGCGTTCATGCCGGTGCACACCGCTCTGCTGCAGCAAGCCAAAGCCCTGGGCTGCACGACCGTGGCCGGCACCCGGATGCTGGTCCATCAAGCCTGTCGGCAAATCGAGCTGTACACCGCAAAAGAAGCGCCCCTCGACATCATGGAGCAGGCCATGCTTCAGGAAATACAACGGTTGAACTTGTAACCAGCCCCACCACCGGTCAATAACAAGATGCCGTAAAGGCACCTGGAGGTCCCCCTATGTCTCTCGATAACGCCCCATCCGACAGCGCCTTGATCCCCGACGGCCAGGCGCGCAAGCAAGACCTGAACCGTGCCGCCTGGGCCTGCTCCCTGGGCAGTGCCCTGGAGTACTACGACTTTGCGCTGTATACCCTGGCTTCGGCGCTGATCTTCGGGCCGTTGTTCTTTCCTGAGCAGACCCGGGCCATGAGCCTGATCGCCAGTTTCGGCACCTATTTCCTGGGCTTTGCCGTACGGCCCCTGGGCGGCGTGCTGTTCGGCATGATCGG
Source organism: Pseudomonas sp. Lz4W (assembly GCF_000346225.2). Lineage (NCBI taxonomy): Bacteria > Pseudomonadati > Pseudomonadota > Gammaproteobacteria > Pseudomonadales > Pseudomonadaceae > Pseudomonas > Pseudomonas sp. Lz4W. Next base: position 2,699,084 of record NZ_CP017432.1, on the reverse strand, counting down.
CGACCGCGTCGGGCGCAAGTTCGTGCTGACGTCGACGGTGCTGCTGATGGGCGTTTCCAGCACCCTGATCGGAGCCCTGCCAAGTTTCCATCAGGTCGGTTATCTGGCACCGGCACTGCTGGTGATTCTGCGTCTGCTTCAAGGGCTGGGCGCAGGCGCCGAACAGGCCGGTGCGGCGGTGATGATGACCGAATACGCACCCCGGGGCCGGCGCGGTTTCTATGCCGCCTTGCCGTTCCTTGGCATCCAGCTGGGCACCATCCTCGCGGCAGTGGTGTATTTCCTGGTGGTCAGCGGCAATGACGATGTCATCGAGAGCGGGCTGTGGCGCGTGCCGTTCTTCAGCAGTGTGGTGATCGTGGCGCTGGGGCTGTACATGCGTCTGTCTCTCAAGGAGTCGCCGACCTTCATCCGCCTCAAGGCGCTCAAGCGCGTCAGCGTCAACCCGCTGAAAAGTGCGATGAAACACTCCCGGCCCAGCTTGCTGATCGGTATCGGCCTGCGCCTGGGGGAAAACGGCGGTTCATCGATTTACCAGGCCCTGGCTGTGAGCTACATCGTTGGCGTGGTAGGTCTGCAAGGGCCGGTGGGCGTGCTGACACTTATCTGCGCCGCCAGTCTCGGCGCGCTCACCGTACCGGTTGCCGGCATGCTCAGCGACCGGTTCGGACGCGTGGTGGTTTACCGGGCCTTCGCCCTGCTGCAACTGGCCCTGGCCTTCCCGGTATGGTGGGTGCTGAGCCTGGGCAACGTGGTAGCGAGCATCATCGCCATCTCCATCGCGCTGGGCATCGGTACATGGGGTATGTTCGGCACCCAGGCGGCACTGATGCCTGAACTGTTCGGCTCGCGCCACCGCTACATGGGGGTGTCGATCGCCCGGGAAGCCTCGGCAGTGATTGCAGGGGGGATTGCACCGCTGATCGGTGCAGGTCTTATCGCCCTGGTCGTGGCCAGCCATGACGGCGACGCCAGCGCCGGGGTCGGTGCCTGGCTGCCGATTGCCTGCTATCTGACCCTGCTCACACTGATCACCCTCTATACAACCTTCAAGACCCCGGAAACCCTCAATCGCGACCTGGACGAGCCCCGTGATGCCTGGGAAATTGCCCACCCTGCAACAGCGCCGGCAAACGGCTCCAGCACCGCGACAGGCACTGCCTGATCCGCGCTGGCCAGGCTGCCTGTTACCACGGGCAGCCCTGGCTGGCAGCTCACAGATGCTGACCGCGCAGGATGCTAGAGTCTCCAGTTCGGGAGTCTGGTTAAACCGGACCACCTTCGAGTCCTGGAGTCAGCATGCGCAATCTGGATTTCAGTTCCTGGGAGGCCATCCTCTCAACGCTTGCAGGATTAGTCCTGATCACCGTTATCGGGGTCGGGATTCGTCTGCTGGCTATGCATACGATCCAGCAACGGCGGGAGCGGGAAAACCGTCAGATCAATGAACGTTTGCGTACCCTCATCGCGGCCTACAAAACCCTGGGTGGCTCCTTCACCGGAAATCTTGAGGTTGATCCCACTCATCTGCGGGATTTGCGCCGCAGGACTGCGACTGCCAACACCAGCCCGGATCAGGCTGCCGAGAGCGTGACCCTGACCCAAGCTGTTGCCGTGCAGGGCAATGGCGACCGCTCAAGGCGGGTACGCGATGCGGTTGAAGCGGCGCTGTCCGATATCATTCTGCTGGGTACCGAGGAGCAGGTCCGGATGGCGGCAGTAGCAGCCACGGAGCTGGTGGCAGGGCGTCCCATTCATACCGCCGAACTGGTTACCTCGCTTCGTGACTTCATTCGCGCCGTGCTTGATCTTGATCCCGTACCCGCCGAGCTTTCGATTCCAAAGCAGGGGCCGGTTCGCCCGTCTTCTTCAGGTGGCGGCAAAGGTGATAAGGGCGACTCCAGAAGTGCTGGCAAGGGCGGGGGAGCCGGGGGCGATGGTGCAGGGGGTGGCAGTGCGTCGCACAGCGATTCCTGGCAAGAGCCGCATCATTGAAAGTGGCACATATTCCTTTACTGCAATGATCCGTGGCACAGGGGCGTTATATTCGGCTGGCAAGCCTGTTCAAGGCAGTTTGTAGAGCACAACTACTTTACGAGTTGGTTTTCGCATATTTAACCGGGCATGTGTAATACCTCCATGACTGTCTTTGTAGATGCGCTGTGGACAAGGTGAGAGGGCTGCGCCACGGGTATGTTATCGGGATACTGCAGGATGTCTGACTCTTCAGGCGCCACCCGTCTGCCGGTGCAGTTAATAGCAAATGCGCTGTCTCGAGAGTTGATCTTTTAAACATTGCCCGGTCACCGCTCTTCAGGATAATCGCTATGAGTGAAGTTGAAGTACAAGATGTAAAGGCCTCTGGCTGGAACCAGTTGTCTTATTTTAAAGTGTTTGTAAATAATGACAGTCACTTGCAAAATTCGCGCTACCCGCTTCTTAATAATGGCAATCAACAATTACTTGTCACTGTGCGTCTGGCGGCCAAGGACGCATCGGGGAACTTCGTAACTGTAACGCCAGCGGATCTGGCCACCATCCGACTGATTGATTACGGCACTTCGGAAATCATCTATTTGGGTGAGCAACTGCATCCATGGTGTACCACATTCACTAACCTGGGCTATGCGTGGGATCGGGGTTTCCTTGACTCCATTCGCAGCTTGCGGCTGGAGCAGCCCAAGCTGTTCGAACAGGCTGCTATTGACCCGCCTACCTTGGATCAAGCCCTTGAGGGCGTACCGCTGCAGCCCCATGAGCAAGCGCAGCCAGGGTTGGAGTTGCACACGCAAAACCAGGCGCTCAGTCAACCCAGGGCCGACTACCAGACTGTCCAGTTTTATGTGCGAACCACGGCAACTACCTTGCGTCGACTGGCCGTTCGTATCAATAACAGTGACGGTACCGTATTTCGTACCAACTACAGTGAAGTGGGTGACGATACGGGAGAAGGTGATAAGCGCGGAAAATTCAATTCATCGTTTGAAGTCGAACCACTTACCTTTCCGCGCTTGCCATCGGAAAACTACGGCGATCGCCTCGCCAACGGCTATTTGAAAGATACCCCGATTGGCCATGGAGATTTTGCCGGAAAATTTCGTGCATTTGAACATCATGTCAATATTCGAATGCCCAACGGTCGCAGCCTGCCCATTAAAACGATAACCAATTACTCCTCTCAAAACGGAGTTGTCTGGGCGGCCCATGGCAGCGGAAAGTCCAAATGCACCGTCACCTACTTTGGCTTGCCTGGAAGTCAAGTGACCAGGTTGACGAACAAGCCCGAGTATATCGGCATTATGAGAAACGGCTTGAGCAGGGAGTACACAGGCGTGTGGCTAACTTATTTAGGCCGACACATGGGCATTGAAGGTAAAATAAAATACCCTCGCGAGGGTGAAGTGGTGATTGGACAAGTCATTATGGAGGAGAACTTTTACTTCTACCAATCGGTGACCAACAATATAGAAGTGCCAAACCGAATGACCCACGATTTCAGCGTCATTGATATTTATGGTACATCGCACAACCTTCGGGTCGGGCTGATTCCTGCCTTCAATTACCTGACGCTGGAACGCCGTTAGTCAACAGCTAACCACTGAAGGTGCGGATCGCCAAAAATCGATCTGCACTGGCGTGCGTCCAGTCGATACACACAAACGCTCAAGCCCTGGTTATCCAGGGCTTTTTATTGGGCAACAGGACATGACGACGCCAGAGACGACAGTGGCCCAGGTTCAGTGTTGCCGTTGCAGTTTACCTGGCGTCAGCCTCGGCCTGATCAGGTCAGTCCGTATTCAAGCGCGCATACAGGTCGAAGTTGCGTGGTGTTGCGCGGACCATGCGCAATGACCTCAACCTTCCTTCGAACTCGAATCCGCTGTTTATCAGCACCTGGGCTGAGCCGGGGTTGGTATCAAGCACAGTGCCTTGTACGCGCACCCATCCGTACTTTAAAAAAGACCATTGGGTTACCGCTGTACAGACAGCGCTGGCAATGCCTTTGCCCCAGAATTGCGGCGCAAGATCATAAGCCACTTCGGCCGTACGGTTCACTTGCGATATTGAATGAAAGCCAATGGTTCCAATCAGCTCGCCATTCAGTTCGTCAGTGATGGCCAGCCGTCTTGTGGAGGTGGCAAGAGTTGAGTCCATCTCGTCGAACATGGGTAACAGGTCTTGCTCTGAGCTCAGGTTCCAGCTGGTATGTTGAACAACCGCTTGTTGTGAAAGGTACGCGTACCATTGCGGTATATCTGACCTTTCCAGCTGGCGAAGCGAAACACCCGGGTATTGGACGGCAGGCGCCCTGGTAATTCTCATGTGCAGGGTCCGTTATCAGAACAGAAAATTGCTTGGGGCTCAGGCTACGCTCCGGGCAGTATGGGGCGTTACTGGTATTACATTCAGCTATGCGGTCCTGTGCGGCACAACCACCGCGGCCTTACAAAAACAATTCAAAAAACCAGGTAGAGAACAATGAATAGAAGGTTTTATGGGTGTGTGATCCTGCTATCACTGCTAGGCGCTCAGAGCGCGGTCGCCAGAAGTTGGCAGGAGATCAAGCAAAGCGGCGAGCTGCGGGTCGGCGTTCCTGGCGATTATGCTCCGCTGGCGTTTCACGACAAACAAGGTGATCTGGCCGGTTTTGATATTGATATGGCTAAGGCCCTCGGACATGAACAGCAACTCAATGTCAGATTTGTGCTCAGCAGCTGGCCAACACTGTCTGCAGATCTGGCAGCAGACAAGTTCGATATCGCAATGGGCGGGATTACCGATACACCGGCCAGAAAAAGCCAGTTCGGGCTCTCTGCACCGGTGGTCAAAAATGGCAAGATCGCCATGACGCAGTGTGACAAAGTCGCTCAGTTTGCGTCATTGGACGCGATTGATCGCAAGGGCGTGCGGGTGACTGTCAACCCCGGCGGTACCAATCAGGAGTACGTCGACAAACATATCAAGGATGCCCAGATCGTCCGAGCCCAGGACAATATCGCCAGCTTGCAGGGGATTCGTAGTGGTCAGGCCGACATCATGTTTACCGACCTGATTGAAGGGGATTATTACCAGAGCCAGGAACCCGGTGTGTTCTGTGTTTCCACTCGCCAGATTCTGCCCGGAACCGCCAGCGATAAAGTTTATATGATGCACAAGGACAACCAGCATTTGCTGGATGCGGTGAATGCATTGTTGTCCGGTGAATCCAGAAACAGGCTGATCACTCAATGGAAAATGTCGGAGTAGCCATGAAGGCTGCCGCACAGACGCAGGCTATGACGTTTGTCAGGCCACAACGAGCAGGCAGCGCCTGGCGTATATAAAAACTACAGAAGGTCTTCGAATGTTCTCAACATTTGCAGTGCAGAGGCTTAGCGTCGGCTCGATCTACAAACTGTTTTTTATCGGGCTGGTCATTTCACTCGGGATCATCGGACTAGTCAGCGGGATCCTGGCTGTATTCGGTTTCGATACGGTCAACTGGAACGGGGAGCCTGTGCACGGGGTTGCCGGGATTATCGTAGGGCCCTTGGTTGGCCTGTTCCTGGCGCTGTTGTTCGGCACCCTTCTAGGCAGCGCTTGCGTGTGCGGTCTGTGGCTGTATTCGAAGTTTCGGCCTCTTACCCTGAGCGGTAAAAGCCTGGCTCAAGCATCCATAGATACTGCGGGGCCTGTCAGCCCGGGCAAGCCGCTGTAACTGTTATTGCCGTGCCGCCTGTCTGTGGAAACGATCGGCAAACAGGCGGCACGGGACTGCATTGAGTCACTCGGCAATTTCACTTTCGACCAGCCTGGCGAGCTGTATGAGCGAGTCCTGCCAGCCAAGGTAACAGGCCTCTGGCGGGATGACCCCGGGTATGCCTTCTTGAACCACGCTCAATTCGGTCCCGCAGGAAACCGCCCGCAGAGCTACCGTTGTGTGCATGACGCCCGGCAGGTTTGGATCATCGAAGCTGTCGCTGTAGCGAATCAGTTCATGGGGTACCAGTTCCAGGTATTGCCCGCCGAACGAGTGAGTTTCGCCCGTGCTGAAATTGCTGAACGACATTTTGTAACCACCCCCCACTGTCGCATCCATGTGCTGGACCTTGCCGGTGTAGCCGTAGGGGGGCAGCCATCTGGTCAGGGCATCGGCTTCCAGGAAGGCCCGATAGACACGTTCGGGCGGGGCTTTGATGACGCGATGAAGTCGAACGGTATGTGTGGACATGATGACTCCTCAGATCAGTGGCGGGCCTTCAGACATGCACAGGATCAGGTGCTCAGCGGTCTGGCTTGTCATCACTGGGCCCGAGCGGGTGGATGTCTTGCCAGATGCTGTTTTTTGATAGCACCGAAACCCGCAGGCGTAAAGGCCGCTGCTTTGCCATGCCCATGGCTGGCCTGCGGCACAAGGGCGCGCGGATCACGGCATGGCTCAAAGGTTTGCCTGCGGCCAGCGCTGTTCCAGGTGTGCACTCAAGTAATCGATAAAGGCTTTTACCTTAGGCGTCATGGCGCTGCGGTCCTGGACACAGACGTAAATATCCAGCGGTTCGGTAGCGGACTCCCTTGGCCCATGACTGCTCTCAAGCAGGGGCACCAGTTGCCCGGACTCGATAAAGGGCGCCGCCACGAACTCCGCCAGCCGGGCTATGCCAGCACCATGGGCAGCCATTTGGGCCAGGGTGTCAATGTCGTCGCTCATGGCGGTCACATTGAGCGCCGCATAGTAATGTTCTGAGTCGCGAATAAATCCCCAGCGCAGGAAGCGGCCGTCCAGCGGGTAGCGAAAGCCCAGGCATGCATGCTGCTGGAGTTGCTCCGGCGAATCCGGCCGACCGGCCCGTTCAAGATAGGAGGGGGCGGCGCAAACGATAAAGGGCACTGAGACAATCTTGCGCGCGATAATTCCTTCCTCCAGTTGCGGCTTGATCCTCAGGCTCAGATCAATCCCGGCTTGAATATGATTGATCTTGCTATCGCTGGTGTTGAGCTCAAGGGTCAGGCGCGGGTGGCGGGCCGCGAAGCCTGCAACCAGCGGGGCCAGCACATGGCGCCCGAATGCAGCGGTAGAGGCAATGCACAGCCGGCCCTGAAGTTCGGCATGGGGCTCACTGATTGCCGATTGGGCGGCCTCCAGGTCTGCAACGATACGCTGCACTTTGGCGTAGTAGATGGCTCCGCTTTCGGTTAACGCCATGCTGCGCGTGGTGCGCTGCAGCAGGCGGGTGCCCAGGTGCTCCTCAAGGCGATTGAGGGTCTGGCTGACGGCTGCGGCACTGAGCCCCAGGTTTTTCGCCGCTCCCACGATGGAGCCTGTTTCAACCACCTTGGTAAAGCTGGCGATGGCCGCAAGAAGATTCATGGCTAATCCTGAAAGAAGGGCTATTCGTAAGTTTTACTTTATAAAGTAAGCGGAAATTACCGTCTAGTTGCGCACTTTTGTTCTTGATATGGTGCGTTTCCCCAAAGAAACCGTGTTTAAAAGGGCTGGACATGAATTCAAAGACTTCTGCAAATATCCGTTTTTACAATCGATTGAAGCTCTCGGCCGCCATGGCTCCCTATGTATTTGCGTTCTATATGGCGGCAATCATGGCCTTTCTCATGTCATTGGTGATCACGGCGGCCAACTCCGGGATTAATGAGGATTATCTAAGCAATGCCCTGGGCGCCTATCGATTGGCCATGACGGTGGCATTCCTGTGCATTCTTGTGGTTCGCCCCATTGTGATCAGGTTAGTGGCTGTCACCGTCCACCGGCATCCCTAGGGATGCTTGCCCTGCATGGCGCACAAAAAAAGCGCGTGCGCGCACTAAATCGGGCAAATAAGTAACAAGTTACATTCCCCGGAGCCTCCCTTCGCTCATCCTTGTTTCCCCCGATCCCTTGTAAACCGGCGTTTTCAGTCACTGCGCAGAGTCTGGCACAGGCTTTGCTTAGTCTGATATTCATCTGATATATCAGATGAATATCAGGAGTGAAAATGCCGAAATCCATTGATGTTTCCAGCCATCAGCAGTCCACGCCGCCGCTCATCAAGAGCGCCGCCCAACTGCGGGAGCTGGCGTATGCGCAAATAAAGCAGCGGATCATCAGCTGCGAGTTCCGCCCTGGCGACGCCATCAACGAGGCGCAGCTGGCAGCGCTGCTGGGGCTTGGCCGAACGCCGATCCACCAGGCGCTGCATCGCCTTGAAGTAGAAGGCATGGTCACGATCATGCCGCGCAAGGGGGTGATGGTGACCGCGCTGTCACTTAACGATGTGCTGGATATGATCGAGGTGCGTGTTTCCAACGAGCAGCTGTGTATCAAGCTGGCGGTGGAACGTGCCCACGACACTGATATCAAGGCCATGCGCGACATTCTGGAGCGCACCCCTCAATTGCTGGCGGACCACGACGTGACCGGGCTCATGACGCTGGATCTGCAATTTCATATGTCGATTTCAGCCGCCGCACACAATCGCGTCCTGGCTGAACTGCTGCGCAACCTGCACGAAAAGCAGGCCCGTTTCTGGTACCTGACGCTGTCGGAAAACCACCACAGCCAGCGCATCTATGACGAGCACATGCACATTCTCGAGGCGGTGGAACAGAGAGACGGCGATGCCGCTGTCGCAGCGATCCATCACCACATCGACGACTTCCGTCGCGCCATCATGCGCACCCTTTAATTATCGATCCGGAGCACTCTTTCATGACTCAATTGACTTTCCACGTCGTCGGCCAAGGTGAGCACCAGGCCAGCATCAAGCATTTGATCATTGCCGGCTGGGCAGGGCGTAACAGTGAAGCGGTGGAACACCATATTGCCGAACTGGAAGCTCTTGGCGTGCGCCGTCCTACGCAGATCCCGTGTTTCTACCGGGTTTCGGCCAGCCTGCTGAACACCGCGCAGAGCATCCAGGTGCCGGGTAAGGACTCTTCCGGCGAGACCGAGTTTGTATTGATTCCAAGTGAGGAGGGGCTGTTGATCGGCCTGGGCTCGGATCACACCGATCGCAAGGTTGAAAGCTACGACGTCACGGTGTCGAAACAGATGTGCGACAAGCCGATTGCGCAGCAGGTCTGGCGCTTTGCCGAAGTTGAGGCGCATTGGGATCAACTGGTAATGCGTACCTGGCGCGTGCGTGATGGCGAACGTGCGCTGTATCAGCAAGGCCCGGTGACCAATTTGCTGGCGCCGCAAACCCTGTTGGGAAAACTCAACAGCGCCGGCGCATTGCCAGCTGATACCGCGATGTTCTGCGGCACCCAATCGGTGATTGGCGAACTGGGTTATGGCGAAGCCTTTGAAATGGAATTGTTCGACCCCGTCCTTAACCGCAGCCTGCGTCACCAGTACGGTGTCGAGTCGCTGCCTGTGGCGGAGTGAACAGACAATGAAAGATATTGCACAGCTCGCCCGGGACCTGGCTGAGGGTCGTACCACCAGCGAGGCGCTGGTCAAACAGGCATTGGCCCGCATTGAGGCACATCGCGAGGCAGGCGGAGTGGCCTATATCAGCGTTGATGCCAGCAGCGCCTTGCTGGCGGCCCGTGCCAGCGACCTGGCGCGGTCTTCGGGCTATGTGCCGTCGGCCCTGGCCGGCCTGCCGGTTTCGATCAAGGACCTGTTCGATGTGGCCGGGCAGATCACGGCCAGCGGCTCCAGTCTGCTGGCCGAGGCACCGGCGGCCAGTCGCGATGCAGTGGTCGTGGAGCGGTTGAGAGCGGCGGGGGCAATTGTGCTGGGTCGAACCAATATGAGTGAGTTTGCATTTTCCGGTCTCGGACTGAATCCTCATTACGGCACACCGCTGACCCCATGTGCAGAACAGCGCATTGCCGGTGGCTCCAGCTCCGGCGCCGCGGTCAGTGTGGCGCTCGAGATGGCGGTCGCGGGGCTGGGCACCGATACCGGCGGCTCGATCAGGATTCCGGCGGCCTTCTGCAATCTGACCGGGTTCAAACCCAGTGCCAGTCGCGTCCCGCTAACCGGTACCTTCCCCCTGGCGCCGAGCCTGGATTCCATTGGCGCTCTGACCCGCAGTGTCGCCGACAGCATCCTGCTGGACCGGATTCTCTCGGGGGAGCAACTCGCTACCCCCATGCCGTCCCTGGCCGGCCTGCGTCTGGCGGTGACCCGGGATTTCGTCCTCGATCAGCTGGATGAGACCGTGGCTGTGGCTTTCGAGCGCAGTTTGGGCCTGCTCGCCGAGGCCGGGGCCAGCATCCGCTGGTTTGATTTTCCCGAGCTGCACCAGTTGCCCCGTATCAACGCTGCCGGCGGACTGACCGCCGCCGAAGCCTGGCACGGCCATCGCCAGTGGCTGGAAGGCGACGACGCACAGCAGTACGACGCCCGTGTCGCCCAGCGCATTCGGCGCGGTGCGGCCATTGGTGCAGCTGATTACCTGGATACCCAGGTCGAACGCCAGCGCTTGATTGCCATCGCCCGGGAGCGTCTGGGCGATGCCGATGCCTGGCTGATGCCCAGTGTCGCCGTGGTACCGCCGAAGCTGGCAGACCTTGCCACGGACGAAAGCTTTTTCGCCGCCAATGGCCTGGTGCTGCGCAATACCAGTGTGATCAATTTTCTCGACGGTTGCGCCTTGAGTTTGCCCTGTCAGCTGGCTGAAGAGTTGCCGGTGGGGCTATCAATCGCGGGACTGCACGGGCAGGACGCACGGGTGCTGCAAGTGTCGCGCGCGGTTGAGGCTCTGTTGCGGGGAGTCGCCTGATGCCTTGCCCGTAACTGGAGGGCAGGCCCGGCCTGCCTGATTTTTAATACTGCTTTGCTCCCGGAACGCCACGGCCAACCACCGTGCGCCGACGCTCGCCTGGAAATCGGCAGCGGCGGCTCACTGCGCAACGTATTGACGAGATGACTTATGAACCGAAGCAACCCAAGTACAACAATGGCTTCAGAGCTTGACCTCGACCCGGTAGCGGCCGAAGTCAGTGCTGTCTATCGAAAGATCGCCTGGCGCCTGTTGCCGTTTTTAGTGTTTCTCTTCGTGCTGGCCTGGATCGACCGGGTGAATGTCGGCTTCGCCAAACTCTCCATGTTGCAGGACCTGGGCTTCAGTGAGGCGGTCTACGGCCTGGGAGCGGGGATTTTCTTTATCGGCTACTTCTTTTTTGAAGTGCCGAGCAATCTGCTTCTGGAAAAAATCGGTGCCCGCCGCACCCTGGCGCGCATCACCATCATGTGGGGCCTGACGTCCATTGCCATGGCCTATGTTGAAAGTGCCTGGTCCTTCTATGTGTTGCGGTTTTTGCTGGGGGCCTTTGAAGCGGGTTTCTTTCCGGGGGTGGTGTTGTACCTCACTTACTGGTTTCCAGCGGCCCAGCGGGCCAAGATCAACGGCATGTTCATGACCTCTTTCGCAATTGCCGGGGTCGTCGGCGGGCCACTGGCCGGTTTCATCATGAGTCGCATGGTGGGTGTCGGCAGTCTGGCCAACTGGCAATGGCTGTTTATCCTGGAAGGTATTCCGTCGGTTATCGCCGGCTTCCTGGTGCTGCGCTATCTTCCGGAAAAACCGGCGAATGCCAAGTGGCTGACGGCGGCACAGCGCAAAATGGTGTCCGCTACCATTGCCCGCGAGGACAGCGCGCCGGGTAAACACAGCGACCTGCGGACTCTGTTGCGTTATCCCAAATTGTGGTTGTGTGCACTGGTCTACTTCTGCCTGGTGAGCGGTAACGCAACCATTGCGTTCTGGACTCCATCGGTCATCAAGTCCCTGGGTGTGAATGACACCATGAACATCGGGCTGCTTTCCTCAATCCCTTTTATTTTGGGGACTGTGGCGATGCTGTGGAACGGCTTCCATTCTGACAAGAGCGCCGAGCGCCGCATCCATTGCGCCATGGCTGCGATCCTGGCAGGGCTGGGGTTGGTCTGCACCGGCCTGTTTATCGGTAACGCAGTACTGGCACTTATCGCCTTGACCGTTGCAGCCATGGGCATTCTTGCGGCTTTTCCGGTGTTCTGGTCAATTCCGGGTGCATTTCTGGCAGGTACTGCAGCAGCAGGGGGCATCGCCCTGATCAACTGCATCGGCAATCTGGCAGGGTTCGTCGCGCCTTATATGATCGGCTGGCTTAAAACCCAGACCGGTAGCCTGGCGGCAGGCCTGTATATGGTGGCCGGTTTTGAAATATTGGCGGGGGTATTACTGCTGCTGTTTTTCAAAGGTATAAAAGTCAGTAAAGTTTAATGCTACTTAATGGCAGAGCCGGCCATGGATAAGGGCGGTGAATATTTAAAAACTGTCACCGAGTATTCAACTTCCGGTGCCACTGCATGCCTTTTTCGAAGCCACGACTCGCCCGAATAATATTATCCGGGCGAGTCGCCACTGCTCAGTTCATGGCGCAGGGTCACTGCCTGATACCGGCGGTGCTCCGATACTGCTAGGCTGCCGGGTTCAGGCACGGCATGGAGCCGTTTCAAGGATTGAATATGCAGATCAAGAACAAGTGTCACTTTGCCCTCATCAGTATCGTTTTCGCCGCCGCTACCCTGACGGGCTGCGCCCATAGCCCACCCTTCAGCGGCCAGTCGGTCACTGACCCCGTCCTGCGCAAGGATGTGCTGGTGAATGTGCAGGGCCTGTTCTCGGCAATGACCCAATGCAGGTCCATCAGCAATGTGGACACCACGATTGCCAGTGTTGAGCAATCGCCCACCGGGTCAATCAGCAAAGCGGTTGAAACCTGGCAGGTGTCCGGCTGTGGCACCAGCAAGACTTACAAGATTGAACTCAGGTCCGACGCCAGGGGCGAAACCGATTTCTCGGTGTCGTCCAAAGGCTAGAGGCGACAGACCGCATGCTTAACCCGGGGCTTTATGACCTGCGGCAAGGGTGTATGGAGAAAAGGCTGCTTAACTGCATCGAACGACTTTGGGGGCTGGCGCTTGAGTCACATCAACGCCAGTTGCTGTTGTTTTTTGATCTGACTAAGGAAAGCCCATATGAAAGCGCTCACCTATCAGGGGCCAGGCGCAAAAGCCTGGTCTGATATCGCCAAACCGGTCATCGACAAGCCGACCGATGCCATAGTCCGTATTTTGCACACCACTATCTGTGGTACCGATCTGCACATCCTCAAGGGCGATGTACCCGAGGTCACCAAAGGTACGGTGCTGGGCCATGAAGGGGTCGGAGTGGTCGAGGCCGTAGGGCCGGCAATTCGCAACTTCAAGCCCGGTGATCATGTGCTGATTTCATGCATCACCTCATGCGGCAGTTGCCCCAACTGCCGGCGGCAGATGTACTCCCATTGCGCTGACGGCGGCTGGATTCTGGGCCATACGATTGACGGTACCCAGGCCGAATATGTGCGTATTCCCCATGCCGACAACAGCCTGTACCCGGTGCCCGCCGGCGCGGATGAAGAAGCGCTGGTGATGCTCAGCGACATTTTGCCTACCGGCTTCGAGATCGGCGTGCTCGCCGGCAAGGTCAAGCCGGGTGACAGTGTGGTGATAGTCGGGGCGGGCCCTGTGGGCATGGCCGCCTTGCTGACGGCGCAATTTTACTCGCCCGCCTTGCTGATCATGGTTGATGGCGACACCAATCGTCTTGAAGTTGCGCAGCGTTTTGGCGCGACCCATGTGATTGATATCAACACGCAGAATGCCGTTGAACGCATCTTCGAGTTGACCCAGGGGGTAGGGGTGGATGTGGCGATTGAGGCGGTGGGCATCCCGGCATCCTTCGATACCTGCCAGTCGGTTGTAGCCCCTGGAGGCAGCATTGCCAACGTGGGGGTGCATGGCAAAAGTGTTGAGCTGCACCTGGAAAAACTCTGGATCCAGAACGTCACCATTTCGACCGGGCTGGTCAATACCAACACCACGCCCATGCTCATGAAAACGGTGCAGTCCGGCAAGGTAGATGCCGGCCAGCTGATTACCCACCGATTCGCACTCAACGACATTCTTCAGGCTTATGAGGTGTTCGGCAATGCGGCAAAGGAGAAGGCAATGAAGGTCATTCTTTCTCAATAAACGGCCCGCCATAGCCAATTCAGCAGGCATTCTTACCCAGTGTCGGGAGCCTGCGAAACTTGGACCTTAGTTGCTGAAGGTACTGAACGGATAACGCGATATCCGTTCAGGTTTAGTGTGTCTTTTAAATGTAAAACCCTGGTGTTTCAGGCGCTAAAAGAATAAATAAGTTGTAGTGATTTTTTGACAGCTAATGCATTCACTACTATGTTCTTGGCGGCAGGTAGAAACACATCAACTCTTTTTGATAATAGGGAAATATTCATATGAAGAAGCACATTCTGCTGTTGAGCGCTGTCAGTCTTGTCGCACTGTCGGGCCTGGCACAAGCTGATGCCAAGCAGCCTGTTGCGCAATGGACGTGCGCGGATTTCCTGGCGGTTGATGAAACCTATCAGCCGATCGCCGTTGGTCTGGGTGAAGCAGTGAACAAGAAAGGCCAGGTTGAGGATGCTGTTCTGGACGTGGACGGCGTTGCCAAAATCACCCCACTGGTAATCACTGCCTGCAAGGAAACGCCGAAAGAATCCTTCGTGCAAAAAATCAAGTCCGAGTGGGCCAAAGTCAAAAAAGACGTGTAATGCGCCAGGCCTGTACTTCACAAGAGTACAGGCTTACCCCCTCTGTTCCTGCCTGAGCCCGTTCGTGGCGAAAAACCTTTTCCAGCCTTGTGAATTTCTCGCCCCATCTATCCTCTACATCAAAAGCAGAGCTGCCTTGGCGGTCTGAAGGCCGTAGTAGACTAGGTTCGCGTTATTTTTAATTGGCGGGGGGTAACTTATGTTAATCAGGTCACTGGCCGAACTTGATCGCATTCGTGACGAGTGCAAATCCATGGTCACCAAACGCTCGGCCGTATCGGCAGGCGCCGCGGCCATCCCTATTCCCGGGCTCGACATAGGCACTGATGTGGCGTTGCTGGTGGAAATGCTGCCGGCGATCAACAGCAAGTTCGGACTGACCCCGCAGCAGATCGAGCGGCTGGACTCGCGGTCCAGGCGCCTGATTGTGGTGGCGGTTTCCGGGATCGGCAGTGAAGTCATCGGTAAATTCATCAGCCGGACACTGGTCATGTCCTTGGTACGCAAGATGGGCACCAAGGTGGCGACCAAGTCGGTGATCCGCTTCGTGCCGTTTGTGGGGCAGGCGGTCGCCGCAACCATCAGTTTTGGGGTGATGAAAATGGTCGGCAACGGCCATATCGAGGATTGCTATCAGGTCTGCCGTCAGGCGTTGCTGGAGGAGGCCCGGGAATCAGTGGTCATCGAGATCGGTCCTGAAGACTGAGCCTGCCAGTGAACGGCCCCGCACAGGAGCCATGTGATGAACAAACCATGGGGGCGAAGATGAATATTATCCGGTCCAGCTATCTATGCTTGCTCCTGGGGGCTGTACTTGTCGCCCAGGCGCAGGCCGGCACCTCTTTGACTTCAGAGCCCGGGCGGGTGGCGCAAAACACCCTGAGCCCCAATTCTGCGCCTGCAGACAATACGCTGCGACGCATCAATCCCAACAGCCGGCAGGGCACGATCCCCGCAACGCCAGCGGTACGAAGCCCGTCGACGGCCCCTGTGATACGCCAGCCGTCCATTGAGAACGGGCAAATCGGCAATGGCTACCCGCGTAGCCAGCCCCCACCCCGGACCATCAAGCCAACGGCGCCATCGCTTCAGCCGCGGGACAATCGTTAATCGAACAAGGATCAGCCAATGTTGAGAAAAACCCTGGCCACGCTGTGCGCCACCTCGCTGCTCAATGTGGCTGTCATGGCCCATGCCGATGCCCAGCGGACCTTTGCCTCCGAGTCCGGAACAGTCACTGCAACGCCAGTTGTCGAAGGCCTTGTACATCCCTGGGCCCTGGCCTTTCTCCCGGAAAAGCAGGGCATGCTGGTTACCGAACTTCCGGGCAACCTGCGGGTGGTGAGCCCGTCCGGCAAACTGTCTGCCCCGCTATCCGGTGTTCCCCAGGTATGGGCCAAAGGGCAGGGCGGCCTGCTGGATGTGGTGCTGTCGCCGAGTTTTGTCGAGGATCGCCTGGTGTACCTGTCCTACGCCGAAGGGGGTGGTGAGGACGGCAAAGCGGGGACCACGGTTGGACGCGGGCGCTTGTCGGATGATCTGACCAAACTCAGCAACTTTGAGGTGATCTTTCGTCAGGAGCCCAAACTGTCAACCGGCAACCATTTCGGCTCACGTCTGGTGTTTGACCGTGATGGCTATTTATTTATTGCCCTTGGCGAAAATAATCAGCGACCGACTGCCCAGGACCTCGACAAGCTGCAGGGCAAAGTGGTGCGCATATACCCTGACGGTCGAATCCCGCCCGACAACCCGTTTGTAGGCCAGCAAGGGGTACGCCCGGAAATCTGGTCATTTGGCCATCGCAATCAGCAGGGTGCCACCCTGAACCCCTGGACCGGGACACTCTGGAGCCATGAGCATGGCCCCAAAGGCGGCGACGAAATCAACCTGATCGAGCGCGGCAAGAACTATGGCTGGCCACTGGCGACCCATGGCATTGACTATTCTTCGCAGCCCATCTCTGAAGCCGGGGGCAAAACAGCCGAAGGAACCACAGGCCCCCATCATGTGTGGGAGAAGTCTCCGGGCATTAGCGGGATGGCGTTCTACGATGGGGAGCGCTTCAAGCCCTGGCAGCACAACCTGTTTATCGGCGCGCTGGCCGATAAAGACCTGATCCGGCTACAGCTTGATGGTGACAAGGTGGTGCATGAAGAGCGCTTGTTGGGCGGTCTGAACGCGCGTATCCGGGACGTGCGCCAGGGCCCGGACGGTTATTTGTATGTCTTGACCGATGAAAGCAACGGCGCGTTGTATCGCGTCGGCTTGCAATAGTCAGCAGAGCCATAGTCGCTGACGAGGAACGAAGGCTGCGATCGAGCCCGCAGGGCTCGCGCATTTAAAGATGCCTGTCGCAGCCGTCGTTCCTTGTCAGCGTTATTGATTGTTTACTCGCTGACCGCCTGCTTGATCTGCTTGGAGGCCGACCAGATCCGGTAACGCACTTCTATGTCCTTGGGCACGTAGACCACGATCGGCAACTTGCTGTTATAGCGCAGCATGAAGCCATCGCCGACCACGGGGACAAATTCGGGGTGCGACTTGCCTTCAGGGCAGGCCATCATCGTGCTCATCGGCCCGCTGACCTTGTTCAGGCGATACATCGGATAGCCCCAGCCCTTGAGGGTTTTTTCTTCCAGCTTGCCGCCCAGACGCTGCTGGTTGCAGTCCACCTGCAGGGTCTTGCCGGCAATGATCTGGACTTTGTAGTCGTCCTCATTCTTTTGCTTGGGCAGGTGAATGACTTGTCGGCTATAGCCCGCTTCGGCTTTAGGGTAGGGCGCCACATCCTCAAGTTTGGCGGCGTTGGCGACGCTGCACAGCGTACTCAGCGAAAGGGCCAGGGCCGCGCTGATCAAGAGTGGTTTCATGCTGCTTCCTTATTTCAGAACAGAAAAATGTCGTTCAGGTGAATCTATGGGCTGTATCTGACAACTAAAAGGCTATTTAAGTGCAAAACAGATGCACTTGCAGGGATAGATTGCTTCGCGCCAGTGTCGAACTGCCAGTAAACTGCCTTTTTTCCTCTGAATCATTTATTTCCCGAGGTTTTGCATGACTCTCAGTCCTCTTGCGGGCAAACCGGCTCCTGCGAAATTGCTGGTCGATATTGCGCGACTGGTGACCGCTTATTACACCGGTCAACCTGATGCAGCGATCGCCACCCAGCGTGTGGCCTTTGGTACTTCCGGTCACCGCGGCAGTTCGTTTGAGCTGAGTTTCAATGAGTGGCATGTATTGGCCATCAGCCAGGCCATTTGCCTGTACCGGCAAATGAAAGGCATCAATGGTCCGCTGTTTGTCGGCATCGACACCCATGCACTGTCGACGCCTGCTGGTGCCAGTGCGCTGGAAGTGTTTGCCGCCAATGGCGTCGAAACCATGATCGCCGCCAATGACGAATACACCCCGACGCCGGCCATTTCCCACGCCATTATTTGCTACAACCGCGGTCGGACTTCAGGCCTGGCCGATGGTGTGGTTATTACACCGTCGCACAACCCGCCTGAAAGCGGCGGTTTCAAGTACAACCCGCCTAACGGCGGCCCGGCCGATACCGATGTCACCAAGTGGATCGAGGCCAAGGCCAACGAGTTACTGGCGGCCAGGCTGGCGGGTGTCAAGCGCATCAGCTACGAACAGGCCTTGAAGGCCGGCACCACCCATCGTCACGACTACCTGAATACCTATGTCGCCGATCTGAAGAACGTGATCGACATGGATGCCCTGCGCGGCGCCAACCTGCGTCTTGGCGTGGACCCATTGGGCGGCGCGGGCGTGAACTACTGGCCGGCGATCGGCGAGCACTACGGCTTGAACCTGGAAGTGGTGAACACCTCGGTAGATCCAACCTTCCGCTTCATGTGTGTGGACTGGGACGGGCGCATCCGCATGGACCCGTCCTCCAGCTATGCCATGCAGGGGTTGATTGGCCTTAAAGAGCGTTTCGACGTGGCTTTTGCCTGCGACCCCGACCATGACCGCCACGGCATTGTTACCCCTTCAGGCGGTCTGTTGGCCCCCAACAACTACCTGGCAGTGTCCATCGACTATCTGTTCCAGAACCGTCCGCACTGGCGTGCAGACGCAGCCGTTGGCAAGACCGTTGTCAGCAGCGGGCTGATTGACCGGGTTGCTGCCCGTCTGGGCCGCCGCCTGTACGAAGTGCCGGTGGGCTTCAAGTGGTTTGCCGATGGCCTGTTTGAAGGCTCGCTGGGCTTTGGTGGCGAAGAAAGCGCCGGGGCTTCATTCCTGCGCCTGGACGGCAGTGTCTGGTCGACAGACAAGGACGGCCTGATTCCTTCGCTGCTGGCCGCAGAAATGACGGCCCGTACCGGTCGTGATCCTTCGCAGCTGTATCAGCAAATGACCGAAGACCTGGGCCTGCCGTTCTCGACCCGGGTCGATGCCAAGGCTACCCCGCAACAGAAAGCCCTGCTTGGCAAGCTGTCGCCGGAGCAAGTCAAATCCACAAGCCTGGCCGGCGAAGACATTACCGGGATTCTCAGTCATGCGCCCGGCAACGATCAGGCGATTGGCGGACTCAAGGTGATGACTAAAAACGGCTGGTTTGCGGCACGCCCTTCTGGCACTGAAGACATTTACAAAATCTACGCCGAGAGCTTTATCGGTGACGAGCACCTGAGCCGTCTGGTAGAAGAAGCCCAGGTGTTGGTGGATACCGCGATCGCCTGATAGCGGACTCAAAAAAAAGCCTGGCCCCCGCAAGAGGGCCAGGCTTTTTTGCAGCTGTTTGATTAACTCAGGCCGCGGTTTGCAGTGTCACCACTTGCTGCATCTGATCGTTGCAGTTTCTGGCTTCCTTGAGCATTGCTTCGAAAGGGCCGCTCATGATGTCGTCATGGCTCAGCCAGCGTTGCTTTTGTGTCAGGCGGTACTGGTAACGGTAATGGCCCTCGACCTGTTTGCCATTGAGGTCCATGTCGAACCAGGGCGAGCGAACGGTGCAGCTCTTGATGTTCTGCGCAACCTGTAGCCCTGACAGGGTGATCTCGTAGTCCATGGTTTCAGGATCTTCCAGATACAAATCGGCCTTTTGCCCGGTGCGGCGGTAATTGACCAAATCATCCCAGCGTTCAGTCATGAAGGCGGGCTGGTACACGCTTTGGCCCGAGAGTGTCTTCAATGGGCGCAGGTCGGTCAGTTCGGCCTTGACCTGATACTTGTGGGGTACCACAAACCCGGTGGCTGAGCGTGTGATCGTGCAATCGGTCTGTTCCTTGCTGAACCGGTCGCAAAGGTCCTGGTCGGTACCAGAAATACCCGACTGGTTATCGGCCACACTCAGTCTCATCAGGCGCATCTGGCTCATTTCGATGTCGGCGCTGGTGCGCGCGGTGCCATCAGGGTTGAAGTGTTCCTGTTTTCGCACCAGGGTGCTGACAACAGGTTCTTCTTGTGGGATATGTTCCCGGCGAACTGCGCCTTGCGGGTCTATCACCAGTGCCCAGCGATCCTGAATATCCGGCATGGAGCGCCCCGGCGAGAACACCGGATTGGTCGGGTCGAGCCACCAGACTTTACCGTTGACCCGCGCCCGTACGATGGCGTGGTTGGGTGCTGAGGTGCCCGGCAGCAACAACCCCAGGCTCATGTTGCCACGGCTGACCCAGGTGGTCTGCGCGTCGATGCCGCTAGCGTTGAGCATGGCTGTGAGCAGTACCGCCAGGTCTTTGCAGTCGCCATAGCCGCGGTCTTCGATTTCAGCGAGGGTGAAAGGCACATAGCCCCGATCGCTGGCTCGCCAGTCGCCCAGATAACGATAGTTATCGTGGATATGCTGCATCAGGCCCGATACCTGTTGCTCCGGCGGCAAGCCTTTAAGGCCGGCCACTGCCCTGGCACTGATGGCAGGCAGTCTGGCTGCGGTAATTTCGGTGTAGCGCCGGGCAAAATCGCCGAAGTAATCCTGCATGCGGCTCGAACTGCCCAGTTCAACCCTTGGCAGCTGGCGAATATAAGCGTTGCCGGCTTCATTGACATAATTCACGAAGCGCGGTGCCTTCTGTTCAATGACCAGGCTTTTGTTGTCGGCCGACGGAGTAAAGCTGAAGTCTTCCATCATTTCGCTGCGCCACACGATTGGCTTTTCAGCGCTGAAGCTGTTTTTAAAACGGTCCATACGCACCGCATTGGGGGGGAACATCAGCACATAGTGAAACTCATGACTCAGCGGCTTGGCTGCTATGTGTTCGCGCAGGGTATAGCTCACCATCGTGCCGATTCGCAGGTTGGGGAAGGCGATCGAGGTTTGCTTCAAGCGTAAAAAACCCTGGTCCGGGTTCGGTGCCATCCGGGTGTCGATTTGTGTGTCAGCCAGTGCCACCGGTTTGGCGCCCGGTTGGGTCGATTCGGCCTTGATTATTTCCAGGCGGTCAGACTCCGGGAAGCTGAAGTCGATACGCGAAATCATTTCGCGACCGTTATTGGTGAGGATGGTGTAGCTATAGGTTGAGGTGCAGTCGTAGCTGGTGTCCGCGTTGAAGTGACAGGATCTGTCCGATTCACCGGCCAGTGCGGCCTCGGATACGGGTTGAAAGGCCGCTGAAGCGGGCAGGGTGAAAATCCCCAGGGTGGCGCAAATCAAGGATTTGCTGAAAGAAAAGCGGTGCATGGGCGCCTCAATTAGTCCTTTAAAAAAGCACCCGGCCACGCATTTGTTGGTTTATTGAAGCCGAGGCAGGGTGCAGATGAAGTGGATAATGATAATCGATAGCATCCATATTTTCCATATGCACAGCCGCCATTCGCCCCTGTAAGCCCCGTAATAGAGCGGTTTAAACGGTCTCTTCGGTTTGGCTGGCCTGGCAGACATCGACCCATTGGGCATTGACCAGTTCGGCCATTCGGTCGGGGCTGATACGCACAGCGGTGTGGGTAGCGCCAGCTGCAGGCATCACTTCAGTGAAGGCTTTAAGGGAAATGTCGCAATATACCGCCAGATCGGTCGCCAGCCCGAACGGGCAAACGCCGCCAACGGGGTGACTGGTCAGGGCCACGACAGTATCGGCATCAAGCATCTTGGCTTTGCTGCCAAGGGCATTCTTGATTTTTTTGTTATCGATACGCGCATCGCCACGGGCAACCAGCAGCACATTGCGTTCACCGACACGAAAGGCCAGGGTCTTGGCGATCTGGCCGGGCTCAACGCCATGGGCTTGGGCAGCCAGAGCTACGGTAGCGGTACTGGTGGCCAGCTCAATGATGTGCAGGTCGGGTGCTTTGGCGAGGAAAAATGCGCGGACAGATTCAAGACTCATCAGGCTTAGCTCTCTGGGTAAATGCCTGAATCTAGAGAAGCCGGTGACGCACTGTCAATGCGCCACCGGTGATGGGGTCAGATGTCCAGCACGATCTTGCCAAAATGCTGGTTGGTTTCCTGGTACTTGAACGCCTCGACAATCTCGCTCAGCGGGAAGTGCCGGTCGATGACCGGGCGCATGCCGCTGGCATTGATCGCCCGTACCATGTCCTGTTGCTGGCTGCGGCTTCCTACCAGTACCCCTTGCAGACGCACTTGCTTGATCAGTGCCGGGACAAAGTTCATGGCGCCGCTGGTGCCGCTCAAAATACCGATGATCGAGATATGCCCGGCCACGCGAATGGCGATCATCGACTGTTCTAGGGTCTCAGGACCGCCGACTTCGATGATGTGGTCCACCCCGCGACCGCCGGTGAGCGCACGGGCTGTCTCGCCCCAGGCAGTGTCCTTGCGGTAGTTGATGACGTGGTCAGCGCCCAGTGCTTTGAGACGCTCGAGTTTTTCATCGCTGGAAGAGGTCGCGATCACGGTGGCGCCGGCCATTTTGGCAAATTGCAGGGCGAAAATCGAAACCCCGCCCGTGCCCTGGACCAGCACCGTGTCGCCGGGCTTGAGCGAGTCATCGGCCATCAAGGCGCGCCATGCGGTCAGACCTGCGGTGGTCAGGGTAGAGGCCTGGGCGTGGCTGTAGCCGGTGGGGGCGAGGGTAAACGAGGTGGCCTTGGCTGTGACTTGCTCACGGGCATAACCATCGATGCCATCACCGGGTACGCTGACAAAGCCCTCAACCAGCGGGGTGCCGTCGATCCACTCCGGGAAGAAAGTGCTGACCACCGAATCGCCGACCTTGAACTCGCTGACCGCACTGCCGACGGCAATCACTTCACCGGCGCCATCCGCCATGGGAATGCGTTTTTGACTCGGTCCCCACATGCCGCTTACCACGGCGAAGTCGTGATAGTTCAGGGAGTTGGCATGTAAACGTACAGTGATTTCACCACTGTCAGGTGCGCGTGCTTCGCTGCTGCCAACGACCACATTTGGATAACCGCCGCCGGGTTCAACGAAGATAGTTTTAATGCTCACGGGATGTCCTCAAGTTTTCACATTACGCAAAATAACGAAATGATCGGTTAAAAATTACAACTCGACTTTCAGCCTAGCCGCAAAGTCATCTATCGCCTGCTCATTGCGCCGGTAGTACGTCCACTTGCCGATGCGTGTGGTGAGCACCAAGCCTGCACGCTGCAAAATGGCCAGGTGCGCCGAAGCAGTGGAAGGGGAAAGACCGGCCTTGTGCTGCAAATGGGTCACGCACACGCCGATTGCAGGATCGCCATGATCCTGGCGCGGGAAATTGCTGAGCGGGTCTTTGAGCCACTCCATCATTTGCATGCGAGTGTCATTACCCAGGGCTTTGAGCTGTTCAAGAATCATGGTCGGCGATGTTACGCTTTTTTACGAAATGTACAACCGGAGCCTATGCGCCATGGATGCAGTTACTGCCTGCGACAACAGGCCGCAGGCCGGCCGGATGTTTTGCAATTGCAGGGTCAATCCTGTATTTGTTGCGCCATTGAGCCTTGGCCAAGGCTCGTCTGTCTATGAACCTGCCCATCAGGAACCATGATGCCTAACCAGTTCCCTTCTGTTCGTCCCCGCCGCCTGCGCCGCTCGCAAACCCTGCGCGACATGTTTCAGGAAACCGAATTCAGCCTTAACGACCTGGTGCTGCCGATTTTTGTCGAAGAAGAAATCGACGACTTCGTACCTATCACCAGCATGCCGGGTGTGATGCGTATTCCCGAGTCCAAACTGGCCGGCGAAATCGAACGCTATGCCCGTGCAGGGATCAAGTCGGTGATGGCATTTGGCGTGTCGCACCATCTGGATGCCACAGGTAGCGATTCATGGCGTGAAGACGGTCTGGTGTCGCGCATGGCCCGTATCTGCAAGGATACCGCCCCGGAAATGATCGTGATGAGTGACACCTGCTTCTGCGAGTACACCTCCCACGGTCATTGCGGTGTGATGCACGATCATGGCGTGGACAATGATGCGACCCTGATCAATCTGGGCAAGCAGGCCGTTGCCGCCGCTGCGGCAGGCGCTGATTTCATCTCGCCTTCAGCGGCCATGGATGGTCAGGTTCAGGCCATCCGCAGCGCGCTGGATGCTGCCGGGTTTATTGACACTTCGATCATGGCGTACTCCACCAAGTTCGCTTCGGCACTCTATGGTCCTTTCCGTGAGGCAGGTGGCAGCGCTTTGAAAGGCGATCGCAAGTCGTACCAGATGAACCCGATGAATCGTCGCGAAGCGATTCGCGAGTCGCTGCTGGACGAGCAGGAGGGTGCCGACGTGTTGATGGTCAAGCCCGCCGGCGCGTACCTGGACATCATTCGTGACGTCCGTGAAGCCTCGCGTCTACCTCTGGCGGCGTATCAGGTCAGCGGCGAGTACGCGATGATCAAGTTCGGCGCCCTGGCCGGAGCCATCGACGAAGCGCGGGTTGTTCGAGAAAGCCTGGGCTCGATCAAGCGGGCCGGCGCAGACATGATTCTGACCTACTTTGCGATGGATCTGGCATTGCAGGGCATCTAGCAGGAGCGTCGAGCGGCAAGTTGCGAGCCGGACAATCCGGGCTTTTACCTTGCCGTTCTGGGCGACTCCCCAACAACAAGGAGTTCAGGCATGACGGTCGCTCGACTGCAACGAATTTTGATTACCAATGATGACGGGATCGACGCCCCGGGTCTTGAGGCCCTTGAGGCTGTGGCTCGGGAACTGGCAGACGAGGTCTGGGTGGTCGCCCCGGACCATGACCAGAGCGGTATTTCCACCGCCATCAGCATCCATCACCCGTTGCGGGTGACTGCCCGTGGCGAGCGGCGTTTTTCGGTGTCCGGAACCCCGGCCGACTGTGTTGCGATGGCCTTGCAGCAGTTGATGGACAGCCCGCCGCAGCTATTGCTGTCCGGCATCAACAAAGGCGCCAATCTGGGGGTCGAAACCCTGTACTCCGGCACGGTGGGAGCGGCGATGACCGGCCTGTTGCTGGGCATCCCCTCCATTGCCCTGAGCCAGTACTTCACCCGTCGCGACTCGGTGCGCTGGGACACGGCCCGCACACTGGCGCCCGGGGTGATTCGCCAGTTGCTGGGCAAGGGCTGGGAGCAATCAGCGTGCCTGAACATCAACTTCCCGGACGTTGCGCCCGAGCAGGCCGGCCCCGTACAGATCACCCGCCAGGGCCATGGCCGTATGGACGGGGTGAGTGTGAACGAGCGTACGGACTTTCGCGAGTCCAGCTATTACTGGCTCAGTATTACCCGCCACCAGCACCCCGAAGCCGCCGATACAGAAACCCGGGTTGTCACCCAGGGCGGGATTTCGGTGACCCCACTGCAGTTCGATCGCACCGCCCAGGCCTTGCGCGAGCAACTGCAAGGGTAAGTCTGACGCTATGCCCAATGCGCCGGGTCATCGACGATGGCCTGGTGCTGATCAAGCACCTTCGGAATTTCCTGCTTGAGAAACTCGACCCAGGTTTTGACCTTGGCATCCAGAAAGCGTCGCGAGGGGTAAAGCGCGTAGATGCTTTTTTCGTGCAACCGGTATTGAGGCAACAGGCGCACCAGCGCACCGCGCTGATAGGAACCGACCGCCACGTAATCCGGCAACAGGCAAACCCCGAGTCCGGCTTCGGCGGCCTGGGCCATCGCTTCAGCAACGTTGACCTGAAACACGCTGCCGGGGCGAATCGACTGTTCACCCTGATCATCGCGAAAGGTCCAGCTGTCGGTAAACAGCGGGTCAACCAGATGCAGGCAGCGGTGCTGGTTGAGGTCGTCGGGAGTCTTGGGCGTGCCCTGGCTTTGCAGGTAGGACGGTGCGGCGCTGATGACGCTGAAGATACTCCCCAGTTGCTGACCGATCATTTCCGAGTCGGGCAGGTTGGCCGATAACGTGATCACCACGTCATGGCCTTCTTCAAGCAAGTCGGGTTGACGTTGAGACAGGGTCAGATCGACATCGACCTGCGGGTACAGCTGCGAATAACGGGCCACCAGTGGCGCCAGGAGCTGGATCCCCAGCCCGGTGGTGGACTGTACGCGTAAATGGCCGCGGGGAATCAGATGGGCACCGGCCGCTTCGGCATTTGCGTCCTCTATTTCGCCAAGAATCATTCGGCAGCGCTCAAGATAGCGCGCACCCACCTCCGTCAATGCCAGCCGCCGTGTGCTGCGCTGCAGCAGCCTGGCTTGCAGCGAGGATTCAAGTTCAGACAGCAAGCGCGAGGTTTGCGCTGTGGAATAGCCCAGCGCCTGAGCCGCAGCGGTAAAACTGCCTGTCTCGACCACACGGACAAACACCCGCATTGCCTGATAAATATCCATGCTGATTATTACCTCACACGTAATCGTGCTTTTTTGTGGCGGCAATAATTACACAGACCGTGAAAATATTCCGCCATCTGATAGCGCTACCCAAGGGCTCGTACAGTCAGTGATGGTTGCGGGCTGGTTGCCCTGAAGCATGGCGGTGGGCGCAGGTGCGTCAGCAGTGGGATTGCTGCGATAGCGGGTAGAAAAGCAGTTGGCCAGGATCAGTATGAGATTTCGTCGTAGGAGAAATCTGAAAATTAGCAGTGGCACATTATTGGAAGTGTGAAGTAAGTAATTTAATCGAAAAAAACGACAGCCAGTCTCTAGATAAACCTTGATTTCATTCTGGTATGTAGTTGATTCTAAAGCAGAGGGATCTTTTCTCTTAATAGGCTGTCAGACACTACGCTTATTTTTAAAGCGCAGTTAAGCGTTAATTGTCAAGAGGTGAACTCGCCAAGGAGTTCAGTTCACAGGGCGTATACTTTGAAAAAAACCGAGCAGCAGCGAACAGGCAACTCAAGCGCAGAGATCGATCTGTTGGACCTGTTTCATTCGTTCTGGCAGCAAAAAAAGTTGATCGCGGGAGCCATGGGCGCTGCCGGTTGTATTGCCCTGGGCTACGTCCTGTTGGCGCAGCCTGTGTATCAGGCCAGTTCCCTGTTGCGTCCTGCGGCCATCAACGAGCTTGATGCGCTTAACCGTTCGGATGTCTACACGCTTCCCCCTCGAGACGCGTTGCTCAAGATCGGTTCGGCACTGGAGTCCTACGACACTCGCTACAGTTACTTCCGCTCCCATGAAGAGTTGTTCAAGCCGCTGGCACGCAAAGGCCGTACGCTTGAGCAAAGTTTTGAGATTTTCAATCGTGATGCGATCACTCTGATCCAGCCCGATCCGAAGCAAGCGGCTTCATTGAGCCCGTATATCAAATTGGAAATTACCTATCCGGATACGCTCAATGGCGTTGAGATCCTCAACGGTTTTGTTGAATACGCTATCAATAGCCAGCGTGAGCAAATCAGTGCCGACCTGAAAGTCATCATCAATAACCGGCTCAGGGAGCTGGACGGAAAGATCAATGCTGCACGTTCAGCCTACCAGTCCGATAAAGAGGGTGAGATTGCTGCGCTGACCGAGTCAGACAAGGTCAAGTCGGCAAAACTCAAGGACGAATTAAAGGCCTTGCGCTTGCAGCTCAGAGCCGAACGCGATTCACGCATTGCGCAGTTGAACGAAGCCATTGCCATCGCCACCTCATTGGGTATCAGCCGTCCGACCACCCCCTCGTCGATGGGTGATGTGGCTCAAGGCGGGTCCTCCAATCTCATGCGCACTGAAATCACCTCGCAGGCTACGCCGCTGTACTTCATGGGTACTCAGGCGCTGCAAGCAGAGCGCGCAGCCTTGCTCAAGCGCACCTCTGATGATTTTACGGACAAAAGAGTTTCGGAAATCGGCAAGGAACTGCAGCTGCTTGAGACCAACCGTCAGGTCGAAATGCTCGGCAGGCGTACCAACGAAGACCTGTTCCTGAAAAACATCGATCCGTTGCGCGCAGAAGTGGCACGTCTGGGCAATTTGAAAACCGATATGAGCCAACTTGGGCTGGTCAGTATTGACCGCCTGGCGCAAGCCCCGATTGATCCGATCAAGCCGAAAAAGGCCTTGATCATCGGACTGGGTCTGGCAGTGGGGCTGTTACTGGGGCTGACCATTGCAACGGCGCGATACCTCATGCAACGCCGCCGTGAACCTTGGCAGGGCAATCACTCAGACTAATACCGCTACCGATTTAACCTGTATCCAGAGGTTTTGCCCCGGATGCAGGTTCAACTGGTCACGGGAGTAGCGGGTGATACGGGCCAGCATTGCACAGCCATCCACATCCAGGCGCACCAGAACATGGGCCTGATTATCAGCCCCGGTTTCGCTGATGACGGTGGCCTGCAGGCTGTTGAGAATGCTGCTGTGCTCACTGGGATCCAGGCTCAGGCTGATGTCGCGGGCCTGTACCTTGAGCCGCAACGTCTGGCCGACTGCCAGCGGCCCATGGGCAACTCTCAGGTGTTGCGTGCTGCCTGGCAGTCGCAGGGTCAGCAGGTTGTAGTGCGCATCATAAGCAGCGACCCTGCCTTCGATCACCACCCCGGCGTCGTCATCCCGAGCAAGGGGTAGATCAAGCCTGGCCAGGGTTTCACCGATCGGACCACTGGCAAGCGCCTTGCCTTCACTGAGCAACACCATATGGTCAGCCAGACGTGCGACTTCGTCCTGGGAGTGACTCACGTAGAGCACCGGAATATCCAGCTCGGCGTGCAGACGTTGCAGATAGGGCAGGATTTCACGCTTGCGCTGGCTGTCCAGAGCCGCCAGCGGCTCGTCCATCAGCAATAGCTTCGGGCTTGTCAGTAGCGCCCGGGCGATACCGACCCGCTGGCGTTCGCCGCCGGACAAATTATTGGGCGTGCGCTGCAGCAGGTGGCTAATGCCCAGCAATTCGGTGGCATGGGCCAGGTCCACCCGCCGCTCATTGCGCGCAATGCGCCGCAGTCCGAACTCCAGATTGGCCAGCACCGACAGGTGCGGGAACAGGCTGGCTTCCTGAAAGATGTAACCCAGTGCGCGTTTATGTACCGGTACGTACAGATTGCTCTGGCTGTCCTGCCAGACTTCATCATTGATTTGCACAAAGGCCTGGCCGGCACGTTCAAGTCCGGCTATGCAGCGCAAACAGGTAGTTTTCCCCGAGCCGGAATGGCCATAGAGTGCCGTCACCCCCTTGCCGGGCAGTTGCAGGTCCAGGTCCAGGTCAAATCCCGGGTAACTGAGTTGCAGCCGGACATTTATCTGCGAGGTCATGCTCAACTCCAGCTTGCTTGAGATTTGCGGCTCGAGTACAGCGCCAGTAACACCAAAAACGAAAACACCAGCATTGCGCCAGCCAGCCAGTGTGCCTGTGCATACTCCAGGGCTTCGACGTGATCGTAGATCTGTACTGAAACCACCCGGGTTTTCTCGGGAATGTTGCCGCCAATCATCAAGACCACGCCAAATTCACCCACGGTGTGGGCAAAGCCCAAAATTGCAGCAGTGATAAAACCAGGTCGCGCCAGGGGCAGGACCACGCTAAAGAAGGTATCCCACGGATTGGCGCGCAAGGTGGCAGCCACCTCCAGTGGCCTGGGGCCAATGGCCGTAAATGCGTTCTGCAAAGGCTGTACGACAAAGGGCATGGAGTAGATGACCGAGCCTATCACCAGGCCTGCGAAGCTGAAGGTCAGGGTGCCAAGGCCGATGGCCTGGGTGAACTGGCCCACATAACCATGGGGCCCCATCGCCAGTAGCAGATAGAAGCCGATCACGGTGGGTGGCAACACCAGAGGCAGGGCGACAATTGCCCCGATCGGTCCCCGTAACCGTGACCGGGTATGGGCCAGCCACAGTGCAATGGGAGTGCCGATCAGAAGCAAAATGACCGTGGTCAGTGACGCCAGTTTCAGGGTCAGCCAGATTGCGGCGAAGTCAGCACTCGAGAGCGTCATTTACAGTTGATAACCGTAGGATTTGATAATGGCCTCGGCTTTCGGTCCTTTCAGGTACTCGGTCAGGGCCTTGGCGGCGGGGTTGTTCTCGCCTTTCTTGAGAATCACTGCGTCTTGCTTGATCGGATCGTGCATGGTCTCGGGGATGATCCACGCAGAGCCATGACTGACTTTGCCGTCTTTAAAGATTTGCGACAGGGCGACAAAACCCAGCTCGGCATTACCTGTGGACACGAACTGATAAGCCTGGGTGATGTTCTGGCCTTCAACAATCTTGTCCTTGACCTTGTCGGTCAGGCCCAGTTTAGCCAGCACTTGTGTTGCTGCCAGGCCGTAAGGTGCCGCTTTCGGGTTGGCAATGGACAAATGCTTGAACTGGTTTTTTTCCAGCACCTTGCCGGCATCATCGACATAGCCGTCCTTGGCAGACCACAAGGCCAGAGTGCCAATGGCATAGGTGAAACGGGAGCCAGGAACTATGTCGCCTTCTTTTTCGAGTTTCTCGGGGGTGCTGTCATCGGCCGCCAGAAAAACTTCGAACGGAGCACCGTTTTTAATCTGGGTATAGAACTGTCCGGTGGCGCCATACGCGGCAATCAACTTGTGCCCGGTGTCTTTTTCAAAATCGCTGGCAATAGCCTGAATCGGTGCGGTGAAGTTGGCTGCCACCGCCACCTGCACTTCATCGGCCTGGACGCCGGTGACAGCGAGACACCCGATCAGTGCAGCAAGTGCGCCGGGGGTAAAGGATCGAACGCGTACATTCATGACGAAACTCCGTTAGAGGCGAGGGCGGCCCATCTTTATTGAGTTGTATCGGGCGCTAGGAAGATAAACGGTATATAAAAAAATACATAGCGTTTTGCTGTCTGGCGCAGTGCCCCGTGACTCAGCCTGCCTTGCGCAGAGTGATATTTATGCGTTGTTCTCCCAATACCGGGTGCTGCCCCGGCTGGATTGGCAGCACACCGTGGTAGCGCAGGCGGTCAACGCCACCCCAGACCACGATGTCACCATGAAATAAGGAAATGCGTTGTGCCGGGTCGCTGCGCTCAAAGCCGCCAAACTGAAAAACAGCCGGCAACCCCAAAGAGATCGAGACAATGGGCGCTTCAAGGGAACGTTCGTTTTTGTCCTGATGCAGAGACATTTTTGCCCCTGGGACGTAGCAATTGATCAGGCAGGCATCGGGGACGAAATGTTCAAAGCCTGCTGCGCCTGCGGCCGCTTCGGCCAGCGCGAGGAAGGTGTCGGGCATGGCAGGCCAGGGCTGCTTGCGCAACGGGTCGACCGGGCTGTAACTGTAGCCATTGCAATCACTGGTCCAGCCCAATTCGCCACAGCTGCTCAAGCGCGCCGACATGGTGAAACCGCCGGGCGTCTGCATGTGCCGAAAAGGTGACTGGATCAAGACGCCGGCCAGAGCCTGCAAGAGTGCCTCGGCCCACGGCAAGGCAAACCCGCGAAGCACAAACCCCTGCTCGCTGATGCTTTGCAGTCGGGCGGGTTGCTGCAGGTCCTCGTCAGCAAACAGGTCGAGAGTCATTGGTTAAAGCGGCTTGCTCGCTTTGACATCAGTGATCTTGTCGTCCGAGCCGGCGTGAATGATTTCAAGCGCTGCGCGGGCTTCTTCATCGGAGCCGGTGGGTAGCTGTGCAAACTCGAAACGACGCTCGCCGTTGAGTTTGTACTTGATCACGTATTTAGTGGTGTTACGCGTAGTGTCCACAATATTTCCTGTCTTTGAAGGCCGGGGATGTCAGGCTTAGCGGAGTTTGGAGCTGGAGCGACGCACGATCTTGATCGTAGGCTGGAAGCTTGGCTTGCGGGTCACGCTAATCGCCCGGCTGGTAACGGTATCAATGGTGATGTTCCAGAAGCCGGTGCTGGGTGCCGTGATTCTGGCCGGGAAATCCTTGAATGCGCCGCCGTGGTAGGAGTGACGGCCACCATTTTTGAAGCTGCGAAAATGTGCGTCGCTCATCAGGCGAATATTGCAGGGTTGAGAGCACTCGATGACGACAATGTCGTCTTCGTTAAGGTGCTCGCGCTGGTGAATAAATTTCATGGGGGCTCCAAGGGGAGGGCTTTAGCTGAAAAATCAGCAAGATAGCATGTGCTTTAGTCCAAAAAGGAGACTAAAGCCGCATATTATGCCTCGATGCAGACAAGTCTGACGCAAAACGCGGATAATTCGCCACAATTGAATATTTATTCCCTGTGGCCGGGGAGAAAACCTGGAGATCCACTGTCGTAGGATCTTTAACGGAGGAAATGTATGAAGCGGGGCGTTCTGTTGGCAATGCTGGTTTTGGGTGGCTGTGCATCAGTCACGGATATAGAACAGACGCTGCCCACCATGAGTGTGATATCAGGCAAGAAGCCTGATGCGTACGCTCAGTGCCTGGTACAACAACTGTCCAGTACTCGAAGGGCGCCACAAATTGAGCCGCATAAAGAAGGTTTACGAATCATCGTCCCGCAAAAGCTGACGTCGAATCCTACAGCCGTGATTGATATTGAAGAGCGTTCCGGCGGCAGCAGCATCAAGGTCTATGAAAGCATGTCCAACGTGCCGGTGCGTCCTGGAGATATCCGCAAAGCCGCAACCCATTGTATTTCTGGTTGATCGCTGGCAATCCGGGCCCACTGTCCCCTCTGTAAAACCTGACGGCTGCTGCTTGCGGTGTCAGGTTTTTTTGTGCCCGGGATTAAACCCGGTGCAAGTGCAGAGGGCGTTCAGACAGCAAGCCGGGGCTTGGCGTTAGCGGCAGGTTAGTGCTGTGGGCAGTGGTATCTCCAAGGTCTGTCCTGAGCAAACTACTTGCACACCACCACAATATTTCGGCTGTTGAAATTGCCCACATCTACGCCCAAGGTTTTCTGACTATTGTCCGCCACCGGTGAGCCGTCAGTTCCCACAATGCTGTAGCCGGTCCCGGCACATGAGGCGTCAGCCTTTTCGTAGCACTTGGCCCAGGACATGGCCTCGCCAGAACAGTCTATGCTCAGTCCTTGCTTGCCATCCACCAGATAGGTGCTGGATGCAGTGGCACAGCCGCCAAGAACCAATAGTGCAAGAAGCGTCAGGGGCTTATTCATCAGGGTCAGTCTTCGAGAGTTAGGGGTCAGGATTTATTGTTGCGTCGACGGGCTGCGGGTGCTGGCTGATCCTGGAGTACAGAGGCAACCTCTACTGCGGCCTGTTCCGACTCAAAAGGACCGGCGACTTGCTCGTCAGCCGAGTCGGTAATCCACCATTGATTCGGGCTGACATTTTTTATCAGGTAACCGTTGATGCTGTTTGTTGTGGCGGACATGGTGCAGTGGCCTTGTTGGCGGGGGAATGGGCGTAATAATAGCGCTTATTCAGGGCTTAAAGCTCGAGTAATGCCAGTTTGCCCACACTGCTTCAGAGCCCGTGCGGGCTGGTCCACAGGTCATGTGGAGCAGTGGCGATTAGAAAAACAGGCAATAAGTGAACTAACTGGCGCAAATTTTCTCTATGTTGGCATCAGTTTGCTATCGGGAGGCATTGTAAGCTCGAAGCCGCCTGATTAGACTGCGCCAAAATTCGAACGTACAGCCCTTTTAAGGACTCATATGATCAAGAAATGCTTGTTCCCAGCAGCCGGTTACGGCACTCGCTTTTTGCCAGCGACCAAAGCCATGCCTAAAGAAATGCTGCCGGTGGTGAACAAGCCACTGATCCAGTACGGGGTTGAAGAAGCACTGGACGCTGGCCTGAACGAAATCTCCATCGTGACTGGACGTGGCAAGCGCGCACTGGAAGACCACTTCGATATCAGCTACGAGCTGGAAAACCAGATCAAGGGCACAGATAAAGAAAAGTACCTGGTCGGTATCCGTCGCCTGCTGAGCGAATGTTCTTTCTCTTACACCCGTCAAACCGAAATGAAAGGCCTGGGTCACGCGATTCTGACCGGCCGCCCGCTGATCGGCGACGAACCCTTTGCCGTAGTACTGGCGGACGACCTGTGCGTCAACCTGGAAGGCGACGGTGTTCTGACGCAAATGGTCAAGCTGTACAACCAGTATCGCTGCACCATCATTGCGATCCAGGAAGTTGATCCCCAGGAAACCAACAAGTACGGCGTTATCGCTGGTGACCTGATTGGCGACGACCTGTACCGCGTGCGCAACATGGTTGAAAAACCGGCGCCCGAAGACGCTCCTTCGAACCTGGCCATTATCGGTCGCTACATCCTGACTCCGGATATTTTCGAACTGATCAAACAGACCGAGCCGGGTAAAGGTGGCGAGATCCAGATCACCGACGCCTTGATGAAACAGGCGCAAAACGGTTGCGTAATTGCCTACAAATTCAAAGGCAAGCGTTTCGACTGCGGTGGTGCTGAAGGCTACATCGAAGCCACCAACTTCTGCTTCGAGAACTTCTACAAAACGGGCAAAGCTTACTAACAGAGCCCGTCTGTAACGTTTCAAGAGAAAGCCACCTGCGGGTGGTTTTTTCGTTTTTTTACATTCGTCAGCACCGGTGCTGGTCAATCGCGCTGAAGTGATTATGCTGATGAGCTGCCCAGGAGATAGAAATGGCCTACGAATTTGATTTGTTTGTAATTGGTGCGGGATCCGGCGGTGTGCGCGCGGCCCGTTTTGCTGCAGGTTTCGGTGCCAAAGTCGCGGTAGCGGAAAGCCGCTATTTGGGCGGTACGTGCGTCAACGTCGGGTGTGTACCCAAAAAGCTGCTGGTCTACGGCGCACATTTTTCCGAGGATTTCGAACAGGCTTCGGGGTTTGGCTGGAGCCTGGGCGAGGCGAAGTTTGACTGGCCAACCCTGATCGCCAACAAGGACCGCGAGATTCATCGTCTCAATGGCATCTACCGCAACCTGCTGGTCAACAGTGGCGTGACCCTGCTCGAAGGCCACGCCAGACTGACCGGTCCCAACGAAGTGGAGGTCAACGGTCAGCGCCACACCGCCAAGAACATACTGATTGCTACCGGTGGCTGGCCTCAGATCCCTGAAATCCCGGGTCACGAACACGCGATCAGCTCCAACGAAGCGTTCTTTCTTAAAGAGTTGCCAAAGCGTGTACTGGTCGTGGGCGGTGGTTACATTGCGGTGGAGTTTGCCGGGATTTTCCACGGGCTGGGCGCCACGACTTCGTTGCTGTATCGCGGCGAGATGTTCTTGCGCGGTTTCGACGGAGCGGTGCGCAAGCATCTGCACCAAGAGTTGATCAAGCGCGGGATGGACGTGCAATTCAACGCCGATATTGCCCGTATCGACAAGCAGGCGGATGGCAGCCTCAAAGCCACCCTCAAAGATGGCCGCGAGCTGGTTGCCGATTGCGTGTTCTATGCCACCGGACGTCGTCCGATGCTCGATAACCTGGGGCTGGAGAACACCGGGGTCAAACTCGACGAGCGCGGTTTTGTTGAAGTGGACGAGCTGTACCAAAGCGCCGAGCCATCGATTCTGGCGATTGGCGACGTGATTGGCCGGGTACAGTTGACGCCGGTTGCACTGGCCGAAGGCATGGCCGTGGCACGGCGTCTGTTCAAGCCTGAGCAGTACCGCCCAGTGGACTACAAGATGATCCCGACTGCGGTGTTCAGCTTGCCGAATATCGGCACCGTGGGCTTGAGCGAAGAGCAGGCGATTGAAGACGGGCACCAGGTGCGGATTTTCGAGAGCAGCTTCCGGCCGATGAAACTGACCCTCACAGAGTGCCAGGAACGCACACTGATGAAGCTGGTGGTTGATGCCGACACCGATAAAGTGCTGGGCTGCCACATGGTCGGGCCAGAGGCGGGGGAGATCGTCCAGGGCCTGGCAATTGCCTTGAAGGCCGGTGCCACCAAGCAGCATTTCGACGAAACCATCGGCGTGCACCCGACCGCAGCCGAAGAGTTCGTGACCATGCGTACCCCGGCCAAAGGTTAAGAGCCGGCTCCCACTCCGGCCTGTAGGAGCGAGCTTGCTCGCGATGGCGGCGATGCGGTTTACATGAAGAACTGCGTTACCCGCATCGCCGGCAAGCCGGCTCCCACAATAAAAACAGCATGCCCAACCCCGGCCTGTACCTGTAGGAGCGAGCTTGCTCGCGATGGCGGCGACGCGGTTTACATGAAGAACCGCGTTATCCGTATCGCCGGCAAGCCGGCTCCCACAACTAAAACAGCATGCTCAACCCCGGCCTGTACCTGTAGGAGCGAGCTTGCTCGCGATGGCGGCGACGCGGTTTACATGAAGAACCGCGTTATCCGCATCGCCGGCAAGCCGGCTTCCACAACAAAAGCAGCATGTTCAACCCGGGCCTGTAGGAGCGAGCTTGCTCGCGATGGCGGCGACGCGGTTTACCTGAAGAACCGCGTTACCCGTATCTCCGGCAAGCCGGCTCCCACAACAAAAAAGAGCATGCGCATCAGCTATCTGAAGTCCGCATACGGTATCAACGGTTGCACCGGCATCGGCAAGTTGCCCTGCCAGGTGTCAAACGTATACCGCAGGTAGAGCATCGCCCGGCTTGGGGCGTAGCCTTCACTGTGTTGATAGAGCAAGCCACCGCCCAGCACCAGATTGTCCGTCAGCCGGCGTTCTACCAGGCCCTGCAGGCGAATGCCGATGCCATTGCTGTTGCCTCCCGACGTCTCTCCCAGCCCTTCCGATAGCTCGTAGCCGGCCTGATCCACTGCGTGCAGAAGCTTGTCGTTCAGCCCGCTCAGAGGGTAGAGGTCGTTGGACTTGGTTTGGGCGTACGACCAGCCCACCGAGCTTTCCAGGGATACCGACCAGTTAGGCGTACGAAAGGCGTAGTTGAGCGGTACGCCGATGGAGAAGTATTGCTGGGGACTGTAATACCCGCCCTGGCCCAGGGTGTATTCGCTCAGGTCTTTGTCGTAGCTCCAGTACATCACGGTCAGACCGGTGCGCATGCGTTCATCGGCGCGCTCCACCAGGCGATAGTAATAGCCCGCCATGGCGGTGTTCTTGTGGTTGTCTTCGACATTCTTGCCAACCAGCCAATGCTGCCCAAGACTGGCCCACACGCCGTCAACACCGCCTTCGTCGTGGCTCAGGCTCAGGGTCACGCCGTTAGAGGTCACACCCCCCCAGGTCACGCCCGTATTGGGGTCGGTCGCACCGGAGTACGACAGGATCGAGTTGCTCAAAGGCCGGCGCGATCCGGTCAGCGTCCAGCCCACTGAGCCGATCTTGCTGCTGTAGGCCACGCCGCCGAGCCAGTTAGGCACTTTGAACGTATCCGGCGTGCGGCCGATATCAACGTTCCATGTCTCATTCTTCCAGCCAGCCGCCAGCATGGTGCCATTGGCCGATTGCGAGCGGTCCTCACAGCCCGAGAAGTCCGGTCCGTCGGTGCCTTTGCGCCTTACGGCTACCCCGCAGGTGCCATAGTTCTCACGGACAAGACCGTCCGGGTCGGCTTTGAAAGCCCCGGCATCCATGTTGATCTGCTCGGCCCGCATAAAGCCGGTGCCATCGGCAATCGGTAAATCCAGTTGCAGGATGGTGGTCCGGGTGTCCGTATCCGAGGTGCCCTGGGAGGCATTGTCCGAGCGCCAGCCGTAATCGGTGTACAGATGCAGCGTCGGATTTTGTCGCTGGTACAGTTCATCCACGTCACTGCGCAGGCTGCTCGCCAGCCATTGGTCATCGTCTTTTTCACGACTGGCCATGGTCATGGCGCGATCGTCCCGCGGGCTGGCCTGCTGCGCGGGCAGCAACCCGGCTCCGGCCATGCTTTTGGCGTAATAGTCCAGGGCTTGCTGCGGCTCAGTCGCGGAGATCAGGCGCGCTGCATCGCGGTACATCAACGGGTCGGCCTGGGGCGTCTTCAGTAGCTCGGCGTACATGGCTCGGGCTTTCCCCGGCTCACCCACGTCGGACCAGGCGTTGGCCACCCGGCGTTGCTGCGCAGGGGTCAAGACCACGCCCGGAGCCGGCTTGAACTGTGCCAACTGCTGACGGGCCGGGGCCAGTTGCTTACTGGCAATCAGGCTCTCGATTTGTCCCAACTGCGCATTGATGTCGCCAGGTTCATTCTTCAGCACCTGGCTGTACAGCTTTTGCGCCTGGGTAAAGTCGCCGCGTTCCTGGGCCCATCTGCCAACGGTCATCAGGTCGTCGTTGTCGGGTTTTTGCATCAGCAGGGCAATCGCCTGGGGCTCCTGGCCGGCTGCGCGCAGACTGTCGGCCCGGGCCACCAGCACGTTGCGCTGCAAGCGCGCATCGAGCTGAACCATGTCGTCAGTCCATTGCGCCCTGGGCAACAGTTCCAGCGTGCTCAAGGCACTGGCATCGCGCTCGGTGCTCGACAGGTAAAGCGCGTAAGCGTAAAGCGCCTGCGGATTTCTGCCCTGGCGCTGCATCAGCTGTTTGAAACTGGCGTCGGCGGCGCCCGGTTGATTGATTTCGCGCTGGGCATTGGCCAGGCGATAAGTCAGCCAGGGTTCATCGGGGGTCAAGTTGCGGATTTTGCTCAGCAGCGCCACCACTTGGGGCCAGTCCTTGCGCTCAGCGGCGGCATCGGCCTGGCGGTTGAGCTCGTCCAGCTCCAGGCTTTGGCGCAACCCGGCGAATTCCCTTTGACTGGCAGGGGGCAGGCTATTGAGGAAGGCCTTGGCCTTGTCCGGTGACTGGGCGGTATACAGGCGCACCAGACCGCGCACCGCACTGCCATTGCCGGGTTCCAGGCGACGGGCCTGCAACAGCAGGGCTTCAGCCTGGATATCATCGTGTCCGGCACGGGCAACGCTGGCCAGCCCGATCAGCGGGTCGGCATCCGCAGGTTTGGCTTTGCGCGCTTGTTGGTAAGCGTTGCGAGCAGCGACCAGGTTGTTCTGCTCCAGGGCCTTGTCGCCTTGACTGAGCAGCATCCGATAACGGCTGGCGTCCATCAGGTCTTGCCATTTGCTGATATTGGACGTGTCCTGATCCTTGGTCCGCGCGGTGGCGAAATTGGCACTGGACTCCTGATAGCGGCCCTGGCGAAACAGGGCCATACCCAATGCTCCGTAAAGCGTCGGGTCCTCGGGATATTGCTTGATGGCACGGCGCAGCAGACCTTCGGCGGCCACAGGGTTACGGGACTGATCAATCATCTGCTTTCCCTGTGCGCCTGCTTGCCAGGCCGGATCACCAAGCAAATGCTGTTGGGTCTGCAGATTTTTGCTGGCTTCGCCAAGCAGCGGGGAGGCCGGGTACCGATTGACAAAAGCCTGCCAGGCCTGGGCGGTAGAGCGATTCACGGGCTGGCCATTGAGGTACTGGTATTCGCGCTCGGCGGCGGCGTTGCTGGCCAGCGGGTCGGTTGACAGTTGATGCAACACCACCAGCGCTTCAGGTGCCCGATTCTCACGGAAAAGCAAATCGGCCAGGGTTTGGCGCAGCCCCACGTTACCCGGGTACTGGCTATCCAGTGCGCGCAGTTGTTCGATCACCCTGGGCCGTTGGCCGGGGATATTGCTGCGAATACGCAGATATTCCAGTGAGGTGGCGAAATCCGGAGGCGCATTGCCAAACAGTTGCTCGAAAATGGTGGCGGCTTCTTCCGGGCGGCCTGCGGCGGCAAACAGGCGGGCCTGCTGCAGGGCTTTCTGGCTTTGCGGGTCTTGCAGTTTCATCAGGCTCTGGGCCTGGCGCAGCGCTGGCGAGTCGGGCGCGATGCTTTGCAATTGTGCAAGGCGCTGGTTTGCCAGCCCCGGGTTTTTGTCCAGCAAGGCCTGGCGGATCGAGGCCACCAGCGCTTGGGGATTGTTCGGTGCGATCAGGCTCAGGCGCGCCAATGAGTCGCGCACCAGATCTTCGCGGTACAAGGCTTCACCGATCCGCACCTGCTCCAGCAACCACTGTTGCTGATCCTGCACGCTGACTGGCTGGGCCATGGCCGCAGTGGAAAAACCGCTGAGCAATAACGCCCATGTCGTTAATTTTTGCATGTGTTCGCCCACGCAGGACTGAGCCGACCATCCTTGTCAAAGCGATAGCGTTGTTGATCCCAGCCCTGGCCGAACAACAGCAACGACTGGTTGTAATAAGCATCGGCCGCGGGCGGGTCTTGCTGCACGCGAGCCTGCTGGACCGCCAGCGCCGGTGAATCGGCGCTGGCGAGCAGCGGTAACAGGGCCCCCGAGAAACCCACCGGACCGGTGCCGGTGTAGGTGCCGGTTATGGCATCTACGCTCTCTGGCGGATAACCCAGGGTCCGGGTCAGATTGACCATGGGGGCAAAGTGCTGTTGCAGGGTCTGGCGATTGGCCGCGTCCGGGGCCAGCATGCCGAGCCACAGGTAGACGCGGATCGCATCGTAGTCCCCCGCGCTGCCATCCTTGGGGTCCGGGGCCCAGCCGCCTGCGGCTTGCCACAGCAGCCAGTCAGGGGCAAAACCCTTGGGCGAACCTTCGATCAGCAGACGTTGCTGATTGCTTGCCAGCTCGGCCCAGACCGGTGAGATCTGGGCAAAGCGGGCCAGCAGTTGGGGCGGCATATAGCTGGGGTTCAGGCGCCAGCCTTGAGCGCTGTCAAACCCCACATCTCCGGGCAGCAGCATCAGGCCCAGCCCGGGCAACGTGCGCAGGCTCTGGGCGGCGCTGCGCCAGAGCATGTTTTGCCCTTGCGCGATATAAGCCGGCCACTGCCACAGCCGCCCGGCCTCCAGCAAGCTGTAGGCAATCCACAGGTCGGAATCGCTGGCGTTGTTGCTATCCAGCACTTGCCATTTGCCGCTCTTGGACTGTCCCCACTGCCACGCGGGAAGATGCTTATCAAGATTGCCCTGGGCCAGGTTGTTGCGGGTCCAGTCGAGAATCTTTGCGAAACCTTGCCGGTCGTTGCCCACCAGGGCAAAAAACAGCCCGTAGCTTTGCCCCTCGGAGGTGGTGATCAGCTGCGCCGAGGAGCTATCGATAATGCGTCCGTCGGCGCTCATCATCGCCTTCTTGTAACTGTCCCAGGCGGGCCAGTTACAGGTAGCAGCGCTCACCACCTGGGGCAAGGCGCCGAGGGTCACGGACAGGGCCAGTGCAGCAAGGCGTCCCATGGTCTCAGTCATCCTTGTGCAGGCGACGGTTGGCTGCCCAGCTCAGGGCCCGCCACAGCAGGAAGGCTGTCAGCAGAACGCTGATGACCGCCAGTACCGCCAGCAACACCGGGTGCTCGGACAGTTGATACCACAGCAGCAGGTACCACGGCAGGTTACCCACGTAGTACTGGTCCCCCACCAGCTGGCTATAAACCCCGCTGCTGCGAATCAGCGCAACAGAGCCTGCCACTGCATCCAGTTTGCCGCTGTCGCCGATGGCATCACGCAGCAGGTTGTAGTCGGCGTCGTCATTGCCCAGCAGTGCAACGATGCTGCGCTGGTCATGGTGCGGTGACTGCATGCCCAGAATGGCTGCAATCGGTGCCTGGGCCGTGACCTCTGTGCGGTTGGCCGGTTTGTTGCGCTGATCAGGCGACGGGCCGCGGCGATTGTTGGCATCGATGGCGGAATTGCCATAAGGCTGTACCAGCATGTCGCGCTGGCGTTGCAGCAACAGGCTCAGGTCCGGATTGTCGCGCATCTCCGGTGCCATTTGCCCCAGCAACAGCAGATCAGCGTCTTCTTTGGCTGCCGCCTGCCAGTCATCGCTCAGGCGCAAACCGAAGGCCGGATAGCCGGAGCGGGCAGAAATCCCGGCCACGGCTTCAAGCAGGGTACTGATCTGGGTAGGAGTGGTCTTGGCCGGCACCACCACGATCGATTCCGACATGTCGGCCATGCGGCTGAACGGGAAACCGCTGCGGGCGAAGGCCTTGAGGTCTGGCATGCTGATGTAGTGGTGGTAGCCGGACAGGTCGATGGTCGAGTCTTCATCGATGATGGCCTGGGTGTTGGCCGGCAGTATGGTCTGGCAACGATCACGCTGGGCGCTGCCCATGGTACTGGCGAAGTTGAAGTCGAAACGCAGGCGGTTGCGGTCGCCAATTTTCAGCGAAGGTACCACCAGCTTGTCATTGGCATTGGCCGTGTCGTTGGACAGCACCGCCAGACGCAGTTCTTCAAGGCTGCTGGTGTCTTT
Organism: Pseudomonas sp. Lz4W; assembly: GCF_000346225.2. Taxonomy (NCBI): domain Bacteria; kingdom Pseudomonadati; phylum Pseudomonadota; class Gammaproteobacteria; order Pseudomonadales; family Pseudomonadaceae; genus Pseudomonas; species Pseudomonas sp. Lz4W. The sequence continues at coordinate 2,657,225 of NZ_CP017432.1, read as the reverse complement.
GCGGACCAAAGGCAGGCTGGTGATGAACTGTTCGTTGAGGCTGATGTTCAGGCGCGAATCATCATTGGCCGACGGTGCGGTGTAACGGTATTGGGTGCGCAACGGAATGCCCTGGTTGCGCCACACAAACAGGTCGGGTGGCAGGTTCACATCCAGGGTGATCGGCCGCGGTTGCAATCCGCTGACTTGCAGCTGCTGCGGGTAGCTGATCAGCTCGGCGAAGCGCACCGGGCGGTCGGTACGCATCCAGGCCGGGGCATCGTAGGGTTTGCGGGGCTGCAGTTCTTCGACCTTGTCGATGGTCACGCGAGAGCCGCGCAGCAGGTTGCCGCCCAGAGCGAGGGCCTTGGCCGCGGTGGCCAGGTCTTCTTCGTTACGACCCATGATCAGCAGGATTTTGCTGTAAGGCGCATCCGGGTGGTCAATCAGCTCGACCACAGGCGCGGTCACGGCCGGGAATTTTTCCAGGTCGCTCATGAACGCCGGGCGGTGATCATTGGTGGCAAACACCACCGAAGGCTGAGTGGCTTCCTTGTTTTGTACGCTTGGCAAAGCGTCATACAGCACCGGGAAACTGGCGCCGCGCCAGTTGGACTGGCTGCCAAAGTACGACGCCAGAATGGCCGCGGCTTTCTGTTCGCCCAGGGTCGGGTTGGCAGCGAATACAAACGGCAGTTCAAGTTTTCCGCTGTTGCGTGGATCAAAGAACGGCAGCGGGAAAAACGCCAGATCGTTGGTCAGGCTCAGCGCCTGCTCTTGCAGGGTGATGCTGCTGGAACGGCTGATATTGACCCACAGGGTGCTGTTGGCCGGGTCTTCGCAGATATCGGTGTAGTGGCCGATAAACTCCAGGCGAACCCGGTTGAAGTCCGAAATCAGGCGCGGATCAAGTGCCATCTGCTGAGTGGTTTTACGCCCCAGTTGATCCTTGTCGATGGGTAGCACCCCCATCAGCACATCATTGAGGTACACCCGGATATGGGAGACGGTCGGGATCAGCGAGGGCGAGGGGGTGTACTCCAGTTGCAGGCGGGCATCGCTGGCAATCCGGTCGCGGCGCAGGGTGAACTCCACTTGCTCCGAGTTGTTGATCCCCAGCAGCAGGGTGTCGGTGGCACGCCCCAGCTGTTCAAAGGTGCGGGTCACCGTCCAGCTCGGCAACGGCTGGAGCGAGTCCTCCACGGGCGGCTTGGGCAGCGGCGCAGGCGAGCTGCCCGGCAATGGCAGCGGTGCAGACATCAGCTGTGAGGCGAAGGTCATTAGCGCAAGGCTGGCGAAAAAAGCTTTTTTGGAAAATCGACTCATGATCTGCTCACTGGCCGGGAGATAAGAGGGGTGGACGCTTTGGGCATGCGCGGCAAAAAGCTGCCCAGCCACTGAAGAACTCGCATGAACGGACGCGCAAGCGTGCGCACCCAGGCAGGCAGGTATTGGTAAAGGCGGTAATAGCCTTTGGCGCCCAGAGCGAGAATTTCTCTCAGGCTCTGGATCGGCTTGTCGGCTTCGAATCCGCTGTTGTGATCGAGCCAGGCATCGGCCCGGCCAAAGGTGCACTGGACGAACTCGATTTTCTGTTCGGGCGCCAACCCGGCGAAGCTCAAACCCATAAACATGTCGTGGGAGCGGGTCAGGCTGCCGGTGAATACAAACTCGCGGTTGCCGCGCTGCAGAATCAGTGACACCAGGGTGCCGACCGGCAATTGCAGGGGCTGAATGAGCTGCAGGCCGACCCCGCCGTCGGAGTAGTCCACCAGTTCACAGGGGTAGCAGTGGCCGTCGCTGAGTCTGATCGCACCCGGCAACCGGGTCTGTACCCGATGGGTGTGACGCACCTGGCGCACTTCAGCAGCCACGGCCACGGCAGCACCGATGATCAGCAGGTTGTAAATCACCCACAGCACGCTGACGAAAATAGTGAAAATCTCGTCTTTGGGCCCGTAAAACAGGCGCCATACCGCAAAGCCGAGGCCGAGTACGTTGAGCAGCGACAGCACCAGGTAAGGTTTGGCGGTCTGCCAGTCGAACTGGTTCTCCTCCATCATGCCGCCCTTGGCGGTGACGTTGAACTTGCCCCGGGACGGGCTGAACAAGGCCACGGTGGTCGGCCGTGCGATGTACCAGGCCAGCACGGTCTCGTACACCTCGCCCCAGAATGTCTGGCGATAGGCGCCTTGCATCCGCGAGTTGGTCAGGCTGGCATGGATCATGTGCGGCAATACGTAGAGCAGAATCATCAGCGCCGGGGCGTAAATGATGTAGGCGTGCAGCAGCAGAAAGGCCAGCGGCGCAGTGAGGAACACGATCCGCGGCAGCCCCACCAGAAAGTGCATCATGGCGTTGGTGTAGCAAATACGCTGGAAGAGGGTCAGGCCTTTGCCCAGCAGCGGGTTGTCGGTGCGGAAAATCTGCACCATGCCCCGTGCCCAGCGGATCCGCTGGCCGATATGGGCCGACAGGCTTTCAGTGGCCAGGCCGGCAGCCTGGGGGATGCGCAAGTAGGCCGAGTTCCAGCCGTTGCGATGCAGGCGCAGAGCGGTGTGGGCATCTTCGGTGACGGTTTCGACGGCAAAGCCACCGATCGAGTCGATCGCGCTACGCCGGACGATGGCGCAAGAGCCGCAGAAGAACGCGGCGTTCCACATATCGTTACCGTCCTGGATCAAACCGTAAAACAGCTCGCCTTCGTTGGGGCGGTTGCGGAAAGTCCCGAGGTTGCGCTCGAACGGGTCCGGTGACAGGAAGTGGTGCGGTGTTTGCACCAGTGCCAGTTTCGGGTCGCGCAGAAACCAGCCCACGGTCAATTGCAGGAAGGAGCGGGCAGGCATGTGGTCGCAGTCAAAAATCGCTACCAGCTCGCCGTCGATCTGGGTCAGGGCATGGTTCAGGTTGCCGGCCTTGGCGTGGCGGTTGTCGGTCCGGGCGATATAGTTGATGCCCGCTTCCTCGGCGAACTGTTTGAAGCTTGGACGGTTGCCGTCATCGAGCAGGTGAATGCGCAACTTGTCCTTGGGCCAGTCGATACCCAGCGCGGCATACACCGTGCCGCGGGTCACCGAGAGCTCTTCGTTGTAGGTAGGTATCAGCAGGTCGACCGTCGGCCACAGGCTGGTATCGCGTGGCAATTGCGCCGGCTGGCGATTGAGCGGCCAGGAGGTCTGAACGTAGCCCAGAATCAGCACCAGCCAGGAGTAGGTTTCTGCCAGCAGCAAAATAAGGCCGCATACCAGATCCAGGGAGTCGTTCCAGTTCAGGGTCGAGGTGTAGCGCCACCACAGGTAGCGGCACGAGATGATCACTGAAAGGGCAATCATCAACAGCGTCGGGAAGCGCCCCGGTATACGCCGCACCAGCATCGCTATGCCCCACAGCAAGATAACGAACACCAGTTGCGCCAGATACCCGAAGGGTTCGGTCACGCAGATAATGATCAATACCGCTGCCAGCACGCCAATGGCGATGTACAGCGCCTTGCGCAGGGGCCAGCCCATGGTGTTCCAGCGGCGCGTGCTTTTAATCACTTGCGGGCTGATCGCCGTAGGCAACCGCACAAAGGCATTGGACAGCAGGTTCCAGGGCTGCTGCACAATCCTCAGCAAGGCCTGCAGCAGCGAGCGCACATACTTGCCTGGCGAGCGGCGGCCCCGGTTCTGTTCGGCCGGGCGCACCAGCAGCAGCCACAGGCTCTGGATCGCATAGCGCAGCGGGTCGCCAATGCTCGCGGACTTGTCCGCCAGATGCGGGTACAGACGTCGGTGCTGTGCGCGCAGGGCTTTCCAGCTGGGGGATTCGAGGCGCAGGAAAATCCAGCCGAGCGCCTGAAGCGAAGCCAGAACAAAGGCCGTGAAACGGCTGCAGTTTTGTTCACGGCGCAAATAGGTATAGGGAAACCAGCGCTCTGTCATTCAAGCCTCCGGCCACGCAGCAGGCACCAACTGGCAAGGCTGAGGATGTCCTGGGCGATCAGGCTGCCCGGGGCATAACGGCCTGCCGGTTCGCGCCGGGCCAGGGCTTCGCCCACGGCTTCATCGCTATGCAGGCTGACCGGCAGCAGGTAGCGGGCATAGCGATATTGCCAGATCAGCACCAGGTCACGTTGTAACTGGCTGGCCGCGTCATAGCGATTGACCAGCAACAAGGGCCCATGGCTTAGCTGTGGCTGCAACAGTACATGGCAAGCCGCATCGGCATTGATTACGGTGATTGCGATCTCGCAGTGCGGGTTAGCCGCATGTCCCGGCAAGCGTTGCGGCAGATCGAACAAGATCCAGTCAAAGGCCTCGGCCAGCTCTGCCTGGCGCTGCTTCCAGAGTTCGGGGTCGGCCAGCAGCAAGGCATCGAGCTGCAGGTATTCGTCAGTGCTCAACTGACCATAGGGCAGTACACAGAGCCCGGGCTCAACGGTCCATGCCTGCTGGTGCCAGGGTTGCTGGTCCAGGGTGGCCCGCGCCCAGCCCTCAGGCGGGCCGAGCTTGAGGTTGAAGTGCAAGCCGAGGGTGTTTTCCGGGCACATGTCGACCATCAGGACTTTTTGTCCCAGCTGGTGCAGTGCGTAACCCAGTGCCGCCAGGGTGGAGCTGGTGCCCACCCCGCCACGCACGCCATGCAGGCTCACGCAGATCATGGGTTCGGCTCCGCGGGCAAGTCCTGGGTGTTCGCCCTTTGCAGCTCTTCGACATGGGCCAGCAGCGGCCACCGTTCAAAGGCTTGCAGCAACTCCATCTGCGCCGAGACGTCGACATAATTGAGCGACGGCAAGTCGATCATCGATTTGAGGCGGGCGATGTCATCGGCGCGCTCTTTGCGCGAAAGGATGTCGGCGCTTATTTGAGCTTCTGTGGGTAAGGTAGCCATCCACCGTTCTCCTTGATTCGCACATAAGGCTTGCCGTTGTAGTCCAGCACAACAGTCCCGGAGTTTTCCGATACTTTCGCGGTCTGCGGCAGGTCAGTCAGCAGTTTTGTCCAGTCCACTGTCTGGCCATTACTGAGGGCCGGGTCGGCATACAGGCGGGCAATGATTTCGGCAACGGCCAGATAGCTGCTTGGCTCGGTGATATGCACCGGTGCGGTCTGCCCGTTGTCGCCCATATTGATCAGCTTGATGCCGACCGGAACGTGGGTAATGGAGTCACTGGGGATTTCACGCATGCCGGCAATCTGCATCCGGTCGCCATGCAGGGCTGCACCGTGCTCAGGCACGATGGCCACAACCACCCGACGGCCACTTTTTTGCAGCTCTTTAAGGAACGAATTCAAATCATCGAGCAAAAGCTGGGCCCGGCTGCTGTAGTCGGCTGCCTGGGTGCCGCCATCGGACTGCACCTGACGGTTACCGTCGTGCAGGGTGGTGGTGTTGTAGAACAGCGCCATATTCGGCTGCTTTTCGTTCAGGCGGTGTTGCCACCACTTGCTCAGCACATCGCGGTCGCGCCAGATCGGCGAGCCATCGAAGCCGACATAGGTGCGTGGCAGGCCAGCCGGAACAACCCCCAGTGCCGGCTGTGGCAATTCACCCTGTTCACGGACTTCCTGGAGAAAGCCGTCGAACTCGCCGGTGTGGTTCAGCATCAACTCATCCGAGAAACCCAGCTTGCGCAGGTCATCAAACAGCAGGCACTGATCGGCCGGTGGCTTGTACAGCTGAGCGTGGGATGTCTGGCCGCAACTGGCGCGTAACAGGCGGATCGCTGCCGGGCCGCTGTAGGCTGTAGCCGAGTTGAAGTTGTCGAAAATCACATCCATCTGGCTGAACAGCGAGTTATCACGCAAGCCCACGGCATCCAGGTCGTCCCAGGCCATGGAGCAGATATTGATCACCAGCAGGTCAAACGGCGGTGGCTTGACGGCGGGGTCCTTGAACTCGACCTTGCGGCTTGATTCAGCAAGATAGAATTTGTCCAGATAGCCATTGAGCGTCGCATCGTCCGGTTCACCGCCGCTGCCGGCCTGAGCGGTCTGGCCGGGCTGGGTGCTGGCCATTTGCTGATCGGCGGCAGGGGGCAGCAGCCATTGCAGGCTGCCCATGCTCAACCAGGCAAAGCCCAGCAGGGTGAAGGTGGTCAGGCGCAGCCACTGGCTGAGAAACAGATAGCCGACCACCAGCAACAGCAACATGGCACACACTTGCCAGTCGATGAAACGCCCGAGCAATTCAACGATGTAGTCGAAAGAGAAGTCCAGTACCCCGGGTTGCGCCAGCAAACGGCTGAACGGCGGGAACCAGGTGTCTTGGTACAGCAGTGCCACAGCCACCGGGATTGCTATCAGGGTGCGTGCGCGGCGCAGCATTGGATGGCCGATGGGGATCAACAACACCAGGGCGAAGATCAGGTTGGGCAATACCTGGAAGTTCAGGTGACCGGTCCAGGTCAGCAGGAATTTGCCGAGGAAATACACATTCCAGGCTCCCAGGCCGCGCCAGGAGCCGGAAATCTTGTGCGCCGGGGAGGCAGGCTTAGACAGACTCATCGGGCGCTCTCAAAGAAGGGCTGGCAGGTGCACGACGTCGAACGCCGCGGGATTTCAGATAGCGGGGTGACAGGTACTGTTCGAAGTGATCCTTCAAGTACCTGCGGATGCGCTGTGCGAACAGTGTCAGCAGCACGGTTACCACGCAGGTCAGGACAATCACATCAATCAGGTCAAGGAACGTCATGCTTGTGGCTCACGAATGGGCAACGTGGTGCGTTGCGGTGTTAACGGCATGCGGCTACCGGCAGCAGGTGTCGCCATTACGGTGTTTTCAATCGGAATACTCAGGTGGGCAGGTACTGATCCGGCCTGCATAAAAGCGTCCTGCGGCAGATCATCGGGGCCGGTGAGCACCTGACGCTGGAGAAACATGTCACGCCATGGCAGGCGGCAGATATTTCCCAGGGCCGGGTCCAGGCCATCGGCACGGCAGGCGAACAGAAACAGATACAGGTCTTCATCCAGTACGCAGGCAAAGTCACCATAGCGGCGCAGGCACATCTGGTTCAGGAACAGTTCTTCGGCCAGCCCGGGAACCGGTTGAAACCGGACCAGTTGGTGGGTGACTTCACCGGAACTGTCGTTATAAATCTGCTCCACGGTTTCGAAGAATTCCCGCGGGCTTACCAGACCGCGAATCTGCGGTGGCCGCTGGCGTTCCAGCAGCGTTGCAAAGTCGCTGTTCTGGCTGTATTGCCAGCGCTGGCCCTGAACACTTTCGATCATGCTGAGGAATCTTGAGAGCAGGGTACCGTCCGGAACAATCAGGTTGGCCCCGCAGGCCAGCAGCAGTCGCTCGTCGCGATAGCGCACGGCGGGTTCCATTTCCCGCACTACGATCTTCAGTGTCGGGCCGCACTGTTCCCGCAGGTCGTGCAGTTGTTGGGCCAGATCGAGCAGCTGGTGGCTGTTGTCGATCCCGACAATGACTGTGGCCTGTCTGGCGTTGCGGGCTTCTGCAAGCAATGCTTCGCGGCTTTCAAACAGATACCAGTGTTTTGACAGTGATGGCGTGCCTTCCAGCACGGCGCGTTCGGCCAGGTACAGGTGCTGGTCGTCACCGACCCGTGGCTGCACGTCGACTGCGGTATCGGGGATCAGGGTAAGGGCATTGTCCTGGATCGCGAGTTTGAACTCCTGACCTGCCGTTACCCCCATATGGTTGTGCCAGAAGTGCAGTTGGTAACGCATGACACCGTTATGGCGATACAGGCGACCCAGGCCGGACAATGTCTCGTTGAGTTGCAGCAGTTGCGCATGCAGGAGCGGCGCCTCGCCGTGGGTAATCACCAGCAAGGTTGCATCGCGCAACTGCAGCCACTCGTGCAGACGCTGACACCAGCGTTGCAACTGTTTTGCGGTGGTGGTTTCAGCCCAGCAGCTGGCAGGTAGCAGCAAGGTAATCTGACTGCCGGCAGCGACACCGATGCGGCCCATATCCCGGGTCAGCGTGGCGAGCCCTTGCTCGACTTTGGCGAGGGGGATCTCGAACTGCCGGAGTTTGTCGGGGCCCAGATCGGCCGCCATTGTGCCGGTGATACTTTGCACCGCGTCCGCACAGCAAATCAGGGTCGCAGGTACATGCTCGGGAATCGCTTCAAGAAACTGTCGGGCCAGCAGCCTTGCATCAGCCTGTTGATCGACCGCGACCCAATACAAGCCACCGGTGCGCAACACGATCTGTTGATCAAGCAATCCACGGATAGCCAAGCTGATATGAACCAAGCGTAACGTCCCCCCAGGGATATACGAGTTGCAATACACCCCATGTTTGTCGGAAGTATTGTCTCGTTGCATACAAGGCGTTCGAGTAATGCCTTGCAGCGGTGACTTATTATTGACGCCAATCAAATGTTGATCGACATTTTATATAGCGGTGCCCGATGCGAAATACACCTGTTTGTTGGTTGTAAGCAATGCTCTGGAAGAGTAGTAGTTAAAATTAGAGCATGTAGGCAGATGCGCATCGTATCACTGAAAAATCATCCGAGACTATGATTCCAGTCACATGTCGTCAAAAAAATACCGCCTATTTTTCCGTCGGCATTTAATTGGCGCCTTGAGGGGTCGCGTTTAAAGCGGGTTTGCGGGCGTGGAATTCAGCCCTCTGTACGCAGGCGAAGACGCTTATGTGTACGCCTGGCTTTCTCGGTGACCTGTTGCGTGCTATTGCTTAGGTGGGGGTGTTGGCTTGAGCCTCTTGAGCGGACTCATTTAAAGAGTCTGGAATCGTCACCGAAACGTCTAAGAGGTGCAGATATGCCAGTCAAACACGATTTGTTGCAAGACTTGGGACTCACTAAAGAGGCTGTCAGCAAGTGTCGCAGCGAAAACGCTCATCTGAACCAGTTGTTTGTGCAATATGCCGAGAAGGATGCCGAGGTCATTGAAGCGGAGGCCGGGGAGGCCATTGGTGTCCCGGATGAGGTCTTGAAGAAACTCAAGGAGCAAAGGCTCCAGATCAAAGACAAAATTGTCCAACTACTGAACGTTTAAGTCACCGCAAGCTGCAGGAATCGTATATGTCCAGAATTATCAAAATTGTTGCCACCTTAAGTGCCAAGCCTGGTCATGGACCGGCTGTTAAACAGGCGCTGAGTGCATGTGTGGCCGGATCACGGGCTGAAGCCGGTTGTCTTTTCTATGACCTGCATGTAGATCGCTCCAATCCCGAGCGTTTTGTATTCATCGAAGGCTGGAAGGACATGGCGGCCATTGAGCACCACAAAACCACAGCGCATTACCTGGCGATGGGCAAAGCTGTTGCTGACTTGATCGAGCATCGTGAAGTGCTGTTGCTGGACGAGTTGAGTATCTGAGACAGGGATCAACACAGCAGCATCAAGCGGCGGCCCTGAACAGGCCGCCGTTTTCATGTCGGGCTTGTGCAAGCTTGTTAAGTTCCTCGGCAGCGACTACAGGGCCTTGGCCATGTCGCGTAACAGGTATTTCTGGACCTTGCCGGTCGAGGTCTTGGGCAGCAGGGTAAACACTACCGTGCGCGGCACTTTGAATCCCGCCAGGTGCTGGCGACAAAAAGCAATGATATCCAGCTCGAGCACCTGCTGGTGGTCATCCTTGAGGGTGATAAAGGCACAGGGCGTTTCGCCCCACTTTTCATCCGGGCGGGCGACCACCGCCGCTTCCAGTACCCCGGGATGACGATAAAGCACGCCTTCAACTTCGATGGTCGAGATGTTTTCGCCACCCGAAATGATGATGTCTTTGAGTCGGTCACGAATCTCCATGTAGCCATCCGGGTGGCACACGGCCAAATCCCCGGTATGGAACCAGCCCCCCTCAAAGGCTTGCGCCGTGGCACTGGGGTTCTTCAGGTAACCCTTCATAACGGTGTTGCCACGCATGAATATCTCACCCATGGTTTCTCCGTCCCGCGGGGTCGGTACCAGGGTTTTCGGATCGGCAACCATTACCCCTTCCAGCGTCGGATAGCGTACCCCCTGGCGGGATTTGATCTGCGCACGCTCGGCCAGTGGCCGGGCATCCCATTGCTCATGCCAGGCGCAAATGGTCACCGGGCCATAGACTTCGGTCAGGCCATACACGTGGGTGACTTTGATGCCCATTTCTTCCACCGCACCTATCACTTGGGCCGGTGGTGCTGCACCCGCGACCATCACACTCACCGGATGATCGATGGCAACCCTGGCGGATAGCGGCAGGTTGGTCAGGGCATTGAGCACAATCGGCGCGCCGCACATATGGGTGACCTGATGCTCCTGGATCAGACTGAGAATTCGTTGCGGATCAACCCGGCGCAGGAACACGTGCACGCCGGCCAGGGCCGTGATGATCCACGGGTAGCACCAGCCGTTGCAGTGGAACATCGGCAAGGTCCATAGATACACCGGGTGATTGCCGATGGCCCAGACCATCTGGTTGCCCAGGGAGTTAAGGTAGGCCCCGCGGTGGTGATAGACCACGCCTTTGGGGTTGCCCGTGGTGCCGGAGGTGTAGTTGAGCGCGATCGCCTGCCACTCATCTGCCGGCCATTGCCACGGGTAGTCAGGGTCGCCCTCGGTCAGCAGCGCCTCGTAATCCAGTGCGCTGACCGGCTGGCCTTCGCCGTATTGCGGGTCATCCACGTCGATGATCAGCGGTGGATGATCAAGCATGGCCACGGCAGCATGGATCACGGCATGGAATTCACGGTCGGCAATCAACACCCTGGCTTCGCCGTGGGCCAGCATGAAGGCAATGGCTTCGGCGTCGAGGCGTACGTTAAGTGCATTGAGCACTGCGCCGAGCATGGGCACCGCAAAGTGGGCTTCGAGCATGGCCGGGATATTGGGCAACATCACCGCCACGGTATCGCCCTTGCCAATCCCGCGAGCGGCCAGCGCACTGGCCAGACGCCGGCAGCGCTGGTAAGTCTGCAGCCAGGTGCGGCGAATCGAGCCGTGGATCACGGCGGGGTAGTCCGGGTAGACACTGGCTGTGCGTTCGATAAAGCTCAACGGCGACAGGGCAATATGGTTGACAGCATTGGGCTCAAGGCCTTGCTCAAAAATCGACATGAAGGTCTTCCGGTGGCTGATTGTTAGCTCTTTGGCTGCCCGCGCCCATCGGTGGGCGGGACAGTTTTATGTCCGGCCTGACTTATAGCTCACTCGGTGTGGCATAGGGAAGCAATGGCCCTGGGCTAATCCAGCAGCGCTGCCAAGGCAGCCATCACCTCGGGCTTGTCGGTGTGGGCCACGTTAAAACGCATGCAGTGGCGCAGTGCGGGGTCAAAGCCGAACAGGATGCCCGGCGCCAGCACCAGATCCCGGGCGAGCGCCTCCTGGGCCAGGGTTGCGGCGTCCCGTGCGGCGGGGAGCGTGGCCCAGATATACAGGCCCCCGGTGTAAGGTGCATTGAGGGTGAACCCCAGGCCTTGCAACCAGCTGGCCACCCGCGCACCGCTGGTCAGCAGACCTTGCATCACCCGCTTGCGGTGTTTGTGATAGGTGCCGTCAGTGAGCATCGAACAGACGACCTGTTCGAACATTTCCGAGGTGATACCGCCGCACATCAGTTTCAGATGGGTCAGGTTGGCGGCTGCCTGCGCCGAGGTCACCACATAGCTCACCCGCAGATTGGCACTCAGGGTTTTGGAAAAACCGCTGAGGTAGGTGACGTGTTCGATCCCGGCCAGGGCCGCGAGCCGCGGAGGCGGGTCCGGGTGCCAGTCGCCGTACAGATCGTCCTCGATGATATGGCAGTCATGACGCTTGGCCAGCTCCAGCAAGCCGTAGGCCTGGGCCGGAGAAAAGGAATGGCCGGTGGGGTTATGCAGCAGGCCTGTGGTCAGATACAGGCTCGGCCGGTGCTGTTCAAACAGCTGCTCCAGCGCTTGCAGATCCAGCCCCTGGGGAGTGCGCTCAAGGGTCACGACCCGTGCCCCGTGCAACGCCAGATTGGCGTGGAAGTTGAAGTAGCAGGGCATGTCCAGCAGCACCGTATCGCCGGGACGCACCCGCAAGCGCAACAACATGTCCAGTGCCTGCACGGTGTTGGCGGTGGTGATGATCTGCTCGACGGCAACGTCCAGGCCCTGGCCCAGCAGTTTTTGCTGGAGTGCCAGACGCAATGGCAGGTAACCCGCCGGATCGCCATAGCCGGTGAGGCGCAGCCCCGGCGAGCGGCTGAGCTGGCGCAGGTGGGTACGCATGGCGCTGGGCTCCAGCCAGCTTTCAGGCAGATGACCGCTGCCGGGGCGCATGGCGCCGCTGGCGCCGGTCAATGAGCGGCGCAGGACACTGGTCAGGTCTTGCGGTAACAGATCAAGCGCGCTCGCCCGTTCTGCAGCCGCAGCCCTGGCCGCGACAAAGTAGCCAAGGCCCTGGCTTGAAGTGATCCGGCCCTGTCCACGCAAGCGATCGAGAGCCTCAATCAGGGTGAATTTACTGACGCCCCAGCTCAGGGCCATTTCCCTGGCGGAGGGCAGTCTGGCCCCCGGGTTCAGGCGACCTTGGGTAATGGCCTGGTTCATGGCTTCGACAATCTGCTGGACTTTGGGAGTGCCGGGCTGGAATTCAATCGTGGGGATAGGCATCAATGACCTCGTACTTTACCGGTCATGCTACCAGTAAAGTACGGTCAAGTTGGTCGGGGCTTGATCTGCCCATGCCGGGCTGCGCCACCTAAACTGCGGAACCGCTCGCAGGTGTTCGAGCAATGGTTTCGGGATCTGATTAAGATAATGGCCACACAACTGACACTCGCGTCCTTCCTCTACTTTCTGTTTTTCTGCGCCACCATGACCTTTAGTCCCGGGCCCATGACCTTACTGTTGATGGGCTTCGGCATGCAGCAAGGCTTGAAGCGCTCAATGCCGGTGCAGCTTGGCGCCAGCGCTGCGTATCTGGTGTCGATCCTGATTTTTGCCGTCGGATTTGCCGAGCTGGTCAAGGGCGATCCCCTGATCAGTCGCGTCATTCAATGTATCGGCGTGGCCTATTTGCTGTATCTGGCCTATCGGCAATGGAACAGTCGGGCACTGTTGCTGGAGCGTCCTGCCGAGTCCCTGGATAGCAGCTTCAGGGGGCGTTTCGCCAAGGGGTTGCTCACCGGCTTTGCCAACCCCAAAACCATTGTCATGTTCAGTGCCGTGTTCCCGCAGTTTGCCGGGCAGGGCAGTGCCACCCGGGCGCTGGATCTGGCGGTACTGGGGCTGGTGTTCTTGCTGTTGCAGTTCACCAGCGGCTGCCTGTATTGCTACTTCGGCCAGCGGGTGCGGCGGGTGCTGCAAAGCCCGTCGCGACAAGTTCTGTTGCAACGGGCCACAGCCATCATGCTGTTGGGGGTGGCCATTCTGTTGGCCCGGGGGTTTTAGCGGCTGAGCCTCAGAAACGCAGGGTAGCCCCGGTGGTCAGCCAGCGGTCGCGGTCGCGGTTCAGGGTGCGACCGAGCACCAGGTCCAGATCCACGGCAGAGCCTATGTGGAACCTGGGACCTGTCTGCCAGGACTGCTCGCCGCCTTCTTCGCCGTAGCGTTCGCCAATCAGGGTCAGCGAGTTGGTAACGGCATATTCAAAGCCGCTACCCCAGGTCAGTCGGTGGCTCTGCTTGCCGTCGTTCCAGGCATGGCTCCAGCCGCCGTTAAGATTGAGTCGCAGGGGCGCGAAAGGTTGCCAGGTGAGCGGCAGGTTGAGGTCGGTGCCGTCATAGCTGTGGGCCCGGTTCAGCGCAAAGCGGGCCTCGCCCGATAGCGCCAGTTCCAGGCTCTGGTCCAGACTTGAATACAGCTGCGCCTTGAGTTGCGGGCTCAACTGTCGGGCGGTGCCGTCGTTGCTGTGACCTTGCTCTATGGCGCCTCCCCATTGCAGCCAGGGCAGGTTGTGCGAAGTACAGCCCTGGGAAATGACTGCATTGTGGGTGGCGCTGTGGTGACGGTTGCTGGTAAACCAGGCGTCGATGTTGCATGCGCCGGGGCTGTTGATTGCGCCGTCGTCGACCACGTATGAACCACCGGATGCACAGGTTTTGGAGACCAGGCCAAGGGTCAGGGCGATGCTCATCGAAGCGCCGACCCAATGGCGAACGGCTGCTGAACGGGATACTTCAGTCATGGGTAAAACTCCTGAGTGGAATCGATAAAGGTCAGTTGTTAACCGTTACAACATGAATGCCGGCCGCTCTGGCCCGGCTGATCAGCGCACAGGTGTCATCTCCCCCGGGCAGGGCAATGACCACGTCCGGGCGACTGTCCGTGAGCATGAATCGATTGCGCCGGCGCTCGGCCTGCTTGCCGTACATCTTCCAGTTCGGCGGGTAGCGCACCACATCGACTCCCGCCTCGCGCGCCCAGTCCTCCACGGCGCTGCCCAGATACGGACTGGCGCCGTGAATCAGCACACTCACGCCATTGATGGCCTGGTAGGCATCCAGTACGCGCAGGCACATCAGGGTGTCGGCGTAATGGCGCCCGGCACAGATCAAGAGGCGCACGGGTCAGTGTCCCTGGAGTTGTGGTCGACGAAGCCGTTGAGTTCTGCGCAGCGCTCCAGCACCGGGTAGCCGAGGGCGGCAATATGGTGATGAACCCGCCGATAGTCGCGCAGCACGCGCTGGAAAATATCCCCGGACTCGGCCCAGGCCGTTTTGTCATTCTGCAATTTACGAAAATGCTCGCGACTGGCCCTGGCTTCCAGCTTGCGCACGGTGTCCTTGTGGCTGACCAGGGTGTTGGCTGCCAGCACGTCTTCGCCCATGAAGGCGGTCACTGCCAGGTTCAGGCTGTCCTGCAGGGCCTGGTGCATGGCCTGGATATGGCGCAGCTCGAAGCTGGAAAAGTGCTCGCCACGGCGGGTTCTGCGGATGGCCAGTTGCGCCAGGTTGTTGAGGATGTCGCCGGCATGTTCGAGGTTGATCACGAACATCAGGATTTCCTGGGCGCGGTCGGCGTCATGATCGCTCAGCCCGTCATGGCCTATATCCGCCAGGTAGGCACGAATGGCGGCACTCAGCAGGTCCACCGAGTGATCCAGCTGGCGGACTTTGGTGAAGGCGGCCTGATCGGGCTTCTCGAACAGTTGCAGCACCTGGCTGAGCATCAGCGAGGCCATGTCCGCCAGGCGCAGGGCTTCGCGTACGGCGTTGGACAGCCCGATATTGGCCACTTCCAGCCCGGCTTCATCGAGGTATTGCGGCATGCCGGGATCCACCGGGCTCTGCTGCTCGGCAAACAGCCGGCTCAGCAGGCGCGCCATGGGTTCGGTCAGCCCGATAAACAGCAGCGCCAGGGCGATGTTGAATGCGCTATGCAGATACACCACCAGCTGGGCCGGGCCGATATCGGTTCGGCCCAGCTGTGTGGCAATCAGTGGCAGGCACGGCAGCAACAGCAGGCTGCCGAACAAACGAATCAGCAAGTTGCCCACGGGCAGGCGCCGCGCCACCGGGGAGCCGGCACTGAACACCGAGGGCAAGGCACCACCTATGTTGGCCCCCAGCATCAAGGCCAGCGCCGTCACCGGGGTCATCATGCCGGCACCGGCCATGGAGGCAATGAGCAACACCACCGCCACGCTGGAGTGGCAGATCCAGGTCAGCAGGACTGCGACCAGCACCGCAGTGACCAGGTCGCCCTCAAGGCTTTGCATGAGCGCGCGGAACACCGACGTGGCTTCCATATGACCCAGGCTGGCGCTGAGCAGACTCAGGGCCAGGAGCATCAGCCCCAGTCCGATCAGCGCGCAGCCGATGCTTTCAAAGCGTGAGTCATCGCGCAGGCGAAACACCACAAAACCCACCAGCAGTATCACCGGCATCGCCAGTGAAGTGTCGAAACTCAGCAGTTGCACCACCAGGGTCGAACCGATGTTCGCTCCCAGCATCACGGCCAGGGCTGGCGCCAGGCCCAGGGTGCCGGCGGCGGTAAACGAGGTTGCCATCAGGCTGACGGCGGTACTGCTCTGCAGTACGCCAGTAATACCGATTCCGGAAATCAGCGCCATCCAGCGATTGTTCAGGTTGCGCCCCATCCAGTTACGCAGCTGGGTACCAAACCCGCGCAGCAGCGCCGTTGAAATCATATGGGTACCCCACAGCAACAGGGCTATGGCCCCCGCGAGGTTGAGTAACAGAGTGGTTCCCGACATAAGGAATCTCCACATAACAAACATTCATTGTTTTGCGGGCGCCAGACCGGCGCCCGCAGATTCAGCTCAGAACCACTGCTTGAAGCGGCGGATGTAGAGGGTCTT
This sequence comes from Pseudomonas sp. Lz4W, assembly GCF_000346225.2. NCBI lineage: Bacteria > Pseudomonadati > Pseudomonadota > Gammaproteobacteria > Pseudomonadales > Pseudomonadaceae > Pseudomonas > Pseudomonas sp. Lz4W. Next base: position 2,641,045 of record NZ_CP017432.1, on the reverse strand, counting down.
CATCAACTGTGCAACGCAGCAGTAGCTGAACAGGGTGGCCACCAGCCAGGGGAAGTACGACAGCGGCAGCGGCTCAAGGCCGACCATGGTGCCCAGCGGCGAGAACGGCACGTAGATGCCCAGCACAATGACAATCAGGGTCATCATGATCACCGGCCATGCGGCAGTGCTCTGGATGAAGGGGATTTTTCGGGTGCGCAGCATGTGCACCACCAGGGTTTGCGAGAGCAGGCCCTCGATGAACCAGCCGGACTGAAACAGGGTCTGCATTTCCACGCTGTTGGCCGAGAACACGTACCACATCAGGGCAAAGGTGGTGATGTCAAAGATCGACGAGGTCGGCCCGATCCAGATCATGAACCGGCCGATGTTTTTCGCATCCCACTTGCGCGGTTTTTGCAGGTACTCCTTGTCCATCTTGTCCCAGGGCAGCGCCAGCTGGGAGATGTCGTACATCAGGTTCTGCAGCAGCAGGTGGATCGACAGCATCGGCAGGAAAGGGATGAAGGCACTCGCCACCAATACCGAGAACACGTTGCCGAAGTTGGAGCTGGCGGTCATGTTCAGGTACTTCATGATATTGCCGAAGGTTTCGCGGCCTTTGAGCACGCCTTCTTCCAGCACCATCAGGCTCTTTTCCAGGAGGATGATGTCGGCCGACTCTTTGGCGATGTCCGTGCCGCTGTCCACCGAAATGCCCACGTCCGCATCGCGCAGGGCCGGTGCATCGTTAATCCCGTCGCCGAGAAAGCCGACCGTGTGACCATTGGCCTGCAGTGCCTTGAGCACCCGGGACTTCTGCAGCGGAGTGAGCTTGGCGAACACCGTGCGCTGCTCCACCTCCAGTTGCAGCGTGGCGTCGTCCATGGCCTCTATTTCAGGACCGAGCAACGGCGAGCCTGGCTCCAGTCCCACCTGGCGGCAGATTTTACCGGTGACTGTGGCGTTATCGCCGGTCAGTACTTTTACCGCTACCCCTATCGCCTGCAGCGCGGCAATCGCCGGGCCGGCGGTTTCTTTTGGCGGGTCGAGGAAGGTGAGCAAGCCGCGGATGACCAGATCCCGCTCATCGCCGGTGGTGTATTGCTTTTGTGACTGGGCCTTGGGAATTTCACGGGTGGCAACCAGCAGTACCCGGAAGCCGTCTTCGTTGTAGCCGCTGGCCAGTTCCAGCAACTGCTGGCGGCGCAAAGGATCCAGCGCAACGCTGGCGGTGCCTTCCATGACATGGGTGCAGATGGCGAGCATTTCCTCTACTGCGCCTTTACATACCAGCAGGTGGTCACCCCGTTTGTCCTTGACCACGACCGTCAGGCGTCGGCGGACGAAGTCGAAAGGCAGTTCATCGACCTTGCGGTAGGCAAACGGCACTTTGAACTTTGGGTCCTGTGCAGAGAACTGCACCACCGCCTGATCCATCAGGTTGCGCACGCCACTTTGGTGATGGCTGTTGAGCCAGGCCAGGGCCAGTACCGACTCATCGCGCTTGCCGGTGGCGTCCACGTGGTGCTCAAGGATGATGTGATCCTGGGTCAGGGTGCCGGTCTTGTCGGTGCACAACACATCCATCGAACCGAGGTTCTGGATCGCATTCAGGCGCTTGACCACCACTTTGCGTTTGGCCATGGCGGTGGCGCCCTTGGCCAGGTTGGCGCTGACAATCATTGGCAGCATTTCCGGGGTCAGGCCGACCGCCACTGCCAGGGCAAACATTAAGGCATCGCCCCAGTCGCCCTTGGAGAACCCGTTGAGGAAAAAGACAATGGGCACCATGACCAGCATGAAGCGGATCAGCAGCCAGCTGACGCTGTTGACTCCCCGATCGAATGCCGTTTGCGAGCGCGAGCCGACGATGGCTTTGGCCAGCGAACCAAAATAGGTCCGGGGGCCGGTGGCAACCACCACGGCGCGGGCTGTACCGCTTACTACGTTGGTGCCCATGAAGCAGATGTTGGGCAGGTCCAGCAGGTTGCTCTGGTCGGCTGCCATGCCGGAGGCGGACTTTTGTGTGACGTCTCCCAGGGTGTCGTATTTCTCCACGGGTAAAGCTTCGCCCGTGAGTACGGCCTGGCTGATAAACAGATCGCGGGATTCAATCAGGCGAATGTCCGCGGGGATCATGTCTCCGGCGGACAGTTGCACGATATCGCCGGCCACCAGATTGCGCATCGGGATTTCAAGCACCCGGGGCCTGGCACCGTCCTTTTCGCGGCGCAGTACGGTGGCTGTGGTGCGGACCATGGCCTTGAGCGCTTCGGCGGATTTGGCCGAGCGGTGCTCCTGCCAGAACCGCAGCACGCTGCTGAGGCCGACCATCAACCCGATGATGATGACTTTGGTCAGGTCGCTTTCTTCACCGTCACGCAGCGGAATCCAGTAGTCGGTGAAAAAGCTGATCACCGCCAGGGTCAGCAGGACGTAGATGAAAGGGTTATGCAGTGCCAGCAGGAACTGCACGATCGCATGGGGCGGCTTGTCGTGGGCCACCTCGTTGTAACCCTCCAGTTGCAGGCGTTTCGAGGCCTCGAGCAGGGTCAGGCCGTCGGTGGTGGCCTTGACGTTCGCCAGGGTCGCCGACAGTCCGTTCTGTGCTTCACGTGCGGCACGCATGGACAGTTTTGCACGGTCTGCAGCGCTGTTTTTATCCAGTGCTTTGGGGGTTTTCAATGCGCTCATAGGGGCTGCTCCTGTCGCCTGTTTTAATCCGGACATACATGCGACTTGCCTTTCTGAAGGCAAATAGCAGTCGTCCGGTGCGAAAGTCGGCGATCGGTTTAAATAAGTTTTAGGTGCAGTTGTATGTTTCGTTACAACAGCGCTATTAATCAGCGGGCAACAGGAAACTTCCAATCTGGTTCATAAAGAACAGCAGTCAGATAACGATGTTTATCAGGCGGAAGTTAATCGATGGCAGAACTTTCTTTGCAGAAGGTTCTGCGCTCGATTAAACCGTGCTTATCCGGCGCGAGCGGCTGTGTAGAAACTCGGGGCGCGGGCAAGCAGGCGAACGGTGCCACAACACGGAGGGTCCTGGGATTCGTTGATGCTCCAGCGCTGTTCCAGTTGCCCTGTGCCGGGGCTGACCCGCCAATGCACCTGGCGGTGCACAGGTTTTGCGCCGGGAACGGCAGTGGAGAAGGGGGATTGCCGAGCAAAAGCAGGCTCACGGCAGAGCTTGACCCGCATGCTCGAGCTAAAGGCGCGGACGCCAGGTAGTACAAAGGTTTTAAAGGTCATAACACACCTCGTGACCGGACTGATGCCGGGGAGGTCGTTACGTTGGAGCGTCAGGCTCTAGCGCAATTGACCCCGCCGTGCAGGCGAGTCCTGTCAATGTCTTGGTTAATTGCCCGGAGCTCCGCATTCGCGGTGACCGGACAGCGTCTAGATACTGTGTCCATTGGCTTCTTTTGTGAGGTTTAAAAAAGACCGAAGTAATTCGGCCTGCGCAATCTACTCAGTCAGGTAACTCATGTCAAGGTTAAACAGGCACAAGTAAGGGCGGTACAGCCAATGTTCAGAAACGGGAAAGTGTATTTAAAACAGTCACCGCTTGAATATGACAATAATAAAACTCAATAGCCGAAGAGTGGGGCGCCGAAGTGTTCTGTCTGCAAACGCCATGTAAGGCATTGAAGTCCAAAAGCACGGGTTGCATCCGGGCTGTAGCTGCGGCTGCTGCCCGATGGTGCTGCCATCACCTAAACGCTATAACTGCACGGACAATCTATAGGTTTGGGTTATATTAGGGACTGTTTCAGCCCCGTATCGAGATTGGTTTTGTCGACTATTGACCCCGCAGCAACGCAGGTTTCAGCCATTGCATTAACTCAGGTTCAAACGCCTGTTGCGCTTTACCTTGCGCGTCTTGCGCCATCGAGCCGTCAGACCATGCGTTATGTATTGCAGGAGGCGGCGGATCGCCTGGGGGCTGAGGATGTCGCCATCGATGAGTTTCCGTGGCATCAACTGCAGCCGGGGCATATCACCGCGCTGGTGTCTGCACTGCGCGCAGATGGCTATGCGCCCAATACCTCCTCGCTGTACGTGAATGCCATCCGCGGCGTGATGAATCAGGCCTGGCAACAAAGCCTGATCACCCAGGATCATTTGTTGAAGATCCGTGCGGTAAAGGCGGGAGGTGGTTCGCGTCTGACCAAGGGCCGTAATCTACGCCGTACCCTGATTCGTGAACTGATGGATGTCTGTGCTGCCGACCCGCGCCCCCAGGGCTTGAGGGATGCGGCGATCATTGCAATTTTGTATGGCTCGGGGATGCGCAAGTCGGAATCGGTGAACATGGACCTGTGGCAGGTGAATGTTGAGGAGCGCAGTCTGCGGGTGGTGGGTAAAGGCAACAAGGAGCTGATCAAGTTCGCTCCGGCCTGGGCCTTTGAAAAGCTCGAGCAGTGGCTGGCGTTTCGACGGGACAACCTGCCGGACGGAGCCAGTGACGACGACTTCTTGTTCAACCGGATTCGTCGCGGCAATCACATCACCCGCGAGCGCCTTACCAAGCATGCGATTTACTACATCGCCAAACAGCGCGGCCGGCAGGTCGGGGTCGACATCATGCCCCATGACTTTCGCCGTTCATTCATCACCCGGGTGATCGAAGAGTACGACGTTTCCATTGCGCAAAAACTGGCCCACCACGCCAACATTGCGACCACCGTCAGCTATGACGTGCGCGATGACAATGAGCGGCGCAATGTGACTGACCGCTTTATGTTGTGACTGGCAACGCCCAGGCTCGCAGCACTGAAAAAACAATGAACCCTCGCGGCATGCCCCCACCTAAAGCTTTACAACCTGGGAGGTGATGCATGCAAATCGAGCAAATTTGGGTCGTACTGGCCATTATCCTGCTGCTGATCGAGTTCTGGACCATCAGCCGCGTGCTTAAAAGCGCAGCCCCTGCAAGCAGTCGGCTGATGTGGGTGGCGGTCATTATCTTCGTGCCATTATTCGGCATGCTGGCGTGGCTGGTGGCTGGGTCGAAAAAGCACAGAAGGGATTCGTCTTCGGTCTCGAGGTGAGCCGCAAGAGCGTTATGAATAAACCCAAGCTGCAGGAGCAAACTCGCTCCTGCAGGGGGCTTGCCGACTCAGGTATTGGTCTTCAGCTTGGTCCACAGGCGCGTGGTGAGCCGGGCAATTTTGGCCGGCAGGTCCTCGACCGTGAACAGTGTGTCTATCACTTCTTTCGACGGATAGATGGCCGGGTCCTGTTTCACCTCTGACGAGAGATAGGCATCCGCTGCAAGGTTGGGGTTGGCGTAGTGGATGTTGTTGCTGATATCGGCAATCACCTGGGGCGTGAGCAGGTAGTTCATGTAGGTGTAGGCGTTCTTTTCATGGGGCGCGCTTTTGGGCATGACCACCATGTCCATCCACAAGGTGGAGCCTTCCCTGGGGACCGAGTAAGCGATGTTGATCCCGTTCCTGGCTTCCTTGGCACTGGCGGCTGCCTGCACCACATCGCCGTTAAAACCTATCACTGCACAGATATTGCCGTTGGCCAGATCGCTGATGTACTTCGATGCGTGAAAGTACTGAACGTAAGGCCGGATTTTCAGCAGAGCCTGTTCGGCTTTCTTGTAGTCTTGCGGGTCATGGCTGTGGTGCGGCAGGCCTAGATAGTTAAGGGTGACAGGTAGCACCTGGGTCGGGTTGTCGATGATTGCGACGCCGCACTGGCTCAGCTTCTTGATGTTGTTCTCATCAAAAAACAGGCTCCAGGACTGCGTGACATCGGTGGTACCGAAGATCTGCTTGATCTTGTCCACGTTATAGCCGATGCCTGCAGTACCCCACATGTAGGGGAAGCCGTACTGGTTGCCCGGGTCGTTCACCTCGAGCTTTTTCATCAGCACCGGGTCGAGGTTTTTCCAGTTGGGCAACTGGCTGCGGTCGAGCTTTTGTATGGCCCCCGCCTTGATCAGCCGGGACAGGAAGTGGTTGGACGGGCTGACCACGTCATAACCGGTGTTGCCGGTCATCAACTTGGACTCCAGCACTTCGTTGCTGTCGTGGATATCGTAAGTCGTCTTGATCCCCGTTTGCCTGGTAAACGAGGGCAGGGTGTCATCCGCGATATAGCCGTTCCAGTTGGAGATATTGACTGTCTCGTCTGCGTAGCTGGCTGCCGAAAACGCGGCCAGCATGACCGCCAGGGAAATCGTGTTGATGTGCATGTTCAATCACCTTTTCGAGGAGCTTTTATTTTTTTCGTCACAGTGCATCAGATTTCGGTTCTGGCCCTGACCGCTTCCACGCGCATGCGCAACACGGCGCCGATGTCGAAGAACGGGCGCGGCGGTAGCCAGCCCGGCCGTGCCCGGTCCATGACTGACTGCAACAGCGGGGAGCTGGCGCCACTGGCCATTTCCGCCAGCAACCGGCCCCACAGGGTGCCGCGTGCCACGCCGGAGCCATTGCAGCCGGCGACGGCAAACACCCGTTCCTGGACCTTGGCGAAATAAGGCTGGCCGCTGCGTGTGGCGCTCAGGTGGCCGGTCCAGGTGTAGTCAATGTCTTGTTCGGTGAGCCCCGGGAAGCGTCGTTGCAAGCCCAGCGCGTGGTGTTTGCGCCGCTGTATCAAATCGCTGTCGGACAGGTCTTTGGTACGGTATTCGGCGGTGTTGCGGATCATCACCCGGCGGTCCGGAGTCAGGCGTACGGTTGCGCCGAGGGGGCGCGTGGAAAGTACGCCCCAGGGCTCGACGCTGCCGATGGCCGCGTACTCCCGGTCTGACAGGGGGCGGGTCAGGCTGGCGCTGAGTTCCATGGGGAAGGTGGCGCTGTTGTCGATCCCGGCGCGCGGAATGAAAGCGTTGAGGCACACCAGAACCTGTCCGGCCTCGATGCTGCCTTGGGTGCCAATGGCACGCACGCCGCCGCGCACGGGTTCGAGGCCGCTGATCTCGGTGTTCTCGAATACGCTGACATTGGCTGGCAGAGCATCCAGCAGGCCTTTGACGTACTTCGCCGGCTGCAGCAGAGCGTTGCCATTACCGCACCAGATCGCCGCCCGATAGTGACGGGTCCCCAGTTTTTGGGCGAGTTGCCCGCCCTCCAGAAACTGTGCCGAGGCCCCCACGGCACTGAGGGTTTTGAGCTTGGCTTCGATGTGGGTCAGCTTGGCGGGATCATTGACCGCGAAGTAGTAACCCGAATCGCGGTATTCGCACTCAATGCCGTGGCGGCTGATGCGCTTGCGTACTTCTTCGCCGGCGGCGCAGCCGATTGCAGAGTCGACCTCAAAACCGGCGAAGCCGCTGTGGCCGATCAGCTCATCATCGCCGGGGTTTTCGTGGGACACCGCGTAGCCGGAGTTGCGCGCTGAGGCCCCCTGGGCTGCGCGCTGCCGATCGACCACGACAATACGCGCCTCAGGGTACATTTCTGCCAGGGAATGGGCGGCACTGAGCCCGGTGATACCGGCGCCAATAATCAGCCAGTCAGCTTTTTCCGGCCCCTTGAGGTGATCGCGGCCCGGGGAGGTTCCTGCCAGGGCAATCCAGCCACATTGATTTTTCACGTAACACCTCATTCAACGGTTGCGGCGCCTCCTGCTTGGGTGAATACATGCGCAAATTGCATGGCTGTTATCAGGTGGCGCCCTCTATAGCTGGAATTTATGACGAACACGGTGATATAACCAACGTTATAAATTCATTGATCGATTCCAAAAATGCATGGATACAATTAGCCACGTACCGTCTCTACAGGGCCTGCAGGCGCTGGTTGCAGTTGCCGATTCGGGCAGCTTCACCCTAGCGGCGCAGGCGCTGTGTCTGACCCAGAGCGCAGTCAGTCGCAAGATCCAGCAACTGGAAGGGCATTTCGGTGTACCGCTGTTCGCCAGAAACAGTCGCAGCGTGCACCTGACGGCTGAAGGCGAAGAGGTGCTGGGCAGCGCGCGCACCATTCTTGCGCAGTTGCGGGCGCTGGAAGATCGTCTTTCACCGCAAAAGCGTCCGTTTCGTATCCGCATGCACGTCTCCCTGGCCGTGCGCTGGTTACTGCCCAAGCTCAGTGACTTCTACTTGCAGCATCCGGACATAGCCCTGTCGATCGAAACCGTTGCCACCGAGATCGTTGAGCCCGCCAGCGACAGTGATGCCTACATCCTCTATCTGCCGGAGCCCCGCGCTGACCCGGCCTGTCTGGTGCTGTTCGATGAGGCACTGGTGCCGGTTTGCTCCCCGGATCTGGGGCCGCTGACGTCAATGGATGACCTGGCAGGTTTCCCGTTGCTGCACCGTTCGGCCGACAAGCAGGCGTGGATCGACTGGCTGTCAGCCAATCACGGCAACCCCCTGGAGAGCTATCGTCACATCCCGTTCAACCTCGATGAGCTGGCACTGGATGCTGCGGCCCGGGGGCTTGGGGTCGCAGTGACGGACATGACTCTGGCCGATGAGTCGATCCAGCGCGGGGTGCTGGTGATTCCGTTTGGCGAGCCATTGAAAACCGGCGGCAATTACTCGTTGTGCCCACAGCCCCTGGCCGCCGGACACCCGGCCTGTTCCCGGGTGCTGCAGTGGTTCGCAGAGCAGGCGCAACAGGCTAGGGTGCCAGGTGCTTGAGCATGATGACGGTGCGTTCGGCACCGTGGAATTCGTCGCGGATTTTTTCAAAACCCAGGCGGGCGTAAAAGCCTTCGGCGGTGATCGAAGAGGGCACCCTTAACTCTTGCAGGCCATGCTGCCCTGCAACGGATTCGATTCTGGCCATAAGCTGCTTGCCGATTCCCGTGCCCTGGTGGCCGGGAGCGACGAATACACTGCGAATTACCTGCTGGTCCAGGCTTGCCGTTGCGACCACGGCCCCATCAAGAATTGCCACATAGACTTGACGCTGGATGATCAAGCCCAGGATCTGTGGGGCCGCAAAGCTTTGCTCCACCCGGGCGATGACGTCGGGCGGGTAGTCCAGGGCATTGGACTGGCGAAGTGCAGCGATCACCACCTTGCTGATGGCCGCTGCATCTTCGGCACGGGCCGCTCGAACCAGAACGCTCATAAGTGATTTATCCGTTGTGATGGTAATGGCGAACTACTTTAGACCTTGCTGCCGACGTCGGCCGCTCTTGATAGCTCAGTCAAATTTTGTAATAAGTCTGTTACTCAGAAAACTCTGATTGCGCTGTAGGATTGCATCCCCAATTTACTAAAGGTTTATATGAACACCCTGATGGAGCCTCCCAGTTGCTGCTTTCTGTCAGCAACCCGTTTGTTTTCAGCCTCAGTTGCTGATCGTTTATCTCATCTCTCCAGCGTTTCCAGCCTGACCGGTACATCCCGTGTCTTGCGCCTGCCTGTCTGTGCTGAATTTCCTGTGGCCACTGCCTGCCAGAGGATTGACCCGGGCGCAGCATTCTCATCATCCCCAACCCCTCAAGAGCGCGCGTAAGCATTATGGAATGGATTGCTGATCCTACGGCCTGGCTAGGCCTGCTGACCTTGATTGTGCTGGAGTTGGTGCTGGGCATCGACAACCTGGTGTTTATTGCCATCCTGGCGGACAAGTTGCCGCCCGAGCAGCGCGACCGCGCCCGGGTCATTGGTCTGACCCTGGCGCTATTGATGCGCCTGGGCCTGCTGGCCAGCATCTCGTGGATGGTGACGCTGACCGAGCCCCTGTTCGAAGTGTTTGAAAAATCCTTTTCGGGGCGCGACCTGATCATGCTGTTCGGTGGTCTGTTCCTGTTGTTCAAAGCCACCATGGAGCTGCATGAACGGCTCGAGGGGCATGTCGCAGAGCGTTCATCCAACGCTGTGTATGCCATGTTCTGGCCGATCGTGGCGCAGATTGTGGTGCTGGACGCGGTGTTCTCGCTGGATGCGGTGATTACCGCGGTGGGCATGGTCGAGCATTTGTCCGTGATGATGATCGCGGTGGTGATCTCCATTGGCCTGATGATCATTGCCAGCAAGCCGCTGACCCGCTTCGTCAACAGTCACCCGACCGTGATCATGCTGTGTCTGGGCTTTTTGATGATGATCGGTTTCAGCCTTACCGCTGAAGGCCTGGGCTTCCACATTCCCAAGGGCTATCTGTACGCTGCCATCGGCTTCTCGATCTTGATCGAGGTCTTCAACCAGATTGCCCGCGCGCAACGTAAACGCAGCCTGCAAGGTGTGCGCCCGATGCGTGAGCGCACCGCCCATGCCGTGATGCGTTTGCTGGGCGGGCGTACCCTGAGTGCCGACGAAGTCGGTGAAGAAATTGCGGACATGCTGGAAGGCGGCGCCAGCGAAGAGGTGTTCCACCGTCGCGAGCGGGTCATGATCAGTGGTGTTCTGCAACTGGCGGAGCGGCCCATACGCACAGTCATGACCCCGCGCACGGAGATTGATCACATCGATCTGGCAGATTCGGCCGAGAGCATTCGCGCAAAGCTGATGCATTCGTCCTACTCCAGGTTGCCGGTGATCAGGGCAGGGCGCATCGATGAGCCATTGGGCTTTGTGCACAAGAAGGAGCTGTTGAAAGAGTTGTTGGCCGGCCATCAACCCGATCTGGAAGCCATGGCCCGCAAGACCATCAACTTGCTGGACAGTTTCTCGATCCTCAATGCTCTGGAGCAGATGCGCAAAGAGTCCACCCACATCGCTTTCGTGATCAACGAGTTCGGTGACTTCACCGGCCTGCTGACCATGACCGATATTCTGGAGTCGATTGCCGGCGAGTTGCCTGACGCCAGTGAAATCGAAGGCCCGAACATTGTGGTCCAAGGGGATGGTTACTTAGTGAGCGGCGCCTTGAATCTGAGTCAGATAGCCCTGCACACCGGTTTCCCGGCCAAGGCCACGGATGACTATCAAACACTGGCTGGAATGGTCATGAGTTTGCTGGACCGTCTGCCTGTGATTGGCGACAGCCTGACCTGGGAAGGGTGGAACCTGAGGGTGATGGAGGTTGAAGAGCGGCGGGTGACCAGGGTGCTGCTTAGCAAAGCGTAATCTGTAGGAGCGAACTTGCTCGCGAGTTCTTCGCTGTTGCGAAAGACTCGCGGGCAAGCGCGCCCCTACAGGGCTGTTTTACTCTTTGTCAGGCAACGCGTAAGCGATCACGTAGTCACCGCGATCGGCTGACTGGCGTGCGCCACTGGCGGTGATGACAACGTACTGCTTGCCGGTTTTAGGCGACACAAAGGTCATCGGGCCGCCCTGGCTGCCGACTGGCAAGCGGGCCTTCCAGGCCTCTTCACCATTGGCCGAGTTGAAGGCGCGCAGGTAATAGTCCTGAGTCCCCGCGATGAAAATCAGACCGCCCTGGGTGGACAGCGTACCGCCCAGGGTAGGCATGCCGATTGGCAATGGCAGGTGCATCTTGACCCCCAGCGGGCCGGTGTCCTGAACAGTGCCGACCGGTACTTGCCAGGCAATTTTCTGGGTCTTCATGTCGATGGCAGTCAGGGTGCCGAACGGCGGAGCCTGGCAAGGGATGCCGGCGATGGACAGGAAGCGGTTCTTGTTCACTGCATACGGCGTGCCTTTGAGCGGTACTGCGCCCATGCCGGTATTCAGTGCTTCGCCGCCGGAGTTGGCCACCGCTTCTTTTTTCTGCGGCACCATCTGGATCCACAGGCCCAGACGCATGTCGTTGACGAAAATAAAGCCGTGCACCGGATCAGTCGACAGACCGCCCCAGTTCATGCCCCCCAGTGAGCCCGGGAAGCTCAGCGACACATCGGTACCAGGTGCGGTAAACAGGCCGTCGTAACGCATTTTCTTGAACGAAATGCGGCACAGCATCTGATCGAACGGGGTTGCGCCCCACATGTCCGACTCGGTCAGTTTTTGCGCACCAATCTGCGGCATGCCCACCGATTTCGGCTGGGTCAGCGAGTAGGGTTCGTTCGGAATGTTGGAGGCTTTGACCGCTACTTCTTCAACTTTGGTCAGTGGCTGGCCGGTGTGGCGATCCAGAACAAAAATCTGGCCGGCCTTGGTGCCGATCACCAGCGCCGGGACCTTGCTGCCGTCAGGCTTGGCAAAGTCGATCAGGGTCGGCTGCATGGGCAAGTCGAAGTCCCACAGATCGTTATGAACGGTCTGATAGACCCACTTTTCATCACCGGTCGAGGCGTTGAGTGCCAGCACCGAAGCGCCGTACTTGTGGTCCAGAGCCGTGCGTTCAACACCGTAGATGTCGGTGGACGAACTGCCCATCGGCAAGAAGATGGTGTTCATCAGCGGGTCATAGGACATCGGCGCCCAGCTGTTGGGCGTGCTGCGAACGTAGGTCTGACCCTCTGCCGGAGCCTGTTTGTCTTGCGGATTGCCAGGGTCGAACGCCCAGCGCATGGCGCCGGTGATTACGTCAAAGCCGCGGATCACGCCGCCAGGCATGTCGGTCTGCACGTTATCGGCAACCCGGCCGCCAACCACCACTGTGGTACCTGCCATCAACGGTGCCGACGACAGCTGGTAAAAGGAGTCAGGCACATTGCCCAGACCGGCTTTCAGATCAACCTGGCCATTGGTGCCGAAGTCCTGGCAGAACTTGCCGGTGTCAGCATCCACCGCGATCAGGCGCGCATCGATGGTGTTGGTGAGCAGGCGACGCTGGCAGGCAGCGCCGGGGGCAACAGCCACTGGCACGGCAGGGGTGCTGCCATCAGTCGGCTGGGCAACCGGTGCGCTGGCATCGAAGTACGCCAGGCCCCGGCAACGTTGCCAGACAGCCGATTTGGCATCGATGTTGTTCTTCCACAGCTCTTTACCGGTATCGGCATCCAGAGCGATGAGGTTGTTGTGCGGGGTGCAGATAAACACCTTGTCGCCCACTTGCAACGGGGTCAGCTGGTCTTCTGCGCCATTGCCGTCGCTGATCGCCACGTCGCCGGTCTGGTAAGTCCAGGCGGGTACCAGATCGGCAACGTTACTGCGGTTGATCTGGTCCAGTGCGGCAAAGCGGCTGCCACCTTCGTCATTACCGTAGTGTGCCCAGTCTTTCTGGGCATTGGCCGGGTCGACCTTGGTCAGGCCCGGGCCGTCGCCGGTAGCCGACACCGTGGCGTGGGGTAGAAACATGCCCCAGAAACCGCCAGCGATGGCCACTGCCAGCACCGCGCCCAGCGCGTAACCCCCGTTCCCGCTCAGGCCGTTGGCCTTGCGCAGAGAAGGGTAAGCCAGCGCCACCACCAGGCTCAGCACGGCCAGGGCGAACAGGCGCGAAACCAGCGGCCAGAACACCAGCCCGGCATCCAGCAGGGCCCAGACAATCGACGCAACCATCACGGCAGCGAACAGCCAGACGCCTGAAAGGCGTTGTTTGAACATTAATACCGACGCGGCAATCATTCCGAGACCGGCCAGCAGGAAATACAGGCTTCCACCAAGGGTGGCGAGATAGCCGCCGCCGGCGACGAACAGCAATCCGAAAACCAGCACGCCGAGGGCTGCGACCCAAACGGGCCAGCGGCTCACGGAGGCCGAAGGTTGAGAATTATTCATGGTGCATGACCCTACTGATGCATGAGCGATTGAGGTGGGAGCAGCCTATTAGGTATAGCTGTTTCCATTACAGAGTGGCTGGGGAAGCCTTTGCAGCGCCTGGTGCCTTATGGAGCAGGGCGAGACAACCGGCAGAAGTCATAGATAGCTATGTACTAAACGGTTAGTTCCGTAACTTTAACAAAAAAACACGCCCTGCGACAAATTGTCCGCGCAAACCGCAGCAAGCCAGTGGCGAGCGCTTTCGCATCCTCACCTCGGCGCCTCTCTCGCTGGAGCCGGGGATGCAGGTAGCGGCGGGGCAGAGGTTGATGGCCATGCATCGCAGGCATCATCGATGCCCGGATGCGCGAAGCACTGGCGGCGCAGCGTGCAGCAGTTACGCAACTGGAGCACAGGCAACAGGTACAGCGCGCCCGGTGCGTTAAGCGAGATAAATGCGCTCAGGCATTGGGGCAGCCTGCGGTGGAAGGCATGGAAGTATCTGGAGTGGCGGCCGCGTTGGGGGCGTAAATCGCCAGGCTTTGGTGCACCGGGGTTCCAGATGGAGCCGTCGGACAGCAAGGGGAAAGGGCTGCCGAACCTGATGCCAAGGGTCATTATTATAACTATACTAAATAGTTCTTTAGTTTAGTTATATCTAGAATGCATATATAAGCCTAAGACTGCTCGCAGTTGAAAAGGCCGTGAATACGTACTATTGAGGCCGGTTCAAAGGGAGAAACCGCGACAAAACACTCGGTTTGCCATCTTTGAGACTGCACGGCCTGGCGTGCTACAGGCTGGCTCCAGGGTGGATAAACACGAAATGCGCGCTTGCCGCCGCGACCATTGATGGCAAACACACCCCGCGACAACAAGGTCTCACGATCAAAAACGAACTGTCCGCAGCGTCCTTCAGTAGACACATGAACCACCACGAAATCGATGTCATCCGCGCTATCCAGTGGTGCAATTTCGCCGCCTGGGCAAGGTCGTTTCCACAGGGTGACGAACTGGCCGACCTTGGTTGGCGTCACTTTGGCTACCCTGAAGACAACCTTGCGACCGGCAAGAGTAAAGCGCAAACCGCCATATTCCCGGGCTTCACTGTCTACCGAGTAATCAACCGGATGCGCTAAGGCTGCGTTCAAATACAGGCTCTCGATAGCTGTCAGCAAAGGCTGTGGGAGGATCATGTGCGGTACGCCATCAGGTATTCAGCATGACCTGTCTGCTCGTCAATTTGCTCGCGGACCACATCAAAACCCTGTGAGCGATAAAAGGCCAGGCTGGGCGCATTCTCTTTGTAAACCGCAAGGCTCAACTCGCCACGAAGGTTTTTCGCATGCTCAAGCAACTGTTTGCCCAGGCCTTTGCCTTGATGAGCCGGGTCAACAAACAGCGCGGCCAGTTGATTGCCCAGCAAGGAGCAAAACCCCTGGACGCTGGATTGGTCTTCAAACACATAGGTCTCAGATGCCGGGATGTAAACATCACGCATCGTTGCTGTATGGGAATGCCAGTAAGCCGCGTCGATAAAGTCATGAGCCTTGATCGATGCGCTCAGCCAGATTTCCACAACAGGTTCCATGTCGTGTTGTTCAAATGCTCTGATCATTTGTCATTCCATTGTGGTGTTGGCCGACAAGCTTAATGCAAAGCCAGCAATTAGGGCGCGTCAGGGCATTGTTGCAGGCATCGAAATGCGGGGATCGTTCGAGAGAGGAATTTCCAGCCTTGAAATCTGACCTCCACTGACCCTGAGGCACCAATACGATAATTCGCATAATGTATATTATGTTAAATCACGTATCTGGGTCTGGGTTCGTCCCAATGGCGAGTTCGCTTCGTGACAGCACCCGGAAGTAAACATCCAATTGTTCTGGCACGGCAAATACAACAGGGACCCCGCCAACAAATGGTTCCGACAACTGATGTTTGATCTGTTCAGTGATTAAGTAGATGCACACCCTTTACTGCCAATGAGCACACAACTTAACCAGCTCATCGACCACATACCGTACCTTGGGTCTCAGGTGCGACACCTTTGGCCAGACTGCATGCACATCCACCGCTTCAGGCTCATAGGCTTGCAGCACCTCTACCAGCCTGCCCGCTTCTATATCGTCCTGAAACAGGCTGCGTGGCATCTGGCATAAGCCGGCGCCTGCCACCGCCGAAAGAATCATGACCTCACCATCGCCAATCTGATGAGTTGAGGTTGGCGCGTAACGCACCGTTTTCCCCGCCTCTGTGACGCGCCATGTTAGCGGTTGGCCGCGTCGATGGCCGACGATGCAACGATGCTGACCCAGTTCTTCCAGGGTTTTAGGGGTGCCGAAGCGCGCCAGGTAATCAGGGGAAGCACAGATGGCCCAGCGTTGGCGGGTCAAGCGCCGTGCCACCAGGCCGCTGGTGTCCTGCAGTTCACCAAACCGTACCAACAAATCGATCCCTTCCTCGAATGGGTCCACCAGGTGATCGGAAAACGTCAGGTTCAATTGCAGCGCCGGGTATTTGTTGGCGATCTCGAACAACAAGGGCGCAACAACCCTGCGGCCGAAAGCAACCGGCACATCAACGCGCAAGCGTCCGGAAGGCTCTCCACCACCGGGGCCCAACCCGCTTTCAGCGGTGCCGATTTCTTCCAGGGCCGTGGAACACGCCACGAAGTAGGCCTCGCCATCGGCAGTCAAGGATATCCGTCGGGTAGTGCGATGAAACAACTGCGTGCCCAAACGCTCCTCCAGACGTGCGATGGCTTTGCCAACGGCAGATTTTGACACCCCCAACCGTTCAGCCGCCTGGGTAAAACTGGATGAGCGTGCAGCCACTACGAAGGTGATTACGCCCTGGAAGGAATCGATGGGTACCATGCCGACCGCTCTATTGTAGAGTTTAGATCTACCCAGATTATAGTTTTAGGCCATTTATCGCTACAGCATTCAACAGTACGATGGATTCCAGCAAGACAACGGTGCACTTCGCGCACCTCTCCCAGATGAATGCCCTAGAAGGAATACATCATGCCCGTCGTACGTGTGAGCTGGTTCGAAGGTAAGGAACACGCGCAGAAAGCCGCTGTTGCAGCCGATATCACCGAAAGCATCGTTAAACACACCGGTACCGATGCCAATTATATCTACGTGATTTTCGAAGACGTAGCCGCATCGGATTGGGCAGGCGCCGGCAAGCTGTTCGGGGAAGCACCCGAAAAGTCCTGACACCTGCGACCTGCACCGCACGCATTGCCCGAATCCAGTGATGCTCTCGTGCAGGTTTCTGTCATCCATCTGCCGGAGACCACCACATGCACCTCCATATTTCCTGCCTGTTCTCCCTTGCGGTCAAACCCGCAGAGTTTCCTGAGTTCAAGGCGCTGATCGCCACCATCGTTGCCGCCACCCGAACCGAACCGGGCACACTGATTTACGAATACAGTGTCAATGAAGACAACAGCACCGTGCACATCCTTGAGCGTTATAACGTGGATGCCGTGGTCAGCCATGTCGACACCACATTCGCGCCGTTCGGCCAACGTTTCCTGGAGCTGTGCACCATCACCAGCCTCGTGGTCTACGGCACCCCCGACGCCGAAATTCGCAAGCGCCTGGACCCGTTCGGTGCCGTTTACATGACCCCATTCGACGGTTTCAGCCGCTGAGTTGAAACAATGCGCAGGTTCAAGAGTGACAACCGTGTCCTGCGCAAACCTATCCCGCACAGAGACCACCATGTCCGTTATCGCTGAAGTTATTAAGTCACGCATCTCCGCCAACAGCTACGACACCGAACGTTCGTTGACGGACGCCCAGGTCGCCGAACTGGTCAACCTGGCCACCCACGCGCCCTCCGCCTTTAACCTGCAAAACTGGAAGTTCCTGGCCGTGCGCAGCACCGAAGCCAAGGCGCGCCTACTGCCATTGGCATTCGGCCAACAAAAGGTCATGGATGCCGCTGTGACCTTTATTGTCTGCGGTACCCTGAACCCGCATGTAACCCTGCCGGCAGCCTTGCAGCCGACCCTGGACGCCGGAATCATCGACCAGTCGATCTACGACATGTGGGTGGGTGCGGCGCAAGGCATGTACCAGGAAAACCATCAATTGCAGCGCGATGAGGCCATCCGCTCTGGCTCGCTCGCGGCGATGACCCTAATGTTGGCCGCCAAGGGCCAAGGCCTGGTTTCGACGCCCATGATCGGTTTTGATCAGTCCGCAGTGGCCAAGGAGTTTGGTCTCTCTGATGAAGAAGTACCGGTGATGTTGATCACCGTTGGCTACCCGGGCGCAGCCAACTGGCCACAAAAGCCGCGCAAAGCCGTGAACGACGTATTGCAGTTCGTTTAAGCCTCTGCCGCTGTGCATCCCTAGTTCACTCCAGGCATGCACGTGCATGGGTCAATCGACTCACAACCATGACTGCCACAGGCTGTGAACCACGAATACCATGACTCAATCACCCGCCATTGACGCTGATCCGCGTGTCATTTCAAGATCCGGACCGAAGCCGCTCCGCCGTCGCGCTCTGGGGGGCCTGCGGCGGAATTGCGCTTGCTGCCGGGCCGGTATCGCGCGGACCGCATGGCAGCGCTAGCCTGCAATTAAAAATGGATGTCCGCTTTGGGTCGATAGCGGCCTTTCCTGACCGGCAGAAATCGGCCAATAGCGGTCACCGAGCGTCTACGAAACCCGGGGCTATTCACATCTGACATCGCCCACTTGTTAAATGACAGGTCATGTCATAGATGCTCATGAGCTGCCTAAGCCACTGATTCGAAAAATTCGCTTCGAGCATCCACTCTCTTAACGGACCATGTCCTTCGTGTTCGTTGCCGACGTCCTTGAACGGCGTTTTGAGAGCCACATTGACGCCGCGGAGAATCCGTTCCCAGAAAGGCTGCAGCGCAGATCGTGAAACCGATCACCAGTGTGTTGCTCCCGGATTGTCCTGAGAGATCCTGTTCATCGATATCGATGGTAGGCTTAAATTTTTCAAGGCCGTCACATCACCGTTTTTGCGTCTATATTGGATTCAGCCTGGGGTTGTTATCTGTTTTCCTAACGTGGCCGGGCGGCAACTTGCAGTGCTGTGTTTTGAGAGCACCGGGCGCATGAGCGCCTCTTTCGTCGACACTAGTCAGATCTAGTTGGAGAAGATGGCATGGACGCACTACCGAGCTTGTCGGCAGTTGAACTCAGCACCTTCCATGATCTACGGCAGCAGCTGCCGTTGGGCGACACCCTCCCCCTGAGCCCCGGCGACCCCCGACACCATGCAGCCATCCGCTTAGGCCTTAATCTCGGCGGCTTCACTGAAAACAAGTATCCGGCGCTCTACCACGCCCTGAACAACGCACCTGCTGGTGAACCACCCAGCGCCACGCTGATGCTGGTCGACGCAGGCAAAACCGCTCAAGGCACTGCGACTGCGACCGTCTGGACCTCCGCCAGCGGCGAGCTGTTAATGCTAGGCGGCGTGTTGATGGCGTTCGACAAAGATTCGGGCAAGGTCGTGGCATGCGGCGAGAACGTGGCGCTCAACAGCGGCTTTCTGACCTGCCCGACCCGTGCCGCGCACGCCAGTGCAGCACCCGCCGATGGGCTTCATCTGCTGCACATCTGCCATGCCACCGACACTGCCGGCAACACCCGCTTCTTCGCCCTGTCGACCGAAGCCAGTATGGGCCAGGGCATTCAGGCCACGGTCACGCAGCCGGTTATCAGCAAGAGCGCCCACACGGCCATCGAGATCAGCGTGGGGCGGATGAGCGGGTATCAAAATAACGATTGCGACTATGTGTACCTTAATCCCGCCGGCGCCGGTAATCAGGACAAGCCCTATCTCACCTGCCCGTTCGTGGGCAGCGTTGCATTGTCGGGCACGCCCGATCTTGTCAGCCTTACCGTCAACAACCTGATGACCAATATCGTTGTCGACGACGGCAGCGGCGGCTCGTGGACGATCCAGCGCGCCACGCAGTACACCACTGACGCAGCGCTGGTTGCAGGCTTACAGCAAGGTAGCCCGCCCAATGTGCTGACGTGGCAATACCCCTACGACGGACCAAACACCTATTACGCCAATACCAAATCGCTGGTTTATCAGATGTCCTCACTCACGTCTGAGATCATCAGCTATTTCTACTTCATGTTCGACATCCCCATGCAGGGCGGCCAGCCGAACCAGACCTTCTATGTCTGTTCGAAGAACTCGCCTGAGGCGCATTCGGTCAATTGCACGACCATCGAGAATCTATTGTTCTGGTGGCATTGCGCGGTTAAAGGCACGCTGGTCACACTCGAGAGCGGCGACACCTTGCCAATCGAGCAAGTTAACAACAGTCACCGGGTGAAGAGTGCCGATGGCCGCACCTGGGCGGTGCGCGCAACCAGGCACGGGCCACACCAATCAAGCGCAGATGCCCGCGGCACAAGCGCGGTCTACCGTATGGATACCGACAACGGACACAGCCTGAGCGCCAGCGGTGCGCATCTGATTGCTTTGGCCAGCGGCTCGTTCCGTCAGATTTGCGACCTCGCACAAGGGGATCAGGTCCTCACCCAGGATGGCCCAGCAACCATAACCGGCCATTCGGCCATCGCCTATGACGGCGTTTGCTACTCGCTGGCTATCGGCAGTGACGCCGAGATGGCGACCCGCGACTATCCGACTGACTCCGCGCTCTACTTTGCAGATGGCATCGGCTGTGGTGACCACATGGCGATGCGCGCGTTTACGCTGCGCAGACGCGACGACCTCGACGCCATCCTGGCCCGGGTGGACAAACGCCTGCACAACGATTGCCGCTCCGCGTTCGCAGACCGGCGCTTCTGATCAGTTGAACCACGCTGCCATGGTCGCCAACGCGTGCCCATGGCATAGGCGTGCACTTCCAGGGAGGATCCACATGACCAGCCCGGCCGACATCATCTCAAGCATTTACTATGTCAGCCCCTATGCCAGTCTGCCGCCAGGGCGCGCAACCGCTGGGCTGACTGTCAACGTCAAGCAGTCGAGCTTGCCAAGCACGCCGCCCAACTTGGTGCTGGTCACCCGGCTGCGGCTGGCAAACGATCCAATGGTGATCGGTGTTTCGCCAACGTCGGGCGCAGGCACTTCGCCAATTTACGCGTTGTTTCAGCCACCCTTCCCCCTTTCGGCCACCATCAGCTACATGGTCGACCTTATCTGGGTGGTCGCGGGCACCTCGCCTGCGGGCATTGACTGGAGCCAGGCAGTGGCCAGCGCGCCGGTGACTGCCGCACGCGTCACAGTAGCGAGTGCACAATACGATGGCCAAAGCGTCACAGCGCAGCTCGACTACGGTGCGAGCAGCGTCCAGGTCGGCACGCAACTGCTGGTCTATGGCTTCTCCGGGGGTGTCTGGGCACTCGCTGGCAGCGCGAATGTCGAGGGCAACACCGCTACGGTAAAAGTCGCGGACTATCCTGCGCCGTTCCGCATCTATGCAACGGCGTTGGTGCCAGCAGTCAATCCCGGCGGTGCGGGTAGTTTCGCTGCGCCATTTAGCCAGGGCCCGTTCAGCGCCCCCCAGACCGTACCGCAAGCCGCCGCTTCGCTCACCCAGGCGGACTATGACGGCAGCACCCTGTTACTCATCTGGGGACTCGACAACGTTCAGGATGCCCCACGCCCTCAGAACAGCGTGATCTCGCTGCAGGTCAATGCCAGTGAGGTCGCCCCTTATGTAGGTGGGCCGACCTCAGCCAGGTTCGCCGCGCAGATAAACGACAGCTCCGGCGTTAGCGCCAGTGTGCAGACACAGGCATTCGCCATCGGTGCAGCGCCGCTCAAAATCCCGCTGATCACGGCGGCGCCAACGGTCAGTGGCGTCATCATCAACGGCACAGCCGTCGAGGCCAATGTCACTACCAGCGCCGCCTCCAGCGAGGGCTGGTTAATGCGCGGCTCTACCGTGCTCGTCGGCCCGGTGAATGCATCCAGTGGCAAATTGAGCTTCACCTATGCAGCGTCTGGGGCCGTTGGCCTTTCGGTGATCTCACGCGGTAAATCGGCCGACGGCAAGACCAGCGGGCCGTGTAGCCAACCGGCAATGCTGCTGGCTATCGCACCGACCCTGATCGAAGCCACGATCCAGAGTGATCCGAAAAATCCTCAAAACTGGCAGATTGCCTGCCAATGGGCAGCGTTGCCAGACAGCCCCTCGAACGTAATCAGCTATACCGTCAACGTCCTCCAAAATGGCAAGTCGCTGGCCACGCAGACGACAAGCGCCACCGCTGCCGTACTGAGCATCGCCAAATCAACGGTCACCCAAGGCCAGACACAAACACTGACCCTTCAAGCGACCGGCATCAGCGGCGGCACCTCGCCGTCAGTCACCCAGGCGCTGGTCTTTGTCACGCCGCAATTGCGCACGCTCACGGCCACCGAGGATCAGCTTGCCGTGACCTGGAACGTAGCGGCTGGCCTGCCCGCAGATCCACCACCGAGCTATGCGATCCGACTCATCAACGGCTCCGGTGCAGGGGCCAATCAGGTGTTGCTGCTCGGCACAATCACCACTGGCAACGCCAGCGCCGTGTCACTGCGCGAGCTTATTGTTCCAGCAGACGGTAGTGCCGTGGCAATGGTAGATCTTTTGCTCGGACCGTTGCGTGTTGTGGCGGACCGTACAATGGCGTCCAACCAACAAGCAACTGCGATCCTTACCACACCGCGCAGCCTTGCGGCGGCCACCAACCCGGCCACACAGCTGGCCACACTGAATTGGTCGACTATCGGCGCCGGTGTCAGCTATACACTGCAGTTTTCTGATGGCAGCACGCAGACAAGCAGCACAACCCACTATGTGCTGAGTCGCCCAGCAGGCATCAATGCCGGCCTTCGCTACCAAATTGCAGCGACGCGTACCGACAATGGCGTTGTCGTCATAGGCCCTTTTAGCGCCGCCGCATCCGTCCCGACCGCAGCCGACATGTTAATTGACGCCCGCTACGATGGCGAATCGGTACGCGCACGCTGGCACGCGCACAGTGGCGCGGATGCGCATGTCCTGTCGGTTTACGAGAACGCTGCGCCTGTCGCCAGCGTTACCGTCAACGGGACAACGGGTGCCCTTGCCTTCAACGCTGATCCGGGTAAGCGCTATACGGTCTATGTTCAGCCCGCGGGCGCCGACGGGACCGGGCTCGCCGCCAATGCGATGGCGCTCTTCGTACCGGCTTATTTCCTCAGTCAGCAACCTGCCACGGTCGCTACACCTTATGTGTATCCCGCGTCTGCCCAGGCCAGCCTCGGTAGCTCGATAAGCAATCCGCCCCCACGGGAGATCACGCTCTACCTGCCCCAACTTGGTTTGACCGCCGATGCGTTGGGCTCCGAGTCGATCAGCGTTGGCCCGTTCACCGTAGCGCCGTTCGCCAATGCCGAACTGCCTTACACGCTCACCATCGCCACAGACGCGGCGGTGTGGAGCTTCGACACCACAGCAGTGCGCACCACGTTGCAAAGCGACTATGTGCAGCTGCTGGCCAAGCTTGAAAAGCCCAAGGAGGGCCTTGCAGGGGCAAGCCCCTACGGCATCTATCTCGTACAAAGTGCGATCGCACGGATGATGCCGCAAACCTTTGACGAGCAGCTCTACTACAATTTTGGCCTATCGTTTTCGACCCGCGCCGGCAGCGCTTATGTCGACTTGCGGCCCGGTATGGTGCTGCGCGTTGTGCTTGGCGACTATGTCAGCATCAACGAACAAGGTTTGCCAACCTGGCTCAATGGTTACGCTGGCGCTTCAGTGGTCGACTTCGACATTGGCAGTTATCACACCAACGGTGCATGGCGTGTCGGTTTCGACGGGTTCCTCAACGAGCTCGCCGCGCACAACGCATTGCAGGTAGAGAAACCGTTCCAGAGTATGTCAGGCACGGGACAGTCGGGCGTGGCAGCGGCGGCGGACCTCTACTTCAGCCAATTCCAGCAACCTTATTATCGCGTGTTCCTGCCCGCCTCCTTACTGTCCCCGAGCAGCACGAGCAGCGGTAACCAGGCCAATCTCAACTTCGCCATTGTTGCGGCGCAAAGCTTCACTGCAATCAATGACGCCAAACCCGATCCACAGCAGTTTTCGACGGTCTACTTCCGCGGGCGTACCACGCTGGAAGTGATGATCCGCGTCCAGTTGGACGGCAACGAGCGCCAGGTCCCCGTCGGCACCCGCCTCGGGAATCTGCTCGAAGAACGCCAGCTGCGACCAAGCACCGTTGGGCGAAGCGCTGGCCTACGATTACTACGCGCAAGTGGCGCTGGGCAGACGGCCACCTCTGCTGCGGACAGCCTGGGCGTGCAACTTGAGGTCATGCTGGACTGGCAGGGAGGTACCGTCTACGCGCCGGGCAGCGGCTTTGACGGCTACTCACTGCCCCTGCTCGCGGGCGATCACATCATCACCGTGGGATGCTAAGCCCATGCCATCGGCGCCAGTGTTTGAGCAGCAGGCAGGCAGCCGCCTGTTTGCCTTGTCCACCCGCGACCACGCGGGTGTAGCGGGCTTCTGGGCCGGTTATTGTTCAGCACCCGGATCGAACTTATCCGGTACCTTGTCGACCACGCAGGTGTGGCAGGACATGGGCGGTACCTACCTGTTTCTGGGAACCACGCCCAGCGACTGGACAGTATTTCTGAATGGTTTTGATGCGCTGCGCCCCAATCTCGCGCCGCCCGCCCAACTTCGGCTGCTGTGGATCGAGAACCCGGATGCACCGATGGTTCAGTGGCGCCTGACCACCCTTCAGGCCGCCGCTGATGGCGCCAGCAACTTGATTGAATGGCGGACGGTACGCGCCACCAGCTTCCGACTTGGCCACTATGGGCTGGAGCTCGCCGGCCTCAGCGCACTGACGCAAATCGCCGATGACGCAGGGGGTGGCATTGGCTTTATGGGTGGCGGTGTCTTCCTGGGCCCAAACGGCGATGCCGACTTGGCCGCGGGCTCGCTCACTATCCCGTTCAACGGCGCACAGGTGGCAAGCCTGACCGCGCGCTGCACCCTTCCCGCCGTCCCTGCAGGGCAGGAAGAACAAACGATCTGGTCCCGCTTCGCGATCGGCCTGCGCTACGCCGCGCCGCCCCTCTCGATCGGCAGCAATGCCACACCACAAAAAATCGCCACCCAAGGCGCGACACGGCTACTGTTCCAGCGCGTTTTCGATGGCCAGACAACCGCGATCAGCGCAGCGCTGGCCTATGACCCGCTCAACCCCCGGGTAGGCGCGCGCACACATCTCTCGCTGGCCCCAACCATCGCCAGTGGTGCGCCAAAGCTTGCTTCATTCCTGCGCACGAACTTGGGTTTTGCCGCCACACTCACGCCTCTGGCTGCGGCGGGAAGCCTGTCCGATGTGCGATTCGTTTTCGGTGTGTCGCCAGTGACGGGCAGTAGCTGCGACGAAGGGGACCTTTATCACTTGAGTCCCGAAGGTGCGTTCCAGATCACCGTTGTCCCGCCCGCTAATCGGCCCGCCGGCGCCTATCAACTACTGGTGGGGCTGTCGGGGCTCGAAGTTGTCGAAATATCTGCCGACCGCCACCAGATCGTTTTCGCCGGTAACTGCCCCGCCTTTGCCATCGGGGCCAATGACGGCACGCTCCTGGCACCGACGGTGGCGCAGGCACTGAACAGCACCGCCACGACGTCACACGCCACAATCCTGCCACTGGCTGGCGAGCCCGACGCTGTCTATTTCGCTCAGCCGCGCCAGGCGCCGATCTTCTCGGGCAAACGTCAGATCGCGCCGAATTTCCTCGACTTCAATCCGATGCCAGCTGCCACACTGAGTGCCTCAGGTACACCGCCGGTATTTCCGTTCGGCTGCTATGCAGGGCTAAACAGCGCCGACACCGCGCTGGCCTCGGCGCTGGAGAATGCCAGCATCGCGCCATACCGGCATTTCCAGATCGACACCCATTATGGTGAGCGTGCCAAAGCCCGGATGGAGAGCCCAGAAAAGGCCTTGCTCGCCTCGCCGGGCCCCGTCCGTCGGCCCCGCGCCGAGAGCGATCCACTGGGCGTGACGCCGCAAGGCTTGATAGTCGAACTCACGGCGGACTACCAGGATTATGACGGCATGTTTGTCGGCAACCTGCCTGGCACTGACCATCCGCGGCTTGACTTCACGGTGGTCACCGGCGGTTTTAAATCTGCGCTGCAGAGTAATCAGCTATTTTTTGTCGCGGCTAACGTGGACGTGCTGATGCAGTCCACCTCCGTGCGTTATCAATTCCAACAGACACCCGAAAACAGCGCTCTGCTGCTGGCCAAAGGGGTACCGCAAGCGATCATTACTGCCGTTTTTGCAGCACTCAGCGGTAAAACCCAGCCCTTTGATACCGAGGCCGAGTTCATCGCCTGCATCGGTGCGGCGGCTACCCCTCCTTACCTGCCGGTCTACCTGGCGATGGCCGGCTTGCTACAGGCGCAGATGGACGGCTGGACCTTCCAGATCTCACCACGCGCCTGGCGCCCGTGGCGCAGCCAAGTCAAAGACGGCGAGCCCAGGGACACGCTCGAACCGGTGGCCAACAGTCCAACGGTGATGATCGCCAAATTCTGCAACCGCACCCTCGTGGAGCTGGTTGCCGACAGCAGCAGTTGGCTATGGCCTGAAGTGGCTGTGCCGCCGATAGTGGGCGGGAGCATCGGCCAGACACAGCGGTTGATCCTCGATATTTTCAGCGATGCAGCGGTCGCTGAACAGGGTTCGCCCTACCAGCGCTTTCTGAGCGGCGTGGTGCATAACCCGGCCTGGAATGGTTTTCTGTTCCTCAACACGCCAGTCGACATCGCACA
This sequence comes from Pseudomonas sp. Lz4W, assembly GCF_000346225.2. Taxonomy (NCBI): domain Bacteria; kingdom Pseudomonadati; phylum Pseudomonadota; class Gammaproteobacteria; order Pseudomonadales; family Pseudomonadaceae; genus Pseudomonas; species Pseudomonas sp. Lz4W. The sequence continues at coordinate 2,614,760 of NZ_CP017432.1, read as the reverse complement.
AATGCCTGCCGATTTGTTGTTCCTCACCGCTGGGATCGACACCGAGCACTTCTATGCCCACCACCTCGGCCTGGCGCAAACGCCCTTCGTTGTTAAAGATTCAAAGCCTGAGCTTAAAAACACCGCCGCCTTCGGCCTGATCAACTATATCGACCCGGTCGACCTGTACAGCGAGGCGAACGTCGCGTTCGATTTCAAGACGCTGCAACTGCGCGCCAGTTTCTCCAATTCGGCACTGACCGACTTCTCGGCGAAGGCAGAGCTGCTGGTCAACCGGCTCTTTGGCGACACACTGACCAAGTCGCAGACCGAACACGGCAACAACCTGGTGCTCGACGGCAGCTACCAGCGCCTGGCGGCAGTCGCGACCTATAATTTTTTGCTGGAGGGGCGCAACAGCTATGCCACCAGCGCCTCGGTGCTGTCACGCATTGATGTCGCCCTCGTCGCGCTGCAAACCCGCGGTGCAGGCAACGCGCCAGGGCAGATTGTCACCGAGTTCACCCTCTCGGGCACACTGCAATTCGCCGCCCCGCAGGTTTTCGATCTTTACTCCTTCGGCCCTGAGCCGGTGAACGACAACGTGTCTACAGACGCCACGGTCGGCTTGCGCTACAGCAACCTGGCCGTCTCGATGCAATTCACCCTCGGCGACGACGCCGGCGTCAAACAATTCAGCGTCGACGAAAGCAACCTGCGCTTCGATCTTGCCAACAGCACCACCCGGGCCCAGTCGTTGGTCGGCCATTTCCCCCTGACGCTCAATGGACTGCTAGCCGTGCTGCCAATGCCTGACCAGGAGGGTAAGCCAGACGCGCCAACAGGCACCCGCCCTGAGGACCTGGGCTTCACCTCAGTGTCTGCGCCACTTGATCAAACGTCACTGCTAGCACCTTGGTATGGGCTGCGCTTCACCCTCGATTTGGGCACGTTGGGCGCGCTGCTGGGCAGCGTCGGCATTGCCGTGGAAGTACTCGCCGCCTGGCAGCCCGGCACCGACGGCAAGCGTGCACCGCCGCAATTTTTGGGTCTGAAACTCGAAACGGGCCCTGCTGAAGGCGTGCAGTGGCCGCTACAGGGCGTGTTGCGCCTGGGCTTTCGCAATTTTCAGTTCCTCACCTACATCGGTGAGCACGACGAACTGGTCTATCTGCTGCGTCTGCACCAATTCACCCTTTCAGTGCTTGGCCTGCTCAACTTCCCGCCGGGCAACAACGACATCGTGTTGTTCGGCAATCCTGATCAACTGGGCAGCAGCAAGCTGGGCTGGTATGCGGCCTATGCCGCCGAGGAGAAAGACGAAAAAGCGCTGCAGGTGCACCCCGGGCGAAAACGCCTGGCAGCGCCCGCCCCGATTGCTACGCACAAGGTCGTGCCGCCTGAGGGCGACCGCGAGGCATTACAACGCATCCGGGCCGCGCGGTCAGGACGACGCGGCGAGGGAACAACACCATGAGCAAGGCCAGCAAGATCGTCGTGACATTGCTTGACGTCGGCCAGGGCTCCGGCACCTTTGTCGAGATTTATACCGGCAGCAAAATCACCGCAACCGCACTGCTCGACCTTGGCTCGGAACGTGCCAAGACCGAGGCGGGACAGCCTGCGGTCAAACTGATCGAGAAGTCGCTGAACTCGATGACCACACCGAGAATCGACTTCTGCTCGCTCTCGCACAGCGATAGCGATCACATCAATCTGGTTCAAGACCTGCTGAGCAAGTTCGACAAGCCCGGCACCAAGAAGGCAACCAAACCGATTCTTGAAGTCGGCAAGGTAATCTATGGGGGGCACCGCGTTCGCTTTGCCAAGCACGGCGGCACAAATGTCATCAACGATCTGGAGGCCTATCAACGAACAGGAACGGTAAAGCCTGAGCCTCTTCCCGCAAACAACTGCTCCTACAGTCAACCAACGCCGATGTTCGAAATACAGGATGTCAGCTTCAACCTGCTGGTTGGCAACCATATTGCGGGAGAACACACTATCCGCACCATAATCGGTGACAAAAAATGGCGGGTCGACAGCTTTTCGCTTAACACCTACTCGCTCATTTTTGTCGTGGTTTTCGACGACTGGAAGTACGTCATCACCGGCGACGCAACCGGCGCAACCATCGACCAGGCCAACTTCTACATCGACAAGTTCAAAGTAAAGTTCGGCAACGTGGCCGTTCTGACCATGCCGCATCACTCCAGTGAGACTACAACCTTCGCTCTCACCTCAGGCAAGCGCCCACACAAAAACGAACGTGTTCCCGACGCAGCCAAGAAAGTGATCGAGAGCTTCGCCAACAGCGTCAAGGCAATGTCCATCCACGCCAGCGCAGAAGATGTAGGCTCTTTCCGCCATCCATCGGCGTACACCATGAGCTACTTCTGGGAGTTGGTGGAAAAGACCGCTTGGTACGTTGACCCTGTTCTCTCCAAGAAACAGCATTTATACAATGCCTACTTCAAAAAAGACGACGACTACTCCATCAACGTGGATGTTGTAGATCCCCAAACAAAAAAGACATTCACGCGTCAGCTAGAGCTTCTCCCATTCGACGACTGGTGGACATTCGCGACAAATTACGCCGTTTTCACCAATCGCTATTATGTCCGCGAGGCTGCCTACGAACCGGATAAAAACGAGACGGCAACGTTCCCGCCCAACCCAGGTCGGGTGACCGACATCCCTAAATCGGGCGCCCTGAACAGCCCACCCTTTGCAGTGGCCTGGCAATATACCTCAGACGCAGCAACCCAGAAGACGACCCTGCATCGCGTCGAGAACCGCAAAGATGGTCTGGGCTTCGTCAGTGTTGCGGTCATGCAAATGTCCAAAGATACCCCCACGCCTACACCTGCCTGCTCAACACCAGAGGTCGAGGAGCACACGCGGCCACCGAGCCGCACGATGGCGCCCAGGCCACCAGCCCACCACACAGGGCCGAATTCCGGAAATGGCAGTGCCTTGACCCCGCGTCAACCGCGCCGAGTGAGGCCACTCGATGTTTGAGCATTTACAATGGGGGGGCGCCATGATGCTCGATGAGATCTACAAGGCGCTACGCAGCCACCTGTCTGACGGCTCAATCGACCTGGTCAGTGCGGCTACCGGCCCACTTGCTGCGATGGCTTCAGCGCTCGGCCTACTGCAGCTCAAACAGCTTTTCATCATCAATAACACGGTGCTGGCGCAACCGGTCAACCAGGTGTTACTGCGCGGCACCGCACGCTATGGGCTGCCCGGGGCGCAGGCCGCCGGCAATCACCTCGTTGATGTCAGTGTCTTGCTCGCGGTCACGCTCGACGCTGGCGGCAACGCGGTGTTCACCCTCACGCTGTTCCTGCCACAACAAACCTGGCGCTTTGGCGACACCTTTGCCAACCTGCCCGACTGCCAGCAGATCTCGCAAAACAAACAGACCGTGGAGCTTGCGCCGTCGTTTCTGATCGATTTGCCATTGCTGGATGCAGCGCTTAGCGCCAGCTCCGTAGCGGGCACTCGCGTCACACTGGCTGGCAACCTGGCGCAGTCCGGGGTCTTCGTCCAACCCGTCTATACCAGCTTGTTTCCAGGCCGCTGGCCGCTGGCAGCGGCGGGGACGCTGATCCTTCCTGAACGTTTCGACGCGCCGCCCGTGCTGCAAATGATGGCGACCGTTGGCGACAGTACGCTTGCGTTCGGAGATTCGACCTTGTTCGAGCTGGGGTTCGAGATCGAGGTCCAGACCGGTTTTGACCCGGTCAATTATGGCTACGACGCCATCTCGATGCTCAACCTCAGTGGCAAGGTTCAGTTCGACGCCGAACACAGCCTGCGTCTGGTGCTGGCAATCATGACCGTGCAGACCAGCTGGCGCCTGCTGGTCGAGGCTGACCCGGACACGATCCGTATCGGCGACCAGATCGACAACGTGGCTGCGCTGCTCGGACTCTCCGTCGCAGAGCTCATCTCCCCCGACACCCTCGACACGTTCAACGCCTTCTACTTGTCGTCGATTGAGATCTGGCTGCCCGCTTACCACGCCAGCTTGCTCGACAACCTCGGTGCAGCCGCCTTTGATGTCTCCAATATCGGCGTCACGTTGAAGTCCGACCGGGTGTGGAACCCCCCCATTCCGTTCGTACGTGTGATCGACACCTGTATACGCTGGGGCATCGGCTGGCGGGTCGACGCTAACGATAAACCACAGATGTACACCTTTGGTTCGGTGTTCGGCGGCCTCAACATTGGCGCCTCCGACGAGCAGGTCGCCGCGCGGTCGACAAGGCGCAGCCTGCCGTTGCTCAGCGCACCCGTTGCGGCAATGGGCGACCCTCGCGTGCCGGCAGTGCGCGACGACGGCGAATTGATACTGGCCGACAGTTTCACAGTGGACCTCGTAGGCTACATTCCTTCCTTCGTGCTTGAAGGGCGGCTGCGCAGCAATCAAGAAATCCCGATCGGCTATGCCTTCAACCAGTTTTTCGGCAACCCCGGCCCACCTACGCCCGATCAAATGCGGATCACCGGCTTCTCGTTTCTCGCCGACCCTCGGCTCCTGACCTTCCAGGCCGAGGCGGTCATTTCGATGAACTGGTCGATCCCCTTTACCCAGTCGGTGAGCCTGGACCTCATCGAGCTGCGTTTTAACATCGATGCTCGGCAAGCCACAGTGGGCGGCTCTATTGCCGGCACACTGCAACTGACCGGCGGAGCCAGCGGTGAGGCGCAACCTCAATTCACTGTCTGCGCCACCTACCCTGCTTCCAGCCGCGAGCGTGAATGGACCTTCCGCGGCAGCCTCAATCAGAATGCACCGCTTGAGCTGGTCACCCTGGTCGCCAACCTGCTGACTGACACGCCACCTGATAATCTGCCGGCGTTGAACGTCGAGACAATGGCGATTTCTTTCGGCTCAACCAGTCAGTCTTACAGTGTTGAGGGTTCAATCCTGGCGCGCTGGCAGTTCGCGCCATTTGGCACGCCCTTGACGGTTTCGGCACGCGCCACTGCCGACATTTCCCGTCCCAATAAGCAGACCAGCCCCTCGGGTACTCTGTCGGGCAGCTTCGAGATCAACCGCATTGGCCTGTACGCCGCACGCGACATCGGCGTCGAGTTCCCCACCTATACCTTCCGCGTCTTGTTCGGCGACAACTACCTTAGCGCGCAGACCGCCTGGATCGGCAAGGATCAAGCACGTCACCAGATCGTCACACTGCAACTGAGCGCGATCACCCTGGGCGAGATCCTGGAGTATCTGGTAAACCTCGCCGCACCGACGCTGGGCTATCATCTGCCACCACCCTGGGACTTACTCAACCAGGTCGATCTTTCGCGCTTCACGCTGACGCTCGACCCCACCGAACAGACGATCGCGCTGACTTATGAGGTGAGCGTCGACCTGACGATCTTGCGTGTTGATCGAATCGGCGTAACGTACAGCCGCAAGCAGGGCGAAGGCAGCGTTAAGCTGATCCTTGAGGGCGCAGCCTTGGGTCAGCAATACCGCGGCGACGATGCGCTCGACTGGGACGTTATCAACGACAATCCGCCCGACCTGGTACCGGCCAAAACAGCGGTTATCGACCTGCGTTACCTGGCATTTGGTCAGCATGTAAAAGTTAACGGTATCGAAGACCTGAACACCGTCCGCGCCGTGTTGCAGCAAATGCAGAGGGCGATGAAACCGGTCGACAGCGGCCAGTCACCGATTGGCCAGCCGGGGGCGAACGGTGTGTCTTTCGATCCGGGTAGCCAGTGGCTGATCGGTATCAACCTCGGCATCGCCGGGGTGCTTGACCTTGGACTGATCTTCAATGATCCCAGACTCTATGGCCTGTCAATCGCACTGGGCGGCCCCGACGCTGGCTCGCTCGCGGGGCTCAACTTCGAGATTCTCTACAAGAAGATCACAGACTCCCTCGGCATGTTCCGGGTCGAGCTGCAACTGCCCGAAGCCTTCCGCCATCTGGAGTTTGGTGCAGTGTCGATGACCCTTGGGCTGGTGGTGGTCGAGGTCTATACCAACGGCAATTTCAAGGTCGACCTCGGGTTCCCTCACGCACGCAATTTTTCGCGCTCGTTCAGTGTCGAAGTGTTTCCCTTCCTCGGCCGCGGCGGCCTCTATTTTGGCCTGCTCGACGGCAACAGCTCAAGCCGCGTGCCTGCGATCAACAACGGCTTCTTTGCGCCGGTCATTGAGCTGGGCATCGGTCTGGCCGTGGGTATCGGCAAGGACTTTAGCGCCGGTGTCCTGCGCGCGGGTGCATTTATCGAGCTGGAAGTGATCTTCGAAGGCGTCTTCGCCCGCTTCCTGCCCAGCAACGCCGGCCAGGACACCGCGCTGTACTATTGGGTGCGCGGCATCGCCGGGCTTCACGGCAAGATTTATGGCACGGTCGACTTTGTTGTGATCAAGGTCAACGTAACACTGGAAGCGTCAGCCATGGTGGCGCTGACGCTTGAGGCCCATCAGCCGACACTGGTCGCGCTGGACGTCGACGTCGACGTCGATGCACGGGCCACAGTGAAAGTGTTGTTTATCAGGATTCACTTCAACTTCCACGTGACCGTTTCGTTCGACTTCACAATCGGCACCCAATCAACAACGCCTTGGATTCTCGCCCCTACGACTGCGAACGATGGAACCCTGCATGAGCGATTTTCGGCGCCGGGTCCTGCCAGCAGTCTTTATCGGCTGTGCCGTGGCCAGCGTAGCGCACGCAAAACGCTGCTGCGCAGCGAACACCTACGCAGGCTGCACGCGGCAGGCCTGCTCACTACGCAAACAACCCCGCACTGTCTGCTGATGAGGGCCGCGGCGGACCGGCGCAGCGCATCAGGCATGCGGCTTGCGCACGATCTGGGGGTTGGCGAGGCGCTCAACTGGGATCCTGCCTTCGCGGTGTTCAACGATTCACCGCGCCAGATACCGTTGATTCTGTTGCCGGTGTTCTCTTGCGACAATGTCGCGCTCGGCTGGTCGACAACACCGGGTACAGCGAACGCCGACTACAAAATCATCCTGCAGCTTTGGGCCGAGACCGGCACTGTCACCGACCCGGCCTCCATCGCCGACAGTTATCAGCGACACACCCGAACCAGCGCTCACGCCGATAAAGTGCAAGAGATGCCCGCGGCCGAACTGATTGAAGCCTTTCTGCGCTGGGCGATCTATGCGGTAACCAACCCGACAGGCGCAGCAGCGGCGACCTCTATCACCGCCGGCCAGCTTCTGCATCTGGCCGACGAAATGGCGCTTGGCAGCCTGGCGACCCGAACGGCCTTCAGCTTCACGAACTTGAGCGCCTTCCTCACTACCAACGTGCGCCTCTCGGTCAGCGGCCAACCCAGCACACTGCCCCACGACATGAGTGCGATGCCAGTGGCATTGCCGCCAGTGTTCAGCTTTACCTGGAGCGGCGCAGTCCAAGGTTCAGTCGACCTTGCGGCATTCAATAAAATTGGCCCCGACTATATTGCCGACATCGCGGCCTATCAGCAGCAGTTCACCCCAACTGCAGCGCAATCTACCGGAGCAATTGGTGGCGCAGCAGACACCGTCTCTTTCACCAGCCATTTGTTCGCCGATTGGTGCCTTATGATCACGCGCGCTGCGGTGGATGCGGCGCAGAAGCAGCTTGCACGCTGGGAGATGCGGCCTTTGGCTGCAACCAGCCTGAACGCGCTTGCTTCGGCATTCCCCAGAACGCAGGTGCGTTATGCCGTGCGCCATGGCGATAGCGTCGACGCCGTGGCGCAGGCGCTCTCAGCGACGACAGAGGAACTGCTGTACCTCAATGACAATCTGCACACGCAACTGCGTGACGCTGCGGCGGGAACGCAGATTAGCATCGCCCTTGGCATTGCGCCCGAAGTGATAGCGCTGGACAATGCCGAGCGCACACTGGTCGCCGGTCGATATGCAGTCGATCACATCACCTACCAGGTCCGCGCCGGGGACACGCTGGCAGGCATCGCCGCCAACTTCGGCCTCACCGGCCCCACCCGCCTGCTCTCCTATTCCGGGCTTGCCAGCAACCCGGAACTGCTGCGCGCAACAGCACGCTTCACCACACCGGCAACACCGTACACCGCGCCTTCGGGTTTCAACGCACTGCAAGCGGCGGCCTTTTTCTTTGCCCGCCTGCAAGACACCCGTGCGCTGCCAGAGCGCCAATGGTATGTCGACCTGATCCTGCACTGGAACGCGCAGACGCTACGTGACCAGTTGCCCGGCGAGCCTCTTGCGCCGGGGCTGGCGTTAAAAGTGCCTACTGCGCTGGAAAATCTCACCCAGCCTGCTGAAGCCAATTACACCAGTCTGATGGGCGACAGCATCAATGCCATCGCTGCAATGGTCGACATTATGCAGAATTACGCCACGGGTTCAGCGGCGAGCGTTCCTGGCTGGGCGACTTACCGTGACGCCATGGTAATTGCCTTCACCCAGGGATCGGGCGGCGCCGCAGCCCCTGCGCTAGTGCCCACGGTGGTGACGATTGGACCCGGCGAGAGCCTCAATCGCCTTGCGCAGCGAAGCTACATTTTCGCGGGACAGCAAACACCCAATGTTGCAGGGCTGTTCGCCTGGGTCGCTACCGCGCCGGACGTACTGGTAGTGCATGCTGTGCTGCGCATCGACGGGTTCACGCTCGACACTCAGGTCTACCCCAGCTTCAGCTCTGTCGCGCAGGCGTTGGGCTTAGACATCGCCGCCCTCGCACATCAGCTTAGCGACGATGCCCTGGTGCCGGTCACCACCAAGGACGAGCTGCCCTGGACCGTGACCGATGTGCCGGTCGCCGACGTTGACACCTTGGTGTCACGGATCCTTGCCGGCAAGTACTTCACCGATATAAGTGCGCAGAGTAGCCGCCAACTGATGGCCGGGCTGAGGCTTCCGACACCGGTGTCGGTCGATGCCGGGCCCGTTCGCGGCAACGGCCCGATGACCGCAATGGCCAGCCTGTCCGGCCAGCAGTTCACAGGCCCGCCCCCTGGCACAGGAACCGATCCGGCAATCACGATCCATGCAACCCTTAACGGCGGTTCTGACTGGCTCAAGCTGGTCAACAGCACCGTCGCCGGCAATGCGGAGAGCCGTAGCGCCCTTGCTACACGCGCCCCAACGGCGCTGTCGGCCAACCGTCGGCTGGCGCGCGCGCCTGACATCGCGGCACCTGCGGGCGCGATCCTTCAGCTTGAGACTGTCAACCAACTCGATTTTGTCTACACACCGCACGACCTTCTGGGGCTGTATCCAGCGCCTTCGCTGAGCATCACGCCGGTGTCCGGCCCTGTCGCAATGCCGCTGTCGGTCGAGGTGCCCGTCACTTACGGGTTATCGAATCGAGTCGAGCTGCAGGTGATCGCCCCCCTTGCGATTCCTGCTCAAGGCACGGCACCCAAAGCTGGCAACCCGAGCCTCTGGCCGTTTTCTGCTGCCGTTCAGGCGCTCGCGTTGCTGGCGGCGCCGACCCCGTACGACATCGTCGGGTCAGCGCCGCAAGGCACGGTGAGCAGTGATGCCCAGACCTTGTTGTCATCGAGCTACGGCACATTGATTTCGGTCAAAGTCAAGACGTTGCCGGGGTCGCGTACCTGCTACCAGTTGCTGGGGACCGACGATGTCCAGCGCCAAACGTTGCTACACCTGTGGCAATACCTCGCGACCTCGATTGACCCGGCACCAACGCTGGCACTGTTGGTTTCGCCCGATCCTGCCGCCGCCAACATTCAGGGGCTGGCCCAGGTCACACTGGACGAAAACGCCTCGACGATCGTCAAGACCAACCTCTCCACGCAGACGGTGCCAGGGCTGACGGACATACGGCCGCTGTTGCGCGCGCAGGCAACGGCAGCGCACGACGTCGAAATCACCTATGGCGCTGCCCTGGCGGATATTCCCGCCTTCCTCAAATTACTGTGGGAAGGCGTCTCGGTCGGCGGTGCGGGCTATTATCTGAGCCTGCACGACAGCGGCAACAGCGGGCTGCCAGCGACGGTTTTCACCGGCGAAGGCGAAGCACTGATTTACTTTCTGGTGATCGTCGGCGCACAGCAGGGGGCGGCACCTGACGGCCGGGCGTTGCTGGCGTTTAACACCTGCGCGCTGATCGGTCCTGGCCTCGATGCCGCCGCTTCAAGCGTCTACCTTGAGGCGGCCGACGACAGCAACATAAAGCGCATCGCCAGCGTGCCGCCGGGCAATGCGGGCATCAGCATGGTGGTTCCGATGGCGCCAATCGATCCCGCCTCGCCGAGCGAGCGCACGCAGCAGCTTTATTCAATCGCCACCTATGGTATTGGCCAGGTAGGCGCGACCTTCCATGCCGAGCGCCCTGGCATGCCGATCACCCCAGAAGCGAAGGACGACCCCCAATTTACTGCGGTCGCTCGACGGCGGCGGGCCCGTCAGGCACGCGCCCGCGGCACCTGCTATGCCGAGCTGGAGCCGAGCCATTGGAGCTACACCCAGGTATTCCCGATCGCGCAGATGGGCCCGGCCTCCAACGCCCCGACAGTAAGTGGTCTGCCAGCCTCAGCAGCCGATCCCTATCGCGGGATCAATGCTGGCAGCTCACTCGCTTCGGCGGATCTGACCGTTGGCTTTGTCGACCTCTTTGGCAACGCTACCACCCCCGACCAGGCACGCACGATCAATCTGCCTGTGGGCTATACAGATTCACTCGTGGCCTTCGACACTTGGCCAGCACTGGCAAGCGGGTACGCGCTGGCGTCGGGTGTCAGCGTCGGTACGGTGGCCATTGGTGTGACTTTCGCCAGCCAAGCCAACGCACTGATGCCCGCTCTCAACGGGCTGGCCCAGCACGCACTGCTAGCAGCGCAGAACCAGGCCGCCACCTATGAGACGGTCTATTACCAACTTTGCCAACCGAAACTGACGCTGAGCTTTTCCTCGACGCTCTACACCGAATCAAGCGGTGTAGAAACGGGACGAGCAAAACCGGTGGATCTGTCACTTCAGCTGCCCGCTCTCTGGCGTTTTGTGGCAGCGAACCTGCTTTATGCGCGTGCGGTGGCAGCGCTCGAGCCCGAGCGTCCGTTGGTGGCTGGCGCGCAGACTATTAGTGCGCTCGCCCAGGCCTATGGGCTCAGCACTGATGCACTCGCCGGCGCCCAGGGCGCTGCGCGCGCTTACGACATCCTTGGCGGGCAGGTGCTGACTATCGCCGCCCAAGTCCCCTTCGCCGAGAACCAGACCGCCAATACAATCCAGGCCACGGTACGGCCGGGCTGGCCTCGGCCAGCTTCCGGCGCGGCGCTATTGACAATGGTACAAAATGCCGACCATCTGCCGCTGCGCCCCGGTGTTTTACTCACGATCCCGGCACGTTCTTTTCGTGTACCCGCGGCCGCTCCAGTGTTGTCGCTGGGTACTATTGCAGCGCAGCAAGGTAGCACGGCGCCACTGTTGGCCGAGGACAATGGCGCCGCGAAAGACATTCTGGCCGGCGGCATCACATTGGTGTTCGACGAACTGACCGTCACCACTGTTGCCCCCAACAACGCCGGGGTTCGAAGTTTTGACGACATCGTTGCCGCCTTCGCTGAACAAGGCGTGATTGTGTTCGTTGGCGATATCGGCGCGCAGCTTGCTGAGCAGATCGGAACCTTGAGCGCGGATAGCACATGGGTGGCGAAGCGCTATCTGGTACCGCAGCCCACCACCGTGAGCGCAGCGTTCGAGACCCTGGCCAACAATGGCAGCGGCACTTCAGTCGCCGATTTGGCAATCCTCAACGCCACCACGCCGAACCTCTTCGATAACGGTGCGCTGGTCTATCTTGGGGACTTCCCCGGCAGTCCAGCCGCCCAGCCAGCGGACACCACCACGCTAAACGAATTCTGCAACCAGTATGGCACCACGCCAGCGCTGCTGTTCGCGGCGCTAGCCCAGCAAAACCCACAACCCAGCCTGCCTGCGGGCGAAACGCTGACCATTCCCGGCATGCTCGCATTGCCTCAGGCTTCAGGGGCGCTGCGCATCGGCTGCCCAGTGCGCATGACGGACACCTTACAGGCCATCGTCGCTCGTTTCGCCTACGGTGCCGGGGGGCTCGAGCAGCTTGGCCTCGACAACGCGGGCATGACCAACCTGTTCGTCCCAGGCCAGACGGTGAAAGTGCTGCTGAACAACAGCAGCTATCAGACCCTGACTCAGACCGGCGACAGCATCGGTTCAGTCCTCGCTCGGCTACAGGCGCAATCAAACACCATTAACCTCGGCAACCTGATGACGGCGATAGGCCCCCAGACCGGGTTGCTTGCCGAACACGCCATGCTGTCCTGCCCGCCGGCGGTGATGCCGGACCCGACGGGCAACCGCGTGCTCTCGCCTGCCCAGGCAGCCGCGGCATTCGGCTTTGACGCCGCCGCCTTGCTCAGCGCAAATGCTGCGCTCAAAGGTCTGATCAAGCCCGGTGTGGCCGTGAGCGGTCCGGGTGTTGACCCGGTTACCGTCCAGACTGCCGAATACGACACCATCACGGCACTGTTGGCAAGGTTTGCAACAGCCGGCGCGCAGATTGATGTGGCGCAACTGGCCGCGACCAACGCAAACGTGGACTTCCTGGCCGCTGGCGCGCTCGCATTGCTGCCGCCGTCTCCGCTAACGATGGCTGTGTCCGTGCCCGCGGCGGCGGGACCGTTTTGCGATCCGGTGATGCCGCTACAGGTATCGCTCTCCCTCGCCCGTCCGGACGAGCGAATCGACCCTGCGTTCACTCCAGACAGTGCGGTAGCGCGCTTCACCACGCAGATTGGATCGCCAGTCTCCTCATCGAGCAGCAGTGGCGGCCAGAACATGGACCAGGACCGTTTCGGTACGCTGCTGGCACACCTGTTTCCCACACTGCGACTGATCACCGGTCGCGTCGCAGGCGCGACAGATGAATTGTGGTTCCTGCCCTTCAACGATTCTGCAATCGCGGCGCTAAGCGTTGAAGGCGTATTCGATCCACCGTCCGGCCAAGGCGAAAAATGGCCCCGGTATTTCGCCTTGCGTCCGCTCTATGCAAGCCTGGTTTCGCTGCAAGGCATCCAATTGCCAACACTGAACAGGGACGGCACGATGAACCACGACACGCCGCGATCAGACGTGATCGGCATCGACGTGGAGCCCATCGCGCAGCGTTTTCTGCAGGACCTTGACCAACTCCTGTGCGCGCAATACGCCGCTCCGCTCTACGCCCTTGCGCAAGTGCGCACAGCGCTTGTGGCGGTGATCGCAAGCAAGCGAACGCTCGCTTCGGCAGTGGCCAACGGCATCGCCGCGGTCTTCGAGCAAGCCGACCCCGGTCTGCAACCGGCCATCCAGGCCGCCGCTGCCGAACTGCGCCAGGTATTGTCGCTGAGCCTTGCGCAGGGCAATGCCATCTCAACCCTCCTGCAATACACCTCGACATGCAACTCGATATGGACCGGTCCTGACGCACCCGCGCCAGCGCGACTGCTTGGCCACGCCATTGGCCGAGAGCACAACGACGTGTCGAGCGGCCTGCATTATTCGATCACCGCAGCCAAGACCCGACTGGACGCTGCAAACAGCTATGTCAACTTCATGCTGACATTGAACGACCCGGCACATGCAGATCAGATCTCGCTCGCACTTGACTATGCATTTGACAACCTTGAGTTCGACATCGATTCGATCCAAGTTGATGCGCAAACGCGCTACGACGCCTCTAACTGGCTTGCGTTCACCCCGCAACTTACCCCAGTATCGATGCCGCACACCACCACAACCAGACTGGGCGACGTCAGCGTACCGATTCCGAACCGCGCCTTCCCACAGGTACCTACATTGCGTAGCCAAACGGTGAGCCATGATCCGGTGACCACACTCGCCAACGCCGCCCAATGGACCTATGGCCTGCGCTATTTACACGAGCATGCCAGCCAGGACGAGGTGCACCTTGATGTCCGCTTCAACCAGCAGCCCGACGCACTGACGAACACGTTGGCGGCCAGCGATGCACTGGCGAGCGCACTCTTGGCCTACGATACCGTCGCAACCGGGCTGTGGGACCTTCTCAGCCATTATGCCGATCCGGCGAAGGGCGACGCGCAGTCGGCAGCAAATGCCGCCAGGAGTTTTGCAACACTGGCTGAGGCGATCGCCAGCGCCTGGAAAAATCACTGGGTCGACCTTGAGCACAAACGACGCGTAAACACGCCAGAGCCGATCGACAGTCAGCTGCCAGGGCTGCTGCCAACAAGTTATGGGTTTGACATCGACATCGACTACACGAGTGATCAGGACGGTAACGCGCGTGTGGCTGACGTCGGTGTGTCCTGCGGCACGGCGGGCCCAGGACCTTCCGGTCAATGGCCTGCGCTGATCGTGCGAACGGTGGATGGCCTGCCGGTGGCGACCGTGCGCAACGAAATATCGCCTACTCAAAGCCGCTACACCTTGGAACAACCCGTTGCTGCGGGAAGCTACGCCGACATCGCGTTGGAATGGCATGGCATCGCAATGGCGTCCTACCAGAACGCCACGGCATCGCTGAACGTCACGCGCAACTTGCACCTGTCGCAGCGCCTTGTGACGAATCCTGATTTCGTGTTCTCAACAGACACTGTGAATGCGCCTTCCACGGTGACGCCGATTAACACCGAAAGCGCGCGATTTGACATTACTGACCTCGGCACCGACCTGGGTTCGGCGCTGACTGCTGCGTTTGAGCAACTGTTTGGCGCCACCGCCTATGTGGGCCAACCGGTGACACTATCGCTGAGCTACGGGTTCGAGCTGCTCGCAAGCCCTGCCCCAGAGGCTGAGCCATTGGTGACCTACCTGCCGATTGCACTGTACCCCGACCAACAGCTTGGCGCCTCGACCGGCGCTAGTCTCAAGGGCGCCGTTGACAGCTGGATCGCCGCCCAGTCCCCCTGCCGAAGCGGCGCAGAGATCGTGGTGTCGCTGTCGCTTTACTCGCAGATCCAGAACCGTGAACGGCTGACACTGCTGACCGTTGAGCGATTGGTGTATAGACTGGTTCATCAGGCCGAAGGACGCACGTAGACCTAACTGATGCACCGAGCGACTGAATCCACATGCTGGTTTTCCAAGAGGGCACGCGCGTTAGTCATTGATCTTTTCTGGGCGTTTTGCGCGCGCGTATCGGGCGATCCTGGCTCACGGTCGTGACTTCGTCCTGCGAGTTGCTTAACCAATCACCACCCTACTTTGCCAGCGGCATGATCGCTGCTCCGTTTGGCGATGAACAAGCCCCGATCCCGGCATTGACCCAACCGGGATCGGTGAATGCTCAACCTTCGAACTGGTGATAAACCTTGGCGATGACCTTCCAGGCGCCGTCGATTTTGATCAGGGTCAGGTAGTCGTTGTAGTCGGCACCGATCGCATCATTTTCCATATCGACACGCACCACGGCTGTCGTGGGCGTGATTGCCAGTATGTCGAGCCGAGTCGTAATTTCCGGGGCGCTGCCGTTCTTCTGGACGAAATCAAACAGATTTCTGATCGGGCCGCCAAGCAGCTCGCCATTTGTATAACCGTACATCACGGCGTCTTTATGGAACGCCTGAGCAACGCCTTCTGCACTGCCCACGCGCAGACCTTCAACATACTGATTGGCAGTAGCGATGACAGCGTCGTACTCGGAAGTCGGTACTGCCTTGATGTTCTTCGACATGGTTTTCTCCTTTCATCAGGGCGACGTAAAACACACCTCGCCAAAAGCGCTCAAATGCTCAAGCGCTCGGATGGGTGTGGTAAATCTTGCTGACGATCGTCCACTTGCCTTCTACCTTCAGCAGGTTGAAGAAGTCAGTGAAACGAAATCCCGAAACGTTGTCGGTATCGACCCTGGCACTGGCGGCAGTGCCCACAATGTCGATACGAACGATCGCGGCTTTGGCTTCGGGAGATGGGCGGAAAGAGTTGTCGATGACGTCGTACAGATTCTGGATCGCACCGCCGACGAGTTTGTCGCCGTCGACGCCAAACATGGTGGCCTGCTCGTTGAACGCGGGCTTCATCAAAGCGCTGTCAGCCTTGGCACCACCTTCGTTGTACTGACTCAGAACAGCAACGATCGCGTTGTATTCCTGGACGTAAGTAGGATTGCTCATGATGTACTCCTGGTTGCATGTGCCGGTGACCCTTTTGGCCAATCGGACACGGAAAACTCAAACGACAATTACCAATCCTGGCGTGTCGGCGAGATGATCAGATCGTTGACGGTGACATTTTCCGGTTGGTCGAGGGCGTAGATCACAGCCCGGGCAATATCATCAGGCGCAATGGCAATCCTGTTCAGCGCTTGGGCAGCCTTACGCCCTTCAGGATCGCTGACCTTGTCCGCCCAGCCGGTATTGATCACGCCCGGGCTGACGGTGTTGACGCGAATGCCATGCTGCACGCCCAACTCCTTTCGCATGGATTCAGTCATGGCCTGGACGAAAAATTTGGTTGCGCTGTAAACACCCGCCGCGGGGCCGACCTGGTGACCTGCAACGGAGTCCATGTTGAGAATCTGCCCGGATTTCTGTTCAAGCATGAATGGCAACACAGCAGCAATAGTGTTGAGGTAGCCCTTGATGTTCACATCGATCATTTTTTCCCAATCCTGCACGGCCAGATCGACCCAGTTGGAAAAGAGCATCAGGCCGGCGTTGTTGACCAGGATGTCCACTGCGCCATAGGTGTCTTGTGCAAACTTAGCGAGTGCTCTGGTTTGATCCAGATGGGTAACGTCTGTGGTGAAAGCGACCACCTCGCTCCCGGCCTCACGCAGCTCGGCAACAAACGCTTCCAACCCGTGCTGATCGACTGCTGCTGCCACGACGCGAGCGCCCTGTGCGGCCAATACGCGGGTGGTGGCAGCACCAATGCCGGAAGATGCGCCAGTGACGATGGCGACTTTGTTTTGCAGATAACTCATTTTCAAGGACCTCTGTGCGGCGAAATGCTTTCGCGCCCTAGCCTCCCCGCGCCGAACTGACGCAGAGGAAATCTCTATTTAGTTGGAGTTGGCTGCAGGCCAATCGATGTAGCCCTTGGCGCCTCCGCCGTAGTAACTCTCGCGCGGGGCTATGGTCAGCTCGACACCTCGATGCAGGCGCTCTACCAGGTCGGGGTTGGCAATGAACAATCGACCAAATGCCACGGCATCAATCCGCCCTTGCGCCCTGCGCTTCAGCGCCATTTCCAGGTCATAGTTGTTGTTACCAATGTACGACCCCTCGAACTGCGCACTCAGAGCATCCAGATCCACTCCCTCGGGCACGGTACGAGAGGTGGCGGTGGCGCCTTCAACGAAATGCAGATAGGCCAGGTTGAATCTGTTCAACTGCTGAATGAGGTGACCGTAGGTCGCCATGACGTTGCTGTCTGGAGGCGTGTTACCGGCATCAGGCGTGACTGGTGAAAGGCGGATGCCGACCCGCTCACTGCCCCAAATTGCCACCACGGCTTCGGTGACTTCAAGTGTCAGTCGTGTCCGATTCTCGATGGAGCCGCCGTACTGGTCAGTCCGCTGGTTGGTGGAATCACGCAGGAACTGGTCGAGCAGATAGCTGTTGGCCGAATGGACTTCCACACCGTCGAAACCGGCTCGCTTGGCATTTTCTGCCGCATGCCTGTACTGCTCGATGATTCCCGGTATCTCTGAAGTCTCAAGCGCTCGAGGCATGGACACTTCGACCATGCCATTGTTGGTATAGGTGGTACCTTCGGCCTTGATTGCCGAGGGCGCGACTGGCGCTTCGCCGTTGGGCTGCAACTCGACGCTGGAGAAGCGACCTACGTGCCACAGTTGACTGACGATCTTGCCCCCTGCCGCGTGTACTGCGTCGGTGACTTTTTTCCAGCCGGCCACCTGCTCTTGCGACCAGATACCCGGCGTCATGGCATAGCCACGCCCCTGAGCTGAAATGTTCGTGGCCTCGGCGATGATCAGGCCTGCGCTGGCACGCTGGGCGTAGTAAGTCGCGTGCATGTCATTCGGCACGCCGTCGTCGGCCATTCGGCTGCGCGTCACGGGGGCCATTACAATTCGGTTAGCCAGTTGCAGCGCGCCCATATTCATGGGCGAAAAAAGGTCGGTGTCTGCAGCAATATCAGTCATGAAAATTCCAGTTAAGTAGACCGGTCGTCTAGTAAATATCTTAAAAAAAACGCCCCTATGCCAGCAGGCGCTCACTCGTCATTAATGCCGTGTCAAAGGCAGCTGTTGTATTGCGCACTTTCACCAGCAGTGATGCCCCCAACCACAATTGATACAGCGACTCAGCCAGTGTTTCTGCGTCTTGGGTCGAAGTGATTGAGCCATCCGCCATTCCTTGCTCAACACACCGCTTGATTCTCTGGATGATCAGCGCGGTGCCCTCCTCCAATACGCCGCGCATGTCTTCCGACAGGTCGCACACTTCGGCGCCGAGTTTCACCACCAGGCATTTCTCCTCGGGATGATCGAACGCCTGCGTCTTCGCCCAATAGCGCAAATAACCAAGGAGCCGCTCGGCGCCCGTCCCTTGCGCGGCCATAACAACGTCTACCCGCCCGATGTACTCCTGAAAGTATTCTTCCAACAGTGCCTGGCCGAATTCCTCTTTGGAGCGGAAGTAGTGATAAAACGACCCTTTGGGTACACCCGCCGCCTTCAGCACTTCCATAAGACCGACAGCGGTGTAGCCCTTGTGGGTCATCAATGACTTCGCTACATCAATGATGTGTTGTCGCATGTCTTGAGTAGGTTTTTTCATAGTGGGCAAAGCCTAAACAAAACTAGACCGGTCGTCTAGCGCCCTGTTGAGTATCTGACGAACGACTAGACGCTAGCGGCTGGATGAGCCCGCTCGGGTTCCAGTTCGACCATTTCCCACTTGGCGATCACCAAAGGTGCGATGGCATTACCCAATACGTTCAACGTGGTGGTACCGCTGTCGATAATCCTGAATATGCCGGCAATCAACGCCACCCCCTCCAACGGCAACCCGGCAGACGCCAATGTCGCTGACAAGATGATGATGGCAAAACCCGGCACCCCTGCTGCGCCCTTCGACGTCAGCACCATCGTTACCACCAGCAGGATCTGCTGCGACAGCGACAGGTCGATACCATAGAGCTGCGCCACGAAAATTGTCGCCACACCGAGAAAAATCGATGCGCCATCCAGATTGAACGCATAACCCACAGGCACCACAAAACTGACGATCCGACGCGGTACACCGTAGCTCTCCAGTCGCGTCATCAACTGCGGCATGACGGCGGCTGACGCGGCACTCGAAAACGCCAGAATCAACTCATTGCGAAAGTAGCGGATCAACTTGAAAATGTTTTCGCCAATCAAGTAGCAAATACCGCCGAGTATCACCAATGCGAAAACAATCAGCGCCAGATAAACCACCCCGATTAACTTGAGCAACGGCAACAATGAGGCGAAACCAAAGGTCGCCACGGTTGCCCCGATCATCCCGAACACACCGATCGGTGCGTAAGCCATGACGATTGAGACGACCTTGAACATCGCATCGCAAAGGCTCTGAACCACCGCAATGAAAGGTGCGCTTTTGTCCTTCGGCAGCGCGTTCAAAGCCATGCCTAACAGCACAGCGAAAAACAGCACGGACAGCAACTTCGCTTCTGACATGGCAACCAGCACATTGTCAGGGACGATGTTCTGCATAATGACCAATGCGCCTTTGGACGGCTCCAGAGTGATCGCGGCGGTACCGTGGGAAATACCGGAAATGTCAGTGCCTGTACCCGGCTCGAAAATGTTGGCGAAACACAAGCCGATGACAATGGCCAAGGCCGTAATCGCAAAAAAGTAGCCCAGGGATTTTATTCCCATACGGCCAAATGACTTGTTATCGCCACCTCCTGCGATGCCCAGAATCATGCAACAGAACACAATCGGTACAACCACCATCTTCATCATCTTGATGAAGATATCGCCGAGTGGTTTGAGGATCTCAGCATTCACCCATGTCTGATAATGCGGATGAGTATTGAAGTACCAACCGACAAGCACGCCAAGCAGCAGCCCGGCAACGATTTGCCACACCAAGGGAATACGTTTCATGTCTAGCCTTCTTGTTGGAATGAAAGGTCTGCGTGTATTCGCAGTTGCTAGAGTCATGAGCTTCCAGCTCACTGAGATCAAATGGCACAACTCGGTTGTGCCATGGGTGTTGTTACTTGGCGAAGAGCTGGCTCATATCCTTGAAAGCCTTGAACTCAAGAGCGTTGCCGCACGGATCAAACAAAAACATGGTGGCTTGCTCGCCTACCAGGCCTTTGAAACGAATGTACGGTTCGATCACGAACTCGGTACCAAACGACTTCAGTCGTTCGGCCAGTGCCTCCCACTGTTCCCAACCTAAAATGATGCCGAAGTGCGGAACTGGAACGTCGTGCCCGTCGACCGGGTTGCTGTGAACGCTTTCCTGGGTCGCGGTTTTTGGATGTTCGTGAATCACCAGTTGGTGGCCATAAAAATCGAAATCTACCCACTGCGCGCTTGAGCGCCCTTCTTCAAGTCCAAAAACCTCACCGTAAAAGGTGCGAGCTGCAGCCAGGTCGTAAACGGGGATTGCGAGGTGGAATGGTGAGAGGCTCATCAGAACTCCAAATATTTTTTGTTGGTTGGCGAATATTTCCACCGACACTGGCTCTCAGGATTCAGCCGTTGCCGGGGATGGGAAACATCGTAGGACGGCAAACCAAACATTAAAATCAATATATATTTCTTAGAAACACAATTAATATTTGTGAATGATCAAAGAACTGAAGACACTCATTGCTGTGGCGCGGGAAGGCACTTTCGCCGCTGCCGGCAACAAGATCGGCCTGACTCAGGCCGCTGTTAGCGCGCAGATCCAGCGCCTGGAAGCCGAGCTCGGGTTCGAGATTTTCGACAGGAAAGGACGCTCGGCCCATCTCAACAAAATGGGGCACCAGATACTTCTGCAGGCGCAAGAGCTGCTGAGGCTTTATGACAATTTGGGCTCTACAACGCTGGGCAAGCCTCCCAGCGTGCTGGTCAACATCGGTGCGATCGCGTCCGTGCAGCGCTCCTATTTGCCAGATGCGCTGGCAAAGTTTCACCAACAGTGTCCGCAGTGCCGCACACGTGTCATCCCGGGCCTTTCAATGGAGCTGGTGAACCTCGTCGATGCCGGCGAGATCGACATGGCCGTGATCATTCGCCCGCCCTTCTCCCTTCAAAGTGACCTGCGCTGGACAACGTTGGCGCTGGAGCCCTACCGACTGATCGTGCCCCGTGACCTGGAGGGAGAAGACTGGTCGGAACTGCTGTCCAGCCAGCCATTCATTCGCTATGACCGATCATCCTTCGGCGGCAGACAAGTCGATCGTTTCCTGCGGCAGATGCATTTCACCTTGCAGGAGGTTTGCGAACTGGATGAACTGGAGGCCATCATCAAGCTGGTTGAAAAAGGTGTAGGCATAGCGCTGGTGCCGCAGACAGAACTCCATCAGGAATGGCCCGCAGGGGTCCGAGCGATCGATTTGGGACAACACACCTTTCACCGGGATATCGGGCTGGTACATCGGTCTCGACAGAGTTTTACCGAGCCTGTGCGAATTTTGGCTCAGCTTATAAGTGATCAGGTAGTCGCCGTTTCTACATAACAGCCTCCAGGCAAAAAGGGTCCTTAGGGGCCCTTTTGTAGCAAAACCGAAATCATTTGGAGTGATCAAAATACAAAACTGTGCCCCAACTCTCCTTCCATCCACTCCAGAAATCGCCTGACTCTAGGAAAGCTGGAGTGCGCCTTTGGAAACACCAAATGGTGGGCGGCTACTGGAGAGCTCAATGCTTGTGGCGCGACTTCAACCAAGGCACCGCTGGCCAGATATGAGCGACTCATCAGGCTCCAAAGCGGCCGTCAGGCCGATAATCTGATAGCCCGAATCGGCATAGCTAAACGGCATCTTTTCCGCAGATCGATCCGCGCACCCGTGTCCAGCACCAGCGGCTGTTGAAGCAGTACCTGTTCTGGTGTGTCACCCGATACATCCCGCGCGCTCGTCAGAACTGAACGAACTGTGACCATGTTTGCCATCGCTCAACTTTTATACCTTCTTGACGTAACAAGGCCTGAATACTTCCTCTTTACTGTATCTAAATTACACTTGTCAAAACTATTAAAGAATACTATTCAGCTGGTCAAAGTTTTTTTCAAAAAAATCCTTGTAAACACTTTCAGTAGGTATAAAAGCAATAATGCTTTCTTTTGCCCGTGTAAGCCCTGTATATATTATCTCGGCAGAATCTTTGTCACAGACAAGAAGAACAATAAGCGGGGATTCATATCCCTTGAAGCTATGAATAGTGGATAGCTTCGCAACGCCACTATTGAGGTTGAATCCGACTTTTTTTGAGTTGCCAAGAGCCTTTGCAGATTTATTAAATTTCGGATGCTGCATCATTTCTAGAGTGGCGAATGTCGTGAGCGTGCGCTGCCTATGCCCTTCCCCATTACGGAGATGATAGTCCAAATTTTGAAGCACACTTTCCCTTGAACACACTATTGTCAGGTCATTTGGATGTAAGCCTTCTTTTTTTGTTAGATCTACAATCATTTTTGCACATTTATCCAACTCATCCTCATGATAAAAAGAATAGGCGTTAACTCCTAGCATCGACAGAGACGGCTGGTAAGACTCGTCCACATCCAAGTTATAGTTTTCCAGGAGGTGGGTCGCCTGAAAAAGAGCAGCAACCTTCATGACATGGCTATCTTGTTTGAATCGGAATCTTTTGGTTAGCTTTTCCCACCGTCCAAAGCCATCGATCAACTTAGATCGTCTTTCGGAATCAATAGCCCTCGAGTAAATGTTTTGCTTTTCATCCCCGAACAATACCATTTCGCCATCTGGGTTTAAAAAATTATCCCTTATTATTTTTAGCCATTCTGGTTTATAGTCTTGAACTTCATCTACCAAAATCGTGTCGTACCGGCAAATATTCTCGATACTTTGAAAGATATTTTCATTTGAAAAGTAGCGCTTTTCTAGCTCATCCCACGACAAATCTTTAAAATCAATCTGAACACCATAATTGTTAAACGCAGAACTCATAAATCCATGATAGTGCGCAATCTCAAAATTGGCCCAAGAAAAATCGTCACGAACTTCGCTGATTTTTCCTTTAATATACATCCGCAAAGTTATATTGAAGGTCAAAATCAAAACAGCACCTTCATGGCGTTTGTGCGCGTTCACCGCACGTTTTGCCAATACAGTAGTTTTTCCAGATCCAGCCACACCGCAAATTTTAGCTCTGGCTCCCAGTGAGCTTTCACATAGCCTTGATTGTAGCTTGCTGTATTGCAGTTCTTCCCCCTCATTCGCATAGTGATAAGGGGGGAACAACAAACGATAAAATTCTTTATACACAGTTTCGTAAAAACTTATGCCACGTAAATTTTTGCTAAACGAAATTTCCTGTAGATTATCTCTAGTCACTGACAATAGCGTCAAATCCCGAACAAGCTTTTTCTTCTTGTTCTCCAGGTACTCTCGTTTCTTATCATAGCTTTCGTGTAATATTTTTTCTGACTTGAAATTACTCTCATTCTCTCTAAGCTGTTGATTTAGGTTTTCGATAGCCGGGCTATAAAAACCCTCAAGCTCCTTTTTATCAACACAGTGAAAATAAACACTCACCTTGACAATGTTAAAAAATCTTTCATCCCTTATGTGCTTTTCTAAAAGCCCGTTAATGTGAACGTCAAAAAATGTTTTCTTGTATGCAAAGGCCTGTGCGAAAGGGGATTTAATTATTTGTCCGTTGCTCTTCAAACTCCAAACGTTATCTGAAGACACTCTATATCGCTGAAGATCCCAATCTTTAACCTCGAGCACCACAACGCCCAACTCCTTATTGAGCAATACTATGTCTGGCCTGTCGCCATTGAAGCAAGGTTGAAAAAAAATATTTGTATTTTCGTCGAACATTAGACTGAGAGCTTCGAGCAAGTTCAACTCTCCAGGCGTAGGTGATTGTCTAGACTTTTTAATCTGATCAATATTAGGGATTATATTCGCCACAGCCTCAATTCCTTTGAACATGCTCAATGCGAACACTAGCACAAAGCCATATTTCACACAATGAATGCGCCATCCGATTAGAATCCAAGTCTACGATGACATTAAATGGACTACCCCCGCCGCCATAGACAATTTCCAGCCTGATAATGTGGCGCTTTCAAAGGGCTCAAGGCTAACGCCGCCGATAAGCACTCGGTGTTTGGGTTTGCGGCGCCAAACCGCAATCAGCAAGGCATACAACGCCAACTCCTCGGCTAAGTCGGTTTCATTGACCAGTCAACTATGTTGCGCGCATAGGTAAGCCGTATGCCTGCAGAGAGCATAGCTACCGAACTTACCCAATCAAGGTAGTGTTATTAAAGCGCCGCCGTATAAGTATTGATGTGGGTTTTATTGCAGTTGGTCCGCAACCCCCAACAGCAGGCATACGCTCGGGCTTTTTCGACGCCATTAGAATAAAAAACGATGACTGGCTCCCCTGTCCGGGCTCCCCGTCGAGTGAGGCGTGCTCGCGCAGTGAACGCAGTACCGTTTCCGGTGGTGATATAGGGTGTTGCTGGTGCTGCGCTGACACGATTATACGCGTCCGTAAAAGTCAGCGGGTTGTTTACTGTACCTGCATGAGCACCGATGTTTGGTTTGACAGTCATATCGATAGTCTCCATTAAAAAGCAACTAAATAGCGTAAATCAGATCGTCCTGCGTCCAGTAACCCAAGGGGATCAGACATTTCCAGTTTCTGGCTCTTCCTGAACATCAATCCTCAATGGGGATCCTTCGCCCGTTGGTTGGTGATGCCGAACGGAATATGTACGGATGGAGCGACGGCACTTGCAGCCTTCAGATGTCCTGACTGGTCATCGAAAAAAATATGCGGTTTTAGTATTCCGAGAACTCGGCCTTTTTCGATGCCTCCGAGGAAGAAAGCATCATTTGCCATTACGCCCCAACTCTTGAGTGTATTCATCGCGCGTTCGTGTGACGGAGCATTTCGAGCGGTTACGATCGATACGCGAATCCTGTTTTGATAGTCAGGATTCAGTTTCTTGTGCTCTTCCTCCACCGACTGAATCTTCGACATACGCACCATGAATTCTTTTAACGGGCCGGGATGATGCGGCTCCATTACGTTTTTCACTTCATGGGCATGGAACTTGGTCAAGCCATCTGACTGCATGACTGTCTCGGACTCATCGTCGGCCAGGACACCATCAAAGTCGAATGCGATTCGCAAAGTTTTGTCGTCTTCGTCGTCATTGAATTGTGAGTCGAGAACCTGGCCAGCTGGATGACCAGCCATAATGGCTGCCTCGACGTCGGATTTATTTCCAGACAGGAAGAGCGCGATGTTTAAGGCGGGAATGTATTCATAGGGCGACTTGCCCTGCATGAAAATAGCCCGGGTCATAGGAAGCCCGTAATACTCGATAGTCTTCATCACCCGTAGCCCAGTATCCGGGTCGTTTCGAGACAGCAGCACTACCTCAACTAATGGATCGGATGGATTTGCACTAAGATCGTTCAGGGATAATAGCCGTTTGATGAACGGATATGCGATGCCCTTGGGCAAGGGGCATTTGAGATTCTGCTCTTGAAACTTTCGGTACTCCTCTTCTCCCTGACTTTTGAAAACTGCATCCGATTCACGCAAATCAAAGACGGCACTGGACGCGACTCCGATTACAAGACGATTGTCCAATTCATAGGCCATTTAACTTTCTCTTGTTTGTTTAGTGACGTCAGCAAACGAAACGCTCAGCAGCCATCGACTGACTGCGAGTCTAGGGTCATTGGCACATGGGAGAGACAGCATTTGCTACACATTACATAATCTTAGTTGGTTGCTGTCATGGTGCCCGGTGCTGGCCCTTCGCTAAATGTATAGTTAATCACCACGTCGTTACGGATAAGCACGTCAAGCGTCTTCTGGGTGCCTCTAGTCGTCACCTTCATTGTCACTATGTAGCTCTGAGCGTGTGCTGACCCGTTGGTGTAGGTGTAGATCCACTTCTCGTCAGTCTCACTGACAGCACTCTTAGCGTAGGGCTCACCGAAGAGCGACTTCAGTTCGGCTGTCGTTGTCATGCCCTTAGTGATGCTGGCCACATTGGTTGACGAAAAGTCCCGGCCTGCGGTGTAGTGTGACGTGGCACAACCACCTAGCACAAAGCACATACCCATTACAGCGATGAGCTGTTTCATAGTCATCCTTGATTAAAGAGGTTCCGGAAGCTTAAAGGCAAGCAAGGCAAAAAGCCATCACGGCTGCAGCCTTTGCCCACGTGGCGGCTATGCGCGCTGAGCTGGTTAAGTGCAAGTGGCATACGCAGTCGCCAAGGCCGAAAGCCTTGACGGATAGATACCCGCAAGGCTCAAGAGAGTAGGCGCGTCTGCAAGACTTTTTCGAAAGTTGCTCCATCGCTGGCACTCTACGTTCAAGCGAACGTGCAATTAGACGCCGCTCATGTCGGCACACTCACGAACCGGACTTAACCGGGCATCCTGATGCTTCACCCAGTCTTTTTGCAGGTCATTTCCTTGGCGCCGTAGCCCCAGGTTACAAGCGCTTCACCCTGGTGTTCCCAAAAACTCTCATTACGGCCCTGGTAATGTGCGCCGCGGCCCGAAGGCACGGCCAACATCAATGATTGCTGATTCTTGTAGGTCGCGTTGATGGACGGCGGGTCCGTCTGGATGAAAGTCGCTACGACACTGCCATCACTGGCGCAATCAAACTTCACCGGGCCTGTGGAGGGAACCAGGCCATAGGCTGTCTGGATTTCGACGATACGCAGGGTGTAGCTGTCGCGCAGGCAGGTCTGCTTGTCGTCGGCTTTCCAGCACTCGTCACGGCCCTTGATCCAGCCACGTTGCTCGGCTTTGAGGGTTTTGGCCGCGTTTGCGGCCTTCTTCACGGCCGTGTCATAGACACCGGCCAGCTTGCGGTCCAGGGTCGACAGCTCTTCACTCTGGCAAATCAGCGTCTCGGCAGAGCTGGACATCCCTGGGCTGCACTTGAACGAAGGTTCAGTCCTGGCCTGGGCGGCGCTGGCGAACCCTGCAGCCAGCAATGCGAGGGGCAAGAAGGCTACTGAGGGATTGAAAGACATTTTGGTGCTCCTGATGATTCAAAACTTGATAAAACCAATGCAGCCCTTCAGGCCAATGGCAGCGCCCGGCATTCGCCGGGTAATGCACTGGCGGGAGCAGCCATGGGAGTTTGCCCTATTCGTCCGCTAAATTGAGTGAAGCACCTTCAAGCGTCTTCCAGAGGTTACGCATGGTGGGGTTCTGGTTGCTGATTGAGCAGCAGGAACGTATTTCCAGTCGTGTGCTCCATTCATCACCCCCCGCTTTCACCAACTGTCCCCGCTGCAGTTGATCGATGACCGCGCTTTGGGGCAGCCACGCTACTCCGTAACCCTCGACGGCCATGCGCATCAGCAGCATTGTCATATCCGCCTCGTAGCACCGCTCCAACCTGCATGCTGCGGGGCCATTCTTTATGACAATCTCGGCCACACGCCCGAGAAAAGTCGTGGCCGTGTAGGCGAGATGAGGAACGGGTTTACTGGAGCTGCCCGGCAAGGGATACAGCGCATTTCCCCGGCGGTCAGGTGCGCACACCGGAATAAATGCGTCATGCCCCAGGGTCAGACTGCCGAATTTTTCCGAATCGAGAACAATGGGCGCCAGGGGGTGGTGATAGACGAGCATCAGGTCGCAACTCCCCTCCTCCAGAGCTATGACGGCGTCGTGGATGTTGGCGGCAACGACCCGCACATTGAATTGCTCGTTGTGCTGCTGAAATTGCTTCAGCCATTTGGGCAGGAATGTCATCGACAGGCTGTGGCCGGCAGTGACCTGGATGGATCGCCCCGGCATCCGCTCTACCTCGCGCAGGCTGGAGCGCAACCTCATCAGCCCCGCCAATGCCTCGCGGCTCTCTTCACTGAATGCACGCCCGGCAGGCGTGAGCTGGACCGGATAGGTGCCGCGATCCACCAGCTCTGCACCCACCCATTCTTCAAGTGACTTTATACGCCGCGACAAAGCCGACTGGGTCACACAGCGAACCTCAGCCGCCCGAGAAAAGTTCTTCCACTCTGCGACCGCCAGAAGATCATCCAGCCATTTGATTTGCATAGCCTCACCCCATGCTGCGAACAGCCAGTGTATAGCGCCCCGGCAGTGCCCAGGCAGCTCCTGGAGAAACTATTCCAAAAGCGCATAGGCCCATCCTGATTACTCATCAAGACCTGCGGGGCCTGTCTCTAGAATCTCGAACCTGAGATCGCCGCCATAGCGTCACGGCAGCAACACACTTGTCTGCAGCCAAGTAGAAAAAGCACAAAAACAACTTGAGGAAAGCGCTGTGAAGAAAAATAAGCTTGGGCGTCGAATTGCGATTGGCATTGCCTTGGGCGTGCTTGTTGGTTGGGCATGTCACCATTTCGCAGGCAGCGAACAGAGAGCCGAAGAGATAGCGTCTTACTTCTCGCTGGTCACCGACATTTTCTTGCGCATGATCAAAATGATCATTGCCCCTCTGGTGTTCGCCACCCTGGTCGGCGGCATTGCCAGCATGGGCAACTCTCGTTCCGTCGGGCGCATAGGCTTGAGAGCCATGACCTGGTTCGTCACGGCTTCGGTGGTATCCCTGGCTATCGGGATGGGCCTGGTCAACCTGTTTCAACCCGGTGCCGGCCTGAACATGGAGGTGGTCCAGCATGCCGCGAGTCCGGCAATGGTCAACACCGGAGATTTCAGCCTCAAAGTGTTCATCAGCCACGTGTTTCCTCGCAGCATTGCCGAGGCGATGGCCAATAACGAGACCCTGCAAATTGTGGTGTTCTCGCTGTTCTTCGGTTTTGCCCTGGCGGGAGTCAAGCGCGCCGGTTACACCAGGATCGTCGACAGCATTGAAGAGCTGGCCAAAGTGATGTTCAAGATCACCGACTTCGTCATGGCCTTTGCACCCATCGGGGTTTTTGCAGCCATTGCGTCGGCGATTACTACCCAGGGCGTGGGGCTGCTGGTCGATTACGGTAAGCTGATTGCCGAGTTTTATCTGGCAATCCTCATCCTCTGGGCAGTGTTGTTCGGCGCCGGCTACTTTTTTCTCGGCCGCTCGGTATTTACCCTGGGCAAGCTCATTCGTGAACCCGTGCTCCTCGCGTTTTCCACCGCCAGCAGCGAATCCGCGTACCCGAAAACCATGGAGGCACTGGAGAAATTCGGCGCACCGAAGCGCGTATCCAGCTTCGTACTGCCATTGGGATACTCGTTCAACCTCGATGGTTCGATGATGTATCAAGCGTTCGCCATCATGTTCATTGCTCAGGCCTACAACATTGACTTGAGCTTCACACAGCAACTTCTCATCTTGCTGACGCTGATGGTTACCAGCAAGGGCATGGCGGGTGTAGCCCGGGCATCAGTGGTGGTGGTAGCGGCAACCTTGCCCATGTTCAATCTTCCCGAAGCCGGAATTTTGCTGATCCTTGGCATTGATCAGTTTCTGGATATGGCTCGCACCGCCACCAACGTTGTGGGCAACAGCATTGCCACCGTTGTGGTTGCGAAGTCCGAACCCTGTGATGAATCGGCAGAGGAAGTTGACGATGCACAACGCTCACCGGTAAACCCTCAAACCGTATGTCCTGTCCCGGCGGCTTTTGGTGTTGCGTCATGAAGAGCAAATCAGCGCCATCCGGGGACGCAGCCACTGTTCGAAAACTTGGCATTGTGGGTGGCCTCGGCTCCCTGGCCGGGGGGGATCTGTTCTACAAGCTGGTCAAGTCCAGGGCCGTGCTTGAGGACCAGGGCCGCTATCACTTCCTGTTCGAGCAGCATCCGTTCAAGGACGTGCTGCTGCCCCTGGACAAGGGCGCGAATATGACATCGCGCAAGTTCTACGTGTTCCAGGTCTGTAAAACTTTTGAAGAAAGTGGCGTAGATGCGGTGATGCTTCCGTGCTTCGCCAGCCATACATTCCGGGCTGAAATTCAGGAAGAACTGAGTATTCCCGTACTCGACATGATGGCTGCCCTGCGCAGGCACATTGACCATATCGCCAAACCTGGCATCACCCTGGGTATCGTCGCCTCTGACTACGTGCGCCATTGCGGTTTGTTTGAGCGCTATTTTGGCACTGACTTCAAGCTGGTTTATCCCAGCGATGAAGTGCAGTCAGGGCTGATGGCAGCGATGTATGGCGTCAATGGCATCAAGGATGGCTATCTGCACGGGGTTCCTCTGGAGTCTGCTTATCAGGCTTGCCTTTCGCTACAGGAACAAGGGGCAAGCATTGTCTTGCCTGGCATGACTGAACTCTCGCTGGTCTGTGGTGATCTGCAGCGACGGGGTATTGCAGTGCTGGATATCAACGAGCTTTATGCCGGTTTCGCGACCCTGAACAAAGGTCAATCGAGTCGCCCCCCCTTCAAACTGGGGATAGTGGGGGGGGTGGGCCCGGCAGCGACGGTCGACTTCATGGCCAAGGTCGTTACACATACACCGGCAGGCCGTGATCAGGAACATATCAAAATGGTGGTCGAGCAAAATCCGCAGATTCCTGATCGCACGGCCAACCTGCTGCATGACGCAACGGATCCGACCATGGCGATGTATGCAACGTGCAAGCGCCTGGAAAGTGCAGGCGCCAATGCGATTGCGATTCCCTGCAATACCGCCCACGCCTTTGTTGAACGTATTCAGGCATACCTGCGGGTCCCCATTGTCAACATGCTGACTGAGACAGTGGACGCCATTGTCCGGCAGTACGGCGCTGGCAAAACAGTCGGCTTGCTGGCGACCTCGGGCACCATAAAAAGCCAGGTCTACCAGGACGCTGCCCGGCGCACCGGACTGCAAATAATTGTCCCCGGCGTCGACTACCAGGCGCTGGTCATGGATTCGATTTATGGCGCGCGGGGGATTAAAGCCGGGTTCACTGAAGGCATCTGTAAAGATCAGCTACTGCTCGCTGCAGAACACTTGTGTGAATCGGGTGCCGAAGTGCTCATCCTCGGCTGTACGGAGCTGCCTCTGGTGCTGGAGCACAGCAAGGCTTACATGATCAACGGCCATCAAGTGGCCTTGATAGACCCGACAACCCTCCTGGCAATCAAGTGCATTCAGCTTTCCCGGGAAAACCTGATCCAACGGCAGAGTGTTCCTGCCGGTTAGAGGCCCATGCAGTTTGCAGGGGTTGATTCAATTCATGAGGCATGGAAAGCCTCTATAAATCTCGGAAACCACCTGCATCGTTGCCTCTTCAAGGGTTCCTTCATTACGGCATAACACCCAGCCGTGATCTGCAACCCCTTGCTCGAATCCCAGGGTGCAGGCGACATGTTCTTCCAGGTCATGCAGCACGGTGCTGCCCAGCCCCCGGGAACGTGCCGCTGCCCTCGCCCATGAAATTTCAGGGGCGGTGACCACCCCTACATGCAGGTCTGGCACTCGCACGTTGCGATCAAGGTTCAACTGCACAATTTCTGCAAACGGGACTATCCGGCGAAACGCGGCATCGGACGGGTACCAGCGATCGATCAGGATGATGCTGTCCGCGGGCTGTTTAGTCAGTACGTGCCGGGAAATCCAGGCCCGGCTGTCAGCAAGGCGCTGACAAACCTGCCACTCCAGATCCCGGCCCGGATTTCTGGCGAGTGTGTTCACCAGGGCCATCGTTTCAGCCCTGAAGGGATCGCTTTTTTTCTCGCAAAGGCGGATCACCTTCTGGTTGTCGGCCCGCAACACTTTGGTAATGGCCTCCAGCAGTGTGGTTTTACCGGCCCCCTTGGGGCCATCCAGTGAAACAAACAGCGGACGATTCATTCTTCACATATCGATTGAAAGACGGTTTGTTTTTCGCCCTGAGCGCAGCTGGAACTGCCAGCTGCGAACAGGGTTGAGGGCCCGATAAACAGGCATTGATGAACACTCTAACCCGATTTGTGGCCAGCGCCGGAAGGTAAACCTGCGGCGTTGTTCAAGCTCAGCTCACTTTGCGCCCTTCAACCGGGTAGGCCGGATCGGTAAAGCCGTGGGTCGAGGCATGACCCGGCACCACCAGGCTATCCACCAGTTTCTCGTCATCCGGCCCCAGTTCCAGCCCTAAAGCCTGCATATAGCCGTCCCAGTGCGCCTCTGTCCGGGGGCCTGCAATCGCTGCGCTGATCAATGTGTTTTTAAGCACCCAGGCAATAGCAAAGGCGACTGAAGTAGTGCCGCGATCGGCCGCATGCCGGGCAATGGTCTGGGCAATTTTCAACGACTCGGGACGCCATTCAGTCTGCTGGATACGCTTGTCACCGCGCCCTGCCCTGGTATCCGCCGGTGGCGGCGCGTCCACCGGGTATTTACCGCTGAGCACGCCCCGTGCAAGGGGGCTGTAAGGCACAACCCCGATGCCGTAATTGCCTGCAACAGGCAGTTGTTCAACCTCGGCAATACGATTGACGATGTTGTACAACGGCTGGCTGACGCTCGGCCGCTGGATGCCCAACGAATCAGCGAGGCGAACCATCTCGGCGATTTTCCAGCCGTGGAAATTGGAAACCCCGTAATAGCGGATCTTGCCCTGGCGAATCAGATCGTCGATTGCGCGCAATCCCTCTTCCATCGGCGCATCACTCAAGGTGCGGTGGAAATACAGAATGTCGACATAGTCGGTGCCCAGGCGTTTGAGGCTGGCCTCGACACTCTGCATGATCCATTTGCGCGACTGCCCCTGTTGATTCGGGCCCGCGTCAGCCGACGACGGGTAACCGAACTTGGTGGCCACCACCCAGTTGTCGCGCTGCGCTGCAATGGAACGGCCGACCACTTCTTCGGAACGCCCGGCGTGATAAGCATCCGCGGTATCGATGAAGTTGATGCCTGCGGCGCCCGCCTTGTCGATGATGCGCTTGCTGGTAGCCTCATCGGTCTCGCCGCCGAACATCATGGCGCCCAGGCACAAAGGCGATACTTTCAGGGCGCTGCGGCCCAGATAACGGTAATTCATCGTCGATCCTCAAAGGCGTTTGCAAGAGCAGTTGATCCTAGACCAGTTCCTGTTACTGATTGAGGTGCAAAAAAGGGATGCGGCTGTGCCGGTGGCACAGCCCTGATGATCGATACCTGGTCGCTGCCGGTCACTGGCTCAGAAGCCCTGAGCCAGGCGCATCGATTCAGGTCTGCCCATGGGTCAACAGAGCATGCAGCATGCTTGCAATCAATTCGGGGGAGTCTTCCTCCACCAGGTAGCCCGGTCTTTCCAGCAGCATGGCCCTGGGCAGTGCAGACAGCGTCTGATAAACCAGGAACTCAGCCTTTTGCGGGTCCTTGACCCGGATCTCGCTGGCGAACCGTTGCATCAACGCCGAACTCGCGGTGCTGGTCCACAGCGGTTTGTCCTTGACCACATCCAGTCGCACCAGTTCTTCGTAATGGGTTGAGCGCACGCTGAACGCCGGGTCGAACTGGTTTTTCTTGACGTGGGCGGCCATCACGACTCGCAAGGCCAGCAAAATGCCGTCGAGCAATGTGCTTTGCGCTGGCAGCGCCATGATGTCGCTGAACAGCGCAGTGCGCGCCTCAGACCGGTAATCGTCAAAAATCGCAGCGATCAGTGCATCGATCGTCGGGAAGTACTCATAGATAGAGCTGATTGCCACGCCCGAATCCGCTGCGAGACGCATGGCACTCAAGGCTTCGCGGCCTTCGTTTTCAAGAATCTGGCGCCCGGTCTGTTTTACCGCACTCACCAGTGCAATAGAACGGGGCTGGCGCGGCTCCTTGCGTGGCTGCGCCGGTATTTCTACCTGTATGCCCTGACCGTTTCGGCTTGGTTTGATCATGCGCTGTTTCTCCGGAATGCTGCCTGGCGGGTCAGTCCCGCCAGGCAGCAAGCTGGAGTATGTACGAGCCGGCTCCTTTAGTCAGTGAGTCGAGCGAGTACTGCACGTACCGTCGGTGGAATGGTTACAGGGGTATTGCTGGCCCGATCGACGTAGACATAGACGATATGGGCTGCTGCACAGGCCAGCGGTTCGTCGTTGCGAAACAGGCCCAGTTCGTATCGCGCACTGCTGTTGCCCAGCCGCGATATTTTCATTCCGACACTGATCCGGTCGGGAAAACACAGGGATGAGAAGTACGTGCAGCCTGAATTGACAATCAGCCCGACGACGGGACTGTGGGCGATGTCCAGAGTGCCTTGCTCCACCAGATAGGCCGTGATTGCCGACTCACAGTAAGAGTAATAGACCACATTGTTTACATGCCCATAGGAGTCATGGTCGCCCCAGCGTGTAGGCATCTGGGTAAACCGGCGAAACTCATCGCGGTGCGCACGTTCGATCTTGTTGCTCACAGAATGCTCCTGTAAATCGCGCGTACGTCTTCCTCACGGACGGGCCGGGGATTATTGCCCAGCAGGCGGGTCTGCTTCATGGCATCAGTCACCAGCAACTCGATATCAGACTCGGTAATGCCCAGGTCGCGCAGGCGGGTCGCCAGCCCCAACTCACCGGCCAACGCTCCCAGGTAGTCGGCCAATGCCATGGCTTTTTCCCTGTCACTGCCACTGAGGCCGGGCAGCACAATATCGGCCAGTTGCGCATACAAAGGTGCGACCGCCTCAAGGTTGAAGCGCATCACCGGCCCCAGCACCAGCGCATTGGAAAGCCCGTGGGGCACATGAAAATGTGCGCCAAGGGGATAGGCCAGGGCGTGCACTGCCGCCACCGGTGAGTTGGCGAACGCCATGCCTGCCAGGCATGCGCCGAGCAGCATATTTTCCCGCGCTTGCAGATTGCTGCCGTCCTGGCAGGCCTTGAACAGGCTGGTGGACAACAAACGCAGGGCTTCGCGAGCCAGGCAGTCGGAGATCGGGTTTTTCAGATCCTTGCTGGTGTAGGCCTCGACGGCGTGGACCATGGCATCAATGCCGGTGGCGGCAGTGACATGGGGCGGCAGGCCAAGGGTCAGTTCGGCGTCCAGTATCGCCAGGTCAGGCAGCAGCAGCGGCGAATACACCACGTTTTTCTGACCTTCGCCGGTGGTCACCACCGATACCGGGGTCACCTCCGAGCCCGTCCCTGCCGTGGTGGGCACCAGAATCAACGGCAAGCGCGGGCCTTTGGCCTGGTTAATGCCATAGACCTCAGCCAGGCCCTCACCGCTGCAGGCCAGCAGTGCCACCAGTTTGGCGACATCCAGCGAACTCCCTCCCCCCAGCCCCAGCACACAATCAGCAGCACAGGCTTTGGCCACGTCTACAGCAATCTGAATCACCGACTCCGGCGGGTCGGCCTGTACCTGGGAAAATACCCTGACGGCGACGGGGCTGTTCTCGAAGCTGGCGAGCACTGCATCCAGCAAGCGTGCCGCGATAACCCCGGCATCGGTCACCACCAGTACCGATGTGCAGCCCATGGCCTGTACATGCTCGGCGAGCCGAGTTGCGGCGCCCCGCTCGATGATCATTGAAGCGGTGGTCTGAAATACCATTTTCAACATAAAGGCCTCACAAATAGGTGTGTTGCGTCCAGTTTTTGTTGTTGCTTGCAAAGCACAGCACTCAGGGGCAAATGCCCTCACCCGAGCGTGGGGAAAACCCAGTGTATTGCAGCCGGGCCACTGCACAGCGGGCAAAAACAGTCTTCGCCGGGAATCCGGAATCAGTCCTGGAAAGCACCTCGATGAATAGTTTTTTCATGTTTTATATCAGCTAGTTAGGTCGATATATCGATCGTCTGTATACGGAACAAAAGCCCATCCAGTCTGCCCATACTTGAGCCACATCCTCCTCCGGCATTGCCGGTTTACGAGTCGAGTAGCGAGCCAGACCATGCCTACTTCACAGCTGTCGATAGAACAAAAAACCCGGCTATTGCTTAACAGTCCGGCAGAGTTGACCGCCTATTCCCAACAGGCCTGGGACATGCTCCCCCGCGCCGAAATCGACGCGATTCAGCTGTGCGGGTTAAAGCAGCGCTTTGCAATGCTTCGCGACCGGATACCGGTCCTCAAGAAGCTCGCCGATGGCGAAGGCGTGAATCATGTCTTGCACATCAATGACGTGGTTCCTCTGTTGTTCGAGCACACCGTGTACAAGTCGTACCCGCCGTCGCTCCTGGAAAAACGTAACTTTGGCCAAATCAACAAGTGGCTGGGCAAGCTCGTCACCTCAGAGCTTGCCCAGGCCATTGCGGCGGTCAACGTCAGTGGCTGTGAGGGGCTGGACGACTGGTTCGAAGTCATGGACGAGGCCGTGCCGCAACTGCGCATCAGCCACACTTCCGGTACGTCCGGGACCCTCTCGTTCCTGCCCCACGCCGTGCGTGAATGGGAGAAATTTGCCCAGCTACGCAAAATGAATGTGCACAACATGCAGGGGCCGGATACGCCCCTGCCCGACCTGCACACCATTTACCCGTACTACCGCAAGGGCTACCTGAGCCATGTGCGGGTCCACGAAGCGATGATTCCAGCGTTGCTGGGGCACGAATCAAGGTTTCATGCGGCATACCCGGCCACCCTCAGTAGCGATGTGCTTCATCTTGGCGCCAGGCTGCGTGCAGCACAGTCCAAGGGCACCCTTGATCGTCTGGAAATCAGCCCGCAACTGCAGGCCAAGAAGCAGGCCTTTGACCAGTTGCAGGCCGAAATGCCGCAGCACCTGGCGGCTTTTTTTGATCAGATGTCCACTGAACTCCGGGGCAAGCGGGTATACATCGCTGCAACCTGGAACCTGTTGCACAGCATGGCCAAAGCAGGCCTGGAGCGTGGCCTTGAAGCTGTGTTCGACCCTGATTCATTTATCCATACCTCGGGGGGTGGCAAGGGCGTGGTGCAACCCGAAGGGTGGCGCGATGACGTGCTGCGGTTCACCGGGGCCCGGCGGATCAATGAGTCCTATGCAATGTCCGAAGTCGTCGGCGGCGCCCACCCGCGCTGTGAAGCCGGGCACTTCCACTTTGCCCCCACGGTCATCCCTTACCTGCTTGACCCGCAAACCAGCCGGCCACTGCCCCGCCATGGCCGCGTAACCGGCCGCGCGGCGTTCTTTGACCTCGGCGCGGAGATCCGCTGGGGCGGTTTTATCACCGGCGACGAGATCACCATCGAGTGGGACCAACCCTGCGCGTGCGGCCGACCCAGCTACTACGTGGTCGGGGCCATTCAGCGTTACAGCGAACTGACTGGCGGCGACGACAAGATCACCTGTGCCGCCACAGAAGACTCTCATCGCCAGGCGATGGACTTTCTCAATACCCTGGAGGGCTAACCCCATGAACAAGCCTGTTGCGCCAATGATCATTCGCGGTCAGATCATCACCGACAACCTGATCGATGTGGGTGGCCGGGGCGGTGATCTGATCTTTCGCACCCCTGATGCACACTGCTACATCGACCAGTTGCCGCTGGGCAATCCGGCCAGACTGGCCGACCTGTACAGCCTCACATTCGAAGATATCCTGGAGTACGCCCAGGCCCTCGGTGAACGCCTGGAGTTCGACACCAATCCCTACCTGCAGGAAGCCTGCGAGCTGTCTTACCTGACCGCCCCGGTGACCCCGACAATGGTCAAAAGCAGCTATATGGGACTGCGCCATATGCTCACTCGAGAAGCGATCACCGAGCAGGTCGAGCTGTCCGTGGGCATCAAATACCTTGAAGGCTGGGTCAGGCAGCGCTTGATCGACGGCACCGAGCTGGAAGTACGCTGCTTCGGCGCCCGCACCCTGCATATCGTCGCGGGCAATGCGACCGGGCTATCGCTGCTGACCATCATCCGCAATATGGTGTTGCGCAGCGATGCGATCATCAAAGCGCCTTCCAATGATCCGTTCACGGCATTGGCCATCGCCCGCACCATGGTCGACATGGCGCCTGACCATCCGCTGACCCGGCACTTGAGTGTCGCGTACTGGAAAGGTGGCGATCAGGCTTTTGAGGAGCGTCTTTACCAGCCTCAGAACCTGGAAAAAATCGTCGCGTGGGGCGGTTTTGCCTCAATGAAGCATGTCACGCGCTATATCCAGCCGGGTCTTGAACTGATTTCCCTGGATCCCAAACGCAGCGCCAGCATCATCGGCAAGGCCACTTTCGACAGTGAGCAAAGCATGCGTGAGGCCGCCGTGCGCCTGGCCTGCGACATTGGCGCGCTAAACCAGAAGGCCTGTGTGTGCGCCCGCGTGGTCTATGTACAGAGCGGTACCGATGAGGCCGGCCTGGCGCAGTTGAACACCTTCGGCCGCTATGTTTACGACGCCATGCAGACCCTGCCCAATACCATCAGTACCGCGCCCAAAAGTTACGACCCGGGCCTCAAGGCCGAAGTCGATGCACTGCGCCTGAGTGATGACTGGTATCAAGTGATTGGCGGAAAGGACGGCGAAGGTTCGGTGATCTGTTCCCAGCTGGCGGAGCCGGTGTCCTTTGCTGCACGTCTGGACGATCGCACAGCCAACCTGGTGCCCGTTGACGAGCTGAGCGAAATGCTCGAAGCGGTGGATGCCTATACCCAGACAGTTGGCGTCTACCCGGAAAGTATCAAGGAGGAGCTCAAGGACATATTGCCCTTGTATGGTGCCCAGCGAATTGTCTCGCTGGGCTACGCCGCAGGGCTCAAATGGGCCGGTCCCCAGGATGCCATCGAGCCGCTGCGGCGAATGGGCAAGTGGATCGTCAACCAGATTGCTTCACCGCAAACCAGCCCGGCTCCCTGGCTACGCCCCTCGATCTAACCACCACAGCCTCCACAGTCAAGGCTGTGGGGGCCTGTCGATTTTCACAGGACATTGCCATGACTACTTGCCTGGGTTTTGCTGCTCTGGATGCACATTGCGCTCTTACCCCGTTTCGCTTCCAGCGGCGGGCCTTGCGCGATGATGACATTGCCATCGCGATCGCTTTTTGCGGTGTGTGCCACTCCGATGCTCATCAGGTTCACAACGACTGGAACAACACGGTTTATCCCTGCGTGCCGGGCCACGAAATTGTGGGCTATGTCACAGACACAGGCCCCAAGGTGAGCCGCTTCAAAGTCGGTGACCGGGTGGCTGTCGGTTGTCAGGTTGACAGTTGCCTGCAGTGCGCACCCTGCGCCGAGCATCAAGAACAACTCTGTGTCCACGGCCCTACGACCACCTATAACGGCAAAGACCGGCAGACCGGCGAGATCACCTATGGCGGCTATGCCGAACATATTGTGGTTCGTGAGCCGTTTGTGCTGCGCATGCCGGAAAATCTTGATCCGCGCTACGCAGCCCCTTTGTTGTGCGCGGGCATCACCGTCTGGAACCCTATGCGCCGCTACGGCGTGGGCAAAGGGTCGAAGGTTGCGGTGGTCGGGCTTGGCGGGCTGGGGCATATGGCCGTAAAACTGGCCACAGCCCTGGGCGCCGATGTCACCGTGATTACCACCTCGGCCGGCAAGGCGGATGACGCCCGCGCCCTGGGCGCCAGGCAGGTGCTGCTCTCCAGTGATACGCCAGGGATGGCCAAAGCGGCCAATTCATTTGAATTCATCATCGACACCATTCCTCGCCGTCACGACGTCAACCCCTACCTGATGCTGCTGGGACGCAACGGGGTGCTGGTGCTGGTGGGCGCCATAGAACCGCTGGAGCCCATTCATGGCGGCTTGCTGATACGCAATAACCGCAGTCTGGTGGGCTCGCTGATCGGCGGAATTCAGGCGATTCAGGAATTGCTGGATTTCTGCGCCGAACATCAGGTCCTGCCCGACTGCGAAATGATTGCCATGCAGGACATCAACAGCGCTTTTGAGCGCCTGCAGAGCAACGATGTGAAATACCGTTTCGTGATCGATATGAGCACCTTGCATGACGTTGCCTCTTTGTCTTCAAAGGAGGCGCCATGAGTGCCCTGATCCACTTTCAGGTAGACCGGCAACTGGCCCTGATCGGCCTGGCCCATGCCCCCGTCAATGCCCTAGGCCAGAGGCTGCGCAGCGAACTGCTGCAGGCCATCGAGCGTGCAGTGGCCGACGGGGAGGTACGGGCAATCATTGTCTACGGTCACGGCGTGCCCTTTGGTGCGGGGGCGGATATCAATGAGTCCGGTACTCTGGCGCCATTCGCCAGCCCCTCCCTGGGCGATGTACTGCTGCGCATGACGCAATTGAACAAGCCGCTGATTGCCGCAATCAGTGGCATGGCGCTGGGGGGCAGCCTGGAACTGGCACTTGCCTGTGGCTATCGCATCAGTGAGCCGGGTGCCCGTTTCGCCCTGCCGCAAATCAACCTGGGGTTGATTCCCGGTGCCGGTGGTACTCAGCGTTTGCCGCGTCTGGTAGGCGCTGCGCAAGCTACGGAAATGATCCTCTACGGGCGGCCCGTCAATGCTCGCCATGCACTGCAAGCCGGTCTGCTCGATCGCCTGGCCCAAAGCCCCGAGACCTTGCTCGCTGAGGCCAGTGAGTGGGCCCATGAACTGCTTGCGGCCCAGGCACCTGCCCAACCGTCACCGCCATGGCCCGACCCGGCCAGCGAACTGCCTGCGCATTATTTCCAGCAATATCGCAGCGCCAATAAGCATCGCTGGCAAGGTCAGCCAGCCCCGCAACAGGCGCTGGCGGCCCTTGAAGCCGCCTGCAATTTACCGCTGGCCGAAGGGTTGGCGTTCGAGGCCGGGCTGTTCCGGCAGCTCGAGGGATCAAGCCAGTCCGAGGCTTTGCGCCACGTTCATGCTGCCGAGGGCGACCTCGGCACACAGCCCGGGGTAAACCTGCAGACGCCGATTCGTCCCGTTCACCGGGTAGCGATCATTGGCGCAGGTACCATGGGCGGCGGGATTGCCATGTGTTTTGCCAACGCCGGAATTCCGGTCGCTTTGCTGGAGCTCAAGGCTGAGGCGCTGGACCACGGCTTAAGGCAGATTCGCACTAATTATCAGACTGGCGTCAAACGCGGAAAACTGACCGAGGCGCAACTGGAACAGCGCATGGAACTGCTGCACGGCACCCTCGACTATGCCGAGATCAGTGATGCCGACCTGGTCATCGAAGCGGTATTCGAAAGCCTGGCCATCAAGCAGCAGGTCTTCCGCACCCTGGACGAAGTGTGCAAACCGGGGGCAATCCTGGCCAGTAACACCTCGACCCTGGACGTGGATGCCATCGCTGCGGTCACTCGACGCCCGCAAGACGTGATTGGCCTGCACTTCTTCAGCCCGGCGAATGTCATGCGTCTGCTTGAAGTGGTTCGCGGGCAAGCCACCGCAGCCGATACCCTGGCAACCACGCTGAGCATCGCCGCCCGTATCGGCAAAATCCCGGTGGTGTCCGGGGTGTGCTTTGGCTTTATTGGCAACCGCATGCTCGAGCCCTACTCCCGGGAAGCCCATCGCCTGCTGCTGGAAGGCGCAACCGTAGCCCAGATAGACAAGGTGCTGACTGATCTGGGGCTGGCCATGGGGGTGCTGGCCATGCATGACCTGGCCGGGATCGACGTCAGCTACCTGATCCGCGAGGCGCGGCGCGAGCAGATCCGGCAGGACCCGGGCTACTGCAAAATCGCCGACGCGCTGTATGACCTGGGGCACTACGGGCAAAAAACCGCCAGTGGCTTCTACCTCTATCAGGGCCGAGAACCTGTGGAGAATCCGGAGTTGACTGCTCTGGCTGAAAATATCGCCTGGGGCCTGGGGATCACCCGGCGTGTCATCAGCAATCAGGAAATCCATGATCGCTGCATGTTCATGCTTATCAACGAAGGGATTGCGCTGCTGGATGAAGGTATCGCGCAACGCAGCGGTGATATCGATCTGGTATGGATCAACGGCTATGGCTTTCCGGCCTGGCGAGGCGGCCCCTTGCACTATGCACAGACCCTTGGCCTGGATGTGGTGCTTGAGGGGATCCGCCACTATCGCCAGAGCCTGGGCGCTTATGGGCAGATGTGGTTCCAGCCGGCGCCGCTGTTGGAGCGTCTGGTTGCCGCGGGTAAAACCCGGATTGAAGTGATCTGAGCCAAACTGCAACAAGGAGCCGGGGGCGGTGATTGCCGTAGATGGCGAGCATCTGCCCCCCGCCAAGGTAACACCCCTGCGCCGTGGCACAGGGGCTTTTTGCGTCAGGTCAACAGGCTTTCGCGGATCAGCTTTTTGTTGATCTTGCCCACACTGGTCTTGGGAATTTCAACCACAAAGTCGAACTGTTTGGGTATCGCCCATTTGTTGATGCGGCCACAGGCCACGAACTGCTGCAGGTGGACCTCAAGCATGGGTTGATCGACGTACTGCCCGGGCTCGCATACCACCAGGGCCATCGGCCGTTCGCCCCACTGCTCATCCGCTACACCCACCACGGCCACCGCTATCACCGACGCGTGTTCACTGATCAGGTTCTCCAGATCCAGGGAACTGATCCACTCGCCGCCGGTTTTAATCACATCCTTGATCCGGTCTTTGATTTCCACCCGGCCCTGGGGGTCGATGGAGGCCAGGTCGCCGGTGTGCAGCCAGCCGTCCTGCCACAGTTCGGCGCCTTTTTCAGGTTCCTTCAAATAGCCCTGGGTCAGCCAGGGTGCACGCACCACGATTTCGCCCAAAGACTCTCCATTGTGGGCAACGGCATGGCCGCTGCCATCGATGATCTTCAGGTCGACCATCGGTATCGGCATTCCGGTTTTAATGCGCTGGCTGAGTCGGGTTTGCGTGGAGTGCTCAATTTCTGCTGCGTTCAGGTAGCTGGTGCAGAGCATCGGGCAGGTTTCTGACATACCGTACCCGCTGTGTACCTGAATGCCTTTGGCGCTCGCCTGGCTGGCGATTGCCAGGGTCAGGGCGCTGCCACCCAGAAGCATTTTCCAGCTGTCAAAGCGGGTATTAACCGCCTCCTCGCAACTCAGGATCATTTGTAGAACAGTGGGCACGCAATGGGAGAACGTGACCTTTTCTTCCCGGAACAGCCTGACCAGACTGTTGGGTTCGTAACGGCCGGGGTACACCTGCTTGATCCCCATCAGCGTCGCCACATAAGGCACCCCCCAGGCATGCACGTGGAACATCGGGGTGATCGGCATATAAACGTCATCGGAACGTACCAGCGGCAAGCTCTGGTAACTGCCCATGGCTCCCACGGCATTCAAGGTATGCAGCACCAACTGACGATGGGTGAAGTACACACCTTTAGGTGCACCTGTGGTGCCCGTGGTGTAGAAAATCGTCGCCACCGAATTTTCGTCAAAGTCGGGGAAATCGTAATCGGTAGCCGCCTGCGCCAGCAGGCCTTCATATTCGCCCAACAGCGGCAGGTCGGTGCGCCGAGGCTGGTCGTCAGTGAGGCGGATAAAGCCTTTGACCCTGGTCAGAGCGGGTTGGATCTGCTCAATCAAGGGCAAGAAATCATCATGCACCAGCACCAGGTCGTCCTCGGCGTGATTCATGGTGTAGAGCACCTGATCCGGAGAAAGGCGAATGTTGACCGTGTGCAGCACTGCGCCAATCATGGGCACCGCAAAAAAACATTCCAGGTAGCGGTGGCTATCCCAGTCAAGCATGGCGACCGTATCCCCGGCCTTGACTCCGGCAGCGGTCAGGGCGTTGGCCAGTCGGTGGATACGCTGGTTCAGGGTCTTGTAGCTGTAACGCAGTTTGTCGGCGTAGACGATTTCATTGCCCGGCTCATAGCGAGCGCCCGACAGTAGCAGGCGCTTGATCAATAGCGGGTAGGTATAGGCGCCATCTGCTGGTGGAATTATTTTTGTTTTAAGCATTATGGAAATTCCTGATTCTTTATTTAGACGTGCCTCAGAACTGCACGGCATCCAGCAGATAGAGACTTTCGCTGCCCGACTTGACCGATGAACTCAGTGATTCAATGCGTGGCAGCAGGCGGGCAAAGTAAAAACGTGCGGTGCCCAGCTTGCTGGCGTAAAAATCATCTTCGGTGTGTTTTTCCAGGGCCACCTGGGCCATACGCGCCCACAGGTAGGCGTAGGCGGTGTAGCCGAACACTTGCAGGTATTCGACTGAGGCCGCGCCCACTTCATTCGGGTTGTTCCGGGCCCGGTCCAGTAACCAGGCGGTCAGCTCGTCGAGGTTGTCCACGGCCGCGTTGAGCGGCTTGGTGAACTCGGCCAGGTCAGCACTGGCGGTTGCGCTGAACTGGCGAATTTCATCGGCAAACAGCCGGTACAGTGCCCCGCCACTGCCGACAATCTTGCGCCCTGTCAGGTCCAGCGCCTGAATGCCATTGGTGCCTTCGTAGATCTGGGTGATCCGCACGTCACGTACAAGTTGCTCCTGGCCCCACTCGCGGATATAGCCATGGCCGCCGAAAATCATCTGCCCGTGCAGAGTGGCTTCCAGGCCCATGTCGGTGAGAAACGCCTTGGCAACCGGAGTCAGCAATGACACCAGTTGTTCTGCTCGCAGCCGGGCGGGCG
Organism: Pseudomonas sp. Lz4W; assembly: GCF_000346225.2. Classification (NCBI taxonomy): domain Bacteria; kingdom Pseudomonadati; phylum Pseudomonadota; class Gammaproteobacteria; order Pseudomonadales; family Pseudomonadaceae; genus Pseudomonas; species Pseudomonas sp. Lz4W. Next base: position 2,570,300 of record NZ_CP017432.1, on the reverse strand, counting down.
GGTCCTGACTGTACTTGGCGGTGTCCAGTTGCAGGGCCACATAACTGGAGAATGCTCGTCCGCCTTCGTTCAGGGCCTTCATGGTCAGCAGCATGCGCCGCACATCCGGGTGCACGATAATTGGATCGGCGGTCTTTTCGCTATTCTGTGCGCCCGTCGGGGCGCGGCTTTGCAGGCGCTCACGGGCATAGTCGATGGCACTTTGATAAGAGCGTTCGCCCTGCGCCAGGCCTTGAATGCCGACACCCAGCCGCTCGTAATTCATCATGGTGAACATCGCCGCCAGCCCTTTGTTGGGCGCATCGACCAGCCAGCCGGTCGCCTGGTCGAAGTTCATCACGCAGGTCGCGGACGCCTTGATGCCCATCTTGTGTTCGATGGAGCCGCAAGACAGTGAATTGCGCTCGCCCAGCGTCCCGTCGGCATTGACCAGTATCTTGGGCACCAGAAACAGTGAAATGCCTTTTGGCCCGGCGGGTGCATCCGGCACTCTGGCCAGTACCAGGTGAATGATGTTCTCGGTCAGGTCGTGCTCACCACCGGTGATGAAAATCTTGCTGCCGCTGATGGCATAACTGCCATCGTCCCGGGGCTCGGCTCTGGTACGCAACAGGCCCAGATCGGTGCCGGCATGGGCCTCGGTCAAGCACATGGAGCCGCTCCAGAGGCCGGCATACATGTTGGGCAGGTACTTTTCTTTCAGCGCTTCGCTGGCATGGGCATTGAGTGACAGGCAGGCGCCGGCGGTGAGCATCGGGTAGAGACCGAACGACAGGTTGGCCGCGTTGACCATTTCTTCAACCTGGGCACTGATGGCCTTGGGCATGCCCATGCCGCCGTAACGCGGGTCGCCGCCCAGACCGACCCAGCCACCTTCAGCGAAAGTCTGATAGGCCGCCTGAAACCCCTCGGGCGCCTGCACTGCGCCATTGTTCCAGGCGCAGCCTTGCTCATCCCCTTTCTGGCGCAGCGGGGCGATGATCCCGGCGCTGATCTTACCCGCCTCTTCCAGGATGGCGGCTGCGGTCTCTTCATCCACGACCCCGGACATGCCGGGCAGTCGGTCCCACAACCGGGACACCTGGAAAACCTCATTGAGCACGAAGCGCATGTCGCGCAGGGGAGCTTTGTAGTCAGACATGGTTGGCTTACTCAGTCAGTGACAGGGCACGACGCATGCCCTGTTTTTTGGGGTTGTCGGTCTCGCTGAGGTGTACCGCCGGCTCGTCGGGGGCAGTGCGACGACTCAGCGCAGGACCGCGCAACAGGAAGTACGACAGGGCAGGAATGAGAATCAGCGCGCCAAGCATGTTCCACAGGAACATGAAGGTCAGCAGGATGCCCATGTCTGCCTGGAATTTGATCGGTGACCAGACCCAGCTCACCACACCTGCCGCCAGGGTGATGCCCACCAGCCCCACGACCCGGCCGGTGAATGACACCGCTTTACGGTAGGCATCGGACAGTGACAGGCCCTGACGCTGGTGATGCAGCTGCACGCTGAGCAAGTACAGCGCGTAATCCACGCCGATCCCCACACCCAGGGCAATCACCGGCAAGGTGGCAACCTTCACCCCGATGCCCATGACCACCATCAACGCTTCGCAGAGGATTGAGGTCAGCACCAGCGGCAGCAAGGCCACCAGCGTGGCCCGCCAACTGCGGAAGGTGATCAGGCAGAACAGGGTCACCGCGGCGTAGACATAAAGCAGCATGGTGCGGTTGGCTTCGCGCACCACGATATTGGTCGCCGCTTCTATGCCGGCAGTACCGGCTGCCAGCAGGAACTGACGCTGCGGGGTGCTGTTTTCCCTGGCGAATTTGTCGGCAATGGCCACGACGGCGTCCAGGGTCTCGGCCTTGTGGTCTTTGAGAAAAGCGATCACGGGCATCAGCGAACAATCGGTGTTGAACAACTCCGGGGAATTCACCGAAGCCTGCTGGGCGGCATAGTTGAGCACGTCCTGGTTGCGCTGGATGCTGTTGAGCTTGGGATTGCCTTCATAGGAACCGGCAGTGATCTGGCGTACCGCGTTTACCAGCGAAGAGGTGGCCTGTACCCCTGGGGACTGCTGCAGCTCCCATGCCAGACGATCGGCAAGAATCAGTGTCTGGTAGTTCAGGCAACCTTCCGGGGCGGTTTTTATCATGACCGCAAACAGATCGCTGGACAGCGCGTAATGGCGGGTGATGTAGGCGTTGTCGAGGTTGTAGCGCGAGTCTGCGCGCAGCTCCGGGGCACCGCTGTCGAGGTCACCTATTTTCAGTTGCAGGCTGACCACAAAGCCAATGCCACCCATAAGCAGCGCCACCAGCACCGCACCGGTTGCCCACTTGCCAGTGGTGAAGCGGTCCAGCAGGTCCCACATTTTGCCGAAGCCTTTATGGCCGGTGGCCCGGGTTTCGATTTCAAGGGCCCGCTCGGCGGCTTTACGGCCCACACCGATATAAGACAGCGCGACGGGCATTAACAGCAAAGAAGTAAATATCAGGACTGCGACCCCGATGCTGGCAGTGATTGCCAGGTCTTGTATCACCGGAATATCGATCAGCATCAGCACGGCGAAGCCCACTGCATCGGCCAGCAGGGCTGTAACACCGGCAATGAACAGACGGCGAAAGGTATAGCGGGCGGCAATCAATTTGTGTGTGCCGCGGGCGATGTCCTGCATGATGCCGTTCATTTTCTGTGCCGCATGGGACACGCCGATGGCGAAGATCAGGAAAGGCACCAGCACCGAGTAGGGATCAATGGCATAGCCCAGCCAGGCAATAATGCCCAGCTGCCAGACCACTGCAATCAACGAGCAGCCCACCACCAGCAAGGTGCTGCGAACACAGCGGGTGTAGAGGTAGATGATGATCAGGGAAGTGACCACCGCCAGCCCGAAAAACATCATGACCTGAATCAAGCCGTCGATCAGATCGCCCATCAGCTTGGCGAACCCTATGACCCGCACCTTGTACTGGCCTTTGCCCTCCTCCCCGGCCTTGCGTGCAGCGCTGTCACCGGCGAATTCGATCTTGTCCCGCAGTTGTTCTTCAAGCAAACGCGAGAATTGCTGATAGTTGACGCCCTTGCCCGTGGCGGAGGTCTTGTCCAGCAGCGGTACGATCAACATGCTGGATTTGTAGTCACTGGCCACCAGACTGCCGACGATCCCGGCCCGGCTGATATTCTGGCGCAGTTGTGCGATGTCTGCGGGCGAGCCTTGATAAGTGTCGGGCATCACCGGGCCGCCCTGAAAGCCTTCCTCGGTGACTTCGGTCCAGCGTACACCGGGGCTCCATAACGACTTCATCCAGGCCCGGTCAACCCCTTCAGTGATGAACAGCTGGTCGTTGACCTGTTTGAGGACTTCAAGGTAACCGGGATCGAAAATGTCGCCCCGGGTGTTCTCCACCACCACCCGTACCGAGTTCCCCAGCCCGCGTAACGACTGGCGGTTTGCCAGGTAGTTCTGGATGTACGGCTGGCTCTGAGGAATCATTTTTTCGAAACTGGGTCGCAGTTCCAGGCGCGTCAACGCCATATAACCCAGGAGCACGGTGACCAGTGCCATCAGTAGCATGAACAGTGGGCGGTAGTTGAACACCAGCCGCTCCAACAGGTTGCCGGAGTGGCGGTCGAAGTCCCGCAGATCGCGGATCACCGGCATGGTGTCTTGCTTGATATTGCCCATGTCTGGGTACTCGCTCTAATTGTTCTATGGCTTATTCGCCGGCCAGTGCCTGTGCACCACGGCTACCCACTACCACCAGCGAGCCATTGGCAGCCAGGGTGGCTCCGGCCACGGGGGCTATATCCTGCTGCGCCAACAGGCGTAACCGCGGGCTGTCGGCCTGACTGAGCAACGCGTGCCCGGCCTGGGTGAACAGTTCGTACTGCCCCTGGGGATTGACGACGGCGGCTGTAATGCTGACTTGCAGGCCACTGCTGAGCGGACTCCAGTGCGCGCCGCCATCGCTGCTGCGCAACACATTGCCTCGCAGGCCGTAGACGATGACCTCGCCGGGTTTGCCGATAACCCCGAAAAAACTGCCCTGATAGGGTGTGTGGATGGCCGCGAAACGCTGCGCGGTTTCATCCCATTTCAGCACCAGCCCCTGCTCACCGGCGATGTACAGCGCGTCGCCGGTGGACGCTATGGCGTTGAGGTGAAAGCCCTGGGGGTTGTCGGTGCGGTCCTGAAAAGGGGTCCAGCTGCGGCCTCCGTCTTCGGTACGCAGGATCAGGTTGAACACGCCGACCACATAACCCAGCCTGTCGTTGGCGAACCACACATCGAGCAGCGGTTTGTCGGCGCCTTCTGCCGCCAGACGCTGACCTTCTGCAACCAGTAATGGCCATTGCTCATTGCCGGGCTCGGCTATGGCCAGAGCGGTGTAATGCTTGATCAGCAAGTCACCGATCTGGCGCCCGTCCAATTGCTTGCGCCAGGTGACCCCAGCGTCACTGCTGTGCAGCACGACACCATCGTTACCCACCGCCCAGCCCTGTGTCGCAGATGGAAAATACACCGCACTCAGATCACTGCTCAGGGGTACGCTGGCCTGGGCCCATTGCTTGCCAGCATCATCGGAATAAAGAATATGGCCACGCTGTCCCACGCTCACCAGACGCTCACCTGCACGGGTGATACCCACCAGCGGGCTGCGTACGGATAACGCGCTGGGTGCCGATGGCAGGTCCAGAACATCCACATAACTGGCGGCATGCGCGCCACCGGGCACCAGCGCCAGCAGTGGCAACAGCAGCGCCAGTTCGAACTTTTTAAGCAAACCCATACCGCACCTTCCATGAAAACAACAGCGCGAGCACCTGGGTGCCTGCGCTGTCGGAGCCGGAAACTCAAGATACACAGCGTTCTTGAAGTCACTCTGGCGGGGCACTACAGCCTTGGGCCCCGGATTTCTTTGAGCGGCTGCCTAGCGAATCCCGGCCCCGGCCAGGGCGTCCGGCGCCCACTGCACTTTCGAGAGCGGGTTGGTGTACTTGATACCGCCGTACGGGCCGACGATACCGTTGATGTTGTAGTTGCCCCCGACCAGGTCATAAATCATGAAAGGCGAGGTATCCGGGGTCTGTTTGTCGTAGCTCTGGCTGAGGAAGGTGAAGGCACCCCGGTAGAGCTTGCCGCTGGAGTCATATTGGTCGGAGGCCAAAGCGATCCAGCTGTCTTCATCCAGGTAAAAGCGGCGTTTGTGATAGATGTGGCGGGCGCCGGGCTTGAGCGTGGCTTCCACCACCCAGACCCGGTGTTTCTCCCAGCGCACATAGTCCGGGGCAATGTGGTTGGCGGTCGTGAGCGGCCCGGCTTCCTTGGCATAGGTCAGCTTGTAGGTGTTATAGGGCACGATCAGTTCCTGCTTGCCCACCAGCTTCCAGTCGTAACGGTCCAGGGCGCCCATAAAGACGAAGGTATCGTCGTAGGTGTTGGCGCCGGCGGTGCCGGGGTTCGGCGTGTCATAGGCAAGGTCAGGGGCCAGCTTTACCCGCCGCTGACCCGGCAGGTACTGCCAGGCCTTGCGTGGCTGGGTCAACGGGTCGGCAGAATCCCTGAGCATGATGGCTTCACCCGCACGACGCGCAGGGCCGGTGTAATACAGCTTCATCTGGTAAAAAATGTCGGTACTGGCAACCGGCTTTGACATGTTTTCGTAGATCGGATAGTTCATGAATGCCAGCGCCGTGGTGGACAGTGTCGGCACCCCCGCAGCGTCAACGTTCCAGGAGTCATACTTGGTGTTCAGATTGGTACCCAGGTAGCGCAACAGGTGGTTCCACATGGCCTCGCTGCCCGAATGCGGAATCGGGAACGGTACCCCGGGCAGCACGTTATCAATGGCCAGGCCGTCGTTGAGGCTCTTGGCATCGGTGGCGTTTTTCAGGGTATTGGCCAGCACCGGCGCAGGCAGCGATACGGTACGGTGGGTCGGATACACATCGATCCGGTAAGTCGGGTAGCGCCTGGCCAGCTCCACAGTGGTAGCGGTCAGCATTCCCTTGTACTGATCCACGTTTTTGCCATCGATGACCAGCAGCGGTTTCTCATCGGCAAAGGGGTCCGGGCGCATGCTGTCACCGGCTTTGAAACTGGCAGGGGGGACGGTCAGACCGCCCTTGTAGGCCGGGATCGAACCATCGGCATTACCTGCCATTTCGCCGCCCACTCCCGTCAGGCTGGTGCCCAGTTTTGCGGCCTCTTGCGCCGATACGCCGGCTTGAGCCTGGCCGGCAATGATGGCGGCCAGAGAAGCTGCGAGCACAGTACTTAGAAATTTCATCTGAATTCTCTCCACTTGTTTTTATAATTCGAGCGTCAGTCAGAATGTGGCTTTGAACGAGGCAGTGACCATCCCGCGATCCTTGAGCAAAGGCGACAGGCCAGCTTGAGAGGTGATCTGTCCGGGGATGCACTGGTACAGACCGTTGGCCCCCGGGGTGTTGTTATCAAACCCGCTTTCGCAGGTATCGAAAGGGCCAAAGGAGTCGACGTATTTCAGGTCGAGTTTGTACTTCTGGTAGATGTCTGCCGCGACGCCGATCGAGTAGCTGCCGGCATCTTCGTTGCCACCCAACTGCACCGCAGAGTTGCCTTTGAGGCCCACGTTGTAGGAAACCGGCATGGACATATCGACACCCGGGAAGACCTGGAACCAGGTCGGCGCGAAGTTGGCCGCAATGGTGTAAGCGTTGGTATCAACCTTGTCGACGCCCCTGTAGCTGGAGTCGCCCTTGAATGTCTGCTTGCCTTTGTCGACGCTGACCAGGTGGGTCAAGGAACCTTCAACTGCCAGTGAGGAGGCATCCCAGAGCGCTGTCTTGCCAAAAGTCACCAGGCCATTGAGTACCACGTGGAAGGTCTTGCCTCGGGCCAGCCCGGTTTCGCCATTGCCCGGCATGGCGCCGATAATGTTGGCGCCGTTGATCAGGCCCTCACCTGCCTGGGTATCCAGGGTTGAGTTGACCGTGCTGAAGTTACTCACCAGGGGCATGTTTTCGCGGTAGTTCAAGTCAAGGCCGACGCTGACCGGCCCTACACTTTTCGACAGACTGATGCCGTAGATATCAATGTCATCGGCATAGGCTGTCATGTACTCGACGCCTTGCAGGCCCGCCAAACCCGGCTGGTGCAGGTTGGGTGCATTGATCAGCACCGCCGGCATCGGGTCCGAGGTGTTGCGGTAGTAAAAGCCCAGGGTGCCGTCCAGCCATTGCGGGCTCCACTTGGCCATCAGGCCGAAGTCGCCGGAATTTCGCGGTTTTACATCATGCCCGCGTGGCGCCGCGTAATAGGCCCCGGAGCCGTCCAGCAGGGTCGGCAAGGGCAGCCAGAATACGTCCGCGCCCTCCCCCAGCATGTCGTAGCCGCCCATGTAGGTGCCGCCTTCGGGCAGGCGGGAGTTCTGGAATTCGAGGAAGTATTGGGCGCCCAGGGTCAGCTCCGGGTTGACCGTAAACGACACTGACAACTGGTTGCGCGGCAGGAACAATTCTTTGGTTTCAGTGCCCGGCACGTTATACAGCTTGGCGATGTCCAGTGCCGACTGGCCGTAGTTGATGCCGTTGGCCGCGTTGAACAGGGTCTCGCCCCAGTACACGTTGTGTTTGCCAAGCTTGGCGCTGAGCATCGATTCGTCGCCGATTTCAGTGCTGTAGAACACAAAGGCATCGAGGATTTCCCCCGAGGGGCCGTTGTAATAACGATCGGTATAGTTGCTCAGCCCGTGTCTGCTGGCCGAATGTCCATTGAGCGAGTCACCCGGCTGAATCAGGCCACCGTTTGCAGCGCGGGCCGCTACCAGATTGCCTGCGTTACCCGCTTGTCCCGGGAAAGGGTTGGAGTTTGAACCGACATGGTCGTAAGCATGGTCATACCAGCTTGCGGCGCTGACCCTAAAGCCCATTTTTCCCTGGTAGACCACATCCAGTTCACTTAGCAGATCGACTCGCTGACTCACCGCACTGCCGACGCCAAAGTTCTTGTCGCCGTCGTTGAGGTTGGAGGTGCCGGCAATCTTCGAGTTCTGACCTTCGACGCGCTGGCCATAGCTGGCTTTCAGGGTGTTGTCGAAGCGCACGGCCCAGTCTTCGCTACCATCGGTGAGTTCGAAAGCATAGGCACAAGGCATTGAGGCAAGCAGGATGGCAGTGGTCAGTACGCTGCGACTCGGGCGGCTTTGACCTGTGGTGTTGTGCATTACGTTGTCTCCGTTTTTTTTTGTTTTTGTTTTTGGTTTTAACAACGGCTCACACCCCGGTCCTGGCGGTGATGGGAGCAGACTTCAGGCGGTTTTGCGGTAACTCGATCAGCGGTCCAGCGTGCGGATAAACTCTTCGGCCTGTGGCCACGGGCCGTAACCGGAAGCTGGATTGAGATGGCCGACAGCCCCGAGATTGACCAGCTCGCTGCCCCACTGTCGGGCCATGCGGGTCACGGCCGGCAGACTTGCAAGGTGATCATTGGTGCTGCCAACAACAATCGAGGGGAACCCCAACCGGCCTTTTGGCAGAGGGTCCCAGCCATTGGCCCGCAGGCTTTGCGAGGTTGGATAGCCCAGTGGCCAGACGGCCTCAAGGTCTGGCGGTGCGGCCAGCAATGCGCCCTTGATCGGGCGCTTACTGAGGGCCGCCCAATGCGCGACCATCAGTACACCGGCGCTGTGGGCGACCAGGATCACCGGGCCGCTGATCACCTCAAGCTCACGCTCAATCGCATCTACACGAGCCGCCAGACTGAGCTTGTTGTCTTCCAGAGGCGGTACTGAACGGACCTTGTCCAGTCGCGCAGCCAGTAACGTCTGCCAGTGCTGGGGCACGTGATCACGCAAGCCCGGAACAATCAGAATCGTGGTTTCACTCATGGTTCTTTTCACCCTTGAACAAGCCATCGGACAGTTCGCCAACGCGTCGAACTCTTGCCAGAAGCACAGTAAATTTCGCCTTCTGCCAACGCTTCACATTTGGCGTCAGTCACTTCTCTTTTGATGACAGGGCCCGGAATCAAACCCGGAGTTTTACCCGCAGGCGCTTTTCATTCCACGACCAAACCTCTATAAATGGCAGCCAGTCGTTGTAGCGAGACCTCATTTGTCAGCAAATGGAAGCCAGACACCCCATGACCGTTCTAGCCCGATCCGCAGCACTGACCAACTATCTGGAAGTGACCCGTCATCTGCGCTTGAACGTCAATGCGCTGCTGGCCCAAGCCGGATTGAGCCCTTCGATTCTCAACGATCCCAAGCAACGCATCCCGGCAAGTTCGGTGGTCAGTCTGCTGGAGCACTCAGCGCAAATGAGTGGTTGCCAAACCCTTGGCCTGCGCATGGCCGAGTTACGGCAGCTGTCGGATTTTGGTGAAGTGAGCCTGCTGCTCAATCTTCAGAACAGTCTGCGCGACGCCTTGAAAGTGATTGTGCAGTACCGGCACCTGCTCAATGACTCACTGGCAATTTTCATTGAGGAAAGCGGCAAGACGGTGATCATTCGCGAGGAACTGATCACCGAGGTGGCTGCCGGTAACCGTCAGTCCATCGAACTGGCCATCGCTGTGATGTATCGTTTTTGCGCGGCCCTACTTGGCGCGCACTGGCACCCGATAAATGTCTGCTTCACCCATGAAGCCCCCGAAGATCTGACCGTGCACCGGCGTATCTTCGGCTGCAAAGTGGAGTTCGGTTGTGAGTTCAACGGCATCATTTGCCCCGCCACCGACCTTGACACTGCCAACCCTCTGGCCAATGAGGCCATGGCTCGCCACGCGCAGCGCTACCTGGACTCGCTACAGGGCAAAAGCAATCACTCGCTGGCATTTGACGTCCGCAAATCCATCTACCTGCTGCTGCCCATGGGCCGCGCCACCATTGAGCAAATTGCTCAAAGCCAGGGTATGAACGTACGCACCCTGCAACGCCGCCTGGAAGAAGACGGCGCCAGTTTCAGCGAGCTGATCAATATCGTGCGTCGCGACCTGGTGATTCGCTACCTGGAGAACCCCGGCTATTCCCTGGGACGCATTACCGACATGCTCGGTTACTCCATGCCCAGTTCTTTCACCCGCTGGTTCATTTCGCAGTTCGGCCAGCCGCCGGCCGTCTGGCGCAGTGAACGCATGATTGCGCCGCGTAAAGATCACTGAGGGCCCGCCAGCGACGGGTTTGCTGCCAACACCGCCATGCAATAAAAAAACGGCCGCCGGTAATTAGCCGCGACCGTAAAAGGAGCAATTGCGTAACGGTTTACATGCCCCAGTGCATCAGTACCAGCACCAGGATGACGAGGAATATGGTTTCCCCCAGCATCAGTAAAATGGGTTTGATCCCCACTGCGGCCAGTTCCTTGAGCTGAGTTTTCATACCCAGGGCACTGATGGCCACCACCAGACTCCAACGGGACAATTCGTTGGTGAAGTTCTGCACTGCGGGAACCACCCAGCCGGTACTGTTGATACAGGCCAGTATCAGGAAGCCCACGGCAAACCAGGGCAACAGTGGCGGCCGTTTGCCGGTGGGATCGGCTCCCTGCATGCGGGTAATCATGGCTGCGCACACAATCACCGGCAGCAGCATGGCTACGCGCATCAGCTTGACCACGGTGGCGGTATCGCCGGTCTCGGTCGACATGCTGTAGCCGGCACCCACCACTTGAGCCACATCGTGAATGGTGGCGCCAAGGAAAACACCGGCCATCTGGGGCGACAGCTCAAGCCAGTTGGCAATCATCGGATAGACGATCATGGCCATGGTCGACAGGGCTGACACACCAATTACAGTGAACAGCGTTGCCCGCTCCTTCTGCGGATGGTTAGGCAAAGCCGCGGCCAGCGCCAGTGCTGCCGAAGCCCCGCAAATCGCAGTGGCCCCGCCGGTGAGCATGCCGAACAAGCGTTGAAAGCCCATGGCTTTGGCGGCGACTACCGACACCAGGATGGTCACCACCACCAGGGTCACCACCAGCGCCACCGGTTTCCAGCCCATGGCGACGATCTGCTCCAGCGTAATGCGCATCCCTAACAGCGCTACGCCTATGCGCAACACCGTCCGCGCGGTGAACTCGATACCAGGCTTGCAGATGCTGTCCGCCGCTAGAAAATTCAACGCCATACCCAGCAACAGTGCGAACAGCATCACCGGGGCACCGTAGTGTTCGGAGAGAAAACTTGCTGCTGCAGCCACAATCAGGCTGACGATAAAACCGGGGGCCAGTTCACGCACGCGGCTGTGCGCCGCAGTGAGGGCAACCACACTCATGCTGCGCCCTCCCCGGCCACCAACACATATACCTGGCCGTTAACCACTTCCACCGGGTAGTTGGGGACTTTCAGGCCGGTGGTATTGAGCAGGTAGCCGCTGCTCAGATCAAAGCGCAGGCCATGGGCACAACACTGAATGACTCGGCCCTCCAGGCGGCCGGCACACAGAGATGCCCCCTGGTGCGGACAACTGTCGTCTATGGCATAGAGCTGGCCCGCGACATTGAACAACGCCAGGCTGTTGCCTTCGGCCTCGAACAGCGCCCGCTTATCAAGTGCCGGGACCTTTTGCGCAGGTACCGCTATGCGCCGGCTCATAGGCTTGGGCTCCTGTTTGTGTCCTGCTCTAGGGCTTGCTCCATGGCCTGCAACAATAGCTGCGGCGGCTGCGCACCACTGACCTCGATGCGCCGGTTGAAGATGAAGTACGGCACACCTCTGGCAGGCATGCCGTTATCGTCCAGGGGGGTCGCATCAGCGCTCAGGCAGTCGGCCAAAGCGTCTTGCGGATAGCCACACTCCTGCGCCATGGCCAGCAGGACGGCCGGATCTGCGAGGTTTTTGCCGTCATGGAAATAGGCATCGAAGAGTTTTTCCAGCAAGGCATTGCGCCGGGCAGCTCCGCCCAGTGCCGAGGTGTGCTGCAACAGGCGATGGGCAGTGGCTGTATTGGGCATGACGTCGATGCCGCTCAGATCAAGGCTCAGCCCGGCATCGGCCGCAGCCTGTTGTACCTGTGCCTGACGCATGCGTACAGCTTCGGCGCTGCCCAGGCGATGGCGGTAAAACTCGGCAAATGGCACGCCCTGTGGCGGCAGGTGCGGCAATAACTGCACGCCATGCCAGGCAAGCTCCTGCTGCACATCCGGACGCCTGATTCGCAGCAGGTCAAGGGCGCGCTCCAGATGACGCTTGCCAATCAGGCACCAGGGGCAAATAAAGTCGAAGAACACATCGATACGCAAAGTGGCGCTCACGATAAGACCTCACACGGGGATTTGCCGGGCGCTTGAGCGACCTGCTCCTCCTTTGAACGGGCGACATCATTGAGATAGTGATGGCGGGTGTAGAAGAAGACTGCCGCTGCCGCAACACTCATCAGTGGTACCCACTGCAAGGCTGCATGCAGGCCGATAATGTCCGAGACCCGGCCGGTGATCAGTGGCCCCGGGGCCAGGCCCAGCAGGTTGTTGACCAGCGTCAGAGTGGCGAATGCGGTGCCGTGTACCGAGTAATGGGTCAGGTTCGCCACCATGGCTGCGGCTGTACCGTTGGTACCCGCAACCACCAGCATGCCCATACCGATCAACAGTAATTGCACGGGGCCTGGAGGTAGCAACAATGCCACCGAAAGCAACAGGCAACTGCTCAGGCAGTAAACAATGGATATTTCGATTTTGCGCAGCGGTGACTGACGGCACAGGCGATCACTGAGCATCCCGCACATGACGGCTCCGGCTCCGCAACACAGCACCATGATCGCTGCCACACTGCCTGCCCGGGCCTCGCCCATTGCGTAATAACGGTTGAGGTAGCTGGGCATCCACACGATCAGGGTGCCGGAAACAAAAATCTGCAAGCCACTGCCAATGTAAGCGCCAATCACAGAGCGGGTGCTGTACAAGGTGCGTAACGAATTTTTGAGCGCCGTCGGAGTCTTGCTGCGTGTGCGGTTCAGGCGTTGCGGGGAAATCCGCGACTCCTTGACGATGAGCGGATATAGCGCCGCCAGTATCAGGCCAAATAACGCCATGCTGGCGAATGACCAGCGCCAGCCCAGTTTCGCGGCAATCGCCCCGCCCAGGGCAATGCCCAGTACGGATCCAAACAGCCCGCCTGCCATAAAGGCGCTGGCCAGGGTTGCACGCATGGTTTTGGGAAACACCGATACCACCACGGCGATACCGACGCTGCCGTAGGCCGCCTCCCCGACACCCACCATGAAGCGCGCAATCAGCATGTGCTGATAGTTTTCTGCCAGGGCGCAACCCAGGGTGGCGAGGCTCCACAGCAAGGCCATCAGCGCCAGACTTCTAACGCGACCGAAGCGGTCGGCCATCAATGACAGGGGGAACGTCAGCAGACCGACCATCAAGGCGACAATGCCACTGAGCAGACCCAGTTGCCCGTCACTCAGTGCCCACTCCTGTTTCAAGGTCGGGAATACCGCGTTGAGTACCTGGCGTGACATGTAATCGGAAATCAACAAGCCAAACGTCAGAGCAAACACTATCCAGGCGTACCGGCGTGGAATACCGGCGGACGTATCTTCTTCATCGCCCACAGCACTGTGGTGATAGGCCATGCTGCCTCCTCGGTGTCTTGCACCTGTTTTGTTATTATTTTTTGGTATTGCGTAACGCTTGAAACTGAGCGGGGGCAAGACCCAAAGTGGTCCTGCCCCCCCGTTTTCTGACAATTAACCGCGCTGAGGTACACCCTTTTGCCCGGGCTTGCGGTTCGGTGCCATACCGTTGGCCAGCAGGGTCTGTTCAATGCTGTCGTACTGCACACCGATGCGATAAATCTCGCGCGCTTGCTTCCCGGTGGCAATTTCACGCCCCAGCTCGTGGGCGATACGCACTGTTTGCTGGATCTGCTGCACCGAGGTAAAGCGCTTTCCATGCTGGTCAATGATGGTGTCTTCAGTGCCCACACGCGCATGCAAACCCATGGCCAGAGCCATGGTGTTGAGGGGCAGCATATTCTTCATCAGCGACTCGGACGTCAAGGTGCAGCCATCAGGTACGCGATTGATAAAGTTGAACATATTGAACGGGTTGGGACCGTCGAAGCCGCCACCGATACCGATCCACGTCAGGTTCAGCGGGCCTTTATACAGACCTTTGCGCACCATTCGCTCAAGGGTTTCGTAAGAGTGAATACCGGTCAGCTGGAAGTGCGGTTGAATGTTGTTGGCTTGTAGACGCTTGAGGTGCTCGGTCACCCAGGCCGGACCTGCCGGCACGGTCATTTCACTGTAGGCCGCTTCGATGATGGGGTCGGCCAGTGAGGTGCCTTCCCGATATTCGGGGTACAGCAACTCCATGATATTCATCTGAATGGTATTGATCGCCACGGTGACCTGGTCGGGCTTGGGCGACAGCTCCGCGAGCATGTGCCGGGTATCGTCGGACAGCCACAGGGCCGCCTCGCCATCGCTTTCCGGCGCAAAGGAAATCGAGCCCCCTACCTGAATGATCATGTCCGGAACAGCTTCGCGCACCCCGCCAATCAGTTCGTTGAACTTGGACAAGCGCTTGGAACCTTTCCCGTCCAGCTCACGGACATGCAAGTGCAGCACGGTGGCGCCTGCTTCATAGCAGTCCACGGCTATTTGTACCTGCTCATCCATGGTCACCGGGATGTCCTGGGGGAAGTCTTCGGGCATCCATTCCGGGGCATAAGGGGCGACGGTAATGACCACCTTTTCCATGTTTTCCGGATGCAGGGAATCGTCGAAAAATTGCATGTTCGTCTCCTTGTTTTTATTTTTGCCTGCCCAACGGACGGTGCTGGTACGGGCGTTTACCTGATTACAGGGGGGGCTCAGTAGGTCTTTTCGCCGATGATTCCGGCGCGTTCCATTTTTCGATGGCAGGCGGGGTAATCCATCACTGCATAGTGCTGGGTACTGCGGTTATCCCAGATCGCGATGCTGTTGGGCTTCCAGCGCCAGCGCACCTGGTACTCGGGAATACTGGCCTGGCTTATCAGGTAGCGCAGGAGTTCGGGCGCGCCCTGGCTGAAGTCCTGGCCATAACGCACACGCGCAGCGGTGTGATAGTTGCTGAAGTGGGTCGTGAAACCATTGACGAACAACACCTTCTCACCGGTCTCTGGATGTGTACGCACCACTGGATGTTCTGCGTCCGGGTACTGGGCCTTGAGTGCCAGGCGTTTTTCGATAGGCATGGCGGCGCCGAAGGTCGCTTCGATGCTATGCCGTGCACGCAGGCCTTCAAGCTTGGCTTTGACATCGTCCGGCAGGCGCTCGTAAGCCACCACCATGTTGGCCCACATGGTGTCGCCCCCTACTGGAGGACACTCCACACAGCGCAGCACGCAGCCCATCGGCGGCGCCTCGCGCCAGGTGGCATCGGTGTGCCAGGAGTTCTCGTAACGGTCAACCGGGCTGTCGGGGTTTTTGTAGACTTGCACGAGCCCCGGGTGGTCCGGATGACTGCCAATCACGGGGTGGTCTTCCAGCTCGCCGAAGCGTCGGGCAAAGGCCACATGCTCGGCGCGGCTGATGTCCTGGTCCCTCAGGAACAGCACCCGATGCTTGAGCAGCTGGGCACGGATCTCTGCGAACAGACCCGCGTCATGTATGGCCTCGGCCAGGTTTACACCAAAGAGTTCTGCGCCGATATTGCAGCTAAGTTGCTCAACTTGCATGACTGACGCCCCCCTTAGATCACGAAGATTGAAGAGCCCGTGGTCTTGCGCGATTCCAGATCCCGGTGGGCCTGCACCGCGTCCTGCAAACTGTAATGCTGATTGATCTCGATCTTGATTTGACCGCTTCCAACCAGATCAAACAGTTCGCCGGCCAGATCGGCCTTTTCTGCCGGGTCAGCAATGTAATCGGCAAGTGCCGGGCGAGTCAGGTGCAGCGAACCTTTGATTGCCAGCAATACCGGGTCGAAAGGCGGGATCGGGCCGGATGCAGTGCCAACACAGACCATCAAGCCACGGCGCTTGAGGGAGTCCAGCGAGCCCGCGAAGGTGTTTTTGCCGACACTGTCAAACACCACGTTTACGCCAACGCCGCCGGTCAACTCACGTACCCGTTTGGCGACGTCTTCGTGGCTGTAATTGATTACATGGTCGCAACCATGGGCACGGGCTACCTCGCCTTTGGCATCGCTGGACACAGTGCCTATGACTTTGAGTCCCAGCAGTTTTGCCCACTGCGAAACAATCAGGCCGACGCCTCCGGCTGCGGCGTGCAGCAAGATACTGTCGCCAGCCTTGAAGTCATAGATACGGCGCATCAAATAGGCAGAAGTGAGCCCGCGCATGGTCATTGCGGCGGCGGTCTCAAATGAAATGCTTTCGGGCAGTTTGATCAGGGGCGCTGCCGAGATCAGGCGTTCTGTGCTGTAGGCACCCAGGGTGTTGAGAAAGCCGGTGTAGGTGACACGATCGCCTACAGCCACATTGCTCACGCCCTCACCCACTGCCACTACGATGCCGGCGGCTTCCACGCCCATGCCATTGGGCATCGGGATCGGGTAAGTGCCGTTGCGGAAATAGGTATCGGCATAGTTCAGACCGACAGCGACCTGGCGTAGCCGAACTTCACCCGGACCCGGGTCGCCCACTTCGGCCTCTTCAAGGCGAAGAACCTCGGGACCTCCGGTTTCATAAAAACGTACTACTTGGGCCATGCTTATTTTTCTCCAATCAACGTTCTGGATGCGCTACGGCGATTTACGTTGATTGGAATGTAAGCTGCGGGTTGTCGGCGTGCTTCTCATCAGACGACAGCCTCTTTTCATTTCATGACAGGGATCCAAACCTGTCAGCTGTCGTGCTCCGGCATTTAAGCAGCCCTGCAGTGATTTGGCTTCATGCCCCCTCAGCCGAACCGGTGCGTTTGATGGCGCCATGGGGCAACTCAACCTGCGCGATGAGTCCACCGCCCATACGGTTTCGCAACAGCAGCTCGCCACCGTGCTGGCGCGCCATTGCCCGGGCCGAGGACAGACCAAGCCCTACGCCACCGGAGTCGCGATTGCGCGAGGGCTCAAGCCGGAAGAACGGAACGAATACGTTCTCCAGTTCCGAATCGGCAATCCCCGGTCCTTCATCGCTTACCTCGATACACACCGAAGTCTGGCCATTGATCAGTTCGATGCGTGGATGCCGGGCATACTTCACGGCGTTTTCCAGCAAGTTGGCGGTCATTCGCTTGATGCCCACCGGGCGGCCGAAATACACCAGGTGGGCAGGCCCTGAAAAAACCACGTCGATACCCTGATCGCTGTAGTCATCGATGACCGTCTGCAGCAGTTCGGAGAGGTCAAAACTGGTGGCTTGCTCGCGCAGGGTCTCGTCGCGGAAAAAGCCCAGGGCGGAGTTGATCATCGATTGCATTTCATCGGTGTCGCGGATCAATTTGCGTTGCTGGTCAATATCTTCAATGAACTCACAACGCAGCCGTATGCGGGTCAATGGCGCACGCAAGTCGTGGGAAATCGACGCCAGCATGAGGGTGCGCTCGGCAATGAATTGCTGGATTTTCGCCTGCATGGTGTTGTAGGCCATGATCGCCTGGCGTATTTCACGGGGGCCTTCGATGTCAATGGCGGGGGCATCAAGGTCGGTACCGAAGCGTTGTACGGCACTGGTAAAACGCTGCAGCGGGTCAGCCAGCTGGCGTGTGGCGAACCGCGCTACCAGCCAGGCAGCAAGAAGCCCCAGGGCAATAACCACGGCAAAACGCAACGCTGCACTCATTCCCCAACTGCGTTGCGGAGGGGTAAACGACAACCAGCTGCCGTCGTTCAGTTGCACCAGCATGGCATAACGCGCTTGCGGGCTTTCGCTAGGCCAATTGGCGGGCTGGAAGACTTCTATCCTGTGTTCGGTATTGTCCAGCAATCGATGCAGAACCGGCGACTGGTTCTGGTCGATGGCGGTGCCGGTTGCCGGAAGTCCGAAGCTGCTCCGGTGTTCGCTCCATAGCACCCCGAGTGATGGATTGCTCGCCGCAGCCGACAGCTGCTCCCGCAGTTGTGGCGGAGCCGCCTGGATGATGCGGGTAGTGGTCGCGACCTGATCCAGCAAGCCGATTTGATCCACTGGCGGTTTGGCCCAGACCCCGGCGACCTGCACAAACAGGGCATAGAGCACCAGCGAAGCGAGCATCGCCGCGACAATGGTCAGGGCAATCCGGCGTCTGAGGGTGTCAGCGTGGGCAATCAGACTCATCACGTGCGCGTCACCTTTGCGTTGAACAGGTAGCCGCCGTTACGCACGGTACGAATCAGGTCCGGACGCTTGCTGTCCGGTTCTATTTTGCGTCTCAGGCGGCTTACCTGCACGTCAATGCTGCGGTCAAAGGCTTCGTGATTATTGCCCCGCGTCAGGTCGATCAATTGTTCGCGGGAGAGGATGCGTTCAGGGTGTTCGAGAAAGACCACCAGTAAATCGAACTCACCGCCCGAGAGCGGAATCATGACATCGGCAGACGAACGCAACTCGCGGCGTGTTACGTCCAGGTGCCAGCCCGCAAAGCTGATCACCAGCCGTGTGTCTTCATTACGGGCTCTTACCGGATCACTGGCGCGACGTAGAACTGCCCGCAGACGGGCCAGCAACTCGCGAGGATCAAAAGGCTTGGTCAGGTAATCATCGGCACCCAGTTCCAGGCCAACAATGCGGTCACTCAGCTCGCCCATGGCGGTCAGCATCACAATCGGAATGCCGGTGTTCAGGCGTAATTTTTGACAGAGGCTGAGCCCGCCTTCACCGGGAAGCATCAGATCGAGAATGATGAGGTCCGGCCGCTGGCGCCCGATGGCCGCCCACATGGCTTCTCCGTGGGTGACCAGTTCCACTTCATAAGCATGCAAGAGAAAGAACTTCTCCAGCAGTAATAGGATTTCCACATCGTCGTCGACGATCAGCAGCCTGCTCACATTAGCGATCCATGGGTAAATAAGGGGGGCTATCTAAAACCATTCTGGCGTCAGGGTCATATATTTCAATCGTGAAACATTGCGCCTGTATGCGCATAAACCAGACATCTCCCGGCAAAACCCCTCAGGCAAACTGCGGGCAATTCATTCCGGGATGCCCTCGATGCCGACCTTGAGCAGCAAGGCCCAAAGCGCCAACGCTTTGATTCTGAACCAGCGCACCAGCAAATTCTGGCGCACCGATCCAGTGCTTTTCCAGGAGTCTCGCCTGACGCTGTCCAGCGACCAGAAATCCATCGTTCTGGTCCGCTATATCGAGACTTACAGCCCGCAGTGCAGCCAGTGGGTGGAGTACTGCCACTCAATACCTGTTGCCGAGCTTACCCAATGGGTCATGGCCCATGGCGAACTGCATATAAATGGTTGCGAAAGCGGCACAGACGCTTGAGCACGACGAACATCCTTCATGAAAACACTCGCCCCGGGAACACCGATCCAATGCCAAGAAGTCTCTCGCTACCGTTACTGGTAGCCCTGTGCATGTCACTCGCCGCTTGCGCCGGCAAAACCGTCTCTCCAGACGAATATTCAGGGTTTTTACAGGACTACAGCCAACTCACGGAAAAAAAATTGCCCTCTGGCCAACGGGTATTGTCCTGGGTAAACCCGCAGCGTGATCTCAAACATTACACCCGGGTGTATATCGAGCCTAGCCAGTACTACCTACCGCTGGTGCCGACCGACCGACGTTCACAGGCAATGCTCTCGGACCTGAGCCATTACTACGATGCTGCTCTGAAACAGGAGCTGGGCAAGGTCATGACCGTTGTCACGACTCCGGGCCCGGACACACTGATCGTCAGGCCTGCCATCATCACCGTGTCGGCCTCAACCCAGGGTTTGCGCTTTTATGAGTGGCTCCCCGTGACGCTGCTTGCCGCCGGCGTGAGTACGGTTATGGGCATCCGTGACCAGGACACACAAATCACCACAGAAGTCGCAGTTCTGGATGCCTGGGATCATGAGGTTGTGGCGCAGGTGGTCAGCAAAGGGGCCGGGCTGACGCTGAAGAATGACAAGCAGGCAATGAGCGTCGATGATTTCAAACAGGCACTCGACGGATCGGCCCTGGATATGCGCCAGGCCTATTTAGCCCACGCGCCCGACCTTGGGCCCTCGCCTTTATCGAAACAGGTCAACCATTGAAGCTGGGGTCTGGCTTGCCGGCGCTACGCGCACCGCGGTTCAACTGTGCAGATTGAATCGCTGGCAAGCCAGGCTCCCACAGGTGTTGCTGCGCCGGGAGTCGTGTGGAGCTCCTGTGGGAGCTGGCTTGCCTGCGATGGCCGCTCCGGGTTTTACCTGATACACCGCGGTGCGTGCATCGCAAGCCAGCTCGCTCCTGCAGGGGGCGTGGATGACAATGGATCCGTTGCCTAACCCCGGTCGAAACGAAACGACGCGCCATATGCACTGGCTGGCAAATGACTGGCGCCGTCTGCCCGCAGTCGCGAACGCAAGGTACCCCGCTGGGGTTCGGTGCGATACAGGCCGCGCTTTTGCAACTCGGGAATAATCAGCTCGACAAAGTCTTCAAGGCTGCCGGGGCTGATCAGCGGGTTGAGCATGTAGCCCGTGGTCCCGCTGATCCGTGCGTGCTCTTCAATCTGCTCTGCAACCTGTTGCGGTGTACCCACCAGAATCAAGTCACTGCCCCGGGTGACGTTGGCAAAGCGCTGTTTGACGTCACCCGCAGTCAAGGGCTTGGCGCTGCCATCCGCTCGCATCACATAGGAGGTCATGCCTTCGGTGTGGGTGGACAGCGCATCACTGTCGGCGTAGCGACTGATGTCGATACCGGTATCACCGGCATAACTGACCAGTTGTGCCTGCAAGTGGTAATTGCTCTGCAGCTGGTCGTATTTGCGCCGGGCTTCAATTTCAGTTTTGGCGGTGACAATGCGCAACACGGTCAGTGACTTGACGTCCTGTGCCGGGCGGCCGAGGGCCAGGGCCTGGGCCCGGATTTCTTCCAGTCCCTGGCGGATCTCGTGGGGGTTGGACTTGGCCACGAAGATCAGTTCGGCGTGCTTGGCCGCAAAGGCCCTGCCCCGCCCTGACCAGCCGGCCTGGATCAGCAGCGGTGTGCGTTGCGGCGATGGCGAGGTCAGATGCGGCCCGGCTACCCGATAGTGTTCGCCGGCATGGTTGATCGGGCGCACGCGATCACCCCGGGCATACAGTTGGCGCGCCTTGTCGGCAACCACGGCATCATCGGCCCAGCTGCCTTCCCAAAGCTTGTAGGCCACGTCCATGAATTCTTCGGCACGCTCGTAGCGATCATCGTGTTTGATCATCTGCTCCAGACCGAAATTGCGCGCGGCACTGGACAGGTACGAGGTCACGATGTTCCAGCCGATCCGGCCATTGGTCATGTGATCCAGGGTGCTGAAGCGCCGGGCATGGGTAAACGGATGCTCGTAACTGGTGGTCACGGTCACACCGAAAGCCAGATTTTCGGTGATGGCTGCCAGTGCCGGAATGATCATCAGCGGATCATTGGCCGGGGCTTCCACGGCCCATTTCATGGCGGCATCGGCATTGCCGGCAAACACATCGTAGAAGCCCAGCACATCGCCGAAAAACAGCATGTCCAGGTGAGCCTGATCGGCGATCCGGGCCAGGTTCGACCAATAGCCCAGAGAGTTGATGCTCAGTCGCTCGTCTGCCGGGTGGGTCCACAGGCTTGGCGCACCACCACAGCCGACACTCGCTTGCTCGTAGAGGGCAAACAACAGAGGTTTGGGATCGGACATCATGATTCCTGAAAAAATGGATTAAACAAGGGACTGCCTCAGCGCTGATTTTTGAAACCTTTGCCGTAGTGGCGCTCCAGGCGGTGCTGGAGCAGTTCGAGTCCGATTGACAGCAGCCAGTAGATAACGGCTGCGGTGGTGAGCATTTCGATATAGCGATAAGTGGAGCGGCCGTAGGACTGCGCCAGGAACATCACTTCCCAGACCCCCATCACCGAAATCAGCGATGAATCCTTGAGCATGGAAATGAACTGGCTGGTGGTCGGCGGAATAATCGTGCGCATGGCCTGGGGCAGGATGATGTGCACGAATGTCGCCGTCGGCGAAAGCCCCAGGGCCATGGCCGCTTCGCGCTGGCCGGGCGCCACGGTCATGATGCCGGCGCGAAAGATCTCGCTCAGGTAGGCCCCGTAGTTGAGCGACAGGGCAATGATCCCGGCGCTGATTGCACCTGGAACCACGCCGATCTGGGGCAAGCCCAGATAGATCAGCAGGATCTGGATCAGCAGCGGCGTGCCGCGGAAAAAAGAGGCATAGAAGCTGGCGATCCCGAAGGCCACAGCGCTGCGTGACAGACGCGTGAGGGCGGTGACAAAACCCAGCAGCAACGACAGCCAGATCGAACACAAACACAGAAACAAGGTGAGCGCGGCGCCTTGCAGGAAACCGTTGGGCCCCAGATGCAGGCCCAACAGGTTGGGCAATTTATCAACAATGATCGAGAACTTCAGATCGAAGCTCATGAAGAACATCACGCACAAACCGAGCAAGGCCGCCCAGGTCAGATACAACCGGGTGCGAAAGCCAAACAGCTGGCTCAGGCGCGACGCTGCGGTTTCGGGTGGTACCCCGGTCTTGGCGGGGTGTGGGTTGTGGGCTGTCATTGGCTGATATCGGCACCGATCCACTTCTGCGAAATTTTGCTCAGTGTGCCGTCGGCTTTCAGTTCACCAATGACTTCAGTGACCTTGGCACTCCACTGAGGATCGCCCTTTTCAATCGCCACCACATTGGGCTCTGCATACAGCGGGTCGCCGGCAATTTTGAAGCGAGGGTCATGGGCAATGCGTTCACGGGCGGTGATAAGGTTGGTGACCATTGCATCCAGGCGTACTCCGCTGCCCAGTGCCAGGTCCTGGAATGCCACTGTTTCATTATCGTACGGGGCGATCTGCACATTCTCGAACGGGTATTGCAGCGGTTTGTCCGTTGCCCCCTCGATCACCAGATCCTTGTTCAAATAGGCTTCATAGGTGGACGCGCTGCCCACGCCGACCTTCTTTGCGGACAAATCCTTGCCTGAAGCGATAGTGGTGTCCTGGGCATTGACCACGATCACCGCAGGCGACTGGTAATACTCCACCGGAAAATCGAACACTTCGGCGCGAGCCTTGCTCGGCGTCATGGAGCACACGCAGATGTCGTAGCGCCCGCTCCAGCGGCCGGCTGCGATCACATCCCAGGAAGGCGTTTGCAGCTTGAGTTTCACCCCGAGCCGTTGCGCTACGGCCTTGGCGACATCAACATCAAAGCCGTCCAGCTGGTTCTGCTCGTTGAGAAAAGAGAACGGCGGATAGCTCTCCATCAATACCCCTCTGAGCTCACCTTTTTCGATGACGCGATCCAGAGTGGAGCCGGCAAAAGCGTTGGTGCAGGTTGCGAGCAAAGCGAGGCTAAAAGGTAAGAGCGCTGCGGTTTTCAAAGACAAATACTCCAATCTGTTCAGAATGACCTGGATAGATTAAAACGCACTATAAATCGCGCTTGTACTTGTTTTATGGAATAAAAAGCTCGCTTCCAGCTATATCGCGTGACGGCTCGAAGCAGGCTTTGACCGGCTACCTCCAGTGGCTCTGCGCCTGCGCCCGGGCGTTCTGGAACACCGTGACCGAGATCATTTGCCGTTTCATTGCGCTGGGTGCGTCGACTGTCCAGGGCGCACCGCCGAGTCCCGCAGCCAATAACCGGTCTGCGGCTCAACAATTTTTATTCCCGGATAGCTGGGCAACACCTGTTTGATGCGCGACGCCGCGCTGATGCTTGGCGTCGCTAGGGGGATTGAGCCGCTTACTTGATACCCTGGCCCAGGATCACGCCATTGACCGACTCGCCGTACAGGTTAACGCCGTCGCCCTCATGGTATTTCTTGCGGGTTTTTTCAACCGAGTTGTCCACCAGACGCGGATCCTGAGGCCGCTCCTGGCTATTGATGTAGGCGGCTACATCCCAGGCTTGAGCATCGGTCAGCGAACCGCCCTTGCCCAGCGGCATGTTTTGTTTGATAAACCCGGCGGCCGTATTGATACGGTGCATCCCCGCACCCCAGTTGTAAGAATCCTTACCCCACAGTGGTGGAAACACGTAGGTATCAGCAGACTTTTGCCCCTGCCCTTCTGCGCCATGGCAGATAGCACATTGATCGGCATAAATCTGTTTGCCTTTGACCAGGTCATAGCCTTTTTCCGGTGCAGGAATGACCGGGTACAGGCGCCCGGGCAGATCCACGCCCACAGGCGCCGTGGTCGCCAGCCAGTAGGCATAGGTGCTCAAGGCCTTGATCACATGACTGTCACTGGCGGGTGCCTTGCCATTCATGCTGAATTCAAAGCAACCCTGCATGCGCTCGGCAAAGGTATTGACCTTGTTGTTCTTTTTTCGATACGCCGGGTACATGCCATAAGCTCCCCAAAGCGGAGCGGACCCTGCCTTGCGACCTTGATCCAGGTGGCAATTGGTGCAGTTGAGGCCGTTGCCGACATAGTCAGCGGCATTTTTCTGGGTATTGACGAAAATATCTCGCCCTTCGCGCACCAGCACGCCAAAGGCGTTATCCGGCAACTCCGACTCCTGGGGCGGGGTAAATACCAGTGGGCCGGAAGGCTTGGCCGGCGCAGCCGCCACGCCAGCGTCAGGGTGCGCATCAGCCACCCCGGCAGCGGCGCTCGGGGCCTTGGCCACGGGTGTCATGCCGCGCTCTTCGTACCAGGTTTTGGCAGCCAGAAGCGGTACGGCGACGACCACGGCGATCAGTACTTTGGCAGGAAAGTTCATTGTTTGGCTCCCCCGCTCAGGCTGGCGAAATAGGTGGACAGATCTTTGATTTCGGCATCGGTCAGGGAGCGCGCGATATGGCCCATCAGGTCATTGGGGTCATTCTTGCGGGTACCACTGCGCCACGCATTCAACTGGGCTGCGATGTAAGTCGCGGACTGCCCCAGCAGCGGAGGGAAACTCTGGCCAACGCCAGTGTCACTCACGCCGTGACACGCGACACAGGCCGGAATATTGCGACTCCAGTCGCCCTGCTTGACCAGTTTTTCCGCTGCCCCGCCAACACTGCCGGTGGCGGCTAAATCAACCGCCGGGGCCGGGACAGCCATGGTGCTCAGGTAGCTGGCAACTGCCTGTTCTTCGCTTTCGCTGAGGGCTGATGCGATGGGTTGCATCACCGCGTTGGCCCGTTTGCCGGAGCCAAAGTCCTCAAGCTGCTTGACCAGATAACCCTGGGGCAGCCCCGCCAGACGCGGGAAACCTGCGCTATCGGTACCCAGGCCATTGGCGCCATGACAGGTGGTGCAGGCCATGGCTAGCGGGGACTCGCCCCCCTGGGTGTAGATTTTTTGTCCTTGTGGATCGGCATTTGCCGCGGTCGCCAGCATAAAAACACAGGCGCTTACGCTGGTCTTGAGGCGGACTCTCGTTGCAAGACTCATGGTTCTGGACTCCTTCTTATTGGCTAATTCACGGCGTCAACCCACCTCGTGCAAGGTGTGTGAATTGAAAGCGACTGATTGCGCCGTAATATTTTTTAGGAATATCTTTATACCTAAAAGTAATACTGTCAATTTGCCCTGCTCTCCAGACCACGTGTTCAGCTGCTCTCACTCCACAGAACCTGCCGCCCATGGGTCAAATAAACCCCTACTGAGTAGGTATATACGACTCAGGGCGCCGCACATTTGCAGTCGTCGTTTATGAGTGAACACGACCCGGGGGCCCGGGCCGGTTGACAGGCCATTGCCCCTGCACTAGGTTGACGCAAACGTAAACGTCAGGCAGCACCGCACGCCAAAACAATAATTATAAGAGAGCCACCCATGAGCACGATGGCGATACTGATATCCCTTCTGTTGTTGATGTTTCTCGCCTACCGGGGCGTGACCGTACTGATCCTGGCGCCGCTGATGGCAGCCCTGGCGGTACTGCTCAGCGGTGGCGCGACGCACATCATGCCCACTTACACCCAGCTGTTCATGAAGGAGCTGGGCCTGTACCTGATCAAGTTCTTCCCTCTGTTCATCCTCGGCTCGCTGTTTGGCAAGCTGGTGGCTGACTCAGGGGCCGCGCATACCATTGCCGACTGGTTCATGCGGCGCCTGGGCCGGCGCCATGTGATTCTCACGGTAGTGCTGGCCTGCGCTCTGCTGACATACGGAGGCGTGTCGCTGTTTGTGGTTGCTTTCGCCGTGTATCCGATCGGAGCGGTGATTTTTCGCGAGTCCGGCACTCCCAAACGCTACATGCCTGCCGCCATCGCCCTGGGTGCCTTCACTTTCACCATGACCGCCCTGCCCGGCGCGCCGTCGATCCAGAACGCCATTCCCACGGCCTACCTCGGCACCACCACCTTTGCCGCACCGGGCCTGGGCATCATCGCTTCGGTAGTGATGTTGTGGCTGGGCACCTGGATCTTGCAGTCACGGGCGCGCAAGGCGATGGCCAACGGTGAAGGCTACGGTGACCATGACATTGAAATCCCGTCGAACGACGCAGTACCCAGGCCCGGACTGCTGGTAGCGCTGCTGCCCATCATTGTGGTGATCGGCCTGAATGCGGCCTTCAGCTACTGGATTCTGCCTTCGCTGGACCTCAGTGTTCTGCGCGAGGAGCGCTTTGGCAGCATCGATCCTGCCAGCGTGGTGGGGCTCTGGTCGGTATTGTTGGCACTGATGTGCGCGATCGTGTTCGTGATCGTGCTCAACTGGAAGCGCTGGGACAACCTGACGACCACCATCAACAAGGGCAGCCTTGGCGCAATGCTGCCGATCTTCAACACCGCCTCGGAAGTGGCCTATGGCGCGGTGATCGCCGGCCTGGCCGGTTTTGCGGTGATCAAGGCTGCCATTCTCAATTTTTCGCCGGAGCACCCGCTGATATCCACCGTCCTCAGCATGAACGTGCTGGCGGGAATCACCGGTTCCTCATCCGGCGGCCTGAGCATCGCCTTCCGCACCCTCGGCAGTGATTATCTGCGCATGATCGAGGCCGCCGGTATCAGCCCGGAACTGTTTCACCGGGTGGCCACCATTGCTGCCGGCGGCCTGGATACCCTGCCCCACTCGGGAGCAGTAATCACCCTGCTGGCAATCTGCGGCCTCAGCCACCGCCAGTCATACCCACAAATTTTCATGATGACGACCGTGGTACCACTCACTGCCTTGCTGGTGGTGCTGGTACTGGGCTCGACGTTCGGCAGTTTCTGATCCAGGCCTACCACCAGAAGGATTTGACCATGACTACCCCGCACGCCGCTGTCAGACACCCGCAGTGGGAGACGGCCCCGCGTTTCAACATCGCCCGGGCCTGTTGCGACCGCTGGGCCGCCGAACCCGGGCGCATTGCGATTATTCAGAAAAACGCCGATGGCTCGGTACAACAGCACAGTTTCCTGACCTTGCAACAGCAAGCCAACCGCCTGGCCAACAGCTTGCGCGAACAAGGTGTGCAGCCCGGCGACCGGGTCGGGATCATGCTGCCCCAGGGGCTGGAGGCCGGAACCGCACACATTGCCCTGTACAAGCTGGGGGCAATTGCAGTTCCGCTGTTCAAGCTGTTCGGCAGCGATGCCATCGAGCATCGCGCCTCGAACTGTTCAATGGGTGTGCTTATCACCGATAACAGCGGCCTGCAAAAGATTGAAAAGGTATGGGACCGTCTCCCCGATTTGAAGCTGTGCTATGTCATCGACCCGATCACGCAGCGGGCCGGGGTGCTGGATTATCATGCCCGGCTCAAGGACCAGAGTGACCAGTTCGAGACCCTCGACACCGGCGCTGAAGACCCGGCCCTGATCATCTATACCTCCGGCACTACCGGTCACCCCAAAGGTGCACTGCATGCCCATCGCGTATTGCTCGGCCACTTGCCGGGGGTACGCAGCTCCCACGACGACTTCCCCCAGCCCGGCGACCGGATGTGGACCCCGGCTGACTGGGCATGGATTGGCGGCCTGCTGGACGTACTGTTGCCTGCCTGGTACCACGGGGTACCGGTGGTGGCCTACCGTGCCGAAAAGTTCGTCGCTGAAGAGGTGTTCGAGCTGATTGAAGAACTGCAGATCAAAAATGTCTTTTTCCCGCCGACCGCACTCAAGCTATTACGTCCTGTAGAAAACCCGCAGCAACGCTGGCAGCTGGCACTGCGCTCGGTTGCCAGCGGCGGCGAGTCGCTGGGCGACGAATTGCTGGCCTGGGGCGATCAGGCACTGGGGGTGCGGATCAACGAATTCTATGGCCAGACCGAATGCAACCTGGTGGTGTCCTCCTGCGCCTCCCTGGGTGTCTGCCGGCCACATGCAATAGGTCGGGCCGTCGAAGGTTTCAACGTTGCCATCATCGACGACTACGGGGTGGTCGTACCCACCGGGGACTCGGGGCATATTGCCGTGGCGACGCCCAACGGCAGCCAGATGCTGCGCTATTGGCAGAACACTGCGGCCACTGAAGAGAAATACCTCAACGGCTGGCTGGTGACCGGCGACAAAGGCTCGATGGATGAAGACGGCTATATCTTCTTTCTCGGGCGCAACGATGACGTCATCACCAGCGCCGGCTATCGCATCGGCCCGACGCCGATCGAAGACTGCCTGATCAAGCATCCGGCGGTAAAAATGGCTGCGGCTATCGGCAAGAAAGACCCGATTCGCACTGAAGTGGTGAAGGCATTTGTGGTCCTCAATGCCGGCTATGCCGCCAGCGCCGAGACCGTAGGGCAACTGCAGGCCCATGTCCGGGCCCAGCTGGCTGCCCACGAATACCCCCGGGAAATCGAGTTCCTCGACGAACTGCCGATGACCACCACCGGCAAAATCATTCGCAAGGCCCTACGCGAACGCGAAGAGCACCGAACAGCCATGGAGCTTGATGTATGAACTTTGTAGGAAAAGCATTCGACGAAATCACCGAGG
The DNA here is from genome assembly GCF_000346225.2 of Pseudomonas sp. Lz4W. Taxonomy (NCBI): domain Bacteria; kingdom Pseudomonadati; phylum Pseudomonadota; class Gammaproteobacteria; order Pseudomonadales; family Pseudomonadaceae; genus Pseudomonas; species Pseudomonas sp. Lz4W. Next base: position 2,541,394 of record NZ_CP017432.1, on the reverse strand, counting down.
GTGAGACCTTTGGCCAGTCGCTGACCATCGACGCCTCCCATATCAGTCGTGCCTGCGGCATGTTTGGCGACTTCAACCCGTTGCACAGCGATGCCGAATTCTGCGCCGCCAGCCGTTTCGGCCGGCCAATCCTGCACGGGCCGATGACCGGCGCCTTTATGTCGGCCTCCATCGGCATGTACTTCTACGGCACAGCCGTGGCTTACCTTGAACATAATTGCCGGTTCGTCGCCCCGGTGTTTGCCGGGGACACTCTGAGGGTGCAATGGACCATCACCGAAACCCTGAACAAACCCAGGAGCAACGGCGGCATTGCCGTACTCACCGGCCTGTGCAGCAACCAGCGCGGCGAGCAGATCGCCGAGGCCAGCGGCAAGATCCTGCTCAGTAACCGGGCAGTGATGGATGCACGCTGACACTACAGATCAATGGCCAGGCTCGCTGCGCTTGTTGCATGCCGATATGACGCTTAAACCGTGTGGGAGCTGGCTTGCCAGCGATGGCGGTGTGTCAGTCATTACATCCGACAAGGACATTGCGCCATCGCGAGGCAAGCTCGCCCCCACAAATGCCGCTATCACCCTGTGGGAGCTGGCTTGCCAGCGATGGCGGTGAGTCAGTTATTTCATCCGGCAAGGACATTGCACCATCGCGAGGCAAGCTCGCTCCTACAGATGAAGCTCCACCCTGTGGGAGCTGGCTTGCCAGCGATGGCGGTGTGTCAGTCATTTCATCCGGCAAGGACATTGCGCCATCGCGAGGCAAGCTTGCTCCTACAGATGCAGCTCCACCCTGTGGGAGCTGGCTTGCCAGCGATGGCGGTGAGTCAGTCCTTACATCCGACAAGGACATTGCGCCATCGCGAGGCAAGCTTGCTCCTACAGATGCCGCTTACACCCTGTGGGAGCTGGCTTGCCAGCGATGGCGGTGTGTCAGTCATTTCATCCGGCAAGGACATTGCGCCATCGCGAGGCAAGCTCGCTCCTACAAATGCCGCTTTCACCCTGTGGGAGCTGGCTTGCCAACGATAGCGGTGTGTCAGTCATTTCATCCGGCAAGGACATTGCGCCATCGCGAGGCAAGCTCGCTCCTACACTTGCCAGGAGCAAAGCCTGCGCTTGGCGCATACCCCATGCTTAAACGTCATGATCCCCGGTTTTCTTGCGTGATAGTCTTGCCGCACTATGAACAGCGGGCATTGATCGTATTTTGACGATGGCCAGAACCAGGAAAGAACATGTCCAAAATTTCCCACTCAGATCTTCGTCGCAATTTTCGTGAACTGCTGGCCACGCCAATGTGCGTCGAAACTGCTTCTGTTTTCGACCCCATGTCCGCCCGCATCGCTGCCGATCTTGGTTTTGAGGTCGGCATCCTGGGCGGCTCGGTAGCGTCGCTGCAGGTACTGGCAGCCCCCGATTTTGCGTTGATCACCCTGAGTGAGTTCGTTGAACAGGCCACCCGCATCGGCCGAGTGGCCCAATTGCCCTTCATAGCTGATGCCGACCATGGCTATGGCAATGCCCTGAATGTGATGCGCACCGTCGAAGAACTGGAGCGCGCCGGGGTTGCGGCACTGACCATTGAAGACACCCTGCTGCCCGCCCAGTTCGCGCGCAAATCCACTGACCTGATTTCCATCGAGGAAGGCATTGGCAAGGTCAAGGCCGCCCTGGAAGCCCGTGTCGATCCCGGTCTCTCAATCATTGCCCGGACCAATGCCGGGGTGTTGCCAACCAGTGCCATTATCGAACGCACCCTGGCCTACGAGAAAGCCGGTGCCGATGGTATCTGCATCGTCGGCATCAAGGACTTCGAGCACCTTGAGCAGATCTCGGAAAAACTCAGCGTGCCCTTGATGCTGGTGACTTACGGCAACCCCGAACTCAATGACAGCCAGCGCCTGGCAAGTCTGGGCGTGCGCGTGGTGGTGGCCGGACATGCAGCCTACTTTGCCGCCATCAAGGCCACCTACGACAGCCTGCGGGCCCAGCGCCAGCTGACCCACAGCACCTCCAATCTGAGCGCCACAGAATTGACCCACACCTATACGCTGCCGGAAAACTATGTGGCCTGGGCCAAGGAGTTCATGGATGTACAAGAGTGATCAGTGCTCGCCTCGCTACGCCAACCAGTAACCACCCGTACACGCTTCGGCCGGTCTTGTACTGCTGACCGGCCAATGGCCTACAGGTAGATGATCTCCACCGTTGCGCTGGCGTCCAGCTGGATCACCCGGGTCTGGTCCAGAGTATCGAGCGGCGCAATGCGCGTGCTCAGCAGCAACTGTCCGGAGTAACTGGCAAATGCCCCGAGGGTGCCGGTTCCGGGAGCGGCAAATGCCAGTACGAAACGGTTGTCGACGATACCAGTGAGGTTGGGTATCCAGGTGGCACTTCCTGTCTGCCTGGAGATGGCTGATACGGTTTGCCCGTCAGCGACAGTGGCATCACCGTAGAGGATCTCCAGGCTGCCAATCGGCGCACCCCGGCCATCCTTGCCCATGCTGAAATACTGCGTGCCCACAGGCAGGCTGCCATAGGCGGCGTGGTTGTCGGTCCATTGCAGGCCAACCGGCACCGCATACCCGCAACTGATCGACCAGCCCAGGTTCCTGGCCGGCAACAGGGTTTCACGGCTGCTATCGGCGTTCAGGTCACTGCGCTGCAGCACCCCGTAGTCAACGTGACCGCCATTCTCCAGACGGATATCACAGGCCGCCGGGTGAGTGGTGGCGCTAATACTCAGGTCTACGCTGGAGGCACTCTGTGCAGTGCCCGCAACAACCAACAACAGCAGGAGCAAGCTAGTTAAGGGACGCATAAAATCACCTGTTGCAAAATTTGATGAGGCCTAGGGGCATAAGCATGGCGGCTCATGTTGCGCTGACGTCGATGCGCAACTGCCCCTCGTGGGTTTTGGCATCCCGCGAGCGCATGTCACTCAACGGCAGCTCCGGCACAATTTCCAGGCTCAGCACCAGGCTCTTGCCGCGTGCCGGAAGGCCGCCTTCGACCGGAACAATGATATCGCCCGGTGCGCTCGCCAGACTCTCCAGACCGACCCCCGTAGCCCCCAGATCACTCAGCCTGGCCAGGCCGACCGGGCGGCCATCCAGTTGCGCCCGGCTCATTTGAATGCTGACCTGGCCTTGATCACTGAACTTCATCCGGTTCGATTGCACGGGCCCGTGCAGGCTCAACTCGATGGCCGAATCTGCCAGGCAATTGGCGTTCAGGCGCACCTCGCGCCGGTCCAGAAGGTGCCTGGCCTGCGGCGTTACGGCTCCGGACGGGTGTTGCTGAGGGCCGTAATCGAGATGCTGGCTGCTCAAGGTGATTTCGCAATCGCTGGCCAGCAAGTGCGGGCTGCCCCCCAACAGGAGCAACAGTAATGAGACCGGGAGCAGCTTGCGGCGAGGGTCCGGAATAGTCATTTACAGGGTTCTCCCATTGGCGGCCAGCATGGCTTTTGGCTCAGAGGTACAGCTGGCATTGAGGGTTTCGAAATAGCTTTCCAGGTCTTGCTCCTCGGGGACCTCGAAGCTCAACTCGCAGGACTGATCGTCGCTGTGCTCAATGCGCAGCGGTGTGGCATGTTCCAGGTGGTTCAGGTACACCTGGCCGTCATCGATGACGCTGGTGACAAAGCCGCCATTGGCATCCACGACACTGGCGCCCTTGGCCGGAACACCGCCCTTGGCATCCATTACCGTCAACAGCACCCGCCGGCTCTTGAGCACTTCAAAATCCATCCGGTGTACCGAACCACGGGCCGCAGAGAGCATCTGGTGGCCATTGCGGATATCGATGTTGCGTGGCAGATCCTTGGTTTCCACTTCCACCCTGGTCGAGCTGTACGGGTTAAGGCTGGCGATCACCGCACGCCCCGCGCCATCGGTCCACACCGGACCGCTCGGGGTCTGCAACTTGATCCCCGAAACATCCCCTACCGAGGCAATGGCAAAGCTGTCGCGCACCGGATACGGCGACAGCGTCACACCCTGCTCATGCACCACTACCCCGCCGCTGGCCCGCAAGTTGTAGCTGCGGCTGTCGTCGCTGGTGGAAACCCCGGCTGAGGTCTGGGCATAAGGGGTCAGCAGGCTGGCGTTGGCAGATAACTGCTGGCTGACGTTTTCCACTTCGCGCTCCACTGCCAGGTTGTAATTGAACCGTTCAAAACTGCTGTCATTGAAGCTGGCACCGTAGCGGGTGCGATCCGAACGCTGGCTGGCGTAGGCCCGGGTACTGCGGCCGCTGCCCAGGGGCACGCTGACCGACAAGTAGAGTGCCGTTTGTGGCCCTTCATTGCGTGAGCGCCGGGTCTGCTCCTTGCGGTTCAGGTTGCGGGTGGTCTTTTCCACACTGGCGTTAACACTGAAACGCGGGAATGACTTGCTCCAGCTGGCGCTCAGGTACTCGGAGCTGTGCCCGGCAAACGTGCGGGAGGTCGACCAGGTGCTGCTGAAACTGCCCAGCACCGGATCGCTCCAGGCGGCCGATACGCCGTACTGGGAGCGGGCCAGCCCGCTGGAGTCGTACTCGTTATACCGGTTAGTGGTGTCCAGCAGGTCACGGTAGCCCTGGCTTTGCTGGGTGGTGTTGAGGTTGACGCTGATTTTTTCGCTGACACGGGTACTGAGGCTGGCACTGACCTGCCCGCCTGCGCCCTTGACCTTCGGCGCCTTGGACGCCACGGTGCGCACCGTCAGTGCCGTGGTGGGGCTGAGCACTGAATCCAGCTCCAGTGCCAGGGCCTGATAATTGTTGTCAGCCAACATGGCGCCGGCAGAAATTTTGTTGCTGGAACCCAGCAGCCAGCCGTCGCTGGCCGTGGCAATCAGGGGTTTGGCCCCGCCGCTGCTGCTGTCGAAGGTACGCAGCTTGCCCACGGCAAGGGACATTCCCGGGGTCGACAACGAGGTGCGAATCAGCGATGCGGCGGCCACCGTAAAGCGCTGCTCCTGACCATCGGCTTCGATCACCCGCACATCAAGATCCGTGTTGCTGTTGAGCAAACGGATATCCGACAGCCTGAACGGCCCGGCCGGCACTACCGTGGTGTAGAGCAATGCACCGGCCTGGCGCACTTCGACCCGGGCCTGGCTTTGCGCGATGCCGTCAACCGTGGCGCCCTGGCTACCGCTTTTCAGGGCCGACTCGGGCACCAGTTGCAAGCCGGTGATGGGCGCACCGGCCACCACCGAATCACTGATATTGATCTCCCCCACTTGCAGGGTGCGGGCCTGTTCGACAAAGGTGGTCTGGCCGTAGGTGTAGAGGGTCTGGAAGTCATTGCCGTTATCATTGGCGGTAAACGACTGGCTGCTGCGCACTATCCAGTCACCCAGGTTAAAACCCAGCTCGGTATTGGCCGAATGATAATTGCTGGAGTAACTGCCGGACTGCGAGGTAAAGGTCTGCAGTTCATAATTGATCAGCGCCCCGGCACCGCCGCTCTGGTAGATGCCACGGTCCACCGCCTCCGGGCGCAGGGCATCGTGACTCACCACCAGCCGCACTTGCTGGCTGTTGGGTAACAATTCGACTTCGGTTTGCGGCCAGGCACCGGCAAAGTCGTAGCAAATAGCCTGGATATCCGGACTTTGCCCCGGGTTTATCTGCCATTGCGCCTTGGGGATTTTCAATCCCGCCTGATCCAGCAACCCACGGTTGAAGCACAACTGGCCTTCATCATCGAAACGGGCTTCGACCTGGCCGCGGGGGTTACCGTTGACCCATAACTCTACCCGTCGATTGCCAGAGCCGAATCGCGGTGCGGCGGCAAAATACTGTGCCACAGCCGGGTCGATGCCCCGGTGCTTGAGCATTTGCACATCAAATTGCGCCAGCAGCTCGGCAGGCTCAAGACGGGTATGGGCACTGTCGGTTTGCTTGGCAAGTGCCTCAACACTCAGCAAGGCCAAAGGGGCCAGCAGGCTCGAAGGTCTCAGGTGGCGAAACAGCGCGCCACAGACACGCGCTGCCATGGGCTTCAAAATCATCCAGGACATCCTTGACATACTAAAAACAGAGGATCAGTTCAGGGGGGCGGTAAATGCGTTGACGGCAAATCCGTAAATACTGGCTGGGGTGAATTGCACCGAAGTCAGCGATTCAGGGCTCTGGTCGGGGAGTTTCACGCTGAGGGTCTGGCCCGGCAAAATGTAGTTATTGGGCAGTTCAGCCGCGGTCTTGCCTGGCAGCAGGGTCAGTTGCTTGGTCAGGCGCACCACGTACGGGCTGTCGTTATTCACCGTCAGGGTATTGCCGGAGCGGGTCCACTTGAGCAGCACCCAGGGATCGTTTTTCATGGGCAAACCTTCGGGATGGATAATCACCGGCAGGTTCTGGCGTACGTTCATGGTGACCGTGGATTTGGCGTCGGTTTTCTTTTGCGGGATGCCTTCGAATATCACGCGCTTCAGACGCTGGGTGGTGACCGGCGTGCGCGCCTGCAGGATAAAACGCACCAGCTGTTTTTGCCCCGGTTCGACGCGGGTCAGGGGCGGCGTTACCACCAGCAGGGTTTCCTTGTCTTCGGCAATGTTTTGCAGAGAGCTATGCAGCAGTGCGGCCTGTGCATCGGTATTGGTGACATTGATCCGGCCTTCGCCGTCAGCCACCTGGACAATCACGACGGTGGTGTCGGGGACCATGCCGGCGGCCTGGACTGGCGGCAACCAACTGGCCAGGGCCAGGATAAAAAAGCTGAGCAAGCATCTGGGGCTCTGTAGGCGAAATAAAAATATGGGCACGACCTTTGGCGAACTTCAAGGAGTCCGGGAAATGTTTAAGGGTTCAGTCACTCGCGCTCTTGCGCCGTTGGGCCCGGGATAAAGATCCGCAGAAAAGCGTGACGACGACTATTGGCGATTCGGCAACAATGAAAAGGTGCCCCGCCCGGAGGCACCTTGTTGAGCGCTGTTACACGGCAATGAGCTCAGGTGGCCTGAATGGCCCACGCCGAACGCGCATTGCGTCTGCCTGCACCGGTGCGAATCCGGTGCGGGGCAACAGTTACAGGTAGTTCAGCTCCATGGTGGCGTTGGCATTGATGTTCAGCGAAGTACTCAGGTCCAGCGTGTCCACAGGGGCAATTTGCGGCTTGAGTGTGAAGGTGCCGCTATAGGTGGTGTAGGCAGCCGGCGTTGTTGCCCCCACTGGAGCAAAGGAGTTCATCGCGATTTTGCTGACCTGACCGTACTGTGTGACAGTCCAGGTAATACCGTCGTTACTGGCAAGGACATTGGCATGGGTTTCCGTACCATTACCCGTCACTACAACGCTTGCGCCACCACCGTGCTGGATCCAAAGGTGGCCAATAGGGGCGTCAGCCGCATCTTTGCCCAGGCTGAACAGGTTGTGGCCAGCCGCAGGGTAGGTACCGTCGGCTTCCTGGTTATCAACCCAGCTGGTGCTGATGGCGACCGGTCCGGTACAGGTGATGTTGTATGGAAGAGTAGCGTTGGGCATTGGGGTTGGCTTGGCAGGGTCGCTTTCGAGTGCGCTGACCTGAATGTCACCCAGATTCAGGGGGGCTCCGGTGCCGATGGTCACGTCGCAGCTGGCAGGTACCACCTTACCGGTAACTTTCAGGTCGGCAGTGGTCGCCGCCAATGCATTGGCAGAGGCAGCCAGAAGACAGGTTGCAAGCAAAGTTTGTTTAATATTCATAATGGTTCCTCTATGTCTTGATGGGTAAAACTGCTCGATTCAATGGTTTCAGCACCACTGCCGGTTACCGCTACGCTTGCGCCACCGCCGTGCTGTAGCCACAAGTAACCGGACGAGCATTGCGTCTGTATGCACCGGAGTGGATCCGGCGCACGGTCAACCATTACAGGTAGCTGAGTTCCATGGTGGCGTTGGCATTGATGTTCAGCGAGGTACTCAGGTCCAGCTCGTTCACGGGGGCTATCGACGGTTTGAGTGTGAAGCGACCGCTATAGGTGGTGTAGGCCGCGGGCGTTGATGCCCCCGCTGGAGCAAAGGAGTTAATCAGGGTTTTGCTGGCCTGACCGTAGGATGAGTCAACCCAGGTAATACCGTCGGCACTGGTAATGACATTGGCATGGGTCTCTGCGCCATTACCCGTCACTGCAACGCTTGCGCCACCACCGTGCTGGATCCAAAGGTGGCCAATAGGGGCGTCAGCCGCATCTTTGCCCAGGCTGAACAGGTTGACGCCAGTTGCAGGGTAGGTACCGTCGGCTTCCTGGTTATCAACCCAGCTGGTGCTGATGGCGACCGGTCCGGTACAGGTGATGTTGTAAGGAACCGCAGGAACGGTCAGTGCGGTTGGCTTATCGGGGTCAGTATTGAGTGCGCTGACCTGAATATCACCCAGATCCACGGGGGCTCCGGTGCCGATGGTCACGTCGCAGCTGGCAGGTACCACCTTACCGGTAACTTTCAGGTCGGCAGTGGTCGCGGCCAATGCATTGGCCGAAGCAGCCAGAAGACAGGTTGCAAGCAAAGTTTTTTTAATATTCATAATGGTTCGTCTATGTCTTGATGAATAAAACTGCTCGAATCAATGCTTCAGAGCAGGCCAATTACGGCGGCCAGCACTCTGACGACCTGTTGCAAAACTTAAAATAGGAATACTCCTAGGGCGCAAGCAATTAGGAGTATTCCTATTTTCAGCTCATATTCAGTTATAGGTGTGGATTTAAACTCACCTTGTTTAGCCGGCGTTTTCTCTGGCAAAAAAATCGGGGGTCGAAGCAATACATAGTTCACGACAGTGCCAGCCTGTAGATGTTGGATTTTTATGTGGCGCATACTTGCGGCGTTATAAGTCAATCATGGGTTCGGCAGTTATGAATAGGCCCACCCCTTTCTAAAAAGTACCACCCTGAGTTTGGCCGCTACTGTTACCCGGCGTTCATGCATATTGCCCGCAGTATAATCGTACTGTCACGCCGAATAATATTCGGCGTGACAGAGGCAAAACTACAGTTACAGGTAAGTCACTTCCATGGTGGCACTGGCATCAATGGTCAGCGCATTGTTAAGGTCCAGGGTACTGGTCGGCGCAATTTGCGGCTTGAGTGTGAATCTTCCGCTATAGGTGGTGTAGGCCGCGGGTGTCATTTCCCCCGCTGGCGCAAAGGAGTTGACCTGACGCTTGCTGGCCTGACCGTAGGTCGCATCAGTCCAGACAATACCGTCGACGCTGGTGATGACATTGGCATGGGTTTCAGCGCCATTACCGGTTACCGCTACGCTTGCGCCACCACCGTGCTGGATCCACAAGTGGCCGATAGGGGCGTCAGACGCATCTTTGCCCAGGCTGAAGAAGTTATGGCTCACGGGGTGGGTACCGTGGGCTTCATTGTTGTCGAGCCAGCGGGTGCTGATGGCCACCGGGCCGGTGCAGGTAAGGCTATAAGGAACGCTGCGGTTAGCCAGTGGAGTTGGTTTATCAGGATCGGGGTTCAGATCGGCGACATGGATATCGCCCAGGTCCAGAGGTGCACCCGTGCCGATGGTTACGTCACAGCCGGCGGGAACGATCTTGCCGATCACAAGCAGGTCGGCCTTGTTGGCGGCCAGTGCACTTCCAGAAACTGCCAACAGGCAAGTAACGAGCAAGGTTTTTTTCAAAGACAACATATAAGTAACTTCCATAGTAAGCGCCTCGGGAGCGCAGTTTATTGAATGCAGCGGCGGCATCTTACTCAATCACTTTATTAAATAATACAGGCGGTACGTTTGGCGGCCGATTCAAACAAGGCATATGGGTATTTGATGCATTACAAGTTAGGACTGTTCTTAATAAAGGTCCGAGGTGTCTGTAGGAGTCCTAGGGCCAAGTTACGCGCGAGACTTTAGTTATCAGATGCGACAGGTTAAGTTTTTTGCCACTATCACTGAGGCATTCAAGTTCATGCACTGAATCAGTGCTGCAAGATGTTTAGGAATAGCTGGCAATGACTAAGAGTATCTTAATGATGTAACCAAAGATTACACGGCCGCTGCCAGGGGCCATCCGGACCTTAGTCGCAAAACCGTTCGCCAAGTTTCTCGCCGAGCAAACTGTCAAACATCGCCTGGGCCGCTGCCGACAACTCATGGCCGGGTTTGGTCAGGATGCCCATGGCCCGTTCGATCACGGGTTCATGCAAGGTGATGCAGCGGGCGCCGAGCTCGCGCATCTGTTCGGCGCACAGTGCCGGAACTGCACTGACTCCCAGCCCGCTGGCGACCATGCGTCCGACCGTAGCCAGTTGATGACTTTCAAATTCCACCGGCAATTTCATCTGCCGGGCCTGCAAATGCTCTTCGAGCATCACCCGTACGGCAGAGGGTCGCTGCAGTGTGATGAAGGGTTGTTCCAGCAGGGTTTGCCAATCAATCAGCAAACGCCCGGCCCACTGCGAATCACTGGGCACTATTGCGACAAACCGGTCCATATACAGCGGGGTAAAGGTCAGCGCTGACCCCGGGCCCGGCTTGAATGCCACACCCAGCTCCACCTGACGATCACGCACCATCTCCAGCACCTGTTCGTTGATCACGTCGTTGACCGTGACGTTGAGCCGGGGGTGGCGGGTACGAAAGTTCTTGAGGATACGCGGCAGCAGATTGCCCGAAAACGAAGGTATCGCTGCCAGGGTTACCCGCCCCCGCTGCAGGGTGAAGCGCTGGCGCATCTCGTCCTCGGCATTGTCCCACTCGGCAATCAGCCGTCGGGCCAGCGGCAACAGCGACTCACCTTCGGGGGTCAAGGCCACATGCCGTGTGGTACGGCTGAACAGGCGCCCTCCCAGCCCCTCCTCCAGCGCCTTGATGGTCAGGCTCAGCGCCGACTGCGACAAATGCAGGCGTTCACAGGCCACGGCGAAGCTCAGGCTCTGGGCCACGGCGAGGAAGGCACGCATCTGTTTTACGGTCATGGGCTGCACCCTGGAGTCATTGATTTACTTTACCAATTAATAAACCTTAAAAAACAATTTAACAAATCAATTACCCGGAGTGACACTCGCTGCCATTGGCTAACCACCCACCACTAACAATAAAAGAGGTGTCTATGGCAGGTTTCGACAAACGTGTGGCGTCCTACGAGGAGGCCCTGGCCGGGCTCGAAGATGGCATGACCGTGATCGCCGGGGGCTTTGGCCTGTGCGGTATCCCGGAAAACCTGATCAACGAGATCAAGCGCAAGGGCACTCGCGACCTGACGGTGGTCTCGAACAACTGCGGGGTTGACGGGTTTGGTCTGGGGGTATTGCTGCAAGACCGCCAGGTCAGCAAAGTGATCGCCTCCTACGTGGGGGAAAACGCCCTGTTCGAGAAGCAGTTGCTGGACGGCGAAATCGAAGTGGTTCTGACCCCCCAGGGCACTCTTGCCGAGAAGATGCGTGCCGGTGGCGCCGGTATTCCTGCGTTCTTTACCGCTACCGGTGTAGGCACGCCAGTGGCTGACGGCAAGGAAATCCGCGAATTCAAGGGTCGCGCCTACCTGATGGAAGAGTCGATCACCGGCGACTTCGCCATTGTCAAAGGCTGGAAGGCTGACCATTTTGGCAACGTGATCTACCGCCACACCGCGCAAAACTTCAATCCGCTGGCCGCCACCGCGGGCAAGATCACCGTGGTCGAAGTTGAAGAGATCGTCGAGCCCGGCGAGCTGGACCCGACACAGATCCATACCCCTGGCATCTACGTCGACCGGATCATTTGCGGCACGTTCGAGAAACGCATCGAGCAACTCACCGAACGTTCCTGATCCCCTGCCCTCAGCCCTGGCTCCACGGAGAACAATAATGGCTCTTACCCGCGAACAAATGGCCCAGCGCGTCGCCCGCGAAATGCAGGACGGCTTCTATGTGAACCTCGGCATCGGCATTCCGACCCTGGTGGCCAACTACATCCCCGAAGGCATGGAAGTCATGCTGCAATCAGAAAACGGCCTGCTCGGCATGGGTGCATTCCCGCAAAAAGGGCAAGCTGACGCCGACATGATCAATGCCGGCAAACAGACAGTTACTGCCCGCACCGGGGCTTCGATTTTCTCTTCGGCAGAATCCTTCGCCATGATTCGCGGCGGTCACATCGACCTGACCGTGCTCGGCGCCTTTGAAGTGGACGTGCAGGGCAATATCGCCTCCTGGATGATCCCCGGCAAAATGGTCAAGGGCATGGGCGGCGCGATGGACCTGGTGGCGGGGGCCGACAATATCATCGTCACCATGACCCATGCGTCCAAGGACGGCGAGTCGAAACTGCTGTCCCGTTGCAGCCTGCCGTTGACCGGTGCCGGCTGCATCAAGCGGGTTCTGACCGACCTCGCCTACCTGGAAATCGCTGACGGTGCGTTCATCCTCAAGGAGCGTGCCCCCGGGGTCAGCGTGGAAGAAATTGTGCGCAAGACCGCCGGCAAGTTGATCGTGCCCGAGCATGTACCAGAAATGCAGTTCGCCTGACCTGGCTTTTTCAAGGAGCAATGTGATGCAAGAAGTCGTCATTGTCGCGGCCACGCGCACAGCCATAGGCAGTTTTCAGGGGGCCCTGGCCACTATTCCGGCAGTCGAACTGGGCGCCGCGGTAATTCGCCAGTTGCTGGTCAAAACCGGTCTGGACGCTGATCAGGTGGATGAAGTGATTCTCGGCCAGGTGCTGAGCGCCGGTTGCGGGCAAAACCCCGCGCGTCAGGCGTCGATATTCGCCGACCTGCCCCACAGCGTTCCCGCCATGACCCTGAACAAGCTCTGCGGCTCCGGTCTCAAGGCGGTCCAGTTGGCGGCCCAGGCGATCCGCTGCGGCGATGCAGAGGTCATTATTGCCGGTGGCATGGAGAACATGAGCCTGGCCCCCTACGTGCTGCCTGCTGCCCGCACCGGCTTGCGCATGGGCCATGCCAGGATGATCGACAGCCTGCTCCACGACGGCTTGATGGACGCTTTTAACGACTACCACATGGGCATCACTGCCGAGAATCTGGTGGACAAGTACCAGCTCGGCCGTGAACAGCAGGATGCCTTTGCTGTCGCGTCCCAGCAAAAGGCTTGTGCGGCCATCGAGTGCGGCCGTTTCGACGACGAGATCACGCCGATCCTGATCCCCCAGCGCAAGGGCGACCCGCTGTCGTTTGCGGTGGACGAGCAACCCCGTCAAGGCATCACTCTGCAGTCCCTTGGCCTGCTCAAGCCGGCGTTCAAGAAAGACGGCAGCGTCACCGCCGGCAACTCTTCGACCATCAATGACGGGGCCGCCGCCGTGATGTTGATGAGTGCCGACAAAGCCAGGGCGCTGGGCCTGCCGGTACTGGCGCGGATCTCGGGTTACGCCGGTGCCGGGGTTGATCCGGCCATCATGGGCATCGGCCCGGTAGCGGCCACCCGGCGCTGCCTGGCCAAGGCTGGCTGGAGCCTCGACCAGCTGGATCTGATCGAAGCCAACGAAGCCTTCGCAGCCCAGGCATTGGCGGTGGGTAAAGAGCTGGAATGGGACATGGACAAGGTCAATGTCAACGGCGGAGCCATTGCTCTGGGCCATCCGATCGGCGCCTCGGGCTGCCGGGTGCTGGTGACCTTGTTGCACGAGATGATCAGGCGCGACGCCAAAAAAGGCCTCGCCACCCTGTGCATCGGTGGTGGTCAGGGAGTGGCCGTGGCCATCGAGCGCGGCTGAAGCGCTACAGGTTCAAACAGTCAGGGCAAGGACCCACGATATCCGCGCACTGACTGGCAATACCCCGGCGTGACTTCGGTCACGCCGTTTTTTTTGTCTGGATGTCGGGTGCTCTCGAGGCTATCGCGAGGCAAGCTCGCTCCTACGGGGGGGGTACGTTAACGTAATGGCATCTGGCAGACACATATCAAGGAGCAATGCCCAATGACTACTCAGCTCGGTTGTTCCCTGCAAGACAGCGCGGCCCCTGAAGGGGTTTGTTTCGGCTGCGGCACCAGCAATGTCCACGGCCTGCACGTAAAGAGTTTCTGGCATGAGGACGGGGTGCATGTAATCGCCGAGCACCTGCCGGATGCCAAATATTGCGGCTGGCCGGACCTGGTCTATGGCGGCTTGATTGCGATGCTGGTTGATTGCCATTCGAACTGGACCGCGATGGCTTTTCACTACCGTGCGCAGCAGCGTGAGGTCGACAGCCTGCCGCGGATCAATTGCGTCACCGGCAATCTGGGGATCAAGTTCGTCAAACCGACCCCGATGGGTGTGCCCCTGACCTTGCGGGCGAGAGTCGAAGGTGAGGTGGGACGCAAAAGCCGTGTCATCTGCGAGGTCTATGCGGGGGATGTGCTGACGGCGGTCGGTGATTCAATCTTTGTGCGCGTGGATACCGCAGAACTGGCTTCCCAGGCCCATGGCCGCGTGTAGAAGCTCTTCGCTGAAAGGCTCGCGAGCAAGCTCGCTCCTACAACAAGCGAGCTCCTACAGATGGACGGGGGGCGGGTTTATCTGGAGAGCTCCCTGATCATTGCCACGGTCAGGTACAGCCGCGGCGCAATGCTGCTCAGTTCGATGTATTCGTCCTCTGCGTGTAAACCTGCACCGACCACGCCCATGGTTTCCAGCACTGCCGGCTTGGCACTCCCCGGCACATAGGCATAACCCGCATCCGTGCCGAAACGCATGGCGATAGGTTCAACCTTCAGACCAATTTCGCCATAGAGCTGTTGCGCCGTTCTGGCCAGGGATTCGGAGCCGGCATTCTTCGCCAACGGCGGCCGGCCCTGGTGCAGGGTGATCGCAGTTTCGGTGTCCGGGATCAATGTGTTCTGCGCAATGCGCTTGGCATCGGCCAGAACCCGGTCGCTTTCGGCCACATCCGAGTAGCGCATGTCGGCCTGGGCGCTCGCCAGGTCGGGGATGATATTGGCCTTGTCGCCGGCCCGGGCCATGGTCCAGTTAACCGTGGTGCCTTTGGCCGGGTCGCCCAGGTCCTTGAGCTGCACGATCTGATGCGCCAGTTCGGTCAGAGCATTGCGACCCTTTTCCGGCGCGGAGCCCGCATGGGAGGACTTGCCCTTGACCTCCATACTGAGCTGGTTGATGCCATTGGTGGCCACGGTCACGGCATCTGTGTCCGGTGGCTCGTAGGAGAATACGTAGTCATGTTTGCGGGCAAGTTCGGCAATGATTTTTTTCGACCCGGCAGAGCCCATTTCTTCGTCGGGGTTAAACAGTATGGTCAGGGTGCCGTAGTCCTTGAACTGTTGATCCTGCAACAACTTGACCGCGTGCAGGATCATTGCCACTCCGCCCTTGGCATCGGCGACACCCGGGCCATAGGCACGCTCACCTTCGGTGCGAAACGGCCTTTTGGCCACGGTTCCGGGGCCGAATACGGTGTCGTAATGCACCATCAGCAGGAAGTCTTTATTACCTGTGCCCTTGAAGGTGCCGACGATATTGTCACCTGCCGAAGGACTGGCCGGACTGGTCTCGACCTTGGCCCCCAGAGCCTCCAGGCGCTTGACCAGCAGCGCGCTGACCTGGTCCAGACCCGGCTTGGTCCCGGTCCCGGTATCCACTGCGACCAGGGTTTTCAAGGTGTCCAGATAAGCAGGCTGTTCGGCCCGGGCTTTGGCCAGCAAGGCTTGCGGATCCGTCTCGGCGGCGTTGACGGCGGCACTGACAAGCAGCGCCAGAACGGTGGCTGCGGTGAAGGAAAAGCGGGACAACTGCATAGGTAAGGCCTCGATCCATCATGGGTAATTATTTTTATCAAGTGCACTTTGTAACCCATATGACGCTGCAGATGTCAGGTGCTCGCCGACTTTTCCAGTGGGGTCGGGTGGGTCATCGGGAGCACCTTGCGCGTGGGGAAGCTACTGGGCCAGGACTTTGGCGTCCTTGCTGCGTATCTCCTTGATCACCGAATTGACCCGATTGACCAGGACGTAATGCCCGCTGATTTCAACCCACTGCTCGGTATCCGAGGGTTGCGGCAGCCCCTTGGCTTTCCAGTTTTTTATCGCGGCCGTGTCGCGGGTGTATTGGTCCGGTGCCTTGTCGCCGTTGCCATAGCAACTGCTCAGATCCATGGACTGCGCCAGGATTTGCCCCGGTTTGCAGTCACTGGGCTTTTCATCGCCAGCCTGGGCTGCGAAGGGTACTGCGCACATGAGACCGGCCAGTATTGATGCAGAAATGATGCTGCGCATGTTCACCTCGTTGTGGTTACCGGCCAGACGCCGGTTTGGGGTTATTGCAACGGTGGACAAGTGCAGGACCGCTAACGTTCCCTTTATCAGGCCTGCCGTGGCTTGTGCTTTGCCGGCCCGGGCCCGAGGGTGCGACCGCTGATTACGGATTCCGGGCGCTGGGTGAGCACATCAAAATCAGCCTGCGCTCTGGCGGCATCGTCCTTGTGCTTGATCAAAAACCAGAGCTTTTTCTTGCCCTCTTGCTGTGAACGCACCAGGTTCCAGATGCCTTGCAGCTTGTGGCCTTCGAGCTGGAACTGCAGCTTGCCTTTTTTGAATGACTCGACCGGGTCGCCTATGGGCTTCCACACCCCGTTATCCCAGACAATCACATCCCCTGCCCCATAGTTGCCTTCAGGGATATGCCCCTCGAACGTGGCGTAATCCAGTGGATGGTCCTCCACTTGCACCGCCAGACGCTTGACCCGGGGGTCCAGGCTTGGTCCTTTAGGCACGGCCCAGCTCTTGAGCGTGCCTTCCAGCTCAAGGCGAAAATCGTAGTGCAGGTGGCTTGCGTCATGCTTCTGGATACAGAACCCATGGCGTTGCGAAGCCTTTTGATCTGCACCGCCGGGCTCCGGCGTGGCTGCAAAATCGCGTTTTTTCTGGTACTCATCCAGCTTGTCGTTCATGACGGATCCTCTTTTTTCGCTGCCAAAAACCTGGTGCGTAATCGGTGGTCGAGCCACGGCCCCGCACGGGCTCCTTCTATTGCCCGGCCGGGGCCGTTTCGAGCATCTTTTCAAGGAACATCGCCAGACCGACTTCTTCTGCCTTGAGCCCCTTGCGCACTCGGGGACGGGGCAGTTCGGCCAGGGCGCCCGCTACATACCCTTCAAGTACGGCCGGGTGGATGTAGCACTTGCGGCAGACTGCCGGAGTGTTGCCCAAATGCCTGGCAACGCTCTTGACCATGTCCACCACATGCCGCCTGGCATCGGCCTGCGGCTGCCATTGCAGTTCGCGCAACACCGATAACGCCATGGCGCTGCCGGCCCAGGTGCGGTAGTCCTTGGCCGTGAAGTCCGCGCCGGTGAGGCTGTGCAGGCAGGCATTGATGTCGGAAGAACTGACAGTGTGGCGCTCGCCATTCTCGTCCAGGTACTGGAACAGGTTTTGCCCCGGAATCTCCAGACAGCGCTTGATGATCCGCGCCACACGCCGGTCCTTCACGGAGATGTTGTGCTCTACCCCGCTTTTGCCGCGGAAACGGAAATTGATGGTACTGCCGCTGACCTCCACATGCCGGCTGCGCAAGGTGGTCAGGCCGTAGGAACGGTTGTCCCTGGCATATTGGCTGTTGCCGACCCGGATCAGGGTCGCATCGAGCAAAGTCAGTACCGTGGCCATGACTTTTTCGCGGCTGAAACCGGGGGCCGCCAGCAGGCTGTCCAGTTGCCGGCGCAGTTTCGGCAAGGCCAGGCCAAAGTCCCGCAGCCGGGAGTATTTATCGGCATCGCGCACTTCCCGCCAGCGAACGTGATAGCGGTATTGTTTGCGGCCCCGGGCATCACGGCCGGTGGCCTGCATATGGCCGCGCGGGTCAGCGCAGATCCAGACATCGGTATAGGCCGGCGGAACGGCCAGGGCGTTGATCCGCTGAACTTCCCCGGGATCGCTGATGCGCTGCCCGTGCGGGTCAAAGTAGGCAAACTTGCCGCGCAGTTTCTTGCGCGTGATACCTGGCTGCGTGTCATCGACATAGTGCAGGTCTGGGGGCAACAGGTCGGACATGGCGCTCATCCTGTACGGGGATTCATGGCCCCTTCAAACCATTGACCGCAGCGGTTGACGTACGTGCCGAGGATTTGCCCGGAGTTTTTTCAGGGGGCGGTGGACGCGCCCGGCCTTACAGGATCTCGTTCAGCAGGTTGAACACCGTGAGTTTTACTGCACTGTCCAGGTCCACCCAGGCCAGGCCGGTGGTTGCCCGATAGCTGCCCAGCTCCAGTGGCCTGGCGATGACATTGGCCGGTAATGCTCGTCCGGCATTGGCCGGTAGCAGGCCAATGCCGAGCCCGGCGCAGACCAGTGCCAGCATGGTGGTGAACTCCCCGAGTTCCGAGGCTATTTGCAACTGCAGGCCATGACTGTTGAGCGATTGCATCAATTCATCGTAGAACCCCGGCGCGTAGCGTCTGGCCAGGACCAATACCGGTAAACCGGCAAGTGCGGCCGCCGGTACCTTGTCGTACGCGGCCAGCGGGTGATCGGCGGGCAGTGCCAGGATAAAGCTCTCCTGCAACACCTCGCGTGTGTGGATCCCGGGGATCACGGCGGGCAAGCGCATCAGCCCGAAATCCAGCTGGCCGTTTTTCAATGCAGTGGCCTGATCCGGCCCCGGCATGTCCTTGAGTTCAAGTTCAACCCGCGGCAACCGTGCATGCAGTGCCCGGACCAGTGCCGGCAACAGTTGCGGCAGCACCGAGGACACAAAACCAAAGCGCACCCGCCCGATCTCGCCGCGCCCCGAAGCCCTGGCCACATCCGCCGCATGGGCGGCCTGATGCAGCGTGGCCCGGGCCTCGGGCAAAAACACCGCGCCCACCTGGGTGAGCATGACCGAATGCCGGTTGCGCTCGAACAGGCGCACACCCAGTTCCTCTTCAAGCATCTTGATTTGCATGCTCAGGGCCGGTTGCACGATGGATAGACGCTGCGCCGCACGGCCGAAATGCAGCTCTTCGGCCAGGGTCACAAATGATCTGAGATGTTTGATTTCCAATTGGGTGCTCCGCTGAAAAGGGTCTCTGGGGGCACTGATCAAAATAGCTGATCACCAGATCATCAATGACGATTGGACGCTACCCCCGGCCTGGGGTGAAGTAGCAACCGGGCCCTCGAACATAATAAACGGCCCGGGAGAACAGCATGTCATTCAATCTCGCGAGCTTTGGGCTCAACGGCCGCAGGGCCCTGATCACCGGTTCCGGCAAAGGCATCGGCCTGGCGCTGGCCCGGGGCCTGGGCGCTGCCGGGGCAACGGTGGTGATCAATGATCGCAATATGGACAAAGCCCGCCGGGTTGCCAGTCAATTAATCGACGAAGGTCTCAACGCCGAGTTCGCGGTATTCGACGTCACCGATCGGGCGCAACTGTTCGAGGCAATCAACACCTTTGAGGCCGAGACCGGGCCCATCGATATTCTGCTCAACAACGCCGGTGTGCAGCGCCGTGCGCCACTGGAAGACTTTACTGCCCAGGACTGGCATGAGCTGATGCGGGTCAATCTGGACGGTGTGTTCCATGTGTCCCAGGCGGTTGCACGGCACATGATTGGCCGTGGTCGCGGCAAGATCATTAACATCTGTTCGGTGCAAAGCGAACTGGCCCGGCCGACTATCGCGCCCTATGCCGCGTCCAAAGGTGCCGTGAAAATGCTCACCAAAGGCATGTGCGCCGAGTGGGCACGCCACGGGATTCAGGCCAATGGGCTGGCCCCCGGGTACTTTGCCACCGAGATGAACCGGGCGCTGGTGGATGACCAGCAATTCTCCGAGTGGCTGTGCAAACGCACGCCCGCAGGGCGCTGGGGCCAGGTCGAGGAGTTGTGCGGTGCCGCGGTATTTCTGGCTTCGCCGGCTGCGGATTTCATCAACGGACAAACCCTGTTTGTGGATGGTGGCCTGACCAGCGTCGTGTAAACCAATACCGTCGCAGCCGGGGTTATTGGGAATCTTTCCCATAGGGATGACATCACAACTAGAAATGTTATAAGGTAACCACTCCTTATACCCTCCCCTTGTCTGTGATCCCTTGATGACCACCCCAGTCCAAGCTCCACCCTCAAGTCAGCGCCTGTTGTCCATCGATGCCCTCAGGGGTCTGGTGATTCTGTTGATGCTGCTGGACCACGTGCGCGAAACGTTTTTCTTGCACCGCCAGGTAGCCGACCCGATGAACATCGACAGTACCGAGCCGGTGCTGTTTTTCAGCCGTACCCTTGCCCACCTGTGTGCCCCGGTGTTTGTCTTGCTCACCGGCCTTTCGGCGTATCTGTATGGCGAGAAATATCAGGGCAAGCGCGACGTTTCGGTCTTTCTGTTTAAACGCGGGCTGTTTCTGGTGCTACTGGAGTTGACCCTGGTGAACTTCGCCTGGACCTTCCAGTTCCCGCCTTCGGTGATATACCTGCAGGTGATCTGGGCCATCGGCCTGAGCATGCTCGCCCTGGCGGCGCTGGTGTGGTTGCCGCGGCCCGCCCTGCTGTTGCTGGCCCTTGGCATCATCGGCGGGCACAACCTGCTGGACAGCCTGCACTTCGCTGCCGATTCGACGCTGCATGTGCCTTGGGCGATTTTGCATGACCGCGGCTGGATAGAGTTTTCCGACACCTTGCGCCTGCGCACGTCCTATCCGGTGTTGCCATGGATCGGGGTGATTGCCCTGGGCTACTGCGTGGGGCCCTGGTTCGCCCGCACTGCTTCGGCTGCCGAGCGCCAGCGCTACCTGTTGCTGGCAGGTGCAGGGGCACTGCTGGGTTTTGTCGCACTGCGCCTGTTCAACGGTTACGGTGAGGCGCACTGGGTGGCCAATGGCACTTACCTGCAGACTCTGATGAGCTTTTTCAACATCACCAAGTACCCGCCTTCGCTGCTGTTCCTGACCCTGACCCTGGGCGTCGGACTGTTACTGTTACTGGCCTTCGAGCGGGTTCAACAGAGCAAATGGATCGCCATGCTGGCGGTGTTTGGCGCGGCGCCGATGTTTTTCTATCTGCTGCATCTGTATGTGCTCAAGGTGCTCTATCTGCTCAGTGCTGGCCTGCTCGGCCTGAATCAGGGCAACTATTTCGGTTTCGACGGCATGGGCCCGGTGTGGCTGACGGCGATGTTGCTGGCAATTGCGCTTTACCTGCCGGTGCGCTGGTTTGCCGGGTTAAAGGCCCGTCGTCGCGACATTAGCCTGCTGAAGTATTTCTGAATCCTTTTCGAGCAGACAGCGCAGCGCCCGCAGGCTACTTTAGCGGGCTTCTGACCCTGCGACTGCGTTACTCCTCAAAGCCTATATGGATAGCCCGACATGCGTATTTCATCCCTGAGCCTGTTGCTCAGTGCGGCCCTGCTCTGCTCATCGGCACTGGCGCAAACCCATGAAGTGAAGATGCTTACCCGCAGTGCTACTGCGGGCATGGTGTTCGAGCCGGATTATTTGCACATAGCTCCCGGCGATACGGTTAAATTCGTTGCCACCCAAACCGGTCATAACGCCGCCACTTTGCCCGGACTGTTGCCCGAAGGCGCGCAACCCTTCGCTGGCAAGATCAATCAGCAAATCGAGCAAACCTTCACTGTGCCTGGGCTCTACGGTATTCAATGCGTTCCCCACCTGGCCATGGGCATGGTGATGCTGATTCAGGTCGGTGAGGCCGGGCCGCAGCCTGCGGTACTGCCTGCAACGCTACCGGCCAGGGCACTTGAGCGTTTACATGTGGCCCTGCAAAAACTGCAGGCCGGGCAGTGAGCAAAGTCCGCTGGCGATCTGCGATGCTGCTGGCCCTCGCCAGCCCCATGGCGCTCGCCGACCCGGGCGCCCAGGATCGGTCCGCGGGCCTGGTCCAAGACAGCACCTGGAGCCTGGTCAACCGCACGGTTTACGACAGCCGCGAGTATCGCCACGGCGCACGCAACAGCGGAGCGCGCAATGCCTATAAACCGCGCGCCGAACGCAATGGTTATGCCGAGGAATGGGCCTACGGGTTGATGGGCACGTTGCAATCAGGGTTCACCCAGGGCCTGATCGGGGTCGGGGTGGATGCCCACGCCTATCTGGGGGTCAAACTGGACAGCGGTGGTGGCCGCGCTGGCAAGGCGCGCCTGTTGGGGCTGGATAACGACGGCTACCCCAAGGACAACTTCGGCCGGGGCGGCGCGGCGATAAAGCTGCGCATGTCGGACACCGTGCTGTCCTGGGGCGAACAACGGGTCAAAACCCCGGTGTTCAGTTCCTCCGACAGCCGCCTGCTGCCGGAAACCGCCACCGGGGTGTTTCTCACCAGCAATGAATTCACTGCCCTGAAGATGGTCGGCGGGCATTTCACCGGGAGCACCGACCGTAACGCCAGCAGTCACGATCAAGGCTTTGTGGTCAATTACTCCAACGGGCCCAAAGGCGATGCCTTCGACCTGGCCGGGGTGGTCTATACGCCGAGTAAAAATCTCAGTGCCAGCATTTACAGCTCGCGCTACGAGGACACCTGGAACCAGCAGTACCTGGGCGCCCTGTACAGCCAGGCGATTGATGAAAACCGCTCGCTGACCTACAACTTCAACCTGTATCGCACCACCGATGAAGGCAAAGCACTGTCGGGCAATATCGACAACACCACCTGGAGCCTGATGGGCACCTACGCTCAAGGCCCCCACAGTTTCAGCCTGGGTTATCAGAAGGTGCATGGCGATACGCCGTTCGACTATGTGACGCGGGGTGCGATTTTTCTCACCAACGCCGTGCAACTGTCTGACTTCAACGCGCCGAATGAACAATCGTGGCAGGCCCGCTACGACCTGGGGATGACGCCGTGGGGCATGCCCGGCCTGGTGTTCAGCGCGGCGTATGTGCGTGGCAGCCAGATCGACGGCAGTCATGCCGACCCCCGCGGCGGTTATGCGTATCTGGGTTACGGCAAGGGCGGCAAGCACTGGGAGCGGGATCTGGAAGCGCGTTATGTGATCCAGAGCGGTACCGCCAAGGGCACCATCCTGTCACTGCGCCATAACGTGCATCGGGGCAATACGGCCCAGGCCGAACTGGATACCGATCAAGTCCGGCTGGCCGTTGAATACCCCCTGAGCGGGCGTTTTTAACCGCCGGGCGGCACTGACGACGGGCGACTGGATGTAGGAGCGAGCTTGTCTCGCGAGCTCTTCAACGCAGCAATGAAGAGCTCGCGAGACAAGCTCGCTCCTACAGAATATGGGGTGTTGCTTGCAGATCCTGTGGGAGCTGGCTTGCCAGCGATGGCGGTGAGTCAGTCAATACGTGCGGCGCCATCGCGAGGCGAGCTCGCTCCTACAGAGGGTTAGTGTTGCATGGCGCCGTGGTCATGCATGTCCATCTGCATGCTGTTCAGGGCGCGGGCCTTGGCCGTGACTTCAATGGCTTCCTTGACCCCTTTGCTGTCTTCGACGATCAGGGTCAGCGGCACGTTGTCGCCTTCTTTGATCTGCCCCTTCAGGTCCATCAGCATCACGTGATAGCCCTCTGGATCAATGGCGACGGTCTTGCCGGCCGGCAATGCCACCGATGGCACTTGCTGCATGCTCATCACGTCATTTTTCATCGTCGACTCATGGATCTGCACCGTTTTGGCAACCGGGGATTTGACTTCGACCAGCTTGCTGTCGGTACTCGCGGTGATGTGCATGAAGGCACCGCTCGAGGGCTGGCCGGCAACGGTCGCGCGGACCCAGGCATCATCGACCACGGTTTGCGCGGAAACATGCAGGCTCATGCCCAGCAGGGACAGCAACAGATACTTGACGGGTTTCATATAAGTGGCTCGTTCAAAGGTGCGTGAAATCAGCAGACTGACATGACGGTGAGCAGGTCTTCGGTGCACTGCTTGGCCGACAGCGAAGGTGACAGGCCCATGCGCAGCACGCCACGGGAGTCGAAGACGAAACTGGTGCCGGTGTGCGAAATGGTATAGGAGTCGCCGGTAGGGATTTTCTCGTAAAAAACCTTGAATTCCTTAGCCGTGGCCGCTGTTTCTTCCAGCGTCCCGGACAGCGCGATAAACGTCGGATCGAAGGCTTTGACATAGGCATCGAGCATGGCGGGCTTGTCGCGCTCCGGATCGAGGGTGATAAACACCACCTGCAACCGGTCACCGTCCGGGCCCATCAGCTTCTTGGCCTGGGCAGCACGGGCCAGCGCGGTCGGGCACACGGCCGGGCACTGGGTGAAACCGAAGAAAATCATCGGCATCATGCCGCGGAAACTGCCCAGCATCATTTCGTTGCCTTCGGCATCGCGCAACTTGAACTTGCGCCCCATGATTTCATTGCTCAGGTCTTTTGCGTACTTGTATGACAAACCGCTGCCCATGTCGCAGCCGGCAAGCAAACCGAGACTGAGCACGCCAAGTCCTGCAACGACATGGCGGCGAGTCAGTAATTCGTTCATGTATGAGGTTCCTTTAAGCGGCTTTTACTACAAACAAAAGCCTTCACCCTGCGCAGTACGCAACAGGGGTGTACGTCGCCCGGGCCATTGGCTCAAGTACGCACGATTGCTGTGGGGTAGACGCGTTTCATGGGTGCGCAATTTAACACTCTCATCTGCTGCCCGCACGGCCGGGCAGCCCCCCGGTAGTGGCCCTGTCTGCTTGCAGGCAGCCAAACCGGGCGGTAACGGCGCAGGCCTGCGACAAATCGCCTCAGGCCCGATTTGTCGGGCCCTGGAGCACATTTGCGCTTGATTAAATACGTGATTGCGATTAACCGCAGAGGTCAACCGTAATTGGTAGCGAATAGGTTTCAGCGTGTAAGCAAATTGCCGCCCTCAAACAGCAGGTACGGCATTTTTTTCACATTGGCTTCACCTCGCCGCTACCCGCCAGCCCTTAGCCTGTTCCGGTTTGAATCAGCCGGTTGAACTGCGCGTCAGGCAGCTATTATCAGGCGGTTATCAGTCAGCCTGATAACGGTGAGCGTTTGCTGCATCGGCGCGCCGAAGGCAGCATCGCCTATATCCCGGGCCTGCCTTGAGGGCGACTGGCGGGCAGCAATGCTCCGCCAGCAATTGACGATCTACAGGATCCTGTAGAGCAAACGTTCAATCCGGACCCGGCTGACCCGGCGCAGAAACTTGGCCACGGCCGGCGGGTACTCGGCCATGGATTCCAGGATCTTGTAGCTCTCTATGCGTCGAGTGTTGGCAAAAATCGCCGCCAGCTCCTTGCTTCGCGGCTCCAGCAGTTCGCGGCGCGGATCATCGATCAACAGGCCGTTTTCCAGGTCCAGACGGAAGGCTCGGGGGTTCAGATTGTTGCCGGTGAGCAAGGTGTAGCGGTCATCGACCCACAGCCCCTTGAGGTGAAAGCTGTTGTCGCCATCACGCCACAGGTGCAGGTTGAGCAAGCCGCTATCGATCATGGACTGATGTTTTTTGGCAAACCGGCGCAGGCTCATCTCGTATAAATAAGGCAATGCCGCGATGACCTTGAACGGCTCGCTCGGCGGGATGTAGAAGTCGTTGGCGGTCTTGTCGCCGACCACGATATCAATTTTCACCCCTCGCTCCAGGGCCCGATTGATCTCCCGGGTCACGGGTAGCGGCAGGTTGAAATAGGGCGTGCAAATAGTCAGTTGCTGCTGACTGCTGGCAATCAGCTCACAGATCACCCGGCTCAGGGGATTGTTCTTGCCGACCCCCAGCAGCGGACTGACCGACAGGCCAAAGTGACCGCTGACCCCAGCGCTGGTGTCGTAGCTGGCTTTTTTCAGGTGGCTGCGAAAATCGCCGATGGCACTGCGCAGGCTGCGGGTTGAAGGCAATGATGGCAGGTCCAGGCGATGCACGGCCCTGGTCTGAATCAGGTCCTGTTCAATGAAGTGCTGCATGGAGTCTGCCAGCTGCTTGTTGTGCAGCAGGTGATAGCGGTCGAACCGGTACTTGTCGAACTTGTGCAGGTAGACATTGTTCAGACTGGCGCCGCTGTAAATCACACAGTCGTCAACGATAAAGCCCTTGAGGTGCAGTACCCCGAACAGCTCCCGGGTTTGCACCGGCACCCCGTAAATCGGCACCTGGCTGGCATGGGCAGCGGTTTGCGCCTGATACCAGGCGGCATTGCCGGGCTGCTTGCCGGCGCCGATCAGTCCGCGCTGGGCGCGCAGCCAGTCCACCAGCACCACGATTTCAAGCTCGGGACGGGCGGCTTTGGCTGCGTGCAGGGCATCGAGAATTTCCTGTCCGGCCTCGTCCTGTTGCAGGTACAAAGCCACCAGCGTGATGCGCTGGCGTGCACCCGCGATCTGCTCCAGCAGGCACCGACGAAAGTCAGCCGCGCCGGGCAAGATGCTCAAGGCATCGGCGGATATCGGGAAGCTGCGTAGCTTGGGCAGCAAAGAGCGTTTGAAGAGCGACGGCATAGGGCTCGCTAAGGGTCGAATGCGAAGAGCCACGAAGCTTACACGATCGTGCCCCGAAGCCATACCGGCCATGGCAAACCGCCAGGTTGCCGGTGGTCGCTGACGAGGCTCGAAGGCTGCGATTAGGTCCGCAGGACCTTGCTTGACGGCCACACAGAAAACCTGTGGCGGTATCAAAAAGCACCTGCGGTGTCACAACCAGAAAGCTCGCAGCCTTCGAATCTCGTCAGCGACTACGCGGGTCGGTCAATCAAGACGGGGGCGGGTTAATACGGGCCCGGTTTCAGGCTCAACAGGCGGGCAATGTCCCGCGCCCGGTCGGTGAGCAATTGCTCGGCCCGGGCACAGGCGTCTTCCAGGCTCATCGGGCCACTGGTGATGGCAAATGCGGCATTGACCCCGTGCTCGTACATGGCCTGGTAGCCCTCGCCCAGAGTGCCGGCCAGTACCACCACCGGTACACCCTGGGCCCGGGCGATGCGCGCGACCCCGAAAGGGGTTTTGCCGCGCAGGGTTTGCGCATCAAAACGGCCTTCGCCGGTGATCACCAGATCAGCGCCCTGCACCGCTTCGGCCAGGCCCACCAGTTCGGCCACCACTTCAACTCCGGCGCGAAACTGCGCGGCGAAAAACGCCTTGGCGGCAAAGCCGAGACCGCCTGCAGCCCCCGAGCCTGGCTCCTGACGAACATCCCTGGGCAAGACCCGGGCGCAGTGATCGGCAAAATGCCCCAGGGCCTTGTCCAGTAGCTGGACCTGCTCAGGGGACGCGCCTTTTTGCGGGCCGAATACGGCCGATGCCCCGTGTTCGCCACACAGGGGGTTATTGACGTCTGCGGCAATCTCGAAGCGCACCTGGGCCAGGCGCGGATCAAGGCCTGCAAGGTCGATACGGGCGAGTCCGGCCAGGGCCAGGCCGCCGTGTGCCAGGGGCTGGCCCTGCTCGTCGAACAGCCCCAGGCCCAAGGCTTGCAACGCACCGGCGCCGGCATCGTTGGTGGCGCTGCCGCCGATGGCGAGGATGATGCGCCGGGCGCCCGCATCCAGGGCCGCCCCGATCAGTTGGCCGGTGCCGAAGGTGCTGCTGACGCACGCATCGCGCTGTCCCGGTGTCAGCAGTTGCAAGCCGCTGGCTTCGGCCATTTCAATGATTGCCGTGTGGCTGTCCGGCAGCCAGCCCCAGTGGGCCTCGACCGCTGCGCCCAACGGGCCTTGCACCTGGTTGCGGCGCAACTGGCCATTGCCTGCGGCCACGATCGCCTCCACGGTGCCTTCTCCGCCATCGGCCATGGGACACTGGATCAACTGTGCCTGTGGCAATACCTGGGCGAAACCGGCAGCAATGGCAGCAGCGACTTTTTCAGCGCTCAGGCTGTCTTTGAACGAGTCGGGGGCAATCACGATTTTCATGGGGCGCATCTCCAGTTCTTATGGCATCCATGCTGCCAGCAACTGACTGCAAACACGCCAGTCTGGTGCACAAGCAATAACGGCCTTTGTTGTTCATTTTTACAAGACGCGGCTGACCCTAGAGATTCTGGGGCAGCAGTTGCACGCCCAGGTACAGGGCCAGCATGCCGTTCAGACTCAGCGGGTCGACACCGCTCAGTTCGGCGATGCGCTCCATGCGATAGCGCAGGCTGTTGCGGTGAATGCCAAGGGCATCGGCGCACGCCTGGCTCTGGCCATCGTGCTCACACCAGCTGCGCAAGGTCGCGATCAACTGGCCGTTGCCGTCTTTGGCCACCACTTTGTGCAGCGGGCCAAGCAATTCTTCAAGGGCATCATCATTGCGGTGACGCCACAGCATGACCGGCAGGCGATAGCGATTGAGGCTAAGCAGTCGCGTCTGCGGCAATACATCACGACCGTAGGCCAACAGGTCGCCGACCCGCCGATAACAACGGCGCAAGCCATTGAGAGCATCGGCCTGCCCTCCTGCGGCTATGCGCAAAACCTTCCAGCCCTGTGCGTCGAGCTTTTCCAGCAGGCGCAGGTCATCCAGCGCCGCCGTTGCCGGGCGGCACCACAGCAGTGAGCCGGTGGCCGGGCTCACGCACCAGCTGTCGGGGAAGCGCGATTGCAACCAGGCACTCAAGGCCTCGGCGCTTTGCCCGCTGCCCAGTTCAAACAGGTATGGAATGCGCGATAACTGTGGCTTTAGCCCCAATTGCCGGGCCTCATCGATCAAGCGCGCGGAATCGCCGCCTTCACTGAGCAGCAAGGCCACCAGATCATCACAGCGCTGGCGTCGCCATTGTTGTTCGGCTTGCTGAAAGCGCTGGCCCACCAGCATCTCGGCGGTCATGCGCACCAGTTCGGCGTAGGTGCGCAGCAATTGCGGATCGCCGGTGAGGCCCAGTACGCCGATCAGGCGCTGATCGAGCAAGAGCGGCAGGTTGATCCCCGGTTGTACCCCTTTGAGGCACTTGGCGGTTTGTTCGTCGATCTCCACCACCCGTCCATTGGCCAGTACCAACTGCGCCCCTTCGTGCCGGGTATTGATACGCTCAGGCTCGCCACTGCCAAGGATCAGGCCCTGGCTGTCCATGACATTTACGTTGTACGGCAAGATGGCCATCGCGCGATCCACGATGTCCTGTGCCAAATCATGATCCAGTTCGAACATAGGGTGAAAATCCTTGTAGGCATTTGTTCACGGGCACAGGTGGCGCGGATAAAACCTGTGCAGGGGCACAAAGACAGCAGCGTTGGGGTGGCCGAGACTCAACACGCGATCAACGTTAACCTCGGATCGTGAAAAATCATAATAAAGAGAGACATAAGATGTCACAGAGCGCCGCCGCATCGCTGATCAGCGATGACGATAAAAACGCCATCTACAAACGCATCACCCTGCGTTTGATCCCCTTCATCTTCATTTGCTACCTGTTTAACTACCTGGACCGGGTAAACGTTGGCTTCGCCAAATTACAGATGCTCGACGCGCTGAAGTTCAGCGAGACGGTATACGGCCTTGGCGCCGGGATTTTCTTTATCGGCTACGTGCTGTGCGGCGTGCCGAGCAACCTGGCCCTCAGCAGATTCGGGCCACGGCGCTGGATCGCCGTAATGATGATCGGTTGGGGCCTGCTGTCGACCTGCCTGATGTTTGTCACCACCCCTGCCGGGTTTTATACCCTGCGTTTTTTCACCGGCGCGGCTGAAGCGGGGTTCTTTCCCGGGGTGGTGCTGTATCTCTCGCAGTGGTTCCCGACCTTCCGCCGCGGCCGGATCATGGCGTTGTTCATGTGTGCCATTCCGGTTTCGGGCCTGATTGGCGGCCCTTTCTCCGGCTGGATCCTTAGCCACTTTGCCGCGGGCCAGGGCGGTCTCGCCGGCTGGCAGTGGATGTTCCTGCTGCAAGGGGTGCCGACGGTTGTGCTGGGCGCACTGGCGATTTTCTTGCTCAGTGACAGTTTTGCCAACGCCAGATGGCTCGGTGCAAAAGAGCGCGCAGTGCTGGAAGCGGACCATGCCCTGGACGCCCTGAACAAACCTGCAACTACCTCCGACTCATTGCTCGCAGTGTTCAAGAACCCGGCCATCTGGGCGTTCGGTCTGATTTATTTCTGTATCCAGAGCGGCGTATACGCGATCAACTTCTGGCTGCCGTCGATCATCAAGAACATGGGCTTCAGCGATACCCTGGTGATCGGCTGGATCAGCGCTATCCCCTACTTGCTGGCGGCTGTGTTCATGTTGCTGGTGGGCCGTTCTGCGGACTTGCGCAAAGAGCGCCGCTGGCATCTGGTGGTGCCTATGTTGATGGGTGCACTGGGCCTGGTGATTGCCGTCAATTTTGCCGCCCAGCCGGTGATCGCCATTCTGGGGCTGACCATCGCCACCATGGGTGCCCTGACCGGTTTGCCAATGTTCTGGCCGGTGCCGACCGCCATGCTCAGTGCCGGTGCGGCAGCGGGCGGCCTGGCGCTGATCAACTCGATGGGGCAGATGGCCGGGTTTCTCAGCCCGTACCTGGTGGGCTTTGTCAAAGACGCCACGGGCTCCACCGACGTAGCCCTGTACCTGTTGGCGGCAGTCATTGTGGGCGGCAGCCTGTTGGCGCTGCGCATGACCCGCGGCATGACTCAGGCATAAACCCCCTTGGCCTCTGCAGTAGCGAGTTCGCTCCTGCAGAGGCCAATGTGAGCAAGCCATTTGCCCTTCGGCCCGCTGAGCCTCAAGCTATGCACCTCCAATAATCAGAATGTGCGTTTCAACGAGGCTGTTGTGTCCAAAGGTATTGTCTTATCAGTTCTGGCATCGAGCCTGTTCGGTGTCATGTATTACTTCACGTCCCTGCTCTGGCCCTTGAGCGGCGCCGAAATCTTCGGCTGGCGAATGCTCCTGACCCTGCCCTGCATGACTCTGTTCATGTGCTTTTCCGGTGACTGGCGGCTGGTTCCGGTGATCGTCTCGCGGCTGCGTCAGCAACCCCGGCTATGGGCAGTGCTGGTGGCGTCCAGCGCACTGGTGGGGGTGCAGTTGTGGCTGTTTCTGTGGGCACCGCTTAACGGCCATAGCCTCGACGTCTCGCTGGGCTACTTCCTGTTGCCTCTAACCATGCTTCTTACCGGGCGCCTGGTCTATGGCGAGCAGTTATCGCATTTGCAGAAAATCGCTGCGGCTCTGGCCACCCTCGGGGTCGCCAACGAGGTGTACCGGGTCGGCGGATTTTCCTGGACCACCCTGGTGGTTGCTATCGGTTACCCGCTGTACTTCGTATTGCGCAAACGCGCAGCCACGGACAACCTCGGCGGCCTGTGGGTCGATATGCTGTTGTTGGTGCCGGTGGCCTGGTGGTTTGTGCAGAGCGGTGAGCAAGGATTCGCTGTGGCCAGCCATCGCCCGGCGCTGTATGCGCTTATTCCGCTGCTGGGGGGCATCAGCGCCCTGGCATTGATCAGCTACATTCTGGCCAGTCGCATGCTGGCATTCAGCTTGTTTGGCTTGCTCAGCTATGTAGAGCCGGTATTGCTGGTGATTGTCGCGCTGCTGCTGGGGGAAAGTATCAGCGCCGGACAATGGCTGACCTATTTGCCAATCTGGCTGGCGGTATTGGTTCTGATGTTTGAAGGCTTCAAGCATCTGGTGCGCCAACGTCGCTCGGTGTGAGGTCCGGAGGCCAGGTATGCGGGGCCTGAAAGACCTCGCAGCCTCGTGCCCCGGCAGCGACTGCCCGGTGGCGGTAGACCGTTTATCTTTTTTTTCAGAAACACGAACGCTCGTTTAAAACGACTTTGGCCCAGTATTTGCTTGGCGTTTTGTCTCTTGAGCGCACTCAACAAGAATCAGTCCCAAGTAGTTGGTTTAAAAGACATTTGCCAACGACCCTGAACAGCCTCAAGCTATGTTCCCACTCAAACGAGTAACGTTGTAGATCCATTGAGGTTGTTGTGTCTAAAGGCATTTTTCTATCGATTTTGGCTTCCTGCTTGTTCGGCGTCCTGTACTACTTCACTTCTCTTCTTTGGCCCCTTGATGGTCAGGAAATCTTCGGCTGGCGAATACTCATATCGCTGCCATTCATGACACTCTTTATCTGCCTCTCCGGCGACTGGAAATGGGTTCCCATCATTTTCAAGCGCTTAAGCGATAAACCTCTACTGATTCCTTGCGTATTGCTCACCAGCTTCCTGGTCGGCCTACAGCTGTGGATGTTCATGTGGGGGCCGCTGAACGGGCACGGTCTGGATGTGTCACTGGGATATTTCCTGCTGCCCCTGACGATGATCCTCACCGGTCGCATCGTCTACGGTGAACACCTGTCGCACCTGCAGAAAATAGCCACGGCCCTGGCCGTTATCGGCGTTGCCAACGAGTTGTACCGCACCGGCGGTTTCTCCTGGACGACCCTGGTGGTCGCCATCGGTTACCCGATGTACTTCGTACTGCGCAAAAAAATCGGTATCGACAACCTCGGCGGTCTGTGGCTGGACATGCTGTTGATGGTCCCGGTTTCGCTATGGTTCGTGATGGCAGGCCCCCATGTAGATCTGGGCGCCCAGCGCGAGGCCCTGTATGCACTGGTGCCGCTGATGGGGATTATCAGTGCCGCCGCAGGCTTTGCTTACATTCTGGCCAGTCGCCTATTGCCGTTCAGCCTGTTTGGCCTGCTCAGCTATGTCGAGCCGGTGCTACTGGTAGCCGTGGCCCTGTTGCTCGGCGACAGTCTTGAAGAGGGTCAGTGGCTGACCTATGGTCCGATCTGGCTCGCGGTGGTGGTGCTGATCATCGAAGGCCTCAAGCATGTGAGCCGCCAGCGCCGCTCTATCTGAGCCGCGCAGCAATGACCGGTTTCATTAACCGGGCAACCATAATTTGAAGCGGGCACCACCCAAGGGTGATTGCTCCACGCTCAAACTGCCGCCCTGGGCTTCCAGGGCGCGTCGACTGATTGCCAGCCCCAGACCAAAACCTCCCGTTGCCCGATCCCGACTGCGGTCCAGACGATAGAACGGCTCGAAAATCCGTTCGCGTTCGGGCTCCGGTATGCCGATGCCATCGTCGTCGACCCATAGTTCGCAGCCCTGTGGCGTTACGTTTACGCCCACCTGAATTCGGCGATCACAGTAGCGCATGGCATTGCGCAACAGGTTTTGCAGGGCCCGGGCCGTGAGGCGCGGGTCAAGGGCAAAGCGCTGTTGAGTCCCGTGCAGGCGCACATCCAGCACTATGTCGGGGGTCTCCAGTTCTTCATCAAAACTGCCGAGGATGCTGTCGATAAATTCGTCCAGCGATACCTCGACCCGCTCCGGTGCCAGCCGGGGATTCTGCAGGCGACTGAAAGACAACAGCTCCAGTACCAGCTCATCCAGTTCACGAATGTGTCCGACCAGTAATTGCAGGCGTTCGCGGCTGGCCTCGGGCAGGTCGTCGCACAGTACCAGGGCCAGACCGAAGTCCAGTCGCGTCAGGGGTGTACGCAACTCATGGGAAACTGCGTTCAGCAGGTCGCGCTGCTGATTGAGCAGGCTTTCAACGTCCTGGGCCATGGTGTCAAACACCGTGGCCAGGGCATAAATGTTTGAACGCGGTGAAATTTGCGTGCGCTCGCTCAACTGTCCCTGGCCAATGCGCGCCGCGGTGTGTTTCAGACGCTCCAGGTCGCGCCAGTGCGGGCGCATCCAGAGCAGCAAGCCGCCGAGCAAGGCAGCGCCGATCAAGACGTTGATACCCCAGTACAACAGATTCATTTCCAGCGGATCAGGGGGCATCACCCACTCGATGGCCTGCTCCCGGTTCAGCGGCGAGACCACCAGGGTGCGCCAGCCCCAGTCGCCGATGCGTATCACGCCCTGCCCTTGCTGCAGCTGGTGTTGCTCCTTGGGGGTGAACTTGGGGTCGTTGATGGGCAGCAAGTTGACGCGTATGGGTTTGAACTGGGCGTCCAGATCCCGGGCAAGGTCCGGCCACTGCCCGACGGGGAGTTGCTGAAACTGTTTGACCAGCAGGGTCTGCATGCCCCGCGACATATCGGCGTTGTAGCTGACGAAACGCTCATGGAACAGCGTCACCACCAGTTCAGGCACGGCATAGATGGCAGCAGCAAAGGTAACCGTCGTTACCAGATACAAACGAAGCAGGAGCTTGAACATGGGCTCAACATTCCCACTCGGAGCGGCTGAACAGGTAGCCCTTGCCCCATACGGTCTTGATCTTGCGCGCTTCGCCGGCGCAGTCGTCGAACTTGCGCCGCAACTTGGAGATGGCCACGTCCACCGAGCGGTCGGTGCCATTGAACTCGATACCGCGCAAACGCTGGAGGATTTGATCGCGACTCAACACTTCTCCGGCATGCCGGGCCAGTACCACCAGCAGGTTGTATTCGCCGCTGGACAATTCAATGCCCTGTTCGCGCCAGGTCACGGTACGTTCCGACAGGTCGATGCAGAGGTTGCCGATAATGATCCGGTCACTGGCCACGTGGGGTTCGACCAGGCTGCTGCGACGCAACAAAGTACGAACCCGGGCCAGCAGCACACGGGGGTCGCAAGGTTTTGTCACATAATCGTCGGCGCCCATCTCTAGCCCCAGCACCTGATCATGGCTATCGTCGCGCGCTGTCAACATCAGGATCGGCAAACTTGCCGAGTCGGCTCGCAACAAACGGCAGACTTGCAGGCCATCAAGACCCGGTAACATCAGGTCAAGAATAACCAGATCAGGTGGATTGCTTTTTGCGCGCTCACGGACTTGATCGCCTCGGGCAATCACGCTGACCTGGTAACCGTTGCGCTCCAGATAGCTGGCAATCAGCTCCGAGAGGGCAGCGTCGTCTTCGACCAGCAAAATAGTGGGCATAATAAATGCTTACAACCAGGGGAAAACCCGAAGGATATACAACCTCACATGGATAGGCGCACAACCTTCACACTTTTTCACATACCACCTACACAGCTTCACAACGCCCCTTGCGTGCTGCCCTTAGCATGCAGGAGCACTTACAGAAATATCCCGCATATATAAGAAGGCACGATCGTTGAAAAAGCTCTTCGCCCCCCTCTGCCTCTCGGCACTGGCTCTGACCCTCAGTGCCTGTGATAAAAGCCCGGTCGCCGAGACCAAGGCTCCTTTGGCCAAAGTTCGCACCGAAGTCATTGCCACCGCGCCCCTGTCGATCAATAACGAACTCAGTGGCCGGGTGGTTGCCCCGCGCGTGGCGCAAGTCAGTGCCCGGGTCGCCGGAGTGGTATTGAAGCGGATGTATACCGAAGGCAGTGAAGTCAAACAGGGTGAGGTGCTGTTCCTGATTGATCCCGCTCCGTTCAAGGCAGATCTGGACAGCGCCCAGGCAGCCCTGAGCAAATCCAGAGCACTTGCCATGCAGGCCAAACTTCAGGATCAGCGTTACAGCGAGCTGGTTGAAAGTAACGCCATCAGTCGTCAGGACTATGACAATGCCCGGGCCCAGGCCCAGCAGGCCGATGCCGATGTGGCTGCCAATCAGGCCGCCGTGCGCCGCGCCCAGTTGAACCTGGGGTATGCCACTGTTACGGCGCCGATCTCCGGGCGCATTGGCCGGGCACTGGTGACTGAAGGCGCCCTGGTGGGCCAGGGCGAAGTCACCCCGCTGGCCCGTATTCAGCAACTGAACCCGATCCATGTCGACCTTACTCAGTCCACCCGCGACCTCGACAATCTGCGCGAGTCATTCCGCGCCGGCGAGTTGCAGCAGGTGGGCAAGAACCAGGCCCGGGCCACGCTGATCCGTGATAACGGCAGCCTTTATCCGCTGCCCGGCAAGTTGCTGTTCACCGACGTGAGTGTTGATCCAAGTACCGGACAGATCATTTTGCGCAGCGAGTTCCCGAATCCGGATTACGATTTGCTGCCCGGCAGCTTTGTCCGTGTGCGCCTGGAGCAGGCGGTCAACAAAGAAGCCATCAGCGTGCCCCAGCGGGCGATTTTGCGAGACAGTGCCGGGGTTGCCCAAGTGTTGTTGCTGGATGCGGATAACCGCGTCAAACAGCAGCCGGTACAACTGGGCAGCGTTCAGAACGATCGCTGGATCGTCAATGCCGGCCTCAAGGCAGGTGACCGTATTGTGATTGAAGGTTTGCAGCATGCCCGTGCGGGTGAGCAAGTGCAGATCGACGATCCGAAACTCCCTCTCGCACACTCCACGGATCAGTGAGCATGCCGCAGTTCTTTATCGACCGCCCGGTCTTTGCCTGGGTCGTTGCGTTGTTTATCGTGCTGGCCGGGGCTTTGGCCATTCCGCAATTGCCGGTTGCCAAATACCCGGTGGTCGCCCCGCCACAGGTTGAGGTCTATGCGGTGTACCCCGGCGCATCGGCACAAACCCTGGACGAAAGCGTGGTCAGCCTGATCGAGCAGGAGCTCAACGGTACTGACGGCCTGCTGTATTTCGAATCCCAGAGCAGCCTGGGCAGCGCCAGTATCACCGCGACGTTCAAGCCCGGTACCGATCCGGAGATGGCGCAGGTCGATGTCCAGAACCGTCTCAAGACCGTTGAGTCGCGCCTGCCCCAGGCCGTGATTCAGCAAGGCTTGCAGGTGGAGAAGATTTCCTCGGGCTTCCTGATGCTGGTGACCCTGACAGCCAGCAAGGACAGCAACCTCGACGAAGTTGCGCTCAGCGATTATCTGGCGCGCAACGTGATGAACGAAATCAAGCGCGTGGAGGGTGTCGGCAAGGCCCAGCTATATGGCGCCGAACGGGCGATGCGGATCTGGATCAACCCGCAGAAGCTGATCGGTTTCAACCTCACGACCACTGACGTGAACAATGCCATTGCCAGTCAGAATGCCCAGGTTGCCGCCGGCAGCATCGGCGACTTGCCAGGCAGCAAGACCCAGGAAATCACTGCCACGGTGCTGGTCAAGGGTCAGCTGTCAAGCCCGCAGGAGTTTGCCGATATTGTCCTGCGCGCCAATCCGGACGGCTCTACCGTACGTATTGGCGATGTTGCACGGGTCGAGATCGGTAGCCAGGAGTATCAATACGGCACCCGCCTCAACGGCAAGTCGGCCAGTGCTTTCAGCGTGAAACTGGCGCCCGAGGCCAACGCCTTGAGTACCGGTAACCTGATCCGCGCCAAGATGGATGAACTGAGCCGCTATTTCCCGGCAGGCGTTGAATACTCCATCCCCTATGACACCACACCCTTCGTCAAGGTCTCGATCACCAAAGTGATCTACACCCTGGTCGAGGCCATGATCCTGGTGTTTGCGGTGATGTATCTGTTCCTGCAGAACATGCGCTACACCCTGATCCCGACTCTCGTGGTGCCGGTGGCCTTGATGGGCACCTTTGCCACCATGCTGGTGATGGGGTTCTCGATCAACGTGCTGACCATGTTCGGCATGGTGCTGGCCATCGGCATTCTGGTGGACGATGCGATTGTCGTGGTGGAAAACGTCGAGCGGATCATGGTCAGCGAGGGGCTGTCGCCGCGCGACGCCACCCGCAAGGCCATGACCCAGATCAGCGGTGCCATTATCGGCATCACCCTGGTGCTGGTGGCGGTGTTTATCCCCATGGCGTTCATGCCGGGCTCGGTGGGCATCATTTACCAGCAGTTCTCGGTGTCGATGGCCACTTCGATTCTGTTCTCGGCATTTTTGGCCCTGTCACTGACCCCGGCCCTGTGCGCGACCCTGCTCAAGCCGATCGCCAAGGGCGAGCACCATGCCAAGGGCGGGTTCTTTGGCTGGTTCAACCGCAAGTTCGAACACCTGTCACAGGGATACGAGCACTGGGTTGTGCACCTGATCAAGCGCAGTGGCCGCTATCTGTTGCTGTACGGCGCGCTGCTGGTGGTGCTGGTGGTGCTTTTTGCCCGCCTGCCCTCCTCGTTTTTGCCGGTTGAAGACCAGGGCTACATCATCACTGATATCCAGTTGCCGCCGGGTGCCAGCCAGAACCGCACAATCAAGGTGGCCGAGCAGATCGAGGCGCACAACGCCAGCGAGCCCGGCATAGGCAACACCACGATGATTCTGGGCTTCAGCTTTTCCGGTAACGGACAGAACGCGGCCCTGGCCTTTACCACCCTTGAAGACTGGTCTGAACGCGGCGCCAAGGACTCGGCTTCGGCCATCGCCGAACGGGCCAACGCCGTGTTTGGCGAACTCAAGGATGCAATAGCCTTCGCTATCCTGCCGCCGCCAGTCAGTGGTCTGGGGACCTCCAGCGGTTTTGAGTTCCGCCTGCAGGACCGTGGCAGCGTCGGCTATGACGCACTGATGCAGGCCCGTAGCGAATTTCTGGCTCTGGCCGAGAAGAGTCCGGTACTGGCCAACGTGCGCGAAAGCGCGCTGGCTGAAAGCCCGCAAGTGCAACTTGAAGTCGACCGCAAACGCGCCAATGCCCTGGGGGTCTCGTTCGCTGACATTGGCGACGTACTGTCGACGGCCGTGGGCTCGGCCTACGTCAATGATTTCCCGAACCAGGGGCGCATGCAGCGGGTTGTGGTGCAGGCAGAGGGTGATCAGCGCAGTCAGGTTGAAGACTTGCTGAAGATCAATGTGCGCAACAACCTGGGGAAAATGGTGCCGCTCTCGGCCTTTGTCGAAGCCCGCTGGATTCAGGGGCCGGCGCAACTGACGCGCTATAACGGCTACCCGGCCATCAGTATTTCCGGTGAGTCAGCCCCCGGGCGCAGTACCGGCGAGGCAATGATCGAGGTTCAGCGTCTGGTGGATCAGTTGCCTGCCGGGCTGGGCCTGGAGTGGACCGGTTTGTCCCTGCAGGAAAAGCTGTCCGGAGCCCAGGCCCCGATTTTGCTGGGCTTGTCGTTGCTGTTCGTGTTCCTGTGCCTGGCCGCCTTGTATGAAAGCTGGTCGATTCCGACTGCGGTCTTGCTGGTCGTACCCCTGGGTGTACTCGGGGCCGTATTGGCCGTGACGTTGCGCGGGATGCCCAATGACGTGTTCTTCAAGGTTGGCTTGATCACCATCATTGGCCTGTCGGCGAAAAACGCCATTCTGATCATCGAATTTGCCAAGACCCTGTATGACGAAGGGCATGATCTGGTAGATGCCACGGTGCAAGCCGCACGCCTGCGCTTGCGGCCGATTGTGATGACCTCACTGGCCTTCGTTCTCGGGGTGGTGCCTCTGGCGATTGCCACCGGGGCCAGTTCGGCCAGTCAACAGGCCATCGGTACCGGGGTAATTGGCGGCATGATCGTCGCCACCCTGGCCGTGGTGTTTGTACCGGTGTTCTTTGTGGTGGTGATGAAACTGGTGAGAAGCAAGCCGCGCCAGCTGTAACAGGTTCTGCCCGTGGTAAGGTGCTGCATCAATTAGTAACAGGGATTGTCTTGTCGATGTCGCACCTTGCCCGCACTCATCCTCGCCTGACCGTTGCCACCCTGCTTGGGGTCGCGGTCGGCATCTTTGCTCCCGCTGCAACCCTGACGACCAAGTTCTTGCTGGGCTGGAATGTCTGTGTCTGGTTGTATCTGGGATTGACCCTGTGGCTGGTGATTCGCTCCGCAGCCAGCGACGTGAAAAGCACCGCCGAAGTCGAAGATGAAAATGCCAGCATGGTGTTGTTCACCGTTTGCATCGCCGCCATTGCCAGTCTGGCGGCCATCACCCTCGAGCTGTCAGGCAACAGCAAACTCGATCAGTCCGAGCAACTGATGCACTACGGGTTTACCGGGCTGACGGTGGTGGGGTCGTGGCTGATGATCGGGGTGATTTTCAGCCTGCACTATGCGCGGCTGTTTTATAACAATGAGGGGCCGGAGCCGGCCTTGCGTTTTCCGGAGGGGGAGCTGAACCCGGATTACTGGGATTTTCTGTACTTCTCTTTCACCCTCAGCGTTGCGGTACAGACGTCCGACGTGTGCATCGCTACCCGTGAGATGCGCAAAGCCGTGCTGGTGCATTCGCTGTTAGGCTTTTTGTTCAACACTGCGGTACTGGGCTTCTCGATCAATATTGCGGCGGGATTGTTTTAAGTAACCGAACTGTTGGAGCCGGCCTGCGATGCAGTCCATGCGGTGTTACTGGTGAACCGCAGACTGCCATCGCTGGCAAGCCAGCCCCTACAGGATGGATGTTTAATCGGTGCTCAACACGCCACGGCGCACCTGGTCGCGTTCGATGGATTCAAACAACGCCTTGAAGTTGCCTTCGCCGAATCCGTCATCACCCTTGCGCTGGATGAACTCGAAGAACACCGGCCCCATCAGGGTTTCCGAGAAGATTTGCAGCAACAAGCGCTTGTCACCCGGCTCGGAAGAGCCATCCAGCAAAATGCCCCGCGACTGCAGCTGATCTACCGGTTCGCCGTGATCAGGCAGACGGCCTTCGAGCATTTCATAGTAGGTGTCGGGCGGCGCGGTCATGAAGCGCATGCCTATGCCCTTCAGTGCATCCCAGGTCTTGATCAGGTCGTCACACAGGAAGGCCACATGCTGGATGCCTTCACCGTTGAACTGCATCAGGAACTCTTCGATCTGCCCTGCGCCTTTGGATGATTCTTCATTCAAAGGAATGCGGATCATGCCGTCCGGTGCGGTCATTGCCTTGGAGGTCAGGCCGGTGTATTCACCCTTGATATCGAAGTAGCGGATTTCACGGAAATTGAACAGCTTCTCGTAGAAGTTGGCCCAATAGGCCATGCGCCCGCGATAAACGTTGTGGGTCAGGTGGTCGATGATTTTCAGGCCGGCTCCCACCGGATGACGATCAACACCTTCAATGAACACGAAATCGATGTCGTAGATCGAGCTGCCTTCGCCGTAGCGGTCAATCAAGTACAGTGGCGCGCCACCGATACCCTTGATTGCCGGCAGGTTCAGCTCCATGGGGCCGGTGGGGATTTCGATGGGTTGCGCACCCAGTTCCAGCGCCCGGGAAAATGCCTGTTGCGCATTGCGCACGCGGAAGGCCATACCGCACACCGAAGGACCGTGCTCTGCGGCAAAATAAGAAGCTACGCTATGGGGCTCATTGTTGAGGATCAGATTGATCTCGCCCTGGCGATACAGGTGCACGTCTTTGGAACGGTGGCTGGCCACCTTGGTGAAGCCCATAATTTGAAAAATGGGTTCGAGGGTGTTGGGTACCGGGGACGCGAATTCGATGAATTCAAAGCCCATCAGGCCCATTGGGTTTTCGTATAGATCGGCCATTTTGGCGCCTCATCATGGTCATTTTTAGAATTAACAGAAGGTTATTTGCTAAGAATGCTGAGGCTGACGGGAGGCGCGCACGAGATCCCGCGTACACTGCGAGCCAGGAAATCGCCGTAGATCAATTGGAACCCGAATATCTTCATTTCGACCCATCTCTTACGCGGAGGGGCTTCTGCTGGCAGAAGTCATTATTCTTGTATGCGTAAGCCGATTCTACATGGCGTAATCCGGTTTGTCTTACATCATGTTAACCAGCTGTCTTTAATCAGCTTTTACCCCTAGCCCAGGATATGCAATGCCATTAACGCTGAAGTCGACCCGCAAATGGACTGATCGCTATGCGTTGGTTCTGCTCAGTGGATTGCTGCCCGTGGTACTCGGCATGTGTATTATTTTTTGGCAGGCCAATCGAGCCCTGGAGTTTGAGGCCACCCACACCGCGCAAGAAGCCATTCGCCAGTTTGACTTGATGCTCGACAATGCCGCACAGGCAGCCGATGTGATGCTGCCGATGGCGGGGCGCGATTGCGCCCAGGTGGAGCTGGCGTTGCGTGACCAGGTGACGCGCCGGCCTTTCGTGCGCGCGGTGAACATGGTGTGGGACAACCTGATTTATTGCACCTCCCTGTTCGGCCCCTTCAAAGAAATCGTAAACCCGGATGAATATGCCAAAGGCGAGCTCAAGCTGATGGCCGGCAATCCGGTAACGCCCAACGACCCGTTGCTGGTCTACAGGCGCGAGGAAGGCAAAGCAGGGGTGCTGGTCAGCCTGTATGGCGCACATCTGGTCAATGTTTTGGGCTTGATCAATCAGTACACGCAATTACTGATTCAAGTGGGCAGTGATTCGATCGATAAGTATGGCCAGGTGCGTGATGCTCCGGCCGAGCCTTTTCCGGTGGCACAAGTCAGTGTCGCCTCCACCCAGTACCCCTACCAGGTTGTTGCGGGATTCGGCCCCGGAACGGTCGGGCGTTTTGTATGGGCGCGATACACCGGACTGATGGGCTTGTTTGTATTTTTGGGGCTGGTGTCTGCTTTAACGGTGCACTGGTTAAATAAGCGCTCATCTTCACCCACCCATGAATTGCAGCGGGGTCTGGACGCGGCAGAGTTTATTCCTTACTTCCAGCCGGTCGTACGCAGCGATACTAAGCAATGGGCCGGAGCCGAAGTGTTGATGCGCTGGCAGCATCCCAGAGAAGGACTGGTACGTCCTGACTTGTTTATTCCGTTTGCCGAACACTCGAGCCTGATAGTGCCAATGACCCGCTCGCTGATGCAGCAAACTGCCCGGCTACTGGCGCCCCACGCCTCCAGCATGGAGCCCGGCTTCCATATAGGCTTCAATATCGCGGCCAGCCATTGTCAAAACCTT
The DNA here is from genome assembly GCF_000346225.2 of Pseudomonas sp. Lz4W. NCBI lineage: Bacteria > Pseudomonadati > Pseudomonadota > Gammaproteobacteria > Pseudomonadales > Pseudomonadaceae > Pseudomonas > Pseudomonas sp. Lz4W. The sequence continues at coordinate 2,499,118 of NZ_CP017432.1, read as the reverse complement.
GAACTAATTGATGATTGCCGCGAGTTCCTGGACGCTTTCCCGGCAGGGCAAATCACCCTGGTTCTGGAACTGACCGAACGCGAGTTGATTGTGCCCACGGCAATCACCCATCAATTATTCTCGGCACTCCATAGCCTGGGCGTGATGATTGCCCTTGATGATTTTGGCACCGGCCATTCGAGCCTGAGTTACTTGCATGAGTTCAACATTGATTACTTGAAAATCGATCAAAGTTTTGTCGCAATGATCGGCGTGGATGCCCTGTCCAGACACATTCTCGACAGTATTATCGAGCTCAGTGCAAAACTGGATCTGGGAATAGTCGCCGAAGGGATTGAAACACAAGAGCAAAGCGACTATCTGGCGTCTAAAGGGGTGGTGTTTTTACAAGGTTATCTGTTCGCCCGCCCCTTGCCCGCCCCTGACTTCATCAAATCTTTAGTGGCGCGCCCTGCACCGACGCAATAAATACTTGCCTCTATGAACCTGCCCCCTTCGGGGCAAAGTCTTTTGTTAATTGTGCGGGTTCATGGCTTGGCAGTGTGACAATTAACAACTACAATTTTTTCGATTGTTTAAAGGTTGTCACGTTATTTAAAAAGGTCATGGACGGTGTTCAGGTGTTCAAGGTACTGGACCCGGCCCCTGCCCCATGCACTTCAATCATCATTAAAACACTCCGGCTCTCCAAGGCCGGACCAGTGAATGGAGTAATGACTTTGTCCAGACTCGCTGAATTTCGCGCTGCTGAGAAAGCACTTAAAGAGCAGATCGCCCAGCTCGAAGCATTGAAAAATAACGCCGGACTTAAAAGAGAAATTGAGTTCGAGCAAAAACTCAAAGACTTGATGAAGTTCTATGGCAAGAACCTTCGGGACATTATTGCCATTCTTGACCCCGGCACGGTTGCCCCCAGGTCCGGTGCCGCCCCCAAACAACGCAAGGCCCGCGTACTTAAGGTTTATCAAAACCCGCATACCGGTGAACTTATCGAAACTAAAGGCGGCAACCACCATGGCTTGAAGGCATGGAAAGAACAATACGGTGCCAGCACCGTGGATTCATGGTTGCGTCATTAAAGTCTGCGCCCAATAAAAAGCCCTGCCCATGCAGGGCTTTTTATTGGGCGGCAATATCACGGGAGCCAGATGTCCGGAATGATACAAGTCAATAATTCAACACAGTCCCGCGCCCATCTCTGGCGCCGACCGCAGTTTTATAAGGCACGACAGCCATGAAAGCTCCGGGGCGGACAGACAGTCTTCAAATAACAGGTCCTTTCACAGATTTTTCACACCAATGGTCACAGGATGGGGGCTGCTAAAGGACTAGCGCCCCATGCCCGCTTCGGCGGGCTTCTTTTTGCCCGGAATTTGCCAAGACCCGCCACGCTGATGCCTGCCCCGGCTGAAAACGGGTTTGGCGCAAGCCACCGGATTCCGTATCATTCGCCCATCACGCTCACCGTAGCGACCGATCACCACGTATCACTTTCGGAGGGTTCATGAGCCTGCAAGACCTGAACAACATCCCTGGCGTCACTGGCGAACCAGACAGCGCTACCCAGAATTTTGTCTTCAACCACACCATGCTCCGCGTCAAGGACATCCATAAGTCCCTGGATTTCTATACCCGGGTGCTGGGCTTCTCGCTGGTTGAAAAGCGCGACTTCCCGGAAGCCGAATTCAGCCTGTATTTCCTGGCGCTGGTTGATAAGGCACAGATCCCGGCTGACGATGCCGCCCGTACCCTGTGGATGAAGTCGATTCCCGGCATTCTGGAACTGACCCACAACCACGGTTCGGAAACCGACGACAGCGTTGTCTACCACAACGGCAACACTGACCCGCGCGGCTTTGGCCACATTTGCATCTCGGTGCCGGACATCGTTGCCGCCTGCGAACGCTTCGAGGCGCTGGGTGTGGACTTCCAGAAGCGCCTGACTGACGGGCGCATGAAGTCGCTGGCATTTATCAAAGACCCGGACGGCTACTGGGTCGAGATTATCCAGCCGCAACCGATGTAAACCGGATGCAAAAAAAACCCATGATCGCTCATGGGTTTTTTTGTTTCAGCCGGTTATTCCGAGCGGATCAGGTGATCAAAAGCACTCAGCGAAGCTTTGGCGCCCTCGCCCACCGCAATCACGATCTGCTTGTATGGCACGGTAGTGACGTCGCCGGCGGCAAAGATGCCGGGGATGCTGGTTTCACCACGGGCATCAACCACGATCTCGCCGCGAGGTGAAAGCTCGATCGTACCTTTAAGCCAGTCAGTGTTCGGCAGCAAGCCGATCTGGACAAAAATCCCTTCCAGCTCGACGTGGTGCAACTCGTCTGTGGCCCGATCCTTGTAACGCAGACCATTGACCTTCTGACCGTCGCCTGTGACTTCGGTGGTCAGGGCATTGGTAATCACGGTTACGTTCGGCAAGCTGTTGAGCTTGCGCTGCAACACCGCATCGGCCCGCAGTTTGGTATCGAACTCAAGCAGGGTGACGTGAGAAACGATACCCGCCAGGTCGATTGCCGCTTCAACACCCGAGTTGCCACCGCCGATAACTGCAACGCGCTTGCCTTTGAACAGCGGGCCGTCACAGTGCGGGCAGTAAGCGACGCCACGGCTGCGGTATTCCTGCTCGCCGGGTACATTCATCTCTCTCCAGCGGGCACCGGTTGCCAGAATCACGGTCTTGGCTTTCAGCGAGGCACCACTGGCAAATTTCACCTCATGCAACTCGCCCGCCTTGCCCGGCAGCAGCTTGTCGGCACGCTGCAGGTTCATGATGTCGACGTCGTATTGCTTGACGTGTTCTTCAAGGGCGGTGGCCAGCTTTGGCCCTTCAGTTTCCTGCACCGAGATAAAGTTCTCGATGGCCATGGTATCCAGCACCTGACCGCCAAAGCGTTCAGCGGCGACGCCGGTACGAATGCCTTTACGTGCCGCATAAATGGCAGCCGCTGCGCCGGCCGGACCACCGCCTATGACCAGCACATCAAACGCCTCTTTGGCGCTGATTTTTTCGGCCTGACGCTCGATGGCGCCGGTGTCCAGCTTGCCGAGAATTTCTTCCAGACCCATACGGCCCTGGCCGAAGTTCACGCCGTTCAAGTAAACACTGGGAACTGCCATCACCTGACGTTCGGTGACTTCGTCCTGGAACAGCGCGCCGTCAATCGCCACGTGGCGAATGTTCGGGTTCAATACAGCCATCAGGTTCAGCGCCTGCACCACATCTGGACAGTTCTGGCATGACAGCGAGAAATAAGTCTCGAAGTTGAACTCGCCCTTGAGGGCGCGGATCTGTTCAATCACTTCAGGACTGGCTTTCGATGGGTGGCCGCCGACTTGCAGCAAGGCCAGCACCAGCGAAGTAAATTCGTGGCCCATTGGGATGCCTGCGAAACGCAGGCTGATATCGCCGCCCGGGCGGTTCAACGAAAACGAAGGCTTGCGCGCATCGGTACCGTTGTCCAGCAAGGTAATCATGCTGGAAAGGCTGGCGATTTCTTTCAACAAGTCATGCATTTCACGGGATTTCGCACCGTCGTCGAGGGAAGCAACGATCTCGATCGGCTGGGTAACCCGCTCCAGGTATGACTTCAACTGTGCTTTTAGATTGGCGTCCAACATACGGGCGATCTCCTTTGACCTTTAATACTGTGTAAAAAAAACGCCCGAGCGAATGTCGCCCGGGCGTTTTGAGGGCGATGCTGCGTGCAACTCAGGTGCGGGTCACCGCCCTTGGCTGGCTCACAGGCTTAGATCTTGCCGACCAGGTCGAGCGATGGAGCGAGGGTGGATTCACCTTCTTTCCATTTGGCCGGGCAAACTTCACCCGGGTGAGCAGCAACGTACTGGGCTGCCTTGATTTTGCGCAGCAGCTCGGAAGCGTCACGACCAACGCCGCCATCGTTCAGCTCGACGATTTTGATCTGACCTTCAGGGTTGATCACGAAAGTACCGCGGTCAGCCAGGCCTGCTTCTTCGATCAGTACGTCGAAGTTGCGGGAGATGGTCAGCGTAGGGTCGCCGATCATGGTGTACTGGATTTTGCCGATGGCTGGCGAAGTGTTGTGCCAGGCAGCGTGAGCAAAGTGGGTGTCAGTGGACACGCTGTAGATTTCCACGCCGAGTTTTTTGAACTCTTCGTAGTTGTCAGCCAGGTCTTCCAGTTCGGTCGGGCAAACAAAAGTGAAGTCGGCCGGGTAGAAGAAAACGACAGACCACTTGCCTTTCAGGTCAGCGTCCGACACTTCCACGAAGCTGCCGTTTTTGTATGCAGTAGCTTTGAACGGTTTTACATGGCTGTTGATGATAGGCATCGTTGTCTCTCCGTCAGGGTTGAAAAGTTGATGGGGTGAATCCTAACAACTCATTTCGTATCTGGCTCATTGGCAAAGCTGATGCTGACGATTGGTTTTAGCTATCAGGTGAGCCTATAGATAGTAGAAAACCAAATAGGGGCCACCTTGCGCCATTTCAACCCTCGTCAGACATCGATAACTTTTTGCGCGGTAATGCTCATCCCCGTAAACGGGGTCGCTTCAACATAGCGCATGGCGGACTTTACGTCCTTCCAGCCGACGTAATTCATCAGCGACTTCAAATCCCAGCCACTTTGATGGGCCCATGTTGCAAAACCGCGACGCAGCGAGTGGCTGGTGTATTGCTCTGCAGCAATTCCCGCGCGTTCCAGGGCCTGGCGCAGCAGCGCAATTACGCTGTTGGCGTGCAACCCCTCCTCCCCCAGGTTGCCCCAGCGGTCTATGCCACGAAACACCGGGCCGCGGACCAGCGCCGAGGTATTGAGCCACTCAATGTAGGCCCGCACCGGGCATAACCGCAGCAAGGCCGGGGTCTGAAAGGTCTTGCCCAGATTGTCGCGGTCACTTTTGCTGCGCGGCAGGTACAGGGTGATGCCGGAGCCTGGCACCGCTTGCACATGCTCGATCTGCAAGCGGCACAGCTCGTCACTGCGAAACCCGCGCCAGAACCCCAGCAGAATCAGAGCCGCATCCCGTCGTGCTCGCAGCAGTGCAGGCTGATCGGCATTGGCTTGCGCCGCCCGGGCCTCACTTTCGAGCCAGTCGACCACCTGCTCCAGGTGCTGCAATTGCAACGGCTCAGCCTGCTTCTCCTGTACCGGGTGCAAGGCCCTGATGCCCTTGAACACTTTGCGCACCACCGGCGCCTTGGTCGGGTCGGCAAACCCCTGGCTGTTATGCCACTGGGCAATGGCCGACAGGCGCAACTTGAGCGTGTTGATTGAGAGCTGGCCGGCGTGAGCCACCAGGTAGCGGGCCACGCTGTCGCTGGTGGCAGGCAGGAACCCGCCCCAGGTGACTTCGAAGTGTTCGATGGCTGCCCGATAACTGCGGCGGGTGTTATCGCGGGTCGCGGCGTTTAAGTAGCGATCCAGCTCGCTCATGGGCAGTTCTCTTGATTGGCGTACTGAAAACGGGCCTTAAAAGCAGTTCCAAGGCTCTAACACGGGATAATACCAGTATATCCCGCCTCTTGATTCTTAAATAAAGACAAAATTTAATCGATAATATAGTATGTAATTACATGATACATACCACAGTACATAATCGTAGGAGAAGACCATGGCCCGTGGCGGCGTAAACAAGGCGGTGGTGCAAATTGCACGCACGGCAATCCTGGCCCGTGGCGAACACCCGAGCATTGATGCAGTACGTATCGAGATGGGAAATACCGGGTCGAAAACCACTATCCACCGCTATCTGAAAGAGCTGGAGGAGGTCGATTCACGCCGGGGCGCGCCACAGGAACAGCTCGGAGACGAACTGGCGGAGCTGGTCGCCCGCCTCGCCCAGCGCCTGCAAGAGCAAGCCCAGGAGCCGATCGATCGGGCCCGGGCACACTACGAACAACTCCAGGCAACGCTGCAGGAGCAGCTCGACCAGGCACAACAGACGCAAACCCGGCTCCAGCAGCAACTTGAGATCCAGGGCAATGCACTGAGCCAGGAAACGGCAAATCTTGAGTCCACACGCTCCATGCTGCAGACCGAGCAAACCCGCAACGCTGCGCTGAATCAGGCTTGCAGCGACTTTGAGCTGCGCCTCAAAGACCGCGACGAGCAAATTCGCTCGCTGGAAGACAAACACCTGCATGCCCGCGAAGCACTTGAGCACTACCGCAGCGCCGTCAAAGAGCAGCGCGAGCAGGATCAGCGCCGCCACGAAGGACAGGTTCAGCAGATTCAGATGGAACTGCGCCAGGCACAACAAAGTGCACTGGTACGCCAGGATGAGATCACCCAGCTGCATCGCGACAACGAGCGCGTATTGAGCGAAAGCCGCGCACTGGGCAAGGAACTGAATCAGTCCAACGACCAGCAACACAAATTGAGCAACCTCAATGGCCAGCTCAGCAGCCAGTTAACTAAGCTGGAAAACGAGCGCACCCTGCTCCAGGAACGCTTGCGGGTTGCACTTGAGGACAGCGAAGGCTTGCAACAAGCGCAAAGCAAGGCGCAGGAAGCCAGTACGGCATTGACCCTGCGGGCACTAAAAGCCGAAGCAGCACTTGAAAGCCTGAAAGCGCAGAAAGACGACACACCCGAACAAACAGCCGACTAGAAACCCGTACTCGCTGACGAGGAACGAGGCTGCGATAAGGTGCGAAGGACCGTGCGCGACGCCCGAGAGCCGTGCACAAGGCCTTCGCGGCCTTGAGCCTCGCCAGCGATTACCCGGGTCAAGTCTTTGTTCAGCTAGCGTTCAGCAAATGCAATCGATTCCTGTTTGTAAATGAGTATCAAAATGTTACAAATTGCCAACCTGGCCAATTCGTGACGCGGTACTCATCCCATGCTGGTTCCATTTCTGATCATGCTGCGCGAAGGAATCGAGGCCGCTCTTATAGTCGGCATCATTGCCAGTTACCTCAAACAAACGGGGCGCGGACAGTGGATGCCCGCCGTGTGGACCGGAGTCTTCCTTGCTGTCGCTCTGTCCCTGCTGGTGGGCGGCGGCCTGGAGCTGATGAGTGCAGAGTTCCCGCAGAAACAGCAGGAGCTCTTCGAAGGCATTGTCGGTCTGATCGCCGTCGGCATTCTCAGTTCGATGGTGTTCTGGATGCGCAAAGTGGCGCGCTCCATCAAGCACTCTCTTCACACCTCCCTGGATCACGCCCTCGCGGGGTCAAAACATCAAGTCACGGCACTGATTGCCATGGTGTTCTTTGCAGTTGCCCGCGAAGGACTCGAAACCGTGTTCTTTCTGCTCGCCGTGTTTCAGCAGAGCGAAGGCCCCGCAGCACCGCTGGGCGCCCTGCTCGGTCTGGTCCTCGCCATTTTCGTCGGTTTCGCCATTTATAGCGGCAGCATGCGCTTGAATCTGGGCCTGTTCTTCCGCTGGACCGGACTGTTCATTCTGCTGGTTGCCGCAGGCATTCTGGCCAACTCGGTACAGGCCCTGCACGAAGCCGGCTTGTGGAACCACCTGCAAGGCGTGGTGTTTGATATCAGTGCCGCACTGCCAATGGATGGACCGGCGGGTTCTGTGCTGGCCGGCATGTTCGGGTATCAGGATGCGCCCACAGTGAGCGTGCTTGGCGCCTATGTGATTTACCTGCTGCTGACGCTGGCGATGTTCTTTCGCCCTGCCGCCAGCCCCAAAAACGCCCCCGTTTCTTCAGTGACAAACCCATAAGGTCCTGCATGCCTACCCCTGCAAGCGTTACACCCCCTCGCGCCATGCGCTGGGCGGTGGCCGGCTCGGTGATCGTGATGATCGCGGCCGGCGCTTTGTTCTATTACGCCTCCCAGCTGGCTGCGGCCAAACGCAAGGCTCACAGCTCTGAAATCACCGTGACCATTCACCCCCACAGTTGCGAGCCCGACTCGCTGTCGGTACCCGCAGGCTTCAATAGCTTTCGCATAGTCAACGCCTCCGAGCGGGCTGTGGAGTGGGAAATTCTGGATGGCGTACTGGTGGTCGAGGAGCGTGAAAACATCGCTCCCGGCCTTAGTCAGGTGATCAATGCCACACTGGCACCCGGGGATTACGCCATCACCTGCGGCTTGCTCAGCAACCCGCGCGGCACCTTGCACGTCACGCCTACTGCCCAATCCCAGGCCAGCGCCAAAGCGCGACCGTCCCTGGTGGCATTTATCGGTCCGCTGTCTGAGTTCCGGGTCTATCTGAACAGCCAGGGCAACGCTTTGATCACGGCGGTGGATGCCTTGTCGCAAGCCATTGCCACGGGCGACCTCGCACAGGCCCGGGCGCTTTACCTGCCCGCCCGCGAGGCTTATCAGCGACTGGCCCCGGCAGCGCAACGCCTGGCCGAACTGGACAACGCCATCAACGCCCGCGCGGACTACTTCGAAAAACGTGAACAGGACCCCGGCTTCGGCGGTTTCCACCGCATCGAGTACGGGCTGTTTTCCCAGAGCAGCACCCAGGGCCTGGGTGTCTTTACCCAGCAACTGCATGCCAATGCGGTGTTGCTCAAGCAGCAGTTGCTGGCCCAGTCACTGCCTCCCGGGCAATTAGTCAGCATTGTCGCCCGGACCCTGCATAACCTGGCCGATACCCGCGCCGGTAGCGGCGAAGAAGAGCGTTACAGTCATATCGACCTCAGTGGTTTTGCCGCCAACCTGCAGACCACACGCAAGGTCGTTGATCTGTTGCGTCCTTTACTGGCCAAGAACAATGCCGAGCTCCTGCAGCGTATCGATACTGCCAGTACCGCGCTCGAGGCTGAGATCAACAGCCTCAAAACACCCCAGGGTTACATCACTTACGACACCGTGAGCGACCTGCGGCGTCAAGCTATCAGTAACAAGGCCAAGGCTCTGGCCGATGCACTCGATGGAATCGATCCCGCCCTTGGCCTTTGAGGCCTGTAATTGCAGACGAGATGCACATGAGCGACTCAGAAAACAGTCTTGATCCATTCAATCTGCAGCGCCGTCGTGTGCTGCTGGGCATGGGAGTCGCCGGGGCGGCACTGGCAGGCGGCGCTTTGAGCTGCCCGGCCATGGCCGCCAGTGGCGGGCAAAACGTTCAGGTGACCCAGGCCCCGAGCAGCGATAAAACCCGGGACCGGCATGATTATTACGGCCAGCATCAAAACGGTATTCTCACCCCGCGCCCCGCAGCGGGCATGCTGGTGGCTTTTGATGTGCTGGCCAGCGATCGGCAAGACCTGGAACGCCTGTTTCGCACCCTCAATCAACGCATTGCGTTCCTGGTCAAGGGCGGCCCGGCCCCTCAGGCCGACCCAAGGCTGCCGCCTCCTGACTCAGGGATTCTCGGCCCGCAGGTGACACCGGACAACCTGACGGTGACGGTCTCGGTGGGGGCGTCGCTGTTCGATGAGCGCTTTGGCCTGGCGACCGCCAAGCCCAAGCGCTTGAGCCGCATGCAAGGTTTCCCCAACGATGCACTCGAGCCTGCACAGTGCCATGGCGATCTGAGCCTGCAGTTTTGCGCCAACACTGCGGACACCAATATTCACGCCCTGCGCGACATTGTGAAAAACCTGCCGGATTTGTTGCTGGTGCGCTGGAAGCAGGAAGGTACAGTGCCGCCACAAGCGCCGACCAAGCCCGGCGAGCCGGCGCAAAGCGCGCGCAACTTTCTGGGCTTTCGCGATGGCTCGGCCAACCCGGACTCCACCGACAACAGCCTGATGAACAGCATTGTCTGGGTCGGGCCCGAAACTGACGAACCGCACTGGGCGGTCAACGGCAGTTACCAGGCGGTACGCATCATCCGCAACTTCGTGGAGCGCTGGGACCGCACACCGCTGCAAGAGCAGCAAAGTATTTTCGGTCGCAACAAAGCCAGTGGCGCCCCCATGGATGGCGCCCATGAAACCGATGTCCCGGACTACAGCAACGATCCCGATGGCAAAGTGACCAGGCTTGATGCACACATCCGCCTGGCCAACCCGCGCACGGTACAAACCCGCAACAGCCTGATACTGCGTCGACCGTTCAACTACTCCAACGGGGTTAACAAAAACGGCCAGCTGGACATGGGACTGCTGTTCATCTGCTACCAGAGCGATCTGGAACAAGGCTTTATCGCGGTGCAAACCAGACTCAATGGCGAACCCCTGGAGGAATACCTCAAGCCGGTCGGCGGCGGTTACTTCTTCACGCTGCCCGGGGTGCGCGACGAGCAGGATTTCATTGGGCGTTCCTTGCTCAATGCCGCCGCACCTGTTGCCAACGCCTGACCCAATCATCTGAACCCAACCGGAAAAGCCCCATGAAGAAGACGCCATTCGCACTGCTCATCACACTTGGCTTGCTCCATACCCCGCTCTCGGCCCTGGCAGCGACTGCACCGCTGGATCTGGTGGGCCCGGTCTCGGACTACAAGATTTACGTCACCGAGCAGCTTGATCTACTGGCCGGCAGTACGCAGCAATTTACCGATGCGGTAAAAAAGGGTGATTTGGCCACAGCCAAAAAGCTCTACGCTCCGACTCGCGTCCATTACGAGTCCATTGAGCCTATTGCCGAACTGTTCAGCGACCTGGACGCGTCGATCGACTCCCGGGTCGACGATCATGAACAAGGGGTAAAAGCCCCGGACTTCACCGGTTTTCACCGCATCGAATACAGCCTGTTTTCCGAGAACAGCACCCAGGGCCTGAATGAACTGGCAGACGGGCTGAACAAAGACGTCCAGGACCTGCAAAAGCGTGTCGCCGGGCTGACGTTCCCGCCTGAGAAAGTTGTCGGTGGCGCCGCTTCGCTGATGGAAGAAGTGGCTGCTACCAAGATTTCCGGCGAAGAAGACCGCTACAGCCACACTGATCTGTACGACTTCCAGGGGAACGTTGACGGCGCGAAAAAAATCTTCGACCTGTTTCGCAGCCAGATCCAGCAGAGCGACCAGGCGTTTGCAGCCAAGGTGGACAAGAACTTCGCCACTGTTGACAGGATTCTGGCCAAATACCGTACCCAGGACGGCGGCTTTGAAACCTATGACAAGGTCAAGGACAACGACCGCAAGGCGTTGATTGGCCCCGTCAACACCCTGGCCGAAGACTTGTCGACCTTGCGTGGCAAGCTCGGCCTGAACTAATAGCCTGTTTGAATGCGCCAACCGATGTGACTCGCATCACATGCCCGCAGGTTGGCGCATTAATTACTGAATATTTATATGTGCCCTATCCCGACCTGCATCACTGTTTTATTAGCGCAACAAGCGCTAAAAGATAATGCGTTACTGAAAAGCCTCTAAACGCTGGATGTTTGGACGCGAGAAATGCTTTCCTGAATAACAGCTGTCTAGCCCTTAAAAGCATGGGACCTTGATCGAACTTTCATAGGTTTTTCACAACTCTGCGTTTAACGTATGCTCATTCCTGCGACGGAAGTACGCAAAAGTCTGCAACAAAATCATGCAGATATCGTAGTCCGATGACTTTACCTTTAGACGTAATAGTCTTTACTCCACGTGCACGCGAGCCTTGGCCTGCGCGCAAGTAGATCGACTTTTACCGAGTCGTCTTGTGCCATTGAAACTGACTGGAACGAATAATTTGAAACCCTACCCTATCCAGTGCGTGTCGATCGTCATACCGGTCTACAACGAAGAGCAGAGTCTTCCTGAGCTATTGCGCCGTACTGAAGCAGCCTGTGCACAGTTGACGCAGGCCTATGAAATCGTTCTGGTCGATGACGGCAGCCGGGATCAATCGGCGCAAATCCTCGAGGACGCGGCTGCACGCGAAGGCAGCCCGGTAGTTGCGGTAATTCTCAATCGTAACTATGGGCAACATGCTGCGATCATGGCGGGCTTCGAGCATTCCAAAGGCGATGTTGTCATCACTCTGGACGCCGACCTGCAAAATCCGCCGGAAGAAATCCCGCGCCTGGTCGCCCAGGCAGCCCTGGGCTACGACGTGGTCGGCACAGTGCGCAACAATCGGCAGGACTCCGCCTGGCGCCGCTGGCCGTCACGGCTGATCAACCTGGCCGTGCAACGCTCGACAGGTGTTGCCATGAGCGATTACGGCTGCATGCTGCGCTGCTATCGCCGCTCCATCGTTGAGGCCATGCTCGCCTGTCGCGAACGCAGTACGTTTATCCCGATTCTCGCCAACAGTTTTGCCCGGCACACCACTGAAGTGCTGGTCGAACATGCCGAGCGCGAACACGGTGATTCCAAGTACAGCCCCATGCGCCTGATCAACCTGATGTTCGACCTGATCACCTGCATGACCACCACACCTTTGCGTCTGCTGAGCATCATCGGTTTCAGCATGGCGGTACTGGGCGTGCTCTTCGCCATTGCCTTGATCATGCTGCGTCTGATCTTCGGCGCCTCGTGGGCCGGACACGGCACCTTCGTACTGTTTGCGGTGCTGTTCGTGTTTACCGGCGGCCAATTTATCGGCATGGGGCTACTGGGCGAATACCTGGGCCGCATGTACAGCGATGTGCGGGCCCGGCCACGGTTTTTCATTGAAAAAATCGTTCGCGCCGAACCTGCAACTTCTACCGTTTCAACTTGCACCCCGACTTCTTCAACTTCGACACAGGTTCAATCATGAGTTTGAAAGCCGTTGTTTTCGCCTATCACGATATTGGCTGCACAGGCATTGAAGCCTTGCTCAATGCAGGCTACGAAATTGCTGCTGTGTTTACCCATGCCGATGACCCGAAAGAAAATAACTTTTATGGTTCAGTCGCCCAGCTGTGTGCCCGCAAAGGCATTCCGGTACATGCACCGGAAGACGCCAACCATCCGCTGTGGATCGAACGTATCCGCAAGCTGAACGCCGACTACATTTTCTCGTTTTACTACCGCAACCTGTTGGGCGAAGAGTTGCTGGCCAGCGTCAGCCAGGGTGCTTTCAACCTGCACGGCTCGTTGCTGCCGCGCTACCGCGGCCGCGCTCCGGCGAACTGGGTACTGGTCAAGGGCGAAACCGAAACCGGCGTGACCCTGCACCGTATGGTCAAACGAGCCGACGCAGGCGACATTCTGGCGCAACAACGGATCAGCATCGAACGCACCGACACCGCACTGACCCTGCACGGCAAATTGCGCGAAACCGCTGCCCAGTTGCTGGCCGAAGCCCTGCCGCTGCTGCCCCAGGGCAAGCTCAAGGAAACCCCGCAAGACGAATCCAAAGCCACCTACTTTGGTCGTCGCACGCCAGCTGATGGCCTGCTGCAGTGGGCACGCCCTGCAGAAGAGCTGTTCAATCTGGTTCGGGCTGTTACTCAACCTTATCCGGGGGCCTTCTGTGCAGTGGGCGAGCACAAACTGATCGTCTGGGGCGCCGAAGTGGTTGCCGGTAACCAGGGCCACGCACCGGGCCAGGTCATCAGTTGCGATCCGCTGCGCATCGCCTGTGGTCAGGACTCGCTGGTAGTGACTGCCGGTCAGCGCAATGAAAACGGCTTGTACCTGAGCGGCCCGCAACTGGCCCGGGAACTGGGTCTGGTAGAAGGTTCGCGTCTGCGCGGTAGCGAGTCGGGTCGCAAGGCCCGCCGTACCCGCGTCCTGATCCTGGGGGTTAACGGCTTTATCGGTAACCACCTGTCCGAGCGCCTGCTGCAGGACGACCAGTACGAAGTTTACGGTCTGGATATCGGTTCTGACGCCATTGAGCGTCTGCGCAGCCACCCGAACTTCCACTTTGTGGAAGGTGATATCAGCATCCACACCGAGTGGATCGAGTACCACATCAAAAAATGCGACGTGGTTCTGCCGCTGGTGGCCATCGCCACGCCAATCGAATACACCCGCAACCCGTTGCGTGTATTCGAACTGGACTTCGAGGAAAACCTCAAGCTGGTGCGCTACTGCGTCAAATACAACAAGCGTGTGATCTTCCCGTCCACGTCCGAAGTGTATGGCATGTGCCAGGACAAGAACTTCGACGAAGACACGTCCAACCTGATTGTTGGCCCGATCAACAAACAGCGCTGGATCTACTCGGTCTCCAAGCAACTGCTGGACCGCGTGATCTGGGCCTACGGCCAGAAAGGCCTGAAGTTCACCCTGTTCCGTCCATTTAACTGGATGGGCCCGCGTCTCGACCGTCTGGACTCGGCACGGGTTGGCAGCTCGCGCGCCATCACTCAGCTGATCCTGCACCTCGTGGAAGGCACCCCGATTCGTCTGGTAGACGGTGGCGAACAAAAACGCTGCTTCACCGACGTGGCCGATGGTATCGAAGCTCTGGCGCGCATCATCGACAACAAAGGCGGCAAGTGCGACGGCCAGATCATCAACATTGGCAACCCGGAAAACGAAGCCAGTATCCGTGAACTGGGTGAAGAGTTGCTGCGTCAGTTCGAAGCGCATCCGCTGCGTGACAACTTCCCGCCATTTGCCGGTTTCCGCGATGTTGAAAGCCAGTCGTTCTACGGCACCGGCTATCAGGACGTGAGCCACCGCAAGCCAAGCGTCGAGAACGCCCGTCGCCTGATCGACTGGACCCCGACGACCGAACTCAGCGAAACCATTGGCAAGACCCTGGATTTCTTCCTGCGTGAAGCCATGGTTGAAATCGCGGAAAAACGCTAATGCAAGCTGGACTGCGCATAGATGTCGATACCTACCGTGGAACCCGAGAAGGGGTTCCGCGGTTGCTCGAACTGCTCGATGAAGCCCAGATCAAGGCCACGTTTTTTTTCAGCGTGGGGCCTGACAATATGGGCCGCCATTTATGGCGGCTGATCAAGCCCCAGTTTTTCTGGAAGATGATGCGTTCCAAGGCCGCCAGCCTCTATGGCTGGGATATTTTGCTGGCCGGCACTGCCTGGCCAGGAAAGCCCATCGGCAAGGATCTGGGGCATTTAATGCGCCAGACCCTGGCTGCGGGCCATGAGGTCGGCTTGCATGCCTGGGATCACCATGGCTGGCAAGCCAACACCGGGCGCTGGAGCGAGGCGCAACTGATCGAGCAGATCCGGCGCGGCGTCGACACCTTGAGCGACATTACCGGCCAGGCGGTCGAATGTTCGGCCGCCGCCGGCTGGCGTGCAGACGAGCGCGTAGTCCAGGCCAAGGAAACCTTTGGCTTTCGTTACAACAGTGATTGCCGCGGGCACAGTCTGTTTCGGCCAAGGTTGGCCGACGGCAGCCTGGGCGCGCCGCAAATCCCTGTGGATCTACCCACTTTCGATGAAGTGGTCGGGCCAGAGCTGAGTGCCGCCGACTTCAATTCATACATTCTTGATCGCTTCAGCCCACAAAAGCTGAATGCGTACACTATCCACGCTGAAGTAGAAGGGATTCTGATGGCTAACGACTTCCGTCAATTACTGGCGCAGGCCCGTACCCGTGACATTCATTTCCAGCCCTTGCGGGATTTGCTGCCCGCCGATCCCGACAGTATTGCAGCCGGACAATTGAGCCGGGGCGTACTGGACGGGCGTGAAGGCTGGCTGGGAGTGCAGAAACCATGACTCAGCGCTGGACGATACCGCTTCTGGTTCTGGCTTTTATCGCGTTTTATCTGTTGCCGCTGGGCACCCACGGTTTGTGGATCCCGGACGAAACACGCTACGCGCAAATCGGCCAGCAAATTCTGGTCGACGGCAACTGGATCACCCCGCACTTCATGGACTTGCGTTACTTCGAGAAGCCGATTGCGGGCTACTGGATGATCGCCATAGGCCAGGCCATTTTTGGCGAAAACCTGTTCGGCGTGCGCATAGCCTCCGCCGTTGCCACCGGCCTCAGTGTGTTCCTGGCCTATGTCGTGGCCCGCAGTTTGTGGAATGACCCGCGCAAGAGCTTTGCCTGCGCCCTGGTCTACATGACATTCGGCCTGATCGCCGGCCAGGCGGGTTACTCGAACCTCGACCCGCAGTTCACTCTGTGGGTTAACTTGAGTCTGGTCGCGTTGTGGTTTGCGGTTGACAGCAGCACCCGGCGCGATCGCCTGATCAGTTGGGCTGTACTGGGTTTTGCCTGTGGCATGGGCTTTATGACCAAAGGCTTTCTGGCCCTGCTGTTGCCGGTGTTGATTGCCCTGCCCTACATGATCTGGCAAAAGCGCTTTGTCGAGCTGGTCAAATACGGTCTGGTGGCCATGCTGGTGGCCGCCCTTGTATCGCTGCCCTGGGTCCTCGCCGTTCACGCCCAGGAGCCTGACTACTGGCGCTTCTTCTTTTGGCACGAGCATATTCGCCGTTTTGCCGGTGACGATGCCCAGCACGGGCGCCCGTGGTGGTTCTATCTGCCGCTGCTGGTGGTTTCCAGCCTGCCCTGGGCAGCCCTGTTGCCCGTTACGTTCAAGGATGCGTGGCAGAACAAGCGCCATGCCAGCGTAGTTTTCGTGTCGCTATGGTTTCTGCTGCCGCTGGCCTTGTTCAGTCTGAGCAAAGGCAAGTTACCGACCTACATCATGCCGTGCATGTTGCCGCTGGCTCTGTTGCTGGGCCACGGGATGATCCAGCGGGTAGAACAGGCCAAAACCGGTGCCTTGCGCTTTAACGGCCTGGTCAACTTGCTGGTGGGCAGTGCGGGACTGGCGGCCCTGATCTACTTCCAGATCAAGAAACCGTTCTATGACAACGAGCCGCAACACATGGCGTTGCTGGTCGGCGTGCTGCTGACGTGGATCGTCACCGGCCTGCTGACACTTTCCCGGCCGCTGAAGATGTGGGCGGCGCCTGCCCTGGCTATGGGGGTTCTGGTGCTTGCGTTACCAGCCAGCATGCCCAGCAGCGTTGTGCACAACAAAATGCCCGATCAGTTCATTCTTGAGCATATCCAGGAGCTGTCCCAGGCCAAAACCTTGCTCAGCAACGATCTGGGTGCAGCCTCTGCCTTGTCCTGGCGCCTGCGCCGCCCCGATGTGACGCTGTACAACACCCAGGGTGAAGTCAAATACGGCCTGACCTATGACGATGCCAAAGGCAAAAGCATTGCGTTGGCCGACATTGGCCCGTGGATGACTGAAGCGCGACGCCAGGGTCCGGTGGGCGTGGTAATGCGGGTCAAGGACAGCGATGAAAGCCATGAAATGGACATGCTGCCTGAAGATGGCCAGCGTTATGACGACGGCAACATGGTGATTCTGATCTTCCCGCAGAGCGCCCAATGACATTTGCACTTCTGTTGCTGGCCTGCCTGCTGACCTGCGCAGGCCAGATTGCCCAAAAATACGCAGTCGAAAGCTGGCGCGGCCCCGAGTCCGGGGTTGCGCAAAAGCTGCAATCGCCCTGGCTGTGGCTGGCACTGCTGTGCCTGGGCTTCGGTTTGCTGGTATGGCTGCTGGTACTGCAACGGCTTGAAGTCGGGGTTGCCTACCCGATGCTCAGCCTGAATTTTGTGCTGATCACCCTGGTAGCCCGCTATCTGTTCAAAGAACACATCGATCGGCGTCACTGGATAGGTGTAGGGCTGGTAATTGCCGGTGTGGTCCTGTTAGGACAGCACACATGAGCCTGCGCCGTGGATTTGTCTTTGCCTCGGCCAGCGTGTTGCTGGTCAGCACGGCCCAACTGGGCATGCGCTGGAGCATGACCCGCCTGCCGGAACCTGCTCAATGGCTGAGCGCGATCAGTCAGGGGGAGGTATCAGTGCCGGCGCTGGGTGTGGTTTTTGCGGCCATCATGGCCTACGCGCTATCGATGCTCTGCTGGCTGCTGGCCTTGCGGGACTTGCCCCTGGGCCGCGCCTATTCGCTGTTAAGCATCAGTTACGCCCTGGTGTACCTGCTGGCCGCCAGCCTGCCGGTGTTCCATGAAAGCTTCACCCTTTCGAAAACCCTTGGTGTGACCTTGGTCATTCTGGGGGTACTAACGATCAACTCTCGACGTACCCCAAGTTCCAGGAACTGCGCATGAAAATCAGTGTATTTGGTAGTGGTTATGTAGGCCTGGTGCAGGCGACGGTATTGGCGGAAGTCGGCCACGATGTGATCTGCATGGACATCGACCAGAAGAAGGTCGAACTGCTGCAACAAGGTCATGTCAGTATTTTTGAACCGGGACTCTCCAGCCTCGTGCGGGATAACCTTGAAAGCAAGCGCCTGCGATTTACCAGCGATGAGAAACTCGCGGTTGAGCACGGCCAGGTGCTGTTTATCGCCGTGGGCACCCCGCCCAGCGAAGACGGTTCGGCAGACCTGGGCGCAGTATTCTCGGTCGGAGACGCAGTCGCCCGCCATCGCGTTGAACCGTTGATCCTGGTAGAAAAATCCACCGTTCCAGTAGGCACCGGCGACGCCCTGACGATCCATATCAATAAAGCGCTGAGCCAGACCGGGCGCTCGTTGCAATTCGACGTCGTGTCCAACCCCGAATTCCTCAAGGAAGGCTCGGCAGTGACTGACTGCCGCCGTCCGGATCGCATCATCATCGGCTGCGCCCGTGAAGAAGTGCGCGAAGTGATGCGCGACCTTTACGCCCCGTTCAACCGCAACCATGACCGTATTATTTTCATGGACCTGCGCAGCGCCGAGCTGACCAAATACGCCGCCAACTGCATGCTCGCCACCAAGATCAGCTTTATCAACCAGATTGCCGAACTGGCAGAGCACCTGGGGGCCGACATTGAAGCAGTGCGCCTGGGCATCGGTGCCGATACCCGCATCGGCTACCACTTTATTTACCCTGGCTGCGGCTATGGCGGCTCGTGTTTCCCCAAAGACATGCGCGCGCTGATCCACAGTGCCCAGCAAGTCAATTGCTCCAGCGACCTGCTGCAGGCGGTTGAAGCCATCAACGAACGCCAGAAGCACAAGCTGTTCGATCGCATCAACGGGTTCTTCAAAGGTGATCTGAAAGGTAAAACCTTCGCCCTGTGGGGCCTGGCGTTCAAACCCAATACCGACGACATGCGCGATGCACCGAGCCGCGTATTGATGCAGGCACTGTGGGATGCCGGCGCCGACGTTCGCGCATTCGACCCTGAAGCCATGCAGGAAACCCAACGGTTGTACGGTGACGAACCGCGCCTGAGCCTGATGGGGACTCCGGAATCGACCCTCAACGGAGCCGACGCACTGATCGTGTGTACCGAGTGGCAACAATTCAAGGCGCCGGACTTTGATCTGATCAAGGCCCGCCTCAAAACCCCGGTGATCTTCGACGGACGCAACCTGTATGACGGCGAGCGTCTGGCGCGTGCAGGGTTGCAGTACTACCCGATGGGGCGTGGCGAGTCCTGCAACTTGCCAGTGTCCCAAGGTTCAACGACCGTTTGATGAAATGACAGCGCCGCCATTGGCAACAATGGCGGGGGTTTTTTTTTGTACTGTTTTTTGTACTGTTTTGAGGCAGGGAAACTCGAGATGCAGGCCAATTATTCTTCCAGCAGTTTACGTGCACTGCACCGTCAGTCATTGATTTTAGGCGCACTGGTACTGGTGCTGTTCATCTTGGGTGAACCGCAACTGGCGGCGATCGGTTTTGATTCGCGCTTTGTAATGTTTGCCAAGGAAATGCTGCGTCACGGCCCGGGCTTTTTTCCGACCACCTACGGCCAGCCATATGCTGACTACAGCGCCACTTCGACTCTGTTCACCTGGTTATTGTCCTTGCCGTCTGGACAGGTGACCAGCCTCACCGCATGGCTGCCCACAGCCATTGCCGGTGCGCTGATTGTTACTTTGATGTATCGCCTGGTCGCACCGCAGTCCAGGACCTGGGCGCTGGTCAGTGTGGCGCTGTTGCTGCTGAGCATGACCTTTGTCACCGAAACCCGCGCCGTCTCCCTGGATCAAATGCTTGCAGCCGTCAGCCTGGCAGCGTTTTATCTGGCCTATGCACACGACCATTTTTCTGCACCGCGCCGGCATCACTGGCTACTGCTTTTGCTGGTACTGGGGTTTGCCATACGCGGCCCGATTGGCCTGGTCATTCCCACCGGCATGCTCTGCAGTTACTACCTGCTCAGCGGTCAATGGCGCCGGCTGATCAGCGTTGGCCTGCAAGCGCTGGTTCTGCTGGCGGCGTGCATAGGTACCCTGTTGTTGCTGGCCTGGATCAGCGGCGGTGAGGCCTTCGTCCATGAAGTGATCCGCATGCAAGTGACTGGCCGCATGGACGGTACCGAAGGTGCGAGCAGCACCCTGTATTACTTCACCAGTTCCATGGGCAACTACGCACTGGCGTACCCGCTGGCGGTGCTGGTACTGGTGGCGACCCTGATCGTCGGGCGCAAGCAATCGGGCCCGGGGCTGCAGCTGGTCAAATACTGCGTGGGCGCCGGCTTGATCGTAATGATCGGGCTGTCGATCCCGCAGGCGAAAAAAGCCCGTTACCTGCTGCCCATGTTGCCGATGGCGGCGATCATTGCGGCGTATCCGTTTCAAGGTTTGCAGGGACGGGTCTATGCCGGGCTGCGCGGTTTGATTCAGGGGCTTTTCCTGCTATTGCCCGCGTTGTTGATGGTGGGCCTGAGCATTGTGCGCAAACGCTTTGACGACCAGCTGCCTTCATTGACTGCGATCTTTATGGTGCTGGGCGTGCTGCAAGTGGCGGCGCTGGCCCTGCTGTTCAAGGCGCAATGGCGAACGGGCGGTTTGGCGGCATGCGCCGTTCTGGCGTTGTGGGCCTGCTTCATCATGGTGTTCGAACCGGTGGAGCGCGAACTGTATGACACCCGTAACTTTACCGAAAACGCCATGCGCATGATCGACCGCGAGCCTGCCCCGCTAGTACTGCACGGCATGGGCAAAGACGCCAAGGCCATCAAGTTCATGGTCAATGTCAATCGCGACCTGCTGCCGCTGTTCACCCGGGCCGACGCCGAACTGGAGGCCCTGCCAGCCCCGGTATGGATCGTTATGGACCGCAAGGATTATCAGGGGCTGCAAGGCACAGCCTTGGGCAATGTAGTACCGGCGTTGAGTGGTCGCTTCGACAAGAATGACTACGTGTTGCTGCACATCCCTTGAACCTGTAGTCGCTGACGAGGCACCAAGGCTGCGATCGCTTTGCGCAGCCTTCGGTCCTCATCAGCGACGATGTGAATCCTGCTAGAGCTGCCACCTGCCTGCAGGTACAATCCCCGCCCTTCTTCACTCATCCCGGAAATGCCAATGTCAGGGCTCGAACTGTTTGCCGCCGCGCTTGGCGTCATCGCCGTCTGGTTAACAGTCAAACAAAACCCCTGGTGCTGGCCCATCGGCCTGGTGATGGTGCTGCTGTATAGCTGGATATTCTTCGGCATGAAGCTGTACTCGGGCATGCTCCTGCAAGTCTTCTTTGCCCTGCTGCAAGTTTATGGCTGGTGGCAGTGGACCCGCGCCGGGACACAGCACGAGGGCCGTGTGGTTACCCGGTTAAGCCCTTTGCAAGTCCTCGCGGGCCTCAGCGCCGGCGCTGTTGGCAGTCTGGTTCTGGGCGCGGCAATGGCCCGCTGGACTGACTCCGGCGTCCCTTGGCAAGATGCAGCGCTGACCGCATTCAGCCTGGTCGCGCAATTGTGGATGGCACAAAAGCGCCTGCAATGCTGGGCCCTGTGGTTTGTCATCGATGTGCTATACATCCTGTTCTTTGCCTGGCAAGAGCTGTACCTGACAGCAGGCCTGTATGCACTGTTCACGGTTATTGCCATTCAGGGCTGGCGTGACTGGCGCCGCGATCCGGCGCTGCGCACATGAAGGTGGTCGTACTGGCGGGGCCGGAGTCGAGTGGCAAAAGCTGGCTGGCGGCGCTCTTGCAGCAGCGATTTGGCGGCGTACTGGTGGGCGAATACGTTCGTTATTTTATCGAGCAAAACCCCCGGGACACCTGTCTGGCAGATATTCCGGCGATTGCTGCAGGTCAACTGCAATGGGAGGATCAAGCCCGTGCCCAACAGCCAGAACTGCTGATTCTGGACACCCATTTGTTGAGCAACATCCTGTGGAGCCAGACCCTGTTTGGCGACTGCCCGGCATGGCTTGAACCCGAGCTTCTCAGCCGGCATTACGACCTGCACTTGCTGCTGTCACCCGACGATGTGGAATGGATACCCGACGGCCAGCGTTGCCAGCCATCTCTGGCTGAACGCCAAAGGTTTTTCGCTGCCAGCCTTCAGTGGCTGGAGCACCACCATCAACCCCTGCAAATCATCAGAGGTGACTGGCAGGCCCGTCAGCAACAAGCTTGTGCCGCGGTCGAACACTTGCTGGCGCAATAAGAATTTTTAGGAAAATTCTTAACAAATTCAGAGCATTCCTAGATCCAGCAGCAACTGGAAGTTTTACCTTGAGGCCCGTCGTCAAACATTTGACGACGGGCTACCTCAACCTCAAGGAAAATAATGAAATCAATATTCTTTGTCTCGGGTGTCTTTGGCGCCATGTCCCTGGCCTTTGCGGCCAACGCCCTGGCTCAAGCTGACAGCCGTCCTGCACCGTTGGCCAATAGCAGCCAATGCTCACCAAGCAACCCGACCGGCCCTGGCTGCCCTCCGTTTGGCGGCCCCGGCGACATTGGCGCCGAGTGCTGCCCGTTCAGCGATGAAAGCCTGAAAACCAAAGTCGTGCCGCTGACATCGGCTACCGAGAATCTGCTGAAGATTCAGGGCGTCACCTTCGAATGGAAAGATGGCGGGCGCAAGGACATCGGGGTTATCGCCCAGGAAGTGGCCAAGGTGTATCCACAGCTGACACGCACCAAGGA
Organism: Pseudomonas sp. Lz4W; assembly: GCF_000346225.2. NCBI lineage: Bacteria > Pseudomonadati > Pseudomonadota > Gammaproteobacteria > Pseudomonadales > Pseudomonadaceae > Pseudomonas > Pseudomonas sp. Lz4W. The sequence goes on along the minus strand of NZ_CP017432.1, from coordinate 2,476,533 downwards.
TGGTTTGATGCAGGTCGACTACGACAAACTGGTGGCTCCACTGATCGAATCGATCCGCGAACTGAACCAGCGCATTGAAACTCTGGAAAAAGCCCAAGCCAAGTAAATAGCCGGGTGCATGACCGCTGCCTCCCCCCCTTCTGGTCGGTGGTCTGCACCCTGCATGGCTTATATGTGTAGGAAAGCTCATAAAAAGCCGCCTGTTTGTGAATCAAATTAAAGATACGCAGCAGACGATATTGGCTTGTTTGAACAGCGAGTGATCGCCAGCCTGGGTAGTGCTCAATTAATAAATCCTCCAAGCCAAGGCAACTTATTCAGCAATCTCCAGTCTGTTAATCAGGACACCGGGAGTTTGCAATGGGCACTGGAAAAGTTAGCGCTTCGAGCCGCCAATATGTCCATTCATGAAACACCGAGTTAGCCTGCAGGCCGATTATTGGCGGCGCCCTAAAATATCCTGAATAAATGTAACGTTTCTGAAACACCCCCTCTCGTATCAAGTGCAACGTAAATCCCTTGTTTCCCTCCGCAATAATAGCCTCGCGCTGTCTCATATTTGAAACATCGACGCCATGCACTGACTCATCACGCTCTGTGAGCGCTTGTTTTTAATCACTTAATTTAAAGTGGCACAACTACTGCTCTTCCCTTCGTAGCGCCGACCAGGGCCAGCTCCAATAAAGAAGGAACACAATCATGGGGAATATATATCGTGGCAAACACCGCCTGCTGACAGCGTGCAGCCTGACTGTTCTGTTCGGTATCTACAGCACTGCTCAAGCAGGTGGTAATGGCGTGATTGTACTTACCCGCGATGTTCAACCTTTTGCAGTCGGCAACCCGGCCATGCATCCGGACCCTAACCCCACGACTGTAAACGCGAACCCCGCAGTGCGTATCACCAGTGCTTCCAGTGAGCTCAGTGATGGTGATTTCGCCAGTGTCAGCAGCGGTGCCTCAATTACCCACTCGATGATGCCCAACGGCAACGCTCTGCCAGGTTTGAATACAGCCAATGGCCTGCCAGGTATGGCCAGCGGTCATGGTGGTGGCAGCGGCGGTTCGATCAGCAACACCATCAATCGAAGCATCGAGCAGGGCATGAGCCCGCTCACCGCTCTGAGTCAGGGGAAATAACATCATGAACATTCCCCTGCCCTTGCTGGTTGCTGTGCTGCTTGCCAGTGCTCAGGTTCACGCAGCCTCCGATAACAACGCCGAAATCAACAATTCCGGCCTCAGCTACCGCGGCAACATTACGGCAAACCAGGCTGCGGGCGATCAACAGCAGCAGGTAAATAGCCGGGCAATTGCCATCGGCACCCAGGGCCTTGCCTCAACCCGGATCAGTCAGAAACTCAACACTGCGGCCGACCCTTCGCTCAATGCCAAGGCCGCGATACAGGGCAACTCATTCAGTAATGGCAGCGGTGTGCTGGGGGTCAACCAATCCTCCGGTGCCAACAATCAAATGATCAATGCAGTGCGGATCGGCATTAGTGCCCAGCCACAAGGCATCGATGACAGCGCTTTGTCACAGCAAAACGTGGCGCTGTTACCAGGCTCCGGAACCGTACTCCCCGTAAGTGGCAGCCGCCAGGTCGTTACCAGCGACCAGGCCTTCACCGGCAGCCGCGGGGTCGTGCAGTTGAACCAGAGTGCAGGGGTGGGGAACCGCATGGCTAACACCCTGAACGTCCGGGTTGCCGACTGACCCGATTACAACGCAGTGCAATTAGAAAGTGCCAACACGTAACTCAACTAATAAAGCACGGAGAATCACCATGAAACCTGTAATGGCTCTTAAACCGCTGGTTTTCGCTATTGCTGCACTTATGGCTGTTGCTGCCCAAGCGGGCGGAGGCGGAAATGGCAATGGCGGTGGAAACAATAACAACAATGATCAGTTGCTGACCCAGCTGCAATTAAGCGCAGGTGCAGCGGCCATGGTCCAGGATGGTCAAACCAGTGCAAACAACAAGGCACTCAACCAGGGCACACACAACCTCGCCAATGTGAACGGCTCGATCAACAACTCCAGCGGTAACATGGGCGCCAACGTCGCGGCAGGCGATGGCAACCAGCAGGATAATGCGGCGGCGCTGGCAACTGCTGATCAAAGCTTCATTTTTGGCAGTGCAGTGGCCGCGACGACGGCTGATCAGGGCAACTATGGCAACACCGTTAGAAACTACTCCGCGGTGAATGTCTCAAACCTTAACAATTCGGCCAACAATGGCTCCGGCAATGTCGGTGTCAACGTCACCACAGGCAGTTTCAACCAGCAGAAAAACAACCTGGCAATTGCCGTTTCAGGCGGTCGGGTTGCGGTTGCGGCAGCCTCGGCAGATCAAACCTCTACCAGCCTGAACGTGTCTAATAAGGCCGTTCAGACATACGACACCAAAAACCTGACGGCCAGTATCAATCTGCACGGCGCTTATCATGGCCAGGGTCAAGGTACTGTCGGGGGCAACAGTGGCGGTGGTGGCGGTAATCACAACAGTAGTGTTCAGGGCGGTAACGGCGGTGGTAACGGGGGCGGCAACAACGGTCCACAACCGCTCAAGTTTCATGAAGAAGGCACTTTCAGCCTCAGTGGCGTGGCGACTTATCAAGTGCTGACTCCAAGCGGCTGGACCAGCCCGACAATCAACCACGCATCGATGACCAATTCGATGAACAACTTCTCGGGTAACGGTGGCGCCAACGTGTCCTCGGGTGTGGGCAACCAACAAAGCAACTCGCTGTCAATCGCAGCAGGCTGCCGCGCCTGCATGTAACCGGGGCCTTCACAAGGGCCTCGATCCCGAGGCCCTTGTTTCAATTTTCAAGGCGTATCCATCATGCGCACGACCTCTCTCTTGCTGTTGCTCTGTATGGCCGGCATCACACAGGCCGCGCAGATGCCGGTTGCGGCCATGCCTGGCGGCAATCTGGTTTTCAAGCATGTACAGAGTATTCGCGAGCGTCGCTTTGCAGACATTGTTGAGCAAAAAACCGACTTCAGTTGTGGCGCTGCAGCTCTGGCAACTGTGCTGCGGCAGGCCTACTGGATGGACGTCAATGAAGACGAAATCATTAAAGGCATGTTGATCAATGCGGATCAAAAACTGGTACGTACCCAGGGGTTCTCAATGCTCGACATGAAGCGTTATCTCGAAAGTATCGGCATGCGGGCAAGGGGTTACCGGATCCCGGCGCAAAGCCTGGAAAGCGTCAATATTCCTGTCGTCGTCCTGCTGGAAATTCGAGGTTACAAGCATTTTGTAGTCATGCAGCGTGCACAAAAAGACTGGGTGTATATCGCCGACCCGGTGCTGGGACATAAACGCTTCTCACATGAAGACTTCGCCAAAGGCTGGAATGGCATTGTATTCGCCATTATTGGCCCCGGTTACGACAAGACCAACGCTTTGCTGAGTCCCCCTGCCCCACTGACCGTCAAGAACAAGCTCGATATGTTCAGTCCGGTCAAGGATGCAGAGCTAATGGATTTCGGGTTTATCCAGAGCGACTTTTTTTAAGTGCGCCAAAGATGACTATGGAGCCGCCCGCTCCTGGAGCAGCACATGAAAACGCCCTATTGGCTGATAGCCGCCTGTCTTGCCCTCAGCCTGCCAGCCCACGCAGCCTCGATATTCAAACCGGTGGAGCTCAAAGACAATGAAATGGCTGAATTGCGCGGACGTTTTGTCATGCCCGGCCGGATCATCAGCTTCGGGATCGTCATGAGTAGTACCTGGGTCAGCAGCAAAGGGGATGTGGTCGGTGCAACCACGTCAATGCAACTGCAAAATACGGTCAAGCCACAGTTTTATGTATCGACCTACAGCGCCGAAGGGAACGGTACGCCAGCGGCCAAGGGTACCGGCATCGTCACGGGGGGCGCAGGGCTGAGTACGGGACAGGGGGTCACACAAAGCGTAAGGGCCGCCGGCGACAATAACAGCGCCTACAACAATGTTGACATCACTATCTCCCACGCCGGTCAAGCACCGGCGGTTAATCAGCAAGGCACATTATTAACGGAAAATAATTCCGTCTCAGTCGCCAGCGGTGCAGGTAATTTGACGGTATCGGCCTCGGGGGGCGGTATTCAAATGGCAATTGAGGCCAATAATAATCAAGGCGCCTCATTGCAACAAATCGCTCAAGGTGGTGTGTTACAGAGCACAACTCTATTGGGCGCTGGTAATGCGATTACGAATATGACGCAACTTAATGTCGTCATGGGCGCTAATAGTCAGACCACCGCCGCTTCAAATTGCAATATTAATCAATTAATAGGCCTGCGCAACTTGGGATATTGAACTAGGCTCCCCCCTTACAATTAGAACCACTGGACGGCTTATTTCATGCACCGATTGTTTACCTTTCGCGCAGTTGTATGCATAAGCACTCTGTTTCCATCAGCCCTGCTTTATGCAGCCCCTGATGTTGATGTAGAGCAATTAAAACAAGAATTATTGGAGCTCCGTCAGCGTTACGATCTACAACAAAAGGCCTTGGCCGTACTCGAACAGCGTGTACGACAAGTAGAAGATCAACCGACAACACCGGTTCCTAAACGATTGGCCAAGTCGCCTGCAGACTTGACCGGCAACCAGAAAGTGGCCACGACCGGTAGCAGTGCAGCAGGCGGAAGTTCTTACGGAGAGTCACTGAAAGATGATTCCGCACCCGCCAAAAGTGTGGTCAACCTTTACGACGAAGCCAGTGGCTTTTTTGGCGGTGGCAAGTTCAGTTTTGAATCCGGACTCACTTACTCCCATTACGATACCCGGCAGTTGATTCTCAATGGTTTTTTGGCCCTGGACTCAATATTTCTGGGCAATCTCAACCTGGATCGCATCAAGGCTGACACCTGGACTCTGGACCTTACCGGTCGATACAACTTCGACAACCGCTGGCAGTTCGACATTAACGTCCCCGTGGTTTATCGCGAATCGGCTTATCAGTCAGGGGGGGCCAATGGCGGTGATGCTCAAGCGACCTCCGAGCAGACCGTCACCCGCGACCCGACCATTGGCGACGTCAACGTTGGTGTGGCCTACAAGTTCCTCGACGAGTCGGCCAACACCCCGGATGCCGTATTTACCGTGCGGGTGAAAGCGCCGACCGGCAAAGATCCGTTCGGCATCAAACTGATCCAGTCCGGGGCCAACACCAACATTTTCACTCCGGAAGACTTGCCCACCGGCAATGGCGTGTGGTCGATCAGCCCCGGCATCTCTCTGGTCAAAACCTTCGATCCCGCCGTGCTGTTCGGAACGCTGTCTTACACCCATAACCTTGAAGGCTCATTCGACGACATCAGTTCGACAGTCGGCCTGTCTCAGCCTGGCAAGGTCAAACTGGGCGACAGCTTCCAGCTGGGTGCCGGTGTGGCATTTGCCCTGAACGAAAAAATGAGCATGTCGTTCTCCGTGTCAGACCTGATTCAGAAAAAGAGCAAGCTCAAACAGGATGGTGGTGATTGGCAAACCGTCGCCACCAGCGATGCCAACGCAGGCTACTTCAACGTCGGTATGACCATTGCTGCAACCGACAAGCTGACCATTGTGCCCAATCTGTCCATAGGCCTGACAGAGGATGCTCCTGACTTCACCTTCAGTCTGAAATTCCCGTACTACTTCTAGGCTGCCCCCGGGCCCGCACGAAAAAAGACCCGCAGCAGATACAGGCTGCGGGGCTTTTCTTTTGATACTGCCCTAGCGGATTTGATGCTTGTGCAGTAACCGGTAAAACGTAGGGCGCGACACACCCAGCACTTTGGCCGCAACACTCAAGTTATTACTGTGTCGATGCAACACATCGTGCAGCGCCTGACGTTCGGCACGGCTTTTGTAATCCTCCAGCGTGCCCGATACCTCTATCACTGGTAGATACGATTCCAGGCCCAGATCAGTGGCCTCGATCTGACGACCTTCAGCCAATACCAGACCACGTCGCACACGGTTGGCCAACTCGCGAATATTGCCGGGCCAGAAATGTATGCCCATGGCAAACAATGCATCATCACTGAAGGTACGCGGGCGACGCCCGGTCTCCAGGCTGTAGAGATGCGCAAAATGATTGGCCAGCAACGCCAGATCACCCGTACGGTCTCGTAAAGGGGCGGTGACAACCTGTAATACGTTAAGCCTGTAGTACAGATCTTCACGAAACCGGCCGTCGACAATGGCAGTCTCAAGATCGACGTGGGTTGCCGCCAGTACCCGCACATCAACAGGAATCGCTTGGCTGCCCCCTACCCGCTCAATGTGCTTCTCCTGCAGAAAACGCAACAAGTTGGCTTGCAACTCCAGCGGCAGGTCACCGATTTCATCCAGAAACAGGGTGCCTCCATTGGCCGTTTCAATGCGCCCGATCTTGCGCTGATGCGCACCGGTAAAGGCGCCCTTCTCGTGGCCGAACAGCTCTGACTGAATCAAGTGCTCAGGGATGGCGCCACAATTTATCGCCACAAAGGGCTTGCCGTTGCGCTGGGACTCTCGATGCAGAGTACGGGCGACCAGTTCCTTTCCCGTGCCGCTTTCGCCACGGATCAATATGGGCGATTCGGTAGGTGCCAATTTGCCCAGCAGTTTTCGCAAGTCATGAATGACCCGGCTTTGGCCCAGTAACTCGTGCCCTGGATTATTGGCGTGAGTGGTGGCGTGACCACGTAAACGGGCCATACCGAATGCACGGCCAAGGGTGACCTGGACCCGCGAAACATCGAAGGGAAGCGTATGGAAGTCAAAAAACCATTCGCAAACAAAATCGCCTGCGTTTTTCAGCTTCAATACGTCAGCACTGAGTACGGCGATCCACTCGGTACCGCTGCGACTGATCATGTCTTTGACGGCTTCGGGGTGCTCTAGATGAAATGGCTGGAGCCGGAACAATCCGACATCACATGAATGGCTGCTGACCGACTCAAGGCTACAGCTGTCCACTGCCCAACCAATGGTACGCAACCCCGGCAGCAGTGCGTGGCAATCGTCACAGGGATCTACAACTAAAAGGCGTCGCGGGGAGGACATCACAAGCATGACTGTTCCTTGACGCCAAAAAGCATAAATGGGATGAGAACAGGCAGGGTTTTAAGGTAGGTGTAACGTATGACAAAACTGTGCCCGCCACTTGGATCAATTCCCTATAACCCTCATCGCCAAATACGCACTTGAGTACAAAGGCGTGCGGGGCCATCGAAAAGCGGCGGCAGAGGTTTTCAGGGGGTTAAAAATTGATCTGCATCAGGCTTTTAAAAATACTTTTAAAAAAGTCATGAAAGTGTGTGACCTGAGGCGGGTCTGAGGTCATCAGTACAAGTAACCAACCGAACGGTAAGCCCAGCCGACGGTTAATCACTTGATGGGCACACCAGAGAGACAACCCTATGAACGCCCCGCTCCGTTTCAACGAAGCACTTTTGATTGCCGGCCACGCCTTTGAACCTTTTCAATGTGTTGCCTGGGCTGCACAAGACGGTCATGGCGAATTGAGCCTGACGGTCATTGACCGCACCAACACCCGTATCGGTCGCAAACAAATCCCGCGCAGCGCCTGCGCCGACGCCGCCCAACTTGCAAGCCTGCTGGCACAAGCCCGTGCCGAACTGAGCAGCGAAGGCTACACCTTGCAACCCTGGGTAATGCCGGCCTGATCCCGAACCTGTAGGAGCGAGCTTGCTAGCGAGCGCTTGAAAGCTCGCTCCTACAGTTGTTTCAACTCATCGATATGTGTGTATTCAAGAGCCAGATCAGCCGCCATCCGCCGTGACTTGCCAAGTCGAATCGGCCCCCGTTCCATATCGATCAACAACCCCGGACATTCAATGGCGGGCAGAGCCGGACCGTCTTTGAGACGACCGTCGGTGAGCAATAAAAAACGTTGTTGTTCTTCTGCAAACTGCTTGCGACGGGTTTTCAGCCACTGTGCAACATCCGCCAGGGCTTCCAGCAACGGCGTTCCACCCCCCGCTCCCAGCGTCAGCAACCACTGGTTCAAGGCCGCAGATGCTTTGGCGCCGCAGACCTGCCATTGCGGCGCACTGCCACTGGCAGTCATCACCGCCACCCGCACCCGCTGCCGATAAGCATCCTCAAACACCTGGGCCAGTAACCCCTTGGCATCCCCCAGCGCCTGATGCCGACGGGTGGAAGACGAAGCATCCACCACCACCAGCCACAGCTCTTGGGCTGCACTCTGGCGGGTCTTGTAGGCCAGATCTGTACGCTGTTGCGGGCGGCCGCGCAGCAGGGTTTGCACCCAGTCCACGGTACCGCCGGCTGCACTGCGGCTGGCACCCAGTTTGCCCTCACCCAGTTGGCCTGCCCGGGGTCTGGCATCCGCCCCCACACTGGATCGGGGGCGAATGCCTAAGGCTTTTTTGGCCAGCTCGGCACTTCGCGCCGGCCACCCATGGCCTGAGGCTGCGCAGGCAATTCGCCCCATTGGCCCTGGCCGGTACTGGACGAGGCACTGCCGGATTGCGCTTGCGGTTGCGACTGTTGTGGCGTCGGCGCCTCAGCAGGCTGCTGGCGACGTCGATGGCGCAAGGCAAACTCGGCCACCGCATCAATATCCTCCAGACTGATCACCCCGGCCCCACGCCAAGCGGCATGGGCCCGCGCCGCGCGCAGCCAGACAAGATCCGCGCGCATGCCATCAACCGCCGCCGCATAACAGCGCGCGGTGATCACTGCCAGCGACTGGTCATCCAGTTCAATGCCCTGCAGCCGTTCACGAGCCTGCTGGCAACGCTCACGCAACGCATCCTGTGCAGCCGCCCACTGCTCACAAAACCCTTGGGGATCCAGGTCAAAACTCAAGCGCCGCCTAATGATTTCGCCGCGCTCGGCAGGCTGCGGCTGACTGTTCATGGCCACATTAAGGCCAAAGCGGTCAAGCAATTGCGGGCGCAACTCACCCTCTTCCGGATTCATGGTGCCAATCAAGACAAAGCGCGCAGCGTGCCGATGGGAAATACCGTCGCGTTCGACCACATTGGTGCCACTGGCAGCCACATCCAGCAGTACGTCCACCAGATGATCGGCCAGCAGGTTCACTTCATCGACATACAGCACTCCGCCATCGGCCCTGGCCAGCACTCCTGGGGAGAATTGCGCCTTGCCCTGCCCCAGCGCGGCGTCCAGATCGAGCGTGCCCACCAGCCGTTCTTCGGTGGCGCCCAATGGCAAGGTGACGAACTGACCGCTTGCCAGTAAGTCGGCAAGGCCCCGGGCCAGGGTGGATTTGGCCATGCCGCGGGGGCCCTCGATCAGCACTCCGCCAATTTTCGGGTCGATAGCCGTCAAGCACAGCGCAAGCTTGAGTGAGTCCGCGCCGACCACCGCCGACAACGGGAAATGCGGGGTGTCAGTCATGTATCCAAATCCTTGCGTAAAGTCTGTAGGAGCAAGCTTGCTCGCGATGCCGGCAACGGGGGCCGAAGAGCACTGCAGTAGAGCCAAGCTCAATCTTCTTCGATATCCAGCAACAGGTTTTCCAGCGCCTCGCGGTAGTCCCCGGGCGCCTCCCACAACCCGCGCTGCTGGGCTTCGAGCAGACGCTCGGTCATATCGCGCAAGGCATGGGGGTTGTGCTGCTGAACAAATTCACGGGTATCCGGGTCGAGCAAATAGGCATCTGCCAGCAACGCGTACTGATGGTCATCGATAAGATGCGTGGTCGCGTCAAAGGCAAACAGGTTATCCAGGGTCGCGGCCATTTCGAACGCGCCTTTGTAGCCATGACGCTTGACCCCGTCGATCCACTTCGGATTGGCGGCACGGGACCGGATCACCCTGTTCAGCTCTTCCTTGAGGGTGCGGATTTTCGGCAGGTCCGGCTGACTGTGGTCGCCGTGATAACTGGCGGCTTTTTCACCGCTCAAGGTCTCCACCGCCGCGAGCATGCCGCCCTGGAACTGGTAGTAGTCGTTGGAGTCGAGCACATCGTGCTCACGGTTGTCCTGGTTTTGTACCACTGCCTGCACCTGACTCAAGCGCCGGGCGAACTGGTCACGGGCACCGGTGCCTTCATCACCGGCACCATAGGCGTAACCGCCCCAGTTCAGATACACCTGCGCCAAATCATCGCGGCTCTGCCACAAACGACCGTCAATGGCGTTTTGCACACCGGCGCCATAGGCCCCGGGCTTGGCGCCGAATATGCGCCAGCCTGCTTGCCGCGCCGCCAGCTCGGGCGCCAGCCCTTGCTGCACCAGTTGCTCACGTTCACTGCGGACTTTGGCAGCCAGCGGGTTCAGATCATCCGGCTCGTCCAGTGCGGCCACGGCTTGCACCGCCGCATCGAACAGGCGGATCAGATTGGCAAAGGCATCGCGGAAGAAGCCCGACACACGCAAGGTCACGTCGACCCGCGGCCGGTCCAGCAAGCTGACCGGCAGGATTTCGAAATCATCCACCCGCTGACTGCCGGTGGCCCACACCGGGCGCACGCCCATCAGGGCCATGGCCTGGGCGATATCATCACCGCCGGTACGCATGGTTGCGGTGCCCCACACGGACAGGCCCAACTGGCGCAAGTGATCGCCGTGGTCCTGCAAGTGACGCTCCAGAATCAGATTGGCCGACTGAAAACCTATGCGCCAGGCGGTGGTGGTTGGCAGGTTGCGCACATCCACCGAAAAGAAATTACGCCCGGTGGGCAATACATCCAGCCGTCCGCGACTCGGCGCACCACTGGGCCCCGCTGGCACAAAGCGGCCATGCAGGGCATCCAGCAAGCCTTGCATCTCGGCCGGGCCGCAAGCATCCAGACGCGGCGCCACGATCTCCAGCAAGGCCTGGAAAATCCCCCGCACTTCCAGCCATTGCGGGGTTTCGGGCAATTGCAGAGTGCCGGCCAATGCCTGTTCAATCAGCTGCCCGGCATACAGTTCCAGACGCTCGCGGGTATCCCCGGCAGTGCGCCACAGCGCATCACTGACCGCCACCAGCGCCGCCGGCTGGCGTGCTGTCCAGGGTTCTGCCAGCGCACAGTCCAGCGGATCAAACGCCAGTTCAAAGGCTTTGGCCAACGCCCGCAGCACACTGGATTGCGCCCCGCGGCCATCGCCACGGGGGATGCGCAACAGCGCCAGCAGCGTGTCGATACGTAAACGCCCGGCCGGCGATTCGCCGAATATATGCAAGCCGTCGCGGATCTGTGACTCCTTCAGGTCGCACAGATAGGTATCCAGCCGTGGCAACCAGATCGCGGCATCGGCATCACTGTCGAGTTTCTCGTCCAGCTGCAACTCGCGGTCGATCCGGGTTTCGCGCACCAGCTTGAGGATGTCACGCTGCAATTCACGGGCCCGGCGCGGATCAAGCAGCTGCGCTTCGTAGTATTCGTCGGCCAGCAGTTCCAGGTCGCGCAACGGACCATAGGTTTCAGCCCGGGTCAGCGGTGGCATCAAGTGATCGATGATCACCGCCTGGGTCCGGCGCTTGGCCTGGGCGCCTTCCCCGGGATCATTGACGATAAACGGATAGACGTTGGGCATTGGGCCGAGAATTGCGTCCGGCCAGCACTGTTCCGACAGCCCGACGCCTTTGCCCGGTAGCCACTCCAGGTTGCCATGCTTGCCCACATGGACCACGGCATGGGCGCTGTAGGTGTTACGCAACCAGAAGTAGAACGCCAGATAGCCATGGGGCGGAACCAGATCGGGGTCGTGATACACCGCGCTGGCATCCACCTGATAGCCCCGGGCCGGTTGAATCCCGACAAACGTCAGGCCAAAACGCAGCCCCGCGACCATCAGCCGTCCGCTACGGAACATTGGATCGGTCTGCGGCATGCCCCAGCGCTCAATCACTGCCTGGCGATTGGCCTCGGGCAAGCGATTGAACATGGTCCAGTACTCTTCCAGGGCCAGGCTTTGCATGCAGGGCCGCAGGTCCAGGCTGTCGGGATCATTACTGACCCCGCCGAGCAGCTCCTGAATCAGCGCAGTGCCAGTCTCGGGCAACCGGCAATCCAGCGGATACCCCTCGAGCTGCAAAGCCCGCAGGATATTCAGCGCGGCGGCCGGTGTGTCCAGCCCCACGCCATTGCCGATGCGACCGTCGCGGGTCGGGTAGTTGGCCAGAATCAGCGCAATGCGCTTTTGCGGGTTTGGCACCCGTGCCAATTCGACCCAGCGCCGCGCCAGCTCCGCGACAAAGTCCATGCGTTCCGGTTGCGCGCGATAACACACCACATCCGACTGGCTGCGCTCACTGCGCCAGGCCAGGTCTTTAAAACTGATCGGGCGACTGATGATTCGCCCGTCCAGTTCCGGCAAGGCAATGTGCATCGCCAGGTCTCGCGGGCCAAGGCCTTGTTCGCTGTCGCGCCAGCCGGGCTCGTTGTCCTGGGCGCAGATGGCCTGAATTACCGGGATATTGCGCCGAAACGGCCGCAGGTGCGGGGCTTCGGGGCTCGACTGAGCGAAACCGGTGGTATTGAGAATGACTGCGGCCTGAACCTCATCCAGCCAGTCCTCCACCATTGCCAGGCAACCCGGCTCCTTGAGACTGGCCACGGCAACCGGCAAGGGATTGAGACCTGCGGCCTGCATGCGCTGGCAGAACACATCGACAAACGCGGTATTGGCCGCCTGCAAATGCGAGCGATAGAACAGCAGCGCCGCCACCGGATACCCGGGTTGCCAGTCAGCCTGCCAGTGACTGAGTTGCGGGCTGGAATGCACCGGATGATAAATCGCGGTACGGGGCAAGGTTTGCGGCTCGTCCCACCCATAGTCGCGGCCCAGCCACTGGGTGGCCAGGCAACGATAGAGTTGCAAGGCATTGTGCAACCCGCCCTGGCGCAGGAAATGCCACAGACGCTCACCCTCGCCAGCCGCCACCGTGCTCAGTGCGCTGAGCTCCGGGTCGGGACGGTCATCGCCCGGCACCAGAATCAGGGTGACGCCACGTTCGGCCAGCTGCATCAAGCGCTCGATGCCGTAGCGCCAGTAACCTATGCCGCCGTGCAATGACAGCAGGATCACTTTGGCGTGTTGCAGCACCTGATCGAAATACAGGTCGACCGAGCCGTGGTTCTGTACCTGCATCGGGTTTGCCAGACGCAGGCCAGGATAATTTTCAGGCAACTGCTGCGCGGCTTGCGCCAGCAGTGCCAGGCTTGAATCACCGCTGCACAGGATCACCAGCTCGGCGGGGGTCTGTCCGAGGTCGGCAATGTTGTCGTCCGATACAAAGCCACCAGGCTGGGTCCTGAGCAAATGCATGGTTTAAGCGCTCAACGCTGTGCGCAGGGTGGACTCGAGCAGTGCCGCGTCCAGATCCTGACCGATCAGCACGAGCCGGGTGCTGCGTGCTTCATCGCGGCCCCAGGCACGGTCGAAGTGCTTGTCAAAGCGGGTACCCACGCCCTGGATCAACAAGCGCATCGGCTTGCCCGGGATGGCGGCAAAGCCTTTGACCCGCAGAATGCCGTGCTGGACCACCAGTTGCGTCAGGGCTTGCATCAATACGCTTTCTTCGCCTTCAGGCAGCTCGATGGAAATCGAATCGAAGGCATCGTGGTCATGATCGTCGTGGTCATCATCACCGTCGTGGTGGTGATCGTGGTGGCTGTGGCGGTCATCGATATGATCCTCGGAGCCGGCACCCAGCCCCAACAGCACATCCAGAGGCAAGCGGCCGCTGCTGGCCTCGATCACCTTCACCGCAGGTGGCAGCTCTTCGGCGACTTCGGCGCGCACCCGGGCCAGATCTTCAGGGCTGATCAGGTCGGCTTTATTGAGGATCACCAGATCGGCGCTGGCCAGCTGATCAGCAAACAGCTCGTGCAGAGGCGACTCGTGGTCCAGATTCGGGTCGAGTTTGCGCTGGGCGTCGACCTGATCCGGGAACGCGGCAAAAGTGCCGGCAGCCACAGCCGGGCTGTCGACGACGGTAATAACCGCGTCAACCGTGCAGGCGCTGCGGATTTCCGGCCACTGGAAGGCTTGCACCAGAGGTTTGGGCAGGGCCAGGCCCGAGGTTTCGATCAGGATATGGTCGATATCGCCGCGACGGGCCACCAGTTCGCGCATCACCGGGAAGAACTCTTCCTGCACGGTGCAGCACAGGCAACCATTGGCCAGTTCATAAACGCGGCCGTTGGCTTCTTCTTCGGTGCAGCCGATGGTGCACTGCTTGAGGATTTCACCGTCGATACCCAGCTCACCGAACTCATTGACGATCACCGCAATACGGCGGCCCTGGGCGTTATCCAGCATGTGCCGCAGCAGTGTGGTTTTGCCCGAACCGAGAAAGCCGGTAACGATAGTGACAGGGATTTTGGCCAGTGTTTTCATCGGATGCCCTTTGGCAAGCGGCGGGCATACGGGACGACGACCGCAGGCTGTGCGCGGTCAGTCTTCGCCACCGGATCACCCCGCCCGGTTGAAGTAAGAATCTGTGACGAGGCAGGTCTCCTGGCTTACGGCGGGGTATCAGCCGGGGCTGACACCGACCTTGCGCCTTCCCGCTTGTTCAGCAGTGGCATTGCAAGGTCATCGACCGTTTACAGTTGCGGGGGCAGCCGCGGCATACCGCGTTCCCTTCTTAGCTTCGCGTGGCGAAGAACCTCGAACGTGCAAGGCTACGCAGTGCTTTGTAACAGGTCAATGTCATCCTGTGGCGGCTGGCTTGCCAGCGATGGATTCAACCCGGCTTGCAGGACCGATCATGGCGACCTCATCGCTGGCAAGCCAGCTCCCACACATGATCAATGCAGTGTTGTGTTCTAATTGCCGCCTTTTTTCAGCCTCAGGCTTCAAGGAACCGCCCATGTCGTCCCCTCGCCCAACCCACGTCCTGATCATTGGCTACGTGTGGCCCGAGCCTCGCTCTTCTGCGGCGGGCGGGCACATGATGCAAATCATCGACAGTTTCTTGCAGCACGGCTGGCAGATCACCTTCAGTAGCCCGGCCGGGGTTGGCGAGCACAAGGCCGACTTGGCAGCGCTGGGCATCGATGAAGTGGGGATCGAGCTCAATAACAGCAGCTTCGACACCTTTATCAGTGAACTGGCCCCGGATATCGTCCTGTTCGACCGTTTCATGATGGAGGAGCAGTTCGGCTGGCGCGTTGAGAAGCACTGCCCGAATGCCTTGCGTGTCCTGGAAACCTCCGACTTGCAAAGCCTGCGCGACGCCCGTCACCTGCAACTCAAGGCGCGGCTCAAGCACAACCCGGAGCAGGATGACTTCAGCAGCCTGTTCGCCCCGGGGCAACGCACCACCTTTGAACACATGGCCGATGCCGACCTTGCGCAACGGGAAATCGCCGCGATCTACCGCAGCGACCTGAACCTGATGATTTCCGAATATGAAATCGATCTTCTGGTGGAGCAATTTCAGGTACCCGAGGCACTGTTGCACTGGTGTCCGCTGATGGTTGACAGCGTCCCTGAGCAATTCGTGCCTTACGAGCAGCGCCAGCATTTCTTGAGCATCGGCAACTTCCGCCATGGGCCGAACTGGGACGCCGTGTTATGGATGAAAACCCATATCTGGCCGCTGATCCGCCAGCAACTGCCCGACGCCCAACTGCATGTCTACGGTGCCTACACGCCGCCCAAAGCCACGGCCCTGCATAACCCGGCCCAGGGTTTTCATGTACTCAACTGGGCCGAGGATGCCCTGGCCGTGATGAGCAACGCACGGATCTGCCTGGCCCCTTTACGCTTTGGCGCTGGCATCAAAGGCAAAATCGCCGACGCCATGCTTTGCGGCACCCCTAATGTCACGACCCCGGTGGGTGCGGAAGGCATGCACGGTGACATGCCGTGGGCCGGAGCCGTAGAACAGAGTGCCAGCGCCATTGCGCAGGCGGCCGTCGAGCTGTACCGCAACCCCCAGGCGTGGCAGCAGGCGCAACACAACGGCCAGGCGTTACTGCAGGCGCGGTACCTCAAAGCCAGCCATGGCCCGGCGCTGGTGCAACGCATCGAAGCCTGCCGCGCGGAGCTTGAACAGCACCGGCGCAACAACTTCACCGGGGCCATGTTGCGTCATCACCAGCACAAGAGTACCCAATACATGTCGCAGTGGATCGAAGCCAAGAACCGTAGCCACTCCCTGTAGGAGCGAGCTTGCCTCGCGATGGCAGCACCCGGCCACCACCCGGTTGCCTCCATCGCTGGCAAGCCAGCTCCCACAGAACACCAGCCTCCATCCCGGTCGCCTCCATCGCTGGCAAGCCAGCTCCCACAGGTCACCCCAACAGATCCCTCCTGTCGCCTGTAGGAGCGAGCTTGCCTCGCGATGGGGTCAGTCCGATTTCGCTGACCGGCGCAGCAAATACGTGTCCATGATCCAGCCCTTGCGCAACCTGGCCGCCTCGCGGGCATGCCTGATCTGCTGGCTGACATCCGCCAGCTTGCCGGCAATCAGGATCTCGTCCGCTGTGCCGATATAGGCGCCCCAGTAAATATCCAGGTCTTCATGGACAAAAGCCTGGAACGCGCAGTGGGCATCGAGCATCACCACCACATTGTCCAGGTCTTCGGCCACCAGTCGCCGCCCCGTGGTGATACGGATCGGCTGACCGATGTCATTGAGTGCCACCCGATGCCGGGCCGCCAGGGCCTGCACGCTGCTGATACCGGGGATCACCTCATAGTCGAACCCGCTGCAGCCATTGGCCCGCACCCGCTGCAGAATGCGCAAGGTGCTGTCATACAAAGCCGGTTCGCCCCAGAGCAGAAATGCCCCGCACTCACCCTCCCCCAGCTCGTCCTCGATCAGCCGCGCAAACACCTCGGCCCGCAGCTCATGCCAGTCCTCAACCCCCTGTATATAGGACGGGGTAGCACTGTCACGCTGCGGATCACTGACCTGAACCACCCGATAACCCGGCTCACGGATGTAACGCTCGCAGATTTCCAGCCGCAACCGCACCAGGTCGTCAGTGGTTTTGCCCTTGTCCAGCACAAAGAACACCGAGGTGCGGTTCAGTGCCTCAATTGCCTGCACGGTGATCTGCTGCGGATTGCCCGAGCCCATGCCAATCAATAACAGTGTTTTCATAGTGTCTATCCTTGAACAGGCAGGAAATTGAGCCGTGGCTGGCAGGAATTTTCAAAAGACAGCATGATCAGCCCCATAACAAGACCACCAACGGCCAAGCCCATGACTCGTCTCGCCCGAGCTACAGACCCTTCATACGAATTGATGGATGACCATAATGGCCTGTCGATCATTTATCGCCAGCATGGCTTCCCTTGCCCGCTGGTACGCTGGCATTTCCACAAGGAATACGAGCTGCACCTGATTGTGGCCAGCAGCGGCAAAGTGTTCGTAGGCGACTATATCGGTAACTTCTACCCCGAGACGCTGTTCCTCACCGGCCCCAACCTGCCCCACAACTGGATCAGCCAGGTGGCCGCAGATGAAGTGGTGCCCAAGCGCGACATGCTGGTCAATTTTACCGATGAACTGCTGGGCAGCGCCGCCTCGGTGTTTACCGAGCTCAAAGGTCTCACGCCGATGCTGGAGCGGGCCCAGTACGGCATCGAGTTTCACTGCAAGCCCACCATCCGCAAAGCCATGGCCTTGATGCAGACCATTGCCAATGCCACCGGAGTGACTCGCCTCGGGCACTTTCTGATCCTGATGGAGCTGCTGGCCGACTGCGACAACTATCAACTGCTGTCCGGCGTCACCTCAGGCAACCTGGCCGACGAGCACACCATAGAGCGGACCAACCGCGCCGTGGATTACATCTTCAGTCACTATGCCCGGGAGCTGACCCTCGAAGAAGTCGCCGACTACATGGGCATGAAACCTACCTACTTTTCCCGGGTATTCAAGCAAGCCACGGGGCGCTGCTTTATCGAATTCGTCAATCGCCTGCGCATCAGCAAGTCCTGCGAATTACTCGCCGATGGCCGCAAAGCGGTAACGGATGTGTGCTTCGAGTCGGGTTTCAGCAATATTTCCAACTTCAACCGGCGCTTTCAGCAACTTAAAGGCATGACCCCGTCACACTACCGCCGTCTGGCCGTACAGCGTTTGACCGAGCAAAACCTGCCGGTGCTGAGCGAACGTCTGCGCATTGCAAAATAGTATCGGTTGCAGTGCTACCAGTGATTTGTCACGCCGGTGATTGAGGGCTGTAATCGGCCCTATGCGCTCGTGTCAGCGGGCAGCCATAAAAACAATAACCGTCCTTCAAGGCCGCCTTGGCCGAAGAAGTGGAGTGCTCAATGAATATTCCTGTCAAAGCGTTATGTGTAGCCATGTGCATGACCCTCAGCGGTATCAGCCTGGGCGCACAAACGCTGACCATTGCGACGGTCAACAACAGCGACATGATCCGCATGCAGAAGCTCGCCAAAACCTTCGAGAGCGAACACCCGGATATCAAGCTGAACTGGGTGGTGCTGGAAGAAAACGTACTGCGCCAACGCCTCACCACAGACATTGCCACCCAGGGCGGCCAATTCGATGTACTGACCATCGGCATGTACGAAGCTGCACTCTGGGGAGCCAAGGGCTGGCTGGAACCGATGAACGAGCTGCCTGCGTCCTACGCCATTGAAGATGTATTTCCCTCGGTACGCGATGGTTTGTCAGTCAAGGGCACGCTTTACGCCCTGCCGTTTTATGCCGAAAGCTCGATGACCTACTACCGCACCGACCTGTTCAAGGAAGCCGGGCTGACCATGCCCGAGCACCCGACCTGGGAGCAGATTGCAGAATTCGCCAAAACCCTGAACAAACCCGAAAAAGAGCAATACGGGATTTGCCTGCGGGGCAAAGCGGGTTGGGGTGAAAACATGGCGCTGATCAGCACGGTCGCCAATGCCTACGGCGCGCGCTGGTTCGATGAGAAGTGGCAGCCTGAATTTACCGGCCCCGAGTGGAAGAACGCCCTCAACTTTTACGTCAACACCATGAAAGCCTCGGGCCCTCCGGGTGCCACCAGCAACGGCTTCAACGAAAACCTGGCGCTGTTCAACAGCGGCAAATGCGCGATCTGGGTCGATGCCAGCGTCGCCGGTTCATTCGTTACCGACCCGACCCAGAGCAAAGTGGCCGACAAGGTCGGTTTCACCTTCGCCCCCCATGCAGTGACCGACAAAGGCAGCGCCTGGTTGTATTCCTGGGCGCTGGCCATCCCCACTACCTCCAAGGCCAAGGACGCCGCCAAAACCTTCAGCACCTGGGCCACGTCCAGGGAGTACGGGGCACTGGTGGCCGAGAAAGACGGCATTGCCAATGTGCCGCCGGGCACCCGCGCCTCGACCTACAGTGACGCCTACCTCAAGGCTGCACCCTTTGCCAAGGTGACCCTGGAATCGCTCAAGGCCGCCAAGCCCAATGACCCTACCCTCAAACCTGTGCCTTACGTCGGCATACAGCTGGTCACCATCCCGGAGTTCCAGGCCGTGGGTACCCAGGTCGGCAAGTTGTTCTCCGCCGCGCTGATTGGCCAGATGACGGTTGACCAGGCCCTGGCCGCAGCACAACAGACCACCGAGCGCGAAATGAAACGCGCGGGTTACCCAAAATAAAAGCGGGATAGCCTCCCGAATTTGTGGGAGCTGGCTTGCCAGCGATGCTAACAACCCGATCTGACTTTCAGATTGAGTAGATGCCATCGCAGGCAAGCCAGCTCCCACAAAAGCACAGGTGCCATTCACCATGACCACTTCGACTGTTACCCCGGCGATTGACGCCCCGTTGCCGGTGCGTAAATCACGGCTGTTCAACCCCGGCTGGTTCCTGGTCACGCCTTCGGTGGCGCTATTGCTGCTGTGGATGATCGTACCGCTGGGCATGACCCTGTACTTTTCGCTGATTCGCTACAACCTGCTGTACCCGGGCGAAAACCAGTTTGTAGGGCTGGAAAACTTCACCTACTTCCTGACCGACTCGGGGTTCTTGCCCGGCGCCACCAATACCTTGCTGCTGGTGGGCAGTGTATTGCTGATCAGTGTGGTCCTCGGGGTGTTGATCAGCGCCCTGCTGGAGGCCAGTGAGTTCATGGGCCGCGGCATCGTGCGGGTGTTGCTGATTTCGCCGTTTTTCATCATGCCCACCGTGGGCGCGCTGATCTGGAAAAACCTGATCTTTCACCCGGTGTCCGGCGTGCTCGCCGCGGTCTGGAAATTGTTTGGCGCCCAGCCGGTTGACTGGCTGGCGCACTACCCGCTGCTGTCGATCATCATCATTGTGTCGTGGCAATGGCTGCCCTTCGCCATTCTGATCCTGATGACCGCCATGCAGTCCCTCGACCAGGATCAAAAAGAAGCCGCTCGCCTGGATGGCGCCGGCCCCATCGCGATTTTCTGGCACCTGACCCTGCCACACCTGGCGCGCCCCATCGCCGTGGTGGTGATGATCGAAACCATCTTTTTACTTTCGGTGTTTGCCGAAATCTTCACCACCACCAATGGCGGCCCCGGCTACGCGTCGACCAACCTGGCCTACCTGATCTACAACCAGGCGCTGGTGCAGTTCGATGTGGGCATGGCCTCGGCCGGTGGTCTTATCGCGGTCGTGATTGCCAACATCGCAGCCATCATCCTGGTGCGCATGCTGGGTAAAAACCTGACTGACAAGCCGTGAGGGCCAAGTGATGACACTGCAACAATCGCGTCGCCTGCAAAGCCTGCTGCTGGGCACCCTGGCCTGGGCCATCGCCATCCTGATTTTCTTCCCGATCTTCTGGATGGTGCTTACCAGCTTCAAAACCGAGATCGACGCATTCGCCACGCCGCCGCAGTTCATTTTCACTCCGACCCTGGAGAACTACCTGCACATCGAAGAACGCAGCGGGTATTTCCACTTCGCCTGGAACTCGGTGGTGATCTCGTTCACCGCTACTGCCCTGAGCATGTTGATTGCCATCCCGGCCGCGTACTCCATGGCCTTTTACGAGACCAAACGGACCAAAGGCACGTTGCTGTGGATGCTCTCCACCAAAATGCTGCCGCCGGTGGGGGTGCTGATGCCGATTTACCTGCTGGCCAAATCCTTCGGCCTGCTGGACACCCGGACCGCGCTGATCATCATCTACACCCTGATCAATCTGCCGATCGTGGTCTGGATGATTTACACCTACTTCAAGGACATCCCCATGGACATCCTGGAAGCGGCCCGCCTTGATGGCGCCACTCTGTGGCAGGAAATGCTTCGCGTACTGCTGCCCATCAGCAAGGGCGGGCTGGCCTCGACCCTGCTGCTGTCGCTGATCCTGTGCTGGAACGAGGCCTTCTGGTCACTCAACCTGACGTCATCCAGCGCCGCGCCACTGACCGCGCTGATCGCTTCCTACTCCAGCCCCGAAGGCTTGTTCTGGGCCAAATTGTCTGCCGTTTCGACCCTGGCCTGTGCCCCTATCCTGATTTTTGGCTGGATCAGCCAGAAACAGCTGGTTCGCGGCTTGTCCTTTGGCGCAGTCAAATAAAAATCACCTTTGGAGGCCCATCATGGCCAACCTGAAAATCAAGAATTTGCAAAAAGGCTTTGAAGGTTTCTCGATCATCAAGGGCATCGACCTTGAAGTGAACGACCGTGAGTTCGTGGTCTTCGTCGGCCCGTCGGGGTGCGGCAAGTCCACTCTGCTGCGCCTGATTGCCGGGCTCGAAGAAGTGACTGACGGTACCATCGAGCTGGACGGACGCGACATCACCGAAGTCAGCCCGGCCAAGCGTGATCTGGCGATGGTGTTCCAGACTTACGCCCTGTACCCGCACATGACCGTGCGTAAAAACATGTCGTTCGCCCTCGACCTGGCCGGTGTGGCCAAAGCCGAAGTCGAAAAAAAGGTCAACGAAGCGGCGCGTATTCTCGAGCTTGCGCCTTTGCTCGAGCGCAAGCCCAAGCACCTGTCCGGCGGGCAACGCCAGCGGGTGGCAATCGGCCGGGCAATCGTGCGCAACCCGAAGATTTTCCTGTTTGACGAACCGCTGTCCAACCTCGATGCCGCCCTGCGGGTACAGATGCGCCTGGAACTGGCGCGTCTGCATCAGGAACTGCAGGCGACCATGATTTACGTGACCCACGATCAGGTCGAGGCCATGACCCTCGCCGACAAGGTGGTGGTACTCAACGCCGGCAAGGTCGAGCAGGTCGGCTCGCCGCTGGATCTGTACCACCAGCCGGTCAACCTGTTTGTCGCCGGTTTTCTCGGCACCCCGAAAATGGGCTTCCTCAAAGGCAAGGTCAGCCGGGTCGATGGCCAAAGCTGCGAAGTTGAACTGGACGCCGGTACCCGTATCCAGTTGCCCCTGAGCGGCGCGTCATTGAGCATTGGCGGCGAGGTTACCCTGGGGATCCGCCCGGAACACCTGAACCTGGCCAGACCCGGTGATTGCACCCTGACCGTCACCGCCGATGTCGGCGAGCGCCTGGGCAGCGATACCTATTGCCATGTGATTACTGCCTGCGGCGAACCGCTGACCATGCGCATTCGCGGGGACATGGCGAGCCAGTACGGCGAGCAGTTGCACTTGCACCTGGACAGTGAACATTGCCACCTATTCGACGCACAGGGGCTGGCGATCACCCGCCCGCTGCGCGCTGCTGCCTAACGTTTTTTGAGATCGCACCCATGAAACTCAATCGCCGCAACCTCGATAACCTGACCAGTAAAGTTGAAAAGCCAGCCTACCTCGCGAGCGACAGACGGCACGGCATAGCCCATATCGGGGTCGGTGGATTTCACCGCGCGCATCAGGCCTTTTATACCGATGCGCTGATGAATCAGGGCCGCGACCTGGACTGGAGCATCTGCGGCATCGGCCTGCGGGCCGAAGACCGCAAAATGCGCGATGACCTGGCCGGGCAGGACTATCTCTACACCCTGTTCGAACTGGGCGACAGCGACGACACCCAAAGCCGCATCATCGGCTCCATCAGTGACATGCTGCTGGCCGAAGACAGTATCGAGGCGGTGCTCGACAAGCTCGCGAGCCCGGACATCCGGATTGTCTCGCTGACCATTACCGAAGGCGGTTATTGCATCGACGACAGCAGCGGCGAATTCATGGCCACCCTGCCCCGGATTCAGCGGGATCTGGCCCACCCGAAACAACCGCGAACCGTGTTTGGCGTGCTGTTTGCCGCCCTGGCCCGACGCCGGGCTGCGGGTACGGACGCCTTTACTCTGATGTCGTGCGATAACCTGCCCCACAACGGCGGTGTGGCGCGCAAAGCCCTGCTGGCCTATGCAGCCCTGAGCGATGCCGACCTGCATGACTGGATCGCGACCCATGTCAGCTTTCCCAACGCCATGGTTGACCGCATCACCCCCATGACCAGCAACGCTCATCGCCTGCAACTGCACGATCAACTGGGCATCGACGACGCCTGGCCGGTGGTCTGCGAGCCGTTTATCCAGTGGGTACTTGAAGACAAGTTCAGCACTGGCCGCCCGGCCTGGGAAACCGTTGGCGTGCAAATGACCGATGACGTCACGCCCTACGAAGAGATGAAAATCAAACTGCTCAATGGCAGTCACCTGGCGCTAACCTACCTGGGGTTTCTCAAGGGCTATCGTTTCGTCCACGAGACCATGAATGACCCGCTGTTCGTGGCCTATATGCGCGCCTACATGGACCTGGACGTGACCCCGCAACTGGCGCCGGTGCCCGGGATTGACCTCACGGCGTACAAAGACACCCTGGTGCAACGGTTCTCCAACCAGGCCATCGCCGACCAGCTGGAGCGCGTGTGCTCCGATGGTTCGTCAAAATTCCCCAAATTCACCGTACCGACCATTAACCGCTTGATTGCCGATGGTCGCGAGCTCAAGCGTGCAGCGCTGGTGGTGGCGGCCTGGGCCCTGTATCTCAAGGGGGTTGACGAGAATGGCCAGACCTATGCCATACCCGACCCCAGGGCTGACTATTGTCAGGCGCTGGTCAAGGATGACCCGCTGATCGTGCAGCGCTTGCTGGGCGCAGAGGAGATATTTGGCGGAGCCATTGCCCAGTCTGCCGAGTTTGTAGCGGCGTTTGAGTGGTGCCTCAACAGTTTGCGAGAGGTGGGGGTAACCGCCACTCTGGAACAGCTGGTACAGCTCTGAACTGTGCTGCCGCAATGCCGTGCTGCCCCTGCAGGAGCGAGCTTGTCTCGCGATGATTGTTATCGATAACGCGTTTTTACAAGTTGAACACGACGCTCTCGAGGCCATCGCGAGACAAGCTCGCTCCTTCAATTGAGATAGCAGTGGTTTTAGGGTTTGCGGTATTTCTCCGGATTCTGATTAGGTCAACGCCCCATGAATCACTTATTTCTCGGTATCGATTGCGGCACCCAGGGTACCAAGGCGCTGATCCTGGACAGCCAGAGCGGTCAGGTTCTGGGTCAGGGCTCGGCGCCGCACACGCTGATTCAGGGTGAGCACGGTCGCCGCGAGCAGGACACCGGCCAATGGTTGCAGGCCCTGACGACAGCCACCCAACAGGCGCTGGCGGCCGCCGGAGTCAGTGGTCAGCAAATCCGTGGTATCGGGGTCAGCGGTCAGCAACACGGGCTGGTGCTGCTGGATGAACATGGCACTGTGCTGCGCCCGGCCAAACTCTGGTGCGACACCGAGTCCACCCCTGAAAACCGCCAACTGCTCGAGTGGCTGGGCGGTGAGGCCGGCTCACTGCAACGCCTGGGGCTGGTAATAGCTCCCGGCTATACGGTGTCCAAGCTGCTCTGGACCCGCCACCACCATCGGCAAGTGTTTGAGCGCATCGCCCATATCCTGTTGCCCCATGACTATCTGAATTTCTGGCTGACCGGCCGTTACTGCAGTGAATACGGCGATGCCTCCGGCACCGGTTATTTCAACGTGCGCACCCGGCAGTGGGACCTCGACATCCTGCGTTATATCGACCCCGAGGGGCGCCTGGAACGAGCATTGCCCGAGCTGATCGAATCCCGTGCCGCTGCAGGCACGCTGCGGCCTGAAATTGCCCGCTTGCTGGACCTCAACCCCGAGGCAGTGGTCTGCAGCGGTGGAGGCGACAATATGCTGGGGGCCATAGGCACCGGCAATATCCAACCCGGGATCATCACCATGAGCCTCGGCTCATCCGGCACCGTCTACGCCTTTGACCCGCAGCCCCAGGCCAGCCCGGAGCCAGCGGTTGCCAATTTTTGCTCGTCCAGCGGTGGCTGGCTGCCGCTGATTTGCACCCTCAACCTGACCAATGTCACCAGCGCCATACGCGAACTGTTTGGCCTGTCCCTGGATGCCTTCAATCAATTGGCCGGCCAGGCACCGATAGGCGCCGAAGGCGTCAGCCTGCTGCCGTTTCTCAACGGTGAACGGGTGCCCGCCCTGCCCGACGCCACCGGCAGTTTCCACGGCCTGACCCTGACCAACCTGAACCAGGCCAATTTTTGCCGGGCAGCAATCGAGGGCACCACCTTCGGTTTGCGTTATGGTCTTGACCTGCTGCGCCGCAACGGCTTGCAAAGCCACACCATCCTGCTGGTCGGCGGTGGCTCGAAAAGCCCGCTGTGGCGCCAGATCGTGGCCGATATCATGGACACCCGGGTCATCTGTGCCGAACAAAGTGAAGCCGCGGCACTGGGCGCAGCCATTCAGGCGGCATGGTGTACAGGTGCCGACAGCCTTGAGCAACTGTGCCAACGCTGCGTGCGCCTTGACCACGCCAGCGAAACCAGGCCCGACGCCAAAAACGTCGCGGCCTATGAACAATCCTATGTGCGCTACCGTCTACAGGTCGCGGCCTTATCCGAGTGAATGCTATGTATCTGGTGTGTGGTGAAGCGCTGTTTGATTTTTTTGCCCAGGCAGACAGCAGCCAACAGGCGGGCAAAGTGGACTTCAAGGCGCTTGCCGGAGGTTCGCCGTTCAACGTCGCCGTGGGCCTGCGGCGCCTGGGCGTCGAAGCCGGCATGTTCGCCGGGTTGTCCACCGATTACCTTGGCCGTCGGTTAAAGCAGGTACTGACCGAGGAAGGCGTCAGCCAGGCGTTTTTACTGGATATGGAGGCTCCCACCACCCTGGCCATGGTCGCGCTGGACGCCAAGGGTGCGCCCGCCTACAGCTTTCGCGGCGAAGGCTGCGCCGACCGGCAACTGCAACTCCATCATCTGCCGCAGCTAAGCACGCAGATACGGGGCATCCATGTCGGGTCGTTCTCTCTGGTGGTGCAACCCGTTGCCGACACCCTGCTGGCACTGGTCAGGCGCGAAAGCGGACGGCGCCTGATCAGCCTCGACCCGAACGTGCGACTCAACCCGGAGCCGGATATAGAGATCTGGCGTCAGCGGATCAAGCAACTGATCCCCTATGCCGACCTGATCAAAGTCAGTGATGAAGATCTCGAACTGCTGTACCCGGGGCAAGACCCGCAACAGATAGCCCGGTCATGGCTGGGCCAGCGCTGCCAACTGGTGTTTTTGACCCGTGGAGGCCAGGGCGCCAGCGTATTCAGCGAGCATGGCCATCAGAGGGTTGCGGCCAGTGCAGTAAAGGTTGCCGACACCGTGGGTGCGGGCGATACCTTTCAGGCGGCAGTGATTGCCTGGCTGACCGAGCATGGACTGGACTCGATTGAAGGTTTGCAACAGTTGAGCAAAAACCAGATCGGCGCCCTGCTGGACTTCGCCAGCCGCGCGGCGGCGCTGACCTGCAGCAAAACCGGGCCGGACCTGCCCTACCGCCACCAGCTGGACTGATAACACCCCGACCTCTGTAGGAGCGAGCTTGTCTCGCGAGCTCTACGCGGTTTGGTTGAAAAGCTCGCTCCTACAGGTTGGGGGAGATGGTGGGGGAGAATGGAAACCGGGCCGGACCTGCCCTACCGCCACCATCTGGACTGATCACACCCCGACCTCTGTAGGAGCGAGCTTGTCTCGCGAGCTCTTCGCGGTTTGGTTGAAAAGCTCGCGAGCAAGCTCGCTCCTACAGGGTTTAGGGGCGTGGTATCACCAGATCGACAGGTTATAGCTGACGATCAGGCGGGTCTCATCAACATCGCGGGCGAACTGCGCGTAGTTGGTGCGATAGGTGGCATTGCGCAAACGCAGGCTGACGTCCTTGAACCTGCCGCTTTGCACTATGTATTTGAGCTCGCTGTCGCGTTCCCACTCTTTGCCTTCTTCGCTACGGCCAACCACTTTGATGTGGTCACCATTGACGTAACGGGTCAGGAACGACAATCCGTTAATGCCCACCGCCTTGAAGTCATAGTCATAACGCAGCTGCCACGAACGCTCCTGGGCATTGGCGAAGTCGTTGACCTGAAGGTAGTTGACCAGATACGGGTTGCTGCCATCCAGGTACGGCATCGAGGTGTCGCCGTTCATGCGCTGCCAGCCGGCGCTGAATTTATGACCGGCCAATGCGTAGCTGAACAGGGCACCAAGCGCCCGGTTATCAATGGTCGAGGCCTTGGCCGAACCGGCGTCATCACTCTTGAGCAAACGTACATCGGCCGACACGACGCCCGAACCCACAGGCTGACTGGCCACTATCCCGATAAATTGCTGGCGGTAGATGTCCTCCAGTTCGGCATAGTGGTATTGCGCTGTCAGCCGCTCGTTCACCTTGTAGTCCAGGCCGTACATATTGAAATGATCGGCAGTGATATTGCAGGCATAACGCTTGTTCTTGCAGTTCAGGCGCAGGTCCTGAGCGTCGGTGGAGTCCCGTGCGGTATAGCGATCAAGGCGCATGGCCGTGAACTTCAGGTCGCTCAATTCCCGGGACTCGAGCATCGCGCCATTGAACATGGTTGGCAGCAGACGGCCGTCGTTGTACTTGAGCAATGGCAGGTCCGGCAGCAACGCCCCGTACTTCAGAACGCTGTGCGATACCCGCATTTTTCCGGTCAGGCCGAATTTGGCGTACTGATCCTTGGAACGACGGGGATCACTGCCGGTCGAAGGTAGCAAGCCACTGTTGCTGTCAGCGGGGCTGGAGTCGATTTTCAGCCCCAACATGCCCAAGGCATCGAGCCCGAAGCCCACCGTGCCTTCTGTGTAGCCCGATTGCAGATTGAGAATAAAGCCTTGAGCCGTCTCGTCACGCTTGGAGGCGCCCTGGGGGTTTGAAGTGCTGCCATCACGGAAATCACGGTTGAAATACACCGTTCGCGCTTCCAGCCTGGCGCTGCTGTCTTCAATGAACCCGCCAGCCTGGGTCTGTGTTGCAATACCGGTACACACCGCCAGTGCGCCGACACGTGCAACCCGGCAATGCGTCAACAATGAAAAAGGGACAACCATGGACAAGCTCCAGCAGCGAATGACGCGCAAAACAGAAACAATCGAAGACGCGCCTGGGGTTAACGACCCAAACGGGATTCTTCGATCAAAAATGAGAGCGCAATTGTACGAAAGGCCAAGCCTGAGCCTCACTCGACCTTAGTCGTACTGTCTAAGCCGGACTTGTTAGTACCAATGATAGCCTTTAGCCTTCACTCAGCCTTTAATAGGTACATTTTCAGATTCAATCTCGGGACTTATCCATGAGCGCCGTATTTTCTGTCAGCCAACGTGGGGCATTAGCCCGCAGCCCCTTGGGTGAAGTCGCAAAATGGCCTCAGAGCTTGCGCACCAGCGCACAGCTTGTACTCAACTCCCCGCTGCCGATGTTGCTGTTTTGGGGCGAGCAATTGACCCAGATCTACAACGACAGTTTTGCAGCGCTGGCGGGTAACAAGCACCCGGGCGCCTTTGGTCAGCCCATGCAGCGCTGCTGGCCGGAGTTCCGTGAATACAGCCAGCCGATTATCGAAGCCGTACTGGCCGGTGAAAGCCGCTCCTATCTTGACCAGTACTACGTGCTTCCGGACCAGTATCTGGCAACCGAGCTGTGGCTTGACCTGACCTTCAGTCCCGTTTTCGATGAGACGCACAAGGTGGCCGGAATTTTGATGGTTGCGGTTCAGACCTCCAGGCGCCGCACGTCCATCAAGCGCACGGCGCAGGCCTTGCGCGAGCTCAATGACACCCTTGAAGAGCGTGTCACTGAACGCACCCAGGCCCTGGCCGAGGCCAACGATCAACTGCAGCGCGAGATGATCGAGCGCGAAAGGATTGAAGACACCCTGCGGCATGCGCAAAAAATGGAAGCCGTTGGCCAGCTGACCGGCGGTATAGCCCATGATTTCAACAATATGCTGACCGGTATCATCGCCAGCCTGGATCTGGCCAAGCGCTATATCGCGGCCGGGCGCAGTGACGAAATAGTCCGCTTCACCGATGCCGCCGTCGCTTCAGCGCAACGGGCAGCCGCCCTGACCCATCGTCTGCTGGCGTTTTCCCGCCGCCAGTCGCTGGATCGCAAACCTCTGGACCCTAATGCCCTGGTGAGCTCACTGCAGGAGCTGTTCAGTCGTACCAAGGGTGCCCACATCGACCTGCAGGTCGATCTGGGCCAGGACATCTGGGCCGTCAATACCGATACCGGCCAGCTTGAAAGCGCCCTGCTCAACCTGATTATCAACGCCTGCGATGCCATGCCCGACGGCGGCAAACTGGTGGTCAAGACCGCCAACAGCCACCTGGATACCAGTGACCTGCAAAGTCTGGAACCGGTCAAATCCGGCGAGTATGTACTGCTGGAGGTTTGTGATAACGGCACCGGCATGTCCCCGCAGATTCTGGCCAGGGCTTTCGACCCCTTTTTCACCACCAAGCCTGTAGGCCAGGGCACCGGCCTGGGGTTATCGATGATTTACGGCTTTGCCCAGCAGTCCGGCGGTCATGTGACCATCAGCAGCGAAATCGACAGTGGTACCTGCGTGCGCCTGTACCTGCCGCGCTACAACAGCAAAACTCAGGCATAATCCGCGGCCGCGCAATCTGCCCCACAGTTTCAAGGTATACGCCCCATGAAAGCTCAAGCCCGCCATATCCTGGTGAAAACCGCCGAAGAAGCCGAATCGCTCAAGCAACGCATCGCCAAGGGCGAAGCCTTCGATGTGCTGGCGAAAAAATTCTCCACCTGCCCGTCAGGCAAGCGTGGGGGGGATTTGGGTGAGGTTCGTCCGGGGCAGATGGTTGGCGTTATCGACCAGATCATCTTCAAAAAGCCGTTGCGGGTGGTGCACGGACCGATCAAAAGCAAGTTCGGCTATCACCTGGTACAGGTGTTCTACCGCGACTGAAATACCACCAAATCTGTAGGAGCGAGCTTGTCTCACGAGCTGTTAGCGGCAGAAAAGCTCGCGAGACAAGCGCGCTCCTACACAAGCCTGGTGCGCTGGTTTCAGAACACTATTTCAAGGCTCTCGACCACATTCAGTTGCTCGTCCACCAGGCAGCCCGTGCGCCATTTGTCGAACGTCAGACAAGGGTGCGAGGTACCGAAGCTGATGATGTCGCCCACCTTCAGTTCAGTGCCCGCAGCGATCGTCATGAACGCGTGCTGATCCATGACCGCCGTGACCGTACAGGCACTGACGTCATCACCCACGGCCGGCAATACCCCTTCGCGGTAACGCTTTAACGGCATCGGCAGCCCCGCATCGTAGGCCACATCGCGCTTGCCCAGGGCAATCACCGCAAAGCCCGGTTCCGGCAACGATTGCACATGGGCCCAGACTTCCAGCGCCGGGCGCAAGCCCTCGTGCAAGTCGCTGCGACGGTCCAGCACGCAGCACTGGGCGTCTTTGTAGATCCCGTGATCGTGCACCACATAACTGCCGGGGCGCAGAATGCTCAGAAAACGCCCGCTGGCCGCCTCGGCGGCGAAACCTTCGGCAATCAGGTCATACCAGGCAGAGCCCGAGGCCGTGACGATCGGCTTGTCCAGCGCAAAGGCGCCGTCACGTTGCAGTTCAAGGGCCAGGCGTACCAGGGAAGCGGCAAACGCGCGAATCCCGCTGACCGCCTGCTCGCCGTGTATCACCCCTTCGTAGCCTTCGATGCCGGTCAGCGCCAGGGCCGGTTGTGCCTTGATCGCAGCAGCCAGGGCCCGCACTTCTTGCTCGGTACGACAGCCACAACGGCCGCCCACCACACCGTATTCGATCATCACGTTCAGACGCTGACCACGCTCGGCAAAAAAAGCCCCCAGCGCCTGGACGTTATCCGGGTGATCAACCATGCAATGAAATTCGAAGGCCGGGTCTTGTTGCAAACCGGCGATCAACGCCATATTGGCGCGGCCGACCAATTGATTGGCCATCAGTACCCGGCGCACACCCCCGGCATAGGCCGTGCAGGTCTGCACTGCACTGGCCAGGGTTATACCCCAGGCGCCTTGCGCCAGCTGGCGGCGAAACAATGCCGGGGTCATGCTGGTCTTGCCGTGGGGCGCCAGCTCTGCGCCGCTGCGGCTGACGAAGTCCTGCATCCAGCGAATATTGTGTTCCAGTGCAGCCCGGTGAATCACCAGCGCCGGCAAACTGACATCACGCACCAGATGGTCGGCGGGGTTGGCAGCACCTTTGAGTACTTGGGCATTGTTCAACGTCATCGACACACTCGACTCCTCACATTTTATATTGATCGCGAGCCAGGGTTTAGCGCTTGGCCTTGTAGGCGATGCAGTCGATTTCGACCCGGCAATCCACCATCATCATCGCCTGGACACAGGCGCGGGCCGGGGCGTGTTCGCTTTTGAAATACGAGGCAAACACCTTGTTGAAACTCCAGAAGTCCCGCGGGTCCTGCAGCCACACGCCAGCGCGGACCACGTCTTCAAGGCCATAGCCGGCTTCTTCAAGAATCGCGATCAGGTTTTGCATGGTCTTGTGGGTCTGCTCAACGATGCCGCCGTTGATGATTTCACCGTTTTCCATGGCCACCTGACCCGACACATGCAGCCAGCCATCGGCTTCAACAGCGCGGGCGAAAGGTAAAGGCTGACCACCTGCGCCTACTGCGCCGGTACCGAAACGTTTGATGCTCATCGATAAAACTCCACTGCTTGGACAAGGCGCGTCATGCACCACAGGCTCAGCAGTGTGCCACAAGGTTGCGCTCTCAACCCAACTGCCACCAGCGCGGGAACAGCTGTTGCACCTTGGGCTCGGCAAACCGGTCATCAATCAGAAACAGCGTGCCCTGATCATCCTGGGTGCGAATCACCCGCCCTGCCGCCTGCACCACTTTTTGCACCCCCGGATACAGGTAGGTGTAGTCATACCCGGCACCGAACAGGGCACCCATGCGCTGCTTGATCTGCTCGTTGACCGGGTTCAACTGCGCCAGCCCCAGGGTCGCGACAAAAGCACCGATCAACCGTGCACCGGGTAAATCGATGCCTTCGCCAAACGCCCCGCCCAGCACCGCAAAGCCAATGCCCTGCCCCGAGAGCGTGAATTGATCGAGAAACCCCTGGCGCGCTGCTTCATCCATGCCCCGTGCCTGGGACCACTGGGCAATGTGCGGATAGCGCTCGGCGAGCAACCCGGCCACCTGTTGCAGGTAATCAAAGCTGCTGAAAAAGGCCAGATAGTTGCCGGGGCGCCGGGTGAATTGCCCGCAGATCAGCTCCACGATGGGCTCCAGCGAGGCCTGGCGATGCACAAAGCGGGTGGATATCCGGCTGACTACCTGAACCGCCAGTTGCCTGGCCTGAAACGGCGATTCCACATCGATCCACACCGCATCAGTGGGCAGCCCCAACAAGTGGGTGTAATAGCTCCGCGGGCTGAGGGTGGCGGAAAACAGCACATTGCTCTGCGCACTGGCCAGTCGCGGGCCGATAAAGAGCGCCGGCACAATATTGCGCAGGTTGAGTTGTGACAGGCGTTTTTTGCCGCCTTCAACCAGGCTCACGTCGAACAGGAAATGCGCATCAAACAACTCCGCCACCCGGTTGAATTGCAGGGCTTCAAAGTAGAAGCCTTGCAGTTTTCCACTCAGCCCCTGGGGGTGATCGTTAAGGTAGTCGCCAATGGCAGTGATGCAGCCGGACAAGGCATTGAGCCATTTAGCCGGCAATTGCCCGTGCACCTGATAAGGCCCTGGCTGGTCTTTGTGCAGGGCATTCCATTCCCGATTGAGGCGCTTGAATACCTTGTCCAGCGCTGGCGGGGCATCCTGGCGCACGCTATTGAGGGTTTGCTGGTGCAGACTGGCGCTGTACATCTGGCGCCCGCGCTCCACCAGGTTGTGCGCCTCGTCCACCAGGGTCGCGACCCGCCACTGGTTGGCCTGGGCCAGGCCATAAAGCAAGGCCGTGAAATCGAAGTAGTAGTTGTAATCGGCAATGATCAGGTCGGCCCAGCGTGCCATTTCCTGGCTCAGGTAATACGGGCAGACCTGATGGGCCAGGGCCACCTCGCGCAGGGTCTGCTGGTCCAACGGCGACTGTGCGACAGCCGCCAGCCGCGCTGCCGGCAAGCGGTCATAAAAACCCTTGGCCAACGGGCAGGATTCACCATTGCAGGCGTTCTGCGGGTATTCACAGGCCTTGTCCCGGGCCACCAGTTCCAAAACCCGTAGCGCCGGGTTGGCAGCTCGCGGATAAAGCACCTGAGCGGCATCCAGGGCCAGCTTGCGCCCGGGGGTCTTGGCCGTCAGAAACAGCAATTTGTCCAGTTCCCGGGCCGGCATGGCCTTGACCAAGGGGAATAGCGTACCGATGGTTTTACCAATGCCGGTGGGCGCCTGGGCCATCAGGCAGCGCCCGCCACTGGCGGTCTTGTACACCGCTTCGGCCAGAGCCCTTTGCCCGGTACGAAACTGTGGATGAGGGAACGCCAGGCTGCGGGCCGCCGCATCCCGCGCTTCACGATGGGCCATTTCCTGATCGGCCCAGGTCAAAAACAACCTGCATTGCTGATTGAAAAAATCCTGCAGCCGCTCGGCGCTCCAGGTTTCCTGGAGCCGGGTTTCCTGCTCGCTGACGATATCGAAATACACCAGTGCCAGATTGACCTCGGGCAACTGCAGGCTCTGACAGAGCAACCAGCCGTAAACCCGGCACTGGGCCCAGTGCAATTGACGGTGATTGGCCGGTATCGCCGTGAAATCGCCGCGATAGGTTTTGACTTCCTCCAGCACATTGCCCGACGGGTCATAGCCGTCCGCCCTGCCGCGTACGGTCAATGCGCCGAACTGCCCCTCCAGGCTCAACTCGGCCTGGTACCCGGCACTGCGTCGGGAAGCGACGGTGCGATGCCCGGCAATTCCCTGCTGGGCCGTGGGTGACGGGGTGAAGCGCAAGTCCAGATCGCCGACCTTGGCCGTGAACTCGCACAGGGCACGGACTGCCACCCGATAGTTCAAGGGCCCGGGGCCTGCCATTGCACGTAACAGACGGTGACGGGCATTTGATGTTGCTCGCACAGGTCCAGCCAGCGCAGCTGGTTGTCCTGCAAACGGTCACCCGGGCCTTTGACCTCGATCATGCGGTAGGTTTTTTGCGCCGGGCAAAACTGGATCAAGTCCGGCATGCCCGAGCGGTTGGCCTTGATGTCCTGCAGCAGGCGCAGGAACCAGACCTTCAAGTGGGCGGGCGGCAGGCAGGTCAGTGCGTCTTCCAGCAGCGCCTCGCTCAGATAGTTCCAGGCCACAAAGGGTGATTGCACACCGAACTTGGCGCTATACGCATCGCGGACAGTCTTCAGGTACTGGCCACTGTCCAGCTGCGCCAGACAGGCCTCGAACAGCTCGGCCCGGCGCAGGTAGAAGTCTTGCTCCAGCAAATCAGCCGGGCCGCTTTGGTACGGGTGAAAAAATGCCCCGGGCAGCGGTGCAAAAATGGCCGGCCAGCACAACAGGCCAAACAGCCCGTTGATCAAGGTGTTTTCAACGTAATGCACGGGCTCGTCCGGCGTGTGCAGATGTGCCACCACCATGAACTCGACCGAGGTTGCCTCAATGCGCTCCAGGCTCAGGTCCAACCGTTCAGGGGGGCTGGGTTTGGTTCGCACCAGCGCCGGCAGTCCGAGCTTGCGTCGCAGCCGCGGGAGCATGCGCTGCAATTGCTGATGCTCGGCGTCGTTGAACGGCGCACCTTGCGCAGCGTCTGCCAGGGTCATGGCCTGCGGGTATTGCTCCAGCAATTCAAGTACCCGGATCATGCGCAGGCGCGCCTCGGGGTGCCCGCAGTGCTGGTAAACCTCCAGTGCCCGGGCCAGCTCCCCTGCCCGTTCGTGGTGCTGGCCGAACTGGAACAGCAAGCGCGCCCTGCGTCGTTGCAGCCAGGGGTTATCTGCCACGTAGTCCAGCACCGCTGGCAGCACGGCACTCACATCTCCAGCACTTTCAAACTGTTCGCGACAGGCATAAAGATGCAGATAACCGTCAATATCGGCCCGGCAGCGCAAGGCCCGTGACTCGGGGCTGATATCAACCTTTTCGTAGGTGAACAGCCCCAGGTCGGCCAACACCAGATCTGACCAGCCCTGACTGAGATTGCCAAAGAACATCAGCCGCAGGCGATCCCCCAGCGCCCGGTTGCCGAGGCTGTAAAGGGGTTCTTGCAGCGTGGGGTGCCATGCACACAGGCTCTGTATTTGCGGAAAGTCGCCGGCCAGGTCCTGCAGCCAATCGGTTTTTTTACCCTTGGGCCGGGTGAGATGGGCGCTGAACCGTGCCTGGATTTCCGGCTTGGTCAGCACTTCAAACACCTCGGCCAGGGCCAGGGGCGCCTGATCATCCAGCCAGCCCAGAGCCAGCAGAGGCGCAGCCGCCTGCGCGCAATCACCGATTTCCGGGTAGTCGAGCTTGCTTGCGCGAAAGTGCTGCCCCTTGCGCATGATCATGCGCACCCAGAGCGCCTGGGAGGCATTGGGCAACAGGGCAAAACCGGCGATGAATTGCTGCTCTTCGGTACTGAGGACATCGCTGTAGCGGGTCGCGATCCAGCCGAGCACGTGCTGGAAATTCTTCAGGTAATAAAGCGGATCTTCAAGAGGATCGGAAATCACGGGCAGGACAAACCACTGGTGTCGAATACTGGATATGCGTACAGATATCAGTTTGCCCGGTGCTCTGGCAAACCCTATTGGATGAGTGGTGCGGGTTGTTAATGAAAAATCAGTGGGCGCCGTCCGATCCCGCATCGCGGGCAAGCCCGCTCCTACAGAATCAATCCGGTCGATTCTCCCTGTGGGAGTCTGGCTTGCCAGCGATGCTGACCACGGGGTGCTGCGTCTGACCCCGCATCGCGGGCAAGCCCGCTCCTGCAGACTCAACCCGGTCAACTCTCCCTGTGGGAGCCTGGCTTGCCAGCGATGCTGACCACGGGGTGCTGCGTCCGACCCCGCACCGCGGGCAAGCCCGCTCCTGCAGACTCAACCCGGTCAACTCTCCCTGTGGGAGTCTGGCTTGCCAGCGATGCAGACCACGGGGTGAAATCAACGCCCCTTAGCCTTGCACTGGGGGGCGTTGGCAGTTTCAGGCGTCGGTCAGTTGCAAGGCGACCCGCCCACGGCATGGGCAATCGTCCATGTAGCGATGGGCCTCTACGAACTCGTCAAAGGGGAACACCCGCACTTCCAGTGGCAACAGCACCCGGTCGGCGGTCAATTGGTTGATCTCGCGCAGCGCCCGTTGCATGGCTTCTTCATCCTGGGCAATGCCCAGCTCCGGCTTGCCGGTGAAGTTACCGATACAGTGAACAAAGAACTGGATGTTCTTCTGGAACGCCGCACAGGCCGGGAACGGGGTGTTGTTGCCGCCCTGCAGGCCATACAGCACCAGACTGCCCCGGGGGGCCAGCACATCACCCAGCACCGACATCTGCGGGCCGCCAAGGCCGTCAAGTACAACGTCGACCCCTTTGTTGTCAGTGATCTTGTTGATTTGCATCAGCAAGTCCTGCTCCTCGGTGACTATGACCTTGTCTGCACCCAGGGCCAGCAAACCTTCACGCTCTGCAGCATCCCGGGTCGCCGCAATGACCTTGACCCCCAACGCCTTGCCCAGCTGCACGAACGAAGGCCCTGCGCAGTGGCTGGCATCGGTGATCAGCACGGTCTGGCCGGGCTTGACCCGCGCCAGATCGACATAGGCAAAGTAGGCGATCAGCAAAGGCGTGTAATGCACACTGGCCTCAACCGGGGTCAGGACATCCGGGTAGCGAGTGAGGGCCGAACGCGGCATCACGATCAGCTCGCCATAGGTGGGATAGTCGTTGGCACTCTGGCCGGGAAAGCTGGCGACCTTGTCACCCACCGCCAGATCCTCCACACCGGCACCTACGGCAGTGACAATACCGGCCATCTCATGGCCGATACCTGCAGGCAAGCGGGCCTGACTCGGGGCCAGGTTCTGCCGCCAGAGCACGTCATACCAGCTGATACCAATAGCCTGGACACGCACCTGCACTTCCCCGGCCGCAGGCGCAGCGACCTCGTGCTCTTCGCACGTGAGTACCTCGGCCGGGCCAAACTTGTGAAAACGGATCGTGCGCGACATTACAAACCTCGCCTAATTAATCGCTAATGCCACGGACTTTATCCGGGCTTTGTGCGCAAGACTAACAGACAGCATTAATAGTCGACATGCCTGACATTGATCCGCAGGCATTTTGTCCGCTGGCAAACAGCACTGCGGCCAGTAAAAACGCAGAAAGCCAATCTACCGTGTGTCGATTTACGAGTTTTGCCAGTAAGATCCGTTACCTACCTCACCGTTGAACCGCCTGTGAAGCCTGCCAGATGAACCGTAACGACTTGCGTCGCGTCGATCTGAATTTGCTGATCGTCTTCGAAACCCTGATGCATGAGCGCAGTGTGACCCGCGCCGCCGAGAAACTGTTTCTGGGGCAACCGGCAATCAGTGCGGCACTTTCACGCCTGCGCAACCTGTTCGACGACCCTTTGTTTGTGCGCACCGGGCGCAGCATGGAGCCTACGGCCCGGGCGATCGAGATTTTTGCCCTGCTGTCTCCGGCCCTGGATTCAATATCCACGGCCGTGAGCCGCGCCTCGGAATTCAACCCGGCCACCAGCACCTCGGTATTCCGGATTGGCCTGTCAGATGATGTGGAATTTGCGCTGCTGCCCATGCTGCTCAAGCGCTTGCGGGCAGAAGCGCCGGGGATCGTGCTGGTGGTGCGCCGGGTCAACTACATCCTGATGCCGCCGCTGCTGGCCTCCGGTGAAATTTCCGTGGGTGTCAGCTATACCAGCGACCTGCCGGCCAATGCCAAGCGCAAGGTATTGCGCCGCAGCAAGCCCAAACTGTTGCGCGCCGACACAGTGCCCGGCCCGTTAAGCCTGGATGACTTCTGTGCCCGGCCCCATGCCCTGGTTTCATTTGCCGGCGACCTCAGCGGCTTCATGGACACCGAGCTGGAAAAAATGGGCCGCAAGCGCCACGTCGTGCTGGCCGTACCGCAGTTCAACGGCCTGAGTACCCTGCTCGCCGGCACCGACATCATCGCCACCGTGCCGGATTACACCGCCGAAGCCCTGACCGCCGCCGGCGGCGTTCGCGCCGAAGACCCGCCGCTGGACACCCCGGCCTTTGAATTGCACATGGCATGGCGCGGCGCCCAGGACAACGACCCCGGGGAGCGCTGGTTACGCTCGCGAATTCAGATGTTCTTTGGCGACCCTGAGAGTCTGTAGGTGTCGTCGGACAGGCTGTTATCTGATCATTTCTGCCTTTCCACCAACCATGGAGCTCCATTCACTTCCAGTTGTTGGGTCGGCCTCTTCAATTGCTTGATAACCGACCCGACCGGCGTTGTTAATCAAGATACCGGTTTGCTCTTGGGTGCTGCCTCAGCCTGACAATGTATATGCACATTGTTTAATACTAACGGCGACGCAAGTTGATACATGCGGCCTATCAAGCTGATGTTCGATCCAAATGATCCCCTGACGATTATTTATTCCAAGGCCCATCCGCAAACGTCCCCGCGGCATTCAGACCTGCTCGACAGCGCTTGCACGTTTTTGGATCAAACCTACAACTTGGCGATGTTTATGCCTTAGTCGAGCGCCTGTTTACCGCTACCATTGCCGCACCCAGCCCACAGATCAGTTCAATGAAGGAACAGAAGAAATGATCGAAACCCGCCTGCTACGCCAATTCATCGCCGTGGCTGAAGAGCTGAATTTCAACAAGGCGGCCATTCGCCTGCATATGGCCCAGCCCCCGTTGAGCCAGGCCATCAACCGGCTGGAAGACAAACTGGGGTTCAGTCTGTTCACGCGCAATAAACGCGGGGTCAAGCTGACCCCGGCTGGCGATGCATTCCTGAACACTGCCTACAGCACGTTGAAGGAGCTGGAGCTGGGCATCGAACACGCCCGCCAGGTGTCCCAGGGCATTGCCGGCAAACTCACGGTGACTGCGTTGTCGATCGCCTACTACGAGTCACTGCTCAGTACCTTGCGCCAGTTCCGCGAGTCCTACCCCAAAGTCCAGTTGATCATCAAGGAGATGCCTTCTTCCAGCCAGGCCAGGGCCATTGTGTCGGGAGAAGCGGATATTGCCTTCATGCGCAAGTTGCCGATCTCGGCGCAAAACGTCGAGTCACGCCTGTTGCTGGACGAAGAGATCGTGATGGCGCTGCCCGCCGATCACCCGAAGGCGAAGGAAGGTCGGATCGACTTGAGGGATTTCGCCGGGGAAGACTTCGTATTCACCCCCCAAGCCCTGGGCATCGGCTATCACAGTCAGTTGATCGCCTTGTGTGAAGCCGCCGGTTTTTACCCCAGGGTGGTGCAGGAGGCTGCGCAGATCCAGACCTTGATCGGCTTGGTGGCCTGCGGTTTCGGCGTTGCCCTGGTGCCTGAGTCGATTGCCGGCTCAATCATGCGCGACAAGGTCCTGTTCCGCCGGATCAACCCCGTGACCGCCTCCCCCAACCCAGCCATCGGCCTGTATATGAGCTGGAACACCGACAACCAATCACCGTTGATGGACAGCTTCATTTCCATGCTCGACTTCAACGCCGGTCCCCGGGTCGAGGGGATGCTGGCCGCCCGGGTCAGTTAGAGTGCCAGCCGGCTGGTCAAGCTCGCGACGCCAGTGCGCGGGATCAATAACCTGGCGGCCCGGCCGTCATCAACGGTGCAGATAATGGTTATGAACCGAGATTCACTTGCCCCCGTTAAAAAGCTCAAACAAACATTGCCGAGCCGACCGATAAAGCAAATTACTTTCACGTCTATTGGCAAGCGCCTGCAGCTGTCAGCGAGAAAAACCGATACTTGAGTAATCGACCTGTTATTCAGGATCGTGCCGCCCCGTGATACGCCAACCCGCCGAACATCACAACTAAACCAGCCATTCACCGCGGATCAATACTCGCGCCATCAAAAAGCAACCAAGCCCCGCCAATAGTATTAAACAGAGACTTTTAAAGTATTTCTCATCTCACTCTTGGCGCCGCACTATCCCCTCCACCTTTGCAATAACGGGTTGCGCCCCTCCCCCACAACCGAGTCTTTATGCCAGCCGTCATCTACATTTTTTCGCTCTGTACTTTTACCTTCGGCCTGTCCGAATTCGTTGTTGCCGGCCTGGTGTCGGCGATCTCGATGGACTTGCATGAGTCCATCTCCCAAGTTGGCTCTGCCATCGCCGCCTATGCCTTGGGCGCCGCCATCGGCGCACCGATCATCACGGCCCTGTTGGCCAACTGGCGCGACAAAACCGTCTTGTTGCTGACCCTCGGCGTGCTTGCCGCCGGCAGCGTGGCCATCAGTCTGGCGCCCGATGTACTGACCTTGCATGGCGTGCGTTTCATCATCGGCCTCGCGCATGGGGTATTCATGGCCGTGGCCTCCAACGCGGCGGTCAAACTGGTCGACCCGGTGCGCGCAGGGCGAGCGCTATCGCTGGTATGGATGGGTCTGACCCTTTCAATCGCCTTTGGCGTGCCTCTGGGCACCTTCTTCGGCAGCTACTGGTCATGGCGCATGGTGTTCCTGGCCATCAGCGGCCTGGGCCTGATCAGCACCCTGGGCCTGGTGCTGCTGATGCGCCAGCAACCCCATTCCTCGAGTCACCGCGCCACAGACCTGAAACAAAGCATAGCGGCCCTGTTGCACCCTGAACTGTTGGGGGCTGCCACGATCGCGATGCTGGTGAGCGTGGCGACTTTTTCATTCTTTACCTTCGTATCGCCGTTCCTGCTGGACATCACCCGTGTCCCGCCGCAGGTTCTGAGCCTGGCGATGCTGGTGTTCGGTATCTGCTCCATTCTCGGCAATTTGCTGGGAGGCTATCTTGTGGATGCCTTCGACGCCGATCGATGTTTGCTCGGCGGGTTGACGGCATTGATGCTTAATCTGTCGGGGTTGCACCTCTGGGGCGATTCGATGATCGCCACGTTAACGCTGGTGGGGCTATTGGGAGTGGTGTTCTTTGCCATAGTGACCATGTCGACCCTGCGCATGCTGCGCCTGGCACACCACTACACTCCGCAGTCCAGTGCAGTGGCTTCAGGGCTTAATATTGCGTCCTTCAACCTCGGAACGGCGTTGGGCGGCATAGGTGCAGGCTGGGTGATTACCCATTTCGGGCTCGCCTATATCCCCATTGCGGGCGCCGCTGCAGCAGGTGTGGCCAT
This sequence comes from Pseudomonas sp. Lz4W, assembly GCF_000346225.2. Classification (NCBI taxonomy): domain Bacteria; kingdom Pseudomonadati; phylum Pseudomonadota; class Gammaproteobacteria; order Pseudomonadales; family Pseudomonadaceae; genus Pseudomonas; species Pseudomonas sp. Lz4W. Next base: position 2,435,109 of record NZ_CP017432.1, on the reverse strand, counting down.
TGGCACACTTGCCCTGCAAATGAAAAGCAGGCCTCCCACTGCCGATGGACACACGGATCGATGCCCCTAGGGTCTGTACGAAATGTTTTCGAGCGAAGGTCAGGCAAGGCGAAAACAGGCGGCAAGCGGAGTTCACGGGTTGTGAATGAGCATCCCGAGCCTGTTTTCAATGCTGCATAACCGAGCGTAGATACGACAGCATTTGACACCCCCTGCGCCCCTCCTTAAAGCCGCGTGCACTCAACCGGGTGCTGGCGCAGGGACTTTAGACCGGGCATGCCGAATCAAAAATGGTACCGGCAGTACCACCAGGCTCAACACGCCCATTAACCAGTACACATCCAGGTAACTCATCATCCGTGCCTGGGCGTAAACCACTTTCTCGACGCTGGCCAATGTGTGACCCAGCAAGTCGGTGCTGACCGTCACATGTTCCGAAAGGCGTCCAAAATGTTGCCAGCGTGGTCGCAGTGACAAGCCTGTCGAAAAACAAGGTGGACTACACCGGCTCGTTTTTCCCCAACGGCTATTTCAACGAACTCAATGCCGACTACGAGGCTGCAGGCCTGGCGGGTTACCAGAACCGCGTCAACAACCCCTACAGCAGCACGTTCAAACAGGCCTCCCAGGAAATTCGCTACGTGTCGGTTCCGGATGCGCCGATCAAATGGCTGGCCGGGGCCTATGGCGAATACAGCGACAGCCAGCGCGCGTACACCGCAACCAGCACCTTTGACCCCGCGATGGGCATTGGCGACGGTGTGACCCAGACCTCCCGCGGGCAGACCAAAACCACCTCGTTTGCAGTGTTCAGCGATGCCTCGTTTGCGGCCACCGACAAACTGGAAATCTTTGGTGGACTGCGTATTGGCCATGACAAAAAGAAATTCAACTACGACTTCAGCGTCGACAACCCGGCCTGGACAGCACTGGGCATGGATGCCGGATTTGTCACTGCCCAGCGTGAGACCTTATCCACCACTTACGCGGTACCGCGCATCGGTGTGCGCTATCAATTGACCGATGACACGCAGACTTACGCGAGCGTTAGCCGGGGCTTCAAGTCCGGCGGGTTCAACATCGGGTTCGTGCAAAAAGGCGATGAGCGCCCGTACAAAAACGAGAGCCTGGTGAGCTATCAAATCGGCCTCAAAAGCGAGCTGATCAAAAATGTCCTGAGCCTGGACACCGCGCTGTTCTACATCGACCGCAAAAACCAGCAGGTGCAAACCTACAACGCCCTGACCCAGACCACCCCGGTGGCCAACGCCCCGAAAAGCCGTTCTTTGGGCGGGGAAGTGACCCTCAAGGCGCAGCTCGACGAACACTGTGGCGGCTACGCAGGCCTGGGCTACACCGACGCGACCTACGTCAAATTCGAAAACGCTCCGGCCACCGGCACCACAGGCGTGGTAGATGCCAGCGGCAAGCAGCAGCAATTTGTGTCCAGGTACACCGGCAAACTGGGGGCTGCATACGCCTGGGACATAGGCGCGTACAACCTCAAGGGCCGCGGCGACTTGGGTTACCAATACCGTTCGAGCTTCTACTTCGACCAGTCCAATACCCAGAAACAGGGTGGTTATGGCTTGGTCAACGCGCGTTTAAGCGTGGGCAACAACGAGTATGAAGGCTACGTGTGGGGTGAAAACCTTAGCAACGAACGGTATCGCACCTCGGCCGCTGACTTTGGCTACGGGCGACTGGTAACTGTGGGCAACCCACGTACGTTCGGGGTGGGCGTCAGTAAAACGTTCTGAGTTGAACCGGTAAACGCCCTGCCCGCGCCGCTTAAGGCTTTGATGCCATGACATCGCATGTGGGGCGTTGCTCGTTCAGGGCCGGTGTTCCGGTTCCTTGCACTAAGAGAAGCCGGCCCAACGATAGCTCGCCATGCAATCAGAGGGCCCGGTTACCCCGCACCGACTTCGGCGTGTGCCCGAAGTACCGGGTATACGCCGCCGTCAGGTTGTTCGGGTGCTGGTAACCGATCTTGTATGCCACCTCGGAAACCCTGTAACCGGCGGCCAGCATCTCCCGTGCACGGGTCATCCGCAGCTCCAGCAGATAACGCCCCGGACTGACACCGTGGACCTGGCGGAAGTACTCCTTGAGCCGGTACTCACTGACGCCCATCGCCGTACACAGGAAGCCGTTGTTCAACGGCTGGTCGAGATTGGACTTCATGAACAGGTCTATTCGGTCCAGGGTGTCCAGGTCCCGGGCCGTCAACCTGGCCTGGCGCGCCGGTGCGACTTCGAGGGCCTGGAGTTGTTCAGAGAGCAGGCTCAACACGTGAATGCGCTGGGTCAGGCCGTCCTGCCGTTGGATGCCCGGGCTTTTCAGACGACGCAGGTGCTCGCTGGGGTTGATGTCATAACACGCCAGTCGGCGAAAACTTTCATGCTGGCCCAAGGCACTGCCGAGCAACCCCTGGCAGCGCTCAGGGCCAATGAAACGCGCCAGGGCCGACTCCGTGACCACCAGGCGTAATTGCTGGATCGGCGCGTCGGCGGCATACACCCGCTGGCCCTTGCCCTCGCGAAAAACAGAAACCGTCGCCTGGTTCGGCTGGAACTTCAATTCCCGGCCCTTAGGGCAATGAAACGCCGACTGACCGGACAAGGCGAAGGCAATCACCAGCATGCGCTCTGTCCCCTCGTGCTGGCACAGTTCGGCGCAAACTTTATGGGCGGTCATCTGCGACTTGATCACCGCGACCCCCGCTTCACAGTCCAGCCGCTCGACCTGATGGTTGCCCGCCCCGGCAACCCCCTCGAGCCGGGTCCAGGCAGAAGACACCGACAAATCCTGGCTTACCCGGCCCGGGCTCAATAACTCTCGCATATCCATCCCCCTCAAAGCGTGTCTTGTGGTGCCGTGGCAAAGCCGGCACCGCTCTCGTTGCAGCGGATCAGACTACGGCGCCAGGCAGACGGCCAGTCGTATACCGTATCCCATAGATTATTCACCGCCACTCATATTCAATGCTAATCATTCTCATCCGCGATTGCACTAACATCCATTGCTGGCCGGTCATACCCGCCGGTACCACTGCGCCCTGGGTGACCAGGGCGCCCCCCCCTGTCAACGCCTGTCGCCCGCTCCGGGAGGCGGGCCTGCGCCTGATCGGGCGCCATAAGGAACTTCTCATGCTGACCCCTGCTCCACGCACCGCATGGTGGCCCCAACAGCTGCTGCTGGGCTGGCTCAACCTGGCGCTCACCGCGCCGCTGATTTATCTGTATATCGGCCTGCCTCTGGTCATGCGCCAGAACGGCTGGAGTGGCACCCAGATCGGCCTGATGCAACTGGCCGGCTTGCCCGCCATGCTCAAGTTCCTTCTGGCTACCCCCGTGGAGCGCTATCGGCTGGGACAGGCCAGCTACCGCAACTGGACACTGCTGCTGATACTTTGCTACGCCGGCACCCTGGGCCTGCTCGCGGCTCATGACCTGAGCACCACAGAGCCAAGCCTGATGTTTCTCCTGGCGATGCTGGTCAGCGTGCTCGGCACATGGGCCGATGTACCGCTGAACGCCTTGGCGATCCAGATCCTCCCGGAGTCGGAACGGGTACGCGCCGGTGCCATCCGCTCGGCAGCCATGTCCCTGGGCGCAATTGTCGGCGGTGGCGTGATGTTGCTGCTGTACACCCGCGCTGGCTGGGCCTGGCCCTTCTACGTACTGGGTCTGGGCTTGCTGTCGGGGGCATTGCTGCTGCCCTGGCTCAAGCCCAAGGCCGGGCAATCGCAGACGCCCTCCCTGAACCGCTCCGCGCCGCTTCCCGTACAGGCTGGCTGGCGTCAATGGCCGGGGTACTTTGCCATTGCCGAACAGCGCATCTGGGCCCTGCTGGTGCTGCTGTATTACCCGTTCCTCGGCGCGGTGTGGCTTTACCTCAAGCCACTGATGCTCGACCAAGGCTTTGCGGCGGATCGTATTGCCCTTATCGTCGGGATAGCCGGCGGCCTGACCGGCGCCATCGCCAGCATGCTGGCCGGGCGCCTGACCCGCCTGATCGGTAGCAGCATCTGCCTGCCGCTATTGGCCCTGGGCAATCTGTTGGCCATTGGTTGCCTGACGCTGGTGGTGACGGTCGGCCTGGGCGACAACGCCATGATCGCAGCCGCCATGCTTGTGGCCCTGGCGATGGGCGCCTCGGCCGGCCTGATGTTTGGCTTGATGATGTACCACACCCGCCCCGGGCTCACGGCCATGGACTATGGCCTGCAATCGAGTCTGTTTGTCGCATCGCGCACCCTGGTACCGATACTCGCCGGAGTACTGCTCGATCGCCTCGGCTACAGCGGCATGCTCGCCTGCCTGCTGGCGGGCCAGATGCTGGTGCTCCTGCTTGCGTGGTATAGCCGCAAGCGGATCTTCAGCCTCAATCACTGCACTCGCCAGCCAGCGCCTGAGCCCGCGTGAACCCGGATGACTGCGCCGCGGCCTGATTGCGCCGCGGCTTGCTCCAGGCGTGTATTGATCCGCTGACTCACGGGCACTTCATAGGGTATGCCTGTTCCTTTGTGTTCAATCGGCCAGGGTGCCGGGTTTGCCGGCACGCAACGAAACACAAAGCTCGAACACCAGGATGGCGATCAAGGCTTGCACCGGCAGGTCCCAGCCGCCGAAGTACTGATGCAGCAGGCCCATGCCCAGCGGGCCGAGCACTGCAATCATGAAACCAAAGCCCTGGGCCATGCCCGACAACTGAGTGGTGACCTGTTGGTCGGGGCTGCGCAGCACAAACAGCAAGGCACTCAGGGCCGGGCCCGCGCCCTGGCCGACTCCCAGTATGAGCATCGCCACCCAGGCCATGGGCAAAGGGGCATACAAAAGACCCAGGCAACCTGCCAGGCAACAGCCCACAGTGGCTGCAATGTAGCCCCTCTGGTCCTTGACCCGGGCCGCCAGCACCGGCGCGAAGTAGCCGCCCAGTACCAGACCCGCCTGGGACACCGCAAGGTACAGTGCCGCCTGGCCGACGGTGGCACCCCGCTCGATGTAAATGCCCGGCAACCACACCAGCAAGCCGTAGAGGTTCAAGGCCTGCAAGCCGAAGAACAGGGTAATCGACCAGGCCGTACGGTTTTTCAGCACCCGGGGCCGGACTGCGCTCAACGTTGGGGCCGTAGCGGCAACCGGCTGGCCATGGATCAGTTGGGGTGCCCAGAACACCAGAGCGATCAACGCCGGAATCGCCCAGGCACCCAAGGTCAGGTAGGCGGCGTCGACATTGCCCCCCAGGCCCTGATAAATCGGCACGGTCAAGCCGGCGGTCAAGACTGCGCCACCCCCGAGCATCAATGAAAACAGGCCCATGATGTGGCCGATCCGGGTCGGCTGGAACCGCTTGCGCACCAGGGCCGGCACCACCACATTCATTACCGCGATACCGACGCCGGCGAGCAGGGTTCCGGCAAACAGACCACTCACACCAAGGGCTCGCATCCCACAGCCCACGGCCAGCACTGACAAAGCCGCAAATAAGGTGCGCTCTTCACCAAAACGCTGGCGCAGGCGAACCCCCACCAGGGCGAACAGGCTCAGGCAAATGGGCGGCAGAGAAGCGATCAGGGTCGCTTGGGTCGTGCTCAGGCGCAGCTCGCCGAGGATCGGCCCGAGCCCGGCAAAAGCGATCCGCAAGTTCAGTGTCACCACAATAAAGCCTGCCAACAGCCACAGTTCGCCGCGCGCCAAAGCGCCCTGCCCGGGCCCGGTGGCGGCGGATTGTTCAATGCTCATAAGAAACTCCAGACAATAGAAAACCCGGCGCATGGCAGAGCCATACGCGGGTGGACAGCAAGAAATGAAGATCAGGCCACAGGACTGGCCATCGGACACAAGAGCGGCAGGCCGGGGATCATTGCTCGCCTTTGCGTGCCAGCCACACGGTCAACGGGGCCATGGGGAAATCGCATTCACCGCCAAGCTCTACGCTGGCGAACCCCGCCTGCACCAGCAGCCCGGCCAATTCCCCGGCACGCGGGACAAAACGTCCGGCCATCAGCATTGACAGGTAATACGGCATGACCCGCACATTCATTCCAGGTTGCCCGGAGCGTTCGGCGTGGGCGCTGATAAACAGCCCGCCCGGGCGCAATGCGTCATGCACGCGGCGCAGCAGGTCGAGGCAATCAGGCACGAAATGCAACACCGAGGAACACCAGATCACGTCATAGCCTTCGCCAAATGTGTCCTGGCTCAGGTCGCCGCCAAGAATCGCGATGCGCTCCTGCAAGCCGGCATCGGCCGCCAGTTGCCCGGCCACCGCAGCAGTGGGTGGCCAGTCGAAGACTGTCGCGTGCAGGCCGGGGTATTGCCGCACGAGGGCCTGGGCCACCAGACCCGGCCCGCCACCGAGGTCGAGCACCCGCTCGGCGCGCTGCACCCCGGGCAGTATCTGCAGCAATGCAAGCACGGCCGGCACACTGATGGCCCGTTGCTCCTGAGCAATGTGGCTGGCCGCTGCCGCGGCCCAGTCCTGCCCACTGCCCGCAGGTTTTGCTGGCGCCATAGCAGGTTCGCCAACCACCCGCTGACGCAGGCTGGCACCTGACTGACGCAAGGCCTTGACCCGGAAATGCCAGGCGTCGACACAACCGTTTGGCCCGGGCAACCAGTAGCGCCGTGAGATTTCGCTCAAGCCATAGCGGCTGCCGTGCGGCCCGTCTATGCGCTGCAACAGCGCCATGCTCCAGAGTAATTCGAGCCAGTGGCCTGTGTTGTCCGGCGCCAGTTGCAGGCGTGCGGCCAGGGTTGGCACGTCGAGCGGCTGCTTCAGGGCACTGAACAGATCCAGTTCCAGCGCCAGGGTCAGGGCTTCGGCCTGAACCGCTGCGCCGGCCAGTTGCCAATAGGCTTGCAGCGGGTGGCTGTGATTGAAATCAATGATATTCACGCTCTGTACTCCCTTATTTACAAGTCGAACGTCAGACGCAATCCCAACTCCCGAGGGGGGCTGTAGACGTCCACGAAACCATTCTGGTAGCCCACTGCGTCGTAGCGTTTGTTGGCCAGGTTGTTGACGTAAGCACTGATTTCGAAGCGCTCGAAACTGCGCCCGACATCCAGGTCCACCAGGCCGTAACCAGCCCGGCTGTTGCTGTTGGCCGCGTCCAGGTAGGTGCGGCTGACGGCGCTCAGATTGAGCTGGGTGTACCAGCGGTTTTCGGCGTCGTAGCGCAGCCCCAGGTTGCCGGTCAGGTCCGGGGCGAACGGGTTGTGATTGCCGGAGTAGTCATTGGCACCGTCGGCGAAACTGTCGAAACGGGTACGGTTGGCCGCCAGTGCGCCCTGGATCTTCCAGCCGTCACCCAGCAGGTAGTCCGTCTGCAATTCCAGGCCACTGGAACGCGCAGACGCAGCATTGGCGATGTACACCACTCCCGGGGTGAGCATCTGCTGCACCTGCATGTCGTCGATACTCATGGTGTACAGGGCCACCGAGTACAGCAGGCGGCGGTCGAGGGCGCCGCCCTTGAGCCCGATCTCCCAGGAGCGGACTTTTTCCGGGGCATAGGCCGGATAGTTGGCGGCCGGGCTGAAGGTATTGAAGCTGCCGGCGCGGAAGCCGTCAGCGACGCTGGCATAGAGGAAGGCGTCATCCATCCATTCGTATTGCAGCGCAACCTTGGGCGAGAAACGCTTCCATGAGGCATCGCGCGAATCGCCGCCTTGCGGGGTGAAGCGTACAAAGTCGCGTTCGGCGCGTCCGCCCAGGGTCAGGGTCCAGCGTTCGGCCAGCGGGATCATCCAGTGGCTGAACAGTGCCGCGCTGTGCCCTTGCAGTTTGGCGCTGTAGGGCAACAGGTGCATCGGGGTCTTTTGCTCGCCGCCCAGGTCGTGGCGGTCGCGGTCAAAATACATCCCGGTGACCCATTGACTGTCGCCCAGCGTGCCCTCCAGGGTGAACTGTTGGGACAGGGTATTGAAGTGGTTGTCGCGGCCGATATGCAGCGCGTCGGCAGGCCGGAAATCAGTGTCCTGCAAGACCCGGTCATAAAAGTCGCTGTTGCCGGTTACCGAGCGAAACTTTAAACCCGAAGCCAGTTCGGTGCTCAGGTCCAGGGACACGCTGCGTGCACTCGAATGATCCCAGCCCCGCACGCCGGAACTGACCCGCGTGCGACGGGTGCCGGATGCGCCCCACTGGGCTGCACCATCGTCATAGTCCTGACGCGAGTAGCGCAGGATGGCCTCGCTCGTGTCGTCCGGCGTCCAGCGCAATGCCATGCGCCCGCCGTGTTTTTTGCGGTCGTCGGCCTGGCCGCCATGGTAGAGGTCGTCAATGAAGCCATCCTGTTCGCTCCAGTTGCCGGTGACCCCGAGGAACAACCGGTCCTCTACCAGCGGCCCGCTGAGGTCGGCGCGGGCCACGCGCCTGTCACGGCTGCCCAGTTCGGTGGACAGGCGCGCGCGCGGGGTATTGTCCGGGGCGCGGGTATAGATATTCACTACCCCGGCTTCAGCGTTGCGCCCATACAGGGCCGACTGCGGCCCGCGCAGCACCTCGACCCGCTCGATGCCCAGCATATCGTGATCAAAACCCTGGGCCATAAAGGTCGGGACCCCGTCGACCATCATCAGTGCCGAGGAGGAATAAGAGGCAAAGTTGGAACTGATACCGCGCACCACCGGCGGCTGGATCGCCGACTGGCCGAAGGGCTGGAAGCCGAAGCCCGGAACCCGCCGCAACAAGGCCGGCAGGTCCTGTACATGCTCGCGCTCCAGGGTCTGGCCGTCGAACACACTCATCGCCGCCGGTACCGATTCTGCACTCTGGGACAAGGTATTGGCGGTCACCGTGATCGCTGGCAGCTCTTCCAGCGCTTCGGCCGGCGAAGCAGCGGCAACCAGCAAGGCGGCCCATAGCGATGTGCTTTTTCCCCAGGCGCAACGACTGGCCCCAGGCAGATTGACATTCATTTGATGCGCTCCCAGACATGCTCATTGGTTCAATGGCAGAAAGGTTATCAGCGACAAAGAATGATAATCATTGTTGTTTGTATGCCATCCAACGAATTACATCTGGATTCCGGCGCGCACTATTTTGTATGACGCAATCACCTGGGGGTGCACCCGTAATACTTTTCAAAAGCGCTACTGCAGCTCGAAAAGTGTTGAAACCGCCACCGTAGACACATAGATGCCTGACTCCAGAAGCTCACGGGCCTTTGCCATGCAGATATCCGTATTGCTTGATTGTCCCGACAGCGCAATTGCTACCGTCAGGGCACGCCCGTGCGGGCCACCTCAAGAGCCTGGTGCTGGTGGAACTGCAAGCGTGATGGACATCTCGCCCGGGCGTAACCTCAAGGTGTGAACCTGCAGCGCCGCATCTGGCACAGATCTCGCTCCGACCGGGTGTTACTGGACATCATCTGTTCCCCAGAAGCCCTCTGCACTTTCAGCAAACATACATTGCGGCTGACACGCTTCAGATGCTCCCCAATGTTATAAAACTTCAACTATAAATATTGACTGACCGCCGGTCAGTGAAATTATAGTACCCGTTCTTTCTTCATCAGGACTGTCCAATGTCATCTTCCAAACGCTATGCCCTGCTGCTCGCTGCAAGCCTGGGTACCTTTCTGGCATCGCTGGATATCAGCATCGTCAACGTGGCATTACCTTCTATTCAACAGGCTCTGGGTACCGACATGGCAGGCTTGCAGTGGGTGGTCAGTGCCTACGCCATCTGCCTGTCGGCGTTTATATTATGTGCCGGCCCTCTTGGCGACCGATTCGGACACAAACGCACCTGGTTGAGCAGTATCGTGCTGTTCAGCGCCGCCTCGCTGATATGCGCCCTGGCCACCAGCCTGACATTTTTACTGATCGGCAGAGCCATTCAGGGTATTGCCGGCGCGGTGCTGATCCCGGGCGCTTTACCACTCATAACCCATGCATTCAGTGTCCCTAAAGAGCGTGCGCACGCCATCGGCTGCTGGTCAGCTTGCAGTGCGCTGGCACTGGTACTCGGCCCCCTGCTGGGTGGACTGATGATTCATGCATTCGGCTGGCCAAGTATTTTCTTGATCAACCTGCCCATCGGGCTGCTGGCACTGGCACTCGGTAGCTGGGGGATCAGTGAGCGCAAACATCCCGAACAGGCCGCTTTGGACCCGTGGGGCCAACTGCTCAGTGTTTGCGGACTTGGCAGCCTGGGTTACGGCCTGATACGAGCGGGCGAGCACGGTTTTAGCGAACTCGCGGTGCAGTTTGCTTGTGCCATCGGCCTGGGATTACTGGCGGTTTTCATCTGGGTTGAGCATCGAACCGCCCGACCATTACTGCCACTGGGACTGTTTAAAAACCGACACTTTGCAGCGGCCAACCTGGCTTCGTTCGTGCTCGGATTTTCGTGTTACAGCAGCCTGTTTTTCTTCTCGCTCTATTTGCAACAAGTACAAGGCTGGTCGGCATCGCAGACCGGATTACGCATGATGCCAACCTTCGTCTGCATGGCCCTTGTATCTCTGGTCTGCGCAAGGATGCAACGCTTGCTGGGGCCTTCACGCATGCTGCTCGGCAGTTACGTGCTGATCGCGATAGCCATGGCCAGCATGGCGTTATTCACCCAAAACACGCCCTACCCGATCATCTTTCTGCTGTTTTCCCTGCTCGGTATTGGCATGGGCGCAGCAATACCCGCGACCGGGCTGGCGGTAATGACCAGCGTAACCACGCCTCAGGCAGCCGTAGCCTCAGCGACGATGAACGCCCTGCGCCAAACCGGCATGAGCCTGGGCATTGCACTACTGGGTTCGTTGATGAGCTTGCAGGCAACCCGGCACTTACACAGCGCCTTGCTTGCGCAAGGCATACCGGATGCAGCCAGGTTGGCGCATGCCGCGATTCAACAACACAGCCTGCCCGCGCAGGCGACTTGGACCTTGGACTATGCCCGCGCTCTGGCTTCAGGTTTCAACCTGGCCATGCTCAGTGCCGGGTGTTGCAGCCTGTTGGCTGCGCTGGTGCTGGCCATGCAGAAAAGTCGAAACCAGCTCGCTCCAACGCATGCAGTGTGATGTGTAGCGAACCTCACAGGCCAATCGATAATTATTCTCATATCGATTGACCGACGGTCAGTCGAATATTACTATGCGCTCACTTTCAGTCTCCCTCCTACCGCTACAAGGGCATACGTCATGGAAAACGTTGTGAGCTTCCGCGCCACCCCAAGCGCCGCTGCTGCACCGTTGAATGTCCGGCTAAATACGGGTGTGCTGGTACTTGCACTGTGCACTCACGGCTTCAATAGCAGCGCAAATGCTCAAGAGCCGCTGCAACTGGACGCCGTGAATGTCACCGGCGAGGCGCTTGAAGAGACCGATGGCCCGGTCACCGGCTACATCGCCACTCACAGCACTGCGGGAACCAAAACCCTGAGTGCGATACACGAAACGCCTCAGTCGATTTCTGTGGTGACCCGCGACCTGATAGATGCCCAGCAACCCGCCAGCGTTAGCCAGGCATTGCGCTACACAGCCGGGGCCAATAGCGAAAAATACGGAGGCTTCGGTGATCAACTCGACCTCACCCGTATCCGTGGCGTGGATGCCGACTATTACCTCGATGGCTTGCGCATGATCAGCAACGTCTCTACCTGGAGCCCGCAGATCGACCCTTATGCGCTGGAGCGCATTGAAGTGCTGCGCGGGCCAGCCGCTGCCGTTTACGGCCAAGGCACGGGGGGTGGCGTGATCAACCAGGTTAGTCGGCGCCCACAGCCGCAGGAAGCGCACGAGATCAACCTGCAATATGGCTCGTTTGCCCACAAGGAAGTCAGCTTCGACAGCACCGGGCCGTTGAATGACAGTGGCACCCTGCTCTATCGGCTCACCGGTGTAGGCCTGGCCAGCCACGGGCAGGTCGAGGACGTGCGCCATGAACGCTACATGATCGCGCCTGCCATCACCTGGCAGCCCACCGGGCAAACGCGCTGGACGGTACTCGCACAACATCAGCAAGAGCCTGAAATACCCGATTACAACAGCCTGCCAGCCGTGGCGCTGGGTTTAAACCACAGCCCGTTCGCCCGGCTCAATGTGCGGCGCAATTACACCGACATGCACTTTCAGGATTCAAGCCGCAAGCAGGACTCGGTCAGTTCCCTGTTTGAACACAGCCTTGACGCAAACTGGAGCCTGCACAGCAATGCGCGTTATCAGTATGTGAATTCGGATATCACCCGGACCTCGATCTACGGCTACAAAACCATCGATGGCCGGCTCTGGCTGGAGGGCACTTACGGTCTCGCCCCGTCCAGTTCCAATACCTTTTCCATGGACAATTACTTCACCGGCACCCAGGAAATCGGCAATACCCGGCACCTGCTGCTGGCCGGTGTTGACTATCAGAGCGGTACCTTGCGCAGCCAGTCTTACCGCATGACACCGGTGCTGTTCGATCCCAATGCAGCCACTCATTATCGTCCCAGTGCCCGTCCGGATTTTACCGACAGCAAGACACACAACCCGTATTCGGTGGATCAGCAATTCGACCGCTTGGGCTATTACCTGCAAGACCAGATAAGTTATGAACAATGGCGCCTGATGGTGAGCCTGCGCCACGACAAATCCCAGCTCCATGACCGCTCGCAGGCCTATACACCGGCCATGACCAAAAGCAGCCAGACCGATCAAAAGTGGAGCTACCGCATCGGCTTCAGTTACCTGTTTGATAACGGTCTGGCGCCTTACATCAGCTACGCCACTTCGTTCGATCCGGTCCTGGGTGCAGATTACGCGGGGGCAGCCTTTGTCCCGGTCACGGCCAAACAGTACGAGGCGGGGCTCAAATTCCAGTCTGAGGATGCACGCACAACGCTGACCGCCTCGGTCTATGAACTGACCCAGGACAACGTCAAAACAGCTGACAGCGAACACCTGGGGTTCTACACCCAGGCCGGGAGCGTGCGCTCACGAGGCTTTGAAATAGAAGCCAATAGCGCATTCACCGAACGTCTCAATGGCCTGTTCAGCTACGCCTACCTTGACAATCGGATCACTCAAGACACCCGCTACGAAGGTCGCTCGCTGACCCAAACACCCCGGCACACGGCGGCCACATGGCTGGACTATGACTTGCCGCTACCAGCACTCGCCGGGCTGAACCTGGGCGGCGGCCTGCGGTACGTTGGCTCGACCTACGGCAACCCCACCAACAGTTTCAAGGTTCCGGCTGTGACTCTCGTTGACCTCGCGCTGCGTTATGACCTGGGGCAGATGCAGAGCACGTTCAAAGGGGCGCAATTAGCCTTGAATGTATCGAATCTGGCCAACAAGCATTACGTGGCCAGCTGCTCATCCGAGCTGTATTGCTTTATCGGTCTGGATCGAACCATCACCAGCACTTTGTCATACCGGTGGTAAGTCGATGCCTCCTTTAATGTCTTTAACTCGTCGGACTCTGCTGCGCTCGCTCGCAGCAGGGGCCGTGGCCGCCAGTCTCAGCCCCCTGATCAGCGCAGGGGCAATGCGCTCGCGACTCAGAGATATTGCCGGGCGCACTCTGCACATGACACTACCGGCAAAACGCATTGTGCTCGGCGACGGGCCGCTGGCGTATGTCATGGCCTTGCTTGAACCCGATGATCCATTCGCGAATGTGGTGGGCTGGGCCGACAACTTTCGTGCGGCAGACCTGGAGGGTTATCGCGCCTACCAGCGACGCTTTGCCTATATCGATGCAATCCCGACCTTTAAGGGCTCAAGTGTCGGCGCGCTGGACGCCGAACTGGCCATTTCACTGCGCCCGGATGTGATAGTGCTCAACCTCAGCTCGCGCTCCGGCGCCGAGTCTTCAGGCTTCGCCAGGCATATGGAGCAAGCTGGCATTGCGATTATGTATGTTGATTTTCGCAGTCACATCCTGGAAAACACCGAGCCTTCACTGAGGCTGATGGGTCAACTGTTAGGCCAGCAGCAGCGCGCCGCCGACTTCATCGATTTTCGTCGCGAGCACCTGCAGCACATCGCCAACCATCTCACTCCGGCGCCTGAGCGCCCCAGTGTGATGATCGAGCGCGCTGCCGGGCTCTACGATGATTGCTGCCTGTCGTATGGCGACGGCAACTTTGGTGAGTTGATAACGGCCGCAGCCGGCGACAACCTTGGGCAGCACTGGTTGCACGGCCCCTTCGGCACCTTGCACCCGGAGCAGGTGATTGCCGCCCAGCCCGATGTAATCCTGGTCACGGGAGCCAACTGGACGCTGTATTCACCCGCCGGCAGCTGGGTCAACCTGGGGCCCGGGGCCGACCTTGAACACGGTCGTGAACAACTCAGACACCTGATGCAACGCCCGGCCTATCGAACACTCAATGCCGTTCACGCCGGGCGCGTCCACGCCATTTGGCATCCGTTCTACGACAACCCTTGCCACTTTATTGCCGTGCTGCAAATCGCCAAATGGCTGCACCCGCAGCATTTCACGGACCTTGACCCCGACGCCGTGTTTGCCGAGCTGCACCGACGCTTTCTGCCCGTGCCTTATCAGCAAGGGTACTGGCTCAGCCTTGAGGAACATTCATGACCTGCGATTCCCGCTTGCCTTCACCACTGCAAAACGGTCGGCAGTTGTACGCCTCGCTTAGTCGCCGCCGGTTGCTCTGGATCAGTGCCATGGCCTTGTTGTTATTGTTCTCGCTGCTGATGGACCTGGCCACAGGGCAATCGCTGTACCCGCCGCTGGCGGTTCTCACGGCGCTCTGGGATTGGCAAGCGCCGTTGGCCGTCCAAGTGATCTTCTGGGAGATCCGCCTGCCGGTTGCCCTCACCGCGCTCGTTGTCGGCGCCAGCCTGTCGATGGCCGGTGCACAGATGCAAACGGTGCTGAATAACCCGCTGGCCAGCCCGTTCACGCTGGGCCTGTCGGCAGCCGCCAGCTTTGGTGCGGCACTTGGCATGATTCTCGGCGTAAACGTGCTCCCCGCTGCCGCCGTTGCCTTTGCGATCCCGATAAATGCCTTTGCCATGGCCATGGCTGCGGCCTGGTTTATTTACTACCTGAGCAAGCAGCGCGGTATCACCACGCAGATGATTGTGCTGCTCGGCACCACGCTGGTTTTCACCTTTAACGCCTTGCTTGAGGCGCTGCAGTACATCGCCCCGGACCAGGCCCTGGCGGCCGTGGTGTTCTGGACGATGGGCAGCCTGGCCCGCGCCGACTGGATGAAGCTGGGCATCATGAGCACGGTCCTGCTGGCGGTCTGGCCGATCTTCGCGCGTCATGCATGGGCACTGACCGCACTGCGCCTGGGTGAGTCCCGGGCTACCAGCCTTGGGGTGAATGTGGGCCGCCTGCGCTTGCACAGCATTTTACTCAGCAGCCTGCTTGCTGCGGTGTGCGTTTCATTTGTGGGCACCATCGGTTTTGTCGGCCTTGTCGGACCGCACATCGCGCGCATGCTGGTGGGCGATGACCAACGTTTCCTGCTCCCCGCCTCGGCACTCTGCGGGGCGTTAATGCTGTCGCTGGCCTCAGTGCTCAGCAAATCGGTGTTGCCGGGGCAAACCCTGCCCATAGGGATCGTTACTTCACTGGTGGGCGTGCCACTGTTTTTCACCCTGATCCTGAAGCGGAGGTCACGATGACCGAGCGTCTCAACGTGCAACGCCTGTCGGTGGCGTTCAGCCGTCGGCCGGTACTGCGCGCGCTCAGCTTCGGGCCTTTGCAGGCTGGCACCCTGACCGCGTTGCTGGGCTCCAATGCCGCGGGCAAATCGACCCTCTTGCGCAGCCTCAGTGGCGAAATCCCTAGCCGTAGTGCTGTATTTTGCAATCGACAGCCGCTGGAGCATTGGCCCGCGCACCACCCCGCGCGCCCGGTGTATGTACCGCAGGACCTGGGTATGCAGACCTCGCTGCGGGTGTTCGAAGCCGTGTTACTGGCGTGCAAGCAAGGGGGTGGCTGGAGTGTCAGTCAGGTACAACTGGATGCTGTCAGTCGTACCTTGCACCTGCTGGAAATCGCCCACCTGGCCGCCTGTATGCTCGATGAACTGAGTGGCGGCCAGCGCCAGCTGGTCGGCATCGCCCAGGCGATGGTCCGCCAACCGCAAACCTTGTTGCTCGACGAACCCACCAGCGCGCTGGACCTGCGCCGCCAGTACCAGGTACTCAACCTGTTGCAACGGCTGGTACGCGAACAGGGGCTGTGCGTGGTAATGGCGATCCACGACATCAATCAGGCCCTGCGTTATGCCGATGCGGTGCTGGTGCTGCACGACGGACAAATCATTGCCCATGGCCCGCCTCTGCACGTACTGACCCCTGCCCTGCTGGCCAGGGTCTATGGCGTACAGGCCCGTCTCGAGCATTGCACGAACGGCCACTGGATGGTCATGGTCGAGCAGCCCCTTGCCTCATCCCTGCAAAGGACCATCGAAAAATGCTGAACTTACTGATCAAAGATCCACTGCGCGCCGCTGTTGAAAAAGCCTCGGGCGGCCGGCAAACCGTGCGCTACACCGCCAGGGGCCAACCCAGCCATTTGTATGTGGTACCCCGCTTCACGGTCGATAGCAACGGTGCGATCGACACCCCCGGCGGGCAATTGCACCCGGCGTTTATCGTCAATGACCGACCACTCAGCGAAATCTTCTACGGGGTATACCAAGGGGTACTGCGCGACAACGAACTGCTAAGCCTGCCCGGGCAGTTGCCCAGCCGCAACCTGGACTTCAACCGTAGTAACCGGGCAGCCAGAACCTGTGGCCAGGGCTGGCATTTGAGCACCCATGCCGAACGCTCGGCATTGGCGTTGTGGTGTATTGCCAGCGGCTACTCGCCACAAGGCAATACCGGCCACGAGGACGCCCCTTACGGTACCGAAAATGACCCGGTCATGGTCTCGGGTTCAGGCCCCGCTACCTGGCGCCATGACCTCAGCCCGTTCGGCATTGCTGACCTGTGCGGCAACGTCTGGGAGTGGCAGTCAGGCTTGCGACTGCTCGATGGCGAAATACAGTTAATCGCCAACAATGATGCTGCCCACGCCGACCTGTCACGGGATTCAGGTGCCTGGCAGGCGATCCGCCTTGGCGATGGCGTACTGGTGCCTTGCCGATCGCCCGGTAGTGCCAAATTTGATGCCCTGCGCCCCGGCCGTGAAGGTAATGCAGGGCTGGCGGTACTTGCCGAGCAGGTCCAGCACCACAACGGTGAGCCCGGTAGCGATGCCAACTCCCCAGGCCTACTGGATTGCGCCTTCAACCAGCTACGCAGCACGTTGGCATGCGAGTCCCCGTTCCTGTTCAAACTGCTGGGGCTGTACCCCCTTCATGACCTTGTCGACGGCGACCAACTGTATTTGCGCAACTACGGCGAACGCCTGCTTTTGCGCGGTGGGGCCTGGTATTCCGGCAGCAATGCCGGGTTACGCACGCTGTGCCTCAGCCACCCGCGCACCCACGCCAGCCTGACCGTTGGCGCACGCCCAGCCTTTTTCGAATGAGACGGAGCCTTGTGAAATGACCTTTTCAGACCCTATCGATACCCTGCTGGATGTCGCCCATGCATTGCCTGCCAACGCTGTACCCGCCTCGGCTCTGGCCTTCCAGCGCAAACGCCTGCTCGACAACCTTGGCTGCATCGCCGCGGGCTACCAACAAGCGGGTACTGACGCTGCGTTACACCTGGCCCGCCAATGGAGCGGTGTTGCACAGGCCACCGTACTTGGCAGTCGCGAACGCCTGAGCGTCCCGCAAGCTGCATTCGTCAACGCCGTACGGGCCCGCGCCCTGGACTATTGCGATGTCATCTCGCCCGGCTGGCACCCCAGTTCCAGTGACATTCCGGTGGCCTTGGCCATGGCCGAACACTGCGCCAGCAGCGGCCGGGACCTCCTTGCCGCTCTGGCGATCGCACAAGACATCGCTCAACGCATCAATCTGGCATCTCAAGCCAACGGATTTTTCTATCGCGGTTTTGATTCGAACATTCTCGGGCTGATATCCGCAGCCATCATTGCGGCACGCCTGCTCAACCTCGATCGCCAGGCCTTCGCCGACGCTGTAGGGCTGGCCTTTGATTTTGGCATCGGAACCTTTCAGCACTATCAGGACAAGGCCCTCGCGGTACGGATCGGCCAGGGGTTGGTTGCACGACACGGAATTGAGGCGGCATTGCTCGCTCAAGCCGGCATCAGCGGCCCTCGCAGGGTGTTGGGCGGCGAAAATGGCTTTTTCCGTTTGTATGCACCTGCTCCTCCCGACCTGGAACGGCTTTACATCGGGCTGGGCACACAGTTCCTCGGCGAAGAGGCCACCTGCTTCAAGCTCTATCCGCACTGCAGTATCCTGCTGGCCCTGAGTGAAACACTGCTGGCACAACCCCCACTGAGCCGCGAACAACTGCAACACTGCCAACTGCAACTGCGGGTATCGCCGACGATGCGAATGGTCTGCGGCGGCCCGTTCGAACCCGGCACCACAGCGCAGGTCGACGCTCAGTTCAGTGCCCGGTATGTCACTGCCAACGCCTTGTTAAGGCGCCGGGCAAGCCCTGCCGAATTCGATGTGCAAGCCGTAATGGACCCCGAAGTGTGCCGTCTGGCCAGTCTCATAGAGCTGACGGAAGAACCTGCCTTCGAACGCTTTGACCAGTGCCACCTGACCTTGACCGCGCCCGGTATGACCCCGCGCCGGTTGTCGATTGCCTTCGGTCGCGGCTGGCCGGAAAATCCGCTGAGCATCGATGAAATCAAGGGCAAGTTCATGACCTGTTGCGCCTTGTCGGGGTCCGCAGATTTTGTGCAACATGCCTCGACCATCACTCAAAAGGTGGAAGAGCTGGAGGCTGCCGTCAGCGTCTCTCATTGGGTAAGCACGCTGCTCGAAGACTAGTGCCCAAGCATGGCCAGGCAACTGGCGGAAACCTTTTCAGCAAAGGCGGTGCAGTCCTCAAGGCGGTCGACGATGGCATCGTCGGCTACTCCATGAACACCGGAATAAATCATCAACGCATTGACCCTTGGATCAGGAAATTTCCAGACACCCGCCGCCTTGCCGCCTTCGAGAATGCCCATCAACTGGTCAAGAATGGCATTTTTTGCCTTGTTGTTACGGTCGTGGTGGTGATGGTTGGTGTAAACAATGTCATGAATCGAGTACGTCGCAAGATAGGTGACGATATTGGCATGTACCCAGACCCGTAGACGCGATACCCAATCATCCTTGGCACATTGCTCGATGGCCTGTTCCAGCTCCGCGAGAAAATGCTGCGTGTAGCGCTCGCCGAGGGCCACCAGCACGTCGTTCTTGGAGGCAAAATAGGTATAGAACGTACCCTTGGCTACCTGCGCCTCTTCGACAATATCGCTGACGGTGGTGGACTCGACGCCCTTCTCGAGAAACAGGCGCTGTGCCGCATTCATCAGTTCGTCCAGGCGAACTTCGGCAGGCTTGGTTCGAGGGGCACCAGCAGGTTTCTGGCGCGGCTTTGGCCGAGGGCGTGTTTCAATCATGCTGTGGCTCGATACGGTAAAAAATATCCATGCAGTGTATGTGAATATAAATGCCCAGGCCAAGCCGAGGAGGCAGCCCGGCCGTTTGGCGGCCGGGCGTAACCTCAAGGTGTGAGCCTGCAGTCTGCAACGGCGTCAGGGCTAACCGCTAATACCCGAACAGCGACTTGCTCTCCAGGTATTCGTCAAACCCCGACTCACCCCACTCACGCCCGTTACCCGACTGTTTGTAGCCGCCAAACGGCGCGGCCTGGTCGGCCCGTGCACCGTTGAGGTGGACCATGCCGGTGCGCAGTTGGCGGGCAACCTTGCGACTGCGCTCCAGGCTTGCCGAGGTGACGTACCCCGACAAGCCGTAAGGGCTGTCGTTGGCAATAGCGATGGCCTCGGCTTCGCTGTCGTACGGCATGATCGCCAGCACCGGGCCGAAGATTTCTTCACGGGCCACCAGCATGTCCGGGGTGACGTCGGCAAATACCGTCGGTTGCACATAGTAGCCGCGCTCTATCCCTGGCGGTCGCCCCGCCCCCCCGGCAATTAACCGCGACCCCTCGGCAATGGCCTGCGCAATCATGGCCTGTACCCGTTCGTACTGCATGACGTTGGCCACCGGGCCTATGGCTGAGGTCGGGTTACTGTCGTCAAAGCACACCTGCGCCAGCACTTGCCGGGCGATCTCAATCACCGCCTGTTGTTGCACCCGAGGCACCAGCAAACGCGTCGGCGCATTACACGACTGGCCACTGTTGCGCATACAGCCCAACACCGCATGGCGCACGGCGCCTGGCAGGTCGGCATCGTCGAGCAGGATATTCGCGGATTTGCCGCCCAGCTCCTGGGACACACGTTTGACCGTATCGGCGGCCATTTTGGCCACAGCGATACCGGCGCGGGTCGAGCCGGTAAAGGACACCATATCCACGTCAACATGGCGGGCCAGTGCGGCTCCCACCCCAGGGCCGTCGCCGTGGACCAGGTTGAATACGCCTTTGGGCACGCCAGCCTCATGCAGTACCTGAGCGAGGATATGTGCCGACAACGGCGCGCGCTCACTCGGTTTGAGTACCAGGGTGCAGCCCACCGCCAGAGCGGGCGCGAGCTTGCAGGTGAGCTGGTTGAGCGGCCAGTTCCAGGGCGTGATCAGTGCACACACGCCGATTGGCTCTCGCACCACCAGCGAACTGCCCAGGCGACGTTCGAAACGGTATCCGCGCAACACCTCCAGCGCCTGCACCAGATGGCCCAGGCCCGCCGGCACATGGGCATTGCGCGCCAGGGACAGCGGCGCGCCCATCTCCAGGTGCACCGCTTCGATTAAAGCCTCGCTGTGGCGCTTGTAGGCTTCGATGATGCTGTGCAGCAGTTCCATGCGCGCTTCAAGGGAACTGCCGGCGAATCCAGGAAACGCCTGGCGGGCCGCGCGGACTGCACGGTCCACATCCTGCCCGTTACCCAGGATGATGCGCGCGATCACCTGTTCGGTGGACGGGTTCACCACCGTTTCGACGCTTTCGCCGTGGGGTTTGACCCAGGCGCCGTCAATATAGAACTCAAACAAATCGGACATGTTGTCGACGCCCCTCAGGCCACCTGATTCAAAGCACCCGCCAAGGTGTCAAACACCTGGGCAATCTCCTGCGGGCTGATCACCAGCGGCGGCGAGATCACGATGGTGTCGCCCGAGCCGCGTACCAGCACGCCCTGTTCAAAGCACCACTGCGCAACCTCGCTGCCGCGTGCGCCGGCGGCACCGGGGCGTGGCTCAAGTTCGACGGCGCAGAGCAAGCCGATGGCGCGTACATCCAGTACCGGGCCAACGCCCTGCAGCGCCAGCGCGGCAGACTGCCAGAGGCCGCTGACCGCGTTAACGTGCTCGTTGATGCCCAATTCGCGGTGCACCTCGATGGTCGCCAGCCCGGCCGCACACGCCAGCGGATGCGCCGAATAGGTGTAGCCGTGCATCAGCTCGATGACGTTCGCCGGCCCGGCCATGAATGCTTCGTACACCGCACCGCTGACCAGCACGCCCCCCATAGGTACGGCGCCGTTGGTCAGACCTTTGGCCGTGGTGATCAGGTCCGGCGTCACGCCGAAGGCCTGGGCGGCAAAGCTGGCACCTACGCGGCCAAAGCCGGTAATCACTTCATCGAATATCAGCAGCACACCGTGGCGGGTGCAGATCTCGCGCAAGCGCTGCAAATAGCCCTGGGGCGGTGGATAGACGCCGCCCGAGCCTGTTACCGGTTCGACGATGACAGCGGCCACGGTGCTCGGGTCCTGGATATCCAGCAACTGAGTCAGTGCATCAGCGTAACTCTCGCCCTGTTGCGCGAGCCCCGCGCTGAAACGCATGCCCGCGTCGTAGGGCAGCGGCAGGTGTGACACCTCCCCCAGCAAAGGCCCAAAGTCACGCTTCTGGCGGCCGATACCCGACACCGAAAGGCCACCGAAACCCATACCGTGGTAGCCCTTGGCACGCCCGATAAACTTGGTGCGGCGGCTTTCGCCCCGGGCCTGGTGATAGCCCCGGGCGATCTTCAACGCGGTGTCTACGGCTTCGGAACCCGAGTTGGTGAAGAACACGTGCTCCATGCCTGCCGGGCTGATTTCGATCAGGCGCTCGGCCATCTCCAGAGCTTGGGGGTGACTCATCTTGAATGACGAGACAAAGTCCAGGCGCCCCGCGGCCTCGCGAATGGCTTCGACAATTTTTGCCTGGCCATGCCCGGCATTCACACACCACAGCCCGGCCATTGCATCCAGCACACGGTGGCCATCGCTGGTGGTGTAGTACATACCCTCGGCGCTGGTGAACATCATCGGTTGTTGCTGGAACTGGCGCATCGGGGTAAACGGCGCCCAGAACGCGCCGCTGGCAGTCTCTGGCTGTTTGCAAAAATCGTTCATGGTGACTCCTGAAATACTGTTGCGGGATGGCCAGTCAGCGTCGGACGCTGTAACGGACCTGCGTTAACATTGACGCTGCGGTCCACAGACAAGGTGCCGTGCTCAAGCCGGCAGATGACGCGGTCACAAAAGGCCGTTTCGACAAATTGCCAGCTCATGCTCAGCGCCCCGTCTTCGGTCCAGACCGCTTGCGCCACTACCGGGGTCATGTCCGGCTGGTATTGGTGATGCAGATAGTGGCCGGTCATGCTGGTCCGGCTTTCGATGGCGTCGGCGAACCCGGCGCGGATGCAGTGGGTGCCTCGCGGGTCGGTGAGGTAGAAGTCGCAGAAGCCGGCACCAAACACCAGACGCACCTGGCTGACCTGATCTTCATTGGCCTGCATCACGAACCTGCCGCTGAACCCGGCCTGGCGCGATGAGGTCGATGCGCCAGACAGAGACGGCCGCTGCTGGCGGGCCAACAGCGCCGCCAGCCCCGGGTCTGCCGCGCTGTCGGCCGGCCCGTCCAGCGCAGGCAACAGGTGTTCCCACAGCAGGCTGTGCAAGCGCCGTTCGCCCAATGGCAGCCCGGCAGTAAAGGCAATCACCGCGTTCTGCTCCGGCAGCACAATGCACTGCTGGCCAAACACCCCGGAGGCGTAATAGCCACCGTGCAGGGTCATCCACCACTGGTAGCCGTAGCCCTCGCGGCGGGTGATACCGGCGTCGCCGGACTCGTCGCGGCCCAGGTAGCGCTTGCCATCGAAGGCGCCCATCCACACATCCTCGACATGCCCGCGCGTGGCCTCGGCCACCCACTCGCGGGACAGCAGTTGCTGCCCTTCCCAGCTTCCTTGCTGCAAGTGCAGTACACCGAACTTGAGCAAATCCTCGGTACTGCAACTCAAGCCGTTACCGCCGGTGTTGTAACCGCCAGGCGCCAGATCCCACTCGATACGGCCCATGCCCATGGGCTGGAAGATACGTGCGTTGCACAGTTCAAAGGCGGTCTGGCCGCTGACGACACTGACAATGGCCGAGAGCATGAAACTCGACGCGCTGCTGTAGATGAAGCGCTGTCCTGGCGGGTCTTCGACCGGCTCATTGAGGAACAATCTGACCCAGCTTTCACTGCGCCCGCGCCAGGCCCCGCCGGAAATCCCCTGACGATGGCCGGTGCGCATGGTCAGCAAATCGCGCACGGTCATGGCCGCCAGGTGTTGGCTGATGGGGGTCGGGCATTGGCCGGGAAAAAAATCCACTACTTTGGCGTCCAGCGACAGCACGCCGTCATCCACCAACAGCCCGATGGCCATGGACACCCAGCTCTTGGTTGCCGAATGTTGAACGTGCAGCCGGTCTGCACGGTAAGGCGCCCAAAACGCTTCGGCCACCACCGCGCCGTCGCGATACAGCATGAAACTGTGCAACTCCAGGCCCGCAGCGTTCACCGCATCGATGAAATCACTCACGCCACGCGCCGACACGCGTTGTTGGCCGGGCAATGCCCGCCGCAACGGCAAACTCGTCATCTGATCTATCCCCTCATTCCACTGCTTGGGCGTGCGCCAGGCTCACCCTGGCGCACGCCGATACCGCTACCAGAGCGCCAGGCTGTAACCCAGGATCACTCGATTCTCATTGGTGTCGCGGGCAAAGTTGCTGGTGGCGCTGGCGTTCTGCCAACGCAGCGACACGTTCTTGAAGGTGCCGCTCTGCACCACATAGCCCAGGCTTAAATCACGCTCCCATTCGCGCCCTTCGCCGTTGAAGCCGATGACCTTGGCGTCAAAGCCCTTGGCATAACGTGTGGAGAACAACAGGCCCGGTACGCCCAGTACGGCAAAGTCATAGTCATAGCGGGCATGCCACACCCGTTCGTTGGTCTGGGAGAAGTTGGCCAGTTGGTACTCGGTGAACAGGTAGGTGTTGCTGCCGTCAACATAGGTGAAGGGTGTCGCACCGTACTGCTGCTGGTAGCCGCCGCTGAGGTTGTGGCCATTGAGGCCGTAGCCCACCCGGGTACTCAACGCACGGTTATCCACTTTGCCGGCAAGCGCCGCGCCGTCTTCGCTAGCACTGAAGTAACGGATGTCGGTCTTGAACGTACCGGGGCCCCACTTGAAGCTGTTTTTCAACCCCAGATAATGCTGTTGGTACAGGCTCTCCAGTTGCGCGAACTGGTAGGTGACCAGGGTGGTCGGCGTCAGCTTGTAATCGCCGCCGGCGTAGCGGAATTCATCACTCTTGGCGCTGCTTTTGTAGGCGCCGTACTGGCTGGTAAGCCCCATGTCCTCGTAGTGAGTCGAGTCACGCTGCTTGACCTGGTCCAGTTGCCCCACGCTCAACGTCAGGTTGTCGATGTCTTTGGAGGTCAGCGCCGTACCACTGAAACTCTGCGGGAACAGACGGCTGAGGTTCGGCTGCAGGGTCGGCAGGTCGGGCACCATGTAGCCCACCCGCAGCTCGCTTTGGGCCAGGCGCGCCTTACCGGTGATACCGAGCTTGGAGTAGTTGTCATGGGCGCGACGGGCATAGCTGGGGGAGCCCGGCTCGGCCACGCTCGAGCGCGCCAGCAGCCCTGTGCCTGAATTGTCCGGGCTGGAATCGAGCTTTACACCCAGCATGCCGACTGCATCCAGACCAAAACCGACGGTGCCCTCGGTGAAGCCCGACTCAAGGTTCAGGATAAAGCCCTGTGCCCACTCCTCGCGCTTGTTCTGCCCGCTGGATTCGCGGTAGTCGCGGTTGAAGTAATAGTTCTTCAGTTCAAGTGCAGCTTTGCTGTCGGAGACGAAGTCGGCCTGGGCAAACACGGGCATGAAACTGGCGCCCACGACCCCGGCACTGGTAACGACTTGGTTGATGCGGTTCTTCATGTGTAGGTTCCTGGCAGACAGGTTGAGTAAGGTTATTTTTGTTTTCTTCGGCCATGGCTTCGCCCGCTTCGCAAATCATCGATTTGCGAAGGATTGGGGTTCTACGCCATGGCCTGGGGTGCTGCAGTCGCTAAATCACACTGGCGCGAAGGCGATAACTGCCATCCGCACGTTTCTCCAGGGGGCTGGCCGCCGCGAGGAGCCGACGGGTATAGGGGTGTTGCGGGGTGTCGAAAATACTGTCCCGCGAGCCAATTTCAACCACCTCGCCCTGGTTCATCACCGCCACGCGATGGGCGATGCGCTCCACCGCCGAGAGGTCGTGGGAGATAAACAGGCAGGCAAATCCATATTGGCGCTGCAAGCGCTCGAACAGTTCGAGGATCTGCTTCTGGATGGTCATGTCCAGCGCCGAAATCGGCTCGTCGGCAATGACCAGTTTTGGCCGCCTGACCAGCGCCCGGCCAATCGCCACGCGCTGACGTTGCCCACCGGAGAGTTGATGGGCAAAGCGCTCACGGAACTGCTCGGGCAAGCCCACGTCCACCAGGGTATCGGTGACCCGCTGACGCTTTTGCGCAGGGTTCAGCCCCGGCTCATGGCGCAGCGGCTCGGCGATGATCTGGCCGACGGTCATGCGCGGGTCAAGGGATGAATACGGGTCCTGGAAAATCATCTGGCATTGCAGACGATGCGCGCGGTTGGCGGCCTTGAGGATATCCACGCCTTGAAACATGATCGCCCCGGCGCAGGGCGTGACCAGCCCGACCACCGCACGTCCCAGGGTGGTCTTGCCCGAACCGCTGCCACCGACCAGCGCCAGGGTCTCCCCCGGGGCGATGCTCAGGTTCACCGAATGCACCACGCGCTTTGGCACGCTACGGCCCCAGAAACTGCGGGGGCCGGGATGTTCGATACACACATCGCGAACCTGCAACAGCGCGCTGTCTGAGGCCGGTAGTGGTACCAGCTTGCCACGGCGCGGCAACGCCTCCAGTAACTGGCGGGTGTAGTCGGCCCGGGGCGCAAACAGGATGTCTTCGATACGGCCCTGCTCCACGGCTTTGCCCGAGCGCATCACCACCACCTTGTGGGCATAACGCGCCACCAGGGACAGGTCGTGGCTGATAAACAGGATCGCGGTGCCTTGCTCGCGGGTCAGTTCCAGCATCAGCTCGATCACGTCCAGCTGTGCCAGGCAATCCAGCGCGGTGGTGGGCTCGTCGGCGATCAGCAGTGCCGGGCGCAACAACATCACCGACGCGAGCATGATGCGTTGGCGCATGCCGCCGGAAAACTGGTGCGGGTAGGACGCCAGGCATTTCTCGGCGTCCTTGATGCCGATACGTTGCAGCATCGCGATACAGCGCTCGCGGATCGCGGCTGCGTCCAGGGCGGTGTGCAACTTGAGCGCCTCACTCATCTGCCGGCCTATGGTCAGAGCCGGGTTGAGCGACACCATGGGTTCCTGGAATACCATGCCGATCCGTGCCCCCCGTACCTGGCGCATGCCCTTGGGATCAGCGGTATTGAGCGCTTCGCCCTGAAAGGTGATGCGCCCGCCGCACACCTGCATCGGCGTCGGCAGCAAGCCAATGACCGCGCGGGCGGCCATGGTCTTGCCGCTGCCCGACTCGCCCACAAGCGCAACGATCTCGCCGGGTGCCATGTTGAAGCTGAAGTCATCGACGGCCAGCGGACCGTCTGCACCGACCCGAATCTGTAGATTTTCAACAGCCAGTAACGTAACTGGAGCGCTCATGCTCATGTCCTCATGCGCGGGTCGAGACGATCACGCAAGGCATCGCCGAACAGATTGATAGCCAACAAGGTCAGGCTGATAAAGATGCCCGGGAAGATCCCCAGCCATGGCGCACTGGAAATATAGGTGCGGCTTGCCGACAGCATGCTGCCCCAGGTGGCAGCGGGTGGTGGCACGCCGAGGCCAAGGAAGCTCAGCGCACTCTCCGAGAGCAAGGCCCAGCCGAACATGCTGGTGGCCAGCACACACAATGGCGCCAGACAATTGGGGGTGATGTGCCGGAACATGGTGTACAGCTCCGAGTTGCCGATCACCCGCGAGGCCTCGATAAATTCCAGTTCACGTAACGACAGCACGCTGCCACGCACCACGCGCACCACTGAGGGGGTGTAGGCGATGCCCAAGGCAAGCACGATGCCGTACTGGCTGGCACCGACGATCGCCATGATGCCCAGGGCCATGAGAATGCCGGGAAATGCCAGCAACGCATCGTTGAGCATCATCAGCACGCGGTCTGTCCAGCCCCGCAGGTAACCGGCGAGCATGCCGATCAGCGTGCCGCAGATAACCGCTACAGCTACCGAAAGCAGGCTGATCCACAGGCTGGTACGCGCACCAATGATCAAGCGGCTGAACACATCACGGCCGAATTCGTCGGTGCCCAGCCAATGCGCTGCGCTCGGCGGCTGCAGGCGCGACAACAGATCCAGTTTCAGCGGGTCGTACGGTGTCCACACCACACCCAGCAGAGCCAGTGCCACCAATGCCGCGAGCAAGGTGCCGCCGATCAATGCATTCAGCGGCGGGTAACGCCAGGGCCGCCGGGGCTGGCAAGCCGGTTCTGCCGGCAAGGAAAGAGTCTTGAGGTTCATAGCTTCACCCTTGGATCGAACAACGGATACAGCAGATCCACCAACAGGTTGACCAACACGTAGATGCAAGTGATCAGCAGCAGGCAGCCCTGCAGCACCGGATAGTCGCGGGAGAAGATCGCATCCACCATCAGCCGGCCGATCCCCGGCAAGGTGAACACCGTCTCCAGTACCGCAATGCCGCCCAGCAGATTGCCAAGAATCAGACCGATCAGCGTCCAGGTCGGCGCAAAGGCATTACGCAAGGCGTGCCTCCACAACACCGCACTCTCGGACAAGCCCTTGGCCCGGGCATGGGCGATGTACTCCAGGCGTAGCACTTCAATGGTGCTGGCCCGTGCCATCCGCGCAATGGCACCGAACTCCACCAGGGTCAGGGTGATGATCGGCAGCACCACATAGGTCACAGCCTTCAGCGGGTCGCTGGCGAAGCCGACGTAACCGATCACCGGCAGCCAGCCCAACTGAATGCCGAAGACATACAGCAGCAGCAATCCCAGCCAGAAACTGGGCACCGACAGCAGCAGGGTCGCAGTTGCCACCAGGCCCAGGTCCATCACGCTGTTTTGCTTCCAGGCCGCGAGCAAGCCCACCGGCACCGCGAGCAAGGTCGCCAGTAACACCGAAACCAGCACCACCGTGGCGCTGACACTGAAACGCTCGACCAGCAATTCCAGCACTGGCTGGCGGCTGCTGATGGACACCCCGAGATCACCACTGAGCACCGACTTGATCCAGATCAGGTACTGGCTCACCACCGAGTGATCCAGACCCAGGCTGCTGCGCATGTCGGCCAGGCTTTGCGGGTCGGCCATGTCGCCGAGCATCAGCAATGCCGGGTCGCCGGGAATCAGGCGGATCAAGGCAAATACAATCACCGAGATCAGCAACAGGGTCGGCACTGCCATGCCGAGCCTGTGCAATATGAATCGAAACATAGCTCTACGCCTTACTTGGAAGTGTCGGCCAGCTTCACGCCCCACAGGCGCGGCTTGGCAACGGGCCAGGAGCGGTAACCTTCAACGCGCTTGCCCATGGCGCCGATGGCTGTACCGTTGTAGATCACCACCAGCGGCACATCCGTGAGCATCATGCTGTGCAGCTTGTCGAACAGTGGCTGGCGTTTGGCGGGGTCGACCTCACGCTGGGCGTCGCGCAATATCGCCAGGGCCTGGGGGTTGTCCCACACTTTGCGCGGCTCCTTTTGCTTGTCGCCGATGACAGACTCATAGCTTTGCGCAGCATCAAAGCGCCCGGAATATGAAAACGACATCATCTGGTAGCTGCCGGTCTGGTAGCGCTCCAGTTGCGTGCCCCACTCCAGCGTCTCCATCTCGATATTCAGCCCCGCCGCCTGGGCCATGGCCTGGCTGAGC
This sequence comes from Pseudomonas sp. Lz4W, assembly GCF_000346225.2. Classification (NCBI taxonomy): domain Bacteria; kingdom Pseudomonadati; phylum Pseudomonadota; class Gammaproteobacteria; order Pseudomonadales; family Pseudomonadaceae; genus Pseudomonas; species Pseudomonas sp. Lz4W. The sequence continues at coordinate 2,405,853 of NZ_CP017432.1, read as the reverse complement.
AAGCCCATGTCGAACATCTGCGGGTAGCGTTTATTGACCAGCATGCGGATTTTTTCACCGCCATAACCCGCCTCTTTCAACAGGCGCCGGGCCTCGTCGAGGTTGTAGGTGTAACCCTGGTGGGCGGTGGCGTCGTAATAGGGACTGGCGGTGGGGATTACCGAGTTGTTGACCACCGACAAACCATCGGACAACGCCGCAACCATCTGCGCGTAATCCAGGGACAGCGCCACCGCTCGACGAATACGCACGTCCTTGAGCAGCGGGTCATTGGTCTGGAACAGCAGGCCGCTGATGGTCATGATCGGGCTGACCTGTATCTGCAGGTTCTTGACCTGCTTGAGCTGTGCTGCGTCCATCGCCGTTACATCCGGCAGCAGGTCCACGCCACCCGACAGTAACGCGGCCTTGGCCGACGCCGAATCGGGGATCACCTCGAAACGCACCTTGTCGACAAACGCCTGCTTGTTGCCGGTGTAACCGTCCGCCTCGGCCTCGGCACGGGGGCTGTAGTCCTTGAAGCGATCCAGCTCGACGTACTGGCCTTTCTGCCATTTGCCCAGGCTGAACGGCCCGGTGCCAATCGGTGCGCGCCAACTGCCATCGGCGGCCAGGGAGTCCGGGTGCACAATGCCGCTGCCGGCGCAATCCGGGCGGGCCATTGCCGCCAGGAACAAGCCGTTGGCCTGGTCCAGCTGGAACACCACGGTTTTCGGGTCGGGAGTGGCCACATCGACAATTTTCGCCGCCCCGCGGCCATCGAACTCCGCCAGGCAGCGCCACTGGGTCTTGGGGTCCAGATAGCGTTGCCAGGTCCATTGCACATCCCGGGCCGTCAACAACTGGCCATTTTGAAAGTGCACCCCGTCACGCAGGGTAAAGGTGTAGCGCAGGCCGTCCGGCGATATGTCCACCGCACTGGCAAGCAGTGGCGCGATGCTGGTGTCTTCGCGATACGCCACCAGCCCTTCGACGATATGCATCATCACCGCGTCGGTATTGTCGTCGCGGTTGACGCCCGGGTCGGTGCTGCGGATATCACCATTGAGGCCAACACTGATGACCTTGTCTTGCGCGACGGCCATGGACACTGTGCACGCCGACATTGCGACGGCCAGCGCCGTCTTTACGTAACTGTTCACGGGAGAAAGACTCCTTGAAGAAATATTCCGGTCGGTGGCGAGGGCCAAGGCAGGACCGGCATCAGAATGAGTGAATCCTTGATTATTGTTATACGGTCTGTTCTGAGTGCAGCTACCAGCGTTGTATCAGCCAAGGCTGCGCTTGTGGCGCAAGACCCTGGCGAAAAAGTCCTGGGCAGCCGGCATGGCCTTGATGCCCTGGTGGGCCACATTGGGTAGCAGGTCGAAATGCACCTGCACCCCGGCGGCTTCAAAACTTTGCTTCAAGGCCGCCAGGCGTTCCGGACGAGTACGTCCGGCGGAGTTGGCGCCGGCCATGTAGTGTTTGCCGCCTTCGCGGTGGGTGATCTCCCAGGTTTCAAGGTCGGAATCGCCCACCACCATGTGCACCGGCAGTTGCTGCAAGGCTTGCAGGTTCAGCGGTTTACCGAAGCGCGCGGCGAAGTCCCGCACCCCGACCCACCAGTCCTGGTCGGCATCCAGCAAGGTGACAGAACCCGGCGCGCCAATAGATGCCGCCCAGAGTTTTTCGGGGTGCAGATAGCAGAAGCGATGGCTGAATTGCCCGCCGCCGGAATAACCGAACAGGGCGAAGGTCTCAAAGCGGCGACCGTAACGTTTGCCGACGCTGGCGATCATGTCGAGCAAGACCTTGTCGTAGCGAATATCGCCTTCGACCATCTGCTTGTAACCGTCCCCATTGTCGTCACCCAGCACGCCGACCGGAAACAGCGGCGACAGAATCACGCAATCGTTCCAGCGACCAAATTCCGCGAAGCCATTGCGGTAGATTTCCATCGCCCGGGTAGAACCGTGCAGCGAGACCACCAGGTCAACCGGCCGGGTGCTGTCTTCGATGGCCTCGGGCACATACAGGGTGTAGGCAAAACGGCTGTCCTGCTGGTGCGAGTAAACCGTGGTTGCACCGAGGTGATAGACGTTTTTGGCAGCGCGCAAGGCCGCGTCGAGGGTGTTGTTATCAGGATTGCTCATGGGGAAAGTTCGCCGAATCAGTTCGGACTTGAGTATTGTTCGGCGGCTATAAAAAGAAAAACTAATTTAACTTTATCAATAGTAAACATTATCTTTACTATTAATCCCCTGCCCTCGCTACAGGTCTGCCCATGAGCAACATGCGTTTTTTCAAGACGTTTATCGCCGTCGCCGAGTACGGCAGCTTCGCTGCCGCCGCCGACCGCGTGGCCCTTACCAACGCCGCCGTTGGCCAGCAAATGCGTGCCCTCGAAGAGGAGATGCGCAGGCCGTTGTTCGACCGCAGCCAGCGACAGATCAAGTTGAGCCGCGATGGCGTGTTGCTGCTGCCCAAAGCCAAGCGCTTACTGGAGGACTACGAGCAGATGATCGCCGAAGCCCCTGACGGTCTGGCCATGGAGGGCGAAGTGTCCATTGGCGGCATTACCTCCGGTATGGGCCTGCTCGCCAATTGCCTGGTGCAACTGAAAAAGCTGCACCCGCGGATATCGGTCAACCTGATGACCGCCCGCTCCGATGAAGTGGTCAACCTGGTGCATGCCGCCAAGCTCGACGCCGCCTTGCTGATCGAAACCGCGCGGCAGAATTTCGATGGCTTGAGCTGGACCCTGCTCTACAACGAACCCATCGTCATGCTTGCCAACGCTACACAAACCGCCGGCATCAACGACGCCGTGGAACTGCTCAGAACCCAGCCGTTTATTCGCTACGACAGGTCCACGGCAGTGGGCCGCAAAGTGCAGTCGATCATCAAGAGCGAATCCATCGAGCCGTTGGAGATTCTGGAACTCAACTCGATCATTGGCATCGCTGACCTGGTTCGCCAGCAAGTCGGTGTGGCAATCGTGCCGTTGCTGAAGAACTTTGACTGGGACAAAGACCCTTGCCTGCGGGTGCTGCCGTTGCCGGGCGACCTGGCGGTACGCCGGGTGGGGATATTGGAGCAAGGCACCAAAAGTGCGATTACCGGGGAGATTCGCAAGTTGCTGATGCAGGCGGTGGCGAAGTGAGCTTTTTGCAGCTTTGCCGGTAGCGTCAGGCGTATCGGCTCGAGTCCGATCGCTGTTGAAGCGGACTCTGGCGGCGGATGCCGCCAGAGGTTTTGCTCCGCCTGTCAGTTAGAAGTCCACCGACGCGGAGAGCTCAAAGGTACGTGGCGCCCCCAGGCCCAGGCTGGACAACAACGGCGTGCCCCAGTAGGCCTTGTCGGTCAGGTTGGTGACACTGGCGCGCAACGTCACCGGGCGACTGGCTACGCGGGTGGCATAGCGTGTGCCCAGGTCAAAGATCGTATAGCCAGGTATCGATTGCGTGTTGTCGTCGCTGATGTACTGCTTTGACACTGATGTCGCATTGGCGGTCAGGGTTAAACCGTCGAGTACCGGTGTGTCCCATTCCACGCCCAGCTTTCCTTGCAGCTTGGGCAAGCCGGTGGCCGTCTTGCCCTGGTTGACGCCGCCCTCGGTCTTGGTGATTTTCGGGTCCACATGAGCCACGCCCCCCATCAGGCGCACATTGTCCAGCGGTGAGCCGAAGAATCCCCACTCGACACCCCGGTTACGCTGTTCGCCACCAAACGAAAAGATATTGCTGTTCGGGTCCAGATAGCTGCTGGGACGCTTGATTTCATACAGGCTGAGGGTGTGGGTGAAGTCACCGAGATCGACCTTGAGCCCGACCTCTTTTTGCTTGGACTTGTAGGGCGCGAATACATCTCCCGCATTCGCGGCCGTCATCGGTGCGGTCGCCCCCTGGCTCAGGCCTTCGATGTAGTTGGCATACAAAGACACATGCTCGCTGAGTTTGACCAGCAACGCCGCCGCAGGCGTGGTGGCCTCTTCGTCATAACGGTCTGTGCGCGCCCCGGTAGTCACACTGAAACTGTCGGTGAGCACTTGCTGACGGCGCACGCCAAGGGTCAGTTGCACCTGTTCCTCCAGAACCGACAGCGTATCCGCCACGCCGTAGCTGGTCAGACGGCTTTCGTTATGGGCAATGTAGGGAAAATCGGTGGGCGCAGCCGGGCCCCAGACCGGGTTGTAGATATTGGTCACCCAGTCTGCACCCGGCACCGAGCGGCGCCCGAAGTCCTTTTGGGTATCGCCGTAGTGCGTGGCATTCAAGGACCATTGATGCTTGATGGCCGCCGTCTGGAAGTGGCCCTTCAAGCCAACCTCCCCCGAGGTCTTCTCGAGTTCCATTTTCAACTGGCCCATGCTGGTCCTGAAGTCGCCCGCATCGTTAAACACAGTGGCCAGCATCGTGCCGCTGTAGGTGTAGCGGGTCCTGCTGGCGCCGTAGGCCGCATAAGCCATCAGGCTGTCAGTCAGGTCGTACTCACCGCGCACTATCGCCCCCCGGTCTTTAGTCTGCACATACGCCCAGTCGGGGTTCAGCAGAGTGTCGGCCTTGGGCGGTTTGGGCACTGCCACGCCGGAGGCCAGGTTGATCCCCCGGTTCTGCCCGCGAATACGGTCTTCACTTTCATACAGGTCGGCGGAGAGGCGAGCACGCTCGCCACGCCAGTCCAGGCCCAGCGACGTCAGTTCGGCCTTCTGCTCCTGGTGATTGATCGCTCCGTCGCCATCACGGTAAACACCGTTGAAACGGATGCCGAACTGCTGGTCCTCGCCAAACCGCCGGCCCACATCCAGATGCCCGCCAAACTGGGCATCCGACATGTAGGTGCCGGTCAGCCGCGTCAACGGTTCATCGCCAGCACGCTTGGGTACCAGGTTGACGCTGCCGCCTACCGAGCCGCCGGGCGGCATGCCATTAAGCAATGCAGACGGGCCTTTGAGCACCTCGATGCGCTCGTACATTTCCGGCGAAATCCGGTAGTACGGCGCGACGCCATACAAACCACCGATGGTCACGTCGCTGATGTCACTGGCGAAGCCACGGATGGAGTAGTTCTCACTGAAGGTGCCGGTCAGGCCGTTGCTGAACACTGAAGGATCAGTGGCAGCAATCACCTGAGTGATGTTTTGCGCCTGACGGTCGGCGATGTACTTCTCCGTGTAGCTGACGGTGCTGAACGGCGTTTCCATGAAGTCCTTGTTACCCAGCAGGCCGACACGGCTGCCGTACGCCACCTGCCCGCCGGCATAGGTGGGCGGCAGCCCGGAAGGCAATAGCATTTCGCCCTCCACCAGGGTGGCGGGCAGCGTGGAGACACCCTCTTCTTCACTGGTCGTGCTCTGGGCATAAGCCGGCAAGCCGGTTGCGGCCAGGGTCAGGCCCAGTAGTACACCCTGTACGGCGGCGGCAGTGCGATTCAAGGCAAAGACTGCGCGTGGTGGCGCAATGCGGGTTTGAAAGTGGCGTTTACGCACGCTATGACTCCGTTCAATTGAGAAGGTATTTGTTGTGTTGAATCTGAATCTAAAGAATGGTTTTAATGAGAATCGATAACCATCAAAGGCGTAAGCGGCTACGGCCTGGCCCCCTTTAGCGCTGATAGCCCTTTTCGACGTCGTCGATGATCAATTTCAGTGAGGTCGGACTGGCCCCGGTCACGTACCAGGCCTGGGCATCGACAAAGATCACCCGCCCGTTTTTCCAGGCCTTGGTCTGGCGCAGCAGCGGGTTATCCATGCTTCGGGCATCCATCACCGGTCGACGCTCCATCACTGCCGTGCGGTCGACGACGAAGATGATGTCGGGGTTGGCCTGCAGGATGAATTCGCTGGAAATCGGCTGGCCATGCAGGCCGGTTTCGGCATTCGGGCCGGCCGGCTTCACCCCCAGGGCACTGAAGATGAAGCCGTAGCGCGACTGCACGCCGAAGGAGTTGAAGGCGCCATTGTTGTGCAAAACCACCAATGCTTTGTCGGGGCGCCCCGCAGTTATACGCCTGACCTCCTCGACCCGGGTGTCCAGTTCGTTGACCTTCTGCCGGGCGAGCGCCTGCCGGGCGAAGACGTCTCCCAACGTCATCAGGTGCTCCCTGATGACGTCGATGTGGCGCGCCTGGCTATCGCGATAGTCGACATCGAAATGAAGGGTCGGGGCCATCTCGCTCAATTCCTCAAAGCGATTGGCCTGCAGCGATGTAATCAGTATCAGATCAGGCCGGGCGCCATGAACGCGTTCCAGATTGGGCTGCACGATCGAGCCCACGTCCTCGACGCTCGCTGCATCCTTGTAGCGGGCAAGAAAATGCGGGACGAAATCCTTTGGCATCGCCGCCACAGGTACCCCCAACTGGTCGAGAAAATCGACCTCGTTCATGTCCAGGGCGACCACCCGTTGTGGCGCATGGTCGATCCGGGTCGTGCCCAGTTGGTGTTGCACTGTGACAGGGGTGTAAGCCGCCGCTGATGATTGTGGGGATGGTGCTTGGGCGGACTTTTCATTACATGCACAGAGTGCGGCAGTCACGGCGATCAGCAAGGCCGACGCCCACCTGCGGTGTGTGTGATGGCTGGACATGGGGGATCTCTTTATGGGTTGAAGTAGTTGCACAGGCGCCCGCGCTGACCCTGTGTGATATCGAAAGCCAGACCGTAGAGTTCACCCAGGCGCGCCTCGGTAATCACCTCGGCAACACTGCCGGCGCAATACACCGCACCCTCCTTCATCGCAACGATGTGGTCGGAATAGCTGGCGGCAAAATTGATGTCATGCACCACCAGGATGACGGTGCGCCCTTGCTCATCGCACAGGCGGCGCAGCGCACGCATGATCTGCACGGCGTGCTTGATATCGAGGTTGTTCAGCGGCTCATCCAGCAACAGATAGTCCGTCTGCTGGGCGATGGTCATCGCCAGAAAGGCCATTTGCCGTTGCCCGCCGCTGAGTTCGTCGAGGTAGGCATGGCGCATGGGTTCCAGGGACAGGAACGCAATGGCCTCGTCGATCACCCGCTGGTCTTCGCGGGTCAACGCACCACGGCTGTAGGGAAAGCGCCCGAACGCGACCAGCTCCTCCACCGTCAGGCGCAGGTTGAAGTCCGGCGCCTGACGCAGGGTCGCAACCCGCCTGGCGTATTCACCTATATCAATGCCTGCAACCGGGCGGCCCTCGATGCGCACTTCACCACGGCCAGGCGCCGTCAGCCGCGCAATCAGCAGCAGCAGCGTGGTCTTGCCCGCGCCATTCGGGCCAATAAGCGAAGTCAGGCTCCGGGCCGGAAAACAGGCATCTACGCCCTTCAGTACGGCCTTGGCGCCATAGGCCTTGTGGATGTCGTGGACAGTGATCATGGGGCTCCTCGGGTACGAACCATCAGCACCAGGAAATAGCCGCCGCAGACCAGATTGACCAGAATGCCGACGGTGGTTTTGTAGTTGAAAACATGCTCGACCAGCAGTTGCGCGGTGATGAACATGCCGGTGGCTATCGCGCCCCCCAGTGGCAGCGTGACGCGGTGCCTGAAGGTGCGTGCCAGGGCATAGGTGATGTTCGCCACGAACACCCCCATAAAAGCCGTGGGCCCGAGCAGGCTGGTGGACACAGCGACCAGGATCGCGATCAGCGCGAGATGCAGGCGTACATTGCGCCGATAGTCGACCCCCAGAGAAACGGCCTGGTCGCGTCCCAGAGAAAGCACATCGAGGGTCGGCAAGGTCTTGCGTCCCAGCAGGCAAACCGCCCCCACCAGCAGTCCCGAAAAGAGCAACTGCAAGGGTTGGGCCCGGTTGAAAGAGGCCTGGCTGAAGCCCTGCAGGATCGAGAACTCGCCAGGGCTGACCTTGAGCTGGACAAACTGGGTAAAGGTGCTGATCAACAGGGTCAGTACAAACCCCACCAGCAGCAGGAAATACACGTTGCTCTTGCCATCGCGGAACAACCAGCGATGGATGCCCCACGAATAGCCGAGCATCAGCAGCACCGAGAGCACAAAGTTGCCGTTGACCCCGAGCAGCACCAGGCTGGCGCTGCCCATAAATAGAATCAGCAAGGCCTGCCACAGCAAGTAGACAGCCTCATAGCCCATGATCGCCGGCGTCAGTATCCGGTTGCCGGTAAGGGTCTGGAATGTGATCGACGACCAGGCAATAGCTGCTCCGCCGATCAGCATGGCCGTCAGCCGCGCGATCCGCTTGGGGATCACATAGTCAAAGTCCAGGCCCGAGTGCAGGAACACGAAGATGAGTGCCAGCGTCACCACCACAATCCATACCGCGTGCCGGGGTTGCAGGCGCATCATCTGTACCTCCGGATGATCAACGCGAGGAACAGCACCCCGCCCACGCTGCCCGCGGTCAGGCCGATAGGCACCTCGAACGGGTAGATCAGCAGCCGCCCGAGGATGTCGCAGACCAGCAGCAGGCACGCGCCGCCCAGCGCAACGATGGGCAGCGTGCGCCTGAGGTTGTCGCCATAACGCAGCGCCACCAGATTGGGAATGACCAGCCCGACAAAGGGGATCGAACCGACGGTGATGACAGTGGCCGATACGGTGACGGCCACCAGCAGCAAGCCCAGCGCCACCCAGGCCAGATAGTTGAGACCCAGACTCGTGGCCATGCCCTCCCCCATGCCCAACAGGGTGAAACGCCGGGCATACAGGTAGGTCAACCCGACAATCGGCAAGATCAGGTAGATGATTTCGTAACTGCCCTGCACGACCCGGGAAAAGTCCCCCAGCAGCCAGCCCTGCATGCTTTGCATGATGTTGTTGCGATAGGCGTAGAACTCGGCAATGGCGCTCAGCACGCCGCCATACATCAGGCCGATAACCGGAACCAGTACCGAGCCCTTGAACTGGATGCGCCGTATGATCAGGACAAAAATCAGACCCGCGGCGAAGCTCAACAGCAACGCGAACAGCATTCGGGCCGGGGCACCCGCGCCAGGGGCGAGCACCAGCGACATCAGGATACCGAGCCTGGCCGCGTCCAGTCCGCCCGTGGTACCGGGTTCGACGAACTTGTTACGCACAATGTGCTGCAGGATCACCCCGCACACAGCCAGGCCAACCCCCGTCAGCACCAGCGCCGCCAGGCGTGGCAGGCGGCTGGCCGTCAGTGTCAGCCAGGCATCGCCCGACAACGACAACAACTGCCCCCACTCCAGCTGTCGAGCCCCGACCAGCAGTGACGCCCCGCACAAGATGGCAAACCACCATAGCCAGCGTGCGGTCATCAGGCTTGCTCGCTGTTGGACGGCACGGCGATCCGCCAGCCTCTGGCAGCCCGACGCTGTTCCAGAAAATGCGCATAACGCCCGCCACTGGCGCGCAATGCCGCAGGCGTGCCCTGCTCGACCAGTTGGCCTTTGTCGAGCACCACAATCTGGTCTGCCATCGACACCGTAGATAGCTGGTGGGCAATCACCACCACCGTGTGTCGACCGCGCAGACTGGAGAGCGTCCGGGCAATTACTGACTGATTCTGCGCATCCAGGGCGGCGGTGGCCTCGTCCACCAGCAGAATGGGCGCATTCTTGATCAGCGCACGGGCAATGGTGATGCGCTGGCGTTCGCCACCCGACAGCCTTGCACCGCCCTCGCCGACCGGTGTGTCGATGCCCAGGGGCAAACGTTCGATAAGGTCACCCAGACCGGCCTGCTGTGCAGCGTCGAGGATTTCACCAAAACTGGCAGCCGGACTGCCGATGCGGATGTTGTCGGCAATGCTGCCCTGAAACAGATAGGTGTCCTGGAAAATCTGACTGATCCGGGCGGACAGTTGTGAACTGGACATCTGTCGCACGTCCACGCCGCCGATCAGTACGCTGCCCTGGGTTGCATCGAAGAACCGCGCGATCAAACGCACCAGGGTGGTCTTGCCAGAGCCCGAAGCGCCCACCAATGCGGTCATGCTGCCGGGCTCGATGCGCAGGCTGATGCCACTCAGCACATCCGGCTGATCATGGGCATAACGCAGGCTCACCTGGCGAAACTCGACAGAATTGTCCGCCGGGGCCAATGGCTGATCCGGCTCCGGCAAGGGCTCGACCGCGAAAATGCTCTGCACCTCTGCAAGCTGGCCGTACGCCCCCCGCAGGATCTCGGCATAGCTGGCCACCTCCAGCAGCGGATCGATGAAGCGGCTGGTCAATAACAACGCGACAACCACCGCAATCACCGTACCGCTTTGCTGTGCGATGTCCTGATTCGCGTTGAGCCACAGGGCTGCGGCGATCAGCAGGGCCGCGAAAACGGCCTGCACCACCCAGGCGTTGAGCACCACCGAAAGAGTGGACTGATAGATCAGGCGCATGCCGGAGCGGCGCTGCTGGTCAAGGGCCTGTTCCAGAAGTTGCGTACTGGCGCCCTCGCCATTGAAGGCGCGCAGTACCGACTGGGCCTGGGCAAACTCGACCATGCGCTGGCTGGCGTCGGCAAAATGGTGCTGGTACGTACGGTCGGCGCGTTGTCCCAGGCGAGCGGTCAACCACAATGCCACGCACAGAACGGGCAGGCCGAGCAACGCAATCAGGCCCAGCGACCAGTGCAGTAAAAATAGTGCGACCACAACCACCAGCGGCGTCACGGCGCCGCTGATCACTGGGGTTAATACATGCGCCGGCAACTGAGCTACCGCCATCATGCCCTGGGTAATCACATGCCCGAGGCGACTGGTGTTTTGCGCGGTAAACCAGCCCACGGGCAGGCGCGCGACATGCTCGCCGATGCGCTGCCGCGCCCCCTGCAGTATGGCCACGCCGACTGCCACCCCCGCCCTGTCCAGCTGGAGCCGCCACGCCCAGCAAATGGCCACGCCGGCCAGCATCAGGCCGAGCCACAGCGCAGCCCCTCGCACATCCCCGGCCAGCAAGTGATCCAGCACCGGCACCAGAGTGGTGAGGGTCAAGCCGCTTAGCAGGCCATGTAACACTGCCATCCAGACGTAGCGGTGCAAGACCGGCGCATCTTTATCCAGTAGTTGAACAAGGGGATTCAGCATGACGACACCGCCAGATCTGCAGATTGTGAATAGCCACCCTGCGCCCACAAGTGGGCATAGAGCCCCTTGCCTGCGAGCAGTTCTTCATGGCGGCCCTGTTCATGAACAATGCCGTTGTCGAGCACGATGATCTGGTCGGCAAGCATGATGCTGTCGAGCCGGTGGGCAATGACCAGCAGGGTTCGGCCGCGGGCAAAGCGCGACAACGCTTCCTGGATTGCGACTTCGCTTTCAGCGTCGGCTGCTGCCGTGGGTTCGTCGAGCACCAGAACGGGGGGATCGAGCAGCACGGCGCGGGCGATGCTCACACGCTGCTGCTCGCCGCCGGAAAACTGCGCATCTTCACCGATCACCGAGTCATAGCCGCGGGGTAAATCCAGAATGCGCTGGTGGATGTTGGCGATGCGCGCGGCGTCCTCGATCTGTTGCTGGCTGGCCGATGGTCTGCCCAGCGCAATGTTGTCGCGCACGCTGGCATGGATCAGGCGCACCTCCTGCAAGACAAAACCGATATGCCGGTAGAGGTTGCAGGTTTCAATCTCGCGCAGATCCACCCCGCCCAGAGTGATGCGCCCTTGCGTGGGGTCGAAGAAGCGCAGCAGCAGCCGCGCCAGGGTCGACTTGCCGGAGCCCGAGCGCCCGACGATGGCTGTGGTGGTGCCGGGCTTGAGCGTGAAGCTGACATCGGCCAGTACCTGGCGTGCGCTGTCATAGCCGTAGCTGACACCTTCGAAGCGGATCTCGTTTCCCTTTGGCGACTGCTGCAGGCCGGGGGCCGGTTGCTCCAGCACGGGGGTATCCAGCAGGGCCTGAACACGCCGGGCAGCACCGGCTGCGTGGTTAAGGTCATGGGTGATGTAGTGCAGCAACAGCAGCGGCCCGCACAGCCCCGGCGTCACCAGGGCAAACGGCAGCACATCCGGCGCCGCGATCCAGCCCAGGCCCACGAACACCGTACCGGACACCAGCACTACGCCGAGAACCGTAACCGGGGCAATCATCGCGTTGGCATTGGCCATCGGAGCCACCAGAGGCCGGGTGAATCCGATAAAGGCCAGGGCGAAGGCATCAATTGCTTCGCGGTAGCTGCTGTGTGCCCTGGTACCGGTACTGAATGACTTGACCACCGCGATGCCGTTGACGAACTCGACCACCGAGTTATCGATGCGCCCCATACCGGCGGTGAACGCCTGCATGTTGGTCTGGCTGGCCTTCATCGCCCGGGCAAAAAACAGGAAGAATCCGGGGAACGGCAGGATCGAGACAATGGCCATGCGCCAGTCCATGGTGAACAGGTAGATCAGCGAGATCAGAACCGCGCCGGCCGCACGCCCCGATGTCGTGAAGAAATGCGCGGTAAGGCTGTGCAATGTGTTGATGTCGTCCTGCATCGCCTGCTTGACCTCGCCCGACGCCCGACTGGTGAACCAGCCCAGGGGCACGCTGCTGAGTCGCTGCACAAGCGCCCGGCGAAGGTGATGGGTAATGCGGTTGTCCGCCAGGTGGGCGAGCAGTTCTGCGCCGGATATCAGCAGCATCCCGGCGCACAGGCTGGCCACTCCTGCAATCAGCGCCCACCACACCTGTGCCGGCTCAAGCCCGTTATCAGACAACGCCATTTTGCCGATATGGGCGATACCGGCCAGCGGCACCAGCGTGAGCATCGCGCCCGCTGCCGCGAGCAGGCCGGCAACGATCAGGCGTCCACGCACAGGATGCAGTATCTGGCTGATCGGGCCGCGCACCCTGGTTTTGGCCGGGGCCGTGTCATGAGTGTCCATAGAGTTCAAATGTCCGGAAATTCAGAAGAGAGGGATGGTTCACGCCTGCCTTGGGGGGAATGTAAGGAGCGCTTGATCACATGAAACGGCCTCCTGAATCAGAAACTTAATTAGTTGCATGACTATAAACTAATTTGCGAAATGCTGGCAAGACAGCTACAAGACTGTCACCACCGTTCAAGGATCCGTCATGACAGCGCCACAACCACCTGCTACCCGCGGGCGTCCCCGCACCATCACCCGGGAACGTATTGTCGAAGCAGGCATTGAGATCGGCTTGCCGAGCATTACCTTTGTCGGCGTTGCTGCCGCATTGGGGATCAGCCATATGGCGCTCTACAAGCACGTTGCCAACCTGGATGCACTCAAAAGCATGGTCGCCGAGGAGATCTTCACCCGCTGGCAGATCCCCCGGGCCGACGCTGAGCGGCGTAGCGGCTTGAAGGAATACATGATTGTGTTTGCCACCTCGGTGCGGGTGTTCGTCAAGGCCCACCCCGGGCTGACGCCTTACGTCATCCGCAGGCTGGCCGCGACACAACCGATGCTCGCCAAGATCGAAGAGCATCAGAGCCATATCGCTCAGGTTTATGGCATTTCAAAGCAACACGCGCGCTGGTTGCTGGCGACGGTGGCCTTCCACGGTATTGCCGTGGCCGACACCGTGTACTCGGTTACCGGCCGGGGGGCCGAAGAGGCTGAACGTGCAGCGGAAGAAGCCGAGATGGAGGCCGAGCTGGCCCAGGGCATGCACGCACTCATCGTCGGAGCGCTGGTTTTGCTTGAGCAAGACGCTCACGGTGATTGCCTGATCGTCCAGCCCCGGTCATAGGCCGGGTTCCGGGGCTGGCACGGTTTCCTGACCTGCTAGCCTGATGCGCAACACTACACAGCGCCCCGCCACTACAACCCACAGGGATATCGGTATGAGCGGACATGACACCGGTGTAAGCAGAGCCGACATCGCCGATATGCACGGCATTCTCGAACTTCAGGCCGCCAATCAGACAGCACGGGGCGGAGCACTGGCGGCAAGTCTGTCAGCGGAGCGCCTAGCAAAAATGATGCAGGACATGCCACTGATCGTTGCCCGCCGTGACGGGCGCGTCACCGGCTTCCTGTTAACCTCCTCCCGGGAGGTGAACGCGGACATCCCCGTTGTAAAGGCTATGTTCAACGCCTATCACGGCACGCCCGATGCCTATGTATATGGTCCGGTCTGTGTCGGGGAAGAGGAACGCGGCAAGGGCCTGGCGCAAATAATGTTCGCTGAACTGCGGCGCCTTGAACCCGGGCGCGAGGGGATTCTTTTCATCCGCAATGACAACCAGCCGTCGCTGCGGGCGCATTTGAAAATGGGCATGAAAAAAGTCGCCTCGTTCGAGTTCAACGGTTTTGAGCACGCGGTTTTTTCTTATATCGGCTAGGCGCGGTACAGGTCACCCGCCAGCCGCCATGACTCACACAACTTTATTGACCCGGGCTTGTTCAGGCGCGATCGCCCGTCCATCGGCTGCCACGGGCTGCATCAAAGGCAAGGGCTGCCCGGTGGCCGTGTCCACCAGTTGCGAGTGCGCTTCGTGCGGCCCGAACAGGTAGCGCTCGCCCCATTGCCTTAATGCCACCACCACCGGGAACAGGCTTTGACCTTGCGGGGTAAGCACGTATTCCTGATACGAGGTGCCGTCAGAAGCCGGTTGCACTTGAAAAATACCGGCCTCGACCAGGCTCTTGAGGCGGTTGGCCAAGACGCTGCGCGCCACCCCCAGACCCTGCTGGAAATCGCCAAAGCGCCTTACGCCGTCAAAGGCGTCACGCACAATCAACAACGCCCAGCGATCTGCGATTACCTCCACAGAGCGGGCAACCGGGCACGTGGTGGCCTGGCTCATTTGATGCTTGGTCATACAGGCTGCTCCGTATAGTTTCGGGTTTTCTCCGTGCAACAAGTTTCATTTTAAGACTCGTTACCCTAGAATCAAACCAGTCTTAATTTGAAACTACATTCAACGGAGATCCGTCCATGGCCATTGATCAAGTTTCCCGGCCCGATCCAGCAGCGCCAGCGACCACCGGCAGGCGCATGCCGCGGGCGCTGGTCGGGTTATTCGCCTGTGCCAGCGGGCTGAGCGTGGCCAATGTTTATTATGCCCAACCGCTGCTGGATCAACTGGCCACCGACTTTGCGATCAGTCATGCCAGGGTCGGTGCCGTGATCACTGCGACGCAGATTGGCAGCGTGCTGGCATTGCTGCTGATCGTGCCACTGGGCGATCAACTGGATCGCCGCCGCTTGATGCTCGCCCAACTGGCGGTACTGATCGCCGGTCTGGTCTGCGTCGGCCTCACCCGCTCCCCGGCAATGATGCTCTCAGGCATGCTGGCCATCGGTCTGCTGGGTACCGCCATGACCCAGGGCCTGATCGCCTATGCAGCCACCGCCTGTTTGCCGCAAGAGCGTGGCCGGGTGGTGGGTACCGTGCAGGGCGGGGTTGTCATCGGCCTGTTGCTGTCACGTCTGGCCGCCGGACTGATCTCGGACCTGGGTGGCTGGCGCTGGGTGTACCTGGGCTCGTCGTTGGTGATGCTGGCCCTGGGGTTGATTCTGTGGCGCGTCCTTCCACCACAGCAACCGGCTACGGCGCCCATACCCTATCCAAGGCTGGTGCTGTCGATGTTTACCCTGCTCAGGCAGGACCGGGTGCTGCAAGTGCGCGGCATGCTCGCCTTGCTGATGTTTGCCGTGCTGAGCATTTTCTGGAGTGCGCTGGTGTTTCTCCTGATCAGCCCGCCTTATTCCTTTTCGCACACCACTATCGGCACCTTCGGCCTGGTCGGCGTGGTGGGCGCACTCGCTGCCGCGAGGGCCGGGGCCTGGGCCGATAAAGGGCTGGGCCAGTGGACCACCGGCCTGGCACTGGGGCTGTTAATCATGGCCTGGCTGGCACTGTGGTTCACCAGCAGTTCGATGCTGTGGCTGATACTCGGCGTCGTGCTTCTGGATCTTGGCGCCCAGGCCATTCATGTCACCAATCAAAGCATGATCTTCAGTGCGCACCCCGACTCCCATAGTCGGGTGGTGGGCTGCTACATGCTGTTTTACGCAACAGGCAGCGGCCTGGGGGCGCTCGCATCAACCTGGGTTTATGCCACGTCCGGCTGGTCGGGCGTGTGCCTGCTGGGCGCCGCCGTCAGTGTGCTGGCCCTGGGGTTCTGGGCCGGCACACTGCGACAAATGCCTGGTTCGCGGGCATGTGCTGAGGGTACATCGGCCGCGCCCTCCAACTGATCGCAGCGATCAGGCGCTGCTGACAGACTCAGAATATCCATGGCTAAAAGGCGCCTGTGCTGGTCCAGGGATTACCAGCGGTTAAACATGCCACTGTTGTTTCTTGAAATATTCTTGCCGGATTGCGGTCGACCAATCCGCGTATCTTCGGTTCGCTGCCTGTCACTTACCAACCAGTGAGCCCTGGGTATATGGATAATCAACAAACCGTGCAATACCTCAATACCGATCTGGAACTCATTGCCCCGATCGACCTGACTTTACTCGCACAAGCCCTGGCCCCTGCGCACATTACGACTGCGCCAATCTGCTGTTTACATGTGGGCTACATCGATCCGCTTGGCTATCACGCCAGGTTTGAAGCCTTTGCCCCTGAGGGGAGCTACGGAACTCCGGAACAAAGTATCGATGCCTTGCTCAGCGCCATCGAGCAGCTTGACCCGCAATGCCACGCCCTGTGGCAGGCATGTTCCAGAAAGACCCTGGATATCGGTTATCGCAGCGCGATTGCACCCGGCAGTCTTTCTCATCAGCTATCCCTGCAGACCCTGGCCCGAATGCAGGTTTGGGGGATTGACCTGTCCATCACCCTGTACCCGGTGGACGAATGAAAGGCAGTAAAGTTACGCCATCGGGCGCCCTGCCCGGCTGGCACCCGTGCCGCAGAGCTCCCTGCAATCGGCTAAAAGCTCCTGAGCCGACCATCGGCACAGCGAGTGCTCAGGCAAATTCGTATACCATATCTGCTTCTCCAGAAAACGATGACCACCGTGGCCCACCCTAAACTCAATGTCCCCGACCTGGGCAATTCGCCTTCCACTTCGGAAATCATCACCCTGCATCTGCGTGACGCTATTGTCGCCGGGCATTTCGCTGAAGATGAACCGATTCGCCAGGACGATATTGCCCGCCAGTTCAACGTCAGCAAAATCCCGGTACGCGAAGCCCTCAAGCGTCTCGAAGCCGAAGGCCTGGTGATGTTCCAGCGCAATCGCGGGGCCATGGTCACGCGTATTTCCGATGCAGAACTGGCACAGATGTTCGAGGTGCGCATGCTTCTGGAAGACAAGTTGCTGCGCCTGGCCATCCCCAACATGACCGAAGCCACCTTCGCCCGCGCCGAGCTGATTTGTCAGGAGTTTGTTGGCGAGGACGATGTTGGCCGCTGGGCCGAGCTCAACTGGGAGTTGCATGCCTGCCTCTACGAACCGGCGCAACGGCCCTTCCTGATCAGCATGGTGCGCTCGGTCAACGACAAGCTGGAGCGTTACCTGCGCATGCAGATGAGCCTGTCGGCGGGCAAGGACCGCGCCGATCATGAGCACCGGGAAATCATCGAGGCCTGCCGCGGCGGCGACGTGGAACTGGCGGTCAAACTGCTGGACGAGCACATTGCCGGGGTCTGCAAGACCTTGTTCGAGCACCTGCCGCAAAGCCACTGACCGGCAACAGCCCTGTACCGATCTGGTCATTGGCGCAGGGTGCCCCGCTTAAGACCTCCCCCGGATTCACCCGGCTGAACCGGCCTGGCCCCTCCATGACCGGCAATTGCGCGCCCTGCGCAATCTGCGCCCCGGCAAGCATCACGACTGCATGACCCAACGGCACGCCTGACTGGCGTAAAGCCGGGTGCAGCAACCTGTTTCATACAAGTCATCGTCGCTATCGGTGATTTCGGCAGTCTCTGCCCAACCGTCCACTTCAACTCTTGTTATCAAGAGCGCACGTACCGAGTGCGAACAAGGTGTGGGGGGGTACAGGCAACTCGCCATTCCAGTGACTTTATTGTAAACCCCCGACTTACATCCCCCGCAGATTGTTCCATCGAACAATAGCGCTTATTTTTTAGACCGCATCTAACAGCAATAGATGACGAGGCTTACTGGTTTGTTTTAACGCCGTTTACCCCCCTTGCTTATCTCCAGTTAAAGAGGGGTTTTAATGGCTGGCACCGTCTGTCAAGCGCCCGGACTACTCACTGTAAACACTGTCCGTACAGCGTTCTGACGGTTCTACCCATTTACAAACACACAGGCTTTAACCGCCATAACTTGCCCCCCTGGAGCGCGCCCTCTTTCGAGGACGCTGCTTTATTCAATAGCGCCTGCGCGTCAGGTGCACTTATCAGGAATATAAAGCATGACTACTTATATGGACCCGTACTGGTATATCAATGATATGGAGGTGCACACCGACACCACGCCGCATATCTATGCCAATGGCCTGCAACAGGTAAAGGTAACTTTGGGCGTCAAGGCACTGGATGGTCGTGGTGCTGAAGTTGGCCTGACCCAGAGTGAAAAAGACAATCTGCGGATTGTTATGTACCGCAATGCCAACCAGGTACTTCCCTTTGATGAATTCGATTCCCTGGGCTGGTCTGCCTCCTCTCGGTACAAAGGTTATGAGTACTTTCCCAACACCCAGGTCAAGGCTTCGATCGGGCCAAAGGCCGGCTTTGAATACTTTGAGTTTTATGTGTCGTGTCAGTCTTTGGCCGCTGCCGGGCAGACCATCGGACTGGCCTTTATGGTGACGGGCGATAATGGTCGGCGTTTCTGCTCCAATGGCTCGAGCTGGTACGAGGACGGCACGCCGGATCGTGGGACCAGCCACGATAAACCGGATGCCAATATCACGGTTCATCGTCCGCCCCGCTATTCACAGGATAACTTCATCCTCTCCGAGTTTTTTGACCTGCCCTCCATGCATTTGAAAGCCGGGATTTTCAATCGCCGTTGCACATTGACCCTGCAAACGGCCCCGAGCCAGACCATTGCACTCAAGAGTATGAGCATGCTGCCCAAGGGCATGATCATGTGGGAGAGCAATCTGCCCGATGACCAGATGAGCAGCTTTGTCGGCTATGTCGAGCCAGGCAAGACCCAGATTCAGTGGAACTCCGCGCTCCCGCAAAGTGTGATCCCGTTGCCGACCCTACCGGCTGCCGTTCGGGACAAGGGCAGCCTGGTGCTCTGTGGCCGGGTCGACATCAAACAATCCCAGGGCGGCTTTCGCGGCCCGTGCGATATGAGTCTGGTGGATGTTTATGGCAATGAGCACCACTTGACCCTGCGTTTCGACCCCAAGGACCGTGAGCGTCTGGAATTGACGCTGGCCTGATAAGCACTGAAAAGGCCCCACCTTTCTGGATGGGGCTTTTTCAGCTCCTTCTTGTAAGTTGCCAATAACAAGAGATAGCCATAGTGATCGACCCTTCTAACAAAATTTCCACCCCCCAGATCAAATCCGCCGTCAGCCTGCTCAACGCCGGTGACCTGTATTCCGGTGCCTACAACTTTATGAGCAGCATCAGTGCCGGCGTCGATCCGCGCACCGGTGCGTTCTCTGCCTCGCTGAACCTGCCCACCGGCGCCGCCAACGATTTGCGCGGGCCCATCAGCCAGTTGCGCCTGAGCCATAGCCCGCTGATGGGCGAAGATCAGGGCTTCGGTCTGGGCTGGATGCTTGGTACCACCTCCTGGGACGGCGCCAGCCAACAACTGCAACTCAATTCCGGCGAGCGCTTACGCGGTGAAATTGTCGGCCAGAGCATGCGCTTTCCCGATGTGCGTTTGCCGGTAATCGCCGTGACCGTTCAGCGTCAGGAAATGTGGGTCCGGCATAACGATGGCAGCTGTGAACGCCTGATTCCTTTGCCGGGGCATGCCAGCCTGTGGGTGGTCAGCACCCTGGTGGGGGCCGATGGCAGCGCCCTGAATTTTGACTGGCGTTCAGTCGGCAACGCGGCTTACCTGCAAAAGGTCAGCGATGCCCGTGGCCGCACTGTGCTGGCTCTGGCCTACGAGGGCGTGACAACCCGTCTGACGTTGCAACCGGATACCCCCTCACAGGTGGTGATGTCTTTTCACCGGGTCTCCGGGCAGTTGCGCCGAGTGACGGTAGACGGCCTGCCCGATAATGGCTGGCAGTTTGAATACACCCGCAGTGATTCAGGCCTGTTGCTGCTGAGCAAATGTACCCAGCCCACCGGCAGCACCGAGGAAGTGACCTACAGCGAGGCAAACGGTCTGGCGTTGCCGCCGGGGGCGCCGTTTGCGCGGATGCCGGTGGTCAGCCAGACCCGCAAGGACCCGGGAGATGGCCAGCCGGTGCAGCTGGTTCGTTATGACTACGGTCTGTATGGCAGCAACAACTATTTTGGCTGGCCGGCGGTACGTCAGTGGCGTAATCGCGAAGACAACCTCTATCACCTGACCGGTGCCGGGGATTTCCTTTATGGCTCCACCGAAACCCTGATGGATGCCCGGGGTACTGTTTTGCAAACAGTGTCCCGCACCTTTAACCGCTTTCACCTACTGACCCGTGAACGCACGCTACAGGGCCAGACCCTGCAAGAAACTGAAACCACCTATTACGACGAGCCGTGGCTGCCCATTGCCCGGCAACTGCCGTATTTCCAGTTCCCGCACAAGGTCATTACCCGCAAGGCGCAGCTGGATGGCCAACGGGTGCTGCGAGAACTAGTTACCGAAGAACAAACCCGCTACGACGACCTCGGCAACCCGGTGTGGCACCGCAATGCCCTGGGCGGGATTGAAGAGTCGGAGTACTACCCGGTGAGCGGCGAGACCGACAACTGCCCGGCCGACCCTCTGGGCCGCATCACCCGTCTGAAAAGTCGTACGGTCAGCCCGCCACCCGGCACCGAAGGCCCGGTCAAGCCGGTGTGGCACCGCAATGCCCTGGGCGGGATTGAAGAGTCGGAGTACTACCCGGTAACCGGTGAGAGCGACAACTGCCCGGCCGACCCATTGGGCCGCATCACCCGTCTGAAAAGTCGTACGGTCAGCCCGCCACCCGGCACCGAAGGCCCGGTCAAGCAGACCCGATATCGCTATCAATCCCTGCCCGTGCGTGGGGATGCTCCAGGGTTTGCATTGCCGACTTTTGTCCAGAGCAGTGAAGAACGTTTGTTGCTGGTTGAGGGCAATCAGTCCACCGAACTGGGCCGCTCGACGCAAAATTTCATTAACGATCCGGCCTCGCCCCATCACGCTCGCATGCTCAGCGAAACCCAGACGGTAGAGGGTAAAAGCACTACCCGGGCCTACAGCTACAGCCTGACCCAAGCCCCAAGAGGGTAAAAGCACTACCCGGGCCTACAGCTACAGCCTGACCCAAGCCCCAAACGCCCGCGCACTTGAGCGCGCAGTCCTGCAGGAAAAGGTCACCATTACAGGTCACGATGGCCAGTCAACTGTTGCGCAATCGTCGCAGGATCTGTACTCCGGCCTGATGGTCACCGAGCAGACCGATGAGCTGACGCGCCTGGCCTTTGCCCACGATCCCCTGGGCCGTGTGACTCAGGAAGTCGCGGCTCCGGATTCAGCCTTCGAGGCCAAGGTCAACTGGGCCTATTCCTTGTCAGCGAACGAGCGCTGCCAGACCCGAATCGGCGCTTCCGGGCGTAAGGAAACTGTCTGGCTCGATGGCATGGCCCGGGAAATCCGCCGTGAAAAACAGACCGACAGCGGTGAGACCTATACCGCCTGGACCGCCGAATATGACCTGCTGGGTCGAGTATTCCGTGAAACGGCTTACGATCCCGGTAACGAAGACGTTCCTGCCCTGAGCCTGACCACTGAACGCACCTTTGATGACTGGGGCAATGTGCTGACTGAAACCGGCGCAGACGGTATCACCCAGCACACCCTTGCCGACCCGGTAGCCCTGACCGGAACCCGCTGGCAGACCGACGCCAAGGGCGTGGCCGGGGCCAAAACCGTGACCACCCATAGCCTCGATGGACGCCCCCTTAAAGAACAAGTCTATTGCGCCGATGGCGTACTTCAGCACGAACTTAGCTGGACCTATGACGGCCTTGGCCGCTGCATCAGCCAGTTCGATGCCATGGGCCGGAGACCCCGCCAAAAATGGGATGTGCGGGACCGGCTGGTATCCACCACCCTGCCCGACGGCAGTGTCATCAAGCGCACCTATGCCGAAGGGCACGATGGTGAATTTCCGGCCACGGTCTCGATCACTCATCCGTCGTTGGGCACTAATGAAGTCCTGCTGGGCGAGCGCAAATATGACGGTCTGGGCCGACTGGTGTGGGAAAAGGTCGGGCAGAGTGTCTCTGAATGGGAATATGCCGAAGGAGAAATTCACGCCCATACCCAAACCTTGCCTGACGGCACTCAAGTCCATACCGAACGCCAACCGGAACTGGCCGGCGCGTTGCTGTCGCTGCAAGCGCCCGGGATCAGTGTGTTCAATAAATACGATCCGCTAAGCGGCCGTTTGCTGGAAGCCCAAGGCAATCTGGGTCTGCAAAAAGATCACTGGTCCCCGTCCGGCCAACTGAGCAAAGCCGACTACGCCTGGCATGGCGATCAGCCGCGCTCGCAACAGCAAAGCACCACCCCGGCGGGCAAAGTCACGCGCCTGACCGATGCCGACGGCGCCGAACAGCGCTGCCAGTACGACGAATTGGGTCGCTTGATTCAACAGCAAGGCCCTGACGTCACGGTCACCCTCTCCTACGATGCGGCCTCGCGGATTCACCAGCAGCGAACCCAATCAAACGATGGCTCGCGGGACATGAGCGTAACCCTGGGCTACGACAGCCTGGGCCGTCCGGCCCGTCGAGAAACCTCTACCCGAACGCCGAATGCACAGCATGTAGAAGTGCAAACCCAGCAATGGCGCAAAGACGGCAAGCTGACCCGGCGCGAACTGACCCGTGACGGCACACTGGTGCGCGGTGAAAACTTCGACTACGACAACCGCGCACGGATGATTACCCATCGTCTGAGCGGTCATGACTTACCGAAGGATGCCCACGGCCACCCTTACCGCGAGCAACACTTCCAGTACGACGCCCTCGACAATGTCCTGCGTCTGGAAACGGTGTTTGCCGACGCCAGCGCCAGCAATATCAGTACATTTACCTATAACCCCGCCGACCTTACCCAGTTGCTCAGCGTCAGCCACAGCCGCGCCGATTACCCGGCACCGGTAACCCTGGAGTACGACGCGCTGGGCAATCTCAAACGCGACGAGCGCGGTAATCCACTGCACTACGACGCCCTGGGCCGACTGATCGGGGTAACTCTGCCTACCGGCGAACGCCGCTGGCACTACGGCCCGGCGGGCAACATCATCAAGACCGAGGATCTACGCGGCCCGCGCTGGCGCTACCACACCGGCGGCCAGCTCAGCTGCGAGCTGGGTGAAGACACTCAAACCCGCTGGGTACGGGCCGGCGCTGTTCCCGTGGCAGAAAGTCGACTGGCATCGGCAGTGCGCGAAGTCATGCTGCTGGGCACCGACGCCCAAGGTTCAGTGACCACAGAAGCCCAGGACGCTATCCACACCCCCGTCTACAGTGCCTACGGCGCGAGCGCACCGGGCATTGGCAGCCTCGGCTACGCCGGCGCCTTGCGCGAACAGGACAGCGGCTGGTACTTCCTGGGCGATTACCGCATCTATAACCCGGTGCTGATGCGTTTCCACAGCCGTGACAGCCTCAGCCCCTTCGGCGAAGGCGGGCTCAATGGCTATGCCTATTGCGCCGGGGATCCGGTCAACCGCATCGATCCATCGGGCCATTCGTGGCTGGACTGGCTGTTGCCGGCGGCGGCACCGTGGCCTCCCTGGGTGCGTTGGCGGCGCCCACTGCGGCGCTGACCGCCAGCTATGTAACGGCGGTCACCACCGCGACCCTGAGTGTGGTGTCGCTGGCAGCGGACGTGGCCTCGATAGCCTTGCTGGCCACCGGCAATGAAAACGCCGGGCGGATTCTGGGCTGGGTGGGCATGGCAACGGGCCTGGCTTCGGCGGCTCCGTCGATGGCCGGGGCTGCGGCCAAGGGGGTTAAAAGTGCCGGCAAGTTCGTGGGCAGCTGGCAGCATAAATTGCAGTATGCAGGGGGCGTTCCCGGGGGTAACCGAGCATTTCAAGGAGGAGCCAGTGCAAGTCCACGACTGGGTCAAGAGGCTCGTCATGCGTTAACTGCGGATGACTTGCGATATGTCCGACAGCACTTTGATATGCCCCAGGAGTTGACAGGCGTACGTCTGAACGAAATGCCGGACCTGGTGATGCAAAATATCATCGGCCGCTTGCCTGGCTCGGACCTGGTCTCGTTGTCACAGACATCCAGCACTATGCGTGCATCGGTGCAAAGAAATACGCACGCAATCCAGGGGCAGCTACCCACTCTCCACAGCGCCCCCCAGGAAGCCAATCGAGCCTACGTCAACTACGTACAAGAGACATGGCTGGGCAGGACTAATGGTGTGTTGCCGGAGCAAATCCCCCAGGCAGGTATTTCACCTTTCGCAACCACTCATATCAGTCGTATCTCAAATAATGGATACGCCGCAATTCCTGACATCCAGAGCAGCATTCAATACAAGAATCTGCTGCGGGTCAGAAATGCCCAGGCACAACAGCGGGAATGGGAGGCGGCGCTGCGCTCGATCCGACTGGAATAACCCCATGTGCAGTGCACATTGAACAGGTCAGACACAAGCAATCGCTGGCTAGCCAGCTCCCACAGAAAAAGCCCGAGCGAAACCTTGCCGGCTAACCAGGCTCCCACAGATGGTTTGCAGCGCTTGGTATGACTGACATCCACGGGCTTTTGCCGGATACAAGGCAAAAGCCCGTGCCATCAGGCGGCAGGTGTTCCTTTATGGGGCAATCCCCCCACTGTTGCTCCCTTCTGTAACACCCCTCCCACCCCACACGCCCTGCACCACTGCCCAGTGCAATCACGCACACCATCAAAACCGGACGCGGCACTTAATTGTGGCACCCAGGAAAAATCGGCACACGAATTGCTAAATAAATATCGTATACGAAATCCATAATCCATTATTCAACAGCATTCCTACACTTGCGAGGCGTCCATGAAAAACCCCGTATTTGCCGTAGCTCTCAGCGCTGTTATCAGTAGTTCCTTCATCGCCACCGCCCAGGCTGACAAACTCGACGACATTATTGGCTCGGGCAAACTGCGCTGCGCCGTAACCCTGGACTTCCCGCCCATGGGCTCCCGGGATGAAGCCAACAAGCCGGTGGGCTTTGACGTGGACTACTGCAACGATCTGGCGAAAGTGCTGGGCGTGGATGCCGAAATTGTCGAAACCCCGTTTCCGGACCGGATTCCGGCGCTGGTCTCCGGGCGCGCCGACATCATCGTGGCCTCCACCTCCGACACCCTGGAGCGGGCTAAAACCGTCGGCCTGAGCATTCCTTACTTTGCCTTCCAGATGGTGGTGCTGACCCGCGACGACACCGGGATCAACAGTTTTGCCGACCTCAAGGGCAAGGCCCTGGGCAATACCAGTGGCACCTATGAAGCCATTGCCCTGGAAAAAGACGTGAAAAGCTGGGGCAGCGGCTCGTTCCGGGCCTACCAGTCGCAGAACGACACCCTGCTGGCCGTTGCCCAGGGCCATATCGAAGCCACTGTGGTCACTAACACTGTGGCCGCCGCCACCCTCAAGTCAGGCAAATACAAAAATCTGAAAGTCGCGGGTAACGCGCCCTACGTGGTCGATTACGTGTCCCTGGGGGCCAAGCGCAACGAGTACGGCCTGCTCAACTACCTCAACCTGTTCGTCAACCAGCAAGTGCGCACCGGGCGTTACAAGGAGCTGTGGGTGAAATGGGTCGGCACCGAGATCCCGCCGGCGAACCTGACCGTACCTGACGTGTACTACTGAGGTCGGCCAGCATGTCGAGGATCACTTCTCTCAACGGCCGCAGTCTGATCAGCGGCGCGGCCCAGGGCCCATTGTTGTTCGCTGATGTGGGGCTGAGCTTCTGGGGCGGGGTCGAGCCGTTCACCGGGGAGGTGATTGACCGTCACCACCCCCTCAGCGGCGAGCACCTGGGCGGGCAGATACTGGCGATTCCCAGTGGTCGCGGCTCCTGTACCGGCAGCAGTGTGCTGATGGAGCTGATCAGCAATGGCCACGCCCCCGCGGCTCTGGTGCTGGCCGAGGCCGATGAGATTCTGACCCTTGGCGTGCTGGTGGCGCAGACCCTGTTCGAACGCTCCCTGCCGGTGCTGTGCATCGGCAACGAGGCCTTCGCCCGCTTGCGCGCAGGGGCATTTGCCCGGGTCGAGGGAGACCGGGTCAGCCTGTTCGATGCTCCGCCGGACGATGGCTGGTCGCCAGCGCTCAACGAGGCACAACACCAGGAGCCGGTCTGCTCGATCGAGCTGACCCGACTCGACCGCGCCCTGCTCGACGGTGAGCATGGCAAGGCCGCTCAGGTGGCCATGCAGATTGTGCTGCGCATGGCACAGCTACAGGGCGCTGAACAGCTGCTGGACATTAGCCAGGCGCATATCGACGGCTGCATTTATACCGGGCCTGCCAGTCTGCGCTTTGCCCGACAACTGGTGGAATGGGGCGCCAAAGTACGGGTGCCCACTACCCTCAACTCAATCTCTGTCGACCAGCGCCGCTGGCGCGAACTGGGGGTCGACCCGGCTCTGGGTGTGCCCGCCAGTGCCCTGGGCGATGCCTATATGGCCATGGGCGCACAATTGAGTTTTACCTGCGCCCCCTATCTGCTGGACAGCGCACCCAAGGTCGGCGAACAGATCGTCTGGGCCGAATCCAACGCAGTGGTCTACGCCAACAGCGTGCTAGGCGCGCGCACCCTTAAATACCCCGATTATCTGGACATTTGCATCGCCCTCACCGGCCGCGCGCCCTTGATTGGCTGCCACCTGGAGGATCAGCGCAAAGCCCGGCTGCAAGTCGAGCTGCCCGCCCTGGGCGAGCTGGACGATGCCTTCTACCCGCTGCTGGGCTACCACATCGGCGCCCTGGCCGGCAGCCGTATTCCCTTGATCCTCGGGCTGGAAGACAGGCAGCCGGATCTGGACGATCTCAAGGCGTTCGGTGCGGCCTTTGCCACCACCAGCGCCGCCCCGCTGTTTCATATCGCCGGGGTCACACCCGAGGCCCTCGACCCGGCACAGGTACTGGATGGCCCGGTGCCGGTGGTCACCATCAGCCTGGCGGACCTGTTGCACAGCTGGCACGAACTCAACAGTGCCAGTGACCCCGGGGTGGACGTGGTGTCCCTGGGCAATCCGCACTTCTCCCTCAGCGAGTTCGCGCGTCTGGCCGGCCTGTGCCAGGGGCGGCACAAACACCCCGAGGTAGCCGTGGTCATCACCTGTGGCCGCGCGGTGCTGGAGCAGGCCCGCGCAGCCGGGCATATCGCGGTGATCGAAGGCTTCGGCGCGACCCTGATCAGCGATACCTGCTGGTGCATGCTGGGTGAACCGGTGATTCCCTGCGCGGCCACCACCCTGATGACCAATTCAGCCAAGTACGCCCACTACGCACCGGGACTGGTGGGGCGCAAGGTGCACTTCGCCAGCCTCGCCGAATGCGTGAATGCCGCCTGCAGCGCCAGGGCCGACGGCGGTCTGCCGCAATGGCTGCCAGCGGCGGCCTCACAGGAGATACCCGCCCATGTTTGATTACACCTTTCAATGGCGCTCAGCCCTGCGCGCCTTGCCGGACATGCTGGCCGGGGCCCTGGTGACCTTTGAGACCGCAGCACTGTCGATGATCTTCGGGGTGTTGATCGCCCTCGCGCTGACGGTCATGCGCGAAACCAAAAACCCGCTGTTGCGCGGCATCGGCAACGGCTGGGTCTCCATCGCCCGCAACACTCCGTCGCTGTTCCAGATCTATGTCCTGTACTTCGGGCTCGGCTCCCTCGGCCTGCATGTCAGCTCATGGATCGCGCTGCTGGCCGGGATCACTTTCAACAATGCCGGTTACCTGGCCGAAAACTTTCGCGGCGGTCTCAAGGCCGTGCCCGAAACCCAGGTGCGGGCTGCGCGCTCGCTGGGCATGAGTGCCTTCCAGACCTACCGCATGATCGTGGTCCCGCAGCTGTTGCGCATCGTGTTCTACCCGCTGACCAACCAGATGGTGTGGGCGGTGCTGATGACCTCGCTGGGGGTCATCGTCGGATTGAACAACGACCTCACCGGCGTCACCCAGGACTACAACGTCAAAACCTTTCGCACCTTCGAATACTTCGCCATTGCTGCGGTGCTGTATTACCTGATTGCCAAGGCGATCGTTGCGGTAGCCCGGCTGATGGCCTGGCGTCTGTTCCGTTACTGAGGACGTGAGCATGTTTTCCACCAGTTTTACCTGGAATGACTTTTTATTTTTGCTGGAGGGCGCCTGGGTCACCTTGCAACTGACCGCCTGGGCGATCCTGCTGGGCACCCTCGCCGGGCTGCTCTTCGGCCTGTTGCGGGCCCTGTTGCCAAGGGCCAGCCTGCCGCTGGCCTGGGTCCTGGACGTGTTTCGCAGCGTGCCATTGCTGATCCAGTTCGTATTGTTCAACTCGCTCAAGAGCATCATCGGCCTGAACATCAGTGCCTTCAGCGTCGGCTGCATTGTGCTGGGGGTATACGCCGCTGCGTACTTCACCGAGATCGTGCGCAGCGGCGTCCTGGCGGTGCCCTTCACCACGCGCCGGGCCAGCCGCTCGCTGGGGCTGAGTTACCTGCAGGACCTGCGCTACATCGTGCTGCCGATCGCCATGCGGGTAGCGTTTCCCGGCTGGCTCAATCTGGTACTCAGCGTGATGAAAGACACCGCGCTGGTGATGTGGATCGGCATCGTTGAACTGCTGCGCGCCTCGCAAACCATCGTTACCCGTATCCAGGAACCGATGCTGGTGTTGTGCATCGCGGGGCTTATCTATTACGTCATGAGCCTGGTGGTCGCCCGCCTTGGCGCTCGTGTGGAAAGAAGGTGGCAAGAAAATGATTGAGATCGACAACGTCTACAAATCCTTCGGCGATCTGGAAGTGGTCAAGGGCGTCAGCCTGACGGTCAACAAGGGCGAAGTGGTTTCGATAATCGGCGGCTCCGGCTCCGGCAAGTCGACCCTGTTGATGTGCATCAACGGCCTGGAGCCGATCCAGAAAGGCCATATTCGCGTAGACGGGATCGAGGTGCACGACAAGGCCACCGACCTCAACCGGCTGCGGCAAAAAATCGGCATCGTGTTCCAGCAATGGAACGCCTTCCCGCATCTGACCGTGCTGGAGAATGTGATGCTGGCCCCGCGCAAGGTACTGGGTAAAAGCAAGGCTGAAGCCGAAGCCCTGGCGGTGCAACAACTGACCCATGTCGGCCTTGGCGACAAGCTCAAGACCTTCCCCGGCAAACTGTCCGGCGGCCAGCAGCAGCGCATGGCCATCGCCCGCGCCCTGGCCATGTCTCCGGACTATATGTTGTTCGACGAAGCGACCTCGGCCCTCGATCCGCAACTGGTGGGCGAGGTGCTGGACACCATGCGCATGCTGGCCGAAGACGGCATGACCATGGTCCTGGTGACTCACGAAATCCGCTTTGCCCGTGATGTCTCCGACCGGGTGGCGTTCTTTCGCAATGGCCTGGTGCACGAGATCGGCTCCCCCGATCAAGTCATCGGCAACCCCCTGCATCCTGAAACTGCAGCATTCCTCAAATCTGTGAAATAGGAGAAAACCATGCGCTCATCCAAAGTCATTCATGTGGTCAGCTGTCACGCCGAGGGCGAGGTCGGGGACGTGATTGTCGGCGGCGTCGCGCCGCCACCCGGTGCCACGGTGTGGGAACAGTCACGCTGGATCGCCCAGGATCAGACACTGCGCAATTTTGTCCTCAATGAGCCCCGCGGCGGGGTGTTCCGCCACGTCAATCTGCTGGTTCCGGCCAAGGACCCGCGGGCGCAAATGGCCTGGATTATCATGGAGCCTGCCGACACCCCGCCGATGTCGGGCTCCAACTCGATCTGCGTGTCCACGGTGTTGCTCGACAGCGGCATTTTGCCCATGACCGAACCCCAGACCAGGCTGATACTCGAAGCCCCGGGCGGGCTGATCGAAGCCGTGGCCGATTGCCGCGACGGCAAGGTTGAGCGGGTCGAAATCAAAAACGTGCCCTCCTTCGCCGACCGGCTGGATGCCTGGATCGAAGTTCCGGGGCTGGGCTCGATCAAGGTCGACACCGCCTATGGTGGCGACAGTTTTGTCATCGCCGATGCCCGGGAGCTGGGCTTCTCCATCACCCCGGATGAAGCGGCGGAGCTGGTGGCGGTGGGGCTGAAAATCACCCATGCGGCCAATGAGCAATTGGGCTTCGTGCACCCGCTGAACCCTGACTGGTCGCATATTTCTTTTTGCCAGATCGCCGCACCTGTGGTGTACGAGCAAGGCATCGCCACTGGCGCCAACGCCGTGGTCATCCGTCCCGGCAAGATCGACCGTTCGCCCTGCGGCACCGGGTGCTCTGCACGCATGGCGGTATTGCAGGCCAAAGGGCTGTTGCAGGTCGGGGAGCGTTTTATCGGGCGCTCGCTCATAGGTTCCGAATTTCATTGCCGTATCGACTCCATGACCGAAGTCGCCGGGCGTGCAGCGATCTATCCGTGCATTTCCGGGCGGGCCTGGATTACCGGCACCCACCAGCATCTGCTGGACCCGAGCGACCCTTGGCCACAGGGCTATCGTCTGTCCGATACCTGGCCAGACGCCTGACCCTCCCCCGGTAACCCTTCTGTAGGCGCAAGCTTTTCACAGCACAGCTCCCGAGCGAGCGCCTGCAGAGAGCAAAAAGTACCGACGTTTAAAATCGTATACGAAATACAATTACCACAGCAGAGGCAACAGACAATGAGCAAACCCATAAACTGGAGTGGTGTCTTTCCAGCGGTAACCACTCAATTCAACGATGACTTCACAATCAACCTGGACAAGACCCACCAGGTGATTTCCAACGTCATCCGTGACGGCGTATCTGGTCTGGTGGTGTGCGGCTCGGTGGGGGAAAACACCTCGCTGAGCGCCGAAGAAAAAATCGCCGTGACCGAGGTTGCAGTGGCCGCCTCCGGCGGTCGGGTGCCGGTTATCTGTGGCGTTGCCGAGTTCACAAGCGTGCAAGCCGCCAAAGTGGCCAACGCGGTGCGCAAGGTCGGCGTTGACGGTGTGATGTTGATGCCGGCCCTGGTCTACGGTTCCAAGCCGTTCGAAACCGCCGAGCATTATCGCTACGTGGCCAAAAACGCCGACATTCCGCTGATGGTGTACAACAACCCGCCCATCTACAAAAACGACGTGACCCCGGAAATTCTTATCTCCCTGTCCGACTGCGACAACGTGGTGTGCTTCAAGGACTCGTCCGGCGACACCCGTCGTTTTATCGACATCCGCAATCAGGTGGGCGACCGCTTTGTGTTGTTCGCCGGTCTTGATGACGTGGTACTGGAAAGCCTGGCCGTGGGGGCTGAAGGCTGGGTCTCGGGGATGTCCAACGTGTTCCCCAAGGAAGGCGAGACGATTTTCCGCCTGGCCAAGGCCGGACGCTTTGCCGAAGCCATGCCGATCTATGAGTGGCTGATGCCGATTCTGCACCTGGATGCCCGTGCCGATCTGGTGCAGTGCATCAAGCTGTGCGAAGCGATTGCCGGGCGCGGCAGTGCGCTGACCCGCCCGCCGCGTCTGGCCCTGCCACAGGCTGATCGCGAGTATGTGGAACAGATCATGGCCAAGGCCCTGGCCAACCGTCCGCATCTGCCGGACGTCGGTCTTTAAGTGATTGCCGGGGGGCTCTGACTGCCCGCCCGGCTGCCCGTTTTAGCGCACCTACAGGAAGTGCCAGCATGTCCACTCAATCCTCTCACGCAACCACCAGCCCTGCGGGACTCAAACGTGTCGTGGCCGCAGCCATGGCCGGTACCGTCGCCGAATGGTATGAATTTTTTCTGTATGGCACCGCCTCGGCACTGGTCTTCGGCCAGTTGTTTTTCCGCCAGACCGACAGCCCGATCGACGGCATCATCGCGGCCTTTGCCCTGTATGCAGTGGGCTTTCTCGCCCGGCCGATCGGCGGCCTGGTATTCGGTCACTATGGTGACAAGTTCGGCCGCAAACGCCTGTTGCAACTGAGCCTGGTGGTGGTCGGCATCACCACCTTCCTGATGGGCTGCCTGCCCGGCTTCGATACCATTGGCTACGCCGCACCGGTGCTGCTGGTGTTGCTGCGGCTGATCCAGGGCTTCGCCTTTGGCGGGGAATGGGGCGGCGCCATTCTGCTGGTTTCAGAGCACTGCCCGGATAACCGCCGGGGCTTTTGGGCCAGTTGGCCGCAAGCC
The DNA here is from genome assembly GCF_000346225.2 of Pseudomonas sp. Lz4W. Taxonomy (NCBI): domain Bacteria; kingdom Pseudomonadati; phylum Pseudomonadota; class Gammaproteobacteria; order Pseudomonadales; family Pseudomonadaceae; genus Pseudomonas; species Pseudomonas sp. Lz4W. Next base: position 2,373,620 of record NZ_CP017432.1, on the reverse strand, counting down.
GGAGTTCCCGCCGGCAACCTGGTGGCTACCGTGGCGTTGCTGCTGTTGTCGACCACGCTTTCGGAGGAGCAATTCCTCTCCTGGGGCTGGCGTGTAGCCTTCTGGTTCTCGGCGGTGGTGGTGCTGATCGGCTACTGGATTCGTACCAGCGTCGACGATGCGCCCATCTTCAAGGAAGCCCAGGCCCGTCAGGCCCAAAACAAACAGCAGGAACTCGGGGTGATTGAAGTGCTGCGTCACCACTGGCGCTCCGTGCTGGTGGGTATCGGTGCGCGGTTTGCAGAAAACATTCTGTACTACACCGTCGTGACCTTCTCGATCACCTACCTCAAGCTGGTGGTGCACAAGGACACCTCCGAGATTCTGTTTTTGATGTTCGGCGCGCACCTGCTGCACTTTTTCATGATCCCGCTGATGGGTTACCTGTCTGACCTGGTGGGACGTAAACCGGTGTATCTGGTCGGGGCGGTGCTCACCGGGTTCTGGGGCTTTGTCGGATTTCCGATGATGGACACCGGCAATAACTGGCTGATCATGGCGGCCATCACATTGGGCCTGGCGATAGAGTCGATGACCTATGCCCCCTATTCGGCGTTGATGGCCGAGATGTTCCCGACCCATGTGCGCTACACCGCGCTTTCGCTGTGCTATCAGGTGGCGCCGATTTTCGCCGGTTCACTGGCACCGCTGATCGCGATTACCCTGCTCAACAAGTACCACAGCTCGACGCCGATCGCCTGGTATCTGGTGGGAGCGGCGCTGATCTCGATTGTGGCTGTGGGCCTGACCCGTGAAACCCGGGGCAAGTCGTTGCATCAAGTGGATGCGGAATCGGCGGCGCGCATATCCGCGCTGGATGGCAATGCACAGACCACAGCCCGTCGTGGAGACTCACTGGCCTGAAGTACGGCGGTGAAACCTTTGAAATCCTGAAACATTTGAAACCTTGAACTGTAGGAGCGAGCTTGTCTCGCGAGCTTTTCATCGAAATGACAAAAAGCTCGCGAGGCAAGCTCGCTCCTACAGACAAGCTCGCTCCTGCAGAAGACGAGCTCGTTTGGGTTGATTGGGCAAGTCGCTGCATCAGGTAGATGCGGAATCGGCTGCACGCATATCCGCGCTGGATGGCAATGCACAGACCACAGCCCGTCGTGGAGACTCACTGGCCTGAAGTACAGCGTTGAAACCGTTGAACCGTTGAACCGTTGAACCGTTGAACTGTAGGAGCGAGCTTGTCTCGCGAGCTTTTCATCGCAATGACAAAAAGCTCGCGAGGCAAGCTCGCTCCTACAGACAGGCTCGCTCCTACAGGCAAGCTCGCTCCTGCAGACAGGCTCGCTCCTGCAGAAGACGAGCTCGTTTGGAGTGATGGCTCAGGATTTCAGCGCCAGCAGGTCGTGGTACAGGGCTTCGGGAATCTGTACCCCTTCCACCAGGCTGCGCGCCCGGGCTTCATAACGGCGCTGCGACGGCAATCGTGCTCCCTGCCCTTCGATACTTTCGAACAACACCTCGGCCCGGGCCAGATGCTGCTCGGTGGCGGCCCCCAGAAAACGCTGCGGATCCAATGCGATGATCAATTCACCATGGTACGGCGACGACTTGCTCCCCGCGTCCCAAGCCAGTGACTCGGCACTGGTCAGGTCACCGATCAAGGGCCCGGCAATCAGTTCCACCATCGCCGCCAGCGCCGAGCCCTTGTGCCCGCCAAACGTGAGCATCGCTCCCGAGTCCAGTACCACATTGGCATCAGTGCTGGACTGGCCATGGGCATCAACCCCCCAGCCCTCGGGAATTGCCTTGCCTGCCCGTCGGTGCAACTCGATATCGCCACGGGCGATGGCGCTGGTGGCGAAGTCGAATACAAACGGATCCTTGCCCGCACGTGGCCAGCCGAAGGCAATCGGGTTGGTGCCGAATACCGGCTGGCTCCCGCCCGCCGGCGCAACCCAGGCATGGCTCGGGTTACAGGCCAGCGCCACCAGACCGGCAGCGGTCAATTGTTCGATCTCCACCCACAATGCGGAAAAATGCACACAACGATTGATCGCCAGTGCGGCAATCCCGTTGGCCCGGGTCTTCTCTTGCAGTAACGGCAAACCCGCCTGAAACGCCAGCTGGGAAAAACCTCCCGCTGCATCCACCCGAACAATGGAAGGTGCCTGGTCGATCACCCGGGGTTCGGCATCGGCCGAGACCTTGCCCGCACGCAGTGAATTGACACAGCCCAGCACCCGATACAGGCCGTGGGAAGCGCAACCATCGCGCTCCCCGGCAAGTACCGTGTCACTCACTGCGCGGGCATGGGCCGGATTGAAACCGTTATGCAACAGGATGGATTCGGCCAGCTCTTTGGCTTGGACCAGGGACAGTCGGATCATGATCATCTCCTTGAACAGACCCACCAGACTGGCCCATTCAAGGCGTTGCGCGCTTGATTGCTTTAGGCCTGGGCCATGACGAATTCAGCACAGTCCGGTTCCATGGCCGCCAGGCTCCGGAAATGCCCGGAGATGGCCTCGATCAGTTCGCCGTCCTTGACCGGATCCAGCCCCGGATACGGTCGGCCGTTGTAATTTGCACTGTAGGTCAGCACCGTCTCGACACTGCCGCTGTCTTGATACAGGGTGCGCATCAACTGGCTTTCCTGATCCTTGCTGTCTGTGGAACGCAGCGCGTAATGAAGCGCCAGGGCGCTGCCAAACTCCAGGGCGCTGCAGTCGATGCCATGTTTCTTGGCCAGATCGATGCTGCGGAAAATCCGCTCGTTGCGCTGCAGTTTACGCAGCGGATCACGGCCGACGCGGGTACAGGGGTCCTTGAACGAGGTGTTACAGCGCGCGAGAAATGTGTTCGAGAAACTCTCGACAGCTTGCGCCATGTGCGGGTATTCGGCCACCAGGGCCGGGCCCACTTCCTGACGAATCAAGCGCTCGGCCAGAGCACTGACCCGCGGGTCGCCCATGGCCTGCCCCAACCACGAATAGCCCAGGCGGCTGGCGTACCAGGCAATGATGGCGTGGGGGCCGTTCCACAACAGGTTTTTCATCACCTGGGTCTGGGTGATGTCGTCAACTGTCCTGACCTGGCGCAGACGCTCCAGCAGGTTACTGCAGCGTTCGGCATACAACGGCATGTCCGACTCGCTGTTGAACAGGATCAAATGCAACTGGCTCAGTGCATTGCTGGACTGGGCAAATGGCCGAAAGCGGCTGATCAGGCGTTCGTATTCCGGCACCGGGGTTTTCGGGCTTGCCGTGGGTACGACGGTGTCGTCAGTCAGGCTGTTCTGGAAGATTTTCGACTTGATACGCAACTGGCGCACCAGCGACTCGTTGGACAGCTTGGAGACAATGCGACTGACCACGGTTTCTGCAAAGTGGGTGTTATCCAGAATTTTCTGGCACAGGTGCGGTGCAACCAGCAGTTCGAGCTGGGCTCGCACATGGCGGCGGACAAAGTCCGCGCCGCCGACCTTGTTCAACACAATCAGAATCGTCAACTCACGCCCGCGTCGCTCAAAGCGCCGGATCAAACCCCTGGCAATGACGTCCGCCTGTTTGCGGATCGCGGTTTCCGGCAGGCTCAGCCCGACTATTTCAGCTTCGTCGTACATGCGGATCACCTCTTGGGCGTCATCCATGTCGATCATTCTGAGGTTTTCAATGGTCTGGTCGAACGAGGTCGCACCATAGCGCACGCTGAAGCGGCCAAAGGCCTGGATGGTGTCGCGCAGCATCCGCGAACGGGTGGCCGCGATAATCTCGCAAGGCCGGGTGTAGCCATCCCAGTGGGAGAAAATCTGCGTCAGGTAGCCACCGCCCATGGCCCCGAAACCGTGGATGCCGACACTGAATTGATTGAGGGCCTGGGGGAAACTCTCGTTCAGTTCGGGGGTGCCCAGATCCGGCATGCATTGGTTGAGGTCGCCCAGAAACCCGTGCATGTTCTGGTACGCCTTCAGCGCACCGGCCTTCACTTCGGCTGCCGGAGGCTTGATGTCTTCGATCAGGATCGGCTGCCCTTCGGCACGAATCGCCGACAACAGGCCGTTCTCGGAGTCTTCGAGCATCAGGCAGTGGCCCGGCAGGCAATTGAGCGCACTGGCGGCCTTGAGGAAAATCTCGGGGTGGGGCTTGCCCTGCTCCACTTCATCGCCGCAAACGGTGACGTCGAAGTACTTCAGTACGTTGGCATTGATCAGGTATTCCTCGGCGATGGCGCGGCGGCTCGAGGTGGCCACGGCCATGGTCAGGCCATACTTGCGCAAGCGCTCGAGCACTTCGAGCAAACCGTCCTTGATCGGCACGCCATGGTTACGCACATGGGCCAGTTCAAGTTCATCGGCGCGCTGGCGGACCGCAGCGTAAGGGAAATCTTCACCATGATTGGCCTTGGCCAGCGCTTCGGCCTTGCGGGCACTCAGGCCCAGAGAACCGATCAGGGTTTCTTCGCTCAATGGCGTGCCGTAAATCTCGAGCGCGGCCTGTTTGAGGGTCTTGAAGCGCAGGCGTTCGGTGTCAAACATGGTGCCGTCCATATCGAAGATGGCACTGAAAATTCTTTTACCCTGGAAATAAATCATGGCTCGTGAGTCCTTGTAGCGCGGCGCCTGGTCATGGGTAACCAAACGCTGTCGTGACCTGCAGCTGGCTGGTGCCAGGGATGTCGGGTCAGAAAGTGAGGGGATCAGATAAAAATGCCGGGCAACAGCGCATCCCGTTAAAAACGGATGCAAACACGCCGGGTCGGCTGGCGATCAGAAAAAATCTGGAGGGGGGACGTAGCAGTGGCGCCAGTCAGCACAGCTGGCGGGCAAACAACGGGGTGGAATCAAGAGTGCATAGAGGCGGGAGACAAACCCTGTCGCTGCAAGAATGCAGCCTTTGACGTGAGGCCCACACTGCGCAATCAGGGATGCGTAATGTGAGCCGGACTGGCGATTGATACGTGTGATTCCATCCATAGGGAGCTGTAATTTCCTGTAATACGATTGGATACCCTTTTAGCTATAACGCACTTGGAGGCTCTAAATCAAGGAGTGATCCTGGATTGATCACTCGCTTGATCCTGATTTGGTCCTCGTTTGATCATGGGCAGTCGCTAACCAGGCACGAAGGCTGCGAGCCTTTGGCACAGCGCCGGGTTTGGGGTCAACCCTGGAGGTTCAACTGCTCCACCAGCACCTTGTTGAAGGCCGCCGGGTCTTCCATTTGCGGGGCGTGGCCCATGCCCGGGAATTCAATCAGCCTGGCCCCGGGAATCAGTTTGGCTGCCTGTTTGCCCAGCACTTTGTAGTCACCGATTCTGGCCTTCACTTGCGCTGAAGCAATATCACTGCCGATGGCGGTGGTGTCAGCATCGCCGATCAATAACAGGGTTGGCACCTTGAGTTCCGGCAGTTCGTAAAACACCGGCTGGGTGAAAATCATGTCGTAGATCAACGCCGAGTTCCACGCCACCCGTTTGTGCCCCGGCCCCTTGTTCAGACCCGCCAGCATGTCCACCCAACGATCGTACTCGGGCTTCCAGTGCCCGGCGTAATAGGTACTTTGCTCGTACTGGCGAATACCTTCGGCACTGAGTTTCAGTTCCCGTGCGTACCACTGGTCAACACTGCGCCATGGCACGCCGAGGGCTTTCCAGTCCTCCAGACCGATTGGATTGACCAGCACCAGCTGCTCGGTTTGCGGGGCGTACTGCAGTGCATAGCGGGTACCCAGCATGCCGCCGGTGGAGTGGCCGATGATGCTGGCCTTGTCCACCCCGAGGCTGTCGAGCAAGGCATGGGTATTAGCCGACAATTGCTGAAAGCTGTATTGATAACTGGCCGGTTTGCTCGAGGTGCAAAAACCGATCTGGTCCGGCGCCACGACCCGGTAACCCGCCGCGCTCAGGGCCTTGATGCTGTCGCCCCAGGTGGCTGCGCAGAAGTTCTTGCCGTGCAGCAGCACCGCCGTATGGCCATTGGCAGGCCCCGTGGGGGCAACGTCCATGTAGCCCATCTGCAGGGTCTGGCCCTGGGAATCAAAGTTGAAGTGATGCAGCGGGTACGGGTACTCGAAGCCTTGCAGTTGCTCGCCATAGACCGGGGCGGAAGCGGAAGGCGCCGCCAGCGCCTGCAAGGGCAAGCTGCAGGCCAGTACCAGGCATGAGCGTAGAAAAAATGGCATGCGCAATTCCTCAAAAAGACCGGAGCGTCACATTGCACCATTAACCCAAGGTTAAGTAGCGTCTGTATGATGGCGCGCCTGTGAACAGGCCCTGCACCCAAGGCCGCCCATCATTCAGGAGTTTTGCATGAACAGGCTTCACCGGACTTTCAACCAGGGAGAGTCCGCCCCGCGGTTCACGCTCAACCTGCTGACCCTTGGCCTGTTACTGTCCAGCGCAGTGCCGGTGGCCCACGGCGCCAATACCGAGTTGCCGGCGACCGCCGTGACCGCTGAAGACAACGCCGGCTATCAGGCCGACAGCGCCTGGGTCGGCGGTTTCGAAGCGGCACCCCTGCTGGATACCCCGGCGGCGATTTCAGTCTTTACCGACGCGCTGATCAAGGATCAACAAGCCCGCCTGCTCAGCGATGTATTGAGCAACGACGCTTCGGTGGGTGAAAGCTATGCGCCCATTGGTTATTACCAGAATTTCGTGGTCCGCGGCTTCTCGTTGAATTCGGCCAGCAGCTACAAGATCAATGGCCGCACCATCACCGGCGAGCAAAACGTCGGCCTGGAAAACAAGCAGCAGGTGGAATTGCTCAAGGGTCTGTCCGGCCTGCAAAGCGGCGTGTCCGAGCCAGGTGGCGTAGTCAATTACGTGACCAAGCGTGCCGCGGATGTACGCTCCGTCACGGTCTCCACCGATGATCGCGGCAGTGGTTATCTGGCCACCGATGTGGGGGGCTGGTTCGGCAGCGAGCAGCAGTTCGGACTGCGTGCCAATCTCGCCCATGAGGACATCCACTCCTACGTCGAACATGCCAATGGCCAGCGTGATTTCGCCGCTGTGGCTTTCGACTGGAACATCAGCCCCGACGCCCTGCTGCAACTGGATGTGGAGTACCAAAACAAGGAGCAGCGTTCGGTGCCGGGCTATCAATTGCTCGGCGGCACCGAACTGCCGCACCACGCTTCACCGAAAAAGCTGCTGGCTCACCAGAGCGGCTCCAAACCTGTAACCATTGATTCGCTGAACATCAACGGCAACTTTGAGTACCGCTTCACCGATAACTGGAAAGGCAGCCTGAGCGCCTCACGCAGCAAAGTGGTGATCGATGATTACAGTTCATTTGCCTGGGGTTGTTATGGCGCCGCCAGTTGTGCCGGCAGCGCAGTACCCAACTACTTCAGCCCCGAAGGCAATTACGATATCTATGACTTCCGCAGCCCCGACGACACCCGGCGCAATGATGAAGTGCAGGCAGCACTCAGCGGTGTGTTTGATACCGGCGGCATCGGCCATGAACTGACAGTGGGCAGCAGCGCGTTCCGCCGTGTGGTGGATCAGCGCGAGCTGATCAACGAGATGATCGGCAGCGGCAATATCGACAGTGAACCCGAGAACTTTGCGCGCTATGACGGGCCGGTCGAGGACAGCTATCGACGTCTGGACAGCCGCCAGTACGGGCTGTTCTTCAACGACCGGATCAGTTTTAACCAACAATGGCAGACCGTGCTCGGTGGCCGTGAAGTGCTGCTGGACGAACGCACCTTCGACGACCAGGGCGACACCAGCCGCCATACCCGGCGCTATGAATTCCTGCCCCAGGCCGCACTGATCTACAAACCCGTGCCGAACCTGTCGTTGTATACCCGTTACAGCAAGGGCCTGGCCCTGGGTGGCACGGCACCCTGGTTTGCCAGCAATGCTTTTGAAACCCTCGCCCCCACCCTGTCACGGCAAATTGAAGCAGGGGTCAAGTACGACTGGCGGCGTATCAGCCTGAGCGCGACGCTGTTCCAGATCCGTCAGGACTACCAATATGCCCGCCCCGACGCCACTGCGGGTGCATTCACCTATGTGCAGCAGGGCGAACAGAAAAATACCGGCCTGGAGCTGGCGGCCAACGGTTGGGCCAGTGAGCGCTTGCAGGTATCGGCCAGTGTGACGGCGATCCGCGCCCGGGTGACAGGCAGCGGTACGCCCGAGTATGAAGGCCATCAAACCATCAACGTGCCGACCCTGCGCGCCAGTCTTTATGGTGATTACGCCCTGCCCTGGGTCGATGGCCTGGCCCTGCTCGGCGGGATGCAATACAGCGGCAAAAAATACGCCAGCCAACAGGGCGGTGTGCAGGCTGGCAGTTACGCCATCTTCAATATCGGCAGCCGCTACAGCACCCGTATCGAGGGTTATGACACCGTGTTCCGGCTCACCGTCGACAACCTGTTCGACAAGCGCTACTGGCGCGATGTGGGTGAGTACATGGGCGACAACTATGTATTCCAGGGCGCGCCGCTGACCGCCCGCCTGAGTGCTTCGATCAACTTCTGAAGCATTGACCGCACCTGTAGGAGCGAGCCTGCTCGCGAGCTCTTCGCTGGCATTTTTGAGAGCTCGCTCCTACAGATGGTTCAGGCCCATGACGAAGAATTTAATTGATAGCTCCCTAACAAAAGGCGCAAGCTAGAGGGCTTGGCCGGGCTTTGTATCATTCTGAATGATATTGATCTTCGCTGGGTTCGATTCGTTCCCCGGCCCTCGCGCCAGCATTATCCGCCCATCTCAATAGATTGGCGGACTCCCCCCATGGAACAGTCACTTAAACATTTGCGCTTCCCACTCGCGGCCCTGGCCATCGTGGTGATGAGCGCATGCGGCAAAACTCCACAAGCGACTGCTCCTGCTCCCGCTGCCAAAGTCAGTGTGGCCAAAGTGCTGGAACAGCCGGTCAATGAATGGGACGAGTTCACCGGGCGCCTTGAAGCTCCGCAGACCGTTGAAATTCGTCCACGGGTGTCGGGCCAGATTGATCAGGTCGCCTTCACTGAGGGCGCCCTGGTGAAAAAGGGCGACCTGTTGTTCCAGATCGATCCGCGTCCGTTCCAGGCCGAAGTGCGTCGTCTTGAAGCCGAGGTGCAACAGGCCCGCGCCAACGCCACCCGTACCGACAACGAAGCCCAGCGCGGCGAACGCCTGCGCCAGAGCAATGCGATTTCCGCAGAACTGGCCGACTCGCGCACCACCGCCTCCCAGGCCGCCCGCGCCGGGGTCTCGGCCATTCAGGCACAACTGGACCTGGCCAAACTCAACCTCAGCTTCACCCGTGTGACTTCGCCAATCAGTGGCCGGGTCAGCCGTGCCGAAATCACTGCGGGCAACATCGTCACCGCTGATGTCACGCCGCTGACCAGTGTGGTCTCCACCGACAAGGTGTATGCCTACTTCGACGCTGACGAACGGGTATTCCTCAAATACGCGCAACTTGCCCGCCAGGGCCAGCGCGGTCAGAGCACCCCGGTTTACCTGGGCCTGTCCAACGAAGACGGCAACCCGCACCTGGGCCAGATGAACTTCGTCGACAACCAGGTCAACCCGAAGACCGGCACCATCCGCGGCCGTGCCGTGTTCGATAACGCCGACGGCAGCTTCACCCCGGGCCTGTATGCGCGCCTCAAACTGGTGGGCAGCGGCACCTACGAAGCGGTGTTGATCAATGACGAAGCCGTCGGTACCGACCTGGGCAAGAAATTCGTGCTGGTCATGGACGGCGCCAATAACACTACCTACCGCTCCGTTGACCTGGGACCGAAAATCGAAGGCCTGCGCATTGTTCGCAGCGGCCTGAACAAGGGCGACACCATCATCGTCAAGGGCCTGCAACGGGTGCGCCCGGGTTCACCGGTCACCCCTGAAGTGATTCCGATGGCCAGCGAACAGACCCTCGCCGCACTGGCACAACAACGACAAGCCCTGGAAGCCAGCAACCTGTCCCCAGCCAAGCCCGCCAATGGCGCGCCGAAGCTGGCCAGCGTCGCGACTCCTCGCGGTTAAGGGACGATAACTCCGATGAATTTTTCCCAGTTCTTCATTCAGCGGCCGATTTTCGCCGCCGTGCTTTCCTTGCTGATCCTGATTGCGGGCAGCATTTCGCTGTTCCAGTTGCCCATCAGTGAATACCCCGAAGTGGTGCCGCCGACCGTTGTGGTACGGGCCAACTTCCCCGGGGCCAACCCCAAAGTGATAGGTGAAACCGTCGCCGCGCCGCTGGAACAGGCGATTACCGGTGTCGAGAACATGCTCTACATGTCGTCTCAGTCCACCGCTGACGGCAAGATCACCCTGACCATCACCTTTGCCCTGGGTACCGACCTGGACAACGCTCAGGTGCAGGTGCAGAACCGTGTGACCCGTACCGAGCCCAAGCTTCCCGAAGAAGTGACACGCATCGGGATCACGGTGGACAAGGCTTCGCCCGACCTGACCATGGTTGTGCACTTGACCTCGCCGGACCAGCGCTACGACATGCTGTACCTGTCCAACTACGCCATCCTCAACATCAAGGATGAACTGGCCCGCCTCGGCGGGGTTGGCGACGTGCAGTTGTTCGGCATGGGCGATTACTCGTTGCGGGTGTGGCTCGATCCGAACAAGACCGCTTCGCGCAATCTGACGGCCACCGATGTGGTCAACGCGATCCGCGAGCAAAACCGTCAGGTGGCTGCCGGCGCCCTGGGTGCACCCCCTGCCCCGAATGCCACCAGCTTCCAGCTGTCGGTCAATACCCAGGGCCGTCTGGTGTCCGAAGAAGAGTTCGAGAACATCATCATTCGCGCTGGCGATGACGGTGAAATCACTCGTCTCAAGGACATTGCCCGGGTTGAACTGGGCTCCAGCCAATACGCCCTGCGCTCCCTGCTGAACAATCAACCGGCGGTGGCGATCCCGATTTTCCAGCGTCCGGGTTCCAACGCCATCGATATTTCCAATGAAGTTCGGGCCAAGATGGCCGAGCTGAAGAAGAACTTCCCGCAAGGCATGGACTTCAGCATCGTTTATGACCCGACGATCTTTGTTCGCGGCTCCATCGAGGCGGTGGTTCACACCCTGTTCGAAGCGCTGATTCTGGTGGTGCTGGTGGTGATCCTGTTCCTGCAGACCTGGCGGGCGTCGATCATTCCGCTGGTGGCGGTGCCGGTATCGCTGATCGGTACCTTTGCCGTGATGCACATGTTCGGCTTCTCACTCAACGCCCTGTCGCTGTTCGGACTGGTGCTGGCGATCGGGATCGTGGTCGACGATGCGATTGTGGTGGTGGAGAACGTCGAGCGAAATATCGGCCTGGGGCTGACCCCGGTGGAAGCCACCAAGCGCGCCATGCGTGAAGTGACCGGGCCCATCATCGCCACTGCGCTGGTGCTGTGTGCGGTGTTTATCCCGGCCGCCTTTATCTCCGGACTGACCGGGCAGTTCTACAAGCAGTTCGCCCTGACCATCGCGATTTCGACGGTGATCTCGGCCTTCAACTCGTTGACCCTGTCGCCAGCCCTTGCCGCGGTATTGCTCAAGAGCCACGACGCGCCGAAAGACCGCTTCTCCAGAGTGCTCGACACGCTGTTCGGCGGCTGGCTGTTCCGCCCGTTCAACCGCTTCTTTGACCGTGCCAGCCATACCTATGTCGGTACCGTGGCACGGGTGATCCGCAGCAGTGGCATTGCCCTGATCCTGTACGCCGGGCTGATGGTGCTGACCTTCTTCGGTTTCTCCAACACCCCGACCGGGTTCGTCCCCGGCCAGGACAAGCAATACCTGGTGGCCTTCGCCCAACTGCCGGATGCGGCGAGCCTGGACCGCACCGAAGACGTGATCAAACGCATGTCCGACCTGGCCCTGAAACAGCCCGGGGTAGAAAGTGCAGTGGCGTTCCCGGGGCTGTCGATCAACGGTTTCACCAACAGCCCCAACGCCGGCATCGTCTTCGTAACCCTTAAACCGTTCAACGAACGCAAAGACCCGAGCATGTCTGCCGGTGCCATTGCCGGTGCACTGAACGGCAAGTTCAGCGGCATTGAAGAAGCCTATATGGCGATCTTCCCGCCGCCGCCGGTACAGGGCCTGGGCACCATCGGTGGTTTCCGTCTGCAAATCGAAGACCGGGGCAACCTGGGCTATGACGAGCTGTACAAAGAAACCATGAACATCATCAACAAAAGCCACAACGTGCCGGAACTGGCCGGGCTGTTCACCAGCTACACGGTGAACGTGCCACAGGTCGATGCCGCCATCGACCGGGAAAAAGCCAAGACCCACGGCGTGGCCGTCAGCGACATCTTCGATACCCTGCAGATCTACCTGGGCTCGCTGTATGCCAACGACTTCAACCGTTTCGGTCGTACTTATCAGGTCAACGTTCAGGCCGAGCAGCAGTTCCGCCTGGAGCCGGATCAGATCGGTCAGTTGAAAGTGCGTAACAACAAGGGCGAGATGATCCCGCTGGCCACCTTTATCAAGGTCAGCGACACCTCGGGCCCGGATCGGGTGATGCACTACAACGGCTTTATCACCGCTGAAATCAACGGTGCCGCGGCACCCGGCTACAGCTCCGGCCAGGCCGAAAAAGCCATCGAGAAACTGCTCAAGGAAGAACTGCCCAACGGCATGACCTACGAATGGACCGACCTGACCTACCAGCAGATTCTGTCCGGTAACACAGCGCTGTTCGTGTTCCCGCTCTGCGTATTGCTGGCGTTCCTGGTACTCGCGGCCCAGTACGAAAGCTGGAGCCTGCCGCTGGCGGTGATCCTGATCGTGCCCATGACCCTGTTGTCGGCCATTACCGGGGTGATTGCTTCGGGGGGTGACAACAACATCTTCACCCAGATCGGATTGATCGTACTGGTGGGTCTGGCGTGCAAGAACGCGATTCTGATTGTCGAGTTTGCCAAGGACAAGCAGGAAGAAGGCATGAGCCCGCTGGATGCGGTACTGGAAGCCTGCCGTCTGCGGTTGCGGCCGATCCTGATGACCTCCTTCGCCTTCATCATGGGTGTGGTGCCACTGGTGTTCTCCAGCGGTGCCGGTGCTGAAATGCGCCACGCCATGGGTGTCGCGGTGTTCTCCGGGATGTTGGGTGTGACCTTCTTCGGCCTGCTGCTGACGCCGGTGTTTTATGTATTGATCCGCCGCTATGTGGAGCGCAGTGAAGCGCGCAAGGCGGCCAGGCACCTCAAGCTGGAGTCGCAACAATGAGCCTGAAAGTCTTTATGCCAAGTCTGCTGGTGCTGGCCTTGAGTGCCTGCGCCGTAGGCCCGGACTACAAAACCCCGGTCACTGAGCCGGCACAGATCAGTGCCGACAACCTCAAGGGGTTTGACCGGGCCCATTATGAAGGCATCTGGTGGCAGCAATTCGACGATCCGACCCTCAACCAGTTGGTGACGCAGTCGCTCAACGGTAACCGCGAGCTGCGCGTGGCTTTTGCTCGCCTGCGCGCGGCCCGGGCCATTCGCGATGACGTCAGCAATGACGCCATGCCGACCATTACCAGCCGCGCCAGCAGCGATGTGGGCAAAGGCCAGATACCTGGCCAGACCGAAAAACGGGTCAACAGTGAGCGGTATGACCTGGGGCTGGACATGGCCTGGGAGATCGACCTGTTTGGCCGTATCCAGCGCGAACTGGAAGCCAGTGACGCCGACGAACAGGCCGCAGCGGCGGACTTGTATCAACTGCAAGTGACCATGATTGCCGAGCTGGTGGATGCCTACGGTGAACTGCGCGGCGCGCAACTGCGTGAGCGGATCGCCCTGGACAACCTGAAAAACCAGCAAGACTCCAAAGCCATCACCCAAAGCCTGCGTGATGCCGGGGTCGGTGATGAACTGGACGTGATGCGGGCTGATGCGCGTCTGGCCGCAGTTGAGGCCAGCGTGCCGCAACTGCAGGCCGAGCAGGTGCGCGAGCGCAACCGTATCGCCACCTTGCTGGGCCAACGGCCTGAGCAACTGAGTGTGGACCTGGGGCCCAAGCAGCTGCCGGCCATTGCCAAGGCGCTGAATATCGGCAACCCCGGCGACCTGCTGCAGCGTCGGCCCGACATCATGAGTGCCGAGCGCAAGCTGGCGGCGGCCACTGCCCGGATCGGCGTGGCCAAGGCTGATTTGTTCCCTCGGGTCAGCCTCAGCGGTTTCCTCGGTTTCACCGCCGGGCGTGGTTCGCAGATCGGTTCGGCGGCGGCCAATGCCTGGGCACTGGGCCCGCGCATCACCTGGCCGGCGTTTGATCTGGGCAGCGTGCGGGCACGTCTGCGCGGGGCCGACGCTGAGGCCGATGGCGCACTGGCCAGTTACGAGCAGCAAGTGCTGCTGGCGCTGGAAGAGTCAGAGAATGCCTTCAGCGACTATGGCAAACGTCAGCAGCGCCTGGTTTCGCTGATTCGCCAAAGCGAGTCCAGCCGCGCGGCGGCCGACCTGGCGGCAATACGTTATCGCGAAGGGACGGTGGACTTTCTGGTGTTGCTCGATGCCCAGCGCGAGCGTCTGGCGGCCGAAGACAGCCAGGCCCAGGCCGAGGTTGAGTTGTATCGCGGTGTAGTGGCCATTTACAAAGCCCTGGGCGGCGGCTGGCAAGCAGAGACCGTCGCCAGCGCCCATTGATTTAACAGCAGTTTCAAGAGCTCCTTTGGTTGGTCGCATCCAGCCATTTTTAGCCCCGTGGTCATTCGGTCACGGGGCTTTTTTTGGCTCTGGTTTTTACTGTTCGCAACCTCGTAGGCACTTACCGGGGCTGCGATCTGCAGCGTAGCGCCAGCGCGGCTTGCCGGATCAGGGTTTGACTCCAACCGGCTACTGTCCCAATCTTGTCCCTCAACCGCACGCCTGTTTCTGGATATTGCATGACCCAGCCTCGCCGTTACCTCGCTATCAGTCTTCTGTCAGCGCTTATCGCAGCCGGTCTCTGGTATTGGATGCGCCCCGCGCCAGCCACAAAAGCGCCTTCTACAAGCAGCAGTTATTCGGTTGCCCTTGCCCAGGCGCACAACGGTCAACCCGGTGCGGCCCGGGTGCTCTATCAGCAATTGGCCCGCACCGACCTGTCGGACATCCGCCGTGCCAGCCTGCATGCAGAATTGCCCAACTACCCCAGCCCCCAGGCACTGAAACTGGCGGACGCCGACTTGCAGCACCCTTCACCGCTGGTCCGTCAGGCGGCGATCCAGAGCATTGCCGGGCTGGTACCCAACGCCCAGCGCACGCTATTGCTGGGGCCGTTGCTGGATGATCCCGAACAAAGCGTACGCTTTACCGCCGCCAGTGCACTGCTGGGCTTGTCTCCTGATGAGCAAGGCCTGTATTTCGCCCCCTTGCAGCAGGTAATCGACGAATACGAACGCGATCTCAAAACCCGCCCCGACGATCCCCAGGCCCAGGGCCAGCTCGCCCGTCTGTATCTGCATGAAGGTCAGCTGGATGAAGCCCAGGCCGCTCTGGAAAAAGTCACCGCCCTGGACCCGGAAAATCTCAAGGCCGTGGTTGCTCAGGTGGAGTTGCTGGATAAGCGCGGGCAAACCGACCGGGCGCGTGAATTGCTGGCCAGGCAGCTGGAGGAGCATCCCGAGTCTGCTTATTTGCAGCATGCGCTGGGTATCTGGCTGCTTAACCACGGGCAGACTGAATACGCCCTGCTGGGTCTGGCCAAAGCCGTAGAGCTGGAGCCTGATAACAGTGATTACCGTTACAAACTGGCGATTGCCCTGCACGATCTTGATCAACTGGAAGCCGCGCAACGCCAGCTTGAGGAGCTGTTGCAACGCCAGCCGGCCAATCGCAAGGCGCGCGTGCTGTTGATTCGCTACTGGAAAGAGTCCGGGCAAATACAGAACGTTCAGGTACTGCTGGCGCAGATGGAACAGTTGAACCCGGATGACCCGGCGCTGCAGCAGGGGCTTTGACCCCCTTTGCCTGTCTGTACCTGTAGGAACGAGCTTGCTCGCGAGCTTTTAACCGCTCGCGAGGCAAGCTCGCTCCTACAGTCAGGCCAGCAGTTTCTGGATCTGTTCCTGCAGGGTGTCGAGGTCGAACGGCTTGGCCAGGATCGGCGCCGTCAGGGTGATCGGGCTACCGGTGTCGCGGATTTCTGCCGGGTAACCACTGATAAAAATGACCTTGAGGTCCGGCCGCAGCTTGAGGGCTGGCTCGGCAATCTGAACCCCCGATATACCACCGGGCAGACGAAAATCAGTCACCATCAGGTCCAGATGCGGTTTGCTCGCCAGAATCTCGAACGCCTGCTCGCCGTTTTCAGCCTGCAGCACTCTATAACCTTCACCGGACAGGTAGGCGCTGAGAACCATCAGGATCGAGGGATCGTCTTCGACAATCAGAACTACATCTTGCGCATCTTCACTCATGGGAAACCTTATTCCGGGCAATTGCTGCAATTTCGACCGCAGGCCACGCCATAGGTTGCGGCTAATTCAAGTCTTTTGTTACAGAGGCAGACAAACCCTGAACGTGGCACCTTCACCCAATGCACTGTGAACCGAGATTTGCCCGTCGTGGGCGGCAACGATCTGCTCCGAGATGTACAGCCCCAAGCCAAGGCCGGTAACCACGTGACTGCCGGCTATGCGCTCAAACTGGTGGAAAATCCGCTGCTGGTTTTCTTCGCTGATGCCAATGCCCTGGTCACTGACTTCGATCACGGCCCAGGCACTGCGGGTATACACAGATACATCAATCGGTTTTTTGGCCCCATAACGCAGGGCATTGGTCAGTAAATTGGAGACCACCTGTTCAATTCTGAACCCGTCCCACTGCCCGACCACCGGCTGCTCTGAGCTGTAGTTGACGCTCGAACCCGCCGCGCTGATTTGCGCAGCAAAGCTCTCCAGCAAATTGCCCACCGCGGCTGACAAATCAAATTCTGACGGCCGGATCGACAGTTTTCCGGTGCGGATGCGCGACACGTCAAGCATGTCCTCGATGAGACGGATCAGGCTCTGGATCTGACGCTCATCGCGCTCGACCATGGCCTTCATCTTGTCCAGCGTAAAGGCTGACGCGTTGTCGCGGGCCAGGTGCATCTTGCGCAGCTGGGTTTCCAGGATCAGCCCGTTAAGCGGCGTGCGTACCTCATGGGAGACAATCGACATGAAGTCGTCGCGCATGCGCACTGCATGTTCGAGCTCGACCTGGGTCAGTTGCAACTGTGCCAGCAATACTTCCTGCTCGCGGCGGCTTTGCTCAAGGGCTTCGACCTGCTGCTTGACCGCCTTGCGCTGGCGATAAAGGTCGACAAACACATTGACCTTGCTCTTCACCGCATGGATATCCAGCG
Source organism: Pseudomonas sp. Lz4W (assembly GCF_000346225.2). NCBI lineage: Bacteria > Pseudomonadati > Pseudomonadota > Gammaproteobacteria > Pseudomonadales > Pseudomonadaceae > Pseudomonas > Pseudomonas sp. Lz4W. The sequence goes on along the minus strand of NZ_CP017432.1, from coordinate 2,356,343 downwards.
GTTTGTGCAAAAAGTCCACGGCCCCGCTTTCATAGCCCTTGAAGGCGTAGTTCATCTCGCGCCCGGCGGCACTGACAAAGACGATCGGGATACTTTTGGTTTTCTCCGTACCGCGCATCAACTCGGCCAGTTCAAAACCGTTCATGCCGGGCATTTGCACATCCAGAATGGCGATGGCGAATTCATGCTGCAGCAACAATGACAATGCTTCGTCCGCAGACAACGCTTTGTAGACGGTGCGATCCTCGCCTTTGATCAACGCTTCCAGCGCCAGCAAATTTTCCGGCAGATCATCAACGATCAGCAACTTGGCTTGAATATCACTTTTCAGCATTCGATTCGTTCCAGCTCGCATAGCAAACGGCCGATGCCGCGCAAAGGGAGGATGTAGTCAGGTTTTATCCGGTCCAGTGCCGCTTGGGGCATGGTCGCAACCAGGGCCTCTTGCGGGTCCTGGACAATGGTCACGCCGCCGCGCTGTTTGACGGTGTACAGCCCCTGAGCGCCGTCCTGATTGGCACCCGTCAGTAATATGGCGGCCAGCCGGTGTTGATACGCATCGGCCGCCGACTCAAACAGGTAATCGATCGCCGGCCGCGAGTAATGCACCCGCGCCTCCTGGCTGAACGAGAAGCTATAGTCGCCCTCCACCGACAGGTGATAGCCGGGAGCCGCGAAATACACGGTTCCCGGGCTGATCGGTTCCTTGTCGGTCGCTTCCTTGACCCTGAGCGCCAGACGCCGGGCAAACACCTCGGCCAGCTGGCTACGGTGGGCATCGGGCAAGTGCAGGACCACAATGATGGGCAGGCCGAAGTCGGGGCCCAGGCCTTCAAAAATAGCCAACAAGGCTTCAACACCCCCGGCCGATGCCCCGACTACCACGGCATCCACAGGTCTCAAGGGCGAAGACGCTACGGTTATGTCATTCATAGCTTGCGGTAGATCCGTTCTTGTTTGAGCAGGGGCGCAAACTGTTTGCTGTAGTCCGAAAAATCCAGGGTTTCCTTGCTGCCCAACATCAGGAAACCACGGTGGCACAGCGACTCATGAAACAATCCGAATGCTCTGTTTTGAAGATTCTTATTAAAGTAGATCAGTACGTTGCGACACGAAATCAAATGGGTTTCGGAAAATACGCTGTCGGTCGCCAGGCTGTGATCGGCAAATGTCACGTTTTCACGCAGTGTCTTGTCAAAAATCGCATAGTCGTAGGCGGCAGTGTAGTACTCGGCAAACGAACGCTGCCCCCCGGATTTTTGGTAATTCTGGGTATAGGCGCGAACGTTCTCCAACGAGAAAATCCCTTGTCGGGCCTTTTCCAGGGAGCGCGGATTGATATCGGTGGCGTAGATGATGGTGCGATCCAGCAGGCCCTCTTCACGCAGCAAGATGGCCATCGAGTAAACCTCTTCTCCGGTACTGCAACCTGCAATCCAGATTTTCAGTGAGGGATAGGTCTTGAGCACCGGCACCACTTCCTGGCGAATGGCCAGAAAGTGCTCCGGGTCGCGAAACATCTCGCTCACCGGAATGGTCAGGAACTGCAGCAACTGCATAAAGGCCGTCGGGTCATGCAGTACCCGTTCCTGCAGGGCCGATATGGTCTTGCATTCGAACTGACGCAACGCATGATGTACCCGGCGCTTGATGGACGCGCCGGAGTAGTCGCGGAAGTCATAGCTGTATTTGAGATAGATCGCTTCGATCAGAAGGCGTAACTCTATGTCGTCGTTTCGTTGCGTTTGTGGCACTTAGAGTCGTTCCATTTTCGGTAGCCAGACACGGATCAACGAAAAGAGTCGGTCCAGATCAATAGGTTTGGCCAGGTAATCATTGGAGCCTGCCTGCAGGCACCGATCCTGATCGTCTTTCATTGCCTTGGCCGTCACTGCAATGATCGGCAGCTTGCGCCAGCGCGGGTCCTTGCGAATTTCTACGGTGGCTTCGTAGCCGTCCATCTCCGGCATCATCACGTCCATCAATACCAGATCGATATCATCGGTCTCGTTAAGACGCTCGATGGCTTCACGGCCATTACGGCCAATGACCACGATAGCGCCCTTATGCTCAAGGGCACTGGTCAGGGCGAAGATGTTGCGCACATCGTCATCCACCAGCAAAATCTTGCGCCCTTCGAACACCCTGTCGCGGCTACGGGCGGTCTTGAGCATGCTTTGCCGCTCATGGGACAACTGCGATTCAACTTTGTGCAAAAACAATGTCACTTCATCGAGCAAACGCTCCGGCGAACGCGCGCCCTTGATGATGATCGAGCGGGAATACTTGCGCAGCTCTGCCTCTTCATCCCGGGTCAGGTTGCGCCCGGTATAGACGATGACCGGCGGGAACGAGCAGATGTCCTCGGTAGACATGCGCTTGAGCAGGTCGTTGCCCAGCATGTCCGGTAATTTGAGGTCGATGATCATGCAGTCATAGATGTTGCTGCGCAGCAGTTCAAGCGCCTCATGGGCGAAGCCTACGGCGGTGATTTCGATGTCATCGTCGCCGATCAGGCGGGCAATGCTGTGGCGCTGCAAATCATCATCTTCCACCAGCAGAACCTTTTTCACCTTCTGCGTAAGCTTGGCTTCCAGGCGCGCGAATACGTTTTTGAGCTCTTCGCGGCTGGTCGGCTTGACCGCATAGCCCACGGCGCCCATGTGCATCGCAGCTTCGACCCGATCTTCCACGGATATGACGTGAACCGGGATATGCCGGGTCGGCGCCAGCGCCTTCAGGCGCTGCAGCACCGTCAGCCCGGAATGATCAGGCAGGCGCATATCCAGCAGAATCGCATCAGGAATAAATTGTGTCGCCAGGCTGAAGCCTTCATCTGCGCCGTGGGCCACCAGGCAGTGATACCCCAATTCATGCGCCAGATCGAAGAGGATACCGGCAAAATTAGGCTCATCTTCGATCACCAGGATACAACGTCCGGTAAAGGGACCTTTTTCCCGGTCATCCATGAACCGCGGGATGTGCTGGGGCGCAACAATCGCCGCGGGCGCTGCTGGCTTGGGTACGACAGCAACCACTGGCACCACAGCGCTGACAGGCACCCGGGCTGGTGGCTCGGCGTTTTCCACAAACTGTTCGGGCATGACCAGGGTAAATACGCTGCCCTGCCCCGGCACGCTACTGACACTGATGGAGCCACCGAGCAATGTCGCCAGATCCCGGGAAATCGACAGGCCCAGCCCCGTCCCGCCATAACTGCGGTTGGTGGTGCCATCGGCCTGGCGGAAGGCTTCGAAAATGCTTTCCAGCTCTTCGGCGGCGATCCCTATCCCGGAATCCGCGACGCTGAACGCTATGGCGGCATCCGGCAGAGCCGACACGGTCAGGCTGACCTGACCCTTGGCGGTGAACTTGATCGCGTTGGACAACAGGTTTTTGAGCACTTGCTCCAGACGCTGGCTGTCGGTGTAGATCATGCCCGGCGTGCCGGGCTGTACCTCAACCCGGAACTGCAGGGACTTGTCCCCCGCCAGCGGCTCGAACATACCGCGCAAACCTTCGACTACACGGCTGACACTGGTGTTTTCGGGACGCACTTCGAGCTTGCCGGCTTCAACTTTGGAGATATCCAGAATGTCGTTGATCAGGTTGAGCAAGTCATTGCCCGCCGAGTAGATAGACTCGGCGAACTTGACCTGTTCGGCGCTCAGGTTCTCCTGGGGGTTTTCCGCGAGCAGCTTGGCCAGAATCAACGAGCTGTTGAGCGGGGTCCGCAGTTCATGGGACATGTTGGCGAGGAACTCGGACTTGTACTTGCTGGAGCGCTGCAGCTCCAGAGCGCGCTCTTCAAGCTGCACCTGGGCCTGATTCAGTTCGGTATTCTTGAGGTCCATCGCGTCTCGCTGACCGGCCAGGGCCAGTGCCTGTTCCGCCAGCTGTTCGTTGGTTTGCTCAAGCTCCGCCTGCTGGGTTTCAAGATGCGTCTGGGATTCCTTGAGAATCTGCGATTGCTCTTCGAGCTCTTCGTTCGCGGTCTTCAGCTCTTCCTGCTGCACTTGCAGCTCTTCGTTGAGCTGCTGGGTTTCGGCCAGCACTTCCTGCAGGCGCTGACGGTAACGGGCGGCTTCAATCGACATGCCGATATTGTCGGCAATCAACTCAAACAGTTCGACATCACGCTCCGTCAGTGGCCGCAGGAAGCCCAGTTCAATGACGCCATTGACCCGGTCATCGTCGCTGGTAGGCACCACCAGCACGCTGCGCGGTGTGCCTTGCCCAAGACCTGAGCTGACTTTCAGGAAGTAGTCCTCGGGCACATCGTCCAGGCGTATCAGCTGGTCTTGCCGGGCCGCCTGCCCGACCAGGCCTTCGTCATTGTGTATCAACTGATCCCGGGCTTCTTCCTCTCGGGAAAAACCATAACTGGCCACCCGTTTGAGGCCGCCGTGGTCTTCGCGTACATACACGGCGGCAACCACTGTGCCGAGGTACTGGGCGCAGAATTGCAGAATGTTGCGCCCCAGCATATTCAGGGTCAGCCGGCCCAATACCTGCTCCGCCAGTTCGGTTTGACCGTTACGCAACCAGGCCTGCTGTTCCAGGCGCTGCGCAGTCTTAATTTGTAGCTCGAGGTTGTCGCTGTAACTCTTTGAAAGATCGAGTAAATCGCGACGACCTCTGTAGGCCAGAAAACCACTCAAGCCGAGTACAAACACCAGGTAAAGGCCAATACTGACGAGGGTGGTTTTACTCACATCTTCATTGCGGGCAACTCGCAGTTGCTGCTCCATGGCAACGAAGTCTTCGAATTCCTTGCGGATTTCATCGCTCAGGCGCTTGCCACGTCCGGCCTGCACTGCCGCCCTGTAGTCGCCGCTCTGGCGGCGCATATCGATCATCGACTGGGCGTAGTTACTCCAGTCGGATTGCAGGGCTTCGAGACGCTTGAGGCGATCAATTTGCTGCGGGTTGTCGCCGACCAGCTCTTTCAGCCCCTTGAGTTGGGCCATGATTTGCGGCTTTGCCACTTCATAGGGGTCAAGAAAATGCTCATCACCGGTAATCAGGAAGCCGCGCATGCCGGTTTCAAGATCCACTGACAGCTTCACCGCCTCGTTGGCGTTGTTAATCACCCGGTCGGTGTGTTCGACCCACTGAATGACCGACAGCAGGTAGCTGATCATGGCTACAAACAACACGGCGCTGAGCACACCCACACCCAAGGGCAAACCGACGTTGCGGCTCAGGAGCTTGCGAAAGCTCTGCTCATCTACCGAAGCTGGTGCATTCATATTTCAGTCCCGTGTACGGTGGTCAAAATTGAGAGTTTGACGGATTCTCGAGTAAAAATTCTATTTTTCTTATGAAGTGGTAGCCAATTCCTACAGTGAAAAAGGATTTAGCTGCTTGCAACAGCTATCCTAACAAAACTTGTACAGGCATTTTTTTTGTACAACGGCGGAACTAGGTTGGGGTTCCAGCTTACTGATAGAGCAAGCAAATTCAGGTTTGCCCCCACCCGCGCTCAATTTCATTCGGGATAACCATTATGTCTGCAACACCCTCTACCATTCTGGTGGTCGAAGACGACGCCATTGTTCGTATGTTGATCGTTGACGTACTGGAAGAGTTGAAATTCAACGTGCTCGAAGCCGAGGATGGCGAGAGCGCCATGGAACTGCTCGAAGACCGGGGCAACAGGATCGATTTGCTGATGAGCGATGTGGGGATGCCGGGGATGGATGGCAAGACCCTTGCCAATAAAGCCCGCGAGCTGCGACCACAGTTACCTGTGCTGTTTGCCAGCGGCTATGCCGAGAACATCGATGTACCAGCCGGCATGTTTGTGATCGGCAAACCCTTTTCCATCGACCAACTGCGCAACAAGGTCAAAAGCATCCTCGCCGTCTGAAGTTGACTCTGCACCATTGCATGGGCAGCTGATTTGACGGCTCCCGCGTAGCTGTGCTCTCCTACACATCTTGTATCAGGTGCCCTTCACAGGGTGAAACGGGAAACCGGTGCGTCAGGCGTTAATTGTCCGACCAGTCCGGTGCTGCCCCCGCAACGGTAAGCGAGAGAAACATCACAACCACTGTGCACCCTGCATGGGAAGGAGATGTTTGCAGGCCCACACCACGTGAGCCCCTCGCAAGCCCGGAGACCGGCCTGGTCATTACCAATAACAAACCCGCGGTGGGCGGGCGCTGTTAAACCCTGCGAGCTTCGTTCGCGGGGTTTTCTTGCGCTCTTGTGCCCGCTGTCTGACCAGAGGGAAGCGCCATGTCCATCAGCACCAGCCGTACTCACTCCGCTGCCACCAGCGCCACACGAAGCCAACGTATCGTTGCTGCCGTCGGCGCTGCGGTGCTGGGGGCTTTGCTCGTCTACTTCGCCGGTTTCTCGCATATTGCAGCCGTACACAATGCAGCCCATGACACCCGTCATAGTTCAGCCTTTCCGTGCCATTGAGGTTGCCTGCCATGATTAAGCGTATAGCTCAGACCGCAGGCTTCACCGGCTTGCTGGGCGCTTTGCTGCTCACCCTGCTGCAAAGCTTTTGGGTCGCCCCTCTGATTCTGCAGGCGGAAACCTACGAAAAACCCGCCGCCAGTGAAGTGCACGAGCACGACGCAGGCAGCATGGCCGGCCATAGCCACGACGACGAAGCCTGGGAGCCTGAAGACGGTTGGCAGCGGGTACTATCGACCACCGGCGGTAATCTTGTGGTGGCGGTCGGTTTTGCCCTGATGCTGGCGGGCCTGTATACCCTGCGCGCACCGACCCGCACCTCCCAGGGCCTGCTGTGGGGGCTGGCCGGCTATGCGGTGTTCTGCCTGGCGCCAACCCTTGGCCTGCCGCCCGAGTTGCCGGGCACTGCCGCCGCCGATTTGCTGCAACGCCAGCTCTGGTGGGTCACCACTGCCGCATCCACTGCAGTGGCCATCGCGCTGTTAGTGTTTGGCAAGCACTGGGCCCTGAAAGTGCTGGGGGTTGCGATTGTGCTGGTACCGCATATTTTTGGTGCGCCCCAGCCCCTGGTGCATTCCAGCCTGGCTCCGCAAGAGCTGGAAGCGCAGTTCAAGATCGCTTCGCAACTGACCAACTTCGCCTTCTGGCTGGCATTGGGCGTGATCAGCGCCTGGTTGTTCCGCCGCAAGCCTGAAGCTCAGTACTCGGCATGATTGCTGCGGGCACCGCGCCAATCCTGGTGATTGGCCTGGGCTGCCGTCAGGGTTGCAGTGTCGATGACCTGCTGGCCCTGATTGAACAATCCCTGAGCCAGGCGGGAATCGCTCTGCAGGCGGTTCACGCCCTGGCCAGTATTGATCTCAAGCGTGATGAGGCGGGACTCATCCGGTTGGCGGCGCAGTTGAATCTTGCGTATGAGGTTCTAAGCGCGCAGCAACTGGCCCCGTTTGCGCCCCAATTGAGTCAGCGGTCAGCCCGGGCGTTTGCCCTCACCGGCTGCTTTGGCGTGGCCGAAAGTGCTGCACTGGCCCTGGCCGAACAGCTGGGTGGCGCGCCGGCCAGACTGCTGATTACCCGCCAGAACTCGTCTGCGGCCACCTTTGCATTGGCCTGTGCCGGGTAAAACCCGCGATAATCCCCTGCTTCACTATGAGCGTTGTTCACGAACAGCTCTATCCAGACCCTTTCAAGAGACTGCCATGACTGTTTATTTCATCGGTGCCGGGCCCGGCGATCCAGAGTTGATTACCGTCAAGGGCCAGCGCTTGATCCGCAGCTGCCCGGTGATTATTTACGCCGGTTCACTGGTGCCGGAGGCAGTCCTTGAAGGCCATCAGGCTGAGCAAGTGATCAACAGTGCAGAGCTGCACCTTGAGCAAATTATCAGCCTGATCAAGACCGCCGATGCCAAAGGCCAGGATGTGGCCCGCGTGCACTCGGGTGATCCGAGCCTGTATGGCGCCATTGGCGAGCAAATCCGCTGTTTGCGCGAGCTGGGCATTGCATTTGAAATCATTCCGGGGGTGACCGCCACAGCCGCCTGCGCTGCCATTTTAGGCGCAGAACTGACCCTGCCGGACATCTCGCAAACTGTGATCCTGACGCGTTACGCGGACAAGACCCGGATGCCTGCAGGCGAAGAGCTGGAGAGCCTGGCGCAACACAAGGCGACCATGGCGATTCATCTGGGGGTCAAGAACCTTGAGCGAATCATCGAGGAGCTACGCCCCCATTACGGCAGTGACTGCCCTGTTGCAGTCATTCACCGGGCCAGCTGGCCGGACCAGGACTGGGTGCAAGGCACCCTGGATGACATTCTGGACAAGGTCCGGGCCAAGGGCTTCAAACGTACGGCACTGATTCTGGTGGGCCGGGTACTGGCCAGTGACAGTTTTTCCGATTCATCGCTGTACCGTGCCGGGCATGCGCATCTGTATCGCCCATAAGTACCTGGCTGCCACAGATTCCGGACATAAAAAAACGGTGCTCACGGGGCACCGTTTTTTATCAGCTACGCAGCGTACACCCTGTTACCGATGACTCAGTAGTAGGCGTTTTCTTTCTGCGAGTGGTCGGTCACATCACGTACGCCTTTGAGCTCGGGCACTCGCTCCAGCAGCGTGCGCTCGATGCCTTCACGCAGGGTAACGTCAGCCTGGCCGCAGCCCTGGCAACCGCCACCGAACTTGAGGACCGCAATACCGTCTTCAACCACTTCAATCAGGCTGACCTGACCGCCGTGGCTGGCCAGACCGGGATTGATCTCGGTCTGCAGGTAGTAGTTGATACGCTCGTTGATCGGGCTATCGGCGTTAACTGTTGGCACCTTGGCGTTTGGCGCCTTGATGGTCAGCTGGCCGCCCATGCGATCGGTGGCGTAGTCCACCACGGCATCGTCAAGAAACGGTTCGCTGACCGAGTCAATCCAGGCCGTGAAGGTTTTCAGGCCCAGTGCGGTATCTTCGGGTTTCACTTCATTGGGCTTGCAGTAGGCAATGCAGGTTTCAGCGTACTGGGTGCCGGGCTGGGTGATGAAGACGCGGATGCCGATACCCGGGGTGTTCTGCTTGGATAGCAGATCAGCCAGGTAATCGTGGGCGGCGTCGGTAATCGTTATGGCGCTCATGGAATCTCCTCGCAGACATGTGGGGCAGTTTACGCCAATCGGCGCGCCTGACAAAGTCCTAGTATTTTTGTCAGGAAAGCAGCCCCGTCCAGTTCAAAATAATCGGTACGACTACAGGTTCTCGTAACGGTTCATATCCAGCACGCCCGCCTCTACCGGGTCGGTTTCATTGATGTACTGGCCAATATCGTGGAAGTAATGCCAGAACTGCGGATTGCTGCGACGTATCCCCCAGCGCTCGACAATGGTGTCGAAGGTCGACTGATCCTTGCATTGCTCCATCGCCTTGACAAAGGCTGGCACCTCATCTGCCGGGATGTTGAACATAAAGTTCGGATAGCTGCTGAGTACCCCAGGGTAAATGGTCAGGGTATCCAGGCCCGGTTGCAGCCGGTATTCCTCACCGAGCATGAACGCCACGTTGGTGTGCGCGCGGTTGCGCAGCATGCTGTACATCTCGCGCTTGCCGTCGGCGCCCTCGATACGCAGCATGGTGGCTTCGGGCAACTGGTTGATCACCGCCAGCCCCGCTGCAGGACGTGAGGTCAAACTGCTCAGGGATTGCTCTGCGTACTGGAACTCCCGGGCGATGCCGGGCCGTGAGCAGTACGCCCCGGTGCAGCGGTTGATCGGGTCTGGCCGCGCATTGAGGGTGCCTGTGCGCTCGATCAATTTGAGCGCGAAATCGCGCTTGGGGTCGACCGGGTCCAGCTTGATGCCCGTCGGGGTGTCGGCATCGATTTTTTGATAGTCGAGCCACATCTTCAGCTTGCCGCTGTTCTGGTACCAGTCACTCAAGATGCCCGCCCGGGAATCGGCCGGCATCAAACGCAGGAAGTTGACCTCGGCACCATTGCGGATGAGGTCGAAGTACAAACGCGTCTGCGCCTGATGGGAGACGTTGCCGAACACATCGAAGTTGACTGCCAGCTGGTAGTAGGTGCGCTCCAGCAACGGGTAGTCGAACAACCACAGGGTTTGCGGCACGTCACCGATCAGGCCCTTGCTCACGCTGGCGCTGTCAAAGTGCCGGAAAATGGTCAGCAACGCGTTGTCGTTGCCCGCCCACAGGGTCGACCAACTGGGCGGTGTCATTTCGGCATAGGCTTGTTGGCGCAACTTCTCATAGTCGTTGCGCTTGTCGCGATAGTTGTGCCACAGCGAAATCACACTGCCCACATCATCGATTTGCCCCGGCATCGCCAGCAACGGCGTGGCCTTGCCCCGATAAGCGGCATCGGTGACATAGCGATCGTGGGCAGGCTCCTGGAACACGGTCCAGAAGTTGTCGCGAATCACGTCCGTGGCAATTTGCCCACGGCACACCGGGCCGCGGATAAAGGTGCGCACGAAATATTCCGAGTTATCGAGCATGAACTGGTAACGCGCAACTGCCGGTATGGCCTCGAAGGTTTCAAACGGATTGGCCCGGCCGCGCGGCCCGTAACCCGGCAATGAGGTGGCGTGCCAGTCACCGCTGTAGAACAGCTGTTTGACCCGTGCCAGCTTGTGCGCGCCCATCGGGTAGGTGATGTGGGTCTTGTGCACGATCACGCCCTGGACCGGCATCAAGCGATAGAAAAACTCGGTGCCCGGATCGTCATTCGGCCGGCGTGTGGCAATCAGGTCAACCGGCACGCCGCTGGGCGTACGCGAGCGCACCCATTGAAAGTAATGCCCCGGCACACCGTTATCGAAATAGGCGTGGGCCAAAAACAAATGCTCATACAACCAGCGCGCGACCAGGGCTTCGGTTGAACCCGGGCGATTGAGCAACTCTTCCCATTCGGCGATCTGTTGCGCTTCCTCGACGCTCGGCCGGATTGCGTTTTGATCCACCGGCGCGCCCTGGGCCAGCCAGGTTTGCACGGTTTGATATTGCTGATCGGTAAGCCCGGTCACGGCCAACGGCATCCCTTCCTTGGGGTGCTTTTGCGCATAGGCATTGAACTCCCCCGGGGCCGGGCAGGCGTTTTGACGGTTCAGGCCCAGCACAATCTCTTCAGGCAACTTGGCATTGGGGGTCAGCGGTGCGCTGTGGCCCAGTTCCAGCATCCGCGCCATTAATGCTGCTTGCGCGCCCTGGGCATCGAGAACCGAGTAAAAGCCCTTGTTGCGCCATTCAATAGGGCCACTGGCATCGTAGAAGATCCGGGTCGGGGCTACGGCGGTGGTTCTGTCGCCCTGGTACACCGGGACTTTGCTTGCTCCGCGGGTCGAGCCTTCGGCGCTGCCAAGGTTCAGCTGGCAGGCGGCATCGTTGCAGGCGTGACAGGCAACGCATTTCTCAGTGAGGATCGGCTGTATGTCCCGGGTATAGGAAATAGCCGGACTTACCAGCGGGGTTTGTCCCAGCGCTGTACTGCACACCACCAGCGTCACGGCGCCGGCGAGTAGGCGAAAAAACATGTGCCATTGTCCTGATATCAATAGATGTCGCAATTCTACCCATGGAACACCCGCACCAACATGAATCAAATTCATGTAAATTAGCGAACGCTCAAATCCCACGCAGGTTTGTTATGATTTCGCATCTTTTGCATGGCTCTTACAGGTAGTCCTATGTCTGACCGCAGCGCTCGTCTCCAAGCACTTCAGCAAGCCCTCAAAGAGCGCATTCTGATTCTCGATGGCGGCATGGGCACTATGATCCAAAGCTACCGCCTAGAGGAACACGACTATCGTGGCACACGCTTCGCCGACTGGCCGAGTGATGTCAAAGGCAACAACGACCTTTTGATCCTCAGCCGCCCCGATGTGATCGGGGCCATTGAGAAGGCGTATCTGGATGCCGGTGCCGATATTCTCGAAACCAACACCTTCAACGCCACCCAGGTATCCCAGGCCGACTACGGCATGCAGGCCCTGGCCTACGAGCTGAACGTAGAAGGCGCACGCCTGGCGCGCAAAGTCGCCGACGCCAAAACCCTGGAAACCCCGGACAAACCACGTTTTGTCGCGGGCGTGCTCGGCCCTACCAGCCGTACCTGCTCCCTGTCGCCGGACGTGAACAACCCCGGCTATCGCAACGTGACCTTCGATGAACTGGTGGAAAACTACACCGAGGCCACCAAAGGCCTGATCGAAGGCGGTGCCGACCTGATCCTGATCGAGACCATTTTCGACACCCTCAACGCCAAAGCCGCGATCTTTGCCGTACAGGGCGTGTTTGAAGAGCTGGGTGTCGAACTGCCGATCATGATTTCCGGCACCATCACCGATGCTTCCGGGCGTACCCTGTCCGGCCAGACCACCGAGGCATTCTGGAACTCCATCAGCCATGCCAAGCCGATTTCGGTCGGTTTGAACTGCGCCCTGGGTGCCCGTGAGCTGCGCCCGTATCTCGAAGAGCTGTCGAACAAGGCCGACACCTATGTTTCCGCTCACCCCAACGCAGGCCTGCCCAACGAGTTCGGTGAATACGACGAACTGCCGGCCGAAACCGCCAAGGTCATTGAAGAGTTTGCCCAGAGCGGCTTCCTGAACATTGTCGGTGGCTGCTGCGGCACCACCCCGGGCCATATCGAAGCCATCGCCAAAGCCGTGGCCGGTTACGCCCCGCGCCAGATCCCGGACATTCCCAAAGCCTGCCGCCTCTCGGGTCTTGAGCCCTTCACCATCGATCGCAGCTCGCTGTTCGTCAACGTCGGCGAACGTACCAACATCACCGGCTCTGCGCGCTTCGCCCGACTGATCCGTGAAGACAACTACACCGAAGCCCTGGAAGTGGCGCTGCAGCAGGTTGAAGCCGGTGCGCAAATCATCGACATCAACATGGACGAGGGCATGCTGGACTCGAAGAAGGCGATGGTGACCTTCCTCAACCTGATTGCCGGTGAACCGGACATCTCCCGGGTGCCAATCATGATCGACTCCTCCAAGTGGGAAGTCATCGAAGCGGGCCTCAAGTGCATTCAGGGCAAGGGCATCGTCAACTCCATCAGCATGAAAGAAGGCGTGGAGCAGTTCATCCATCACGCCAAACTGTGCAAACGCTACGGCGCCGCCGTGGTGGTGATGGCGTTTGACGAAGCCGGCCAGGCCGACACCGAAGCGCGCAAAAAAGAAATCTGCAAACGCTCCTACGACATCCTGGTCAATGAAGTCGGCTTCCCGCCACAAGACATCATTTTCGACCCGAACATCTTTGCCGTGGCCACCGGTATCGAAGAACACAACAACTACGCTGTGGACTTTATCAACGCCTGTGCCTACATCCGCGACGAGCTGCCGTATGCACTGACTTCCGGCGGTGTGTCCAACGTGTCCTTCTCGTTCCGCGGCAACAACCCGGTGCGTGAAGCCATCCACTCGGTGTTTTTGCTGTATGCGATCCGCAACGGCCTGACCATGGGTATCGTCAACGCCGGACAGCTGGAGATCTACGACCAGATCCCGGCTGAATTGCGCGACGCCGTGGAAGACGTGGTGCTCAACCGCACCCCGGACGGCACCGACAACCTGCTGGCCATTGCCGACAAGTACAAGGGCGACGGCAGCGTCAAAGAGGCCGAAACCGAAGAGTGGCGTGGCTGGGAAGTCAACAAGCGTCTTGAGCACGCGCTGGTCAAGGGCATCACCACCCATATCGTCGAAGACACCGAGGAGTCGCGCCAGTCGTTCAAGCGTCCGATCGAAGTCATCGAAGGGCCGCTGATGTCCGGCATGAATATCGTTGGCGATCTGTTTGGCGCCGGCAAAATGTTCCTGCCCCAGGTGGTGAAATCCGCCCGCGTGATGAAACAGGCGGTGGCGCACCTGATTCCCTTTATTGAACTGGAAAAGGGCGACAAACCGGAAGCCAAGGGCAAGATCCTGATGGCCACGGTTAAAGGCGACGTGCACGACATCGGCAAGAATATCGTCGGCGTGGTCCTGGGCTGTAATGGCTACGACATCGTTGACCTCGGGGTGATGGTGCCGGCAGAGAAAATCCTGCAGGTGGCCAAGGAGCAGAAATGCGACATCATCGGCCTGTCGGGCCTGATTACACCGTCGCTGGATGAAATGGTCCACGTGGCCCGTGAGATGCAGCGCCAGGACTTCCATCTGCCGCTGATGATTGGCGGCGCGACCACCTCCAAGGCTCACACGGCGGTCAAGATCGAGCCCAAGTATCAGAATGATGCGGTGATTTACGTCACCGACGCCTCCCGCGCCGTAGGTGTCGCGACACAGTTGCTGTCCAAGGAGCTGAAGCCCGGTTTCGTTGAGAAAACCCGCCTCGAATACATTGAAGTGCGTGAACGCACCGCGAACCGCAGCGCCCGTACCGAGCGCCTGAGCTACCCCGCTGCAATTGCCAAGAAGCCACAGTTCGACTGGAGCGACTACCAGCCGGTCAAGCCGACGTTTACCGGGGCCAAGGTGCTGGACAACATCGACCTCAAAGTGCTGGCCGAATACATCGACTGGACGCCGTTCTTTATTTCCTGGGATCTGGCGGGCAAGTTTCCGCGCATCCTGACCGACGAAGTGGTCGGCGAAGCGGCCACCGCGCTGTATGCCGACGCTCAGGAAATGCTGGCCAAGCTGATCGATGAAAAGCTGATCAGCGCCCGTGCGGTGTTTGGTTTCTGGCCGGCCAACCAGGTCAACGATGATGATCTGGAGCTCTACGGCGACGATGGCCAGCCATTGGCAAAACTGCATCACCTGCGCCAGCAAATCATCAAGACCGACGGCAAGCCGAACTTCTCGCTGGCCGACTTTGTCGCGCCCAAAGACAGCGGCGTAACCGATTACGTGGGGGGCTTCATCACCACCGCCGGTATTGGTGCCGAAGAAGTAGCCAAGTCCTATCAGGATGCGGGCGACGACTACAACTCGATCATGGTCAAGGCCCTGGCTGACCGTCTGGCCGAAGCCTGCGCCGAATGGCTGCACCAGCAGGTACGGACCAAATACTGGGGGTATGCCAAGGACGAACAACTGGCCAATGACGAACTGATCAAGGAGCAGTACAGCGGTATCCGCCCTGCCCCGGGCTATCCGGCCTGTCCTGATCACACAGAAAAAGGCACCCTGTTCGCCCTGCTGGACCCTGAAGCACAAGAGATGCGCGCAGGCCAGAGCGGTGTATTCCTGACCGAGCACTACGCCATGTTCCCGGCGGCGGCGGTCAGCGGCTGGTACTTTGCTCACCCGCAGGCGCAGTACTTTGCCGTGGGCAAGGTCGACAAGGACCAGATTGAAAGCTACACGGCGCGTAAAGGTCAGGACCTGAGCGTGACGGAGCGCTGGCTGGCGCCGAACCTGGGCTACGACAACTAAACAACCTCTGCCTCTACAGGAGCGAGCCGTTAAAGCTCGCTCCTGCAGTCAAGTGGTATGCATCCCTTGAACTATGCTGTGTTCACAGCAACTCAATAGTGGGGGATATATGGACGATCCAGCCAACAACAAGCCGCCTACCTTATGGCAAGTGTTGCACAGCGTATTGGCTGCAGCCTTTGGCGTGCAAAGCGCAAAAAACCGCTCTCGCGATTTCACCCACGGCAAACCCGCTCAGTTTCTGATCCTGGGCCTGCTGTTTACCCTGTGTTTTGCGCTCACCCTGTTCGGCATCGTCAAGCTGGTGCTGTATCTGGCCGGGGTTTGATTACTGGTGACTCACCCAGAAGACGGCCGTTGAGACCACCAGGATGACAAGAAAGAAAATGGCCCATGCATCGACCTTGCTGTCGCTTTTACGCACTTTGACTGGAGTACTCATCGCATCGCCTTTTTTCGGTTTTATGGGTGAATGCTTGAAGACTTGGGCTCAGTTAAGTTCAGTAATGCCCTTCCCACAAGTAAGGCATTGAGAATCAGACTCTTATAGTCGTTTTGGTTCTTTGCATATGCTTAAACATCACTTTTGCGCATAACTACAAGCTGGTATCGTGCCTTGCTCCTTGGGGAGTGCGCGGCCGTGCGCGCAGATAAGCTGTTAGCAGCCTGAGAACAGGACCTATATGTACGTATATGACGAGTACGATCAGCGGATCATCGAGGACCGCGTCAAGCAGTTCCGGGATCAGACCCGACGCTATCTGGCAGGTGAGCTGAGCGAAGAAGAGTTCCGCCCCCTGCGCCTGCAAAATGGCCTTTATGTCCAGCGTTTTGCCCCGATGTTGCGGGTCGCCGTGCCCTATGGCCAGCTGACTTCGCGTCAAGCGCGAATGATGGCCAAGATTGCCCGCGACTATGACAAGGGCTATGCCCACATCAGTACCCGCCAGAACGTGCAATTCAACTGGCCGGCGCTGGAAGACGTGCCGGACATTCTGCAAGAACTGGCGACAGTGCAAATGCACGCCATTCAAACCAGCGGCAACTGCCTGCGCAACGTCACCACCGACCAGTTTGCCGGTGTGGCTGCCGATGAACTGATCGATTCGCGCCCTTGGTGCGAGATCGTTCGTCAATGGACCACGTTCCACCCGGAATTCGCTTACCTGCCGCGCAAATTCAAAATCGCCATCAATGGTTCGGCCTCTGACCGTGCCGCCATTGAAGTCCACGATATAGGCCTCGAGCCGGTGTTCAACGACGCCGGTGAACTGGGCTTCCGCGTGCTGGTGGGCGGCGGTCTGGGCCGTACTCCGGTGATCGGCGCCTTCATCAATGAATTCCTGCCGTGGCAAGACTTGCTGAGCTACCTCGAAGCCATCCTGCGGGTTTACAACCGCTACGGCCGTCGTGACAACAAGTACAAGGCCCGGATCAAGATCCTGGTCAAAGCCCTGACCCCGGAAGTGTTCGCCGAACGCGTTGAAGCCGAGATGGTTCACCTGCGCGGTGGTTCCAATACCCTGACCGAGGCTGAAGTCCAGCGCATCGCCAGGCACTTCGTCGACCCTGACTACAAAGTACTGCCCGACTTCAGCGCCGAACTGGCTGAACTCGACCAGCAGCACCCGGGTTTCGCCCGCTGGCGTACCCGCAACACCCTGGCCCACAAGAAGCCGGGCTATGTCGCCGTTACCCTGTCGCTCAAGCCTACAGGCGTAGCGCCGGGCGACGTGACGGACAAGCAGTGGGATGGCATCGCCGACATGGCTGATCGCTACAGCTTCGGTCAACTGCGTACTTCCCACGAACAGAACATCATCCTGGCCGACGTCGAAGAAAACCAGTTGTTCGCCATGTGGGGCGAGTTGCGTGAACAAGGCTTCGCCACCCCTAACATTGGCTTGCTGACCGACATGATCTGCTGCCCGGGCGGCGACTTCTGCTCCCTGGCCAACGCCAAGTCGATCCCGATTGCAGAATCGATCCAGCGTCGCTTTGACAACCTGGATTACCTGTTCGACATCGGCGAGCTTGACCTCAACATCTCCGGCTGCATGAACGCCTGTGGTCACCACCACGTCGGTCACATCGGGATTCTGGGCGTCGACAAAAAAGGCGCCGAGTTCTACCAGGTCTCCCTGGGTGGCAGCGCCAGCCGCGATGCCAGCCTGGGCAAGATTCTCGGCCCCTCGTTCGCCCAGGACGCCATGCCGGACGTGATCGAAAAGCTGATCGATGTGTACGTTGAAAGACGTACCGAAGATGAGCGCTTCATCGACACCTACCAACGTATCGGCATCGACCCTTTCAAGGAGCGCGTCTATGCAGCGAATAATTAAAAACAACGAAGTGATCGACGAAACCTGGCACTTGCTGCCAAAGGACGTCAGCTTTGATGACATCTCCAACTGCGACGACCTGATCGTGCCGCTGGCGCTGTGGCGCGAACATGGCCCGGCACTCAAGGCCCGTGATGGCGGCCTGGGTGTGTGGCTGGACAGCGATGAGGAAGCCGAGGAACTGGGCGATGACGCGGCGAATTTCCAGGTCATTGCCCTGAACTTCCCCGCTTTCACCGATGGTCGCAGCTATTCCAACGCCCGCTTGCTGCGTGACCGTTATGGTTACAAAGGCGAATTGCGCGCGATCGGCGATGTTCTGCGCGACCAGCTGTTTTACCTGCACCGCTGTGGCTTCGATGCATTTGCCATCCGTGCCGACAAAGACCCCTATGAAGCACTGCAGGGCCTGAAAGATTTTTCAGTCACCTATCAGTCTTCTACAGATGAACCGATGCCGCTGTTCCGACGTCGTTAATCATCTGAGGAACCCGTGTCACACGGCATGCCTGTGACACGGGCCACTCCTGAGCCCTTGCGTGGCTCAAAGAGTGCCCAAAGACAGCAGCTTTACCAGAAACGCTGCTGCGTCAAACGGCTCCACAGAGAGTCAACCACCCGCTCTGCCGAACTGCTGGCCGCCAGGCCAACGCGCTCCTGCAAGCTTTTACGCTGTGCATAGTGCAAGTGGTAAAGATGAGCGTCCCTGGCACGCTCCGACAAATACTCGTCGCTGGTTTTAAGTTCATCCACCAGCAGCTTGTCGACTGCAGCAACCCCCAGCCAGACTTCACCGGTGGCCACTTCATCGATCGCCAGCTGCGGGCGGTACTTGGCGACAAAGTTCTTGAACAGCTGATGGGTGATGTCCAGATCCTGCTGGAACTTCTCCCGGCCCTTTTCAGTGTTTTCGCCAAACACGGTCAGAGTGCGTTTGTACTCGCCGGCGGTCAGCACTTCGTAATCGATGTCGTGCTTTTTCAGCAGGCGATTGACGTTGGGCAACTGCGCCACAACCCCGATCGAACCCAAAATCGCAAAGGGCGCGCTGATAATTTTCTGACCGATACACGCCATCATATAGCCGCCGCTTGCCGCGACCTTGTCGATACAGATGGTCAGCGGAATCCCCGCCTGACGAATACGCGCCAGTTGCGACGACGCCAGGCCGTAGCTGTGAACCATGCCGCCACCACTTTCCAGACGCAGTACCACCTCATCGGCAGGGGTAGCCAGGGCCAGCAGAGCAGTGATTTCGTGACGCAGGCTTTCAGTGGCCGATGCCTTGATATCGCCGTCGAAATCCAGCACGAACACCCGAGGTTTTTCTTCAGGCTGCTTTTTCAACTTCTTGTCGGTTTTGGCCTGCTGTTTACGCAGCGACTTGAGCTGATCCTTGGGCAACAACGACTGCTCCAGCGTGTCCCGCAGTCCTTTATAAAACTCGTTCATCTTGTTGACCTGCAACTGCCCTGCAGAGCGGCGGCGACCTTTGCCGCGCAATGCCGCAATCACCACCAGCACTACCACAATGGCAATCACCAGGGTCACGGTCTTGGCCAGAAAACTGGCGTAATCGGCAAAAAATTCCACAGACTCTCCTTAATTAGCATGCGACCCTCGGGTCAGGGCCGCGTAATGCCCCCAGCATACCGGCGTGACCCTCGCCCTGCCAGCCGCGATACAGCCTTGTCGGCAGGCCCATACAGGCGATTCAAACGAGCGTATGTTTTTTCATTGACAGGTTCCTGCCTTCCTCCTAACCTCGCCAGACTTTCAACCGAGCGGGATGACGCGAAAGTGGGCAGCATCTACTTGATAAGACATGGCCAGGCCTCGTTTGGCGCCGACGACTACGACATGCTGTCGGCCCTGGGTGTGCGCCAGGCAGAGATCGTGGGCCAGCATCTGGTTGATCTGGATCTGCGCTTTGATCGCTGCATCTCCGGCGACCTGCTGCGCCAGCAAGACACCGCTCGCCATGCACTGGCACAGTTCACGGCTGCCGGGTTGCCCGTTCCCGCCCATGACATTGACTCTGCCTTCAACGAATTTGATGCTTTCGCCGTGCTCGGTGCCCTGCTTCCTGGCCTGTTGCCAGACGAACCTGACGCCATAACAGCCATGAACAATGCCGCCCACAACCCGGCAGAGTTCCAGCGTATCTTTGAACTGATCATCGCGCGCTGGCTCAGCGGTACCTACGACACTCCCGGGCTGGAAACCTGGCTGGGCTTCGTTGAACGGGTTCAGGCAGGCCTGAACCGGATTCTCGACCTGGCCCGCAACGACCAGACCATCGCCGTGTTCACCTCCGGCGGCACCATCACTGCCTTGCTGCACATACTGACCCAGATTCCGGCCAGCGACGCCTTCAAGCTGACCTGGCAAATTGCTAACACCTCGCTCAGCCAGCTCAAGTTCCATGGCCGCGAGGTCATTCTGGCTTCCTTCAACAGCCAGGTGCATCTGCAACTGTTGAAGACGCCGTCACTCATCACCTATCGTTGAGCGTCGGCAACCGCGACCTGAGGGTCGCAGTAACCCAACCTAAAAGGATCGAACCATGACTTCTGTAGCTGATGCCGTTCAAGCAATGAAAGCCAAATTCAACCCAGCCGCTGCTGCCGGTCTGGACCTGGTATTCGGTTTTCGCATTGATGACACCAAAAACTTCTCGCTGATCATTAAAGACAGCACTTGCGAACTCCAGGAAGGCGAGAACCCGGACGCACAGGTAACGCTGGTCATGGACGGCGAAACCCTGGAAGGCATCGTCAGCGGCGAAACCGATGGCATGCAGGCGTTCATGGGCGGCAAACTGCGCGCTGAAGGCGACATGATGCTGGCCATGAAGCTGAGCGAACTGTTCCCTTCGTAAGCCACACGCAACACCGAAAAACCGAAGACCACGCGCTTCGGTTTTTTTTCGCCTGTGCTTCACTCAACGCTTATCCATCACGCTGATCGCTCACTAACACCCGCACCTATTAAGGCCATCCCCGCCTTGTCCCGGGTCCGGGCGCCCATTAGATTAGCGAATGTTGCCCAGCCACAAATATAAGCAGAAGAGATAAACATGGCGCTTACCGACTCGTCGACCCGCATCCGCGCGGGTGAAGAACTCGACATCAGCCGCATCGATCCTTACCTCAAGGCTCATGTCCCCGGGCTTGCGGGGCACCCCGTGGTCAGCCAGTTCCCGGGCGGCGCGTCCAACCTCACCTATTTGATTGAATACCCCGACCGGGAGCTGGTACTGCGCCGCCCGCCCTTTGGCCACAAAGCCAAATCAGCCCACGACATGGGCCGCGAGTTCCGCATTCTCAATCAGCTCAAGGACGCCTTTGCTTACTGCCCCAAAGCCTATGCCCACTGCACCGACCAAAGCCTGATCGGCTCGGAGTTCTACGTGATGGAGCGGGTCAGGGGCATCATCCTGCGCTCGGACATACCCGACGAACTGGGGCTGACTGCCGCCACCACACAAACCCTGTGCCACAGCTTTATCGACAAGCTGGTGCAACTGCATCAGGTCGACTACAACGCCTGCGGGCTGGGCGAACTGGGCAAGCCCCATGGCTATGTACAACGCCAGATCAGCGGCTGGAGTGAACGTTACGAAAAGGCCCTGACCCCGGATGCCCCGCGCTGGGAAGCAGTAAAACAGTGGCTGCAGAACAAAATGCCGGCTGACCACCCGACCCCGGCCATCGTGCATAACGACTACCGCTTCGACAATGTGATCCTCGCCCCCTCCAACCCGATGCAAATCATCGGCGTCCTGGACTGGGAGCTGACCACCCTCGGTGACCCCCTGATGGATCTGGGCAACACCCTGGCCTACTGGATTGAAGCCAACGACCCGGCACCGGTACAACTGATGCGGCGCCAGCCCAGCAACGCCCCGGGCATGTTGACCCGCCGCCAATTCGTCGATTACTACGCCGAGCGTTCGGGCATTCAGATAGACAATTACGATTTTTACTACGCCTACGGACTGTTCCGTCTGGCGGGTATTGTCCAGCAGATCTATTACCGCTATTACCACGGCCAGACGCAGGACAAGCGCTTCGCATCCTTTGTGCAGATGAATGCGCTGCTCGAGCAGATGAGCCTCAAGCTCATCCGCACATCCAGCCTCTAAACCCGCGACAACCAGGGAATCAACATGTCCAGGACTCAACTGTTCAACCTTGATGGAAAAATTGCCTTTGTTTCCGGTGCCAGTCGCGGCATTGGTGAAGCCATCGCCAGGCTGCTGGCCCAACAGGGCGCCCATGTAATTGTGTCCAGCCGCAGGCTTGAAGGCTGCCAGCCGGTGGTTGACGGGATCATCGCCGAAGGCGGCAAGGCCACTGCCATCGCCTGTCATATCGGCGAAATGGAGCAGATCACCCGGACTTTTGCCCGCATCCGCGAAGAATTTGGCCACATCGATATCCTAGTCAACAACGCGGCGACCAACCCGCAGTTCTGCAACGTCCTGGACACAGACCTGAGTGCGTTCCAGAAAACCGTGGACGTGAACATTCGCGGTTACTTCTTCATGTCGGTAGAAGCCGGCAAACTGATGCGCGACCACGGCGGCGGCAGCATCATCAACGTGGCTTCGATCAACGGCGTATCGCCCGGCGTGTTCCAGGGGGTCTACTCGATGACCAAGGCCGCGGTGATCAACATGACCAAGGTATTTGCCAAGGAGTGCGCCGAGTACGGGATACGCTGCAACGCCCTGCTCCCGGGCCTGACCGACACCAAATTTGCATCGGCGCTGGTCGGCAACGACGCCATCCTCAAGACCGCACTGCAACAGATCCCGTTGAAACGCGTGGCCCGGCCCGAAGAAATGGCCGGTGCAGTGCTGTATTTGGCCAGCGACGCCTCGACCTACACCACTGGCGTTTCGTTAAACGTCGACGGCGGATACCTCTCATAACCCAGACCAAAGCCCAGCCCCCCCTGTAGGAGCGAGCTCGTCTCGCGAGCTGTTGGCGGTTTTAAAAAGCTCGCGAGACAAGCTCGCTCCTACAGAACCTGGCTCACAGACCAATAAGTTAATTCCAATAGTTGATATTTCGGAATATTTATTCCATTAATAGCCCTCCCTGAAAATAACAATTCAAAGGATCCAGGCTATGCGTGCACTTGGTATTGGTTTGATCGGCACCGGATTCATGGGCCGAGCCCATGCGCTGGCGTTTCGTAATGTCAGTTCTGCGTTTGAACTGCCGGTGCACTTGCACCTTGCAGCACTGGCTGATGCCGACGCCGAGCGCGCGCAGCACTGTGCAAACGCCTGGGGCTTTGCCCGCGCCCATGGCGACTGGCAACAGCTGATCAGCGACCCGGCAGTGGATGTGGTCGCCATTACCACCCCCAACCACTTGCACTTCCCCATGGCCATGGCCGCCATCGCAGCGGGTAAAGCGGTGTATTGCGAAAAACCCCTGGCCGTCAGCCTGCAACAGGCCGAGCAAATGCATCTCGCTGCCAGGGTCGCCGGCGTGGTCACGCGGGTGGGTTACAACTATCAACACAACCCGATGCTGGTGTTGGCCAAACAGATGATTGAGCGTGGTGACCTGGGACGCATCATCAGTTTCCAGGGCGAGTTCAGCGAGGACTTCATGGCCGATCCGGCGCTGCCCTGGTCATGGCGCTGCGAACCCGGGCATGCCGGCGGTGCCCTGGCCGATCTGGGCAGCCATCTGCTGGCCATGGCGCGCTATCTGGTGGGGGATGTCCAAGCCGTGTGCGCCGACAGCCAGACCGTTCACCCACAACGCCCGGCCAGCCGCAACAGCAGCGAACTGCGCGACATCCTGATCGACGACCAGACCCACGCCTTGGTGCGTTTCAGCAATGGCGCCCGGGGCACCCTGAGCAGCAGCTGGCTCAAGCACGGTTATAAAAACCACCTCAGCTTCGAGATCAGCGGTACCGGCGGCACCCTTAAATTCGATCAGGAGCGGCTGAATGAACTGCACCTGTGCAAAGCCGGCCAGGCCGGCTTCGAACGCCTGCTGGCGGGCCCGGAACTACCCGGCTACGCCGCGTTCAGCCCTGCGGGTGGGCATCAGCTGGGGTACAACGAACTGAAAACCCTGGAGGTACACGGGCTGATCCAGGCCTGCGCCGGCAACCCTGCGCCGGGCCCCGACTTCGAAGAAGCCTGGCAGGTAGAACGTCTGGCAGCGGCCATTCGCGAAGCCGCCGAACAACAGCGCTGGATAACCCTCTGACCCCCCCATACCTGTAGGAGCGAGCTTGCTCGCGAGCTCTTTCAACCGCCAACAGCTCGCGAGACAAGCTCGCTCCTACACAGTTCTATGCAATCGGCCCAAACACCGCTCTGCCTCGAGCACCATCTCCTGAATCAGCTCCTCGCAACTTTTCAGCTCGCTGATCGCTGCTGCCACTTGCCCGCTGGGCAAAATCCCTTCATCCGGAATGCCGTCCACCATGGAGCGCTGCAACAGCACCGGCTGGTTGGCTGCCATTACGGTTTGCGACAAGGCACCCGGGTCTTCCTTCACCGACTGGGCGAACACACTGAACATATGCCCCAGGCTCATGCCGGTCTGTTGCTTCCACTGCCAGGCACTGCCCAGGGCAATGCGCAAGCGGCCAAAGGCACCGGCCTTTTCCAGACGATTGATAAAGGCATTTTCGATCATCCGGTGGCGCATCCCGTCCACCGCCAGGGTCACGCGAATCTGCTGCGGATCTTTGACTTTCACATAGCGTTCCAGGGTCGCCAAAGGGGTGGGCGATTCCCGGGTCATCAAAAACCGCGTGCCCATGGCAATCCCGGCCGCCCCGCTGGCCAATGCTCCGGCCAGACCGCGACCGGTGGAATAGCCACCGGCGGCAATCACCGGGACCTGTACCGCATCCAGCACCTGGGGCAGCAAAATGGTGCTCGGCACCCCGCCGGTATGCCCGCCGCCTTCACCACCCTGTACCGTCACCATGTCAGCGCCCAGCTCCACCGCCTTGAGCGCATGCTTGAGTGCGCCCACCGTGGGTATACACAGCACCCCGGCCCGCTTGAAGCGCTCGATGGTCTGGCGATCCGGCCCGCGACCATAACTGACGGCACGCAAGCGGTACTCGATCGCCAGGTCCACGCACTGCGCAGCGTTCTCCTGGAACATATGAAAGTTGAGGCCGAAATTACTGCCGCCGGTGGCCTCGATCACCCGCTGGATTTCAGCTTCAAGCTGGTCCGCGGCGATGGTTGCCCCGGCAAGAAATCCGAACGCCCCGGCCCTAGTGCTGGCAATCACCAGATTGGCATCCGCCACCCAGCCCATCGCGGTCTGCACTATGGGGTAACGACAGCCCAATGCATCGGTCAGCGCCGTTTGCAGATAGCCACTCATCCACGCTCTCCCGCAGCCGTCTTGTTTGCCTGAATCATGGCCTTGGCGTCATAACCACCGAGCTTGTCGCCCGACAGCAGTTCGTTATGACTATGGGCGAAGTGATGCCAGGCAAACACCGCGTCCATGGCTGTGCGCTTACCCTGCAAATCTTCAACGTGATTGATCGCCTGCTTGGTCAGCGCCAGCCCCATGCGCGGCTGTTTGGCAATGGCCGCTGCCAGCGCATAAGTGCCTGCCTCCAGTTCTTCGCGACTGAACAGGCGATTGACCATGCCCATCTGATAGGCGCGCTCGGCACTCATACGGTCGCCGGTAAACAGAAATTCCTTGGCAATGCGCGGGTTCAATTCGTAAGGGTGGGCAAAGTACTCCACCCCCGGAATGCCCATGCGCACCACCGGGTCCTGGAAAAACGCATCATCACTGGCCACGATCAAGTCACACACCCAGGCCAGCATCAGCCCGCCGGCAATGCACGCGCCCTGCACCATCGCGATGGTCGGCTTGGGCAGCTCGCGCCAGCGCCGGCACATGCCCAGATACACCTCCTGCTCCCGGGCGTACAGATATTCGCCGCCAGGCTTGTTGGTGTGATCCCACCACAGGTGCGCACGCTCAAACGACTTGTTGATGTCGCGCCCGGGGGTGCCAATGTCATGCCCGGCCGAGAAATGCTTGCCGTTAGCGCGCAACACTATGACTTTCACCAGGTCATCATTCACCGCCCGGCGAAACGCATCGTCCAGGGCATAGGTCATCTGCGAGTTCTGCGCGTTGTTCACTGTCGGCCGATTCAGGGTCAGGGTGGCAATCCCGTCCGCCACCCCGTACAGCACCGGTTCTTCGGTTTCATACACAGCGGTATCAGCCCGCTGCACAAATTCGCTGTCGCTGTTCATCTGGATTCCTTGCCTTCAGGCCTGGCGAATGCCGGGTGGATTGCCCTTCAGCGCGGCTGCGCGATAGTCATGCGGGTCCAGACGACGGATCAGCTCCAATTGCTGCGCAGTAGGCGCCACGGTCTGCTTGATATCGGCTGCCTTGAGCAGCGGGAAGCCGGTATTGTCCTGCACCTGTTCAAAGCTCACACCCGGGTGCAGCGAGCGCACCTGAACCGCGCGGTCCGGGCCGCCGAAGTCCATCACACACAGATCGGTGACGATCAGGCGGATGTCCATCAGGTCGCGGCGCATGCCTTCTTCCCAACGCTCTGGCTTGAACCCGACACCTGAAACCATGTCCACTTCACCGGACACAAATGCCCGGGTGTTATGGCTCGGCACAAAGAACGAGTTGATATGGTTGATGCTGTTGCCCGGCAAACCGCGCACCCCCAGCATTGCCACCTTGGGCTTGTGATAGTCGCCAATGCACGACAGATTGGTCTGGCCCCAGCGGTCGATCTGGGTCGGGCCGATCATCGCGTGACGACGGCCGCCCCACACGCACTCAAACACCCGTTCAAACGACAGGTAACCCGAGTAACGCGGCTCATAGTCACCGCGCGGCCCCAAAGGAATCGGCTCTTCCACCAGAAAGGCCTCGCTGTCGGTCATCAACAGTTCCGGGCTGTGGCTCAGTTTGGCCAGGCTCGCGCCCAGGCGCGGGATCACCCCCAGGCCGGAAGCAATCACTTCGCCGTTATCGCGCCAGGCTTCGCAAGCAGCCACGATCAACAGTTCGGCCAGGGTAAATTCGCAAGTCGCAGTCATGTCCATACTCCTCAAAACACTGGCAGCGGCAAAGCGCCCAGCCGGTCGGCACCGCCATTGCTGGCCTGGTAGGCTGATTCGCCCGGTGTCACAAACTCTGCTACATAGCCTTGCCAGCCGTCGGCTTCGCCGGCACTGGCGCTATAACGCTTGAGATGGCTCATGTCCCAGCCGTAATCGGACGGGCACGAGGTCGGGTGTGCACCAAAGGGGGCGTGCACCACGCCACTGACCAGATAGCGCTCAAAGGTATTGAAGCGGGCCTGGGCGGCATCCAGGCTCAGGCGCTCTTCGATCCGCTCGCAAGACACAAAGCACTGCTTGGCGGCACGGGCGAACAGATGATCAAAATACGGATCGGGACCGGTGATCAGGGTGTTACCCAGGCGGTCAGCGACGTTGACATGCAAAAAGGCCATATCCAGGTTCAGCGCAGGCATAGCCAGCAACACTTCACCGTCGTCATAGGGCGACTGCACCTGCTTGATGTCCGGGTTCAGACGGCTGACATCGGTTGCCAGGCCGCAGCGGGTCGGCAAAAACGGCAACCGCATACCGGCGGCGCGCAGGCCCCATTGCAACATGCCCTCATCCAGCTCCATCAATTCCAGCTCACCGGCCTCCCGCGCCTTGCGAAAGTAGGCTTCCAGCGGGATCGCATCGAGGGTGGCAAAACCGAACACCAGTTTCTTGACCTTGCCGGCCGCGCAAAGCATGCCGACTTCAGGGCCGCCATACGCCACCACGGTCAGGTCCTTGACCTCCGAGCGCAGGATCTCGCGCACGATCGCCATCGGCTTGCGCCGTGGCCCCCAGCCGCCAAAACCTATGGTCATGCCGTCACGCAATTGGCCGACCACGTCTGCCGCTGTCATTTGCTTGTTCATGGGTTACTCCTTTACCGGTCTGTTACTGCTGGCCGACTGAAAAATCGTGGCCCCACAGGCTGACCCGGGTGAATTCAAAAGCGCTGTGGTCTTGCCAATCCACCAGCAAGCCGCCATAGCCGTACTCCAGGTCAAAGCCCGAAGGGGTTTTCATATAGAAAGAGGTCATCTGGTCGTTCAAGTGCTGGCCCAAAGTGGCCGACAACGGCACGTTATGCGCCAGGCGCCGGTCATGGGCGCGGCCCACTTCGGTCATCGTTTCGACCTCGACCATCACATGCACACAGCCGGACGGCACCGGGTACTCAGCCAGGGCCAGGCTGTGGTGACGGCTGTTTTTGCAATGCAGGAAGTGAATGCGGATCGGTGCGGCCGACGGGTCGGGCCGGAAATTGAATATGTCCGACAACTCGAAGCCCAGTACGTCCTTGGCAAAGGCCAGGGTGGCATCGAAGTTGGGAGCGGGCAGAACGGTGTGCCCCAGGCCCATCTCACCGGTGACGAACCCCGGAACACCTTGCGGCGAAACAAAGGGCTGGCAATCGGAGCGATGGCCCCAGCTCAGTTCATGGCGGTTGCCCGAAGGATCGGTGACGTGCAGCAACGCCTGTACACCGCGCTGATCGCACTGCTCGGGAGTACCCGGGCGCCAGCTGACATCGGCCTGATCCAGGGTTTCGATGGCGGCATTGAACGCCTTCTCACTGGCCAGCTCCCAGCCCGATGCCAGATAGCGTGACTCACCGCCAGGCACGATCAACATCCGGAACGGGCGTTGGTCCATCTTCACATACAACCCGCCGGCGGGTGCCGCAGTGACCATCATCCCGAGTACATCTTCGGCGTAACGCTGCCACTGCACCGGGTCGGCGGACTCTGCAACGAAGTAGCTCAAACCACGAATGTCGATCATGTGCCTGCTCCTCAATGCCTGTATTTATTGGCTTGGGGCAGTATGGGAAGGAAGGTTGCCGGGCTCATCGTCCGTTGAGACTAAAGCCATTGAGGACACTGAATAACCTCAACGCTTCATACCTCATACCTGTAGGAGCGAGCTTGCCTCGCGAGCTTTTCTACCGCTAACAGCTCGCGAGGCAAGCTCGCTCCTACAGATGACAGGTCACAGGTCACAGGTCACAGGTAACGCGAGGATTACATATAGAGAATCACCAGCTCATTGATCACTGAAGGCCGCTCGCTGCCCAGCACGTGGATGTTGAGCTCCAGGGTCAGCTGGGTACCGCTTTTAACCCGTTCCACACGCTTTACCCGGGCCCGCGAATGGATGGTCGAACCGGCCGGTACCGGCGCCGGAAAGCGCAAACGGTCCGAACCGTAATTGACCATATTGCTGAAACCGGTGATCTCGTAATCCAGGTTCAACTGCATGCGCGACTGCAGGATCTGCACCAGCGCACCATGGGCAATGGTGCCGCCAAAGGGGCTTTGTTTACGGGCCCGTTCCGGATCGGTGTGAATCCAGTAATCATCCCCCGACAACGCGGCAAAAGCGTCGATAAGGCCCTGATCAACCACAATCCGGTTGCTCCAGGGGCTGAACGTGTCGCTGACCAGCGACTGCAACGCGGCCTCGTCATCCAGTGCAATCTGGCGTACCCGGGGCGCTGCAACCGCCGGCTGCTGCACTGCTGCCGGCAAGCTCTTCAAAGCCTGCGGGTCCTTGTCCATCCCGGTAAAACGCAACAGCCGCGTACCCTTTGCGTCCACCTCGGCAAACACCGGCTGCAGGCGCATCCCGACCTTGACCTCGGACTCGTCCAGGCCCACCAGATTGCTGTTGATCCGTACCCCTTGATCCAGCTCGATCACCGCCAGCATCTGCGGCATTTCATCGGCAAAATCCGGCATGGTGGCAATCCGGGTCACAGTGAAGCTGTACAAGCTCGCCCCGCCGCTGACTTCACGCCAGGCAAGCTCGTGGGCCAGGCAGCCGGGGCAATGCCGACGCGGGTAAAACACCCAGTGACTGCATTGATTGCACTGCTGGATCAGCAGGCGCTCGGCCTTCAGGCCTTCCCAGAACGGTGCAGAAATCTCGGTCGGGACCGGCATTGGTTTGTTGTTCGACATCGGATTCATGCTCCCTGAAGTATCAATGCGCCCTGCTCACTCATCACCCCACCGGTGCCTGAGACATACACCGTGTCGCACTGCGCAAGCTGACGCTCGCCCGCCTCGCCGGCGATCTGGGTTACTGCCTCGACCACCTGCGACATGCCGCCGGCGGAACCGGCCTGGCCAAAGCTGAGCTGGCCGCCATGGGTGTTCATCGGGAAATCGCCACGCCAGGTCAGGTCGTGTTCACGGACAAAACTCATGCCTTCACCCTTGGCGCAGAAGCCTGCGTCTTCCAGGGTCAGCAAGGCAGTAATGGTGTAGCAATCGTAGATTTGTGCAGCATCCACATCCCCGGGCTTGAGCCCGGCCATGTCGAACGCCCGGCGCGAAGCAGGACCAATCGGGGTTTGCACCATGTCGGCGGCATAGGACGGCGACTTGAACGCCAGATGCTCACCGAAACCGGTGATATACGACGGCCGCTTGCGGGCACGGGCAGCCACTTCCTTCGAAGCAATAATCAGCGCTGCACCGCCGGCCACCGGCATCACGATCTCCAGTACATGCAACGGATCGGCAACTTTCTTGCTCGCCAGCACTTGCTCGATGGTCAACGGCTGGCCGTAAAACATCGCTTGGGGGTTGTACTGCGCATTAGTACGCTGATCCACAGCGATTTTCGCCAGTGCCCGCGGGTCATAGCCGTATTGCGCAGCGTAACGCTGGGCAATCATGGCGTAGCCGGTGTTCTGGCCCATGTGGCCGTAGGGCAAATCGAATTCGGCTTCGGGTGCCCCGAAGGCGGTGCTGTGGCCACCGAAGCGCATGGCCCGGGCCATCCAGCTCGGGTCTTCGTCCGGCCCCAGCGGCGCCATGCGTGCAGGCAATACGCAGAGCACCGCCTGGCACAGACCCAGCTCGATGGCTGCCGCCGCGCGCCAGACCATGCCCACCGAGGTACAGCCGCCAAGGTCGACCACTTCGGCAAAGTTCAGGCGCAAGCCCAGGTATTCGGCGGCCATGGCAGGCACGAACACCGAAGCTTCATGAAACTGCGGGCCGTTGATTACCAGCCCGTCCAGGTCCGAGGCTTGCAAACCGGCATCGCGCAAAGCTTGCGCGGCCAGATCTGCAACCTGCTCCAGATGGAACATGCGCGGCGCCGTTGCGTATTTTTCCGGTTTGTACTGAGCGCTGCCGACAATGGCCGCGTGACCTTTAAGACCCATAGGTTTCTCTCTTTTATCGGTTCACATTTGCCCCGTTGGGGGAGCCGGCTTGCCAGCGATGCAGACCCTGCGCCCTGCCATACATGCTGCAGCGATCCAATCGCGGGCAAGCCCGCTCCCACAGGGGCATACCTTGATTAGAACGTGTACTTCATCGAGAACGTGGCGTAGTCACGGTCTGCCAGCGGACGGTAGATCGGATCCGGCGAGCCCAGGTACGCGATGTACTTGAACGACATTTCCAGGTTGCTCAGGTACTTGAACGTAGTGCCCGCACTCAGACGGCGGTCACCGGCCACCCCGGCGATGGTCCCGGACATCGGTGCAGCACCGCTGAACACGTTGGAGAAGGTAAACGGCACCTCAAGGTCCCAGCCCTGAAACACACCCGGGTAACTGAACGATGCGCCCACGGTATAAGCGCTTGAAGAACGGGTTCTCCAGGCCGAGGAGGTTTTGTAGGTGTAATCATTGGACGGCTGAATCGCCCCGGCATACGGAGGAGCAACAGGCAGGCCCAACAGATTCGGCGCACCTGACACATCGTCCACATCATCCACGCGTACGGTGACGATCTCACCGGTCAGCGTGGTCTGGCTGGCCCATGGCCTGTCACCCAGGATTCGCATGGCCGAGAGCTGCAACTGCTGGCCTTTGCCGCGGGTCGGCACCGGACCCAGACCGGTATTGACCATCACCGGGGCTCCGTCGCGGTAAGACCATTCAGCCCCCAGCTGGTATTCACCCAACTTGGTGGCGGCACTGATACCGGTCAGCTTGATATCTTCGAAATACTCAACCTTGTAGCCGTTGGTGGTGTAGGCATAATGCCCATTGCCCAGGGCCAGGGGTTGATAGCCAACCAGCGCTGTGGCCGGGTTTTTATCGTGGTACACCACATGGAACAGCGACAGTTCCAGGTCGGTAGTCGGGCGGTAGCGGATTTGCGCACCCCACTGGCCGCTGTCACGGGGTTCGTCGGTGCCCATGTAATTGATCCGCGAGCCGTTGGCCCCGAGAATGAATTCGCGTCCAGGGCCGATCACGTCAGAGGTCGACAGATAGCTGCCCACTGGCGGCAGCTCGGTGCCCTTCCACTCGTACTGCACGTAGCCGCCCAGGGTAATTTCCGGGTTGATGCGGTAAGACGCCGAGAACTGGCCCACCGGCAACAGCACTTCCTTGACCTCAACCCCGGGCTGCGCTGCCTTGACCGCATCGGACGGGTTCTGTACCCCGTTCACGCCCGGGTAGTAAAGGCTTTCGCCCCAGGACTCGATATGCCGACCGGCCTTGACGTCGAGCATGGTGTCATTGTCAAAGCGCCAGCCGCCAAACACATAGGCGTCGAGCAAACGGGTGCGGCCACCGCTGTAATACTTGGTGTCGCTGGTGAACTCATCGTTGCTCCCGGTCTTGTTGACCGTCGACGGCGAGTTGTTGTCGTTTGAGCGGTGGTAAACATCGTCATAGAAGGTACTGGCACGGACCACAGCGCCGTAGTTGTCCTTGCGCAAAATCATTTCGCCCAGGGCACCCACGCGGTTGGTGGTGAGACTGTGCTGATCGAAGTTGCGGTTCGGATCATCGACGTTGATGCCCATCAACCTGTTACTGGGGTCACCCAGGCGCATACCGATGCCGTAACTGGTGGTCACCGACCAATCGATGGTGGTGCCGTCATCAAACTCAATAGTGTCCCCCGCCCACACCGGGCTGGTTACCAGCGCAACGGCGACTGCCAGGCCCGTGACCTGAAAGTTGTGCCCAAGACATTTATTGTTGTTTTTATTGATCACTCTGCCTCTCCTGATTAGCGACCCTCTGGCCGCCTCGATGGGTTCAAGCGTCATTGCGTTCTGCAGCGCATATACCCTGCTCATGACAACTGAAGCGGGTCGAACTTCACGACTCCTGTCCCGGCCTGCGAATAGCGATGCAGCCCTCCCTGAACCTCACGAACGAGCGCCCCCTCGGCCATGAGGTAATTGGCGTGAGCCAACGTCTCCCCAACCGCCATCAGCTCGTCAAAACGACCTGACAGTTTTTTAAACAACACCGCCATCATCTCCAGCGCCGTGAGCGGTTGCGCACAGGCCTGGTGCAGTTGCTGCAAATGGTTCAGATGGTGGTCACGCAACTGGTCCAGGCGCAGATGCAAATTGCAGAACGGCCGTTCATGGGCCGGCAGCACCAACACGCTGTCGGGAATGACCCGCAGCCGCTCGATGGATGCCAGCCAGTCGCGCAATGGATTGGCCTCGGGCTCCGTGACGTAGACGGCGATGGTTGAAGTGATGCGCGGCAACACTTGATCGCCAGAAATCAGCAAGCCGTCATCAGCGGCATACAGACATGCATGCTCCGGTGAATGACCATTGCCCATCACCACCTGCCAGCGCCTGCCGCCAATGGTCAGCTCGCTGCCATGCTGCAACCGGATAAACCCGGCCACCAACTGCGGCCGAAAATGCTCACCCTGGATCAGCGGCAACAAGGCTGCCGTGCGCTCGGGACTGAAACCGGCTTTCTGATAAAAATCGACAAAGGCCCAATCAGGTGTCTTCGCCATCGGCGGGCCATGGTGCAGAGCTTCAAACTCACCATGGGTCATCAGCACCGGACACCGAAAACGCTCGGCCAGCCACCCCACCACACCGGTGTGATCGCTGTGGAAATGGGTACAGATCACCGCTTTGAGCGCCAGGCCCTGGAACACGTCGACAAATACCTGCTCCCATACCTCACGACACTGGTCACTGTTGAGGCCCGTATCCACCGCCACCCAGCCGTCGCCATGGCGCAGCAGGTACAGGTTGATATGGTCCAGGCCAAAGGGCAGCGGCATGCGCAGCCACAACACACCCTCGGCCACCTCTTGCACCTGCCCGCTGGCCGGCGCCTGAGGCCACGGGTAGCGCAGGCCGTCACGCCATTCATGGCCCCGGGCGTCGATTTCACTCATGACTGCTGCCCACAAAAGGTGCCAGCCCGGCCCGGGCCAGTACTTGCAGCGAGTACGGCTGATAGGTACGGGTGCTTTCGTCACGCACGAACAGCGGATCGGCAAACAGGCCCGGGGCGTAGCCCTGACGCTGCAAATCGACCTTGCGCAACTTGAAGGTGCTGGTCATGTCAGCCGTCGCCGAGACCCGCACAAACATCGGCGCCGCATAACGTGGCAAGCGCGCTTCGGTCAGGTCATAGAACGCCTGGGGATCAAAGGTGTGGCCGGCCTGCATCAGGATCGCCGCCATGCCCGCCCGGCCTTCGTGTTCCGGCACTTGCACGCCATACACATTGATCAGTTCCAGTCCCGGCAAGTCACTGAGGGTATCGGCGACTTCCAGGGTGGAAACGTTTTCGCTTTTCCAGCGAAAGGTATCGCCGATACGGTCGACGAAATAGAAATAACCGTCGTCGTCATAGCGCAACAGATCGCCGGAACTCCAGTACGCATCTCCGGCCTGGAACACGTTGCGGCGGATCTTGCTTTCGCTGGCAGCGGCGCTGGTATAGCCCTCGAAACGCCCCCCGCCGATCTGCGGATGATTGACGATGAAACCCATCGCTTCACCCACTTCACCCGGCTGACAGAGCTGATAGAAACCCTGTTCGTCCCGTGGATGGGTGTCACTTTCAACGTCGTAGCGCACCAGCCGCAGATTGGTCCGGCTCCAGTCCGGTACCCGGCCGCACGAGCCCACATAGTTGTCGACGTTGATCAGATTCGCGTTGGCCTCGGTGGCGCCCCAGCCTTCGAACACCTGGATCGGGCCGAAGCGCTCAAGCCAGCGCTGCCACGACTCGGACGTCAGGCCGGCGCCGAGCATGTAACGCAAACTGTGCTCCCGCTCCCCGGCCACTACGGGCTGGTTGAGCAAGTAGCGGCATATTTCACCGATGTACTGGAACACCGTGATGTTATTGCGG
Organism: Pseudomonas sp. Lz4W; assembly: GCF_000346225.2. Taxonomy (NCBI): domain Bacteria; kingdom Pseudomonadati; phylum Pseudomonadota; class Gammaproteobacteria; order Pseudomonadales; family Pseudomonadaceae; genus Pseudomonas; species Pseudomonas sp. Lz4W. The sequence goes on along the minus strand of NZ_CP017432.1, from coordinate 2,321,439 downwards.
CGTACGTCCTGCCAGAACTCACGCACACTGAACTTGCGCCGCACCACAATGCTGGCACCGACACGCAATGCGGTAGAGGTCACCGAAGTCGCGGCAGCTCCGTGGTACAGCGGCAGGCAGCAATAAAAAACGTCCTGGGCAGTGGCCCCCATGGTGACTTCCATCACGTCACCCGAAGACATCCAGCGCATATGGCTGTAGCGCGCAGCCTTGGGCAAACCGGTGGTGCCCGAGGTGAAAATCAGCAAAGTGGTGCTTTCAGCCGTAATGGCAGCGCGCACTTCACGGGCAAAAGCTGTGTCCGCAGCGCGGGCAATCTGCTCGCTAAAGCTCTGGTCGACGCAGGCCGGCAACACGCGGTCGTGGGGGTTTTCCGGATCTTCAATCAACCACCACGGCACATCCGGCAAGCCTTCGGTGGACAACAGGTTGTCTAGGCATTCCTCACCGACCACCACGGCCTTGGCCTCAGTGGTCTGCAGTGCGTGCACCAGCGGCTTGCCATTAACCTGGGTATTGATAAACGCCACCACGGCGCCAAGCTTGACCAGGCCAAACCAGCAGAAAAAGAACTGCGGGCGGTTTTCCATGGCAATCGCGCACACATCACCGGGGCGCAGACCCTTGTCGTAAAACACCCGGGCCATGCGATTGGCCTGGGCGTCGACCTGGGCATAGCTATATACATCAGTGCCGTAGATCAAAAATGGTCGTTGGGGAAAGCTGCGGGCCTGCGCCTCAAGACGATCGGCCAGGGTGTACAGGTCCGCCGGCTTGATCTGCGCGCTGGCTGCCGAACGCAGGTCCAGCAGCTCCTGAGTCTGCTCGCGGGGCACTGGCTGTTGCCGGGGTGCCACGGGCGTGCTGAAACGCGACATATCGTTCATGGCGTCACCGTCTCGCTCTGCGGGTAATCGCTGTAGCCTTCAGGACCTGGCGAATACAGGGTTTTGCGATCGAAGCGGGCCAGAGGCAAGCCCCGGCGCAGGCGCTCCACCAGATCCGGGTTGGCAATAAAATGCCGGGCGAACGACACTGCCTCGCCCTGACCGGCCTGCAAGGCAACCTCGGCCGATGCGCCGTCAAAACCGTCGTTCAAAATAAGTCCGCTGCTGCAATGGCGCTGCGCCAGGGCGAAGGCATCCAGCTCGGCCAGGGGCGAGCGCATGATATGCACGTAGGCCAGACCCAACGGCTCGGCGGCCCGGCACAGGGCTTCGGCGGTGGCCAGCGGATCTTCGTCGCTGATGTCATTGAACGGGTTGCCCGGGCACAGGCGCAACGCCACACGCCCGGCACCGATGGCCGCAGCCATGGCGGTCAGTACTTCAGCAGGGAAACGCACGCGGTTTTCGACACTGCCGCCATAGCGGTCTTCACGCAGGTTGCTGCCCGAAGCCATGAACTGCATGGGCAGGTAACCGCTGGTGCAGTGCAACTCAACCCCGTCAAAACCCGCTTCACGGGCATTCAGGGCCGCCTGGCGATACTCATCGATCACCCCGGCAATGTCTTGCAGCGACAAAGCCTGTGGCTCGTCGCTGTCCACCAGCCCGGCCTGATCGGTAAACAACTGGGTGCGCGCGCGCAACGCCGAAGGAGCAACGGTTGCAGCGCCTGCGGGTTTGTTCTGGGCGCAGGAAGCACGGCCTACGTGCATCAACTGCAGCACGATCAGGCCGCCTTCGGCGTGCACCGCATCGGTCACGGCCTTCCAGGCGCGAATCTGTTCGGCGTTGTAGATGGCCGGGGTCCGGCAATAGCCCAGACCATTGGCCGAAGGTGAAGTGCCTTCGGCCACAATCAGACCCGCCGAGGCCCGTTGACGGTAGTACTCGACCATTTCCGCGGTAGGTACCCCGTGCTGATCGGCACGGCTGCGGGTCATGGGCGCCATGACGATCCGGTTGGCCAGTTCAAGGTCACCCAGGCGTACGGGTTCAAACAAAATGCTCATAACGGGCTCCTTAGCGCACGCGTATTTTCGGTGCGCCAGCCCCACGGCGCAGGGTGGCAAGAAAGTGTTCCACCGGAGCGGCGCTGGCCACTTGCGGCAACTGATCCTTGTCCGGGCGTCTGGCCCAGAATTCGGTCCAGGACGGGAACAGGTCGTGGAAGGTCCCGGCATAGGGTTCGCGCCCCGGCCAACGCATTTTTTGCGTGCCGATCGGCGGCTTGTTGAGGTCGCTGGCGTACCAGTAGCACGGCAAGCGACGACGGAAATACCAGCGCCCCTGCATGCGCTCGTAGTCATCCCAATAGAGCATTTGCATGGTCACCCACTCAGGACCGGTCTCGTGCTCGTTCTTGGAATACACCACGCCCACCGCATGGTCCGGATCGGTGAACTCGATCAGGTGCTGACCCAGGTGGTGCGAGGTGCCATGGAACTGGTCGCGCAGGGTGTCATCGACCCAGGCTTTAAGGTGCGCGCGTCCGGTTTTTTCGCGACCGACGCGGATGTCTTCGGCAAACAGATTGACGTGGGCATCGAGGTCGCGCATGTCCAGCGACAACGAATATTTACCGGCCAGCTGACGGATTTCTTCAATCGATTCCAGGCGGTCAAGCCGGGCAAGCAAGGCGTTCTGTTCCATAAAAAGTCCTTATTCCAGTACCGTGTACAACTCGCTGCTGCGCCCGCCATCTACCGGCAAGCTGGCACCGGTGATGTACGAGGCTTCGTCGCTGGCCAGAAACAGAATGGCGTTGGCCACTTCCAGGGGCTGGCCGACGCGCTTGAGCGGGATCAGTTTTTCGGTATTGAGCCGGGTCTTGTCGTCGGTCAGCATGCCGGCGGTGGCCGGGGTCTCGACGATGCCGGGGATCACCACGTTGCAGCGGATGTTGTGGCTGGCACCTTCACTGGCGGCCGCGCGGCTGAAGTTGATCACCGCCGCCTTGGCAGCGGAATATCCGGCCATCCAAGGCGTGCCGAACAGCCCGCAGATCGAGGCAATATTGATGATCGAACCGCTGCCCTGGACCCGCATCAGGCCCATTGCCGTGCGGGTGCCCCAGAACGTGCCGTCGACCGTGGTTGAAAAGTTGGAATGCCAGTCGGCGGTGCTAGTGCTGTCAATTGCGCCCCAGCTGTAGGCCATGGCGTTATTCACCAGAATGTCGAGGCGGCCATTGCGCTCAGCGGCAGCGCCGATGGCACCGACATAGGCGGCTTCATTGCTGACATCGGCCACCGCACATTCAGCACGGCCACCGGCATCGCGAATCTGTGCCGCTACGGCTTCCAGCGGCTCGATGCGGCGACCGCAGAGCACCACCAACGCACCCTCCTGGGCAAACCGCAGGGCGGTAGCCGCGCCAATGCCCGAGCCTGCGCCGGTGATAAATGCAACCTTGCCTTGTAAACGAGTACCCATGCTCTGCTCTCTCCTGTCGGTGCCCCGGGGTCAGATAAACGCCATGCCGCCGTTGACCGCGAGGTTTTGCCCGGTGATGAAGCCGGCGTCTTCGCTGGCCAGAAAGGCAGCGACGCGGGCGATTTCTTCGGTTTCACCCATGCGTCCCAGAGGGATGGCCTTGAGCATGCTTTGCATCCAGTCATCCGGGATGTCGGCCATCATCGGAGTGTTGGTCGGGCCCGGAACAATGGTGTTGACGCGAATGCCGTTGGCGGCCAGCTCACGGGCCATGCTGCGGGTCAGCCCCATTACGCCGGCCTTGGCCGCGCAGTAGTGGCTTGGACCTTCGCCGGTCAGGGCCGAGGTGCTGGAAATATTGATCACCACACCCGGGGTGGCGGCCTTGAGCATCAATTTCACGGCTTCACGGCTGCAGAAAAAAGTGCCGGTGAGATTCACCCCGATCACCCGCTGCCAGTTCTCGTCCGGTGTCTCGGCGAATGCATCAATGGAGCCGATGCCGGCGTTGTTGACCAGAATGTCGAGGCTGCCGAAGCGCGCCTGTACAGCGGCCATGGCGGTCGCCACCGAATCACTGTCGGCGACGTTGCAGATCACGGCCAGCGCCTTGTCGCCCAGCCCTTCAATGGTCTGGTTGGCCGCATCGAGGTTGATATCGGCCGCCACTACCACTGCGCCCTGCTCGGCGAAATGGCGCACAATCGCCCGGCCCATGCCTTGCCCTGCACCGGTCACAAACGCAACTTTGTTCAGCAACTTCATGGTGTTTCTCCCACCTGCCAGATGTCGGCCGCCCGTAAGCCGTGGGCGGTGCATGGGGACAATCATTGACTGGAGGAAAAAGCTGAACATCGTCCGATGGGACTAAGCACCGAACCGCAGGCAGCAAGCTTGTCCGGGATGGCAGCAATGGACTGCAACAAATACCGCTTCAGTGATCAGGCCCCCTGAGCCACAGCTGGTCTGAATGGACGATGTCCATGGCGCAGGGTTCGTGGAATAAATCGCTCACTAGAACAAAACCGGGAGAACCCGTCGTGTCGATAACTTTACGTCCCACCTGGCGAACTCACTACGCGTTAGGCGTACTGGCTGCCATCTATGTTTTCAACTATATCGATCGGTTGCTGATGGCGATTCTGATCGAGCCGGTAAAGGCTGAATTCGGTATTTCCGATACCGGTATCGGGCTGCTTTCAGGCGTGACCTTTGCGGTTTTCTACACCCTGTTCGGCTTTCCTTTAGGGCGATTGTCTGACCGTATCGGACGCAAGAAAGTCATCGCATTCAGTTGTATTGCCTGGAGCGTGATGACCATTTTCTGCGGTTTCGCGGCCAGCTTTGCGATGCTGGTGGTGGCCCGGATCGGCGTGGCCATCGGCGAAGCCGGCGGCACTGCCCCGTCGATGGCCATGGTCTCGGATCTGTACCCGCCGGAACGCCGCTCCACCGCACTCTCGGTGCTGATGCTGGGCTCAAGCCTGGGGGCGATTTTCGGCCTCGGCCTGGGCGGTTGGATCGCCCAGCATTACGGCTGGCGTTTTGCATTCGTGGTGATCGGTGCGCCGGGGATTTTTCTCGGTCTGCTATTACTGCTCACCGTACGGGCACCGAAACCTGCAATGCTGGTCAGCCCCAATCAAGTGGCGCAAGCCCACTGGGCGGTGACGGTACGCGAACTGTTCCAGACCCCGTCCTTCCTCTGGATCGTGCTCACCGGCGGTTCCGCGGCCATTGCCGGCTACGCCATCGGCACCTGGAGCCCCAGCTTTCTGATCCGCTCCCACGGCCTCAGCCTGCAGGACGCCGGGTTGCTGGCGGGCGTCGCCGGCGGTGTCGGGGCTACCTTGGGCACCCTGACCTGCGGCATCCTGTGCGACCGCCTGGCGCGTCGTGACAAAGGCTGGCAAATCGGAGTGCCGCTGCTCGGCACCCTGATCAGTATCCCCTTTGGCCTGGCCTATTTTCTCTGGCCAACCGGCACGGCATTCCATGTCGGCAGCACCCCGGTACCCAGCGCATTCCTGTTCTATTGCGTGTTCAGTTTCTTCGGCACCTGGTGGGCAACACCCTGCCTGGGCGCCATCTCGCACCTGTTCCCGGCCACACGCCTGGCCCAGGCCACGGCGATTTTCGTGATGGCCATGACCCTGCTCGGGGTGGGTGTCGGCCCGCTGCTGATCGGCATGCTCAGCGACGGCTTTGCCCACACCTTGGGTAACGAAGGCCTGCGCTACGCACTGGCGTCCTGTATCTCGCTGCTGGTGCTGGCCTCGGTATTTTTGGCCATGGCCTTGCCGCGCTATCGCAACCATTTGAACAACACCCCTGCCCCAGCGCCCCTGGCTGAAGCGGTCAGTGCCTGATATTCCGGAGATTGAGTGATGACTGAACAAGACCTTCCGCTGCCCGTCGGCCATTTCGTGACACTGGACTGCGGCCTGCGCCTGCACTTTCTCGATGAGGGCAGCGGCCCGGTAGTCCTGTGGCTGCACGGCAGCGGCCCGGGTGCCAGCGGCTACAGCAACTTCAAAGGCAACTACCCGCAGTTCGTCGCCGCCGGCTTTCGCAATCTGGTGGTGGATCTGCCGGGCTTCGGCCGCTCCGACAAACCCGAAGACGCGCAGTACAACCTGGACTTCTTCGTTAACGCCATGTCCGGGTTTCTCAAGGCGGTGGGGGTCAAGCGCGCCACCCTGCTGGGCAACTCCCTGGGCGGCGCCATTGCCCTAGGGCTGGCACTGGCCGAGCCCGAGCGCGTGGAGAAGCTGATTCTGATGGCCCCCGGCGGCGTTGAAGATCGCGAAACCTACTTCAAGATGGTTGGCATTCAGCGCATGGTCGAGCTGTACAACGCCGGGCCCCTGGGCATCGAGCAGATGCGCCGGATCATGAGCCTGCAACTGTTCGACAGCTCCCAGCTCGAAGACAGCCTGCTGGCCGAGCGAGTGGCGGTGGCCGTGCACCAACCGCGCAATCTGTTCACCACCATGATGGTGCCGAACATGACCGAGCGCCTTGAAGAGCTGCAAGTACCGATCCTCGGTTTCTGGGGCACCGACGACAACTTCAACCCGGCCAGCGGCGCCCTCAAAGTGCTCAAGCATGCACCGGATGCGCGTTTTATCATGCTCAACCGCTGCGGCCACTGGGTCCAGGTTGAACACCGGGAGCTGTTCAACAAGGCGTGCCTGGACTTCCTCAAAAACTGAACAGGCAACATTGACGGCGGCCTGCGGGTCGCCCTCAGCCCTTCTTATCCTGCTCGGACTGAAAAACAACAATGACAAAATTCTCTCAGTTGCTGGCACCCGGTCGCATTGGCTCAATCGAGCTGCGCAACCGCATCATCATGGCGCCCATGGGCTCCAACTTTGCCGAAGCCGATGGCCACTGTGGCGAACGGATTCAAGCCTATTACGAAGCCCGCGCCCGTGGCGGCGCCGGGCTGCTGATCATGGGGGTCTGTTCAGTGGCGTTCCCGGCGGGCACCGCCGAGCCGTTCCAGGTCGGCGTGTCCAGCGATGACTTTATCCCGGGCCTGAGCCAGCTCGCCGAGCGCGTTCACCGCCACGGTGCAAAAATTGCCATGCAGCTGCAACACGCGGGCAAGACCTCGGTACGGGATATGGCTGAAGGACGGCAACTGTGGGTACCGTCAGTGCCCCCGGTACTGCAAAGCGACATGATGGCGGCCCTGACCCCTGAGGAACTGGCCAACTTCGTCAGTTCCATGAAGCGCCGCGCCGAAGGCTCGCCCATCCGCGTGATGGACAGTGCCGACATCGGGCAAATGATCGACTGGTTTGCCTGCGCCGCCGAGCGTGCCCAGCGCGCCGGTTTCGACGGTGTCGAACTGCACGCCGCCCACGGCTATATCATTGCCGGTTTTCTGTCCGGCTATTACAACCAGCGTGAGGATGAGTACGGCGGTTCGCTGGAAAACCGCGCCCAGCTGCTGCTGCAGATCATCGCTGCCGTGCGGGCCAAAGTCGGCTCGCAATTTGCCGTATGGCTGCGTCTGGACGCCGAAGAACTGCATACCCCCGGCGGCATCAGCCTGGACGACGCCAAGGCGGTGGCACGCATGGCCGAAGCGGCAGGCGTGGATGCGGTCAGTGTGTCGGCCAGTGCGCGGATCACCAGCGGCGTGGTGTTTACCGAAGCACCGCTGGTGCATCAAGCCGGCGGCTTCATGGAATGGACTGCGGCGATCAAGCGCAGCGTGCAGGTGCCGGTAATCGCCGTAGGCCGTATCGAACCCCAGGCCGGTGAAGCCGCCCTGAAGCGTGGTGATTGCGACTTTATCGCCATGGCCCGCAAGCTGCTGGCCGATCCCGAACTGCCGAACAAATTGCTCAACGATCAGGAAAGCAGCATCCGCCCGTGCATCTACTGCTACGTGTGCGTGAGCCAGATCTTCGTCAACGAGCGGGTCAAGTGTGCGGTCAACCCCATGACCGGCCACGAATTCGAATACGTCATCAGCCCCACCGCCAGCCCCAGACATATTGCGGTCATCGGTGCCGGGCCTGCCGGCATGGAGGCCGCAAGAATAGCTGCCCTGCGCGGGCATCGGGTGACCCTGATCGAACGCAGCGACCGCCTCGGCGGGACCCTGTTCTTTGCCGGGCTGGCCTATGCCGAAAACGCCCGCTTGCTGGACAACCTCAAGGTTCAGGTGCAGCAATCTTCGATTGATCTGCGCCTCAATACTGAGGCCAGCCCTGCCCTGCTCCGCGACCTGGGCGCAGACCAGGTGCTGGTGGCCGTCGGTGCCGAGCGTGCGGCCCCCGACATCCCCGGTGCAGATCAGGACCATGTCTGGAGCGGTGATGAACTGCGGCGCCTGATGACCGGCGACCGGGCGGAGGAAATTGCCAAGCGTAAATTGTCCTTCACCCAGCGCACCCTGATGAAAGCCGGCAACCTGGCGGGGGTCACCGACAGCAGCGAGGCCATGCAAAAACTGTCACGGGTATGGATGCCCTTGGGCAAGCGCGTGACCATCATCGGTGGCGGCCTGGTTGGCCTGGAACTGGCGGAGTTCCTGATCGCCCGCGGGCGCCAGGTGACCGTACTGGAAAGCGGTAGCCATCTTGGCCGCGAACTGGCCATCGTGCGCCGCTGGCGGGTGCTGCATGAAATACGCGTGCATGGCGGACAGCTGATCACCGGTGCCAGTGTGATAGCCATTGAAGGCAATCGCGTGCGCTATCAACTGGCAGATGGCAGTTCAGGACAGAGCGAAGCAGACTCCGTGGTACTGGCCATTGGCGCGCAACCCGACACCCGTTTGCTGGATGAACTGACCCGCGCAGGGTTATCGGCCAGCAGCATTGGTGACTGTCAGAGCATTGGCTACATCGAAGGGGCAATCAGCGCCGGCCACAAAGCCGGACGCGAGGCCTGAACCCGCCGGGGGCGGCATCCCGCCCCCGGCGTTGACCTGTGTTACTTCCTGAGTGCAGCTATAGTGCTGAGTTTCAAGGAGATAACCATGACTACCGACCCCCGCCATTATCGAATCGACAACATCGAATTCAACGTCCACGACATAGCGCGCAGCAAAGCCTTCTATGGCGCCGTGTTTGGCTGGACGTTCACTGACTATGGCCCTGCCTACACCGAATTCAGCGACGGCCGTTTGAGCGGCGGCTTCACCACTGGCGAGCCGGTGCGCCCGGGTGGCCCGCTGATCATTCTGTACGCCGACGACCTGGCCCTTGCCCGACAGGCCATCCTCCAGGCCGGAGGCAGCATCTCCCGCCCCGAATTCCCCTTCCCGGGCGGCAGCCGCCTGCATTTCACCGACCCGGATGGCTATGAACTGGCGGTCTGGACCCAGGGCTAGAATATAAAACTGCTCCATGAGCATCGCTGGCAAGCCAGCTCCCACAGGTTCTGTAACCCCGATCACATCCCATTGTGGGAGCTGGCTTGCCAGCGATAAAGGCAACCCGACATACCGGTAATTACATCTGTAGGAGCGAGCTTGCTCGCGAGCTTCTCAAGCAGTCCACAGTCACCTGGTGTTCAATATGAGGCCGATAAAAAGCTCGCGAGCAAGCTCGCTCCCACAGGTTCTGTAACCCTGATCACATCCCATTGTGGGAGCTGGCTTGCCAGCGATAAAGGCAACCCGACAGACAGATAATTTCATCTGTAGGAGCGAGCTTGCTCGCGAGCTTCTCAAGCAGTCCACAGTCACCAGGTGTTCAGTATGAGGCCGATAAAAAGCTAGCGAGCAAGCTCGCTCCTACAGGTTCTGCAACCCCGATCACATCCCATTGTGGGAGCTGGCTTGCCAGCGATAAAGGCAACCCGACAGACAGATAATTTCATCTGTAGGAGCGAGCTTGCTCGCGAGCTTCTCAAGCAGTCCGCAGTCACCCGGTTTTCAATATAAGGCCGCTAAAAAGCTCGCGAGCAAGCTCGCTCCTACAGGTTCTGCAACCCCGATCACATCCCATTGTGGGAGCTGGCTTGCCAGCGATAAAGACAACCCGGCAACCCGTTACAGCGGTAAAAACAAAAAGCCCCGTCGTTAACCGACAGGGCTCTTGCTGTTACTTGCAGCTGCTAGCTTATGACCACTTGCTTAACGCCCCATCGCCCGCGCAGCATCGGCGGTGTATTGGTCGGGAGTGAATTTGCCTTCGTTGAGAATCGGGCCTTTCTTGGCTTCGTTGGTCATGCCGTAGCCGGTGTATTGCCCCGAGTTCAAGTCCATGAAGAACTGGGAACCCGCCTGCCAGCCACTCATGTCAGGGTGGTAGTAGTAGTTGACCATCGCGTGCTTCCACAATTGCCCACGGGCATCGTAGTTGTCCGCCATCACCGCGTTCCAGGTGTCTTCGTCGATGAACAGCACGCGCTTGCCGTACAGGTGGCGATAGCCTTCTTTCAGATCGGCTTCCACCACCCACACACGACGCAGTTCATAACGCATCAGGTCCGGGTTGGGATGGTTGGGGGTCAGCATGTCGGCGTATTTCACCGTCCCCGCGTTCGGCTTGTAGGCGTTGGCCGGGCTGTAGATTTCACGCTTGCCCAGCAGCTTCCAGGTGTAGCGCTCCGGCGAGCCGTTGAACAGGCGGTCTTCATCCACTGTCATGGTGCCGTTGGTGCCGATCATCGGCTGGTCATAGCCATAGCCGGGCAGCAAGCGCACGCGGCGGGTCGAGGGGCTGTAGCTCCAGGCCTGACGCGGGTTGGTCTGAAAGTCGTAGGGTTCGTGGGAGATGCTGATCACACCGTTGTCACGCGCCGGTTTAAGGGTGGTGTTGTTGCCCATGGCCTGAATTTTGTCTTCGGTTTTGGGTTCAACAATCGGTGAGTTGGCCTGCGACAGGCCCCGGGCATAGGCACGCCCCCAGCCAATGCTGCCATTGGGCAGAACCGAGGCCAGATCACTGGTTTTTTCTTCGGTCCAGGCACGGGCCGGCAACTGGTGGTTCCACAACACTTCCATACCGCTTTTAGGGATAGGGAACGGGACCTGGCCCAAACCTTCAATGCCCATGCCATCGTTTACCAGCTTGGCGTTCAGGGCGTTGCTCATGGCGCGCCGGCACACGTAGTCCGGGTAGCGGAAATCACGGTGGCCCGGGTAGATGTTCATCTTGTAAGTGGTCGGATAACGCTTGAACAGCGCTTTCTGGCCTTCGGTGAGTTTGTCTTCGTACTGGGCCATGTTTTGCGCGGTGATCACCACAATCGGCTTTTCAGCGGCATAGGGATCCACTGGCTGGTCACCGGAGAATTTAACGTGGTTCCAACCCGGTACTTCGCCCAGGTATTTGCCGGTGTACGGCGGGATGGTGCCCGCCGCATTACCGGCCTGCTCAGCACCGACACAGGTCAGCTCCTTGCCCAGTTTGGCTGCCTCTGCGCCAGACACCTGGGCAAAAGCCGGACCGATGGCCAGTACGTTGACGGACATGGCGGCTGCGAGCATTACGCCTGTTCTTGTTATTTTCATGTATTGCCTCCTACGCGTAAAAGCTTGCTAAGGGGTATGCGTCCATTCTTCGCCATTTGCCGGCGACTACATCGTCCACAAAGACTACTCAGGGCGTTACCAACAACTCTTTAAGCAAACCTTTGAGCATCTTGCCCGACGCATTGCGGGCAAAAGGGGTGTGCTGGACATGGATCTGCGCCGGCACTTTGAAACTCGCCAGACGCTGGGCGATAAAGCTGCGCACCGCCTCGCTGTCCGGGGTGTCGGACGGGGCACCGCGCACCACCAGGAACACCACTTCCCCCAGCACATCGTCCGGCACCGAAAAGGCGGCGGCTTCGATCACGCCAGGCATTTCACAGGCACAGGACTCCACTTCGGCTGCGGATATTTTCTCCCCGCCACGGTTGATCAAGTCCTTGGCCCGGTCGGTGATATAGAGAAATCCTTCGTCATCCAGCAGGCCGATGTCACCGGTGTCGAGCCATCCATCGCGCAAGGTCTGGGCGCTGGCCTGGGGCAGGTTCCAGTAACCGCTCATCAAGGTCGGTGAACGGATCCAGATCAGCCCGCTGACGCCATTGGGCAGTGGCCGGTCCGGACTGTCACCGATACGCACATCGACGATCGGCAATGGCCAGCCGGCAGCAGCCGGTTTGTAAACAAACTGATCACCGCCGATGGCCGCGCAAATCCCGTTGCTTTCGGTCAGGCCGTAACCACTGCCACCCACCGCTTCCGGTTTGCGCTGGGTCAGATGCGCCAACAGACTGCTGGACGGCGCCGCGCCCCCCAGCCCCAGGCCGAACAGGCTCTTGGTGTCGGCCGTGCCGAAACGTGGCGAGGTCAGCAGTTGCTGCATCATCACCGGCGCGCCGTTGAACTGGGTGCAATGTTCATCGCGGATCAGGTCCAGAGCCTTTTCCACGTCCCACTTGTACATCAGCAACAAGCGGCGACCGCTGCGCAAGGCCAGCAGGAATTGCGCATGCAGGCCGCTGACATGGAACAACGGCACTGCCATCAAGGTGGTTGGGGCATAGCCGCAGTTGATCACCACGCTGATACGCTCCGGCGAGCTCAGGGCACAGAACGCCCCCTGAAACTCCAGTGCCACCAGGGCCTGGCACACCGCGCCATGGGTCGACAGCACGCCCTTGGCCAAGCTGGTGGTGCCTGAGGTATAGAGGATCATGGCCGGGTCATCGGCCGTCACTTTCAGGGCCGGTGCAGTCAGCACCGGGGCCGCCAGCAGATCTTCCAGACGCTGGCAGTGTTCAGCCAGCAACTGGCCGGCGGACAGACCGACCACAATCGTCGCCAGCCCCTGTTCGCGCAAGTCGCCATCGAGCAAGTGCAGGCGCGGCTCGTCACACAGCAACAGCCGTGCACCGCTGTCCTGCAGACCATGAAACAGCTCGTCGCGCAGGCCCCAGCTGTTGAGGGGGACGCACACCCCGCCGCAACGCTGAATGGCCGCAAACGCCACCAGCCACGCGGGCTGATTGCGCATGGCAATCGCCACCCGGTCGCCCTGACGCACGCCGAAACGATGCACCAGCTGGCCGGCCAGCCGGTCCACCTGATCGAAAAACTGGCTGAAGGTCAGACGCTGTTGTTCCCACACCAGAAACTCGCGCTCGCCATGCACCCGGCCACTGTCGATTGCAGCCCAGACGTGGGCAGCGGTATGCCGAAAATGTTTCGATCCGCTCCCCGGCTGGGTGACCACTTCAAAAGGTGAGCCGGCACCAGTCAATTGCTGCCAGGCGCTCTGCCACTGTTCAAGCTTCATCTTATTATTCTCCTGACTGGCAATCGGCCTAGGCGTGCGCGGGCATCAGATCTGCGTAGCGCTCGCAGTGGTAATCGGCATCCCCCAGACTCGCCTGGGCTACCCGTATGCGTTTCAGAAACAGCCCCACGTCCAGCTCATCGGTTACGCCAATCCCGCCGTGCATTTGCACCGCTTCATTGGCGACATTGAGGGCCATCTGCCCCGCTTTCCACTTCGCCAGACTGGCAAAGCGCTGGCGCTCGGCGGCGCTCAGACGGCTGTCGTCCAGCGCCGCAAGCCCGGCCATCACCGCACTGCGCGCCAGTTGTATCTGCACGTACAGCTCGGCAGAGCGATGCTGCAGTGACTGAAAGGAGCCAATCTTGACGTCAAACTGAACCCGGGTTTTCAGGTAGTCGAGGGTCATGGCGAAGAGCTTCTCGGCCATGCCCAGCATTTCGCCAGCCAGGCACACGCGGCCGCGGTCCAGGGCAATCTCGAGCGCCGGGCCTGCGGATCCGGGCTCACCCAGCAGCGCGTCATGCCCGACCTGGACCTGGTCCAGCTGCAGTCGCGCATGATTGCGCGAGTCGATCAGCGGCAGCGCCTGGACGCTCAGGCCCGGGGCATCAGCGGCCACCAGAAACAGACTAAGGCCCGCTCCTGCGCCCTTTGCGACCACCAGGTAGGCATCCGCACCCACGCCGTCGATGACAAAATATTTGTTGCCGCTCAAGCTGTAGCCGTTTGCATTCGGCACCGCCTGCAACGCCACGTTCGCCGGGTTGTGGCGTGAGCCTTCGTCCAGGGCCAGGGCCAGGCGGCGCTCACCGCTGATAGACGCCGATAACCAGCGATCCTGTTGCCCGGCGTTACCCTGCAGGTGCAGCAACGAGCCGCTGAGCACCACGCTTGAAAGCAGCGGCGAGGCACTGAGGTTGCTGCCAATGGACTCAAATATCGGCCCCAGGCCCATGCAGCCGAAATCCAGGCCGCCGAGATTTTCCGGGAACGGAATCGCGCTCCAGCCCAGCGCCACAGCGTCCTGCCACAGTTGCGGGTCAAAACCGTTGACACCGCCCTCATCGCGCAGTGCGCGCTGGCGCGATACGGGGCTGCGCGCGGCCAGGAACTCTCGGGCGCTATCGGCCAACAACCGGTGATCTTCGCTATAAACCAGGTTCATGCTGAGTTCCTTACTTCACGTCAGGCAGGCCAAGGACCCGCTTGGCGATAACATTGAGCTGGATTTCCGACGCACCGCCGGAAATCGTCAGGGCAAAGCTGTTTAACCAGCCGCGGGTGATGGCCTGTTCCTGGGGGCTGAAAGCGCCCTTGTCCCAGCCCAGAGCGTGATACCCCATCACGTCCAGCAACACCTCGAACTTGTCGCGTTCCTGTTCGGTGTGCACCAGTTTCATGATCGACATCAGCCCGCTGACGTCCTGCCCAGCACGGGCTTCCTGACCCATGCGCTGGACTGTCAGGTTGTAGCTTTGCTCGTTCATGGCGCAGGCCACGGCGCGGGCTGCAAGGGCCAACTCGCCCTGGCCGGATGGCTCGGGCAAGTACTCGTTGACCAGTGGCAGCAAGTGGAAATGCGTCGGCAGGCTGAACTCGCCGAATTTGGACATGGCTTTGCGTTCGTGTTGCAACAGGCGCTTGGCCAGGTTCCAGCCACCGTGCAACGGACCGATGAGCTGGCTTTTAGGCACTTTGACGGAGTCGAAAAACACCTGGCAGAACGCCGATTTGCCGCTGATCAAATCAATGGGCGCAACGCTGACCCCGGGGCTCTTCATGTCCAGAACAATCAGGCTGATCCCCGTGTGCTTGCTGGCCGCAGGATCAGTGCGCACCAGGGCGTACATCCAGTCCGACTTGTCACCATAGGAGGTCCAGATCTTGCTGCCATCCACCACGAAGTGATCGCCGGCATCCCGGGCCGAGGTTTTCAGGCTCGCCAGATCCGAGCCGGCATTGGGCTCGGAAAAACCCTGACACCAGCGCACTTCGCCACGGGTCATCGGGGTCAGGAGGTTTTTCTTTTGTTCTTCAGTGCCGAATTCCAGCAATACCGGGCCGAGCATCCAGATGCCCAGATTGATTTGCGGCGGCCGGCATTTAAGGCGGCGCAGCTCGCTTTCCAGCACCGCGTTGTATTCCTCGCTCAGCCCGGCGCCGCCATACGCCTGTGGCCAGTCCGGACAGAACCAGCCCTTGTCGCGCATGCGTTCGAACCACAGCCGGGCGTCGGCATTGGGAAACTCGACCTCGTTCGCACCCCACACCAGCTCGCCTTCAGGAATGGCTTTACGCTGCGAGGGCGGACAGTTGGCCTCAAGCCAGCTGCGGGTTTGCTCTCTGAACTGATCAATGGCGTTCATGGGTTTCACCTGTAAATGGTCACCTGCTGACACAACACCTGCAGGAACGAGCTATTTGTCGAGAACAGCTCGCTCCTGCGGTTAGGTGATGGGTGTCAGCGTTGGGTACGCGGCATGCCCAGGCCGAACTGGGCAATCAACTCGCGCTGGATCTCGTTGGTGCCGCCACCAAAGGTCAGGGTCACCGAGGCACGTACTTCGTACTCCAGCTCGCCTTGCAACAACGACGCCGCCGAGCCGCCTTGAATCAGTCCGTTGGCCCCGACGATGTTGCTCAGCAGCCGCAGAATCTCGATCGCCGACTCCGAGCCGTAAACCTTGGTGGTCGACGCCAGCGCAACGTCCATGCGCTCACGCTCCAGGTCAGCGGCAATCCGCAGGTTGATCAGGCGCATGGCTTCAAGCCGCGCATAACATTGCGCCAGACCGGCCCGCACCCACGCTTTGTCGGTGGCGCGAACACCTTGCTCGTCGGCCTCACGGGCCCACATGAAGACCTTGCGAAACAGCCCTGCCACCTTGTCGGACCATGCCCCCAGGCCCAGCCGCTCATGGTTGAGCTGCGCCGTGATCAACTTCCAGCCACCGTGCAACTCGCCCACCAGCATGTCCCGGGGCACCTGCACGTTGTCGTAGTAAGTGGCGGCGGTCGGGTTGCTGGTGGTCGGGATCACAGTGGTCGTAAAACCTTCAGCCGCTGTGTCCAGAATCAGGATCGATACGCCCTTGTGCCGTGGGCGCTCAGGGTCGGTACGGGCCGCCAGCCAGATGTAATCGGCCGACTCGGCGCCCGAGGTCCAGAGCTTGGTGCCATTGACCACAAACTCGTCGCCTTGCAGCCGGGCGGTGGTTTTCAGCACCGCCAGGTCGCTGCCGGCATCCGGCTCGGAATAGCCGATGGCAAAAATGATTTCGCCCGCGGCGATGCCCGGCAAGAATTTGGCTTTTTGCAGCTCGGTACCGTGGGCCATCAACGCCGGCCCCACCGTGCTGATGGTCACGAAGGGCAGCGGCGCACCGGCAATATTGGCTTCTTCAAAGAAGATGAATTGCTCGGTCGGACCATAACCCTGGCCGCCGTGTTCCTTGGGCCAGCCCACCGCCAGCCAGCCGTCACGGCCCATCTGGCGGATGGTGTCGCGGTATAGCTCGCCGCCCTCTTTGCCGCGCAATTGTTCACGCAGCTGCGGGGTCATCAGGTTCTGGAAATAGTCCCGCACCTTGAGGCGCAGGGCGTGTTGTTCGGGTGTGAGGTCGACGAACATGTGAGCTCCTTAGGCCGTACCAAGAATCAGGCCGCTGGTGGGTACGCCGGTACCGGCGGTCACCAGCACGTTCTCCACGCTGTCGACCTGGTTGACCGCAGTGCCACGCACCTGGCGTACGGCTTCAGCCACGCCGTTCATGCCGTGGATGTAGGCCTCGCCCAATTGTCCGCCGTGGGTATTGATCGGAAACTTGCCGCCGCGGGCATGGTGCCCGGCGCGGATGAATTCCTTGGCTTCGCCGCGTTCGCACAGGCCGAACTCTTCGAGCTGGGGCAGTACAAACGGCGTGAAATGGTCGTAAATGATCGCCGTTTGCAGCGCCTCGGGCCCTAGACCCGACTGGCGATACAACTCTTTGGCAACCACGCCCATTTCCGGCAGGCCGGTAATGTCGTCGCGGTAGAACGAAGTCATGATTTGCTGGCCCGAGGTAATCCCCTGCGAACCGGCCTTGATCGTCACCGGCTTCTGGCGCAGGTCTTTGGCCCGCTCGGCCGAGGTGATCACCATGGCCACGGCACCGTCGGATTCCTGGCAGCAGTCGAGCAAATGCAGCGGCTCGCAAATCCAGCGTGAAGCCTGGTGTTCTTCAAGGGTGATCGGCTTGCCGTAAAAGAATGCGGCCGGGTTGGTCGCGGCAAAATCACGTACCGCCACCGCAACCCGACCGAAGTCTTCGGAGGTGGCGCCATAGGTGTGCATGTAGCGCTGGGCAAACATGCCCACCCATGACGCCGGGGTATGCAGGCCGTGGGGCATGTACCAGCCGTAGTTGACGTTTTCGAAAATCGGCGTCGAGGCGAAACCGTAGCTGCCGCTGCCGAAGCGATACCACGAACGCTCGTTCATGGCGCGGTACACCACCACAACCTTGGCCACACCGGTGGCCACGGCCATGGCCGCGTGCATGATCGGCGCACAGGCGGCCCCCCCGCCATGGGGCACCTGGGAGAAGAACTTGACGTCCTTGCAGCCCAGCAAGCGGGCGATTTCGTATTCAGGGACTTTATCCACCGAGTACGAGCTGAAACCTTCAACTTCGGACGGGTCGATTCCGGCGTCTTTAAGGGCGGCCAGGGTCGCTTCAAGTGCCAGGCGCAGCTCGGTGCGCCCTGAATTTTTCGAGAATTCGGTCGCACCCAGGCCAACAATGGCGGCGCTACCGGAAAGTGACGATTGCGTCATGTGTGCTGTCTCCCGCTATCAGGGCAGAACCAGCGTGACCGTACCGGTCACGTGGTTGCCCATCGAATTTTTGCCGCCAAGGGTTATTTCCACCGTGCGGGTGGCAGCATCCAGTCCGGTGACTGCGCCATTGAAGGTCATGCTGTCGCCGGGGTAATTCGGCGCGCCGAGCTTGATCTTCAGCGAGGCAAAACGCGCCTCGGGGCCCGCCCACTCTTCGACATAACGCTGCACCAGACCGTTGGTGGTAAGGATGTTCATAAAAATGTGCGGCGAGCCCAGGGCCTGGGCAGCGTTCAAATCATGGTGACCCGGGAAGTAGTCACGGGTGGCAATGGCGCCGCCGGTAACCAGACCCACGGTGATCGGGATCGCCAGGGCCGGCAAGGTTTCGCCGGGGCGCACATCGTCAAAGCGCTTGGTGTTCTGCAAGGTCATATTTCCATCCCAGCTTGTCGTTATGGCTCAGCCAGTCGCCGAGGCGTTCCAGGCATGCTGCCGATCCACCCAGGGCACAGCCCAAAGCGCGGCTCCAGTAGAGAAAGCGATGCATCGGGTACGTCAGATCGACGCCAATGCCGCCGTGTACGTGCTGGGCGTTGTGCCCGATCAGATGACCTGCTTCGCAGGCATGCCAGGCGGTGGCCAGGGCCTCGGACGGCGCGGGCAAGCCGGCATCCAGGCGATAGCACAACTGCCACAGATTGCTGCGCAACGCCTCAAGGGCGATGTGCGCGTTGGCCATGCTCATTTGCACCGCCTGAAAACTGCCGATGCTGCGTTCGAACTGACGTCGCTCGCTGACATACTCCACGGTGCGACGGATCTGCTCGGCGCTGCCCCCCAGCTGCAATGCCGCCAGTGCCGCGATGCTGCGTGGTTCCAGCCAGTCCAGGGCGCAGGCCGGCAGCAACTGTTGCGAAGTGATAAACAGCCCGTCGATGGACAAATCAGCCACCGCTTCGCCATGGGTCATACGGCCCGGCACATGGCTGATCGCCGCAGCGCCCAGCTCGACAAATGCCAGCCGCGGCTGACCCTCGACGCTCACCAGCAGCAACGCCGCCTGTGACTGTCCGGCCAGAGCCAGGCCGGCCACCCGACCGTCAAGGCTCCAGCCCTGGCCCTGCGCAGTGGCCTGTAATTGCAGGCCCCGGGCACCGCTCAAGCCCCCAAGGTCGAGGGTCAACAAGACGCGACCGGCAGCCGCATCCGTGGCCCATGCCTGCAAGACCGGATCAGCCCAAGCGGCCAGGGTTGCTGCGGCCAGTTGATGGCGCCACAACGGCACCTGCCCCAGAGCCCTGCCCTGGGCCTCGAGCACCGTCAGCAACTCGGTCATGCCCAGCCCGCTGCCGCCGTGGCTTTCAGGGATGGCCAAAGCCTGCAGCCCGGTCTCTGTGCACAGTTGCCACAGCGGCTCCATAAAGGCATGTTCGCTGGTGTCGAACTGACGCAAGCGGTCATCGGTGCAGTAGTCGGCAAATACGCTACCGGCCATTTCGGCGATAGCGTGTTGATCTTCGGTGAATTCGAAATCCATGCTCGCTCCTTACTCGGCTGCCGGTAAAGAAAGTGCCCGGAACAACGGCAACGTCAGTTCGCCGTCGAAGGTCTTGAACTCAAGTTGCAAGGGCATGCCGATGCTCAGTTCTTCGCGCTTGACCCCCACCAGTCCGGCCACCAGGCGTACGCCCTCTTCCAGCTCGATCAGGCCGATCGGGTTGGGATGGTCGAACGGCGCGACTTCGGGGTAATGCATGATCACGAACGAATACAGGCTGGCGCGGCCGCTGGCCTGCACGCTGTCCCAGTCGAACGAATGGCACTCGATGCATACCGGCGCCGGTGGATGGCGCAGGGTCTGGCACTGGGTACAGCGCTGGATCAACAACTTGCCCGCATCGCAGCCTTCCCAGAAAAACCGCGTGTCATCGCTCATGCCCGGCTTGGGGCGCTTGACCACAGGGGCGGTTTCAACTTTTGCCGGGGCCGCTTCAGCCGCCTTGGGGTTGGCCGGACGGAATTTGAATACCCGGAACAGCAACTCGCCGACTTCCTCGTCACCGCTTTTGTGCTCAACGAAGTAGCTCATCACCAGGGTGACAAAAAATCCGGTACCAAGACCGGTGGTTTTTTCGTCGCCCACCGAGTCCAGCCGGGTGGTGTAGTAGAGCTTTTCCCCCGGACGGACGTTGCGCTTGAACGTCAGTTCGGAGTTGACCGCCACCACCGAGCCATAGCCATACGACTCAATCAGCTTGAGCACTTCGTAGGGGTTTTCGGTGGTCGAGCCCGGTGCATAGTTGTTCAGGTGAAAGCCTTCCATGCACCACACCTGCAGCATTGCAGGCGGCGCCACCAGCCCGTCCTGCACGCTGTTGGCGGCAAACAGCGGGTCGGTATAAAGCGGGTTGTCCACGCCCATGATCTCGCACCACTGGCGGATCATCGGGGCGTTGACTTCGTCCCAGGCGTAGACGCGACCATATTCACGCCCCACCAGGGCGCGCACGTCGGTTAGCAATTGAGAATCAGCCAAGTTCGTCTCCTGCAAATTGAGAGCGGCAACCCACTGGCCGCCGCTGAAGGTCGATCAGTGAGCAGCGGTTTGCGCCGCACCCAAAAATGCCGGACGTTCGCCGCCGCCGTGCAGCAGCAGATTGCAGCCGCTGGCATACCCCGCCATGGGCGAGGCGATAAACAGACAGGCGTTACCGATGTCCTCGGGCAGCGCCATGCGCCCTGCCGGGATCCCGGCGCTGACTGCGGCAATGCCGTGTTCATCGCCGTAATGCAGATGCGCCTGCTCGGTGCGTACCAGCCCCGGACTGACCGCCACCACGCGCACTTTGGGCGCCCACTCCACCGCCAGCGATTGCACCAGTGCCAGTATCCCGGCCTTGGCCGCGCCATAGGCCGCGGTCCCCGGGGAAGCGCGCAAGGCGCTGATACTGCCGATAAACACAATGCAACCGCCGCCATCCTGTTGCTGCATCAAGGCATTGGCCTGTTGCGCGACATTCAGCGGGGCGATCAGGTTGAGGCGGATAATGCCTTCGTGAAAACGTGGCGAAGCGCTGCCGGCATCGGCGGACGGACTGCCACCGGCGTTGTTGATGACCACATCGAGGCGACCGAAGTCGGCAGCAATCCCCGCAAACATGGCTTTAAGCGAATCCACATCACGCACGTCGCAAGCCATGAACAGCGCTTGCGCAGAACCTGCCTGCGGCAACGCCTCAGGTGCAGTCCTGCCGCACACGATCACCTGCGCCCCGGCCTCCAGAAAGCTGCGGGCAATGCCTGCACCGATGCCTTTGGTACCGCCGGTGACCAGCACCACTTTGCCGCTGTAGTCCAGCCCTGAGAGTTGGCCCATGACGAGCTCCTTTTTCTACTGATGGAGCCACTCTAGGGGCAATCCGGGGGCTGCTCGTCGTCTGAACGGACGATGAAGCGCCCTCTTGCGAACGCAACAATCCAGCGCACGCTGTGGTGACAGCCCCTGTTAATGAGGAACCCCATGTCAGACCCATCTGCCGCGCCGGTACTGCTTGAATTCCCGGCCCCGGGCGTCGCTTTGCTGCGGCTTAATCGCCCCCAGGCCACCAACGCCCTGAGCCTTGAGCTGCAAGCCTTGCTGTCACGCTATTTCACAGAGCTGGCCGAAAACCCCGAAGTGCGCTGCATCCTGCTGACTGGCGGCGACAAGGTGTTTGCTGCGGGCGGCGATATCAACAGCATGGCCGGTGTCGGCCCGATCGATATTTACCAGCGCCATACCGAGCGGGTCTGGGCCCCCATCCAGCACTGCCCCAAGCCGGTGATCGCGGCGGTGTGCGGTTACGCCTACGGCGGCGGCTGTGAACTGGCGATGCTGGCCGACATTATTGTGGCCGGGCGCAGCGCGAAATTTTGCCAGCCGGAAATCCGCATCGGGATCATGCCGGGAATCGGTGGCACCCAGCGTCTGGTGCGCGCCGTGGGCAAGGCCAAAGCCATGCGCATGGCATTGACCGGGCAGCCGATCACCGCCGAGGAAGCCTGGATCTCCGGGCTGGTCAGCGACCTCGTGGATGATGACCAGGTGCAGGCCCAGGCACTGAAGATGGCGACGTTGATCGCTGCGATGCCGCCACTGGCTGCCGAGCAAATCAAGGAAGTGATTCTGGCCGGGGTCGATGCCCCGCTGGAGACCGGCCTGGCCCTGGAGCGTAAAGCCAATGCGTTGCTGTTTGCTTCGCGGGACCAGAAGGAAGGCATGCAGGCGTTTATTGAAAAACGTGCGGCGGTGTTTGAAGGCAAGTAAGGGCGCGCGCGCGCTTCGAAGACAATGCTGGCGATGATCCACGCAATCAGCCAGGTCGCTGCAGGAAACCCGCCGCAGTCTCATGAACTGCGGCAGGTTAGCCCGGCACGCACCAGCCGCTTTATTCCAGAGCTGACCTAACGTCGTACATTCATGAAATTATTAAAGTAATTTGTCCTGAATGCTCCGCCTATGGTCCAGGCGACTTCGTCTGCAGCAACAGGAACCACATAATCAAAAAACGCTCTGTTGACCGGATTCTGCATAGTTTGAAAACTGATACCTGCTGCATGCCTTCTGAATTCCGGGGTGAAGGTTCTCAAGCTCTCAGGATCGATCCCGTTGATGTACAAATCCACTGGCAGGTTTCTGGCCCGGCCATGGGTTGCGATTACCCTGACCTCACGGACATAAGATGGATTGTTGGCGAACACAGGGAAATTGACACCGCGGCTGGTAACGGTGTGACCGGGTACAGTATTGAGTGGCAAGGGTAATGTTGGCCTTGGATGTGCGCCTTGATAATAGGCTCGCACTTCGTTGAATGCCTCCATGCTGCTGATACTGTGGTTATAGGCCGAAACAGGAGCCGCACGGCTCAATGGGTCTGCTGATCCGGCAATGTCCATATGGCGAATTGCGCGCCATGCCTCGCCCTGATCCACGGCCTGGAAGGCCAGAGTTCGCAGGCTCAAGGGCTGGAATCTGCCGGGTGGAAACCCCTGACCCCTGCCCCCTGCATGTTGCAGTTTGTACTGCCAGCTGCCCACGAACTTGCCGGCCTTTTTGACTCCCTTGGCCGCAGCCCCGGCCATCGACGGGGCCGCCGAGGCCAGCCCGGTTGCCATGCCCACCCAGCCCAGAATCCGCCCGGCGTTTTCATTGCCGGTGGCCAGCAAGGCTATCGAGGCCACGTCCGCTGCCAGCGACACCACGCTCAGGGTCGCGGTGGTGACTGCCGTTACATAGCTGGCGGTCAGCGCCGCTGTAGGCGCCGCCAACGCACCCAGGGAGGCCACGGTGCCGACCAGTGCCAGCGCGAGACCGGCCGCCGGCAACAGCCAGTCCAGCCACGAATGGCCCGACGGGTCGATGCGGTTGACCGGATCCCCGGCGCAGTAGGCATAGCCATTGAGCCCGCCTTCGCCGAAGGGGCTGAGGCTGTCACGGCTGTGGAAGCGCATCAGCACCGGGTTATAGATGCGGTAATCACCGAGGAAGTACCAGCCGCTGTCCTGTTCGCGCAAGGCGCCGGCGTAGCCCAGTCGGCTGGTGCCGGGCTGGCTCTGGCCGTAGGCGCCGTAGACCGGGGTATTAATCCCGTCATTGGCCTCAGTGGTTATCGACCCCTGGGCGTCGGTGCCCAAGAGCATCACTTCGCGCACCGCCGATGCAAGACGGCTTTCAGCCACCGGAACGTCACCGGCCCGCACCCAGCGGGTCTGGGTGTTTTCACCCACCTCGCAGCTGAGCTGGCCGCCGGTGTGGTAACGCCAGCGCGGGCCGGTAGAGTCTTCGGTCTTGATGATGTTGCCCGCCGGGCCGTAGTGCCAGCGGCGTTCGCCGGTAGGCAGGCTGACGCCAATGAGTCGGCCCAGGGCGTCGTAGTGCAGCGGATTGCCCCGTTCATCCTTCAGTAGATTGCCCAGCGCGTCGTACTCCAGGGTTACCGGTGCCGGGTAATCGGCGCGGCTGTGGCTGACACTGAGCAGCTGGGTGAGGTCGGCGGAGTTATAGGTAAATGTACTGACATTGTTGGCGCCGGCGTCGGCAAATACCGTTTCCAGTCGACGAATATTGTCGAGGGCGTCGTATTGAAAGTGCTGCTCGCGGTAGGTTTTGCCGTGGGCATCTTCGGGTAACGAGCTGCAGGCGATGGGCAATCATCCGTCCGCGCAGGTCGTAGTCGAAGCTTTCACTACGGACCAGAACACCGTCACGGGTCAGTTCACGCTGGGTCAGCTTGCCGTCTTTACGCCATTGCTGGGTCTGGACTTCAAGGGACTGTCGGGTGGGCGTGCGGGTAGCCGTTTCACGACGGGCCGGGCGGCCAAGACTGTCGTAGCCAAGGGTTACGGTCATATCCCGCGAGCCATCGTTTGATTGGGTTCGCTGCTGGTGAATCCGCGACGCTGCATCGTAGGTGACGCTAATGCTCACATCGGGACCTTGCTGCACGCTCAAACGCCCGAATTCATCGTACTGGCAGCGCTGTTCGGCGCCGTCGGCATCGGTCAGGCGCGTGACTTTGCCCGCCGGGGTGGTGCTTTGCTGTTGCGAGCGTGGTTGGTCGCCATGCCAGGCGTAGTCGGCTTTGCTCAGTTGGCCGGACGGGGACCAGTGATCTTTTTGCAGACCCAGATTGCCCCGGGATTCCAGCAAACGGCCGCTTAGCGGATCGTATTTATTGAATACGCTGATCCCGGGCGCTTGCAGCGACAGCAATGCGTCGCCCAGTTCCGGTTGGCGCTCACTCTGCACCCGGGTACCGTCGGGCAGGATTTGGCTATGGGCGTGGATTTCTCCTTCGGCATATTCCCATCAGGAGACACTCTGCCCGACCTTTTCCCACACCAGTCGGCCCAGGCCGTCATATTTGCGCTCGCCCAGCAGGACTTCATTAGTGCCCAACGACGGATGAGTGATCGAGACCGTGGCCGGTAAATCACCGTCATGGCCTTCGGCGTAGGTGCGTTTAATAAGCGACCCATCAGGCAGCGTTGTCGATACCAGCCGATCCCGCACATCCCACTGCTGTCGGGTCTCCCGGCCCATGGCATCGAACTGGCTGACGCAACGGCCAAGGCCGTCATAGCTCCAGCTCAGTTGTGCTGAAGGTAGCGCAAAATAATTGCTCGGTCAGCGGCTTGCCATCCAGGGTATGGGTGGTCACGGTTCTGGCCCCGGCCACGCCATTGGCGTCGGTCTGCCAGCTGCTGCCGGTCAGGGCTACCGGGTCGGCCAGGGTGTGTTGGGTGACACCGTCCGCGCCGGTTTCGGTCAGCACATTGCCCCAGTCATCAAAGGTGCGTTCAGTGGTCAGGCTCAGGGCCGGGACGTCTTCGTTACCGGGATCGTAAGTCGTTTCACGGAACACCCGGCCCAGCACGTCATATTCGGCGGTCCAGGCGGTATAGGTCTCACCGCTGTCGGTTTGTTTTTCACGGCGGATTTCCCGGGCCATGCCATCGAGCCAGACAGTTTCCTTACGCCCGGAAGCGCCGATTCGGGTCTGGCAGCGCTCGCTGGCCGACAACGAATAGGCCCAGTTGACCTTGGCCTCGAAGGCTGAATCCGGGGCCGCGACTTCCTGAGTCACACGCCCCAGGGCATCGTGGGCAAAGGCCATGCGCAGCTGCTCGTCGGTCTGTTCGGTGACCATTAGCCCCGAGTACAGATCCTGTGAGGATTGGGAGCTGGATTTATGTCCGTCGTGGCTGGTGATCGTGACGTTTTCCTGCAGTACCGCCCGCTCCTTTGATCGAGCGTTGCGGGCCAGACTCAGGGTATAGCTGTAGGCCCGGGTAGTGCTTTTACCCTCTACGGTTCTGGTTTCGCTGAGCATGCGAGCGTGATGGGGCGAGGCCGGAGCATTGATAAAGGTCTGGCTGGAACGGCCCAATTCAGGGCGTATCTCGCCTTCAACCAGCAGCAACCGCTCTTCACTGCTCTGGACAAAAGTCGGCAATGCAAACCCCGGAGCATCCTGACGCACTGGTAGCGCCTGATAACGGTAGCGGGTCTGCTTGACCGGCCCTTCGGTGCCGGGTGGCGGGCTGACCGTACGACTTTTCAGACGGGTGATGCGGCCCAGTGGGTCGGCCGGGCAGTTGTCGCTCTCACCGGTTACCGGGTAGTACTCCGACTCTTCAATCCCGCCCAGGGCATTGCGGTGCCACACCGGGTTGCCGAGGTCGTCGTAGCGGGTTTCTTCTTCGGTAACAAGTTCTCGCAGCACCCGTTGGCCATCCAGCTGCGCCTTGCGGGTAATGACCTTGTGCGGGAACTGGAGCACCCGTTGGCCATCCAGCTGCGCCTTGCGGGTAATGACCTTGTGCGGGAACTGGAAATACGGCAGTTGCCGGGCAATGGGCAGCCAGGGCTCGTCGTAATAGGTGGTCTCGGTTTCCTGCAGGGTCTGGCCCTGTTGCGTGCGTTCGCGGGTCAGCAGGTGGAAGCGGTTAAAGGTGCGGCTGATGGTTTGCAGGGCCGTGCCCCGGGCATCCATCAGGGTTTCGGTGGAGCCATAAAGGAAATCCCCGCCCCCGGTCAGGTGATAGAGATTGTCTTCGCGGTTGCGCCACTGGCGCACTGCCGGCCAGCCAAAATAGTTGTTGCTGCCGTACAGGCCGTAGTCATAGCGAACCAGCTGCACCGGCTGGCCGGCCCCCGGATCCTTGCGGGTCTGACTGACCACCGGCATCCGCGCAAACGGCGCCCCTGCAGGCAGGTTGAGGCCGTTGGCCTCGCTGTAGGTCACTTCCTCGGTGCTGCCGGTGGGCTGGGTGCATTTGCTCAGCAGCAACAGACCTGAATCACTGCGGGTGTATTCAAACTGCCAGCCACTGTCGGGCAGGCCGTCCACCGTCACCCGGCGCAACTGCCCGGAGACCCGGTGAAAAGACATCACCACCTGTGCGGGGGTATCCGGCTGTAAGGTCAGACTGGTTGTCACGCCCTCGTAGGCCAGAGCCAGCACCGTGCGGCCTTGGGCATCGCTGACTTTTTGCAGGTACGCCCCATTGCCAACCGAACGCCAGTCAAAATTCAGAAGGCGCTACCGTCGGCGCCCACCAGGGTGCTGACCACCCACAGGCTGGCATGCCCTGGCAACGGCGCGAGTCGTTCACAAGTGCCATCGTTATGCCTGACCCACATTTCCTGACGCTGAACGGTCACTGCGATTACCGGCAAACGCACATCCGGGAAACGCATGCTCTGGCCGACAATTTCACCGCGAAAGCGCTCGCCGGTATTGAGTTGCAACTGCTGGCTGGCGCCGTCCCACGAGGTGGTACCAAGCATCCAGCCCAAACCGAAGCCCTGATCTTCGGCCATCAGCGGGCTATGGCTCAGGCGCAACTGGCTGATAGGGCCGCGCAAATCGTTGGCGGCGCCGGTGGGCAGGGTTATCGAGGCAGAGAACGCACCGGTGCGCGGATCGACCCCGGCGCTGATGCTGCTCATAAAGTTGTAGGCCCCGGAATACACATCGCCACTGCTGAGCAGGCTGGCGGCGGATTTGATGTCGGGGGTGGGAGAAGTATTTCCAGAGGGGTCAAACATGTTTGCTACTCCTTGGCTCGTTGCAAAGGGGTAGCAAAATAGAGTCGCCGGGTTGAGGCCAACAACGAGCAATAACTGTAGGTGGCGCAACTACAAACGAAACTGCCTGAGCAGGAGCCCGCTTGTCTCGTGGTGAGTGTTCACGAAATTACCTGTTTACAGGCTAAACACGGCGCTTTCGAGACCATCGCCAGACACGCTCGCTCCTGCGGTCGATATAGCAGTGGTTCAAGTAACCAGCAATGAATCCGACGGTTCCTGCTCAATCAGGGACCGCAGCTCATTTTTCGCCACCTTGTTCGATGCATTGACCGGCAACGCCTCGTAGAACCTCACCATGCGCGGCACTTTGTAGTTGGCCATGTGTTCCCGGGCCCACAGAATCAAACCCGCTTCGTCCAGCCGCTGTTCATGGCGCAGCACCACACAGGCACAGCCCACTTCGCCCATGCGCTCGTCCGGCACGCCAATCACCGCCACCTGGGCGATGGCCGGGTGTTCGATCAGGCCTGCTTCAATTTCCGCCGGGTAGCAGTTGAAACCCCCGACGATAAACATGTCCTTGAGGCGATCGGTGATGCGCAAGTTGCCCGCAGTATCCAGCTGGCCAATGTCGCCGGTGTGCAACCAGCCTTCACTGTCGATGGTTTCGGCTGTGGCCCGGGGATCTTCAAAGTAACCCTGCATCACGTGAAAACCTCGCAGGCAGATTTCTCCGGTATCCCCCGCTGCCAGGGCCCGGTTTTGCGGATCACGGATGCTCACTTCGGTGCCGGCAATGGCCCGCCCGCTGGTGCTGGCAATGGTCTGCGCCGGGTCATCCGGGTTGCAAATGGTGGCCAGGCCGCCGCACTCGGTGAGGCCGTAGGCCGTGGTGACCACCGCAAAGCCCAGTTCGCGACGCATCCGTTCGATCAGGCTCGGGGCAATGGTCGCCGCCCCTGTGACGGCAATACGCAAGCTCGAGAGGTCGGTTTGCGCCAGTTTGGGGTGCGCCAGCATCGACAGATACAGGGTCGGCGGCCCCGGCAGTACGTTGATATTCTCGGCCGCAATGCGCTGGAAGACGGCTTCGGCGTCAAACACCGGGTGCGGCAAAATGGTTGCCCCGGCCAGCAGGCACGTCAACCAGCCCGCCTTGTAGCCGAAAGCATGGAAAAACGGATTGATCACCAAATAACGGTCACCGGCCCGCAAACCAATCACCTTCACGTATTCGCTGAATGCCCGGATGTTCTGCCCGTGGGCACTCATTACCCCTTTGGGTTTACCGGTGGTGCCCGAGGTAAACAGCAGGTCGCTCAAATCATCGGCACTGACCCCGGCGGCCCGCTGCCTGGCGTCGGTTTCGCTGACGCCGGCCCCCGATGCCAGAAATTCATTCCAGGCCGGGGCATCTCCCAGCAGCACCAGCCCCTCAAGGCTGTCCGGGCGATGCGGGGCGAGCAAGGCCAGGTAGTCGGTGCCTAAAAACTTCGGCTGGACGAATAACAGCCGGCTGGAACTGCGCTGCAGAATATCCGCTGCCTCGTTGCCTTTCATCCGGGTGTTGACCGGCACCATTACCGCCCCTGCGCAATGAATGCCCAGTGCCGCAATGATCCAGTCCCGGCCATTGGGGGCCCAGATGGCCACCCGGTCACCCTTGCCGATGCCCCGGGCCATCAGGCTGCGGGTCACGGCCAGGGCCAGGCGCGGCAAATCGCGGTAGTCGGTGCACACGCCGTTTTCTTCAATGGCGGTACGTCCTGCGTGTTGCTGCGCGGCGCCAAGCAGTAACTCGGGAATAGTCGTAGGGCTGAAAGTCATCGATCACTCGTCCGGCTGATTATTCGGGGAAGCACACCCGCAGGTGTTCGCTGTTGGGCACGGACTGGCATGCCAGGACCCAGCCGTCATTGAGTTCCTGTTGGTCGAGGGCATCGTTGCGCAGCATCTCGACACTGCCCCGCTCCACGGTGCACATGCAGGTGGCGCAGGACCCCACCAGACAGGAACTGGGGGGTTTCAACCCGGCGCGCAGCATGGCATTGAGCACCGTTTCGCCTTCGGCGCAGGGCACTTCGAACTCCTCGCCATCCAGGCGCACCGAGAGCTGGCTGCCGATTACATCAGTGTTGACCGGGGCCGGGGCTGCGATGCTGCCCTCTTGCGGCAACGAAACAAAACGTTCGACGTGGATGCGCCCATGTTCCATACCGATGTCATGCAAAGCACTGACGGCGGCATCCATGAACGGCCCCGGACCACAGATAAAGGCCTGGGCATGTACAAACGGCCTGGCCATTTGCGCCAGTTGCGCAACCGAAGGAATCCCTTGTACCGAGTCCAGCCAGTGGATCACCTGCAGGCGCTGCGGGTAGGCGCTGGCCAGGGCCTTGAGTTCGTCGGCAAAAATCACCGAGGCCTCGTCGCGGTTGGCATAGATCAGCAGGACCCGACCGCTGCCGGCGATCAACGCCGAACGCAAAATCGACAGCACCGGGGTTACCCCGCTACCGCCGCCAAACAACAGGAAATCATCATCAAAATGGCGCGGCACAAAGACCCCGGCCGGAACCAGCACCTGCAGTTGGTCGCCTTCGCGCAACTGCTGGCATAACCAGTTGGAAGCGCGACCGTCACGCACCTGCTTGATCGTGACCCGCAGCGGTTCATCCACCAGCGGCGTGCTCGACAACGAATAGCAGCGCGGCAACCAGCCGCCTTCAAACGGCACCCGCAGGGTCAGAAACTGGCCGCTCTTATAGGCAAACAGCTCGCGCAAGTCCTGGGGCACCTCAAACACCAGCGATCTGGAGTCCGCGGTTTCAGTGACGATTTGTGCCACGCGCAGAGAAATATAGGCAGGTGAATTCATATCAAATACTCATTACAAACTGGCCACTGTCGATCCGCAGTTCGATACCGTTGATTGCACGTGACTCGTCGCTGGCAAGAAACAGCACACTGGCAGCGACATCTTCAGGCAGGCACATGCGTCCCATGGGGTCGGCATCGATGGTCAGGCTCCAGGGGTCCAGGCCCGCCGGCAGGGTGGCCGTGGTCATGGGGGTGAGAATGCCGTCCGGGTGCAGGGAGTTGCAGCGGATGCGATATTTGCGACGCCGGCACATCACCGCCACGGTGCGCGACAGCGCTGCTACGGCACCTTTGGAGGCGCTATAGGCGGCGTAGTCATCACGCCCGGCCACACCGGCGATGGAGGACATATTGATGATCGAACCGCCGGCCCCCTGTTTCATCAGGCCAATGGCGGCGCGACACCCCAGAAATACGCTGTCGGAGTTGATCCGCTGCACCCGCTGCCAGTCGCTCAGGCTGGTGTTTTCAATATCGCCCTTGAGCAGGATTCCGGCATTGTTGAACAGGATGTCCAGCTGGCCATGGCGCTGGCCAATGGTTTCGATGACCCGCGTCCACTGCGCTTCACAGGCCGCATCGTGCTCGATGAACAGCGCCTGGGGGCCGATTTCTTCAGCCAGGGCCAGGCCTGACGCCACATCGATATCACTGATCACCACGCGCGCGCCTTCGCGGGCCAGGAGCAGCGCGCTGGCCCTGCCCACGCCACTGGCGCCGCCAGTGATCAGGGCAACCTTGCCTTCAACTCGTGTGCTCATGCTGCAGTCCTTGTTGGATAGAAGTGCCGGTGGACGCCCGCTGGCCCGCCACCGGTTCATCGCGTTCGAGATCACTGCCAGCGGTGCTGGCCCGCCCTGCCCGGCGTCCCGAAAACACGCAGTCGGCAAGGGACAGGCCACTGATATACAGGTGTGAGGCCACGCCTATTGCGGTACGCCCGGCGCTGTACAACCCGGCAATCGGCTGGCTGTTGTCATCCAGCACCGCGCCCGTGTTTTCATCGACTTTAAGCCCGCCCAGGGTCAATGCCCCCAGCGGAAATACCGGGTTGTCGACGCTGATATTGCAGGCGTAGAAGGGGCCTTTATCCAGCACCTGGCGACTGCCTTCAGACTTGCCGAAGGGGTCCGCCACTTCGCCCCGGGCAGCGGCGTTATACCCCCGCAGCGAGCTGCTCAATTCACCGGACTGCATGCCGCAGACCTGGGCCAGCCGGTCAGGGTTATCGCCCTTGCGCACCCGCAGCAGCATCAGGGCCAGTGCCGGCAGGCTCTGAAACCACCAGTAACCACCGAACAGGGCCTGGCGGATCGCCTGCTTGCGCAAGCGCGCATCCAGCACCAGCCATGCCTGACCGCCCTGCTCTTCGCACAACGGCTGGCCCAGGGTGGCGCCATAAACTTCCTCATTGCAGAAACGCTGCCCCTGGGCGTTGACCACAATCCCCTTGGGCCAGCAAAACGGCGGGTTGATAAAGCGCCAGGCCGATACCCGGCTCAGGCGTTCGCTTTTGCCCCCCACTGACTGTCCGAGGCGCAGGCCGCTACCATCGCAACCGGTGGCACCGACCTTGAAATTACGGCGGAATTTGGGGGCATGTTCACGGATCAAATCGCGATTGAAGATAAAACCGCCGGTGCTCAGAATCACTCCGCGCCGGGCCCGGACCAGCACAGGTTGCCCATGGTCACGTTCAAGGCGGCTGATCTTTTGCCGCAGGCGATCGCAATAACCGGGGGCAAAGTTTTGCCAGCGCTCGGCACGGGCTGCCAGACGCGCATGTACACGGGCTTCGCGGGTGCCCTCGGGCAAACGCCAAAGCTCGGCACCCAGCACGCGCCCGTTGTCATCCACCACCAGGCGGCGCGCCGCCGATTGCAACAAGGGTTGTACCCCGGCGCGCAGGCAGGCGGCTTGCAAATGGCCATAGAGCACGGCACCGCATTGCCCCTTGCCAACGGTGCGATGCCCGCGGGGTGCCGCGGGGTGCTCGCCACTATGGGACGGCACCAGTTCGTTGCCGGAGTAATACAGAAAATAGCCATCGGCCGGATATGAGGTTTTGCCACCCGGTGGCAGGCTGTGGGCATAGCGTGCGCCATGGCTTTCGAGCCAGCGCAGGTTGTCGGCACTGTCATCGCAAAACTTGCGCAGGGTGTCGTCGCTGATCACGCCCCGGGTTTCGTGCTTGAGGTAGTCAAACATCGCTTGCGGGGTATCGCTGAACCCGGCGTCCTGCTGTTGGCGGGTACCGCCACCGGCATACACCACCCCGCCACTTTTGGCGCTGGCACCGCCGCCGGTAAAACGGTCGGCAACAATCACTTCAGCCCCCTGGCTGCGCGCTTCCAGCGCAGCACAGGCACCGGCGGCGCCCCAACCGATAACCAGGACATCGCAGCTGTAGTCCCAGCCCCGGCCATCCAGGCGGTCGGCCTGTAACGGGGTCAGGATTTTGGTATTGCTGCCGGAACGGGGCCGGCTCATGACAGCGCCTCG
Source organism: Pseudomonas sp. Lz4W (assembly GCF_000346225.2). Taxonomy (NCBI): domain Bacteria; kingdom Pseudomonadati; phylum Pseudomonadota; class Gammaproteobacteria; order Pseudomonadales; family Pseudomonadaceae; genus Pseudomonas; species Pseudomonas sp. Lz4W. The sequence goes on along the minus strand of NZ_CP017432.1, from coordinate 2,288,511 downwards.
GCGATGGCGCCCGCCGCCACCGGTACGTTGCTGCTGGCAATATGGTTGGCGGCGATATAGCCAAAGGTCATGGCCGGGCCAAGGGTGCCGCCGGCACCGGGGTAGCTGGTACCCATGACCGAAGCGGAGCAGTTGCCAATGGCATACAGGCCGCTGATGGGCTGGCCGTCCTCACGTACCACCTGGGCGTAGCGGTTGGTCAGCAATCCGCCCTTGGTGCCAATGTCTCCGGCATCCAGGCGCATGGCGTAATACGGACCTTTGCGCAGCGGCGCCAGGCACGGATTGGGCTTGATATTGCTGTCACCGTAGTAACGGTCAAACACATTGGCGCCGCGCTCGAAGTCAAGGTCGACACCGGTTTTTGCGTATTCATTGACCTTGTTTACGGTGCTGGTCAAGCCGGCACCATCAACGCCAATCTGCAAGGCCAGTTGCTCAAGGCTGTCGGCCTTCCAGTACAGGGTATTGAGCCATTCTTTGCGCAGACGGCTGTCTGGCATCACCTGGGCCGGCATCAGCGGGCCCATGGCGTAATGGAAACGGAAATGGCCATCAAAGATCACCCATGACGGCACCGTGCGGCCGCCGGTTTTCTGGTTGTCCTTGTACATGGCATCAACGAATTCAAGATACGGCGCAGCTTCGTTCACAAAGCGATGGCCCAGGCTGTTGACCACAATGGCCCCCGGAAACGCACGCTCGGCAAACACGCCGCGGGGTTTTTCTTCACCGGGTACGGCAATGGTCGGCGCCCACCACGCCCAGTCCATCAACGCCGTGGCCGCGCCGATATTGAGCCCCGCTTCCAGTGCGGCACCGGTGTTGTTGCCCGGTGGCGTGGCACTCCAGCCGGCCTTGGTGGGTTGCGGCAGGAATTTTTCCCGCAGGGTCTGATTCTGCTCGAAACCGCCCGAGCCAAAGATCACCCCGCGCCGGGCCTTGAGTTCGAGAATCTTGCCCCCCGTGGCGACCTTGATCCCGCAAACGCGATCACCGTCCAGCAGCACGTCCTGGAAATCGGTGTTGAGCCACAACGGCACATTGCGATCCATCAGCGAGCGACGCAGGGACGCCACCAGGGAACTGCCCAGTGCCGCACGACGGTCGTACTTGCTCTTGCGCCGCCACTTGAAGTCCATCTTGTAGCGGGCCATCAGCCTGAAGATCAGCCATTGCCAACCGAAGCTGCGGGCCATGGCCTTGTGCGCATCGCGGGCAGTCCAGGCAATACGCCCCATCAGCAGGGTCGAGGGCGAAGGCTTGCGCAGGTTGGGCAGTTCTTCTTCGAGCAAACTGGTGTCGAACAGCTCGGGGTCAAGGGTCCGCCCGCCCGGCAAGGCGCCGGGCAGTTGCGGGTAATAATCCGGATATTTGTCGGCCACGGCATAGCGCACCCGGCTATTGGCGGTGAGCTTTTTGATCATCGGCGCAGCGTTATCCAGATACGCCTGCAGGCGCACCGGATCGCCGTGTTCGCCGGTAGCGGCCTTGAGGTATTGCATTGACAGCTCAGCGCTGTCCCGCCCGCCGATGGCAGCGAAGTAATGGTTGTTCGGAATCCAGATACCGCCGCCGGAAATTGCCGAAGTACCGCCGTATTTGTCGCTCTTCTCGACAATCAGAACTGAAAGGCCCTGATCGGCAGCAAACAGGGCCGAGGTCATCGCCCCCGCACCGGAGCCGACCACGATTACGTCATAGCTGGACTGAGACTGAACTTGAGCCGTCATTATTGTTATGCCATCCGCTGAGGTCAGAAAGTCATTACTCGATCAAACAAAAGGGTCCGAGTTGGGTAAACCCAATTGCACCACGCCATAGCTGCGGCGATAGGCCGCCTCGTTGTTGGCGATATGCCCGCGCGCCTGATGCAGGTCGCGGAAATAACGGGCCACCGGGTTGGTGTTGTACAAACCCGAGGCTGCCATGCAACGCAGCAGGTCGCTGACCCGGTCGGCGCAGACATTGGTCACATGGGATGACTGGTAGCGATACAACAGGCGGGTTTCAACGTCCGGATACTCGCCTGCAGCAGCCAGCGCCATGAGGTGTGCGTAATTGCGCATCAGCACCAGCTTGAGCGAATCAACGGTGATGGTGGCCTCGGCGACTGCCGCCTGGGCTGCCGGGTCTTCGGCGGTTTTGGCGCCATGCTTGCCGATATGCGCAGCGGCGTTGGTCCGGAACTCGTTGATCGCCCCTTGCAATGCACCCAGCGCCGAGGTGGATACCGCGCGGGCAAATACCTGGGCAAACGGGATGGAGTACATCGGGTTGGTGTTGACCAGCCGTCCCGGGGTGGCTTCGATGCTGTAGTTGTTGGTGCGTTGCACCCGGTGTGCAGGGACAAAGGCATCTTCAACGATGATGTCGTGACTGCCGCTGCCGCGCAGGCCCAGTACGTCCCAGTTCTGTTCGATCCGATAGTCAGAAGCCGGGATCAGGAAGGTGCCGTGTTCGGTCGGGCCGGTTTCATCTTGCGGCACGATGCCGCCCAGCAGGCACCATTGCGCATGCTGGCTGCCACTGGAGAAACCCCAGCGCCCGCTGACCCGGTATCCGCCCTTGACCGGAGTCACTTTGGCCACAGGCATATAGGTCGAAGCCACCAGCGTGGAGCTGTCTTCGCCCCAGACATCGCGTTGTGCTTCTACCGGGTAACGCGCCAGTTGCCACGGGTGAACACCGACCACACCAAAGACCCAGGCAGTGGACATGCAGCCCTCGGCCAGGATCATCTGAATTTCAAAGAAGGTGCGCAGATCCACTTCATGACCGCCCCACATCTTCGGCTGCAGGGCACGAAACAAGCCGGCCTCCTGCATGTCGCGAACGGTATCGTCGGGCAGTTTGCAATCCTTGTCCGCCTGGGCTGAACGGCTTTTTAGCGCAGGTATCAGATTGCGCGCGCGTTCCAGCAGCTCAAGCTCTATCGGACTTTTCTCTCGTATCTGATCCATCCGTCTGTTCTCCGTCAGTCTCTCGCTGCGCGAATGCGCGGGCGCTGTATGACGAATAATCCGGCCTGGCGCGCTGCTGATCATCGTCAAAGCGGACTAGGCGTTACGCCACCAACCCCCGCAGGGGTTGAAGAACTGCGCGAGGCTGCGATCGATTGCGCAGCGCTGGTGGACCTTGCCAGCCTGGGTTACCGATCGCAGCCTCGCGCTGCTTGTCAGCGACTACAGACGCTGCAATGGGTTATCAAACAGTGGGCAATTTCGCCCACGGCCGGTCCTGCTCGATTTGTGCGCTCAGACGCAACAGCACGTCTTCGCCGCCCAATGGCCCGGTAAACATCATGCCGATCGGCAAGCCGTTGTCGCTCATGCCCACCGGCAACGAGATCGCCGGCTGCCCGCTGACGTTGGCCAGTACGGTAAACGCCGCGCTGCCCATGGCGTTGTGGGCGTAGCTTTCCCAGGGCTGGTTGAGGCTGAGCAGGCCCAGTTCCGGGGTGACGTTGGCAGTGACGGGCGACAGGATCACGTCGTAGGTGTCGAACTGCTGCTCCATGTAGCCACCAATGCTTTCAAACGACTGCCGGGCCCGGTACAGGCCCTCGCCCGTGACTTTCTTGCCATTGTCCAGCACCACCTGGGTGATGCGTTCAAAGTCATCGGCAGTGGCCGGCCGGCCCATCGCCTGTTCGCGGTCGTGAACCAGGGTCAGCAAGGCGTCGCCGATCACCGATCCGTGGGCACCGAACAACTGGCGCGGGTCGATATTCAAGCGCAACTCTTCAACGTTGTGCCCCATCGCGCTCAGGCGTCTGGCCGTATCGTCCAGCACCTTTGCAACTGCAGGGTCCAGTGGCGAACCGGTCAGCGAATCCCGTACCAGGCCGATGCGCAAACGCCCGGGGGCGGTGCGCAGCTCTTCGATATAAGGGCGTACCAGCGGCTTTGCCCAGTACGGGCTGCCTGGTTCATGACCCTGGCCGACATCCAGAAACAATGCCATGTCGCGGATATTGCGCGACACCACGTTGCCGACGCTGGCACCGAACCAGCCTTCATATTTGCCCGGGCCGCTGGGGGTACGGTAACGGGTGGGCTTGAGGCCAACCACACCGCAATAGGAGGCCGGAATACGGATCGAGCCGCCGCCGTCAGTGGCATGGGCCACCGGCACAATGCCGGCCGCCACTGCCGAAGCCGCACCACCGGAGGAGCCCCCTGCGCTTCTGCCCAGGTTCCACGGGTTGCGGGTTTGCCCCCAGAGCAGGGATTCGGTGGTGGTGGTTAGACCAAACTCCGGGCACGCGGTTTTGCCGAAGGGTACAGCGCCAGCCGCCTGATAGCGGGCAATCAGGGTGCTGGTTTGTGGCGCCGGCGGTGCATCCTTGAACAGACGGCAACCATTGGTGGTGCGGGTACCTTCAAGGTAGGTGTTGAGGTCCTTGATCAGGATGGGCACGCCAGCCAGCGCGCCGGTGGCGGGTGCCCCTGCGGCGCGACGGGTCTGGAGCAGCGCCCGGGCGTACTCGTCGTGACGCATGTTGACCGCATTGACCTTGGGGTTGACCGCATCACAACGGGCCATGGCCGCAGCCAGCAGGTGCTCGGGAGTGAGCTCACCCTTTTGCACGGCCCGGGCCATGTCGGTGGCGTCCATCGCCAGATATTCGTTGGATGATACGGCGCTCGAACCCGCCGCACCGGCATAGCGGCCGAGCAGACCGGCGCCTGCGGCCAGGACACCGGCCTTGAGTACGTGGCGGCGTTGCCAGCCGGCCGGGGTCTGGGTGTCTTCTGGGGTAGCAGCAGGGATTGGCAAAATATCTCTCCGGATCACATCTTGTTGTTATGGGCAGGAGCAACCGCTCGACACTGGATTGCCCGCGATTGCGACACCCCGACCGGTCTGAACCGCCGGGTTGCCGGCATCGCGAGCAAGCACGCTCCTGCAGGGTTGATTTATTTCTGGGTGGAATCAGTCAGGGGTGACCATCGACTGCATGGTCGCCTGGAAGTGTTCGCCATAGGGCGGCAACATGCCCCACTCGCGGCGCGGATCATGGGCCGCAGCCTTGAAAACGGTGCGCATGTGGCTGAACTCGAGGAAGCCTTCACGGCCGTGGTAATGCCCCATGCCGGAGGCACCAATGCCACCAAACGGCGCGTCGTGCATGGCCGCGTGCATCATCACGTCGTTGATGGTCACGCCGCCCGAAATAGTGCGCTGCAGTACATGACGCCGCTCTTCTTCGCTCTGGCCAAAGTAATACAGGGCCAACGGCCGATCCCGTGAATTGATGTCCGCCAGCGCCCGGTCGATCTCATCGTAGGGCAGCACCACCAGCGCCGGACCAAAGATTTCTTCCTGCATTATCAGGCTGTCACGGGGCGGATCGATCACCACTTGCAGGGGGCGACGCCGCGCCTGGGGATCAGCCTCCAGCTCCCGCGGGAAGCTCTCCACCCGGGCGCCCCGCTGTCGGGCGTCCTGCACGTAGCTTTCTATGCGCTGCAAGTGCCGGGCGTTGACCACGGCCACCACATCCGGATTGTCGGCCACGGTCGGTAACAGCTCGTTGTAAGCCGCACCAAGGGCGCCGATAAAGTCCCCCAATTGCTCTCGGGGCACGTACACCACGTCCGGATTGATACAAATCTGCCCGCCGTTGTTGGCTTTGGCCACGGCAATGCTGAATGCAGCCTTGGCCAGATCGGCGCTGCGGGAAATGATCACCGGCGATTTGCCCCCGAGTTCGAGGGTCAGCGGCACCAGATTTTCGGCCGCGTTGCGCATCACCGAGCGCGCCACGGCAGTGCTGCCGGTAAATACCAGATGGTCAAACGGCTGCGAAGTAAACGCCTGGGCCAGGTCTGCATCACCGAGCACCACCGCGACTTCCAGCGTATCGAACAATTCACCGAAGGCCCGGGCCAGCACCTCGGCTGTGCGCGGTACCACTTCCGAGGGTTTGAGAATGGCCCGGTTACCCGCGGCCAGCACGCAGGCCAGCGGACTGAGCAAGGTGAACACCGGCGCGTTCCAGGTGCCCATGATCCCGATCGAGCCCTTGGGCTGATGCATCACCCAGGCCTTGGCGCCCAACTGGTCATAGGGGGCGAATACCTGGCGCGGCTCGTCCTGCACCCAGTGCGCAACATGGTCGCGGGCATATTTGAGCGATGCCAGTGAACCCAGCACATCATTCATCAACGAAAAACCCTGGGGCCGGCCACCAAAGTCCGCATCCATGGCTTCAACCAACGGCTGCTGATAACGCACCAGCAGCTCTATCACCCGCTGGATCCGTTGCTGACGCTGTTCAACGCTGACCGGACCGGCCTCGATAAAGGCTGTTTTTTGCGCTGCCAACAGGCTGGACAGCTGTTCTGGGGACGTACTGCTGCATGTCATGGATCAGTCCTCTTGGCATCGTTTTAATGCGCCGACGCTAGACAATTACGACCCTCCACGCCTCGTCCGATCGGACGATAATCGGCTGTATTCGTTAGTCCATTAAGACGATGTAGGGCCCCACTGCGAGGGGAATACTGCAAGCACGAAAATTCAATCCATGAGGTTCGTCATGGCAATGCAAAGCAGTTTCGATCCCCAGGCATTCCGTACCGCACTCGGTACCTTCACCACCGGGGTGACCATCATCACCACCCAGGCTGAAGACGGGTCACCTATCGGGATCACCGCCAACAGCTTCAACTCGGTGTCGCTCAATCCGCCGCTGGTGCTGTGGAGCCTGGCCAAGTCCGCCCGCAGCCTGCCGGTATTCAGCTCGGGCAAACACTGGAACGTGCACGTGCTGTCGACCGAACAGGAACCTCTGTCCGGGCGCTTTGCCATGCAGGGCGAAAACAAGTTCGCCGAAATCGAACTCGACAGCGGTATCAGCGAAGCCCCGCTGCTACAGGATTGCACTGCTCGCTTTCAGTGCCGTACAGCCTTTCAATATGAAGGCGGCGACCATGTGATTTTTGTCGGTGAGGTGCTCGCCTTTGATCACAGCGACCGTGCGCCGCTGGCGTTCCAGAGCGGCCAGTACGCACTGGCAACCCGCAAGCCCCGTAGCGAGCTGCGCCTGGCAACCACCCCGCCACCTCCGGAATGCAGCTACACCGAGGATTTGCTGGGGTATTTGCTGGGCCGCGCCCACTACCAGCTGCTGGACGCCCTGCATCGCCTGTTGAGCAACCAGCAACTGGACGAACATGCGTTTTTCATCCTCTCCGTGCTGTGCATTCGCGACAACCTGACCCTGAACGAGATCAACACCTTCGTCAGCTACACCGGGCACGTGGTCACGCTGGCCAGCATGCGTTTCCTGGAAAAACAGAATCTGGTGGCACTGGAGGGCAGCAACCATGAACCGCGCTACGTCCTGACCGCCACCGGCCGTGAAGCCTCTTTGCAACAGCTGGCCCTGGCCAAGGCGGTTGAGGAGAACGTCTCGGCCAAACTAGGCCCCGGCGATGCCCAGGCGCTCAAGGTGCTGCTCAAGCGACTGATCAGTGTCAGCGACCCGGGACTGCCTGACCTGTGGGCTCCCCGTTAATAAAGGATTATGTATGAGCATTATTTCGCGATTTGACCTGACCGGCAGTGTGGCGGTGATTACCGGCGGCGGCCGCGGCATTGGCCGGGCCATTGCCCTGGCCTACGCCGAAGCCGGCGCCGATGTGGTGCTGGCGGCACGCACCCTGGGCGACGTTGAAGCGGTTGCCCAAGAGGTCCGCCTTTTAGGACGTCGGGCCCTGGCCCTGAGCTGTGACGTGAATGACAGCGAGCAGCGCAGCGCCCTGGTGACCCAGGCGCGTGAACACATGGGCAGCATCACCCACCTGGTGAATAACGCTGGCGGCGCCGGTCCGAACGATCCGCTGACCCTGAGCGTCGAGCGTTTTGAAGAGATCATGCGCTTTAACGTGTCCTCGGCTTATCACCTGTGCCAGCTCTGCGTGCCCCATATGCGCGCTGCAGGCGCGGGCAACATTATCAATATCACCTCGGGGGCGGCGCGCTACGCGCAAACCCAGTTCAGCGCCTACGGCACGGCCAAAGCCGCTCTGAGCCACATGACCCGTCTGCTGGCCCAGGATTTCGCGCCGCTGGTGCGGGTCAACGGGATTGCCCCCGGACCGATCCTGACCGACGCCCTGAACCGCGTCCTGCCGGTGGCCATGCGCGACGTCATGATCAAGGCCACGCCGCTGCAAAGTCTGGGCGAGGTGGAAGATATTGGTGCCGCCGCACTGTACCTGGCCACCCCGGCGTCGCGCTGGGTGACCGGCAAGATTCTGGAAGTGGACGGCGGTGCCGAGTCCAGCGTCTGGCCGGGCTGACGCTGTACCCATGAACCTGTAGGAGCTGGCTTGCCAGCGCTGCACACGATTGGGTTTTGCAGTCAGAGCGCGCGCAATCCATCGCTGGCAAGCCAGCCCCCACAGCGACTCATATATTCCGGATTTTAGAGAGAGTGTTTATGGACCCGAAGTTGATTGAAGCCCTGGGCGATGAACTGTTTCACGCGCTGCTCGAACGCCGCAGCCTGCAGCCGCTGACCCAGCGTTACCCGGACCTGACGCTGGAAACGGCCTATCAGATTTCATTGCGCTTCCTGCAACGGCGCGAAGCCCTCGGTGAACAGGTGATCGGCAAGAAGATCGGGGTCACCAGCCGTGCCGTGCAGGACATGCTCGATGTGCATCAGCCCGACTTCGGCTTTTTGACCAACCGTATGCAGGTCGCCGATAACAGTGATGTCAGCTTCAGCGCCAATCTGCTGGTGCAGCCCCGGGCCGAAGGTGAAATCGCCTTTATTCTCGGCGAGGATCTGCACGGGCCCGGCATTACCGCCGAGGACGTGATGGCGGCCAGCCAATGGGTGGTGCCGTGTTTCGAGATTGTCGATTCGCGCATCGCCGACTGGAAAATCCGCATTCAGGACACCGTGGCCGACAACGCCTCATGTGGCGTGTTTGCCCTGGGCGAGCAGCGAATCGATCCCCGTGATCTGGACCTGGCCAAGGTCGAACTGCACCTGCTGAAAAACGGCCAGCCGGCCGGCAACGGCTTCGGTTCGGCGGTGCAGGGTCACCCCTGCGCGGCAGTGGCCTGGCTGGCCAACACCCTGGGCAAATTCGATATTCCGTTTCGCAAAGGCGAAATCATTCTGTCCGGGGCCCTGGCGCCGCTGGTACCGGTGCTGCCCGGCGACGAGGTCAGCCTGACCCTCAGCGGCCTGGGTTCTGCACGCCTGCGCTTTGTGTCTTAAACCCAGTTCGAGAGGCTTACCATGAGCAATAAAATCAAGTGTGCCCTGATCGGGCCGGGCAACATTGGCACCGACCTGCTGTACAAACTGCTGCGCAGCGAGGTGCTGGAGCCTGTGTGGATGGTCGGTATCGATGCCACCTCCGAAGGCCTGACCCGCGCTCGCGAGTTAGGTCTCAAGACCACCAGTGACGGCGTCGACGGCCTGTTGCCCCACGTCCTGGCGGACAATATCCAGATTGCCTTCGATGCCACTTCCGCTTACGTGCATGCCGAAAACAGCCGCAAGCTCAATGAGCTGGGGGTGCTGATGATCGACCTGACACCTGCGGCCATCGGCCCGTATTGCGTGCCACCGGTCAATCTGCAAGCCAATCTCAAACGCGGCGTGATGAACGTCAATATGGTCACTTGCGGCGGCCAGGCGACGATTCCGCTGGTGGCTGCAGTATCCAGCGTGCAGCCCGTGGCGTATGCCGAGATCGTGGCCACGGCGGCGTCCAAATCGGTCGGCCCGGGCACGCGCAAGAACATCGACGAATTCACCCGCACCACCGCCAGTGCCATCGAGCAGGTCGGCGGCGCGAAAAAAGGCAAGGCGATCATTATCGTCAACCCTGCCGAGCCACCGCTGATCATGCGCGACACCGTGCATTGCCTGACCGAAACCGCGCCGGACAAGACGGCGATTACCCTGGCAATTACCGACATGATCCAGCAGGTACAGAAGTACGTACCGGGCTACAAACTGGTGAACGGCCCGGTATTTGACGGCAATCGGGTCTCGATCTTCATGGAGGTCGAAGGCCTCGGTGACTACCTGCCCAAGTACGCCGGCAACCTCGACATCATGACCGCTGCGGCGGCGCGTACGGCCGAGATGTTTGCCGAGCAAATGCTCAACGGCGAGCTGCAACTCAAGGCCACCGCCCCTCAACCTGCCCTCGCTTAAGGAGCTATCCATGGATCTTCGCGGCAAAAAAATCACCGTGCATGACATGTGCCTGCGCGACGGCATGCACCCCAAGCGTCACCAGATCTCCCTGCAACAAATGAAAGACATCGCCTGCGGCCTGGATGCTGCCGGTGTGCCTTTGATCGAGGTGACCCACGGCGATGGCCTGGGCGGCAGTTCGGTGAACTACGGTTTTCCGGCGCATACCGACGAGCAATACCTGTCAGCGGTAATCCCGATGATGAAGCAGGCCAAGGTTTCAGCCTTGCTGTTGCCGGGTATCGGAACCGTGGATCACCTGCAAATGGCCTACGAACTGGGGGTCAACACGATCCGGGTCGCCACCCATTGCACCGAGGCAGACGTCTCCGAACAGCACATTTCCTATGCCCGCAAGCTGGGTATGGACACCGTGGGCTTTCTGATGATGGCGCACATGAACAGCCCCGAAGGGCTGGTCAAGCAAGGCAAGCTGATGGAGAGCTTCGGGGCCAACTGCATCTACCTCACCGACTCCGCAGGCTACATGCTGCCCCATGACATCAAGGCCCGGGTAGCGGCCATGCGGGCCGCGCTGCACCCGGACACCGAGATCGGTTTTCACGGCCATCACAACCTGTCGATGGGGGTCTCCAACTCCATCGCTGCAATCGAAGCCGGGGCTACCCGGATCGATGCGGCCGCCGCAGGTCTGGGCGCCGGCGCGGGCAATACGCCGATGGAAATCCTGGTGGCGGTCTGTGACCGCATGGGCATTGAAACCGGAGTCAGCGTGTTTGGCATCCAGGACGTGGCTGAAGACCTGGTCGTGCCGATCATGGACTTCCCGATCCGCAGCGATCGCGACGCCCTGACCATGGGCTATGCCGGTGTGTATGGCTCGTTCCTGCTGTTCGCCAAGCGCGCCGAGAAGAAGTACGGCGTACCGGCACGGGAAATTCTGGTGGAGATGGGCCGACGCGGCATGGTCGGCGGCCAGGAAGACATGATCGAAGATACCGCCATGACCCTGGCTCGCCGCCGGGGCTGAGGCAGGGGTTTGGCAAAGGCGCTGACGCAATGTGGGTCAGCGCCTTTGGCGTTTTTATCTGACAGGAAAACCGATTATGTCCAACCCTAACGTCGGCTGGCGCAGCCATGCTTTGCTGTTGTTGCTGGCTGCGGTGTTTGCCGACAACTTTGTCGGCCGGCAGATCCTGGCGGTCATGATTGAACCGATCAAGCTCGAATTCGGCGTCAGTGACACGGCCATGGGGCTGATTTCCGGGCTGGCATTTGCCGGGGTCTACGCCCTGCTCGGCTTGCCTGCCGGGCGTCTGGCCGATCGCATGTCGCGCACCCGCCTGCTGGCCATGGCGTGCCTGCTGTGGGCCGTGGCGACCATGGTCTGCGGCCTGGCCGTGAGTTTCTGGATGCTGGCCCTGGCGCGCATGGCAGTTGCGGTGAGCGAGTCGCCCACCACCTCGGCGTCGATGTCGATCATTGCCGATTTGTACCCGCCCCAGCGCCGTTCGTTTGCCATCAGTTGCTTCACCGCTGCACCGACCTTCTCGGCGGTGATCGGCTTGAGCCTCGGCGCCTGGGTGGTCGAGCAGTATGGCTGGCGCATGGCGTTTATCGTAATTGGCATGCCGGCGCTGCTGTTTTCCCTGGTGCTGGCCTTCGTGGTCAAGGACCCGGCCCGTGGCCGTTGGGATCTGGCCAGCGCCCATGCCGCGCATCCCCTGCAAAGCCTGAGCCGCGAAGCCCGCGCACTCTGGGCCCTGCCCGCTTACCGCTGCCTGATCATGGCCGGGGGCCTGACCACCCTCAGCTCCTATGCCATCGGCATGTGGAACACCAGTTTTCTGGTGCGCTCCCATGGCTTGTCGTTGCAACACGCCGGACTCCTGGCCGGGTTTATTTGTGGCGGCTTTGCCGGTATCGGGGCGTTGTTCAGCGGCTGGTTGAGCGACCACCTGACGCCGCGCAATCCGCACTGGCAAGTGGGTATTCCGGTGATCGGGCACGTGGCCGCGATCAGCGCACTGTTCGCCTATTTGTTGTGGCCCGACACGGTCTGGACCCAGGTTGCAGGCGTGCCGATCCCCAGCGCCATGCTGTGGTGCGCGCTGTACAGTTTTTTTGTGGTGTGGTGGGTGGCGCCGTCCTACAACCTGGTCACGCAACTGGTGCCGGCCAATCGCCGGGGCACGGCGATGGCCTTGCAAACCATTATTTCGACACTGCTGGGAGTCGGGGTCGGGCCTTTGCTCGCCGGTTTGTTCAGCGATGCCCTGCTGCCACGTTTTGGCATTGAATCGTTGCGCTACGGCTTGCTGCTGGTGAGCCTGCCGGTGGTCGGTGCGGTCATACTTTTAATTCGCACATCCACCCACGCCGCGCAGACCCGCTATTTGCATGTGGAACGCGCGGCGTAGTCAGCGACCAACTTGCGGGTCAGTTCCTCGGACGACAATTGGGCGCTGCGTCCCGGACTCAGTGCGAAGGCCTGACCCGCCCACAGGTTGATGAAATCCCCGGAACCGGCAGGCTCGGTTTTGGCCTTGAGCGGTAGCAGTACGCCGCCCGCCAACGGGAACTCGGGGGCCTGGGAGTTCATCGGCCCAAGCTCTCGCATCACCCGATTGAGGATGCCGCGGGCCGGTCGACCGGTGAACAGGTTGGTCAGGGCGGTGCTGCCGGGGGCGGCTTCGCGCAAGGCGCGGTAATGGGGCTCGGCAAGTTTGGCCTGCTGGCAGAACAGGTAGGCCGTGCCGATTTGCACGGCACTGGCACCCAGGGCAAAAGCCGCCGCGATACCCCGGCCATCGGCCACGCCACCTGCGGCAATCACCGGCACAGATACCGCATCGACAATTTGTGGCACCAGGGCAAAGGTACCGATCTGGGTCGCCAGCTCATTGCTCAAAAACATCGCGCGGTGGCCACCGGCTTCGTAGCCCATGGCAATGATCGCGTCACAGCCGTTGCGCTCCAGCCACTGCGCTTCTTCAACGGTGGTGGCGGAACTTAAAATCTTCGCCCCGCAGGCTTTGACCCGGGCCAACAGGTGCGGAGCCGGCAGGCCGAAGTGAAAGCTGACCACCGGTGCACGCAGCTCTTCAACCAGGGCGCAGGCGGCCTCATCAAAAGGCGCACGGCTCGACACCGGGGTCGGCGCGTCATAGTCCACTCCCAGTTCGCGGTAATAATCCTTGAACAACGACTTCCACTGCCGGGCCCGGGCCTCGTCGGGTTCCGGGGCCTGATGGCAGAAGAAGTTCAGATTGAACGGTTGATCGCAGGCTTCACGAAAGGCCGCCACTTCGGCGCGTACCCCCTCCAGGGTCAGGGTGGCACAGGCCAGGGAGCCCAGCCCTCCGGCCCTGGCCACGCCAATCATCATTGCTGCCCCCGCCCCCAGCATCGGAGCCTGGATGATCGGATGGGCAATGCCCACCAGGTCGGTAAAACGGGATTGAGTCATTGCAGGTCTCGCAGATCAGTTCAAGGTTGAAACGGACATCAGCGCTTGGCGGCCAGGGCCGATATCAATGCCGGGTCACGATTATAAATGTCCGGTGAGTACACCACCTTGCCGTTCTTGTCGGCATGGGCGGTCCAGTACGTCATGAGGATAGGCACCGGGTTGGACAGCCTGAACTCGGTGGTGCGCCCGGTGGCCAGCAATTCCTCGGTGCGGGCCTTCTCCGCCGGGGTCACCAGCAGGTCGCGCAACTGGAACACCGACTCGACCCGCACGCAGCCTGAACTGAAGGCACGGGGGCCTTTACTGAACAGGGCCTGGCTGGGGGTGTCGTGCAGGTACACGGCAAACGGGTTAGGGAAACGGATGACGATACGCCCCAGCGGGTTGCGCGGCCCGGCACCCTGACGCAGCAGGATGTTGCCCGGACGGTCCCAGTCGATGCTCTGTACCGCCAGCGGCTGCCCGCTGCTGTCGAGTACCTGCAGGTCATGCTTGCTGAGGAAAGACGGATCGCGGCGAATCTGCGGCAGTTTGTCTTCCTTGAAGATGGTCGGCGGGATGGTCCAGGTCGGGTTCAGGGTCAGGCGCGTCACCCGGGACTTGAGCAACGGCGTCTGCCGGTCGGCCCGCCCGACCTGGGTGCGGGTCTGCCATACCGGCTGGCCGTTCTGGAACACGGTCAACTGTGCAGCCGGAACATTGACCAGCAGGCTGGTGGGTTCGAAGTCCCGGGCCATCCAGCGAAAACGCTCCAGATTGATCCGCAGTTGCTCGCGGCGGGTTGCCGGACTGACGTTCAACTCTTTAACAGTGCCCGGCCCGACAACGCCATCGGCCTGTAGCGAGTGATCGAGCTGGAAGCTCTTGACCGCCGAGGCCAGCTCATTGGAGTAGGTGTTGTTGACGATCTGCGGCTCGCCGCTCAGGTAACCCTCGCTGGCCAGACGCCTGGCCAGTGCCGGTACCCGCGCATCCTGCATGCCGGGGCGCAGCAAGGGGCCATCCGCGATCGGCTGCCACTGGGGCAGCGGCTGCTGGCGCTCCCGGGCATAGACCCGGCGCAAGTCCTGATATTGCTCAAGGGCGGGACGGGCCTGGGCAAAAGCAGCTGCCACGTTCTGCACCCCGGGCCCGGCGATTGCCAGCAGTTCGGCCTGGGGATCTACCTCTACAGCGTTGGCGTGCCAGACCGGTTCAAAGCGGCTTTGCGTCAGGCGACCAAAATGCAAATCGTGCAGGGCTTGCAGATATTGACGGCTGGTGTCGATGTCGGCACACAGGTCCTGGCCCTCGGGCAAGGGGTAATTGAGCGGGTCGAGCCCGTCGTCGGCCAGCTGTGGCAAGGCGGCCTGCAGAGCGGCCAGACGCCCTTCTTGTGCCCATACCGGCTGGTAGTTCTGGCCTTCATAAAAGGCCTGCAAAAGTGCCTGGGTCTGAGGCGTCAGGCCGGACGCCAGGGTCGGACAGGCCTGGGGCAGTTGTAGCAGGGTCTGCTGCAGGGGGTTGTCAGGCTGGTCGGGGGG
Organism: Pseudomonas sp. Lz4W; assembly: GCF_000346225.2. Taxonomy (NCBI): domain Bacteria; kingdom Pseudomonadati; phylum Pseudomonadota; class Gammaproteobacteria; order Pseudomonadales; family Pseudomonadaceae; genus Pseudomonas; species Pseudomonas sp. Lz4W. The sequence continues at coordinate 2,273,315 of NZ_CP017432.1, read as the reverse complement.
CATGTCGGCCCATGCGACCAATGGCGACGCGAGCAAGGCAATGCTCAAGTAAAATGCCTGTTTTTTGATCAACTGCTTTACTCCAATCCATGGCCGTCACGTTGGCGGTCACCGTAACAGCCGTCACGGCAACCCTGAAGGCTAGCAGTAAATAAAGGATCGCCATTAACTCGATGGAGTGTCAGGAGCCAATTCAACAGTGGAAACTCTTAATCTATGCTGATTTCTTTGCGACGACTTTTTCTGGTCGCCGCGACCCTGGGAGCCTTGTGCAGCCCAGCGTTCGCCGCCAATACTTCTTCACCAGGGCTTTACAACAGCCTCGCCCAGGCCGCTCCGGAACTCAATCCCCAGGTACTTAAAAGTGCCCTCAGTGCCATGCAATGCGCCGTCAGCAGTGGCGCCAGCCCCGCACAAAACCTTGCCGTCATCGACTATTCGCAACCTTCCACGGCCCGCCGCCTGTGGATCTTCGACTTGCGCAAGAAGACCCTGGTGCTGCGTGACCTGGTGGCCCACGGGCAAAAATCCGGGGAAAACTTCGCCACTCAATTCTCCAATAACGAAGGCAGCCATCAATCCAGCCTTGGCCTGTTCCGCACCCAGGAAAGCTACCAGGGTGCCAACGGTTACTCACTGCGCATGGACGGCCTGGAGCCGGGTATCAATGACAGTGCCCGTGAGCGGGCCATCGTGATTCACCCTGCCAGCTATGTGAACCCGTTGTGGAGCCAGACCCAGGGCCGCATCGGCCGCAGTCAGGGCTGCCCTGCCGTACGCCCGCAAGTGGCGCGCCAGGTGGTAGACAAACTCAAGGACGGTCAGTTCATGTTTGCCTGGTACCCCGATCAGCATTGGCTGCAATCGTCGGCTTATCTGAACTGCAAGCCCCGCCTGGTGGCGAGTATCGTCTCCACCAAAGGCGGCTGAGAGGCAGGACGTCGGTGCTGACTACGCCGATGACACTTTTGAAGCGAACCCTTTCACTGACTGCCTCGATAATCGAAAGCATTCTGATGAAATGTCGAGGTTCAGCATGACGAGTGCCATCACCGGGCAGGTCAGCCCCAAAACCCTGAGAAAAGTCATTGCCGCCGCGGCCATCGGGAACTTCGTCGAATGGTTCGACTTCGCGGTTTATGGCTTTCTGGCCACCACCATCGCCCAGCAGTTTTTCCCCAGCGGTGATGCCAGTGCCGCGCTGCTCAAGACCTTCGCCGTATTCGCCGTAGCCTTTGCGTTCCGTCCCCTTGGCGGCATTTTCTTCGGCATGCTGGGTGACCGCATCGGTCGCAAAAGAACCCTGGCGATGACCATTCTGTTGATGGCGGGTGCCACCACACTGATCGGTGTGCTGCCTGTCTATGCCGCCATTGGCGTAATGGCGCCGATCCTGTTGACCCTGATCCGTTGCGCCCAGGGCTTTAGCGCCGGGGGTGAATACGCCGGTGCCTGCGCCTACCTCATGGAACACGCTCCTGATGATAAAAGGGCCTGGTATGGCAGCTTCCTGCCGGTATCGACCTTCTGTGCCTTCGCTGCGGCGGCCGTGGTGGCCTATGCCCTCGAGGCGTCGCTATCGGCACAGGCCATGGCCGATTGGGGCTGGCGCCTGCCGTTCCTGATTGCGGCACCACTGGGTCTGGTGGGGCTTTACATGCGTCTGAAGCTGGATGAAACCCCGGCATTCCAGGCGGTGGCCGAGGAACATGCGGTGGCCCACTCCCCGCTCAAGGAAACCCTGCGCAACCATTGCGCGGCCATCTGCTGCCTGGGTGCCTTTGTGTCGCTGACGGCGTTGTCCTTCTATATGTTCACCACCTACTTCGCGACCTACCTGCAAGTAGCCGGGGGCCTGAGTCGGGCAACGGCGTTGCTGGTTTCGCTGATTGCCTTGCTGTTTGCCGCCGCGATCTGCCCGCTGGCAGGACTGTATTCAGACCGCGTCGGGCGCAGGGTTACGGTGATGACGGCCTGTGCACTGCTGATGGTCGTGGTCTATCCATCGTTCCTGATGGCCAGTTCCGGCGGCTTCGCAGCGTCCATCGTCGGCGTCATGCTGCTGGCGGTGGGCGCGGTGCTGTGCGGGGTAGTAACCGCCGCCCTGCTCTCGGAAACCTTTCCGACCCGCACTCGCTACACCGCCTCGGCCATTACCTACAACATGGCCTACACCCTCTTCGGCGGTACCGCACCGCTGGTGGCGACATGGCTGATCAGCACCACCGGCAGCAACCTGTCGCCAGCCTTCTACCTGATAGCCGTTGCACTGCTGGCATTGCTCGGTGGCCTGGCGTTGCCGGAGACCTCAAGGATTTCCCTGCATGAGGCCGGGGCCGGAACCCCGGGCGCAACAGATCCGCGCAGCAAAATGGCCATTCACTGCGGGATAGGTGACGGGTAGTCAGCACCGGAAAAATGCGCAGCCAGATTGGCCAGGGTCAGGTCGGACATCGCCCTGCGGGTATCCCAGGTGGCACTGGCCATATGCGGCGCCAACAGCACATTGTCCAGCCCCAACAAGCCGGGATGGGGCCGTGGTTCATCCTCGAACACATCCAGCCCGGCCCCCAAAAGACGACCCTCGGCCAGTGCGCTGGCGAGCGCGGCCTCATCAACCACGCTGCCACGCCCCACGTTGATGAGGATGCCTTCACTGCCCAGTGCCGCGAGCACCGTGGCATCCACCAGGTGCCGGGTCGATTCCCCGCCGCCCACGGCAATCACCAGAAAATCCACAGCTGCAGCCAGCTCGGTCAGCGATGAATAGTAAGGATACTCAACCGCCAACGGACGCCGCCCGTGGTAGCTGATGCGCATGTCAAACGCCGCCGCGCGCCGGGCAATCGCCATGCCGATGCGCCCCAGCCCGACGATGCCCAGACGCGCGCCGCTGACCTTGCGGGTAAAGCCGAACGGACCTTGCTGCCATTGCCCGGACTGCACGAACTGATCGGCCCTGGCAATGCGCCTGGCGGTGCCGAGCATCAAGGTAATGGCGAAATCGGCAACGTCTTCGGTCAGCACGTCCGGGGTGTGGGTCACCACAATGCCCCGGGCCCGGGCGAACTCGACATCGATACCGTCGTAACCGACACCGAACACCACTATCACTTGCAGATCAGGCAGGCGCCCGATCAGTTCGGCCCCCACCCGCGACTCACCATTGGCGACCATGGCACGGATTCCCCGCGCCTTCAGTGCATCGAGTCCGGCACCGCTCTCGCTGCATTCCAGCACCTCATATCGGGCATGTAAACGTTCGCTGAGCATGTCCGGCAGACGCGCCACTTTAAGCACTGTGAACATTTTCGCGGCCCTCCCGTATAGCATCACGTACGACCTGGCGCTTGCGTTGCCCCCCCAGGTACAGCCCCAGCACGCCACCGGCCAGCAAGGCGACGGCGACCATCAACAAGGCGTAGTCATAGCTGAGGGTGGTGTCCTTGATCCAGCCCATGACCGGTGGCAGACCAAGCCCGGCGATGTTGGCAATGGAGTTGATCAAGGCAATCGAAACAGCGGCCGCTGGCCCGGACAGGTACTCGGTAGTCGTAGCCCAGAACACCGGGGTCGCCGCCCAGTTCAGGCCGACCGCCACCACCAGCATCACGTAGGCCAGCCACTGATTGCCGGTAAACACCGCCAACCCCAGCATGCCCCCGGCCAGCAACAGTGGCCCGCCCAGGTGCCAGCCCCGCTCACCGGTGCGGTCGGAATGGCGGCCGTTGGCGTACATGAATACACAGGCCAGGAAAAACGGCATCGCCGACAGCAGGCTGACCACAAACGAACCTTGCTTTGATACCGACTGCACGATCAGCGGCAAAAACAGCGTCACCCCGATAGTGCCGAAAGCCTGTAGCAACCAGAACAGACTCAGCAACCACACCTGGCGACTGCGAAATGCCACATGCCAGGCATCCTTGTGCGAGATGACCGTGGTCGCCTGTTCGGCCTCGATGGTGCGGCTGAGCCAGGCTTTTTGCGCACTGTCCAGCCAGTTGGTAGTGGCGGGAGAATCTGGCATGTAGCGCAGGACCACGATGCCCAGCGCCACCGCAGGAATGCCCTGGAGAAAGAACAGCCAGCGCCAGCCGTTGATGCCCAGCAAACCGTCCAGGTGCAGGAAGGCACCCGACAGCGGCAAGCCGATCACCGACGCCAGCGCCGCGCCGATGTAGAACCATGACATGGCCCGGGCGCGGTCACTGCGCGGATACCACTGGGACAGGTAGTAGATGATCCCGGGGGTGAAACCGGCTTCGGCTGCACCCAGCAACAGGCGCATCACGTAGAGCTGGTTGGCGCTCTGGATCAGGCTCATGCCGGCGGCGATGATGCCCCAGGTGATCATGATCCGCGCAATCCAACGCCGTGCACCGACCCGGGTCAGGATGATGCTGCTGGGCACTTCGAACAGAATGTAGGTGAGGAAGAACAGACCCACGCCGATGCCGTACATGCGCGCGCTGAGCCCGAGGTCGGCGTTCATGGTTAACGCCGCCACCGAAATGTTCGACTTATCAATGTAAGCCACCATGTACAACAACATCAGGAAGGGAATCAGCTTCAGGTTGAGCTTCTTCATGGTGCTGGCATGCAGACAACTGTCCAGCGAAGGACCTGTCATGGGGAAAACCTCTTGTTGTATTTATTTTAGGAACCCGACAGCCGCCTGATCCCTTGGTTATGGCCAGACGATAAACCAGTCGCGACAACAGTTCAATATATGATGATGCGTCCCTTTATATGGGATAGATCATTGCCCAGTTCGACCCTCTGCCGACATTTGCTTGCCGGTGCCGCGGCTCGGGGGTGGCGGCCAAAGGCCATCGCTGGCAAGCCAGCTCCCACAGGGGAATGGCAACTTTTCAGATGACAGCAAATCTGTGGGAGCCTGGCTTGCCAGCGATGCGGGGGACCGGGTGTCTCTGTTCAATCGCTGGCAAGCCAGCTCCCACAGTGGGAGTGGCAACTTTTCAGCACACAGCAAATCTGTGGGAGCCTGGCTTGCCAGCGATGAGGGGGACCGGGTGTCTGTGTTCAATCGCTGGCAAGCCAGCTCCCACAAAACACAGTGCCCACAGGGGATTTTCGGGCGGCTTTCAGATCAGAAGTTGGCGGGGGTGTTGGCACTGATGATTTCAGCCTCGTCCGCCCCGATATTTCTGAAGCGATGGGGCAGCGTGGTCGGGAAGTAATAACCGTCCCCGGCATTCAAGATGCTGCTCATTCCATCTACGGTGAGCTCAACCACTCCCCGCGTGACCAGCCCGCACTCCTCCCCTTCGGCGTGCACTATCGCTTCTTCACCCGAGCTTGCGCCAGGCGCATATTGCTCGCGCAACAAACGCATCTGCCGGCCCGGCACCGAAGCTCCAATCAGCAACAGGCGCAAGCCGTCACGGCCCAGATCCGGCTGTTCATTGGCCCGGAACACGTACTGGTGAGCACGGGGCGGCTGGTCGAAGGTGAAGAAGTCGGCCAAAGACATGGGGATGCCTTCCAGCAGTTTCTTCAGAGAGCTGACTGAAGGACTGACGCGATTCTGCTCGATCAGGGAGATGGTGGCATTGGTGACGCCGCTACGTCGGGCCAGCTCGCGCTGGGACATTTTGTAGCTTTCGCGTACTAGTTTGAGTCGTGAGCCCGTGTCCATGACAGCCTTATGTGTGAACTACTTAAGGGTAATGGGGGGGCGACGGATGGCGTAGATCGCACCGTACCCCTGTACCACAAACGTGAAAGGCGGCTATTAAATCACGTTTGCGGGTGTTGCTCAGCAGGTTCGCCAAATGACCGCTAAATATAAGACCTCCGGGAGCGGACTTGCCCGGGATCAGGCCGCTTGCCAGGTGTTATCAGATACCGAAACGGTCGCGCATTGCGTAGTACGCCGCGCCCATGGCTGTAAGCGGCGCCTGGAAGGTACGGCCGCCAATCATCGGCATGTGCGGCAAGGAGGCAAAAGCGTCGAAACGCTCGGCATCGCCACGGATCATTTCCGAGATCAATTTGCCGGCCAGGTGCGAACAGGTCACCCCGTGGCCGCTGTAACCCTGCATGTAGTAGGCGTTTTTCTCGATACGACCGAATTGCGGCATGCGTGACATGGTCAGCAGGAAGTTGCCGGTCCAGCGATAGTCGATTTTGACGTTCTTCAATTGCGGGAAGGTCTTGAGGATTTTCGGCTTGATCAGTTTTTCGATGTCGTCCGGTTCGCGGGCGCCATAGACCACGCCACCGCCATACAGCAAACGATTGTCGGCAGTCAGGCGGTAGTAATCCAGCAGGTAGTTGCAGTCTTCAACGCAGTAGTTGTTGGTGATCAGGCTGCGGGCAACCTCTTCGGGCAGCGGTTCGGTCACGGCAATTTGCGACCCGCAAGGCATGCTTTTGGCGGTCACGCGATTGTCGAGGTTCTGCGGCAGATAGGCGTTACCGGCGATCAGCAGGTACTTGGCCCGTACTACACCCTTGGCGGTGCGCACTGTGATCGGCTCGCCGTAAGTGATGTCCACGGCAGCCGACTGTTCGTAAATTTTACCGCCCAGGCCAATGAACGCCATGGCCTCACCAAGCGCCAGATTCAGCGGATGGATGTGCCCGCCCTGCATGTCCAGCAGACCACCAACGTAGTTGGCACAGCCTACTTCGCGCTTGATGTCCGCTGCGTCGAGCATTGTCAGCTTCTGGTTGCCATAACCCTCCCAGCTGCTTTTCTGCTCGGCCAGGGCTTTTAGCTGCTTGCTGTTGAGCGCGGCAAAAATTCCGCCCGGACGGTAATCACACTGGATGTCGTACTGGTCGATGCGCTGGCGAATGATATCGGCACCTTCGAACATCATGCTGCCCAGCACCCGGGCCGTCTTTTCGCCGTAACGGGCCTCGATGACATCGACGTCCCGGCTATAGGAGTTGACCAGCTGACCGCCGTTGCGACCGCTGGCACCGAAACCGACCCGGGCCGCTTCAAGTACGGTCACACTGTAGCCCGCTTCGGCAAGGAACAGGGCCGAGGACAGGCCGGTGTAGCCGGCGCCGATCACACAGACATCGCACTCCACCGATTCCTCGAGCACCGGGAATTCGGCCCTGTGGTTTCGGGTCGCGGCGTAATAGCTGTTTACATGGGTTTGTTTCATGAAATTCTCCGATGGGCACCGCCGGCGTACCGGCAGGTCCGGACGCCGGCGGCACGCATTCGTGGGGGACGCAGGCTCTGCGTCCCCCACCAACTGCGTAATTGTTCTATCTGTGAATGACAGCCGTTGGCCAATCAGACGGTGTGCAAGTACCAGTTGTACTCCAGGTCCGAGATGGAGTTCTCGAACTCGGCCAGCTCGCTTTCCTTGCAGGCGACGAAGACGTCGATGTACATGGGATCGATATATTTGGCCATGACTTCGCTGTCATCCAGCTCGCGCAGTGCATCGCGCAAGTTGTTCGGCAAGCTCTGTTCATTTTGCTCGTAGCTGTTGCCTTCCACCGGTGGGCCCGGTTCGATTTCGTTGGTCAGACCGTGGTGAATGCCGGCCAGTACCGAAGCCATCAGCAAGTACGGGTTGGCATCGGCGCCGGCAACCCGGTGTTCGATGCGTACCGAATCGGCAGAGCCTGTGGGGACGCGAACCGCTACGGTGCGGTTGTCGATGCCCCAGCTCGGTGAGTTAGGCACATAGAACTGGGCACCGAAACGGCGGTACGAGTTGACGTTCGGGCAGAGAAAGGCCATCTGCGCCGGCAGGGTCTCGAGCACACCGCCGATCGCGTGACGCAGTGCGGCGTTCTGCTCGGGATCCTCGCTGGCAAAGATGTTATTGCCCTGCTTGTCGAGAATCGAAATGTGCACGTGCAGACCATTGCCCGCCTGGCCCGGGTACGGCTTGGCCATGAAGGTGGTGTCCATCTCATGGTCGTAGGCAATGTTCTTCACCAGACGCTTGAGCAACACCGCGTAATCGCACGCCTTGATCGGGTCGTTGACGTGATGCAGGTTGACTTCGAACTGCGCCGGGGCGCTTTCCTTGACGATCGCATCAGCCGGGATGCCCTGCTCTTTTGCACCTTCCAGAATGTCCTGCAGGCAGTCGACGTATTCGTCGAGATCATCAATCAGGTACACCTGGGTCGACATCGGGCGCTTGCCGGACACCGGCGAACGCGGGGACTGCGGACGACCGTTTACGTTGTCCTGATCGATCAGGTAGAACTCGAGTTCAAAGGCGGCGCAAATGGTCAGGCCCATGTCATCGAACTTGCTGACCACCTGACGCAACACTTCCCTCGGGTCAGCGAAGAACGGCTGGCCTTCAAGTTCGTGCATGGTCATTAACAGCTGGGCCGTCGGGCGCTTCTGCCAGGGCTCGATGCAAAGCGTATCGGGGATGGGGTAGCAGATGCGGTCCGAATCACCGATGTCCAGGCCCAGGCCGGTGCTTTCCACCGTAGAACCATTGATGTCCAGTGCAAACAATGATGCCGGCAGGTTTATGCCTTTTTCGTAGACCTTGTGCAGACTGGTGCGTTCGATGCGCTTGCCGCGCACCACGCCGTTCATATCCGCAATGAGAAGGTCGACGTACAAAACCTCAGGATATTTCTTAAGGAATGCGTTCGCTTCATTGAGCTGAATGGCACGCAGGGGGACCGACATGAGGCACCTATTATGTTAATTATTATGTTCACAGCCGTTTCTGAAACCCAGTCAATCCGAAAGGCAAAGTGAAGTCAATAGCGAACACCTGGGCCTTCATCGTTATTTTTCAGGCAAAAATTAGCTCATATTGTGCCAACGGAGCTTTGGCATAGCGGCGAATTATGACGATCCGAAGCTGCGCGTTTAGAATTTTTTACATAGAAGTTGTTAATTAAAATCAACAAGGCTAAGCTCCGAAAAAGCTCTTCAAGTGTCAAACTTCGAGGTGATAAAAATGGCAATCAAGCCATTGATCGGCGTTACAGCGTGCGTCAAACAGATTGGCCTGCACCCCTACCACGTCAGCGGCGACAAGTACCTGCGGGCTGTAAGTGTCGCGGCGCAAGGGCTCCCGGTGATCATTCCCAGCCTGGCCGAACTGACAGAAACAGATGAACTGCTGGCCCGTCTGGACGGCCTGCTGCTCACCGGCTCACCGTCGAACGTACAACCAGTCCACTATAAAGGCCCCGCCAGTGCACCCGGCACGGAGCACGATCCGGCGCGCGATGCCACCACCCTCCCTCTATTGCAAGCAGCCATTGCGGCGGGAATTCCGGTGCTCGGCATTTGCCGAGGCTTTCAGGAAATGAACGTGGCGTTTGGTGGCAGCCTGCATCAGAAGGTGCACGAGCTCCCCGGTGCCCTCGACCACCGCGAAGCGGATCACCCGGATCTGTCCGTGCAGTACGCCCCGGCCCATGCCGTTCACGTGCAACCGGGTGGTGTATTCCAGGCGCTGGATCTGCCCACGGTGTTTGAGGTCAACTCGATCCACGCCCAGGGCATCGACCGCCTGGCCCCGGGTCTGCGCGCCGAAGCCATTGCACCGGACGGCTTGATCGAGGCGATTTCTGTCGAGCACAGCGAGGCGTTTGCCGTCGGCGTGCAATGGCACCCGGAATGGCAGGTCATGAACAACCCTGTCTACTTGAGTATTTTCCAGGCGTTTGGCGATGCATGCCGACAACGTGCAGCGCTTCGTGAGAGCCGCTGACTGACAAGTCCGATACCTGTTTGAACACTGAACTGCCCCCGTGAATCAGGAGGGCGTGTCTTGGCACGCCCGTCCTTCACCACAACAACAAACCGCAATAACAACAAGTACTACCGACAGCCCGTCCACAGCTGTCTTGCAATCAACTCTTATGTCGGGCCCTTCTGGCCTGACGACTGAAATCTGTTGGGAGTTTCACATGGCAAACGCCTCCAGCCTTTACAGGAAGGTTCTTGAAGGCCAGCAGACACCGAAAAAGGTGCTGGTAAAATTCGATCGGGTCACGAAAAAATTCGACGAGACGATTGCCGTGGACGATGTGTCCCTGGAGATCCATCAGGGCGAAATCTTTGCCCTTCTCGGCGGTTCCGGTTCCGGCAAGTCGACCCTGCTGCGCATGCTGGCCGGCTTCGAGCGACCGACTGAAGGACGGATTTATCTCGACGGGGTCGACATCACCGACATGCCGCCCTACGAGCGGCCGATCAACATGATGTTCCAGTCCTACGCCCTGTTTCCGCACATGACCGTGGCCCAGAACATTGCCTTCGGCCTCAAGCAGGACCGTTTGCCTGCCAGCGAAATCGACGCCCGGGTTGAAGAAATGCTCAAGCTGGTGCACATGACCCCGTACGCCAGGCGCAAGCCCCATCAATTGTCCGGCGGTCAGCGTCAGCGTGTGGCCCTGGCCCGTTCGCTGGCCAAGCGTCCGAAGCTGCTGCTGCTCGATGAGCCGATGGGCGCACTGGACAAAAAACTGCGTTCGCAAATGCAGCTCGAGCTGGTGGAGATCATCGAGCGCGTCGGCGTGACCTGCGTCATGGTGACCCACGATCAGGAAGAGGCCATGACCATGGCCCAGCGCATCGCAATCATGCACCTGGGCTGGATCGCCCAGATCGGCAGCCCGGTGGATATCTATGAAGCACCGGTCAGCCGCATGGTGTGTGAGTTCATCGGTAACGTGAACGCCTTTGACGGCGATGTGATCGAAGACGAAGAAGGTTTCGCGATCATTCACTGCCCGGAACTGGAGCGTAATATCTACGTCGGCCACGGGGTCACTACGTCACTGGAAGACAAGTCGACCACCTACGCTATTCGCCCGGAAAAAATGCTGGTCACCACAGTCAAGCCGGTCTTCGAGTACAACTGGTCGCGGGGCAAGGTGCATGACATTGCCTACCTGGGTGGCCATTCGGTGTTCTACGTCGAACTGCCCGGCGGCAAGATCGTCCAGTCGTTCATGGCCAACGCCGAGCGCCGTGGTGCACGACCGACCTGGGACGACGAAGTTTACGTCTGGTGGGAAGACGACAGCGGCGTGGTACTGCGCTCATGAACCTTCGAAAATTCAAACGCCGTCTGCAACGAATAACCCCCGGTGGCCGCCAAATGGTCATCGGGATTCCATTCCTGTGGCTGTTCCTGTTTTTCATGCTGCCGTTCTTTATCGTCCTGAAGATCAGCTTTGCCGAAGCCGACGTGGCGATTCCGCCGTACACCGAGATCTACAGCTACGTTGACCAAAAGATTCAGCTGCTGCTGAACCTGGGCAACTACGCGATGCTGGGTGACGACGAGCTGTATATCGCCGCTTACCTGGGCTCGTTGAAGATGGCTTTCTTCAGCACCGCGTTGTGCCTGCTGATCGGCTATCCGATGGCCTATGCCATTGCCAATGCGCGCAAAGAGATGCAAACCGTGCTGGTGCTGCTGATCATGATGCCGACCTGGACTGCGATCCTGATCCGCGTTTACGCGTGGATGGGCATTCTCAGCAACAACGGCCTGCTCAATGGTTTCCTGATGTCGATGGGCTGGATCAGCGAACCGCTGCAGATCCTCAACACCAACATCGCGGTGTATATCGGCATCGTCTATTCGTACCTGCCGTTCATGATCCTGCCGCTGTACGCCAACCTGGTGAAACACGACCACAGCCTGCTGGAAGCCGCGTCCGACCTGGGCTCGAGCACCTTCAACAGCTTCTGGAAAATCACCGTTCCGCTGTCCAAGAACGGCATCATCGCCGGCTGCATGCTGGTGTTTATCCCGGTGGTGGGCGAGTTCGTGATCCCGGAACTGCTGGGCGGCCCGGAAACCCTGATGATCGGTAAAGTGCTGTGGCAAGAGTTCTTCAACAACCGTGACTGGCCGGTAGCCTCTGCGCTTGCCGTGGTAATGCTGGCGATCCTGATCGTGCCAATCATCCTGTTCAACCGCAGCCAGGCTAAAGAACTGGAGGGCAAGATATGAATCGCTTCCGTTTTTCCAGCTTTATGCTGGTCGCAGGCTTGTTGTTCATCTACCTGCCGATGCTGATTCTGGTGATCTACTCGTTCAACGCTTCCAAGCTGGTGACGGTGTGGGGCGGCTGGTCGCTGAAGTGGTACGTGGGCCTGCTGGACAACACGCAACTGATGGGCTCGGTGATGCGCTCGCTGGAAATCGCCCTGTACACGGCGATTGCAGCGGTGGCGCTGGGGACCCTGGCAGCATTCGTGCTGACCCGCATCAGCCACTTCAAGGGCCGCACGCTGTTCGGCGGCCTGGTAACTGCACCGCTGGTGATGCCTGAGGTAATCACCGGTCTGTCGCTGTTGCTGCTGTTCGTGGCCATGGCGCAAATGATCGGCTGGCCCCAGGAACGCGGGATCGTCACCATCTGGATCGCCCACACCACGTTCTGTTCGGCCTATGTGGCCGTGGTGGTGTCGTCGCGCTTGCGCGAGCTGGACCTGTCGATCGAAGAGGCGGCCATGGACCTGGGCGCCAAGCCGTGGAAAGTGTTCTTTTTGATCACCATCCCGATGATTGCGCCGTCACTGGCGGCGGGCGCCATGATGTCGTTCGCCCTGTCCCTGGATGACCTGGTACTGGCTAGTTTCGTGTCCGGGCCGGGTTCCACCACCTTGCCGATGGAAGTGTTCTCGGCGGTACGTCTGGGGGTCAAACCCGAGATCAACGCCGTGGCCAGCCTGATTCTGCTGGCGGTGTCGCTGGTGACCTTCCTGGTGTGGTTCTTCAGCCGCCGCGCCGAAGAACACCGCAAAAAGGCGATTCAGCAAGCCATCGACGAAGCCTCGGCCGAGTCCTGGAAACAACCCGATGTACGCCGTCCGAAATCGCTGACAGCGGTTTAAGCCAGCGCCATAAAAACCTCGCCTCCTGTGCACAGGAGGCGAGGTTTTTTTATGCCTGGCCAACGCTGCAATCAAACTGTCGGCGCAAGCTCCCCCCCCCCGGCGGGGCTGATCCGGTATCACATGGGCATCAGGCTGTATCCCTGGTGCTCCAGGGTCGTAATGGTGGTCAGCGCCGAGAGCGCAGTGGTGACCGATTTGTCGACTTCGCTGTAGGCAAAGTGGTGTTCGGCCACCGCCTGACCACACACCGCCACATCTACTCCGGCGTGCCGCAGAGCTGCGATCAGGGGCAAGTTGGGGTTGGCCGTCTTGAATCGGGAGCGATAGGCCGCGTCGTCGAGCGCGAGCGCCGTTGCGTCACCGGAGGCAACGGCAACAAATTTCAATTGCGTCAGGGGCACACCCGCTGCCACATAGAGATTGACGGTGCGGGCTACGTGGTCCAGTGCCGGGTTGACGTCTGCGGGGGTTTTAGGCCCCTTGGTCAGGGCAAAAACCACCTTGTAGGTGGCGGTCTTGTCGGGCTGGTAGGCAGCATCTGCCAGCGGGTGGATTTTGCCGTAACCCACAATGGTCGGCGTGGTCCAGAACCCGGGCGCGGTATCGGCCTGCTCGGCCAGCAACTGGCTGCTGGCCAGAGTCAGAAGTGTGAAAGAGACGATTTTGACAACATGGCGCATGGCAATATTCCTCTGTCCGGTTCGGTCTTGTTGTTGATAGCATCGCGCGCTTTAGTCAACGCCGCCAAGAGAATCGAACAACATGAATAGAGAGCAGGTTCGTACCGCCATTGGGTTCGCACTGATCACATCAGTGATTGCACTGCTTTCGGCGTACGCCCAGACCAATCCCTATAGCGCGGCAGGATGGTTGCTGGAGTCGAAGCTGCTGGCATCGCTCTGGCTTGAGGCATTGCCGCTCGCAGCCATTCTGGTGCTGATTCTTGCCACGCCCTGGTATCTGGTGAAGCTTTTCAGGCGTCTGCGCAGCAAATAACTGCACCAACCCGGCCTGATCGATCATTGAGCCGAAGCAAACCGCCGCACAGCCGATATTGCGCGTTAAAGTCGTAGCGGTCAGCACCAACAGGAACCACCCATGTCAGACAAACCGCCCGCACAGACAGTCACCGCGGCAGATATAGAAAAATCCATCCAGGCCCTCAACAAAATGGCCGAGCGTCTGTGGGGGGATGGCAGAGAAGCCGAGGCCAAAGCCCTGCTCGATGCGCTGGATGCCCTGAACCGGGCTCTGGACAGGATCCGGATTGGTGAAAATCGGCGCACGCTGCACTGAGGGGGCACGCAACCCTGGACAGCAAACAGGCGGGGCAGGATCACCCCCCCGCCGCTGCCGCTAATGACCCTTTTGCGCGTTCACTACATCCTGCAGGGCTTTGTTGGTGAGGTTGATGCACTTCTGGGTATCACCTGCAGCCTGCGCCTCTTGTGCCGCAACTCTCGCGTCATGGATCTGCCCGAGCAGTGGCTGGCCGATAGTGCCGGAGCTGGCTTTGTAATCGGCCAATTTCTGCAGGTTTATGGTGCACAAATCATCGGCTGCAAAAATCGGAGTGGCGACCAGGGCCGCCAGAACCAACAAAACTGAGCGTTTCATAAGACTCTCGATTATTTAAGGACTGGAGTTTGACTATAGACCCGGTTTGACCCGGGCATCGAGCTCCACCCAATGACAGGTTGAGCCCCTGCAAAGAGCCGAACCGGCGGTACTAAACGTGGCACCGCCATCGGGCCCGGTGTTTTAAACTGATATCATTGAGGAATGTACAAGCTGAGTAGAAAAGCATGAACCGTCGTAAAAAGATCAAGCAGTTGCTCAAGGCCCACGCAAAAAAGGCCAGTGCCAAACTGGCCCCGCAAAACAAGAGCAAATACATTTGTAAAGCTGACCGTTTGAAGCTGGCTGCAGAGTCCGCCCAGGACGACGTCACCACCTCTGAAAGCTGATCCATACAACCCCCGGCAAATTCCCCCCCATCCTGATCAGCACTGGATCATGCTCGAGCCCGGTCGGTATCCCGCCAAGCCGGGCATGTCTGTCCTGCTTCGGTATCCATTTCGTCTCACTGCAGGCGGCGGCTGACAAAGGGCTCCAGCCTGTTCGAGCCGGGGCGCCAGAAGCCAGTTACAGAACAGAAGGTCAACTTCTCGGAGGGGGGTGTGCCACCGCTCATCACACCCATGGGTGCCAGCGGGATCCGGCAAACTGCACCAATCAAAACGCCGCTTGAAAAGCGGCGTTTTGCGTATCGTGGAACGCGGGCGTGAGGATCACCTGTTATTCAGGTGTCTCAGGCATTGCGATTCCAGGGACGATCACCATTCTCGTCCTTGATCCGGGTCGGCAGACCCATCACGTCCAGCGCGTTGAGGAACGGCTCGGCCGGCAGTTCTTCGACGTTGACCATGCGCTGCACGTCCCACTCGCCACGGGCGACCAGAAGCGCCGCGGCCACGGGCGGCACGCCAGCCGTATAGGAGATGCCCTGGCTGTCAGTTTCTGCGTAGGCGTCTTCATGATCGGCGACGTTGTAGATGAACACCTCGCGCGCCTGACCATCCTTGGTACCCTTGACCAGATCACCGATGCAGGTCTTGCCGGTGTATCCGGGAGCCAGCGAGCTCGGGTCAGGCAGTACGGCCTTGACCAGCTTCAACGGCACCACTTCCAGGCCCTCGGCGGTCTTGACCGGCTGCTCGGAGAGCAGGCCGAGGTTTTTCAGCACGGTGAACACGTTGATGTAGTGTTCGCCAAAGCTCATCCAGAACCTTACGTTGGGCACGTCAAGATTCTTCGACAGGGAATGAACTTCGTCATGGCCGGTCAGGTACAGGTTCTGCTCTCCGACAACCGGCAGGTCGTCGGTGCGCTTGACTTCGAACATGGTGTTGCTTGTCCACTGGCTGTTCTGCCAGCTCCACACCTGTCCGGTAAATTCACGGAAGTTGATTTCAGGGTCGAAATTGGTAGCGAAATACTTGCCATGTGAACCGGCATTGACATCAAGAATATCGATTGAATCAATGCGGTCGAAATACTGTTGCTTGGCCAGTGCTGCATAGGCGTTGACCACGCCCGGATCGAAACCTACACCGAGGATGGCGGTGATGTTTTTCTCTTTGCATTCCTCGAGATGGTTCCACTCGTAGTTGCCATACCAGGGCGGCGTCTCGCAGACTTTGCCCGGCTCTTCATGGATGGCGGTGTCCAGGTAAGCCACGCCGGTATCGATGCAGGCACGCAGCACCGACATGTTGAGAAACGCGGAACCGACGTTGATCACGATCTGCGATTCGGTTTCGAGAATAAGAGCCTTGGTCGCTTCCACGTCCAGGGCGTTTAGCGTGAAAGCCTTGATTTCGGCAGGCAGTTTGAGGCTGCCCTTGGCCTTGACGCTATCGATGATGGCCTGGCATTTGGAGATGTTGCGCGACGCGATAGCAATCCGACCGAGTTCGTCGTTGTGCTGCGCGCATTTGTGGGCCACCACCTTGGCGACACCTCCTGCACCAATGATAAGAACGTTCTTTTTCAATTGCTTTATCTCTCCTTTATCCGCCAGCTTACGAAAGGCTGGACAGGTAGTCTTCGTAACCAAATTCACGAACCACTTCGACTGTACCGTCGAGTTGTTTCACTACGATGGACGGCATTTTCAGGCCGTTGAACCAGTTTTTCTTGACCATGGTGTAGCCCGCGGTGTCGATGAACGACAGCCGATCGCCGATGGTCAACGGACGATCAAATTGGTATTCGCCAAAAATGTCCCCGGCCAGGCAGGATTTTCCGCACACCATGTAGGTGTGTTCGCCGTCGCTTGGCGCCAGCTTGGCGTTGAGGCGATAGATCAGCAGGTCCAGCAGGTGGGCTTCGATGGAGCTGTCTACCACAGCCAGGTGCTTGCCGTTGTAAAGGGTGTCGAGCACTGTGACTTCCAGCGAGGCGCTGTTGGTGATAGCGGCTTCGCCCGGCTCCAGGTAAACCTGCACGCCATACTTGTGCGAGAACGCTTTGAGGCGGGCGCAGAACGCGTCCAGGGCATAGCCTTCACCGGTAAAGTGAATACCGCCACCGAGGCTGACCCACGTAACCTTGTGCAGCAGCTCGCCGAAGCGTTCTTCGATGGTGCACAGCATCTGGTCGAACAGCTCAAAGTCACCGTTCTCGCAGTTGTTGTGGAACATGAAACCGGAAATCTGATCGATGACGCCTTCGATCTTCACCGGGTCCCACTCACCCAGGCGGCTGAACGGGCGCGCCGGATCGGCCAGCAGGTAGTCGGAGCTGCTGACTTGCGGGTTGACCCGCAGGCCGCGGATCTTGCCTTCGGAGCGCTCGGCAAAACGCTGCAGCTGACCAATGGAGTTGAAGATGATCTTGTCGCAGTTGGCGAGCATCTCTTCAATTTCATCATCGGCCCAGGCCACGCTATAGGCGTGGGCTTCGCCTTCGAACTTCTGGCGACCGAGCTTCAACTCGTACAGCGACGACGATGTGGTGCCGTCCATGTATTGCTGCATCAAGTCGAACACCGACCAGGTGGCAAAGCACTTGAGTGCCAGCAGGGCCTTGGCCCCGGACTGCTCGCGCACATAGGCGATCTTCTGCATGTTCTTGAGCAGTTTCTGTTTATCGATCAGGTAGTACGGCGTTTTGATCATTTCGAGGCGACTCCAGCAAGGCCAGCCAAAAAAGGATGCGCATTGTGCCTTCACTAACCGGATATCGAAAGAGCAAAAGCCCAGTTCCAAATGTCGCCCGCCCGAGCGGTACTGCAACCCTGTTGGCAAACCCCGGGCAATCCTGGTTGCTCAGAGGGTCGTAGCGCTGGATTCATATGATTGACGGTGCAGGGTTCAATCCGTTGATTGCATCCCGTATATGTCGTAGCCGATCTGTAACCGATATGTCCCCCTCAAGCTTCAACACAGTACAGGCAAGCCCGGACAGCCATTGCCGATGCCTGGCCAGGCTACGCCCCGGAACACTTCCTTGATCATACTGAGCTGCCCAGGCCAGAAACTCCGGCTTCGCCTCACCGAAGCGCTTTACCTCGCGACGTTTCAGCCTCTCTAATCTGAGTTCAACTGGAACATAAAGGAACACCACAAGATCAAATTCGCTCTCAAGGGGTTGACCCCAACCCATGACTGATCCCGCAACGACTGCACGGCCATGGCAGTGCATTTGTTGTAACAAGCGCTCTGCTCGTTGCGTCTTGTCTGCCAACTGCTGATAGGGCGGATTACCGGGCAGCCACAAAAAATCATCCGCTTCCAAGTGGGTCGTATTCAGTTCCTTGGCCAAAGCATCTGCCAGGGTCGAGGTGCCGCTACCAGCCGCGCCTGTAATCAAAATGTAACGTGGCGTATCTTTTGTCATTTCACTTTCAGCCTGTCTGAAACAAGTTTGCCAGCGCCTATACATCACCAGTGTCCAGACGATTTGACAGATTGGCGCAGATATTCTCGAGCCGCTGAGTTTCTGATTGATTTGTCCCCTGCCCATAAGTCAGGATTCCGCCCTTTTGATTGAGCGGGGAACACATATGGAGCGTCTATTCGTCTATGGGACCTTGGGGCCAGGAAGACCAAATGAGCACGTGATGTCAAACATTGGCGGCGTATGGGAGTCCGCCTCGCTCAAGGGACGCTTGGTACAGGCAGGCTGGGGAGCAGACCTGGGATTCCCTGGTCTGGTTATTGCCGAGGATGGCGATGATATTCATGGCCATCTCTTCTGCTCTGAAAATTTCGCCCGCCACTGGCCGGCACTGGACGATTTTGAAGGGGCCGAGTATCAACGTGTCCTGACCAGCGTGACTCTGGATAATGGTGCTCAAGTGAGTGCTTATGTCTATGCCCTGCGTTAACCATTGAAAGCCAGGGCGCTGCTGCATGACTGTTTTGCTGGCCAATAGCTGCCCTTTGCGCGCCTAAGCCCCGCTGGTCTTTTGCTCGAGCCATAAAGGATAAAGCAGCGCAAACCTCTGGCTCACCCAGTCGACAAATGCATGCACCTGCGGGGCAAGGTACGTTCTGCTGGGGTACAACACGGACACCGGGCGCGGTCTTGGCCGATAGTTCTCGAGTACTTCCACCAAAGAACCATCAGCCAGATACCGCTCCAGCGCGATCCCCGGCGCCTGAAGAATGCCAAAACCGGCCACGCCACATTGCACATAGGTGCTGGACTCATTGACGACGATGCCACGGTGGCTGACGTAGCCCCTGTCGATGCCGCCATTGGAGAACTGCCAGGGGAGCGGTCGCTGGTTCTGACCGGACAGAAAACTGATGCAACGGTGAGAATCCAGCTCCTGCAGAGTATGCGGCGCGCCGAACTCCTGGATATATCCAGGCGCCGCGCACGTCACCATGGTTGCCATGCCGATACGCCGGGCCACCAGACTGGAGTCCGGTAACTCTCCGATCCTGAGCGCGCAATCCACCCCTTCGGCGACCAAATCCACGGTACGGTCGGTAACCCCCAATGCCATTTCGATTTGCGGATGACGGTTGCTGAACTCTCTCAGACTTGTGATGAATGCAGGCTGGGAAAGCGCCGATGGAATATCAACCCGCAGTTTTCCTCGAAGGGATGCCCCGGCAACATCGAACATCGACGTTGCCTGAGCGAGGCGCCCGAGAATATCCATGACCCGCTCGTAAAACTGCTCCCCCTCTGTCGTCAGTCGCACTTGTCGGGTTGTGCGCTGAAAAAGTCTCACGCCAAGAGATGCTTCCAGTTCCTGTATGGCCCGGGTGACCTGAGGGCGTCCCAATTGTGTGGTATCAGCGGCTTTGGTGAAGCTTCCAAGCTCGGCAACACGCACAAAAACTTGCATTGATTGCAGCAGTTCCATACACCCTCGCTTAGATTTTGTTGCTGCTTAAGGTATCAACCCTAGGCCATTGTTGCCGTTAGAGACAACAGTCTTGTCCTGGCTGAAGCATTTATTGCCACTGACTCAGGGGTAACAATGGCCGCACTCCACCAGATCTGACTGGTGCCCTTTAAGGAGAAACAAAATGAAAGCCTGGCTTCTGAATGATTTTGGTCTCGACAATTTAGTCCTTGGTGACACCCCCACGCCGGAACCCAAGGCCGGAGAGTTGCTGGTCAAGGTTGGCGCCGTTTCCCTCAACTTCCGCGACAAAGCCATCGTCGACGGCATTTACGAACCACATAAAGTGCCAAAACCGCTGATTCCCGTGAGCGATGCAGCAGGAACCGTAGTCGCTGTTGGTGAAGGTGTCAGCCGATTCAAACTTGGCGACCGGGTAAACTCGCATTTGTATTCACGCTGGATTGATGGCGCCCCTGCTTCGGACGAACCCGATTACTGCTTTGGCTCGCCCCTGCCTGGGGGGCTGGCCGAGTACATGATCATTCACGAGGATAGCGCTGTGCGCGCACCCGACAACATGTCGGACGAAGAAGCCTCGACACTGCCTATCGCCGCGCTTACTGCCTGGTATTCACTGGTGGACTACGGCCAGATCAAACCCGGAGAAACCGTACTCGTGCAGGGTACTGGCGGCGTGTCGATCTTCGCCGTTCAACTGGCTGCTGCGCTGGGTGCCAAAGTGATTGTCACGTCGAGCAATGACGCCAATCTGCAGGCTGCCATGCAACTGGGTGCAGTCAGCGGGGTGAACTACAGGACCCACCCGCAATGGCATGAGCAAGTGCTCAAGCTCACCGACGGCAAGGGGGTCGATCTGCTTCTGGACGTTGCCGGTGGCAATGGTTTGAATCAGTCCATCGCAGCGACCAAGGCCGCAGGCAAGATCGCACAAATCGGCTTCCTGACAGGGCAGACCACCGAGCTTGGCCTGATGCCGTTGATTTTCCGGCAGACCACCATACGCGGCATCGCAGTCGCGCCGCGCTCGTCCTTCGACCGTATGAACGCCTTCCTCAATGAAAACCAAATCCGGCCAGTCATCGATAAGGTCTACCCCTTTGAAGAGGCACGCCAGGCGTACGAACACTTGGCGAGGGGCGCTTTCGGCAAGGTAGTGATCAAGATTGCTTGAGGGGGTGAATTGATATTGCCGGAGAGAAACCGGCGCACTTCCTTGCAGCCCCGAACCGGAAAAAAGCGACCGGGCTGCGCTCAGGTTTGTAGCCGGGCATGTCGCATGCCCGGCCTCCTCGCTACCTTCCGCTGGCCAGACATGCTTGCGTTCTGGGGAGGTCGCCAGATCTTTTAATTGCTACTGATTGCCCTGCAATTCAAGCTCCATGTGAATGATTTCTATGGGTTGCCCACCCACACCGTGACTGAAAACACCGTGCTTTTGTGTCACAAAGCCATGCTTTTTGTAGAAGCCTTGCGCATTCAAGGTCGACTCCACCTTTATAAAGCGGATGCCAGGCCCACGTGCATTATCAATACCTGTCTTGAGCAAATGCGCACCAAGCCCCTGGCTGGATGCCTCGCGAAGCAGGAATAGCCGCGTCACCTCTCCTGGCTCTGAATCGACAAAGCCAACGATCCTTCCCAGTTGCAGGGCCACGACCATCCGCCCTTGTTTTATCAGTTGCTCATAAAATTCCGGGGTTCTTTCGCCCATCCAGCCATTGAGTTGCTCCGGGGTATAGAGTCCGTTCGACAGCTCGGCTATCGACTGCCAGGTGACATGGAAAATAGCGTGGCCATCTCCAGGTTGTGCAGCCCGAAGGGTAAATTGCTTTTGCATGCCCGCTACTCCTTGTTGTCGGGATTCAGGGGGCCTGGCTGGTTTGCCAGACACGCTTCATGACAGCGCCCATTTCCAACCAAAGCCCCCCCCCGGTGCAAGGCCTGCCCTCAGGCCTGAAGCCCGAACGGGTCGTCTACAGAATGGCTCGGCCGGGTAAACCAGCGCGGGCCAGTGGCTGTCATGTAGAAATGATCTTCCAGGCGAATGCCGAACTCGCCCGGGATGCAAATCATTGGCTCATTGGAGAAGCACATGCCCTCGGCCAGCGGCGTCAGGTCACCACGCACCAGGTAAGGCCCTTCGTGAATGTCCAGGCCGATGCCATGTCCGGTGCGGTGCGGCAAGCCGGGTAACTGGTAGTCCGGGCCGAGACCGGCGGCTTCCAGGGCGAGACGCGCGGCGGCATCCACCACCTGGCAGGGTTCACCCAGGCGTGCAGCGTCGAAGGCGGCCAGCTGGGCGGTTTTTTCCAGGTTCCACAGGGCGCGCTGGCGGTCGCTCGGGGTGCCGAACACGTAACTGCGAGTGATATCCGACTGATAGCCGTGGAGCAGGCAACCCGTGTCTATCAGCACCATGTCGCCGTCCTTGAGCACCTGCGCGAGCTTTACGCCGTGGGGGAAAGCACTGGCCTCGCCGAACAGCACGATGCAGAAGGTCGAACCCGGTGCGCCCACCTTGCGGTGCGCCTCACGGATGAACTCGGCAACCTCGGTGGTACTGATACCTGCGCGCAGGATGCTGGCGGCAGCCTTTTGCACTTCCAGGGTCATGTCTTTGGCACGCTGCATCAGCGCCAGCTCGGTAGCGGACTTGTGATAGCGACACAGGTTCGTCACGCAAGAAGCGTCGACGAACTTTAAGTCCGATCCGAGGCGGCGGATGCCATCGAACATGAAAAATGCCAGGGACGGGCACAGGCCCACCACTGCATCGGCGGCGACCCCCATTGCAGCGAGCATATCGAGCAGCAGGCGGTAGGGACTCTCGTGCTCCTGCCAGCCATGAATAAACCCGTCCACCTCGCGGAAGTCGCGAATGGTGCCCTCCTCGAATGCCGGAGCGATATAGGCCAGCGCTCCGTTGGCGGGCAGCACGGCACCGACCATGCGTTCGCTCGGGCTCCACTTCACCCCGGTGAAGTAGTACAGGTTACTGCCAGCGTTCAGGTAGAGGGCGGCGATACCCTGCTCTCGCATCAGGCCCTGGGCCTTGGCAATGCGCGACTGGTATTCGTCGAGGCCGACAGGCTTCATGCCCTCGGTCATCTGCGCCAGGCCGGCCAGCGCCTGTTCCGGAGTTTTGCCACCTACACCCACTGTCATCTCGTTCTCCCGAATTATGCTGCAGTGGGCGAAATTTAAGCCTGACTTAAAAAACCGTCAATCCATATTTTTAGTGGTGCTTAATTCCAGTAAGGCGAAAAACGTTTTTCCAGTGCCCCGCCCGTTATACTGGCGCCTTTCAAAATACGAGCCACGCCAATGACCGTAGAACAGATCGGTGAACGGCTGCGCCGCTACCGCCGCGCCGCCAACAAGACCCTGAAACAAGTGGCCACTGAGTCAGGCCTGACAGCCAGCTTCTTGTCCCAGGCGGAACGTAACCTCACTGGCGTGTCCATCTCCTCGCTGGCGCGAATCGCAAAATCCCTGGGCGTTGCGCTCAACACCCTGTTCGACCAGCCCGCCCAGCCCCAGCCCGACTCCCACCAGGGCCAGCGCGTACGCTATAGCATCGGTAGCCAGCCGCTGGTCTACGAGCGCCTGTCCAGCAACTTCCCCGGCAACCTGATCAACGCGATGAAGATGACTATGGCAGTGGGCTACCAGTCCGAGCTCATTTGCCACGAAGGCGCAGAGTTTACCTATGTGCTCTGCGGGCAAATCGTCTACGCCATAGATGGCCACAAATACCCGCTTGGCCCGGGCGGGTCGATACATTTCGACTCCACCAGGCCGCATTCCATTGCCAATGCGGGCGACGATGTTGCCGAAGTGCTGGTCGTCACCACCATGGGCGGGTTACTCGACGATCACCCCGCAGCCTGATCGGGCACACTTACAAAAAGTAAGTACTACTTAATTTAAGTTGAAATTAATTTTAGATTAACTTAAATTTTTTCTCGGCCGCTGGCGGCGCGAGTATCCCTCCCCCCCCTTCAGCGCTACCGCCCGAGCCAGGACACCTGCCTTCGGCTGCCTGTTCAAAAATGACGGGCAGCCCACAGCCCGTAAAGCCGCAGGATCAGGTGCATCCCCCAGAAACGGGCTACCTGATCTGCCGCCCTCAAAATAACAACAATGAGGTTCGCATGCGCAAAAAGACCACGCTCAAGACCATGATCGCCGCCGGCCTGATCCTCGGCTGCGGCTTGACCCATGCCGCCAGCAACCTCGTGTTCTGCTCCGAAGGCAGCCCGGCCGGCTTCGACCCGGGCCAATACACCACGGGGACCGACTTCGACGCCTCAGCCGAAACCGTCTTCAACCGGCTGGCGCAGTTCGAGCGTGGCGGCACCAAGGTCGTCCCCGGCCTGGCAACCCGCTGGGACGTTTCTCCCGATGGCCTGACCTACACCTTCCACCTGCGGGACGGGGTCAAGTTCCACACCACCGACTACTTCAAGCCGACCCGCGACTTCAACGCCGACGACGTGCTGTTCACCTTCAACCGCATGCTCGACAAGGACATGCCTTTCCGCAAGGCCTACCCCACCGAATTCCCCTACTTCACGGACATGGGGATGAACGAAAACATCACCGGGGTCGAAAAAGTCGACGACCATACCGTCAAGTTCACCCTCAGTACTGTGAACGCAGCCTTCATTCAGAACATGGCCATGAGTTTCGCCTCGATCCAGTCGGCCGAATACGCCGACCAGTTGCTCAAGCAAGGCAAGGCCAAGGACATCAACCAAAAGCCGATCGGCACTGGCCCGTTCGTGTTCAGCAAGTACCAGAAAGACGCGCAGATTCGCTACAAGGGCAACCAGAATTACTGGAAGCCTGAAGACGTGAAGATCGACAATCTGATCTTCGCCATCACCACCGACCCCTCGGTGCGCATGCAAAAACTGAAAAAGAACGAATGCCAGATCACTGCCTACCCGCGCCCGGCCGATATCAAGCCGCTGCAGCAAGACCAGAACCTGCAGATGCCCAGTCAACCAGGCTTCAACCTTGGCTACATTGCCTACAACTTCACCCGCAAGCCGTTCGACAAACTCGAAGTACGCCAGGCGCTGGACATGGCGGTAAACAAGCAAGCCATCATCGACGCTGTTTACCAGGGTGCCGGCCAACTGGCCGTCAACGGGCTGCCGCCGACCCAGTGGTCCTACGACGAGACCATCAAGGACGTCGCCCACAACCCGCAGAAGGCCAGGGAGCTGCTGCAGGCGGCAGGTGTGAAAGAAGGCACAGAAATCACCCTCTGGGCCATGCCGGTGCAACGCCCCTACAACCCCAACGCCAAGCTGATGGCCGAAATGCTGCAGGCCGACTGGGCCAGAATTGGCATCAAGGCCAACATCGTCAGCTACGAATGGGGCGAGTACATCAAGCGCGCCCACGCCGGCGAGCACGACGTCATGCTGATCGGCTTTACTGGCGACAACGGTGACCCGGACAACTGGCTGGGCACCCTGTACAGCTGCAACTCGGTCAACGGCAACAACTTCTCCAAGTGGTGCAATGAGGACTACGAAAAACTGGTGAAGGCCGCCGAGGCCACCTCCGATGTGGAAAAGCGCACCGCGCTGTACAAAGAAGCACAGCATCTCCTGAAATCACAGGTGCCTATCACCCCGATCGCCCACTCCACGGTCTACCAGCCGATGCGCACCAGTGTGAAGGACTTCCTGATCAGCCCCTTCGGACTCAGCAGCTTCTACGGCGTGTCCAACCAACAGTGAATGACCGGGGCCGACCAGGCGGCCCCTTCACCGTCCTCGCACCGGCGAGGACTTTGTCATCCGCGACTTTGACTGAACCTCAGATAAACGCCAACGCTGCCCGCGCCCCACGCACTGCGGCCACACGCTGCTCGGCCTGGGGCAACAGGTAGCTGAAAAAGAACCCGGCGGTTTCCAGCTTGGCGGCGCGGAGCGGGTCATCTTCGGCAAGTTGTCGCGAGACCCGTGCCGCCCGGCCCCAGGCCAGCGCAAGCAGGATCAGGCCGCAAAGCTGGAGGAAGTCTCCGGCAGCTCGATACGGGTACTCTGCATCCTCGAGTGACAGCTCACGCACCTCGCTTACCAGCACTTCAAGGGTGCTGCACAGGCTCGCCAGCTGTTCAGCAAAGCCTGCGCACTCTGGTATATCGGCGCCAAGCCTGGACTCTTCGCGCAACTGCGCCAACAACAGTTCAAAAGCCTGACCCTGATCCCCCAGCACCTTACGCAGGAGCAGGTCGTTGGCCTGTATCTCGTTACTGCCTTCATAGATCATGGCGATGCGACTGTCGCGCAGGGTTTGTTCGATGGCAAATTCGGCGATGTAGCCGTACCCGCCAAACACCTGCAAGGCGTTGCTGGCCTGGCGAAACCCCTGCTCGGTGAAAAACGCCTTGATGATCGGCGTCAGCAACTGCGCCAGTTGTCCGGCTTGTTGCCGCGCCCTTGGCTCAGGCTCATGTTCCGCCTGGTCCAACAGATACGCGACCCAATAACCGATAGCGCGCAGGCCTTCGCTGGTGGCGCGCAATTCAAGCAGGATGCGACGTATTGCCGGATGGTAATTGATCGGGTCGACAGCCTGCGCCACCACCCCGGCCGGCCTTGACGGTGCGCGCATCTGCTGGCGTTCGGCGCCATAGCTGCGGGCGTTCTGCCAAGCCGCTTCGCAGTGCCCCAGGCCTTGCAGGCCAACATGCAGACGTGCCGAATTCATCATCACGAACATCGCCTTCAGCCCGCGATTGACCTCACCAATCAACCAACCCTGGGCGGCATCGAACACCAGTGAACAAGTAGCGCTGCCCTTGATCCCCATCTTGTGCTCGATGCCATCGCAGAACACGCCGTTGGCCTGGCCGCCATCCAGCAACTTCGGCACCAGGAACAACGAAATTCCGTGGCTGCCGGCTGGTGCTCCCGGTACGCGAGCCAGCACCAGATGCAGGATGTTGCTGGTGAGGTCGTGCTCGCCGCCCGAGATCAACAACTTGTTGCCATCAAGCCGGTAACTCCCGTCGCCCCGAGGCTCTGCGCGACAGCGTAGCAGGCCGACATCACTCCCCGCCTGGGGCTCGGTCAGGCACATGGTGGGCAAGCTTTCGCCGCTGATGATTGCGCGAAGATAGCGCTCCTGCAACCACGGGGCACCGTGGGTTTTCAAACACAGATAGGCGCCGTGGGCGATGCCGGTGTACATGGCCCAAGCGTGGTTACTGGCGTAAAGCATCTCTTGCAGCGCCGCGTCGAGCACTTGCGGCAAACCCTGCCCGCCCAGCGCTTCGGCGCAAGCCAAGGCCGGCCAACCACCCTCAACATAGGCCCGATACGCGTCGCAAAATCCGTCCGGGGTGGTGACCCGGCCTTCGCTCAAGTGGCAACCCTGGCGATCGCCACGGCTGTTCAACGGCGCCAATACGCCACTGCTGAAGCGCCCGGCTTCTTTGAGTACCTGTACGGCCAGCGGTAAATCCAGCGCCTCGAACACCGGGCTGCGACGCCAGGCCTCGGGCGCCTGCAGCCAGTGTTCAAGAACAAATTGCATATCGCGCAAGGGCGCCTGATAGCTCCACATGGCAAACCTCATCCGGTAGAAAACAAGTCACACCCGCCGCTGCGGGCGGGTGGCTAAAACCTCAGGCGCACCAGCCCGGGTTCTCGATCAACAAGGCCATGCCCTGCCCGCCGCCGACACAGGCCGCTGCAATCCCGTAGCGCAGGTTGTGCTCGCGCAGCTGACGGGCCAAGGTCAGCACCAGGCGCAAACCACTGGCAGCCAGCGGGTGACCCAGAGCCAGCGAACCGCCCTGAACGTTGAGACGCGAGTGGTCCAGTTCCAATTCCTGTGCTACGGCCAGCACTTGGGCAGCCTGGGCTTCGTTGATTTCGTAACGGCCAATTTGATTCAGCTCCAGACCGCTGCGTTGCAACAGCAGACGGATCGCCGGTGCCGGACCTATACCCATGAACTCAGGCGCCACCCCGACCACAGCGCTGGCCCGCAGCAGGGCCAATGGCGTATCCCGGCAGGCCGAAGTGCGGGCGACCAGCGCCGCCGCCGCGCCATCGACCACCGCACAGCTGTTGCCGGCGGTCTGCACCCCGCCTTGGTGCACCGCACGCAGTCGGGCCAAGGCCGCCAGCTCAGCAGGCCGTGGATGGCTGTCTTCACTCACAGTATCGACCCCACGTGGCAGGGTGATGCCGCGCGGCTGGTAACCGTCCAGGTCGAAAGTCTGATGACCTACGGCCACGATCTCCGGCGCCAGCCAGCCCGTTTGCTGCGCCGCCAGCGCCCGCCGATGGCTGTCGCAGGCGTAAGCATCCACAGTTTCACGGCTCAGGCCATAACGCCGCGCCAGATTGTCGGCCGTGGCGATCATGTCCAGCCCGGGGGCAGGATCAAACAGTGCTTCCCAGAGAAAATCCTTGAACTGCACGCTGGCACCGAGGCGAAAACCGCCACGATGGGTGTACGCCGCAATCGGATTGCGCGACATGGATTCGGCCGCTACGCACAGCGCCAGTTGCACGCCGTCATCCAACTGCCTGGCAGCCTGGTGCAGAAGTTCGAAACCGGTGGCGCAGATGCGCTGCACCCCCAATGCCGGTACCGATTGAGGCACGCCGCTGTAGAGGCCGATATGCCGTGGCAGCAGGTAAGCATCGAAACTGGCCTGGGCCATGGAGCCCGCCAGTACGCTGTCCACCCCTTGCGGATCGACCCCTGCGCGGGCCAACACTTCGCGCCCGACCTTGATTCCCAGGTCGATCGGCGACACTTCGGCCAGCGCACCATTGAAATCGACCCAGGGTGTACGCAGCGCATCGATGATGGCAGCGTCGGTGAAAACCGAGTACTGACCGCCAGCGCTCACAGCCTGGCCCCCGCGCGTAGAATCGCCGGATCGATCCCGCGATACAGGGCCTCGACCTGATCGGCACGCCACTGCAACACCGCTCGCTGATTGATCGAACCTTTGTCCGTAATTTCACCGCGGTCGATGGACGCCGGTTCGTCGAGCAATGCGATCCATTCAAGGCGACTGGCATTGCCGCTGGCTTCGCGATTGAGTCGCTGCAACCAGTCGGCGAACCATTCGCGCACTGGCGCGCTGGCCAGCACCTCGGTGTCGCTGGCACTGGCCGAAAGCCCCGACAGCTGTCGGCATTCATACATTCTCGGGAATACCAGCGCCCCCAGGCATTCACGATCCGGCGCGGTCACTACCAAGTCCTGGACATAGGGCGAACCTTCGAGCACGGCGCGACTGCGCAGAGGCCCGACGCTGACAAAGACCCCGGAGGACAGTTTGAAATCTTCGGCGATGCGCCCGTCAAACATCAGCCCCAATTGCGGATCGCGGGGGTCGGCGAGTTTGAGTGCATCACCGGAACAGTAATAGCCCTGATCATCGAACACCTCGGCGGTCTGCTGCGGTGAGCGCCAGTAACCGGGCATGATGTGCGGGCCACGGAAGCGCCCTTCCAGTTTGCCGTCCGCAGGCACCAGACGCACCTCGCAACCCGGCGCCGGCAGGCCTATGTAACCGGCCATGGACAACGGCCCGGTGGTAAAGGTGCAGGATGGCGCGGCCTCGGTCATGCCCAGCCCGGCCATCATCCGGATACGTTCGCCACAGTGCTGTTCGGCAACCCGGTCCAGACGGTCCCAGACGCTTTGCGACAACCCAGCGGCGGCGAAGAAAAACAGACTGATGCGTTTGAAAAAACATTCCCGCAGTTGCGCATCCTGTTCCAGCGCCGTGACCAGTTCTTCCCAGCCCTTGGGCACCGTCAGGTAAGCGGTGGGCGACAATTCCTTGAGGTTACGCAGCGTTTGCGCGAAACCCTGCGCCGTGGGTTTGCCGTCGTCCAGGTAAAAACTGCCGCCGTTGTAGAGCACGATGCCAATGTTGTGGCTGCCACCAAAGGTGTGGTTCCACGGCAACCAGTCCACCAGCACGGGCGGCTCTTCGCCGAACACCGGGAAGGTCTGCAACAGCATCTGCTGGTTGGCGCAGAGCATGCGTTGGGTCGTGATCACCGCTTTGGGTAAACGAGTGGAACCGGAGGTGAAAAGAAACTTGGCAACGCTGTCCGGGCCCGTGCTGGCAAACGCGGCTTCGGCCTCGGCACCACCCGGCTGCTCAAGCAGGCTGGCGAAGCTCGCCTGGCGGCGCCCCGCAACCTGGCCACGCACCGAAATCATTGGCGTATCGGTTGGTATCACGGCATCGATGGCGCGCTGGTAGGCGGTGGCATCACTGACGAACACCAGGCCCGGTTGCAGCAGGTCGCAAACGTGGCGCAGCTTGGCAAAGTCCTGGGACAGCAGCGAATAGGCCGGCGACACCGGGCAGTAAGGGATGCCCGCGTACATGGCGCCGAAGGCGACCTGCAAATGTTCGAGGTCATTGCCCGAGAGCAGTACCAGAGGCTTGTCTGCCGACAGGCCGTAGCTCAACAGGCTTTGAGCGATGGCCCGGACACTGTCGAGCATCTGGGCGTAACTGATCCGGCGCCAATCACCGCTGGCCTGACGGGCGGCGATAAAGGTCTGCTCGGGACGCTCTTGGGCCCAGTGCACCAGCCGATCGAGCAGCCGCTTGGGCAACTCGGCCAACGGTTCCAGGGAGCGCATGTGCAATACGCCCTGCTGTTCTGTGACCTCGACCGCCGAACAGCCAATGGACACATGGCGATAGCGCGGTGCACCGGCTTGGTCATTGGATTGCGATCTGAATTCGGAACTCACGTGCTTGCTCTCCATCAAGGCACGCTGAAACCAAGCCACACACAGATGACTCGCGGATAGCGTGGCAGCCGTTGGCCGCAACCTTGTTATTGTTATTTCTGCCTTGCACGCGGGCGCTGCGCTTCCAGGGAAGTCGACGCCCGACGTGGCGACGCCTGTTCAGATCGGGTAGTGCCGCGGTCCATTCTGCAAGGTAACCCAACGCAGTTGGGTAAAATGCTCGATCGACGCTTTGCCGCCAAAACTGCCGTAACCGCTCGACTTGACCCCGCCGAAGGGCATATGCGCCTCGTCGTGCACGGTCGGGCCATTGATATGACAGATGCCCGACTCGACCCGTTGCGCCAGCGCCAGGGCACGCCCGGTGTCGCGACTGAATATCGCCGCCGACAAACCGAACTCGGAGTCGTTGGCCAGGCGCAGCAGCGCTTCATCGCCGTCACCGCGCAGCAACACGGCCACTGGGCCGAAGGATTCCTCGCGGTACAGACGCATGCTCTCATTGACGCCGTCGAGCAGGGTCGGCTGCAAAATGCTGCCGTCCAGTTGCCCGCCGACCACCAGCCGCGCGCCCTTGGCCACGGCATCATCGATCAACGCCTTGATGCGCGTCCCGGCACCGGCATCCACCAGTGAGCCGAGTACTGAATCCGTGGCCGCTGGATCACCGGCCCGCAGGGTTGCAACCTTGGCCGCCAGCTTGGCGACGAACGCATCAGCGACTTTGGCGTCGACGATCAGACGCTCGGTGGACATGCAGATCTGCCCCTGATTGAAGTAGGCGCCAAAGGCAGCTGCCTCCACCGCCGCATCCAGGTCAGCGTCATCGAGCACCAAAAACGGCGCCTTGCCGCCCAGTTCCAGCAAAGCGGGTTTGAGGTGGCGCGCCGCGAGTTCACCGACAATGCGCCCGACATGGGTCGAGCCGGTGAAGTTGACCCGTCGCACAGCCGGGTTGGCGATCAACCGCTCGACAATCGCCGCCGCATCCGCCGGAGCGTTGCTGATGACATTGACCACCCCATCGCCCAAGCCTGCGTCTTGCAATACCTGACCGATCAAGCGGTGTGCTGCCGGGCTCAGTTCTGAGGCCTTGAGCACCACGGTGTTGCCACAGGCCAATGGCATGGCGATGGCGCGGGTACCAAGAATGACCGGGGCGTTCCAGGGAGCGATGCCCAGCACCACGCCGCAAGGCTGGCGCAGGGCCATGGCGAAACTGCCAGGCACATCCGAGGGGATGACTTCGCCGGTGATCTGGGTGGTCATCGACGCCGCCTCACGCAGCATATTGGCCGCCAGCTTCACGTTGAAACCGTACCAGTTGGCCATGGCCCCGGTCTCGCCGGCAGCCGCGATGAACTCGGCGCTGCACGCCTGCAATTGCTCGGCCGCCTTGAGCAAACGGGAGCGACGCTCATTGGGTGCCAGTGCAGCCCACTCGGGGAACGCCTTCTGGGCCGCGGCCACTGCGGCGTCGGCATCTTCCAGGGTGGCGGCAGCAACCCGCGACACCAACTCGCCAGTCACCGGGTTACGGCGTTCGAAGGTTCGACCGTCGCGGGCGGGGCACGACTGGCCGCCAATCAACAGGGGCACGTCCAGCATGGTGATTCCTCTTTATTGTCTTTATCGGGAATGCATTTGAGCGATCTAGACCCAGCACCCGGGCGCTACCGCCAGCAGCGGGATGCGCCCGGTAACTCGCCGCCGTGTCTCAGCGTTTGTAGGTTTGCAGCCCAGGCTTGATGCTCTTGTCGTCGAGGAATTGTTTCATGCCCTGCTCACGGCCGCCTTCGGTGTCGAGCAGACGTGACTGATCGAGCTTGGCGTAGAGGTAATCTTCGTTCTGTTCCCACGTCAGTTCGCGACAGCGTTTGAAGCCATGCTTGGCCGCACGCAGAACCACCGGGTTTTTCTCCAGCAGGTTACGCGCCAGCTCTACCGTGACTTCACGCAGTTGCGCCAGGGGCACGCTTTCGTTGACCAGCCCCATCTCGGCGGCTTTCTGCCCACCAAAGGTCTTGCCGGTCATGATGTAGTACAGCGATTGACGATGGCCCACGGTGTCGGCCATGGCTTTGCTCACCAGGTTGCCCGGCGGGATGCCCCAGTTGATTTCCGAAAGGCCGAAGGTCGCTTCGTCGGCGCAGATCGCCAGGTCGCAGGCCACCAACGGACTGAAGCCACCACCAAAGCACCAGCCGTTGACCATGGCAATGGTCGGCTTGGCGTACATGCGCAGCAGTTTCCATTGCCATTGCGACGCTTCGCGACGGATTTTTTCCTGAAGTATCTCCGGGCCGGCGTCCACTTCGCGGAAGTACTCCTTGAGGTCCATGCCCGCAGTCCAGGCCTCGCCGGCGCCGGTCAGCACCAGCACGCCAGCGGCCGGGTCCTGTTCCAGGGTTTCCAGCACATCGATCATTTCCCGGTTCAGGGTCGGGCTCATCGCGTTGCGTTTTTCAGGGCGATTGAGGATGACCCAGGCAATGCCCTCCTCAATCTCGACTTTGACCGTTGTCCAGCGACCTTCGTAGTTGCTCATGATGATGCACTCTTGTTCTTGGCTTGAAGATAGCTAGAAATTAAAGCAGCAATTTAGTTATGTCAATTAACCATTAATAAAATTAACCATTTTTCTATCCCGCTGAAAGAACCTGCCGTAGCACCTTAAAACAACATTGACCATAGCTATCACTGGCCAACCCCGGCAAAATAGATAGCCTTGTTAACCTCCACTTTTTCAGGACTCACCCGCAATGGCCAAGCCTTCACCCCCCGCAGCCCCAAGCGAGTCCCTGCCGCCGCCCCAGATGCAAACCGCACTGGACTCGGCACTGGACGACCTGATCGGCTACGCCATGCGCCGCGCCCAGCTGAAATTATTCCAGAACCTGATTGGTCGCCTTTCGGCCCATGACCTGCGACCCGCGCAATTCTCGGCCCTGGCGATCATCGACCAGAACCCCGGATTGATGCAGGCCGACCTGGCTCGGGCACTGGCCATCGAGCCGCCCCAGGTGGTGCCCCTGCTCAACAAACTGGAAAGTCGCGCGCTGGCGGTACGGGTGCGCTGCAAACCGGACAAACGCTCTTACGGGATCTTCCTCAGCAAGACCGGCGAGACCCTGCTCAAGGAACTCAAGCAGATCGCCGTGCAAAGCGACCTTGACGCCACCGCGGCGCTCGATGGCGAGGAACGCGAAGAGCTGCTGCGCTTGTTGAAGAAGGTCTATCAGGACTGAACACAGACGCCGGCACGCCGCAAATGGGCGGCCGGCGGAAAATGCTGAGGGACTCGGGGTTACCAGATCTGCAAGGTATAGACCACCAGAAACCGGGTCTGGTTTTCATCGCGAAATGCCGCGCCGCCCGGGAAGTCATTGCGATAGATCGACTTGCGCGCCAACAGCCCGACGTCTTTCAGCGGGCCGCTCTGCACCACATAGCCCAGCTCCATCTGGAACTCGCGCTCTTTGCGGTCTTCAGCGTTGAAGGCTGCCAGCTCGATATTGTCGCCGCGCACATAACGCAACCGCCCCTTCAGACCGGGCACCCCGGAGGCCACGAAGTCATAGTCATAGATGGCTTGCCAGGTGCGCTCCTTGGCACTGAGAAAGTCTGAACTCATGGTCAGTTCGCTCATGCCCATCAACTCTGTGCCGCTGATATAAGGGGTTGCCGTGTCTCCACTGGAATGCATGTAACCCACGCCCAGGCGATGCCCGCCGAAACGGTAGCTGAATAGTGCCGAGAGGTTGCGGTTGTCCACTGCGCCGGCCTTGGCACTGCCAGCTTCGCGGCTGAAAAAACTGCGCAGGTCGCTGGTGAGCACACCGTCACCCAGCGGCAGGTTATGCAGCAGCGCCAGGGTGTCCTGTTGGTACAGGTCGGCCACCTCGGCATGGTAAGCACGCAGACTGAGATCCTGGTTGACCTGGTAATCGCCTCCCAGGTAGGCCATGTGTGAAGTGGTGGCGGCGCCGTTGAAACGCCCGTTCGGCGAGGCGATGGTCATGGCCTGATAGTCCGTGGAATCGCGCTTGTTGATGCGATCGATGTAGCCAGTGTTCAGGGTCAGGCCGTCGATGTCTCTGGAACTGATGGTGCTGCCGCGAAAGGTTTGGGGTAGCAGTCGCGAGGGGCTGGCAAAGGCGAACGGCAGGAAAATCGACACATCCCCGGATTTCAGTGTGGTTTTGGCAAATCGCAATTTGGCCGTCGGTGCCAGGCGCGAGTAATCATCCGCCGCACGCTTGTCGCCGGCCGACACCGGCAACAGTTCGGTGCCGCTGCGATCCGGCGCGGAATCGAGCTTGACGCCCAATAGCCCCCGGACGTCCAGTCCAAAACCCAGCGGGCCCTCGGTAAACCCCGACTCCATATTCATGATGAAACCCTGAGCCCACTCCTTGGCAGCGGTCTTGGCCCCGCCATCCTGGTATTCACGGTCCAGGTAGTAATTGCGCAGGGTCAAGATGCCATGGGCGTCGTCAATAAAGCCCTCGGCCCGAAGCTGGGTGGGCACAACGCTCAAGCCTAGCAGCATCAGCAATAACCTTGGGTAGATGCTGGACACACAAGCGGCTGACGCCGCCGCAACGGCGTTCGTAGGGATTTTTGGCATGTTCGATGTCCATTTTTTATTGTTGTTTTTGCTACCGGTGCGCGCAGTACAACCGGATTCGCGGACAGAGAATGGAAACAGTCGAAGGCAATCGTCAATCACCAGTGACCGATAATCGAACATTAATATTATTATCTATTTCTCTGGCACATATGAAACTAGACGCTTAGTTGTTGTTTTATAAGGTTTATTTTTGATTTTTTGCGTTACCAAGGGCCAGCTTCATTTTTTAGTTATATTTGTTATCTTAATCGCAGCCGCCCTCTTCAGCGTGCCCACCACGACGGGACGGCTCGACTCCACAATAAAAACAACAATGAGGTTCACCCATGGACACTCCATCACGTCATTCGACGCTGACAATCGCTTTGTGCTTCATCGTTGCGCTGATCGAGGGTTTCGATCTGCAAGCCGCCGGCACTGCTGCCGCCGGGCTGCGTCAGAGTTTTGCCCTGGACCCGAAAATGCTGGGGTGGGTGTTCAGCGCCGGGATCCTCGGCCTGTTGCCCGGGGCATTTTTTGGCGGCTGGATCGCCGATCGCATCGGGCGCAAGAAAATCCTCATCACTGCCGTGCTGCTGTTTGGCCTGTTTTCCCTGTGCACAGCCTATGTGGAGAGCTACTCCAGCCTGTTGCTGGTGCGCTTCATGACCGGCCTGGGCCTGGGCGCCGCCCTGCCTAACCTGATCGCCCTGTGCGCCGAGGCCGTGAGTGAACGCAATCGCGGCACCGCCATCAGCTTCATGTACTGCGGCGTGCCTTTGGGCGGGGCACTTGCGGCGGCGGTGGCAATGTTCTCCAGTGAGCACTGGCAAACCACCTTTATCATCGGCGGCCTGGCGCCCTTGTTGGTCGTGCCGCTGATGGCCCTGCTGCTGCCCGAATCCACTGCCTTCCGCAAACAACACTCAGCAACGGACAACCTGCGACCATCCACTACCCAGGCACTGTTCGGTGAAGGCCGCGCACGCAACACCCTGGCCTTGTGGCTGAGCTACTTCTTCACCCTGACTGTGATGTACATGCTGCTCAACTGGCTGCCGTCATTACTGCTGGAACAAGGCTTCAGCAAATCTCAGGCGGGCATGGTGCAGATGCTGTTCAACATTGGCGGCGCCCTCGGTTCGCTGCTCGGTGGCCTGCTGCTGGATCGTTGCAACAAATTCAAAGTGGTGCTGTTCGTGTATGCCGGGTTACTGGTGGCGCTGGCCGGGGTCGGCTTGTCGATCGGTATCGTACCCATGTCGATTGCCGGGTTTGCCGCCGGGCTGTTTGTCATGGCTGCTCAACTGGTGCTGTACGCCCTGGCGCCACAGTCCTACCCGACCGCAGTGCGCGCCACCGGCGTCGGCGCGGCAGTGGCAATCGGTCGCCTGGGCTCAGTGGCGGGCCCCCTGGCCGCCGGGCAGATCCTTGCCGCCGGAGCCGGCACCAGTGGCGTGCTACTGGCAACCTCACCCGGGCTGGTGATCGCTGCCCTGTCGATCCTCACCGTGATCGCCCGCTCCCGATCGAGCGACAAAGCACAGGTGAAGGCAGCCTGCTGAAGCTGATCGAAAGCAGCCCTTCCGGGGGCCTGCTTTCAAACGCTAAAAATCGATACTAAAAAAGGCTACCGC
This sequence comes from Pseudomonas sp. Lz4W, assembly GCF_000346225.2. Lineage (NCBI taxonomy): Bacteria > Pseudomonadati > Pseudomonadota > Gammaproteobacteria > Pseudomonadales > Pseudomonadaceae > Pseudomonas > Pseudomonas sp. Lz4W. Next base: position 2,236,554 of record NZ_CP017432.1, on the reverse strand, counting down.
GCTCTTGAGCAAGTCGCCACTTTTGCCAGCACCTTTGGCGGTGCCGCATCAGCCAGAGCATGAGTCGCAGGGGCAATTGCTAAGACAACTCGCCGATGGAGCGAGTATTTCGTAGCTTGAAAACCGAGTGGATACCTCCAGTAGGTCATATGTCGGTTCAGCAGGCTCAACGGGGCATCAGCCATTACTTGATGCATCGCTACAACTGGATACGGCCTCATCAATTCAATGGCGGGCTAACGCCCGCGGAGGCCGAGAAAAACTAAAGTCGTGCCCGGAGTTAGTTGACCACTGCACCTGTCAAAATCCCCATGTCGCTCCCTTAAATATTTGGCGGGTCTTTAGCATCAGCAACGCTGTCATGGCAGAATGCCCCGCCAACAATAACGGAGCCTGTGATGAGAACCTTCGCAATAGCTGCACTAGTACTTCTTCTTACAGGGTGCGTGTCAAAAATCGTTGAGTACACTCCGTCCAGGATCAGCCCGGAACAGGCGCGTTCGGTAATTGAGCAGGTACTTATGGAGCAACCTCTCAAGACCAGACCGGAGCAGGTCGTGTTTACTGATGAGTACATTGGTTATGGCAGCGGCATACTCTCGACCACCAGCGGCTTTGCCAGCGCAGTCCCTCTGGGTGGCGGAGCGATAGCCGCAGGCAATTCAAGAACATCATCAAAAGCCGTTCAGACTCGTATTTACTACAACTCAATCGGCAGCGTGGCCCTCTACTCGAAACGCGGTCGATGGGTTGTGCAAACCCGGAGTACTGGCGGGAACGTCATGAACAGCTCACTTGTAGATACGCAGAAGAAAGCTGAGCGTTTCGTGGATGCGATGATTTCTCTGAAGCGCGGATAGAAGTGACCAAAAACCATAAGTCGCTCAAAACCAATAATGGGGACATTGGTTAATACCAGCGCAACGGTATAAACCGCTACGTTTTGCGTATCACTGTCGAAGACGGGTTAGTTACCCCATGGGATTCAAAGTCTCGCTAAACAATTGCCCGATCCATTACCTGCAAGCTCAAGCACCGGGGTCGTACCAATATGGGCGTGGATAATGCGGCAGCCGGCGGCAGTGCTGCGGCAAGCTCGCAATCGGCGCCAAGGCCTTTGAACGGATCATCGCCGTCCACAGCATCCACTACCCAAAGCGAGCTAAAGCAGCACTACATGCACCGCATAGCCCGCGTCCAGCAATGCAAACGACAAACATTGCCCGCCAGCAGAAGTAAAGAAAGGATAGGTCATGGCCAAGTCAGTAAAGAAGTCGCCAATTAAGCCGCCTAGAAGCTCATGCCAGTATTAGAACACCGCCAAATCTTGCTCCACGGGTTAGTCTTCTGGATTGTTATCAGAGAAGGATTTGTTCAGAAGTCCCTCGATCACGCTGTCAGGGTTGCCCAGCAGCTGTTTGTTGAAGGCCTTCCCATCCTCTGAACGCGTAGCGAGAAGCCCCCAGGACTTTGTTCCATCGGCACTAAAAACAACACTGAGCTGATTGTCTGCACAGTCGTGTGGCTTGCACATATGCCCCACGGTGAAGCTTTTTCCTTCAGCCGAAACCTTCTCAACCGGCGACGCGACGCCCTGAGCTTTGCTGACCCAGCTCGGAAAGCTAAGCATCTCGGCATAGGCTTTTTTGTACGGACTCTTGCTGGCTAACTCGGGCAGATACTGCTCCGCTGAAGCTCCAGCCGCGATCAACATCATGCAAGATCCAGTCAGGATTGAGAGGCGTGTTTTTTTCATTTCAATAACTCCCTGTAAGCAACTTGGTGAGCGCATCACGCGATGCGGAACTCAATACGTCGGACTCAGCCTCGCCTGAGAAGTTTCGATAATCCGCCGCAGCAAACATTCTAGATCAGAGAGGTTGATCACGGCCGAGGAATAATCCGTGCTGCGTGTTCATAACCCGGCAGCAAAATGTTTACCTCGTCCAGCCAAACTGACATTTCAGTTTTGACACCTTTGATCCAGGCCTGCGCGGTCGCCTTGCGGTAGAACGTCTGGCTTTCCTGATAAACTGTCACACCCTTTTGCATGATGCGGATCTGCGCGGTGTAACCCTTCGATCCATCCCTGCGCTTGCGAACGGTGACAGTGCCCATGATTTTGCTGCGCGAAGGTTTTAAAACTCAGAGCACCTGTAAACATTATCTGGCTCCAATCTAATCCCTGTATAAATTTTGTACCACCATCCCATCCTTGAACGACCATTCGCGAAAGAAAGACCGTTTACATAAGCGGCAGCGAACGACCAAAAATAGGCACCCAGTTGTACTTATGGAACTCGAGGTGGTTCATTCCTGATTTTTATCAGGTATGACAGACTCTTCTTTTTTGCGGACGCTTTGTGAGAAAACCATGGAGATTCGACGGTTCAGAATCGGGGATGAGATTGCGTTGTTCGACGTCTTTTACTCTGCCATTCATGAAGTCGCGTCACGCGATTACACTCGCGATCAAGTCGAGGCCTGGGCTCCTGCTGATCTTGATCAGACGCTATGGGCGGAGCATCTTCGAAATCTCCGCCCATTCGTGGCTGAAGTAGACGGGAAAATTGTGGGCTATGCCGATATTCAACCGAACGGTTACATCGACCATTTTTTTGTGTCGGGTACTCATCCTCGGCAAGGAATAGGCACTTTACTCATGAACCGTATCCATGAAGAAGCCAGGTTGCTTGGCATTGACGAACTGACTTCAGATGTCAGCAAGACGGCTGAAAGGTTCTTTGAATTGTACGGTTTTCATGTCGTGCGCCGAGGATTTCCGATCCGTCGGGGCATAACACTTCAGAATGCACTGATGCAGAAAAACCTAAAATGAGGCTCATTAATGCCTCGGGTGGACCAGCTGCCACTTCGGGTAGGTTGCTGCCAATCACGCGAAATCCTCAGCCTTGTCAGTGATGGATGGTACGAGGCGATTCACTGCACGGGGATGCAGCCTTACAGATGCAGTATCACTACCCCACATCACCTAAAGCATAAGCACCAGGCATGCCTAGCTACGACTTCATTCACCGGGAAACTTGTATCGAAAAAGGATAATTAATATACGATTCTCTGCAGGCTAATCGAGCAAGACGACAACCAAAAATAACTTCCAACCTCTCACAATCAACATCGACTTCTTTAATAACTACGATAACAGTGAAAAAAACAGCACTCGAAAAATGACGCCAGCTCAGACTTTACATTTTTAGTCGGGCGGGGTTGATTGGCTAGCCATTGTTTTTTCCAGGCAAAAAAAATACCCGCGCCTGGCGGGTTAGTTGAGTTGAAAGCTATCGCTGTAGTAATGCTGCCCATCTATTGAGCTGCCCTTTCCTGTCGGGCACACTCCGTAGTCCTCATTACCCGATAACAGGAGTTTACGGATGCCATTTCCACAGACGGAACATAATGCTTTGCTGGCCCTAAAAGGCGTAGGACCGACCGTTATCGCTCGCCTAGAGCAGATGGGCATTGACTCGCTTAATTTACTCAGCAAGGCGAGTGTCGACGACATCCTGGCTCAGGCATCAGCAGCAGTTGGATCGACTTGCTGGAAGAACAGTCCCCAAGCCCGGGCAGCTATTACCACTGCTGTTAGATTTGCCAAGGACTATCATGCGAACACAGTTGATTCATAAAGCTGACTCGAACTCCCTCAATGCTTGTGGTTAGCCGTGTTGCCACTGGTGTCGATAATTGCTCCGCCACCGTTGATATCCCCCGTGACGCGCAGCCCGCGGTTGATCATCACTTCGCCGTAAATGGTCACATCATCGAGCGCGATCGCCCCGGACGTCACCGCCACAGCGCTATCCGTAACGGTCGCCGACGACCTTGATATCCACCAGGCCAGTCGGCAGCACAATACTGTAACTGTGAGCCAGCCAGTAGTAAGTCAACGACCCTCCATCGTCGAACAGCCAGCGCTCGACGTGATCCCGGTTATCCGGGGCGGGCCCGGCATCGCCAAACAAGCCCGGCACACCGGCGGCCGGGCAGTCAGGTCCAGGGCGACTACATAGCACTCCTTGACCATGCCCGCGATCATGCGGTCGTGCTCGGAAAGGACGTGGCTCATGGGCCAACCTCACCGCCCACGCTGAACACCAGCAAGCCGGGTTTTTCGTCGGGCCAGTGCCATTTCCTTAACCATGGCGCCTACACGGTTTGCCCGCTCGATCGCGCCGGGTTGATCCGGCGCGGCTTCACGCTTGCCAACCCATGCCTGGGCGGCCTGTTTTCGGGCGAAGGTCTGGCTCTCTTGGTAGACTTGCGCCCCTTCACGAATCAGGCGTATCGGTGCCGTGTTACTAATGCTGCCGTCGGTGAGTTTGCCTGCTCTGATAGTGGCCATGGTCAACTGGTACAATTCGAAATCGGGTTGGTACTTTGTACCACTCACCCCCTAAAACACGCCTAAAACACGTAGAGCAAAATGGTACAGAATTCAGCTACACCCCACGTAAATACAGGCTCTGCGGTGTCCAGACGCTTTAGCGTGGCCCCTATGATGGACTGGACCGATCGTCATTGCCGTTTCTTCCTGCGCCTGCTATCGAAAAACACCCTGCTCTACACCGAGATGGTGACCACTGGCGCGCTGCTTAACGGTGATGCCGAGCGCTTTTTACGTCACGACGAGGCTGAGCATCCGCTGGCCCTGCAGTTGGGTGGCAGTGTTCCCGCCGATCTGGCAGGCTGCGCGCGCATGGCCCAGGCCGCCGGGTATGACGAGGTGAATCTGAATGTCGGCTGCCCGAGTGATCGGGTGCAGAACAATATGATTGGCGCATGCCTGATGGCTCATCCGGCGCTGGTTGCCGATTGTGTGAAGGCCATGCGTGACAGCGTTTCCATTCCGGTCACGGTCAAGCACCGCATTGGTATTAACGGACGCGATAGTTACGAGCAGCTGTGTGACTTTGTTGGCACCGTTAAGGATGCGGGTTGTACCAGTTTTACCGTGCATGCGCGTATTGCGATTCTTGAAGGGCTGTCGCCGAAAGAAAATCGCGATATTCCACCTTTGCGTTATGACGTTGCCGCGCAGCTGAAAGCTGATTTCCCTGAGCTGGAGATTATTCTCAACGGCGGGATCAAGACGCTTGAACAATGCCAGGAGCATTTGCAGGTGTTTGACGGGGTGATGCTAGGGCGTGAGGCTTATCACAACCCGTATATTCTGGCTGAAGTCGATCAGCAGCTTTTTGGCAGTACCGAACCGGTGATTTCACGGGCCCAGGCCCTGGCGCTGTTGCGCCCTTATATCGCGGCGCACATTGCTGCGGGCGGGGCAATGCACCATATCACCCGGCATATCCTGGGGCTGGGCCAGGGCTTTCCCGGTGCGCGGCGCTTCCGTCAGTTACTGTCAGTGGACATCCACAAGGCCAAGGACCCACTGGCCTTGCTGGATCAAGCCGCAGAGCTGCTGGAAGGCCGCTGAATCGCAGGCAATTAAAAAGGGCCGTCCTGTACAGGACGGCCCTTTTTTATCGGTTGCCACTCAAGGGTCAGTGACGCTCGAGTGCATTCACCAGATCATGGAACGCTTCACGGTTGGAGTCGTTGAGCCCCATCAGAATTTTGTGGGCTTCAAGCACTTTGATCCGGACCACTTCTTCAGACTGGTCCTGGGATGGCAGGTCTGTCAGGCACTCAGGGCACGGAATTGGCTTGCCGATGATGTTGAACACCTGATCGAAGCCCATTGACTGCAGAAGTCGCGTGATGTCTTCGTGGGTGGTGACAACTGTCGGCAACAGACCGATTTTCTGGCGTGACAAAATCGACAGTTTCGCCAGCAAACCCAGGGTGGTGCTGTCGATGCTGCGGGTTTCGGTGAGGTCAATGACGATGGCGTTGAAATTCAGCGCCGTGAAAATCCTCTCGATTGTCGCATCCAGTGCCGAACACAGTGTCAGGCGCACTTCACCCACAAATTTCAGGACAAATGTACCGTCCTGTTCGGCGAACTGAATTCTACCGGTACTCATTTAAGATTCCTGCTTAACACCAACAAGGCGATATCATCCGGCATCTCCCCGAGCGTAGCTAATCCAAACTCTTGGCGCAGGCCATCCAGGCTGCCGCCAGCTGCTTTTACCAGTTGTGGCAAAGCTGCCTCTTTCTCTTTGAGCGTCTGCTCGGTCAAAAGGTCCAAAATTCCGTCCGACATCAGTGTAAGACTGAAAGCTTCCGGCAACTTCAGAACATGATCTTCATAGGTCGCTTCGTTAAACAGGCCAACCGGCAGCCCTCGCCCTTCCAGGTAGCCCACGCTGTCAGGCGTGTAAAGCACCGGCAATGGCAGGTGGCCGCCAATGCTGTAAGTCAGCACGCCGGTTTCTTCATCAATGACTCCGCCGACCATGGTCACGTGTTTGCCCAGCTTGCAGTTGATCAGGCCGCGGTTGATGTGCCCAAGCACTTCTGAAGGCTTGAACTCGGGCAGAGTCCCGTTGCGTTTGGACTCGAACAGCAAGCGCGTGGTCATGAACTTGAGCAGCACGGTTACAAACGCGGATGACGCACCGTGACCGGAAACGTCAGCCAGATAGAAGGCTACCCGTCGCTCATCGACCCTGAAGTAATCCACGAAATCGCCGGACAAATACAGGGAAGGAATAATTTGATGAGCAAAGTTGAAATCATCAATGGACCAGGGGCTGATGGGCAGCATGTTCATCTGCACCTGGCGCCCGGCATTCTGGTCTTCCTGCAAAAGATGCAGACTGGCTTCGAGCTCGCGGTTGGCCGACTCCAGCTTGTCGCGGTAGCGCTGGTTTTCCACCAGCAGCCGCGCGCGATCCAGCGCCCGATGTACTGAGTGCTCCAGAACGGCCAGATCTTCAAGCGGCTTGATCAGGTAGTCGGCAGCACCCAAGCGCAGCGCCTCGACCACATCGCTCATCACGCCCGCACCGGAAATCACGATCACCGGGGTTTGCGACGAGCGCTGCGCTACCTGCCGTATCAGCTCCAGGCCACTCATTTGGGGCATGCGCAAGTCACAGATCACTAAGTCTGGCTGCTCTTGCTCGAACACCTGAAGACCCTGCATGCCATTGCTGGCCTGGAGGACGCTGAAGCCGCTGTCTTCCAAGTAGGCTGCCAAACTGGCGCGTACTACTTCGTCGTCATCAATGATCAGCAGCGTGGCACTGGTTTTTTGCATGTGGGCAAATGGCGCCAGAATTGGGTTGGCGTAGGAGCTCGAACGGGTCGGGCTCAACGACTGAATTGGCTTATGAACATCCCTGATTCAAATCGATGGTGTTGCTCGATCCTACAAAGGTGCCCGTGTAAGGCGCAGACGGTACTCCCATCCGCGGGGGGTTTCAAGCTCAGGCCGATGGTGGCCGCAGGTCTTCGTCAAGTTAAATTCCTGCGGGTTATAAGAACCTCGTGAACGGCAACTAAAACCAAGGTTCGAGCCCCGCCAAAAGTAACCTTCACCCCACCCCGACAATGCAAAAAACGGCCCTCAGGGCCGTTTTTTTTGCAGCAACAGCGCAAGAATCAAAAGTCGTCTTCAACCTGCCCGTCTTTGATCTTGAACTCGCGGTTCTGCAGATACGCATTGCGGATAAAGACGTACCTGTCACCCGTAATGAGCTTTTCAGCAGACAGCAAGCTGGCGCGGGTATCAATAACATCCATGCCGATTGCCATGTTACGGGCCGGGATATCATTCATGTAACGGTACGGTTCGGCGAAGGTGTCCGGATAAATGGCGACTGCATCACGCACGGTGCTCGGACCCAGTACCGGCAACATCACGTAAGGACCACTAGGTACACCCCAGTACCCCAGGGTTTGCCCGAAGTCTTCAGCGTTGCGCTGCAGGCCCATTTTGGTGCCGACATCGAAGAAACCGGCCACACCGAGGGTGGTATTCATCAACAGACGGGCCGTGTCTACACCCGCAGCCTGGGGCTTGGCTTGCAATACATCGTTGGCCAGGTTGCGCACGTCGCCAATATTTCGATACATGTTATGGATGCCATCCTCCAGAAATTGCGGAGTGATGAACTGGTAGCCCTGGGCAAGGGGCTTCAAGGCATAGGTATCGAGCTTTTCGTTGAATTTGAAAATGACCCGGTTAACTCCTTCCCACGGGTCATCTTCGGTGGCGGCGTTGGCGGTGAATGGGACCATCGCAACACCGGCACAGACACATATTTGAGCAAGACGATCGGTCCAGCGCATAGCAAAGCTCCTAAAAAATACATAATACTTGGGCGCTACGCCCTGGGTCAGGCGCAGAGTATAACGGTAATTGGATTTTCGGCGCCCAAAGAAACACCTGCAACAGACTGACCCATGCAGCAGTCGTTCCGAAAATAATTACATTTGTTATAAGTTTCCGCATCTCGCCCCTCTCTGCCGGCAAAAGCCGCTATAGGGATTTTGATAGAGATCATGCATGCTTGGCCCGAGTGGATTAATCTAGAGGCCCGCTTACAGACCTTTTGTTCACGGCGAAGGTCTATACAGAGCCTATCAATAAAGGATGAATGCTATGCCTGCCGGCGATCTGCAAAAACAACTCGACTCCCTGCGCGAGCAACTTGATAAAAACCCGCCACTTTCCCTTGACGAGCGGGACGACCTCAACAAACTCGCCGAACAGATCGATGCCCAGATCAAAGTCGAAAACGCAACTCAGGACACCAGCCTGGTCGACAACGTTAATCTGGCGGTAGAACGCTTTGAGGTCGAGCACCCTACCCTTGCTGGCACCTTGCGCAATATCGTACAAACCCTGGGTAATATCGGGATCTGATTTCCCGTTACACCCCGGACACAAAAAAGCCCCGACTCAATCGAGTCGGGGCTTTTTTTATTTCTCAGGCTGTCAGAGCCCTGATTGACCACTCAACGCCAGGTCGAGCAGCTCACGGTTGGCTACCGCATACATTGCGTAGTCATTGCCGGTGGCGGCACGCAGATCCACCAGCATCGAGCGCCAGCGCTCAACCATCGAGTTGTTCTGCTCAAGCCACAATGCCAGACGCGCTTCGATTTCAGTCGGGGCATCAGCCATTTGCAGTACCGAGACGGTAATTGCACGCTGCTGCCAGTCGATATCATCACGGAACGCTTCACGGGCCAGCGCCTGCCAGTTGTTCTCTACCGGCAGGTTGCTGATTTGCTGCAGGTACCAGGTCAGATCCAGCGCACTGCCGACGGCGAAGTACGCCTTGGCCACATCCGCAGCATTCTGGCCGGTCACATCCGAAGCCTCGATGATCGGCAGCAAGGTGTACAGGTGCGTAGTACCAGCCACCATCCGCGCCAGCAACTCCGGTACACCGGCTGCGACGTAAGCCTGGTAGCGGGTCTGCCAGCCCTCGCGGGTTGCACCTTCCAGCAGTTCGTCGAGCTTGAGCCCCAGCGCCGCCAGATGCGGGCCGAAATGCGCCACGTCACGTGCCGCATCCAGTTCGTTGCGACGACTGCGCAGGAACCAGCGGGTGGCACGACGACCCAGACGCATCAACTCGTCCATCAGCGCCAGCTGGATTTCGGCCGGAACCTGGTAATCCAGGGCTTCGATCTGACGGAACCAGTGCGGGAGATGGAAGATGTCGCGCACGATCACATAAGCACCCGCCACATTGGCAGCACTCATGCCGGTCGACTCTTTCAGCCGCTCGACAAAGGTAATGCCCATGTGGTTGACCAGATCGTTGGCGATCTGGGTGCTGACGATTTCACGCTTGAGGCGGTGACGACGCATGGCAGCGGCAAACTTGCTGACCAGCATCGGCGGGAACGCGGTTTCCATGTCACGGGTCAGGTAGTCGTCATCCGGGACCTGGGAGTTGAGCAAGGCTTCCTTGAGGTCGATCTTGCTGTACGAGATCAACACCGACAGCTCGGCACGGGTCAGGCCATGGCCCGCCGCTACGCGCTCGTTGAGTTGCTCTTCGGACGGCAGGAACTCAATGGCACGGTCCAGCTTGCCACGGGCTTCCAGATCGCTCATCAGACGCTTGTATTCAGCAATGCGCTCATATGCACGGCGCGCCGCCAAAGAAATGGCCTGGGTCTGCTTGTAGTTGTTGCCCAACACCAGGCCGCCGACTTCATCAGTCATGCTGCCCAGCAGCTGATTACGCTGCTTCTCGGTCATATCGCCAGCCTGCACCACTTCGTTGAGCAGGATCTTGATATTCACTTCGTGGTCAGAGCAGTCCACACCACCGGCGTTGTCGATGAAGTCGGTATTGGAACCGCCGCCATTGAGGTTGAATTCGACACGGCCCAACTGGGTCATGCCCAGGTTGCCGCCCTCGCCCACAACCTTGCAGCGCAACTCGTTGCCGTTTACCCGCAACGCGTCGTTGGCCTTGTCGCCTACATCGGCGTGGCTTTCGCTGCTGGCTTTGACATAGGTACCGATACCGCCGTTCCACAACAGATCTACCGGCGCCTTGAGCAAGGCATTCAGCAGTTCGGTCGGGGTCAGCTTGTCGGCGGTAATTGCGAAACGCTCTTTCATCTCAGGGGAGATGGCGATGCTTTTCGCACTGCGCGAGAAGATCCCGCCGCCTGCCGACATGATGCTGGTGTCGTAATCCGACCAGGCCGAACGCGGCAGGTCGAACAGGCGCTGACGCTCGACGAAGCTATTGGCCGGCTCCGGGTTCGGATCGATGAAAATGTGCAGGTGGTTGAATGCCGCGACCAGTTGCAGCTTGTCGGACATCAACAGGCCGTTGCCGAACACGTCGCCGGCCATGTCACCGACGCCAACCACGCTGATGCTGTCTTGCTGAACGTTGATGCCACGCTCTTTAAAGTGGCGCTGCACGCCCACCCAGGCGCCTTTGGCGGTAATGCCCATTTTTTTATGGTCATAACCGGCCGAACCGCCCGAAGCAAACGCATCACCCAGCCAGAAGCCGTAATCAATGGCAATGCCGTTGGCAATGTCGGAGAAGGTCGCGGTCCCTTTGTCGGCTGCTACCACCAGGTACGGGTCATCGTCATCGTGACGAACCACGTTCAATGGCGGTACCAACGCGCCGTCCTTGAGGTTGTCAGTGATGTCCAGCAGACCGGAAATGAAGATCCGGTAGCAGGCAATCGCCTCGGCCTGGATTTCGTCGCGACCGCCGCCCAGTGGCAGGCGACGTGGCACGAAACCGCCCTTGGCGCCCACCGGCACAATGACCGAGTTCTTCACCTGTTGAGCCTTTACCAGGCCCAGTACTTCGGTACGGAAGTCTTCTTCACGGTCGGACCAGCGCAAGCCACCGCGAGCAACGTTGCCGAAACGCAGGTGAACCCCTTCAACCCGTGGCGAGTAGACGAAAATTTCAAACTTCGGCACCGGCTTTGGCAGCTCGGGAATCAGGTGCGGATTGAACTTGAAGCTGAAGTACGAACGGTTCTGGCCATTGGCATCCGGCTGGTAGAAGTTGGTCCGCAGGGTTGCTTTGATCAGGTCCAGATAGCGACGCAGGATGCGGTCTTCGTTGAGTACCTGAACGTCATCCAGCGCAGTCAGGATCGCTTGTTCCAGACGCAGCTGCTTGTCATCCAGATCTTCTGCGGTCAGCTTGCGCGCCAGATAGAAGCGGGTTTTGAACAACCGGGTCAACTCGCGGGCGATGTCGGTATGGTTGTTCAGGGTGCTGGCGATATAGCCAAGGTCGAAGCCCAGGCGAATCTGCTTCAGGTAGCGGGCGTAAGCACGCAGCAATGCCACATCACGCCACGGCAAACCTGCGGTCAGTACCAGGCGGTTGAAGGCATCGTTCTCGGCGTCACCCTTGACGATATGCACGAATGCATCCTGCAGAGTGTCGTTGAGTTGCTGGATATCCAGATTCAGGCCTTCGCCCGCGGTGAAGGCAAAATCATGGATCCAGAACTCACGGCCATTGGCATGCCGCAGGCGGTACGGGAACTCGCCCAGTACGCGCAAGCCCAGGTTCTCCAGGATCGGCAACACATCAGACAACGCCAGTGGCGTATCTGCGTGATACAGCTTGCAATGCAGTTCCTGGCCGGCGCTTTGACCCAACGGCTGGTAGAAGCTCATCACCAGCGGGTTTTTCTCGCTCAGGCTCATCAGGTGCTGCATGTCGACCACGGCCGAGTGCGCGGCAAAGCGCTCGCGGTAGCCGGCCGGGAAGCCTTTCGGGAAGTCCGACAGCACCTTGGTGCCATTGGCTTCGCCGAAGCTTTCAACCACCAGGCTTGCGTAATCGTCCTGCCAGCTGCGGCAAGCCTGGACCACTTCTTTTTCCAGCATCAGCGGGTCGATATCGATCCGGTTTTTTGGATCGACCCGCAGGATCAGTTGCACGCGGGCCAGTACCGACTCGGAGAAGAAGGTCCAGAACTCGCAGTCCGAAGCTTGCAGGCGCTCCATCAGCACTTGCTGGATTTTCTGCCGCACTTCGGTGGAGTACACGTCCCGTGGCACATAGGCCAGGCAGTAGCAGAAACGGCCATACGGGTCTTTGCGCAGGAACACGCGAATCTTGTTGCGCTCCTGGATTTGTACAATCGACATCACCGTGGTGAACAGCTCGTCGACCGGGGTCTGGAACAGATCGTCACGGGGCAGGACTTCCACCACCTGAGCCAGTTCCTTGCCCAGGTGAGCCTTGGGCTGGAAGCCGGAACGGCGTTCGATCTCGGCAACCTTGCGCCGGATATAAGGAATCACCCGCACGCTCTCGCCGTATACCGACGAGGTATACAGGCCCATGAAGCGGCATTCCTTGATCACCTTGCCGTCGGCATCGATTTGACGAATCGAGACATAGTCAGGGTAAGCCGGGCGATGTACGCGACTTGGGTGCGCAGCCTTGGCAAACGACAGCAGGGTCGGCTCGCGCAGGTAGCTGACGGCGTAATCTTCGATGCGCAGGTCTTCGGCAGTCAGGCCGGCCCGCAGCAGCTTGGTCAGACCGAGGAACGACTGCGGGTCATATTCGATATGACCGCCATCCGCCTCGTCACGTACCACAAACTCTTCATAGCCCAGGAAAGTGAAGTGGTTGCCCACCAGCCACTCCAGGAAGCTCTTGATTTCGGCTTTCTCGTCGGCATCGACGACGTACTGGCAGCTGTCGATACCTGCCAGCAACTCCTGGACCTTGTCTTTCATTGGCTCGAAATCAGCCACGGCGACGCGCACTTCACCCAGAACCTGTTCCAGTTCCTTGCTCAGCACATTCAATTCAGCGGCATTGGAGCAGCGATCGATTTCCAGGTACATCAGCGACTCTTGCGAGACGCCTTCGCCACTGGTGCCCTTGGGCAGAATTTCCAGCAACTCGCCTTTGCTGCCGCGGCGAACGCTCAACACCGTGGTCTGCAGGGTGTGGATGCTGTAACCGCGGCGGTTCAGCTCGGTACGTACCGAATCCACCAGAAACGGCAAATCGTGATGCAGTACTTCTACGGCGGTGTGGGTCGACTGCCAGCCATGGCGCTCGTAATCAGGGTTATAGACCCGCACTTGCGGCTGCGCCGGATCGAAGCGTTCCAGCAGACGCCAGGCCGACAGCGTACAGCCGGCCAGGTCGGACATTCGACGTTGCGTGAGTTCGTCCAGGGAAATGATGCCGAAGAATTGCTCGGCAAACAGGGCTACTTGTGGCAATGCCTGTTCACTGATGTGCTGGGCCAGAGCTGCTTGCAGTTGATGCTGGAAGTCGGCTTTGCTGGCTGCGGTGAAGAACGCCATCTGTGGTACTCCGCTTGGGCTTGTTATTGAGAGAAGCGTCGCGTGCTGTTCCCGCGTGGGGAGCTGCCAATACTGTGCAAGGGCATATCTTGGCAGTTTACCTTGAAAGCACAGCATGACAGGGTGGTGAAGCTGGCCGCGACCCAGGGGTCACATTCACGTTCCAGGATGGGTATCTGCAAAAACGACTGCCGGTTGAACAGGCTGTGTTTTTAAAGATAGCTATCACCCGCGAAGCTTAACGATTGAGCCGCCCGGGCTGCTTGCGATGCGGCGACATATTCGGTCATTGGGACGCAACCTTGCGGCCTGATAATGAACAACCCTAGCATTCCAATGGGAAAAACATTCCGAAAAGCACCTTTAAATCCTTTGCCAGTCACAAAAATGACTCGTACAACGCAATCCGGACTCTTCGACACATTTTCAATCAGGCCAGCATAAATCTGTGCAGGCTGGCAAAATCAACTTTTATTCAGCCGATACATGCGCCCGCAGCGCCAGGATTCCCCCCATGCAAATCACCACCCCGCTCCTCATGGCCAACCCGTGCGACGACGAAGAAGACAACATGGCCATGCTGTGTTGCCACAGCGAACAGGGCGAAATGTTCCTGATGACCCGGTATCCGGACGAAGACGAACTGGAAATCACCTTCGGCGACGTTGACGGACCTTCGGTTCTGGAAGGGGTAAAAGCCACCCTGAGCCCTACCCGCCTGCTGATTGAAATCAGTCCGTCTGACGCTGACGCCCTCAATGGCGACGATCATATCGAGATCCTTCACAGCGCAGACCCAAGCGAGCTGGCCGAAATCGAACAAACCCTGCACAACATCCTCAAAGGCACCGGCACCTACGTCAGCGAACTGGGCTGAACCACCTGACCACAACAACTGCTTACCCCTGAAACGCAGGTAATGCCGCCATGCGCCCGATCTTCGATGCTCACTGCCATATCATCGACAGCGCCTATCCGCTGATCCCGAACAACGGCTATATGCCCGAGTTTTTCAGTGTCGATGATTACCAGGAACGTACCCGCCCCCTGGGCATCGTCGGCGGGGCCGTGGTCTCGGGATCTTTTCAGGGTTTCGATCAGACTTACCTGATCGCTGCACTGAACCGCCTGGGCCCGGGCTTCGTGGGGGTAACGCAACTGCCCGCCAGCGTCACCGATACCCAGTTGCAAACCCTGGACCGGCATGGTGTTCGCGCCTTGCGCTTCAATCTCAAGCGCGGCGGTTCCGAGCAACTGGACCAGCTCGAATCCCTGGCCAAAAGGGTGCATGACTGCGTGGGCTGGCATTCGGAGTTGTATATCGACTCGCGGGAACTGCCAGCCATTGAAACCCGGCTGCTGCGCTTGCCAGCCCTGAGCATCGATCACCTGGGGCTGAGCCATGAAGGCTTGCCCAGCCTGCTGCGCCTGGCCGGATACGGGGTTCGGGTCAAAGCCTGCGGTTTTGGCCGGGTAGATTTCGCGCTGCCCGGCGTACTGCAACAGATTCACAGCGCCAACCCCCATGCACTGATGTTTGGCAGCGACTTGCCGTCGACCCGCGCGCCCCGCCCCTTTGCAGACAGCGACATCGTCCTGTTGAGCGATGCCCTGGGTGAGGACGGCGCCGCGCGGGCCCTGTGGCACAACGCCCGGGAGTTTTATCGCTTGAGCTAAACAGGGTGTTTAGCCACTGACACGAGAACAGCATGCGTAAGGATTACCTGGCTTTTTTCATTTCGCTGTTTGTGTCGCGGCTTGCCGACCAGATCCTGTTATTTATCGTGCCGCTGATTGTGTTCCAGACCACCAATAGCGTGTCGTGGGCCGGACTGGCATTTTTTGTCGAGTCTTTGCCGCGCTATCTGGCGTTCCCGGTCTGCGGGGCACTCTGTGACAAATACCCCCCGGTACGCATCCTGCACATCAGCCAGGTCTATCGCGCGGTTGCCTGCGTCATCGCCGTAGGGCTTTACGCACTGTTCGACGGGATTCACTGGGTGGTCATCCTGTCAGCACTATGCGGGGTACTGACCACCCAGGGCGTCATGGCCCGGGAGGTGCTGATGCCGCACATCTTCAAGCACTACACCTACGGCAAAACCCTGTCCTACTCGCAGATCGCCGATCAGAGCGGGTTGGTCCTGGGGCCGCTGGTAGCTGCATTGCTGCTCGAAATCTGGGCCTGGCACTGGGTGGTCATGGCCGTAGCCGGACTCTTTGTCCTGGCCGATCTGGCGATGCTGTTCTGGCAACGCAATACCAGGGTCAACCTGCCAACCTTCGAACAACACCAAGACCTCTGGCTACAGCCATTGCGCATCGCCTTCAGGCATATCCGCCAATTGGCAGAGTTGCAAAAAATCATCGTCCTGGCAGTGGGCGTCAATTTGCTGATCGGTGTCACCCTGGCCACCTCCGCGGCCATGGTCATCGGCCAATATGCGGCCGGCAAGCAGATCTATGCCGGCTTACAGGCCGCAGGCGCGCTGACGACCATTGCCATTCTGTTTTACCTGGCGCGCTCGACCCTGTCATTGAAAGTGCTGGGCAGCCTGTCCTACTCCATGATCGCGTGTGGCGCGCTGATCACCGCCCTGAGCCCGAATATCTGGGCCTACACCCTGGGCTTCTTGCTGATTACCGGCTTTGACAAGATGTTCAACATCTACTTTCGCAGTGTTCGCCAGAAAGTCATCCCGCCACAGGATTTTGGCAAAACCGTGGGAGTGGTCAGTTTGCTCAACAACCTGTCCCAACCCTTGGCCGGACTACTGATTGCCCTGCTGGCAGGTCCCTTGGGCACCCAGACGGTCATCCTGTGGCTGACAGGCTTGACCGCCTTGATTGGCGTCACCCTGGTGACACTGGCCAGACGCCGGTAATGGCGAGGCGCAGATGAGCACTGTTCTCAACAACTCCCTGGATTTCGGATTTTTCCTTAAATATCGGATTTTTCCTTAAAAAGCTCCCCCTGCGATTAGTCCGCGACCCCTCCAATGGATTAAAGTAACGGCCCCAGCCCCGGCGTAACTCTTGCGCCGTCGGTGTCCTTTTCAGGAACAGTCAACGATGGAACATCGTGAAGCGCTGCTTGCGCTGCGAACCTTTCTCTCAACGCAGATTCTCGGTCAGGAAAAACTCATCGACCGCCTGCTGATCGCGCTGCTGGCTGACGGCCACATGCTGGTCGAGGGTGCGCCCGGCCTTGCAAAAACCAAGGCCATCAAAGAATTGGCGGAAGGGATTGAAGCGCAGTTCCATCGAATTCAGTTCACCCCCGACCTGCTCCCCGCCGACATCACCGGGACTGAAATCTATCGTCCGGAGACCGGCAGTTTCGTCTTCCAGCAAGGGCCGATTTTCCACAATCTGGTGCTGGCGGATGAAATCAATCGCGCGCCGGCCAAGGTTCAGTCGGCATTGCTCGAAGCCATGGCCGAGCGCCAGGTCAGTGTCGGGCGCAGCACCTACGAACTGTCGCCGCTGTTTCTGGTGATGGCCACGCAAAACCCGATCGAGCAGGAAGGCACCTATCCGTTGCCCGAAGCCCAGCTCGACCGCTTCCTGATGCACGTCAAAATCGGCTTCCCCGATGCGGCTGTAGAACGGCGCATCCTGCAGCAGGCCCGCGGCGAAGCGCTCAACGGTGAAACCAAACCCGAGCGCCGGGTCAGCCAGCAAGCCATTTTTGCTGCACGCAAGGAAATCCTCGGCCTGTACATGGCCGATGCAGTAGAGGAATACCTGGTGCAACTGGTCATGGCCACCCGTACTCCGGGCAAGTTCGACCCGGAAATGGCCGACTGGATCGCCTATGGCGCAAGCCCCCGCGGCTCGATTGCCCTGGACCGCTGTGCCCGGGCGCATGCCTGGCTGGCCGGACGCGACTTCGTCAGCCCCGAAGACATTCAGGCCGTGCTGTTTGACGTTCTGCGTCACCGGATCATTTTGTCATTCGAAGCTGAAGCCGCCGGTATCGACCAGGACCGTGTGGTGCAGCGCATCCTTGACGTCGTTGCCGTCGCCTGACCCATGAACAACCCCCTGCCCGCCGAGCCCGGCATTCGCGTCACCCTTGCCGAACTGATCGAGATGCGGCACCGGGTGCGCGAAGTACAACTGTTCGCCTCCCCTGGCCAGCGCAGCCCGATGGCGGGCCTGCACCATTCAAAATTGCGCGGCCGCGGCGTGGATTTCGATCAGGTACGGGTCTATCAGGCCGGTGACGATGTGCGCACCATCGACTGGCGCGTCACGGCTCGCACCCAGGAGCCGCACACCAAAATGTTCCATGAAGAGCGCGAACGGCCGATCTTCATTCTCGCCGAACAAAGCCGGCGGCTGTTCTTTGGCTCGGGCCTGATGTTCAAGTCGGTGCTTGCGGCCCAGGCTGCCAGTCTGATCGGCTGGGCGGCACTGGGGCACAACGACCGGGTGGGCGGACTGGTATTCGGCGACCACGAACATTACGAAATCAAACCCCGGCGCAGCAAGCAGAGCCTGCTGCAACTGCTTAACCGTCTGGTACGGGTCAACCAGTCGCTGCACACCGAAGTGCAGTCCGACCGCGATGCCCTGGGCATGGCGCTGATCCGGGCGCGGGAAGTGCTGCGCCCCGGCAGCCTGGTGATTGTGATTTGCGATGAGCGCGCACTCACCGACGCCGCCGAGCAGCAACTGAGCCTGTTGGCCCGCCATTGCGACTTGATGCTGCTGCCGCTGTCCGACCCGCTGGACCACGCCCTGCCCGCTGCCGGACTGCTGCGCTTTGCCGAACGCGGAGCACAGCTGGAGCTGGACACCCTCAACTACGACTTGCGTCAGGCCTATCGCGCCCAGGGCGAAGCACGTATTGCGCGCTGGGCGTTGCTGGCACAAAAATTGAGCGTGATGCTGATGCCGTTGAGCACACAAAGTGAAATGATCGAGCAATTGCGTGAATACCTGAACGCCAAACGCCCCGGCAAACCATTATGAAAGACCTGGAACAGTTGCAGCCCCTGATCCAGCCGCCCGTGATCGGCTTCTGGCCGCCTGCGCCTGGCTGGTGGCTGCTGCTGATCCTCCTTGCGGCCCTGGCCTGGGGCCTGTGGTGGCTACGCCGATATCTGCCGGTCAAGCGCCAGCCGCGCAGGGCCGAGCAGCCTCTGGACCCGGTGCGGCTGGCGGCGCTTGAAGAGCTTGCAGGTTTCCCCAAACCCTACGACGGCGCACCGGCCGGAGCCTGGCTGCAACAACTCAACGGCCTGCTCAAACGCCTGTGCCGCAACCACTACCCCTACAGCCAGAGCCACACGCTCAATGGCCGAAAATGGCTGGCATTCCTCGACAACCGCTGTCCGGCGGCCGGTCTGACGCGCTGGATGGTGCTGGTTGAAGGGGCCTACAAGCCCGAATGCAAGCTTGATGACAAGGCGATTGCCGGCCTCAATCAAGCGGTTGAAACCTGGATTCGCAAACATGTTTGAGTTCGCCTGGCCCTGGCTGTTCGTCCTGTTGCCGCTGCCCTGGCTGATGCGCCTGGTGCTGCCGGCCGCCGACAGCGGCGAGGCCGCACTCAAAGTCAGTTTTCTGTCTGACCTGGAAGAGCTGGCCCGGCGCAAAGCCCGCGCAACAATGCCTTCATTGCGTCAGCAAATTCCGTTTTTGCTCTTATGGCTGCTGCTGCTGACCGCTGCCGCGCGGCCACAGTGGCTGGGTGAGCCACTGCCGATTGCCGCCAGCGGCCGGGATTTGCTGGTGGCGGTGGATGTTTCCGGCTCCATGGACTTCCCGGACATGCAATGGCACAACGAAGACATCAGTCGTCTCGATCTGGTCAAAAGCCTGCTCGGGGACTTCCTGGAAAACCGCGAAGGCGATCGCGTAGGCCTGATCCTGTTCGGCAGTCAGGCCTATCTGCAAGCGCCTTTGACCTTCGACCGCCACACCGTCCACACCTGGCTGGATGAAGCGCGAATCGGCATTGCCGGTAAAAACACCGCCATCGGCGACGCCATTGGCCTGGCCCTCAAGCGCTTGCGTCAGCGCCCGGCACAGAGTCGAGTGTTGATTCTGGTGACCGACGGGGCCAACAACGGCGGGCAGATCGACCCGCTGACTGCCGCCCGCCTTGCCGCCGAGGAAGGGGTCAGAATTTATCCGATCGGCATCGGCGCCGACCCTGCCCAAAGCAGTGCCAAGGGCATGTTCAGCATCAATCCCGGGGTGGACCTCGACGAACCGGCTCTGCAGGAAATTGCCAAAGTCACCGGCGGTCAGTACTTCCGGGCCCGCGATGGTCAGGAGCTGGCCGCCATCAAAGACACCCTCGACCGACTGGAACCCGTCGCCCAGCAGCCGACCCAGGCCCGTCCGGTACAGGCACTTTACAGCTGGCCATTGGCCGGTGCCCTGCTGCTGAGCGTGTTGCTGGTGATACGGGAACTGTGGCCAAACAATCCACTGCAACGCTGGCTGAGCAAGGAACATTTTCTGCAACAACATCCTCACTGGCGTTCGCAGCTCAAACGTCTGCGTCTGCGGAGGCGCCGATGAGCACGCTCTGGCCCCACTGGTTCCGTCCCGAATGGCTGTTGCTCTTGCCGCTGCTGTGCTGGTTGCTGTGGAAACTCTGGCACCGACAAAAACGTGCGGGGCGCTGGCAGATGATTCTGCCGGTGGCCTTCCATCGCGTACTGCTCAGTGGCGGCAGCGGGCGTAACAGCAAACTGCCCTGGATCGCCCTGGGACTGGCCTGGCTGCTAGCCCTGCTGGCACTGCTGGGCCCAAGCTGGGAACGGGTTGAGCAATCCACCCAAAAACCTGCCGACCCGTTGGTGGTGATGTTGCAGCTCACTCCGGAGATGCTGGCCACGGACAAAAATCCAAACCGGCTGGAGCAGGCGCGACGCAAACTCTACGACCTGTTGCAAAGCCGCAGCGATGCGCAAACGGCCGTCATTGTCTACGCCGGCAGCGCCCATACCCTGGTGCCGCTGTCCGATGACCTGTCCACCAGCCGCAACCTGCTCGAAGCGCTCAAGCCCTCCATCATGCCGCAGCCGGGCCATCGCGCCGATCTGGCGGTGGCCAAAGCCCTCAAGCTGCTGGATCAGGGGGCCCTGGGCCAGGGCCGCTTGCTGCTTATCACCTCATCGCTCAGCGAACAGGAGCGCGAGGGCATCAGCCAGGTCTTGAAGGGCCATACCCCGCAGTTACTGATGCTCGGCATCGGCAGTCGTGAGGGTGCGCCGGTGGTTGATGAAAACGGCCAGTTTCTCAAGGACGACCAGGGCGCCATCCTCATGCCCCGTCTCGACAGCGCGGCCCTGCGGGCCTTCGCCCTCGAAGTTGACGGCCGCTACCGCCAGGCGCGCCTGGACGACAACGACTTGCGCGGCCTGGGCCTGCTCGACGGGCCCCGGCAGTTACGCAATAACGGCCAGACCCTGCAGCTGGACACCTGGGCCGACCAGGGCTACTGGTTGCTGCTGCCACTGTTGCTGTTGGCAGCCTGCGCAGGCCGCCGCGGCTGGCTGCTGTGCCTGCCGTTGTTATTGATGCTGCCCCAGCACGGTTACGCCATGAGCTTCACCGACCTGTGGCTGCGCCCCGACCAGCAAGGTCAGCGTTTACTGGAGCAGAAGAAACCGTTGCAAGCCGTCGAGCACTTCGAGGACGCGCAATGGCAAGGCGTTGCCCTGTATCAAGCGGGCGATTACGCCGCTGCGGCTCAGCGCTTTGCCGAGTCCAACACCGCCAGCGCCCACTATAATCGCGGCAATGCGCTGGCCAAGGGCGGTCAACTGGAAGCGGCCATCGACGCCTATGAACAAGCCCTGGAGTTGCAACCGGACTTGCAGGTAGCGGCACAGAACAAAGCCCTGATCGAAAAAGTGCTCGAACAAAAAAACGCCGAGACCACCCCGCCGGCCGACAACAAACCCGAGACTGACTCAGAACCGGAACCGGCGCCTGCCATCAGCACCCGTAACAGCAGCGCCTCGGGTGACAGCGCGCAGCAGCAGGAAAACAGTTCGGCCACCGAGCCGGATGCTGCGGCAAACAACAACGATTCCCCGGAACCGCCTCCGCCAGCCAGCAATCCAGAGCCCGGCAGCGAATCCACCGACGATACGACCACCCGCCCCCCGGCGCCGACGTCAGACCACCTGGACGAGGAGCATCGCCAGGCACTGGAACAATGGCTCAGACAGATTCCCGACAACCCCAGCGAATTGTTGCGACGGAAATTTTGGTACGAACAGCAGCAACATCAGGACTCGCCCCAATGAACCGCATTTGCGCCTTGCTTCTCCTGCTCTGCTGCTGGACCGTGCCGGCCCATGCGCTCGGGCTGGTTGCCAGTGTTGATCGCAATCAACTCAACTCCGGCGAAACCGTCGAGCTGACCCTTCAATCAAACGACGCCACCCTGTTCGGCAAACCGGATCTGACACCGCTCCAGGCCCTGTTCGATGTCCGGGGTACGCGCCAGGTCAACCAACTGACCGACCTCAGCGAAGACAACAAGGCCAACACCCGCTGGATCATCACCTTGCAGCCCAAAAGCACCGGCACCGTGATTATTCCGCCGCTGCAGGTCGGTGCCTACCACAGCCTGCCCATCAGCCTGACGGTCACTCAAAGCATCCGCAGCGACAACGAGCTGGCGCCGGTATTTATCGAAGCCGTCCTCGACCAGCCAAGCGTCTACGTTCAGGCCCAGGCAATACTGACCCTGCGCATCTACCACTCGGTTGCCCTGTACGACGACAGCAGCCTGACCCCCTTGCACCTGACAGACGCCATTGTCGAGCAACTGGGCGAGTCGCGGACCTACGAGAAATTGATCAATGGGGTACGCCACGGCGTGATTGAACTGCGCTACGGCATTTACCCGCAGAAAAGCGGCGAGCTGATCATCCCGGCCCAGACGTTCAGCGCTACCCAGGTTGACAGCCAGCAAGCCGCCGCCCCTGCCCCGCTGGGCCCCAAGCCTGGAAAAATGGTGCATGTGAGCACAGCCGACATCCCGCTGACGGTCAAACCCAAACCTGCGGACTATCCGGCCAACTCGCCCTGGCTGCCAGCACGCAGCCTTAGCGTCAGTGAGTCGTGGAACCCCGAGCCGGATCACTGCCAGGTCGGCGAATCATTGACCCGTACCCTCACCCTCAAGGCTGAAGGTCTGTCCAGCGCCCAGCTGCCGCCCCTGCCCGCCACCGATGTAAACGGATTGCGCCGCTACCCGGACCTGCCGCAACTGAGCAATCAGATCACCGAAAACGGCCTGGTGGGCAGCCGTGAAGAACGCGAGGCTCTGGTCCCCTCCCGGGTCGGCCAGGTTGAATTGCCTGCCGTCGAAGTGGTCTGGTGGAACACCCATGAAGACAGCCTGGAACGTAGTTACCTGCCTGCACGGACCTTACAGGTAGCCGCCAACCCGAATCTGGCGCTGGATACACCGGTCAGCACCCTGCCTGCGGCAATGAATGACGACTCCACATTGTGGCTCTGGCAACTGAGCACCTTTATCCTCGCCTGCACCACCCTCGCAGGTTTCGGCCTGTGGTGGCGCGCCCGCTGGCAGCCGGCCATTTTACGGGCCGCGCAAACCGGTCCCAGCCCCCGTACCCTGCTCGATGATCTCAAGCGCGCCTGCCTTGCCAACGACCCGCAGGCCACCCGCCAGGCACTCGATGCCTGGGCCCGGCAACAGCCGGAAACCCTGGCCGAAATGGCCGCGCGGTTTGTACTGCTGTCCGATGCCCTGGATGGTCTCAATGGCGCGCTCTACAGCGAAACCGGTCAGCACTGGCAGGGTGAAGAACTGTGGAAGGCCATTCGCAGCATTCCTGCCGCCGAACGTGAGCACGATGCGGGCAGCGAGCCGAGCAGCCTGCCACCGCTCTACCCCAAATAATTTCCAGCCGGCCCCGCGCCCGTGTGTGTACCGGGGCCGGTTTTGCGTCCAGCCTGCGCTGGACGAAGCCCATTTTTTACGGACTCTGTCATGCGCCTGTTTCACACTTCCGACTGGCACCTGGGGCAAAACCTCCATGGCCAGGAACGCGACTTCGAACACGCTTGCTTTCTGAGCTGGCTATTGAGCCAACTGGCCGACCAGCAACCGGACGTGCTGCTGATTGCCGGTGACATCTTCGACACCGTCAACCCGCCGGTCAAAGCCCAGGAACGGCTCTACGACTTTATCGTCAGCGCCCATGAGCAACAGCCCGGCCTGACCATCGTGATGATTGCCGGCAACCACGACTCCGGATCCCGGATTGAGCTGCCGGCGCCCTTGATGCGCCGCCTGCGGGCCCATGCCCTGGGCCGGGTGCTGTGGCTCGACGACGGGCGGCTGGACGCAGAACGCCTGCTGATCCCGCTCCCCGATGCCTCTGGCGAAATTGCCGGCTGGTGCCTGGCGCTGCCGTTTCTGCGGCCCGCCGAAGTCACCGGCGCCCATCTGGGGGATGACTACCTGCGCGGCATCGGCCAGGTCCATGAATGGCTGATCGCCGCCGCCAACGCCCGGCGCAAGCCAGGCCAGGCCCTGATCGCCATCAGCCATGCGCACATGGCCGGCGGTTCGGTCTCGCAAGACTCCGAGCGCAGCCTGATCATCGGCAACGCCGAAGCCCTGCCCGCCAGCCTGTTCGGCCCCAGCATCAGCTATGTCGCCCTGGGGCATTTGCATAAACCCCAGCGAGTGAATGGTGAAGAACGCATTCGCTACTGCGGATCTCCAATTCCGTTGTCATTCTCGGAAATCGGCTACCAACATCAAATCCTCGATGTGCAACTGGATGGCGAAACCCTGGTCAGTGTCGAACCGCGCCTGATCCCGCGGGCCGTCAACCTGCAGCGCATTGGCCCGGCCCCCTTGGCGCAAGTCCTTGAGCAACTGGCCGAACTGCCGGACATCGACTTGCTGGCCGATCCCCAGCGTCAGCCCTGGCTCGAAGTACGGGTCAAACTTGACGAGCCGCAACCCGATCTGCGCCAGCAAATTGAAACCGCGCTGCAGGGAAAATCGGTTCGCCTGGTGCGCATCGCTGCCGAGTACGCCGGCAGTGGTCGGCGCGCCGACGAGGATGACGCCAATGGCCTGATCGAACTCGATCAACTGACTCCCCGGGAACTGTTCAGCCGCGCCTGGCAGGAAAATTACGGCAGTGAAGCCGACGAGCAAACCCTCAACGACTTCGCGCTGTTGCTGCAAGAAGTACAGCTGGAAGGTGAACAACCATGAAAATCCTGGCCATTCGCCTGAAGAACCTCGCCTCGCTGGCCGGCCCCTTTGAGCTGGACTTCACCGCCGAGCCCCTGGCCAGTGCCGGACTGTTTGCCATAACAGGCCCCACCGGGGCCGGCAAAAGTACCTTGCTCGACGCATTGTGCCTGGCACTGTTTGGTGCCGTTCCGCGCCTGAGCAACACCGGGCGCGATGCCAAGGTGCCGGATGCCGATGGCGAAGTGGCCACCGGCGACCCTCGTACCCTGCTGCGTCGCGGCACCGGTGAAGGCTATGCCGAAGTCGACTTTGTCGGCATCGACGGCCGCCGTTACCGGGCCCGCTGGGAAGCCAACCGCGCCCGGGAGAAAGCCGCCGGCAAACTGCAGGCCAGCCGCCAAAGCCTGCGCGACCTCGACAGCGACCAACTGCTGGCCAGCCAGAAAGGCGATTACAAAGTGCAGCTCGAAGCGCGTCTGGGGCTCAACTTCGAGCAGTTCACCCGCGCCGTGATGCTGGCCCAGAGCGAGTTCAGCGCCTTTCTCAAAGCCGATGACAACGAGCGCAGCGAACTGCTGGAAAAACTCACCGACACCGCGCTCTACACCCGGCTGGGTAAACGGGCCTTCGACAAGGCCAAAGAAGCCCGGGACAACCACAAGCAGTTGCTGGACCAGGCCGTTGGTGTGACCCCCTTGACCCCTGAAGCCCGCGTCGAACTGGACCAGCAGTACGACGAAGCCCGGCAACAGCTGAAAAACCGGCAGAGCCAGCTCAAGCAGCTGGAGCAACAGCACAGCTGGCTTAAAACCCTGCGCGAGCTGCAAGAGCAACAACACAGTGCCGCCGAGCAACTGCAACAGGCGCAAACCCTGTGGCAGAGCCAGGCCGACCAGCGCCAGACCCTCAACCTGCTGGAGCAATTGGCACCGCAACGCCATCAATTTGCCCGACTGGCCGAGCTTGAGGCACAGCTCAGCCCGCTGGCCGCACACATTGCTGCTCATCTGCAGCAACAAACCGCACTCAACCAGCGCCAGGGGCAACTGCAACAAGCGCTACAAACAGCGCAACTGGAGGCCACCCAGGCTCAGGCCCGACAACGCGAGTGCGCACCCCGGGTGCAGCAGGCACATTTGGCCCAGGCCAACCTCAGTCGCCTGACGCAAGCCCTCGACGCCCAGCAAGTCCTCATGCAACAAGCGCAACAGGCCTGTGACGAGGGCCAGCAAGGGCTGGCCCGGATGGTCGAGCACCAGCAACAAGGTGCCGGGCGCATTGAGCACATCACCCGGCAACTGGAGCAAAGTGCTGAACTGACGCCATTGGCCAATGCCTGGGACGCCTATCGCCCGCGCCTGCAGCAACTGGTTCGCCTGAGCAACAACCTCGGCACCGGTAATAAAGAACTGCCCGCCCTTGAACAACGGGCGCAGCTGGCGGCGCAACAACTCAACGAATTGCGCAACACTCTGGAAATACTGTTCCAGGAGGCCGAAGCCGAGCCGCAGGCCGTCAATGAGCAAATCCAGACCCTGGGCAGCCTGCTCTCCGACAACCATCAGCAACAACGCGCGTTCGAAGACTTGCAGCGCCTGTGCAGCAGCCAGCTTGCACTGGAGGCCCGCTTGCAGGGGTTACAACTCAAGCTGCAGACCCTGCAGACCGAACGCGAACAGCTGATCGAACAAGGCACCGCGACCAAGAAACAATTCGAGTCGGCCGAGCAGGCCCTGCTGGTCACCCAACAGCTACTGGAACGCCAGCGACTGGCTCGCAGCGCCAGCGTCGAAGAACTGCGCGCCCGGCTGCAGGATGACCAGCCGTGTCCGGTTTGCGGCAGTCATGAGCACCCCTATCACCAGCCAGAAGTACTGTTGCAGAGCCTTTCACGCTTTGACGAGGAAGAAGAGGCCAGCGCCCGCAAGGTGGTCGACGGCCTTAAAGAAACCTTGATTCAGTTGCGCGAAAAAGTCGGCGGGGTGAACGCCCAGCACCGCGAGTTCCTCCAGCAACATCAGCACATCCTCGACGAACAACAGGCCCTGGCTCCCGGCCTTGAGGCGCATCCGCTGTATCCGCAATGGCTGGCACAAGATCCAGCCAGGCGTGAGCAGTGGCTGACCCAGCGCCTGGGCCAGTTGCAACACAGCATCAACCAGGATCAACAGCGCCAGAACACCCTGCTGGCCCTGCAAAAAGAAGCCGCACAATTACAGCAGCAAGTGCAGCGCAGTACCGAGGCCAGCCAGATGGCCGCGCAACAGCTGGCCGAGCAACGCCTGCACCTGCAAGCCGACAAGCAGCGCCTTGGCGATGAGCTGGCGGAATTCGCCGGCCTGTTGCCCGAGGCGACTCTCGCAGCGCTGCGCGATAATCCGTCAGCCTGTTTTATGGCGCTTGACCAGCAAGTGGCCGATCGACTGGCGCAACTCGAGCAACTGCGCGATGAACAATCGGAGCAGGCGCAACGGGCGAGCCAAATCGAGCGGGCGCAGTATCAGCAAGCCAATATCACTAAAGAGCTCGAAACCCTGCAACGCAGCGTGCTCGAACTGACCGCGCAACAGCAGTCGGGCCAGCAGGCCCTCCATGAGCTACTGGGCGATTACAGCAGTGCGCAACTATGGCAACACAGCCTGGAACAGGCAGTGGAACAGGCCCGTGTGGCCCAGGCCGAAGCAGAGCAGGCCGTGCAGACCTGCGCCAACCAGTTGCTGCAACTGACCGCCGAGCTCAAGGCGCAACAGCAACACCAGCACGCACTGCAACAGGAACACAGCACCCTCAGTGCTCAGGTTGCGCAATGGCGTGCGCAGCACAGCGAACTGGATGACAGCCGTTTGCAACAGTTGCTGAGCATTGACGAAGCGCAATTGCGTCAGTTGCGCCTGCAACTGCAAAACAGCGAGAAGGCCGTAGAGCAAGCCCGCGTTCTGTTGCAGGAGCGCGACCAACGTCTGAATCAGCATCAGGCCCAGGCCAACGGCAACCTTGACGCCCAGGCACTGGACAGCGCCCTGAATGAGCTGCACGGCCTGATCAACACCAGCGAACAGCAATCTGCGGAGTTACGTGCCCGGCAAGCCGAAGACCAGCGCCGCCAGGAGGCCAACCAGGCACTGGCGCAACGCATCAGCCAGGCCTATGACGAATGGCAGCGCTGGGCACGGCTCAATGCCCTGATCGGTTCCGCCACCGGCGACACCTTCCGCAAAATCGCCCAGGCCTACAACCTCGATTTGCTGGTGCACCACGCCAATGCACAGCTGCGCCAACTGGTGCGCCGCTATCGCCTCAAACGCGGCGGCAGCATGCTCGGCCTGCTGGTAATGGATACCGAAATGGGCGACGAACTGCGTTCAGTCCACTCGTTGTCCGGCGGTGAGACCTTCCTGGTGTCACTGGCTCTGGCCCTGGGTCTGGCGTCAATGGCGTCCAGCACGCTGAAAATCGAATCACTGTTTATCGACGAAGGCTTCGGCAGTCTCGATCCCGAGTCGCTGCAACTGGCAATGGATGCCCTCGATGGGCTGCAGGCCCAGGGCCGCAAAGTCGGAGTGATTTCCCATGTCCAGGAAATGCACGAGCGCATCCCCGTGCAAATTCAAGTGCGCCGTCAAGGCAACGGCCTGAGCACCGTGGAGGTCAAATGACCCTGCTTTATTCCTTCCGTCGCTGCCCCTATGCCATGCGGGCGCGCATGGCCTTGCACTACAGCGGCGTACCGGTGTCGATTGTGGAAGTCAGCCTCAAGGCCAAACCTGCCGAAATGCTGGCAGCCTCGCCAAAAGGCACAGTACCGGTACTGGTGTGTGCCGATGGCAGGGTCATCGAACAAAGCCTGGACATCATGCACTGGGCACTTGAGCAGCATGATCCGGAGCATTGGCGACAAGGGGCCTGGGGGGAGCTGATTGAAGAAAACGACAGCCGCTTCAAGGCCAGTCTGGATCGTTACAAATACGCCAACCGATATCCCGAATACCCGATGGAGTATTACCGGGGCCAGGGGGAAGCCTTTTTACAACGCCTGGAAGATTTGCTTGAACAGACGCCGTATCTCGCCGGGCCGCGATTGAGCCTGGCTGATGTGGCCCTTGCGCCATTTGTGCGGCAGTTTGCCCACGTCGATCGAGACTGGTTCGAGCAAGCACCCTACCCGCGCCTGAGAGCGTGGCTGGAGCGGTTTCTGGCAAGCGAGTTATTCACCTCAATCATGGCCAGGTCCTGAACCCAAACCTGCAGGAGCGAGCTTTTCCTGGATCAAAAGCTCGCGAGGCAAGCTCGCTCCTACAGGGGCTTCAAGGACAACGTCAGTCCTTACCGCGCACCATGCTTTGCAGCACCCCGTCCCGGCGAATCCAGCCATGGAACAACGCCGCCGCCAAATGCAGCAATACGGTAAAAAACAGCAAATACGCCAGGTAGGTATGGGCCTTGCGCAAAAAGGCAAAGGTGCCGGGACTGGCCGGCACTATCCCGGGCAGTTGCAAGGAACTGCTGAGCATCACCGGATCACCCGCTGCCGAAATCATCGCCCAGCCCACAATCGGCAAGCAGAACATCAACCCGTACAGCAACAGGTGAGACATCCTGGCCGCCAATACCTGGACCGCCGGCAGATCCGCCGGCAACCCTGGCTGGCGGGTTGAAAAGCGCACAAACAGGCGTACGACTACCAGCAGCAGTATCGCAATGCCCAGAGGCTTGTGCAGATTCAACAGCCATTCATGGCGCTCGGACACCGATGCCGCCATGCCCGCACCAATAAACAACATGGCGATAACCATCACCGCCATCAACCAGTGCAGAAAACGCGCCACCGGGGCGAAATGTGAGACTGGAGCGCTCATGGCCGTTTCTCCTGGGAAAGCTGATCGACTTCACTGGTGCGCCGCAGATACGAACTGGCATAGGCCGCCGAACGTGCCGCCAGCAACGGATCATCCGAAGGTTCAATGCCCCTTGGCAGGATCAGCGGGTCATAGTTGATATCGCGACATTCTCCCGAGTTCTGTTGCTCGGCCTGTTGCAACACCAGGGTGCCGGCGTTGATCACCTTGCGCCCGGCAGGCCAGGCCTTGCTGGCGTCGTTGACCGGGTCACCGGCCTCGGCCAGGGTCAGGTTGAGCTGCCATTTCAGCGGCCCTGCGGCCAGGCGCCGGGTCAGGTCCTGTTCCAGATAGTCAGCATCATCGGGCGCCGTGGCGCCCGGGGCATCCTGGCCTTCAGGTACTACGCCCCAGCGCACGGCCTGACGTTGCCCGACAGCATTGACCAGATAAAACGCATTGATCCCGTTATAGCTTTCGGTGGCGAAACTGGCTGATGGCTTCGCGGTTTTGACCCACTGCAGGAACGGGGCTGATTCAGGGTGCGCCGCAAAAAAACCGGGCATGGCTCCGGGCCGGGGTTTACCGGTTGCCGGATCCGGCGCGCCGGCTTGCAGCATCTGGTAGAACGCCTCGGGGGTGCCCACTGCAAACACCGGCATGCTGTTCATGCCCGTGCGCCATTGCTGGCCGTTGGCCTCGGTGAAGCGCAGCGCCAGGCTGCGTATCGGCACACTGCTGTCGGGCGCGTACGGATTGCCGCTGGGCAAGGCAAAGCGCCCCACCACCGGGGTGCGCCCGTCCTCGAAAACCTGGGCCCGGGACAAACCCTGGGCATTGCCGTTGCTCTGGAAATACCCCACCACGCAGATACCCTTGGCATGGTTGCGTCGGTACCCCGGATACACACCGTTGTTGTGCTCCAGCGCATTGACCAGGGTTTTAGGGCGCAGGCGCTGGGAATCCAGCGTACCGTTGACGTAATAAAACGCCCCGGCCATGACCACCACAACAACACCGATCCCGGCCAGACGCAGCATCACACTGGTCGGGCTCAACGGTGGCTTGGCAGGCCGCACAGGCGGCAATTGATCTACCATAAAAAACTCCAGGGCCACGGGGCCGTCAGGTGGATTGCATATGAGACGAAGGCCGGACCGGCTTATTCCCGCGGTAGAGGAAAGTTTTTCAGGCATTTATTTTTTTGCCCCTCGGGAATAACCATCAATCCTGGTCGTCTGCATGCTGATGACCCCGACTAACAGACC
This sequence comes from Pseudomonas sp. Lz4W, assembly GCF_000346225.2. NCBI lineage: Bacteria > Pseudomonadati > Pseudomonadota > Gammaproteobacteria > Pseudomonadales > Pseudomonadaceae > Pseudomonas > Pseudomonas sp. Lz4W. Next base: position 2,205,498 of record NZ_CP017432.1, on the reverse strand, counting down.
AACGCCTTGCAGGTCCCCATGTCACCCTTTGACGAGCAACTGCGCGAACTGATCCCGCGCCTCAGGCGATTTGCCCTGTCGCTGACACGCCACTCCAGCAATGCCGACGATCTGGTGCAAACCTGCCTGGAACGGGCACTGGCCAGCGTGGCGAGCAAACGTCCCGAAGGCGATTTGCGGGCCTGGCTATTCACTATTTTGTATCGCCAGTTTGTCGACAACCATCGGCGCTCGCGGCGCTATGCCCGCATGCTCGAATTTTTTACCGGGCGCGATGACACTCAGCCCTCCACCGAACGCACAGTCATCGCGCAATCGACGTTGCAGGCATTCGAACGCCTGGGCACCGAGCAACGGGCCCTGCTGCTGTGGGTATCGGTGGAGGGCATGAGTTACCAGCAAGTGGCCGACATTCTGGAAGTGCCGATTGGCACCGTGATGTCGCGTCTGTCACGCGCACGCCAGGCCTTGCGCCAACTCAGCGAAGGCGAAATCACCCGCCCTGCCCTGCGGAGACTGAAATGATCACCACCCCGCCCAGTGAGCGTGACCTGCACGCTTATGTCGATTACGCGCTCAGCGAAGCTGAACGCCACCAGGTTGAGCAGTATCTGCAGGCCAACCCTGAAGTCGCTGCCCGGGTGCAAGCCTGGCAGCGGGACGCTCAGGTGTTGCGTACTGCGTTGCAGCAGAGCCTGCAGCAGCCGGAAAATGCGGCACTCGACCCCGTAGCCATACGCCAGCGATTGCACCGCCAGTCACGTCGCCAGTGGGCAACAGCGGCAGTGCTGTTAATCGCCGTGAGCATCGGCGGCGTCGGCGGCTGGCAAGCCCGGCAAATCACTCAGGGCTCCGCTGGCTTGCCCATGACCGACGCACTGGCAGCCCATCGCATGTTTGCGCTGCAGGGCTTTCTGCCGGCCGACTACAAGGTGCAGCAAAGCAATGACATGCAGGGCTGGATAGATGGTTATTTCAATCAGGCCGAACGCTTGCCGGACCTGAGCGGTGCGGGCTTCCGGCCGGTCAGCGGGCGATTGCTGACCACCGATCAGGGCGGTGCGGCGATGGTGTTGTACGAGAATGGCCAGGGCCAGCACATCAGCTTCTACATCCGCCCGCCCGGCCCGCAAAACAACCTGTTACCACGGGGCAGCCGGCGCGATGGCGATTTGCAGGCGGACTACTGGTCCGGGCCCGGCTACAACTACGCCATGGTCGGCCCGGCAGACGGCCCAACCACAGAATTGCTCGAGACAGGACACAACCTGTAGCCGCGAATAAAAGCTCAATATTTATTGAGCCCTGCAGGAGCGAGCTTGCCTCGCGAGCTCTTCTCCCCGCAAAGCTGAAAAGCTCGCGAGGCAAGCTCGCTCCTACAGGGGGGCAGATCATTTCAGGCTACAACTACGCCATGGTCGGCCCGGCAGACGGCCCAACCGCAGAATTGCTCGAGACAGGCCACAACCTGTAGCCGCGAATAAAAGCTCAATATTTATTGAGCCCTGCAGGAGCGAGCTTGCCTCGCGAGCGCTTCCCGGCAAAGCTGAAAAGCTCGCGAGGCAAGCTCGCTCCTACAAGGGGGGCAGATCATTTCAGGCTACAACTACGCCATGGTCGGCCCGGCAGACGGCCCAACCGCAGAATTGCTCGAGACAGGACACAACCTGTAGCCGCGAATAAAAGCTCAATATTTATTGAGCCCCTGTAGGAGCGAGCTTGCCTCGCGAGCTCTTCCCGGCAAAGCTGAAAAGCTCGCGAGGCAAGCTCGCTCCTACAGGGGGGGCAGGTCTTTTCAGGATTGGGTCTTATGGTCCAGGGCGGCGTAGAAGTTAGCGCTTTGCTGCAGGTACTTCTGGGTATAGCTGGGGGATTTTTTGTCGCTGATGAGCACGCTGGCACTGGCAGGCAGGGCCACGGTGGCAGAGATGGCGGAGGCAGCAATCACGGAGAAAAGATTGAAATTCATGGCGGTAACCCTCGACGATTCAGTTGGCTTGCTTGCCTTTTCAGGCCGTGGAACCAACTTAACGCCAAGGGTCATCCCGCAGAAATTCATTGCAGCACTAGCCTCTATCAGCAGGATTAATAGAGGGCTGCAAGCCCCTGATTACGGGCGTTTGATGAATTTCAGATCTGAAGGCGCATCCATGGCCAGGGTTTGCAGGGTTTTACCCAGCTTGCCGGTCTGGGGGTCGCGCTCCAGCACCACGATGGCATTGCTCATCTGATTGGCGATCAACAGGAACTTGCCGTTGGGGCTCAGGGCAAACTCCCGGGGATGGTCTCCCTCAACCGAACGGCGTTGAATCTCGCTCAGCTCACCGTTCGCCGGATTGATTGCAAATACCAGAATTTCATTGGCCTTGCCGCGGTTGCTCACGTAAAGAAACTTGCCATCCGGCGACGCATGCACCGCACCTGCGGCACGATTTTGCGCTGGCTGGCCGTGGGCCAGTTCCAGTGCCTGGCGCTGCTTGAGCTGACCGTCGGCATAGTCGAACACAAACACCTGGGCACTCATTTCAGTGGTCAGGTACGCGTGCTTGCCGTCCTTGGAGAACAACAAGTGACGCGGACCGCTACCCGCCGGCAACTCGACATAGGCCGGATCGGCAGCCACCAAAGGATGCTCGGGGTTGGCCGCCGGATCGTACTTGTAGACAAAAACCTTGTCGGCCCCCAGGTCACTGGCGAATACAAACTTGCCGTCCGGTGAAGACACCACCGAATGCACGTGTGCCGACATCTGGCGCTCGGGGTTTACCCGGCTGGCCGGATGGCTGCTCATCTGGGTCACAGGCTGCAACTCGCCCCGGGCGTTTATCGGCACCACCGCCAGGCTGCCGCCCGGATCGGCGTGCACACCGTAGTTGGCAACAAACAGGTAGCGCTCGTCGCCGCTAAGGCTGGAATGGGTCGGCTCTTCGCCCAGGGTCTTGACCTGGTTGATCAGGTTCAGCTCATTGGTTTTCGGATCGATCGACAAACTGCTGACACGCCCCACCACATCGGCCTGGCCCTGCCCGTTTTCATTGACCACAAACAGGCGGCTTTGATCCCGAGATAAAGTCAGCCACGAAGGGTTGGTGGCCTTGAACACTTGCAGCGGCTCGGGGGTGAGCCGCCCGCTCTGACTGTCGAACTGTAAACGGTAAATCCCCTGGCTCTTGCCCTGGGTATAGGACCCTACCAGCAGCTCGACCTCAGACCCGAAGGCCGCCTGCGCCGACATGGCGCCAATGCTTGAAGCCATCAACAAGGGTAACCATTTAAACTTCATCAACCACCTCAGTGTCATCGTCGTCATTGCTCGCGCTAAATGCGCTGAGGCAAACCAGGCGGTGCTCACCCGAGTCGCCGGTCAGGGTCCAGCTTTTCAATGCTTCGTCAAACACGGCTGCATCCAGCTGTGCGAGGGTGAAGCTCCAACGCTTTTCGGCACGACCATCCATGCACTTGATGAGCAACTGCACATCGTCCAGAGAAAAATCCCAGGCATGCAGCCCGTCAATTTCCAGCATGTCACTGGTTTCAAGGGCTGCACGCAAGGTCTGGTTTGAATCGCTCATTAATCTATCACCTGTTGGAAAGGCGTAATGATAGGTCAAACCTGCGTACTAACCCATGGATGAATAGCTCTGGCGGCTGATTAATGATCGCTAGCCGGACGGGCACTGGCGGCAAACTCATCGGGCTTGAGTGCATGTTTGCGCTCCAGGGTGCGATACACCACCACCGTCAGCAACAGCCCGAACACCATCACCCCCGAAAGGAAGTACAGGCCCGACGCCAGGTTGCCGGTGTGTTCCTTGAGCGCACCTATCACGAACGGTCCTATATAGCCGCCCAGGTTGCCCACCGAGTTGATCAGGGCTATCCCGGCGGCAGCACTGGCACCGGCAAAAAAGCGCCCGGGCAAGGTCCAGAAAATCGCCGTGCAGGAGAACAACGAGAAAGCCACCAGGCACAGAGCCCCCAGTTGCAGTGCCGGAACCGTCAACCATGCACTCAGGAACAGACCGATCGCCCCCAGCACATACAGGCCGCCCAGGTGACCGTAACGGTCATTCAGGCGATCCGAGCTGCGGGGAATGATCAGCAAGCCGATGATGCCGAAGATGTAGGGCACCGAGGACACGAAGCCGGTTGTCAGATCGCTGCCACCAAACTGCTTGATCAGCGTCGGCAGCCACAGGCCCAGGCCGTAGATGCTCAGGGTGACGGGTAGATAGAACAGCGCCAGCAGCAACACCCGCTTGTCTTTCAAAGCATGCAGCGGATTACCGTGGCGGGTCTGGCCGTATTGCTGCAGGTCTTTTTCCAGCTCCCCCAGCAGCCAGCTCTTCTCGTCCCGGGTCATCCAGTTGACCTGTTGCGGGCCGTCCGGCAGGTAGCGCAGTACCGGCCAGGTCAACAGGATGGCCGGCATGCCGATGACAATGAACAACCATTGCCAGCCATGCAGCCCCAGCACCCCGTCCATGCCCAGCAGGCCGCCGGACACCGGGCCGGTGATCATCATGGCGATGGGTTGCGAGAGGATGAACAGGCCCAGGATCTTGCCGCGATGGCGCACCGGGAACCACTGGGTGATGTAGTACAGCACGCCAGGAAAGAAGCCTGCCTCGGCGACACCGAGCAAAAAGCGCATCACGTAGAAACTCTGCGGCCCCTGGACAAAGGCCATGCCGATGGTGATCGCGCCCCAGGTCAGCATGATCCGGGCGAACCAGCGCCGGGCGCCAAAGCGCTCCAGCATCAGGTTGCTGGGGATCTCCATCAAGAAGTAACCGATAAAGAACAGCCCGGCACCCAGGCCGTAGGCCGCATCGCCAATGCCGATGTCTGCGCCCATATGCAGCTTGGCGAAGCCCACGGCAGAGCGGTCCACATAGGCAATCAGGTACAGCAGGATCAGAAACGGAATGAGTTTTAGCGTGATGCGGCGGATAAGCCCGGATTCCTGGCTCATGTGACGGTCTCCCATTGTTTTTGTTATGGCACCTCTGGAGTGGCCTCAGGCGGGAAAATGCCAGGATCAGCTCTCAGTTGAATCGAACTATATAGTAATACTATTTACCCAACAACACTTCCAAACAGAGCCATTTAGCGCTAACTTCTGCCACAGAAAATAAATTAGTCATACAATAAGAGAGGCCGCAATGTCTGACAAAACCCCTCCACTGCGTTCCGCCCAATGGTTTGGCAGCGCAGATAAAAACGGTTTCATGTACCGCAGCTGGATGAAGAACCAGGGCATTGCCGACCATCAGTTCCAGGGCAAGCCGATCATCGGCATCTGTAACACCTGGTCAGAGCTGACCCCGTGCAACGCCCACTTCCGCACCATTGCCGAACACGTAAAACGCGGTGTGATCGAGGCCGGGGGGTTTCCGGTGGAGTTTCCGGTGTTTTCCAACGGTGAGTCGAACCTGCGCCCTACCGCCATGCTCACCCGCAACCTGGCCAGCATGGACGTGGAAGAAGCGATTCGCGGCAATCCGATTGATGGCGTAGTGCTGCTGACCGGCTGCGACAAAACCACCCCGGCCCTGCTGATGGGCGCTGCCAGTTGCGATGTGCCGGCCATCGTGGTCACCGGCGGGCCGATGCTCAATGGCAAGCACAAGGGCAAAGATATCGGCGCCGGCACCATCGTCTGGCAAATGCACGAGTCCTATAAGGCCGGCAATATCAGCCTTGACGAGTTCCTTTCCGCTGAAGCCGGCATGTCACGCTCGGCAGGCACCTGCAACACCATGGGCACCGCCTCCACCATGGCCTGCATGGCCGAAGCCCTGGGCACTTCGTTACCGCACAACGCGGCGATCCCTGCGGTGGATTCACGGCGTTATGTCCTGGCGCACATGTCCGGCATGCGCGCCGTGGCAATGGTTCGCGAGGACTTGCGCCTGTCCAAGGTGCTGACCAGAGAAGCCTTTGAGAATGCGATTCGGGTCAACGCCGCCATTGGCGGCTCGACTAACGCGGTGATCCACCTTAAAGCCATCGCCGGACGCATCGGCGTCGATCTGGAGCTGGACGACTGGACCCGCATCGGCCGCGGCACCCCGACCCTGGTTGATCTGCAGCCTTCCGGGCGCTTCTTGATGGAAGAGTTCTACTATGCCGGCGGCCTGCCTGCGGTACTGCGCCGACTGGGGGAAAACAACCTGATCCCGCACCCGGACGCCCTGACCGTCAATGGCAAGAGTCTGTGGGAAAACGTCAAGAACTCGCCGATTTATGGTGACGACGAAGTCATCCGTGCCATCGAAAACCCGCTGGTGGCCGATGGCGGTATCTGCGTGCTGCGCGGCAATCTGGCACCACTGGGGGCCGTGCTCAAACCATCGGCGGCGACCCCGGCGCTGATGAAGCATCGTGGTCAGGCCGTGGTGTTCGAGAACTTCGACATGTACAAGCAGCGCATCAACGATCCGGATCTGCAAGTCACTGCCGACTCGATCCTGGTGATGAAAAACTGCGGGCCCAAGGGTTATCCGGGCATGGCCGAAGTCGGCAACATGGGCTTGCCTGCCAAGCTGCTGGCCCAGGGAGTGACCGATATGGTGCGCATCTCCGATGCCCGCATGAGCGGCACCGCCTACGGCACCGTGGTCTTGCATGTGGCGCCGGAAGCGGCAGCCGGAGGGCCTCTGGCGGCGGTTCAGGAAGGTGACTGGATCGAACTGGACTGCGCCGGCGGGCGCCTGCATCTGGATATCCCGGATGCAGAACTGGCGGCCCGTCTGGCCGATATTCCACCGCCACAGAAACTGCTGATCGGTGGTTACCGCCAGCTCTATATCGACCACGTGATGCAAGCCGATCAAGGTTGTGATTTTGACTTCCTGGTGGGTTGCCGCGGCTCCGAAGTGCCGCGCCACTCCCACTAACCCCGGCCCTGCAGGAGCGAGCTTGCTCGCGAGCTTTTCTCCAGCCAGCTGAAGAGCTCGCTCCTGCAGCTTGTTCGACCTTTGCCCATCAGGTTTTGTGCCACCTGTAAAACCGGCGCCTGCTATGATCGGCGCTTTTCAGCCACAGGACCGACCCGCGCCCAATGGATTATCGTCAGCCCTCCGAGCGCAAAAGCATGCACGCGCGCATCGTTCAGGAACTCGGCATGCAGATTGTTTCCGGCCGATTGAAACCCGATGACAAGCTGCCCGCCGAAGCCTTGCTGTGCGAAGAATATGCCGTCAGCCGCCCGGTATTGCGTGAAGCCACGCGGGTGCTGGTGGCCAAGGGCCTGGTGTATTCCAGGCCGCGGGTGGGCACCGTGGTCAAGCCGCGCCGTGAATGGCATATGCTCGACCCCGATGTGCTGCACTGGCTGATGCAAAGCTCACCGCAAAACGAGTTTTTTGCCTTGCTGACCAGTGTGCGCAGCATTATCGAGCCCGCTGTTGCCGCCCTCGCCGCCCAGCATGCCACCGAAGATGAGATAGCCTCGATCCGCGAGGCTTATGAGCGCATGGAGCATGCTCAAACCCCCGAAGCCTTGCTGCAACCTGATCTGGATTTTCACAGCCGGATCGCCGACGCGACCCATAACGACCTGTTGTCCAACCTGTGCAACATGCTGTCGCTGGCCTTGCGTGAAGCGTTGAAGCACTCCAATCGCCGGCCTAACCTGCACGAACTGGCGTTGCCCAGGCACAAGGCGATTCTGACCGCGATAGAAAACCACGACGCCCTCGGCGCCCGGCATGCCACCCTGGTGCAGCTGGACGATGCGCGCACCGCGCTGGATGTGGTGTTGGGACAGACGCACTGACGCATCTTTGAACCTGTAGGAGCGAGCTGTTTAAAAAGCTCGCTCCTACAACCGAAGGCCGGATCAGGCCAGGCTTTTGCTGACCACTTCAAACACGTCGCTGGAAAGCTCGCCCGAGCTGCGGATGCGCTCCAGTTCGGCTTTCATCAACGCCTGACGGGCGCTGTCGTATTTGCGCCAGCGGGTCAGTGGCGCCAGTTGCCGCGAAGCAATCTGCGGATTGAAGCCATTGAGCTCAATCACCAGGTCCGCCAGGAAGCGATACCCCGAACCATCCGCCGCATGGAAGTTGATCAGGTTCTGCCCGGCAAAGGCACCGACCAGAGCCCGTACCTTGTTCGGGTTCTTGATGTTGAAGGCCGGGTGCTCCATCAACTGTTTAACCCGCTGCAGACCACCTGGCAAACCGCTGCCCGCCTGCACACTGAACCATTGGTCCATGACCAGCGGATTGTCCTTGAACTGATCGGCAAAGCTGGCCAGCGCCGCGGCCTTTTCAGCCTCGAACGGCGAATTGACCAGTACTGCCAGAGCCGTCAGGCGCTCGGTCATGTTGTCGCTGTGTTCGAACTGCTCCTGTGCCGCGGCCAGCACCTGCGGTTTACCGCTGAGCATCAGGTACGACAGCGCGATGTTTTGCAACGCGCGACGGGCAAAATGTTCGGCTTCGGCCACATACGGCGTGACTTTCGACACTTCACGGTTGCTCTGATAGCGCGCCCACAGGCCGTCAAACAGGCTATCGGCCAGTTGCTTGCGGGCAAACTCACGGGCCACGTGGATGGCCTCTACATCGGCCACTTCGCTGATTTCGGTGAGATAGGCTTCGCCCGGCAGCGACAGCATTTCGCCAATCATCGCCTGATCCAGTTGCTGGTTGCCCAGCACGGTGCGCAAGGCTTCAACCAGACGCTGATCCATGACCAGCGCTGCGCCACGCTGATGCTGGCCAATCAATTCCTGGAGTACCAGCACGGCCAGTTGCTGACCGGCATCCCAACGGTTAAAACCATCGCTGTCATGCTGCATCAGGAACATCAACTGGTCACGGCTGTATGGAAATTGCAGTTTGACCGGCGCCGAAAACTCGCGCAGCAGCGAAGGCAATGGCTGCTCATTGATGCCAACGAAGGTGAAGCTTTGCTCAGCCTCGGTAACGCATAGCACGCGGCTGGTGCCGCAAGCCGCCGGTTCACCCTTGAGTTGCAGCGCGATTTCTGCGCCCCGGGCATCCAGCAGGCCCAACTGCACCGGAATCACAAACGGCAGTTTCTCAACCTTGTCCGGAGTCGCCGGGCAGCTTTGGGCGAACGTCAGGCTGTAGGTTTTCTGTGCTGCGTCATAGTGCTCGCTGACCGCCAGGCGCGGGGTGCCTGCCTGGCTGTACCAGCGCTTGAACTGGCTCAGGTCGGCGCCGTTGGCGTCTTCCATGGCCTTGATAAAGTCATCGCAGGTCACGGCCTGGCCATCATGGCGTTCGAAGTACAGGTCGCTGCCTTTGCGAAAGCCTGCTTCGCCGAGCAGGGTATGGATCATGCGCACCACTTCCGAACCCTTCTCATACACGGTCAGGGTGTAGAAGTTGGAGATTTCGATAAAGCTCTCGGGGCGCACGGCGTGGGCCATGGGGCCGGCGTCTTCGGCAAACTGGTGGGTGCGCAGATACGCCACGTCCTGAATGCGTTTGACCACCCGCGAGTTCATGTCGGCCGAGAACTCGGAGTCACGGAATACCGTGAAGCCTTCCTTGAGCGACAGCTGGAACCAGTCACGGCAGGTCACGCGGTTGCCCGACCAGTTGTGGAAGTATTCGTGGGCAACAATCGCCTCGACCCGCTGATGCGCGGCGTCAGTGGCGGTTTCGGCACGGGCCAGCACGGCGCTGGAGTTAAAGATGTTGAGGCCCTTGTTCTCCATCGCGCCCATGTTGAAATCATTGACGGCCACGATCATGAAAATATCCAGATCGTATTCGCGGCCGTAGGTTTTTTCGTCCCACAGCATGGACTTCTTCAGGCTGGTCATGGCGTGCTGGCATTTGTCGATGTTTTCCGGCTCGACATAAATACGCAGCGCCACAGTGCGGTCGGTCATGGTGATGAAGTTGTCTTCAACGCACCACAGATCTCCGGCCACCAGAGCAAACAGGTAGGCCGGTTTCATGAACGGGTCTTCCCAGGTTGCCCAGTGCCGGCCGTCTTCGTCGGGACCGCTGGCAATCGGGTTGCCGTTGGACAGCAGAACCGGGTAGCTGTGCTGCTCGGCCACCACGGTGGTGGTGAACTTGCTCATCACATCCGGGCGGTCGAGGTAGTAGGTGATTTTGCGAAAGCCTTCGGCCTCGCACTGGGTGCAGAACATCGTGCCGGACTTGTACAGGCCTTCCAGCGCGGTATTGGATTCGGGGTGGATCTTGACGCTGGTATCGACTACGAAATGTTCGGTGCTCGGGTGCAAAATCAGGTGGCTGTCGGTGAGCTGGTAATCAGCCGCCGTCAGCTCGGCGTCGTCGAGCTTGACCGACAACAGCTGCAGTTGCTGACCGTCCAGCTCCAGTGCCGGGAAACCCGCACCACGTGCAGGGTTGCGGCGCATCACCAGTTGCGCATGGACCAGGCTGTGGTCCTCGAACAACTCGAAGGTCAGGTGCGTCTCGTCGATCAGATACTCGGGCGCCTGATAGTCCTTCAGGTAGATCATCTGCGGTTGTTCGGTGCGCATGCTGGAGTCCTTTTACTGATGCACGGCCAGCTGATAGGCCGTGTATTTGCGAATATTGATAACGCCGGTGTCGAAGATCAGGTACTGACCCTTGATCCCCATCAGCGTGCCTTCAACGATCGGATCTTTGTCCAGGTTGAAACTGACGATCTTGCTCGGATACTGCTCCACCGGGTAACGGATCTCAACGGGTTCTGCAGTCGCCAGGGGTTGGACCGCCTGTAACCCGAAACGCTCCTGCAAGGCCTGCATGCCTTCGGCGCAACTCTCGAATAAATGTTCGCGCACCGCCACCAGGTCCACCGGCTCGGCATCGCCCTTGAGCAATGCGCGCCAGTTGGTACGGTCGCCCACTTGCGAGCGAAACAGGTCCTCGACAAAACCCGATTGCTGACGGGTGGCCACTCGCACAATCGGCAGCGCCTGGCTGGCGCCCTGATCGAGCCAGCGGGTCGGCAACTGGGTGGCACGGGTGATGCCGACCTTGATCCCCGAAGAATTGGCCAGATACACCACGTGGTCGGTCATGCAGAACTGCTCGCCCCACGACGGATCACGGCAGGTGCCTGCATCGTAATGGCAACGCTCCGGGCTCATGATGCACATGTCGCACTGCGCCAGCTTGGTCATGCACGGGTAGCAATAGCCCTGGCTGAAGCTCTTCTTGGTTTTGCGCCCGCAGTGAGTGCAGTTGATCTCACCCAGGTATTCCAGACGCAACCGGGTGCCGATCAAAGGATTGACCGGCAGCTCGGTATCGCCCAGACGAAACGCATATTGAACGGTCGGCGTCTCTAAACTTGCCGACATCTTGCTGATTGCACCGCGACCAATTTCAATCAATGGATAGCATCCGACTTGAACAGGATGTTGGGTACGGGTGCCGATTTCGAGCTGCACTCTTGCGGGCCCATGTAGCCGGTGCGCTGCTCTTCGGGCAGGTTGTTGACTTCCCAGGCGATCATCGCCTGCAGCGACAGCTCGCGCTGCTCGGCAGTGAGCTTGTTGCCGTCGGCCCATTTACCGATTTCAACGGCCAGTTTCAGGCTCTGATAGATCTCGGGAGTGATGTTTTGAATCATTTCGTTGAAAGAGGACATGGTTCTGTTTCCGCTCTTTGAAAATTAACTTTTAGCCGCAGGGCCAGCTTGCTCGCGAGCAAGCTTGCTCCTACAGGGTTTGAACAGCTTTGCGCCGGGCCCAAAGGCCGCCCAGCAGGCCGGTCAGGCAACCGATCAACAGGCCGCCGACATGGGCCGCGTTGGCGATCTGGCCAAAACCTATCATCGACACCAGCCCCGACATGCACAGCGCCAGCCACACCAGCATCATTACCAGCACTCCGCGAGGCAGGTGATACATCGGGTTGGGCGCCATCAACTGGTAAATCCAGACATGCCCCAGCAGGCCGTACAACACCCCCGACAACCCGCCAAACAGGCTCGGGCCGCCAAACAGGTATTGGGCGAAGTTGGAGACCAGGCTGAACAGCAGGCTCAGGCCGATCAGGTTGATGCTGCCCTGGCGCATTTCAATCCGTCGCCCCAGCTCCCAGTACCACATGCCGTTCATGGCAATGTGCAGAAAACCGAAGTGGATCAGCATCGGCGTGAACAATCTCCACCACTGCCCCGCTGCCAGGCTATCGGACAAAGGTGTGAACTGGATGTACTGCCCGTGAATGCTGAAATCGACAAACGTCAGCGCGCTCAGGGTCGACAGGTTGTCCCCCAGTTGCGTCACGGCAGCCACTATCACGCACAGCAAGAGAACGATGGCCGTTGCCGGGCTGTCGCGCACCTGCTGGACGAACCCCGGGCGGGCCATGGCCGGCGGACGCTCGACTATGGGCAGTTCATGCTCGGGGTCACCTGCCGGAAAACGCTGATACAGGCTGCGCACATCATCGGCAATGGTTTCGGGGGCCCACAACACCAGTTCCCCCGCCTCCTCACTGACCCTATGCGGCACTTGCATGCGCTTGAGCAAATGCACAAAACCGCTGAGATCGGTAGACAGCGGCAAACGTAAAACAGCAACAGCACTCATTGAATCGCCTCCGGGCGTTCCACATCTACCCACACGAACTTGTTCGGATCGAGCCGGGTTTCCTGATCAAGGCGATAAGCCACCAGCTTGCCGTATAGCACCGCGCTGTAATCCAGGCAGGCCAGGTTGGGGCGGATCGGTGCCGGATTACCACTGCGCCAGTAATGACCGACAAACAACAGCGGTTCATCGCTGCCGTAACGCAACAACGTATCCTTCTCAATGCTGGACAGCGGCTTTTGCGCCACGCGCTCGGGCAGTGCATCAGGCTGGAACACAATGTCTCCGTAGGTTTTAGGGTCGTCTTCCCAGAACTTGGTGCGAAAGAACGCCCGCGTCAGACCATCGCCGCCAGTCAGCGTCATGCCGTCCGGCAAGCGCATGTCGGTACCGCGCAACAGCCGGTTGAAACTCAGGTTGGCGAAACTTTCAGGCATGGCTGCGGCCTGCAGAAACGGCTGGTCAATGCAGCCATCGGGAAATTCCCCGCGCAGGGTTGCAATCACCCGGGCATCCCAACAGGCATGCACTACCCGGAAACGACCGGCGTCGACAAACAGCGGCATGTCGTAAAACCACTGCACGAACTCGCGCCACTCGTCTGGATACGGGGCGAATTGTTCGAGGGTTTCGTGAATTAACCGGGCATGGCGCGGGGTATGTTCGCGCACATACAGCTTGCCACTGCCCGCAGGTGCCGGGGTACACCAGCCCAGCGCGTTGAATTCATGGTTGCCCATCAGGCACAGCGCCTGACCGGTCCTGACCATGTCATGCACAATATGCAGCGACTCGCGAATGCGCGGGCCGCGGTCAATGATGTCACCGAGAAACACCGCCATCCGTTGCGGGTGTCGCCAGATACCGGCGAGTTTGCGATAGCCCAGACGCTCCAGCAGGTGCTCAAGGGTATGAGCACAGCCATGCACGTCACCGATCAAATCGTAACTGCGCGCTGGATCTAGCATCAGTCAGCCCTGCCGCCCAAACGGCTGCCCCAGCCGAGTTTGGTCCTGCACACTTCGTAGTAGTTGTGGTCCAGCGGATGAATCAGGCGCAGTTTCTGCGCTTTTTTACTGACGGTGATGGTGTCACCCGGCGCGCAGGTGAAATGGTTCTGGCCGTCGCAGGACACTTGCGGGTAGATCTGCATGTCCTTGGCCACCACGATTTTCAACTCGCTGTTGCCGTCCACCACAATCGGACGGCTGCTGAGGGTGTGCGGGTACATCGGAACTATGACGATGGCATCCAGCTTGGGATGCATGATCGGGCCACCGGCCGACATGGCGTAGGCGGTTGAACCGGTGGGAGTGGCCACAATCAGGCCGTCGGCCTTCTGGCTGCAGACGAACTGGCCGTCGATATGCAGTTCGAATTCGATCATGCGCGTTGATTTGCCGGGGTGCAGTACCACGTCGTTCAGGGCATCGCCCTGGCCAATGGCTTCGCCGTGGCGGCGGACTTCAGCTTGCAGCAGAAAACGGTTTTCAACCAGATAGTGGCCATCGAGCACTTCGGCGACCTTGATTTCCAGCTCGTCGGGACGGATGTCGGTCAGGAAGCCCAGGCTGCCACGGTTGATCCCCAGTACCGGGACATTGTGCCGGGCCAGCGCCCGGGCCGCGCCCAGCAAACTGCCATCACCACCGACCACTATCACCATGTCGCACACTTCACCGAGCATTTTGCGCGATGAGGTTTGCAGGCCATGGCCGGGTAAAACCTCACCAATGGTGTCTTCGAGGATCACGTGCATGTGCCGCTCAAGCAGGAATTTTTTCAGTCGGCGAACCGTATCGAGCACCTGTGAACTGCCCAAACGACCAATGATGCCGATATTACGAAATTGCTCCATGAGGCTCCTGCAAGGTTCTAGGCGTGCGAAAACAGCGATTATGGGCGAAACGGGACGATAGACAAAACCCTTTCAGTCAGTGTGCAAACAGCTATGCTCGCACAATGATCCTCTTCCCCGACTTGCTCAACCTGCCCCGCCAATTGCGTCACCCCGAGGTGCGTGATCTGGCGTGGGTGATTCTCGCTCCGCCCATGCTTGAACAGACCCCCTGGCCACAGCGCCACCCCCTGGCCGGCAGCGCCTGGGTCCAGGCCCCCGAGCAGCTGGAACGCTGGCTGCGGGCTCTGGACAGCAACAGCGAGCCCTTGCAGCAATGGCTGGCACTGGCCACCACCCGCCGACTGGGCCGTTATTATGAGCGGCTGTGGCAGTTTGCCGTACAGCACGCGCCGGGAGTCGAACTGATCGCCGCCAACCTGCCGATCCGCCTGGGTGGGCATACCCTGGGCGAGCTGGACATGGTGCTGCGTGATAGCGACGGCGTACATCACCTGGAACTGGCGATCAAGCTCTACCTCGGTCCGCAGCAAGGTGATGGCAGTGATCCTGCCCAGTGGCTGGGCCCCGGCAGCAATGACCGGCTGGACCGCAAGCTCAGGCATTTCAGCCAGCATCAATTACCCATGTCACAGCGCCCTGAAAGCCGCGAAATTCTCGCCGGGCTGGATGTACAGACCTTCAGCGCCCACATGTGGCTGGGGGGCTACCTGCTGTACCCGTGGCCGGGCCAGTCTCGGCCGCCACTGGGCGCCAACCCGCAGCACTTGCGTGGCAGGTGGCTGCATCAAAGTGACTGGCCTGCGTTTATCGGGCAAAGCGCTGCCGGTTGCTGGCAGCCCTTGCCCCGGCATGCCTGGCTCGCCCCGGCGCACTATGGCCCGGAGGGCATCTGGAGCGGGCAACAGCTGCAGGTCTGGCTCGACGAACTGCACCCCCAAGCCCCGGCCCAGCTGCTGGTACGCCTCACAGAAAGCCCCCAAGGTGACTGGGAAGAAGCTGAGCGGCTGTTTCTGGTGGCCGATCTATGGCCAAATTTGCCCGGAACCCCTGAAAACTGACACATCTCAGGTGCAACCTGACACAACCCGTTTAAAGTGAAGCTACTCCGTCGAACAAGAGCGGAGGTTTTAGACCTGAATCGAGAGGAAACAGCATGTCCTGGAAAAGCACCGCCGATCAATACAGTCGAATGTCCATCGCCCTGCACTGGCTCATGGTGCTGTTGTTTGTACTGATTTATGCGGCCATCGAGTTTCGCGGGATATTCCCGAAGGACAGCGATGGGCGCAATCTGATGAAAGACGCGCACTTCATGCTCGGCCTGACGGTGTTTGTGCTGGTCTGGCTGCGGTTGCTGGCGCGAACCCTGGGCGCGGCACCAAAAATCACCCCGACCCCGCCGGCCTGGCAAACAGCCCTCGCCACCTTGATGCACTGGGCGCTGTACCTGTTCATGATCGCCATGCCGGTGCTGGGCTACCTGATCCTCAGCAACAATGACAAATCGGTGTTTTTCTATGGTTTCGACCTGCCGCCGCTCACCGCCAAGGACGTGGACTTCGCCAAGCAGATCAAAGGCTGGCACGAACTGGGGGGCACCATCGGTTACTGGCTGATAGGTTTGCACGCCGTGGCGGGCCTGGCGCATCACTACCTGATCAAGGACAACACCCTGTTGCGCATGCTGCCCCGCCGCCGATAAACCAGCGGTGAAATGTGAAATGTAGGAGCGAGCTTGCCTCGCGATCTCTTGATGACGAAGAGCTCGCGAGACAAGCTCGCTCCTACAGCAGGGCCTCAAACCCCCGGCGGCCCTGCAAACCGCCGGTGTGCACAAACACCAGGCGCTGACCGGCGGTAAACCGCCCCGCCTCGACCGCCTGTTTGAGCGCCATTAACGCCTTGCCGGTGTACAAGGGTTCCAGCGGCAAGTCGCTGGCCGCTTCACTGTCGCGAATAAAGTCCAGCAACGCCCCGTCGACTTTGGCAAAACCACCGCGACTGGCATCAATCAGTTCATGATTGCCCGGCCCCCACCCTGCCTCCAGCAAAATCCGCTCCACCTGGGCCGCCACGCCATGGTCATCCGGCACCGCCAGCGCGCCATAAACCCTTCGCTGCGGGTCTTCGCCCAGTATCAGCCCGGCCAGCGTAGTCCCGGTGCCGGCTGCCAGCCACCAGCCGTGGTAATCGTCCCAGCCCAGGGTGCTCAACTGCTCACGTACCTGAACCACCAGCGGCATGCAGCCTGCAGCGCCCACCAGCCCGCCGCCGCCTTCAGGTACGTTATGCAACAGTGGATAGCGCTCCTGCCAGGGCTCCCAGAAACCCGGAGCATGGCGCGCCCGATACCCGGCAAAACCCAGCCAGTGCAACTGCATGCCGAACCGCTCCAGATCGAGGGTGGTCGGGGTTTGCTGTGGGTGCCCGCGCAGCAGGCCCACTGTCGCAAAGCCAAAGCGCTTGCCGGCCGCCGCCAGGGCATGCAAATGGTTGGAGTGGGCGCCGCCCAGACTGATCAGTCCATGGGCCCCGGCAGCGTGCGCCGCCTGCAAATACCCTGTGAGCTTGAACCACTTGTTGCCGCTGATCAGCGGGTCAATCCGGTCCAGGCGCAGCACCGCCACTTCAACCCCGGCCCGCTGCAGCCAGGCAAAGTGCAGCGGCTGCAACGTGGCTCGGGGATGCCAGTCAATCAAGGGCAACATCATGGCGGCTTCCATTTAAAAGGAAGCCAGTTTAGCGCACCCGACAACAGGCGCAGCCTGTCGGTTTTCACACGCCAGTCGACCAATAAACCGACTCGATCACCGGCTTCTTGGTAAGGTGTGCGCCGACTTTCGTAGCCAGCTAACGACCTGCTGGCCGCTGCTTTGTGTTTACTGACGTGAGACGCCCCAGAAATGCCCGAGCCGATCCCTCTTAAAGATCACGAAACCGAGAAGCGTCTGGTCAATAAACGCCTGATTGCCTGCGCCCTGCTGGTGCTGACGGTCAGTTGCACCCTGATCGGCCGAATGTACTTTTTGCAAGTCACCGAATTTGACTACAACTCGACGGTGTCCGAGAACAACCGGGTGCATGTGTTGCCGATCCCGCCGGAACGCGGCTTCATTTACGACCGCAACGGCGTGCTGCTGGCCGACAACCAGCCCAGCTTCAACATGACCATCACCCGCGAACGTGCCGGCGATACCGCCAAAGTGCTGGACTCGGTCATGAGCATCCTGCACTTGCCGGAAGAAGACCGCGCCGTCTTCGCCAAATCAATGAAGCAGGCCCGCCACCCGTTTGACCCCTCGACCCTGCTGTATGAGCTGAGCGAAGAGCAGATCGCGCTGCTGGCGGTCAATCAGTTCCGCCTGCCGGGAATCGATGTAGAAGCCCAGTTTGTACGCCACTATCCCCAGGGCGATCATTTCGCCCACTCGGTGGGATACGTTGGCCGCATCAACGAGAAAGAAGCCAAACAGCTGGACCCCACTCAGTACCGGGGCACGCAATCGATCGGTAAAACCGGTATCGAACGCTTCTACGAGCCCGAACTGCACGGCAAGGTCGGCTTTGAAGAGGTCGAGACCAACGCCCAGGGCCGGGTGATGCGGGTGCTGCGCCACACCGACGCGGTGGCAGGCAAAAACATCGTGTTGAGCCTCGATATCAAACTCCAGGAAGCCGCTGAAGAAGCCCTGGGTGACCGTCGTGGCTCAATCATTGCCCTGGACCCGAAAACCGGCGAAGTGCTGGCGATGGTCAGCAAACCCAGCTTCGATCCGAACCTGTTCGTGACCGGTATCAGCTCCAGAGACTACTCGGCCCTGCGCGATTCCATCGACAAGCCGCTGTTTAACCGGGCCTTGCGTGGCCTGTATGCGCCGGGCTCGACCATCAAGCCTGAAGTGGCGATTGCCGGGCTCGACAGCGGCGTCATCTCGGCCTCGACCCGGGTGTTCGACCCCGGCTATTTCCAGTTGCCCAACGTCGACCACAAGTACCGCAACTGGAACCACAGCGGTGATGGCTGGGTGGACTTGAACGCGGCAATCATGCGCTCCAACGACACCTATTTTTATGACCTGGCATCCAAGCTGGGCATCGACCGCATGCACGACTACATGGCGATGTTCGGGCTGGGACAGAAGGTCTCGCTGGACATGTTTGAAGAGTCCTCGGGCCTGATGCCCTCCCGCGAATGGAAGCGCAGCACCCGTCGCCAGGCATGGTTCCCCGGCGAAACGGTGATTTTGGGGATTGGCCAGGGCTACATGCAGGTCACGCCGTTGCAACTGGCGCAAGCCACTGCACTGATTGCCAACAAGGGCGTGTGGAACCGTCCGCACCTGGCCAAAACCATCGACGGCACGCCGCCGGCTGACGACAACCCGATCGCCAATATCGTGCTGCGCGACCCCAGGGACTGGGAGCAGGTCAACCATGCGATGCAGCTGGTCATGCACGACCCGCGCGGCATTGCCCGGGCAGCTGCCCAGGGTGCGCAGTATCGGATTGCCGGCAAAAGCGGTACTGCACAGGTGGTGGCGATCAAGCAGGGCGAGCGCTACAACCGCTTGAAGACAGCCGAGCGCAACCGCGACAACGCCTTGTTTGTCGGATTCGCCCCGGCCGAAGACCCGCAGATCGTCATCTCGGTAATGATCGAAAACGGCGAAGCCGGCGGCCGCGTGGCAGGGCCGGTGGTGCGCAAGGTGATGGACGCCTGGTTGCTTGATAATCAGGGCGTGCTGAAACCCCAGTATGCCAGCCCGCAGGTCAAGGCCCATCCAAACCCGCATGTGTAATTGATTCATCTGCAGGAGCGAGCTTTTAAACAGCTTGCTCCTGCAGATAATCATTGGCTTCAGTAGCGGGCGTCCGCCGGTTTGCCGCCCTTTGGCCAGTCCCCGGCCTTGTCGGCAAAGTCCGGACGAGGCTGGTGCGAGAAGTACTCGGCCACGTCCACTGCATCCTGATCCGACAACCCGCCCTGCCCCAACGGGAATTTCTGGTGAAAGCCAATCGGCATATTGCGTTTGACGAATGCCGCCGCGGTATAGGTGCGTGCCATGCCCGCCCCGATATTGAACGACTCATCGCCCCACAACGGCGGGAACACAAAGCTGCCATCGGCATGCTTCAAGCCTTGCCCGTTATCACCGTGGCACACCGCACATTGCTGCACATACACCACCTTGCCGTTCTGTGAATCGGGCTTGATGCCCGGGTCCACCTTGCCCACACCACGACCCGCCACTTTATCGCCCGGGGCCGTGTTCATTTTCATCCAGTCGAAATACGCCACCATCGCCTGCATGTCAGCTGATGCCACAGGCAACGGCTGGCCATTCATCGAGCGCCGGAAACAGCCGTTGATCCGTTCCTCCAGCGTCACTTCCTTGCCCGCCCGGGGTGCATAGCCAGGGAAAAACGCCGACACCCCCACAAACGGCGAACCGTCGGCCACGGTGCCCGCGTTCAGGTGGCAACTGGTGCAATTAAGCGCATTCCCGACGTTGTCCGGCAGCAAAGCCTTGGTTTGCAGGTGCAACCGCATGCCGCGCAGCACCTGGTCAGCATTGGCTGCGGACAACAGACCGGCCAGGCGCGGCGTCTCAAACGCCGTAGCGTCGATGGTTTGCGGGTTGAGCTGTTTACGCATTGCCGCCACTTGCGCAGGGCTGATCGCTGACGCCTGGTTGCCCCAGCTGCTACGGACAAAACTGAGGATCTCGGCAATTTCCCCGTCACTCAACCGGGCAAAGCCGGGCATTCTGTAGACCCGCGGATGAGCCTCGGTCTGCGGGGTTGCCCAGCCCGTAAGGGTGATATGCAGCAAAGAGGCCGGGTTGGCAGCAATGATGCCCGGGTTGCCATTCAATGGCGGGAACATACCTTTGACTCCGCCACCGTCCGGGCGATGGCAATCGGCACAGAACTGGGTGTAGCCCAGACCGCCACGACTGCTGAACAGGGAGTCCGGGGCAATGGCTGGCTCACTGGCAACCATCGGCATTGGCAAGTCGTCCTTGCCCGCCGGCAACGACTTCAGATAGCTGGCGATCGCCGTCAGGTCCCCATCGGTGAAATGCTGGGTACTGTGATGAATCACTTCGGCCATGTTGCCCGAGACCGTGGCAAAGCGGTTTTGCCCGGTTTTAAGCAACTGCACCGTGTCTTCGACGGTCCACAGGTTGCGCAGGCCAATTGCCCGCCAGTCTTCCACGGTTTCCCCGGCCAGATAGTATTTACCGCTACTGCCCGCATCGCTCATGGCCTTTTCCTGAAAGGCTATCCCGCGGGGTGTGTGACACGACCCGCAATGCCCCAGGCCCTGTACCAGATAAGCACCGCGGTTCAGCTGCTCGCTGCGGCCCGGCTCGGGAACGAACCGCTGGTCATCGACAAACAGCAGATTCCACAGCGCCAGCCCCCAGCGCTGGTTGAACGGAAATCCCATGTCGGCCTCCAGGTTTGCCTGCCTGACTGGAGTCACACCCTGCATCAGATAAACGTACAGGGCGCGCATGTCCTCTTCACTCATCTTCGCGTAGGACGGATACGGCATGGCCGGGTATAGATTCTGGCCGGTACGCGTAATGCCTTTACGCATCACCAGGTCAAACTCATCCAGGCTGTACTGACCAATCCCGGTATCGCGCTCAGGGGTGATGTTGCTGGAGTAAATCGTACCCATGGGTGTTTTCAGTTCCAGCCCGCCCGCCATCACCGCCCCGCCTTTGGCGGTATGACAGGCAATGCAGTCGCCGAGCCGGGCCACATACAGGCCGCGTTCGATCAAGGCATTCTGATGCAGCGGATCGGCGTCAGCGGCCGTTATCGACTCGCTGGCCTGGGCCTGAACCGTGCAAAACAGCGTCAGGCCCGCGAGCACCAGACGTGGAAGGGTAAAAAGCATGGGCTATTCCTTTAAAGCAACGGCCTGGGGTGATCCCCTCGGCCATGCTGTTTTTGTTATTGACTCCTCACAATCTGTTGTAGCCGGTTTTAAACAGACAGTGCTTGACCCGGGTCAGGCATGGGCCACGTTGCCCCTTGCAGCAACGCTCTAAGCTAGTTCCAAAACGGTATTTTCCCCTTTTATTTAAAGCACTTAGATTCAGCCCACCGGACCACCGGCCCTTTGCTTGAACCTCTCTTTCAGTCCATTACAACAAGGTCCGGTCCATGTCCCTGCGCACCCTTCTCGTTGCCCTTTCACTGGCAGGCCTGAGCCTTGGCGCCCAGGCCGCCGACCTGACCATCGGCTACATCACCGGTATCGATCCGACCAAACTGGCCCAGGCGGAAGGCAGCTACGACAAAGCCATTGGCCAGAAAATCGACTGGCGACGCTTCGACTCGGGCCCTTCGGTGGTCGCCGCGCTGGCCTCGGGCGACCTGCAGATCGGTAATCTGGGCTCAAGCCCGCTGGCAGCCGCCGCCTCGCGCAACGTACCGCTGGTGACCTTTATCGTCACCGCCCGGATCAAAGGCTCAGAAGCCCTGGTGGTACGTGATGGCAGCGGGATCAAGGAGCCCAGGGACCTGATCGGCAAAACCATTGCCACCCCCTTTGTCTCCACCTCCCACTACAGCCTGCTGGGGGCGCTGAAACACTGGGGGCTCACGCCGCAACAGGTGAAAGTGGTCAACCTCAGTCCGGCACAAATTACCGCAGCCTGGAAACGTGGCGATATCGACGGCGCCTTCACCTGGTCACCTGCACTGGGGGAAATCCGCAAAACCGGAACCATACTGACCGACGCGGGCCAGGTCAGCGAATGGGGCGCGCCAACCTTTGAAGTATGGGTAGCACGCAAGGACTTTGCCGAAAAACACCCGGAAATCGTCGCTGAATTCGCCAAAGTCAGCCTGGATGCCATTGCCGATTACAACGCCCATCAGGCCGCCTGGACGGCAGATTCGCAGCAGGTGCAGAAAATTGCCAAACTCACCGGGGCCAATGCAGCCGATATTCCGCAACTGCTGCAGGGCGCGCACTTCCCTTCAACTGCCGAGCAGAAATCCCCGCAACTGCTGGGCGGCGGCACCGCCAAAGACATCGCCCGGACGGCCCTGTTCCTCAAGGAGCAAGGCAAGATTGAAAGCGTTCTGCCGGACTATTCAGGCTATGTCAGCGATAAATATCTTCCTCAATAGCAAGCAGTGACTCACTGGCATAACAAATGCTTCCTTAGCCTCCAAGAGTACGGGTCATTGCAGGGGCTCAATGCGCTTGCCCTGAGCTAGACACGTCCCGGATCATAAGGAGGAATCTGAAGATGGCAACACCAGTAACAGCGTCACCGAGCAATCAGCCCACAGTGAAAACCGTGGGCTTTTTGGTGATACCAAACTTCACCACCATCGGTTTTGCCTCGGCCATCGAGACCCTGCGCATGGCCAATATGGCAGCCCGGCGCGAGCTGTTTCGCAGCGTGATCATTGCCCCCAACATGGACCCGGTCATTGCCAGCAACGGTATGCGCATCCTCCCCGACCATGCCGTTGGCGATGCACCAAAGCTGGATATTCTGCTGGTGGTGGGCTCCAACCCCATCGTCTCCCACCTCAGCAGCCGGCCCGTACTCAACTGGCTGCGCAAACTGGCCCATGAACAGGTGGCGCTGGGGGGCATTTGCACCGGCAGTTACTGGCTGGCCCGCGCGGGTCTGCTCAAGGGGTATCGCTGCACCATCCACTGGGAAGACATCGAAACCCTCAAGGACCACTTTCCGGGGATCATCATTTCCAACCAGCTGTTCGAACTGGATCGTGATCGCTACACCTGCTCCGGCGGCGTGGCGTCCATGGACATGACCCTGCAGCTGATTGCCCGCGAACCGGGTGGCCGGGAGATTGCGGCCCATGCCGCCGAACTGCTGCTGTGTGATCGCGCCCGCGGAGCCCAGGAGCAGCAGCGTGTACCGCTGCGGCAAAAGCTCGGCACCTCGCAGCCCAAGCTCAGCCAGGTGGTGGCCATCATGGAAGCCAATCTCGAAGAGCCGGTGAGCCTTGAAGACCTGGCGCGCTTGAACGAAGTCTCGGTGCGCCAGCTGGAGCGCCTGTTTCACAAGCATCTGCAGCGCACCCCGAGCCAGTACTACCTCGAACTGCGTCTGGCCCGCGCCCGCAGCCTGTTGCTGCGCAGTGAATCCCAGGTCAGGGATATTGCCCTGGCTTGCGGCTTTGTCTCGGCGGCGCATTTTTCCAAGTGCTACAGCCGCCTGTTCGGGGTATCACCCATTGGCGAACGCAAGCAGGTGGCGGTGCATTAAAACGAAAACGAGCTTGCGGGCCATGGCCGCAAGCTCGCTGTTACAGCGCGCAGATGTCAGTCCGCCAGCGCCTTGTGCGCAGTCTCCCGGCTGGCCAGCATCGCCACCAGCGCCACCCCGGCCGCCGCCAGCAAGTACCAGGCCGGTGCCATCTTGTTGCCGGTCAGCTGAATCAGCCAGGTGGCAATGAACGGGGCAGTACCGCCGAACAAGGCATTGGCCAGGTTAAAACTGAAAGCAAAACCGCTGAACCGTACCCGGGTCGGGAAGATCTCGGCCAGGAAGCACGGCAAGGTACCGTCGTTCATTGCCAGGATGGCGCCAAAGGCAATCTGGATCATCAGAATTACCACCAGCGACGGGTTACCGAGCATGCCGAACAGCGGAAAGGTCAGCAGCAAAAACAGCACCGATGCGCTCACCAGCATGGTCTTGCGGCCAAAGCGGTCAGACAGCTTGCCCATCAAAAAAATCAGACCGATATAGGTCGCCAGTGACACAGTGGACGCGATAAATGAATCGCTCTCATCCATGCCCATTTCCGTCGACAAGTAGGTGGGCATGTAACTGAGCAACAGATAAAAGGCCACGGCATTGAGACAGGTCACGCCGATCCCGATCATCACTGCCCGGCGGTGCACCGTCAGCAATTCACGAATCGGTGCATGGGTCGCGCACTCCTTGGCCTCCAGGCGTTGTTCCATCTCCAGAAATTTGGGCGAATCCTGCAAGCTCATGCGGATATAGCGCCCCACCAGACCAAAGGGTGCCGCCAGTAAAAACGGCAGGCGCCAGCCCCAGTCATGCAGGTTCTCGACGCTCATCAGGCTGTGCATGGCGGCAACGAACACTGCGCCAAACAGCAACCCGGCAGCCGTGCTCGCCGGTACGATGCTGGTATAAAACCCGCGCTTGCCGTCGGGGGCATATTCCGCCAGAAACGCCGAAGCCCCGGCATATTCACCGGAGGCCGAAAAACCCTGGACCAGACGAATCAACAGCAACAACGCCGGGGCCCACAGACCGATATGGTTGTAGCCCGGCAGCAGGCCGATGCAAAAGGTCGAGACGGTCATGATCAGGATCGACCACGACAAAGCGCTGCGACGCCCGTATTTGTCGCCGAAATGCCCCCAGACCAGGCCACCGACCGGCCGCACCAGAAACGACAGGGCGAACACCGCGAAAGTTGCCAGCAGGCCGGTTGCCGAATCGGTCTGGGGGAAGAACGTCAGCGCGATCACGGTCGCAAGATAGCCATAGGCGGCGTAGTCAAACCACTCCACAAAGTTGCCCATGAAGCTGGCTACGGCGGCGCGGCGCAGGGCCTTGCGCTCGCTCAGACGCTCAGTGTGTTGTGCTGCCGTCAGGGTAAGAGTTGCGCTCGGAGTACTCACAGGACACCTCCGAAGGCACAGGTGCAGGGATGAAAAACAGACAGCAAAGCCGGGACATGGGACATGACAAATACCCTCATTGTGTAGTTCTTGGCAGGGGTAATGGGTCAGAAAACGCTGCGTGTCTGGGTACGCATGCGTGGGTTCGTAGCAAAGGAGTCAGCGACTACACGTGGGGCAATCTGTAGTCGCTGGCGAAGGCTGCGAGCGGCTATTTCTTGATGATGTTGTGCTCCGGGCCATAGGGGAAACGGGTGATGTTTTCCCCGCCGTGTTCATTGACGATCAAGATATCGTGCTCACGATATCCACCCGCCCCCGGCCGGCCTTGGGGGATCATGATCATCGGTTCGATGGAGATCACCATGCCCGGTTCCAGCACGGTGTCGATGTCTTCACGCAACTCCAGCCCGGCTTCGCGGCCATAGTAGTGACTCAAGGTGCCAAATGAATGGCCATAACCAAAGGTCCGGTACTGCAGCAAGTCGTGCTCCAGGAAAATCTCGTTGAGTTGCAGGGCAATCTCGGAGCAGCGCATGCCCGGCTTGATCAGCTTTAACCCGGCCTCGTGCACCTTGACGTTGACCTCCCACAAGCGCAGGTGCTCGTCGGAGCAGTGATCCAGAAACAGCGTACGTTCAAGCGCCGTGTAATAACCGGCAATCATCGGGAAGCAATTGAGGCTCAGAATGTCGCCCTTGTTCACTTTGCGCGTGGTCACCGGGTTGTGTGCGCCGTCGGTATTGATCCCCGACTGGAACCAGGTCCAGGTGTCCATCAGCTCGGAGTCCGGGAAGGTGCGGGCAATTTCGCGCACCATCGCCCGGGTTGCATGCAGGGCCACTTCGTATTCCGGCACCTGGTCGCCCAAGGCTTCAATGACAGCAGCGCCGCCGATGTCTGCAATTCGCGCACCATGACGAATAATCGCGTGTTCCTCTGCTGACTTGATCATGCGCATACGCATGCACGGCGCGGCAATATCCACCAGTTCGGCCTGGGGGTAACGGCTGGCGAGCTTGTCGCGGTTGAGCAGGTTCAGATGGTCGAACTCGATGCCGATGCGCCCTGCTTTTGGTAGCGCCTGCTGGATCGCAACAAAGTAGTTATCGCGCTGCCAGTCGGTATACACAATATTGTCGGTACCCATGGTCCGGCGCCATGGCTGGCCACCGTCGATATTGGCACTGATGGTGACTGCACTGTCCTGGGTCACGACCAGCGCGTAATGCCTGCCGAACGAGCAGTACAGGAAATCACTGTAATAGTTGATGTTGTGATAAGAGGTAAACACCGCCGCATCAATATTGTTCTGTGCCATGTAGTCGCGCAGCCTGGACTGGCGATTGGCATATTCCCGGGCCGAGAAGGTTGGAGTGACTTTCTCACCGTTCTTGATCTCGATGGTTTTCGGCATTTGCATGTCAGTTACCCTGTTCTGTGATCGATCTTCGGAAGCCGCCGGCAGGCGGGTCGTTGAGGATCATTCGAACAGATAAAAAGCTGACTTTTTTGTGTGAATCCGACCTGTAGTTGGTCATACCCGCTGCCGGATCAGCGCTCCCTGCCTGTTGCCTATGGAAGGGATGTAGTCGCTGACCAGGGACGAGGCTGCGATGGGCTGCGCAGCAGGCACTGGTGGCTCTTATGGGTTAGCCCGGCAGTTGCCATTCGATGTTTTCCTCGTTGACGGTAATTCTGTCGGCAAGCAAAAAGCGCGGCTCGCGGTGCTGCACCTTCAGGGTGGGCATGGTCTGGCTCTGCTCGAAACGGTGGATCACGCCTTTGCTCAAACTCGTGCCAGCATGGCGACTCAGGCGGACGGCAGCAGGTAAGCCCCCTCCTGAAACAGCGGCATAAACCGCCTCTATGTGCTGCAAAATATTGCCAGCCCGCAACAAACTCCGGCATCCCTCCCAAGGATGATGTTAAAAAGCCAACCGGCGCAGCAGCCTCGCAAGGATTGCTGCAATAAGTGCGTGCAGCTCCCCTCACCCGTGGACCCCACAGTGTTTGAAATCACCAGCTATCTCGGGCTGTTTCTGGCCGCCTTCGGTGCCGCGTCATTGCTGCCGATGCAATCTGAAGCCGTACTGGTGGCCATGCTGCTTTCCGGAAAATACCTGGCAAGCACCCTGCTGCTCGTTGCTACTTTGGGCAATGTACTGGGCTCGGTCCTGAACTGGCTGCTGGGGCGTTCAGTCGAGCGCTTGCGGCATAAACCCTGGTTCCCGGTCAGTGAGCAAAAGCTCGACAAGGCCCGGCAGTTCTATCTGCGCTACGGCCGCTGGTCATTGCTGCTGAGCTGGGTGCCGATCATCGGCGATCCACTGACCATGATCGCTGGCGTGATGGGCGAACCGCTGTGGCTCTTTGTGCTGATTGTCACATTGGCCAAAGGCGCACGTTATCTGGCACTGGCTGCGCTGACTCTGGGGTGGACCTAAACATCCCATAGGTAAAAATCCAATTGCCTACACAAGCTTCACGCAATTCCTAAAATCTCAGAGACACGCCCTACAGCCAACTTGAACACCGCCTTGCACACTTGCGTGACCAAAAATCCCTGACGTTCAATTGCGTCAGAACGACCGCAGCGCAAGGAAACGCGGATGTCACGTTCACTGCCCCGACATCGCTTCAACCTGTTATCCGCAGGCATCGGCGATGATCTTCAAGCCCCTCCTTTCAACAGTGCGCCCTGCGCGTTCGACCGGGAGCCGGCCGGTTGGCCCTCGGTATCGATGGCTACCGGCGAAGTCCTGCTGCGGCTCAGCGATGGTGTGCTCGACGGCCCGCTGGCCTTTGAGTGGACACGCCGGTATTGCAGTGGCGCCGTGGAAACCGCCAGTGAACTGGGATTTGGCTGGACCCACGCCCTGTGCCATCGCCTGCACTGCGACGGGCAAAGCCTGCTATGGACCGATCCTGAGAACCGTGAGACGCGTTTTCCCCGGCCTGTCGGGCAACGCCCGTACATCAACGCCTGCGCAACCGGCCCGGCCATTTACCGCGGCGACAGCGACGGCGAACTGATCCTCGCCCCGGCCGCCAGGCCCCGGCATTTCTATCACTTTCAAGACCTCGAACTGTCAGGCATCAGCGATGCCTACGGCAATCGTCTGAGCATTACCTGGCACACCGCAAACCTTCGGCGCATCGACAACGGCGCAGGACGCGCCTTGTTGCTGCGCCATGCACATGGCCGGCTCTGCGCGGTGGACTATCAGCAATATGATGACAGTGGTGAACCCGGCGACACCCTGACCGGACACAATGCCGGCTGCCGCCCCGAGCGCTGGAGCACCCTGTTCACCCTCGTAACTTATCAGTACAACGACAGCGGTCAACTGATCAGCGCCAGTAATGCCCTGCAAGAAACCGAGCACTATCGCTACGACGCCCGGCACGTGATCCAGGAGCGGCAACTGGCCGGCGGCGCAGCGTTGTTCTGGGAGTGGCAACACTGTGGCAAACACTCGCGCTGCATCCGCCACAGCACCAATTTCGGGCAGATGCAGATCCACTACGAACGGGATGGCCAGGGCGCTGTGACGGCCAAAAGCCAGGACGGCAGCCAACAAACCTGGGTGTACGACAACAACGGACGCCTCGTCAGTCAAACCGGCCCGGACGGTGCCCAACATCAGAAATCCTACGATGAGCAAGGCCGTTTGATTGCCGAAATTGACCCTCTGGGCGCCGTCATCCAATACCGTTACAACCCGGCCGGGCAGCTCTCGGCACTGATCCCGCCCCACGACGAACCTACGTTTTACAGTTACTGCAACGGCTACCTGCACTCAGTCCGGCAAGGACCGGCCAGCTGGAGATACGAGCGCAACGCCCAGGGTGATATCACCCGCCAAACCGACCCCGACGGCTGCGTCACCACCTGCAGCTACACCCCCAAGGGGCAAATCAGCAGCATTGTGCAAGCGGACGGCAGCGCTCACCGGCTCATCTGGAACGCCCTCGGCCAGTTGCTGGAGCACTCCCTGCCCGATGGCTCGCAACAGCGTTACAGCTATGATCTGCGGGGTCGAAAAACAGCCCGCCAGAATGCTAGCGGCGTCATCACCCGCTACCACTGGGACGCCGTGGGGCGCATGAGTCAGATCATCCAGCCCGACGGCAAAACCCGCGCCTGGAGCTATAACGCCTACGGCAAAGTGACCGCCGTGCGCGACGAGCGAGGGCACATTACCCGCTACGAATACCTCGACAACCTGCCCCTGCCCCGCCGCCGTATCAACCCCGACGCCAGCCAGGTCAATTACCGCTATGACAATGGCCGCCTGTTGCTCACCGGCATCGAAAACCAGCGCAACGAACACTACCAGCTCGACTATTACCCCAACGGCCTGCTCCGTCTGGAAATCGGCTTTGACGGCGGTACGACTGGCTATAAATACGATCTCAACGGCCAGTTGCTGGAAAAAACCCAGTACCCGACACCCGATTACCCTGACCAGCCACGGCTGATCACTGCTTATCAGCGTGACAGCGCCGGGCGCCTGCTTCTGAAAACCCTGCCCGACGGCAGCCAGATCCGCTACAGCTACGACAGCCTGGGCCGCCTCACCCGGGTCCATGACGGCGACCGGCCACTGATTTTCCAGTACGACCTGCAGGACCGCCTGATCACCGAACATCAGGGCCAGGTCACCCTGCGCTATCAATATGACGCTCAGGGCCGGCTCAGGGCCTGCCAGCTACCGGACGGCAACCGGCTGACCTACTACTATCGGCAAGGGGCCGGCCTGACAGCCATCGACCTCAACGGTGAATGCCTTACCAGCCACTGCTTCGACGACGGCCGCGAAACTGACCGTCAGCAGGGCGACTTGCTCAGCCACTACCAATACGACCGACAAGGACGAATGCAAGAGCATGTCGTCACCCCGATCAGCCACCACCATGGCTTCGCCGCCCTGGCGCTTTACCGGCGCACTTACCAGTACGACCCCGGCGGCAATCTGCGGCTGCTCAGCGACAGCCGCAAAGGCCAGCACAGTTTTGCCTACGACCCGCTGAACCGGCTGATCGCAATAAGGGGTCATGCTGAAGAGTATTTCGATCACGACCCGGCGGGTAACCTGCTACGCCAGAGCGCCAGTGGCAGAGGGCGCAGCAGCCTGGCCAACGTCAAGGCAAACCGCCTCCTGATACAGGGCGACTGCCATTTCGTGTACGACGCCTACGGCAACCTGATCCAGGAACGACGCGGCGCGGGCCAGCGCCTGGTGCGCCAATACCGCTACGACTGCCAGCACCGCCTGAGCGCCCTCACCCTGCCTGACGGCAATGAAATCAACTACCGTTATGATCCCTTCGGCCGCCGCATCGCCAAGCAGCTCAAGCACCAGAGCACAGAATTTATCTGGCAAGGGCAGCGCCTGATCGCCGAATGCACCCGGGTCTCAGACACCGCAGAAAGCTCCCGCTACCGCAGCTACCTCTACGAGCCAGGCACCGGCAAACCGCTGGCCATGCTCCAGGGCAAAGGCCCCCGCGGCGAAATTTTTTACTACCAGCTCGACCCGCTGGGTATGCCCATGGAGCTCACCGGCCGCAAGGCTGATATCGTCTGGTCGGCGCACTACCGTGCCTACGGCAAGGTGCAGCAACTCGACATCGCCGACATCAGCAATCCCCTGCGTGTTCAGGGCCAGTATCACGACGAGGAAAGCGGCCTGCATTACCACCGCCATCGCTACTACAACCCCCATACGGGGCGCTACCTGACCCCCGACCCGGACAAACTGGCCGGGGGGCTCAACAGTTACCGTTATAAGCCCGACCCGAGACAAGACTGCAGCAGGGCAGATTCCCCGTGGGAACCGGGCCGCGCCAAGGCATCAACCGCGAGCATCAGCGACCCTGCGCTGCCTGTGCCGGGCACCGGGCCCGGGCAAAACCCCTAGCCGATGCCATCAAGGCCGCTGCGCCCCCGCCACCGCGACATGAATCATGTACAGCGAGGTATTGGCGGTGATGAACAACTGGTTACGCCGTGGCCCGCCGAAGGTCAGGTTGGCCACGGTTTCCGGCAGCAGGATTTTGCCCAGCATCACCCCGTTGGCATCAAAGCATTGCACGCCATCCCCGGCGCTGGTCCAGATGTTGCCCTGCACATCAACCCGCAAGCCGTCCGGGATGCCCGGTTCAATATGGGTCAGCACCCTTGATTCACCCAGGCGGCAGTTGTCGATAACGGTCATGGCGCGGATGTGGTGGGCCGCATCCGGGTCGTGGGAGCGGGCGGAGTCGGCGATGTAAAGGGTCTTGCCGTCCGGGGCAAAGGCCAGGCCGTTGGGTTGTTCAAAATCATCGGCAACACAGGTGATGTGCAGCGTATCGGGGTCGATGCGAAACACGTTGCGCCCGCTCTGCTCGGGCTCGGCCTGGTAGCCCTCATAATCGCTGAGGATGCCGTAGGTGGGATCGGTGAACCAGATACTGCCATCGCGGTGCACCACCACGTCGTTGGGCGAGTTCAGGCGTTTGCCTTCAAACTGATCGGCCAGGGTGGTGATGCTGCCATCTGCTTCGGTGCGGGTGACGCTGCGCGTGCCGTGTTGGCAAGTGACGAGTCGCCCCTGCAGGTCGCGGGTGTTGCCATTGGCGAAATTGGACGCCGGACGAAATACCGAAACCCCCTGCTCCGGAGTCCAGCGCAGGATGCGCTGGTTGGGAATATCACTCCACAACAGGTAGCCGCCGTCGTTGAACCACACCGGGCCTTCTGCCCAGCGGCACTTGTCGTACAGACGCTCCAGCTGGGTATTGGGCAGGGTCAGGCGACGAAAACGCTGGTCGTGAAACTGGTAAATATCATCATTCATGGTTCTGTCCTTTAAAGGCTGCGCAGCGTCTTGCGCCCGCTGACGGCGGCAATCACCGCGATTATGATGACGCCGGTGAGAATCAGCCGCACACCGGCGCTGGCGCCAAAGGTGTTGAGCATGCTCACCAGCAAGTAAAGAAACAGTGCCGCCCCCCACAGCCCCGGCACATTGGAAAACCCGCCCGCCACCGAAGTGCCGCCAATCACCACCACCGCAATCGATGCCAGCAGGTATTCCTCGCCCATGCTCAGGGACGCGCCGCCGGAAAACCCGGCCAGCAGTACCCCGCAGACACTGGCAAACACCGCACTCAACACATAGGTGGCCCAGCGCACCCGCTCCACCCGCACTCCGGCAAGCTCGGCAGCACGCATATTCTGGCCGATGGCCAGGGTCCAGCGCCCATAGCGGGTGCGCGTCAACAGGTAGCCGGCCAGAACCGTAAACAAGGCAACCGCCAGCGCCAGGTAAGGAATGCCCAGCCACCTGCCGGTAGAGAACTGATAGAACAGCTCCGGCGGCGCGATTCGCACGCTGCGGCCGTAGGCAATGGCCATGGACTGCAACAGAAAGCTCGCCGACAAGGTGGCGATAATCGGCGGGATGCGCAGCAGACGGATCAGCCCATAGTTGGCACACCCCACCAGCACACCAATCCCCAGCACCCCGGCCAGCCCCAAAGCGATCAGGCTGTTCTGGCTGTCCATCAACTTCATGCCGACCGCTGCGCTGAGGGCGATATTGGCCGGAATCGACAGATCGATATTGCCGGGGCCGGTGGTGATGACGAACATCTGCCCCACGCCGACGATGACAAAAAATGCCGAGAACGACAGCGCACTGGACGTCAGCGCAGCGGCACCCTCACCGCCGGTAAACCCCAGGGTCGCCAGCCACACCAGCAACGCCGCCAGAAACGACCACAACCAGGGTTTGCTGCGAATACGGTTCAGAGCAATGGGCAGATTCATACCGGACGTACCTCCAGACGATTGACGGCAGTGCGCAGGGCCAGCACCAGGATCAAGATCGCGCCCTGGGCACCGATCTGCCAGTCGGGGGAAATGCGGATAAATGACAGTAGCGAGCCGGCCAGCACCAGGGTCAAAGCCCCCAGCACCGCACCGATGGGGGACACCCGGCCGCCGGTAAACTCACCACCGCCCAGAATCACCCCAGCGATCGACAGCAAGGTGTAACGCAGCGCCATATTGGCGTCGGCCGAGGTGGTCAGGCCCACCAGAAACAATCCGGACAGCACTCCGAAGCCACCCGCCAGGGCATACAGCGTGACCTTGATCCGCAACAGCGACCAGCCGGCCTTGGCCATCGCCAGCGGGTTCCCGCCAGCGCCACGCAAGACCACACCAAACCTGGAGCGCATCAAAAACAGATGCACCGCCACGGCCAGTACCACGCACACCACAATGGCAAACGGCAGCACCGGGGTCTTGATTTTGACCAGCGCCTGCAACCATTGCGGCGCACTGCCGCCGGGTGCGGGCAGCAACAGCACAGCGCCGCCGACCCAGATGAACGACATGCCCAGGGTCACCACAATCGCCGGTAACCGGCGACTGTGAATCAGCGCCCCGAGCAACGCGTAAACACCGATGCAGCCCAACAGCACCAGGCATCCCAGCAGCGGATGATCGTTGAGCAAGGTAGCTGCCACACAGGCCACAAAGCTGATAAAGCTGCCCAGCGATAGATCAAGGTCGTTGACCGTGATGATCAGCATCTGCGCAATGGTGGCCAGGGCGATGGGCACCGCCAGGTTGAGCATCAGATTCATGCCCATGTAGCTCATGGCCCGCGGCTGCATGATAAAAATCGTCGCCAGCAGCACCACCAGGGAAATCCCAGGCAAGGCGTTACGCAACCAGCGGGCGCGGTTCACCCCCCCGGCTGCGCGGTCCACGGTGTTGGCCGCGGGCGGTTTTTTTAATGTCATGGGTTGAGGCGCGTTCATGCCACCTCCTCCTGAAAGGAACTGCGCAGGATTTGCGCTTCACTCAGTTCATTGCGCGGCAGATCCGCCACCGCCTGGCCGTTGCGGAACACGTAGATGTGATCGCAGTGATTGAGCTCTTCAAGCTCGGTGGAGTACCAGATAAAAGTCCGGCCACGGGCCGCCTCTTCCTTGATGATGGCGTAGACCTCGCGCTTGGTGCCGACATCGACCCCGCGCATGGGGTCATCCATCAGAATCAGCTCGCTGTCACTGGCCAGGGCCCGGGCAAACAGGGCCTTTTGCTGGTTACCGCCGGAGAGCGACAGAATCGGATTATTCATGTCCGGGGTGCGGATGTTCATCCGCTGCTGCCACTTGGCCGCCATGGCTTGCTCTGCCTGCGGATCAATCAACAGGCCGTGCCTGAGTGCCGCCAGGGAGCTGATGCTGATGTTCTCGGCAATCGACCACAGGCTGAACACCCCGTCGGTCTGCCGGTCGCCGGCGACCATGGCCACTCGCTTCCCGCTGGCAATCCGTTCGCGCAGCAACTGCACCAGCAACTGGCTCTGGCCCTGCCCGGCCAGCCCCGCCAGACCGACGATTTCACCCGGCCAGGCGGCCACTGCCTGCCCGTTCTGCTGGCGTGCCGGCAACTGTTCGACCACCGGTGGCTGCCCGTCGCGTCTGGACACAAACACCCGGTCCTGATCCTGGGGCTTGCTCACCGTGCCCATGCACTCCACCAGCGAAGCATGGGTAAAAGCACTGGCACCCCGTACCTCCACCACACAGCCATCGCTCATCACCGCAATCCGGTCACAGGTGGCGAGCATCTCCCCCAGAATGTGGCTGATCAGCACCACGCAGCCGCCGCTTTCGACATAGCGCCGCACATGGTGCAGCAATTGCCCGGCGACCCGGGCGTCCAGCGACGAGGTGGGTTCATCGAGAATCACCAGCGCCAGATGCTCATCCACACAGGTAAAAGCACG
Organism: Pseudomonas sp. Lz4W; assembly: GCF_000346225.2. Lineage (NCBI taxonomy): Bacteria > Pseudomonadati > Pseudomonadota > Gammaproteobacteria > Pseudomonadales > Pseudomonadaceae > Pseudomonas > Pseudomonas sp. Lz4W. Next base: position 2,170,612 of record NZ_CP017432.1, on the reverse strand, counting down.
GGCGATTTCCACCATCTGCCGCTGGGCGATCGGCAAGTCCGCCACCACCTCCCCGGGGCTGATCCTGTGGTCCGGGAAGATGCTGTCCAGGGTTGCCACAATCAATGCGCCGGCCTTGCGCCGCCAGCCAAAACCGCGCAGGCCGGGGCATGTCAGCCGGGTATTCTCGGCAACGGTCAGGTTGGGGCACAGCGACAGTTCCTGAAACACGCAGCGAATCCCGTGTTGCCGGGCCACCTGTACCGAGTAGCCGTTGCGCACATCGGCACCGCCCATCAGCACCGTGCCGCTGTCGGCACTCAGGGTCCCCGCCAGAATATGCATCAGGGTCGACTTGCCCGCGCCGTTGTGACCGATCAGCCCCAGACACTCACCGGGACGAAACGTCAGATCTACGTCATTAAGTGCGCGCACGGCGCCAAAACGCTTGCCGACCCCCTTGAGGTCAACCAGCGCTGCTTGAGTAACTGTCATTGCGCTCTCCTTCCCCGGCCAGGCTTATTGAGGTGCAGGGCTCTTCAGTTGGGCAACGTCGTCGACGCTGTACACCTGACTCACGATCCCGCCCTTCTCCAGGCCTTTGAGCGAGCTTTCGAGAGTGTCCTGGGTGACGCTGATCGCGGGCGACAGCAGGTCATGGGGCAACTGTTTGCCATCGAGCAACTGCTGGGCAACCCAGAACGACAGGCTGGAGATGCTCGGCGCGCTGGAGATCGAGAACGACTGGTAGCCGTTGGCGTCTTTCTGTTTTTTCCACCACGCCAGTTCTTCTTCGCGGTTACCGAAAATGATCACCGGCAATGGCCGACCCGCTGCGGTAAAGGCCTGGGCCACCCCGAAGCCGTCATCGCCCTGGGTCACCACCGCATCGATTTTCGGCAAGCTGGGCAAGATCCCCGCCACGGCTTTTTGCGCCGCGGTCTGCGACCAGTTGCCGTTGACCGAGCCTACGACCTTCAACTGCGGATGCTTGCTCGCGCCGGCGACGACCCCGGAGTGGATCATCCCGTCCACCGAGACCCCGGCCAGGCCGCGCACTTCCAGCACATTAGCCCCGTCCGGGAAGCGCTTGGCCAGATAGTCCATGCCATCCAGACCGCTTTGCTTGAAGTCCATGGAAATTCTGTAGGCACAGGGTTCAGTGACGATGCCGTCGAAAGACACCACGACAATTCCCGCATCGCAGGCCTGCTTGACTGCGCCGTTCAGTGCGGTGGGCGAAGCCGCATTGATCACGATGGCGTTGTAGCCCTGCAGGATCAGGTTCTGGATCTGCGCCGCCTGTTCAGTGGCCTGGTTCTCCGCTGTGGTGAACGAGTCCGCCCCGGCAATGATCCCGTCCTTGACCGCCTGCTCAGTGGTCTGTTGCCAACTGTTGAGCATGCTCTGGCGCCAGGAGTTGCCGGCATAGTTATTGGACAGCGCGATGGTTTTGTCGGCCGTGTCGGCCTGGGCGTGCATGAAGGGGGTAATCAGCAATGCAGTGGACAGCAAGGCGCAACGCAGCGTGTGACGTTCCATGACATGACCCTTATTATTTTTGTAGGCTAATTGACACCCTCAGTCTGATCGGGCCACGGGGCTCTGTCTGGGGCGTTGATGCACACTTGATACCCTTTGCGCGCAAATAACCTGCGGGATCCCGCAAAAGAAACGCGCAAATATGCAGGGTTTTTGCCCCTGGCCGCTGAGCGCTTTGGGTCATACTCGGATATCGGGCCGCCAGCGGGTGCGCCTCTGACGGATTGCAGGCCATGACCCAAAGAGTCCCCATCGCGGCAGAAAACGTGTTGCATCATTTTCTCGGGATTTCCCGCGCACTGGCCGGGCGCCTGGACTTTCAGTCGATGATCGATGCGGTATCCGAAGAGATCCGTTTTATCCTGCCCCACGATCATCTTGACGTCAGCCTGCTGCTGGATGACGACAGTCACCTGTCGGCCTACGAAACGGGTCTGCACACCTCCTGGAGCGATTTTGCCTTTCATCCGCTGGCCATTACCCGAAGTCCGATTCGCGCGCTGTTGCTGGGAATGGAGCCCTATATCCTCAGCGACGATGCGATGAACGACCAGCGCTTCCAGTTCCCCGGCGCCCTCAACCACCCGATTTTCGATGCCAATTTACGCAGCCGCCTGCACGTCCCGCTGCGCGCCCGGGGTGAAGTGATCGGCGCCCTGAGTTGCTCCACCCACGCCGCCAACTTCTATACCCTGGATGATGTACGCCACACCCAGCATGTGGCTGATCTGCTGGCGTCCTATCTGTATGCCCTGCGCCAGACCGAACAGGCCAAACATATGGCAATCGCCGAGGCGCAGATCCGTGCCCGCGAAGAAGGCCTGCGCCTGGGGGCACTGCGCCTGACCGAAGAGCTGGAAAACGAGCGCCAGCGCATCGGCATGGACCTGCACGACCAGACCCTGGCCGATATGACCCGTCTGCACCGGCGTATCGCCCGCCTGCAACTGCTGGAGCAGATCCCGGCAGCAGAACTGGCCCCGGTCGGCCAGGCCCTGCAAGAAAGCATGCAGGAATTGAGACTGATCATTGATGCGGTCAAACCCACCGTGTTGCAGCTGTTCGGGTTTGTCGAGGGGCTGGAGGACCTGCTGCTGCGCAGCGTGCGCAACAGTGGTCTGGAGATTGTCACCCGCCTGCGGGACAACACCGGCGGGCGGGCCAACGACCTGGCCGAACCCCAGCAGATCGCGCTGTTCCGCATCATTCAGGAAGCGGTCAATAATGCGATAAAGCACGCGGCACCCAATGTGATAATTGTCGAGATCACCGTCTCTGGCAGCCACTTGCAACTGACCATTGTCGACGACGGCCCCGGGCTGGACAGCCTCAATCGACTGGAAACCGGCGGTATCAAAAACATGCGCATAGGCGCACAGCTGCTTGGCGCGCAGGTGCAGATCGAGAAAGGTCCCGACAACAAAGGCACCTGCGTCCAGGTCAGCCTGCCATTGTCGGACCGGGCCCAATAGGTAGAGAGAACACCATGCAAATCCTGTTGATCGAAGACGACCCGGTGCACCGTGCCTTTTTCAGGGAGGTGATCGAGGGGGCGCTGCCAGAATGCGAGCGCCTGCATGAAGCCGAGGATGGCCTGGTGGGCGAGCGGCTGGCCCATGAATTTGCCATCACCTCGGTGGTCATGGATCTGCAGATGCCAAAACGCACCGGGGTCGAAGCTGCACGGGCGATCTGGCGCGAGCGTCCCCACACCTCAATCATGTTCTGGTCCAACTACGCCGACGAAGCCTATGTGCGGGGTATCTCACGCATCGTTCCCGAGGGTGCGGCGTATGGTTATATCCTCAAGACAGCCTCCGAGGATCGCCTGCGGCTGGCACTGCGCAGCCTGTTTATCGAGCAGCAGTGCGTGATCGATCGTGAAGTGCGCGGAGTGCAGCAAAAGAGCCAGAATCACCTGCTTGGTCTGACCGATACCGAATACGAAGTATTGCAGGATATCGCCCTGGGCCTGACAGACCGGATCATCGCCCAACGTCGCAACCTGTCGTTGCGCAGCGTGCAAAACCGCCTGCAACAACTGTATGAAAAGCTCGGCGTGCGCCAGCCCGGCACCGACAGTGACAGCAGCCCGGCCTTTAACCTGCGTTCGAGGGCGGTCAACGTGGCACTGTTGCGCAAACTGCTCAACCGCACAGCCCTGGAACAGGCCGAACTTGAATTGCAGGAATGGCTCAAAGACCCGCGCTTCAACCCTCTGCGGCATTGAAACAGGCCAGGATCAAGCCACAGAAATGCCTCCAGCGAACACCAACCTGTAGGAGCGAGCTTTTGATCTTGAAAAGCTCGCGAGGCAAGCTCGCTCCTACAGAGGTAATCAGCCTGGCGCGGCCACACAAAATCCTGCACCGCACGGCATTGAAACAGGTCTGCATCAAATTACAGAAATGCCTCCTGCGAACCGCAACCTGTAGGAGCGAGCTTTTGATCTTGAAAAAGCTCGCGAGCAAGCTCGCTCCTACAGAGGTAATCAGCCTGGCGAGGCAGCGCAAAATCCTGCACCGCACGGTCCTGAAACAGGTCTGCATCAAATTACAGAAATGCTGCCTGCGAACCGCAACCTGTAGGAGCGAGCTTGTCTCGCGAGCTTTTGATCTTGAAAAAGCTCGCGAGCAAGCTCGCTCCTACAGAGGTAATCAGCCTGGCGCGGCCACGCAAAATCCTGCACCGCACGGCATTGAAACAGGTCTGCATCAAATTACAGAAATGCCTCCTGCGAACCCCAACCTCGCTCCTGCAGTAGGCAAGGGCAATCAAGGATTTCACCTTTTTTTCACATGCAGCTGCTATCCTGCGCGCCTCTTTGGGGAGTAGCTGGCCGTCACGCTTGTGGCGGCGCTCTGGTCAACATTCTCGGCAACCTGCCGTGGCCATGGCATCCGTCTGGATTTGCGAGACCAACGACATACCTGTGCTGAAGTCGGGCGCACAGTGTTATGCCGTTGTCTTGAGCCCGACTGGATAATAAACATGAACCCGATTGCCCTGATTCTCCTCGCTTTCGCCATGTCGACAGATGCCTTCGCGGCAGCCATCGGCAAAGGCTCCAGTCTGCACAAACCGCGTTTCACAGAAGCCCTGCGCACCGGCCTTATCTTCGGCGTGATTGAAGCCATCACCCCCGTAATCGGCTGGGCCATCGGCAACGCCGCCAGCAGCTATGTCACCCAATGGGATCACTGGATCGCCTTCACCCTGTTGCTGGGTCTGGGTCTGTACATGATCTACAACGGGGTCAAGCCCGATGAGGAAGAAGCCGAAGAGAAACCGTCGCAGCACTCATTCTGGATTCTGGTGATCACCGCCATCGCCACCAGCATTGACGCGCTGGCGGTCGGGGTTGGCCTGGCATTTGTCGACGTGAATATCTGGATGGCCGCCGCGGCCATTGGTCTGGCCACCATGACCATGGTGATCATCGGCACCATGTTGGGGCGAGCACTCGGCAGTCTGGTGGGCAAGCGTGCGGAAATCGTCGGTGGCGTGGTGCTGATTATCGTGGGTGCAACGATCCTCTATGAACACCTGAGCGCCGTTTAAATCCTCACCGGTATCTGACGCAGGGGCTGCGTCAGATACCGGCATTGCTCAGCCCGGCGTGACCGAGCGGCTGATCCGATACAGTGACCAGCTGTACAACGCCAGCGCCAGGCCTGCCAGCGCACCGCCCACCAGGCCGATCCAGGCAAAGCCCAGATGGCCACCGACATAACTGCCCAGCAGCGCACCGCCACCGATACCGATGTTGTAAATTCCCGAAAACATCGCCATCGCCACGTCTGTCGCATCTGGCGCCAGGGTCAGCACCTTGGACTGCAACGCCAGGCCGAAGCCCATGATCGCCATGCCCCAGAAAATGCTCAGCACTCCCAGGGACTCAATCCAGCCGCTGGCAGGCAGCAGCAGCAACAGGCAAAGCGTCAGTAAAGCCACAGCACCGAGCAAGAATCGCTGCGGGTTGTGCTTGTGGAACCAGCTGAAACACAGGGAGCCAATGATCCCTGCGCCACCGAACAGCAACAGGACCAACGTCACCATGCTGCCACTCATGCCCGCTACGCCCTGAACAAAGGGTTCGATGTAGCTATAGGCCGTGAACTGCGCAGTCACCACCACTGCCGTCAGCACATAGATCGCCACCAGCGCCGGACGCTTGAACAGAATCGGCAGGCTTCTGAGCGAGCCCGAGTTCTGGCTTGGCAGCAGGGGCAATGTGCGGGTCAACCACAACACCAGCAACCCGGCCAGCCCGGCAATCACGATAAACGTGGTGCGCCAGCCCATGGCCTCACCCAGCAAACGACCGAGGGGCACACCCAGCACCATTGCCAGCGAGGTACCGGTGGCCAGCAAACCCAGGGCCTGAACCTGCTTGCCCTCGGGTGCCAGACGCACGGCCAGGGAGGCGGTAATTGACCAGAACAGGGCGTGAGACAACGCTACCCCTATTCGGCTGAGTAATAAAATGCCGAAGTTGGTGGCCAGGCTCGACAGCACATGACTGAGGATAAACAGCCCGAAAAGCACCAGCAGCAACTTGCGGCGTTCCACGTTGCGGGTCAGCAGCATGATCGGCAGCGAAGCCAGGGACACCACCCAGGCATAAATGGTGAGCATCAGCCCGACGCTGGCGGTGGTCATGTCGAAGCTGGCGCCAATTGCGCTCAGTAGCCCGACCGGGACAAATTCGGTGGTATTGAACACGAACGCGGCCAGAGCCAGTGCGATGACCGGTTGCCAGTTTGCGCGGGATGCAGAAGTGGGGTTGCTCATTTAAGGGGTGAACTACTCGCTAGCGATGGTATGACAGGTTCAGGATCCGGTCTTGCTGATGCTCCTTGTTGTATGCACAACAGGTGCCATCTGAAAGCGTCGGGGCTGAACCAACGGGGCGGCATTCTATAGACTTCTGTGATGCCGGTTGGAGCACATTGAAATACCCCCCCGGGACATTTGGCCGCACCCCTAGGGGTGCGGCCACGTTCAAGATCAAGGTTAGGTGCTGGGGCCAGTTTTTGCTTTTTGCTTTTTGCTTTTAAAGCAGATGCCTCTGCCGCCACTCGATAGTCGGTGCAACGCAGACGCCCATCACAGGAGGCCGAACGCAGGTGCTGTTGTGGGGGTGGCGAGGCAGGACGCCGAGCCAGCCGTGCCGGGCCATGGATGGCCCGTCACGGCGTGCCCCCACAACAGCGCCGGAGTGAGGGCACCGGGCGAGCCTGGGCGAGCTCGGCCGTATGGTAGGGCGCAGACCTTTTGGGTATTTTTGGGATGGTCCGACACTCGGCGTTTGCCAAAAGTGCCTCGCCGTAAGGGCGAAACCCGTAAAAAGCCGTGATACATAGAACGGATATGTACGCTCAGTTTTAACTGCGGTACCGCGTACATATCCGTTACAGACGTTTAACTGAAATATCGGTTTCGCTCTTACAGCGAGTCCCTTTTGTCAAACAGCCACAAAAGGAACCAAAAAGGCCTTGCCCCAGCGTACGGCCTTCGCTGCGCTCAGGTTCCCTCGCTCCGGTCCCGCTCCGTGGCCACGCCGTGACGGGCCATCCATGGCCCAACACGGCTCTCCCGGCATCCATGCCGGGAGGACCACTACGCAGAACCTCCTCTCGGCCTCCCGAAGGGGCCAGTAGATCAAGATCAAAAACAAATCAAAAGCAGATCAAAAGCAGATCAAAAACGCCCATGAAGGCGCTGTTTTGTTTTTAAAGGCGATGTCCCTGCCGCCACTCGATAGTCGGTGCAATGCAGACGCCCATCACAGGAGGCCGAACGCAGGTGCTGTTGTGGGGGTGGCGAGGCAGGACGCCGAGCCAGCCGTGCCGGGCCATGGATGGCCCGTCACGGCGTGCCCCCACAACAGCGCCGGAGTGAGGGTACCGGGCGAGCCTAGGCGAGCTCGGCCGTATGGTAGGGCACAGACCTTTTGGTTCTTTTTGGGATGGTCCGACACTCGGCGTTTGCCAAAAGGGACTCGCCGTAAGGGCGAAATCTATATTTCAGTTAAACGCCTGTAATGGATATGTACCCGGTAGATCTATAGATCCCACCGCGTACATATCCGTTTGATGTATCACGGCTCTCTACGAGTTTCCCTGCGCTCAGGTCCTCTCACTCCGGCTGCACCTTCGGTGCACGCAATACGATCTCGGTGATTTCCGATGGCCGCCCCAGTCGAACCGGGAAACCATTCCACAAACCCGTGCCGTTACTCACATACAACTGCATGCCGGCCACTGCATACAGCCCCGAGACGAAGCCTTCGTTAGCCCACTTAGCAATCAGATGCGGACCCAGTATTTGCCCGCCATGGGTGTGCCCCGACAGTTGCAGGTCAACGCCCTGCCCCGCGTTGAGCAGTGCACCGCCCGGGCGATGGCTGAGCAATATGACCGGATCACCCGCCGGAGCGCCTTTGAGGGCCTTGATGATGTCCGGCTCCGGCAACTTGAACGGTTGCGCCGCTTTGTCGGTGACCCCGGCCAGTACCAGATCGCGCCCGTTATGGGTGATCAGCACATGCTCGTTGAGCAGCATATGCAAACCAAGATGCTCAAAGGCCGGCAGCCAGTGCACGTAGTCGACGTAGTACTCGTGGTTACCCGGGATGGCAAACACACCATAACGGGCCCGCAGATCCTTGAGCGGCTGTACGTCGTCGACCCTAGCCCGGGGCGAACCGTCCACCAGGTCGCCGGTGATCAGGATCAGGTCCGGTTTCAGTGCATTGGTTTTGTCCACCACGGCCTGGAGCCAGGGAGCCTGCAACAACCGGCTGGCATGCAGGTCGGTGAGCTGCACAATGCGCAACCCGTCGAGCTCTGCAGGCAGACGTGGCAAAACGATCTCCATGGTTTTGACGTCCGGCACACGAATCGCCTGCCACACACCCACAGCCGACAGGCCCGTGCTGATCAGGCCAAGGGCAATCCCTAGGCGACTGCCGCCCAGCAAGACCCGCCCGGTTCTACCCCGCAGGGCCCAGACCACAATGCCGAGCAGATCCCGGATCAACAGCAGCAGCGCCAGCAGTATCAGGCTGGCAAATGCCCACCCCAACACCACAAGCACCTGACCCGGAACCTCGGGGGACGCCATGCTGCCAAAGAAGGTACGGGTGACAAGGTGGTGCTCGGCGATCAACAGCAGCAGAACACCCAGCCCGATCTTGCCCGCCCGGCCCACGGAGAGCGGCCGGACAAAGCGCCAGATCACATAAAGAGCAATGATCGCGGTGATGAAATGAAACATGTTTCCCCCTGCCATAAGCCTGTACGTCTGACTCGCGCACTCTGGCGCAGGAGAGACCGATTTGCACGCGAGCCTGACAACCCGGTCGCAGCAGTGCAAACGGCAATGCTTACAGAATGTATCCAAGGCCTGAATATCGTCCAATGGATCCATTAAAGCCCAACACTCCAATTAACCGTTCGATAATCGGCTATTAATGCCAAACAACATTGACCACATAGGCACAGCCGATTACTAATGGATCCATAAAATCAATAACACCTGATTTGGAGATTGGTCATGTACCCAAAAAACACCTGGTACGTCGCGTGCACCCCGGATGAAATTGCCGACAAACCCCTGGGTCGGCAGATTTGCGGTGAAAAAATCGTCTTCTATCGCGCCCAGGAAAACCGGGTCGCCGCGGTCGAGGACTTTTGCCCCCATCGCGGCGCTCCGCTGTCTTTGGGCTATGTCGATAACGGCAATCTGGTATGTGGCTATCACGGCCTGGTCATGGGCTGCGACGGCAAGACCGTGGAGATGCCAGGGCAGCGGGTTCGCGGTTTTCCGTGCAACAAAACCTACGCCGCGGTTGAGCGCTATGGCTTTATCTGGGTCTGGCCCGGCGACCAGGACCTGGCCGACCCCGCACTGATCCATCATCTGGAATGGGCGGTTAGCGATGAATGGGCCTACGGCGGCGGGCTGTTTCATATCAATTGCGATTATCGCCTGATGATCGACAACCTGATGGACCTGACTCACGAGACCTACGTCCACGCTTCCAGCATCGGCCAGAAAGAAATCGACGAAGTTGCCCCGACCACCACCGTCGAAGGCCACGAGGTGGTCACTGCGCGGCACATGGAAAACATCATGCCCCCGCCCTTCTGGCGCATGGCATTGCGCGGTAATAACCTGGCCGACGACGTGCTGGTGGATCGCTGGCAGATCTGCCGCTTTTCACCGCCCAGCCATGTCTTGATTGAAGTGGGCGTGGCCCATGCGGGCAAAGGCGGCTATCACGCAGCCCCCGAGTTCAAGGCGTCGAGCATCGTGGTCGACTTCATCACCCCCGAAACCGAAACATCGATCTGGTACTTCTGGGGCATGGCGCGCAATTTCAACCCCCAGGACCAGGCCCTCACCGATACGATCCGCGAAGGTCAGGGGCAGATCTTCAGCGAAGACCTGGAGATGCTCGAGCGCCAGCAACAAAACCTGCTGGACCATCCACACCGCGCCCTGCTCAAACTCAATATCGACTCGGGCGGTGTGCAGTCACGCCGGGTACTGGAGCGCATCATCGCCAGCGAACGCTCCCCCGAACCGCAACTGATCGCCAGCGCACAGTAACAACCCGCGCACGGCAGCCGCTGCCGTGCCAGCCTCCCCCATAAGAACAAGGAACCGGCATGATTGATGTGGTGGTGATTTCACGCAAAAACGAAGCGCAGGACATCTGCAGCTATGAGCTGGCCAGTATCGATGACTGCGCCCTGCCCGGGTTCAGCGCCGGCGCACATATTGATGTGCATCTGCCCGGCGGGCTGATCCGTCAGTACTCCCTGTGCAACCATCCCGACGAGCGCCATCGCTATGTGATCGGCGTGCTCAAGGACCCGGCTTCACGGGGCGGTTCGCAAAGCCTGCACGAACAGATCAAGCCCGGCGACCGCCTGCGCATCAGCGAGCCGCGCAATTTGTTCGCACTGACCCACGATGCCCGCCGCAGCCTGCTGTTCGCCGGCGGGATCGGGATTACCCCGATTCTGTGCATGGCCGAGCGCCTGGCCCATAGCGGTGCAGATTTCGAACTGCATTACTGCGCACGCTCCAGTACTCGCGCCGCCTTTGTTGAGCGCCTGCGCAATTCGCCTTTCGCTGACCGGGTGTTTCTGCACTTCGACGAACAGCCCGAAACCGCCCTGAACGCCGTCCGGGTACTGGCCGACCCACAGCTCGACACCCACCTCTATGTATGCGGCCCGGGAGGCTTCATGCAGCACATTCTGGACAGCGCCCGGGCCCAGGGCTGGGAGGAAGCGGCGCTGCACCGCGAGTACTTCGCTGCAGCACCGATGGACAGCAGCAACGACGGCAGTTTTTCCGTCAAGCTGGGCAGCAGCGGCCAGGTATTCGAGATTCCGGCCGACAAAACCGTGGTCCAGGTTCTGGAAAGCCATGGCATCGACATCCCCATGTCTTGCGAACAGGGCGTCTGCGGAACCTGCCTGACCCGTGTACTTGAAGGTATACCGGATCACCGCGACATGTTCCTCACCGAGCAGGAGCAAGCCTGCAACGATCAGTTCACACCCTGCTGCTCACGCTCGAAATCGCCGCTGCTGGTGCTGGATATCTGAACTCAGTCCGGGCGGTGAATCACTTTCATCCGCTCACTGGCCACCGCCGAGCCAAATATTTCGGCATAACGCAAAGTTGCGTTGGCGTGCTCGCGCATGATGGCTTCGGCGCGGGCACCCTGGCCACTGACCAGGGCATCGAACACCGAGTGGTGCTGCATGTGCGCGTAGTTGAAACGCCGGTACTCGCGCACCATGTCCTTGCGATCGACCGCCAGCGCGGTCACCGAAGCAAATGGCAAGTGATCATTGCGCGCCAGCGCATCGGCAATCGCCGGGTTATGGCTACCCTCGATGATCACCTGATGAAAACGCATGTTCAGATCGTGATAGATCTCAAGATCGTCCTCGGTCACAAAGCCCTTGTCGAACAGCTCATCGCCTTGCATCAGGCACAGTTCAAGGACTTTACGCCCTTCGGCCGACAACCCGCGCTCGGCAGTCTGACGGGCCGCCAACCCCTCCAGCACACCGCGCACCTCTACCGCGCCGGCAATATCATCGGCACTCACCGAGCGCACCTGAAAGCCGCGACCGCCAAAACGCACCAGCAAGCCTTCCTGCTCCAGGGTGCGAAACGCCATGCGCACCGGCATCCGGGACACACCGAACAATTCAGCGGTAGGGATTTCCATCAGGCGCTCGCCCGCGGCAAGCTCGCCTGAGGCAATCATTTTGCGCAGTGCGATCAGCACTAATTGACCGGGCTTGCTCATCCAGACAACTTCCAGAAAACAGGGGCGGCCATAGTAACAGGCGCATCCAAAAACCCGTAGGAGCGAGCTTTCTCGCGAGCTTTGCGTGATCAAGAGCTCGCGAGCAAGCTCGCTCCTACGGGCCTGTCGAGGCTATATCGACAATGGATAACTCACGATCACCCGGGTCTGGTCAAAGTCGCTGTTGAAGCTGCGCCGGTTGGTGGCATTGTTGATGCGCAGGCCGAGGTTTTTCAGGGTACCGCTCTGAAAGGTGTAACTGACCTCGGTATCACGTTCCCACTCCTTGCCGTTGGTGCCTTGCTTGGTGGTGGCGTTGTCACCATGTCCATAACGAACCATGGCCAGCAACCCCGGCACTCCCAGTGCGGCAAAGTTGTAGTCATAGCGCGCCTGCCAGGAACGTTCGTCGGCATTACTGAAGTTACCGTTGAACATATCGTTGCCCAGGGTACGGCCACTGCTGCCGTACACCGACATCCAGCCGGTGTCGCCACTCACCCGCTGCAAGCCCAGATACAAGGTATGGCCGCCGGTTGCTGCCGAAAACAGGCCATAGGCCGTGTGGCTGCTGACCTTGCCGATGCGGGCACTGCCATCATCCTTGTCAATGAAGTAACCAAGATTGGCCCCCAGCACCCAGTCGCCGACCGGTTGCTTGTGCAGCAGATTGAAATAGCTTTGCTGGTAGATATCTTCCAGCTGCGAATGCCACAGCCCCACCTGGGTGCGCTGCTGATTGAAACGGTACTCGGCACCCGCGTAATTGAAGCGGTCGGAGGTTACCCCCGGCGCAGCCCAGGCCGAAAGATCCTGCATATCCGAAGAGTTGCGCAAGCTGACAGATCGGTACTGACCCGCCTGCAACCCCAGCCCTTCGATCTCTTTGGAGACCAGCATGGCACCGCGGAAAGTCTGCGGCAGCAGGCGGCCATCGTCGTAGCGCAACAGCGGAACATCCGGCAGCAGCTCACCGAGCTTCAACTCCGTAGCGGAAAAGCGCGCTTTCGCCGCAACCCCGGCACGGCCGAAATTGTCAGCGGCGCGACCGTCATCGTGTACCGGCAGCAATTCCGAACCGCTGGCCAGCCGGCTGCTGTCCAGCTTGACCCCGAACATGGCTATCCCCTCCAGACCAAAGCCCACCGGCCCCGGGGTGTAGCCCGAGTTGAACTTGAGAATAAAACCCTGCGCCCACTCATCCACCTTGCTTTTAGTGGCGCCCGGATCACGGAAGTCACGGTTGAAATAGTAATTGCGCAGCAGCAAGTCGGTGCTCGACCCTTCAAAGAAACCCTCTTGCTGCGCCAGTGCCGAGGCGCAAAAGCTCAACGAGAGCAAGCCGGTCATCATCTTCATTATTATTGTTCTCCGATTATCGGGCGCAGCCGTTCCCCGCAGCTGATACAGCCCGCCCGTTTTAATTGTTATTTGAATCTGCAGAAGCGAGCTTGCCTCGCGATCTTTTCAATCGCACAGGGTTCGCGAGACAAGCCCGCTCCTACAGGCGGAACATGATCAGGCCGACGCCAGCACCGGCTGTGCCTGCGCCGACGATGGCTTGAGCAGCAACAGACAGCCCGCCGCGACCACAAATACGATGGCAAACACTCCATACAAGTGCAGCGGCTGCCAGCCGGCATCCAGCAAAAACCCGGCAGCGATTGGCGACACAATGGCGCCGATACGACCGATCCCGATGCCCCAGCCCACCCCCGTCGCCCGTACGGAGGCGTCATACACCACCGGCGACAGTGCATACAGGCCAGCCACACAGCCGTTGGAAAACATCCCGATCAGCAAGCCCAGCCCCAGGGCAGCCATCACCGAAGACGCCGAACCGACAAACAGCACCAGCAAACCGGCGGTAATCAGCATGAACAGCGACAGTACACGGGCCAGCGGCCAGCGCGATGACAAGCCGCCAATCAATGCCGCACCGAAGATGCCGCCAACACTCAGCAGTACGCCCCCGGTAATCCCCTGTTGCGCGGAAAGCCCGGCCGACACCAGCAACTTGGGGGTCCAGCTCATCACAAAGTAGAAGCCGAACATCACCAGGAAGAACAACAGCCAGATCACCAGCGTGGTGCGACGCATTGCAGGTGCCAGCAGTGCACCCAGGGCATTGCGGTTGCCGGACGGGCTTGCGACCAGCGGTGGCATTTGACTCAGGGGCGGCTGCCCCAGACGCCGGGCCAGACGGTTGATCCGTTGCAAGGCGGTTGCCGGACGACGCGCCAGCAGAAAATCCAGCGACTCGGGCAGCCACAACAGCACCAGCGGAATCACTGCAAAGGTGACCAGCCCGCCGAATACAAACACCGAGCGCCAGCCCCAATGGGTCAGTAACCAGACTGCCAGCAAGCCACCCAGCGTTGCCCCAAGGGCATACCCGGTGGACTGCAGGCTGACCGCCAGGCCGCGCCAGCGCTTGCTCGCATATTCACTGGCAATCACGTTGCTGCTCGCCAGAATCCCGCCAATCCCGAGCCCGGTGAGACCGCGCAACAAAGCCAGTTGCAGCGGACTCTGACTCATGGCTGAAAGCAGCATGCCGCTGCCCGAGATCACCAGGCACAACAGGATCAAAGGTCGACGACCGATGCGGTCAGCCCAGGGCGCGATAAACAAGGAACCTGCGGCCATACCGAACAAACCGGCACTGAGCAGCAAGCCGATCTGCGCACCGTTGAGTGCCCACTCGGCCGATACCGAAGCCGCTGTGAACGCCATCACCAGCACGTCGAACCCGTCAATCATGTTCAACACAATGCAAATACCGATCGCGAGCAACTGAAAGCGACTCATCGGGCCGTTATCCACGGCGGTTTTCAGCTCCATGGACATGGCTGAGCCTCCCTGTCGCGAAAGACCGGAACCACGCAAAAAACGGTAGTGCACACAGACGTAAAGTCAGCAGAACTCAGGCAGTTCTGCGCCCTGGATAAGCCATTCATGACGAGACCCTTTTTTTGTAGTTTTGATGGGTGACGTTCAGGAGGGGCCCTGCAATCACCTGGCGCTAGTCAACCCGTTAATGGATCCACAGGCAATATGAGGGGACAGTGCAAGGACCGGATATCCTTCAGGGGAGTGGCCTTAATGCGATACATGAATCGATTTTTTATTTGTTAATCAATAGGTTGAATAAATACAAAGTCTTCACTATTAGCGTGCGATTATCGACCAATCTCCTTGCGCCCCGGGGCCGAGGGCGATATTTCCAGGTATTCGGCTATCGGTCCCGAGCCATTGGATCCACTAAACCTCAATCACGGGTTCCATCGCAGCCGCAAAAGACGCTCTCAGGGTTGAAGAAACACGCTTTGTTTAATGCTTCGCGATGTCAGGATCCAAAGGTTTGCAACACGACCTGGTGCTGTTGCCTGCTATTAAGCTTCGACGCTCACGTACAACAAAAACCGAACCCCCGAGGAACCCCCTGAATGCCCTCCACTGCATCTGCCGCTGCAACGCCAACCCGGGGTGTGTTCGGTCTTTTCTGCCTGGGCAGTTACCTGTTATCGGTGTCTTACGGCACCACCTTCTTGCTGGCCATGGTGCTCAGCGCGCACGGGGGCAGCGAGTCCGACGCCGGCACGATCATTTCGGTGGCCATGCTCAGCACCTTTGCTGCGGTGATTTTTTCCGGGCACCTGACTGATTTGTTCGGCGCGCCCAAAGCCATTGCCGCCGGCGCACTACTGCTGGCAGCAGCGTGCCTGGGCTTCGCCACGGTCCCGACATTTGGCGCTGCGGTGCTGGTATCCGGTTTGCTGCTGGGCTTTGGCTGGGGGGTGTTTTACACCCTGGGCCCGATCATCGTGGCCATGATGATTGAACCCGCGCGCCGGGTTAAATACTTCGCCCTGCTGTCAGGCAGCATGATGAGCGGGATCGGTAGCGGTCCACTGGTCGGACGCGCTGGCGAGGCAATGGGCTATCCGGTGGAATCGGCGTTTGTGGTGGCTACCGTCGCCAGCCTTCTGGGCGGCCTGGTATTTGTGTTGCTCGGCCCGAAAATAAAACGCCAGAGCGCCACTGTCGGCCCCGTCAGTGTGTGCAAAATCACCCTACCGGCGGCGCGTCTGGTACTGCGTTCAAAGGCTGTATGGGCGATTGTCATGGTCGGCCTGGGCGGTGCGATCTTCGGCGGGCTCTCGAGTTTTCAAACCTCTTACGCCAGTCTCATGCAGCTGGACTATTCGTTGTTTTTCCTGGGATTCATGGGCGCGGCCATTTCCTGCCGGCTGTTGATCGCAGGCTTTATCGTCAGGCGCGACCCCTACGTGATGGCCTGCATCCTCACGGCCATGATCGTAGCCTCGGTGTTGATGTTCATGTTCTGCGTCAATTCGGCCAGCACTTATTTGTTGGCCGCGATGACCCTGGGTGTGGGTTACGGCCTGACCTACTCGGTGATCAATGGCCAGGCTGCCAATGAAGCGCCCCCCGGGCACACGGCGCAGTCACTGGTGCTGTTCAGCCTGGCTTATTTTGTCGGAGTGTTCGGGTTTCCATGGCTGGCCGGGCACGTGATCGTCAACTACGGCATCCCTGCCCTGCTGTCGATCATTCTGCTGATCGCCCTGTGCAACTGGTCGATTACCCTGGGCCGGTTGCTGTGGCGGCGCCTGTCTCGGAACGCTTGTGGCAGTCCTGCCAAACCTCGCGCATCAACGCCTTGAGCATCAGGGCTTCGGCCCAGCGATCACTGATGTCACGCCCGTCTGCACCGGTGATGGCATAGGGCGGCGGGCCCAGTTCACAGGTGAAGGACAGGCTTGGGGGCGTGTCCGGGCGGGCCAGCCAGTCCTCTATCCCGTATTGCCACCAGCCCACAAAGCGCTGCAACCAGGGCTGATGCCGGGCAAAGCTGATGGGCACCTGCACCTGCTCGCTACAGGCGACACGGCCGTGAAAGCCCCAACTGTTTCGCAAAATGGTGTGGATCATGGCGTCGTCCTCGGCGCGGGCCTGCAGCGGCAACTCACGGCCGACCACGTAGTGGGACAAATCAGCCAGCAACTTGAGGTCGGGCATCTCGGCCAGCAGATCCAGGGTAAAAAACAGGTCATTGGTCAGTCGATAGCGATGGGTTTCCAGCAGCACCGCAAAGTCCACCTGTTCGGCCAGCCGCTGCCAGCCTTCGGCCAGTTTCACCGCCTGAGACAGGCTGCGCGGCCGCACATCGGCCTGTAGCGTCAGGTGATGGCAGCCGTATTGGGTGGCCACGTCCAGTGCGGCCGCCAGATCATCCACCGATTGTGGAAACACCTGACCTTCGATCTGCAGCCCCCGGGCACTGGCGGCGCGGTGCAGGCGTGCAGCAGGCTGGGGCAGCCAAAAGTGATCGGTGACCCCGTCAAACCCGGCGGCCGCTATTTTATCCAGCTGGGCTTCCAGGGGCTGGTCGCATTGGCCGTTGTGATCCTGCATGGCCCAGAGTGACTGAAACACCAGAAATTCACGCATATCAGTTCCTCAACAGTTGTTTGAGCGACACACCGGCATCCATCAGTGCAGGCACCTGAAGCGGTGTACCGCAGGCGATCAGGCGTTCGCAGAGCTTGATATCCCTGGCAATGCTGTTGCCCATGCCCCAGCCGCAAGCACCCAGCAAACGCTGCCCGGCATCGAGGTAGAACAGTACAAAGCCACCGTCTGCCGTGGCCCGGCTGGCGGAGGGCTCAGCGCTGCTGATCTGCCCCGTGGTTTGTAAACCCCAGTCATAGTGGTCGGACCAGAACCCCGGAATGCTGTTGAAGGGCAGCCCGGCGCCCAACAGATTGAGGGCGGCGTGATGGCCCTGGTGCTCGGCATTACGCCAGGTTTCCTGACGCTGGAACTCACCGCTGGGGTGCAGGCGAAATTCACATACATCACCCGCAGCAAAAATATCCGCCGCGCTGCTCTGCAATTGCCCATCGACCCGAATGCCCTGCCCCACATCGAGCCCGGCGGTCCTGGCCAGCTCGACATTGGGTTGCATGCCGATCCCCACTACCAGCAGATCACAGGGCAGGCACTGGCCGTCCACCAGTTGTACCGCCTCGGCCCGCTCGCCGCCCAGCACCGCTTCAATGGCCACGTTCAAGCGCACATCAACACCCCGGGCCCGATGCAAATCCAGCAACACCCCGGACAAGCGCTCGGGCAACACCCGCCCGGCCAGACGCGGCCCGGCTTCAAGCAAGGTCACACTGCAGCCCAGGGACCGCGCCGTCGCGGCCACTTCCAGGCCGATAAAGCCGCCGCCTACAACCACCAGCCGCGAGCCGGGGCGCAATCCGTTGCGCAGGGTCAGAGCTTCATCATGGGTGCGCAAATACAGCACATTGGCCATATGCTCCGGCACGTTGGGCAAGCGCCGTGCCCGTCCACCCGTTGCCAGCAACAACCGCCCGTAGGCTAGCCAGCTGCCATCGGCCAGTTGCAACCCATGCTGCGCCGGTGCCAGCGACAGCACCGGAACGGCCGTCCAGTGTTCAATGTCCAGCTCACCCAGCCGGGTGCTGTCGCACAGGCTGCAACCCGCCAGGTCGGTGGTGCCCTGCAGCAACCCCTTGGACAGTGGTGGCCGTTCATAAGGTGCATGGGCTTCGTCACCGATCAGGATCAACCGCCCGCTGTATCCCTCGCTGCGCAAGGTCAGGGCCGCACGCCCGCCGGCATGGCCGGCGCCGATAATCACCAGTGGAGCATTGACTGTATCCATGGTCTGGCTCCCCGCTCTCAAGTCGGTACGCCAAGATACAAACGACCGGCCTCGACCCGTACCGGATAGGTCTTGAGGTTGACGCACACCGGAGCCCCAAGCGCCTTGCCCGAACGGTAATCAAAACGCCCGTTATGTTTGGGGCACTCGATGACGTGGTCCATCACCAGCCCGTCTGCCAGGTGGATGGACTCATGGGTACACAGCCCGGCAGTGGCGAAAAACTCGCTATCGGCCGACCGGTACACGGCATAGGTGTGCTGGCCGTGGTCAAAACGCATTACATCTTCTTCATCTATGTCGTCCACGCAGCAGACGTCGATCCATTGCTCGCTCATGATCTTCTCTCTTGTAGTTGTGGTCGCGATCAGCCGGGGACAGCCTGGTTTTGCGCTGGCGCAGCAGTGCGCGGCCCTGTGGGACGATCAATGAAATAACCGGGGTCTTTACGCTGTTGCATAACGGTCGGGATGATTTCCTTGAAGGCAGCAAGCAGGTCTGGATACGGCGGCGGACAGTCGTGGCGGATTTCCTCATGCAACTGTGCCAGGGCGTGGTAAGGCACCATCGGGTACATGTGGTGCTCAAGGTGATAGTTCATGTTCATGTAGATAAAGCGCAGCAGCGGGTTCATGTAAATCGTCCGGCAGTTACTGCGGTGATCCAGTACATCCTCGGCCAGCCCCACATGCTGCGACAGCCCGAACAGGTAGGACAGCCACGCGCCATACAGGCTTGGCAGGCCGATAAACATCAGTGGCAACCAGCTGTGCTGATACAGCGCCAGTCCGATCACCAGGGCGTAAATCACCAGCCAGATCCGCGCCGTGCGCACCACTGCCGGCCATTCAGACTGCGGAATAAAACTCTGCTCTTCGTCATCCATACGCCCGGCTGCATGGCGCAATACCGAGCGCAGGGTATTGAACCCATGGGGCAGATTGAACAGGCTCAGCGCCATGCGCACCAGACTTGGTGGACGCGGCTCGACGATTTCCGGATCGCGCCCCACCACGATAGTGTCGGTGTGATGACGGGTATGGCTCCAGCGCCTGACATGAGGCTCGAACAGGCACATGAAGCTGGCGACCTGATACACCGCATCGTTCATCCAGCGGGTTTTGAACGCCGTGCCGTGGCCCATTTCATGCCAGCGCGCATTGGAGGCGGTGCCATACAACACCCCGTAGGCAATAAAAAATGGCACACAGGCCCAGGAGCCCCAGAACCAGTAGCCACCGAACCCGGTTGCCAGCAGCGCCAGAATCCACAACGCGGTGTCACGCAGGGCCGGGCCATCGCGACGCTGCATCAATTCCTTGAGGCGCTTGCGGGAGATCGGGCATTGATACCAGCTGGCCGAGACCAGGCCTTTTTCGGCAGCCCTCGCGGCTTCAGGGCCGGTCAATCGATAGTCGCGGTGTTCGGTTGAACTGGAGTGGGACATGGCAGTTTCTCCGCTGGCTTGATTATTGTTCTGGAGAAAATATAAGCAGCCATGCCATGGCCCTCAATGCCTTGAATAGATTCCCTATCAAGCTATCATCGTGGCCCAGTGCAGCTTGATAGTTTTCTATCAAGGCCTTCTTCAAGGCTGACCATGGACAACAATAAACGCCCCACCATCGCCACCGTTGCCGCTCAGGCAGGGCTGAGTGTGGCCACCGTAGACCGGGTGCTCAATGCCCGGGCCCCGGTCAACCCGGACACTGCCGAACAGGTGTTCCAGGCCGCCGAAGCAGTCGGTTATTTCGCCGCGCGCCTGATTGGCCAGCGCATCCGCGAGCGCCGCCCCACTTATCGCTTCGGCATTCTGCTGCTGGGTACTGCCCAGGCGTTCTACGGCAATCTGGCGGCCGCCATTGGCGAAGCGGCCCGCCGTCAGCTCGAGGCCAACCTGAGCTGCCATTTCGAGTACGTGATCGACCGCAGCCCCGGCGCCATCGTGGCGCAAATCGAGCACATGGCAGTGCAGTACGATGGCCTGGCGGTGGTCAGCTTCACCCATCCGCAGATCAATGCCTGCATTGCCCAGATTCGTGAAGCCGGAGTGCCGGTGATTGCCCTGCTGTCAGACATCCACGAACAGGCGCAGGAGGCCTATGTCGGCGTGGACAATCTCCAGGTGGGCCGCACCATGGGCTGGTTGCTGGCCCATACCTGCAATGCGCGCAAGGGCAGCATCGGCGTATTGCTGGGCGGCCACCGCTTCCAGGGGCATCAGGCGCGGGTCGATGGCTTGCGCAGTTACCTCACAGAGCATGCACCGGGGCTCAAACTGCTCGATCCGCTGATCAATATGGACAACGATGACGTGACCGAAGAAGCGGCCCTGGACCTGCTGGCCCGACATGCCGATTTACGCGGCCTGTGCGTGGTCGGCGGCGGTGGTGACGGCATCATCCGCGCCCTGGCCCAGTTGCCCGCTCGCCCGGGCCTGTGCAGTATCTTGCCGGAGTCCACGCAGCTGTCGCAGCAGGCGCTCAAGCAGGGGTTGATTCGCATAGTGGTGGACTCCCAGCCCGGGCTGATCGCCACGGCGCTGATGGACTTGCTGGTAGAACTGCAAACAGCGCCGCAGTTTGATCCGTTGCGTCACCGCATCCATGTGCCGCTGCAGATCGTTACCAGCGAGAACCTGTGACCCGCCCATCCCGTGCAACGAAATCCAGACAGCTTTGCAGGTGCACCTTGGCTGCAATCGTGCAGCTTCTTGTCGCGAAGACACCTACAGCCCTTGCTCATTGTTTCCCTTAAGTCTGCGCCTCTATGTTGCCACTCCGTTTCAGCGAACCAAGGAGTAGCAACCATGTTTGACCCCTCTGGAAATACCCCCGACATCCAGTCCGCCGCCAGCCTGCTCAGCAGTGGCGACGTATATTCCGGGGCCTACAACTTTATGAGCAGCATCAGTGCCGGCGTCGATCCGCGCACCGGTGCGTTCTCGGCCTCGATCAGCCTGCCCACCGGCGCCGCCAATGATTTGCGCGGGCCCATCGGCCAATTGCATCTGAGCCATAGTCCGTTGATGGCTGCCGACCAGGGCTTCGGTCTGGGCTGGATGCTCGGTACCACCTCCTGGGATGGCGCCAGCCAGCAGTTGCAACTCAATTCCGGCGAGCGTTTTCGCGGTGAGATTGTCGGCCAGAGCATGCGTTTCCCCGATGTGCGCTTGCCTGTGGTGACGGTCACGGTGCAGCGTCAGGAAATGTGGGTCAGGCATAACGACGGCAGCTGTGAGCGCCTGATTCCTTTGCCGGGGCATGCCAGCCTGTGGGTGGTCAGCACCCTGGTGGGCGCCGACGGTAGCGCCTTGACCTTTGACTGGCGTTCGGTCGGCAACGCGGCGTACCTGCAAAAAGTCAGTGATGCCCAAGGCCGCACGGTGCTGGCTCTGGCCTACGAGGGCGTGACAACCCATCTGACCTTACAGCCGGATACCCCCGCACAGGTGGTGATGTCTTTTCACCGGGTCTCCGGGCAGTTGCGCCGGGTGACAGTGGACGGCCTGCCCGATAATGGCTGGCAGTTTGAATACACCCGCAGTGATTCAGGTCTGTTGCTGCTGAACAAATGCACCCAGCCCACCGGCAGCACCGAGGAAGTGACCTACAGCGAGGCCAACGGCCTCAACCTGCCTGCAGGGGCGCCGTTTGCGCGGATGCCGGTGGTCAGTCAGACCCGCAAGGATCCGGGAGATGGCCAGCCGGTGCAGCTGGTTCGCTATGACTACGGCCTGTATGGCAGCAATAACTATTTTGGCTGGCCGGCGGTACGTCAGTGGCGTAATCGCGAAGACAACCTCTACCACCTGACCGGTGCCGGCGATTTTCTTTATGGCTCCACCGAAACCCTGATGGATGCCCGGGGCACGGCCCTGCAAACCATCAGCCGCACCTTTAACCGCTTCCACCTGCTGACCCGCGAACGCACCTTGCAGGGCCAGACCCTGCAGGAAACCGAGACCACCTATTACGACGAGCCCTGGCTGCCCATTGCCCGGCAACTGCCTTACTTCCAGTTCCCGCACAAGGTCATTACCCGCAAGGCGCAGCTGGATGGCCAACGGGTGCTGCGAGAACTTGTTACCGAAGAAGAAACCCGCTACGACGAGCTGGGTAACCCGGTGTGGCACCGTAATGCCCTGGGCGGGATTGAAGAGTCGGAGTACTACCCGGTAACCGGTGAGAGCGACAACTGCCCGGCCGACCCACTGGGCCGCATCACCCGCCTGAAAAGTCGTACGGTCAGCCCGCCACCCGGCACCGAAGGCCCGGTCAAGCAGACCCGCTACCGTTATCAGGCGCTGCCGGTGCGTCAGGATGCTCCCGGGTTTGCATTGCCGACTTTTGTCCAGAGCAGTGAAGAACGTTTGTTGCTGGTTGAGGGCAATCAGTCCAGTGAACTGGGCCGCTCGACGCAAAATTTCATTAACGATCCGGCCTCGCCCCATCACGCTCGCATGCTCAGCGAAACCCAAACGGTAGAGGGTAAAAGCACTACCCGGGCCTACAGCTACAGCCTGACTCAGGCCCGCAACGCCCGTTCGCTGGAACGTGCCGTATTGCAGGAAAAGGTCACGATCACCAGCCACGACGGACATAAATCCAGCTCCCAATCCTCACAGGATCTGTACTCGGGGCTAATGGTCACCGAACAGACCGACGAGCAGCTGCGCATGGCCTTTGCCCACGATGCCCTGGGGCGTGTGACTCAGGAAGTCGCGGCCCCGGATTCAGCCTTCGAGGCCAAGGTCAACTGGGCCTATTCGTTGTCAGCGAACCAGCGCTGCCAGACCCGAATCGGCGCTTCCGGGCGTAAGGAAACTGTCTGGCTCGATGGCATGGCCCGGGAAATCCGCCGTGAAAAACAGACCGACAGCGGTGAGACCTATACCGCCTGGACCGCCGAATATGACGTGCTGGGCCGGGTGTTCCGTGAAACGACTTACGATCCCGGTAACGAAGACGTTCCGGCCCTGAGCCTGACCACTGAACGCACCTTTGATGACTGGGGCAATGTGCTGACTGAAACCGGCGCAGACGGTATCACCCAACATACCCTCGCCGACCCGGTAGCCCTGACCGGCAGCAGCTGGCAGACCGACGCCAATGGCGTGGCCGGGGCCAAAACCGTGACCACCCATACCCTGGATGGCAAGCCGCTGACCGAGAGACTGTATTGCGCCGATGGCGTACTTCAGCACGAACTGAGCTGGAGCTATGACGGCCTTGGCCGCTGCATCAGCCAGTTCGATGCCATGGGCCGGGAGACCCGCCAAGAATGGGATGTGCGGGACCGGCTGGTATCCACCACGCTGCCTGATGGCTCCCTCATTAAACGCACCTACGCCGAAGGCCATGACGGTGATTTACCGGCCACGGTCTCGATCACTCATCCGTCTTTGGGCACTAATGAAGTCCTGCTGGGCGAGCGCAAATATGATGGCCTGGGCCGACTGGTGTGGGAAAAGGTCGGGCAGAGTGTCTCTGAATGGGAATATGCCGAAGGCGAAATTCACGCCCATACCCAAATCCTGCCCGACGGTACCCGGGTGAAGAGTGAGCGCCAACCGGAACTGGGCGGTGCATTGCTGTCGCTGCAAGCCCCCGGCATCAGCGTGTTCAATCAATACGATCCGCTAAGCGGCCGTTTGCTGGAATCCCAGGGCAATCTGGGTCTGCAAAAAGATCACTGGTCCCCGTCCGGCCAACTGAGCAAAGCCGACTACGCCTGGCACGGCGATCAGCCGCGCTCGCAACAGCAAAGCACCACCCCGGCGGGCAAAGTCACGCGCCTGACCGATGCCGACGGTGCCGAACAGCGCTGCCAGTACGACGAATTGGGTCGCTTGATTCAACAGCAAGGCCCTGACGTCACGGTCACCCTCTCCTACGATGCGGCCTCGCGGATTCACCAGCAGCGAACCCAATCAAACGATGGCTCGCGGGATATGACCGTAACCCTGGGCTACGACAGCCTGGGCCGCCCGGCCCGTCGTGAAACGGCTACCCGAACGCCGAATGCACAGCATGTAGAAGTGCAGACCCAGCAATGGCGTAAAGACGGCAAGCTGACCCAGCGTGAACTGACCCGTGACGGTGTTCTGGTGCGTAGTGAAAGCTTCGACTACGACCTGCGCGGACGGATGATTGCCCATCGCCTTGCAGGCCCGTCGTTGCCCGAAGATGCCCACGGCAAAACCTACCGCGAGCAGCACTTCCAGTACGACGCCCTCGACAATATTCGTCGACTGGAAACGGTATTTGCCGACGCCAGCGCCAGCAATATCAGTACATTTACCTATAACTCCGCCGACCTCACCCAGCTGCTCAGCGTCAGCCACAGCCGCGCCGATTACCCGGCACCGGTAACCCTGGAGTACGACGCGCTGGGCAATCTCAAACGCGACGAGCGCGGTAATCCACTGCACTACGACGCCCTGGGCCGACTGATCGGGGTAACTCTGCCTACCGGCGAACGCCGCTGGCACTACGGCCCGGCGGGCAACATCATCAAGACCGAAGACTCTACCGGCCCGCGCTGGCGTTACCACACCGGCGGCCAGCTCAGCTGCGAGCTGGGTGAAGACACCCAGACCCGCTGGGTACGGGCCGGTGACGTCCCGGTGGCTGAAAGCCGTCTCGCTTCGGCAGTGCGCGAAGTGATGCTGCTGGGCACCGATGCCCAGGGTTCGATAACCACTGAGGCCAACGACGGGATCAATACCCCGGTCTACGGCGCCTACGGCCAGAGCCAGCCCGGCACCAGCCGACTGGGCTACGCCGGCGCCTTGCGCGAACAGGACAGCGGCTGGTACTTCCTCGGCGATTACCGCATCTATAACCCGGTGCTGATGCGTTTCCACAGCCGTGACAGCCTCAGCCCCTTCGGCGAAGGCGGCCTCAATGGCTATGCCTACTGCGCCGGGGATCCGGTCAACCGCATCGATCCATCGGGCCATTCGTGGCTGGACTGGCTGTTGCCGGCGGCCGGCATCGCCCTGGCCGTAATCGGCACCGTGGCCTCCCTAGGTGCGTTGGCCGCGCCTACAGCGGCGCTGACCGCCAGCTATGTAACGGCCGTCACCACCGCGACCTTGAGTGTGGTGTCGCTGGCAGCGGATGTGGCCTCGATAGCCTTGCTGGCCACCGGCAATGAAAACGCCGGGCGGATTCTGGGCTCGGCGGCCCCGTCTATGGCCGGGGCTGCCGCCAAGGGGGTCAAAAAGGCCGGCAAGTTTGTGGGCAGCTGGCAGCATAAATTGCAACATGCAGGGGGCGCTCCGGGGGGTAACCGGGCGTTTCCCGGCAGGGCTCATCGAGTGGCAACGAGCGCCCCACCCCCGCAAATGCAAAATATGAACTTTGCCTATTTACTGGAACAAACACCGATCCGGGACAGCTTTTTGCCGCACTTGTCCCGGGGTGACTTGCAGAACATAGGACAGACCAACAGAGCCAATAGAGCCGCCGTATATAATCCGACATCAAGCACGGCGGTCCAGCCATTAGAGCTGCCTTATTCCGGGACCAGAGGTATGGAAAATGGAATACAGGTCGAGTACCGGAGGCCGGTTATCAACAACCCAAACTATGTCAACGAAGTGAGACAAATCATTACTGGCAATCACCCGCAGTATTATCCTTGGCAGGTTGCTGTTGAAACAGGTATTAACAACCCGTCCCGATTAAGAATTGTAGAGGCCTCGACTTACCAGGCTTACGAAACAGCAAGGGCTGCGGGTAACAGGTCCTGGCCAACAGGCTTCCAGAATTTTGAAGACGATTACAAATGGTTTGGCCCTCAGGGGGAACTTATGCGCAGAGGATGGGCCAATCGAATGCTGTAAGGGTTTCGATGGGGCAACTTTTGATCCATGAAGTTTTTATTCCCCCTCCATCCGGCAATACCGCCAGCACAGCCCAATGCCTCGCATTGGGCTGTGCTGTTTGAAACCTGCTGTTGAAACGACCTGGTCTTTTTAGACACTAAAGACCTTGCCCGTTGTTCGCTATATAGCGGCCACTCCAGGCCGCAACCGGATACGACTTATGGCAAATTGAACGGAGTCACGATCTGCACCTGTGACGGGCTTATCGGACCTGCTTTCCATACCCGGTGATAGTGCAGGATATGCAGGAACACATGTCGGGCATCGACCTGCAGGTTGTGATCGATGATTGCGGCGATTTTTTCTTCGGCCAGCAATTGCCGGTTTTCTTCATCCAGATCATGCCCGATAAACACTTGCAGCGGCCGTTCAAGGGCGGCGAAAGCATCGACAATCGCCCGGTTGCCACCGCCCACGCTGTACACCGCCTGCAATCGCGGATGCTGTTCCAGGGCCAGAGTCACGCGGGCAAAGGTCGGTTCGTAGACCCCGAGCCCTTCACTGATGTCCAGTACCCGCAGGTGCGGCGCCCGCCCACGCAACCACATGCGAAAGCCCATTTCACGTTCTTCCTCGCCGCGAAAACGTTCGCTGCTGATCACCACCGCCACCTCTTGCGCCTCCGTACCCAGCCAGCGTGACAGCAAGTACGCTGCGGTTTGCCCGGCGTTGCGGTTGTCCATGCCGACGTACGCGATGCGATCACTCTGGGGTAAATCGGTGACCAGGGTCACCACCGGAATCCCGGCCGCCACCAGCCGGTTGACCGCAAGGTTGATCAATGGCTCATCCGCCGCCTTGAGCACCACCCCCTGACTGCCCTTCTCTGCGCAGCGCCGGATCAAGTCGTGCATGGCCTGGGGGTCGATCTCTTCGAACAGATGAAAACGCGGCGAAATACGAAACGGCGCCATGCTGCTCAGCTGTGCCGTTATGGCTTCTTTTACCGCCGTACTGAAGCGCTCCGGGGTGTGCAGGATGACGTCGACATGAAAAGTGCGACCCATCGCCAGGCCACTTTTCTCCTGAGCTTCCAGCTCGCCCAGGGCCTGCTCGATACGCCGTTGAGTCTGCTGATGAAAACTGCCGCGCTGGTGCAGCACGCGGTCGACCGTGGCTTTGCTGACACCGGCCTGGGTAGCAATTTGCTTGATGGAGAAACGCTTGGCACGGCTGAGCATGATAATCCCCGGGCTTTTTCTTGAGGTTTTTATGAGGTCTTTTCTGCCAGTTATGAGGCTTGGCTGATGCTAGTCTCGGTTTCACGAGGTGTCACCCGACGATCTCGACAACAATAAAAAACCGCAGGAGACGTTCATGTCTGAAGCCGATTTTTCCACCCAGTTCGCAGGCCGTTTTTTTGTCGTTACCGGCAGTACTCAAGGCCTCGGCGCAGCCGTGGCCCATACCCTGGCGCGTCGCGGTGCAGCCGGGCTGATCATTTGCGGGCGCAGCCGTGACAAAGGCGCCGAGCAGGTGCGCCAGCTGGCACAACTGGACTGCCAGGCCTTTTTCGTCGAGGCCGACATGGAGCGTGTGGAAGATTGTCGCGCCGTGATCGAAGCCGCACGCAAACATTTCGGCACCTTGCACGGGTTGGTCAACTGCGCAGGCATGTCTGACCGAGGCAGCATTCTCGACACTTCGCCAGAACTGTTCGACCGCATCTTCGCAGTCAATGTGCGGGCACCGTTTTTCCTTATGCAAGAAGCCATCAAGCTGATGATCCGCCAGGGTGTTGAAGGCGCCATCGTCAATATCCAGAGCGTCAGCGGCCATGGCGGCCAATCGTTTCTCTCGGCTTACTCGACGTCCAAGGGCGCACTGGCGATCCTCACCAGGAACGTGGCCTTCAGCACCCTGCGCAACCGGATCAGGGTCAACGGTCTGAATATCGGCTGGATGGACACCCCCCACGAAGACCAGATCCAGCGCCAATACCACGGCGCACAGGATGGCTGGCTGGCCGAAGTGGAACAGTCGATGCCGTTCGGCCGGCTGCTCAAGCCTGAAGAAGTCGCCCGCAGCGTGGCCTTTTTGCTGTCCGCTGAGTCCGGAATGATGACCGGCTCGGTGATTGACCTGGAGCAAGGCGTGATGGGCTGTGGTGACGGTTCAACCCCGCGCCCGGACGCACCTTTGGCATTGGGTGATGCATGACCGGCGCCAGCGCTTTCGTCCGCCAGAGTGCAGTGGCTCTGAGTGACTTTGCCGCGCTGTGCGGGCAGTCTGCCAAAGCCGCGGATTACCCGGGTTGCGCCGGGGTCCAGAGCAATGTGGTGATCTATCACGCCGATACGCTACACAAGGCATTGCGTGACGACCCGCTACCGCTGATGAACCAGCTGCACCATTTGTTGCGCCATGGCCCCGGGGTGCTGGTGGTGCGCCAGGCCTATGGCGATCTGCAAGTGGTCGATCGCCATAGCCGGGTATTCGAAGCGATTCTTGCCCGCCAGGCACAGGCCGCAACCGGTGCCGATCATTTCGCCAAAGCAGGGAGCAACGGTCGCATATGGAACTCCCTGCAAAAGGCGGCGCTGTATTCACCCGAGTCGTTTATCGAGTACTACGCCAACCCTCTGATCGGGCTGATTGCCGAGGCGTGGCTGGGGCCGCATTTCCAGATCACGGCCCAGGTCAACGTGGTGCATCCCGGCGGCCAGGCGCAGCAGCCCCACCGTGATTATCACCTGGGTTTTCAGTCGGTGGACGAGGTGCAAAGGTACCCGTTGCCACTGCATGTGCTGTCGCAGTATCTGACCTTGCAGGGCGCCATCGCCCACACCGACATGCCGCTGGAAACCGGGCCGACCCTGTTGCTGCCGTTTTCCCAGCAATATGACTTGGGGTATCTGGCATGGCGGGACGAGGCATTTATCGACTACTTCAACCAGCACGCGGTGCAACTGGCGCTGAGCAAGGGCGATATGCTTTTTTTCAACCCGGCGCTGTTTCACGCCGCCGGCAGCAACCACACCGCCAACTGCCAGCGCATGGCCAATCTGCTGCAAATCAGTTCGGCGTTCGGTAAGACCATGGAAAGCCTGGACCGCGAAAGCATGATGCTGGCGCTCTATCCGGCGCTGCTCAAGGGGCTGCAACAGGATGAACTGGACGCCCGGGATCTGGCGGCAGTGATTGCTGCGGTCGCTGACGGCTATGCATTCCCCACCAACCTGGACACCGACCCGCCGCTTCACGGCCTGGCACCGCAGACCGGGCAGCAGTTGATGCTTGAGGCCCTGAACAAGCGCTGGTCGTATGAAGTCTTTGAGCAACAGGTCAGCCTGATGCGCAGCAAGCGTCAGGCCTGATCACCTTCGATACCACCCAACGGAATGATCTGCGCGCTGCCATGCCGCACCCCGCGTTCGGCCATGACGTGGCGCGCCAGTTCCGAAACTTCGCCAATGCTGCCCTTGAGCACCGACACTTCCATGCATTTGCCCTGATCCAGATGCACATGCAGGGTCGAGAGGGTCAGGTCATGGTGCTCATGGAAGGCGGTGTTCAAACGCTTGGACAACTCCCGGGTGCCGTGATCGTAGACATAGCTCAAGGTGGCCACGCAGGGCTCCTGCGGGTTGCGGTTCTGCGGTTCCAGCAAACCGGCGCGCAATAAATCGCGAATGGCTTCGGAGCGTCCCTGATAACCGTGGGTGCCAACCCGCTGGTCAATCGCAGTCAGCAAGGCATCGTCCAGCGTGATTGTGACCCTCTGCATCTAATCGGCCTCGCAGTTATGATCTTTTGACATAGACTTCATACCCAATGAGTGGACAGGCCAGCGGCCATCAACCTGAGGGAGACGCAGTGTGGAGCAGTCAAGGATGAAAAAACAACTTGCCTTATGGATGTCCGGAGTCTGCCTGAGTATGGGCCTGATCGCAGCCCACGCCGCCGACCCGGCCCCCACCCTCACCTATTCGTGGCCGACCAATGCCGGGCCGCTTGACCCCCGGGGTTACTCGCCAAACCAGATGTACGCCCAGGCCATGGTCTATGAGCCCCTGGTGCGGTACACCGACAAGGGCACGCTGGAACCCTGGCTCGCCACCCAATGGACAGTCTCGCCGGACGGCAAAACCTACACCTTTACCCTGCGTGACGCGGTGACCTTCAGCGATGGCAGCCCGTTCAATGCGTCCGCCGCCAAAGCCAGTCTGGACGCCGTACTGGCCAACAGCAAACGCCATCAGTGGATGGAACTGGTCTCCACCCTGGAGGGTGTTGAAGCACCGGACGAGCACACCCTGGTGCTCAAGCTGAAACACCCTTACTACCCGACCCTGATGGAACTGGCGCAAGTGCGCCCGCTGCGCTTCGGCGCACCGCACGCCAAACCGGGTGCACCGGTGGGCACCGGGCCCTGGATCCTGGCGCAAACCCGACGCGGCGAATACGACCGCTTCGAGCGCAACGAACGCTATTGGGGGGCCAGACCGGCTTACGGCTCAGTGCTGGTGAAGGTCATCTCCGACCCCGACAGCCGCGCCATTGCCTTGCAGACCGGGGAGCTGGATCTGATTCAGGGCGCCGAGGGTGAAATCTCCCCCGGGACCTTTGTGCGCCTGCGCGACTCAGGTTTCAACACCGCCATTTCCGCGCCCCTGGCCACCCGTTCGGTGGCGATGAACACCGGCCTGGCCCCCACCAACGAACTGGCGGTGCGCCAGGCGATCAATCAGGCCGTGGACAAGGACACCATCATCGCCAAGGTCCTGCATGGTCTGGAACCCCGTGCCGACGCCCTGTTTTCCAACAACATGCCGTACACCGATCTGGGCCTCAAGGCCGCGCCCTACGACCCGCAGCAAGCGCGCCAGACCCTGCTGGCCGCCGGCTGGAAAGCCCCGTCGGGCAAGGGCATCCTTGAGAAGGACGGTCAGCCCCTGAGCATCGAACTGGTGTTTCTGGGCACCAGCGCCCTGCAAAAAAGCCTGGCCGAAATCATCCAGGGCGAGCTGGCCAAGGTCGGAATCGAGGTCAAGCTGCGGGCCGAGGAAGACGGCGCGCTGGTGCAGCGCCAGCGTGAAGGCCGCTTCGGCATGATCTTCGCCGATACCTGGGGCGCGCCTTACGACCCGCACTCCTTTGTCAGCTCCATGCGCTATGCCGGGCACGCCGACTATATGGCCCAGCGCGGCCTGCCGATGAAGGATGCCATCGACGCCAGGATCGCCGAAGTCCTGGGCCAGACCGATGAGCAACAGCGCGCCGAAGGCTACCGCGAAATCCTCACCACCCTGCACGATCAGGCGGTGTATTTGCCGATTTCCTATCTGACCGCCATCAGTGTCAGCCGCAACAATGTGGCTAACGTCCAGTTCGGCAGCACGCTGTTCGACGTGCCGTTCGAAGTCATGCACCCAGCCACCGGGAAGCCCTGAGCCATGCTGCGCTATATCATTTTGCGTCTGGTACTGCTGATCCCGGTGCTGCTGGGGGTGTCGCTGATCGTGTTCATCCTCCTGCACCTGGGCAATGGCGACCCGGCCCTGGATTACCTGCGCCTGTCGCAGATCCCGCCGACCGACACCGCACTGGCAGAGGCACGCCAGGCTTTGGGGCTGGATCGCCCGCTGCCCGAGCAGTACATCAGCTGGCTGTGGAATGCCCTGCACCTGGACTTCGGCACCTCCTACATCACCGGCCGCCCGGTGCTGGACGACCTGCTGTATTACCTGCCGGCCACTCTGCAACTGGGTGGCCTGGCCCTGCTCACCACTCTGCTCATGAGCATCCCGCTGGGCCTGGCCGCCGCGCGCTGGAAAGGCCGCTGGCCGGATCAGGTGGTGCGTTTCATCACCTTTATCGGTGTGTCGATGCCCAACTTCTGGCTGGCCTTTTTGCTGATCGCCCTGTTCTCCCTGTGGCTGGGCTGGTTGCCGCCGATGGGGCGTGGCGGGCCGCAGCACTTGCTGATGCCGGTACTGGCCATCGCGCTGATGTCGATGTCGATCAACGCCCGCCTGCTGCGCGCCAGCCTGCTGGATGTGCGCCAGCAGCGGCATGTGTTCTACGCCCGGGCCCGTGGCCTGAGCGAACGGCGGGTGTGGCGTGATCACATCCTGCGCAACGCCTGGATGCCGCTGGTGACCGCCACCGGCATGCATATCGGCGAACTGCTGGGGGGTGCATTAGTGATCGAAACCATCTTCGCCTGGCCCGGCGTCGGGCGCTTTGCGGTCAGTGCCGTGCTCAACCGCGACTTCCCGGTGATGCAGTGCTTCACCCTGTTGCTCACCACCCTGCTGGTGCTGTGCAACTTGGTGGTGGACATCTGCTACGCCTGGCTCGATCCACGCACGCGTCTGTCGGGGGTGATGGCATGAGCACCTCAACCATGGCCTTGCCGGGTAAAAAACACGGGATGCGGGTCGGCTATCTGCTGGTCGGCCTGTTGCTGTTGATGGCACTATTCGGGCCCTGGCTTGCGCCTTACGACGCGACCCTGGTGAGTCTGGATGATCGCCTGCTGCCCGCCAGCGCCAGCCACTGGCTGGGTACCGATCACCTTGGGCGCGACGTGCTTTCGCGCTTGATCGTCGGCACCCAGTTGTCCCTGGGCAGCGTGGTGCTGGTGCTGGCCCTGGTGCTGATCATGGGCGTGGTCATTGGCGGGATCGCCGGGATCGTTGGCGGCAAGGTCGACATGTTTCTGATGCGCCTGTGCGACATGTTCCTGACCTTCCCGACCCTGGTCCTGGCGTTCTTCCTGATTGCGCTGCTGGGCACCGGCCTGACCAACGTCATCATTGCCATCGCCCTGTCCCACTGGGCCTGGTACGCACGCATGGTGCGCGGCATGGTGCTGGCCCAGCGCAACCGCGACTATGTGCTCGCCTCACGGCTGGCCGGAGCCTCGCGCCTGACCCGTCTGCGCCAGCACGTGATGCCCAATGTGGTGGGACAGTTGCTGGTGCTGGCCTCGATGGATATCGGCCACATGATGCTGCACGTCTCGGGCCTGTCGTTCCTGGGTCTGGGCGTGAGCCCGCCGACTCCCGAATGGGGCGTGATGATCAACGACGCCAAGGAATTTATCTGGACCCAGCCGCAACTATTGCTGTGGCCGGGGCTGATGATTTTTATCTCGGTCATGGCCTTCAACCTGCTGGGCGACGCCTTGCGCGACCGGCTTGACCCCAGCGTGCTGGCGGAGATCAAGGAATGAAACATACCCTGAAAATCAGCGGCCTGACCCTCAAGCACCGGCAACGCACCCTGGTCGAGAGTGTCGAGCTGACCCTCAAGGCCGGCGAGGTCCATGCACTGGTGGGGGCCAGCGGTTCGGGGAAATCCCTGACCTGCCTGGGCATCCTCGACCTGTTGCCGCCCGGGGTGCACAGCAGCGGCGCCAGCCTGTTGCTGGACGGGCAGGCAGTTGCGGCCGCCAGCCTGCGCGGGCGCGAAGTGGCACTGGTACTGCAAAACCCGCGCAGTGCTTTCAACCCGGTCCGTTCACTGCGCCAGCACGCCATGGAAACCCTGCAGGCGCGAGGCATACGGGGCGTCGACGCCGAGCAACTGATCCACGCCACCCTGCTTGAAGTCGGCCTGTTTGACGGCCAGCGGGTGCTCGATTCATTTGCCTTCCAGCTCAGCGGCGGCATGCTGCAACGGATGATGATTGCCCTGGCCCTGCTTGCCGACAGCCGATTCTTGCTGGCTGACGAGCCCACCAGCGATCTCGACGTGGTGGCCCAGGCGCGCTTTCTCGACCTGCTTGAACGACTGATGGTGCACCGTAATCTCGGGGTACTGCTGATCACCCATGACATGGGCGTCGTGGCCCGCTGCGCCGATCAGGTCACGGTCATGGCCCACGGCCGGATCGTCGAGCAGGCCGATGTGCATAGCCTGTTCCATGCCCCGCAGAGCCAGGAGGCGCGCACCCTGCTTGCGGCGCATCACTCGTTAACGATGGAGAGCTGCCCGGCATGAATTTATTCCAGATACGCAACCTCAGCCACGGCTATACCGCTGGCGCAATGTTCAGCAAACGGCATCGGGTGCAGGTGCTCAGCGAACTGAATCTGGACCTGCCCGAGGGCCAGAACCTTGGCCTGCTGGGGGGCAGCGGCAGCGGTAAAAGCACCCTCGCCCGCCTGTTGATGGGCCTGGAAAAGCCCGACCAGGGCAGCATCCACTTCAATGGCCAGGCGTTGCAGGGCACCCATCCGGAGTTTTTGCAGCGGGTGCAGATGGTGTTTCAGGATGCCCTCAGTGCTTTCAACCCCCAGCGCAGCATTGGCTGGAGCATTGCCGAGCCGTTGCGCCACCTTGCGGGCATGCACCGCGAGGCGTGCCAGGCCCGGGTTGAACAACTGTTGCAGCAGGTCAAACTCGAACCGGCCGACATCGACAAACTGCCGGCGCAACTCAGCGGCGGGCAGCTGCAAAGGGCCGGGATCGCCAGAGCCATGGCGGTTGGCCCGCAACTGATCATTCTTGACGAAGCCCTGTCCAACCTTGACCGGGTATTGCAGGTGCAGATTCTTGATTTGCTCGCAGAGGTGCGACGTGAATCCGGGACAGGGTTCTTGCTGATTACCCATGACCTGAGCCTGGTCCGGCGTTTTTGCCAGCGGGTGGTGGTGCTGGCCGACGGCAACCTGGTGGAAGACCGCGAAGTAACGCCGGGGATGCGCTTCGAGCATCCTGCGGCGCGCATTCTGCAGGAAGCCGTGCTGCCGGCGATGCCCGGGGCCCGACAGGTGGCCCCTCGCACGGCCAGCGCCTAGTCGCCGACCAGGCACTAAGCTGCGCTGGACTGCGCAGCAGCCCCCGGGTATCGGGGGCTCAGGTCCCGCTTTTGACCTTGCTCCACAACCGGGTGCGTATCCGCTCCAGTTTGAGTGCCATGGGCTGAAGCGGGAACAGGGTCGCCATCACTGCCTCGGTCGGGTAAATATCAGTGTCATCGCGAATGACTTTGTCCACCAGCTCCCTGGCGTCCTGGTTGCCATTGGGGTATTTGAGGTGGTTAGAGGTCCGGGCAATCACTTCGGGGCGCAGCATGTAATTGATAAACGCCAGCCCCTGTTGCGGGTTAGGTGCATCATTGAGCAACACCAGGTTCTCGATCCAGATCGGTGCCCCTTCACGGGGGATGCTGTAGCCAATGGTGCGACCATTGCCAGCCGCCAGCGACGCCGTTTTCGCGTCCTGCACCCCGCCTGCCCAGCCCACCACCACGCAGACATTGCCATTGGCCAGATCGGTGATGAACCTCGACGAGTCAAAGTAACGGATATACGGCCGCACCTTGAGCAGCAATGCCTCGGCCTTTTGGTAATCCTGGGGGTTGCTGCTGTTTTGCGGCAGGCCAAGGTAATGCAGGGCAATGGAGATAATATCGCCCGGGGCATCAAGCATGGCCACGCCGCACTGGCTCAGTTTGCTGATGTTTTCTTCCTTGAAGATCAGGTCCCAGGAATCCACCGCAGCATCAGGACCGAGAGTCGCCCTGACCTTGTCCGCGTCGTAACCAATGCCCGTGGTGCCCCACAGATACGGCACCGCATAGCGATTACCGGGATCATTGTTTTGCATTTTCGCCAGAATGGCCGGGTCAAGGTGTGGCAGGTTGGGTAACTGCGAGCGATCGAGTTCCTTCAGCACCCCGGCTTTTATCAAATTAGGCAGCACATCGTTGCTGGCGACCACCACGTCGTACCCGCTGCCTCCCACCATGAGCTTGCTCTGCATCACATCACTGCTGTCGTACACGTCATACACCGAGCTGATGCCGGTTTCAGCCTGGAAATTCTTCGTCGCATCCGGGGCAATAAAGTCATACCAGTTGTAGATATGCACCTGAGAATCCGCCGCCTGCACCTGGGCCAGACCGACACTCAACAGGGTGGCCAGGGCCCAGTTGACACTGCGTTGACTTTTCATTGTGCAACTCCGGTCAGCAGCTCGCGGCGGCCATCTGGGTGGACGATCTGTTCGCCGGCAAGCAGCACACGGCGGTCCTTGAGATAGTCGTAATCACGGCGGGCGAACCTGAGCAGATTCAGGTCCAGCTCCACCACCTGTCGCACTTCTTCGCGTCCGGCCTCAAAGACCACCTGGCCATGGGGGTCAACCACTGTACTGCCACCGGCAAATACCAGGCCGTCATCCCCTGCCCCGACGCGATTGACCATCACGGCAAAGATCTGGTTCTCCTGGGCCCGAGCCATGATGGCGGTACGATGCACCGCACCGTAGGGGTCCATATTGCCGTTGGTGACGATAATCAGATCAGCGCCCAGTTGCGCCAGCGCACGGCTGGTTTCGGGGAACTCGATGTCATAACAGATCAGCAAACCCACTCGAATCCCGCGCCATGGCACCGTGCTGAAACGATCGCCGGGGCAAAAATCACCGCGCTCGGTTGGCCACAGGTGGGTCTTGCGATAAGCCAGCGCTATGCCCTCGGGGGTCACCAGAACCGAGGTGTTGTAGTAGGTGCCGTTGTGCTGTTCAGCCATGCCCAGCACCACCGAAACATCCCGCTCGCGCACGGCCTGCAACACCCTTTGCAGGGCCGGGCCATGCACAGGTTCGGCGACGCGGGCCAGCTCATCGGCGCCGACAAAGCCGCTCAGATGAGTCTCGGGGAACACCAGCAAATCGGTGCCGGCCTCACAAGTGGCGATGGCATTGAGGGTACGCGTCAGGTTATAAGCGGTGTCGCCGTCACGGCCTGCCAGTTGCATCAGTTCAATCTTCATCTCAGATCCTTGCACGGGGGATGAACCGAGTATGGAACGCGGCATCGCGCCAATAAATGACATCGATGGGGTAACCCCCTCTGGGTACAAAGATGAGTCTGACATTGCAGGATGTGGCCTGGCATGACGCCATGGGCCGGGTGATTGAAACCCTCGATCGCCCCAATTTCTGGACCGCGCTGGTGCGCTTGCTCGGCCGCTACCTGCCCGTGGACAACTGGGTGGTGCTGATTTACGGCGCCGGCAAGCCCCAGGTACTGGCCGAGTCCCCCGGTGCCGACGGCGCCGTGGACCCGCTGTTCCAGGACTACCTCAAGGGCCTGTACCTGCTGGACCCGTTCTATATCGCCAACCGCGAAGCGCCCCAGAGCGGGTTGTTCCAGCTGCAGGACGTGGCTCCCGAATGCTTTGAACAGACCGATTACTACCAGCGTTATTTCCGTCTGAATATCGTGACCGACGAGGTGCATATCAACGTGCAACTCGACAATGAACGCACCCTCAGCCTGTCCCTGGGCAGCCAGTGCCGGTTCAGCCTGGAACAGACCGCCCTGCTGGGACTGGTCCAGCCGTGGGTCGCGGCGCTGATGCGCCAACGCCTGCTGTTTGAACGCGATCCCGGCGAAGCGCCAGAACTGACGCCCAACTGGCAGGCTCGCCTGGAGGCGGCCACTGCACAGTTGAGTTCGCCCCTCACCGCACGGGAGATGGAAGTGGGCCGGCTATTGCTCAGCGGCTGCTCGAACAAGGAAATCGCCCGCAAACTGGCAATCTCGGCCGAAACCGTAAAAGTGCATCGCAAACACATGTACAGCAAGCTGGGAATCAAGTCCCAGTCGGAACTGTTTTCACTGTTCCTGCAAGCCCAGCAATCGGTGTAGGCGCGAGGGTGAAATAAAGGGGGCTGTTTTTGACCCATTTTCGATAATGTTTTGTTACATTCATCCGCTATTCACCCTCAACCACCTGCAAAGGAATGCCCTGCACAATGGATTTCTCACTCAAGCAACTGGCCGCCGCAACCCTGATGATGGCCAGCCTCACAGCGTTCACCCCGGCTGCTATGGCCAATATCACCCCGCAGCAGAGCGAGCTCATTCTCAAGTCCTTCAGTGATAAATCGGTAACGGATTTCAGGCAGTTCCTGACCAGCCTGGCCAAGAGCGATCTGGCTAAAACCGATGACCTGGGCCCTGCGATCAATGCTTTTCTCGACAACAAAACCCTGTCCGCCGAGCAGCAGAACGAGATCTATCGCCTGCTGGGCCTGTACACGCGGATCAAGTACGGCAGCGCGGCCACCCAGACCCTGATCGAGCTGGTGGCCATCCCCACCGTCAACGTGGAAGGCATGCCATCGTACAAGAACCCTGAATTCATCAAGATCGGCGACAAGATCAGAGACCTGGCCAAGGCCTTCAATCTGAACTATCGCAACGTCGATGGCCGGGTCTACGAGATCTCCCTGGAAGGCAAAGGCGATGAAGTGGTGGGCATCCACGCCCATGCCGACGTGGTACCGGTGAGCCCGGAAAACTGGGTACTGAAAGACGGCACCCGGCTTGACCCGTTCAAGGTCACCCTGATCGGCGACCGCATGTACGGCCGCGGCACCGAAGATGACAAGAACGGCATCGTGGTCACGCTGTACGCAATGAAGGTGATCAAGGAAGAAAACCTGCCACTGGCGCGCAATTTCAAGCTGCTGGTGGACACCACCGAGGAAACCAGTGGCGACGCCATTCCGTATTACTTCGAACACAACCCGACGCCCAACTACAACCTGGCACTGGATGGCGGCTACCCGGTGGTCATTGCCGAAAAAGGCTACGGCACGGTGATGGCCAACTTTGCACGGCGTAAAGCAGAAGGCCAGGGTGCAGAAATCACTTCGCTGACCGGCGGCCTGGCCACCAACCAGATCCCGTCGACATCAGTCGCCACTTTTGTCACTGACAAGCCTGCCGAGCTGGCCGCCAGCCTGCAAAAAGCCGGCATTGAATATGCCAGACACAATGGTGAGAACTTCGAAGTGAGCGCCAAAGTGGT
Source organism: Pseudomonas sp. Lz4W (assembly GCF_000346225.2). NCBI lineage: Bacteria > Pseudomonadati > Pseudomonadota > Gammaproteobacteria > Pseudomonadales > Pseudomonadaceae > Pseudomonas > Pseudomonas sp. Lz4W. The sequence continues at coordinate 2,131,352 of NZ_CP017432.1, read as the reverse complement.
TGGCAAGGACGTGGTGCTGACCGTGACCGGCGTATCCGCCCACTCCTCCAAACCCGACTCTGGAGTAAACCCGGTGGCGCGGATGCTGGACTTCATCAACAGCCTCGAAGGTCAGGTGGCGCTCAAGCACAACCACATCACCGATGCGGCCCGTTATGCAGCCGACAACTGGGGCCTGGACTATCTGGGCGGCAAGTTGGGGATCGGTTTTGCCGATGATTTCATGGGGCCGCTGACCACTTCCCTGACCTATGTCGGGATGGACGACAACAACTTCAAACTGGCGGTCAACCTGCGCGTGCCCAAGGGTGAATCCCCGGAAGCGCTGAAAGCCGAAATCACCGAAAAACTGACGCAGTGGAGCAAGAACAACCATATCCCGCTGACCCTGGAGACCTCCATTGCCGAGCCGATGTACCGCAACCCTGAAGGCGAGTGGGTCAAGGCGCTGCTGGCGGTGGCCACTGAAAACCTGGGCATGGAACACAAGTTCGGCGCCTCCTCGGGTGCGACTTCGGTGCATGAACTGCCCAATGGCGTGCAATTCGGCCTGGCGATGCCCGGGGTCAAATACACCGGTCACAACGATAACGAGTTCAAGACAGTGAACCAGTTCATGCTGGACCTGCAGATCGTGACCGAAATGATGGCGCGCGTCGGCCAGCTGCCGAACCTCTGACCCGCCTCTGTGGGAGCTGGCTTGCCAGCGATGCATACACCGGGGTTTACCTGGTACACCGCACCGCTGCCATCGCGAGCAAGCTCGCTCCTACAGGTCCACCTGCCCACCCGCCCGGCCAGTGAACCATCACTACTGTGGGAGCTGGCTTGCCAGCGATGCTTACACCGGCACCGCTGCCATCGCGAGCAAGCTCGCTCCTACAGGTGCGCCTGCCTACCCACCTGGCCAGCGAACCATGAATGCTGTGGGAGCTGGCTTGCCAGCGATGCTTACACCGGGATCGCTGCCATCGCGAGCAAGCTCGCTCCTACAGGTGCACCTGCCCACCCGCCTGGCCAGCGAACCATCATTACTGTGGGAGCTGGCTTGCCAGCGATGCTTACACCGGGATCGCTGACATCGCGAGCAAGCTCGCTCCTACAGGTTCACTTGCCCACCCACCTAGCCAGTGCACCATCATTTCTGTGGGAGCTGGCTTGCCAGCGATGCTTACACCGGGATCGCTGCCATCGCGAGCAAGCTCGCTCCTGCAGGTGCACCTGCCCACCCGCCCGGCCAGCGAACCATCACTATTGTGGGCTCAGGGTTGCCAGCCTACTTTGGCCAGGGCGCTAAGCAGGCGCTCTGGCTTGAGGGAAAACACCTGGCTGGCGCAACCCTTGAGGTCACTGGCAGCCAGCATGGCATTGAGAATGGCCTCTTCTACCGCGTCTGCGGCAGCCACGAACAACGGTGAGATGTAATCGTTATTGACCATCTGCAACTCGGTGGTCGGCGCCCCCGGATGACCAAAATCAGCCGCCGGCAAACTGCTGTTGCCCACCGAAAAGGCAATGAAGATATCGCCACTGGAATCCTCAGTGCCCCCTCCAACACGTGCCAGACCAACACTGGCCCGCTGCGCAAGCCGGGTGCATTGATGCGGCAACAAAGGCGCATCGGTAGCAATGGTAATCACGATGGAACCCATGCCCGGCTCGCCGACATTGATCTCGCTCCTGAACGGCGACGGCACATCATTCAGTACCTTGCCGACCGGATACCCCGCCACCCGCAGCGCTTCTCGTACGCCGTAGTTGGCCTGCACCAGAGCGCCAACGGTCCAGCCGCCCTGCTCAGTGCTCAGCACCCGCGAAGCGGTGCCGATGCCACCCTTGAATTCATGGCAAATCATGCCCGTGCCACCACCCACATTGCCCTCCTGGACAGGGCCGGACCTTGCATCCTGCAGCGCCAGTTGCACATGCTCGGGGCGCACGTGCTGGCCCCAGATGTCATTCAAGGTGCCATCGTAGGTTTCCAGTACCACAGGCATGCACCAATAGGTGTGCTTCTTGCCCATTTCACGTTCTGCGGCCACCAGCGCATCGCGCACTACACCGACGCTGTGGGTGTTGGTATAGGCGATGGGCGTGGTCAGTAAACCGGCTTCGCGAATCCACTCCAGACCGGTTGCGTCACCGTTGCCGTTCAACACATGGACCCCGGCAAAACACGGCTGCAAATGCGCCGCACCGGCCCTCGGCTCGATGACCGTGACACCGGTATGGATGGAAGCTTCGGCGGTTTCTACATTCAGCGTGTGATGCCCGACCCGCACACCCGCAACATCGGTGATTGCGTTATAGAGGCCCGGGGTGCCCGAACCAATGGTTATGCCAAGCTCACGGATACGCATCGTTCTGCTCTCGTTGTGGTCAGTAAAGTGCGCCCAGTGTAGAAACCCGGGCAACACTTGACGATACCCCCCATTCACTACCCCAAAGAGGGTATGGATCAATCCTTTACTTGTCCGACTTGATGCTGGTCCAGGCCCGGGTGCGTACACGCTCGAGCTTCTGTGGCAGCGGCTGCACCACATACAGGTTGTTCAGGGCTTCGCTGGTCGGGGTCAGGTTGGGGTTGCCGGTAATGTCCTTGCTGATCAAGGGCAGCGAGTCTTTGTTGGCATTGGGATAACCGAGAAAATCGCTGATCGGGGCAATGACCTTGGGCTCCAGCAAGTTGTTGAGGAATTCATGGGCCTCGGCGACATTTTTCGCGCTTTTCGGAATGGCAAAGGTATCGAACCAGATGGGCGCGCCTTCCTTGGGCAGACGCCAGTCAACCACCACACCGTTGCCCGACTCTTTGGCCCGGTTGCCGAACTGGTAGAAGCTGCCGGAATAACCGATGGCCACGCAGATGTCACCGTTGGCAATGTCGGTCATGTATTTGGCCGAGTTGAAATAGGTGATGTAAGGACGAACCTTCAACATCAGTTCCTTGGCTTTTTCATAGTCGGCCGGGTTCTGGCTGTTCGGGTCCAGACCCAGATAGTGCAGGGCAAGCGGCAGGATCTCGGAAGGCGAGTCGAGCATGGCCACGCCGCAGGATTTCAGTTTTTCCATGTTCTCGGGTTTGAACACCAGGTCCCAACTGTCCACCGGTGCATTGTCGCCCAGCGCGGCCTTGACCTTGGCCGGGTTGAAACCGATCAGCACCGTGCCGTACATGTAGGGCACCGCGTACTGGTTGCCGGGGTCGTTGGTCTGCAACAGCTTGAGCAAGGCCGGGTCTTGATGCTGCCAGTTGGGCAGTTTGGATTTGTCCAGTTTCTGGAATACCCCGGCCTTGATCTGGGTATCGAGAAACTGGTTCGACGGCACCACCAGGTCATACCCCGAGTTGCCGGTCAGCAGCTTGGCCTCCAGGGATTCGTTGGTATCAAAGGTGTCCCAGATCACCTTGATCCCGGTTTGTTTGGCGAAGTCCTTGGGCACCGAAGGCAGGATGTAGTCTGCCCAGTTGTACACCCGCAATTCGCGCTGTTCGGCCTGTACGGCACTGGCCAGCAGGGTCAGTCCGCAGACGGTAAGGCCCAGTAAGCGTTTGATTGTGTGCATGCGTGTGTTCCCCGAAGTCGGCGTGAGATCGATATTTTTTATGTTCTGTACACGGCAGCGGCCTGCAAATGGCCAAGGGCAAGCTCGGCAAACTTTCTTGTTAGAGGGCGGGTGCTTTTGATTCTTGCCGACAACCCTGGCGCATCACAGTGGGAGGCAGGCCAAAAGGGGATAGTTATGGCCAATGTTTATGTCCGGATCCAGCCGTCGAGCCTGCAGGAACTGTTGCCCAGCCAACAGTGGATCAGCAAACACCTGCCCCAAAAACAGCAGCCGATGCGCCAACCCCCGCATTCAGGGGCTTTGTCTGTTGGTACGGAGTTTGCTCAAGGGTATTACCTGTCCACAGTCCGCTGCCCAACAGCCAAGGATCAACCATGTCTCAAGCGCTGCAAGTCGTCGTCGTTTCCGGGGGAGCATTCAGCCCTTCACGCACCCTGGTGCTGGCCGAGGCGATTCTCGACGAACTGAAAACCCGGCTTACCCTCGAAAGTCACTTGATTGAGCTGGGCGATATCGCCCGGCAATTGGGCGGCGCCCTGTCACGCCAGGAGCTTGGCCCCGAGGTCGAAGCACAGATCCGGGCCATCGAGAACGCCGACCTGCTGATTGTTGCGACACCGGTCTATCGCGGCTCCTACCCGGGGCTGCTCAAGCACCTGTTCGATCTGGTGGATATCAACGGCCTGATCGATACCCCGGTGTTGCTGGCCGCCACCGGCGGCAGTGAGCGCCATGCCCTGGTGCTCGAACACCAGCTGCGGCCGCTGTTCGGTTTCTTTCAGGCACTGACCCTGCCGATCGGGGTGTATGCCGTCGAATCCGATTTTGCCAATTACCAGATAACCAGTGAGCCCTTGAAGACTCGCATCCGCCTTGCTGCAGAACGTGCCGCGCCGTTGTTCGGCGTGTCTGCCAGGAACCTGCTGAAAATCGCTTAAGGACTCTGTCATGGATGTGTTCTGGTTTCTTCCCACCCACGGCGACGGCCATTACCTGGGTACCACCCAGGGCGCCCGCCCGGTCACCCTCAACTACCTGAAACAGGTGGCCCAGGCGGCCGACGATCTGGGCTACCACGGGGTGCTGATCCCCACCGGCCGCTCGTGCGAAGACTCGTGGGTGATCGCCTCGGCACTGGTGCCGCTGACCGAGCGTTTACGTTATCTGGTGGCCATCCGCCCGGGGATCATTTCGCCGACGGTCTCGGCACGCATGGCCGCAACCCTGGACCGGCTGTCCGGCGGGCGTCTGCTGATCAATGTGGTGACTGGCGGCGACCCGGATGAAAACCGTGGCGACGGCAGCTTCCTCGATCACAGCGAGCGCTATGAAGTCACCGACGAATTCCTGAAAATCTGGCGCCGGGTCCTGCAAGGCGAAGCTGTGGATTTCGAAGGCAAGCACCTGCGCGTACAGAACGCCAAGGCGCTCTACCCGCCCGTGCAGAAACCCTATCCGCCGCTGTATTTCGGCGGCTCTTCCGAAGCCGCCCACGAACTGGCTGCCGAACAGGTCGACGTGTACCTGACCTGGGGCGAACCACCGGCGGCCGTGGCCGAAAAACTGGCCGATGTACGCCAGCGTGCTGCCCGCCAGGGCCGTACCCTGCGCTTCGGTATTCGCCTGCATGTCATCGTGCGCGAGACCGAACAGCAAGCCTGGGCAGCGGCTGACAAACTGATCGAACACATCAGCGACGAGACCATTGCCGCCGCCCAGAAGTCCTTCTCGCGCTTTGATTCTGAAGGCCAGCGGCGTATGGCCGCGCTGCATGACGGCCGTCGCGACAACCTGCAAATCGCCCCCAACCTGTGGGCCGGTGTCGGCCTGGTGCGCGGTGGCGCCGGTACTGCACTGGTGGGCAACCCGCAACAGGTGGCAGCGCGGATCAAGGAGTACGCCGACCTGGGGATCGAGAGCTTCATCTTCTCCGGCTATCCGCATCTGGAAGAGGCCTACCGCTTTGCCGAGCTGGTATTCCCCTTGTTGCCCGAGCCGTATGCCAGCCTGGCTGGACGCGGTATCACCAACCTGACCGGCCCCTTTGGCGAAATGATCGCCAACGACGTCCTGCCGGCCAAAGCCTGAGGCCTGCCCTGTCCCCTGTGTGGGAGCGAGCTTGCTGTGTAGGAGCGAGCTTGCCTCGCGAGCTCTTCACAACAGCGCCGCAGATATAAAACCGCCCCAAACGGCTCGCGAGCAAGCTCGCTCCTACAGAAACACAGGGGCACAGCGGCAGGATTTTTTGAATGGAGGCCATAACCCGTGACAGCCCATCTACAAGACGCAGCACTTACCCCGCTGCACACCGCCCGGGCGCTGGCCAGCGAGTTGGCCCACAGCGCGGTCGAACGCGACGAGCGTGGCGGTACGCCCATTGCGCAACGGGATGCGCTGCGCGCCAGCGGCCTGCTGGCCATGAGTATTCCCCGCCAGTTCGGCGGCCTCGGCGCCAGCTGGAGCGATACCTTTGAGGTGGTGCGCGAGTTCGCCCGGGTCGACAGTTCCATTGCCCACGTATTGGGCTTTCATCACTTGATGCTCGCCACTGTCCGGCTGTTCGCACGCCCCGAGCAATGGCAGCCCTGGTTCGAACTGACCGCCCGCCAGAACTGGTTTTGGGGCAACGCCCTCAACCCGCTGGACACCCGCACCACCGTGCGCAATTTCGGCAGCTGGCGCGAATTCTCCGGTAAAAAAAGTTTCTGCTCCGGCGCCAGCGACTCGCAGATGCTGATCGCCTCGGCGGTGGATGAGGCCGCCGGTGGCAAGCTGTTGATCGCCGCCATTCCCAGCGCACGTACCGGCATTACCTTGCATGGCGACTGGGACAACATGGGCCAGCGCCAGACCGACAGTGGCAGTGCCACCTTCGAGCGGGTACGGGTCGAAGAGTCGGACTTGCTGCTCGATCCGGGACCTTTGAGCACCCCGTTCGCCTGCCTGCGGCCTCTGATTGCACAGCTGCATTTCGCCAACATTTTTCTCGGCATCGCTCAGGGCGCGTTCGAAGAGGCACGCCAGTACACCCTCGGTGAAACCCGCCCCTGGTTTAAATCCGGCGCCGCGCAAAACCATCAGGACCCCTATGTACTGGGGCACTACGGCGATTTCTGGGTGGGCCTGGAAAGTGCCCGGCTGCTGGTCGAGCACGCCGCCGCGCAACTGGACAAGGCCTGGGCCAAGGGTCCCAGGCTCAGCGAACAGGAGCGCGGACAGGTAGCCGTGGCCATCGCCACCGCCAAAGTCGCCGCCCACCGCCACGGGCTGGAGCTGTGCAGCAAGGTTTTTGAAGTCACCGGCGCCCGCGCCACCCACGCCGCTGTAGGTCTGGACCGGCACTGGCGCAACCTGCGTACCCAAAGCCTGCACGATCCGCTGGATTACAAGCTTCAAGAATTGGGCGACTGGGCACTGAACCAGAACCTGCCTACTCCCACTTTCTATTCCTAGAGAAGCCTATGCAGCTTTTGACGCTACCGCCCTCACCCGCCCTGGCAACGTCGATCCGCGCCACCGCGCAAGTATTCGAAGACCCGAAATCCAGAGCGTTGCTGGCCCATTTGCAGCAAGTCGCCCCCAGCGAAGCCAGCGTACTGATCATTGGTGAAACCGGAACCGGCAAAGAACTGGTCGCCCGCCATCTTCACAACCTGAGCGCACGCCGTAACCGGCCGTTCATTGCGGTCAACTGCGGCGCGTTTTCGGAGTCACTGGTGGAAGCGGAGCTGTTTGGGCACGAGAAAGGCGCCTTCACCGGCGCGCTCAGTGCCAAGGCCGGCTGGTTCGAAGAAGCTGACGGCGGCACCCTGTTCCTCGATGAAATCGGTGATTTGCCGATGGCCATCCAGGTCAAGCTGCTGCGGGTGCTGCAGGAGCGCGAGGTGGTGCGCCTGGGGTCGCGTAAAAGCATACCCATCGACGTGCGGGTGCTGGCGGCCACCAACGTGCAGCTGGAAAAGGCGATTAATGCCGGGCATTTTCGTGAGGACCTGTTTTATCGCCTGGACGTGGTAAGCCTTGAGCTGAGCCCGTTGCGCGAGCGGCCCGGCGACATCCTGCCGTTGATCCGGCACTTTATCGAGGCCTACAGCAAACGCCTGGGCTACGGCGAGGTACGGCTAAGTCCTGCAGCGCAAAGCAAGCTGCAGGGCTATGGCTGGCCGGGCAACATCCGCGAGCTGGAAAACGTGATCCATCACACGCTGTTGATCTGCCGCGACGGCCTGATCCAGAGTGGCGATTTGCGCCTGTCCAATATGCGCATCGAACGCCAGGAGGAGCCCGCCGGCACCGACAAATCTGCCGAAGCCCTGCTGGAGCGGGCCTTTCAGCAACTCTTTGAAGAACACCCCGCAGCCCTGCACGAGAAAGTCGAGGAGGTTCTGTTCCGCGCCGCCTACCGCTTCTGTCACTACAATCAGGTCCACACCGCCAACCTGCTGGGCCTGAGCCGCAACATCACCCGCTCCCGACTGATCAACATCGGCGAACTGGCGGTCAACAAACGCCGGCCCAATGACACACCGCAAAGCGAAAGAATGCTAAACCTGTGCATCTGAACTGTCCAAACACCTGCCCCATGAGGATTCGATGACTTATATCGCTGCCGAAAACCGCTATCAATCCATCCCTTATCGCCGTACCGGTCGCAGCGGGCTGCTGCTGCCAGCACTGTCTTTGGGCCTGTGGCACAACTTTGGCGACAGCACGCCGATCGACACCCAGCGCGCGCTGTTGCGTACTGCCTTCGACCTGGGCATCAACCACTTTGACCTGGCCAACAACTACGGCCCGCCCTACGGCAGTGCCGAGATCAACTTTGGCCGTTTATTGCGCGAAGACTTCAAGCACTACCGTGACGAGCTGATTATCTCCAGTAAAGCTGGCTGGGACATGTGGCCCGGCCCGTACGGCCAGGGCGGCGGTTCGCGCAAGTACGTACTGGCCAGCCTGGATCAGAGCCTGCAGCGCCTGGGGCTGGACTATGTCGACATCTTCTACTCGCACCGCTTCGATCCCGACACGCCACTGGAAGAAACCGCCAGCGCCCTGGCCACCGCAGTGCAACAGGGCAAGGCGCTGTACATCGGGATCTCCTCGTATTCCGGGGTAAAAACCCGCGAAATGGCGGCCTTGCTCAAAGAGTGGAAAGTGCCGTTGCTGATCCACCAGCCGGCGTACAACCTGCTTAATCGCTGGGTTGAAAAGGACCTGCTGGACACCACCGAGGAGCTGGGCACCGGCGTGATTGCCTTTACTCCGCTGGCTCAGGGGCTGCTGACCGACAAGTACCTCAACGGGGTACCGGCCGATGCACGGGTCAATCGTCCGGGGGGTGGCTCGCTGCAAGCCTCGCATCTGTCCGACGCCAATATCGCCCATGTGCGTGCACTGAACGAGATCGCCAAACGCCGCGGCCAAAGCCTGGCCCAGATGGCGCTGGCCTGGACATTGCGCGATCCGCGGGTGACCTCGGCGCTGATAGGTGCCAGCCGGCCGGAGCAAATCATCGAGAACGTCGCGGCGTTGCAGAACCTGAGCTTCAGCGAGCTGGAACTGGCCGAGATCGACCGCTTCGCCCAAGAAGGCGGGATCAACCTCTGGCAGAAGCCCTCGCTGGCCGAATGACCAGGCGCCCACAGGTTCTGTAACCTTCAACATAAAACCCTGTAGGCGCTTGCTCGCGAGCTTTCTATCGAGCCTATATTGATGACCGAATGAACGCGGCCTTCTTGAGAAGCTCGCGAGCAAGCTCGCTCCTACAGGCGAGCTTGCCTGGCCAACCGCTCTGCCAGAGCCTTGGCCTGCAAGGCAACGTCGGTCACCGCAGTGCTTTCCCACCACATTCCGCGCAATGGAGGGCCCATGGCAAACAGCCGTGGCGCAGGCTGTGATGCCGCATCCAGCACGGCACCTGAAGCATCGGCAGCAATCCCCAACCCCAGATTTCCGGGCTGCACCAGCCCACGTCGCAACAGCTGTACCGGCAGCGGTTTATCCACCCGGCGCCAGTCGTACTCGATGCCGGTGGAGTTGATCAGCCCGTCACCTTCGACCCATACCGATTCAGCCTGCCCCCGGTAGCGCAGACGAATCCGTGGCCGACCGCCCACCGCGTCCACCCCTTGCAGGGAGGCTGCGGTAATCGTCAGGCGGCCTTCACTGAGCAGGCGTTGCAGTAACGCATTGCCCTGGGGTGGCGAACGGTGGTGATGACTTTCCCACCAGGGCCGCACATGGCGTACAAACTGACGCCGTTGCGCATCGCTGGCCTGGTTCCAGAGCCTGCCTATATGCACCCGTACCGTATCCAGCGGTGCTTGCCAGTCGATACCCCGGGCCTGTGCCAAACGACATTGGCGGCGCAGTTCACGGAACAATTGCAGGGGGCTGCGCAGCTGTGGTGCCAGGGTCAGAAAGTCTTCCCAAACCGGCGGCTGGCGTCGAACCTGGGGCAATAGCCCGTGGCGCGAGTAGACCTGGATCGGACCGCGATGCCCGGCCTGATGCAAGGTCTCCAGGGCATCGACCATGGTCAGCCCGGAGCCGATGATCAGTACCCGCGCATCCACCGGCAAACCACGCAAGGCTGCAACATCCCAGGGGTCCAGGGCAGCGGCATTGAGCCCGCTGGACTGGCGCTGGGCGGTACGCGCGGCCGGGAACATGCCGGTGGCCAGCACAGCTGCAGCGGCTTGCCATCGGCCACCGTCGCCAAGGGTCACTGTGACCCCCTGTTCATGGGTTTGCAGGTCCACCACGGCATCACGGACGTGGGTCAGGGTTGAACCTGCCGCGGCTCCGATTTGCTGTGCCTGCGCCAGTTTCTGCTGGGCATACAGCCCGAACAGCCCCCGTGGCGGGAACAGCTCGGCCACCGCTACATGCTGTTGATCGGACTCCGGCCAGCCACCAGCGGCGATGTGCGCTTCAAGCCAGCGGGTCAGGTCATCGGGATCGTCCGGCTCGACGCTCATGCGCGCCGCATTGCCGTTCAGGGTGTGCCCCGGTTGCGTCGCACTGTAGGCTTCGCCACGTCCCAGCTCGGGCCGGGGCTCCACCAGCACGATGCGCCGGGCACCTGGCAAGCGCAGCAGTTGCATGGCCAACAGGGTGCCGCTCAGGCCACCGCCAACAATCAAGACATCGGCCTCGCGGATGGCAGGGGTTGCCTGTCCGGCTTGTGGCTCGCTCATGGTATTCACTCGCTTTGGGGGTTTTACAGTTCGACCGGCAGGATCTTCTGCAGATCCTGCGGTGTCCAGCGTTGCGACTCAGGCGCGCTCTTTTTGTCGGCCGCGGTTCAATTCACCGAGGTTGCGCCAGGCCGCCCCCGGATGCCCGTCCGCCAGGCGCGGGCCTTCGCCGAACAGCTTCTCGCGCAAGGTGCCCTTGGTGTATTCCTTTTTGTAGACGCCACGTTTTTGCAACTCCGGAACCAGCAACTCCACGGCGTCAATAAAGGTCTCGTGGGTCACCGCATAGGCCAGGTTGAAGCCGTCGACCCCGGTCTCTTCGACCCATTCTTCAAGCAGGTCGGCTACGGTTTCAGGGCCGCCGACGAACAGCGGGCCAAAGCCGCCGATACCCACCCAGTCGGCCAGTGCATTGGGGGTCCAGAGGGTATCTGGATCAGCGCTGGAGAAGGTTTCCACCGCCGATTTGATCGCATTGGTGGGCACGTTTTCAAGCGCCTGATCGGGCTTGAACTGGCTGAAGTCGATACCGGTCCAGCCCGAGATCAAGGCCATCGCGCCTTCGTAGCTGACATAGCTTTTGTATTCTTCAAACTTGGCTTTGGCCAGGGCATCGGTTTCGCCGAGGATCACCGTTTGCAAGTTGAAGATCAGGATTTTTGCCGGATCGCGGCCCGCCTCGGCAGCACGCCGACGGATATCGCTGACAGTTTTTTTCAGCAAGACCTTGGACGGCGCGGCGACAAACACGCATTCGGCCTGCTCGGCAGCAAACTGGCGGCCACGACTGGAAGCGCCGGCCTGATACAGCAGAGGCGTGCGCTGGGGCGAGGGTTCGCACAGGTGAATACCCGGCACCTGGAAGTGTTTGCCGACATGGCGGATCTCATGAATCTTGCTCGGGTCGCTGAATACCCGCCGCTCGCGATCGCGCAAGATTGCCCCCTCCTCCCAACTGCCTTCCCACAGCTTGTAGCAAACTTGCAGGTACTCCTCGGCATAGTCGTAGCGCGCATCGTGCTCGGTCAGTGCTTGCTGGCCGATGTTCCTGGCGCCGCTTTCCAGATAGGAGGTGACTATGTTCCAGCCGGCACGGCCCTTGGTCAGGTGGTCGAGGGTCGACAGGCGGCGGGCGAAGGGATACGGGTGCTCGAATGACAGCGAAGCGGTAAGGCCGAACCCCAGGTGCTCGGTCACCAGCGCCATCGGTGGAATCAGCTGCAACGGATCATTGACCGGCACCTGGGCGCCCTGGCGGATGGCAGCATCACCGTTACCGCGGTAGACGTCATAGATACCCAGCACATCGGCGATAAACAGCCCGTCGAACTTGCCTCGCTCGAGGATTTTCGCCAGATCGGTCCAGTATTCGAGGTCCTTGTACTGCCATGAACGGTCACGGGGATGCGCCCACAGGCCGGGGGACTGGTGGCCGACACAGTTCATGTCAAAAGCGTTGAGACGGATTTCGCGGGACATCGAATTACTCCTGAAACTGCGGCGCTGCAACGCCGTTGCGACAATGGAAATCATTGCAGTCGCTATTGCACAGGGCGTGCCGTCAACACCTGTCTTGCAGTCGCTGATGAGGCACATGGCGGCGCAGCAGTCGCAAAACCTGGGTACTCAATAGAGCTGATAAACCTGGGGCCAGGATCAACGACAGCTTCGCTGCCGATCGCAGCCTCGTGACTCGTCAGCGACTACGGATTGCGGCTGTGCGATTTGGGTACAGGTTGTGGCAGCGCTGTTGGCTGGCAGGCAGTTCGCTGTGCACATGGGACGTTTTTAAAGGCCCGGGCAAACGGCACAGACTATGCAATCCCCCAGGCAGGAATCTTTTTCTTCAGGAGTACTGCCATGACCGTCTCACCTCTGTCCCAGGGCACCGACTACGAAACCCTGGCCAATCGCTTCCGCCCGCTGTTTCGGCAAATCGCCACCGGCAACGTCGTGCGTGAACAGGGCCGTGACCTGCCCCGTGAATCCATCCTGTTACTCAAGCAGGCCGGTTTTGGCGCGGTGCGGGTGCCGGTCGAACACGGCGGGGCCGGTGCTTCGGTGCCCCAGCTGTTTGAGCTGCTGATCGAGCTGGCCGAAGCTGACTCCAATATCCCTCAAGCACTGCGTGCCCACTTTGCATTTGTCGAAGATCGCCTCAATGCACCGCCAGGTCCGGCCCGGGATGCCTGGTTCGCACGTTTCGTGGCAGGCGAGCTGGTGGGTAATGGCTGGACCGAAGTGGGCTCGGTCAAGCTGGGCGAAGTCATCACCAAAGTCAGCCCGCAGGCAGCCGGCTTTGTGCTTAACGGCGCCAAGTACTACAGCACCGGCAGTATCTTCGCCGACTGGATTGATGTGTATGCCCGGCGCTCGGACAACGGCGCTGATGTCATCGCGGTGGTAGATGCCCGCCACCCCGGCGTCACCCACAGCGACGACTGGGACGGCTTCGGCCAGCGCACCACCGGCAGCGGCACCTCGGTGTATGTGGACGTGCCGCTGCCTGCCGAGCACCTGATCCCCTTCGAAACCCGCTTCAAATACCAGACCGCCTTTTACCAGCTGGTACTCCTGGCCGTGCTGGCCGGCATCGGCCGTGCGATAGAACGCGATGTGACGCAAGAGATACGCGAGCGCAAACGGGTGTTCAGCCATGGCACTGCCGACACCACCCGCGGCGATGCGCAAATCCAGCAGGTTGTGGGACAGATATCCGCCCAGGTATACGCAGCCGAAGCCGCGACCCTGCGCTGCGCCGGGCCGCTGCAGCGGGCTTATGTCGCGCGGTTTGGCCACGATCAGGCACTCGAGCGCCAGGCCAATATCGACGCCGAGATTGAAACTGCAAAAGCCCAGGTGGTGGTCTCGGAGCTGATTCTGCGAGCGGCCACTGACCTGTTCAACGCCCTGGGCGCTTCGGGTGTCAGCGTCAGCAAGTCACTGGACCGTCACTGGCGCAACGCCCGCACCGCGGCCTCGCACAACCCCTGGATTTACAAGGCGCGGATTGTCGGCGACTGGACAATCAACGGTACCGAACCGCTGTATGTGTGGCAGATCGGTAATAGCCTGAAGGCAGGATAAGCCCCCTCCTCCGACTGCAGGAGCCAGCTCGCTCCTGCAGGGCTGTTCCTCAGTCTGCGCCAGGTTTCATCTCGTACCTTGTGTCCGGTGCCAACCAAGGCGCCATACCCCACAGGTGATCACGATCCTGTCCACTACCGCGCAGGGAGGCCTCTCGGCTGGCCGCGGCAGACATGTCAGCCGCTGCCCGTGAACCTCTGCTGGCGTTGTCCCGGGGCACTGAAAGCTGGCGTATGCTCACCCCACCTCAATTCATCACACAGGCTGACCCTATGGGCTCGTCTTTCTTTTCATCCTGGACCTTCTGGGCATTGCTCTCGGCGGTGTTCGCCGCCATGACCGCCATTTTTGGAAAAATCGGCATCACCGGGATCAACTCCGACTTCGCCACGTTTATCCGCACCATCGTGGTCCTGGTGAGCCTGGGCTTGATCGTCTATGCCACCGGCCAGTATCAGTCACTGGGCTCAATCTCGACCCGCAGCTATGTGTTTTTGGTGTTGTCCGGTCTGGCCACAGGCGCCTCCTGGCTTTGCTATTACCGCGCCCTGCAACTGGGCCAGGCGTCCCTGGTCGCGCCCGTGGACAAACTCAGTGTGGTGATTGTGGCGGTACTGGGCGTGACCCTGCTGGGCGAAAAGCTCGACCTGCGGCAATGGGCGGGTATCAGCCTGATCACCACCGGCGTGGTATTGCTGGCGTGGCGCCGGTAGCACCCCGAACCGGGCTTGACGGTCTAAACTGATACAAATTATGTAAGAGGCATCCGCGGAACTTGTAGTCCCTGGCCCAGACTGCGATAAGGTTCCGCGCAAATCAGGGCTTGCCCGGCATTCCTGCAGGATCGATCACTGCCTTTGGCGGCATCAGCAAGGTTTATGGCGCTCTACGGTCAATCAACAGCAATCAGGAATCAACACTATGTACAGGGTTATCGCATGAAGTGGCTCAAGAGCATCATTCTGGGCCTGGCCCTGCTCGCCGTGGGCGCAGTGGCGCTGGGGCTGTTCTACTTTCTACCGCAACACGACGTGGTGATGGTCACCGGGGTTGAAGTCAAGCGGGTCGATCACAATGGCGTCATCAACGCTGAGAACCCGGCTGACGGTCCGACCCGGGATGTGTATTTCATCAATACCGAAAACCCTGATACCAAGAATGTCATGGTCTATCGCAACGAGGACACCGGCTGGTCGTTCCCCTGGTATTTCAAGTTCGACTCTGCGGACATCCAGGCCAAGGCCCAGGGTTACTCCCGTGATGCCGAGCAGCTGGCGCTTATTCGCTATTACGGATGGAGGATCAAGATCCTCTCGGTGTTCCCGAATATCACGGCCATTGAGTCCACCACCAGCCGCACTGAACCCTTCCCCTGGTTCAATACGATATTTCTGGGCGGTTTGACCCTGGTGGTGATTTTTATCGCGGTCTCGCTACGACGTCGCTTCAAGCGCCGCAATCAGGTGCCGGCGCACTGATCCTGCCCGTTCGCCCGCTGCAACTGACAAGTTTCAGGCCCCCTGTGGCGGGGGGCCTGAAAACAGCCAACGGGCCAGCTGATAACAGGCCGTAAACCAACGCCATAGTTAGTTCGGTAACAGCCGCAGGATTATTGATCCGGCATAGCGATCCGCGACTCGCAACATAGAAACATTTTGTTTGACTTAAGTTGCCTCAGAACTACGCTGACTCCTCTACTATCCCGCGCTTCAATTTAACTGGCAGGCCAGTGACGGCTGCCGGTACTTCGAATCAATCAGGGCTGAGGCCACTCAGTCCGCTCTGCAAGCTGGCAAGGGACAGTCTGCTTCTGAACTAATAATAGGAATGCCTCGATGTTTCAGCTTGATTTTTATGGAACGCTGGTGGCTGCCTCTTTGGTGCTGTTGCTGGGACGCGGGCTTGTTTCCCGCGTCGGATTTTTGCGTACCTACAATATTCCTGAACCCGTTGCCGGGGGCCTGGTCGTTGCCTTGCTGCTCCTGACTTTGCGCCTGTTCGACGTTGAAGTGCGGTTTGATACTTCACTGCAGATGCCTTTGATGTTGGCGTTCTTCGCCACGATCGGCCTGAATGCGGACTTCGCCAGTCTTAAAAAAGGCGGACGCGTGGTAAGCGTGTTCCTGCTGGTGGTGACCGGACTTTTAGTGGTCCAGAACGCCATGGGCATCGGTCTGGCCACGGCTTTGGGGCTCGACCCCCTGATGGGCCTGCTGACCGGCTCCGTAACTTTGTCCGGCGGCCACGGTACAGGGGCGGCATGGGGCGCGACATTTACCGAGCAATACGGCCTGGCCTCCGCTTCGGAACTGGCAATGGCCTCTGCAACCTTTGGCCTGGTGCTGGGTGGCCTGATCGGCGGACCCGTCGCCCGTCTGCTGATCAAACGGGTCAAGACCCCCGGCCTTACCCACGAAGAAGTGCAACTGCCAAAAGGCTTCGAGCAACCCAACGAAGAGCGTTCGATCACGCCGTTTTCCTTTATCGAAACCCTGGCGCTGATCTCCGTCAGCCTGCTGGGCGGCAACCTTCTTAACGGCCTGCTGCTGGGCACGGCTTTCGAGCTGCCGACCTTCGTCTGCGTCCTGTTCGTGGGCGTGATCTTGCGCAACGGCCTTTCTGCGCTGGGCCTGTATCAAGTGTTCGAGCGTGAAGTCTCGGTCCTTGGCAACGTCAGCCTGTCGCTGTTCCTGGCCATCGCCTTGATGTCGCTCAAACTTTGGGATCTGGCAGCCCTGGCATTGCCTATTTTCATCCTGCTGGTGGCACAGACCCTGGTCATGGCCCTGTACGCCATTTTCGTTACCTTCAGGGTCATGGGCAGCAACTACGATGCTGCAGTTCTGGCGGCAGGCCACTGTGGCTTCGGCCTGGGTGCCACACCGACGGCCATCGCCAACATGCAGGCGGTGACACAGCGCTACGGTCCTTCGCAGATAGCCTTTCTGGTGGTGCCAATGGTGGGGGCGTTCTTCATCGACATCATTAACGTCATCGTGATCAAGCTGTACCTGTTGCTGCCGTTCCTCGGCGCCGGCTCCTGATCCACCGCTACCGGGCCTGCTCTGTCAGTGCCCGGACTGCCCGGACTGCCCGGCCATAAAGGCACCCGGGGCAGCGCAACAACAAATAAACCTTTTTGCGATCGACAGTTGTTGCGGTCGATCGCAACTTGCAGTCTTCAATACCCTGCCCTTTACATCAACTTGTCGCCCTGACTGAAAGTTGCGCAGGTGTTTTATTAAATATAATAATCCTTCGACAAAACCATCCCCATAAAGAGGTGAAACTCTCAACTTCGAGAGATTGCACCGCCCTTTATAATTTATATCCCGCCGCCTTATATAAGCATCACACTTTAGATTGTTCCCGTTTCATCCCCTGCTACAGGGCAATTCTGTAACGCGGGTGTTTTTTTGCAGGTCATACCCTGACATCAGCCCATTCGAAACCGAGCGCGGACTGAGTGCCTGTAACAGTGCAGCGATCATTGGCGCGCGTCGCGTGACCGGCAGGACCTCGTGGTCATGGCGGCGAGCCCGTCCGGATCCGCCACCGCCCCTTTGCTGAGCGCGTTCCTTGAGACCTGCGGGCGACATCAGCAACCGACTGAATAATATGAGTATTAAATTGGAATTTTAAAAAAACGCTGCATCCGACGCGCAACACATGGACAGCAGGCCACCTGGAGCCAATGATGCAGGCAACTGTTCCCGTGAACAGGCCTCCAATAAAAACAACCAGGGGACCTTGATCGCCGATGAATATTCTCTACGACGAACGCGTTGACGGTTATCTACCCGCCGTCGATAAAGATTCGCTGCTACAGGCTCTGCAGCAACGCTTGCCCGATCTGGATCTCCTGCACCAGGTAGAAGATCTCAAGCCCTACGAGTGCGACGGTCTGTCGGCCTACCGCACCACGCCGATGCTGGTGGCACTGCCGCGTACCGTTGAGCAGGTACAGGGCCTGCTCGAACTCTGCCATCAGCGCCGGGTGCCGGTGGTCGCACGGGGCGCCGGCACCGGGCTTTCCGGTGGTGCATTACCGCTGGAAAAAGGCGTGTTGCTGGTGATGGCGCGCTTCAACCGCATTCTGCACATTGATCCCGCCGCCCGCAGTGCCCGGGTTCAGCCCGGGGTGCGCAACCTGGCAATCTCCCAGGCGGCCGCCGCTACAGGTTTGTACTACGCGCCGGACCCGTCTTCCCAGATCGCCTGCTCCATCGGCGGCAACGTGGCCGAAAACGCCGGTGGCGTGCATTGCCTGAAGTACGGACTGACCGTACACAACCTGCTCAGGGTCGAGATTCTTACCGTCGAAGGGGAACACCTGAGTCTGGGTTCTGACGCCCTCGACGCCCCCGGTTTCGACTTGCTGGCGCTATTCACCGGCTCCGAAGGCATGCTCGGGATCATCACTGAGGTCACGGTCAAACTGCTGCCCAGGCCGCAAGTTGCCAAGGTACTGCTGGCAGCTTTCGACTGCGTGGAAAAAGCCGGGCTTGCAGTGGCCCGGATCATTGCCGAGGGCATCATTCCCGCGGGCCTGGAGATGATGGACAACCTGGCGATCCGGGCCGCTGAAGATTTCATTCATGCCGGGTATCCGGTAGACGCCCAGGCCATTCTGCTGTGCGAGCTGGACGGCGTCGAAGCCGATGTACATGACGATTGCGAGCGGGTGCGCAGGGTTCTGCTACTGGCCGGTGCCACCGAGGTGCGTCTGGCCCGCGACGAAGCCGAGCGGGTGCGCTTCTGGGCCGGACGCAAAAATGCGTTTCCGGCAGTGGGCCGGTTATCCCCGGACTACTACTGCATGGACGGCACCATTCCCCGCCGCGCACTGCCCGCCGTGCTCAAGGAGATCGCCACCCTGGCCGGGGAGTACGGGCTGCGGGTCGCCAACGTGTTTCACGCCGGCGACGGCAATATGCACCCGCTGATCCTGTTCGATGCCAATCAGCCCGGCGAGCTGGACCGGGCCGAGGCCCTGGGGGGCAAAATCCTTGAACTGTGCGTCAAGGTCGGCGGCAGCATCACCGGCGAGCACGGGGTTGGCCGTGAAAAAATCAATCAGATGTGTGCCCAGTTCAACAGCGATGAGCTAACCCTGTTCCACGGGGTCAAGGCCGCATTCGACCCGCAGGGCCTGCTCAATCCCGGAAAAAATATCCCGACCCTGCAGCGCTGCGCCGAGTTCGGGGCCATGCATGTGCACATGGGCCAGTTGCCCTTCCCTGAACTGGAGCGTTTTTGATGGATGCCGAACACAGTGTCGATGACAGCCAGGCGTTGCTGGAGCAGGTCAACCGGGCGCTGGCCAATGCCACGCCATTGCTGATCCAGGGCTCCAACAGCAAAGCGTTTCTCGGGCGTGCGGTGGCCGGTGAAGTCCTCGATACCCGCAGCCATCGCGGCATTGTCAGTTACGACCCCACCGAGCTGGTGATCACCGTCCGCGCCGGCACCCCTCTGGCTGAGTTGTCCGCAACCCTGGCCGCAGCCGGGCAGATGCTGCCCTGTGAACCGCCGTCCTTCGGCCCGGGAGCCACAGTCGGAGGCATGGTCGCTACCGGCCTGTCGGGCCCGCGCCGGCCCTGGTCCGGCTCGGTGCGCGACTTCGTCCTCGGCACCCGGGTGATCACCGGTCTGGGCAAACACCTGCGCTTCGGCGGCGAGGTGATGAAGAACGTTGCCGGTTACGATCTGTCGCGCTTGCTGACGGGCAGTTACGGCTGCCTTGGGCTGATCACCGAAGTGTCGTTGAAAGTGCTGCCAAAACCCCGACGCTGCTTCAGTGTTTCGCTGGAGATGGATCGCGCCCGGGCACTGGAAAATCTTGCCCGATGGGGCCAGCAGCCCCTGCCTGTCAGCGCCGCCTGCCATGACGGGCAGCGCCTGCACCTGCGTCTGGAAGGTGGCGAAGGATCGGTGGCGGCTGCCCATGAACGCCTCGGCGGCGAAGCGCTGGACCCCGGTTTCTGGAACGACCTGAATGAACAGCAGTTGGCCTTTTTCGACGTTGGCCCGCCGCTGTGGCGCTTGTCAGTGCCCAACAACAGCGGCGCCCTTGATTTGCCCGGCGCACAACTGGTCGATTGGGCCGGCGCCCAGCTGTGGCTGAAGTCCGACGCCGATGCCGGGGTCATTCGCGCTATTGCCCAAAAGGCCGGCGGCCATGCCACCTGTTACAGCCACGGTCTGATCGACAGCCCCTTTCAACCATTGCCCGCCGCGTTGCTGCGCTATCACCGCCAGCTCAAGGCGCAACTGGACCCGCAAGGGATCTTCAACCCGGGCCGAATGTACGCGGAGTTTTGAACTATGCAGACCCTCCTCAGCGAGCAGGCCGCACTGCTGCCACGGGCAGCAGAGGCCGAAAGCATTCTGCGCAGCTGCGTGCATTGCGGCTTCTGCAACGCCACCTGCCCCACCTATCAATTGCTCGGTGATGAGCTGGATGGCCCGCGCGGGCGCATCTACCTGATCAAACAAGTGCTGGAAGGCCATGCGCCCACGGCCAGGACCCAGCTGCACCTGGATCGCTGTCTGTCGTGCCGCAACTGCGAAACCACCTGCCCGTCCGGAGTGGATTACCACAACCTGCTGGATATCGGCCGCGCGGTGGTCGACGCGGCCGTACCGCGCCCCCTGGGCCAGCGTCTGCTGCGCAAAAGTCTGCTGGGGATGGTGCCAAACCCCGGGCTGTTCAAAGCGGTGATCAATACCGGCGAAGTCTTTCGGGCCCTGTTACCCGAGGTGCTCCAGGCCAAGCTGCCGCGCAGCGTGCGCCCGGCCGGGTTGCGCCCCGCGACCCGGCACCGGCGTCAGGTGCTGATGCTCGAAGGCTGCGTGCAGCCGAGCCTGGCCCCCAATACCAATGCCGCTGCGGCCCGGGTACTGGACCGCCTGCACATCAGCGTTACGCCGATCAGCCAGGCCGGATGCTGCGGTGCCGTGGACTATCACTTGAATGCTCAAGAGGCGGGACTCAATCGTGCCCGACGCAATATCGACGCCTGGTGGCCGGGTATCGAAAACGGTGCCGAAGCCATAGTCCAGACGGCCAGCGGCTGCGGCGCCTTCATCAAGGATTACGGGCATTTGCTGCGCCACGATCCGGCCTATGCCGCCAGGGCCGCACAGGTCAGCGCCCTGGCCAGGGATCTGGTGGAGGTGCTGCGTGACGAGCCCCTGGAGCAACTCGGGGTCAAGGCTACAACCTCCATCGCCGTCCATTGCCCCTGCACCTTGCAGCACGGACAAAAACTCGGCGGCGCGGTCGAACAGCTACTGACCGGCCTGGGTTTCAACCTTACGCCGGTCCCGGACAGCCATATGTGTTGCGGCTCGGCGGGTACCTATTCGCTGACCCAGCCCGAACTGTCGCGCCAGCTGCGTGACAACCGGCTCAACGCCCTGGAGAGCGGCCAGCCGCAGCTCATCGTCAGCGCCAACATCGGCTGCCAGAGCCACCTCGACGGCGCCGGGCGCACCCCTGTCCGGCACTGGATCGAACTGCTGGATGACACCCCGGGTTGAGCCGCTCGGGCCCGGCATCAAGCCAGGGCCATTGCCTGCATCCGGCGCTTCAAGGTGTCGGAAGGCAACTCGGCGAACTGCCGGCGATACTGTTCGGCAAATCGCCCCAGGTGGACAAAACCATAATCCAGGGCCAGTTCGGTGACGCTGCGCACGTTGCAGCTGGGATCGGCCAGGCACGCCTGGATCCGTAGCAGTTTCTGCTCACGGATAAAACGTTGCGGCGTGGTGCACATGTGTTTCTCGAACAGGGCGTACAACGAGCGCACGCTCAGTTGCGCCTGATCGGCCAGGCTCTGGACACTGATGTCTTGCTGCAGGTTGCAAGTGATGTAATTCACCAGTCGCTCGAAGGTGCTGCTGGAACAGGCCAGGTGTTCGCGCCGCACGTTATTGCGCATCAGGGTCAACATCTTGCTGGCAACTATATGGGCGTAATGCTCCTGAACCCGGGCCAGCGCAGCACCATCCTCGGCTTCGGTGCAGATGGTGGCCAGCAAGGGCACAAAGGCTTGCAGTTGATCCAGTGCATAGCGCTGTTGCAGAAAACGGATGCCTTCGCCCGGGTAAAGCCAGCGCTGCTCCTGGCAGATCTGCTCCAGCAGCCTGCTCGGCACTTTCAGGATGAATTTTTCGCAGTCATGGGAATACGTCAGGTCTACCGGATCATCGGGGTTGATCAGCAACAGCTCCCCCGGCACCAGATGGTGTACCCCGTTAGGGCCACGCCACAGGCAGTCACCGCGCAGCAGAACCTGCAGATGGAAGATGTCCTCCAGCGCATCGGATACCACACGCACGCTGGAGCCATAGCTGATCCGGCACAGGTCCAGGCTGGCAAACTTGCGGTGATTCAAGTGCGCCTGGGCAGTGGCTTTGCGCGGCAGGTGAATACAATGGCTGCCGACATGCTGATTCACATAGCCGGATACCGCATGGGGGTCGGCGTTCTTGAACACCTCACTGCGTTCGCTTAGCAGGGGCATATTCATGGCGGTCACTCTTATATTATTTTTATCAATCAGGCGCAGTACAAATGTGACAGTTACAAGCAGGCCTCGGGATTCTCGACCAGGATCCGCCTTAATACCAATACAAATAAGGTTCGGCACGATACCTCAAAGGTATTCGAACAGCCTGCCGGGCTGTACAAGCACCCAGGCTAACCCTCGGTGGATGTTGCGCACACACTGACCGGCCGCCGTTTGAGCATCACCACATGCACCGTCAACCCCAGCAGCAAGCCCCAGAAAGGGGCTGACAAACCCAGAAAAGAAACCCCCGATGCGGTCACCAGAAAGGTGAACAGGCCGGCATCACGGTCCTTGGCATCTGACACGCTGCGTACCAGAGCATCATTGATCGCGCCATACAACGCCAGGCCGGCCAGGCCCGCAATCAAAGCCTGGGGAAAGGCTGCAAATACCGACACCACTGTTGCCCCTGCCATGCCCAGTAACAGGTACAACAAACTGCCCGACAGCGCTGCGACGTAGCGCTTGCGGGGATTCTCATGGGCTTCGCGTCCGGTGCACAGGCTGGCAGTCACTGCGGCAAGGTTGAGCCCGTGACAGCCGAAAGGGGCCAGTAATGCACCGACCAGGGCACTGGCAGTGATCAACGGGCTTGCCGGCGTGGTATAGCCGGCGCCGCGCAGGACGGCTATACCGGGCATGAACTGCCCGGTCAGGGCCACCAGCAGCATGGGTAACGCCAGACTCAAAGTGGCAGACAGGCTGAACTCGGGCACTATCCATTGCGGCGTCGCCCACGCGAACACCAGGGCCTCGCCCCGAAACTCGCCACTGATCAGGGCAATGCCCGCCCCCACCACCAGCACAGCCGCCACTGCATAGCGGGGCCACAGCTTGCGAAAACCGATATAGGTCAGAAACATCGCGCCGATCAACAGCGGCGCCTCAGGTGCCGAGCGAAAGGTTTGAATACCGAAGCTGAACAGAATGCCGGCCTGCATCCCGGCAGCAATCGACCCCGGCAGATGGGCCAGCAATTTATCGAACAGAGCGCTGTAACCTATTACCCACAGCAACAGGTTCGCCACCAGGTAGGCACCCACGGCCTGATTCAGGCCGATCTGGGGCAACGCCGTCACCAGCAGCGCCGAGCCTGGAATCGACCAGGCCACCACCACCGGAACTTTGTACTTGAGGGACAGGAAAGCACCGAGCACTGCCGAGCCGATGGAAATCGCCCAGACCCACGACGACAACTCAACGGCTGACAGATGCGCCTGCTCAGCAGCATGGAAAATGATAACCAGCGGGCCCGCGTAGGAAATCAATGTTGCGATAAACCCGGCAATCACTGCCGACAATGACAGGTCGCGAAACAGAGTTGGCATAGGTACCTCATGGTCGCCGGGATTTGAGTGCCGGCGCACCCTCACCCGGCCCGGGATAAGCACTCGGCGTGGTCTCAGCTGTCCTGCAACACCCGCGGACGCTGGCTGCGCTGCTCGCCGCACGGACTGGCGGCCGGCTGCAACTGGAAGTCGAACTCAAGCTCTGCATGACGGCCATCCACTCCCCGGTTGCGGGCAACTGCCTGGTCGTCGACAAACACCACCTGGCCGACCAGGCCATCGCGGGTGGCGAAAGCAAAGTCATCCCACAGGTACTTGTCCCCTGACAGGTTGATCTGGGTGGTCAGGTGCCGGTAGCCCGCAGCCGAGATGAAGTAGTGGATATGCGCCGGGCGCTGGCCGTGGCGTCCGAGCAGGTCCAGACACTCCTGGGTCGGGCCGGCCGGGTTGCAGCCGTAGCCGGACGGCACAATGGAGCGCGCGCGATAGCGGCCCTGGGCATCGGTGACGATGCGTCGGCGCAGGTTGTACTCCGACTGGCTGGAGTCGAAGTACGAATAGGTACCCCGGGTGTTGGCATGCCAGAGATCGACAATCGCCCCCGGGACCGGATTACCGTCGGTATCGCGCACCACACCCTCGAGAAACAGTACCGTCGCCACCCCATCTTCGCTGCCATCGTCGAGCCTCGCCTCGCCCTGACTGATCGGCGCCCCGGCCACGTACAGCGGTCCTTCGATGGTGCGCGGGGTTCCGCCGACGTATCCGGCACTGGCGTCTTTGGCGTCTTGCAATAGATCGAGAAAATGCTCGACACCAAGACCGGCGACCAGCAGCCCGGCCTCGCTACGGGCACCCAGGCGATTGAGATAATCCACCGCCGCCCAGAACTCGTCATCCGTCACTTCCAGGTCTTCGACGATCCGCGCCACCTCGTTCACCAGGCGCAGCAGCAACTGTTTGGCCCGCGGGCTGCCCTGGTCGTTGCCCGTACCGCTGACCTCCTTGAAAAAGGCCTGGAGCTCAGGGGTCTGGGAAATTTTCACGGTCATTCTGACTACCTCTTTTATTGATTTATATTGCCCGGGCCGGCAACGCAGGGGCACACGTGCGCCGTCTGGCGCTGACAGCAAAGACCGCCATGGCCAGCGCAGCCACCACGCCGGGGATGGCAAAGGCGACAAAGTTCAGGTGCAGCGGCAGGCCCAGGCCCATTAACAGCCCGCCCAGCACCGGCCCGACAATCGCACCGTTACGGCCGATGCCCGAGGCCCAGCCCAGGCCAGTGGAGCGGATGGACAGGCCATAGAGCTGGGCGGCACCGGCGTACAACAGGATTTGCGTGCCGATGGTGGTAGCGCCCGCCACACCTATCAGCAGGTACAGCAGCGGCGTCGGGCTGTTGAAGCCCAGCAGACTGATGGCCGCAGCGGCGATCAGGAAGTAGACGACCATGACTTTCGTCAGGTTCAGCCGATCACCAAGCCAGCCGCCACTGATGGCACCCAGCATGCCCCCCAGGTTCAGTGCCACCAGAAACGACAGGCTCGAGCCCAGGCTGTAACCGGCGCTGGCCATCAACTTCGGTAACCAGGAACTGAGCGCATAGACCATCAGCAGGCAACAGAAAAATGCCACCCAGATCGCCACTGTCCGCACCGCCCGGCCTTCGCGAAAAAGCTCCAGCACCGACGCCGCTGCCTGCTTGCGGTCATCAACCAGCAGCCGGTCACCCGCTGCAATCACAAGGCCTGGCTGCAGGCGCAGCAACAGTGCCCGGGCTTGCTCATCACGCCCTTGGCGCACCAGAAAACCAATGGATTCGGGCATGTAATAAAGAATCAGCGGCAGCAACAGCAACGGTAACGTCGCCAGCAGAAACATCGACTGCCAGCCGAAGGCGGGCAACATGTAAATTCCGGCGCCGGCACAAATCAGGCCGCCCAGGGAGTAGCCGCTGAACATCACGGCCACCAGGGTGCTGCGCATGCGTTTGGGTGCATATTCATTCATCAGCGCAACCACATTCGGCATCAAGCCACCGCAGCCAAGGCCGGCTATAAAGCGCCAGACTGCAAACTCGGTGGGCGTACTGGCAAAGCCATTGATGATGGTCGCGACACTGAACAGGACAAAGCAGATCGCGATGCCTTTCTTGCGCCCGATGCGATCCGCCAGACTGCCGAACACCAGTGCGCCGAACATCATGCCGAACAAGGCATAACTGCCCAGCGCCCCGGCCTGCAGTGGCGTCAGCCCCCACTCCTGCATGATCACCGGCAGTACCACGCCGTAGATGAACAGGTCATAACCATCAAAAATCAGCAGCAGAGCGCACCACAACATGACCATCCAGTGGAATCGGCCAAACCGGGCATTGTCGACAATTGCATGAACATCCAGAGTTCCCATGGCTTTTATTCTCTTGTTGTTATTGGGCGCCTGTGTTTCGGGTACCGCTGTGTATCGGGCTCAGCCCAGGTCGCCACCGCCTACGGGCAAGGTAACGCCGGTGATATAGGACGCGTCATCGGACGCCAGGAACAGGATGGCCCCCACCTGTTCGTCGATCGAACCGTAGCGTTTCATCAAGCTACTGTCCTTGGTCTGCTCGACGATCTGCGAGTACCACTGTTGCTCTTGCTCGGTGGCGGCAGCACTGTTGCGCGGAATCCGGCGCGGCGGTGCATCTGTGCCACCGGGGGCGGTGGCATTGACCCGCACACCGCGCCCGGCGGTTTCAAAGGCCAGGCAGGCGGTCAGTGCATTCACCCCGCCCTTGGCTGCGCCATAGGGCACACGGTTGACCCCGCGGGTGGCGATCGAGGACACATTGACGATCACACCGCTGCCTTGTTCCAGCATATGCGGCAGCGCGCTGTGACAGCACCAAAGGGTCGGAAACAGCGAGCGCCGCACCTCCGCCTCGATCTCCGCGTGCAGATAATATTCGAAGGGTTTGGCCCAGATAGTGCCGCCTACGTTATTGACCAGAATATCCAGCCTGCCGAAGTGCTCGACGGCCCGGTCCATCACCTGCTGGCAATCTTCATAGCGCTCCAGGTCTGCGGTCAGCGTCAGGGCTTGGGGTGCCAGTTCATGCACCAGCTCGCTGCGGTCAACCGCAACGACCCTGGCCCCTTCCAGCAGCAAGCGTTCCACCACCGCGCGGCCTATGCCTTGCGCCGCGCCGGTGACCAGCGCGACTTTATCCTTGAATCTCATGCTCATGATGATCTCCAGACCCGTTGTCCTAGCCGCGTGTTCAAGCAGCGCTGGCGGCGAATTTTTCGTAGTAGAAGTTGGCGGGGGAAATGCCCTGCTCGCGGATGTACTGGCTCACGGCTTCAACCATCGGCGGCGGTCCGCACAGATAAATATCCACATCACCGCCATTCAGATGCTCCGGGGCAATGTGCTGGGTGACATAGCCCTTTTGCGGCCATGCGCTCTGCGGGTTGGCCACGCAGGCACTGAAGGTGAAGTTGGGAATGCTCGCTGCCAGGGCTTGCAAGCGGTCGATTTCCACCAGATCGAAATCGTTGGTCACGCCATAGATCAGGTGCAGTGGATGCTCACTGCCCTTTTGCGCGATGGTCTCGAGCATGGCCGTAAACGGCGCCAGACCGGTACCGCCGGCCAGCAACAGCAAGGGCCGCTTGATCGGGCGCAGGTAAAAGCTGCCCAGGGGGCCGGCCAGGCTCATGTGGTCGCCGACCCTGGCCAGCTCGGTGAGAAAATGGCTCATCAGGCCGCCGGGGACATTGCGAATCAGGAAGCTGACACGCCCGTCTTTCTGCACCGAGCTGAAAGAGTAGGCACGGGTCTGATCACTGCCCGGCACCTGCAGGTTTACGTACTGACCCGGCAAGAATGTCAGGTCAGCCAGCCCGGCCCCCTGAATCGACAACGACAGGGTGCTGTCTGACAGGCGCCGCACTTCCTCGATGGCGCCTTCATAGGAGGACTGGCGGGTTTTGCATACATCCGATGACGTCGGGATGTGCACCACGCAGTCACCCCTGGCGCGCATCTGGCAGGTCAGGACAAAACCTTCAGCGGCCTCGGCGGCGGTCAGGGCATCGTCGATGTATTCCTCACCCAGGTCATATTCACCGGATTCGGCGAAGCATTTGCAGGTACCGCAGGCACCGTCACGGCAGTCCAGGGGAATGTTTATCCCCTGGCGGTACGCTGCGTCAGCCACGGTTTCGCTGGCGCTCGCGTCGATAAAACGGGTCACGCCGTCTTCGAAATTCAGGGCAATCTTGTGGCTCATGGCATACCTCGCATGACTGCACTCCCCCCGCACGCTTGGCGGGCGCTGGAATGCAGCCCGGTTTACAGGTGGTAGATATCGATGACCTGGCGCACATAGTCGTTTTTCAGCACCACTTTCTTGGCCTTGATCAGCGGCTGTTCACCGCGGGTGTCGAGGGTGTAGAAGCTGGTGCCGAAATAACTGTCGACGGTCTTGTAGCGAAAGCTCAGGGTGTGCCAGTTGAAACGCACCACGCACTGGTCCGCGCTGCGCTCGACAATCTCGATATTGCTCAAGTTATGGGAGGTGCGGGTGTCCGGGATGCTGGCACTGGAACGCTCGGTCTTGATCCGGAAAATGCGGTCTTCCAGACCTTCCCTGCTGCCGTACCAGATCAGCGATATTTCGCTTTGCGGGTCCTCGGTCAGCTCGTCATCGTCATCCCAGGACGGCATCCAGAACGTCGCATCGGCGGCGTAGAGTTCCAGCCACTGGTCCCACTGTTTATCGTCCAGATGCCGGGCTTCGCGATACAGGAAATCGCGCACGGTGTCGTATGACAGGCTCATTGGACCTCCCGCGCAGGGATCTTGCCTGCCTGTTCAGCGGCCACGGCCTGCAACATGGTGTCTTGCCAGTACTTGTGCTGTTCCACAAACAACCCTTCGTCTTCGGTGCGCACGCCGCTGAGCAACGGCTGCAAATCAATTTCCAGCGCCGCCTCGTCCGGCCCTTCGACCCAGTGTTCGGCGCCACGGGACATATCGTTCCAGGCGGTGGCACTGCCTTGGTAACCGATCTGGCAGGAACGGAATTCCTCCAGATCATCGGGGGTGGCCATACCGCTGACGTTGAAGAAGTCTTCGTACTGACGAATGCGCAGGGCCCGGGCTTCTGCACTCTCGCCCACCGGGGCAATGCAGTAGATGGTGATCTCGGTCTGGTTGACCGAAATCGGCCGGGCAATGCGGATCTGCGAGCTGAACTGGTCCATCAGATAGACATTGGGGTACAGGCACAGATTGCGCGAGTTGCCGATCATCCAGTCGGCGCGGGCCTGACCGAAATCACTGACCAACTGATCACGGCGCTCATACAACGGCCGGTCCTCGGGGTTCGCCCAGCGCGTCCAGAGCAGCATGTGGCCCTTGTCGAACGAGTAGAAGCCGCCACCACTTTTGGCCCAGCCACCGGCACTCATGGTGGGGTTGGCATCACCGCTCTGGCGTTCTTTGCGCTGGTTCTGGGTGGCGGCATAGTTCCAGTGCACCGAACTGACGTGGTAACCGTCGGCACCGTTTTCGGCGGTCAGTTTCCAGTTGCCTTCGTAGATGTAGCTGGAGGAGCCGCGCAGGACTTCCAGGCCATCGGGGGACTGATCGACGATCATGTCGATGATCTTTGCCGACTCCCCCAGGTGTTCGGCCAGGGGCACCACATCGGCATTCAGGCTGCCGAACAGAAAACCCCGGTATGACTCAAAGCGGGCGACTTTGGTCAGGTCGTGGGAGCCCTCGCAGTTGAAGCTGGCGGGATAGCCTGCGTTGCCCGGGTCCTTGACCTTGAGCAGCTTGCCGGAGTTGTTGAACGTCCAGCCGTGGAACGGGCAGGTATAGGACGACTTGTTGCCGCGCTTGTGCCGGCACAGCATCGCCCCGCGGTGGCTGCAGGCATTGAGGAAGGCATTGAGCACCCCGTCTTTGTTGCGCGCGATAAAGACCGGCTGACGACCCATCTGCAGGGTGATGTAGTCGTTGTTCTGCGGGATCTGGCTTTCATGGGCCAGGTACAGCCAGTTGCCTTCAAAAATGTGCTTCATTTCAAGGTCGAACAAGCGAGGGTCGGTGAACATCTCACGCTTGCAGCGGAAGCGGCCTTCATCACGGTTTTCTTCAAGCAAGGAATTGAGATACTCGACGCCTATGGACATGGCCTGAGCCTCCGTTGTTGTTATGGGGTATTGGCAGTGTCCACGACCTGCGCGCCGGGCAATATCCGTTACCTGCAGACCGCTATCCGCTTTGTGCAAAGTGGCACGCCGGCCATCGGCGTCTTGCCTCGCAGGGCCCGGCGCAGCGTTGCCATGATGCTCCAAGGCCTTGATTTATAAGGACATAACAACAGATCCCGCGCTTCGAAATGGCGCTGCGGGGCGAGCAAAACGTCACCTAGCGTTCGTTAATCGCACGACATCGCATGCAGCACCGCCCTCTCGGGCTGAATGTTTGGCACCCTAGGCACATGCTCTGTCGGACCGTGCCCCAGTGGTCGGCCATGCAGATTGATCTGTTCACTCAAACTAAAAACAGGAGCACGCCTTGATCAACAAAACCTTCGAATCCATCGCTGCCGCACTGGATGGAATTGCCGATGGCTCGATCATCATGGTGGGTGGCTTCGGCACTGCCGGCATGCCGTCGGAACTGGTGGACGGGGTCATTGCCTCGGGCGCTCGCGACCTGACCATCATCAGTAACAACGCCGGCAACGGTGAAATCGGCCTGGCCGCACTGCTCAAGGCCGGACGGGTCGCCAAGGTGATTTGCTCGTTCCCGCGCCAGTCCGACTCCTATGTGTTTGACGAGCTGTACCGGGCCGGGAAAGTGCAGCTGGAGGTGGTACCCCAGGGCAACCTGGCCGAACGCATCCGTGCGGCGGGCTCCGGAATCGGTGCGTTCTATTCCCCGACCGGGTACGGCACGTTGTTGGCCGAAGGCAAGGAAACCCGGGTCATCGAGGGCCGCAACTATGTGCTGGAAATGCCACTGCACGCCGATGTCGCGCTGATCAAGGCCGAACAGGGCGACCGCTGGGGCAACCTGACCTACCGCAAAGCCGCGCGTAACTTCGGACCGATCATGGCCATGGCGGCGACCACGGCCATCGCCCAGGTCAACCGGATCGTCGAGCTGGGTGAACTGGACCCCGAGCACATCATCACCCCGGGGATCTTTGTCCAGCGTGTGGTCCAGGTGCCATCCGCCCGCTCCCCGATCGCCAACGTCAACTGAGGCCCACCATGACCGTCATGAAAAAACTTTCGCGCAATGAAATGGCCCAGCGCGTGGCCGAGGATATTCTCGAGGGTGCTTATGTAAACCTGGGCATCGGCGTACCGACCCTGGTGGCGAACTACCTGGGTGACAAGGAAGTGTTCCTGCACAGCGAGAACGGCGTGCTGGGCATGGGCCCGAGCCCGGCCCCGGGGGAAGAAGATGATGACCTGATCAACGCCGGCAAGCAGCATGTGACATTGCTCGCCGGTGGCGCCTATTTCCATCACGCCGATTCGTTTTCGATGATGCGCGGCGGCCACATCGACATTGCCGTACTGGGTGCTTTTCAGGTCTCGGTCAAAGGCGATCTGGCCAACTGGCACACGGGCGCCGAGGGTTCGATCCCTGCGGTGGGCGGCGCTATGGACCTGGCCACCGGCGCGCGCCAGGTATTCGTAATGATGGATCACCTGACCAAGACCGGCGAAAGCAAACTGGTGCCGCAGTGTACCTACCCGCTGACGGGCATCGGCTGCGTCAGCCGGATCTATACCGATCTGGCGATTCTGGACGTCACCGCCCAAGGCCTGCTGGTACGTGAAATTCTGGCGGATATCAGCTTCGAAGCCTTGCAGGAACTCAGCGGCGTGCCGTTGCTTCAATAACACCCCAGTCCAGCTGCATGGGGTCGCCTGCGGCCTCACTGCCCCTCACCGCCAGCGGATCGGAGCACCGGTCTGCATGGCCGGTCTTTACCGCCCCTGCGCCAGCCATACCTTTGAGGTATTGCACGCCACCCAAATGATATTAGACGCCCACGGCAGCGGCATTTAGCCTCTGCCCCGGCAGGCTGTGCCTGCCCATAACTATAAAAATCCTG
Source organism: Pseudomonas sp. Lz4W (assembly GCF_000346225.2). Taxonomy (NCBI): domain Bacteria; kingdom Pseudomonadati; phylum Pseudomonadota; class Gammaproteobacteria; order Pseudomonadales; family Pseudomonadaceae; genus Pseudomonas; species Pseudomonas sp. Lz4W. The sequence continues at coordinate 2,099,491 of NZ_CP017432.1, read as the reverse complement.
GAACTGCCGGAGCCGCCATGAGCACGCACTATTCCATTCCCGAATTGATCGACAGCAGACCCATCAGCGCCTTTCAATGGCGGGTTTTTGCCCTGTGTTTTTTCGTGGCGATTCTCGACGGTTTCGATACCCAGGCGATCGCCTTCACCGGCCCTTCAATCATTCAGGCGTTCGGGCTGGGGGCTGGTGCGCTGGCACCGATCCTGACCGCCGGGATTGTCGGCATGGTGCTCGGGGCAATGGCTCTGGGGCTAATGGCCGACAAGCTCGGGCGCCGGCCGATCATCATCACTGCAGTCGCACTGTTTGCCATTGCATCCCTGGCGACCGCCTTTGCCCGAACGACGGAACAGATCCTGGTCTTGCGCTTTATTGCAGGCATCGGCATGGGCGGCGCGACCCCCGTGGTGCTATCGCTGGCAGCCGAGTACGGCAGCGCCAGACAGCGTGGCACGATCATGACTACGGTATTGCTGGGTTTGCCTGCCGGGGCCATTCTGGGCGGTTTGCTGGCCGCCTGGATGCTGCCGTCCATTGGCTGGCAAGGCATCTTTGCAGTGGGTGGCATCGTGCCGCTGTTACTGCTGGCGGTACTGATCTTCGCCCTCCCCGAATCCTTGTATTTTTTAACCAGGCGCCAAAGCGTTGTCAGCCGCAACCAGATCGGAAAAATCCTCACAGGCATCACAAAAACCCGGATTGACCCGGACAGTACCTACAGTGTTCCGGAACTGGAGGTTAAAACCGGGGTGAGCTCTTTGTTCCGCACAGGGCTGGCCCGCAACACTCTCGGGATATGGACGGTGTACCTGTTCAACTGGATTGCATGGTTCATGCTTCTGTCCTGGCTGCCTACCGTGCTCAAAGCCACCGGCCTGCCGGCAGAGCAGGCGCCCATGGGCACGGTGGCGGTCAATACGGTGTTTGTGGTTTGCGCGATCCCGCTCTCGATCATCCTGCCGAAAATCAATACCCGACTGTTGCTGCTGATCCTGTTCGGATTTGGCATTGCCCTGTGCCTGGGCCTGGCTAACAGTGGCAACCACTGGGCACTGGTATTCACCCTCGCCGGTTGCGCAGGCCTGGGTATTGGCGGTCAGCAAATCGTGTTGAACTACATGGTTGCCCAGGCGTATCCCACCGCATTGCGCGCAACTGCCACCGGCTGGGCCATTGCGCTGGGGCGTGTGGGAGCCATCATCGGCTCTGCGAGCGGCGGCTGGTTTCTCGAACACGGCGGCCCTGCAGGCTATTACAGCGCGCTGGTGGTACCGTTGGTGATTGCCACGGTCGCCCTGCTGATCATTCGCCCCCGGCCCGAAGCCGCCGGCTGCCAGCCGCTGGCGGCCCATTGAGACTTGCATCTGCCTGGACCTCATGACCGGTTTCGGCGGCCTGATGCGGTTCAGCGCCCACCGCGCAACCATTGCAGCAAGGAGCCAGCACTGGCGTACTGCCGAAAAATGGCCTGATAGCCGTCGAAACGACTGCTGATCTCGCTGACCTGATTACTGAAGTGATCGCTCTCGGCACTCAGTACATCCAGAAGCGTACGTTTACCCAAGTGGTACCACTGTTGGTAAAACGCCTGGCGTATCTGGTCGGTTTCAGCCGTCAAGTCCCGGTACAGCTCGGCGCGTTCGAACAGGGTTCGGGCATCGTGACTGGCGTTGCGGATGTAGTACTCAAGATCCAGGCGCTGCTGCTCGGCTTCCTGGCGACCGGCCTCGGCACGATGCAATGCTGCGCGCTCGGCGGCCCGTGTCGAGCCGCCCCGGAACGCCGCCCAACTTACCGCCAGCGACGTTTGCAGTGGCTGGCTGCGGCCAATGCCATCTTCGGCAGTGGTCTTGCTGATCACCCAGTTCAGTTGTGGCAACGAGGATGAACGTACGACTTGCGCCTGCAATTGAGCCGCCCGGGCGCTGGATTGAGCCCGCTGGATATCGGGATGATCATCCAGGTGCTGCAACAACCCGTCCAGGCTGGCCAGGCGGATGTTCCATTGGCGGGTGCGAGGGATCATGATCGGTCGTTCACCGATCAGTTTGCGCAACTGTATCTCGGCGCCCGAGGCCTGGGTTTGCGCATTATCGCGTGCCGACTGCGCCTGGAGCAGACGCGCCCTGGCCTGAGTCAGTTCGCTGGAGCGACCTTTGTCGACCGCAACGATCCCGGCGAGCATCTGTACCAGATCACTCATGCGATTTTCGTACTGCTGGCCAAGATCGATGATGATGCGCTGTTTACCCAATTCAACCATCGTAGCCAGCACTTCGAATGCCGTGTTTTCCAGCTGCGCCTCAATGCTCGCATTAGCGGCCTGCGCCAGATGCTGGCGGCTGGCGATGGTCTTGCCGATACGGCCCCAGTCATACACTGGCGTGCTGAGATTGAAATTGATCCCCGCCGAGCCGGTGCTGATATTGTCTTTCCCCGGGCCGAGCCCGGCGGTTTTTGACTGCATGGCAATACCCAGCTGCGGCCAGCGCTGGCCTTTGGCTTCATCGATATCGTCCACTGCGGCCTGGTGTTCGGCTTGGGCACGACGGACCAGCGGGCTGAGCTCGACCGCCGACTGTACGGCGCGCCAGAACATATCCCGCAATTCATGTTCTGACGGCCCCGGCACTGCACCGGGCGTACGCACAGCAACACGTTCCGGCAACCCTGCCAGCGCAACGGCGGACACGCCTGCAAGCGTTTGGACCCTGACGGGCTGGCTGGCTACCGCTTGAGATATTGGCGGTTGCTCTTCGGCTTGCAGGGGCGCCGAATTCAAACAGGCCGCCAGGCAGAGGGTGAATAACCAGCTCACGCAAATGGGCCACTTACTCTCCAGGTGGCCCGGCGCAACATGCCCCGAACGGGCAAGATTTAACATCATGATTAGCGCTCCCGGAACGCTTCGCGAGCCTTTAAGACGGGCTTGAGCAAATAGTCGAGGATGGTTTTTTCACCCGTACGGATTTCCACCGACGCCAGCATCCCCGGAATGATCGGCAGGCTCCTGCCACCGGCTTCAAGTGTGCTGCTGTCGGTCAGTACCAGCACCCGGTAATAGGTGTCGTCGGCGCGTCCCGCAGCGACTTTTTGATCGTCCTTGAGTGTGTCCGGGCTGATGTACTGGACAACGCCCTTCAGGCCGCCATAAATGGCGTAATCGTAAGCCGTGACTTTTACCGTGGCCGGCAAACCTGGATGCAGGAACGCCACGTCGCCGGGACGAATCTTGCCCTCGACCAGCAACTGCTCCTCCAGCGGAACGATCTCGAGGATATTTTCGCCTGGCTGGATAACCCCGCCGATGGTATTGACCCGCACGTTTTTCACCGTTCCGCGTACCGGCGCAATCACAGTGGTGCGATCAACGATGTCCGCTCTGCCGATGAGGTTTTCATGGGTCTGGCCCAGTTCCATCTCCATTCTGCTGAGCTCCGAATTGGCATCGGCACGGAACTTGTTGGTGCGCTCGACGATTTGCGATTTGATGTCATTGGCCTGACGCTGCATGCGCAATAATTCAACCTCCGACATCAAGCCTTTGGCCGCCAGCGGTTCTGCCAAGCGGATCTCACGCATAGTCAAGGTATGGCTGCGCTCCAGCGCTGACACGCTTTCATTCAACGCTCGCTGGCGCGCATTGAACGCCTGGGTTTCCTGGGCCACGACGCTTGGGTCCTGCTTGACCGTGTCATCGAAATCCAAAGGTGTCTGATACGCTTCAGCGCGCAAACGGGTGATGCTGGCCCGCAAGCCGATGACTTTGGACAAGGCCTCGCGATAACTCGACCGGGCACGGGTCGGGTCAATTTTGAGCAGCACTTCACCCTTCTCGACCACCGCGCCTTCGCGAACATACATGTGTGCCAGGATCCCGCCTTCCAGGCTCTGGATCACCTGTTCACGACTCATGGAAATAATTCTCGCCTCTGTCTGGGTGATTTCTTCAACCCGCGCATAACTGGCCCAGACAAGCCCGCTGACCAGTACACCCAGGATCAGGTACAGCACCAGTTTGGAACCAGGCGTGGTCTGGGCCAGTAACGATTCCTGGACGTCATTCATGAACGCCGCATCGCCGGGCGCGAGCGCGGCCTCACCCTTGTTGCGGCGGAAAATTTTGCTGATCATTGCGACGTGTCCTTGCGAGCGGGCTCGCCAACCGCTGTTACCTGGCCTGGATTACCGGCCGCTTCAGGGCCTGGCGCGGTGAATGGCCGTGGCGGGCCGACCTTGACTCTGGCGGCGCTGCCCGGGGCCTCGCCGCCGACTGCGGATAGTCCTTGGGCGTTGCCCGACAAGGTCGCTAGGACTTTGTCTTTGGGACCGTCGGCGACAATCTTGCAGTCGTCGACCACGATGATGCGTGTGACCAGGGCCAACAGTGATGGCCGGTGAGTAACGACCACCATGGACTGACCTTCGGTGGCCCGCTTGAGGTGCTCGAGGAACAGCACTTCAGTCTGGGAATCCATCGCGCTGGTGGGCTCATCCAGCAACAGCAATTGCGGACGGGAAATCAGGCTGCGTGCCAGCGAAACCAGCTGGCGCTGCCCGCCGGAAAGGCCTTCGCCCATCTCGCCGATCGGCAGGTTGATACCGCTGGGATGCCTGGATGCAACATGGTCCAGGCCGGTCAGGCGCAACACTCGAAGAAACTCTTCAGCGCTGGCCTGGGGACGGCCGATCATCACGTTTTCACGCAAGGTGCCATAGAACAATCGGGCGTCTTGCCCCACGTAGCCTACCGCTTGGCGCCAGTCGGCCGGGTCGATCTGGCTGACGTCCAGACCATCACTGAACATTTGCCCGCTGACCGGTTGATAAAGGCGCGCCATGATCCGCAACAGCGTCGATTTACCGCTGCCGATGCGGCCCAGAATTGCCACACGCTCACCGGCCCGGATCTTCAGGTTGATGCCTTGGAGTATCGGCGGGTTAGGTTGCATCGGCGGCGCCGGATAAGAGAAACCAACACCTTTGAGAGTCAACTGGCCAGTGAGGTGCGGCTTGGCCAGGTACTCGGTCCCGGGGGCGCGATCCACGGGCATGTCCATCAATCGATTAAGCGACTGCATGGCCGCCTTGGCCTGCTGAAAACGTATGGCCAGCCCTACTACCTGACCCAGCGGTGCAGTCGCGCGACCAGCCAGCATCACGGTAGCAATCAACGCCCCCATACTCAGGTCACCGGCATCAATCAGGTAAACCCCGGTGATGATCAGCACCACGGTTTGAAACTGCTGGAAAAACGCGACCATGCCAGTGGCCGAGTTGTTCATCTGGCGCGATTTAAGCGAGGTATTGGCCGCCAGTGCACTGAAGTGCTCCCAGCGCCGCTGCATGTAGGCTTCACCGCCCACGGCTTTCAGGGTTTCCAGACCTTCTACCGACTCGATCAGCACGCCTTGCTTGAGCGACGACTCCCGCAGGTTTTCTTTCATGGTGCGTGCGAGCGGCCATTGAATGGCAATGCTGATGATCAGAATCAATGGAATCAGCATCACCGGAATCCAGCCCAATGGGCCCCCGATGGCGAAAATCACCGCTACGAACAGCAACACGAATGGCAAATCAGAAATAGTTGCCAGGGTTGCCGAGGTTGCAAAATCACGCACCGACTCAAATTCACGCAACTGGTTGGCAAACGAGCCGGATGACGCCGGTTTATGCTCCATCTGCACCGACAACGCTTGGCGAAACAACATGCTGCCCAGCACCAGATCCGCCTTTTTACCAGCGACATCCAGCAGGTAGGCCCGCACATAGCGTGCAATGGCCTCAAAGATCATCGCGATCGCCACACCGATGCCCAGCGACCACAAGGTGATAAAAGCCTGGTTGGGCACCACCCGGTCATAGACGTTCATGGTGAAAAAGATGCTGGCCAGCGCCAGCACGTTCACCAGTACCGCGCCGATGGCTGCACTGCGGTAGTAGCGGCGATAGCGCCACAGGGTGTTGAACAGCCAGTGGCCGGCAGGCCGAGGCGTTTGATCGCCGGCGCGGGTATCGATCCTGGCGGTTGGCTTGACCAGAACGGCATGACCGGCATACATCGCGTCCATCTCTGCCTGGCCGAGTTCGACAGGCTCATTGCCCAGCTCCGGCAAGACCAGCTGGTAGCGGTAACGGGATTTTTTTTCGCTATCGGTATCAATCCGTCGATCCAGCAAAATGCAGGCACCCTGCTCCTTGCGCAGCAGGATCATTGGCATCAACTGCTTTGGCAGGGCATACAGGCGCCGGTCCACCAGACCAGCCGTGAAACCGGCATTGGCCAGCGCTGCCAAGGCCAGCGATGGCGAGAGCAAGCTGCCCTTGGGCAAGCCGGCGGTGAGAGCCTGGGGCGACTTGCCCAAACCATAGTGGTCACAAATCCATGACACGCTCTGCAAGAGCGAATCCTCGATAGTGGTCGAAGGCTCAGGCACCGCCCGAGCCTCCATGCTTGAATTGACAGGCATGTCTGTGGCCATCACATGCTTCCTGAAGAGGGTTCGCCATACGGCGAAATTGGTATTGGACGATCACCCGCAGCAGTAGGGCGATCGCTTGCGGGGACCTTGGGTCCATTGGGAATAGAGTTCGATATGCTTTGAAGACATGCTGACTGCGGTTAAACAAACGCTGAACCCTGCCGCTGAGCAGCCTGGACGGTTGGCAGTCGAGCCTGGAGAAACGCAAGGCAAAAAAACCGCGATACCGGCTACCGGCATCGCGGAATTCCCGCTTATACAACTGAGTCGGTGTTCAAAGACCGGCCGACCTGCAGCATGTTTTCAGGCGAGAACCATCACAGCGGCGGTTGCAGCAACTCCTCAACAGGTAGTAACAGCTCCGGTGTAAAAGCCATGCAAGTGAAGCCCGCGACGTTGCCAGACGGCGCATGCCCGGCTTCGGAAAGAAAGGAGTCCATCAGCCTCAGGGTCTGCACGGGATCCAGCTCAGCCACAGGCGCAACGGTTTCGCCAAACACATCGAGGTGGCTATCGGCCAATACATTGTCGAGTGACAGCGCGTAGCTGTATTCGTCCGCTACGGGCTCTTGCAACGGGTCAACGATAGTGAGGTCGAACGGCTCACTGCTGACACCTCCGACCACCGCCGTGAGCGTATGCTCCCCATATGGCAGCCAGGCTGTGAAACCCCAGTACCCTGTATCGTTGGCCTGCAGGGTATGGATCAGTTGGCCATTGGAGTAGATCTGAACGATTGCGTGCGGGCCTGCTGTACCGGCCAGCACGGGCGAACGATCGTCAATCGTATCGCCACTGTAGCGTTGCCCGACATCACTGCCGAAATCGTCATATACATATTCGATGGCAGGCCGGATCGGCTCACCCACTTCGGCCGGCACCTGAACATCAATTATGTAGCTGTCGCTGAACTGGCCCTCGGAGGCTACTTTCAGCACCTGCTGGCCGTTTTCCAGAGCGGAAGTGGTGATGCTCCAGTTGCCGTTGCTGTCGGCCTGGGTGCGACCGACTTCGCGACCATTGGCATACAGCTGAACAATTGCACCCGGCCGCGCATTACCCGAGACCGTCGGAGTGTTGTCATCGGTGATGGCGCCCTCGCCCACCAGGCCTGACGAACCCTGATTGTCGTAGACGCTCTGAATGCTCAGTGGAGGGGTTGTGAAAGCCTCGACATTGATGGTGAAACCGTCGCTGAACTGGCCTTCGGAGGCTACTTTCAGCACCTGCTGGCCGTTGTCCAGTGCGGAAGTGGTGATGCTCCAGTTGCCGTTGCTGTCGGCCTGGGTGCGACCGACTTCGCGACCGTTGGCATACAGCTGAACAATTGCACCCGGCCGCGCATTACCCGAGACCGTCGGAGTGTTGTCATCGGTGATGGCGCCCTCGCCCACCAGGCCTGACGAACCCTGATTGTCGTAGACGCTCTGAATGCTCAGTGGAGGGGTTGTGAAAGCCTCGACATTGATGGTGAAACCGTCGCTGAACTGGCCTTCGGAGGCTACTTTCAGCACCTGCTGGCCGTTTTCCAGAGCGGAAGTGGTGATGCTCCAGTTGCCGTTGCTGTCGGCCTGGGTGCGACCGACTTCGCGACCATTGGCATACAGCTGAACAATTGCACCCGGCCGCGCATTACCCGAGACCGTCGGGGTGTTGTCGTCGGTGATGGCGCCCTCGCCCACCAGGCCTGACGTCCCCTGATTGTCGTAGACGCTCTGAATGCTCAGTGGAGGGGTTGTGAAAGCCTCGACATTGATGGTGAAACCGTCGCTGAACTGGCCTTCGGAGGCTACTTTCAGCACCTGCTGGCCGTTTTCCAGAGCGGAAGTGGTGATGCTCCAGTTACCGTTGCTGTCGGCCTGGGTACGACCGACTTCTCGACCATTGGCATACAGCTGAACAATTGCACCCGGCCGCGCATTACCCGAGACCGTGGGCGTGTTGTCGTCGGTGATGGCGCCCTCGCCCACCAGGCCTGACGTACCCTGATTGTCGTAGACGCTCTGAATGCTCAGTGGAGGGGTTATGAAAGCCTCGACATTGATGGTGAAACCGTCGCTGAACTGGCCTTCGGAGGCTACTTTCAGCACTTGCTGGCCGTTTTCCAGTGCGGAAGTAGTGATGCTCCAGTTGCCGTTGCTGTCGGCCTGGGTGCGACCGACTTCGCGACCGTTGGCATACAGCTGAACAATTGCACCCGGCCGCGCATTGCCCGAGACCGTCGGGGTGTTGTCGTCGGTGATGGCGCCCTCGCCCACCAGACCTGACTCACCCAGATTGTCGTAGACGTTCTCGATGGTCGGTTTGACCGTGGTCGCTGTCTCAATATTAAGTGTGAAAATTTCGCTGTATTGCCCCTGCGACTTGACGCTAAGGATATTCAGCCCTTCTGACAACGTCGGGGTGATGCTCCAGTGGCCTTCGGCATTGGCCTGGACAACGCCAACGGACCGACCGCTGGAAAAAATCTCGACATAGGCGTTAGGGGCTGCAGTGCCGGACAGGGTGGGCGATTTATCGCTGATGGTCGCGCCATGCTCCACCTGACCCGAGTCACCTTGATTGTCGACAACACTGGTAATGACTGGACGACCAGTGGAGGCACCGCTTGCCTCAACAGTGATAATTAGCGGCTCGCTCATTTTGCCGTGAGCCATAACGGTGAGAGCATGTAAGCCGGTGCCAAGTTCGCGATCAGGGGTGAAACTCCAGTTCCCACTCCCGTCCGCCTTTGCACTACCGATCAGTTTCCCACCGTCATATATATATACAGGGCTGTTGGCAGGCGCCCTGCCGCTCAACTGGGGAGTTGGGTCGACTGTGATTCCACGATCAAAAATATCGCCAGTGTAGTCAATGCACTGATCAACTATTTGCGTAATAAAAGCAGGCGTATTCGGAGTTGCCATCTATCTAGACCCTTATCATCTTAAAAAACATTGCGTATTAATTATTACGGCCAATATCAGTTAATAAGGCAGCGTTAAAATTAACGCCGAAAAGTCTAAAGCACTGCCCAACGTTAAAAACACTCAAGCAGCGTTGATTTATGTAACCCCAAGTTGCTAGCGGGCCGAAAACCACAGACAACAACTTATAACAATCAGAGCACTCTTAAAAACTCGTCAATCACCCACAGCTCTACTATAGCGCCTGCATACAGCACCGGACTTCTCAAAATCCCCTGTATTATCAATACGATCCGTGGACGACTAATTAGACATAAAACAGATAATCAATGCAGGCCGTAAACCCTGCCGAATTTGGCACCCATATTTTAAACGCAATAACCAACAGACTGTTCGAAGGCACAAATACAGATTTAACAAACCATCAAGTTCATTACAGAGAAAAGCAGAATACTGTCATGCGCACAATAAAGCCGGACACCTGCCGAACAACCGTTAGGGCCCTGTCAACGTATTAAAGCCCGGACATATAACGAACGATACAACCCTGTTGCCTAGAGAGTTTACAAAGATTAATATCTTGGACCATCAAAGCGCGCTTGTATGAGGCTAGTTTGCCGGCATGGCTTCAATACCCGCGATACGGACACACTCAATAAAGATTTCTGATAATGCCCGCGCGAAGGCTTGATCAGAGTCAGGGGCCAACGGCTATTTTTGCTGGCTGAATTGCTCCGCCAACAATCTGCCTTTCCCTGTGCGCCATCCTCCCGGACCGAATACAGGACACACCGGACAGTGCTGGATTTCAGTGGTTTTCGCCGCAACGAAAAAAGGACCCTAAGGTCCTTGTTTCAATCACTTGCAGATCGGTAAAAATCTGTAGTGCAATGTTTGGAGCGGGAAACGAGACTCGAACTCGCGACCCCGACCTTGGCAAGGTCGTGCTCTACCAACTGAGCTATTCCCGCGTCTTGGTGCCGGCATTCTATATGAATCAAAAAATGCGTCAAGCCCTTGATTCAAAAAGTTTTATTTATTTGGTCGAGGTGGTCTTCAAATGCGGCCAGGCAGCCCGCAAATACTGCACCATCGACCACAGGGTAAGCCCCGCAGCGACCAGCAGCAGTGCATAACCCACCACTACCCAGAAGCTGAAATCGGACGGATTGGCCAGCAGGATGATCAACGCCAGCATTTGTGCCGCGGTCTTCCACTTGCCCATGTTGGACACGGCAACTTGTGCCCGCGCGCCCAGCTCTGCCATCCATTCACGGAGCGCAGAGATTACGATTTCACGGCCAATGATCACTGCGGCAGGCAGGGTCAGCCACACGTTGTGATGTTCCTGCACCAGCAAAACCAGGGCTACAGCGACCATCAGCTTGTCGGCAACCGGGTCCAGGAAAGCGCCAAACGGGGTGCTTTGCTCCAGCCGCCGGGCCAGGTATCCGTCGAGCCAGTCCGTCGCCGCCGCAAATGCGAAGACTGAACTGGAGGCCACATAGCTCCAGCTATAGGGGAGATAGAACAACAGAATAAAGAAAGGAATCAGCAGAACGCGTAGTACGGTGATCAAATTAGGGATATTCATCGGCACAACTGGCTACGAGGTGAGGGGGGCAGTCTACTCGGTGTTGCGGTCTGAGAGACAAATTCTAGGAGCATTCCCGGTGCATGTCTAACGGAGTTCCCACACAAGTCGGATAATGTGACAGACCCCAACCATACCAGAATCGGCTGCCCTGCTGAGCAGCCAGTTTAAGCGACAAGGGCAGGTTTGAGGTCTTGTGAAGAGAACCCGGGGCCAAGGGTTATTTATTCGCTGTGCAGATTCGCATAAATCAGCTCTGCGAGTTTTTTGCTGATCCCCGGCGCCTTGGCGATTTCTTCGATGCTGGCACGGGTCAGCTCCTGCAGCCCGCCAAAATGCTTCAGCAAGTCGCGACGGCGGGTCGGCCCTACCCCGGCGATGCCTTCCAGGGTTGAGGTGCGCCGGGTTTTGCCACGCCGGGCACGATGCCCGGTAATGGCAAAGCGGTGAGCTTCGTCGCGGATCTGCTGGATCAGATGCAAGGCCGGCGAATCACCTTTGAGCGTGAACTCATGGGCCGCGTCGTTCAGGTAGAGGGTTTCGAAGCCTGCCTTGCGGGTGGTGCCCTTGGCCACACCGAGCAACACCAGGTCCGGGATTGCCAGTTCATTGAGCACATCCCGGGCCATCGACAACTGCCCCTTGCCGCCATCCACCAGCAGAATGTCCGGCAGCTTGCCCTCGCCCTCTTTTAGCCGGCTAAAACGGCGCATCAGTGCCTGATGCATGGCGCCATAGTCATCGCCAGGGGTGACACCCTCGATGTTGAAACGCCGGTAGTCGGACTTGATCGGACCTTCAGGGCCAAATACCACGCAGGACGCAACCGTTGCTTCGCCACTGGAGTGACTGATGTCATAGCACTCCAGCCGTTGCGGGATCTCATCGAGTTTGAGCACTTGAGCCAGGGCTTCAAAGCGCGCCGCCACATGCAGACGGTTGGCCAGGCGGGCCCCCAGAGCCTGCTCGGCATTGGTCACCGCCAATTGCTGCCAGCGGGCACGGGTGCCGCGCACACGGTAACTGATGGCCAGTTCCCGTCCACGCAGGGCCTCGATGGCATCGATGATTGCGTCGAAACTTTCATGCTCGACGTTAACGATCAATTCGCTCGGCAGATCGCGCTCAGGGCTGCTGATGTAGTACTGCCCGAGGAAGGCGGCCATGACTTCGGCAACGTCCTCCTCGATACCGACCTGGGGGAAGAAGTTCTTGCTGCCCAGCACTCGCCCGCCTCGCACATTGATTAAATGCACACAGGCACCGCCCGGGTTGACGAACGCGGCGATGACATCCACATCGCCGGTGCCGCCCTCCATGCTTTGCTGATCCTGAACCCGGCGCAGCAACGATATCTGGTCACGCACTTCGGCAGCGCGTTCAAAGTCCAGGGTGCTGGCGGCCTGCTCCATCTCGCTGTTCAACTCGTCGGTCAGCGCACTGCTGCGGCCTTCAAGGAACATCACTGAGTGGCGCACATCTTCGGCATACACCTGGGGGTCAACCAGCCCGACGCAAGGCCCCTTGCAGCGCTTGATCTGATACTGCAAGCAAGGACGGGTGCGGTTTTTGAAGTAGCTGTCTTCGCACTGGCGCACCATAAAGGTTTTTTGCAGGATGCTCAGGCTTTCACGAATGGCCCCGGCGCTGGGGTAAGGTCCGAAATACTTGCCCTTCAGTTTTTTGGCGCCGCGATGAATGCTCAGGCGCGGGTACTGGCCGTCCGACAGAAATACGTAGGGATAGGACTTGTCGTCGCGCAACAGGATGTTATACGGCGGCCGCCACTCTTTGATCAGGGTCTGCTCAAGTAGCAGCGCCTCGGTTTCGTTAGCCGTAATGGTGGTTTCAATTTGCGCGATACGCCCCACCAGCGCCGCTGTTTTGGGCGCCAGGCCGGTTTTGCGGAAATAGCTGGCCAAGCGCTTTTTGAGGCTCTTGGCTTTGCCCACGTAAAGCAGTCGCGCATCGCCATCGAACATGCGATACACGCCGGGCCGACCGCTGCAGGTCGAAAGAAACGCACTGGCATCGAACTTGTCAGTCATCGTCAACCAGCGTCTACCATGCCGTGCCGGACAGCCAGCAAGGCCAGTTCCACATCACTTTTGACTGACAGCTTCTCGAATATCCGATAGCGATAGGTGTTGACCGTTTTCGGGGACAGGCAAAGCTTGTCGGAAATCACCTGGACCTTCTGGCAGCCGACAATCATCAGGGCAATCTGGATTTCTCGCTCGGACAAGGCATCGAACGGCGAGTCGCTGGCAGGCTGGAACGACTTGAGCGCCAGCTGCTGAGCCACTTGCGGGCTGATATAGCGCTGGCCGGCGAACACCAGGCGAATGGCCTGGACCATTTCTGCGAGACCGGCACCCTTGGTCATGTACCCGGCAGCCCCAGCCTGTAACAGCCGCGTCGGGAACGGATCCTCTTCGCACACAGTCACTGCAACCACTTTGATGTCAGGGTGGCTGCGCATCATTTTGCGGGTAGCTTCGAGGCCGCCAATACCGGGCATTTTGACATCCATCAAGACCACATCCGGTTTTAGCTCACGCGCCTTGATCAGCGACTCCTCACCGGACTCGGCTTGACCGACCACTTGCAGGCCCTCGATATCGGCCAGCATTCTGGTGATGCCTGTACGCACAAGATCATGGTCATCGACCACTAGAACCCGAATCAAGTCGACACCTCGCAAATTGGTCTTGGTTGATTGCCGACACCTTAGCAAAAAACTCTTAACCCAACCTACCTATCATGAGCCAATGATCCATGGCAAAACTGCAAAGCAAGCGCAAAGCCGTGACCTTGCAGGACACAACCGTGACCGGTTGTGGTTGCCACCCCTTCCCTGCCCCCTGCGCGCGCCCATAGTTTTGCCAGCTCGGGCCCATAGTATTTTTTGATTGAACAGGTCCGGCGGAGTCGAGTAAGCTCCCAGCACTTATCGGAGACAGCACATGTTGCATCACGCCCCCACAGACATTTGTAAGACCACAGGCGAATCTCGCGTGGCCGAATCTGTGTGCGCGAACGCTGCACGATTTTATTTTGGGTATTGGTTTAGCCACTGGCGCGCCTGATACCCACACGGCGCCCACTACTTAGGGGTCGCCTACCAGAGAATTCTCACCCCCGGTCGGCTTCCCGACCGGGGGTTTTGTTTTTTCAGGCCCCGAAAATCATTAATTAAAGGAATCTTCCCCATGAACTACGCCACTTATTACCGCTTCGACCTTTGCACTGCATGGCGATTTATCAGCCGCCGCTCGGGACAGTCAGCCGCCTCCGAACGGACCCACATTGGTGGCACGCATGCACTCACAGCCAGTCTGGCCAATTGTCGAACACCCCAGTAGGGCCGAGCGCGCGGAACAATCCGCCGCCTGCCCAGGACGTACACCATGAACGCATCCATTTCTGCTCTGCCGGTACACCAGTCTCCTGCATCCGTATTGACCCGACGCCTGCCCGGCGCGGCGCAGCTCAAACAGCAGCTGCCCCTCAGCGACACCCTTGGCCGTCAGGTCAGCCAGCAACGCCAGGCCATTCGCGCCATCTTGAACGGTGAAGACTCCCGCTTACTGATAGTGGTCGGCCCCTGCTCCATCCATGACCCGGTCTCTGCTCTGGAATACGCCAGCAACCTTGCCGCTCTGGCCCACGATCTGCGCGACGACATGTTGCTGGTGATGCGTGCCTACATCGAAAAACCTCGCACCACTGTGGGCTGGAAAGGCCTGGCCTACGACCCGCACCTGGATGGCAGTGATGACATGGCCCACGGCCTTACCCTGTCCCGCGAACTGATGCTCGAGATGCTGGGCATGGGCCTGCCAATTGCTACGGAACTACTGCAACCCATGGCTGCCGGTTACTTCGACGACCTGCTGGGCTGGGTGGCCATTGGCGCACGCACCACCGAGTCGCAAATTCACCGCGAAATGGCCAGCGGCCTCGCGATGCCCGTAGGATTCAAAAACGGCACCGACGGCGGCGTGGCGATTGCCAGCGATGCCATGCGCTCTGCCGCCCATGGCCATCGTCACTTCGGGGTCGACAGCCAGGGCCATCCGGCAATCGTCCAGACCCCGGGCAACCCCGACACCCATCTGGTGCTGCGCGGCGGCCATAGCGGCCCGAACTACGACCGCAGCAGCGTGGCCCGCGCCCGGGCCGGGCTTGAGAAAAATGCCATACCCGCCCGATTGATGGTGGACTGCAGCCACGCCAACAGCAGCAAAAATCCACTGCGCCAGCCCGAGGTGTTCAATGACGTACTTGCCCAGCGCCTGGAAGGCGACAGCTCGCTGATCGGCATGATGCTCGAAAGCCATCTGTTCGAAGGCTGCCAGCCGTTGAGCGCAACCCTGCGTTACGGTGTGTCCGTGACCGACGGTTGCCTGGGCTGGGATGCGACCGAACAACTGCTGCGCCATGCAGCCGGACAACTGCAGGCGCAGCGCCTCTGCGCCAAGGCTAGCGCCTGAGAGAGCCGGGGCGGCAGCAAAAATGCCGCCCCGGGAACTTTTGCCAGGAAAAACCCCACTGAATCCGGTAGGCTCAGCACTTTCTTGAAAGGAGTACTCTCTCATGGCTAAAGCCACTGCCCGTCACATCCTCGTTGCCAGCGAAGACAAGTGCAACGAACTGAAAGCACAAATCGAAGGCGGCGCTGATTTCGCCGAAGTCGCAAAAGCTAACTCCACTTGCCCGTCCAGCCGTCAAGGCGGCGATCTGGGCTCGTTCGGCCCGGGCCAGATGGTCAAGGAATTCGACACTGTCGTATTCAGCGCGCCAATCAACGTGGTGCAAGGCCCGGTTAAAACCCAGTTCGGCTACCACCTGCTGGAAGTCACCAGCCGCCAGGACTGATCCCGGCCCTGCGTGAAAACGGCCCGCCTTTGGCGGGCCGTTTCGTATCCGCGATTGCAAGCCTCGTGCTACGTTTCCTCATTCACGAACCCGTCGTGTCTCACCTGAGGAATTGATCATGAGCCTTAAGGGTAAAACTGCCTTGGTTACCGGTTCCACCAGCGGCATCGGCCTGGGCATCGCACAGAGTCTGGCCAGAGCTGGAGCCGACCTGATACTCAACGGTTTTGGCGACGCCAGCAAAGTCGTTGCCGAGATGGAACAGTTCGGCGGCAAGGTTGGCCATCATCCGGCAGATGTCAGTGATCCCGCACAAATCGCCGACATGCTCAGCTACGCCGAACGTGAATTCGGCGGCATCGACATCCTGGTCAATAACGCCGGCATTCAGCATGTCTGCAGCGTTGAAGAATTCCCGGTGGAGCGCTGGGACTCGATCATCGCCATCAACCTGTCTGCGGTCTTCCACAGCACCCGCCTTGCCTTGCCGGGCATGCGCAAACGTGGCTGGGGTCGCATCGTCAATATTGCCTCGGTGCATGGGCTGGTGGGCTCGGTCGGCAAAGCTGCTTATGTGGCCGCCAAACATGGGGTCATCGGCCTGACCAAAGTCGTGGGCCTTGAAACTGCCACCAGCAACATCACCTGCAACGCAATTTGCCCTGGCTGGGTATTGACCCCGCTGGTCCAGAAGCAGATTGACCAGCGTATCAGCCAGGGTATCGACCCCTACCAGGCGCAGCACGATCTGCTGGCCGAGAAACAACCCTCACTGGAGTTCGTCACCCCGCCGCAACTGGGTGAACTGGTGCTGTTCCTGTGCAGCGAAGCCGGCAGTCAGGTGCGCGGTGCGGCATGGAATGTCGACGGTGGCTGGCTGGCGCAGTAAGCCTGCGCATTGCTGCACACCCGACATGCAAAAATGCACACCAACCCTGCACTTATCAGGGTTGTACAGTGCAAATTTGCACTGTTAGCATCGACTATCGTTCGCCCGCGAACACACCTAATAACAAGACAAAGCAGGGAGTTAGTGATGACTGCTCAGGTTTCATCCTCACCGACACAGGATGTCGAGCCGACTCAAAGCACGGTCCTGGCCCAGGTGCGCAACCAGATTGGCCACCTGACCCTGAACCGCCCCGCCGGCCTCAACGCAATCGACCTGGAAATGGTGCGCAGCCTGCAACATCAGCTCGATGCCTGGGCCCAGGACTCAAGGATCAAGGCAGTCGTGCTGCGCGGAGCAGGCGAAAAAGCCTTCTGTGCCGGCGGCGACATTCGCTCGCTGTATGACAGTTACAAGAGCGGTGGCACCCTGCACAAAACCTTTTTCGAAGAAGAGTACGCCCTCGACCTGACCCTGCATCACTACCCCAAACCGGTGCTCGCGCTGATGGACGGCTACGTTCTGGGTGGCGGCATGGGACTGGCTCAGGGCGCCGACCTGCGGCTGGTGACAGAGCGCAGCCGACTGGCAATGCCCGAAGTTTCGATCGGTTATTTTCCGGACGTGGGCGGCAGTTATTTCCTGACCCGAACCCCGGGCCAGCTGGGCACCTACCTGGGGGTCAGCGGCGTGCACATCCGCGCCGCTGACGCGCTGTATTGCGGCCTTGCCGACTGCTACACCGAAAGTGCCCGACTGCCTGAACTGGATCAAAGCCTCGACACCCTGCAATGGCAGCAAAACCCCCTTGAAGACCTCAAGGCGCTACTGGCCACTTTCGCCGTGCCCAACTTGCCTGAGGCACCGCTGGCCAAATTTCGCCCCTTGATTGATCAGGTTTTCGCCCTCGACAGCGTGCCCGCCATCGTCGCCGCACTGCGCGCGACAACAGCTGCCGAAAGCCGCGAGTGGGCGCTTGAAACCGCCGACCTGCTGCAGACACGCTCGCCTTTAGGCATGGCTGTGACCCTGCAAATGCTGCGCCACGGCCGCGAACTCAAGCTGGAACAATGCTTCGCCCTTGAACTGCATCTTGACCGTCAGTGGTTTGATCGCGGCGACCTGATCGAAGGCGTGCGAGCGCTGATTATCGACAAAGACAAAACCCCGCACTGGAACCCGGCCACCCTCGACGAGCTTGATCCGGCCCATGTCGCCAGCTTCTTCACCCACTTCAAACAGCACGGAGTCTGAGCCATGCAAGACCTCGAACTGACTGAAGAGCAGGTCATGATCCGCGACATGGCTCGCGACTTTGCCCGCCGCGAAATCGCCCCCCATGCCCAGGCCTGGGAAAAGGCCGGCTGGATCGACGACGCACTGGTGTCGAAAATGGGCGAGTTGGGCCTGCTGGGCATGGTGGTGCCCGAAGAGTGGGGCGGTACCTATGTCGATTACGTGGCCTACGCCCTGGCCGTGGAAGAGATTTCCGCCGGCGATGGCGCCACCGGCGCACTGATGAGTATCCATAACTCGGTCGGCTGCGGCCCCATCCTCAAATATGGCAGCCAGGCACAGAAAGAAACCTGGCTGGCGGACCTGGCAAGCGGCCAGGCCATTGGCTGTTTTTGCCTGACCGAACCCCAGGCCGGATCGGAAGCGCACAACCTGCGCACCCGCGCCGAGTTGCGTGACGGTCAGTGGGTGATCAACGGCGCCAAGCAGTTCGTCAGCAATGGCAAGCGCGCCAAGCTGGCGATTGTGTTTGCTGTGACTGATCCGCAGTTGGGCAAAAAAGGCCTTTCGGCATTTCTGGTGCCCACCGACACCCCGGGTTTTATCGTTGACCGCACCGAACACAAAATGGGCATTCGCGCCTCGGACACCTGCGCTGTCACCCTGAGCACCTGTACGGTCCCTGAAGCTAGCTTGCTGGGTGAGCGCGGCAAAGGCCTGGCGATTGCCCTGTCCAACCTTGAAGGCGGCCGCATAGGGATTGCCGCTCAAGCCCTGGGGATCGCCCGTGCCGCTTTTGAGGCGGCGCTGGGGTATGCCCGTGACCGGGTGCAGTTCGACAAAGCGATCATCGAGCACCAGAGTGTGGCCAACATGCTGGCGGACATGCAAACCCGGCTCAATGCAGCACGGTTGCTGATCCTGCATGCGGCCCGACTGCGCAGCGCGGGCAAACCGTGCTTGTCGGAAGCCTCGCAAGCCAAGCTGTTTGCCTCGGAAATAGCTGAGTTTGTGTGTTCCAAAGCCATACAGATCCATGGCGGCTATGGCTACCTTGAAGATTATCCGGTGGAGCGTTACTACCGCGACGCGCGAATCACCCAGATCTATGAAGGATCGAGTGAAATCCAACGCATGGTGATTGCCCGGGAGCTGAAGAACTATCTGATCTGACAACAAACCTGCAGGAGCGAGCTTGCTCGCGAGCCTCTAAAGCTCGCGAGGCAAGCTCGCTCCTACAGAGGGTTGGTGCTTGCCGCGGCGTGCCAGTCAGCCGGATTCACTCAGCGCATGGTGATTGCCCGGGACCTGAAGAAATGTCTGATCTGGCAACAAACCTGTAGGAGCGAGCTTGCTCGCCACGGTGATTGCCCGGGGGCCGAAGAATTATCTGATGTGACCACACCCCCGTCGGAGCGAGTGCCTCGCGAGCCTCTAAAGCTCGCGAGGCAAGCTCGCTCCTACAGAGGATTGGTGCTTACCGCGGCGTGCCAGTCAGCCGGATTCACTCAGCGCATGGTGATTGCCCGAGGGCTGAAGAAATGTCTGATTTGACTACAAATCTGTAGGAGCGAGCTTGCCTCGCGAGCCTCTGGAGCTCGCGAGCAAGCTCGCTCCTACAGAGAATTGGTGCTTGCCGCGGCGTGCCAGTTAGCCGGACTCACTCAGAGCATGGTGATTGCCCGGGGGCTGAAGAACTATCTGATCTGACAACAAATCTGTAGGAGCGAGCTTGCTCGCGAGCCTCTAGAGCTCGCGAGGCAAGCTCGCTCCTACAGAGGGTTGGTGCTTGCCGCGGCGTGCCAGTCAGCCGGATTCACTCAGCGCATGGTGATTGCCCGGGACCTGAAGAAATGTCTGATCTGGCAACAAACCTGTAGGAGCGAGCTTGCTCGCTCTTACAGGGGGGGTTACTGATTTTTGAACTGTGCTGCGCGCTTGCCTACGAATGCGGCCATGCCTTCTTTCTGGTCCTGGGTCGCGAACAAGGAGTGGAATACCCGGCGCTCAAAGCGCACGCCTTCCGTCAAGCTGACTTCAAACGCGCGATTGACGCTTTCCTTGGTCAGCATCAGCACCGGCAACGATTTGCTGGCAATGGTCGCGGCGACTTTCAAGGCTTCTTCCAGCAACTCATCAACCGGTACCACACGGGAGACCAACCCTGAACGCTCGGCTTCTTCAGCGCCCATGAAGCGACCGCTGAGGCACATGTCCATCGCCTTGGCCTTACCCACTGCGCGGGTCAGGCGCTGGGTTCCACCCATACCCGGCAACACCCCGAGATTGATTTCCGGCTGGCCGAACTTGGCGTTATCGCCAGCCAGGATAAAGTCGCACATCATCGCCAGTTCGCAGCCGCCGCCCAAGGCAAAACCAGCCACCGCGGCAATGATCGGCTTGCGCCGGGTAGCCACTCGGTCACTGTCGCAAAACAGGTCTTCCAGATAGATTTGCGGGTAAGTCAGGTCGGCCATTTCCTTGATATCTGCGCCCGCAGCAAAGGATTTTTTCGAACCGGTGATAACGATGCAGCCAATGCTGTTGTCGGCTTCCAGTTGGTCCAGCGCATGGTTCACTTCACTGATCAGTTGCGCATTCAGGGCGTTCAGCGCCTGCGGCCGGTTCAGGGTGATCAGGCCAACATGGTCGTGGATGTCCAGCAGAATGGTTTCGTAGCTCATCGATCAAGTCCTCAATTCAAAGATTGCGCGCAATAACCATGCGCTGGATATCGCTGGTGCCTTCGTAGATCTGGCATACCCGCACATCGCGATAGATCCGCTCCAGCGGGAAGTCGTTCAGGTAGCCATAACCGCCCAGGGTTTGCAACGCCCGGGAACAGACGCGCTCGGCCATTTCCGAGGCGAACAGCTTGGCCTGGGAGGCCTCGACCAGCGCCGATTGCCCGCTGTCCCGCAGGGCAGCGGCGTAGCGCACCATTTGCCGGGCGACGGCGATTTCGGTGGACATGTCGGCCAGGCGAAACGCTACCGCCTGATGCTCAATCAGCGGCTGACCGAACGTCACGCGCTCGCGGGCATAATCACGGGCTGCCTCAAAGGCTGCGCGAGCCATGCCCACCGCCTGTGAGGCAATGCCGATGCGACCGCCTTCCAGGTTGCCCAGGGCAATCTTGTAGCCCTGCCCTTCTTCGCCCAAGCGGTTGGCGAGCGGAATCTTCAGGTCAGTAAACAGGATCTGGCAGGTGTCCGAGGCATGCTGCCCCAGCTTGTCTTCAACCCGCGCCACGCTGTAGCCCGGCGCATCTGTGGGCACGATAAAGGCCGTAATCCCGCGCTTGCCCGCCGCAGGATCGGTGACGGCAAACACTATCACCACGCCGGCATTTTGCCCCGAGGTGATGAACTGCTTGCAGCCATTGAGCACGTAGTAGTCGCCTTCGCGGCGAGCCCGGGTTTTCAGGTCGCTGGCATCTGAGCCGGCTTGTGGCTCGGTCAGGGCAAAGGCCCCCAGCATTGCACCACTGGCCAGCGGGATGAGGAACTCGCGTTTCTGCTGCTCGGTGCCGTACTTGAGGATAGGCACACACCCCACCGAGTTGTGCACGCTCATGATGGTCGAACAGGAACCATCGCCAGCGGCAATTTCTTCAAGGGCCATGGCGTAAGCCTGGTAGCCGGTGTCACAGCCGCCCCACTCTTCGGGCACCAGCATGCCGAAAAAACCCAGCCCGGCCATCTCGTTGATGGCTTCGCGCGGGAAGCGATGCTGCTTGTCCCACTCGGCTGCAAAGGGCTTCAAACGCTCCTGGGCAAACTGCTGCGCCGCGTCGCGAATCTGTAATTGTTCTGAAGTGGCAAGCATACGAGTTCCTTAATCCAGACATTCCACGGCAATTGCCGTGGCTTCACCGCCGCCGATGCAGATCGCTGCTACGCCGCGCTTGAGCTTGTGCTGGCGCAAGGCCGAAATCAGAGTCACCAGAATCCGCGCGCCCGAGGCGCCAATCGGATGGCCCAGGGCACAGGCGCCACCGTAGACATTGACCTTGCTGTGGGGGATAGCCAGCTCGTCCATGGTGACCAGACTGACCACCGCAAAGGCTTCGTTGATTTCGAACAGATCGACTGTATCCAGGGTCCAGCCGGTATTGCTCATCAGCCGCTTGATCGCCCCCACAGGCGCCGTCGGAAATAGCCCGGGCTCATCGGCAAAGGCCGCATGGCCGTGGATGACCGCCAATGGTTTGAGGCCGCGTTTTTGCGCTTGCGAGCTGCGCATCAACACCAGGGCCGCCGCGCCGTCGGAAATCGAACTGGAGTTGGCTGCCGTCACCGTTCCGCCTTCGCGAAAAGCCGGTTTGAGGCTCGGGATTTTTGCCAGATTGGCTTTGGGCGGCTGCTCGTCATCACTGATCAGGTGCTGCTCTTTGCCGACAGTCACCTGCACCGGCACGATCTCGGCGCTGAAGCTGCCGTCCTTGATCGCTTGCTGGGCACGGGTCAGCGAAGCCACGGCAAAGGCGTCCTGGGCTTCACGGGTGAAGCCGTGGGCCTGGGCACAATCTTCGGCAAAAGTGCCCATCAGACGTCCTCGCTCGTAAGCGTCTTCCAGGCCGTCGAGGAACATGTGGTCCAGTACCCGGCCATGCCCCATGCGGTAACCGCTGCGGGCACGGTCGAGCAAATAGGGGGCGTTGGACATGCTTTCCATGCCCCCGGCCACCACCACATCGACACTGCCGGCCAGCAGCCGGTCGTGGGCCAAAATGGCGGCCTCCATACCCGAGCCGCACATCTTGTTGAGGGTGGTGCAGCGCGTCCCCTTGTCCAGCCCTGCCCCCAGGGCGGCTTGTCGGGCAGGGGCCTGACCGAGACCGGCAGACAGTACGCAACCGAACAGCACTTCTTCCACGCCATCGGGTGCTACGCCGGCGCGCTCGACCGCGGCACGTATGGCAGCGGCACCCAGTTGCGGTGCAGTCAGGCCTTTGAAGTCGCCCTGAAAACCACCCATGGGCGTACGCGCCACACTCACAATCACTACCGGATCATTGGCAATTGTCATTTCATACCTCTTATTTGGCGGCCATGCGCAAGGCACCGTCGAGACGGATCACCTCGCCATTGAGCATGCTGTTTTCAATGATGTGCCGCACCAGCGCAGCGTACTCGGCAGGTTTGCCCAGGCGCGCAGGGAACGGCACGCCGGCGGCCAGCGATTCACGCACCTGCGGGGTCATGCCGGCCATCATCGGCGTTTCAAAAATGCCCGGGGCGATGGTCATCACCCGAATCCCGAAACGCGCCAATTCACGCGCCGCAGGCAGGGTCAGACTGGCGATTGCACCTTTGGAAGCGGCATAGGCCGCCTGGCCGATCTGACCGTCAAAGGCGGCAGCCGAGGCAGTATTGATGATCACCCCGCGCTCACCCTCTGCATCGGCAGTGGCTTGCGCAATCGCCTCGGCGGCCAGGCGCAGCATGTTGAAGCTGCCGATCAAGTTGACGTTGATCACCTGGCTGAAGCTTTCAAGGGCATGGGGACCATTTTTGCCGAGGATTTTTTCGCCGCGCACGATCCCCGCGCAATTGACCAGCCCGTTGACGGCGCCGAAGGCCGCTAGCGTGGCCTCAACGGCCGCCTGCGCCGCGCCTTCCTGGCTGATATCCGCTACCGCGCTGCGGGCCTGGCTGCCAAGCCTGGTGGCTTGTGCGGCCACGGCGTCGGCGTTCATGTCCACCAGCATGACCCTGGCGCCGGCCTGGACCAGCATCTCGGCCGTTGCAGCCCCCAGTCCCGAGGCACCGCCGGTGACGATAAAAACCTTGTTCTCGATTTGCATGATATGTCCTGAAATTTTGCCTGACGGTCAAGCCGTGACTTTGGCGCTTGCGGCCAGTTCGGCCTTGGCGATTTCCTGATTGCGCAAAATAAAGCGCTGCAATTTGCCGCTCGGGGTTTTGGGTAATTCGCTGACGAACTCGATTTCGCGGGGATAGGCATGGGCCGACAGACGCTGACGCACATGCAAACGCAGGGCTTCAGCCAGTTGCGCATCGCCCAGGTACTGCGGGCCGAGTACGACAAAGGCTTTGACCAGCTCGGTACGCTCGGGGTCCGGCTTGCCCACCACGGCGGCTTCGATCACTGCGGGATGCTCGATCAGGGCACTTTCAACATCGAAAGGTCCGACCCGATAACCGGAAGTGGTGATCACATCATCGCTGCGTCCGACAAAGCTGATGCTGCCGTCCGGATTCAACTCCACGGTGTCGCCGCTCAAGTAGTAATTGCCGACAAATGCCTTGGTGTTGAAGCCCTGATAGCCGGCGAACCAGCACATCGGCGACTGGCTGCGGTCCACGGCCAGAATCCCCGGCTGGCCCACCGGCAGCTCCTGATGATTGTCATCGAGCACCACAATCCGGTGGCCCGGCGAGGCGAAGCCGGCGGCACCCAGATGCACGGGATGATCCAGGCCGTGGTGATTACACAGCACCATGCCGAGTTCGGTCTGGCCGTAGTGATCGTGAATGGTGACGTTGAGCTCATCGGCGAACCAGCGAATGACTTCCGGGTTCAGCGGTTCACCGGCGCTGCTCACGGCACGCAACTGGCCTTTGACCTTGCTTGAGAACGCACTTCCGGCGGCAATCAGCATGCGGTAAGCCGTGGGCGAACCGGTGAGGTTGGTGATGCCGTACTTGGTGATCACCCGACAGGTGCTTTCAACCGTGAACGGACCATCGTAGAAGGTGATGGGATGGCCCATCGACAGCGGCCCGGCAATTCCGAAATAAATGCCGTAGGCCCAGCCCGGATCGGCCAGGTTCCAGAATGAATCCTCGGGGCGCAAATCCACCGCATCGCGGGTATAGCTCTGGAACGCGACAATTGCCTTGAGCGGAACCAGAAGCGGCTTGGCCGGCCCGGTAGTGCCCGAGGTGAACATCAGCAAAAACGGATCTTCGCCGGTCAGCATCACCGGTTCACAGACCGGCGGGTAGTTGTCCAGCTCGGCCCAGAAACTGAAATCACCGCGAACCAGGCCCTGCCCCTTGGCACCGGCCACAGTGACAATCGGCGGGCAAGCATTGACCTCATCGAGTTTGTAACGGTTAGCCGCATCGGTGACCACCAGCGCCGCCCCCGAACTGTTGATACGGTGCTCGATAGCCTTGGGACCGAACGCGGTAAACAGGGGCTGGTAGATGGCGCCGATACGCCAGGCGGCGAAGGCCACCACCAGCAGCTCGACATTGCGTGGCAGCAAGCCTGCCACTTTGTCGCCGCGCCGGACCCCTTGAGCCAGCAGGAAATTGGCAAAGCGTGCTGCCTGTTCCTGTAACCGGCTGAAGGTGTAGGTCGCGCTGGTGGCATCGCGCCCTTCCCAGAACAACGCAATACGGCCCGGCAGGGCGTGGCGGTCGCAGCATTCGACGCAGGCATTGAGTGCTGCCAGATGACCGTCCAGTGCTCCAGTCACCGTTCGCTGGTAATCAAAGTCAGCCATCGTGGTCAGATAGTCGCGCATCAGCAGAATCCCTCGGTCTTTATTTTTAGGATGGGAACCGTGAAAAATCCTGCTGATGATCGCCTCGGGAGGGCTCTGCAACAATAGTCAAACCGCTCAAGCTGAGTGACTGGTTTGGCCAATGCGCAACTAGCTTCGCAGGTACTCCAGCACGGCCGCCTGATCGCCGGCAAAGACAATGCGCGAACCTTTTTTCTCCCGCTGAAAGCTATACATCGGGTCGTAATATTCGCGCAGCAAAGCCTCGATCCAGACCCGGTGCAGATCAACCGCCCCGCAACTCGCCTGTTCTTTGAGCGCCGCTTGCATCACCGCCTGCAAACGCTGATGACGTTCGCCGCCCAGACGTCGCTGAATATTGGACAGGCTTTCCAGCAAGCGTTGTGAAAACAGGGTGAAGCCGTGCTCACCGTTTTTGGCGGTGAATTCGGCACACAGCTGCACCACGTAGTCACGCAAAATGCGCTCGACGCGGCTGTCCAGACTGTCTTCGAGCCAGACCATCGGCGCGTCTTGCATGCGCTGATAAAGGGCTAACGGCAAGGCACAGCTACCGACCGTGCGGCTTTCATCTTCCAGCACCAAACGTTCGTGGCCCCGGGCGCGCTTTTTCAGCACATCAATGGCCAGACGGTTTTCAAAGTCGATGTTCGAAGGCTGTCCGGTAGCGCGTTTGCCGAAGCTTGAACCCCGGTGATTGGCGTGCCCTTCGAGGTCCAGCGCATTGTCGAGCTGCACCAGCACGTCGGTTTTACCGGTGCCGGTCATGCCGCCAAGTACGGTGAGGTCACACTGTTGCACAGCGTCGTCGACGGTCTGGATCAAGAAGGTACGCAATGCCTTATAGCCGCCGGTAACCCGCGGGTAGTCGATCCCGGCGTCCTGCTTGAGCCATTGCTGGACGATTTGCGAACGCATGCCGCCCCGAAAGCAATACAGGCAGCCATCCGGGTTGGCGCGGGCAAAGTCGGCCCAGGCCTCAAGACGCTCGGCCCTGGTCTGGCCCGACACCAACTGGTGCCCGAGCACCACGGCGGCCTGCTGGCCCTGTTGCTTGTAGCAGGTGCCGACACGCTCCCGCTCGTGGTCGGTCATCAGCGGCAGGTTGACCACGCCGGGGAAGGCGCCCTTGTTGAATTCGATCGGCGCCCGGGTGTCCATCATCGGCCGGTCATTAAGGAACAGCTCGCGGAAGTCGGTTACGTCATGAGCCATCATGACACCTCAACCGCGTACGTCTGTCGCTCTACCAACTGGCCGATCGATTCCAGTTCCAGCCCGTGCTCGCGAGCCATCTCAATGAACGCCTGATTACCCTGCGCAGTGACGGCCACCAACAGTCCGCCACTGGTTTGCGGATCACAGAGCACCAGCTTGTGCAGCTCTTGCAACGGCGCAAGCTTGCTCGCGTAACTGTCAAAATTGCGCAAGGTGCCGCCGGGCACGCAACCCTGTTCAAGGTAGTACTCGACCGAGGCCAGTTTCGGCACTTTGGCGTATTTGATCTGTGCAGTCAGATGACTGCCGTCGGCCATTTCCACCAAATGCCCGAGCAGGCCAAAACCGGTGACATCGGTCATTGCCGTGACCCCTTCGAGCCTGGCGAACTGGCTGCCGATTTTGTTCAGGCTGCACATCCAGTCCCGTGCCACGCCGACGTCTTCAGTGCGCAATTTGCCCTTTTTCTCGGCAGTGGTAAGGATGCCGATGCCCAAGGGTTTGGTCAGGTACAAATGGCAACCTGCGGTGGCTGTGTCGTTGCGTTTCATATGGCGCTTGTTGACCACACCGGTCACCGCCAGACCGAAAATTGGCTCCGGGGTGTCAATCGAGTGGCCGCCCGCCAGAGGAATGCCCGCTTCGTCACAGACCGCACGGCCGCCGCGAATCACTTCACGGGCCACTTCCGGGGGCAACAAATGTACCGGCCAGCCCAAAATCGCAATCGCCATCAACGGATCACCGCCCATCGCGTAGATGTCACTGATGGCATTGGTGGCCGCAATCCGCCCGAAATCATAGGGATCATCAACAATTGGCATGAAGAAATCGGTGGTTGAAACCACACCGCGCTCCTCATCCAGGGCATAAACAGCTGCATCGTCGCGGGACGCATTGCCTACCCAGAGTTTGGGGTCGAGGTTCTGCGCCCCGCTGCCGGCAAGGATCACTTCCAGTACCTGAGGCGAAATCTTGCAGCCACAGCCCGCACCGTGGCTGTACTGGGTCAGGCGAATCGGCTCGCTCATGGGTACCTCTAGTCGTTGTCAAAGCGCCAGATACTAGCAGAGCGGGTACAGGCAGGAGCCGCTATATCAGGCAGCACAGGGTGCAATCATCGCCAGACAGGCCCGCTCCCGGGCAATTCGCCTTGCCCCGGACGATGACCGGCATGCAGAAAACAGACTGCCGAGTCACATATGTAGTGCCTTAAAATAATCACTACATATGTATTGACGACTCACTTTTCCCCCAGCATTATGCAGACGTCTTCCCCACCGGAAGCGCTGGAAAGGGTTGTTGTAAGCATGTTCGACGAGCTGTCGAGCTGTTCCGGGATAGGTACTGCCCACAAGGCAGAATTGATGAAGCTGACCTGGCTTGATCGTCCACGTTCAGGGCGTGAGTTGCTAGCGAAACGTCCTCAAGACGCTTGTGGCTGATGTGTCATGTCACCCTTGCATCCTGGTTCACGCTGCTCTCCCTCGCTGTACGCTGTTTGTGTAGTGCTTGAGATATCCACTACACAGGACTGACTCAAGGCCGGATCTGCTTTAGATAGACACTACGTAGCGCTGCAGGTGCAGTTGCGCGAATCAATTAGACAGATCAACGAGTGGTCAAGGAGTTAGCTATGAACCTGAATAATCAACCGACTGTTAATGAGCTGGCTCGACTCTTCGCCGCCCAGAAAGACACGTTGAACGACCACATCCTGTGGATCAGCGAAGCTGGTGATGTTCGCATCGACCCGGTCGCTGCCTGCAAGGAAGAAACCGCATTCGAGAAGGACCGCCCACAAATGCGCGCCCATCTCAAGATGTACCGCCGTGGCCAGGGCTACGTGGGCAAGAAGGCCGCTGCCGATACCGACTACATGGCGCGCGTACTGCAAACCCTGACCCTGACCTGGGAAAAGGCTCAAACCGAGCCGGTACTGGTCAAAGTTAACAGCTACAGCTGATAACCTTCGGTAATGCAAAACCCGGGTGGAACAGTTTTACACCCGGGCCCAAGGGCTGAGTTCCGTACGGAACTCAGCCCTTCTTGTTTCAAAACATCTGCACAAGCCGGCGATGCACTACCACGCAACTATGACAAATAGATGTACGACTCGAAACCAGCAACAAACTATCAACCCCCCTCATACTGCCTGCTCTACAAAGACCTGAAGTCATATCACTCCAGTGCCGCCTACTTGATAGTTAAACCCGCAACTCGGCTCCAACTTTCTCTCAACCATTAATAACCGGCAGCTTGCCATTCGAATACTGTCTATATGCTGTCTAGATAAGACAGTTATCATCAGAAAAATACACTTACATTTTACCCCATACCCGCCCATCTCCAGCACACGCCTATAACCCGTGCCCTGCAGCCATGAGCGACGGGGGGAATCGGCAAATACACACTCTGCCGCCAACAACTTTCCAATTTACAGTTTTATCTTTTCCTGTTTATTATCTCGGCGCCTTATTAATAGCGGAGACCTTTGTGGGTACTTGTTCGAGCGACAGTGACCGACCAGTTAAAACAATCGGTAAAATCTCAGCGAGATAACGCGCAGCCTTTCTTCTGCCGTTTCTCGCCAAGATCGAGATACGGCTTCTTATAGCGCTGGGCAACCAGACTACGCACTTTTAGCCAACTCCAACTGTTTCCGGTATTACAACTCCGACCGGGTTGCAATGCCGCGGATACTGCGCGCAATTTTCAGCGCCCAGGTCATGCCGATCCCTGCCGCACAGGTTATTGGCCGACAGTACCAGCAAGGCCTTTTTCATCGACTCAGGGTCAGCCTGCGGCGTGTTCGCCCCTGCTTGTCCCCCACTGACCAGTGCTTAGTACGTTCAGCGCATCAGTGAACCATGGAGGTGTCTCATGGACCCCGACCCCGATAGATCAACGCCACCCATAGTCCTTTTTATTTCCAGTCCAATTGTCTGGCTCCATGCCAGAGGCGCGCCTTGATTTCACCCGGGCCCCTCTGCATGGGCAGCCAGCCAGGAGAAAGTCATGCCTTTGAGCTTTTCCTCTGCCTGCCTGAGTAATTTGCAGCGTTCAGCACGCCCACTGATCCGCTCCCATGCACGTCACACCGTCCAGTCCCACACCGCGGGAGAAAAATAATGAACCGCGAAGATCTGCTGTTTGCTGTCCGCACCCTCGCTCGCTCACTTGATGCCAAGGTATTTGCCCAGATCGTCAGCACCACCCCTGCCATCGACGTGATCGATGCACTGGATCATTGCGATACGGTCCAGACCGCCAGCTTGCTCCTGCTTTTGAGCGCCGAACAACGCGCAACGCTTTTTGCTTACTTCCCGGCGGCCCGCCAGGACTTGCTCCTGCAAGCAATGCCGGCAGATGAAGTGGTTGCTCTGTTCGAGCAGCTCCCTTCGGATGACCGGGCCGACATATTCAACCGCTTGAGCAAAGATGCCCGGCAGAAACTGCTGCCGGAACTGACCAAGAGCGAACGTGATGACATCCTTAAGCTGGCAGCCTATCCGGAGGGCACCGTTGGCTCCGCCATGTCCTCCGACTACGCCGCACTGGCTGTTGAAATGAACGTCGAACAAGCCATCGCATCCCTGCGCGCGATGGCTCCGGACAAAGAGACCCTTGATGTGCTTTTCGTGCTCGACACTGAGCGGCGTCTACTGGGTACAGTTGCCCTGCGCGATCTGGTACTGGCCACCCCGGCCACCCGGATCAGTGATTTGATGAAGCACGAACCGGTACTTGCCCAGGCCCAGCAGCCGCTGGAAGCCGCTGTCGAACTCATTCGCCGCTATGACCTGCTGGCACTGCCGGTGATCAATGCAGACAAACGCATGATCGGCATAGTCACCGTCGACGACGCCATGGATATCGAAAAAGAGCAGGATGCTACCCAGCTGGCGCGGTTCGGGGGTACAGCTTCACTGGGCGGGCCTGATCTGGATGTGCGCAACTCGCCTTTCAAGAAAATGTTCGGCGTGCGGGTCTTCTGGCTGGCGATCTTGACCTTCTTCGGCATCATCACCAGCAACTTCGTGGCAGCCCAAGAGGAAATCCTGTCCCAGGCAATCATCCTGGCCGCCTTTATCGCCCCCATTGTCGACATGGGCGGCAATACCGGAAGCCAGTCTGCGACCCTGGTGATCCGCTCCATGGCGCTGGGTGAACTGAAACTGCGCTGGCGTGACGTGTGGTTCATTCTCAAGCGCGAACTGCCAGTGGCGGCTGCACTGGGTATTGCCATCGCGGTTCTGGAAATCGTTCTGGCGCACTTCAGCAAGGGTGTAGGTTTCGACATCCTCATGGTGGTGGGTCTGAGCATGCTGGTGTGCACCACACTGGGCGGAATAATCGGTGCACTGCTGCCCTTCCTGGCCCGCCGGATCGGTACCGACCCGGCCACCCTGAGTTCACCGCTGATCACCTCAGTGATGGACCTGGTGGGTGTATTCATTTACTTCGGATTTGCCTATGCCTTCCTCGGTGACCTGCTGACTCAAACAACCGCCTGAGTTGCGCAACACCCCCGCAGCATCGCGCTTTAGCCCTTTCGGCCCTCCTGATCAGGAGGGCCTTTTACATGGGGTAGTTCAGACCGCAGATTCCAGCTCGGGAACGGCTTCGAACAGGTCCGCAACCAGGCCGTAATCGGCCACCTGGAAGATCGGCGCTTCTTCGTCCTTGTTGATCGCAACGATCACTTTGGAGTCTTTCATACCGGCCAGATGCTGGATCGCGCCGGAGATACCAACTGCGATGTACAGCTGTGGCGCAACGATTTTGCCGGTCTGGCCGACCTGCATGTCGTTCGCTACAAAACCGGCATCAACCGCCGCACGGGAGGCGCCGACACCTGCACCCAGCTTGTCGGCCAGTGCATACAGGTATTTGAAGTTATCGCCGTTCTGCATGCCGCGACCGCCGGAAACGACGATTTTGGCAGCTGTCAGCTCTGGACGATCCGACTTGGCAAGCTCTTCACCAACGAACGAGGAAATGCCTGCATCGTGCACTGCTGCAACCGCTTCAATGGCTGCCGAACCACCCTGGGCAGCAACCGGATCGAAACCGGTGGCACGCACGGTGATCACCTTGACTGGCGCAGTGGACTGCACGGTGGCAATGGCGTTACCGGCATAGATCGGACGGGTGAAGGTGTCAGCGCTTACAACCGAGATGATCTCGGAGATCTGGTCAACGTCCAGCTGCGCAGCAACCCGCGGCAGGATGTTTTTACCGTTGGAAGTAGCGCCAGCCAGGACGTGACTGTAGCCCGCAGCCCCCGCTCCTTGTACAAGAGCGGCCACCAGCGGAGCAAGGTTTTCCGGCAACTGATGGGCGTAAGCCGCGTTGTCAGCCACCAGCACTTTAGCCGCACCGGCAATTTGCGCAGCAGCTTCAGCCACAGCACCAATGCCCTGGCCTGCAACCAGAACGTTGATCTCGCCACCGATTTTTGCGGCAGCGGCCACGGTGTTCAGCGTGGCCGGAGCCAGCGCCTTGCCATCCTTTCCTTCTAAAAAGTCGGCGATTACCAGGATAGTCATCTTTAGATTACCTTCGCTTCGTTTTTCAGTTTCTCGACCAGTTCAGCCACCGACTTGACCTTTGATGCCGGCGCTGCGTGCCGCCGGCGCTTCAACTTTCAGGGTCTTGTTGGTCGAAGCGGTCGAAACGCCCAACGCCTCTGGCGTCAGCACTTCAAGCGGCTTCTTCTTGGCCTTCATGATGTTTGGCAGGGACGCATAACGCGGCTCGTTCAAACGCAGGTCGGTGGTGACGATGGCCGGCAAGCTCAGCGAAACAGTTTGCGCGCCGCCGTCAACTTCACGGGTAACGGCAACCTTGTCGCCCGCCACTTCAACTTTGGAAGCGAAGGTGCCCTGACCGTAGCCGGTCAACGCAGCCAGCATCTGGCCGGTCTGGTTGTTGTCGCTGTCGATGGCCTGTTTGCCCAGGATCACCAGTTGCGGCTGTTCCTTGTCGACCACGGCCTTGAGCAACTTGGCCACGGCCAGCGAGGTCAGGTCTTCGGCAGATTCGACGAGGATGGCGCGATCGGCACCCAGAGCCAGCGCGGTACGCAGCTGTTCCTGAGCCGTGGTCGGGCCGATGGAGACGACGACGATTTCAGTCGCAACGCCTTTCTCTTTCAGGCGTACGGCTTCTTCCACAGCGATTTCGCAGAAGGGGTTCATCGACATCTTGACGTTGGCGAGGTCAACGCCGGAGTTGTCCGCTTTGACGCGAACCTTGACGTTGTAATCGACCACTCGCTTGATACAGGCCAGCACCTTCATTATTTCTCCCCCGATGGCTATTGGTGCCCCAGCTTATCCTGCAGGCACTGACCCGCGTATCGACCATTCGGGTTAGACAAGCCGCCTAGCGCGGCATGTAATCTCGCTGCCAGCGCCGCGGAATCTTCAGCGACACCAGCCCCAGTACGGTGGCAAAACCGGCACTGAACAGCATGGCCCGAAGCCCGAAGTGCGCCTCCAGCAATGCCCCCAGTACAGCTCCCAGCAACATCCCGGTCCAGGGCACCAGTTGCACCCGCCAGCCGCTGTGCCGTTCCCCCAGCATCCAGCGCCCCAGCCCCCGGCCAAAACGCGACAACGCGCCGGTCACATACGTCAGCCCCACCGGCAGGCCGTTAACCTGCTCCACAGCGGCATTGAGCATGCCCATGGCCACAATTGCCGCCAGCAATGCCGGAACCCGGGTATCGAACGGCAACAGCGCCGCCGTGCACAACAGACCGGCAATCACCAGCATCAAGGGTAACGCCCGGCGACCGCTCAAACGCCCCAGCAAAACACCCACGGCGTTGCCCGTAATAAACGCCAGCACGGCAAAGATCAGGCGTAGCGCCATGGACCCATCACCCTCGCCAATCGCCACTGCCATTCGGGTGGTGTTACCACTCATGAACGAGACGAAATCGCCGGTGGCCAGAAAGCCGATGGCATCGGTCATGCCCGCCAGTACCGACAAACTTGCGACCAACCCCAGCCCCACCCGGCCGCGCAAGGCACGCACACGCTGATGAAGGGGGTTGCTGGACCTTCTAAGTGGCACAGGAAGCATCGATCGGGCCCTCAGGCTTAAATTGTAAGAAAATCCCCATATTGCACAGGTATAACCGAACCAATATCGAAAAAGGCGTCTAATAGACACTTTGACTCAAGGAGGAGAATCATAGGACGTTTACACACGACAGGGATCAACGCCCGAGAACCCCCACTCGCCGCGTCCAGGCAGGTCAGCCTTAATGGACCTAACCAGAAGAGCCCCATGACCAAAGCTGTTTGGAACACCCCCCGACTCAAGCCTTATCTGCTCGGCGTCATCCCCGCGCTACTCGTCGCCGGTGCGATCACGCTGGCAGTGCATGCCGATAAAGTTTTTGCCCAACCCATAGACGGTGTGCAGACACTGGTTTTCATGCGCCATGCGGAAAAACCTGCCGACGGTCTTGGGCAACTCAATTGCCAGGGACTGAACCGTGCCATAGATTTGGCGACCCTGCTGCCACAACGCTATGGCAAGGCCGATTACGTATTTGCCGCCGACCCTTCGCGCCAGGTTGAAGAAGGCGCCGACGATGACGCCTACAGTTATGTCCGGCCGCTGATGACCATCAATCCCAGCGCCATCAAACTGGGTTTGCCGATCAACCTGGAGTACTCGGCCAACGATACCCGGGCCCTGGCCAACGAGTTGACTGACGACAAGTATCACAATGCAACCATCTACACCGCATGGTCCCATGGCTATCTGCCCGAGTTGATCAACGGCGTCGCCAGCAAAGCCCTGGGCAAAAAGACCACACTGACTGACGACTGGTCCGGCGGTGACTTTGATTCCCTGTATGTGCTGACCCTGACCTGGAAAGACGGCAAGGCCAGCCTCCTTAGCCGGGTGGACAAGCAGGGCCTGAACAATGGCGCCAAAGGTTGCCCGACCTGACGGGTCAGCTCCTGATCGAGCCCGGGGCCATGCTCGCCGCCGCCCTGCAATCGCTGTAAAACCAGTGACGTACCACAGTTTCTGGCTTTTCCCGGGCCTGCTGGCGTTTAATACGGCCCACGCTGCGGGCCCGGTCGCGATGCACCGGCCGTTTAAAATTTATCTCTGCCCATGACGCACTCCCGACGTAAAAAGCGGTCACATGCGGCAACCACTTTCAACGCTGGCCATTGCATCAGGCCCGGCACGACCAACTGCTTATTTGCGAACGAACCAAGGTACTTGCATGAAGATCAACGTTATCGGTTTGCCTTTACTCCTGGCTGCTGTCTTGGGCCTGGCGGGCTGTGCATCACCTACGGTCGTGACCCTGCAAAACGGCACGCAATACCTGACCAAAGACCAGCCAAAAACCACCGGCAAGGATGGCTTTTACGAATTCGTCGACATTGCCGGCAAGCACATCAAAATCAAGGCCGCTGACGTCGCCACCGTTAAATCGGACTGACCCCCGGTCACTGGCAAGTTGCTCCTGGGCAAGCAGCCACCCCCCGGACTGTGCGCTCAGGTATGATGCCGCGCTATTTCCCAGCGTTCGGTAATTCTTTATGTCCAGTCTCTCCTCACCCAGACCCGCCCGGGGCTGGTCATTCTGGTGGAAGCCTTTGCTGTTCCTGCTGGTCGCGGGGATCGGTCTGTACTACGTCAAATGGTCGCCCTACTACTTCAAGGCGTTTGTCGCCGCCGATAACCACAGCATCGGTGCGTCGATCCTCAACGACAATCAGGGCGAACCCGTTGCCGCTGCACTGGCCTATGCCAAGGTGTATTTCCTGGCGATCTGGAAAGCAGCCGTCCTGGCGGTCATTCTCGGCTCACTGATTCAGGTCCTGATTCCCCGCGACTGGCTACTGCGCCTGTTTGGCAAGGCCGGGCTAGGTTCGACCCTGCGCGGCGGCCTGTTCGCCCTTCCTGGCATGATGTGCACCTGCTGCGCCGCACCTGTGGCCGCCGGCATGCGCCGGCAAAAAGTATCGGTCGGTGCGGCACTGGCATTCTGGATCGCCAACCCGGTCCTCAACCCGGCCACCCTGGTGTTCATGGGCTTTGTACTGGGCTGGGGCTTTACCGCGCTGCGTCTGGTCGCAGGGCTGATACTGGTGATCGGCGTGTCCCTGATTGCGCAGCGCATCTCGCGTCCCGAGAGCATCCCTGAAGCAGCCCTGGATGCCGTATCGGAAGCCAGTGTGATCGATCAGCAGAATTTCTTCAGCCGCTGGGGCCGCACGCTATGGCAACTGTTCTGGAACACCATCCCGGTCTACCTGCTGGCAGTCCTGCTGCTGGGTGCGGCGCGGGTGTGGCTGTTCCCCCATGTGGACGGTGCCATGAGCGACAGCCTGATGTGGCTGGTACCGCTGGCCATTATCGGCACCCTGTTCGTGATCCCGACGGCAGCTGAAATCCCGATTGTGCAAACCATGATGGCTCTGGGCATGGGCACCGCCCCTGCCGTAGCGCTGCTGATGACCTTGCCGAGCGTGAGCCTGCCGTCATTGTTGATGCTGCGCAAAGACTTCGACGCCCGGGTCCTGATCAGCGTGGCGCTGATGACCATGCTGGTGGGCGTGCTCAGCGGTCTGGCGGGGATGTGGTTGCTCTGAACCCTGCACCGGGGGCTGCTATTGCCCCCTACCCTGTAGGAGCGAGCTTGCTCGCGAGCTCTGTGTCATAAAAAGCCTGCTCGCGACCCAGGCACCACGGTCGCCCTCCCCCCTCTCACACCGCCACTGTAGTTGCCTTTTAACATCATCAAACCCTTGTTCTAGAGCGGCCCATTAAGGTTTAGTTAAGTTTCGCGCGCTAGTGTGACCGGCGAGTCACAAATGACTCGCATTAACTATTAACCCGCTCTGCCACAGAGGTTGAATGATGGATAATAAAGTCACACAGTCATCGGCTGCAGCATGTTCCCCTCCCGAAACAGAACATGCCGACGCAGCGCTTCACCTTATTGTCGAAGGTTTTTTACATTTTCATCGGGAGGTCTTTCCGCAACAGAAAGACCTGTTCAAAAAACTGGCCACGGCCCAACGACCAAGGGCAATGTTCATTGCCTGCGCAGATTCACGCATCGTCCCCGAATTAATCACCCAGAGTGCCCCCGGAGATTTGTTTGTGACCCGTAACGTCGGCAATGTCGTGCCACCTTACGGCGAGATGAACGGCGGCGTATCAACGGCCATCGAATACGCCAACCTGGCACTGGGCGTGCAGCACATCATCGTTTGCGGGCACTCCGACTGTGGCGCGATGCGTGCTGTGCTCAACCCCCGCAGCCTGGACAAAATGCCCACGGTCAAAGCCTGGTTGCGCCATGCCGAAGTTGCCAAAACCATGGTCCAGGAGAACTGTGCCTGTGCCAATGAAGCCGAAGGCATGCACGCCCTCACCGAAGAAAACGTGATTGCCCAGTTGCAGCACCTGCGCACTCACCCGTCCGTGGCCTCGCGCATGGCCAACGGACAATTGTTCATCCATGGCTGGGTCTACAACATCGAAACCAGTCAGATCAAAGCCTACGACGCCGAGCGCGGCTGTTTTCTGCCTTTGGACAGCCTGCAAGACATCCCTTGCGCGACCCCCAGAGCGCGCTTCTGACCCCTCCTTGCCACCGCATTACACAGTTCAGACAAGCCTGGATGCGCCTCAATAAACCTCAGGGAGAATCATCATGCGTGCTGCACAATTAAAAGCTGTACTGCCACGGGAGCTGCTGGCCTCGGTGGTGGTGTTTCTGGTCGCCCTGCCCTTGTGCATGGGCATTGCCATCGCCTCCGGGATGCCGCCGGCCAAAGGCCTGATCACCGGGATCATCGGTGGCCTGGTCGTCGGCTGGTTGGCCGGCTCACCGCTGCAAGTCAGTGGTCCGGCCGCCGGGTTGGCAGTCCTGGTCTTCGAGTTGGTGCGCCAGCACGGCATGGCCATGCTGGGGCCGATCCTGCTACTGGCCGGCTTTCTGCAACTGGTGGCCGGGCGTCTGCGCCTGGGATGCTGGTTCCGCGTTACGGCCCCGGCCGTGGTCTACGGCATGCTCGCCGGGATCGGGGTACTGATCGTACTGTCACAAGTGCATGTGATGCTCGACGGCGTCCCCCAACCGTCGGGGCTGGACAACCTGACAGGCTTCCCGGCCGCCGTGGCCGAGGCCATTCCCGGTCTTGGCTGGCAAGCCGGCCTGCTTGGCCTGACCACCATGCTGGTGATGTGGGCCTGGGATAAATTACGCCCGCATAAATTGCGTTTTGTCCCCGGCGCCTTGCTGGGCGTGGGCCTGACCACGGGTGCCAGCCTGCTGTTGGCCTTGCAGGTCAAGCGCGTGCAAGTCCCGGAAAACCTGGCAGACGCCATCGACTGGCTACGCCCTGCCGACCTGCTCAACCTGGCCGACCCCAGCCTGCTGGTTGCGGCGTTCGCCGTGGCGTTTATCGCCAGCGCCGAAACCCTGCTCTCGGCGGCAGCCGTTGACCGCATGCACAATGGCCAGCGCTCCGACTTCGATAAAGAACTGTCGGCGCAGGGTGTCGGCAACATGCTGTGTGGCCTGGTCGGAGCCTTGCCGATGACCGGCGTCATAGTGCGCAGTTCGGCCAATGTACAGGCAGGTGCCACGACGCGGCTTTCGGCGATGTTCCATGGCGTCTGGCTTTTGGCTTTTGTATTGCTGCTGTCCAGTGTGCTGCAAAGCATTCCGGTGGCGAGCCTGGCGGGTGTACTGGTCTATACCGGGATCAAGCTGGTGGATCTCAAGGCGTTTCGTGGTCTTGGGCGCTATGGGCGGATGCCGATGTTTACCTACGCGGCAACAGCGCTGGCGATCATCTTCAGCGACTTGCTGACCGGGGTACTGGTGGGCTTTGGTCTGACCCTGGCGAAACTGGCGTGGAAGGCATCGAGGCTCAAGATCAGCCTGATTGAACTGCCCGTGGCGGGTGAAATGGAGTTACGCCTGACCGGCGCGGCAACCTTCCTCAAGGTTCCGGCCTTGACCCAGATACTGTCGCGGGTTCCTGCCGGTAGCAGCGTGCATGTACCGCTCAA
This sequence comes from Pseudomonas sp. Lz4W, assembly GCF_000346225.2. Classification (NCBI taxonomy): domain Bacteria; kingdom Pseudomonadati; phylum Pseudomonadota; class Gammaproteobacteria; order Pseudomonadales; family Pseudomonadaceae; genus Pseudomonas; species Pseudomonas sp. Lz4W. Next base: position 2,060,703 of record NZ_CP017432.1, on the reverse strand, counting down.
CAACCTGAGCTATATCGACCACTCGTGCCTGGAACTGTTTGAGGAATGGGGCCGGGCCAATGCGGCCAAGGGGTCCAGACTGATGATCGAACCACGGGGCCTCAAGCGTCGCCTGGAAGGCAGGATACGCACGACTACAGGGCTAGGCTCGGCTTAACGACAACCGCGTCGCCGATCGCAACCTGCGTAGTCGCTGACGAGCTGCGCAAGGCTGCGATCGATCGATTGCACAGCGATCGATTATCCATCCGTGCCTACGCCGTCGGGGACTCCGCCCCCTGCAAAATCAAACTCCGATAATGCCCCGGATTGGTCCCCGACCATTTGCGGAACGCCTTGTAAAACGAGCTGGTTTCGGCAAAGCCCAGGCGCAGCGCAATATCGGCGAAGCTCAGTTGCGGCTCTGCCAGCCAGCCAATAGCCAGCTCCTTGCGCACACTGTCCTTTATTCCTTGCCAGGTCTGCCCTTCCTCCGCCAGACGCCGACGCAAGGTTGAAGCCGACATGCACAACCGCTGGGCCATGCCCCCGGTTTCCGGCCACTGATGCGCAGGCAATTGCCGCAAATCCTGCTTGATCTGACTGCCCAGACTTTGCGGATCACGGTACTTGACCAGGATATTGGCCGGCGCCTGGGCCAGAAAGCTCTGTAACTCCTCGGGGCTGCGCTTGATCGGGGCTGCCAGACAATCAGCGGCAAAGATCATCCGCGTACGCGGGCGGTCAAAACGCAGGTTGGCGGAGAACATCACTTCATAATCTTCGCAGTAATCAGGCGCCGCGCAGCGCAGCTCGATGGCCATGATCGGAATCCGTCGGCCCGCCAGCCAGCAGGCAACGCCATGCACGATCATCCAGTAGGTGAAGTAGGTAAAAGCGCGGCCCGACCCGGCGTCAGATTCATGCAAGACAATTTCCGCCAGGCTCTGCTGGCGTACCAGACGCGCAGGCATGCGTTCGAGCATCAACGACAGAAACCCCAGTACCAGCTCCAGCCCCTGGGCCAGGGTGGGCTGGACCATGGCCGCGCGCGACATGAACGCCAGGCTGCCATGCCTGAGCTTGCGCGGGTCCATGCCAAAGAACTCATCATCCAGGCGTCGCGCCAGCAGTCGCCACAGGCGCGCATAAACAACCGCAGGCACCCGGGCCTGCGGCTGACCGAGCAACTGCGGGTCGATCCCGACCTTATGTAGCACTTCGTCCATGGCCTTGCCCGGCGCGCAGCTCTGCAGCAGCGCCTCACGCACCAGATGAATAGAGATGGTGTCTTTGTTCAGCATTGGCCCTGATCCAAGCCCGGTGACCTTCAGATGTCAGACATCTTAAGCAGCACGGATCAAAAAGCCAGTAGTACCTTAGCCTTGTGCGGGTAGCGCCAACGGCCGCAGCGTCAGGCGACTGGCCAGTAATCCGGCAAAGGCCAGCACTGGCACCACGGCCGTGCCCAGTGCCAGCCACAACAACCCGTCAAACCCGCCGGCGACCAATTGCCCGGCAAGGGCCGGTCCGACCATCGAGCTCAGGGCGAACGCTGCCGGTACCAACATGATCGCGCGCCCGCTCGGATCCAGCCTGGCGACAGCGGCGCTCTGGTAAATACAGCCCCAGCAAAAACCCACTTCCCAGATCCAGGCCCCCAGGGCGTACATCACAAAGCCCTGGGCATAGGCCAACAACAGCAAGCCGACACCAATCACGGCCAACACCAGCAAATGCGGCCAGCGCGACCCCAGGCGGTCGCCGATCAGGGCCAGCGCCAGGGCAGCCGCGCCGCCCAGCAACTTGAGCACCGCAAACACCACCCCCATCTGCGCCGGTGCCACATCCAGCCCATGCCCCAGGCGTTCAAGAAACGCCCACAGGCCAATCTGACCGGCGCCAAACACGAAGAAAAAGCCCAGGGCCCAATATGCCGGCACCGGGAAGCGAAAACGGCCTTGAAGGGAACTGTCTTTCGCTTGATCAACCGCGAAATCACTGCGCCCGGGCAATGCAAATGCGCTCAGGCTCAGTAACAGAATCATTGCCGCCAACACCAGCGCAGCCCCTGCGTAGTGAAAATGGGCAATCACCAGCGAGGGCAGGACAAACAGCACCAGTGCCACCAGACCGAGTTCAATGCCCTGGCGCATCCCCAAGGCCCGCTCCTTGTCAGGCATTTCGGCCATGATGCGCAACCCGAGACAGGTCATGAGCGCTGCGAAAAAACCGATCAGGGCCCACAAGGGCAACTGCGCAGCTGCAGGTAACTGCGAGGAGGCGAGCAACGCCAGCGCCGAGCCCAGCGCACACCCGAAGGTCAGTGCGCGCCAGTTGCAACGGTCAATAAAGCCCACGGCCACCAGGGTACCCAGCAGATAACCGGTAAAGCACACAGACCCCAGCAAGCCGATCTGGCTCGCTGCAAAGCCAAAACTATCCGCCAGTGAACCCAGCAAAATAGGCAGCGTATTGAAAGGCAAACCGCCAATGGTCGATGCCAGACTCGCGGCCAGCATAAACACCAGCGTTTTGCGTTGATTCAACATCATTGGCAGTGCCCTTCCCTGAGCTGATCAATCAGCGTTGATCAACGGTCGTGATTTCACGGCGTTCGGCCATGCTCGCCGGCACGCCGGCCTCATCGGTGAAGAACTGCTGATACCACTCGCGCAGCTGATACACAGGGCCGTCGCCCTCGGCCAGAACCGGATTATTGACCCGGACTTTGTGGGTCCAGATATCAACGTCCTGATAGAACGAATCGCGGTTACGCTGCACATAATCCAGCGCCAGCGCTTCGTTTTGAGCATCGCTCCAGCCCGGGACTTTTTTCACCATGCAGCCAAAACGCAGTTCAAAACTGTTGGGGCCGATCGGCACGTGGCAGTTGAGCAGAATGGACTTGATTTCCTGACCGTCGAACATGGCGCGCATGCGGGTCAGGTGAGTGGCCGGGCCGTAATAGGCCGACTCCGCCACCAGATCCCCGCCCAGGCGCTCGGAGTCGCCATGGAAAATCTGCTCGGCAATATGCCCCTGGAAAACGTTGTGGAAATACTTGGTCGGCGTGCCGTGCACCGGGCCGAAATGCTGGGCATCCACCAGGTTGTCGACCAACTCGCGAGGATTGGTGTCGATGATCATCTTGTCCAGATGCCAGCTGTGCAGCCACTCATCGCTGTCCATTTCCGGCAGGTGCGGAATCACCACATCTTCAGCGGGCGGCTTGCCTTCCGGGTTGTTCCAGACAAACAGCAGCTTGTTCACTTCACAGGTCAGCCAGGCGCGGGTTTTGGCCTTGGGCGGGATACGCTTGCAATACGGGATCTCGACACATTTCCCGCTGGCTTCGTACTGCCAATGGTGAAAAGGACAGACCACACGGTCGTTCTCGATAGTGCCCTGGGACAGGTCGGCACCCATGTGCGGGCAATGGGCGTCGAGCACACTGATCTCGCCCTTGGAGGTGGCGTAGGCCAGCAGGCGGGAGCCGAAGATGTTCAGGGTATGTAATTTTCCATCACGGTATTCATCCGCCTCGCCCAGGCAATGCCATCCCCGGCCAAAGCGCGGAGCTAACGCATTCTCGACGTGGATTTCAGCGAGTTTAGTCATTTTTATTATTCCTCAGGTTAGGGACCAGGACGCGTGCCTGATTGATCTTCACCGAGGCGGGAGGCGGGCTCATCGTTCAGATGGACTAGAGACAGGACTTGCACAAATCCTCTGGGAGCCAGGCTTGCCGGCGATGCAGGCAACCGGCCAAGGCACAGACAGCCCGCCGATCCTGTGGCGGGGCAAGCCCGCTCCTGCAGAGTGCAGCCATGAAAATGCATAACCCCTGCAGGAGCCCGGCGTGTCAGCGCCAGTCGGCAACTATCCCGTGCTCACGGGCAAACGGCTGGCAGTGAATGGTTTGACGCTGGTAATCGCGCGCGGCTTCGTCAGTCGCCAACCACAGCATCACCGCCGCCGGAACCTCTGGCGGCGCAGAGCCGGCGCGCAGGGCAATCACGCCTTTATCGCCAATGGTTGCGCGCAGCGCCTCAGTGGTCACAACCCCGGGGTTGAGGGTATAAGCCCGTATCCCCTGCTCACCCAGCTCCACCGACAAAATACCCGACAACCTCGACACCGCAGCCTTGCCTGCACCATAGGCATAGCCCCAGCCACCCTTGCCGGCAGCCACTGGAGGGTCAGTTTCACCGGCCCCGGAAGTGACGTTGATCACCACCCCGCCACCCTGCTCCAGCATTTTCCCGACCACCGCCCGGGTCAGCAAAAACGGGGTCAGCACATAGCCCTGAAACACCCGCTGCAAGGTCTCGGGCTGCAACTCCATAAAGGGCGAGTTGAGGTCGCGACCCTGGTAAATCGCATTATTGACCAGCACATCCACCCGGCCATATTCGGCAAACACCGCCTCACTGGCGGCCAGTACCGAGTCACTGTCGAGCAGATCCATGGGCACCACCAGAACCTTGCACCCCAGTTCGCGAATCTCTGCCGCGGTGCCGTTCAGACTGCCGGGCAGTGCCGTGCCGTCCGGGTTGCGCAAGCCGTGCACATGACTTTCACCTTCATCCAGACTGCGCGCGCTAATGGCCAGATCAAAACCTGCACGGGCGAATGCCAGAGCTGTTTCACGCCCGATGCCACGGCTGGCGCCGGTAATAAATGCCACTTTGTTCATAGGGGTTCCTCAAAAATCAGAAGCGTTGCGCACGCACCATCGCGTCCATACCACCATCGACAAAGATCACGCTGCCGGTGACAAAGCTGGCCTGCTGCGACTGCAAAAACGCCACCACCCGGGCGATTTCCTCGGGATGACCGGCGCGCCCCAATGGCGCAACAAAATCACTCACCGCCTTGCCAAACCGCGGGTCATCCTTGGCTGCCTGATGCAGCGGAGTCTCGACGGCTCCAGGGGCAACCACATTCAAACGGATTCCCTGCCTGGCCCATTGCACCGATTTGCGCCGGGCCTCACAGGTCACCGCGTACTTGGAGCTGGCATAGGCCACATGCGGCTGGCCGAGGGCATCGGCCAGTTGCAGGGCCTGCGCTTCGTCAGCGGCGAGCAGCGCTGCAACCATTGGCTGCTGATCGGCACCGGGCTGGGTGGCCGCCACTGAACCTATCACCAGCGCCGCCGGGTTCTCGCCCTTGGCCAACGCATCGGCCAGGCCGTCAAGCAATTCACTGACACCAAAATAGTTCACCGCCAGCACCAGGCTGCTGGAAGACGCGGTAACGCCCAGTCCGGCACAGCACACCAGCCCGTCAAGCACACCGCCAGACTGTTCAAGCACCTGGGCCACTGCCGCCCGGCGCCCGTCACGGGTGGACAGGTCGGCGACCACCTCGGCATTGGCCCGGTCAATTCCGATGATGCGGTGCCCCGCAGCCCGCAATTGCGCACACACGGCGGCGCCGATCCCGGAAGCGGAACCGCTGACAGCTGTAACTGGCATAAGACTTTCCTTGATAATGCAGGCTCACCGCGAGCCTGACTGACGTGAGTGCTTAAGCGCTTTTACGAACGGGCCGCGCCAACTGCGGCGCCGGTACAATCACCGACTCATCCCCCCGCAAGGCGCACTTGGGCTTTCCCAGCGCGACCACGCTGTTCAGCAGAATCCTTACCAGCTCGGTCTGACGGCGCACACCGGTTTTGGAAAAGATCGAGCGCAAGTGTGCCCGCGCCGTGTTGCGCCGGATGTTCAGGTTCTCGGCCGCTTCTTCCAGGGACAAGCCGTTCGCCAGCTCCATGGCCAGCGCGGTTTCGGCCTTGGTCAGGTTGAACAATTGCTTGGTCACCACTTCACTGGCCAGGGACTTGCCCACCGAATCGCGGATATAGATCACCGCCGCCGGCTTGCTCTTGCCCTCAGCCCATTCCAGCGACGGAATCGCCTCCACCACCAGGCCCAGGCTGACCTGACCCGAAGGCCGGGTCACGGACATGGCATCGGCGGTCAACCCGCCCTCGCGTACTTCGGGGCTGAACGCGTGTTTGACCAGACGCTGCAATTCGCGGTTGTCGCTGGGATAGGTGGCCTCCAGTCGGCCGCCCACCAGTTTCAGGCCATCGGCGCTTTTAAGGATTTCTTCGGCCACCGGGTTTAGGCGCAGCACCTTGCCCGTCTCGTCGAGCACAATGGTCGCCACCGACAGCCGGCTGATGGCCTGGGCATAAAGCTCGCTCATGGACTCACTGCGGTCCAGCAGATTGTGCAGGTGCAGGGCGCGGCGCAAATGGGGCAAAAACATACCGCACAGGGCACGTTCCGCAGTGGAAAATCTGGGCGAGGTTTTAGGCCGGGTGATCCGGAAACGCAGCTTGCCGCCGTCCGGGGTGGAGATGTCGGCGCCCATCACGTGATACACGTTCTGCGGCCCGCAATAGGCTTTGAAATAGGCAGAGTGGGTCCAGTCCGACTCACTCATCAGGTCCTCGACGGTGAAGACCTGATCCAGGGCCTGGCCGGCAAAAGGCGTGTTGGTCTGGGGGTACGTCTGATAGGTCAGCTCACCCTCGCCTTCGATGTCACCCGCCACAATCATCAACCCCAGGTCCGGTTGATCCGGCACCCGCAGAATCAGCGTCGCATAGTTGGCAGCAAACATTTCACGCACGGCGCACAGGGTACGGCCCATGACCTTAGGGTCCAGCGCTCCATCATAAAACCTGCCGATCATTTGATCGTAATCGGACAAATCCAGTCCCAGACTGGTCAGGGTTTGGTGATTCAGGGTCACTGTATCCACGGACATTTCCTCGCATTGGGCCAGATTCAAAGACCTGCCCTCATTATTGTTTTTATGACTAGCGACTTGCCTTTGCGCAGAAGCGGGATGCTCCGTCAACCCTGCGCAAAAGCGACTCAGTATTTCTTTATGTTGACCGGCATACAAGCCCGGCCAACCCTCTATTTCAACGGTTTGACTGATCCTTGGCAGACACGCTCTGCTTGAGCGGGTAATGCCCGGCATGGGCCTGTGGTTCAACCACAGTCCTGACCTTGACCAGCGGCCGTCCCAGGTTGAACCAGGCAGCCAGGGCCGGCAGCAGGAAAATCGCCCCCAGCACGTTGACCAGGAACATAAAGGACAGCAGCACGCCCATGTCAGCCTGGAACTTGAGCGGTGCAAAAGCCCAGGTACACACACCGATGGACATGGTCAGTGCGGTAAATACCGCTGCCGTACCACGCTGGCACATGGCCTGGTAAAACGCATTGCGCAGATCTTTGCCGTCAGCCATTTCATGGGCTATGCGCTCGTACAGATAAATCCCGTAATCGACCCCCACCCCGACTCCCAGCGCCATTACCGGCAGGGTTGCGACTTTCAGGCCTATGCCCAGGGTCGCCATCAGGGCGTTGCACAGAATGGCCACGATCGCCAACGGCACCAGAATGCACAGCACCGCACGAAACGAGCCGAAGGTCAGCCAGCAAAACAGCGCCACCGAACCGAACAGGGCGGCGAGCATTACCACTTCGGCCTGTTTCACCGCCTCGTTGGAAGCCGCCATCACCCCCACATTGCCGCCGGCCATCAAGAACTGCACTTCTGGGGTTTGCAGGCCAGCAATGATGCGCTGGGTTTCCTTGACCACATGACTGACGGTCGCCCCCTCATGATCGGTCAGGAACACCAGAATCTGCATGCGCTGACAACCTTCGGTCACCAGTCCGTCGTCCGGCATATAGGCCCGTGCGCCCTGGCTCAAACCGCGCTCGGAGCCCGGAATGGCCGACCAGCGCGGGTTGCCTTCGTTGTTGCCGGCAATCACGTTCTTGCCCATGCCGGCCACGCTCTGCACCGACTGCACGCCGGGCACGCTGCGCATCTGGAAGTCGAACGACTCGATCGCCCGCATCACCTGCGGCGCCAGACAGCCTTCTTCAATGCCTTTGACCTGAACAAACACCGACATCACATCCAGGCCGATGGAGTAACTGTTAATGATTTTCTGGTTGTCCTGGTTGTAGCGTGAATCGGCGCGCAACTCCGGAGCCCCGACGCCGATATCGCCCACGGCCAGATCCCGCGCCTTGTAGGCACCCACACCCAGCAGCAACAGGCTGATGACAAACACCGCCAGCGCCGGTTTGGGCTCGGCCAGTGCCGACAGCCGCCACCACAGTGCATGCTTGCCCCCGGCAGCCTTGAGCCCCTGGGCCAGAGCGCGGGGTTCGAGCTTCAGATAAGAAAGGATGATCGGCAGCATCAACTTGTTGGTGATGATCATCAGCATCACGCCGATACAGGCAGTCACCCCCAACTCATGGACGATGGGAATATCGATCAGCATGATCACGCCAAAGCCCAGAGCGTTCATCAGCAACGCCAGCGAGCCGGGAATGAAAATCTTGCAAAATGCACTGTGGGCCGCCTGTACCGAAGGGCTGCCGGCCAGCACGTCCTGCTTCCAGGCATTGGTCATCTGCACCGCGTGGGACACGCCAATGGAGAAAATCAGGAACGGCACCAGAATCGACATCGGATCGATCCCCAGCCCCAGCAAAGGCAGCAGGCCCAGCAGCCACACCACCGGCAGCAAAGCCACCACCAGCGCCACCAGCGTCAGGCGCCAGGAGCGGGAATACAGCCACAGCATCAAGCCGGTGATCACAAAGGCAATCACGAAGAAGCTGATTACCGTGGTCAAACCTTCAATCACATCCCCCACCAGCTTGGCGAAGCCGACAATATTGATCTCGATATCGTCGTTGCTGTATTTGGCGCGAATGTCCTCCAGCCGCTTGGCGACCTCGGCATAGGACACCGGCTTGCCGGTTTGCGGGTCCAGGTCCTGCAAGTCGGCACGTACCATCGACGACTTCAGGTCATTGGCCACCAGCCGCCCGATCTGCCCAGAGCGGGCAATATTGCTGCGAACCTGGGCCAGGTCTTCGCCAGACCCGGTAAAACGCGGCGGCACCACCACATCCCCGAAGAAGCCTTCTTCGGTGATTTCGATATAGCGCACATTGGCGGTAAACAACGAGGTAACACTGGCGCGGCTGACGCCGTTGATAAAGAACACGTCGCCGGTGACTTTGTTGAGGGTGTCGAGGTACTCGCGATTATAGATATCGCCCTCACCTTTCCACTTCACGCTGACCAGAAAACGGTTGGCACCGGTGAAGTACTGACTGAAATTGAGGAAATTGACCATGAACTCGTTGCGCACCGGGATTTGCTTGTTAAAGCCCGGATCGAGCTGAGTGTGGGTGGCGCTGTAGCCCAGGGCCAGGGTCAGCAACACAAACAGTGCCAGCAACCCCTTGCGCCAGGCGATCAACAGGTCGGCGGTACGCTCGACGACGCGGTCAACTGCAGATTTAGCCGTGCTCATTTGGCATCTCCCAACGCAGCAACGCTGCCATCAGTGCCCTGGAATACCCCGCGCTCACCGCCCACCAGCAACCGCTGTGAGCCCACCAGCACCGCCGAGGTCAAGGTGCCCAGACCGGGCAAGCGGCTGGCACTGACTAAATGGCCGTTGCCATCCAGACGCACCACGGAACTGCCCGCGCCAACTATCAACAGCCCGCCGCCGCTGGGCAACAGGGCATGGCCATAGAGCGGCAACTGATTGCCCACCGCCACCGGATCCCAGCTCTGACCAAAGTTCTGGCTGACAAAGACATGCCCGCGCATGCCGTAGGTTACCCAGCGGTCGGGGCTCAAACGCACCACGCCAAACAGTGACCCGTTATAGAACGCGGGCAGTTTCTGCCAATTGCGCCCGCCATCGTCGCTGCGCATCACCAGACCCTGCTCGCCCACCAGCATCCGCCGGCCATCCGCGCCGCCGTCCATGCCGTTCAGGTGGGCACTGTCGACTTCCAGCGGCTGGGCTTGCCAGGTACGGCCGTCATCATCGGACTGGTAAAACTTGCCAAAACTGCCGAACGCCAGCACGTGCTTGCCTCCGGCATTCCAGATTCCCAGCAAAGGCTCGGCGACTTCATCGTCGTGACGCACTTCAGTCCAGTTCGCGCCCCCGTCTGCGGAACGCAAAATCCAGCCATCATGGCCGACAGCCAACAGCGTCTTGTCCGACAGCTGCACCAGCGCGGTGAGGGTCAAGTCACGTTGCGGCTTGACCACGGCGGACTGCCAGGACAAACCCTGGTCGTCGCTGAGCAGAATATTGCCGCGCTCACCCACAGCCACCACGCGCTGATCGAGGTACAGCATGCCGTTGATCTGCAGACGATCGGGACGCAACTGAACAGAGGCGACAACGGGTGCAGGATGGGGAGTGAAGGTGAAAACGACGGTTGCCGCGACAATCAGGCAAACCAGATAGCCGATCATTGCACGCATGGTCGAAGCCTCGCTGCACGATTCAGTTGCTGGGCAGAGTTCATGCAGCCAGTCCTCTTTTTATTATCGTGGATGCTCTGGCTACCTCGGCGGCGAGGTGCCTAGAACCTGCCTTCGATCTTCGGACTGGTGGGTCACGGGCACATCGTCCAAATGGCCTAGCCCGGACGGCCTGACTTGCCTCTCTATGTATCTGCATATGTACATATCTGCAGGAGCGGGCTTTAAAATGGCCAACAGCTCGCGAGGCAAGCTCGCTCCTACAGGGTTTCAGGGGTACGGGTTCAGACCAAACGCTGTATCTGCTTATGCCGCCATACCAGACGGTAATACGCCGTCTGCAATCCCAGCATCGCCAGGTAGGTGACCGGGAACGCCATCCACACCCCTTCCAGGCCGAAGTGGGCATTGAGGGCATAGGCCACCGGCAGTTCGATGCACAACACGCAGAAAATCGTGATGCCCATGGGCACCAGCACCACGCCGCTGGCACGCATGATGCCGCCAATCACCGCCTGGAAACCGAACACCAGAATGCTCCAGAGCATGATGTGCAACAGGTGCTCGGCCCGAATCCGCGCATCGACATCGGTAATGAACAGCCCCAGCAGCCAGTCCGACAACACATAGCCCAGCACGATCAGAGCGCCGGTCAGGCACAGGTTGATCAGCATGCCGGTACGCAGGATCGGCCCGATACGCTCGTTGCGCCCTGCCCCGATTGCCTGGGCCCCGAGAATCGACGCCGTGATGGCAATCGACAGCGCCGGAAACTGCACGTAATTGACGATCTGGGTCACCGCGCCATAGGCGGCTGTGGCCTGGGAGCCGTGGCTGTTGACCAGCGCCAGAATCACCAGCTCCGAGAGCGACAACACCACCATCTGTACCCCGGTGGGCAAACCGATGCGCAGCACCTTGCCGAGAATTTCCCGGTTCAGGCGCAGCGCAGCCCACAGCTCGCGGTCCGGTGCCATCACACTGTTTTTATGACGCAGGCGATAGCCCAGAAACAGCATGGCCAACAGGTTGCCCACCAGACCGGCCAGTGCAGCGCTCTGAATACCCATGGGCGCCAGCCCGACCCAGCCCTTGATCAAGGCGGGGGTCAGCAGCAGGCCCACCGCGGTGGATACCATCAGCGCCAGCAACGGCGACAGGGTATCGCTCACCCCGCGCAGCAGTTGGGTGAACAGAATGAACACCATCAGCAAGGGCAGGATCAGCATCATTACCTGGGCATAACCGACGGCTTCATCCAGCACATCGGCCGGAGTGCCCAACGCCTGCATGGCAGGTCGTGCAAACACACTGCCGAGCACTGCAGCGATCAGCCCGACCAGCGCACCGAGGGTCAATGTGGCCCCGGTGATCTGCTTCACCATGGACGTCTCGCCGGCCCCCCAGGCCTGACCGATGAGCACCGAAGCCCCGGCGCCCAGACCAATCACCAGAGCGATAAAGAAAAACAGTACGGGAAACATTCCCGACACCGCTGCCAGTGCGTGAGTGCCCAGCATCTGCCCGATATAGATTCCGTTAAGGGTGCCGGAAAACCCCTGCAGGAAGTTGGACAGCACCATAGGCGCCAGGAAGATCAGATAGATCTGCCACAGCGGCCTTTGTGAAGGGGTTTGCATAACGGATTGTCCTTATTGAAAAGCCATAAGGCGTTATACCCCACAGGTCGCAAAAAGCGTTACCAAACATGTCCCCCATCACAGCCTGCGTTCTCTGTAGGAGCGAGCTTGCTCGCGAGCTCTGTGTCGCTCCGTGGAAAAGCTCGCGAGGCAAGCTCGCTCCTACAGGTCCAGGTCCAGGTCCAGGTCTAGTTCCAGATCAGTTCAATTCAAACAGCCCCGCCGCGCCCATGCCGCCGCCGATACACATGGCGACCACCACAAACCTGGCGCCACGGCGACGGCCTTCCAGCAGGCTGTGGCCCACCATCCGCGCACCCGACATGCCAAACGGATGACCAATGGAAATCGCCCCGCCATTCACATTCAGGCGGTCATTGGGGATCTCCAGAAAATCACGGCAGTACACCACCTGGCAGGCGAACGCTTCGTTGATCTCCCACAGGTCGATGTCGGATACGGTCAGGCCAAAGCGCTTGAGCAATTTGGGAATCGCAAACACCGGACCAATGCCCATCTCTTCCGGCGCACAACCACTCACCGCAATCCCGCGGTAGGTGCCCAGCGCTTCGATCCCGCGCTGTTTCGCCTCGGCACGGCTCATCAGCAGCACCGCCGCAGCACCATCAGAAAATTGCGAGGCGTTGCCCGCAGTGATGAACTCGCCCTGTTGCACCCACTTGCCGTCTTTCCAGACCGGTTTCAGGGCGGCCAGGTCTTGCAGTGTGGTGGAGGGGCGATTGCACTCGTCGCGGTCGGCAATCACGTCCTGATAACCGCTGGGCTTGCCTTCCTTGTCGAACAGCAGCTTGCGCGCAGCCAAAGGCACGATTTCATCGGCGAACAGCCCGGCGGCCTGTGCGGCTGCGGTGCGCTGCTGGCTTTGCAGGGAGTACTGGTCCTGCACTTCGCGGCTGATGCTGTAGCGTCGGGCCACGATTTCGGCCGTTTCAAGCATCGGAATGTAGGCCGTCGGCATGCACTCCAGCACCGCTTCGGACTGGGCCCGGTAGGTGTTCTTGTACTTGTTCTGGGTCAGGGACAGCGACTCGACCCCCCCGGCAACGGCAATCGACATTTCGCCGGTCATGATCCCTTTGGCGGCCACGCCGATGCTCATCAGGCCCGAGGCGCACATGCGATCAATAGCCATGCCCGGCACGGTGTCGGGCAAGCCCCCGGTATTGGCGCACAGGCGGCCGATGTTGTAGCCCTGGGTGCCCTGTTGTGCGGCGGCGCCCATGATCACGTCTTCGACCGAGCCCGGCTCGATACCGGCACGCTCTACCACCGCCCGTACCACATGGCCGCCGAGCACCGGTGCTTCAGTGTCGTTGAACGAACCGCGGAAGGATTTGCTCAGCGCGGTGCGGGCCGTGGATACGATCACAACGTCATTTAAATTCATGTTCAAGGCTCACTGTTCAATAGGGTTGAAGGTGTAGCGGCTGATGGTGTCCACCACGCAGCCGGGGCGCTCGCTGCCCTCGATTTCGACGCTGATGCGCACCACCGCCTGCAACGCATCGCCCAAGGCCTCGACCCCCAGGATCTGGCCATGCCCGCGTACCCGCGAACCCACCTTGACCGCTGCCGGAAAACGCAGCCGGTCGCTGCCGTAATTGACGCCCATGGCCAGATTGGCGAACTGCATCAACTGCGGCATAAACAGATTGGCCAGCGCCAGGGTCAGATAACCGTGGGCAATGCAGGCACCAAACGGGCCGCTGGCAGCGCGCACCGGGTCAACATGAATCCACTGGTGATCCCCCGTCGCCTCGGCAAACAGGTCGATCCGCTCCTGGGTCAGCAGCAGCCAGTCGGTGCGCCCCAGATCCAGCCCCTGTGCGGCGAGTAACTGCCCGGCGCTGCTAAAAAGCGTACTCATTGCCTCACCTCAAGCCTGTTGTGAACTGACGGGCAGCACTTCGCCGACCATGTACGAGGCGTAGTCGCTGGCCAAAAACACCATGACGTTGGCCACTTCCCAGACTTCGGCGGCGCGGCCAAAGGCTTCACGGCTGGTGAGCTGCTCCAGCAATTCGCTGCTGGAGGCTTTTTTCAGGAAGTCGTGCAAAGCGATCGACGGCGCCACGGCGTTGATCCGCACCCCGCTCTCCGCGGCTTCCAGGGCGCTGCAACGGGTCAGGGCCATGACCCCGGCCTTGGCCGCGGCGTAGTGGGCCTGTTCCTTTTGCGCACGCCAGCCCAGCACCGAGGCGTTGTTGACGATGGCACCGGCGCCACGGCGTTCCATATGCGGCAGCATGGCGCGGGTCATGCGCATGGTGCCGGTCAGGGTGATATCGAGTACCGACGACCATTGTTGATCGGTCATTTCCGTGAGGCGTACCTGACCGCCAAGGCCGGCGTTATTGATCAGTACGTCGACCCCGCCCAGCGCCTCTTCGGCAGCGGCCACCAGCGCCTGAACATCGGCTTCGACAGTGACGTTGCACAGTTGCCCGTACACCGCCTGCAACCCGGTTTCGGCCTTGAGGCGCTCAACCGCTTCTTCGAGGCGGCGCGGGTGGATATCAGAAATCATCAAGGCACGGCAGCCTTCTTCGGCGCAGCGCTTGGCAGCGGCATAACCGATACCGGCACCGGCGGCAGCGGTAATCAAAATCGACTTGCCGGCCAGCAACTGGTGACCAGGCACATAGGGAGGAGCTTGTCTCATGGCAGAAATTCTCTTGTTCTAACGAAACAACATGCGCAACCTTGTGGGAGCTGGCTTGCCAGCTCCCACAGGGGCATTCGTGTCAGCTGCCCCAGACCCGCTGCGGGGCGGGGGCTTCAGCGAGGATCTGGGCCATGGCCACGCCCACTTCTTCGGGCTGCCATTGCGCGCCCTTGTCCCGGGTTACACCGGTGCGCCAGCCATCCCCCAGGGACAGTCTGCCGCCCTGGCTTTCGATGATTTGCCCGGTCACATGGCCCGACAGGCTGCTGCCCAGCCACACCACCAGCGGCGCAACGTTTTCCGGGGCCCAGGCATCAAAGCCGCCGTCGTCAGGCTTCTTCACCACGTCCGGCATCGCGCTTTCGGTCATAGAGGTACGGGCCGCCGGGGCCAGGGCATTGGCGGTCACTCCGTAGCGCGCCAGCTCCGCGGCCTGTACCAGGGTCAAGGCGGCAATCCCGCCTTTGGCGGCGCTGTAGTTGGACTGTCCCACCGAGCCCTGCAAGCCGGCCCCCGAGCTGGTATTGATGATGCGTGCGGCCACCGGTTGACCGGCCTTGGCCAGGTCACGCCAGCGCTTGCCGAGGATGTTGGCGAGGCAGAAGTGGCCTTTGAGATGGACGCGCATCACCGCGTCCCAGTCGTCTTCACCCAGGCTGATAAACATCCGGTCGCGCAAAATCCCCGCGTTATTGACCAGCACATGCACTTCGCCAAACGCCGCCAGTGCGGCATCGACGATGTTTTGCGCGGTGGCGGTGGTGGTGATGTCATCGGCGTTGGCGATGGCCTGGCCGCCTGCCTGGCGAATTTCGGCGACCACTTCTTCAGCGGCTTCGCGACGAATGTCGTTGACCACCACATTGGCCCCCTCCCCGGCGAAAGCCAGAGCATAGGCGCGGCCCAGGCCGCCGCCAGCGCCGGTGATGATCACGGTACGGTTTGCACAAATTGCCATGTCAATGCTCCTAGAGACGCTCAATAATGGTCACGTTGGCTTGCCCGCCGCCTTCGCACATGGTCTGCAGGCCATAGCGCCCGCCACTGCGCTCAAGCTGGTTGAGCAGGCTGGTCATCAACCGCGCGCCGCTGGCCCCCAGCGGATGGCCAAGGGCAATCGCGCCGCCGTTGGCGTTGGTTTTGGCCGGGTCGAAATCCAGTTCCTTGGCCCAGGCCATAACCACTGAGGCAAAGGCTTCGTTGATTTCCACCAGATCGATGTCGTTGATGTTCATGCCGGCTTTTTTCAGCGCGGCACGGGTCGCGGCAATCGGTGCCGTGAGGTGCCAGATCGGGTCGTCGCCCAGCACCGAGAGGTGATGAATCCGCGCCCGGGGTGTCAGGTTGTAGCGCTTGAGCGCAGCTTCCGAGACCACCAGCAAGGCTGCCGAGGCATCGCAGGTCTGGCTGGAAACCGCTGCAGTAATCGAAGGGAACTCGGCAGATACCGGCTCCAGCTCGGCCATTTTGGCGAGGCTGGTGTGGCGCGGCGTTTCGTCGTCCCACACCCCTTCGCAGGGCACGATTTCATTGACAAAACGGCGCCCGGCGATGGCATCCAGTGCCCGACGGTGGCTTTCCAGGGCGTAGGCTTCCATCTGCTGGCGGCTGATATCCCAGTGGTCGGCAATCCGCTGCGCCGCATAAAACTGGTTGACCGGCTGATTGCCAAAACGTGCCTGCCAGCCTTTGCTGCCGGAAAACGGGTCGCTGAAACCCAGGGGCTGCCCGGCCAGCATCGCCGAAGAAATCGGGATCTGGGTCATGGTTTGCACACCGCCCACCGCGATCACATCCTGGGTGCCGCTCATCACTGCCTGCGCGGCGAAGTGCAGCGCCTGCTGCGACGAGCCGCACTGGCGGTCAATGGTGGTGCCGGGCACATTGAGCGGCAGACCGGCGGCCAGCCAGCTGGTGCGGGCGATATCCCCCGCTTGCGAACCAATGGTGTCAACGCAGCCAAAAATCACGTCGTCGTATTCGTCGGCCGGAATCTGGTTGCGCTCAACCAGTGCCTTGAGTACATGGGCGCCCAGATCAATCGCGTGAACATGGGCCAGACCGCCCTTGCGCTTGCCGGTCGGGCTGCGCAAGGCGTCAACAATATAGGCTTGGGGCATCAATCAATCCTCGAAGGTATGGCCGGGGCCCAAAGGCGCCGCGCCGCTCAGTACATGCTCGGCCACCCGGGTTTTATGCAGGGCGCGATCACCCCAGGCGTTGTCCAGCGCCCAGGCCCGCTTCATGAACATTTGCAGGTCGACTTCCCAGGTGTACCCCATGGCACCGTGTACCTGAATGCCGTGACGGGCCGCCAGCCAGCTGGCTTCACAGCACGCCAGACGTGCCTGGGACACCCACACCGAGGCGTTTTTCTCGCCGTGGGCCAGGGCGTAAGCGGCGCGATACAGCACCGGCTTGGCAAATTCAAGCTGGGTGGCAACATCCGCCAGGTGATGCTTGACCGCCTGGAAACTGCCAATCGGCTTGCCGAACTGTTTGCGCTGGGCGGCGTAATCCACTGACAAATCGAGCATGCGCTGGGCCAGGCCCACCAGTTGCCCGGCCACCAGCAAGGCGCCACGGTCGAGGGTCTGCGCCCAAAGCTGGCGGCCATGCTCGCCCTCGGCCACCAGGGTGGCTGGGCCCGGTTGCCAGCTGACCTGCGCCAGACGCCGGGATGCATCGATGCTGCTGTGGGGTTGCACGTCAACCTGGCTGCGGGGCACGGCATGCACTTCATCGCCATGGGCCAGCAGCAGCAGGTCGGCATGGGCGGCATCGGCCACCAGCGGGTTGACCGGGTGGCCGATGGCAACCCGCAGGCTGCCTTCAGCAATGCGCTCCAGCCATTCGCCACGCTGCGGGGTCTGGGCTGGCAACTGTGCAATCAGTGCGCTGGCGACATAAGCGGTGTCGCCCAGAGAGTCGGGAATGGCGTAGTAACCCAGTTCCTGGGTCATCAAGGCCCAGGCCACATCGTCCATGCCCAGGCCGCCGAAGGCTTCGGGAACCGACAGCGCGGTCAGGCCCTGCTCGGCAATTTTGTTGCGCAAATCCGGTGAGCGACCGACGTCGGTTTCCCAGATTTCGCGAAGCATTTCCGGTGCCGCTTCGGTCATCAAAAAACGACTGATGGCTTCGCGGAAGACTTGCTGGTCATCGGTAAAGGTAAAGTCCATACCCGGCCTCACTTCGGCAGGCCGAGCATGCGCTCGGCAATGATGTTGCGCTGAATCTCGTTGGTCCCGGCGTAGATCGGCCCGGCCTGGGCAAACAGGAAGCCCTCCAGCCAGTCGTGGCCGTCTGCCGATTTACCGGTCAGCTCGCCATTGGCACCCAGAATCCGCATCGCGGTCTCGTGCATGCGCAAATCCAGTTCCGACCAGATGATTTTGTTGGTGCTCGATTCGGCGCCAATCTGCGCGCCGCGGCTCAGCCGGCCTACGGTGTGATAGGCCGACAAGGCATAGGCCTGGGCGTCCGACCAGGCCTTGCAGACGGCTTCGCCAAGGCTCGGATCACGGTCGGCGCTGGCGCGATTGGCCTGGTACAGCTCCACCAGCTTGCGGGCGGTGTACTGAAAGCGGGCCGGCGAACGCAACAGCAATCCGCGTTCAAAACCGGCAGTGGCCATCGCCACATGCCAGCCCTGCCCTTCTTCACCGATGCGGTTTTCCAACGGGATGCGCACGTCATCGAAGAACACTTCGGCAAACGCGTCCTTGCCGTTCAGGGCCTTGATGGCACGGACGGTGACGCCCGGTGCATCGAGCGGCACCATCACAAATGACAAGCCGTGGTGGCGGCTGGACGCGGGGTCGCTGCGAAACAGTCCGAACAGCCAGTCGGCAAAGATGGCCCGGGTCGACCAGGTTTTCTGGCCGTTGAGCACATAGCTGTCACCGTCGCGGGTGGCCTTGCTGGTGATCGCCGCCATGTCGGAACCGGCATTGGGCTCCGACCAGCCCTGGGCCCACATGTCGGCACTGGCCGCCATGCGCGGCAGAAAGCGCTTCTTTTGCGCCTCGGTACCGAATTCCATCAGGGTCGGGCCCAGTAACAGCTGGCCATTCTGGTTGACCCGCATCGGTGCACCGGCGCCGTAATATTCTTCTTCGAAAATCAGCCATTCGATCAGGTCGCAGCCGCGCCCGCCCAGGGCGGTGGGCCACATCACCATGGAAAAGCGGCTGTCGAACAACTTGGCTTCCCACTGGCGGTGCTGCTCGAACCCTTCACGGGTGTCATAACTGGCCAATGGCTCGGCCGGCAGGTTGGCCCCCAGCCAGTGGCGCACCTCCTGGCGAAAGGCCTTTTGCTTGGGGGAGTAAGTCAGGTCCATCGTCAGCTCCTCAGAACGTGGCGTCGCGTTTTTCAACAAAGGCGCGCCGGGTTTCGGCAGAGTCCGCGCTGTTGTATGCCTGGAGTGTGAAGCCCTGCTCCCAGCGGTATTTGTCTTCCAGGTTGCCGTCTTCGATACCGTTCAACGCCTCTTTGGCGATGCGGATCATGTCCGGGCTTTTGCTGGCGATCTTGCGGGCGATCTGCAAAGCGGTTTCGCGCAGTTGCTCGCGGGGTACGACACGTTCGATAAAGCCGTACTGCTGGGCCTCCACCGCACCGATCTTGTCGCCGGTGAAAAACAGATAACGGACCTTTTGCACCGGGAACAGGCGTTGTAAATGCGCGCCGCCGCCCATGGCGCCACGGTCAACTTCCGGCAGCGCAAACGTCGCGCAATCGGATGCCACCACGATATCGGCAGCCCCGGTAATGCCAATCCCGCCACCCAGTACATAGCCATGAACCGCCACGATCACCGGCACCGGGTTGCGATGCACGGCCTTGAAGGTGGCGTAGTTGCCCGCATTGACGGCCACGATGCGTTCGGGGTGGGCGTCCAGTTCCTTGATATCGACACCGGCACAAAAACCGCGGCCCTCGGCACGAATCACGATGACCCGCACTTGCGGGTCTTGCCCCAGGGCTTCGAGGGTGCGGGCCAGGTCCAGCCACTCCTGGCTATTGAGGGCATTGACCGGTGGCCGGTCGATCACCAGCTCGGCGATCCCCGCCTCAATACGGGTGTGAAAGGCGGTATGGGTTGCGGTGGGGGCTGCACTGTTCACAGGTGCTCCTCAATTGGCGAAAGGCATGCGGGCAGTATGGGAATGCGCAGGGGGTGGCTCATCGTCCGTTGAGACTAAACACCTGCGGGGCCGTGCCGGGGATCCGACCGCCAAATGGACTAGTCCGGCTCAGGGATTACGCGCCTGTGCTGCCCTTCCATGCTCAAGACTTGATCCACTTATAGAGTGAGGAGTCCTATGGAGCTTGCCCTGACCGAAGAGCAGCGAATGATTCAAGAGTCTGCCGAACGCTTTTTGGCGCAGGTGGCCAGCTCCGGAGCGGTGCGCACGGCAATGGCCGCCGAGTCCGGTCTCGACCACACGGCCTGGGCCCGCATTGCCCGCGAGCTGTATTGGCCGGCACTGGCGATTCCCGAAGAATATGGCGGGCTCGGCCTGGGCTTTGTCGAGGTGTGCCTGTTGCAGGAACAGCTGGGCCGCTGCTTGTTGCCGACGCCGTTTTTTGCCACCTGCTGCATGGGGATTCCGGCGCTGCTGCTGAGCCGCAATCAGGGGCTCAAGAACCTCTGGCTGCCCCGGCTGGCGGCCGGCGAAATCAGCGCCAGCCTGGCCTGGACCAGCGCCCCGCGCTGGGACGACAGCGGCGTGCAGGTCTATGCACAGAGCTGTGCCGGTGGTTATCGCCTCAACGGTCAGTACCTGTATGTAATCGACGGTGCCGAGTGCGATTTGCTGATCATTGCCGCCCGCACCCCGGGCAGTATCGGCGAGGCCGGGATCCGCCTGTTTGCCGTGTCTGCCCTGACGCCCGGCATCAGCCGCCAGCAGCAACCGACGCTGGATCAGACCCGACGTTTTTCCACCATCACCCTTAATGACGTGGTGCTCAACGATGAGCACCTGCTCAGCGAGCCCGGCCTCGGCTGGCCGCTGTTGCGCGATGTGCTGCGCATGGCCTGTATCGGGCTCGCCGCCGAGCAGACCGGCGGCGCGCAAAAGGTACTGGATCTGACCCTGACCTATATCGGCGGCCGCGAACAGTTTGGTCGCAGCATCGCCAGTTTTCAGGCGGTCAAGCACCGCTGCGCTGACCTGATGCTGGCCGTTGAGTGCGCACGGTCCGCCAGTTACTACGGCGCCTGCATTGCCGACCAGTGCCTGAATATCGATGGCGACCCCAGTGCCCAGCTGCAACTGGCGGAAGCCGCGGCCACGGCAAAAATCCATGCCAGCGAAGGCTTTTTCAACTGCGCCGCCGAGTCGATCCAGCTGCATGGCGGGGTTGGCTTCACCTGGGAGTACGACCCGCATCTGTACTTCAAGCGGGCACGGGCCAGCGAGCAGTTATTGGGCACGCCGGCCTTTCATCGTGAGCAATTGGCCAGGCATATTTTCGGAGAGCGCCCATGAACATTGGTTTCAGCGCGGCAGATGAGCATTTTCGCCAACAGGTGGCGCAGTGGATGCAGGAGCACCTGAGCGGGCAATACAACGAACTGCGCTTTCGTGGCGGGCCGGGAGACGAAGACTTCGCCCCCGGATTGCGCAAGCAGTGGGAGCGCGAACTGGCCGCGGGCCGCTGGGTGGGTGCGGGCTGGGCCATCGAGCATGGTGGTCGTGGTTTGAGCATCAACCAGCAAGTGATCTTTTATGAGGAATACGCCCGCGCGGGTGGCCCGGGGCGCATGGGGCACATCGGCGAAGGACTGGTCGGTCCGACGTTGGCGGCCTTTGGTACACCCGGGCAACAACAGCGGTTTCTGCCGGCCATTCTGAGCGGGCAGCACTTTTGGTGCCAGGGCTACTCCGAGCCCGGTGCCGGCTCCGATCTGGCCAATATCAAGACCCGCGCCAGCCTCGACAGTGAGAGTGGCCAGTGGCTGATCAGCGGGCAGAAAATCTGGACGTCCCTGGCCCATGAATCGGACTGGTGTTTTGTCCTGGCGCGTACCGAGCCGGGCAGTGTCGGGCATCGCGGCTTGTCATTCCTGCTGGTGCCGATGGCTCAGGCGCAGATTCGCGTGCAGCCGATCCGGCAACTGACCGGCACCAGCGAATTCAATGAAGTATTTTTCGACCAGGCGCGCACTGCGGCCGACAACCTGATTGGCCAGCCCGGTGACGGCTGGAAAATCGCCATGGCCCTGCTGGGTTTCGAGCGCGGGGTATCGACCCTTGGCCAGCAGATGCAATTTCAGAACGAACTGGACGAAGTGGTGCGCATCGCCAAGGCCAATGGTGCGGCGCAAGACCCGATCATGCGGCAACGCATCGCCCAGGCCTGGAGCGGCTTGCGGGTACTGCGCTACAACTCGTTGCGCATGCTCTCGGGGCTACAGGATGGCAGCCTGCGACCTGAGGCGACCATTTATAAACTGGCGTGGTCGACCTGGCACCTGGAGCTGGGGAAACTGGCGATGGATGTACTGGGGCCGGAGGCAGAGTTGCTGGCGGCAGCGCCTTATGAACTGACGCGGTTACAGGCATTGTTCCTGTTCACCCGGGCGGACACCATCTACGGCGGCAGCAACGAAATACAGCGCAACATCATCGCCGAACGGGCCCTGGGAATGCCCCGCGAGGCCAGATAGATCGTGGCGCACCTATCGCCGGCAAGCCAGCTCCCACAAGGTCAGACGCGACCCTACCATTGCGGGAGCCGGCTTGCCGGCCATAGGCTCTCAAAGCCAGACAGCATCCCACAATGACTGTGTTACCTCTGACCCTGTGGGAGCCGGCTTGCCGGCCATAGGCTTTCAAAGCCAGACAGCACCCCACAATGACTGTGTTACCTCTGACCCTGTGGGAGCCGGCTTGCCGGCGATGCATCAGGCCATGAAATATTTGGTCCAGAGACTCTCGGAAGTCGCTTGCCTCAGAAACTAGTCTTTGCAGCTCTGACTTATGAGTAGAGCTCATGACCCAACGACCTGCTTCCAGCCGTTTAAGGTATGGCCGATTTTCCCAGGCCAATGGCATCTACCTGTTGACCGCCAATACGCTGGACCGGGAACCTCTGTTCTCTGACTGGCGCGTTGGCAGGTTAGTGGTTGCTCAATTTCGTCATGAGCACACACAAGGTTCGGTCAATTCACTCGCATGGGTTGTAATGCCCGATCATTTTCATTGGCTGGTAGAGCTGCAAAGCGCTTCACTTGACAAGCTCATGGGGCGTACCAAGTCATTGAGTGCTCGCGCCATCAATCGCATGACAGACAGAACCGGCAGGCGCTGGCAAAAAGGGTTTCACGATCATGCATTGCGTCGCGAAGAAGATCTGAAAAATCTGGCGCGCTATGTGGTTGCCAATCCTTTACGGGCAGGTCTGGTGAAGCGGGTTGGGGATTACCCTTTGTGGGATGCTGTCTGGCTTTGAAACCTTATCGCCGGCAAACCAGTTCCCACAATGGCTGTGCTGCTTCTGACCTTGTGGCAGCCGGCTGTCTGGCTTTGAAACCCCATCGCCGGCAAGCCGGCTCCCACAATGACAGTGCTGCTTCTGACCTTGTGGCAGCCAGCTGTCTGGCTTTGAAACCTTATCGCCGGCAAGCCGGCTCCCACAATGACTGTGCTGCTTCTGACCTTTGTGGCAGCCGGCTGTCTGGCTTTGAAACCCCATCGCCGGCAAGCCGGCTCCCACAATGACTGTGCTGCATCTGACCTTGTGGCAGCTGGCTGTCTGACTTTGAAGCCCCATCGCCGGCAAGCCGGCTTCCACAATGACTGTGCTGCTTCTGACCTTGTGGGAGCCGGCTTGCCGGCGATGGGGGCAGGACTAGAAGGTGTACTTGCCGTTGAACGACAGGTAGTCCCTGTCGGCCATGGTCCGGCCCTGGGCCAGGTCTGCCGAACTCAGGTAGGCCACGTAGGTCAGCCCCAGCTGGAAGTTGCCCAGGTATTTGAAATCCCCGCCCAGGGTCAGGCGCTTTTCCGCACGGCCCAAACCGGAGTAGGCGCTGCCATCAATGTTCTGGGTCCAGGTGGCCTTGGTGGTCAGGTCCCAGCCATTGAATATGTTCGGATGATCAAAGTACGTGCCAATCCCCAGCAGGCTGGAACCCCGGGTCTGGCCGTCGTACACGTATTTGTTGAACGTGCCGTCGGTACCCGCCCCGCCGCCGGTAACGGTCAGGTCATCAACCCCCTGAATCCGCTGGTGCACCACTTCGGCCATGAGGGTGGTTTGCTGCGCCATGAACGTCGGCCCGATCATGTACACCGCGTTGAGGTTGCCTTGCCACAGCTGGCCCCGGGCCGGTGCACCATTGCTCAGGTAGACCGCCGCACCGTCGCGGTAGCTCAGGTCGCCGGCAAACTGTACCGAGTCCCCCGCTTTGGTGGTGAAGCTGATGCCTGTCAGCTTGATGTTGTCGAAGTAACCCAACTGGTAACTCGGACCGTAGCCACTGCCCCCGACCTTGTTCAGTGAGGAGTAATGGGTCTGCCCGGTAAAGTCGAAAAACAGCGCCGGTACGCGATCGTGGTAGCGATAGTGGAACAGGCCGATTTCGGTGTTTTGGGTGATCCGGTAGCGGGTACCTATACCCCACTCGCCGCTGTTGCCCGGCTTGACCGAGCCGCCATAACCCACCGCAGCTGAATCGGGCAGGCTGCTGACAATGCCGGGAGCCAGACGATAAAACTCGGCCCCCGGACCAAAGGTGTCGCTGCCGAAGTAATCACCCACCGGGTTGAGCTGGGTTTCTTCCCATTTGTATTGGTAAAAACCGAGCAAGGCCAAATCTTCGTTGATCGACCACGAGCCCGACACCTGCCCCACAGGCAGGTAGGCGTCCTTGGCTTCGGTTCCCGGCACGTTGAATTTGGTCG
Organism: Pseudomonas sp. Lz4W; assembly: GCF_000346225.2. Taxonomy (NCBI): domain Bacteria; kingdom Pseudomonadati; phylum Pseudomonadota; class Gammaproteobacteria; order Pseudomonadales; family Pseudomonadaceae; genus Pseudomonas; species Pseudomonas sp. Lz4W. Next base: position 2,036,119 of record NZ_CP017432.1, on the reverse strand, counting down.
CATCCACGGGCGCCTGGCCCTGGCTGATGTTGGGCCAGAACAGGCTCTCGCCCCAGGCCACCAGGTGCCGGCCGGCCTTGAGTGACACGTACTGATCGTCGTTGACGGTGAAGTCGCCATACACATAGGCGTCCAGCAGACGGGCCTTGCTGCCGCTGAGTTTGCGCGTGTCCCGGCTGAAGTCGTTGTAGCGCCCGGTTTTGTTGACCGTGTCCGGCGAGTCGTTGTCGTTGCGCTGGTGGTACACCTCGTCATAGAAGTGGCTGCCTCGCATCACGGCACCGAGGTTGTCGTGCTTGAGCATCAACTCGCCAAATACGCTGACCCGGTTGTTGATCAAGGAACCCCGCTTGAAGTTGCGGGTGGCATCGTCGTTGTTGATGCTGTTGAGGTATTCGTGATCAGGCTTTTCTGTACGCATGGAGGCGGTGTAGTTGACCGTAAGCGACGAGTCGAGGGTGGTGTTTTCTCCCAGCTCGATGGTCGGCGCCGCCAGTACCAGGGTGCTCAAACCCGACAGTAAACCGGTCCCCACAAAACGTGTGCAGTGCTTAAGCATGCCGTGCTCCTTGTTTCTTATTGTTGTGCATCACCCGCCCGCCCGCGCACAGGCAACCTGTGGCAGACGGGTAAAGTCAGGGGGGTTGACCGTTTATTTGCCAGCCCGGCGAGCGGCTTCCGGGCCAAAGTCTCCGGGGGCCAGACCGCCCTTGTTCAGGACATAGCCGTTGCGCTGCTCATTGATCAAGTTGAAGGCCAGGTAACTGCCGGCGTTCAAGTCGTGGTACAGGCCGACACCTGCCTGCCAGGTCTGGGTTTCCGGGGCGTAGAAGTAGTTGACCATCGAGGTACGCCACAGCTCGCCACGGTTGTCGTAGTTGTCGCCCATGACCGGAAACCAGCTGTCCTCGTCGATGTACATCGTGCGCTTGCCATACAAATGACGGTTGCCGGGTTTGAGCACACCTTCGAGGACCCAGACGCGGTGCAGTTCATAACGCATGTTGTCGGGGTTGATGTGGCCCGGGGTCAGCATCCCGGCGTATTTGAGATCGCTGGCGTGCAGACGCGCGGTGTTGTAAGGGATATACAGCTCTTTTTTGCCAACGATATTCCAGTTATAGCGCTGGGCCGAACCGTTGAAGATCCGTACTTCGTCGACCGTGATCGAACCGCCGGAGCCCGGGAAGGCCATGTCAAAACCGTAGCCCGGCGACTGCCGCACGCGCCGGGTGCCCGGGTCGTAGCGCCAGCTCTGGCGCGGCTCGGTCTTGTCGTTCCAGTACTCGGTACCGGTGTTGATTTCGCCCTTGTCGCGCTGTGGCAGCAGGGTTTCGTTGAGGTAGAACGAGGAGTTGCCGGTGGTATCACCGATCTTGCCCGGCTCCAGCCCCGGCGCCATGTTGCGCGAGTGCACGCGGCCCCAGTTGATATTGCCGTCCTTGAGCACATAGGCGTTGTCCGAGGTGTATTCCTCAGTCCAGGCCCTGACCGTGAACAGCGAGGCATTTTTCAGCAATTCAATGCCGTTCTGCGGGATCGGAAACGCGACCCCGCCGGTACGGGCCACCACGCCTTCGCCATCATCCACCAGCTTGGCGACCGAGGCGTTTTCCAGAGTGGCCTTGCACACCGTGTCGGAAAAACGGAAATCGCGGTGGGACGGGTACACCGGCATGCGGAAGGTTTGCGGGTAGAGCTTGAACAGGGCTTTCTGGCCCTCGGACAGGTGCGCACCGTACTGACTCAGGTTTTGCGCGGTAATCACGAACAACGGCTTCTCGTTGGGGTAAGGGTCGATCGGATGTTTACCTGTGCCTTCGAACTTCATGCCGGGAGCCGCCCCCAGCCATTGGCCGCCGAACGGCGGGATAGTGCCCTCGGCGTTGCCCGCCTGCTGGGCGCCGACACAGGTCAGATCCTTGCCCAGCCGGGCAATCTGGTCGGCTGGGGCCTGGGCCTGGAGCGGCCCGCTGTAACTGTGCAAAACCAGAGCGACTGACAGCCAGCCGCCCACCTGAGAAAGACGTCGCATGGGGGTGTTCTCCTTGTTATTAGACGTACATGCCGATCTGCAGGAGCGCCCTTGCTCGCGATGCAGACACTGCAATTCTTCAATGGGTAGCGGCGATGCCATCGCGAGCAAGCTCGCTCCTACAGATTGACAAGCGGTTGATCGCAGGAAGCGCGTACGCTGGATGGTCTTTTGTTCACCAGCGGCTTGCCCAGGTTGAACCACGCAGCCAGCGCCGGGAGCAGAAAGATCGCGCCCAGTACGTTGACCAGAAACATGAAGGCCAGGAGCACGCCCATATCGGCCTGGAACTTGAGGGGTGCAAACACCCAGGTACAGACCCCAAGGGACATGGTGACGGCGGTAAATACGGCCGCCGTGCCGCGCTGGCACATGGCCCGGTAGAACGCTTCGCGCAAGTCTTGCCCGGCCGCCATCTCGTGCTCGATGCGCTCGTAGAGGTAGATCCCGTAATCCACCCCCACCCCGACCCCCAGCGCCATGACCGGCAAGGTCGCGACCTTGAGGCCGATGCCCAGCAGAGCCATCAGGGCATTGCACAGCACTGCCACAATCGCCAGCGGCACCAGAATGCACAGCACCGCGCGCAATGAACGGAAGGTCAGCAGGCAAAACAGCGCCACAGAGAAGAACAACGCCGCCAGCATCACCACCTCGGCCTGCTTGACCGCTTCATTGGAAGCGGCCATGACCCCGATGTTGCCGCCCGCCAGATGGAAGGTCACACCCGGCACCTGGATGGCGCCAATGATGCGCTTGGCCTCCCCCAGTACATGGGCCACGCTGGCCCCTTCGTGATCGGTCAGAAACACCAGAATCTGCATTTTCTGACAACTGTCGGTGACCAGCCCCGAGTCCGGCGAATAGGCATAGGCGCCCTGCTGCAAGCCCTGGGCGGAACCCGGAATCGCGGCCCAGCGCGGGTTGCCTTCGTTGTTGCCGGCAATCACTTGCTTGGCCATGCCGGCCACGCTTTGCACCGATTGCACACCTGGCACTTCGCGCATCTTGAAATCGAAGGTTTCGACCGCGCGCATGACTGCCGGGTCGAGGCAGGCTTCACTGCGCCCGCCAATGGTCAGAAACACCGAGAGCACATCCAGGCCGATGGAGTAGTTGCTGATGATTTTCTGGTTGTCCTGGTTATAGCGCGAATCGGCCCGCAGCTCCGGAGCCCCGGAACCAATGTCACCAATCTGCAGTTCACGGGCCTTGTACGCCCCCGCTGCCAGCAGCACCAGGCTGATGGCGAAGACCCACAGTGCCGGGCCCGGCGGGGCCAGCGCCGACAGCCGCCACCACAGAGGATGGCGCCGGGTCGAACCGGGGCTGCGGGCATTGAGCAGATGCGGCTCAAGTTGCAGATGGGCGATGATCAGCGGCAGCATGATTTTGTTGGTGATGATCATCAGCATCACGCCGATGCACGCGGTAATCCCCAGTTCGTGAACGATGGGAATATCGATCAACATGATCACCCCGAAGCCCAGGGCATTCATCAGCAAGGCCAGGGCCCCCGGGATGAATATCTTGCTGAAGGCAGCCTTGGCCGCACTGACCGAATCGCTGCCCGCCAGCACTTCCTGCTTCCAGGCATTGGTCATTTGTACCGCGTGGGACACGCCAATGGAGAAGATCAGAAACGGCACCAGAATCGACATCGGATCGATTCCCAGGCCCAGTAACGGCAATAAGCCCAGGAGCCAGATGACTGGCAACAAGGCCACCAGCAGCGCGACCATGGTCAGACGCAACGACCGGGAATAGACCCACAGCAGCAGGCCAGTAATCAGGAATGCGATGGCGAAAAAACCCATCACCGTGTTCAGCCCCTCGACCACATCGCCCACCAGCTTGGCGAAACCGACGATGTTGATTTCGATGTCGGCATTACTGTATTTGGCGCGAATGTCTTCGAGGCTGCGGGCGATTTGCACATAGCTCACCGGCTGCCCGGTTTTCGGATCGGTGTCTTGCAGGTCGGCCCGCACCATGGCCGATTTCAGGTCGTTGGCCAGCAGCCGGCCAATCTGCCCGGAGCGTGCGGCATTGCTGCGTACTTGCTGCAGGTCTGCGGGGGTTGCCGCATATTGCGGCGGCACCACCAGATCACCGACGTAGCCTTCTTCGGTGATTTCGATATAGCGCACGTTGGGTGTGAACAGCGAGGTGACGCTGGGCCGGCTAACCCCGGAGATATAGAACACGTCGTCCGTGACCTGTTGCAGGGTCTGCAGGAACTCGGGGTTGTAGATATCGCCCTGGCCCTTCCAGTGCACGCTGACCAGCAGCCGGTTGGCCCCGGTGAAGATGCGGCTGAAATCCAGAAAGTTGAGCATGTAGGCATGGCGCACCGGGATCTGCTTGTTGAAACCCGGGTCCAGCCGTACGTGGGTGGCGCTGTAACCCAGGCCCAGGGTTATCAGCAGAAAAAAACCCAGCAGGGATTTTCGGTGCGTCATTAACCGGTCGGCGCAACGGTTCACAAAACGCTGCATGGGAGGGACTTTATGAGCGTCGGCCATTTCGACCTCGCACAGCTAATGAAAAGACGATGGCGCTCATGCTCACGATCCCTCGCACATTCTTATTATTTTTTGGGTTCCGGCCTGTTCAGCCAGTGGGATCGATAATCAAGCTGGCCCGAAACCCGGACATCGTCCATAAGGCCTAGGCTGTTTGAGGGGAAGATGGATGGCGTGCGGGCGCTGCCCGTTAACAGCCGTTGCAGAGCAGTTGGCGAAGGCTACGTCCGCTTGCGAAGCAATCGTAATCCGCAGGGCCGGGGTTATCTGAGGAACCGCGGGGCATGACTTTACGACGGTTTCGCAACCGGACTCAGCCTCGATTCTCTCGTCAGCTGCTACAGGTACAGGGCAATTGCCGAAAGGGGCTACAGGTTTGCGGAGCGCGTCAGCGTCACTCTTTGCTGGCCTTGAAGGTCAACTCGCCCTTGGGCCATTTGGCGGCTTTGGCAGTGACGGCTTTCAATGTTTTGCTCAAGCCTTCGGTAAGTTGCTCTTTGGCAGCAAAGATCAACATCACGGTCTGGCCTTCTTTGAATACCACGCCTTCACCCAGAGGTGAGGCGACATAGGCGTAATCACCGATGCCGTAAATGGTGGTCTTGATATCACGGAATTTTATTTCGAACTTGCCACCTTCACGGCTGGGCAACACTGCTGCGCGAAAATGATCGCCGACCTTGAGTTCAAGACCCGGTTTGTCATCTACCACCAAGGCTGTTTCGGTATCAATTTCAGCGATGTAAATACCTTCGGCGTTTTGTTCAGTTACGTATACAAAGCGCGAGTGGAACAGCTTGACCAAACGTGCCCGCAAGTCACCCAAAACGAACAACGCATGCATTTCCAAATTACTGACTGCCAACGCAAAACCCTCGAAAACCTGAAATGGAACTGTCCGGGCAAACCACCGACAGCAAAAATTAATTGAAAACCCGAGTACGACAAGTGCTCCTGACTGCTCGAATCAGGAGTGGCATGTAACATCTGGACTAAATAGAGCAACGCCATGATTACCCCGGCGAACAGGCACAACAGAGTGAAGCAGCGCCTGCATCAGCGAAAACTGGCTGAAAAAAATAGCCGGGGGGCACCATTCTACCGGGTCATGCCCGAAGATGGGTATATACATCCTCTTCTCTATCAAGCAATCAATCAATTTTTTTGCCGGATTGAGTCTGTGCCCGGCAGGGCTTTCGTCGCGTGAATGAGTTAACTGCGCCACTGAGAGTCAACTACTGCCATACTCGCGTAAAAATCGACCTGGCCCATGCCGCCGGGTCATGCAGGCTTCATTACCTCCAAGGGAAAGCGACACGTGACGGAATTTGATATTGGCGAATTTTTTATCCGCGGTGAGTCCAAAGACGTCGACGGCGAATTTCAGGCAGTGATCATCATGCGCGCCAAGCCACCACTAACGACTGTCACCTTCCATCAGGTCGAAAAGGATCGCTGGTTCAAGACAGCCGAACTGGCAGCAGATGCCGCCAAACAATCGGCAAAAGAATTAAAGGCTGCAGTGGACGCCGGCGCCCTCAACTCCTAGTGCCAACCTGTGTATTGCATCAAGCGCGCTGAGCATGCCCCCTGTTGCACAGTTGGCCGGCATTCAGCTGCGCCAGCCATGCCGCGCGGCACTCTTCGGCTTCCGGGCGACTGGAAAAAGCCGTCCCGCGCTGCTCACCATTGACCAGCACCACCCAGCAGGCCTTCTGCCCGGTATCGCGCAAACTCTTGGGCACACCACTCCCGATCATTACGGCAACATCAACTTGATTGGACATGATGGTTTCTCCAGCTATTAGTTAGGCACCTAACGATGTCGGCTATATTAGTGGCTAACCGTCGCCGGAAAAAGCTATCTACGGCATAGATCAATTGCATAAGCCGTAACAATCTTCTGCTTTGCCTAGGCGTAATCCGGTGCTTTCTGATCGAAGACCCAGCGCCCGCCTTCCTCGGGAATATTGAAGAATGCCCTTTGCACCACGGCCTCGCCCGCCCCCACGCCGGGGTTCCAGTTGGCCGACTGGTGGATATAGCGCTGGCGCAGCAAACGTTCTTCATCGGCGCTCAGCTTGATCGTCCCCTGGCGCACCTGGGCCTCAAGCGTGGCCATTATGGGCTTCAGCTCATCGGGCAACGCGGCCTGGGCATCGGTCAATGCGTTGAAGGGCACACCGTGCTCAACCGCCAGGCCATGCATGATCCGCAAATGCACCCGGGCAAGACGGCCATCGATCCTGCGCTGCATGAACACTGCAGCCTGTACCCGTTTCATCGGGTCTTCACGGCTACCTTCCTTGCGTTCAAGAGTGCGGATCTGCAGGAAATTCTCCGCAGCGCGGGGATCAATCAGGTCTTCGGCCTGCCATGCCAGCAACTGAGACTGGGTCAACTTCCAGGCCCGGGTCTGTTCAATGGCTGTGGACGGCTGCACAAGATTGCTCTGCCAGCGGCTCAAAAAAACCTGTTCCAGCATATCCAGCGGATAACCGCCGCCGACGTCGGCATGCGCCCCCGGCACCGCAATATCCAGCGGCCACTGTGGCGCGATGCGACTCAAGGAAAAATTTCGCCGTTGTTCATCCCGCGCGCTCAACTGGACCACCTGTTGCGCGCAGTCCGGGCCCAGGTACAGGTTGAGTCCGGGATTGATGTCATCGGCCACATCCCCCCAATCCTCCAGCCCGCCCATGGCGGCGACTGTGTCAAACAGACCAATAAAGTGGATGGAGCATGCAAAGTCGGCGGCCAGGGCAAACTGGGCGGTAAATGCGCTGGCGTTGATCTGGTTCACAAAATGCCGGGCCGCCGCGGCGCCGCGACTGAAACCAAACAGGTCCAGCTGCAAACGGCTCAGGGTATTGGGGGGCAGCTGCGCGACAAAGTGTTGCAAGCACTCCGTCAACCGGGTCCGGGCCAGTTCAGCCTTGCCCAGCACCCCCGTATGGCCACGACCATAGGTCTGGCCCGGAAACTGAGTATCGGCCGCGCCGGTGGTGGTGCCGATACCGCTGATATACAGCGAAGTCACGGCATGGCCAGCAGGGTCAAACCCTGACTGGGCCGGGTAGCACTGGTGCAGCTTGGCAATATTGGTCACAGCAGAGCCATAGCTGCTGCCAGGATCAATCAGCAGCCCCTGTTCCTGACGCTGCTGTCCCTGCAGGCTATTGAACTGGTTATTGGCCGTCCCATCGAAAAAGATGCCGACCCGCAACACTGCTCCCGCGTTGCTTGAATTGCTCATCAATCCTGCCCTCGATTATTTCTACTGCGCGCAATAATGCCGCGCCCAATATAAGACGCAAGAAGCACGGCCAGCTCAAGATTCGGAAATTGTTTTGGAGGGAGTTACAACAATGGCTGCAATACGAACGACTGCAGGACCCGACTGATGCCGGAACCGCGTGGCGCGGCTCCGGCAAAGCAAACAGTCAGGCTTGACGCTGATGCTTGTCGATTTGCTCATGGCGCTCTTGAGCTTCGATGCAGTACTTGGTGGTCGGGCTGATCAGCAGGCGCTTAAGGCCAATTGCCTCGCCGCTGTCATCACACCAGCCGAAGCTGTCATCTTTGATGCGTTCCAGTGCTTGTTCCAGTTGAGGCAGCATGCGCTGGTCGCGATCGATAGAGTTCACCAACCAGGTACGCTCTTCTTCAACCGAAGCGGCGTCCGCAGGGTCAGCTGGAGTGTCCAGGCTTTCGATCGCGATGCGGTTCTGCTCAATACGCTCGTGGGTTTCAACCTTCATGTTTTGCAACAGCTCGCTGAAAAAAGCATGTTGCTCGGCATTCATGTAGTCATCCGCCGGCATGGCCAGCAACTTATCCTTTGTCATTGATTTCTCTATAAAAAATACGTGCATTAAGGCGAATTAGGGAGCGTCCTGACCGTTCTTCATCCCAACCAGTTAGGTGCCATCTATTTCAAGCGCCACCCGGCACTCAATTTACGAGGGGCGGCAGTCTAAGGCCGACTTATCGAGTCAGCAACTGAAATGACAGCTATTTGTCCAGCAAAACATGGAAAACGACGAAAAACCTGTTACGCAGGGGCTAATGGAGTGCGTTTATCGCAAGAAATTCAATTGTTGCCCTGAAAATGCCCCCAGTGCGGACTTCTGTCCCGCTCCCTCCTACAAACCTCGCTCATTGCTGGCCTCAAGCAAGGGTTCCTATTGTGCGGCTCCTCTCCAGATAGCCAAGGAATAGTCATCATGACTGCCCCGACTGACCACACGACGCCCTCCCCCGAGATCAAATCCGCCCCCAGCCTGCTCAACAGCGGTGACCTGTATTCCGGAGCCTACAACTTTATGAGCAGCATCAGTGCCGGGGTCGATCCGCGCACCGGTGCGTTCTCGGCCTCGATAACCCTGCCCACCGGCGCCGCCAACGATTTGCGCGGCCCTATCAGCCAGTTGCGCCTGAGCCATAGCCCGCTGATGGCCGAAGATCAGGGCTTCGGTCTGGGCTGGATGCTTGGTACCACCTCGTGGGACGGGGCCAGCCAACAACTGCAACTCAATTCCGGCGAGCGTTTTCGCGGTGAGATTGTCGGCCAGAGCATGCGTTTCCCCGATGTGCGCTTGCCTGTGGTGACGGTCACGGTGCAGCGTCAGGAAATGTGGGTCAGGCATAACGACGGCAGCTGTGAGCGCCTGATTCCTTTGCCGGGGCATGCCAGCCTGTGGGTGGTCAGCACTCTGGTGGGTGCCGATGGCAGCGCCCTGAATTTTGACTGGCGTTCGGTTGGCAATGGGGCGTACCTGCAAATGGCAGCGCCCTGAATTTTGACTGGCGTTCGGTTGGCAATGGGGCGTACCTGCAAAAGGTCAGCGATGCCCGGGGCCGTACGGTGCTGGCGCTTTCCTACGAAGGCCAGCAAACCCGTCTGACCTTACAGCCGGACACCCCCGCACAGGTGGTGATGTCATTTCACCGGGTCTCCGGGCAGTTGCGCCGGGTGACAGTGGACGAACTTCCCGACAGTGGCTGGCAGTTTGAATACACCCGCAGTGATTCAGGCCTGTTGCTGCTGAACAAATGCACCCAGCCCACCGGCAGCACCGAGGAAGTGACCTATAGCGAGGCAAACGGTCTGGCGTTGCCGCCGGGGGCGCCGTTTGCGCGGATGCCGGTGGTCAGTCAGACCCGCAAAGACCCGGGGGACGGCCAACCGGTGCAACTGGTTCGTTATGACTATGGGCTGTTTGGCAGCAATCACTATTTTGGCTGGCCGGCAGTGCGCCAGTGGCGCAACCGCGAAGACAATCTCTATCACCTGACCGGGGGCGGCGATTTCCTTTATGGCTCCACCGAAACCCTGATGGATGCCCGGGGTACTGTTTTGCAAACAGTGTCCCGCACCTTTAACCGCTTTCACCTGCTGACCCGCGAACGCACGCAACAGGGCCAGACCCTGCAGGAAACCGAGACCACCTATTACGACGAGCCCTGGCTGCCCATTGCCCGGCAACTGCCTTACTTCCAGTTCCCGCACAAGGTCATTACCCGCAAGGCGCAGCTGGATGGCCAACGGGTGCTGCGAGAACTTGTTACCGAAGAAGAAACCCGCTACGACGAGCTGGGCAACCCGGTGTGGCACCGCAATGCCCTGGGCGGAGTTGAAGAGTCGGAGTACTACCCGGTAACCGGTGAGAGCGACAACTGCCCGGCCGACCCACTGGGCCGCATCACCCGTCTGAAAAGTCGTACGGTCAGCCCGCCACCCGGCACCGAAGGGCCGGTCAAACAGACCCGCTACCGTTATCAGGCGCTACCGGTGCGTCAGGATGCTCCGGGGTTTGCATTGCCGACTTTTGTCCAGAGCAGTGAAGAACGTTTGTTGCTGGTTGAGGGCAATCAGTCCACCGAACTGGGCCGCTCGACGCAAAATTTCATTAACGATCCGGCCTCGCCCCATCACGCTCGCATGCTCAGCGAAACCCAGACGGTAGAGGGTAAAAGCACTACCCGGGCCTACAGCTACAGCCTGACCCAAGCCCCAAACGCCCGCGCACTTGAGCGCGCAGTCCTGCAGGAAAAGGTCACCATTACAGGTCACGATGGCCAGTCAACTGTTGCGCAATCGTCGCAGGATTTGTACTCCGGCCTGATGGTCACCGAGCAGACCGACGAGCAGCTGCGCATGGCCTTTGCCCACGATGCCCTGGGGCGTGTGACTCAGGAAGTCGCGGCCCCGGATTCGGCTTTCGAGGCTGAGGTCAACTGGGCCTATTCGTTGTCGGCCAGCGAGCGCTGCCAGACCCGAATCGGCGCTTCCGGGCGTAAGGAAACTGTCTGGCTCGATGGCATGGCCCGGGAAATCCGCCGTGAAAAACAAACCGACAGCGGTGAGACCTATACCGCCTGGACCGCCGAATATGACGTGCTGGGCCGGGTGTTCCGTGAAACGACTTACGATCCCGGTAACGAAGACGTCCCGGCCCTGAGCCTGACCACTGAACGCACCTTTGATGACTGGGGCAATGTGCTGACCGAAACCGGCGCGGACGGTATCACCCAGCACACCCTGGCCGACCCGGTAGCCCTGACCGGCAGCAGCTGGCAGACCGACGCCAATGGCGTGGCCGGGGCCAAAACCGTGACCACCCATACCCTGGATGGCAAGCCGCTGACCGAGAGACTGTATTGCGCCGATGGCGTACTTCAGCACGAACTGAGCTGGAGCTATGACGGCCTTGGCCGCTGCATCAGCCAGTCTGATGCCATGGGCCTGGAGACCCGACAGCAGTGGGATGTGCGGGATCGGCTGGTATCGACAACGCTGCCTGATGGGTCGCTTATTAAACGCACCTACGCCCAAGGCCATGACGGTGATTTACCGGCCACGGTCTCGATCACTCATCCGTCGTTGGGCACTAATGAAGTCCTGCTGGGCGAGCGCAAATATGACGGCCTGGGCCGACTGGTGTGGGAAAAGGTCGGGCAGAGTGTCTCTGAATGGGAATATGCCGAAGGAGAAATCCACGCCCATACCCAGGTTCTGCCCGACGGTACCCGGGTGCAGAGTGAGCGCCAACCGGAACTGGGCGGCGCGTTGCTGTCGCTGCAAGCGCCCGGGATCAGCGTGTTCAATAAATACGATCCGCTAAGCGGCCGTTTGCTGGAAGCCCAAGGCAATCTGGGTCTGCAAAAAGATCACTGGTCCCCGTCCGGCCAACTGAGCAAAGCCGACTACGCCTGGCATGGCGACCAGCCGCGCTCGCAACAGCAAAGCACTACACCGGCGGGCAAAGTCACGCGCCTGACCGATGCCGACGGCGCTGAACAGCGCTGCCAGTACGATGAATTCGGGCGTTTGAGCGTGCAGCAAGGCCCCGACGTCAGTATTAGCGTCACCTACGATGCAGCCTCGCGGATTCACCAGCAGCGCACGCAATCTATAGACGGCTCGCGGGACATGACCGTAACCCTGGGCTACGACAGCCTGGGCCGCCCGGCCCGTCGTGAAACGGCTACCCGCACGCCCACCCGACAGTCCCTTGAAATCCAGACCCAGCAATGGCGTAAAGACGGCAAGCTGACCCAGCGCGAACTGACCCGTGACGGTGTTCTGGTGCGTAGTGAAAGCTTCGACTACGACCTGCGCGGACGGATGATTGCCCATCGCCTTGCAGGCCCGTCGTTGCCCGAAGATGCCCACGGCAAAACCTACCGCGAGCAGCACTTTCAGTACGACGCCCTCGACAATGTGCGCCGTCTGGAAACGGTCTTTGCCGACGCCAGCGCCAACAATGTCAGCGTATTCGGCTACAACCCCGCCGATCTCACCCAGCTGCTCAGCGTCAGCCACAGCCGCGCCGATTACCCGGCACCGGTAACCCTGGAGTACGACGCGCTGGGCAATCTCAAACGCGACGAGCGCGGTAATCCACTGCACTACGACGCCCTGGGCCGACTGATCGGGGTAACCCTGCCTACCGGCGAGCGCCGCTGGCACTACGGCCCGGCGGGCAACATCATCAAGACCGAAGACTCTACCGGCCCGCGCTGGCGTTACCACACCGGCGGTCAACTCAGTTGCGAGGTGGGTGAAAACACCCAGACCCGCTGGGTACGGGCCGGTGACGTCCCGGTGGCTGAAAGCCGTCTCGCTTCGGCAGTGCGCGAAGTGATGCTGCTGGGCACCGATGCCCAGGGTTCGATAACCACTGAGGCCAACGACGGGATTAACACCCCGGTCTACGGCGCCTACGGCCAGAGCCAGCCCGGCACCAGCCGACTGGGCTACGCCGGCGCCTTGCGCGAACAGGACAGCGGCTGGTATTTCCTGGGTGATTACCGCATCTATAACCCGGTGCTGATGCGTTTCCACAGCCGTGACAGCCTCAGCCCCTTCGGCGAAGGCGGCCTCAATGGCTATGCCTACTGCGCCGGCGACCCGGTCAACCGCATCGATCCATCGGGTCATTCGTGGCTGGACTGGCTGTTACCGGCGGCCGGCATCGCCCTGGCCGTGATCGGCACCGTGGCCTCCCTGGGTGCATTGGCGGCGCCCACCGCGGCGCTGACCGCCAGCTATGTAACGGCAGTCACCACCGCGACATTGAGCGTGGTGTCGCTGGCAGCGGATGTGGCCTCGATAGCCTTGCTGGCCAGTGGCAATGAAAACGCCGGACGGATTCTGGGCTGGGTGGGCATGGCAACCGGGCTGGCTTCAGCGGCCCCGTCGATGGCCGGGGCTGCGGCCAAGGGGGTCAAAAAGGCCGGCAAGTTTGTGGGCAGCTGGCAGTACAAACTGCAACATGCCGGGGGTGCACCGGGAGGCGGCCGGGGATTTCCCGGACATGCCCAGCGAGTGGGAGCAACGGCAGCGCCGATACCTAAGATGGATCTAGCCTATTTGCTGGAACAAGGACCGACCCGGGAGCGCTTTTTACCGCACTTGTCCCGTGCTGATCTGCAAAATATCGGGCAAACCAACTCGGCTAACAGGGCAGCAGTTTATTCAAGCTGGTCATCCACTTCTTTTGAACCACTCCAGCTTCCTTACAGTGGCAGAGCCGGCTTTGTTAACGGGCATCTGGAGCAACTACCCTATCCAATTATTCATAATCCCGACTATGTCGCCGAGGTCAGACAAACTATTTCAGGTAATCACCCCAGGTATTACCCTTGGCAGATCGGTGCGGCAGGTATCGAGAACCCAAGACAGTTAAGAATTATAGAACCCATGATTTTCGATAACATGGTTCCGGACAGACTTGCTGACCCGCAATTTTTTACCGGAAGGTACGCAAGTTTTGAACTGGATTTTCAGTGGTTTTCACAGCGAGGGGAAATAGTGCGCAGAGAGCAACTTTGCCGGATTCTGTAGCGGCCTGCGCAGAGCTGAACATATTCAGCCGGAATGTTGAATAAAGGCCCTGAACAGCAAGATCGTACAAGAACTGCAGATCCGGATTGATTAGCATAATCGCCTTTCTGGAGCAAAAGGATCCTTGGCCGTGACTCGAAAGGTATTTTGGGACGATCCCTATCGAACAACCCTGGACACTCTCGTCAGTCACGTCGATGGCGAGCGGGTTCAGGCCCGGGCAACGATATTTTTTGCGTTTTCCGGGGGCCAGGAAAGCGATGGCGGTTCCCTTGCCGGATACCCGGTGCTCAAGGCTGAAAAACATGGCCTGGACATCATTTACAGCCTGCCCCATGACCATTCGCTGAAACCGGGCGACGCCGTGACCTGGCAGATTGACTGGGCGCGGCGATACCGGCTGATGCGCCTGCACTTTGCAGCAGAAATGGTCTTGCAGCTGGTCTATCAAAGATGCCCGGGCATCCAGCGTATCGGCGCGCACATAGCTCAGGACAAGGCCCGCATCGATTTCGCCAGTGATCAGAACCTCGCCCCGTTGTTCCCGGAGATCGAATCGGCGGCCGCACAATTGATCAGCCGCGACCTGACTATATTCACAGACTTCAGCGATGTGCCGACACAGCGCCGATTCTGGGAAGTCGAGGGTTTTGCCAGGATGGCCTGTGGCGGCACCCATCCCAGATCAACCCGCGAGGTTGGCGCTGTAAAACTCAAACGCAAGAATACCGGCCGGGGCAAGGAGCGGATCGAAATCATGCTGGTGGATCAAGCGCATGATGGCTGATCAGCGAACTGACAGAGCCTTGCGCATAAACACCCGGGCGAATCCATTTTCGCTGGCCCTGCGGGTTTCCTGGTAGCCAAGCTTTTTATAGATTGCGATGTTCTCGGTCATCAGTTCATGGGTGTAGAGCCGTATGGCGTCGCAGCCATTACGCAGTGCATGGCGCTCACAGAAGGCCATCAGTATTTTGCCGATACCTTTGCCTTTATACCGAGGCTGTACGGCGATATTGATAAGCAGCAACCCTGCATCCTCCAGGCTCATCACCAGCACCCCCAGCAGATCCGCCCCTTCTTCAAGTACGAAGGTGTGGGTATCAGCCACCACCTGCCGGTAATCATCCAGCATGGGCCCGGTTTTTTTCCGATCCTGCGGATGTAAGGCTCATAGGCCTGGTTAACCAGCGCAGCAATGGCCTCAGCATCGCCCTGACCGGCGCGACGAATAACTCTCACAGTATGCAATGCATGCCTCCCGGGCAAAGATGCCTTGTATCCACCCGTCATTCCCGCCCCCGCGGCCGGGGGCAGGCCTTTAATCAGCCAATGACGCGGTGTCTTTTTCGAGCAAAACCGCACCTGCCCCGAGCCGGTTCAAATGATCGCCCGGGTTGCGTAGCGGACAGTCCTCCATCGACAGGCAGCCACAGCCGATGCAACCGTCCAACTGGTCGCGAAGCTGGCTGAGGCTGCGTATCCGTTCGGCCAGCATGTCCCGCCAGATTGTCGAGAGATGCGCCCAGTCCGTGGCCGTCAGTGGTCTCCCGGATGGCAGCTGGTCCAGCGCACCCTTGATGGTGGCCAGGGGAATACCGGCACGCTGTGCGATTTTGATGATGGCAATCCGGCGCAGAATATCCCGCGAATAACGACGCTGATTGCCCGCATTGCGCTGCCCGTGGATCAGCCCCTTGGCCTCGTAGAAGTGCACGGTGGCAATGGTGACACCGCAGCGACGGGCGACCTCCCCTACCCCAAGCAGCACGCGTACATCAATCATGGCCCCTGACTCCTGTTGACCTCACCTTTACATGAGGTCTTATAAAGAGTGTCGGCTTGCCTTTGCAAGCCTTCATTCGCTGCTGCGAGTGACCTCACCAAGTGGAGCCACCATGGACCAGCGTCACCTTCCGTCTGATCAACACCCGCAATCGGTACCAGCGCCACAGCCTTGTGCACGCCCCGCAAATACCGGCTGGGCCGCCCTGCTCTCGGGCGCCAATGGGGTGCGCTCACTCGCGCTCGCCGGTGGTGTCATCCTGCATGCGGTCAATGTCTATATAGCCACCACGATTCTGCCATCGGTGGTCAGGGACATCGGCGGCATCGACTATTACGCCTGGAACACCACCCTGTTCGTCGCGGCCTCGATCCTCGGCTCCGCGCTGTCGGCCAGGCTGCTCGCCCGCACCGGGCCCCGAGGTGCCTATATCAGCGCCAGCCTGGTGTTTGCGGCGGGCGCGTTGATCTGCGGGCTTGCCCCGTCAATGCCGGTGATGCTGCTCGGGCGCTTTATTCAGGGACTGGGCGGCGGGTTCCTGTTCGCGCTCTCCTACGCAATGATCCGCCTGGTATTCGATGAATCCCTGTGGCCGCGGGCGATGGCGCTGATCTCGGGCATGTGGGGGGTGGCAACCCTGGTCGGCCCTGCCATAGGCGGCATCTTCGCCGGGTTCGGGGTATGGCGGGCAGCGTTCTGGTCGCTGATCCCGGTGGCAGCGCTGTTCGCCCTGCTGGCTGCAACCGTACTGCCCGGACGCAGTGCCGACAGAGCGCCAGGCTCGCCACTTGCGCTGGCCCAACTGCTGTTCTTGACAGCAGCAGTGCTCGCTGTTTCAGCCGGCAGCGTGTCGCCCGAGCTGTCACACAATATTCTGGGGCTTGGCGCCGCCGTCATCCTCACCGCCCTGCTGATACGTAGCGAACGCCGAGCCCGCCACCGGCTGTTGCCTGATGGGGCGTTCCGGATCAGCACTGCGCTGGGTGCTCTATATGCCACGATGTCATTGCTTGCGGTCGCGGTGACCAGTGGCGAAATATTCGTGCCGCTGTTCCTTCAGGTACTGCACCATCAGTCCGCCCTGGTCGCCGGTTATCTTGCGGCGCTGATGGGGGCCGGCTGGACATTGGGCTCCGTTGCCAGTTCAGGGGCGAGCGGCGCAGGCATCCGGCGCGCAATCCTCGCAGGGCCGATCCTGGGCCTGGTCGGCATGCTGATGCTGGCGGTTTTGATGGGTAGCCCAAGTAGCGGTGACTGGTTGGCGGTCATGCCGATCTGCCTGGCGCTGGTAGCAATCGGACTGGGGGTGGGCCTGGCCTGGCCGCACCTGCTGACCCGGGTGTTCCAGGCCGCGCCCGCGGGCGAGCAGGACCTGACCAGTGCGTCCATCACCACCGTGCAGTTATTTGCCACCGCGCTCGGCGCAGCGCTGGCGGGGATGGTGGCGAACCTCGCCGGCCTCACTGAGCCCGGTGGCATCGCCGGCACCATGAGTGCGGCCGGCTGGCTGTTCGGGGTGTTCGCACTGGCCCCGGTGATCGGCGTTTTTACTGCCCTGCGGGTGATCCGCTTGAGGCCGTCTTAGTCGTCAACCAGGCGCCCCAGAACAGGCTGCTGAAGAAACGGGTGGCCGCGCCGAACCCGGCCTCATGCAGCAGTTTTTGCACCGCCGCCTCGGAGTGTGGCGGGTCCGCGCCCTGGAGGATTTTGCCAAGCTTGACCTTTACTTCATCGGCGCTGGCTCCGTGTTGCCGCCAGCGCTGGCCCCAGGCCGCAAGCAATAACGGCTCGCTGGCATAGGCATGGTGATTGCCCGCGACAATCAGCGGCGCACCCGGTTCAAGACGAGCCTCGATCGATTGCAGAATGCGGCGCTTGGCATCGTCCCCGCCCAGATGGTGGAGCACACCGACAAGGGTGGCGGCGTCATAAGTGGCGTCTGCCGCCAGGTCCTCAATATGCCCAAGGTGGATATCGGTTCTTGCAAGCAAACCGCGGGCATCCAACTGCTGCCTTGCTACCTCCAGCATCGGTTCGCACGGGTCGAGCGCAGTGAAGCGCCAGCCTGGCTCCAGCGCTGCCATCGCAATGATTTCCTGGGCCGTACCACCAGCACCCACCACCAGAATTTTCGCCGTGTTGCGGTGGCCCAGGCTGGCCGCCAGCATGCACGCCGCCAGCTCGTGACAGGCGTCATAACCTGCCAGCGCGATACGGCTCTGGCGCCCGTATTCATTGGCCCGTGAGGCATCGAATTTTGCAACGGCGTCGCTGGTGGATGATTTCAAGGGGGTTCTCCATGGCTTGAAATCAAACTACTCCTGCCGGACCGATAATAAAAATTCATTAATTTTATATATTGGATTCCAGCGTGGAATACGCGACGCAATTTCAGGATTTACTGAGCGTTCAACAACCGCTCAATGCCTGCGGTCGAGGCTCACTGGCAAAGAACCAGGGCCGCAGACGCACGCCCACGCTATTGCCGATAAACGCTGCCACTAACCACAACCAGCCATGCAGGCTGCCCGAGGCGATGCCGCTGAAGTACGCGCCAATATTGCAGCCGTAGGCCAGACGCGAACCGTAACCGAGCAGCAAACCACCGATCACGGCTGCGAGCAGCGAGCGCGCGGGGATTTTCAGGCTTGGTGCGAAACGCCCGGCCAGCCCGGCGGCCAATAGCGCACCCAGAACGATGCCGATATCCATGACGCTGGTGATGTCTTCCCACACCGGTGCGGCCAGGGCTTTGGCGTTGCCCGGAACCTGCCAGAACACCCAGCTTGCGACATCGATACCCAGCCCGCTGGCAACCTTGGCTCCCCACAACGCGAACGCCGAAGTAATGCCCCATGGCCGGCCCGCCAGCGCCAGGGTGGCGTAGTTGAGCAAGGCCAGTGCAATCGCCCCCCATACCAACGGCCACGGTCCGCGCAGGAAGCGCCGCAGGCCCTGGTGCTCGCTGGTCACGCCCGCTTCAAGCTGACCGTGACGGCCCTTTTCCAGGCGCACGGTCACCGCGGCGATGATCCCGAACATGGCCAGGCTTGCGAGCATCGCCGGCACCACACCGAAGCTCTTGACGATGGAAATCGCCGGGAACGACGGCAATGCAAACCACCAGTCAACGTGCTGGGTGGCGATCAACGAACCGCAGATAAAGAACAACAGGGTCACCAGCATGCGTGCATTACCGCCGCCCACGGTGAACAGGGTGCCTGACGCACAGCCGCCGCCCAGTTGCATGCCGATGCCGAAAATGAATGCACCGAACACCACCGAAATTCCGGCCGGCGCCACCAGCCCGACCACCGGCTGGCCGAACAGAGTGCCCGCCCCCAACGCGGGGAAGAACAGCACCACAGCCAACGCCAGCATGACCATTTGTGCGCGTAAACCTGCGCCTCGGCGATCAGCTATGAACACCCTCCAGGCCGAGGTAAAGCCGAAGGCTGCGTGATAAAGGGTCAACCCCAGTGCCGCGCCCACCACCAGCAACAGCACCTGGCGCGAGCCGACGCTGTTTTGCAGGAAGGCGGCGCCAAACACCAGCAAGACAAAGGCCACCAGCGGCGCAAACGACTTGCGCGCGGGCGTCATAGAGAGAGAACTGCTCATGAAGAATCTCGGTCCGTTTGATTACGATTAATTGCGAGGGCGCCGAGTATAAACCCGGGCGCGGCTCCGATCTTAGGGTAATTGGTGCCGGGCACCCAAGGCCTGTGCCCGGACAGGTTCAAACCGCAGCGGCTTCAACCCCTGTCAGGCGCCGAATGTTTTAGCCAGCGCGGTTGCTCCCCTGGCGGTCAGGGTGAGTGCCCTGGAGTCGAGATGACGGCTCACCCAGTCGCGTTTGAGCATCAGTTCCAGCAGTGCGGCCCCCAGCGCGCCGCCCATATGCGGCGTGCGCTCGCTCCAGTCCATGCAGGGATAGGCCAGGCGCCTGCGTTGCTGCACCAGGTAATCCACCTCAATCCCCAGTCTGGCCAGCAGCTGCGCACCTTTCTCGGTGAGGTCATAGTCCTGGCCCTGGATCTGGATCCAGCCCTCTGCCAGCATTGCGTCATGCACCTTCACCGCGATTTCGCCGGCGCAATGGTCGTAGCAAGTCCTTGCCTGCTTCAACGCCGAAGGCGTACTGGGCCTGAATACCGTCGCTGCGCGATCGGTGATCGACAGCAGCGCTTCCAGCGCCCGGGCCACTTGCGGACTGTTGAGCCGGTAGTAGCGATGACGGCCCTGCACATGCATCTGCACCAGCCCCTGCTCACGCAGCCGTGCAAAATGACCGCTCGCAGTGGACGCCGCAATATCGGCCAGTGCCGCAAGTTCAGTGGCCGTGCGTGCGCGACCATCCAGGAGCGCGCACAACATTATCGCGCGCGACGGATCAGCAATTGCCCCCGCCACCGCCGCCAGGGAAAGATCCGCAGCTTCAACATCCATAGTTCACTCAATCCCGAAGTGTTGATGTACCGGAGCGCCATACTGAGGCCAAATACCCTGAAGCGATAGATCGATGAGTCAATCAGGGTTCTTTGGCCACAAGGTGGTAGCGGCGACGACTTCGGCACCCTGTTCTGCAGCATGTTCGGCAACCGCTACCAGGACATGCCGCCGCCGGCCAGAGAAGTCATCAGCCAGGTTAAACAGGTTGGGCGGCCTACTAATCTGTAGTGAAGCAATACTAAATATGACAAATTGCCCGAGGATCAAAGAACCTGCGCCATCTGTCCGCAGGCTGCGCTTTCTGGCCATGTATGCGTCAGGCCAGCGCGCACCGAGCCCACCTTCCAGTTGCCAGCGAGGCCTGTCATGAGCACAACCCCTGCCGATAACCGCCCGGTTTACCAGGCTGCCTGCCATTGCGGCACCGTACGTTTCGCGCTACGGCTGAGCGATGGCCTGAACACGGTACGCCGGTGCAATTGTTCCTACTGCCGTATGCGCGGTGCGGTCGCCGTGTCGGCCAATCTGGCAGACATCGAGATAGTGCAGGGCAAGGATGCGCTGACGCTCTACCAGTTCAACAAGAACGAAGCCCGGCATTACTTCTGCTCGCGTTGTGGCATCTATACCTTTCACCAGCGCCGCTCTTCCCCCCATCAATACGGCGTGAACATTGCCTGTATCGAACACATGAGCCCGTTTGATTTCGCAGAAGTACCGGTGCTCGAAGGCCGCGCCCACCCCAATGACCGCGCGGACAAAAGGCCTTTGGTGGCGGGCTGGTTGCGCTATGAAGAGAATCGGCAGGTAACGGGTGATTGACGGCTGCCGGTCAGAACGGCAGTAGCAGCGCTACGGCTGGCGGCTTGCACGACCGGGTCGGCAAGCCTTGAGCCCGGCCCTAGCGCTGACGCAATAGGTTAACGTCGCCTTTGGCCCGGGTTTCGCGCAGGTACTCGTCCATCGAGTCATCCAGCGCCTGCAACCAGCGGGTATGGTGCGGGACCGCCGCCGTGCCGGTGATCACCGAACGATAGGACTTGTCGCGATAACCCATGATGTCGTGCTTCTTGTCGGTCTTCCACTTGAGAAAAATCCGGTTCACGGCATCGATATCGAAACTTGGATAGTCGGTCTGCTCGATCAGGTGCTTGATGTAACTGCCCTGGAATTCGTACATCGAGGCCGTGGACTCCAGGCTTTCTTCCCGGGCACGCCAGCGGGCGCTGTCGGCCTTCATGGCCGCCGGTGCAGGCAGGCCAATGCGCCCGAGCATGTAGTCGCGGGCATACCAGGCCTGGGCGTCGAACAGGTTGAAGCTGTACCAGAGGTCCTGCATGCCGAGGTAGATCAACTGCGGATTGTCTTCCCATATCACCCCTTGATAGAGCTCTGCGGGCCACAGCCGGTTGCCCGTCTTCAGGGTCAGTTCCTCGGGCAGAAAGGGGAAATGGTGCTTGTAGCCGGTGCAGAGGATTATCGCGTCCACCCGCTTGCTGGAGCCGTCGATAAAGTACGCCATGTCGCCGTCCACTTTGCTCAGTTGCGGGCGCTCCTCCCAGTTTTTGGGCCACTTGTAGCCCATGGGCTGGGTGCGGTAAGCACTGGTTATCGAGCGCGCACCGTACTTGTAGCACTGCGAGCCGATGTCCTCAGCCGAGTAGCTGCTGCCCACGATCAACAGGTCCTTGCCCTTGAGCTCGGTGGCTTCGCGGAAGTCGTGGGCGTGCATGATGCGCCCCGAAAAGCGCTCAAAACCTTCGAAGGCTGGCACATTCGGGGTCGAGAAATGGCCGCTGGCAACCACCACAAAATCGAATACCTCAGTCTTGCTCTGCTGCAGGCTGTAGTCATGGGAAGTGACGCTGAACTCCCGCGTCGCCTGGTCAAAACTGACATGTTTGACCGCCGTATTGAAGCGAATGTAATCACGCACACCGGCCTTGTTCACCCGGCCCTGGATGTAATCCCAAAGCACTTCACGGGGCGGATAAGAAGAGATCGGTCGACCGAAATGCTCATCGAAGCTGTAGTCGGAAAACTCCAGGCACTCTTTCGGGCCGTTGGACCACAGGTAACGGTACATGCTGCCATGGACCGGCTCGCCGTGCTCATCAAGCCCGGTGCGCCAGGTGTAGTTCCACATACCGCCCCAGTCGGCCTGCTTCTCGAAGCAAACCACATGCGGCATGGAAGCGCCTTTGGCATGGGCGGATTGAAAGGCACGCAGTTGCGCCAGGCCGCATGGACCGGCACCGATAATAGCGACACGAATAGACATCTGATTCCCTCGACAGTTAAACGCAGAAAAATAAAACACCGCCCCGGACGGCTAAAGCCGCAGGCAACGGGAGAAAGAGTTCAGGCGTTAAGCTGCAGGTGGCGGGAACGAGCGCTTGCGTTTGAATGCCACCAGCACGTCGTGGGGCAGCATTGGCTGGTATTGATAGCGTCTGGAGAGCTGTGCATTGGCACAAGGAGAAGCCATGAACCGAGCGGATTTCAGGTTAGGCCCATGGCCATCACTGCGTTGCGCAGGACGGGGGGCCGAAAAGCGAAAGATACGTGTGTTCTCATGCATGGGGGCTAATCCAGCCTCTTTTAGTTATGAATGCTCTGTAGCTATAAGGGATTGAAACGTTGATTGCAAGAATAAAACCCGTAGGGCCAGCATGGGTAAGTGCCAGCCCGGGACGCTTGGGTTTATGCGGGCAGCCCTGGCAAGGGGCTGCCCGTCAGCACCCGAAACCGCCAAGGGGCGGCTGCCGAGCGACTAGCTGCGCGCGTCGAAGTCACTGGCATCGTGACGCTCGGGCAACTGCTGCGAAGGGTCCCCCGAAATCCGGTTGACCCGGCGTCCTCGCTGGACCGCAGGCCGCGCCTCAACGGCATCCGCCCAGCGCTGGACATGCTTGTAATCCTGCACCGAAAGGAACTGCGCGGCCTCATATAACCGGCCTTTGAGCAGGCCGCCGTACCAGGGCCAGATCGCTATGTCGGCGATGGTGTATTGATCGCCGGCGACGTATTCGTTCACCGCCAGCTGCTTGTCCAGCACGTCCAGTTGACGTTTGACTTCCATGGCAAAACGGTCGATGGCGTACTCGATCTTGATCGGCGCGTAAGCATAAAAATGGCCAAACCCGCCCCCCAGATACGGCGCGCTGCCCATCTGCCAGAACAGCCAGGACAGGCATTCAGCCCGGGCCGCCGGTTCGGTGGGGACAAACGCCCCGAACTTCTCGGCCAGGTACAGCAAGATCGCTCCCGACTCGAAGATGCGCACGGGCTTGGGCCCGCTGTGATCCATCAGCGCCGGAATCTTGGAGTTAGGGTTTACCGCGACGAAGCCGCTGGAGAACTGATCGCCTTCACCAATCTTGATCAGCCAGGCATCGTACTCGGCCCCTTGATGACCGAGGGCCAGCAACTCCTCCAGTAAAATGCTGACCTTCTGCCCGTTGGGCGTGGCCAGGGAATACAGCTGCAGCGGATGACGCCCCACCGGCAATTCCTTGTCGTGGGTGGCGCCGGCCACCGGCCGGTTGATGCTGGCGAAAGTCCCGCCGTTTTCCTTGTTCCAGGTCCAGACCTTGGGTGGTACGTAATCAGTCATGCTTGATACTCCCGGGATTCAATTGCGCGGTGGACCAGCCAATATAGATAACGCTGCAACCGTGCAGTTCAGAACAGACGAAAAACTCGACCATACACCTTCGAAGAGCACCGGAGTACCGACGGCTTGCAGCGCTGCAAGCCGGCCCGGACCTTGACCCGCAGACTGGCTGAATCTTCCAGCGTTGATATTTTTTCCAGTTAGCTGCATCCAGTTGCTTCTCCCGTGGGTAGTACAGGTAGTAGCCATAGCTGCTGAACTGATTACCTTTCTGGAGAGATTTGCATGAACGCTAAACGATTCCTGGGCATTGTCAGCACTACGCTTGCGGCTACCTGCTTGTTGGTCACAGTGCCAGCTGCGTATGCCCAAACAGATTTGCCCGACAGCATCAAGGTTCCTGACGGTCACAAGGTCGCCCTGGAGACTGTGGGCGTAGGCGAAATCACGTATGAGTGTCGCGACAAAGCGAACGTCGCAGGTCAGACCGAATGGACTTTTGTCGGGCCCAAAGCAGTGCTTAATGATCGCAGTGGCAAACAGGTCGGCACCTACTTCGGACCACCTGCCACCTGGCAAGCCAAAGACGGCTCTAAAATCACCGGGACGCAACTGGCGGTTGCAGACTCAGGTACTGGTGACCTTCCCTATCAGTTGGTCAAGGCCAACCCTGCGCAAGGCAACGGCGCGATGAGCAATGTCAGCTATATCCAGCGAGTGGCCGTAAAAGGCGGCGTAGCCCCCATGACCGAATGCACCGCTGCAAACAAAGGCAAGCGCGAGGTGGTGAAATATCAGGCTGACTATATTTTTTGGGCAGCTAATTAAGCCAAGGATTCAGAACAGGCGGTTAGCGCGCAAAGTCGTCTACTCTCCTTCGACGAAACCCCGGCCCGATGGCTGGGGTTATTTACCAACTGCCGGCGGCTGAAAACTTTGTCTCTACCTGAACCCTGTTTTGACTATGAAGCCTGTCTGGCTGCTTGCGCCCGAGGCGAGCAGCAGGCATTGCAGGACTTGTATCAGCAGGAAAGTGCCCGTCTTTTAGGGGTTGCCAAGCGAATCGCTCGCGACAACGCCCTGGCCGAAGACATCGTGCACGATGCCTTTATCAAGATATGGACTCGTGCCGCCAGTTTCGATCCTGCACGAGGTTCTGCACGTGGCTGGATCTTCATCGTGACACGGCATTTGGCGCTGAACTTCATGCGAGATAACGCCCGGGAAGTGCAGGTCAGCGAGCACAGCGAAATGGCACTGCACGATTTAGCGTCCATGCAGACATCGTCAGGGAATGTGGACAGCTTCGATTATCGAGCCCGTTCAGGACGTATTTATGTGTGCCTTGAGCAACTGGAGCCGGCGCGGCGCAACTGCATTCTTCATGCATATGTCGATGGCTATTCGCATTCGCAAATATCGCAGAAACTGGGCACCCCGCTGGGGACTGTCAAAGCCTGGATCAAACGCAGCCTGGTGGTATTGCGGGAGTGCATGGGATGACCAGAAGCCCTGAGGGTGAGAGTCCCGACAACATTGATGAATTGGCGAGTGAGTATGTGCTGGGCACGTTGCCGGCCGAGCAACGCATCAAGATTAAAAAGCGTCTCGCTCAGGACGCCGATTTGCAAACAGCTGTCGATGCGTGGGAACAACGCTTGCTTGCCTTGACCGAACTGGCTGAACCGCAGCCCCCCTCTGCCCTGCTCTGGAGGCGAATCGAGCGCAGCGTGAACAGCACTGACCGGCGAGCATCAGGAGTGGCAGCCACCGCGAAGCCAACTTCATGGTGGAACCTTCTTCCTCTATGGCGTGGGCTCGCGGGAACAAGTCTTGTCGCAACGCTGTTGCTCGGATCAATACTCCTGACACGAACAGCTGTGGTAAACCCGACCACCTACCTGGTCGTTCTGGTAGCTCCGCAGAACCAGGCGCCCGGCTGGGTTATTCAGGCGAGCAACCCCAGGGAAATCCAACTGATACCTTTGGAGGTAGCGCAAGTCCCGGCTGATAAAGTACTTCAGTTCTGGACCAAAGCGGACGGCTGGCAAGCACCGGTATCCCTTGGCCTGGTCAAGCCAGGGCAAACGTTTTCAGTCCCTTTGGATAACCTGCCCCCTCTGGAACCCAACCAGCTCTTTGAGCTGACTCTGGAGAATCCCAATGGATCGCAGACCGGAAAACCCACAGGACCGATTCAGTTTATTGGCCGGGCCGTTAAAGTGATCTGAACAGGGGTTGAGTTGCCCCAGGTTCCGTGGACACCTTCGAGACACTGCCTGTAACCGAGAGCTGTCACTCCACTATCCAAGATGCAGGAGAATCATTGAGACAGTTTTTCAGACTTGCAACACGACTGGTTTCAGATAGAGGCTCGTGGCAATGACGGTCTCTGAACGATCCAGTGAGCAAGGTTTGGAGAGCAAAAGGGCGTAGGGCTTAATCATCTTCTCATCGATGGCCATTGTTCTTTGGCGAGGCGATTCAGCACCCACCCGCATCAGCTACCAGATAATCAATGCCTAAGGACAGCCCCATGTCATCCAGAAAAGCAGTGTTGAGCCATGTTGCGAAAACGTTCGATATCCAGCCTGATTACCCCTGGATCAAATTCCCGAAATACGCCGTCCTGAGGCACCCGGGATCTGAGAAATGGTTTGGAATAGTGATGAACGTACCCAAGGAAAAGCTGGGGCTCGCAGGCGAGGGAGAGGTTGATATTCTGGATGTGAAATGCGATCCGGACAAAGCGGGTTCACTTCGTCAAATGGAGGGTATTCTTCCGGGTTACCACATGAACAAAGAGCACTGGATCAGTGTGGTTCTGGACGGCTCGGTAGCAACCGAACACATACACGAACTCATTCAAGATAGTTACGAGTTAACTGAGTAGCGGTTCGAACTGACGAATCATGGTTATTCGGTTGCACAGATTTTATCTGCGCTCCCCCATCGGGTAGTGTTTGGCTATTTTGATCGATTGCAACCTTGCACGAACCTCAGCTCCTGGCCGATTGCTGCCTGTCATAGGGGCAGCAAAGAAGCGTCGTCATCCATCCTGTAGTGCGGCACCTGCCAGCCACAACAAGAAAGCATTCACATGCACCTGCCGCTCCCACCCTGGCACGCACACAGCAACATAACGCGGCCCGGGCAGGCTTACTTCTGGTCTATAGGTCACTAATTTTCCATGCCTGAGGCTATCGGCCACCAGTACATTGCTTGCCAGCACCAGTCCATGACCCGCGATAGCAGCGCTCAAAGCAAAATGCTCATCGTCTAACTCACGCATCTGCGCCGTTTCAAGCCAGGCCTGGCATTCTGCAGCCGCGCACCAGCTTTCCCAGTTGATTGAAAATACGCCCGGAGTTTTCCAGTGCACGTTGATCAGTTCGATCTGATTTACGTTTAGCGAGGCAACCAGATTCGGGGCACCGTAAACCGAAAATTGCTCGTTCATGAGTTCCTGACGGAACAACTTCGGGTCATCGCGGCTGACCGAGCGAATAGCAAGATCGATACTGGAATCACGCAGCAGATCGACTAGTTCGTTACGTGTATCAAGCCTCACATTATATTGTGGAAAGCTCCGATAGAAACCACCCAACCGTGGAATCAGCCAGGCTGCCGCCAAGCCCGGAGTAGTAGAAATGGTCAGGGTTTGGGGAGCAGTGTCCGGATAGAAAGCCTCCAGACTGCGGCGAATGTCTGATAATGCGCGATGAGTCTGGCGATATAGCATCTCGCCCTCTTCGGTCAACACCACACCTTGTCCAGATCGCATGAACAGCATTGCTCCGAGGCGGGCTTCCAGTGTCCTGACCTGATGGGAAATGGCCGCGGGGGTGACTGAGAGCTCCTCAGCTGCCGCTTTAAAGCTGCCCAGTCGCGCAGCCGCCTCGAAGGTGCGCAGCGCGTTGAGTGGAAGAGTCGAAAACACGCCTAGTTTCCTGGATGAATTGAATTGATGAGTATTAAATTTATCTCATTTTCCGTGGTGCGTACGGAGCGATACCGTCGCAGATATTCGATCCACTGCCCCTTCGGAAAACACCATGCAAGGACCTTCGCGGAAAATTCTACAAGCCATCCTCTATGAATCAATCGCTGTTGCGGTGCTGTCGCCCAGCATCTCGTTTATATACGACGAAGGTCTGGCTCATGCGGGAGCGCTGTCGTTGATGTTGTCGGTATGCGCGCTGCTGTGGAACGTGCTGTTTAACTATGCTTTTGAGTTCTGGGAAGCGCATCAGCCACAGCGTGCTCGCACGTTGGGCAGACGTTTGCTCCACTCACTGGGTTTTGAGGGGGGGCTGGTTCTGCTGTTGGTGCCACTGGTGGCATGGTGGCTGAAGATTTCTTGGTGGGCTGCACTGGTCACCGATCTGGGGCTGTTCGTTTTCTTCTTTTTTTACGCGCTGGTGTTTCAGTGGGTCTTCGACAGAGTATTCGATGTACCAAACTCCGCGAAGGGGGAAGCTTCGGTTAACCCATAATCCGCTCGGAATTCCGATTAGCCTACCTGTAGCAAGACTAGGATTTGAGTATGAATAATGCCACTAAAGCGATTGAACACTACATCTTCGGCAAGGACGGAAATCGGCCTGACTTGTTGCGGCATGCTTTTAGTCTGGACGCATCTCTTAACGTGAGAGTGCAGACAAGCACCATCCTGTTTCCCCCTTGCGTCAGCGGGCGCGAAGCTATTGCTGAAGTACTGGTGCGCAGCTTTAGCCAGCAATATGAGAACGTTTATACATTCTGCTTCGGAGACCCTCCAAAGCCCGAGGCAAATGTTCATAAGTGCAAATGGCTGGTTGGCATGTCAACAAAAGCGACTGGAGAGTTACGTGTAGGCTGTGGGGAATATCATTGGGTCTTTTCACCGCAAAGCGGCCTGGCCATTCAACTGTCCATCACTATCGAACACATGCTGGAGTGCCCTTCTGAACATAGGCGAAAAATAATGGATTGGCTTCAAGGTCGCCGCTATCCATGGTGTGAGTCTACCGACATGCTTGATTCGGCACCTTCGCTCAATTGCCTCCAGCCGGTTCTTGTCTACGTTGCTACTTGACCCCTATCAATGTAAGCGTGCGCGAGCATACGTGCTTGGCCGAGAACTGCCCATCACGAAGGGCAACTCCGGGCCAATAGCGGTCATTCAGCACAGCTGAAAATGGCCGGGAGCTGCCAATCGCAGCCCCATTGGCCTTGCTTTACGAATACGGGATTTTGGGTAGTTGCAGGCCGTGCATACAGTCATTGGCAACGTTGATGCACAGCGGTTAGCCAACGGGAAACTACCTCTAACTCCTTGTCGGTAAATTCTTCCGTCAATCTCGCGTTCAATGGGCCTAATTCGGTCGTCGCCAGTATTGCTGCTTCTAATCCTGCCTCTGTTAGCCAGAGCCGGTAGCTGCGCTTATCTTGTCCATCGACTCGACGATCGATCAACCCTGACTTCACCATTCGATCCGCTAACCCCGTCATGGCCGATGGCGCGATATCCAAGGCAGATGCCACTTCTCCGCTAAGTGCCCCATCTTGGGCGCGGATTACAAACAAAGCTCCGGCTTGAGTTGCACTGATGCCTGCGGTATTGGATACGTGCCGTTCAATATGCCTGGATAAACTTTTTTGAGCTGAGTTCAATAGATAAATGTAGCGACGATCATGTCTCATATTGATTTTCCGGCAATTGGGTATTCAGCCAAGCGACTACTATCGGCCACAGTTTGTCAGCATGCCGATGACGGAAGAACCCCAAATGGCCGATAGAAAATCCTTCACTGTCTTCGGGGCCTAATTGGCGGCGTTCAACAGTGCACTTAGTTAGATGCCCCATCATCAGGTCGATAGCTTGCGCCGGTGCCCAAGGATCATCATTGAAACCTAACGCCAGAATAGGTAACGAAGGTCGAGAAAATCTGGCAGCTGCGTTAACTGATGGGTCATCAAAAAAGTAATTGCGAAGGCTTGTCCAGCGTGACCACTCGAGCATGACATTCGCAGGAATATCCTCTCCGAGGCCCAGTCTGCGACCCGGAACGTAACCGAAGAGTTTGGCGGTTAGAGGCCCTATGATTTTCAGCAGAACCGATACTTTCAAGCGCTCCATGCCTGGCTTTATAAATCTGAGACAGCCTGCATGTGAGCATATAGTCACAGCTGCACGCAGCTTGCGACTGCTAGCACTCAACCCGATGGCGTGGCCACCAAAGCTGTGGCCTACAGCCAAATGGGCAAGGCTTGGGTAATGCTCAGACACCCACTGCGTTACGGCCTCGACATCGTTGTCAGCCCACGACGTAAATCCGGCTTTAACATCCTTCGGATGTGGCCCATCCCTACCGACGCCCCGGTAGTTGTATGTGATGACAGTGAAGCCATTCTCTGTCAAAAATTGTGCAAAAGCGAAATACATTCGTTCGGTGACAGCCGTCGCAGGATTGATTTGAACGACTGCTTTAGCAGCGCCTATCGCCTCGTGAACATGGAGCTTTACAGGACTACCATCAGGGCAAATAGCTGTGTTTTGTACTGGGCTCATAGGATTATTTCGCATGTGAAATAATATACTTAACATGCGAAATACACACTCATCAAGCCATTGCTACATGTCGCGCTTGTCTTAGGGCTTGTGGCAAGTTAGATCTGGCTAGTTTTTCTCACGACGGTTGCCGTTTGAATTGATCGCGGAAGGACGTTGGTGACCGCTTCTGGCCGATTGTAGTCCCTCGCAACAGGCTGCTATCGGCCACAAGCTGCCGGTCAGCACGGGCGGAAAGCGGCCAATAGCTGCCTCAAGCCCTTTCCGCGAATGCGTCGCCCGCGGCCTAATACTCACTCGCAGAGAACGATAACAATCAGCGTTGATGGAGGCTGTCGAGGTGCACATTCAGCCACGCATTACGAATAAATTCGCTCCTACTGCAGCGCGAGTGACTGCCAACAAAGCAGAACAGATATCTTGGACTAGCTTTATCTGAATCACTGAAGCCTCCGACCACAACTCAACCAGGCCAAAGTTCGTAATGCTCAAAAAAATCGATTTGACGATCACCCACGATTACCTCAATCCATTTGCCTCGCCGGACGCACCCAAACTTAGCCCGGAGCTGGCGGACTACCTGTTGGATAGTGCCTGGTACTACCCCAAGCTGTGCCTGCAGATCAACTGCCCCGAAAATGAGCGAGAACGCCTACAGCAAGCTATCAGCAATACCTTTGCAGAAAAGAGCGAGCAAGTCAGAGGGGATATTCTCATCCTACAGTTGGAAGCGCTGACACTCCTGGGCCTGGCACTGGCGGTGGGGCTGATAGGCAATGCTCTAGGCATTGAAAGCACCATCCCGGTGGCAGTATTTACCGTTACGGTGTGGATGCTGCTCTGGCGCAGCGCAGAGATATTTTTTCTGGATATCCGCAGCGCTTATCGGGAGTTGCGTAAGTACCGGCGTATAGCAAGCGCAACAAAGCAGTATTGATTGAAAGTGTTGATTCGCCGCTGATTTAATAAGTACCCTCGAAGACCAGCTCTTGGCAGATTTCAATCCCTCGTGGCAGACAGAAACGATACCATCAAGCAGTCCACGAAAATGGGAGTGGCCGATAGCAGCCTTTCATGACAGGCTGCTATCGGCCAGAAGCAGTCACTCAAGACTTTACAAAAGCAGGGGCGATTCACTTCAGGCCCACACTGAGTGAGTCGCGTATCTGCTGGTCAGCGTGCCTCCGTTATGCCCGCTCTTGCATGAACCCACTCGGTTATCGTTTCAAGGGCACCAGGGGCGTAGGCATGACGACCCTCCATCAGGAATCTCAGCATGGTTAGCCAGGGCCATTCGCTGGTTAGTTGTGTGTTATAGGGAACCGCCCTCAGGAGTCCATGACTTGCATCCGGTATGACTTCTATCCGATTGGCGGGATGGTTGCCCCCTACAGTCTTTCGGTAAATATCTGCATTGACCTCAGGATTAACATTCAGATCGTCCGCCCCCCACAACGCGAGCACTGGAACCTCGAGCTCTTTCAAATCTTGGGTTGCATCTTCGTGAAGATTTCGTCGCACAAAAGCCCACCGCTCCGGGCTCATATCGCCCAGAAGGGTTGCTGACGGCACTTGCGAAGAGGCAAACAAACGTTCGTCAGCTTCGGCCATCTCCGCCATCGCCCGTTCAATGTCAGCCGCAGACATCCCTGTGCGCTGCAACCGCTGCCTGGTGTAATAGTCTCCTTGCCGTTGCCAAGATACGGCGCCTCCGACAAGTACAATAAAGTCCGCACCATTGGGCCTAAGGCGGGGCACGACCCAACCGGCTTGCGAAAACCCAAGAACACCAACAGGGATCCCTTGCAACTTGCTGCGCAGGGTAGAAATCGCGCTGCGCACGTTAACAGAGCGGTCAGTCATCGACTGATTGAGCCAATTCCCCTGCGAGTCGCCAATGCCCGGTTTATCCCACGATACAACCGCAATGCCTGCATCAAGAAGAGCGTTGATGAGTGGATCGTAACCCTGCTGCGATGTGCGATCTTGTGGGCCATCCCCGTGAACCAGAACCACTGCCGCGGTTGCAGTTTGGTCAGGCAGCCAGAGCGTACCCGCCAGGAGCAGTCCATTTGCTTCGAATGTAAAAGGCTCACTTACTCTGCGATCCAGACCATAGGTATCAAGACGGGATAGAACAAAAAAAACGATGACCGTGGCGAGGCAAACGAAAGAAATCAACCATCCGCGATTACGCTTCGTGCGGATTACTTTATGCATAGTCACTACCTTTTCGTTTCATGAGCTGCGGCCAACTTGCGCAGACTTCAGACCCACTGTATCTACACTAAAAGAGCACCCTCTCTACCCGGCTTTGCGCAATGCGTTGGCAACCAGTGTGAAGGCGGGAGATGGCTGTCGACGGCTGGGGTAATACAAATAGTAGCCAGAGAACGGTGGGCACCAATCTTCCAGCACCCGCTCCAGCCTCCCTTCACGCAGGTGCGGCTCAAACTCCTCCTCTGGCAGGTACGCAATGCCCAGTCCGGCCAGGGCCGCATCCACGATATGGCTCGACGTGTTGAAAATAAGCTGGCCGTCTACACGCACGTTTACCTGCTTGCCGCGCTGCTCAAAGTCCCACACATAGAGCCCGCCAGATGTCTGCATACGCTGGTTGATACAGCTATGGTTCATCAGGTCGCGCGGGTTTTCGGGAGTGCCACGGCTGGCAAAGTACCCTGGCACGGCGACAACAGCCATCCGCAATGGCGGGCCTATCGGGACTGCGATCATGTCTTTGTCGATAGTGTCACCCAGGCGCACGCCTGCATCAAAACGATCCGCCACAATGTCCCTGAATCCGTAACTCACGTCGAACTCAACGTTGATGTCCGGATATTCGTGGAGTAGCGCGGTGAGCTTGGGTAGCAACGTGGTACGCAGAACATGATCGCCGCAAGTGATGCGTACGGTGCCCGCAGGCTTGTCGCGCATTTGCGTCAGGTTATCCAGCTCTGCCTCGATTTCATCGAAGCGATTACCGATTGCTTGCAGCAGTCGCTCGCCCGCGACAGTCGGCGAAACGCTGCGGGTGGTGCGCGTCAGTAACCTGATTTGCAGGCGCGCTTCCAGACCACTGATGGCCTGGCTCAGTGCCGACTGGGTAACGCCCAGTACCCCGGCGGCACGGGTGAAGCTACCTTCGCGCGCCACTGTCACGAATGAAAGCAGATCGTTGAGGTTTCCTCTGACCATGGTATGCAGCACCTTTCACAGCTATTAATTAGCTCAGCTTATAGCCTTGTTAAGTATTCATTAGCTAGTCCCGGGAGTGATCGTTCGTCACCATTACCGCTATGAATACGAATAAGCGCGAGGCCCCGATGGGCACTGTTTCAACCAGCAACCAGGCGCCTGCCTACTGGAGCGGTGTCTTTGCGATGACGCTGTGTGTTTTCGCCCTGATCGCTTCTGAGTTCATGCCCGTCAGCCTGCTGACGCCGATGGCCGTTGATCTTCGGATTAGCGAAGGGATGGCCGGGCAAGGCATTGCGATTTCCGGGGCATTTGCCGTGCTGACCAGCCTGTCAATCTCGTGGCTTGCCAGAACCCTCGATCGCAAGCTGCTGCTGTTGGCACTGGCCGGGTTGATGGCTGTCTCGGGCTTGATCGTCGGGCTGGCCCCCGACTATCAAACTTACATGGTCGGCCGTGCGCTCATCGGTGTGGTCATTGGCGGTTTCTGGGCGATGTCCGCGGCGACGGCCATGCGCTTGGTACCCGCTGCGCAGGTGCCGAAGGCATTGGCCATCTTCAATGGCGGTAACGCGCTGGCGACCGTAGTTGCCGCACCGCTGGGCAGTTATCTGGGCTCCATTATTGGCTGGCGCGGGGCTTTTTTCTGTGTGGTACCCGTCGCGACGATTGCTCTGGTCTGGATGTTCATCAGCCTGCCCCCCATGCCGGTGGAACCGCGCAAACCAGGCTCCGGAAATGTATTCAAACTGTTCAAAAATCGATCCGTGGCGCTGGGCATGGCCGGTTGCGCAGCCTTCTTCATGGGGCAGTTTGCGCTGTTTACCTACCTGCGGCCCTTCCTTGAAACGGTAACCCGCGTCGATGTATCCACGTTGTCGTTGATCTTGCTGGTGATCGGTGCGGCAGGCTTTATCGGCACCCTGATCATCGGCCGGGTTCTGAGGCGCCGCCTGTTCCAGACGTTGATAGTCATTCCGGTCTTGATGGCCTTGATCGCGCTGGCACTGATCCCTTTTGGCCACTCGATCATCGCTGTTGCTGCACTGCTGGGCTTATGGGGGCTGTTGGCGACTGCGGCCCCGGTGGGCTGGTGGAGCTGGATCGCACAGGCCATGCCGAATAATGCCGAGGCTGGCGGCGGCCTGATGGTAGCCGTGATTCAACTTTCCATTGCTCTGGGCTCAACCGTGGGTGGAATGCTGTTCGATAGTCACGGCTATCAGAGCACGTTTGTCGCTAGTGCAATTGTGCTGCTGCTGGGTGCCGCGGTGACCGTACTGGCGGCTACCCACGCTCGAACCGCTTGAACCACGCAACGATCCTGAAGACGGGTCATGACCGCGAGCATTCACCCCGCCGCAAATACCCCGCAGCGCGAAGGCTGGGGCAAGCGGTCATTTGGTTGGCCTGGCGTGCTGTATTCAGCTCTCGTGCTTGGCAGTTACATCCTAATGAATGATGCCGCGTCGGCGTCCTCGATCACGGAGAAATATCCCATGTGGATGACAGTCGGCGAACAACGCTTCGCCATCACCTTGGCCGACAACGCAGCCGCTCGGACGTTTGCCACGCTCCTGCCACTCACGCTGGAGATGAACGATCTCAACAGCAATGAAAAATACGCCAGCCTTCCTGCAGCCCTGCCCTCCAATGCGAGCAAGCCGGGAACGATCCACGCGGGTGATCTGATGTTGTATGGCAATGACACCCTGGTTGTTTTCTATACGACCTTTGAATCGAGGTACGCATACACACGCCTTGGACATGTGGACGAAAACGCGAACCTTGCACAAGTGCTGGGCCGACATGCCGTGAAAGTAACTATCTCCCAAAACTGACTACTCTGCTTCGATAGGGCTACCAATGAAAAAGCTCATGGTTTTACTCACCCTTCTTGTCAGTTCACTCTCAGCAACAGGAGCCGATATGTCCAGAGGCGCAGATAACTTCTATACCAGCGACAAAGTGACAGTGCTGAAGGTCAATTTCAAAAACCAGTACCAAATGAACGTGTCAGGCAATCTGTTCATCCCTAAAAACCTCGACGCCAACACCAGAAGTCCTGCGATTGTTGTTGGTCACCCGATGGGCGCGGTCAAGGAGCAAAGCGCTAATCTGTATGCCACTAAATTGGCAGAAAAGGGCTTTGTGACACTGTCACTGGATCTTTCATTCTGGGGCGAAAGCGAGGGTCTGCCACGCAATGCAGTTTCGCCGGATATTTATGCCGAAGACTTCAGTGCCGCGGTGGATTTTCTTGGCACCCGGCCTTTTATCGATAAAGAGCGGATAGGCGCACTCGGCATCTGCGGGAGCGGCAGCTTTGTTATCAGCGCAGCCAAGATCGACCCACGCATGAAAGCCATTGCAACGGTCAGCATGTATGACATGGGCGCAGCCAACCGTAATGGCTTGAAGCATGGGCAGACGCTTGAGCAGCGCAAAGAGACCATCGCGCAAGCCGCACAGCAGCGGTATGTAGAGTTCACCGGCGGTGAAACGCTCTACACCAGCGGCACGGTCCACCAACTGGACGAAAATACTCACCCGATTCAGCGTGAGTTCTATGATTTCTATCGCACACCCCGTGGCGAATACACACCAGCCAGCTCGTCCAGAGAGCTGACCACGCACCCAACGCTTACTAGCAACATCAAATTCATGAACTTCTACCTTTTCAATGACATCGAGACGATTTCACCTCGTCCGATGCTATTCATTGCCGGAGCCGATGCCCACTCCAGAGAGTTCAGCGAAGAAGCTTACAAGCTTGCGGGTCAACCCAAGGAGCTCGTCATCATTCCTGGCGCTGGCCATGTTGACCTTTATGATCGCGTCGATCTCATTCCTTTTGAAAAACTGGCGAGCTTTTTCCAG
Organism: Pseudomonas sp. Lz4W; assembly: GCF_000346225.2. Taxonomy (NCBI): domain Bacteria; kingdom Pseudomonadati; phylum Pseudomonadota; class Gammaproteobacteria; order Pseudomonadales; family Pseudomonadaceae; genus Pseudomonas; species Pseudomonas sp. Lz4W. Next base: position 1,999,722 of record NZ_CP017432.1, on the reverse strand, counting down.
AGTAATTTGAAGTGATGACAGTGAAGTCGAATTAACCATTCGGCTTGAACGGTGTTTGTCCAAGGTCCGCTTCTGGCCGATTGTAGTCCTTCGCGACAGGCTGCTATCGGCCAATAGCGGACAGTTAAGATACGAGTTCAGCTACCGTTTTGCAGTAGTGCGGACAGCGCAATATGCCGGCTTGATCTACGCACTTGAGTGAGAGGTGGCGGCCTATGAAAAGGGGACACATTTATTTTTCTAACGGTTTTCGATATCAGGACAGGGATCATTGCCGACCAAGCAACCTTGAGAGCGGTGCAGACGTATACCAGGGATGTCTGCCAGCGACCCTAAGAGGCCCGGGTTTCGCTTTGTCTTTTGCGGCCAGTTCATTTTGACGGTTCTTCATATCCAACTGGCAGCCCAACCAGAGTGTTGCGATACCGAAAACAAACAGTAGTACTACCTGATATATGGGCACTATTTTCTCTCTGGAAAATTAGATGCGCAGAAAAATTTGGCTGCATCGTGCACTATTTTTTCGAAGCGCTCAAATGAGTGACGAGTGAGCAGCGTTTTAATGGTGGGCTGATAGGGCTTAAAGAAAATAAAGACCTGCGAGCAGGCCATGATGGCCTGCTGCAGTAATATTCAGGAGTAGCGAGAGCAATAGTGTTTTTGTAGAGTCCTGGGTCGCTACTCTCTTGTGTTGCTTTATTGTTTTTAAACTGCGCTTCGGCAGCTTTCGCAGCGCCATCCCTTATAACTTTCGGAATTCTCAAGCGCTGTAACCAAATCACGACCGCCTATACTATTTTTGCAGTTGTTATGTTTTTCATTTGGTTGTTTTATCCCCTCGCATTGTTTTTTCAGGAAGGGGTTTACCACCGCTTGCTGCCTTGACGAAAGTGCTCTAAATCCCTTGTCTACAGCTAGCTGGGCGAAGCTATGTACGCTTGGCTTTTCACCTTGAAATGCGTTCTGCGCGATAAGGGCCGAGAAAATCTCTCGCTCGATAGTCATTCGTTAATCCTTTATTCAATCAACAAGTTTGCTCATGTTTTTTCTTGTTCTGAGCAATGCGAAAGCATACGTTACCATTGGGTGTGGTTTTATTGAACTGGGTTTCCATCCAGCTATAAAAGGCAAGGCTTCTCATTTTTGGTCGGTAAATATTGGTTTCTTGGTGTTTAGAATATTTCAACAGGCCTTTGTTGCAATTTATTTCTTGTTCGAGAGAGTGAGGAAGTTTCGCTTTGCACTTTGATGAGGTCGTGCGCCGTGGGAGACTCCTGTCTGTCGCACTAAATTTAAGAATGACGATGCTGCTTATGAAGTTCTATAAAGTTCGGCGATTCCCTATTCCGGGCTGTCGACAAAATCTCCACGGCAGGTACTGTGTGCGAAGCGACCTAAACGGCCTTGACTAACTAACAGGGGGGCGAAATTCTCAAGTCTCCACAGAAGTGGCGGTACGTTTGTGGCTAGAGGCTGAGTCTCTGGTCGAGTCGGTTCGGGAGTGCCAACACAAAGCCTTAAGCGATGAGGGCGCTACTCATCATTTAATCGGATGGATCCGCTCAGGATGAATTGCCCCGACTTTCCTGGACGCCTTTGAGCGGCTGCTTTTAGCCGATTGTAGTCCTTCGCGACAGGCTGCTATCGGCCCATATCTGCCGGTCGCAGCCGGCAGATATTTACCCAACGAACCGTCGATGGATTTATGCCCCATTGGCCTCAAACCGCTCTTCGTCGCGACCTCAAAGCGGACTGCTTTCCTTGACCTGCCCTTTCCACTCGCGGACTTCATCCTTCGCCTTGGGTGCCTTCACCTGAGATATGAACAGCGCCGCCAGAACTGCCGGAATAGCGCTGAGAATGAAAATTTGACTGACCGGCATCTGCATACCGATAAACAGGCTGCCGAACAGTGGCCCCAGAATCGAACCAAAGCGCCCTACTCCCAAGGCCCAACCGGCCCCTGTAGCGCGGCAATGGGCCGGGTAGAAGTTGCTGCTGAACGCGTTAAGTGTCAGTTGTCCGCCTATCACACACATACCGGTGGCGAAAACCAACCCGATCATCACGACCTTATTGTCGTGAAACAGCCCAATCAGGAAGGTGAACAATCCAGCTGCGGCAAGCACCACACACAACAGTTTTGCCTTGTTGGTGACACGGTCGGCAAAGTAGGACATCGCGCCTGCGCCGATCGTCCCGGCAAACAGGAACAATGACGTGATCAAGTTTGCTTCACTGAGGTTGACGCCGTTCTGTTTGAGCAAGGTCGGCAACCAGCTCACCATGAAGTACAGCAAGATCAACGCCATAAAGAACGTTGCCCAGATCATGAGCGTGGGGCGGGCATAGCCATTGCGGAACAGCTCGACCACGGCAAAGCGACTGGGGGATTGAGACGCCTTCGACTGCGCATCCCATACAGGCACCGGCTCCCAGTCGAGTTTCATTCTGCGCGTCAACTTGCGCAACCGAACAAAAGGGGCTCCGTCTTTGAGCAACCTTGGCAACGACTCCGGCAGGAACAAGAGCAACGCCGGCAAGAGCATCAAGGGGGCGATACCGCCGGTGAGAAATACCGACTGCCAACCAAATCGGTCGATCAATGCTGCGGCCACGAAACCGCCCATTGCCCCGCCCAGGGAGAAGCCACAAGCCGCCAGCGTTACCATCAATGTGCGCTGGCGAGGTGGCGAGTACTCGGACATGAGCGCCATTGCGCAGGGCATGGCACCACCCATGCCGATTCCGCAAATGAAGCGAACCCAGACCAACCCCTCGATGGAGTTGACCAGCGCCGTTGTCAACGTCAGCAGGCCATAGACCGATACGCAGCCTATGAGTACAACGCGAATGCCGATTCGATCGGCCAGGGGCGTGACCAGCAGTGATCCAAACGTCAGTCCCAGCAAGTTAGCGCTGAACACCGGGCCGAACAGTACTTTATCTACGTTCCATTCCTGAGCCAGTGCCGGCACGACGTAACCAAGCCCGAGCGCGTCGTAGCCGTCGGTGATCAACAGCAACGTCAGTAACAGTAATAGCCGCCATTGAAATCCTGAGATCGGGTGGCGATCCAGGGTCGCACGAAAATTCGAGATCTGATCCTGCATGGTTGTTTACCTGATTATTATTGTTTGGGTAAGCAATGGGTGACAGCGCGCGGGTGTGCGAATGCCACCCGCGCCTTGAAGCCCTAAAGCTTCAATACCAGTCGGCCGGTCCTGGCTCTTGAACAGCAGGCCATCATTCGATCGTTTACCTGCCGTTCCGAGGGGGTCAAGACCTGATCCCGGTGATCCACTTCACCCTGAGCAACGCGCACCTCGCATGAGCCGCAGAGGCCTTCGCCACAGTCACTGGGAATATCCACGTTGAAGGCTTGAAGGGCCTGCAAAAGCGTTTGCTCGGGGGCCACCTGGATGGTCAGCCCGGAGTCTTGCAAATCGACCGTGAAGCCCTTTTCAGTGCTCGCATCAAGCGGCTTGAGCGCGGCACTGAAATGTTCGATGCGCAAGGTCAGGTCTGGCCTACAGAGCACCTGCTCTTGCAAGTGAGTCAGCAGCCGCTCTGGGCCGCAAGCGTATAGTTGGGTCCCCGCCGCAGCCGTATCCAGCAGCGAGCTGACCTGCAGGCGCCCCCCTTGTTCCGCGGAATAAAACTGCACACATTCCAGGTGGTCACGCGTGAGCCTCTCGATAAAAGCCATTGATTGCAGTGAGCGCCCGGCGTAATGAATGCGATATCGCTTACCCAATTGTTTGAGGCGATCTGCCATGCTGATGATCGGTGTAATGCCGATACCGCCTGCTATCAGCAGGTAGTCATCCGCCGTCTCATCCAGTCGAAAGTGGTTCCTCGGGCCGCGAATTTTCAGCGCCATGCCTTCGGTGACCGTTTGATGGATAAAGGCAGAACCGCCTCTGCCGCTTCCCTCCTTGAGAACAGCAACTCTCAGTTCGTGGCCATTGTGCAAAATGCCACACAACGAATATTTACGAACATAGTCACCTGCGATCACATCGATATGGGCGCCCGGCGTCCAACCCGGCAGCTTACTCCCGCCTGGATCGGCCAACGCGATACCCAAAACGCCGTCGGCTTCCTCCTTTACTTGCGTAACGATCACATGGCGGTAAATATCGGCCCGCGCGGGTGGACCTATTTTCAGTGGAAGGTGACTGTCAACGATCCCTGGTACGGCCCGTTCCGGATTGCGCTCTGGATCCCACTCAACCCACAAGTGCTCCGGCCCGTGGAATGAAATATTCGGGATGCCTTCAAACTTCTGGTTCTCCACCAGCCGCATGTGAGGCAGACGCTTGGTGAATTCTTCAATGAAAATGCGCATTTCCATACGCGCCAGATTCTTGCCCAGACACTGGTGGCTGCCATAACCAAACGATAGATGGTCGGTGGTGTTGTCTCGGTAGATATCCAGCTCGTCGGCGTTTTCGAAGTGTCGTTCATCATGGTTGGCGGAGGCCATGACCACCATCAACCTGGCACCTTTGGGGATCTCGACATTGCCAATGCGCGTCGATTCGGTCGCCAACCGCCGCCACGCGACAATCGAGCCGGAAAAACGCAGGCACTCCTCCACCGCATTGGGAATCAATGCGGGATCGGCGCACAGTTGATCCCAGGCCGTACGGTGGGTCAGCAATAACTTCAAGGCATTGGCTGAAGCATGCGCGGTGGTTTCATGCGCAGCGACGATACCGGCCATCATCATGGAGTGCAGATAAGAGTCGGTCACGATCTCGGGGATATCCTTCTGCCGCTGGAGGGCATAGCCCATCCAGCCTTCGCCCGAATCCTCCTTGCGCATTTTTTCCAGTACCTGGCCGGCATACCGCCAGAATTGTCCAACCGCTTCGGCGACGGCCACCTGCTCTTCTGGAGAGGGCCTGCCCCATGTGTTCACGGTATGGGCGATCGAGTACTTGCGCAGAGTGTCCATGTCCTCTTCGGGGACGCCCAGAAAATGCAGCGCTACCGTCAGCGGCAATTCCCAGAGCATTTGATCCACCAGATCGGCCTTGCCGGCATTGATGAAGCGATCGATGTAATCGCGCGTTAAACGCCGCACCATTGGCTCATGGTGGGCCAACTCCTCTACCGAAAACGACCCCATCAGCGCCCGGCGTCTATCCATGTGCGCCGGTTCATCTTCATTGACCAGTGTTCTATCCATGGCGTAACCGTGACCCATCAGCACGTCCTGTGCCTCCTGGGCAAAAGGTGTGACCTTTTCCAGTGCGTTGGCGGGCGAGTAAATCCGATTGTCACGAAATATCGCTTTCACATCCTCGTAGCGGCTGACAATCCAGTGACCCATCTTGTCACTGTAAAACACCGGTTCCTGATCCCTGAACCAGCGCAAGGCACTGGCAGGATCCAGCTGATACGGCTCGTCGAAAGGATCAAAGCTGGCCGCCGCCGCAGAGAACGGACACCCCGCACTTGCAGCGGGTTTCATCTGGCCATGATCGAACGGACATTTTCCGGCACTGACTGATTGACCGGCTTCACGGGATGCAGTCTTTTCCGGCGCACTGGGCTGAGACATGGTTGACCTCTTATTGTTTTACTTTTATCGCACAACTGTGTACTAATATAGAAAATTAGCATATGCCGTTCTTTTGTTTGCGTCAAAGAACCTGGAGCGTCCTCCTATGGAAAAGAGCAAGAACACCCTGCAAACCCTCGATCGAGGGCTTCAGGCTTTAAGCATCATTGCTCAACAGGACAGCGGTATATCCATCGCCGAACTGGCCGCTCGCCTTGAGGTGCATCGGGCCATTGCCTATCGAATCGTGACCACGCTGGAGGATCACTTTCTGATCAGTCGCGGGGCTGAAGGTGTTATCCGTCTTGGCGCTGGAGCAACTCTCCTTGCAGCTCGCTTCGAACCCCGGTTGAGGGCTGTAGCACAGCAACCGCTGTTCGACCTGGCCAAACAGTCTCAAGCCAGTGCTTTCATTTCCGTTACTCAGGGCAATGAATGCATGGTGATCATGGTTGCCGACCCCGAAGAGTCGTTGATGCGCGTCGGGTATCGAATCGGTAGCCGCCACCCTCTTCACCAGGGCGCGGCCGGGATTGCGATTCTTTCTGGCCGCAAGGCGCATCCCGAAGACTCGGAGGCCGTCATACAGGGGCGTGAGCTGGGCTATAGCCTGACTCACGGTCAATTGCAGCCCGGGGCCATTGGCGTGGCGAGCCCGATCAGTCGCCCTCACAACCAGCATTTTTTTGAAGCCTGCGTGGGTGTTGTTGCCTTGAACTCGCTGGATCTGGATATCGCCACTCAAGCTGTACCTGAAGCGGCGGCGATCATTAGTCAATTGCTCGGTGCTGCCACGGCATAAGCTGCACAGACGTAACTCGGCAAGGCCGCGCCACGGTCTGTCAGAGAACGCTTCTAGCCGTAAGCAGTCCTGCGTGAAAGGCTACTTGCGGCCAACAGAAGACGTTCGCAAAGCCGTAGAAGCGCGCTGGCTAAATCCTTACACTTGAAGCCAGCTACAACAGCGTCCCCACCCAACCGGCCCAACGAACTTGAACTGGCGGTGGCGCGTTTCAGAATGCAACGCGTGCCCGATACTCTTTGAGCAGTTGTTGAGACGAACTGTGCTTGATTGATCCTTCTTGAGGCAGTGAACATGCAAAAATTATGGATGCGCTACTCGCAATTGCTCGACAAGGATCTCAATGCCAAGATCTTCGACAATTTCAAAAATATGGTTCTGTGCGCGCTTCTGTTTGCAGCGGGTACGAACGCTTTGCACAGTGATCACAAGCTCTTTATGAGCATCACGGCCACCAACATGGCTGGGTGGGGGGTGATCACCATATCTGGAATACTCATGCTGCTGAACGTCAGTGATGGTATTCGCCGCCTGGCCCAACTGCGCTACCACCTCGTCTTTCAGCTTTTGATAGTGCTCGTCTATATATTGATTTCCGCACGGGTGGTGGAAATGGTCTGGAGCTACCGCGCGTAACGGATGGAGCTCTCCCGGCCCCGAGATTTGAAGTGCAGCACACTGCTGTGTGGGTGGCTGATTAAATCCAAGGGCCCCCTCGCAACATCAAGAGCCAGAGCAGATTCAACTCTGCCCCTCTCTGCGACCATGGTTGACCCAAAGGCTGACCCTGCCACTTCAGTCCGCCCATCCAATGATGCTTCACCCTGATTTGCAATTCCCGGCATCTCCCCCCGACCTTTATGAACAGTTTGCCCAAGATGCAGTCAAACAGGCCTTGGGCTGTGAACGCCATTAGAGCTAGTCTTGCAGACGCAGTACGCAATTGGCCAAGCATCAAAAGTTGTTTCTTGCCCCTCGAAAAACGCCTTCCAAAGGATAGATAAATTGAGAAAACTCATTTCGGTGGTTGCTGTAGCGACTACATTTGCCATGGGTACTGCACTCGCTCAAGCCCCCGCGAAACCAGATGTAAACCCAATCGCAAATAGCGCTATCAATACCGCAGTTGCGCCTGGTACTGCCGCAGCAAAAATTGCAGTGGCCAACGATGCTCAAACCGGAGCACTGAACGAATGCAACAACTCCATTGGCGATCAGCCCCGGACAGCGTTGCAAAGCTGCCTTGAGGGCAAGACTCGCGAAATCACTTCACAAATGAATATCGCCTACAAAAAGCTGGAAGCTCAAACAAAAGAAATCGATTCGAGCGCGACGGCCAAAGCCCTTGAATCGCTGCTCGCCTCTCAGAAGGCCTTTGAAAAATTCAAGGATGCACAGTGCCAATGGGAAAGTGATTCCATGATGGGAGGATCGGGCTCTGGAGATATTTTAAGTGCTTGCAAAGTCGATTTGATGCGCTGGAGAACGAAGCAACTTTCCGAGCCAGGGGCGTAGTCAAGCTCACAGGTCGTGAGCCACTCCATGCGGGCATGGCCAGTATCGCAGTCAAGGCTCAACTCAATCCATCTGCAGTCAGGTGACTGTCAATACTGGTCCAGGGCAAATAAACCGCATTCAATCAAGGGCAGTAGCAACTGGTCACACTCAGTTTTGCCAAAAGCGGCAGTCGTACGGGGTATTAAAGCCGACCCTGACTGCCGCAACAGAGACAGCGCCTACTGAACGATTGGGGCCAGTGCTGCTGGAAAGACTTCACTTGCATTGCCAGGTATATTCCTGACCCGAAGCACATCTTCAATTATTTCCTTGAAAATCGGCGCTGCAATAGCGCCCCCAAAGTAACCATTGGCAGTTGGCTCATCCACGACTACAGCCATAATGAATTCAGGCGCGTTGGCCGGAGCGATCCCTACGAACATGGCTCTATATTCATTACTTTTATATCCACCGCTGGATGCCTTGCGTGAAGTCCCGCTTTTACCCGCAATGACATAACCTTCGATTGCTGCGCGCTTTCCACCTGCTCCGGGTCCATCCACGGCATGTACCATCATGTCCAGAATGTTGTTGGCGACCTCCGGGCTTATGACATTGCGTGGCGGCTGCTTCTCACCCTTGATTAACGATAGCGGTATAAGATCCCCATCATTGGCAAATACGGTATAGGCTTGAACCAGTTGCGCCAGGTTGACCGACAAACTATACCCGTATGAGAGACTCGCCGTAGCGATATCTGACCATACCCTCCTGACGGGAACTGTCCCAATACTTTCCCCTGGAAAGTAAATCGCAGTATTGTTTCCGAACCCCAGATCAGTAAGCAATTGCGAAATCACTGCTCCTCCTGTCGGAATAGCAACCTTGCTCATGCCGACATTTGAAGAGCGACGGATGATTCCCGCCAAGTCCAACTGGCTGTCTCTGCCTACATCCCGAATGGTATATCCATTGATTTTTATGTAACCCGGCGCTATTGGGATAATGGCATTTTTGTCAATTATATTGGCTGTGAGAACGGCGGCCATACTGAATGGTTTTATTACCGAGCCTGGCTCATACACATCAGTAAACACACGATTTCGAATACGCTCCGCGTTGAAACCTCTACGTGCGTTTGGATTGAAGGAAGGCATCGTAGACAGTGCCAGTATTTCTCCTGTTCTGGCGTGTATGAGAATTGCACTTGCCGACCTGGCTGCATTGTTCTTTACCCCTTTGAGCAAAGCTTTTTCAACATAATATTGAAGTGTCGAGTCAATTGTTAAATGCAGATTTTCTCCGGGGGTAACGGGCTTGTGCACCAGGATCTCACGGGTGACTCGCTTGTGTAAGTTCAAGGTGCGTTCTTCCAGGCCAGGCTTGCCAGAAAGCTTTTGGTTGTACATCAATTCGATGCCTTCGATACCCTGCTGGTCAATATTAGTGAAGCCTAATGTCTGGGCAAGCATCGACGTTTGAGGGTAAAACCTTTTGTATTCCTGGCGCTCATAAACACCTGGAATAGATAACTTCATGATCTTGTTCGCGCGCTCAGGATTAATTCTTCGGGCAAAATAGGCAAAAGATTTACCTTGTTCATTCAATGTTAACGCCCTGATCCGCGAGGCATCAATATCAAGCTGTTCATCCAGGATGACTGCCTGCCGATTCGTTGGGGCAAACTGCCTGGGATTTACCCATAAGGTACTCACGGGTGTGGAAACTGCCAGGGGCTGATTAAACCTGTCAAATATAGTACCGCGTACGGGAGCTGTTTCAATCAACCGCATTGAGCGTTTACGACCCTCATTGCTCAAGAACTCATGAGAAAAAACCATGAGGTAAGTTATTTTGGCCGCAAGCGCCATTGAGAGGAAACAAAAGATAGCGATCACGATGGTAAATCGTGGATTTGTTGCTAGGGAACTCACGCTGTACATCCTGATTTATACGTTCAAAACAAAACCACCCTAACTAAATTATTATCATCCTGCTTTGTAATATTAAGAAACATCATTGCGTGAGCGATTGATCTCCAGTGTATTCGGTGGAAAATCTGGCTGAGAGATTTAGCACCACTGGATAGTTATCATTGGCGCGACTGTTGGCAAAACAAGCTCCTTGCCAGGTTTTACTAATTCTCCTGATTTGCCTGGCCCCTCCAATCGGCCAATCGCGGACTTTCAATATTCGCCAGCCGAATGTGAGTCGTTCACCTGCGCCGAAAGAACCACATCAAAAAACGATGTAATGAGTCGACTGGAGCGACGCTCGGCCAGGCAATAAAGATAGGTTTCGGTGTAGAGCGGATCGCCCTCGATGCGGATCGTGCGAATACGGGGATCGGCGATGAACTCCGCTTCGGATACCACCCCCAGCCCGATCCCACGCACCACAGCTTCGCGCAATGCCTCGCGGCTGCCGATTTCCATGGCGATGCGGGGCACAACTTGTGCCGCCAACAAGGCCTGTTCCAGGACCAGACGAGTAGTGGAACCAGGCTCCCGTTGCAGTAGCCGCTGGCCGTCCAGTTCCTCGAGTCGTACTGACTCGCGTTTTGCGAAAGGATGCTCATGGTGGGCAAACAGGATGATGGCGTGACGTGCGTAATGCACGGCGCAGAGTCCTGGATCTTCGTGCCATCCGGCCAATACCGCAATATCGGTCACGTAACTCTCAAGATCGGCCAGCACCTGCGCCGAGTTGCCAACCCGTATCGAAACATCGATACGCGGATGCTGCTGAAAATAATTGTCGACCATCTCGATCACATGAAAAGGCCCCACCGCCCCTATCTTGAGCTGGCCACTGTCAAGCCGCCCGGAGTCACGCAGCAAGTTGTGCGCGTCCAGATCCAGCGCAGCCATCGCTTGAGCAATGGGCAGTAATTGCCGGCCGACATCGGACAACTCAATGCGCCGCCCGCGACGGTGAAACAGCTCCAGATTGTATTGCCGCTCCATGCTCTGGACTTGTGTGGTGAGCGTCGGCTGGCTGAGCCCAAGGGCCCGTGCGCCGGCACTGAAACTTCCGTGACGTGCCACGGCGAGGAAGGCACGCATCCTGGCGGTCGACATCCATAGACTCCATCAATACTTAGCTGCGAAAACCTATATTGAATTGATCGTATGACTGTCACGTGACATTTCTAGCCTGAGGTCACTCCAACCAATCGCCTGGAATGCCATGAATAATTTCTCCGGATTTTTGCGTGTCGCCGCTATTGCCTGCCTCTCCATAAGCGCTGTCTGCCAAGCAGGAGCGAACGAGAAATTGAGAATTGGCCTGATCCCGTCGGAAGACTCCCAGGCGATGATCGAGTCGAGCAAGCAAGTGCTCAGCAGCCTTGAAGCCAAACTGGGCATGCCCGTCGAACCCTTTGTCGCCACGGACTACAACGGCATCATCGAAGCGCTGCGTGCAGGCAAACTGGATGTGGCCTACCTCGGCCCTTTCTCCTATGTTCTGGCAACGTCGGTAGCAGAGGTCGAAGCGTTCGCAGTAGCCGTCACCAAAAAAACCGGGCAAAGCGCCTACAAGAGCCTGATCCTTGCGCGCAAGGACAGCGGCATTCAGCAATTGTCCGATCTGAAAAATCACACCTTCGCGTTTGTCGACCCCAGCTCTGCTTCTGGCCATCTGTTCCCCAAAGCCGGGCTGGAACAGGCCGGTTTTGATCCCGCAACATTGTTTTCGCGAGTGGTGTTCTCCGGTTCCCATGACGCAAGCATCCTCGCTGTAGCCAACGGCAAGGTAGATGCTGGCGCCGTCGCCGACCGCATTCTGACCAACGCCGTGGCCAGAGGACTGGTGAAGCAGGATGACTTCCAGGTGGTGTGGAGTTCGCGTCCGATCCCGGAGTCTCCAATGGTCTGGCGGCAAAACCTCGACCCGGCACTCAAGAAAAAAGTCGCTGCCGCCCTGGCTTCGGTGAAGGACGTGCCTTGGGGTGACCAGGGCCAACTGGATGGCTTCCAGCCCACTACCGATGCGGCTTACGACGTCGTCCGCGAAACCGCCAAGGTGCTCAATCTCGATTTGCGGAGGCTCAAATGATCAGCATCCGCTAACTGACCAAGCACTACGGCCCAAACCCGGTTCTACGCGGGATCGACCTGGAGGTGGCAGCAGGAGAATTCGTGGTGGTGCTGGGCCAGTCCGGTGCGGGTAAATCTACTTTGCTGCGGTGTATCAACCGACTGGTCCAGGCCGATTCCGGAACACTCTCAGTGGCAGGCATTGACGCACTGGCCTGCCGCGACACCAGCGTTCTGCGACGTCAGGCGGCAATGATTTTTCAGCACCACAACGTCGTACCGCGTCTGAGCGTACTGAAGAATGTACTCACCGGATGCCTGGGCGCGGTGTCAACGCTCACCTCCATCATGCAGTTGTTTCGGCGCGAGGACGTGGCGCTGGCCATGCAATGCCTGGAGCGCGTCGAGCTGGCGCACAAAGCCCGCGAACGGACCGATTCGCTCTCCGGGGGGCAGATGCAACGCGTGGGCATCGCACGTGCCCTGGCGCAACGCCCAAAAGTGATTCTGGCCGACGAGCCGGTGGCCAGTCTCGACCCGAAGACTGCGCGCCTGGTGCTGCAATATTTGCGCGACGCCACGCGGGAGCTGGGTATCACGGTGTTGTGCAACCTGCACCAAGTCGATTACGCCCGGGAGTTTGGAGACCGGATCGTAGGCCTGGCCCACGGAAAACTGGTGTATGACGGTAGCGCTTGCAGCATGACCGAAGACGACTTGCAGCGCATATACCCCGGCCAGACAACGGCCCCCCAGGGCGCCACTGCGAGAGCGGACGAACTGATAACCCCCGTCGCGCAAGTGAGGGCTCAAGCATGAAACAGCAAAGTTATCTGTGGACCGTGAGCCTGCCTCGCGGACCGCGTGGGTGGCTGTCCACTGGCGCAATCGTGCTGGCGGTCATTCTGACACTGCACTGGAGTGCCACTGGCGCGCAATTAAGCGTGGCTGAACTGGCGGCAGGGTTGCCACAAATTGGTGATTTCCTTGCACGCACCGTCCCACCCGACCTGAGCATTGTTCCTCGACTGTTTGCCCCTGCCGTGGAGACGCTGCAAATTGCCATTTGGGGCACATTGCTCGGCGTGTTGATGGCCATTCCGCTGTCATTTCTTGCGGCCCGCAATCTGAACAAAAACCGGTTGGTGTTCCACGCGATCCGGCAATTTCTTAATTTCACTCGCAGCATAAATGAGCTGATTCTGGCCCTGATATTTGTCTCGGCGGTAGGCCTTGGGCCCTTCCCCGGCGTGCTGGCGCTGGCGTTGCATGGCCTGGGCATGCTTGGAAAATTCTTTGCCGAGAGTATCGAGGAGATCGACCAAGGCCCGATTGAAGCACTCCAGGCCACCGGCGCACGGCCCTTGCAGGTCATCGTTTTCGGGGTACTGCCGCAGGTCATCACGGCCTGGATTGCAGTGGTCCTTTACCGCTTCGAAGTCAATTTACGCTCGGCGACCGTACTCGGCATGGTGGGTGCAGGGGGGCTTGGTTTTGAGCTGGTGAGCAGCCTGAAACTGTTCAAGTATCAGGAGACTGCCACCTGCATCATCGTCATCACGCTGATGGTGATCGTCGCTGATGCGGTGTCGGGTCGATTGCGCAACGCGATCCAGCGTGGCGCTCACAACTGAACATCCCTGCCCCAGGCACTCACATTGAATCAAGTATCGGTTCTGCCGATTAATGCCTGCGAATTATCGATTTGAGCTGTTGGAGAAGCCCCCCGAGTATGGGGCCACTTCCAACAACAAAAATAAAGGACCCGCCATGATTGCCCGATTCCACAATCCCGTTGATACACGATTCGGCTGGGGCAGCCTGCTTGAGCTTGCCGACATCACTGAAAACCAGAAAGTCGCGCTAGTGACCTTTCCCGAAGCGCGCGGGCTGGGATTGGTTGATCGCATTCAGGATCTGCTGGGCGACCGTCTGGTGTATGTGATTGAAGATGTCCAGCCTAATCCTGACGTGGCCCGGCTACGGGACACCTATGAGCGATTCTGGCAGCAAGCCGGCGATTGCCATGCGGTCATCGCAGTAGGCGGCGGCAGTGCCATCGACACCGCCAAGGCGTTGATCGTGGGCACTGAATCGGGGCACTTTGATGAATTGCTCGCATTGCTGGCAACCGGCAAACCCTTCGTCCCGGCGCGCAGCAAAATACTGATCGCGGCGCCCACCACGGCGGGTACCGGCAGCGAGGTGACGCCCTGGGCGACGATCTGGGATTCGGCCAGCCATAAAAAATACTCGCTGCACCTTGAATGCACCTGGCCGAAAGTCGCGATTATCGACCCGCAACTGATGCTGACCGTGCCTGGCGGCGTCACCGTTTCTACCGGGCTGGATGCCTTGTCCCATGCGCTGGAGTCGGTCTGGAACATCAATGCCAATCCGGTTTCCGACACCTTCGCCATCTCCGCCATTGCGGACATTTTCGAATGCCTGCCGCAGCTGCATCGTGATCTCACCAACAAAGAACTGCGTTCGCGCATGGCACTGGCCGCACTCAAGGCAGGACTGGCGTTTTCCAACACCAAAACCGCCCTTGCCCACTCGATCTCTTACGAGATGACGCTGCAATACGGCCTGGCACATGGCATTGCCTGCTCCTTTACATTGCCGCTGGTGCTGGGCCTGGCCTGGGGTCGCGACGCAGCGCGCGACCGTACTCTGCAACGAATTTTCGGCAACGACCTGGACAAAGCTCAGGATCAGTTGCGCGAATTCCTGCATAGCCTGGGCGTGAAAACGGAATTTTCCGACTATGGCGTAACGGCGGAGCAAGCCGAGCAAATGATTCTGTGCGCCATGCAGGGCGCAAGGGGCAAAAACTTTATCGGCTCTCAAGCCGCCTGGCCCCTGCCAACACTCGACAAGTACTGTCAGCGGCATGACGAGCCGCGACGATTTCCTGCTGCCCTCGTAAAAGAGAGCGGCCGCTAATTGACAGTGGCCGCCCCCGGACAGCAGCAACCAAAAGCAGCAAGCGAGGTGCGTCATGCTCGACGCCCCTCCTTCTCCCCGGCGCCATTGGCTGCCACTCGTTACTTAGGGCTTCGGGGCCTGAGTGTTTAAAACGCTTTCTCGAACACTGCTAAGATTCCTGAAGGGCGCATTCCGAGGATAGCGTCACCTCTGCCAAAACCCGGCAGGCGTTGGTACGCAGCCAGGTAAAAGTTGAGCCCTCTGCGGGTTGCAACAAACGGCCAGTCTTTGCTTCACCTCAGCTACTGCCACACCTTTCGACCCATAAAGGGCCGGTCCTGGAGAGTGCAATGAGCCCTCGATCTCTACGTACCACCGCACTGGCTGTCACTTTTACCCTCGGCTTTTTTCCCGGAGCTGATGCCGTCGAATACACCCACGTCAATCCCGCCGCCAGCACCATAAGTTTTACCTACCACCAGATGGGCTCGAAGGTGTATGGCACGTTTGGCAAGTTTGTCGGGACCCTCGGTTTCGACACCGAACACCCCGAGGCGGCTCAGGCCAAACTGACCATCTACCTCGACAGCATCGACGCCGGCAGCGAAGACGCCAACACTGAATTGCAAAAGCCTGCCTGGTTCGACACCACTGCTTATCCAGTGGCGACCTTTGAGTCGACGCGCATTAAAGACCTGGGCAACAACCGCTACCAGATCATTGGCAACCTTACACTCAGGGGCCTTACCAGGGAGGTAACAGTGCCGATGCTTCTGAAATCAGAGCGAAGCATCGGCATTTTCGACGCAGAGCTGGTGCTCAAACGCAGTGATTTCAACGTCGGGGCTGGCGAGTGGTCTGACAGTCTGGTTTCCAACGATATAGACATACAGTTTCGGATGGTTGCGCCGGAACATTGATTCGACTGCGGCCTGAGTCTCAGGCTCGCGTTCTTCAAGTCAATATCCCTTGATTTGTGGTGGCTGGCGTCCGGTCTCTGCTGCCCTCATCACCGGCAGTATCAACTGCCTGCAATGAGGGCAATCCTTCAGCCTGCTTTTTGCCAGGCGCATATATCCAGGGTTGCGCCCCGGGAGATTTTTTGTTGCGCCACCTCTTCAGGCAGCAAGAGTGACTGCCCCTGATCACAGATCAGCAGGCGCTTACCCTGATAAGCGATGTCGCTGAGAATCTGGCCCCAGTGCCGGTACTGCACGTCATGCCCCTCCCCCGGATAAGCGCGTACGGCAGCAATGTTTGAATAATGCCCGGCCCAGAAATCCTTGTGCTCCATGGGCACTACGCTATCGGCGGTGCCCGCATAAATGAACACCGGTGACTTGACTGCCGCCCCGGAAGCCACCGGTTGCTCGCAATACAGGCGCCACTCATGCAACAGAGGTTTCACGTCCTGGGTGCCTTTCATGAAGAAGGTGCGCAGACCATCATCGTAGGCCGCATCTTGCCAGCCGCGGATGTGTTTGATTGAACTGTCGGCAGGCATGGCCCACCACTGCGTGGGCACCGTATAAGCCAGGGCAGTCGTCGCCAATTGCTCATCGGACACCTTGCAACGCTCAGCGGGCTTGCCCACCCCCGGCTGGGAATAGGCCGCAGCGTAGTGAATCGAACGCACCCGGGGCGCAAGGTCTGCTCCAATCCGGGCGACATAAGGACCACCACCGGAGATCGCCAGCAAGGAAAATTCATCAACACCCAGATGGTCAAGCAAGGCATGGACATCGGCACTGTAGCTGCCGTAATCGCCTTTCGGATCGAAGGCACTCTGGCCAAAACCGTTACGTTCCAATGTGATGAACCGCAGCTTTAATTGCTCGCGGGTAGAGCGCAGAAAATTGGTCAGTTCCAGGGCTCTTGCACTGGTGCCGTTGCCCCCGACAAACACAACCGCGATCCCGTCTTCAGGGCCCTCGTCGATATAAAACAGCTCTTTTCCCTTGTCCGACCATTGATGCACCGGGGTCGCCATCTGATCAAAATCGCTCTGTACGACAACTGGCTGCTCAGTGCTCGCGAGTGCAGCGCAGACGGTAAAAGGCAGGCAGAGCACAGTGACAAATCGCTTTTTCAACATGACATCCTCTTGTACTTATTATGAAAGCCGAGCCCGACTACAGGCGCGAACACCGCCCCGCAGGGCACGTACTTGCCGCTGCGTCGCACAACGCCGTGATCGGTACCGCCAGCCAGCCGGGCTCCTGCAAGGCACCTTTACTATACGCATCAGGTCCCGGGGGTCTTTGTCGAGAACGGGCCAGCCACCAGAAGTCAGTAACTGGAGCGATAGCAACCGCGCCGGCAAACCTTCCGGGAGCCTGTAACAGAGGGGGGTTTTAAGATTTTTTCCGGCGTAACAGCAAAATTAAAAAGCCGACCACCTGCATCGCGATCACTCCTGCCACCAGTCCCTGTACCCACGGGCCCAGGATGCTCAGCCATTGCAGCACATAGATCAAAAACACTGCCGAAGCGAGGATCCAGCAAATGCTGAGCACACTGCGGATCAGTTTTGGATGGCGTCGATACCATCTGGAAGGGCCTTGTGCTCTGACCCGGGAATCAATCAGGCCCAGCAATTCGAGGATGGCGCAGAGAAAGTCGATCATGTCGTCCTTTAACGCAACGGGGTTGTTTGCGGGGCACGGGAGCCGTCAGGCGGATTAAATATAGCAGCCGGCCGCGCAAAGTCTTTTGCACAGCGTCGGGACTATTTTAATTGCTTGTTTTTTACAGCTTCCTGTACATGAACACCAGCACCAAACCAACTCCCATAAACAACACTGTATAGATGGTTTTCCTCATTGCCCTGGCGTCTGATTCAACCACCTTGATTTGACACTCCCAGAAAGTAAAGCACCGCGGTATACAAAACTCCACACCTTCTATACGACACGCTATAACCCTGCCTTCGTAATGCCTGACCACAATAGCTTTACCAAGATCAGAACCAAACCCCTTGATGAGGCGGGTATAATCAGGCACCGCCGTTAACTTGATCAGCTTGCCACTGTTTTCTTTAACCAGAAACGAGGTCGAATACTGAGAACTGTCCGCATACGCATATAGTGTACCTTCCGTCGTGACTAATACCCTTTCTACCGGCCTTGGTTCATCCCAGTAACAGTACAGATAAAAACTGCTCAGCGAACATGCGATCACAAAGCAATAGCCCGCACCGGTAAGCAATGCACTGGATTTGAAGTTCTTCCAACAGGCGCCAATCACACCACCCCCCGGCCACACAGGCCTCGTAAAAAATCACTCCCGCTCGCTCTGCCCCCGCCCATCATCATGTCTTGAGCACGCCTTGCATAATAGATCAACCTGTCGGCAGCCCTTTGTTTTTCAATGCATCTGCCATCCGTGATCACGACTCACAGAAAAAACTTGCACCGCTGTTTTATAAACAGTCTTTTTTCTGTGACATCCGTCACACTCTGTAGAAATAGCCCTATGACTAATGACGATAATCAATTTCAGGTTATCGGCAATATCATCTAGTCCGCACGGACGATGCTGCCCCTCTTCAAATATTTATAGTCAAGGCCGCCATCCTGTGGCCCGACTTATTTCAATGTCTGCAGTAACTATTGACAGCCATTATTGATTTATTTTATCAATCAAAGGTTATTTATAAACATGCATAACAATTATAAGAAAGCATTACTGGTAATGGGTTTGAGTGTGATCGCGGGGGGGCTGCAGGCTGCGCCTCAAGTGCCAATATCCGCCGCACCGCCAGACCCTAAAGCCATTGAACGGTTTGAACTACGCACCGACCTGATGAAGCAATACCCCAACATATTGAATACCCTGCGCTCCAATCCGAACGCCGGTTTTGGCGGCCCTGTATCCGCGGCCATTGCCAATCATATGTACAGTAGAACCAACCAGGCCGCGATTGACGATGCGCGCTCAAAGCTGACCATAGAGCCACAGGGCAAGGGGACCTGGTTGTTACGCCTGCCCTTTGTCAATGTCGCGGTATTCGAAACGGCCGAGGGCCTGGTGCTGGTCGATAGCGGTTATGCACCCGCAGGGCCGGCTCTGCTTGAGGCGCTGCGCAAGATCAGTGACAAACCGGTTAACACCATTATTATCACCCACCACCATGCCGACCATGCATTTGGTGCCTGGGCGCTACTCGCGGCCGGAGAGAAGCCGCGCATCATTACCACTGACACTTTTCTTTCCGAACTGGCCACTGACATCAGGCTGGTCAACTTCTCCATGGTGCGCCTCAACAACCAGGACCCGCGGGATGTTCCGCGGCGCATGGAAGATACCATCCTGCCCACCGAAACCTTCCACGGCACCAAAACCCTTAGCATTGGCGGCGAAGACTTCGTATTGACCCAGGCCCGCGGAGAGTCTGCCGACCAGCTTTGGGTGAGCGTACCTTCACGCAAAGTGGTGGTCAGCGCCGACTTTTGGCAACCCTTCCTGCTCAATGCCGGCAATGGCAAGCGCCGTCAGCGCCATGTCGCCGAATGGGCACAGGCATTACGCGATATGGCCGCAACCAGACCGCAACGGGTACTGCCCATGCATGGCGCGGCAATGGTCTCTGGCGCTGAAGCTCAAGACAAGCTGCTGGCAGCTGCCCAGATGCTGGATTCGGCTGTCACCCAAGTGGCCAACGGGCTCAATGACGATAAACGTCCAGATGAAATCGTGGATGCCGTCAAGCTGCCTGAAAAACTGCAAGGGCGCACGGACATGGCGCAGACATACAACCGCTTTCAAGACGTTGCAAAAATGGTCTTGAAAGAAGATGGCGGCTGGTGGAATGGCGTGCCTTCGGATTGGTCCCCTGCCCCGCTCTCGGCCTTTGGCAGTGAAATAGTCGACCTGAGCGGCGGAATCGACAAATTGACCGCCCGAATTAGGGTATTGCAGGACGTTAATCCGGCCCTGGCCTGCAAACTGGCAGACATGGCCTACTTTGCGGCACCGGATAATAAAGACGTCCTGCAAGCATCTCTGGATGCGTACTCCAGACGCATTGTGCCAGGCGTTCCCACTCAAGAAGTGACGGTTTACCTGGAACACATGCTCACGCTCAAGCAACGTTTGAAGCATCTGAATAACCCGCCAGACCAGAGTAGCGCATCCCTCTGACCCACCTCTTTTTCAACGCACCAGTTCCTGCAGGTTAAAATGAAAACCAATAAAAAAAATATGGCATTGACCTTATCTTTACTGGCCGGACTCACCGCCTCTTGCACTGCGTTTTCCAAAGTCACACCTGAGGAGGCCGCTCAACTGGGGAAAAATCTTACCTGCCTGGGTGCAGAACGTGCAGGGAACGCTGCCGGCAGCATTCCCGCATTTACCGGCGAGTATGTAGATCAAGTACCGGGCTGGAATCACACCTTGTATTCCGGTGACCAACCCGTAGACCCGTTCAAGGATGAAGTGCCCGTTCTGGTGCTCACTTCAAGCAACTACAAGGAACACGCGGCCAATCTGACCGAGGGCCAGAAAGTCCTGTTCGAGAAATACCCTGACAGCTACAAAATGAACATTTATGCGGGCAAGCGGATCTTTGGAGTACCCGATTATGTCTGCCAGCACGCTCAGTGGAATGCCCTGAACGCCGAACTGGTGAATGACGGAATGGGTATCAAGGGCCTGGGGCAAGTGCCTTTCCCTATTCCTAAAAGCGGCCTGGAATTGCTGTGGAACCATATGCTGATCGCCGGGCCCTGGACCCAGGACATCACCCGTTCAAACGCATCGGTACTGCCTAACGGCAGTATTGGCTGGGGTAAAACCCGTCTTCGCGGCTTGTCACCTGCCAATAATCCGAACGAGCTACCGGTCTCCGAGGGCGTGCGTGCATTTTCCTGGAACTTCACCATGCAGCCACAACGGGATGCAGGTGTCAGCACGGTTTCACAGGACTACTACGACTGGAGCAAACAGGGACGTCTGGCCTGGAGTTATAACCCCGGGACTCGACGGGTTCGACAGTTGCCCGGGTTTGGCTTCGACCAGCCGATGATTGGCACCAATGGCACCATGGTCGTGGATGACGACCGCCTGTTCAACGGCTCGCCTGAACGTTACGAGTGGAAAAACCTGGGTAAAAAAGAGATCTACATCCCGGTCAACGCCTTTCGCGTCAACAGTGGTGCAGTTAAATACAGTGACTTGCTGACCCCCTCTCACCCTGATCCTGACTACCTGCGCTTTGAGCTGCGTCGAGTCTGGGTGCTGGAGGCCAACTTGAAAGAAGGCTATCGCCATTTGTACAGCAAGCGGGTCATTTACCTGGATGAGGATACCTGGGCCGGCACACTGGCGGACAACTACGATGCCCGCGGAAAAATCTGGAAGCACGCCATGATGAATTACTTCCAGCATCCTGACGCCAAGCTGGCGATTTCCGGGGTGCAGTTTTTCTATGACCTGAGTTCGAGGCAGTACACCGCTTACGGGCTGACCAACGAAGAGCGCAAAGGCCCGATCATGAACAATCTTAAGCTGACGGCCGATATGTACACCCCCGATGCATTGAGAGCGAGCGGCCGCTAAGCCTGCTCCCGGCCACAGAGCACTGCCTGCCCGTCGGTAAATGCGGGCATTGGCACTGCTCTTTGTACGCCTGCCAATCACCAGCCGTGAGCGGATTGAAGCTCACCCTTTTCTTGCACCGTCCGGTCAAGGCACTATGCATGGCGACGACTTTCAGTCAGACACCAAGCCGGGATCTTTTTCAGGGACGACGACATGACCAGGGTCTACCAGGGCAGCTGCCTTTGCGCAGCCGTCAGCTATGAACTGCTTACAGCGCCAAAGGCCGTCAGTCATTGCCATTGCAGCCAGTGTCGCAAAGGCCATGGTGCCGCATTCGCGTCTTATGCCAGCGTGCCCCGCAGCGCACTGCGGATACTCAGCGGCAGCACCAGCATCACGGGCTATTGCTCGTCGGCCTCGGTGCTGCGCGAATTCTGCATGCAATGTGGTTCGACCTTGTTCTGGTCACGCTCTGAAGGCCAATTCAGCGAATGGGTCTCCATAGCGCTGGGCACTCTGGACACGCCCTTTACGCCGCCAAAGCAACAACACCTGTATGTCGCTTCTGCCGTTCACTGGTACACACCCTTGCAAACATGCCCCCGGGAACCCATCGACGGGCAGACCGTCAACCAGCCCGAATGACCGGCCAGTGGCGTCAGCTTGGGAACTGCAAAGGTACGAACGGGCCAGCCGGACTGACCCATGGTGGCTACTGCCCGAGTCGCGGCAAATAGATAGCAATACGGATAACAAAGAGGGTCAGGGCGCATCCGGCAGAACTACCGGCTGCGCCCTGACCCCAGGATGCCTGCATCCACAACATACAGGTGGCTTGCTTGACGAGGGCTAAGGAGTGGCGGGGCAAATATGCTCAAGCTATTGCAAGCACCGCGAACGGATCATGATTCGCGAAGGAACAATCCCTTGGGCAAGGGTGACCGCCGCCACTTGATCCCTCTCCGACAAATTAAACTTTATTCAACGTCAAATAATTATGGGTGGACACCAGTCCGAGTCGAAGACGGTGTTCGGTGCCATAAATATCCATCAGGTGGAGCGGCATTATCATTTTATTCGGCACCTGATGCTCGGCCCCGCCCTGTGCCCGATAATAAAATTGATAATTCTGATCAGTGAGAAAATGCCCGATCACAACTTCACCGGCACGAGGGTTGAAGATACGCGGTGTATAATTTGTAAAGGCCGCGGCCAAGAGACTGTACAGCTTAAGAAAGCGGCCATTGTCGCCATACCAATTAGGTGGTTCCTGCATTCGCACGTGGCTTTCGCCAGGATAGGAAATATAGGTAAACGTTGTTTTTGAGCGAGTCACAGGGCCTCGAGATGCCCACATCATCTCGCCCCCTATCGCTCCATCAGCATCGCCCGGGTGAGAAGTGACCGATTTGATTGGCACTTTACGGCCGTTGGGCATGCGGATATTAACGTGTTGTTCAAATGCACGATACTCACCCCCAGAAAACTTATTCGATGTAACCAACGTATCCCTCAGATAACCTGAGCCGTCGGCTTTTCGATCACCAAAGTTCTCGTTCGGCAAAGACGGGAAGCTGACAGGCTCCACCTCGAACGAAGAGTTGAAGCGCCCGCGTTTATCACCCTCACCCAGGTCGTCGGTCACATCGCTGTAGTTGCTGCGAAATACCGTGCCATCACCGTTGGTAATGCGTGCCGCCAATCGGCGCGCAGCGCGGGCGCCGGTTGAAACATAAAAAGTGACGCACTGGTAGCCGCCGGGGCAGTCCGCCAGGATTGCGTCCATCGAAGGAGAGATTAGAGCCGGGCCGAATGATTCAGATGTTTGCTCAATAGGCTCGGAGACTTTCGCGTCTGGATCATCTGCATAATCTGCATCATCAGCGCTGCTGTCACTGGTTTCAAACAGCTGCGGCTGTTCCAGCCTCAGGGATCTGATTGAATCAAGAAAGCCTCGATCCCAGATAAAGCCTCGATGGTGCCATGAACTGGTCCAGTCTCCGGAAAAGTTATCATTATAATCAATCAGGGCCGACGTGTTGTAATCAATCAGTCGAATCTGATCCAGATCACTTTTCGGGATAGTTGCAACATTACCTGCCGCATCTTTCGCCGCCAGACGCACGGTAACGCGTAACTGCTGGCGCTTATTGTTCAGCAGCGGATAACGGGCATTTTGCAGGTGCGCGTCGTTCTCGACAAACACTCGGAAGTACGAAAGCTGTTTCCAATTAGTCGCCTGTGTTGGCGACGAGTCAATAATAGACATGGGTTCATCCTTTATAATGAATAAACTAATTTAAGTAACGGACTGAACAATGAATATCCTGGCTGCACCCTACCCATCGGCACATCAAGATATCAATACAACTTGCGAGGGCAGCCACCTCTGTATGCAAATTACGAAATAAAGTGTATAGCGGCCTGTTTACGCCGAACACAACCAGCCCGTGTAGACGGCGACATTACAAAAGCCATAGGGTCTTTATCTGTTTGTGAACACAGTGGTTAATTCGAACTTTGTTGTGGCCCGCGAAGGTACATAACTATTGGGGAGCCGGCCCGGGGTAAAAAAAGCTGCTCTTGAGCCGGGAATGGAACTGCGCTGAGCAAGTGCCTGGTTCGATGTCATGCGGGCCACTGGTACAGGCCCGCGCTGGATCTGGCGGATTCAAGCCAGCAGTTCGATGATCCACTGCGCTTGCCGGGCGATCTCCTGCACCTTGTGCTCTGGCACGGCCTGCTGCGCCCGTGCCAGGTTGGCCAGGTTCTGCTGCTTGTGGCGCAGGATGCGCTGCCACTTGAGCAGGAACGCCGGGCTGCGGGCCTGCATCTGCAACGGTCCGAAGAACAGTTGCTCAGGGCTGTACAACACCGGCCCGTCGTGTTCGGCAACGATGATTTCGTAATCGAACCGGTTTTCCTGGAGCAATTCCTCGTGATGGATCCGGTAGCCGTTCTCCATCAGCCATTGGCGCAATGGTTGTTCGCCGCCGTTGGGCTGCAGGATCAGCCGTTCCTGGCCGCTGAGGCGGGCCTTGCCACTGTCGAGGATGTCACGGATGGTTTCACCGCCCATGCCACAGATACTGATGGCAGTGATTGCGTCGCCCGGGGCGATTGCCGCCAGCCCGCTGGCCAGACGCACAGTAATGCGTTGCTCCATTGCGTTCTCGCGCACGGTACGTTCGGCCGCACTGAAAGGCGTCAATGCCACCTCGCCGGCCACCGCAAAGGTGATCAGGCCACGGCGCATCAACGCCACCGGCAAATAGCCATGGTCCGAGCCGATATCGGCCAGACGCGCACCCGCCGGCACATGCGCCGCGACACGCTCCAGGCGCATGGACAATGTATGTTGGTTCAACTGCAGTTCCTTATCACCACGAATGTCCGACCCCTCTGGCTGGCTCACGCCTCTATCGGGGGAGCAGCTTTGCATGCCAGCGTTGGTCGTCATGCCCCCTGCCCATTGTGACAAAAGCTGAGCGACAAGCATAACCGGCGCATCGGGCGCGGGTGGCCCGTTACCGCTCGAAGTCGCTAGCGCCTGGCGATAGATACGGGTTGCCCTTTCGCGCTCGTTGCGCGCTATGTAATATCAGCGCAGGCTGATACTGCCTGCCGCTCGCGTCCGCAAGGAAAGGTGAAAGTATTGTTTCTGTTCCCGAATCCTCCCGTTTCTTTTGACAGTCGAGGTTTGGCAATGCGGGCACCGTGCGCCTCGACCTCAGGAGAACAACCATGATTTCGATCGAACAAGCCAAACAGATGGCCAGGCGGCTGCGTGCCTCCCGGGAACTGCTCGCGCAAGAGCTGACTCATGCCACGGCGCTGGAAACGGTGGCGCACTTGCTGGGCTACAAGGACTGGAACACTGCGTCAGCAATACTGCCCGCCGAGAATCCCTTGCCGGTCAT
The DNA here is from genome assembly GCF_000346225.2 of Pseudomonas sp. Lz4W. Taxonomy (NCBI): domain Bacteria; kingdom Pseudomonadati; phylum Pseudomonadota; class Gammaproteobacteria; order Pseudomonadales; family Pseudomonadaceae; genus Pseudomonas; species Pseudomonas sp. Lz4W. Next base: position 1,974,417 of record NZ_CP017432.1, on the reverse strand, counting down.
CAGGTTCGACAAGGCCATCCCGATCCTGCGGATGTTTGACGAAGCCAAGGCCCGGGAGTTCTATCTGGATTTTCTGGGATTCAGCGTCGAATTCGAGCACCGCTTCGAAGCGGATCTGCCGCTGTATCTGGGGATCAGCCGCAACGGTCTGCAACTGCATCTCTCCGAGCACCATGGCGATGCGAGCCCCGGGGCGACCCTATTTGTGCCGATGCACAATATCCAGTTGTTGCATGACGAACTCCAGGGCAAGCGCTACGGCTACGGACGCCCGGAGATTGTTCAGCAGGGCTGGGGGCAGGTTCTGGAAGTCCATGACCCCTTCGGCAACCGCATCCGCTTCTGTCAGGACTAAGACGTTGTTGGATTGAGCGTGGGCTTGGCAATGCGGCTGCCGGGCACATGATTAACTGTAGGAGCGAGCTTGCTCGCGCGCTCTTCGGGCCGTATCGGAAAGATCGCGAGACAAGCTCGCTCCTACAGGGGTGTGGGCTATCGATGCGGCTGCCGGGCACATGAATTATCTGTAGGAGCGAGCTTGCCTCGCGAGCTGTTCGTGGCGTATCGGAAAAGCTCGCGAGCAAGCTCGCTCCTACAGGGCGTGGGGTTAGCGCTTGAGCTTGCGCTTGTTGCGGTACTGGTCGATCACCACCGCCACCACGATGATCAGGCCCTTGATGATGTCCTGGATGTAGGCATCAACCCCGACAAAGGTGAAACCACTGGCCATGACGCCAAGGATCAGTGCGCCGATCACCGTACCGGTAATGCGCCCTACTCCGCCCGCCAGGCTGGTGCCGCCAATCACTGCCGCAGCAATTGCATCCAGTTCATAGGACATGCCCATGCCCGCCTGCCCGGTGGCAGCCCGTGCCGACGCCACGACGCCGGCCAGACCCGCCAGCAGACCGGCGATGCTGTAGACGATGATCAGGTGACGCTTGACGTTGATCCCCGAGGTACGCGCCGCCTGCATATTGCCGCCGATGGCGTAGGTGTACTTGCCATATTTGGTGTAGCGCAGGGCAATGTGGAATATCAGCGCCACCACCAGGAAGATGATGACCGGCATCGCCCCATGTCCGATGGCGGTGTAGGAGTCCGAGAGCATGCTCACCGGCTGGCCTTCGGTGTAGTAACGCGCCAGGCCACGGGCCGACACCATCATGCCCAGGGTGGCAATAAAGGGCGGAATCCCGGTAATCGCAATGATGCTGCCGTTGATCGCCCCCGCCAGCAGCCCCACGCCAAGCCCGGCCAGCACCGGGATCCACACCGGCAGGTCGGTCAGCGACGGGAATACCGCCCGGGTGAAATCAGAAGTTTGCGCCAGGCTGGCGGCAATCATCGCCGACAGCGCCAGCACCGAGCCCGATGACAGGTCGATACCGGTGGTGATGATCACCTGGGTGACACCAATGGCCAGCAAGCCAATCACCGACACTTGCAGGATCATCAGCACCAGACGCTGAGAGTTCATCAGGAAACTCTGGTCACGCACGATCCAGCCAAATACTTCAAACACCAGACCAATGCCGATCAGCACCAGAAAGATGCTCAGCTCGGTGGGGAACCGACGACGGCTTTTGGTTTTAGGCGGGGCCACGGCAGGCTTGTTTTCAGTTATTGCGTTCATGGACGTTTTCTCTCTTGTTCTGCTGCGCCACTGACCCTGTCGGGCCGCTGCACTGAAGTCATTAATGAATCGCGGTAATACCGGAGGCCAATTGCATGATTCGCTCCTGGGTCGCCTCGCTGCGGTCCAGGGTGCCCATCAGTTCACCTTCGTGCATGACCATGACCCGGTCGCTCATACCCAGCACTTCAGGCAGTTCCGATGAAATCATGATCACCGCCATGCCTTCGCTGGCGAGAAAGGAGATCAGCCGGTAAATCTCGACCTTGGCCCCGACGTCGATACCCCGGGTCGGCTCATCCAGAATCAATACCCGGGGGTTGGTCATCAGCCAGCGGGCCAGCAAGGCCTTTTGCTGATTGCCGCCGGACAGGGTGTCGATGCATTGCTCAAGGGAAGGGGTTTTGACCCGCAACTTTTTGCACATGTCTTCGCACAGGGCGCGCAGGGCTTTTTGCTGGATAAAACCATTGCCGGCGTAATGCGGCAGAATCGCCATTTCCATGTTTTCCAGCACCGACAGGCAGGGGAAAAGTCCGGTCAGCTTGCGGTCTTCGGTCAACAGGGCGAAGCCCTTCTCGATGGCCATGTTGGGACTGGTTATACGCACGGGCAGCCCGTCCAGCTGGATTTCTCCACCACTGCTAGGGGTGATGCCGAAAATGGTTTCGGCGATGTTGGTTCGTCCCGAGCCCATCAAACCGGCAATGCCCATGATCTCGCCTGCGTGCAGGTCAAACGTAACCCCCTTGAACACGCCGTCCAGACTCAGGTCGCGGACCGACAACAGCAGTTCGCCCAGCGGGTTTTCCCGCACTGGAAACAGCTGGTTCAACTCGCGCCCCACCATCATCGAAATCAAGCTGTCGCCGTCCATGCTGTCGGCCCGCTGCAGGCCGATATAGGCACCATCGCGAAACACTGCCACTTCGTCGGCGATGCTGAACACTTCGTTCATTTTATGGGTGATGTAGATGATGCCTTTGCCCTGGGACTTGAGGTCGGCAATGATCGAAAACAGGTGGGCGACTTCCTTGTCGGTAATGGCCGAGGTCGGTTCATCCATGATCAGGATGTCCGAGTTGTACGACACGGCCTTGGCAATTTCCACCATCTGCCGCTCGGCGATGCTGAGGTTGCCTACCAGTTCTTGGGGGTCGAGGTTGATCCGCAGACGCTCCAGCAGTTGCGCAGTGCAACGGAACATCTCGCGATGGTCGATCATGTGCAGCGCGTTGAGCTGCTCGCGGCCGATCCAGATATTTTCCGCAATGTTCATGTGCGGCATCAGGTTCAGTTCCTGATGGATCATGGCTATCCCTGCCTGCAAAGCCGCCAGGGGACCGGCGAAGGTCACGGGTTTGCCCCGCAGTCGCAACTCGCCGGAGTCGGGTTGATAGATACCGGCGATGATTTTCATCAGGGTCGACTTGCCGGCGCCGTTCTCCCCCATCAGGGCCAGAACCGAACCCGGACGTACCCGCAGTTGCACGTCATCAAGCGCCACTACGCCGGGAAAACCCTTGCTGACGTTGACCACCTCCAGCAGATAAGGAACCTCTTGAGGGAGAGCCGCAGGCGCGGGCGCCATGGTCGAGGTGCTTGAAACAGTCGCTGACGCGAGCATAGCCAGTACTCCTCAGATGCCTCGGTGAATGTCCGAGACAGCGGGCAAGGCTTGAGCCCTGCCGCATATTGTTGTTATTGGATTGAGATGACGACTACTTGAAATCCTTGGCATTGTCTTTGGTGATCAGCTGGAAAGGCACCCAGACCGCCTGCTCTACCGGTTCTTTCTTGATCATTTTCAGGGCGGTATCGACCGAGCCGTAGGCCTGGCCCTTGGCGTCCTGGAACACCGTGAGCGCCAGTTCGCCCTTCTCCACCGCACGCACGCCGTCGGGGGTGCCGTCGACACCGGCAATCAGCACAGTGCCGGGCTCGATGCCGGCCTGCTTCAAGGCCATTGCCGCACCGATGGCCATCTCGTCGTTGTTGGAGACCACCGCATCAAACTTGCGGCCTTGGGTCAGCCAGTCATTGGTCAGGGTCATGCCTTTGTCTCGCAGCCATATCCCGGTCTGCTCCTGGTCAACCTTGATATCGGGGTACTTGGTCAGTTCCTCTTTCACGCCTTTGGTGCGGTTGGTGGTGGCGTTGTTGGCCAGATCGCCCAACAGGATGACGATATCGCCCTTGCCACCCATTTTTTTCGCCAGGTATTCCATCTGCATCTGACCGGCTTCTATATCTTTGGAGGCCACGGTGGCAACGCCCGGCGGCAGTTTTTCATCATCCGGGCGGCGATTGACGTAGACCAGCGGAATCCCGGCCTTGACCGCTGCTTCGGTGATTTTGCGGGTCGCGGCGGTGTCCACCGGGTTAACCACAATGGCGTCGACTTTCTGGCTGATAAAATTTTCGACCTGACTCAGCTGCTTGACCACGTCAGCGCGGGCATCTTCAAACTGCAACTGCACGCCTTCGGGGTTGCTCTTGGCTCTTTCATTCATCGACTCACGCAAGTAAGTCAGATACGTGTCATCGAACTGGGACATGCTCACACCGATTTTTACGTCGGCCATGGCTGCGCCGCTGGCCAGCATCATCGACAGTGCAAGGGAAGCAAAACGTAGGCGGTGTTTCATTAGGGCAGTCTCCACATTCTTGTTGGTTTTATAGATGCGGTACGTACTTGAATGACAGCTGAGGCCAGGTCTCGCTGACCTGGAATTGACTCTATTGGAAAATAATTTCTATATCAACCGTATTTAGAATTTATTAAAAAAATAATTCTATTTTAGCTTGCCTGATCGAGCCGGATGACTTGCCTGCGCTCGGCACTCAGGCGCGCCGCGTCCAGCACCCGCAGGGCTTGCAACGCATCCTGCGGGTCCACCGGCACTGCCCCCTGGTGTTTTACCGCGTCGATCATTTGCAGATAAAACTGCTGCCAGCGGCCATGTTCGGTGGGTACCCGCTCACGCTCGGCCCCCTGCTCGAACCAGCCCCAGCGCCGATGCTCTTCGGCGCCCCAACGCTCACCTTCGGTTTTGGGCGACAACCCGGCGAGCACTGCCGCCTCTTGTCCGTCAAAGCCTTCAACGCTGTAGCTGCCCAGGCTGCCGGTCACCCGAAACCTGGGGCGTGGACTGCTTTGCAGGCAACTGCCACCGATGTGGGAAACCACGCCATTGGCGTGGGTCAGGGCGATGAAGAAAGTGTGATCGATGCCGGGGTGCCCGGGGCTATCGGCCAGTTCGGCGTAAACCGTCTGCACCGGGCCGAACAGCTGCAGCGCCTGGTCAACCAGATGGCTGCCCAGATCCCGCAGCCAGCCACCGCCGCTGGCATCCCCCACCGAATCGGGAGCAAAGCGCTCAACGAATGATTCAAAGCGGGTGACCTGGCCCAGGGCAGCGGCATCCAGCAATTTGCGGATGGTCAAAAAATCCGAGTCCCAGCGCCGGTTTTGATACACGCTCAACAGCACGTTCTGACGTTGAGCTGCGGCCACTAATTGTTCGGCCTGATGGGTATCGGCGGCGAAAGGCTTGTCACTGACCACCGGCACACCCAGCTCGATGGCCTGCATGACCAGCTCCGGGCGGCCTTGCAGCGGGGTAGAAATCACCAGTAGATCAACCCCGGCTTCGACCATCTGGCCCAGGCTGTCCCAGGCCTTGACCCCGGGGTATTCGCTGGCCAACAAGCGGCGCCGCTCAGGCGAGCGGGTAACAACCCCAGCGAACGTGATGCCGGGCAAACTGGCAATCAGCGGAGCATGAAAAAAACGGCCACCGTGGCCAAAACCGACAAGTCCAATACGCATAAAGCCTCCATGTACCCGGGCGAACCTGTCTCCTGCAGGAGCGAGCTTGCCTCGCGAGCTTTTGATCTTGAAGAGCTCGCGAGGCAAGCTCGCTCCTACAGGTTTTCTGGTATTTGGTTTATTGGGCGTGCGGGCCGTAAAACCCCGGGCGCTCCGGCAACTGCACTTTGACGATTGCCCCGCTCTGCTGCGCTTCGATGCAAGCATCGGCTGCCACCGCAGCAGCAAAACCGTCCCATGCCGAGGGGCCGCCTACCCGGCCTGCACGCACGGCGTCGATGAACGCTTGCAACTCAACGTCGTAGGCGCCGATGAAACGGTCTTTCCAGTCCATCAAAATGGCGTTGGACAGCTTGGCGCCGCTGCGCAGTTGCACTTGCGACGGCTCCGGAAGTTTGGCAATCCCGGTCTCGCCCACCACTTCGCACTGAATGTCATAGCCGTACTGGCAGTTAACAAACACCTCAACATCGATCCGCGTGCCCTTGGCCGTTTCCAGCAGCACGATTTGCGGGTCTTTGAGATGGGCCAGAGCTTTGCTGGTCTTGCGCGGGAACACCACTTGTACCGAAACGTAGTCGTCATCCAGCAACCAGCGCAGCACGTCCAGTTCATGGATCAGGGTGTCGGTGATCGCCATGTCTGTCTTGTAGTTCTCGCCCACCGTCGGGTTGCGGTGCGCGCAGTGCAGCATCAACGGCTCGCCGATCTGGCCGCTGTCGATCACGGCTTTGAGTGCGCGGTAGCCCTCGTCATACGGACGCATGAAGCCGACCTGGACCAGACGCTTGCCATGGGCAACTTCTGCATCAACGATGGCCCGGCAGCCGGCGGCCGTCACTGCCAACGGCTTCTCGCAGAACACCGGCTTGCCGGCCTTGATCGCGGCCAGCACAAACTCTTCATGGCTTGGCCCCCAGGATGTCACCAGCACCGCATCGACTTCCGGTGCATTGATCAGGGCATGCCCGTCCGGGTACACCTCGGCGCTCAGCCCCAGATCAGCCACCACCTGGGCGGCTTGCAGCAGATTGATGTCGGTGACGGCCACCACCTGGCTGTTGAGCAAGGTCTGGCTGCACCGACGGATATGGTCACGACCGATGGCGCCGGTACCGATCACGCCAAGCTTCAGGGAATTAGTGTTCAACGACATATGCCTGCTCCTGTTGGTTTTTTTGTCAGAGGTTTGCGATCAGTACTGCCGGGCTTTGGAAAGTGCGAGGTTGAGCTTTTGTGCCGCCGCATCGGTCCGCGGGCTGGTGGACACCTGGGCCACACCCACCCGCCACCAGGTCAGGTAGCTGTGGATCATGGTTTTGGGCAGCACCTTGATGTCGATCAGGGTCGAGACCGTTTGCAAACGTGCATCGGCCAGTGCCATATGCAACTGTTCAAGGGTGCTGACCTTGTAGGTTTTGCAACCGTAGGCCGCCGCGCTCATGGCGAAGTCCACCGGCACAAAACCACCGTCGAGCTTGCCGGTTTGCGCATTGCGATAACGGAATTCGGTGCCGAAGCTGTCCATCCCGTTGCCCATCTGCAAGTTGTTGATGCAGCCGAAGGTCATGTTGTCGAACAGCACCACGTTGATCTTGCGCCGCTCCTGAATCGAGGTCGGCAGCTCGGAGTGCAGCATCATGTAGGAACCGTCGCCCACCAGCGCGTAGACCTCACGCCCGGGTTCGGCGAGCTTGACCCCCAGCGCCGCGTTGACTTCGTAGCCCATGCACGAGTAGCCGTATTCCAGGTGATAGGTGTTGACCCCCTTGCTACGCCAGGCCCGCTGCAAGTCACCGGGCAGGCTGCCTGCCGCGGCCACGATCACCGCGTCGTCGGCCAGGCTGTGGTTGAGCACGCCCAGCACCTGGCTTTGGGTCAGGCATGAACCGGTCAGCTCGATAAACTCGCGCAGCACCGCCGGGTCAAGGTGGTCGGTGATCTCGGGGGCGAAGTCCGGCTGCTGATAGTCGACCTGATAAACCCGGTCGACTTCCGCGTCCAGTTGCGCCCTGGCCAATTCGGGGGCATCACCCCAGTCTGAGCGATAGCCCTGTTGCCCGAGGATCTCGCCCAGGGCTTGCAGCGCGGCCCGGGCATCGGCCAGCACTTGCACGCCATCGAGTTTCAGGGCATCGCAAGGGCTGATGTTGAGGTTGAGAAACTCCACCTCCGGGTGCTGAAACAAGGATTTCGACGAGGTGGTGAAGTCGGTATAGCGGGTGCCGATGCCGATGATCAGATCGGCTTGTGCGGCCAGCAAGTTGGCGGCCAGGCAACCGGTCTCGCCGATCCCGCCGACGTTCAGCGGGTGCGCCGAGACAATCGCGCTTTTGCCGGCCTGGGTTTCGGCGAACGGAATATCAAAGCGCTCGGCAAAGGCCTGCAGGGCTGCGTTGGCCGCGGAGTACTTGACCCCGCCCCCGCAGATGATCAGCGGCTTGCGTTTACGCGCAACGATGGCCTGGGCGTCGGCCAGCATCGCCGGGGTCGGCAAGCGACGGTCGATGCGGTGCACGCGTTTTTGCAGGAAGTAATCCGGGTAATCGTAGGCTTCGGCCTGAACGTCCTGTGGCAGGGCCAGGGTGACGGCGCCGGTTTCAGCCGGGTCGGTGAGCACGCGCATGGCCTGGATGGCCGCGCTCATCAACTGCTCGGGACGGTTGATGCGATCCCAGTATTTACTCACGGCCTTGAATGCATCGTTGGTGCTGATGCTCAGGTCGTGGAATTGCTCGATCTGCTGCAGTACCGGGTCAGGCTGACGGCTGGCATAGACATCGCCCGGCAGCAGCAACAACGGGATCCGGTTGGCGGTGGCAGTGGCCGCGGCGGTGAGCATATTGGCAGCCCCGGGGCCGACCGACGAGGTGCAGGCGTAAATCTTGCGTCGCAGGTTCTGCTTGGCGAAGCCGATGGCGGCATGGGCCATGCCCTGCTCGTTGCGGCCTTGATGCACCACCAGATCGCCGCTGTCCTGCTCCAGCGCCTGGCCCAGCCCCAACACGTTGCCGTGACCAAAAATGGTGAAAATCCCGGCGATAAACTTGCTCTCGACCCCATCGACTTCGACGTATTGGTTATCGAGAAATTTCACCAGGGCCTGGGCCATGGTCAGTCGTGTCGTACTCATGTTTTCACCCTGAAAAAATACCTGTCCCGACTACTTGCTGCCCGCTGCAGGAGCAAGCTCGCTCCTGCAGGTCAGGTGGGGGTTGTGGGGTTGGCTATTTGGCCGTCGGCATGCTGAATTCCGGACCCTTGGCGATGCTGTCCGGCCAGCGCTGCATCACGCTTTTGTAACGGCTGTAGAAGCGGATACCTTCTTCGCCGTAGGCGTGGTGATCACCAAACAACGAACGCTTCCAGCCCCCAAATGAATGCCAGGCCATCGGCACCGGAATCGGCACATTGATGCCCACCATGCCGACCTTGATCGTGCGGGCAAAGGCCCGGGCCACGCCGCCGTCGCTGGTGAAGCAGGACACGCCGTTGCCGAATTCATGGGCATTGATCAACGCCACGGCACTGGCAAAGTCAGGCACCCGGACAATCCCCAGCACCGGGCCGAAAATCTCTTGCTGGTAGATACTCATCTCAGGGGTGACCTGGTCGAACAGGGTGGCGCCAACAAAGAACCCCTGCTCTGCGCCCGGCACTTTCAGGTCGCGACCGTCGACAATCAACTGTGCGCCCTGGGCCACGCCCTGATCGATGAAACCAATGACCTTGGCCTTGTGCTCTGCGGTCACCAGAGGCCCCATTTCGCTGTCCGGCTGCAAGCCATTGCCGACCTTGAGCCGGTCGATGCGCGGCAGCAGTTTTTCGATCAATTTGTCGGCCACATCACCCACGGTCACGGCAATCGAGATCGCCATGCAACGCTCGCCTGCCGAGCCGTAAGCCGCACCGATCAGTGCATCCGCCGCCTGATCCAGATCGGCATCGGGCATCACGATCATGTGGTTCTTTGCCCCGCCCAATGCCTGGACCCGTTTGCCCCGCGCGGTGCCCTGCTGATAGATGTACTCGGCAATCGGCGTGGAGCCGACAAACGACATGGCTTCGATGTGCGGATGCTGCAACAGCGCATCGACCGCGCTCTTGTCGCCTTGCACCACGTTGAATACACCATCCGGCAGGCCGGCTTCAGTCAGCAGGCGCGCCATCAGCAGGCTGGCTGACGGATCACGCTCCGAAGGCTTGAGGATGAAGCAGTTGCCCGTGACCAGCGCCAGCGGAATCATCCACAGCGGCACCATGACCGGGAAGTTGAACGGGGTGACCCCGGCGCACACGCCCAGGGGCTGGCGCAGGTTCCAGTTATCGATACCGCCACCGATGTTGTCGCTGAAATCGGTTTTCAGCAGAGCCGGCGCACCGCAGGCATATTCAACAATTTCAATGCCGCGGGTCACTTCGCCCTTGGCATCGGAAAACACCTTGCCGTGTTCGCGGCAGATGATTTCAGCCAGTTCATCGTGGTGTTCGTCGAGCAGTTGCTTGAACTTGAACATCACCCGCGACCGGCGCAAGGACGACTGTTCGGACCAGGCCGGAAATGCCTTGAGTGCCGAAGCCACGGCCTCGTCTACGGTGTGCTGGCTGGCCAGTGCCACCCGTGCCTGCACGGCGCCGGTGGCTGGATTGAATACGTCGCTGAAACGCTCGCCGCCTGTGTCCTGGAGCTGGCCGTTGAGGTAGTGACCGATAACCGGGGTAGTGCTCATTATTGTTCTCCGAAAACGTTAAAGATCCATCAGCCAGCTGTGCTGCGGGTCGTTGTGAAATTGCCAGACGCGTTTGGGACCGGCCATGACGTTGAGGTAATAGGATTCATAGCCATAGGGCACGCTGACCGGGTGGTAGCCCTTGGGCACCACCACCAGGTCGCTGTTCTCCACTGCCATGGCCTGATCGAGGCTGCGGTCATCGGTGTAGACCCGCTGGAACACGAAGCCCTGGGGCGGGTTGATCCGGTGGTAATAGGTTTCTTCGAGAAAGCTCTGGTGCGGCAGATCGTCGGTGTCGTGTTTGTGCGGTGGATAGCTGGACGAGTGCCCGGACGGGGTGCGCACCTCCACCACCAGCAGCGAATGCGCAGGCTCGGTGTCGGGCAGAATGTCGCAGACATAGCGGGTATTGGCGCCTTTGCCGCGCACGCTGCGCTTCATGGCCTCGGGTTTGATCAGGCGTGCACCCAGCCCGGCGGTGGCCGAACCCGGTGCGGCACAGACAGCGATTTGCACCTCGCCCAAGGCCAGTACCCGGGCCTGACTGCCTGGCGGCAGGTAGGCAGCGAACGGCGATTTGTCCTCGAATACCGAGTCGCGATCGCCAATATCGGCCCAGCTGAAAGCGCCCTTGCCCGGCTCTTCGCCACTGATGGTGACCCGCCCGCTGAGCAGCACCAGGCACAGCTCCTGATCGCCGGCGCTGACCGGCAGATGTTCGCCGGCGGCCAGGCGATAAGCGCTAAAACCCACGTACTCCAGCGCCCCCAGTGGCAGTTCGACCATGGTTTTACCCGTGGCCTGACTCTTGATCAGCAAGCTCATTTTCCGGTCCTCGCATCCAGCAGGCCGCGCAGGGTTTGATAACCCTTTTGCGCATAGGCAAAACTCGGCGCCACGGCCGGGTCCTGTTCGGCTTCAACCACCAGCCAGCCGTGGTAATCGGCAGCCAGCAACACATCGAGCAATGCCGCGAAATCAATGTCGCCATCGCCGGGCACGGTGAAGGTGCCGTTGATGATGCAGTCCGGGAAGCTCCACAGGTTGTTGCGTGCCAGTTGCACCACGGCCTTGCGCACATCCTTGAAGTGCACGTGGCAGACGCGGTCAATATGTTTGCGCAACACCTCGAGCGGCTCGCCACCGCCCATGTAGCAATGGCCGGCGTCGAACAGCAGACCCACTTCGGGGCCGGTCAGGCTCATCAGGGTGTCGATGTCCGACGGCGACTCTACATAGGCGCCCATGTGATGGTGATAAGCCAGGCGCACGCCCTGGGACAGGGTGAACTGTGCCAGTTCATTGAGCTTGTCGGCATAGGCTTGCCACGCCTGTTCGGTGTGAAAGCGCGGGCGCTCGACCAATGGAATGCGCTGGCCCTGGATCGAGTCGGCGACTTCGCCATAGACCAGCACCCTGGCTCCGTTTTCGGCCAGCAACTGCACGTGACTGGCGATTGCGTCGATCTCCTCGGCCGCCGAGCGCCGGGCCAGGCGGCTGGAATACCAGCCCGAGACCAGTGCCAGATCGTAGGGACGCAGCACATCGCCGACGCCCTTGGCGTCCTTGGGGAATTTGCCGTTGAGTTCGAAACCCTCGTAACCGATTTGCTTGCCTTCACTGAGCGCCGTGCTCAATGGCGTCTCGCCGCCCAATGACGGCAAGTCATCGTTACTCCAGGAAATCGGGTTAATGCCAATACGAATAGCGGGCATGGCTGCACCTATTATTGTTTTCTGAATTAAACAGCACCCTGCGGCTGTACTTGAACCTGTGCCTGAAGCTGGATCTGAACTTGAACTTGAACCTAAACCTAAACCTAAACCTGAACCTGAATCTGGACCTGGACCTGAACCTCTGGACCTGTACCTGTACCTGTACCTGTACCTGTAGGAGCGAGCTTGCTCGCGAGCTTTTGATCTTGAAGAGCTCGCGAGCAAGCTCGCTCCTACAGATGCAGATGCAGATGCAGATGCAGATGTATGCGCAGATGCAGATGCAGGTCCAGGTGCCGATGTAGATACAGGTGCCGATACAAGGACAGATACAGGAACCGGGTTAGCGGCGGGCCGCTTGCCAGGATTCGATAAGCTGCACAAACGTGCCCTGCACCTGTTCAATCAATGTTTGATCATTGATCTCCCCCGCCAACCAGGCACGGCTTGGCTCCTGGAAGATCGTGCGGCCCACGGCAAAACCGCGGCAGGTGCTGCTGTGACGTGCCTGGCGGAAACCTTCTGCCAGTGCTTGTGCCGGGGCATTCAGGCCCAGCAGCACCACGCCCCGGCAATAGGGGTCGCGCTCCTGAATCAGCGCATCAAGCTGCTCCCAGACCTCTGGCGTCTGGGCCTCGATTTTCCACCAGGCCGGGTAAATCCCCAGGTTGTACAAGCGCTTCAACGCGCGGTACAGCACATCGGGATGAGTCGAAGGGTGATCCTTGGGCGGGATGATCTCCAGCAACAGTTCATGGCCGCTGACCAGGGATGCCTCATACAGCCCCTTGATCTGCGCTTCCTGCTCCAGGCGCAGCAGCGGCTCGTCGTCGGGGTGAAACTGCACCAGACACTTGATGATGTGTTCCTGGGGCCAGCCAATCAGGTTGCTGCCAATCGAGCGACCATGCTCAAAGGCCAGTGGCCGTGAACCCTGAACCTCTACCGGGCGGGCAATCCACCAGCCGCGACCGGTGGCGGCATTCAGTGAGTCCTGGGCAAAACGCTGGTCGGCCAGCAACCCGACATCGGCGTCGATGCCCTGACGCCGCAGGTCAGTTTCAACCCGCTCGACCGCGCGGATAAACAGCTGTTTGAGCGCGCAGATACTGTTGTGATCGCGACCATACTGCTGGGCCACTTCAACCAGCTGCCAGCGGTGATCGAAGGCAAACACAAACAGTTGTTTCCACTGCTTGCGCGGCACACTGACCCGGTGCAAGCGCTGTAATGCCACATCCTGATCCGGGCGGGTGATCGGCACCGGGCTGCTGAACAGGTAGTCGAGTTCGGCAGGCGTCGGCATCGCCGGAGCACAGGCATGGCGCGACACCACCAGGCCGCCGCAGGCATTGGCCAGCTGGCTGCAGCGTTCATCGCTGGCATCCTTGAGCCAGCCGCTGAGGAAACCGGACATAAAGGCATCCCCGGCCCCCAGCACATTCAGTACCTCAACCCGCACGCCGGGATAAATGGCACCGTCTTCAAGCCGGGCCGGGATCTGGCCCTGGATCACCGTACAGCCCTGGGAACCGAGCTTGACCACCAGCGTTGCTGCGGTCAGCGCCCGTACCGCACGCAATGCCGCCAGCAGGTCGGTGCCGCCGCCGGCAATCAGAAATTCTTCTTCAGTGCCCACGATCAGGTCGAAGCGCGGCAGGATCGATTGCACGTGGGCGGTGACTTTGCTGTCTTCGACAAAGCGTGTTTCGCCATCGGCCTTGCCCGCCAGGCCCCAAAGCACCGGCCGGTAATCGATATCCAGAATACGTTTGACGTTGTGCTGTTCGGCGTATTCCAGCGCCTGGACGCTGGCCTGATACACGCCTTCGGTGGAGAAATGGGTACCGGTAATCAGCAGGGCCTTGCTCGAGGCTATGAAGGCCGGGTCGATGTCTTCTGCGCGCAACGCCATGTCGGCGCAATTTTCGCGGTAGAACACCAGCGGGAAGGTTTCGCGGTCTTTAAGGCCCAGCAGCACCAGGGCGGTCAGACGCTGCGGATCAACAGTGATGGCGCTGACGTCACAGCCTTCACGAGCCAGTGACTCGGTGAGAAAGCGCCCCATATGGTCATCCCCCACCCGGCTCAGCATGGCCGAGCGCAAGCCCAGGCGCGCAGTACCAAAGGCAATGTTGGCCGATGAGCCACCCAGGTATTTGGCAAAGCTGCTGACATCCTCCAGCCGCGCGCCGACTTGCTGCGAGTAGAGGTCGACGCCCAGGCGTCCAAGGCAGATCAAATCCAAATCACGCCCTGTGGCAAAACGAGTCTGTCCCATGCTGGCTCCTGTTATTTTTATCAGCCTGCACTCATCACCCCGAAGGTTGAGCGCTCTTTGTGAGATGAAGACTAAAACGTCCGGACACAATAAACAATATTTATTCCATAATTTTTTAATGTAGAATTTTTGTTCCATATTGATCCAGAGGGATCAATTTTCGACCCTGTAACGATTCAGCCACAGGGTCTTTGAACGGCCGGTCAGGATTTATTGCGCACCTACCCTGTAGACTTTGCAGGCTAAACTGCCCCATGACCTGAAGAGCCATCCATAAGGACTCCCTATGCCCTCCCCTGATCAGCCGGCACCGATCGAGCAAACGCCAGAGAGCGAACAGGCCGGCCCACCGATCAATGCCGAACGCCTGTTGCAGCTCATTACCGAGGAATACGAGAGCCTGCCGCGTCAGCTCAAACGTATTGCCAGCTATATGAGCCAGCAAAGTGACCGGATCATGGTTGACCGGATCAGTGATATTGCCCGCGAGTGCGAAGTCCACCCTTCGGCCATCGTGCGCTTCTCGCAACGCTTCGGTTTCAGTGGTTTCAGTGAAATGCAGGCGCTGTTTCGCGAGGCCTACACCCACAAGGCCACGCCGGCGCAGAATTACCAGCAACGTATTCGCAGCATGATTGCCAACAAGTCGCAAAAAGCCAGCGGCGGCGATCTGGCCCGTGAGTGCATCAACGCGACCCTATCGGGTATCGAACGTCTGGGGCTGGAACTGGATGACCAGTCCTTCGACAAGGCCGTGGACCTGGTGGTCAACGCTGACAATATCTATGTGGTGGGGGTGCGCCGCTCTTTCGCCGTGGCCGACTACCTGGTGTACAACCTGCAGCACACCAACAAGCGCATTCATCTGGTGTCCGGGCTGGGGGGCAGTTATCGCGAGCAAATGCGCAGCGTGCGGGCCAACGACCTGGTGATTGCCATCAGCTTTACCCCCTATGGCAAGGAAACCCAGCATTGCCTGCGCATTGCCCAGTTGCATCAGGCCAAAACCCTTATCATCACCGACAGCAACCTGTCACCGCTGGCCAAACGCGCCAACAGCGTGCTGCTGGTCAATGAGGGCAGTTCGTTCGCGTTTCGCTCGTTGAGCGCAACCCTGTGCCTGTGCCAGGCCCTGTTTATTGCCGTGGCCTACCGGCTGGAACTCAAAGTGGATGAAATCCACGAGCAAGTGGGCTTTGACGACTAGGACAAACAGCTCCAAACATCAAAATTAATGCAGTTAATCAGCATTATTATGAATTTGCGGACTGTTACCAGCTGTTGCACACTGCTCCCGTTCCTCCCCCAAATGAAGGGACATTTTCAAGGGCTTGCCGGGAAACCCGCACAGCCCTTTTTTTATCCTTTCAATCGCCAACCCCCGGATTTTCCTCACCATGCATACCCGCTGGATCAGCCGCCTATTGCCTGCGGCCACCAATACCCGTCCCACCGAATGGAGCCGCGCCGCCATTGGCGTATCCCTTGGCACGCTCTTGAGTGTCTGGGTCTGCAGCCTGTTTTTCGGCCTGCCGGTGGCCATGCATTTGATTGGCCCGCTGGGGGCCAGTGCGGTTCTGCTATTTGCCGTGTCTTCAGGGGCGCTGGCGCAACCTTGGTCGATTATTGGCGGCTACCTCTGTGCAACCCTGGTGTCATTGGCGGTGGCGCACTTCTTTGGGCGCAATCTGGACAGCGCCTGCCTGGCGGTAGGCCTGGCGCTGATTGTCATGTGCCTGTTGCGCTGCCTGCACCCGCCCGCCGGGGCGCTGGCCTTGCTGGTGGTCCTGGCAGATCCGGACAGCGCCAGCCTGGGCTGGGGCCTGCTGGCGCCGGTAATGCTCGCGGCGGCGTGCATGCTGGTGGCAGCACTGGCCTATAACAATCTGACCCGGGTGCGCTACCCGAAAAAACCCCCGGAGCCGAACCCGGGCGACCCGGGCATTACCGCCCAGGACTTGCAACAAGCCCTGGAGCAAATGGATGCGTTCATTGACGTGACCCCCGAAGACCTTGAACAGCTGATCCGCGCCAGCGAGCACTATGCACGCCGGCGCAGTATCGGTGAGGTGCTCGCCCAGGCCCGTTAACCGCCAGAAGCAAGCGCCCCGGCCGTTGCACTGATGCCCGAAACTCCTGCTAGGGTTATCCGTGCAGCGCCCGGGTGCAGCCACTGTCAGAGTGTCTGCCGGCCCGGACGTAGAGGCCCCCTTGGCACAGTCCCACAGGTGGCCCGAATCCCGTCGGTTGATCCTGATCAAGGCCGCCATGCTCAAGACCATTGAAAAAGAGATTTCCAAGCAAGCGGCGCCCCACGCCTTGCGAGCTGAATTCGCCCAACATGACTTCGAAAAACTGCGTAACTTCTGCCGCCTCACCTTCAGCGCAAGCATCTTCATGTGGCTGTTGTTCAACCTGATCGTCAGCATCAAGGGCCGCCAGGGGTTCACCGCCCTGTCCATCCTGTTTCTGAGCACCCTGGTGGTGCTCACCATCATTCTGGGTTTCATTCGCAAGTCCTGGCATTTCGACATACTCAATGCCCTGTTCGTGGCAGTGATTGCCATCGGTATCCGCCTGATCATTTTTGGCCTGCCGGCCGATGCCCAGCCGATCTGGCTGATTCTGGCCTGCTCCAGCATCCTCTACGGCGCCTCCGTGATGCCGCTGGGCCATCGGGGGTTTATCGCAGTGGTGGCCATCACCTGGCTGACCCTCAACCCTTTCCTGATGACTCAAGTGTCGGTCACCGATCTGCGGGGCACCCTGATCCTGTGCTATCTGGCCTTTCTCAGCAGCCTGACGATCTACAACTTTTTCAAGTTGCGCAAAATCAAGCTCTACAACTTCACCATGTTCAGACTGCTGGTGAGCCAGGCCTACATTGACCCCTTGACCGAGATTCCCAATCGCCGCTCCTTCATGACCCAGGCCGGCAATGTATTGGCGACCCGGCCACGGGAGCAGGATCACTACCTGGCGATGATCGACATCGACAACTTCAAGAAGGTGAATGATCTTTACGGCCATGATATTGGCGATGAGGTGCTCAAGCGCACTGCAGCCAGCATCCAGGCGGTGATGGCTGACCATGAGTATGCGCGGCTGGGCGGCGAGGAGTTCGCGGTGTACCTGGCGGGTGTGCGGCGCAGCGATGTCGAGGCGTTGATGGACGAGTTGTGCCGGCTAGTGCGCGTAGACCCGCACCCTTACCCGGTGACCGTCAGCATCGGGCTGACCCGGGTCGAAGACGATGACAGCCTGAACCAGGCCCTGGCCAAGGCGGACAAGGCGCTGTATGTGTCCAAGCACAGCGGCAAGGACCGGTTTACCTTTTATTAGGGCCGGTGCCTCGCTGCTGCAAGGTTCAGGCTGATTAGCGGTCCTGGCTTAAATCGGTATTGCCGTCCCAGCCACCACCCAGTGCGGCAATCAGTTTGACGCTGGCGATCAGGCGGCTTTGTCGCAAGTTGAGCACGTTGCGCTCAGTGTTCAGGGCAGTGGCCTGGACCACCACAACGTCCAGGTAAGCGATCAGGCCGGCCTTGTACTGGTTGCTGGTCAGGCGTAACGACTCGCGGGCCGACTCCAGTGCCTGCTCCTGAACCACAGCCTCATCCCCCAGCACCTTCAGCTGCACCAGGTAGTTTTCCACTTCGCGCAAGCCATCGAGCACGGTCTGGCGGTATTTGGCCACGGTCTGGTCATACAGCGCCTCGTTACGGTCAACCTCGGCCGAACGCTGGCCACCATCGAACAGCGGCAAGGAGACTTTTGGCCCGACCGACCAGAAACGGTTCGGTACGCTGATCCAGTCCTGATACTGACTGCTGCTGTAACCGCCCTGCAGGCTCAGGCTGAAGTCAGGATAGTAAGCGGCTTTGGCCACACCGATATTGGCGTTGGCGGCAATGATCGAGCGCTCCGCCGAGGCGATGTCCGGACGCCGTTCCAGTAACTGCGAAGGCAGGCTCAGCGGGATTTGCGGCAGCGCCGGAACGGTTGTGGTTTCAGACAGGCTGAACCCGGAAGGCGCCTGCCCGGTCAGCACGGCAATGGCGTTCTCGAATTGCGCCCGCTGCCAGATCAGGTCGATCATGTTGGCCTGGGTGTTACGCAACTGGGTTTGCGCCTGGGCCACGGCGTCCTTGCCGGAAATCCCGGCCTTGTACTGGTTTTCGCTCATTTTCAACGAACGCTGATAAGCCTCGACCGTGGCTTGCAGCAGGCGTTTTTGCTCATCGATCACCCGCAGTTGCAGGTAGTTCTGCACCAGCTCCGACTGTTGGCTCAAACGCATGGCGGCCAGGTCGGCCAGGCTGGCCTCGGCACTGGCTTCGTTGGCTTCCAGCCCGCGACGCAATTTGCCCCAGACATCGGCTTCCCAGCTGACCCCCACCTGGGCGTTCAAGGTGTCGCGAATGCCGCTGCTGGAACTGGTCAGGCTGGAGTTGGAGCTACCGGTGCCCTGGCTGGAGCGGGTTTTGCCCACGCTCAAGTCGGCGCTTGGCAGAAAGGCCCCACGGGCGCTGCGCACCAGGGCCTGGGCCTGACGGAACTGGGCCTCGGACTGGGCCACTGTCTGGTTGCTGCTGTTGAGTTTCTCCACCAGGCCATTGAGCTGCGCATCGCCATACAGCTCCCACCAGGCACCACGGGCCAGCGCATCGCTGGGGTTGGCCCGGGTCCAGCCGGCAGCCTCTTTGTAATCCGCTGCTGCCGCCGATTCGGGACGCTGGTAGTCCGGACCTATTGCACAGGCGCTGAGCAACAAGCCAGATAACAGCAGCGGAGCGAGTTTAAGCAAACGAGAAGTCATAGCGGAGTGTCCAGAGCAGCATCAGTGCGCACGCCACGCCATTTGTTGAAACGATGGCGTGCGCGGTCAAGATAGAGGTAAACCACCGGGGTGGTGTAAAGGGTCAGGATCTGGCTGAAGATCAGCCCGCCGATAATGGTCAGGCCCAGGGGCTGGCGCATTTCTGCCCCTTCGGCGGTGCTCAGCATGAGGGGCACGGCCCCCAGGATGGCCGCCAGGGTGGTCATCAGGATCGGGCGCAAACGTTGCAGGCAAGCGCTGCGAATTGACGCCTCGGGGCTGAACCCGGCGGTCCGCTCCAGTTGCAGCGCGAGGTCGATCATCAAGATCGCGTTTTTCTTCACCACCCCGATCAGCAGGAACAGCCCCAGCAGGGAAATCAGGCTGAACTCGCCCCCCGTGAGGTAGATGCTCAGCAAGGCGCCGACCCCGGCCGAAGGCAGGGTCGAGAGAATGGTCAAGGGGTGGATATAACTCTCATAGAGAATCCCCAGCACCAGATACACCGCCAGCAGCGCACCGAGAATCATGAACGGCTGACTCTTTTGGGTGGCGGCAAAGGCATCGCCGGTGCCGGCCATTTTGGCAATCACGTCTTCGGGCAGGCCCAGCTTGGCAATGGCCCGCTCAATCGCGGCGGTGCCCTGCTCGGTCGATACCCCGGGGGCCATGTCAAAGGAAACGGTCTCCGAGGCAAACTGGCCTTCATGCTCCACCCGGTCGTCCTGCAGACTGTTCTCGTAATGGGCAATGGCCGACAACGGGATGCGCTGGCCTTCGGCAGTGATCACTTGCACCTGCTCCAGGGTTTGCGGGTCCTGGGCGTACTTGGGATTGACCTCCATCACCACCTGATACTGGTTCAGGCTGTCGTAGATAGTGGAAATCTGCCGCTGGCTGTAGGCGTTGTTGAGCACGGCGGTGACCATGTCCATGTCCACCCCCAGGCGCTTGGCCTGATCGCGGTCTACCACCAGCGTTACCTGCTGTGCGCCCCGTCCTTCACGGGCGTCGATGGCCGTCAGCTCGGGCAGGGCCTTGAGCGCAGCCACCACTTTCGGGTACCAGATGCGCAGTTCACCAAGGTCACCGCTTTGCAGGATGTAGGAGTACTGCGAACTGGTTTGCTCGCGTCCGCCGCCAAACTGCAGATCCTGGTCGGCCATCAGCATCAGGCGCCCGCCGGGTACTTTGGGCATGGTTTCACGCAGGCGTTCAATGACCTTCTGCGCCGAAATCCTGCGCTCGGAAATGGGCTTGAGGCGCACGATCATGATTGCGTTGTTGGTGCCGCCATTGCCGCCAATAAAGCCGGCAACACTCTCCACCGCCGGATCGGCCAGCACTGCCTTGCGGAAGATTTCCATCTTCGGCTGCATCACGCTGAATGACAGGCCGTCGTCACCGCGGACAAAGCCGATCAACTGCCCGGTGTCCTGTTGCGGCATGAAGGTCTTGGGCACCACCACGTACAGCGCCACGTTGACGCCTATGGTCACCAGCAGGCTCAACAGGGTCAGGCGCTTGTGGCGCAATACCCAGTCCAGGCTGCGGGCATAGCCGGCGACCATGCGCTCGTTAAGGCCCATGCTCCAGCGTTGCATGGCGTTCTCGGTACCCGGCACATGGGGCTTGAGCCAGCGCGCGCAGAGCATCGGGGTGAGGGTCAGCGACACCACCAGCGACACCACGATCGAGGCCGCCAGGGTGATGGAAAATTCACGGAACAGGCTTTCGACAATCCCCCCCATAAACAGGATCGAGAGAAATACCGCCACCAGCGAAACGTTCATCGACAGCAGGGTAAAACCGACTTCCCTGGCCCCCAGCATCGCCGCTTTCATCGGCGCAATACCGGCATCGATATGCCGCGAGATGTTCTCCAGCACCACGATGGCATCGTCCACCACCAGCCCGGTGGCCAGAATCAGCGCCATCAGCGACAGGTTGTTCAGCGAGAAGCCGTACAGGTACATGATGGCAAAGGTGCCCACCAGCGATACCGGCACCGCAAGGGTCGGGATCAGCGACGCCCGGAAGTTACCCAGAAACAGGAACACCACCAGAATCACCAGCGCCACGGCAATCAGCAGGGTCATTTCGGCTTCGTGCAAGGTGGCCTTGATCACCGGCGAGCGGTCCATGGCCAGGTTCAGTTTGACGCTGGCCGGCAACACCGCCTGCAGCGCCGGCAGCTGGGCCTTGATCGCGTTCACGGTCTCGATGATGTTGGCCCCGGCCTGGCGGTTGACCACCAGCAATACGGCCGCATCATTGTTGAAAAAACCACTGTTGTAGCGGTCTTCAACGCTGTCCTGAACCTTGGCCACATGGCTCAGGCGCAAGGCCGCGCCGTCCTGGTAGCGAATGATCAGCGGCTCGTAATCCTTGGCCTTTTCCAGCTGGTCGTTGGCCTGGATCTGCCAGTTGCGATCGCCATCGGACACCGCGCCCTTGGGCCGGCGCACGTTGGCGTTGGCAATGGTATTGCGCACGTCGTCCAGGGCCACGCCGTACTGGTTGAGCAGTTGCGGCTCCAGTTCGATGCGCACCGCCGGCAGCGAGCTGCCGCCGATCTGCACTTCACCTACCCCCGGGACCTGGGACAGGCTCTGGGACAGGATGGTGGAGGCCAGGTCGTACAGTTCGCCCTTGGACAGCACGTCGGAGGTCAGCGACAGCACCATGATCGGTGCCTGGGACGGGTTGACCTTTTTGTAGGTCGGCATGCTTTTCATGCCGCTGGGCAACAGGTTGCGCGAAGCGTTGATCGCCGCCTGCACCTCACGGGCGGCGCCGTTGATGTCGCGGTCCTGATCGAACTGCAGGATGACCCGGGTAGAACCCTGGCTCGAGCGGCTGCTCATGGTGTTGATCCCGGCAATCGCGCCGAAGGAACGCTCCAGCGGGGTAGCCACGGTGGATGCCATCACCTCGGGGCTGGCACCCGGCAAACTGGCCGAGACCACGATCACCGGGAAATCCATCTGCGGCAGCGGCGACACCGGCAGCAAGCCGAAACTCACCCCGCCCAGCAACATGATCGCCAGGCTCAGGAGCATGGTCGCGACGGGACGCTTGATGAACGGACCGGACAGGTTCATAGCGACGCCTGCTCGGGCGCAGCCGCATCACCCCGCCAGCGGCGGCCCAGGCGATCGAAGTACAGATAGATCACCGGAGTGGTAAACAGGGTCAGTACCTGGCTCACCAGCAGACCGCCGACCATTACCAGCCCCAATGGCTGACGCAATTCAGCGCCCGAGCCGGTGGCCAGCATCAGCGGTATGGCGCCGAACAGCGCCGCCAGAGTCGTCATCAGGATCGGCCGGAAGCGCAGCAGTGCCGCCTGATAGATCGCTTGCTCGGGGGCCATGCCCTGATTGCGTTCGGCGTCGAGGGCGAAGTCGATCATCATGATCGCGTTCTTTTTCACGATACCGATCAGCAAGATGATGCCAATGATCGCAATCATCCCCAGATCATTGCCGCTCAGGATCAAGGCCAGCAAGGCTCCGACCGCCGCCGAGGGCAAGGTCGAGAGGATGGTGATCGGGTGGATGTAGCTCTCGTACAGCACGCCAAGCACGATGTACATGGTCACCACCGCCGCCAGAATCAGCAGCAAGGTGCTCGACAACGAAGCCTGGAAGGCCTGGGCTGCGCCCTGGAACTCGGTCTTCACCCCCACCGGCATGCCGATGTCCTTCTGCACCTGATCGATCAACTCGACCGCTTGCCCCAGGGCCACCCCGGGCGCGAGGTTGAACGACACCATCACCGAAGGGAACTGGCCGATATGGGAGATCGCCAGTTGCGCCTGACGCTCTTCGACCTTGGCCAGGCTCGACAGCCGCACCTGGCCGCCATCGGTGGTTTTGACGTGGATCTGCTCCAGCGCCTGGGGGCCGATTTTTTCGCCGTCCCGGGCTTGCAGCACCACGCGGTACTGGCTGGCCTGGGTATAAATGGTGGAAATCTGCCGCTGACCGAAGGCGTCGTACAGGGCATCGGTGATGTTGGCCACCGACACCCCAAGGCGTGAAGCCGCATCGCGGTCAATCATCAGGTACACCTGCAGGCCCTTGTCCTGCAGGTCGCTGGCCACATCGGTCAACTCGGGCTGATTGTTCAGCGCCGTCACCAGTTTCTGGCTCCAGGTGCTGAGCATCTCGGCGTCCGGCGAGGACAGGCTGAACTGGTATTGCGTACGGCTGACGCGGTCTTCGATGGTCAGGTCCTGCACCGGCTGCATGTACAGGCGAATACCCACCAACTGGTCGAGCTGCGGTTGCAGGCGCTCGATCACTTGCGAGGCACTTTCGCTGCGCTCGCTATGGGGCTTGAGGTTGATCAGCATGCGCCCGCTATTGAGGGTCGGGTTATCGCCGTCCACCCCGATGTAGGACGACAGGCTCTCGACATCAGGGTCCTGCAGAATGATCCGGGCCAACTCTTGCTGACGCTGGCTCATGGCACTGAACGAGATGGACTGCGGCGCTTCGGAGATACCCTGGATCACCCCGGTGTCCTGCACCGGGAAGAAGCCCTTGGGCACCACCATATACAGTACGACCGTCAGCGCCAGGGTGCCGATGGCCACCAGCAGGGTCAGTGGCTGATGCTTGAGCACCCACTGCAACATGCTGGCGTAGCGGGCGATCATCCAGTCGATGAAGGCGCCGCTGGCGCGATAGAAACGCCCCTGTTCTTCTTCCTTGGGTTCGGCTTTGAGCAGGCGCGCGCACATCATGGGCGTCAGCGTCAGCGAGACCACCAGCGACAGCAGAATCGCCACAGCCAGGGTGATCGCAAACTCGCGGAACAGGCGCCCCACCACGTCAGCCATGAACAGCAGCGGAATCAGTACGGCGATCAGCGACAGGGTCAACGAGATCAGGGTAAAACCGATTTGCTTGGCACCCTTGAGCGCCGCCTGCATCGGACTGTCGCCCTCTTCGATATAGCGCGAGATGTTTTCCAGCATCACGATGGCGTCGTCGACCACAAAACCGGTGGCGATGGTCAGGGCCATCAACGTCAGGTTGTTGATGGAAAATCCGGCCAGGTACATGACCCCAAAGGTGCCCACCAACGACAGCGGCACGGCAATCGAAGGGATCAGGGTAGCGCTGGCACGGCGCAGAAACAGGAACGTCACCATCACCACCAGCGCGATGGCGATCAGCAATTCAAACTGCACATCGCGCACCGAGGCACGGATGGTCTGGGTGCGGTCGGTGAGAACAGTGACGTCGATACCGGCCGGCAGGTTGTCGGTGATGCTTGGCAGCAGTGCCTTGATCCGGTCCACCACCTCAATCACGTTGGCTCCCGGCTGGCGCTGAATGTTCAGCAATACGGCCTGATTTTCATTGGCCCAGGCGGCGAGACGCTCGTTCTCGGCGCCATCGACAATTTCCGCCACATCCTTGAGCCGCAACGGCGCGCCGTTGTTGTAGGCCAGGATCAGCTCGGCGTATTCCTGGGGGGTCTTCAACTGGTCGTTGGCGTCCAGCATCGACACCCGGGTCGGGCCGTCAAAGTTGCCCTTGGGCTGGTTGACGTTGGACGCGCCGATCAGGGTGCGCACATCCGCCAGATTCAAGCCGTTGGCGGCCAACGCTTCGGGGTTGACCTTGATCCGCACCGCCTGACGTTGACCACCGGCAATGCTGACCATGCCGACGCCGCTGATCTGGGCGATTTTTTGCGCCATGCGGGTGTCGACCAGATCATTGAGTTTGGGCAACAGCATGGTTTTGGAGGTGATCGCCAGCGTCAGTACCGGGGTGTCGGCCGGGTTGACCTTGTTGTACACCGGTGGCGCCGGCAAATCCTTGGGCAACAGGTTGCTGGCGGCATTGATCGCGGCCTGCACCTGCTGCTCGGCGACATCCATATTGATGTCGAGATTAAAGCGCAGGGTCAGCACCGAAGCACCGCCGGAACTGGTGGAAGCCATTTGCGTCAGGCCCGGCATCTGCCCGAACTGACGCTCAAGCGGTGCGGTCACGGCACTGGTCATGACATCCGGGCTCGCGCCGGGATACAGCGTCATCACGCGGATGGTCGGATAATCGACCTGGGGCAAGGCCGATACCGGCAGCAGGCGATAGGCGATGATCCCGGACAACACGATGGCGAGCATGCAGAGCGTGGTTGCGACCGGGCGCAGGATAAACAGCCGCGACAGATTCATTCGTGCGCCTTGCCCTTGACCTTGCCATCGGCCGTTGCATCGGCTTCAGGCCCGCCTTGCAGATGTTGCGCCGGGGTTGCCGGCACCTCGGCGCTGTCGTTGACCACTTCCACCGCGCCGCCATCACGCAGGCGGTCAGTGCCTTCAAGCACTACACGGTCGCCGGGCTCAAGACCTTCTTCGATCACCGTCACATCGCCATCGGTGACACCGACCTTGATGCTGCGAATCTTGACCTTCTTGTCGCCGTCCATCGCATAGACGAACGAACCGTTGGTGCCGTACTGAATCGCTGCGGTCGGGGCCAGGATCACGTTTTTCAGGGTGTCGGCCAGCAGGTGCACATTAACGAACTGATTGGGGAACAACACCTGATCGCGGTTATCGAACAGGGCCTTGAATTTCAGGGTGCCGGTGGTGATATCAATCTGGTTGTCGATACTGCTCAGCACCCCTGTCGCCAGTTCCTGGGTGTCGCCGCGGTTCCAGGCCTGTACCGGCAATCTGGCGCCGCTGCGATAACGCTCAAGCACCAGTGCAAGGTCCTTCTCGGGCAAGGTGAAGCTGACCACAATCGGCTCGGTCTGGGTGATCACCACCAGCGCCGTGGTGTCGTTGGCTGCCACCAGGTTGCCGACGTCCAGTTGGCGCAAGCCCACACGACCGGTGATCGGGGCGCGAATCTTGGTGAATTCAAGATTGAGCTTGGCGTCGTTGACCGCTGCCTGATTGGTCTTGACCGTACCCTGATACTGGCTGACCAGTGCTTCTGCGGTGTCCAGGGTCTGCTTGGCGATACTGTCTTCAGCATACAGGCCGCGATAGCGCTGTACATCGACCTGGGCATTCTTCAACTGGGCCTGATTCTGCAACAGCGTGCCTTCGGCTTGCAGCAAGGCGTTCTGATAGCTGCGCGGATCGATTTCGGCCAACAGTTCGCCAGCCTTGACCATCTGGCCTTCCTTGAAATAGACCTTGACCAGCTCCCCTGCCACCCGGCTGCGTACATTAATGGTGTTGAGCGCGGTCACCGTACCCAGTGCCTTGTAGTAGACCGCAAAGTCACCCCGCGTCACGTCCGCCACCCGAACCGGCACCGCCAGGGTCGAACCGCCAAATCCGCGACGCATCATCCCCGACTTGCTGGTGTGCCCGGCGGGCTGAGCAGTGGCTGCCTTTTTCGAGGCGGATGGCCACAGCCACCAGCACAGGGCAACAACGATCAGCAGGACCAGCAGGCCAAACAGCCAGCGACGAGATTTGTGGGAAACAGACGATTGCATTGAATGATCAACCATTGGGCGGCGAGCGCTTATTATCAGGAGGCTGAAAGATAAGCAGTGCGCACGGTTATGAAAAGGTTCTTTACCGGGTATTTACGTTATAGCGCTGTCAAGGCCACGGGTTTGCCCCAGAATCCTGTGAATCACCTGCCGGAGCAGTCGGAGCGGTTCGGTTTTAACCGACGGGTGTGACATTGACACTGGCCGGGCTCGACGCCTGCAGCGTTATTTGTAGCAGCCCACAAAAAAACGGCCGGGCATTAAATGCCCGGCCGTTTTTGCTGAAGCGTTGCGACTTACTTTAAAACAGCCAGGGCTGCTTCGTAGTTCGGCTCTTCAGCGATTTCTTTAACCAGTTCGCTGTGCAGCACGTTGTCGTTTTCGTCCAGCACGACTACCGCACGGGCAGTCAGGCCAGCCAACGGGCCGTCAGCAATTGCCACGCCGTAGTTCTCGATGAACTCACGGCCGCGCAGGGTCGACAGGTTCTGTACGTGTTCCAGACCTTCGGCACCGCAGAAACGGGCCTGGGCGAACGGCAGGTCAGCCGAGATGCACAGCACCACGGTGTTTTCCAGATCGTTGGCCTTGGTGTTGAAGGTGCGCACCGAAGTCGCGCAAGTTGGCGTATCAACACTCGGGAAGATGTTCAGCACTTTGCGTTTACCAGCAAAGCTGGCCAACGTCACATCGGACAAATTACCTGCTACCAGCGAAAACGCCGGCGCCTTGGAGCCTACTGCCGGCAGTTCGCCTTTGACTTGAACAGGGTTGCCTTTAAGCGTCACTTGAGCCATGAACGATGTCCTTCTTAACGGTTTTTGAAGAAGCCGGAGTTAAACACGAATCAGGCAGCCGACCTACGGCCCGCAGGTAAAATGTCATGGGCCGCGGAACAAAAAGACCGTGCCGGTACTGAAAAATTCCAAAAATGCCCAGCCTCGAGCAAAACAGTACCCGGCAGCAGACCCCGGGAACTGGCAGGCGCGCCATTTGCTGCTAGCTTCCTAGCGCTGCATTCTTAAGACTTCCAGGGAATTGGACGCTCATGGCTAAGACACACCTTGCTTCGGGACTCTTACTGACCCTGGCCCTGGCCCCTGTCACTGCTGCCCTGGCAGACAATCCCGATATAGCCAACAAAAGTAACAACCCCCTGAGCCTGGCCCCGGGCCTGAACCTGCAGGACTACTACACGCCCCGGGTCTACGACAGCAATATCCACACCAATGACGCCCTGCTGCGCGGCGCCCTGCCCGTCGCCCCGAACGACTTTATCGGCGTACCGCAACTGTTGCGTGCCACCCTGCCCATCAGCACCCGCCCCGACCCCAGAAGTGGTTACAGCACCGGTATGGGCGATCTCAACCTGTTCGATATTTTCCTGCTCAAGACCGATGGCGTGCAGTTGGGCATCGGCCCGCAAATTACGGCGCCCACTGCCGAGCATGACGAACTGGGCACCGGCAAATGGCAAGCGGGGCTGGCAGCGATTGCCATAGATGCCTCATCCCGTGGCCTGCTGGGGGCACTGGTGCAGTATCAAAGCTCTTTTGCCGGTCACAGTGATCGCCAGCATGTCGAGAGCGCCACCTTCCAGCCGTTCATCATCCACAACCTGCCAAAGGGCTGGTACTTGCGCTCCACCGGCACCTGGACCTATGACCTGAAAAACAACACCCACTATATCCCCGTCGGCCTGGGTTTCGGCAAGGCATGGAAAGCCGGGGGCAACATCCTCAACGCCTACCTGGAACCACAATGGACAGTGGAACGCAAAGGCGATGACTTGCCGCAATTCACACTGTTCGCCGGCATTAATGTCACCTTCGGAAAATAAGGAAATTTCATGAATTCGCAGCTTCGTGCTTCTGGCTTCAGCGCCCGGCCCCGGGAGCACGCCCACGTCATGCTGGCCACTCCAGGCATGGAACAGGGCAAAACCTTCGCCCAGACCGGCGCTTGCCTCGATAAAAGCTGGAAACCCGATGACATCAGGTTGCTGTCATGAGCAGTCAATCCACAGTCAGGGACTTTGCCAGGTACCTCAAGCCCCCCGTTTATGCCCTGGCAGCCTGCCTGTCACTGATGACAACCCAGGTATCAGCCATGAACTTCAGCGCGTCGCCTGCAGAGGCCACAAGCATCGCCAGAGAAGCCTATCTGTATGGTTTCCCGGTGGTGGAGATGTACAAAACTCTCTACGCCCAGGCCGTGGACCAAGGCGGCAAGGACTTCAAGGCGCCGTTCAATGACATCGGCAACACCGCCATGGTGTTCAGCCCCAAAGACAGCGCTTTCGTGACCCCCAATTCGGACACGCCCTATTCATTTCTATGGATGGACCTGCGAGCCGAGCCGCTGGTGCTGACGCTGCCGGCAATTGAAGACGGTCGTTACTACTCCACGCAGTTGATCGACCTGTACACGCAAAACTTCGCCTACCTCGGTAGCCGTACCACGGGCAACAAAGGCGGGAACTTCCTGATTGTCGGGCCGGGCTGGCAAGGTGAGAAACCGGCCGGTATCGAGGCCGTGATTCCCAGCGAAAGCGAAATTGCCTACGGCCTGTACCGGACCCAGCTGTTTGATGAAAAAGACCTGCCCAGGGTCAAGGAAATCCAGCGCGGTTACATAGTGCAGCCCTTGAGCCAGTTCCTCGGCCAACCCGCCCCGCCGCTGTCTGCAGCCATTGACTGGCCGGCCCCCATGGCGAACATGAGTGACAGCCCCGAGCTGTTCAACTACTTGAATTTCATGCTCGCATTTGCCGAGCCGCAGCCCGGTGAAACGGCATTACGCGAGCGCTTCAAAAAAATTGGCATTGAACCGGGCCTGCCCTATGCAACGGGCCAGCTGTCCGCCGAGCAACGCAAGGCCCTGGAAGAAGGAATTGCAGCAGGTAAAGCCGAATTCGAGCAGTTCAAGAAAGAGCAGGTCGACACGCACAAGATCAGCAGTGGAGACCTGTTCGGCTCCCGCGAGCACTTGAAAAACAACTACCTGTACCGTTATGCAGGGACCAATATGGGGATCTTTGGCAACTCTGCCGAAGAGGCCGATTACATCGGCTATTTCGTCGACAATCAGGGCCGCCCCCTGGACGGCTCCAGACAGCGCTATACCTTGCACTTTGACAAAAATGCCCTGCCCCCTGCCAATGCCTTCTGGTCGCTGACCATGTATGACGGCAAAAGCAAATTGCTGGTGGACAACCCGCTGGATCGCTACCTGATCAATTCGCGCATGTTGCCCGATCTCAAGCGCGACGCAGATGGCGGTGTGACCCTGTACCTCCAGCCTCAACCCCCGGCCGGGGATCTGCAAAACAACTGGTTGCCGGCGCCTGACGGGCCGTTTTACGGCGTACTGCGTATTTATATGCCCAAGCCTGAACTTGCCGACGGGCAATGGAAAATGCCCTTGCTGACACCTGTAGCACCCTGAGCTGTAACCTGCAGCACCCCGGCAAGCCGGGGTGCTGCAACTGTTTTGCCCGCACTCAGTTGCAGATCCCGGAGCTTACTGGCTCTTCAGTTTCAAATACGACTGATGAAGATCTGATG
Organism: Pseudomonas sp. Lz4W; assembly: GCF_000346225.2. Lineage (NCBI taxonomy): Bacteria > Pseudomonadati > Pseudomonadota > Gammaproteobacteria > Pseudomonadales > Pseudomonadaceae > Pseudomonas > Pseudomonas sp. Lz4W. Next base: position 1,944,350 of record NZ_CP017432.1, on the reverse strand, counting down.
CCCAGCCATCTATCACTTTTTTCACATCGTCGGTCTTCATTTGCTGGCTGCTGTTCTCCAGCGGTTTGCCGGTGCCTTTGCGCACCACCTGCGCCACTACGTCCTGGCTCTGCCCGTCAATGAATACGGCTTCGGTTGCCAGCTGGGTTTCCTGATCGCGAATGCCCGACGCCGTACTGACCGCCGCCGCCACCAGCGCTACCGGAATATATTCGTAAGGTGCCAGGCTCTCGGTCTCGCTGCTCACGGCAGTGATCGCCGGTCGCACCACAATCACGCCCGGCCCGGGGGCGCTGGCCAGTGGCAGTGATTTGCTGAGTTCACGCTTGAGTGCTTGATCGTAGTAGCGGGTAATGCCGTTCAACGTGCTTTGCGGGATCTTCTCCGTCGGCTTCGGCGCCGGGTAGAGCTGGCTTGGCTCGATATAGACGCTGGTGTACTGGTTAATATTCAGCTTGGGATCGATCCAGCGCATCACTTCGGCGCCCGAAGGCGATTTGGCTTCTTTAAGGCGACTGTAATCCTTCAAAAAACCGGAGTATTCATCCGGCTGCTGGACCTTGCTTGCACAGCCCACTACCCCGATCGAGGCAATACACAACGTACTAATCATCAGTCCGAGCTTCATTCTGTAACTCCTGTGGAGAACGTAACTATTTGTGTGCCGGATTTATGTATAGCTAATCTGCGGAAAAAGCGCTGCTTCGCCGACCATTTTTCCGGAGACACAGAGGGAAAACAGTACAGCTCAGAAGTATTTAAAAAATGTAAATCGGCTAAAAACCAGATCAGATTTTAAAAAACACTTTTAAATATGCCGCTAAATCTGCTCCGTATTAATTCTCCCCCCCTGAATCTGTCTTGTTTCCTGCCAACTTCCTAGAGTTCACCCAGCGCCAGACCACCAGGCCTGGCAGGACTTTGAACCGTGGAAGACTTGAGCATGAGCACAGCACTAAACGGGCAGGCCTATAACTATAAGGTCGTCCGCCAATTCGCCATCATGACCGTGGTGTGGGGGGTGGTCGGCATGGCCATGGGCGTATGGATCGCCTCGCAACTGGTCTGGCCGCAAATGAACCTGGATTTGCCCTGGACCACCTTCGGCCGCCTGCGACCGTTGCACACCAGCCTGGTGATTTTCGGCTTTGCCGGCAGCGCACAGTTTGCCGCCAGCTACTACGCGGTGCAGCGCACCTGTCAGGTACGGTTATTCTCGGACAAGCTGGCAGCCTTTACCTTCTGGGGCTGGCAATCGGTAATTGTGATCATGCTGGTCACCCTGCCGCTGGGCTATACCACCACCAAGGAATACGCCGAAATAGAATTCACCGGTGCCGTGTGGCTGACGGTGGTCTGGGTCGCCTACGCCATCGTGTTCTTTACTACCGTGGTGCAGCGCAAAACCAGACATATCTATGTCGGCAACTGGTTTTTTGGCGCCTTCATTCTGGTCATCGCCATGCTGCACGTGGTCAACCACCTGGCGATTCCGGTGGACTGGTTCAAGTCTTATCCCGTGTATGCCGGAGCCACCGATGCCATGGTGCAGTGGTGGTATGGGCATAACGCGGTAGGTTTTTTCCTGACCACCGGCTTTCTCGGGATGATGTACTACTTCGTGCCGAAACAGGTCGGCAGGCCGATTTATTCCTATCGCCTGTCCATCGTGCATTTCTGGGCCCTGATTACCCTCTATATCTGGGCCGGCCCCCATCACCTGCACTACACCGCACTGCCGGACTGGGCCCAGTCGCTGGGCATGGCCATGTCCATCATCCTGCTGGCTCCCAGCTGGGGCGGCATGATCAACGGCATGATGACCCTCTCCGGGGCCTGGCATAAATTGCGCACCGACCCGATCCTGCGGTTTCTGGTGCTGTCACTGGCGTTCTACGGCATGTCGACCTTTGAAGGGCCGATGATGGCCATCAAGACCGTCAATGCCCTGTCCCACTACACCGACTGGACCATCGGCCACGTCCATGCCGGGGCCCTGGGCTGGGTGGCGATGATCACTTTCGGCGCGCTCTATCACATGATTCCCAAGATCTTCGGCCGCGAGCAGATGTACAGCATCGGGCTGATCAACCTGCACTTCTGGCTGGCGACCATCGGCACCGTGCTGTACATCGCCTCGATGTGGGTCAACGGCATCACCCAGGGCCTGATGTGGCGCGCGATCAACGATGACGGCACCCTGACCTATTCGTTCGTGGAGTCGCTGAGCGCCAGCCACCCGGGCTACGTCGTACGTCTGGTGGGCGGGCTGTTCTTCCTCAGCGGCATGCTGTTGATGTGCTGGAACCTGTGGCGAACAGTGCGCGTGGCCGACCTCAAGCAAGCCGAACTGACGGCTCAGATAGCCTGACCAACAACCCGATGCAGGTCGCCGGACCGGTATCGGGTGCTTTCGACAAGGAGTGCCGGACATGATCGAAATAGCCCTCAATAGCGCAGCCGTCATCAGCCTCTATTGCGCCATTAGCTGGTGTTTGAAACATAAAACCGCGACCGATATCGACGAAGCCAGCCTGATTCCCTTTGCCGACGACCCTGAAGTGGCGCGCCGGGTTGAGCAGGCCACGGGCAAAACCATCAACGCAGTACAGATGAGTGAGCAAAGCCGCGAGCCAGACCGGTACACGCTGGAACTCTGAATCGAGGTAAATGGCTGCTGAGGCAGATTAAATCGCACGATCAGTTGCACTACCAAGGTATTCGGCGGCATTCTGCCAGCTTGGGTTTAACGAACTTTTGATCGACACCGCACTCAATCTTTACAGCCATTAACACCTTTTCCGACAGAGACGCTCATGACTTCCAAGCTGGAACAACTCAAGCAGTTCACCACCGTGGTCGCAGACACCGGCGACCTCGACGCAATTACCCGCCTCAAACCCGTTGATGCCACGACCAATCCATCCCTGCTGCTCAAAGCCGCAGCCATGCCGGGTTATGCCGAGCTGCTGAAAAATGCCATCGCCCACGCCAACGGTGATGTCGGCCTGGCCTGCGACCACTTCGCGGTCTCGGTGGGTAGCGGTATCTTGAAGGTCATTCCGGGCCGTATTTCGACCGAGGTCGATGCCCGCCTGTCGTTCGACGAATTTGCCTTGCTGAAAAAGGCCAACCAGTTGGTCGAGCTTTACGACAAGGCCGGCGTGGGCCGCGACCGGGTACTGATCAAGCTCGCTTCGACCTGGGAAGGCATCCGTGCCGCCGAAAAACTGGAAAATGACGGCATCCAGACCAACCTGACCCTGTTGTTCTCGTTTGCCCAGGCCGCAGCCTGTGCCGATGCCGGGGTGTTCCTGATTTCGCCGTTCGTGGGCCGTATTTACGACTGGTACAAGAAGTCCACCGGCATTGACTACACAGGATCCGATGATCCGGGTGTGCAGTCCGTGACCCGCATCTACAACTACTACAAAGCCAATGACTACAAGACCGTGGTCATGGGTGCCAGCTTCCGCAACCTGAACCAGATCGAACAGCTGGCCGGTTGCGACCGTCTGACCATCAGCCCGGACCTGCTGGAAAAACTGGCCCTGGACGAAGGCAAACTGGAGCGCAAATTGAGCCCTGGGCATCAGGGCGAACCGCGCCAGAGCCTGAACGAAGCGCAGTTCCGCTGGGCCTCGAACGAAGACGGAATGGCCACCGAAAAACTGGCCGAAGGCATCCGCCAGTTCGCCCGTGACCAGGAAAAGCTAGAGGCGTTGTTGACGGCCAGGTAATCCCGCAACAGACCGCGCAATGCCCGCTCCTACAGAAGCTGCACACAACCTGCAGGAGCGGGCCCAGCGACAGAAGCTGCGCTTATCTTGTGGGAGCGGGCTTGCCCGCGATGGCAGCCCCCCGGTAACTCAGCAAGTCAGCAGACGCCTGCAATACCCCTCCACTCCCGCCTCCAGCCCCGACATCGGTTCCTCATAACCCGCTTCACGCAGCCGGCTCAAGTCGGCGCAGGTGTAGACCTGATACTTGCCCTTGAGCTCTTCGGGGAACTCGCAGTAGCGCAACACCCCTTCAAGCACTGCAGTTTCCAGGGTCAGGGAAGGTCGGCCCTGCGCTCCACGCAAACAGTTGATCGTTGCCAGCGCCAGCTCGTTGAATGAGCGGGCCACACCGCTGCCCAGATTAAAAATGCCACTGGTTTGCGGGTGATCCAGCCAGTGCAGATTGACCTTGACCACATCCTCCACCGAAATAAAATCACGCATGTGCCCGCCTGCCGGATAGCCGCCGTACTCACCGAACAACTCGACATGCCCGTGGTCGCGGTATTGATTGAAGCAATGCCGCACCATCGAAGCCATACGGCCTTTGTGTTGCTCGCGGGGGCCGAACACATTGAAGTAACGCAACCCCACCACCTGGCTGCGTGCCTTGCCCGACAATTGCCGCACATGCTGATCGAAGAGGAATTTTGAGTAGGCGTAGACATTCAACGGCCGCTCACACTCGCGAACTTCGCGAAAGTCCCGGTTGGCGCCATAGACCGCTGCCGAAGAGGCATAGATAAAGGGCGTCGCTTGCTCCTGACAGGCTTGCAGCACGTCACAGCTGTAGCGGTAGTTGTTCTCCATCATCAACCGGCCGTCACGTTCCAGCGTACTGGAGCACGCGCCCTGATGCAGAACGGCGCGTATATCGCCCAACTGACGATTGGAAAAACGATGCACGAACTCGCGTTTATCGATGTAGTCCGCGATATCGCAGTCCGCCAGATTGCGGCACTTGTCGCCATCGGTCAGATCGTCCACGGCAATGATGTCACGCTCACCGCGCCGGTTGAGTGCCTTTACCAGGTTACTGCCGATAAAACCGGCGGCCCCGGTTACGATGATGCTCATCTGTCACTACCTCCTGGAATATGGCTTGGGCTCAGGCTATGCCGGTGCGGGCCGACAGCCTTGATGCAGATCAAGCGCGCAAGTGAGTGACATAGCCGAAAGTGACATACGGCACACGGACCACAGCGCCGAGATTCGATTGCCGCTCAACCATTCATTCAGCCATTCACGCATTTACGCATTTACGCATTCACGCATTTACGCATTCATTGTAGGAGCGAGCTTGCCTCGCGAGCTTTTCCTGCGCAGTCCTTCGAATCGCCAGAAGCTCGCGAGGCAAGCTCGCTCCTACAGAAGACGCAGAAGACGCATAAGACGTATGGATGTGTTACGCGGATCGCCGTAATAGCGCGCAGGCGCCGGCGCAGCCAGTTCACCAGCCAGCCGTATGGTCGCTATAGAGGGTATGAAGGTCTGCATGCAGCGGCAGTGGGTTCGACTGGGATGGCCCACGGGAACCCTCGGTGCGCTTGCCAGACTCAAGCCTTGAACGGCTTGCGAGGGACAATCACCCGCCCGGCGCCGCCCGGAATGGCAGCGACGGGCGGAGCTGAATCAAGGAATCAGCGAGTAAACCAGCGACGAAATTGCCACCAGGCCAACGGCGGTGACAAACACGTTGGAGATCTTGCCCGAGTACTGGCGCATGGCTGGTACCCGACGAATCGCGTACATCGGCATCAGGAACAGGATGGCCGCGATCACCGGGCCGCCCAGGGTTTCGATCATTCCCAGAATGCTTGGGTTGAGCGTTGCTACTGCCCAGCACACTATCAGCATGAACGCTGCGGTCATGCGGTCCAGGGCTTTCGCTGCCGGGCGCTTGCCGGTCTTCAGGACCAGGCCTTTAAGACCTTCGCTGGCGCCGATGTAGTGACCCAGGAACGATTTGGCTATCGCTACAAAGGCAATCAACGGGGCGGCAAAGGCAATGGTCGGGTTGCTGAAGTGGTTGGCCAGGTAGGACAGGATCGACAGATTCTGCGCCTTGGCTTCAGCCAGCTGCTCAGGTGACAGGGTGAGCACGCAGCTGAAGACGAAGAACAGCACCATTGCCACCATCAACAGGTGGGCGCGGGACAGGATCTGCGAGCTGCGCTCATCGGCGTTCGCCCCATAACGGCGCTTCTGATCAACGGCAAAGGCCGAGATGATCGGCGAATGGTTAAACGAAAACACCATCACCGGAATCGCCAGCCACAAGGTGTGCAGCAATGCTGAAGGCGCCGGCAAGGTGCTCGCCGTGCTCAGAATCCCGCCATTCCAGTGGGGGATCAAAAACACCGCCAAAAACAACAGCGCGACAATGAACGGATAGACCATCATGCTCATGGCCTTGACTATCACTTGCTCGCCGCAACGCACCACGGCCAGCAGGCCCAGAATCAGCACCAGCGACAAAATCGCCCGGGGTGGTGGTGTGACATGCAGTTGATTGAGCATGAAGCTGCCGACCGTGTTGGTCAGAGCAACGCTGTAAATCAACAGAATCGGAAAAATCGCACAGAAATACAGCAGCGTGATCAATGCACCGGCCCGCAAGCCGAAATGCTCTTCAACAACATCCGTGATGTCAGAGCCTTCGCGTCCGGAGAGTACGAAGCGGGTCAAACCGCGGTGAGCATAAAACGTCATCGGAAACGCCAGCAACGCCAGAATCAGCAACGGCCAAAAGCCGCCAAGCCCTGCATTGATGGGCAAAAACAAAGTACCTGCGCCAATGGCCGTGCCAAACAGGCCCAGCATCCAGGTAGTGTCATGACGACTCCAGCGACTGAGGGTCGCGGGTGCCGCGTCAAAGCGTTCATCGACGCTGTTAGCCTGGTCATTCATCCGGTCGAATCTCCGCTAGCCGGTCGTTACCACGCAGCCGGGGCGGACAAAACACACCTTACAGACAACGCCCCGGCCGTAAGAAGGGCGCGATTCTCCGGGATTAGTCATAAGAAGCAAAGGTTTAGCTGAGCAATGGTACAAATGATCTTCCATCCCAAAGCAAGAGCTGGACACTAATTGATACACTATGCTTGCCATGAAACCGCCCTAAAGGCCTGTCGCCCATGACTTTTTCGCACCGTTACACCGCACTCATCGGACTTCTCGCCGCCCTTTCGCTGCCGACGGCGAATGCCGAAAGTCAGACGATTACCTGGCCCGGCGACTGGGAGGTGCAGGCCGTGCCACCTGCCCCCGATGACAATGGCCAGCGCCAGCGGGCGGTAAAAAATGACCCCAACGGTGATCCGTTGATGGTGATGGAGCTTACCCAGACCACATTGGCTCCTGACCACAAGGTCAATATGGAAGCGGTACTGCTGCAGATGCGCAAGACCTTGCAGAAGAACTTCGCCGGCGCCGGCTACCAGAGTGCCTGTAACAAAATTCACAGCAGCACCCTGGGCGGTCTGGAGGCATTGGAAACCACCTGCAAAATCACCCAGAACGGCAACCACGTGATCACCCAGACCCTGGTCGCCGCCACCCATGACAGCAACGCCTATGCCCTTTCCTACGCAGGTCCTGCAGACGGCTACAAAGCCAACGAAGCTGAAGTACTGGGGATCCGTGCCAGCCTGCGTCTGGCGCAATAAGCCCTTTACCTGTCCGGACCGGAGCCTGCCCCGTGAACACTCAGCCATTCTTTCCCTTTCAGGCTCTGGCCGACACCTTGCAGGCCTGGCTGGCGGAGGACAACGGGGACGGCTCCCACGATCTGTCACATATCCACCGTGTGTGGACCAATGCACAAGTGATTCAGGCCAGGGAAGGCGGCGATCTGGAAATTCTCCTGGCCGCCACCCTTCTGCACGACTGCGTGGCAGTGGAAAAGGATTCGCCTTTACGGGCGCAGGCCTCAACCCTGTCTGCGAATAAAGCCGCGACCATCCTGACGGGGCTGGGCTGGCCCGAGTCGCGAGTGAACGCAGTGGCCCACGCGGTACAGACCCACAGTTTTTCCGCGGCACTGACGCCCGCCACCCTGGAAGCAAAGATACTGCAGGACAGTGACCGCCTGGATGCCATCGGCCTGATCGGCGTAGCACGCTGCTTTTATGTATCGGGAAGAATGGGGGCGGCGCTGTACGACTTCACAAACCCGCAGGCGACGGGACGCGAGTATCAGGACAAGCGTTACACCCTCGAGCATTTCCATACCAAGTTGCTCAAGCTGGCGTCAGGTTTTCAAACCCCGGAAGGTGCGCGACTGGCAGCCATCAGACATAAGCGCCTTGAATGGTTTGTGCAGGATTTCATGGATGAAATAGCCGGCCTGTAGGAGCGAGCTGTTGCGGCCTCAGATACCGCAGCAAAAAATCGCGAGACAAGCTCGGCTCCTACAAAGATTTCACCAACCCCCGCCTCTGTAGGAGCGAGCTTGCTCGCGAGCTGTTGCGGCCTCAGATACCGCAGCAAAAAAATCGCGAGACAAGCTCGCTCCTACAAGAATTTCACCAACCCCACCCTCTGTAGGAGCGAGCTTGCCTCGCGAGCTGTTGCAGACTCAGATACCGCAGCGAAAAAATCGCGAGACAAGCTCGCTCCTACAAGAATTTCACCAACCCCACACTCTGTAGGAGCGAGCTTGCCTCGCGAGCTGTTGCGGCCTCAGATACCGCAGCGAAAAAATCGCGAGACAAGCTCGCTCCTACAGGGTTTGACCGGCAGTGCGCCTACGGGATCAGCACCACTTTGGCGCAGGTCCCTGCATTGACCTCGGCATAACTGCTCAACCCGTCTGCCAACCGCGCTTCTTGCAGCCCACGGGGCACGGGCAGCAGGCCCTGGTCGAAATACTGGCCAAATTGTTCAAGCATCCGGGCGCACTCGCCACAGCTGTAAAGCAGCGAGTTAACCCCGATCAACGTGCCGCCCTTGCGATACAGCGCCAGCGCCGGCAAGTGCACATGGCCGTCCAGAGGTGCAGCAATGAAGGCCACACGACCAAAAATCCGCAACGCCGCAACGGTCGCTGGCAGCCAGTGCCCGGTGGTGTCGAATATGACTTCAGCACCACCGCTGAACACTGCGCTGACCTGAGCGGCCAGATCTTCGGGCTTGCCCAGCACAATCACTTCAATCCCTTGCTCCCGTAGCACTTGAGCCTGGTCAGGGCGCCGCACCGCAGCCAGCACCCTGGCGCCGAGGACTTTCGCCAGCGCAATGGCGGCACTGCCTACAGCACCGTTGGCACCGATCACCAATAAACAGGTATCCGCCCCTACATCACTGCGCTGTAGCGCATCCCATGCCGTGGTATAGGGCACGCCCAGGCTGGCGGCCTGAACAAAGCTCAATGTGCGGGGCTTGAGCGCGACTCCCGCAACCGGCAAGCGCAAAAAATCCCCATGGGAACCATCACCATAGAAGCCCAGTTCCTGGCCGGTACCCCATACCTCCTGCCCCATCAGCGCCGCTGGTCCCTCGACAATCACCCCGGAAAAGTCACGCCCCGGAATACGCGGCAAGATGGTGTAGGGGAAACGCCCGAGCACATTCTTCACATCGCTGGGGTTCAGGCCGGCCGCCTTGACCTGCACCAGCACCTCGTCTGCACCGGGTACGGGGGTTGGCACTTCAACCAGGGTCAGTGCGGCCAGATCGCCGGTTCTGGAGAATTGCAGTGCTTTCATGCTCAGCCCTCTGGGTGGTGTATTAATGCCCCCAGTGTATGACCGACAGCCGACAGGTATCGGCCAAAGCCTTCTGCCTATCGGTCAAACCGCCGTTGCTGCGCCCTGGCGCAGTGCATATAACGAAGGACTGACCCCCAACTCGCGTCGGAACATGTCGCTAAAACTGCTGGGGGAATAGCCCAGCGAGCGTGCGACCTGGCTGACACAAGTCCCCTGAATCAGTTCGGCAGCTGCGGTCGCCAGTTGCACCTGGCGCCGCCACTGCGCAAAGCCCGTACCCAGTTCCATCTGAAACAGCCGCGCCAGGGTACGGACACTGGCCCCGGCGTTCTGCGCATGTTGCTCGAAGGAAATATCCAGGGTCGGGCTGGCCATTACCGACTGGCACAGGTTCAGCAGGCGCCGGTCAGGTGTATCGGGCATCGGCACCCTGAGCAAGGTACGCCCCGCGCGTTGCAACTCGAGCAGCGTCAGATTGAGCACAGCCTCGGTGTAGGACGATTGCCCAGCAGCCTGCTCCACCAGATTGATGATCAATTCGCGCAGCAAACGTCCGACTTCAATCACCTGCACGGTGCTGTCCAGAGTGCTGGCCAGTGCCGGAGGCAGATAGATATTGCGCATCTGCAAGTCCGAGACCACCCGGATCCCGTGGGGCACCCCCGGCGGTAGCCAGACCGCCCGTTGTGGCGGAACCGCCAGGGCTTCCTCCGGGGTGTCGACCCACATCACCCCGGACATGGCATATAACAATTGGCCCCATTCATGCTCATGGGGATCAATGTATAAACCACGCGGATAGGTACGGGCCAACGGCTGAACCGGCACGCCGGGATCAGACAAATCAGGCGGGACTGCAAGTGCCATGAACTGAAGACGTCAGAAAAGTGAAGAGCCATGGTAGCCAAGCTGCTGCTCGACAACCAGACTGAGGTCTTGAATGCACCAAAAATGCCCCTACCTGACAAAATCGTCATCTTGTTATCAGCTGCCTGACAGTGCCCGGCACTCAGGCTGAAACTTTTTGGATTAAGAGAAACCCGATGAAAACCCCATTGCGTCTTGTCGCCCTTTCGGCCCTGTTGCTGACCTCAATGGCACAGGCTGCCGAGCAACTGACCATCGATGTTCACCGCGATGCCAATTGTGGCTGCTGCAAAACCTGGATCTCCCACCTGCAAGCCAATGGTTTCAAGGTAAATGACCATGTTGAAGCGGACATGAGCAGCTTTAAACAGCAGGCTGGCGTAGAGCCGCGACTGGCTTCTTGCCACACCGGCATGATCAACGGCAAGTTCGTGGAAGGTCATGTGCCGGCCGATCAAGTGGTCGCCCTGAGCAAACGCAACGACCTCAAGGGTATTGCCGTGCCGGGCATGCCGGTGGGTTCCCCGGGCATGGAAATGGGCGACCGCAAGGATGCCTACCAGGTGATAGGCCTGCGGAACGACGGCAGTGATGAGGTCATTGCGCAATATCCGGGCAACTGACCCCCTGCCTGCGCAAACGCACCGAACAGGTGCGTTTGCGGACAAGACCGCCTGGCTGCCAGGACTTACCGCTCAGCCGAATCCCCACCTTATGGCGCTTATTTCAGGCACCTGTCCCACAGCCTCCCGGCATCCCTCCTACACTTGAGGCTGTCGCAATTGCGACGCTTGATTTTCGCGCTTAAATAAACCGAACCTTCTGCATTGGCTACAGGTCAAGTTAAAGGCAAGTCACCCTTTGTGGTGCATTCCTTGCAGCGATCTGTCAGCCGACTGCGCGCCCATGGCTTCGGTGGTCAACCGCTTAACAATCTGGAGTTGAATGTCGCCCCTGAGGAAATGATTGTTTCCCTGCCGGACAGACAAAGTGAACCTATAAGTACAAAGGGAGAGAGTCATGATCAGTGCTGCTGCTTCCCAACAAGATGATCGGCTTGACCCGCAGGCCTCCAATCTGATTTCACTGTCAGATTCAGGCCCTGCAGGGAAGGCAGTACTGCCGGCAGGAAATGCCAACCCCAATAAAAAGAAGGTGCTGTTTGTCACATCGGAACTGGCCGATCTGGTTAAAACCGGCGGCCTTGGGGATGTGTCCGCCGCACTGCCCCGGGCCATGCGCCACCTGCATGATGTGCGGGTCCTGATTCCGGGCTACCGCCAGGTGCTCAACAGCGACAATCCGATCCATATCATCGGCGAACTCAGCGGTCACGCAGCCTTGCCCCCATGCAAGATCGGGCGCATGGACCTCAAGGACGGGCTGGTCATCTATGTACTGATCTGCCCCGAACTGTATGAGCGCGAAGGCAGCCCATATGGTGCCAACAATGGCCGTGACTGGCCGGACAACCATATCCGCTTTGCCCGCCTGGGCCTGGCTGCGGCCGATATTGCGGCCAATCTGGCACAAATTCACTGGCAGCCCGATCTGGTGCATGCCCATGACTGGCCGGCCGGGCTGACACCGGCGTATATGCATTGGCGCGGACAGCGCACCCCCACCCTGTTCACCATCCACAACCTGGCCTATCAGGGTGTATTCAGCCGGGCCTGCTGCCCCGAGCTGGCCATTCCGGACCATGCCCTGCAACAGGACGGCATGGAGTTTTATGGCAAATTGTCATTTCTCAAGGCCGGGATGGCCTATTCGAGCCATATCACCACCGTCAGTGCCACCTATGCCGCCGAAATCACCACCCCCAGCTTTGGTTGCGGGCTTGATGGTTTCCTGGCCAGCAAAACCCAACAGGGCCTGCTCAGCGGAATCCCCAACGGCATTGATGAAAGCTGGGAAGCATCTACCGATCCGCATCTGGTCGCGCCGTTCAGCATTGGCGACTGGAAGGGCAAGGCCCTGAACGCCGATCACGTGCGCAACCTGTTTGGCCTCACACCATCCAAAGGCCCCTTGTTCGCCGTGGTGTCGCGTCTGGTGTACCAGAAAGGGCTGGACCTGACCGAGGCCGTGGCGGCGTATATCGTCGCCTCGGGCGGGCAGATTTGCATCATCGGGCGCGGCGAACCCGAAGCAGAACAGGCCATGCGCGACCTGGCCCTGCGCTTTCCCGGACAGGTCGGCGTGCGCATCGGATTCAACGAAACCGACGCCCGCCGCATGTTCGCCGGCAGCGACTTCTTATTGATGCCCTCGCGCTATGAACCTTGTGGCTTGAGCCAGATGTACTCGCAACGCTTCGGCTCGCTGCCCGTGGCGCGCAATACCGGCGGCCTGGCTGACACCATTGACGATGGCGTGACCGGTTTCTTGTTCGATGAATCCACTGTCGAAAGCTACCAGCAGGCCCTGTGCCGGGCGTTCAAGGTGTTTGCCTACCCGGGCCTGCTCAATGCCATGCGATGCCGCGCCATGACTGCGCCGTTCAACTGGTGCAAGGCCGTGGAACCCTACGCCGAACTCTATGAACAATTGGTCAGCACGTCTCTGAGCAACGCCGGCAAATTTTAAAGAGGCCTTAGTCGATGCCTTCACAGACATTGCAAACCTGGCCCCATGGCGCCCACCTGCTGGACGCGCAACACACACGCTTCACCCTCTGGGCCCCGGATGCGCATTCGGTCAGCCTTGAGCTGGATAACGGCCGGTCGCTGCCAATGCCGGCCCGGGCGCAGGGCTGGTTTGTGCTGGATGCCCCCTGCCCCAAGGGCACCCGTTATCGCTACTGCATCAATGGCGAATTTACGGTGCCGGACCCGGCCTCCCGGGCGCAGGACGGCGGGCTCGAGGGTTACAGCGTGGTACTCGACCCCAATGATTACCACTGGCGCAACCGCCACTGGCAAGGCCGGCCCTGGCATGAAGCGGTGATTTATGAACTGCATGTCGGCGTGCTCGGTGGCTATGCCGAAGTGGCCAAGCTGTTGCCGCGCCTGGCACAAATGGGCGTCACCGGCATCGAACTGATGCCTTTGGCGCAGTTCAGCGGCGAACGCAATTGGGGCTATGACGGCGCCCTGCTGTACGCGCCCCATGACACCTACGGCTCACCCCAGGCACTCAAGCAGTTGATTGACCAGGCCCATGGCCTGGGCCTGATGGTCATAGTGGACGTTGTCTACAACCATTTCGGGCCGCAAGGCAATTACTTGCCCACCTATGCCAACCCGTTTTTCAACGAGCAGGCCCACACCCCCTGGGGGGCCGGCATCAATTACGAACGCCGTGAGGTACGTGACTTTTTCATCGGCAACGCGCTGATGTGGTTGCTTGAATATCGCTGCGACGGGCTGCGCCTGGATGCAGTGCATGCAATCAATCACCCGGGTTTTATGCATGAACTGGCGCAGCATGTACGCCAGCGCGCAGGCCCGGAACGACAGCTGTGGCTGACCCTGGAAAACGAGGCCAATCAGGCCTTTCTCCTGGAAAAAGACTACGACGCACAGTGGAATGACGACGGGCACAACGTCTTGCATGTACTGCTGACGGCAGAAACCGACGCCTATTATTCCGAGTTTGTCGAAAACAACACCCAAAAGCTGGCTCGTTGCTTGAGTCAGGGCTTTGTCTTTCAAGGCCAGAACGATCGCCACGGCAATGCCCGGGGTGAATCCAGCAGCCATTTGCCGCCCACCGCCTTCGTCCTGTTCTTGCAAAATCACGATCAGGTCGGCAATCGCGCCCTGGGTGATCGCCTGCATCAGCTTTGCCCGCCCCAGGCCTTGCGCGCCGCGACCACCTTGCTGCTGTTATCGCCGATGATTCCGTTGCTGTTCATGGGCGAAGAAAGTGCAGCGCCCGAGCCCTTTCTGTTTTTCACCGACTACACCGGCGAACTGGCCCAGGCCGTCACCGAGGGCCGACGCAAGGAATTCGCCGACTTCAGCAGCTTCAACTCGATAAGCCAGGGGCCGGAAATTCCCGATCCCAATCTGTTATCGACCTTTAGCCATGCCCGCCCGTCAGTGCCCGGGGTCGATGACGGGCAGCGCAATAACATGCTGGCGCTCTATCAAGAATTGCTGCGCATACGCCATCAATCGATCATTGCGCGCCTGCCCGGAACCCAATCCCTGGGGGCCCATGTACTGGCGGCAGGCGCCGTGGCCGCTCACTGGCGCATGGGTGACGGCAGCGTGCTGAACATCACCCTCAATCTGAGTTCCCGCGCGGTGCCCCACACCCCGGCGCCTGCTACCGAAATCTTGTTTCAAAGCCAGCCCCAAGTGGCCTCGCAACTCCACGAGCAGCATCTGCTGGCCCCCTATTGCGCGTTGGTCAGCCTGCTTGCCGCCCCCCGTCAATCGCCCCCATCGGAGAGCGCCCATGAGTGAAGCGCAACTTGAAATACTGGCCAGTCGTGCCGGCCTGGCCGTGGACTGGGTAGATGCCAACGGGACGCCCCAGCATGTACCGGCCCACGCACTGAGAGCGGTACTGGCCGGGCTCGGTCTGCCTGCCGATACGGCCGAAGCCATAGAAACCAGCCTGCTTAACCTGCAGCTGGAACAGCAAAACAAACACCTGCCGCCGCTGCTGACTGCCGACGTGGGTAAAAGCCTGAACCTGGCGCGGTATTTCAACCCCCATAGCCAGTGCGTCATCCATCTGGAAACCGGCGGCACCCTGGACATTCAACTGGACGCCGACGCCTGGCTTCCCGGCATGATCGGGGTGGGTTATCACCGGGCCCAGGTCGAAGATCAGCACTTCATCCTCGCCGTAGCTCCGGCCCGGTGCTACAGCATGGCGGACGCCGTCAACAGTGCCACACCCCGGGCCTGGGGTTTGAGCACGCAACTGTACGCCCTGAAACGCCAGGGCGATGGCGGTTTTGGCGACACCCGGGCCCTGGCGCACTTTGCCCAGGCCGCCGGCGAGCGTGGCGCCGATGCCCTGGCGATCAGCCCGATGCACGCCATGTTCAGCTGCGACCCGTATCGCTACAGCCCCTACTCGCCCTCCAGCCGGCTGTTTCTCAACAGCCTGTACGCCGCCCCCGCCACTGTACTGGGTGAGGTCCCGGTGCAACGGGCCATCGAGACCTGCGGTCTTGCCCCCGAACTGCACCGGCTGGAGCAACTGCCGCTGATTGACTGGCCAGCGGCAACCCTGGCCAAACAAACCCTGCTGCGCCAGCTCTACGAAGACTTCCTGCTCGGTGAACAGCCGCTGCTGGACGACTTCCTGCAGTTTCGCGACGAAGGCGGTGAAGCCCTGGAAAACCACTGCCGGTTCGAAGCCCTGCAGGCGCAGCATGTGGCCGAGCAGCAAAGCCTGGACTGGCGGCAGTGGCCCGAACAGTGGCGCGATCCCGACAGCCCGGCACTGCTGATATTTGCCGAAGAACAAGCCCACAACATCGGCTATTACGCCTTTTGCCAGTGGCTGATTGCCCGGTGCCTGGCTCAGGCGCAAAAGGCCGCCCGCGACAGCGGCATGGCGGTTGGCCTGATCGCCGACCTCGCGGTGGGCGCCGATGGCGGCGGCAGCCAGGCCTGGTGCCGTCAGGATGAACTGCTGGCGCACCTCACCGTCGGTGCTCCACCGGACTTGCTCAATCGTCAGGGCCAGGGCTGGGGCATCTCCGCATTTTCCCCCGATGGCCTCAAGCGCAACGGCTTCCGCGCCTTTATCGAGATGCTGCGGGCCAACTTCGCCCACGCCGGCGGCTTGCGTATCGACCATGTAATGGGCCTGCAACGCCTGTGGGTCATCCCCTTGGGCGCGCCGGCCCATGAAGGGGCCTACCTGTACTACCCGGTCGAAGACATGCTGCGCTTGCTGGCGCTGGAATCCGTACGCCATCAAGCCATTGTCCTGGGCGAAGACCTGGGCACCGTGCCCGACGGCTTGCGCGAAAAACTCAGCGAGCGCTCGATTCTGGGCATGCGCGTGCTGTTGTTTGAACAGGATTACGGGGCCCATTTCCGGCCCATTCTGGACTGGCCGGATAACGCACTGGCCACCACCAGCACCCATGATCTGCCAACCCTCAATGGCTGGTGGCTGGAGCGCGACATTGACTGGAATGCCCGGCTGGGCATGGTGGATCAGGCAACCGAGGCCCACTGGCGGGAAAACCGCCAACATGAACGTAATGGCCTGCACCGGGCGCTGAGTCAGGACCGGCAGAATTTTCTGGAGGAATCCACCGGGGCCGACCAGGTGCTCGACGCCAGCGCCCGCTTCCTTGGACATACCCGCGCGCCGCTGGTGCTGCTGCCCATCGAAGATGCCCTGGGCCTGCAAGAACAGGCCAATCTGCCCGGGACCATCAGCAGCCACCCCAACTGGTGCCGACGCCTTCCCGCAGACTGCGACACCCTGCTTGATTCAGCAGACGTTGCCCGACGCCTGGAACTGCTCGCCTGCGCACGACTGCAAGCCCAGGAGCGCGATCAATGAACGTGCAGCCGCCAGTGCCCGTGCGCGCGACCCAGCGCGTGCAATTGCATGCCAGTTTCACCCTGGATGATGCGCGGCTTCAGGTGCCCTACTTCGCGCGCCTGGGCATCAGCCATCTATATGCCTCGCCCTTGCTCACCGCCCGCGCAGGCTCGATGCATGGTTACGATGTGGTGGACCCGGCCCACGTCAGCCCGGCGCTGGGCGGCGAACCGGCGCTGCGGCGTCTGGTGGCCGAACTGCGGGCCCACGACATGGGCCTGATCCTCGATATCGTGCCCAATCACATGGCCGTGGGCGGGTCTGACAATGCCTGGTGGCAAGACCTTCTGGCCTGGGGCCGGGCCAGCCCGTACGCCGAGTTTTTTGACATCCAGTGGCACTCCTCCGACCCCTTGCTAAAGGGTCAGCTGTTGCTGCCATTTCTGGGCAATGACTACGGTGCAAGCCTGCAAGAAGGCAGTATCCGTTTGCGCTTCAATGCCGACACGGGCGCTTTTCACGCAGAGTATGGCACCCATCATTTCCCCATTTGCCCGCTGCACTACGCCACCCTCCTCGGCAACAGCCCGCAGCAGTCCTTGCAGGTACTGGCAGAGCAATTTTCGGCTCTCAAAGACAGTGATAGCCCCCGGGAACAGGCCCTGGCGCTGCAACAGCAACTGGCCGTATTCAGCCAGTCGCCCGGCGCTGATGACGCCATACAGCAGCTGTTGTCACACTTCGATTCACGCCACGCCCAGGGTTTTGCCCGCCTGCACCAGTTGCTCGAGCGTCAGGCCTACCGACTGGCCAGCTGGCGTACTGCCGCCGACGACATCAACTGGCGCCGCTTCTTTGATGTCAACGAACTCGCGGGTTTGCGCGTTGAGCGCTCCAGAGTCTTCGATGCCACCCACGGCAAAATATTTCAGCTGATTGAACAGGGCCTGGTGGACGGGCTGCGTATCGATCACATTGACGGCCTGGCCAACCCGCGCGGGTATTGCCGCAAATTGCGCCGCCGGGTAGATAGCCTGAGCCCGGGCCGGCATATACCCATCTATGTCGAAAAGATCCTCGCCATGGACGAGCTGCTGCCCGGCGACTGGTGTGTCGACGGCACCACCGGCTATGAATTCATGGATCAGGTGTCACTGCTTCAGCATCAACCTGAGGGTGAGCAACCCCTGGCGCAGTTATGGTCCGGCCTCAGCCAGCGACCAGCCGACTTTCACGCCGAAGCCTTGCTGGCACGCCAACAGATCCTCAACGGTTCCCTTGCCGGTGATTTTTCAAGCGTGGCCCAGGCATTGCTGGACGTTGCCCGCGACGACATCATGAGCCGCGACCTGACCCTGGGCGCCATACGCCGGGCTCTGGAAGCGCTGGTGATGCATTTTCCGGTGTACCGCATCTATATCGGCGCGAACGGCCGCAGCGCGGCCGATGAGGTCTTCTTTGAACAGGCAATGGCTGGCGCCCGGGAGCAGCTGGGTGAAGCCGACTGGCCCGTGCTGGCCAATTTGCAACAGTGGCTGGGGGGCGCTGCCTGGCGCAACTGGCCTGCAGGCTTTTCACGCAAACGCCTCAAGCATGCCTGTGTGCGTTTTCAGCAACTGACCTCGCCCACTGCCGCCAAAGCCGTGGAAGACACGGCGCTCTATCGCTATGGACGATTGTTGTCGCGCAACGATGTCGGCTTCAGTACCGAACGTATCAGTGCCCCGAGCGAAGACTTTCACCGCGTCTGCGAGCAGCGTTCAAAGCACTTGCCGGACAACCTGCTGGCCACCGCCAGCCATGATCACAAGCGCGGCGAAGACAGCCGCGCGCGCCTTGCCGTACTCAGTGAGCGCAGTGCCTGGTACGTGCAGTGCGTGCAGCGCTGGCAACCCCTGGCCCAGGCACTGCGGGCAGACGCCAGTGGCCCGACGCCCGGCGATGAGTTGATCCTGTATCAAATCATCCTCAGTACCTGGCCGCTGGATCTGCGGCTTGACGATGCTCCGGGCCTGCAGCAATACCACGACAGAATCTGGCAGTGGCAACTCAAGGCCTTGCGCGAAGCCAAGCTCGAGAGCCAGTGGGACGCCCCTGACGAAGCCTATGAGCAAGGGGTCAAAACCTTTGTTGCCCGACTGCTGCTGCAACCGGCCGGGCTCGCTTTACGCACCGAACTGTTTCAGGCCTGTGAAGACATCGCCAGTGCCGGGGCCGTCAACGGGCTGGCGCAATGTCTGTTGAAACTGACCACCCCCGGGGTTCCCGACATCTATCAGGGCACCGACCTCTGGGACCTGAGCCTGGTGGACCCGGACAACCGCCGGCCCGTGGACTTCGAACAGCGCCAGCAACTGCTTGCCAGCCCTTTGAGTGAAGACCAACTGCTGCTGCAGTGGCGCAGTGGTGCGATCAAACAGGCATTGATTGCCCGCACCCTGCATCTGCGCGCGCGCCACCCGCAGCTGTTCAGTCGCGGCAGCTATATCCCGCTGACGGTAAGCGGTCCGCGGGCCACCCAAGTACTCGCATTTGCCCGTCGCTGGCAGGATCAACTGGCGGTGATCGTGGTGCCACGCTTGAGCGCCGCCGACCTGCAAAAACAGGCGCCCGTCTTTAGTTCAAAGTCCATTTGGGCAGATACCTGCATCGATTTACCGTTTGACGGATTAAACCTCAAATTAAAGGGACTTTTTGAAACACCGGTAGTCACTAAAAGTAAGACGCTGCGGGTCTGCGATGCTCTCGATACCTTCCCCGTCAATCTCATGATCAACCCTTGAGTTCAGGAGCTTTGCGATGAGTAACAACGAAAAACGCATCCGTGAGTTTGCTTACCAGATCTGGGAATCCGAAGGCCAGCCCGAGGGCCAGGAAGCCCGGCATTGGGAGATGGCGCACAAACTGGCGCAGGCCGAAGCACTCGCCCCGTCCCAGTCCGAACCTCGCAAGGCCCGGGCCAAACCAGACCCTGGCGCGGCGGCCAGGCCGGTTGCGAAAGAGCCCGTGGCGAAAAAGCCCAAGGCAACCCGCAAGCCGGCAAAACCCTAACCCGGTTTTTGCAGTGCGCAGACTTGTCTGCGCACTGAATCTTTAATCAGTTTTTAGCAGGCCAGTAATGCCTGACGGCAAAGCTATGCCCTGAAAACACGCTGCCTTCGCCAGTCGCGCTGCGAATCAACGTTCAGGATTTAACCCATTACCCAGGAGCAGTCATGACCAAGCCCAAGTCGCCCCCCCCTGCAACTCCGGACGTTGAACCCTCGCGCATTCGTGAAGGCCTGCCCTTTCCGCTCGGCGCCACCTGGGACGGGCTGGGGGTCAACTTTGCATTGTTTTCAGCCAACGCCACCAAAGTCGAACTGTGCCTGTTCGATCCCAGCGGCGAAATCGAGCTTGAGCGCATTGAACTGCCCGAGTACACCGACGAAACCTTCCACGGCTACTTGCCCGATGCCCACCCGGGGCAAATCTACGGCTACCGAGTCTATGGCCCCTATGACCCGGAAAATGGCCACCGCTTCAATCACCACAAACTCTTGATCGATCCCTATGCCAAACAATTGGTCGGCGAGCTTAAATGGTCTGAAGCGCTGTTTGGCTACACCATCGGCCATCCCGACGCCGACCTGAGTTTCGACGAACGTGACAGCGCGCCCTTCGTGCCCAAATGCAAAGTCATAGACCCCGCCCACACCTGGGGCCACGACCATAGGGTGCAAGTGCCCTGGGACCGTACGATTTTCTACGAAACCCATGTTCGCGGGATCAGCATGCGCCATCCGGCGGTACCCGAAGATGTGCGCGGCACCTTTGCCGGGCTGATGGTTGACGAAGTGATCGAGCACATCCGCAAGCTGGGGGTCACCAGCGTCGAACTACTGCCGGTGCATGCGTTCGTCAACGACCAGCACTTGCTGCAAAAAGGCATGACCAACTACTGGGGCTACAACAGCATCGCGTTTTTTGCCCCCGACCCGCGCTACCTGGCCAGCGGCAAAATCGCCGAGTTCAAGGAGATGGTCGCGCACCTGCACGAGGCCGGTCTGGAAGTCATTCTCGACGTGGTCTACAACCACACCGCCGAAGGCAACGAGCAAGGCCCCACCCTGTCGATGCGCGGGATCGACAACGCCTCCTACTACCGGCTGATGCCCGATGACAATCGCTACTACATCAATGATTCCGGCACCGGCAACACCCTGGACCTGAGCCACCCCTGCGTGCTGCAGATGGTCACCGACTCGTTGCGGTACTGGGCCCATGAAATGCACGTGGACGGTTTTCGCTTCGATCTGGCGACCATTCTGGGGCGTTATCACGAAGGCTTCAGCGAGCGGCACAGCTTCCTGGTGGCCTGCCGCCAGGACCCGTTGCTGCGTCAGGTGAAGATGATTGCCGAACCCTGGGACTGCGGCCCCGGGGGCTATCAAGTGGGCGGTTTCCCGCCGGGCTGGGCGGAGTGGAACGACCGCTTTCGCGATACCGTACGGGCCTTCTGGAAAGGCGACGAGGGCCAACTGGCCGATTTCGCCGCGCGCATGACCGCTTCCGGCGAGCTGTTCAATCAGCGTGGGCGCAGGCCCTATGCCTCGGTCAACTTCATTACCGCACACGACGGTTTCACCCTGCACGATCTGGTGTCCTACAACGACAAGCACAACGAGGCCAACGACGAGGACAACCAGGACGGCAGCAACAACAACCTGTCGTGGAACCACGGGGCTGAAGGCCCTGTCGACGATCCCGAAATCAACGGCCTGCGTCTGCGCCAGATGCGCAACTTCTTTGCCACCCTGCTGCTGGCCCAGGGCACACCCATGATCGTCGCCGGTGACGAATTCGCCCGTACCCAGCACGGCAATAACAACGCCTATTGCCAGGACAGCGAAATTGGCTGGATCAACTGGGACCTGGACGAAGACGGCAAGTCGCTGCTCAAGTTCGTCAAGCGCCTGATCAAACTGCGCATGAGCTATCCGATCCTGCGTCGCAACCTGTTTCTGGTCGGCCACTACAACGAAGAACTGGGGGTCAAGGACGTGACCTGGCTGGCCGCCGACGGCAATGAAATGAGTATCGAGCAGTGGCAGGACGCCAATGGCCGCAGTCTGGGCATGCTGCTGGACGGCCGGGCCCGGGTCTCGGGGGTACAACGGGCCGGTGCCGACGCCACACTGCTGATTGCCGTCAACGCGCACCATGACGGGGTCGATTTCACCCTGCCCGAAGTGCCCGAGGGCACCGGCTGGATTTGTAAATTCGACACCTTCGACCCGGACATCAAGGGCCAGGATGTCCTGGCATTCAACAGCACCTATTGCGTCAATGGACGTTCGATGGCGCTGTTCGAGCTGATGCGTGAACAAGGGACCTGAACATGGATCTGCACGCATTTTTTGAAATCCACGCGCCGCGCCTGGACACCCCTCAGGCGCTGGGCGATTGCCTGCGGCAAATGGTGCAGGCCGGCCTCGATCAACTGCCGATGCCGGGCAGCGGCCAGACCCTGGAGCGCTGGCAGCGACTGGGGCGGGTCGCCGGCCAGGACCTGGGCCTGTGCAAGCTTTATGAAGGCCATACCGATGCCCTGGCCACCCTCCACGAACTGGGTGCCCCCCGGCCTGCACCGGGCAGCACCTGGGGATTGTGGGCGGCAGAACCGCCGGATGCCCGGGTCGATGTGCATTTGGTCGATGGCCAGGCCATCCTCACCGGCCGCAAGGCCTGGTGTTCGGGCGCGGCGGTGGTCAGTCATGGCCTGCTCACCGCACGGGATGAGCAAGGCGCGGTGCAACTGGTCGCGGTGGACATGCACCAGCCACACATCAGCGTCTCGTCACATGGCTGGGAAGCGGTTGGCATGCGCGCCACCGCCAGTGTCGAGGTGACCTTCGAGCAGGCGCCCGCCACCTGTATCGGCCGCCCCGGCGACTACTTGCAGCGCCCGGGTTTCTGGCACGGCGCCATCGGTATCGCCGCCTGCTGGCACGCTGCAGCCAGCCGGCTGGGCAGTTACTTGCAACAGCACTGCAGCCAGCGCGAAGAGCCCCACGCCCAGGCCCATCTGGGCGCGGTGAATGCTGCGCTGTACAGCGCCTCCTGCGTTTTGCGCGAGTGCGCCCGGCGGGTCGATGAGAACCCAGAGGCCGACGCGCAACTGCTGGCACGTCAGGCCCGGGCGCACATTGAAGCCTGCGCCGAACAGGTGATTCAGCATGTGGGCCGGGCACTGGGCGCGGGCCCTTATTGCCAGAATCCGCACTTTGCCCGCCTCAGCGCCGACCTGCCGGTGTACCTGCGCCAAAGCCATGCCGAACGCGACCTGCAAGCCCTGGGCAAACTGGTGGCTCTGCAACCTGACACCCGGTGGCCGCTATGAAAACCAATCTGATCGTAGGGGCCGGTACCTCGCTGGAGCACTGGAGCGAATCCCGGCGCCTGGCCGGGTTGCCGGAAATACAGCTGTCGGACCTGGTACCCGAAGGTGCCCGCGCGGTGATCATTGCCCCGCACCCGGATGACGAAATACTGGGCAGCGGTGGCTTGCTGCAGATGATCGGCGCGTCCGGCCGTGAGTTGCTGCTTATCTCGGTCACCGACGGCACTGCCAGCCACCCGGGGTCAACCCGGTGGCCCGCGCAGCAGCTGGGCGCGTTGCGCGTTCAGGAGTCCGAAGAAGCGCTGCGCCGCCTGGGGCTCGCGCTACCGCAGTGGCAATGGCTACGGGCAGGGTTTGAGGACAGTCAGGTCGCCACCCGGGAAGCCGCGGTGGCAGTGTTTATCGAGCAGCAGTTACGCCCCGGTGATGTGCTGTTCGCGACCTGGCGCGAGGACGGCCACAGCGATCACGATGCGGTCGGCCGCGCCAGCAGCACTGCCGCCAAAGCGGTGGGCGCGACCCTGCATGAACTGCCGATCTGGACCTGGCACTGGGCCCGCGATGACGATGCCCGGGTGCCTTGGGCCCGCGCGTACAAAATCAACCTCAGCCCCAGTGCCATGGCGCGTAAACGCTATGCGGCCAGTGCGTTCAGCAGTCAGTTGCAGGACGACCCGAGTACTGGCTCAGGCCCGATTTTGCCGGCCCTGGCACTCGAGCGCCTGCTGCGCCCCTACGAAATAGTCTTTGTACAGGAGTGAAACATGGGTGTTTCCACGGCTTTTTTTGATCAGCTGTATGAGCAGAACCCGGACCCGTGGGCTTTTCGCGAGCGCTGGTACGAACAGCGCAAACGCGCACTGACCCTGGCCAGCTTGCCGCGTCAGCATTATGGGTCGATCTATGAGTTGGGCTGTGCCAATGGCGAGTTAAGTGCAGGCCTGGCCCAGCGCACTGACCGCCTGTTGTGTTGCGACGCAGCCGCCAGGGCGGTCGAACTGGCACAGCAACGCCTGAGCCACTGCCCGAACGTTGAAGTTCGCCAGAGCCGGTTACCGGCCGATTGGGCCAGTGGCCGTTTTGACCTGATCGTACTCAGTGAACTGGGCTACTACCTGGATGCCAACGAGTTGCAGCCCTTGATTGAGCGGATCGCGGGCAGCCTTGCAGAGCAGGGACAGGTACTGGCCTGTCACTGGCGCCCGGCCATCGAGGGCTGCGCCCTGACCGGGGATCAAGTGCATGGCCTGCTGCATGCCGGCCTGGGGCTGAGCCGGCTCGCGCAGCACCTGGAAGATGATTTTGTACTTGAAGTCTGGGGCCTCGACCCTATGTCAGTGGCAAGCCAGGAGGGCCTGCGATGATCGGCATTCTGATACCTGCTCACAACGAGCAAGATCTGCTCGCGCAATGCCTGCAAGCTGCGCTCACGGCAGCCCGGCACCCCGAACTCAACGGCGAGGCGGTCAAGGTGACGCTGGTGCTCGACAGTTGCAGCGATGGTTCGGCAGACATAGCCGCCAAGTACGACATCAAGGTGCTGCACATCAAGGCCCGCAATGTCGGAGTCGCCCGGGGCACCGGTGCACAGTGGCTGCTTGAGCAGGGGGCGCGATGGATCTCCTGCACCGACGCAGACAGCCTGGTAGCCGATGACTGGCTGGTGGCGCAACTGGCGCTCAATACCGATGCCGTATGCGGCACCGTGCGGATCGATGACTGGGGCCCCCTGGTCGATGCCCCTGCCCGCGCCCGATATCTGGCGGCCTATGAGGCCCGGGACGGGCATCGGCACATTCATGGCGCCAACCTGGGCTTCAGTGCCCGGGCATATCGCGATGCTGGAGGTTTTGAGCCGTTGGCGTGCCATGAAGATGTGCATCTGGTGAAGCGGCTGCAGGCCAGTGGTGCCTCCATCGCCTGGAGCCACCGGCCCAGGGTGACCACCAGTGCCCGGCTGGACTGTCGCGCCAGGGGTGGCTTCGGCGATTACCTGAAGTCACTGCTGATCGCCCCGGCAGCTGATCAACATCAACCGGACCCACGGCCCGGTGCGCTATAAATAGCCTGTGTTGAACGGCCAGGCTCGCACCGGGTCGGACCCTGACAACCCAGGAGAAACCATGACCCTTGATATTGCCGGTAACGACATTGAGTCACCCGCCCCGGGCGCAGTGCCTGATGTACACCGAATGAAGGTGCTCACGGTCAACATGCACAAGGGCTTCACCGCCTTCAATCGCCGTTTCATCCTGCCCGAACTGCGCGACGCCGTACGCAGTACATCGGCCGACCTGGTTTTTCTGCAGGAAGTGCTGGGCGAACATGAGAAGCACGCATCGCGCTACGACGCCTGGCCACAGGTATCGCAATATGAATTCCTGGCTGACAGCATGTGGACCGACTACGCCTACGGGCGCAATGCGGTATACCCCGACGGTCATCACGGCAATGCGGTGTTGTCCAAGTACCCGATCAAGTCATACCGCAACCTCGATGTATCCATCACCGGCCCGGAACGGCGTGGCCTGCTGCACTGCGTGCTGGATGTCCCGGGGCACGAGAACGTGCATGCGATATGCGTCCACTTGAGCCTGCTGGAAAGCCACAGACAGTTGCAGATCGTGCTGCTCAATCAGTTGCTCAAGTCCTTGCCGCCTGAAGATCCGGTGATCATTGCCGGTGATTTCAATGACTGGAAAGAGCAAGGCAATGCCATGCTTTCCCAGCGTGACGACCTGCACGAAGTATTTGAACGTCACCACGGCAAACTGGCCAGGACCTACCCGGCGCGCTGGCCGCTGCTGCGTCTGGACCGGATTTACCTGCGCAATGCCTCCAGTCATCACCCGACCATCCTGGGCCACAAACCGTGGCCCCATCTATCGGATCACCTGCCGTTGGCGGTGGAGGTGCATCTGTGAACAATCGTTGGTAGCGGCAGTTGCCGAAGGCTGCGCCCGGTTGCCCTGGGACCGTCACACTTGTGGGGCCTTTCACCGGTAGTCGCTGACGAGGCTGCGATGGACTGCGTAGCAGGCCCCCGCAACTGAAGGGCCTGCTGCCCCTTGTCGCAGCCTCGTTGCTCGTCAGCGACTACCCGGAAAAATCTGCCCCGGCAGGCTGAAAAGGAAAAGCACCGGGGCATACCACCAGGCATCACGTCGGCTGTAAAATCAGAACCCCCAGCGGCGGCAGATTCAATGCCAGCGAAACCTCCTGGCCATGACTTGGCAAGGCCTGGGTCATCACTCCCCCGCCATTGCCATAGTTGGAACCAGCATAAGTATCCGCATCACTGTTGAGCACCTCTTGCCAGGTACCGGAAAACGGCACGCCAATGCGATATCCCGGACGAGGCACCGGGGTGAAGTTGGCGACCACCAGCAGCGGTTTGCCCGCCTTGCTCCAGCGCAGCCAGGCATAGACACTGTTGGTCGCATCATCCCCGATCAGCCATTGAAAGCCTTGCGCCACATCGTCCTGGTCATGCAGCGCCGGTTCTTCGCGGTACAGGCGATTCAAATCACCCACCAGCTTCTGCACCCCCTGGTGGTCATGGTATTGCAGCAAGTACCAGTCCAGTTGCTGATCGTGGTTCCACTCGCGCCACTGTCCGAACTCACAGCCCATAAACAGCAACTTCTTGCCCGGATGCGCCCACATAAAACTCAGATAGGCCCGCAGGTTGGCGAATTTTTGCCAGCGATCCCCGGGCATCTTGTCGATCAGTGAATGCTTGCCGTGCACCACTTCATCGTGGGAAATCGGCAGGATGAAGCGCTCGCTCCAGGCGTACACCAGGCCAAAGCTCAACTCGTTGTGATGATGGGCACGGTACATCGGGTCCTGCTGGATGTAGTGCAGCGAATCATGCATCCAGCCCATGTTCCATTTGTAGGCAAATCCCAGACCGCCCTGCTGGGTACTCTGACTGACCCCCGGCCACGCGGTGGACTCTTCGGCAATCATCAGGGCGCCGGGGGCTTCCAGGGCCACCACGTCGTTGAGATGGCGCAAGAACTCAATGGCTTCGAGGTTTTCCCGGCCCCCATGGATGTTCGGCACCCACTCGCCCGCTTTGCGCGAGTAATCGCGATACAGCATCGAGGCCACCGCATCCACCCGCAGGCCGTCGATATGGAAATGCTTGAGCCAGTGCAACGCCGAGGCCAGCATGAAGCCATGGACTTCGGTGCGCCCCAGGTTGTAGATCAAGGTGTTCCAGTCCTGGTGATAGCCCTCCAGCGGGTTGGCATATTCATACAGCGCCGTGCCGTCAAATTGCGCCAGGCCATGGGTATCGTTGGGAAAATGCGCGGGCACCCAGTCCAGAATCACCCCGATCCCGGCCACATGACAGGCATTGACGAAGGCTGCGAAATCATCCGGCGAACCGTACCGGGCACTCGGCGCAAACTGGGACAAGGGCTGATAGCCCCACGAACCGCCAAACGGGTGTTCCATGATCGGCATCAGCTCGATATGGGTGAACCCCAGTTTCTGTACGTAAGGGATCAGGCGCTCTGCCAGTTCATGCCAGTTATACAGGCGCGCAACTTCGCCGATATCGTCGACCTCGCACTGCCAGGAGCCGGCGTGCAATTCATAAATGGACAATGGCGCGTCCGGCTTCTGATGTTCAGCGCGACTCTGCATCCAGGCCGCGTCCTGCCAGTCCACCTGCAGCGGCGAGGCCACCCGGGAGGCCGTATCGGGCGGCAACTGGGTGGCCAGCGCCACCGGATCAGCCTTGAGCGGCAAGATACCGTTGGCCCCAAGAATTTCGTACTTGTAGGCTTCACCTGGCGCAAGACGCGGGATAAACAGCTCCCAGACCCCGCTTGGATGGCGCAGGCGCATGGGGTGCCTGCGGCCATCCCAGATATTGAAATCCCCCACCACCGACACTCGCCGCGCATTCGGCGCCCACACCGCAAAACGCACACCGGGAACGCCATCGACGCTCATGACCTGGGCGCCGAAACAACTGCTCAAGTCCCGGTGATTACCCTCTGCAAACAGATACAGGTCCATTTCCCCCAGCAAAGGCCCAAAGCTGTAAGGATCTTCACTGGTCTGCTCGCCACCGGCCCAACTGATACATAGCCGATAGCCGCGGACATCGGCAAAATGCCCGGCAAACAGGCCCGGGACCTCGCTGCTGTCCAGCGTGCCAATCACCTCGTCCGAGTCGCGGGCCACTACCTTGACGCTCAGGGCACCGGGCAAAAATGCCCGTATCACTTGCCCGCCCACACCGTCCGGGTGCGGCCCCAACACCGCAAAAGGGTCCCGGTGCCGAGTGTTGATCAGTGCTTCGATGTCGTCGCGCGCGGGCAGCACAGCCATTTTCCCCGGGCCAGGAACCTTGTTTGAACTCATCACTTCTCTCCATCCGGTAAAGGCTTGGCCGTACTTGGCAAGTGGGTGAGCAAATCGCTTAAACCCTGCAAGGGAACCCGCAACCAGGCAGGCCGATTTGCCGCTTCATAGATAATTTCATAGGCCGCCTTTTCCAGACTGAACAGCGCCAGTGCGGCATCCTCGCCCCCGGCCACTTTCCAGTCATGGGCAAGGCTAGCTGTTGCTTGCCGGTATGCATCGACCAATGCTGTCCGGGCTTCTTGCAAATAGCGTTCAACCACCCGTTGCCGTGCATCGTCAGCCTGATCCGAGTGATCCGACTGTTGCACGTTGCTGACCGCCATGGCCGCTGCGTAATCGAAGGAGCGCAATACCCCGCTCAGGTCTTTATAGGGGCTGTGCTTGCTGCGCCGGGCTGACAGCGGGCGCGCAGGCTCACCTTCAAAGTCGATGAAGTAGGCATCGCCCTTGACCACCAGCACCTGCCCCAGATGCAGGTCGCCATGCACCCGGATCTTCAGGCCACCCTGGGTTCTCTTGGCCAGTTGCTGGACATGGGCGGTGATCGCGCCTTGTTGCGCCAGCAGTTTTTTCACCTGTTTTTGCTCAGGCTCGCCAAGCTCGGGCAGATGTTGTTTGAGCAGCTTCAAGGCCTGCTTCAATTGCCCGTTGATATGGCTTGCCCACTGCCGGGTATCGGCCTCGGACGTGGTCTGAGGGGCAAAGTCAGGGTTGTCGCTGGCTTGCGCCAGCACCCCGTGCATCTCCCCCAGACGCTGGCCGAGCAAACCGGCAAAATCTGCCAGTTCGGCCAGGGCGTTGTAATGCTGTTCGTGCTCGGACATGGCGTCGGCCATTTCGTCGCGAATGGCCCGCTCCAGGTTGTTCTGGGTCCAGGTCCAGGCATCGCCCTGGTTACTCAAATAGCCCTGGGCAATCATCAGCAAGGTCTCTTCGCCCCCGGTTCCATGGCGCACCACTGCCCCCAGCAGCGGAGAAATATGCTGATACCCGGCATCGGTCAGGTAGGCACCCAGCTCCAGCTCCGGATGCTGACCACTGCTGATTTTGCGGATCAGCTTAAGCACCATGGCGCCGCCGATCACCACCGAGCTATTTGATTGTTCGGCCGTGAGATAACGCACTTCACTCTGTTCGTTGAGCCCCAGGGCCGCCAGCTGCGCGGTCGCGGTAAAACTGATAGTGCCGGCGCTGCTGCTGATTGTCTCGCCGCTTTGCATGCCCGCCAGTACGGCCCTGACAAAGGCTTCAAGAGCAAAAGCATCGGTCATGAAACCGACCTGAGGGCCACGCCGCAGCCGCGACAGCACCGATTGCTGGGCCAACGTGCCGCTTGCCTGATCCTCGCCCAATACCCCAAGGGGCACTTGATAATGGTGTTGTTCGCCGCCGCTGGTGACTTGTACCTCGGTCAGCAACATGGGGTGCAAGGCATCGCCAAAACGGGTGCCGTGGAGAATTTTGACCTGCTCGACCGGTGCATTTTTTTGCCCGAACCAGCGGCGTTTGGGTAACCACGCCGGCAGGATCACGTTTTCCAGAGTGGTCCGCGGCGGGGTATCGAGCAACTCTTCAAGGCGCTGTTTGAGCACCAGGGTCAGCAGTTCGGGCAGGCTTTGCGCCGGTTCTGCGTGCCAGCTCGGCATCTGACTCTCGGTAGCCAGCAAAAACCAGTAAAAACCGTAGGGCGCCAGGGTCAGCATGAAGTCCATCTGGCCAATGGGCGGAAAGGCATTGCCCCCCAGCATCTCCACCGGTACCCGCCCGGCGAACTCGGACAGCTCCAGCTCTGCCGCCTGGGCGCTGCGCGACACGTTGGCCACGCAGAGGATGGTTTCAGTCTTGCCGTCGCCGTCGGTGTATTCGCGAATGTACGCCAGAATCCGCCGGTTGCTGGGGGACAGCATTTTCAAGGTGCCGCGACCAAAGGCTTGTTGCTGCTGGCGCACGGACAGCAGGCGCCGGGTCCAGTTGAGCAATGAATGCGGATCGCCGGATTGGGCCTCAACGTTCACCGATTGATAGCCATACAGCGGATCCATGATCGGCGGTAACACCAGGCTCGCCGGGTTGGCCCGCGAGAATCCGCCGTTACGGTCAATCGACCACTGCATCGGCGTACGCACCCCGTCGCGGTCGCCGAGGTAAATATTGTCCCCCATGCCAATTTCATCGCCGTAATACAGGGTCGGCGTGCCCGGCATCGATAACAACAGGCTGTTGAGCAGCTCGATGCGCCGGCGATCACGTTCCATCAACGGCGCCAGACGCCGACGAATCCCCAGGTTAATCCGCGCCCGCTTGTCGGCGGCGTAGTAGTTCCACAGGTAATCGCGTTCCTTGTCGGTGACCATTTCCAGGGTCAACTCATCATGGTTGCGCAGGAAAATTGCCCATTGGCAGTTCGCCGGAATTTCCGGGGTCTGGCGCAGGATATCGGTGATCGGGAAGCGGTCTTCCTGGGCCAAGGCCATGTACATGCGCGGCATCAACGGAAAGTGGAAGGCCATGTGGCACTCATCACCATTGATGCCATCGCTGTCGCCAAAATACTGCTGGGTGTCTTCGGGCCATTGATTGGCCTCTGCCAGCAGCATGCGGTCGGGGTAATGGGCATCGATTTCGGCGCGGATCTGCTTGAGGATCTGATGGGTCTCGGGCAGGTTTTCGTTATTGGTGCCATCGCGCTCGATCAGGTAAGGAATGGCATCCAGGCGCAGGCCGTCGATGCCCATGTCCAGCCAGTAGCGCATCACCGCCAGCACTTCTTTCATCACCTGCGGGTTGTCGAAATTCAGGTCCGGCTGGTGGGAGTAAAAGCGGTGCCAGAAGTACTGGCCGGCGACCGGGTCCCAGGTCCAGTTCGAGGTTTCGGTGTCGAGAAAAATGATCCGGGTGCCGTCGTATTTTTCATCGGTATCCGACCACACGTAGTAATCCCGAGCCCTGGAGCCGGCCTTGGCACGGCGGGCCTTTTGAAACCAGGGGTGTTGATCCGAGGTGTGGTTGATCACCAGTTCAGTGATTACCCGCAGACCGCGCTTGTGGGCCTGGGCGATAAAGCGTTTGACGTCGGCCAGGGTGCCGTAGTCCGGATGCACGCCTCGATAATCGGCAATATCGTAGCCATCATCGCGCCGTGGCGAGGGATAGAACGGCAGCAGCCACAGGGTGTTGACCCCCAGCTCGGCGATGTAATCCAGCTTGCTGATCAGGCCGGGAAAGTCGCCGATACCGTCGTTATTGGAATCGAAAAATGACTTGATATGCACCTGGTAGATCACCGCGTCCTTGTACCAGAGCGGGTCCTTGATAAAGCTGGCCGATGCGGGTTGGTTTGCCATAAGGGAAATACCTGCTGATTCGGTTGCCCGGGGCCAGTGAAGCCGCCCGGCAAGAGGGGCTTAAAGGGGTTTGATCCGCCAGATGCCGAACGGCTGATGCCAGGGCTCGATGCGCATCCATTGGGTTTTGCCATACCAGGTCCAGCGATGGCCGTTCATCAAATCTTCCCCCGAGGTCCAGGCGTCATCGGCCAGGCCCATTTCCCACAACGGCAACTCGAAATGAGCTTCCTGGGCGTTATGGGGATCGAGACTGATAGCCACCAGCACAAAATTGCTGCCATCGGCGCTGCGTTTGCCGAAGTACAAAATGTTGTCATTCCAGGCGTTGTACAGGGTCAGGCCCAGGTGGCTGTGCAAGGCCGGGTTCTGGCGGCGGATGCGATTGAGCTGGGCAATTTCGGCCACGATATTGCCCGGCGCACTGAAATCACGGGGGCGGATCTGATACTTCTCCGAGTCCAGATATTCCTCTTTGCCCGGCACCGCCGCCGACTCGCAAAGCTCGAAGCCGCTGTACATGCCCCACAGGCCCGAGCCCATGGTTGCCAACGCGGCCCTGATCAAAAAGCCGGGGCGCCCCGAGTCATGCAGGAAGCCGGGGTTGATGTCCGGGGTATTAACGAAGAAGTTGGGCCGGAAGCACTCACGCAACGGGCTTTGATTAAGCTCAGTGAAATAGGCTGCCAGCTCGGCCTTGGTGTTGCGCCAGGTGAAATAGGTGTAGCTCTGGGTGTAACCGACCTTGCCCAGGCGCGCCATCATGGCCGGGGTGGTGAACGCCTCGGCGAGGAATATCACCTCAGGGTTCTGGGCACGTACATCCGCGATCAGCCATTGCCAGAACGGCAGAGGCTTGGTGTGCGGGTTGTCGACGCGGAAGATTTTTACCCCCTCGTCCACCCAGCCCAGCACGATGTCGCGCAACTCCAGCCACAGGCCGGGAATCGCATCCGGGGCATAGAAATCGACATTGACGATGTCCTGATACTTTTTCGGCGGGTTTTCCGCGTAGCGAATGCTGCCGTCGGGGCGCCAGTTAAACCATCCGGGGTGCTGCTTGAGCCACGGGTGGTCCTGAGAACACTGAATGGCAAAATCCAGAGCGATTTCCAGACCGTGGTCCGCGGCAGCGGCCACCAGGCGCCGGAAGTCGTCACGGCTGCCCAGTTGCGGATGGATCGCGTCATGCCCTCCCTCTTCGCTGCCGATGGCATAGGGGCTGCCCGGATCGTCCGGCCCGGCCTGCAACGCGTTATTGGGGCCCTTGCGATGTCGGCGGCCAATGGGATGGATCGGCGGGAAATACAGCACGTCAAAGCCCATGTCGTGAATCATCGGCAGGCGCTGGTGTACATCATTGAAAGTGCCGTGGCGGGCAGGATCGTCAGTGACCGAACGGGGGAACAGCTCGTACCAGCTGGCGAACTGCGCCAATGGCCGTTCAACCTCCACCGGGTACTCGGGGCTCAGGCTCAAATACGCGTGGTTTTGTGCCTCGGCCATCAATTGCGCACTGTGTTCGTGCATGAACAGCGCCACCTGCTCGGTCTCCAGCAGACCAGACAGTTGCCCGAGCAACGCCTGCAACTGTTCGCGCCGTTCACCCTGACTGAGCTCGATGGCGTGCTGTACCAGAATCCGCCCTTCCTGCAACTCCAGACTGACGGCAATGCCTGCCTGATGCTTTTTCTCCAGCTCATGGCAAAAGCTGGCATAGCGATCAATCCAGGCCTCGATGCAAAACAGATAGCGCCCCACTTCGGGCACCGGGAACTGTGCGTTCCAGCTGTCATTGCCTAAAAAATGCATAGGCGTTGCCGACCAGTGCGCGGAACTGGCCAGGCGCCAGTGCAGCATGACTGCCAGCTGCTCGTGACCGTCAACAAACACTTTACTGAGCACGTCGACCTGCTGCCCCGCAGTCGCCTTGACCGCGAACTCACCGTTTTCGAGCACCGGGGACGTGGCTTCAATAACAATGCGCGGCAACAGCAATGCCTGGGATAAGGGCAACGTCACAGTGGAATCAGGGTCTTGCGGGAAATCAGCAGTCATCGAGCAGCACTCCTCACGCCCGCAGACGTTTATGGGTGGTCGTATCAAAGCCATTCCCGGCATCGATCACCGGGCACCTGGTTGGGAGCGGGGGAAAGAATTAAAAGTTCAGACTAATTGCCGATACTCCGTTGGTCATTGGCCGGGGAACCGAGCGGCCTTCAATGAGGTCGACCGGCTGTAATCCTTTCCATGCAGCAATGAGGCCATGTCCATGAATATCCCCATTCCCGCAGAAACCCCCGATCCCAATATTGACGACCCGGTGTTACCGCCCGGTGATGCCGACCCGGTTCCGGAAGAAGATCCGCCGCTCAAGGACCCCGACCCGATTGGCGATCCTCCCTGCGAAGATGCGCCGATGAGAATCTGATGCCCGTCTTGAGCGCTGTTTGACCTGCCCGGTCGCTGACGGTTGCGATCGGGGGCGCAGCGGGCGCAACCCGCAGCCGATGACCACCAATCCATTCGATCGAACCCGGCCGGTTTTCCACGCACTAACCTTTAACCCCCATAAAAGGACCATGCTGATGACTATCACAATCGATGCCGACAAAAGCTGCTGGTATGAATCACCCGAAGGCTCGGAGCACTCCCCGGCCGAGCGGGTAGAAGTCATCACAGATCACGCCTCGAGAATGTGCATGGCGCTGATGAACGGCCTGCGCATTGCCATTACCTCGGACGAAGCCGAAGCCCTGGTTGCGGCGGGCGCCAAGGACAGCCGCGAGTTGCTGCGGGCCGGGGGCAGTGAGTCGATTATCTGAAGCTGCAGGACTGATGAGCCCCAGCATGGGCTCATCCTGGGTGATTCGGTGATTTAATTGACCCCGATCAGGATTACCCGCCGGCGCCTGGGTTAAAGGCGCCCGGCCCCTGCTGCACGTGGCCGCGACCGGGGTGCAGCAAGTTGTCGCAGGTCACCCTGAAAACACATCTGATCCGGTTTTTAATCAAATAACTGAGTCTGTTATGCAAACAGTTCGCAGGGGATAGTGCTCAGGCCTGATGGAGGCTGATGAGCGAAAGACCATGAGCGAACAAATTCCCGTCCAGATACTTGAAACATTCGAGGCTTCGCGACCCAGGGCCGCAAAAAACAAAAGCCGCTCCAGCGACAACCTGATCCACACCCGCAGTTTCACCGGTCTGTTCCGAACCTTGCGCATAGTCGGTGCCGGCTTTCTGTTTTTGCTGTTCTTTGGCACGGTCTGGCTCAATTGGGACGGTCGACAAGCCGTCCTCTGGGACCTGTCCGAAAGCAAGTTCCATATTTTCGGGGCGACGTTCTGGCCGCAGGATTTCATCCTGTTGTCGGCGTTGCTGATCATTGCCGCCTTCGGCCTGTTTGCGATCACGGTATTCGCTGGCCGGGTGTGGTGTGGTTACACCTGCCCACAAAGTACCTGGACCTGGCTGTTTATGTGGTGCGAGAAGATCACCGAAGGTGACAGGAATCAGCGCATAAAACTCCAGGCCGCACCCTGGCGCCTGAACAAGATCCTGCGCCGCACTGCCAAGCACGCGCTGTGGATGGCAATCAGCGTGATGACGGCGCTGACCTTTGTCGGTTATTTCACCCCGATCCGGCCCCTGGCCACTGAGCTACTGACCCTGGAAATGGCCGGCATCAGTCTGTTCTGGGTGCTGTTTTTCACCGGCGCCACCTATATCAATGCCGGCTGGCTGCGGGAGGCGGTGTGCATGCACATGTGCCCTTACGCGCGGTTCCAGAGCGTGATGTTCGACAAGGACACCCTCGCCATTTCCTATGACGTGAACCGTGGCGAAAGCCGCGGCCCGCGCAAACGCGGGGTCGAACCGGCGCAGGCAGGTCTGGGCGATTGCATCGACTGCCAGATGTGCGTGCAGGTCTGCCCCACCGGCATCGACATTCGCGATGGCCTGCAGATGGAATGCATCGGCTGCGCGGCCTGTATCGACGCCTGCGATACGGTGATGGACAAAATGGGCTACGCCCGCGGGCTGGTGCGCTACACCTCCGAACACCAGTTACAGGGCGGCACCACCCATTTGCTGCGCCCGCGCCTGATTGGCTACGCAGCGGTGCTGGTGCTGATGATCGGGGCCCTGGTGGTGGCGCTTGACCAGCGCTCAATGGTGTCACTGGATGTGATCAAGGACCGGGGGCTGTTTCGCGAAAACAGTCAGGGCCAGATCGAGAACATCTACAGCCTCAAAATCATCAACAAGACCCAGGAGCCGCAGCATTACCGGGTATCGCTGCAAGACAACCAGGACTTCCGCCTGCAGGGCAAGACCGAGCTGACCCTGGCCCCCGGCGAAATTGTCGATGTACCGGTATCGGTCGCGCTGTTGGCCGAACGCCCGAAAAGCAGTTCGCAAACCATCGGGTTTGTGGTCACCGACACAGATCAACCGAGCGTACGCAGTGTGGCCAAGAGCCGTTTTGTGGCACCGTTGAATCGATAAACGATAAATCCCTGTGGCAGCGGGCGTGCTCGCGATAGCATCAGCACGGTCAATCAGACTGACCGGAGTGAGCCATCGCGAGCACGCTCGCTCCTGCAGGATTAGCCGAGCCTTATTAATGAAACGCTACGAAAAATTCGCCGACGATATTGCTGAACTGATTCGCAGCGGGGTGCTCGGCCCCGGCCAGCGCGTGCCCTCGGTACGTTATGCCAGCCAGACCTACGGGGTTAGCCCCTCCACCGTGTTTCAAGCCTATTACCTGCTGGAACGCCGTGGCCTGATCCGGGCCAAGCCGCGTTCCGGCTACTTCGTCAATGTGCATGCGCCGAGTCCGTTTTCCGAGCCGGTATTCAGCAGCCATGTAACCGAGTCCACCGAAGTGGATGTCAGTGCTCTGGTGTTCTCGGTGCTGGACTCGATGAAAGACCCGCACACCGTGCCCTTCGGTTCGGCGTTCCCCAGCCCGACCTTATTCCCGCTACAGCGGCTGGCCCGCTCCATGGCCACCGCCAGCCGTGAAATGGACCCGCGCATGGTGGTCACCGACATGTCCCCGGGCAACCCGCAACTGCGGCGCCAGATTGCCCTGAGGTATATGGTCGGGGGGCTGATGCTGCCCATGGAAGAGCTGCTGATCACCAATGGTGCCCTGGAAGCCTTGAACCTGTGCCTGCAGGCCGTCACCGAGCCCGGCGACCTGGTGGCCATCGAAGCGCCGGCGTTCTATGCCTGCCTGCAAGTGCTGGAGCGGCTCAAACTCAAAGCCGTGGAAATCCCGGTGCATCCCCGTGACGGCATCGACCTGGGGGTGCTGGCGCAAACCCTGGAGCGCCATCCGATCAAGGCGGTGTGGTGCATGACCAGTTTTCAGAACCCGATTGGCGCGACCATGCCCGAGGCAAAAAAACAGGCGCTGGTGGAACTGTTGCGCGGCCACCAGGTGCCGTTGATTGAAGATGACGTGTACGCCGAGCTGTATTACGGCCAGCACGCGCCCAAACCGGCCAAGGCCTTTGATAGCGAAGGGTTGGTGATGCATTGCGGCTCATTTGCCAAAAGCCTGGCCCCGGGCTATCGCATCGGCTGGGTGGCGGCGGGTCGATATGCGCAGAAAATAGAGCGTCTCAAACTGATGACCTCGCTGTGCGCCTCGATGCCGGCCCAGGCCGCGATTGCCGACTACCTGCAACATGGCGGCTACGATCGCCACCTGCGCAAACTGCGCTATGCCCTGGAAGAACAACAGAGCGCGATGCTGGCGGCGATAGCCCGCTACTTCCCGGCGCAAACCCGGGTCAGCCAGCCGTCGGGCGGATATTTTCTGTGGCTGGAACTGCCCGAGCAAATGGACTCTCTCAAGTTGTTCCAGATGGCCTTGGCCCAAGGCATCAGCATTGCCCCGGGGCCCATTTTTTCGGCCACCCAGCGCTTTCGCAACTGCATCCGCCTGAACTACGGCAGCCCGTGGAACGAAGCCAGTGAAAAGGCCATGGAGACCCTGGGCAAGATCGTCCGCTCATTCTAAAGCCCCCGAAACACCTGTAGGAGCGAGCTTGCTCGCGAGCTTTTCGGCGAAAATCGCAACATCTCGCGAGACAAGCTCGCTCCTACAGGTGTGCGGGGTGTCAGTGAAATCGTATCCCGCAGTACAAGGGCTTTTCGGCGCGACTCGCAACGGCTCGCGAGGCAAGCTCGCTCCTACAGGTGTTGCGGGGTGTCGGTGAAATCGTAACCCGCAGTACACCTTCTCCCTCTGTAGGAGCGAGCTTTTCGGCGAAAATCGCAACATCTCGCGAGACAAGCTCGCTCCTACAGGTGTGCGGGGTGTCAGTGAAATCGTAACCCGCGGTACACCTTCTCCCTCTGTAGGAGCGAGCTTTTCGGCGAAAATCGCAACAGCTCGCGAGACAAGCTCGCTCCTACAGGTGTTGCGGGGTGTCAGTGAAATCGTATCCCGCAGTACGCCTCCCCCCTCTGTAGGAGCGAGCTTGCCTCGCGAGCTTTTCGGCGCAATTCGCAACGGCTCGCTCCTGCAGAGGCTGTGGGTCCGGGGATCTCAGCCCGGCATGCAGGTGAAGTCCGCGGTGTGCGCCACTTCCTTGCCGTGGGAGTCCACCAGCGTCGCGCTGACTTCAGGCCCCAGGCTCGACTCGATCAGTTGGTAACGCTCTCCGGCCTTGAATTGCCGGTAATTGACCTTGCCCTGGCAATCGACCTGGTTTTCATCACCGGTGGCCCCCTCAAACAAGGTCACGTCCAGCCGGTGAGCTCCAGGGGTGACTTCAAAATAGCGACCATCATTGATGTTCTTGCCGTCTACCCGCTCGGCCATCAGGTCACTGTTGCCCTCTTCCTTAAGACCGATCCAGGCTTCACCCGGGTCTTGTTTGGGCATCGGTCCGGCACAGGCCGACAGCAACAACACCAGGCCCAGGGACGGAACCAGCAACAGCGGTTTAAGAGTCATCGCAAGTACGCCTCGCACAAAGTTGAAAAAGGGACGACAGACTGACCCGTCGAACAGGCCTCAAGCTTGCGACTCAGCGTGTGTTGCGCCAAATGAATGAAAGTGAAGGGATTTTCAGCTCTTTCATAAAGGATCCTTCACCTGGCTGAAAGCGGATCGTTAAGATCCGGCGGTAAGACTGCCGAGGTTTGCAATTCCACTCCTCGGAGGTTCAGGCATGCTCGGGCTGGTAAAGACCGCACTGCACAAGCCCTACACGTTTATCGTGCTGGCGATTTTCATCTGCATCATCGGGCCGCTGGCAGCTCTGCGCACGCCCACTGATGTATTTCCCGACATTGGTATTCCGGTGGTCGCCGTCGTCTGGCAATACACCGGCCTGGCTCCGGCAGATATGGCCGGCCGGGTGATTTACACCTACGAGCGCTCGCTCAGTACCACGGTCAACGACATCGAACACATCGAGTCGCAGTCTTTGCCCGGCATGGGCATCGTGAAGATTTTCTTCCAGCCCGGCGTCGATATCCGCACCGCCAATGCCCAGGTGACCGCGGTATCTCAAACCGTACTCAAACAGATGCCGCCGGGGATCACCCCGCCGCTGATTCTGAACTACAGCGCCTCCACGGTACCGATCCTGCAATTGGCGTTTTCCAGCTCCACGCTCTCGGAAGCCAAAATCCGCGATCTGGTGCAGAACAACATCCGCCTGCCCCTGAGCTCACTGCCCGGTCTGGCCATGCCGACCCCCATGGGCGGTAAACAGCGGCAGATCACCCTCGACCTCGACCCCCAGGCTCTGGCAGCCAAGGGCTTGTCGGCCCAGGACGTGGGCAACGCACTGGCGGCGCAGAACCAGATCATCCCGGTGGGCACCGCCAAGCTCGGCACCTATGAATACACGGTGTTGCTGAACAACAGCCCCAAAGCCATCGACGAACTCAATGACTTGCCGATCAAGACCGTCAATGGCGCCCTGATTACCATCGGCCAGGTGGCCCACGTGCGTGACGGTTCGCCGCCACAAACCAACATCGTGCGGGTGGACGGGCAACGGGCAGTACTGATGCCGGCCTTGAAGAACGGCAATATCTCGACCCTGTCGATTGTCGACGGCATCCGCTCGATGCTGCCGCGAATCAACGAAACCTTGCCACCTTCACTCAAGACATCCCTGCTGGGCGATGCTTCGGTATTCGTCAAACAGTCGGTGGGCAGTGTGGCCCAGGAAGGGATCATCGCCGCCCTGCTCACCAGTGCGATGATTCTGCTGTTCCTCGGCAGCTGGCGCTCGACCCTGATCATTGCCGTGTCGATCCCGCTGGCGGTGCTCTCGGCCATTGCCCTGCTGGCCCTCAGCGGGCAAACCCTGAACGTCATGACCCTCGGGGGGCTGGCGTTGGCGGTGGGGATTCTGGTGGACGATGCCACGGTGACCATCGAGAACATCAACTGGCACCTTGAACAAGGCAAGTCGGTACGTGATGCGATTCTCGATGGCGCCAGGCAGATCGTCGGCCCGGCATTTGTTTCGCTGCTGTGTATCTGCATCGTGTTTGTGCCGATGTTCATGTTGCAGGGAATTGCCGGCTACCTGTTCCGGCCGATGGCGCTGTCGGTGATTTTCGCCATGGGCTCGTCCTTCATTCTGTCGCGCACCCTGGTGCCAACCCTGGCGATGTTCCTGCTCAAACCCCATGTTGCGGAGCAAGGCCCGGGCCATCACCCCGAAGATGGCTACATCAACCATCACGAGGGCGACCGACACACCCCACAACATTGCGCAGCGGTGCGGGCGCTGCTGAGTTTTCAGCAAGGGTTCGAACGGCGCTTCTCGGCCGTGCGCGATGGGTACTACGGCGTGCTGGAATTGGCTTTGGCCCATCGCAAAGGCTTTTTGTCCGGTTTCATGGCCTGTGTGCTGGCGTCATTCGTGTTGCTGCCGAGTCTGGGCCAGGACTTCTTCCCGGCCACCGATGCCGGGGCACTGGCCCTGCATGTGCGCCTGCCGCTGGGTACGCGCATTGAAGAAAGCGCGGCGGCCTTCGACCGGATCGAATCGCGCATTCGTGAAATCATCCCCGCCGACCAGCTGGACACCATCATCGACAACATCGGGATTCCGTTGAGCGGCATCGACATGGCCTACAGCAGCAGCGGCACCATCGGCCCCCAGGATGGCGATATTCAAGTCACCCTCAAAGCCGACCACAGCCCGACCGCCGACTATGTGAAACGCTTGCGTGAAGCCCTGCCCGAGAGTTTCCCCGGCAGCCAGTTTGCCTTTATGCCGGCCGATATCAGCACCCAGATCCTCAACTTCGGTGCTCCGGCTGCGCTGGACGTGAAAATCTCCGGCCGCGACGACGCCGCCAATCGCACCTATGCCCTGGAGCTGCAACGGCGCCTGCAACATGTGCCGGGGATAGCCGATCTGCGGATTCAGCAATCGGTCGGCTACCCGTCCCTGCAAGTCAAGGTCGACCGGCTACGGGCCAATGGCCTGGGGATCACCGAACGTGACGTTACCAACAGCATGGTGGCCTCACTGGCGGGCAGTTCCCAGGTGGCACCGACTTTCTGGCTCAACCCGCAGAACGGCGTGTCTTACGGGGTAGTGGCCGCGACCCCGCAATACCGGCTGGACAGCCTGCCCTCGCTGGAAGCCTTGCCGGTCACCGGCAGCAGCGGCCAGTCACAAATCCTTGGCGGGCTGGCGACCATCACCCGGGGCGAGAGCCCGGCGGTGGTCACCCATTACAACATCGAGCCAACCCTGGATCTGTACGCCAACATTCAGGGCCGCGATTTGGGCTCGGTGGCCGCCGATGTGCAAAAAGTGATTGATGGCGCCTCGGACCTGCGGCCCAAAGGCGCCACCATCACCCTGCACGGCCAGATCGACGCGCTGCATGAAGCCTTCAGCGGTTTGAGCCTGGGCCTGCTGGGGGCGGTGGTGCTGATCTACCTGCTGATCGTGGTCAACTTCCAGTCGTGGCTGGACCCGTTCGTGATCATCACCGCTCTGCCCGCCGCCCTGGCCGGGATCGTCTGGATGCTGTTCCTCAGTGGCACCTCCTTATCGGTGCCGGCCCTGACCGGGGCCATCCTGTGCATGGGGGTGGCCACTGCCAACTCGATTCTGGTGGTGAGTTTCTGCCGCGAGCGCCTGGCGGAACATGGCGACGCCCTCAAGGCTGCGCTCGAAGCGGGCTACACCCGGTTCCGACCGGTGTGCATGACTGCCCTGGCAATGATGATCGGCATGCTGCCGCTGGCCCTCTCCGAAGAACAGAACGCCCCGCTGGGCCGCGCTGTGATTGGCGGGCTGATGCTGGCCACTGTTGCCACTTTGTTGTTCGTGCCCGTGGTGTTCAGCCTGGTGCACGGTCGTGAAAAAAATCGCTCTGCAGCTGGAGAAACCACCCATGTCGTCTGATCCAAAACCTTCGCCCAAGCGCTTGATGTACCTGGGTATCGGTGGCCTGACCCTGGCCGCGTTGCTGGTGGCCAATGGTCTGGCGGCCCGCAGCCGCCACGAGCATGAGGTTGCCAACTGGACCGAAGTCGCCGCCCTGCCAGTGGTCAGCGTGTTCCAGCCGCTGCAGAACGCCCATGGCGACACCCTGCGTTTGCCCGCGCATCTGGAAGCCTGGAGCAAGGCCTCGATCCATGCCCGGGTCAGCGGCTACCTGAAAAGCTGGCACACCGATATTGGCAGCAAGGTCACCGCCGGACAGGTGCTGGCGGTCATTGATAGCCCCGACCTGGATCAGCAACTGGCGCAGACCCGGGCCCACATGCTGCAAGAGCAGGCCAATGCCAGACTGGCTGCCACCACCGCGTCGCGCTGGCAAAACCTGCTGGCCAGCCACTCGGTCTCACGCCAGGAGGCGGACGAGAAAACCTCCAACGCTGCCGCCGCCAGGGCCAGTGCCCAGGCCGCCGAAGCCGACTACGCGCGCCTGTCCAGCCTGGAAGCCTACAAGACCATTCGCGCGCCCTTTGCCGGGACCATCACCGCGCGCCATACCGACATCGGCCAACTGATCAAGGCCGATACCGACAGCGACACCGAGCTGTTCGACATCGCCGATACCCATCAGCTGCGCCTGTACGTGCCGGTGCCACAGAACTACGCCAGCGTGATTCGTCCGGGCATGCCGGTGCAGCTCAGCGTGCCGGAGCATCCGGGGCAGACTTTCAGCGCGAAACTGATCGGCAATTCGGCCGCCATTGATCAGCGCTCGGGCACCCTGATGGCACAGTTTGTCGCGCCAAACCCCGGCGATGTGCTGATGCCCGGGGATTACGCCGAGGCAACCCTGGCGATCCCGCCCGACACCCATGGCGTCAGCATTCCGGCCAGTGCCTTGATCTTCCGTGCCCAGGGCACCCAGGTGGCGGTGCTCGACAGCGCCCGGCATGTGCATATGCAAAACATCCATATCGGCCTGGATCTGGGTGACCGGCTGGTGATTGATCAAGGGCTCAAACCTGCCGACACCGTGATCGACAACCCGCCCGACGCCCTGCGCGAAGGTGACCCGGTGAAACTTGCCGATGCAGGAGCCACCCATGCAGCCAAAGCTTAAACGCGGCGCTCTGTTGCTGGCCCTGGCGTTGCAGGGCTGCTCGCTGGCACCGGCCTACAGGCCGCCGCAACTGAACCTGCCACAGCACTATCGCGAACAGAGCAGCGACAACCCGTGGCACTGCGCGCAACCGGCCGATCAACTGTCACCCCAGTGGTGGCGGCTGTATCACGACGAGCGCCTGAATGCACTGCAGCAGCGCCTGCTCAAGACCAACCCGGACCTGGCGGCAGCCCTGGCCCATTACCAGGGTGCCCAGGCCTATGCCAGCCAGCTGCATGCCGGGCTATTGCCGCAAATAACCGCCAGCGGGCAACCGCTGCGCCAGCGCCAGTCGGACAGTCGGCCTCTGCGCGGTTCCGACCAGCCAGCGGTATACAACAGCAATACCGCAGGCTTTGCGCTGAATTTCGATCTCGACCTGTGGGGTAAAATCCG
The DNA here is from genome assembly GCF_000346225.2 of Pseudomonas sp. Lz4W. Taxonomy (NCBI): domain Bacteria; kingdom Pseudomonadati; phylum Pseudomonadota; class Gammaproteobacteria; order Pseudomonadales; family Pseudomonadaceae; genus Pseudomonas; species Pseudomonas sp. Lz4W. The sequence goes on along the minus strand of NZ_CP017432.1, from coordinate 1,900,390 downwards.
CAACCAGGTGGCGGCGGGCGATGCCCGGGCTCAGGCCTCGGCAGATGACCTGGCCGTGGCTCGCCTGAGCTTGCAGCGCCAGCTTGCCAGCCTGTATGTGCAGCTTGACGGGCTGGATGCGCAGCAGCGCATTCTCTCCAGTTCGCTGGATGATTACAGCCAGGCCCTGCAACTGACCCGCGCCCGCTATCAGGGGCAGATTTCATCCGAGCTTGACCTGACCCGCGCCCAGAGCCAGCTGGCCGAAGCCGAGGCCCAACTGGACGATGTGCGCGGCCAGCGCAACCTCACCGAACACGCCATTGGCGAACTGCTGGGCGAACCGGCCAGCAACTTTGAATTGCCGGCCGGCAAGCAGACCCTGAGCCTGCCGGCGCAACCTGGCGTCTTGCCCAGCACCCTGTTGCAGCGCCGGCCCGATATCGCCGCGGCGGAACGGCGGATGTTTGCCGCCAATGCGCAAATCGGCGTGGCCAAAGCCGCCTGGTACCCTGACTTCAGCCTGACTGGACTACTGGGTGGGCAAACCCAGGGCAGCGGTAATTTACTGGCCGCGAGCAATCGTTTCTGGGCCTTGGGGCCGCTGGTCAACCTGCCGATTTTTGATGGCGGGCGACTGAATGCCGAGGAGCGCCAGGCCAGGTCCGAATTCGAAGAAGCCTCGGCACACTACCGCAGCCAGGTGCTGCATGCGGTGCGCGAGGTCGAAGACAACCTGGCGCAGTTGCGCGACCTGAGGCAGCAAGGTCTGGACCAACAGGCGGCGGCCAATGCCGCCGAGCACACCCGGGCGCTGGCCACCAACAGTTATGAAGCCGGAGCCGTGAGTTACCTGGATGTAGTCACGGCGCAGACCGCGGCGTTGCAGGCCCAGCGCGCGGTACAAGCCCTGCGCACCCGGCAGTTGCAGGCCAGCGTGGGATTGTTGACGGCACTGGGAGGGGGCTGGGCAGGCTGAGCCTGCGCTCGACGACGCAGTCGGCGTAACAGCCCACGGCCCTGCCCACAGACCTTGATCAGAACAACCCGGAGGTCGGGGGTGGGGTGCCTTTGAGTTGCCAGGCCCCCACCGCCGCGGCTTTCCACTGCCGGGGGTTGTGGTTGGCCACAGTGCGGGCATTGCGCCAGTGCCGGTCAAGGTTGTGCGCCCGCCCCGTGGTCGAGGCCCCGCCCACGTCGAATACCAGCTCCGCCGCCTTGAGCGCAGACTCCGCAGCAATATATTGCGCCTGCGCCACGTCCACCGCCGCCCGGTCTACCAACAGCGGATCAAGATCCCCTGCCCACGCCCGGTCTATGGCCTCAGCCGCACGCAGCACCACCGCCTCGGCCGTGAATGCCCGGGCCGAGATGTCCCCCACGCTCAGCTCCACGTAAGGGTCGTCCACCGAACGGTTGGCGCTGCTGTGCTTGATCGGCCGCGCATGCTCATTGGCAAACGCCACCGCATCATTCAAGGCATTGCGCGCAATACCCGCCTGCACGGCCGCCAGGAACAATTGCAAAAATGGCGTGACGATGGTGCGCTTGCCCTCCTCCACGGTCCGGGTGCGAATCTCTTGCGCCAGCACCTGTACGTTGTTCAGGCGGGTAGTACCGCTGGCCGTCAGGCGCTGGCCCATGGCGTCAAAATCGTCCAGCAGCTCAAGCCCCTGACGGTTACGCGGCAAGATGAACGACACCGGCTGATCGTTTTCGTCCAGCGCCACCGCGCTGACCCAGTCGGCATACAACGAACCGGTGCTGTAGTACTTGTTGCCCGTGGCCCGGTAATGCTCGCCGTCACGCACTATCCGGGCGCTGATCGAGCCGTTGGCGCCACCGACTTCCCAGCCCGCATTGCCGATCACCGCGCCCTGCAGGTAGCGCTCGAACCAGCGTTCGCGCTCGCCTTCGGCATCATCCGCCCGGGACGCCAGCAACCCTTCGACAAAACCGAAGCCGGGACGCAATGCCTGGGCAACGTTGGAGTCCACCGCCGCGATACGGATCAATAAACCGATGACCTCTTTCACCGAGCCGCCACTGCCGCCATAGCGGACCGGAATTCTGGCGCTAAAAAAGCCGGCTTTGGCAATCTGCGCCACCGCCTCAAACGGCAGCAGCCGGTCGCGGTCGCGCAACGCCGCGCCCTGGCCGATCTCCGGCAACAGGCGGTCGGCACGGGCATTGAGTTCTGCCACCGTAGCAACGGGACGTTCGGTTACAGCAAACAGCTTACTCATGGCAATTCCTTGGGTTGATGACGCTTAAATGGCGATTTTCCAAAGCTGTGATTCATCAAACAGCCACGCGCTGTTCTCTGCTTCCAGCGGCGGCACCACCAGTTGCACCTGGGCACCGGGCAGACGCGGTACGGCCCCCAGCAGGCGACGGGTGTATTCATGCTGCGGGTTGTCAAACAGCGCCTCGACTGGGGCGCTTTCCACGACCTTGCCGTGACGCATCACCAGCACTTCGTCGCTGACATGGCGGATCACCCCCAGGTCGTGGGAGATAAACAGATACGCCAGCCCCAGGCTGGCCTGCAGGTCCGCCAGCAGGTCGAGCACCTGGGCCTGTACCGATACGTCCAGGGCCGATACCGGTTCATCGCAGATAATCACTTTCGGGTTGCTGGCAATGGCCCGGGCGATCGCCACCCGCTGGCGCTGACCACCCGACAATTGCAACGGGCGGCGGGTGGCCAGGTCGGCCGGCAAGCGCACCTGCTCCAGCAACTGGCGGATGCGCACAGCCTGTTGCCCGGCCTCGTACCCTGCTACATCCAGGGCGTCGGCAAGGATCCGGGCAACACTCCAGCGCGGGTCGAACGAGCTGAGGGGGTCCTGATAAATGACGCTGATATCCCGTCGATGCAGGCGCCGCTGTTTTTCCGTGACCCGCTGGCTGCCCGCCGCCGTCCACGGCTGACCGAGAAACTCGACCCGTCCCGCATCCGGTTCCAGCAGGCCCAGCACCATGCGTGCGACAGTGGTCTTGCCCGAGCCGGACTCGCCGACGATGCCCAGAGTACGCCCGGCCCGCAGTTCAAAACTGACGCCATCAACCACTTGCCGCGATTGATGATCGGGGCCGACATAAGCCTTGCCCAGCCCGCTGGCCCTGAGCAGCAACGGCGAGTCAGCCGCCGGACGGGGCTGCCCGCCCACTGCCGGCTGCCCCGGCGACAGGCGCGTACCCCGCGCATGTTCGGCAGGTACCGCATCCAGCAAGGCGCGGGTGTAAGGGTGGCGCGGGTTGCGCAACACCTGCTGCATTGGCCCCTGCTCCACCGTTACGCCGTGGCGCAGCACCAGCACTTCATCCGCCAGCTGCGCCACCACCGCAAGGTCATGGCTGATGATCAGCAACGAGTCGCCCCGGGCCTTGATTTCCTGCAGCACTTCAAGGATCTGCGCCTGCACCGTGGCATCCAGTGCGGTGGTCGGTTCATCGGCGATTACCAGCCCCGGACTCAGCGCCAGCGCACTGGCAATCAGCGCCCGCTGACGCAGGCCACCGGACAGTTGATCGGGACGTTGCCGGGCACGCAACCGGGGCTGCGGCACTCCGACTTTATCCAGCAACTCGATCACCCGCTCGGCGCGGCTGCGACGATCGCCCCAGTTGTGGGCCTTGAGCACTTCAAGGATTTCCTTGCCCACTGGCCGCAAGGGGTCAAGGGACACCAGCGCATCCTGCAGCACGAAACCGATGCCCTTGCCCCGCAGTCGACGCCAGCCGCGCTCGGACAACCCCAGCAGATCCTGCCCGCCATAACTCAGAGTGCGCGCAGTCACCCGCGCACCGGCGCCCGCCAGGCCAATCAGGCTGCGGGCAGTCACGCTCTTGCCGGAACCGGACTCACCGACCAGGGCCAGGGTCTTGCCCGGGGCCAGGGTAAACGACAGGTTGTGCACCACGGTCTGGCCGTCGAATTCGATGGACAGGCCTTCAACGATCAAGTGTTTGTCACTCATGACAGGCGTCCCTCCAGACGTTGTTGCAGATAGCGGCCCGCGACCGTGGTCGAGAGCGTGGTCAGTACGATGAACAGCCCGGGGAAGAAGGTCAGCCACCAGGCATTGGCAACAAAGTCACGCCCCATCGACAGCATGGTCCCCCACTCCGGCGCGGGCGGCGGCGCGCCCAGCCCCAGAAAGCTCAGGGCCGAGGCCCAGACAATGGCCTGACCGACGCCCATGGTCAGGGTCACGATCAGTGGGCGCATGGCATTGGGCAACAGCTGGCGCAGGATGATCCGCCGTGTCGGATGCCCCAGGGCCACGGCGGCTTCGATGTAGCCGGCGTTACGCACCGCCAGTACTTGACCGCGCACCATGCGCGCATAGCCCGGTGCCCCGCCCAGCCCGGTGGCGACGATCAACGGACCGACGCCACTGCCAAAGATCGCCACGAACAGCAGCGCCAGCACCAGACTGGGGAAGGCAAACAGAATCTCCAGCAGCCAGCCGACACCGCGATCCAGATAGGCGCCGCCCAGGCCACCCAGCAAACCCAGGACAATCGCAATGCCCATGGCCAGTGCCGTGGCGGCCAGGCCGATGAACAAGGACTGGCGGGTGCCGTAGATAACCCGCGAGAAAATATCCCGCCCCGATTGATCGGTGCCGAACCAGTGCGCCCAGCCCGGCGGGTGAAAGGCATCGTGGGGAACAATCGCCAATGGATCGCTGTGGGCAAACAGTTGCGGCGCCAGCGCCGCGATGATCAGAAAGGCCAGGAAGGTTACGGCCAGCAAGGGGCCGGGACGCAGCCGGGACGCTGTGCGCTGAACCCGGACAGCGGGCAGCGTGGTTTCGAAAGTCAGTTCACTCATGCTGTTTTCCCCTGTTGCCGGGGATCGATCCACAGGTACAGCAGATCGATCACAATGTTGGCCAGCACATAGACGGCGGCCACCGCCAGACTGATGCCGATGGTCAGCGGCAAGTCCTGCGCCTGCACTGCCTGATACAACTGGCGGCCCAGGCCCTTGCGCGAAAAGATCACTTCAATCACCACCGCGCCGCTGATCAGCGCGCCGATGGCCCAGCCAGACAATGAAATACCGGGCAACACCGCATGGCGCAGGGCGTGCTTGAAGCGCACGGCGGTGTCGCTCAGACCCCGGGTGCGGGCAGTCAGGACAAAGGGTTGTTCCAGTGTCAGTTCAAGGGATTCACGGGTGACCTGGGCGATAAAACCGGCCAGCGGAATGGCCAGTGCCACCGCCGGCAATACCAGGGTGCGCCAGCCATCGCTACCGGCCGGGGGGAACCAGCGCAGGCCGAAGGCGAACACCGCCAGCAGCAAAATACCCAGCCAGAAGTGCGGCAAGGCAGCGGCCAGGGTTTCGGCCAGCGAGGCCAGGCTGGACACCCAGCGGCCACGGCCGGCGGTGAGCACGGTCAGCGCCAGGACCAGCAGCCAGGCCAGCGCCAGGGCGCTGAAGGTAAGCTGCAAGGTCGCCCAGGATTGCTCGGCGAGCACCTGCGTGACCGGTAAGTGCTGGGAGTAGGACATCCCCAGGTCGCCTTGCAACAGACGCCCCAGGTACAGCGCATATTGAACCGCCAACGGCTTGTCCAGACCAAACTCACGGGTGGCTTGAGCAATGGTCTCTGCGGTCGGGTTGCCACTGGCGCCGCCAAGAATGGCCAGCACCGGATCACCCGGCATCAGGTGCAAGGCGAAGAAGGTCAGGGTCGCGACGGCCCACAGCACCAGCACCCCGCCTGCCAGACGCCATGTTGCGCGACGGGCCAGCCGGGCCAGACGTTCGTGCCGCGCATTGGAGTATGTGATTGCGCTCATTGGTTTACCCCTCTCATTTGTTCACCCAGGCGTCATACAGGTAAGTCACCGCCAGCGAAGGCTCCAGGCGCACGCCCTGGGTGGTCTTGTAGATCCCCAGACGCGAGCTTTGCGGGTAGGTGGTCAGTTGCAGGTATTGCTGCGAAGCAATCTGCTGGGTCTGGTAGTACAGGGCTCGACGCTGCTCGGGGTCCTGGGTGGCCAGGGCTTGCTGGTTGATTGCGTCAAACTCCGGGCTGGAGAACCCTGCGGTGTTCTGGTGGTAGCCACCGACGCCTGCCGGCTGCACGAACTCCGAGCCGAACACAATGCGCAGCACGTCTGCGCTGTTGGTGTTCCAGTAGCCCACCCGGATGTCGTAGTCCCAGTCGGCCTGACGCTGGGTGGCCTGGACATCGCTCATCTGCTCCACCAGCAACTCGAACCCGGCCTTGCGTGTGGTGGCCTGGACCTGCTCCCACAGCGTCAGTTCCGAGGGTGGCGTGCGGTTGCCAATCACCACATGCACCTGCAGGCGCTTGCCGTCACGGGTGCGATAACCCTCGGCGTCGCGCCCGGTCCAGCCACTTTCATCCAGCAGCTGCGCGGCCCGGCCCTGATCGTAATCCTGGGCATGTTCGAAGTCCGGACTGTAAAAGCGCGTGGCCGAACTCAGCGCGCCACCGGCCCGGGGGAATTCATTGAAGTAAACGCTTTTCAGCGCGCCCTCGACATCGGCGCTGCGCACAAAGGCTTCACGCACCTTCAGGTTATCGAAGGGTGCGCGGGTGATATTCAGCGTGCCGTTGGTGGGGTTGCCCGGACGCAGGGCGACCAGCATGGTCAGGTCCGGATTGCGCCGCGCCGCCTCGTGGGACTCGGGCGGCAGCGCCTCGATCACGTCGACCTCGCCTGCCTGCAACGAGGCAAAACGCACCGATGGCTCCTGGATGAACTTCCACACAATGCGCTCCAGCCATGCCGGGCCCTGATGCCTGGCGGTGGGTGGCGCCCAGTTGTAATCCGGGTTGCGTACCAGTTCGACCTGGCTCTGGCGGTCCCATTTGACGATCTTGAACGGGCCGCTGCCCACCGGGCTTTCACAGTTCTGGTCACGGGAGCGCAGCAATGCCGTAGGCGATTCAATGCCCAGAAAGCCTTGGGCCAGCACCTCCAGAAACGCGGCATAAGGTGTGGCCAGATGCACCACTGCCGTGTAGTCATCGAGCACCTCGGTGCTGCGGTACTGGCGGATATAACCACCGGCGGTACTGGACTGGGTTTTCGGATTGGCCATGTGGTCCAGGTTGGCCTTGACCGCTGCCGCGTTGAACGGCGTGCCGTCGGTGAAGTGCACGTCATTGCGCAGATGGAAGGTGTACACCAGGCCGTCGGCCGACACCTCCCAGCCCTTGGCCAGCCACGGACCTATTTGCCCCTGCTCGTCCATCGATACCAGCGAGTCGAGATACTGCTGGCCGATAAACACCTGAGGCATGTCCCCGCTGACATGGGGGTCCAGACAAGTGGGTTCGCGGTCAGTGGCGTACACCAGCGTGCCGCCGCTGACCGGCTTGTCACTGCGCGCGACCGTGGAGGTATCCGGGCCGCAGCCGACCAGCAGACTGCACAGTGCAGCAAAACCGATGAGGGGTGTGCATTTGAGCAGCGACCTGGATCGTCTGCCTTGAGATCGCAGATGGGGTGAGCGTTCGAGCATGGGGCTTACTGCCTAAAGTCCGGGAACAGGGCTATTGCACAAGGCATGCCGGGTTTTTCGGCCAGTAAACAGGGGTAATGCGCGGGGGGATGCGGGGTAAAAACCAACACTGTGTGCGGTCACTGTTGGTGGGCCAACAGTTGCCGGACGTCACCTGCGGCAACGGCCAGGAAAAGCCTATATCTCTTGTGCAGTCGCTGACGACGCACGAGGCTGCGATAAGGGCCGCAGGCCCTTCATCCATGGGGCCTGCGGCGCTGTCCATCGCAGGTGCCGTACTTCTAAGGCGCCGGGTTGGGTGTGCGCTGATGGACGGCCTCGATCTGGGCCAGGATGTCTGGATCGAGGGTCAGGTGCAGCGCGCCGAGGTTTTCGCGCAACTGGGCCAGGCTGGTCTGGCCGGTCAGTGCACTGGCCACAAAAGGTTTGTTGATGACGTAAGCCAGGGCCAGTTGCGCCGGGCTCAGGTTGTGTTGTCTGGCGATCTCAAGGTAGCCATTGACGGCCTGGTCCACCGCCGGGCCGTCATAGCGGTTGAAGGTGCGGTACACCGCTGCCAGGCGCGAGCCCTCGGGACGCGCACCGCCCAGGTATTTGCCGGTCAGCGAACCGAAGGCCAGGGGCGAATACGCCAGCAGCCCTACGCCTTCGCGATGGCTGAACTCCGAGAGCCCGCCCTCATACAGGCGGCTGAGCAAGCTGTAGGGGTTTTGCACGCTGACAATACGCGGCAAGCCCAGACGCTCGCTCTGCTTGATGAACTCGGCCACACCCCAGGGGGTTTCATTGGACACGCCAATGTGGCGGATCTTGCCGGCCTTGACCTGCTCGGCCAGCACCGACAGGGTTTCTTCAATGGCCACGCTCTGGTTGTCTTCGGCATAGGGGTATTCACGCTGGCCGAAAAAATTGGTCGCCCGGTCCGGCCAGTGCAGTTGATAGAGGTCCAGATAGTCGGTGTTCAGACGCTTGAGACTACCGTCCAGCGCTTCGACAATATTGCGCCTGTCGTGCCGGGTCAGGCCGTCACGAATGTGCAACTGCCCGCCGGGTTCACGGGCCGGGCCGGCAATTTTACTCGCCAGGACCACATCGTCGCGACGGCCGCTGCGGGCCAGCCAGCTGCCGATGTAGCGTTCAGTGGTGCGCCAGGTATCGGCATGGGTCGGGGTGGGATACATCTCGGCGGTGTCGATCAGATTGACGCCTTCAGCCAGCGCCAGCTCTATCTGTTGGTGGGCATCGCTTTCGCTGTTTTGATGGCCCCAGGTCATGGTCCCAAGCCCGATGACGCTGACCTTGATGTCACTTCTGCCCAGTTGGCGATAACGCATGGGTAATCCTTTGATTGAGGTTTAAAACGCAGGCGGATCCTTGCAGCTAGCATGCCACGTAGCACAAGCCCGTGTCCCCGGGCCCAATGAACGCCCAGGATGGTTGAAGGCCGGACAGATAGCTTTTTAAACATCAACAGCTCGCGAGCAAGCTCGCTCCTACGGAGGAGCGGCGGGATATTCAGGACAACCGCTACCACCCTGTGGGAGCTGGCTTGCCAGCGATGGCGGTGAGTCAGTCAATGCATCCGGCGCTGACATTGCTCTATCGCGAGGCAAGCTCGCTCCTACGGTGGGGTGGGTGGGATGCAACCGCTACCACCCTGTGGGAGCTGGCTTGCCAGCGATGGCGGTGAGTCAGTCAATGCATCCGGCGCTGACATTGCTCTATCGCGAGGCCAGCTCGCTCCTACGGTGGGTAACCCGCCAGCATTGAAGTCACCCCGACCATACAGGCCAGCAACGAAACTCCTGTCACCGTGGCAACCGCCAGCACCCCGGGGGCTGTCACCGGGGTGCCATTGAGCAGAGGACGATGGCGGCACGCGCCATACACCAACGTGGCGGATGAGTTCGCGGATGACCGGCAATTTGCCGCGACCCTGGCCCGCGGCCTGGAGATCCTGCATTGCTTTACCCCGCGGGACACGCAACTGGGCAATGCCGAACTGGCGTCACGCACCGGTATGGCGAAAGCGACAATCTCGCGTTTCACCTACACCCTGGTGCGCCTAGGCTATTTGCGGATCAATCGGCTGAACAATAAATACCAGTTGGGTTCGGCTGTTTTATCCCTGGGCTATCCGTTGCTCGCCAGCCTCAACATCCGGCAAATCGCCCGGCCTTTCATGAAAGAGATGGCCGATCATATTCGCGGTTCGGTTTCCCTTGGCATGCGTGACCGGCTCAGTGTGGTGTATCTGGAGAGCAGCCGCAGTGCGGCGCCCATGAGCCATCCACCGGATGTTGGCTTGAGCTATCCGATTGTGCGCACGGCCATGGGGCGGGCATTGATTGCTGCCTCTTCACGGGAAGAGCGCACGGCATTGCTCAACGAAATCAAAGTCAAAACCCCTGACGACTGGAAGATGTTCCAGACCCGCATCGAAGAGAGTGTGCAGGAATATAACCAGCGCGGATTTTGCGTGTCCTATGGTGATCTACGGCGTGAGATCCATGCGGTTGCGGTGCCGATGCGGCCCATGCCGGATGGCGAAATCCTGGTATTCAACTGCGGGGTTTCGGCCTTTATGTTGAATGAGGGGCAACTTAAAAACGATATCGGGCCAAGGCTGGTATCGATGGTGCGCAGCATCGAGGGCATGCTGGGGATTTACTGATCGGGGCTTGAGGTCGCTGACCAGGCACGGGGCGGCGATGGACTGCGCAGCAGGCCCCGCAACTGAGGGCCCTGGGGCCCTTATCACAGCCTGGTTCATGGTCAGCGACTACACAATCCGCGCATTTTGTAGCAGTTGGCGCAGGCTGCGTCCGGTCACGCAGCGATTATCATCGGAGGGCTACGATAAGTCTGGCAATTGCCGCTGACCTTCGGGAAAGCCGTGGTTACGGGCGCTGAATACAATCCACAGTCCCGCCAGCAACAGCACCAGCAATACCCAGGGAAAGATGCCAACCCCGACCTGATCCAGCAACACGCCACCGGTCAGTGCGCCGATCGCAATGGCGCTGTTCCAGACCACCACGTTCAATGACAGCGCAACATCGGCACCCTCGCCTGCAGAGTCCGCCAATGCGGTTTGCAGCAAGGTGGCAGCACCGCCAAACGATAAGCCCCACACCAGCACGCCGGTGTATATCACCGCCACTGATTGAGCAAAAAAACCAAATACCAGCGCGATCGCAGCGAATGTTCCAAGGCTTGCCAGCACCGCTTTGCGCAAGTGCCGATCCACCAGCCTGCCGGTGAGCCAGATCCCCACCAGCGCCGCAAGACCGAATACCAGCAGCACGATATCGACGTCATTGCCCAGACCTGCCGGCGCCACGAAAGGTGCGATGTAGGTGTAGAGAATGTTGTGCGCCAGCATCCAGGTCATCACCACCCCAAGCACGGAGCGCACCCCCGGCGTCAGCAGCACCTGCCGCAGACCGGTGCGCTGCGATGCCGACTGCCCCGGATAATCGGGCACCTTGACCAGAACCCAGACCATCAGCACCAGGGTCAGACCCGACATCAGGCCAAAGGCCGTGCGCCAGCCCACCATTGCCCCCAACCATGTGCCCAACGGCACGCCGAGCGAGAGCGCGATCGGCGTGCCGACCATGGCCACTGCCATCGCCCGCCCCTGCAGGTGCGGTGCCACCATGCGCCGGGCATACCCCGCCAGCAGGCTCCAGGCCAGACCTGCAGAGGCACCGGCAAAAAAGCGCGCAACCAGGGTCACGCCATAGCTGGAAGACCAGGCGGTAATCGAGTTGAACAGCAAAAAGCCGACAATCGTCAACAGCAGCACATTGCGCCGATGCCAGCCCTGGGTAGCAATGGTCAGCGGGATGGCGGCCAGCAGGGATCCCAGCGCATACACCGTGACCATCTGCCCTGCCAGAGAAGATGAAACCTGCAGACCGCTGCTGATTTGTGCCAGCAAACCCGCTGGCAAGGTCTCGGTCACGATACAAATGAAGCCGGTCATGGCCAGCGCGAGCAGTGCCCCCATGGGTAATCGTTCAGTGGTGTGTTGTGCTGCCGCCATCGCTTGTTCCAGCCTTGTTAGTTATGTATCGATGAGTACATATGTAGTCACGGGAAAGAACAATGGTCAACGACTTTTGTATCGAATAGTATTTAAGTCCTGTTACCGAGGAGACTCCAATGGCACAGATGGGACGCCCGCGTACGTTTGACCGGGATGCGGCAATCACCCAGGCCATGCACCTGTTCTGGGAGCACGGCTACGACTCGACTTCACTCAGCCAGCTCAAGGCGAGCATCGGCTCCGGCATCTCCGCGCCCAGTTTTTACGCGGCCTTCGGCTCCAAGGAAGCCTTGTTCAAGGAAGTCATGGAGCGCTACCTGAACACCCATGGCCAGGTCACCGAATGCCTGTTTGACCTGCAGTTGCCTGCCCGCGAGGCAATTGAAAGAACATTGCGTGGTTCCGCCAGAATGCAATGCGAGGATGGCCACCCCCGAGGTTGTCTGGTGGCGTTGGGACTTATGAGTGCCAGCTCGGCTGAAGCCATCGCCATTTGCGCCCCGCTCGCCGCAGCCCGGGCGCGCAACCGGGCCGGGTTTGTTGCCTGTGTGGAGCGCGGCATTGCCTCGGGCGAGTTGCTGGCACAAACCAGTCCCGTCGCCCTGGCCACGGTGTTTGAAAGCTTTTTGCTGGGGCTTACAACCCTGGCCAGAGATGGCGTAGCCCATGGCGTGATGGAGGCTGCCATTACTCAGGTAATGAGCGCCTGGGATGCCATGCGCAGCGACATGGCGGATTGAAAGGGCTCGCTCATCTCTGGCCCGGACACCCTGTAGGAGCGAGCTTGCTCGCGAGCTTTTCAGTGCGGTATTTCGAATCGCCAACAGCTCGCGAGCAAGCTCGCTCCTACGGTGGGATGGGTGGGATGCAACCGCTACCACCCTGTGGGAGCTGGCTTGCCAGCGATGGCGGTGAGTCAGTCTATGCATCCGGCGCTGACATTGCTCTATCGCGAGGCAAGCTCGCTCCTACAGGGCTGGTCTGCAGATGGCGCTCCTACAAGGCCAACTGGTCCACCAGCAACTGAGCTGCCGGCGTGAGCGAGATGCCGTGGCGGGTGACGATTTCGTAAGGCTCGCTGCGGGATTTCAGCTCTAGCGGCAAATGCACCAGCATGCCGTGGGTAACCGCCATCTGCGCCACATCCACCGGCATCACGGCGACCAGATCCGGGTCTTGCAGCAATAACGAGAGCGTGGTGAAGGTGGATGAGGTTTCAATCGGGTAGGTCGGGAAGTTCAGCCCCGCCTCTCTGAACTCGCGCTCCAGGGTCAGGCGCATCGGCATGTTGACCGGGAACACCACCCACGCCGAATCAGCCAGATCACTCAACTCCAGGGATGCGCGACCGGCAAACCGATGGCGGGGGCTGGCGACCACCACCAGCGGTTCCTGATCCCGCAGGTGGCAGTCATATGCCGCCGGGTGCCGGCTGACGCTGGTGCGACAAAGGGCAAGATCCAGCCGCCCTTCATCCAGCAGTAGCAGCAAGCGGGCGCTGGTGTCTTCGACAATCTCCACCGACAGCTGCGGCTGTTTGGCCCGCAAACGCGCCAGGCACTCCACCAGTGCCGGCACTGCGCCCATGATCACCCCCACCGACAGGCGACCCCCGTGGCCCTGCATGATGCCGAGCATTTCTTCACGCAAATGCGCCACGTCAGTGTGGATCAGCCGCGCATAACGAATCACGCAGCGCCCAAGGTCGTTGGGGGTCAGACCTTTGGTCGTGCGCTCGAACAGGGTTGAACCCAGGGTCGATTCGATTTCATGCAACGCCTTGGTCGCACCGGGCTGGGTGATCGCCACGGATTCGGCCGCCTTGTGCAGGGAGCCGTGTTCGTCCAGGGCAATCAGCAAACGCAGTTGCTTGAGGCGCAGGCGGGAAATGATGGTGGTGAGGGATGGCAGCATAGGGGATGACTAATGGTTATCGCTCAATCAGCATCTGTCATTAGGCAGCATCTCTGACAAAAATTAAAGTGAGCCCCAGAAGAGCCGTTACGGCTCGCCATAAAAATAACCTGCGAAGAGCTCACTCCATGCGTTTAATCCAGTTTGAAACCACCCGTGGCACACGACAGGTCGGTGTTATTGAAGGCGATGAAATCCATGTGGTGCGCGCCACCGACACTACCCGGGAGCTGGCGCTCAGCGCCATTGCCAAGGGCCACGGCCTGGTGGAAGAGGTGCTGGAGCGCGGCACCGAGCCAAGTCCCCACAGTTATCGCCAGACCTTGCTCGAAGGCCGGGTCTTGCCGCCGCTCGATCACCAGGACCCGGCCCATTGCCTGGTCAGCGGCACGGGCCTGACCCATCTGGGCAGCGCTTCGACCCGCGACAAAATGCACCAGAAAAACGCCGGCGAGCAGGCCGCCATGACCGATACCGCACGGATTTTCCAGTGGGGCATCGAAGGCGGACGCCCGCCTGCGGGCACCCCGGGGGTCCAGCCCGAGTGGTTCTACAAGGGCGACGGATCTATTGTGGTTCGCCCCGGCGCGGCCTTTGACACGCCGCCATTCGCCGAGGATGCCGGCGAAGAGCCCGAGTTGACCGGCCTGTATGTGATCGGCGAAGACGCCAAGCCGTACCGCGTCGGTTTTGCCCTGGGCAACGAATTTTCCGACCACGTCATGGAGCGCCGCAATTACCTGTACCTGGCCCACTCCAAGTTGCGTAACTGCAGCTACGGCCCGGAACTGCGGGTCGGTGAGCTGCCACGTCATCTGAGCGGGATGAGCCGCATCCTGCGGGGCGATGAGGTGATCTGGGAAAAAGAGTTTCTGAGCGGTGAGGACAACATGTGCCACAGCCTTGAAAACCTTGAATACCATCACTTCAAATATGCGCAATTCCTGCGCCCCGGCGATGTGCATGTGCACTTCTTCGGTACCGCCACCCTGTCCTTTGCCGACCAGATTCAGACCCGTGAAGGCGACCGGTTCGAAATTAGCATGGCCGAGTTTGGCGAGCCTTTGGTCAATGGTATCCAGGCCGGTGCTGCCGAGCTGCCCGCCGGCAAGGTAAAACCACTGTAAATCGCTTTGCGGGTCTGCCAAAAGACCCGCCTCGCTTGATAAAAAATATAAAAATCGAGACACGTATGAACCTCAAAACTTCAGCGCCTGCGTCGTCCACGCTGGCCGATCACGCGGATGCGTCGCGTCCAACCACCGTGCGCTGGCGCATATTCCTGATCCTGCTGCTGTTGTCGGCGATCAACTACATCGACCGCGCTTCGCTGTCGGTGGCGATGCCGCTGATTTCCGCCGAGTTTGAAATGACGCCGGCCCTGGAAGGCTTGATGCTCAGTGCGTTTTTTTGGTCGTACGCATTAATGCAGATCCCCGGCGGGATGCTGCTGGACCGCTTTCAAGTGCGCAATATCGTCGGTGTTGCCACCGTGGGCTGGGGCTTTTTTCAAGCCATTGCCGGTGGTGCCCACAGCTGGATCACGCTACTGGCCACCAGTATCGGCCTGGGCGTTGCCGAATCACCGATCATGCCCGCCGGCGCCAAGTTGAACGGCGCTTGGCTAACGCCTAACGAACGTGGACGCGGCGCGACCCTGGTGGACGGCGGAGCCCCCCTGGGAACCGCGTTCGGCGCCATCATCATCGCCGGGCTGATTACCTGGTTTGACTCCTGGCGGATTGCGTTCGTGATTGCCGGGGTCGGCACCATGATCGTCGGCGTCTGGGCCTGGTGGTACATCCGCAACAGCCCGGCCGAGCACCCCAAGGTCAACGCGGCCGAACTGGCTTACATCACCGACGCCAATGCCGAAGCGGCCCGCACCCACGGCGAACGCAAGGCCATTCTCAAGGACCTGCTCAAAAGCCGCTCGGTGCTGGCCATGTTTGCCGGGTATGCCTGCTACAACAGCGTGTTCTACGGCCTGTTGACCTGGATGCCGAGCTATCTGCACAAGGCCCACAACCTGGATATCAAGGCCATGGGCGGCGCCACGTTCCTGATTTTCATGTGCGGTTTTATCGGTGAAATCTTTGGCGGCTGGCTGGCGGACAAATGGAAAGACGCAGGCGGCGCGCCCAACAAGGTGATGCGTTGCATGTTCGGCGGTTCGGCGGCCATTGCCGCGCTGTGCATCCTGCTGGTGGCTTACACCCCGGACGCCGTCACCGTCATTTCCCTGCTCTGTGTGGCGCTGTTTTTTATCCGCTGGTGCGGTATGTACTGGTGCCTGCCGGCCATTCTGGGGGGCAAATCCAAAGCCGGAGTACTGGGTGGCAGCATGAACTTCTGCGGCAATATGGTCGGGGTTATCGTGCCCATCCTGATCGGCCTGATCGTGCAGTTCACCGGTTCGTATTTCCTGGCGCTGATCTTCTTTGTGGTCATGGCGTTCGGCCTGATGCTGTTTTCTTCCCTCATTGACTACCGTGAACGCGGACTGGCCTGAGCCACTGCGCTCCATTGGGGTAACCGTGATGCAACTGATAACTAAAACAGGCAGCGAAAATGCTGCCAATGCCGTGATCCGCCTCAATCCGCTGGACGATGTACTGATTGCCCGGCAGCCCATTCCACAGGGCCTGGTGCTGGAAGCTGAAGGGCTGGTGGCGTTGAACCCGATTCCTTCCGGGCACAAGATTGCGACCCGCACTATCGAACCCGGCCAGCCGCTGCGCCGCTACGGCCAGATCATTGGCTTCGCCAGCCAGCGGATCAAGGCCGGGGAGCATGTGCATGTGCACAACCTGGTGATGGGCGACTTCTCCCGCGATTACGCTTTTGGCGTCGACGCGCGCGGGGTCGGGCCCCAGACCAGCGACACCTTCATGGGCATAGTGCGGGCCGATGGCCGGGTCGCCACCCGCAACTACATCGGCATCCTGACTTCGGTTAACTGCTCGGCAACCGTGGCCAAGGCCATTGCCGATCATTTCCGTCGTGATATCAATCCCCAGGCCCTGATCGACTACCCCAATGTTGACGGGGTGGTTGCCCTGACCCACAGCTTCGGCTGTGCCGTGGACCCGGGCGGCGAAGCCCTGGCCATGTTGCGCCGCACCCTGGGCGGTTATGCGGTGCACCCCAATTTCGCATCGGTGCTGATGATCGGCCTGGGTTGCGAAACCAACCAGATCGCCGATTTGCTGACGGCCCAGGGCCTGGAAAAAGGCGAGTTCCTGCGCGCCTTTACCATCCAGGGCACGGGCGGCACCTCGAAAACCATCGCCAGCGGCATCGAGCAGGTCAAGTCCCTGCTGGCCCGGGCCAACCAGGTAGAACGCCAGCCCGTCAGCGCCAGCCACTTGATTATCGGCCTGCAATGCGGCGGCTCGGATGGCTACTCGGGCATCACCGCCAACCCGGCGCTGGGCAATGCGGTCGACCGGCTGGTGGCGGCAGGCGGTACCGCCATCCTGTCCGAAACCCCGGAAGTCTATGGCGCCGAGCATTTGCTCACCCGCCGCGCCGTCAGCCAGGAGGTGGGCGAAAAGCTGATCAAGCGCATCCACTGGTGGGAGGACTACTGCAAGCGGATGAACGCCGAGCTCAACAACAATCCGTCGGCGGGCAACAAGGCCGGAGGGTTGACCACCATTCTGGAAAAATCCCTGGGTGCGGTGGCCAAGGCAGGCTCCAGTGATCTGGTGGATGTTTATGAATATGCCGAAACAGTCCGCGCCCACGGCCTGGTGTTTATGGACACCCCGGGCTACGACCCGATTTCGGCCACCGGGCAAGTCGCTGGCGGCGCCAACCTGATCGCCTTTACCACAGGCCGGGGCTCGGCATACGGCTGTGCGCCCTCGCCTTCGATCAAGCTGGCGACCAATACCCGGCTCTGGGAAACCCAGGAAGAAGACATGGACGTGAACTGCGGCGGCATAGCCGATGGCAGCATGACCATCGAAGAACGCGGCGAATACATCTACCGCATGATGCTGCGCATTGCTTCGGGCGAGCGCAGCAAAAGCGAGCAGCACGGGTACGGTCAGAACGAATTTGTACCCTGGCAGATCGGGGCTATTACCTGAGTACACACCCCCTACAGGTTTCACCGATTCTATTGAGGACACACAGATGACACACATCAGCGGTCAAAATTTTATCGCCGGGCAGCGCTGCGCTGCCGGCACCGTACATTTGCAAAGCCTTGATGCCAGCACCGGCGAAGCATTGCCCTATACCTTTATCCAGGCCACCGAGGCCGAAGTCGATGCCGCAGCCATGGCTGCCAGCGCCGCATTCCCGGCGTTCCGTGGTTTACCGGCAAGCCGCCGGGCCGAGTTTCTGGAAGCCGTCGCCGATGAAATCGACGCCCTGGGGGATGATTTCGTGGCCATCGTGTGTCGTGAAACCGCCTTGCCTGCCGGGCGTATCCAGGGCGAGCGTGGCCGCACCAGCGGGCAAATGCGCCTGTTCGCCAGCGTACTGCGCCGGGGGGATTTTTACGGTGCCCGTATCGATCAGGCCCTGCCCGACCGCCAGCCCCTGCCCCGGGCAGATCTGCGCCAGTGGCGCATCGGGGTCGGCCCGGTAGCCGTGTTTGGCGCCAGCAATTTTCCGCTGGCATTCTCCACTGCCGGCGGCGATACCGCATCGGCCCTCGCAGCCGGTTGCCCGGTGGTGTTCAAGGCCCACAGCGGGCATATGGCGACTGCCGATCTGGTGGCCCAGGCCATTGAGCGCGCAGCCACCCGCACCGACATGCCGGCCGGGGTATTCAACATGATCTACGGCGCCGGTGTCGGCGCCACCCTGGTCAAGCATCCGGCGATTCAGGCCGTCGGCTTTACCGGGTCGCTGGCGGGCGGACGTGCCCTGTGTGACATGGCAGCGGCCAGGCCGCAGCCAATCCCGGTATTTGCCGAGATGTCGAGCATCAACCCGGTGTTGATGCTGCCCCGGGCCCTGGCTGCACGCGGCGAGAAACTGGCCCTGGAGCTGGGCGCTTCCGTGATGCAGGGTGCCGGCCAGTTCTGTACCAGCCCGGGTCTGGTGCTGGGTATCCGTTCCCCCGAGTTCAGTGGCTTTGTCGAAGCACTCAGCCAGTTTTTCACCAACCAGCCTGCGCAAACCCTACTCAATGCAGGCGGTTTGCACAGCTACAGCAAAGGCATCAAGCGCCTGGCAGAAGTGGCTGGCATCCGTCATCTCGCAGGCTCCGGGCAACACGGCAATCAGGCCAGCCCGCAGCTGTTCCAGGCCGATGCCAGCCTGTTGATCGACGGCGCCGAGGTGTTGCAGGAAGAAGTGTTCGGACCGACCACCGTAATTGTCGAAGTGGCAGACAAGGCCCAGTTGCTGCAGGCGTTGCATAGCCTGCATGGCCAACTGACTGCGACACTGATTGCCGAACCTGCGGACCTGCAGGCGTTCGCCGAGGTGGTGCCGGTGCTGGAGCAGAAGGCCGGACGCCTGCTGCTCAACGGCTACCCGACCGGCGTCGAAGTCTGTGACGCGATGGTCCACGGCGGGCCGTACCCGGCGACCTCCGATGCCCGCGGCACCTCGGTCGGCACCCTGGCCATTGACCGTTTTCTGCGCCCGGTGTGCTACCAGAACTACCCCGACAGCCTGCTGCCGGACGCGTTGAAAAACGCCAACCCATTGGGTATCCAGCAGTCTGGTCAACGGTGAAAGCAGCCGAAACCCGCTGGCTACCTGAGGGAGGGATGTTTTTTGCAGGAGCGAGCTTGCTGGCGATCCGCTAGCACCTCGCTCGTTCAGACAGACCGCAGTGATGCCATCGCTGGCAAGCCAGCTCCCACAAGATTGCCGCCGGCCACCACAAACCCCTGTAGGAGCGAGCTTGCTCGCGAGCCATTGGCACCTCGCTCGCTCAGCCAGACCGCAGTGATGTCATCGCTGGCAAGCCAGCTCCCACAAGATCCGCCAACCACCACAAACCCCTGTAGGAGCGAGCTTGCTCGCGATCCATTGGCACCTCGGTCGTTCCGCCAGACCGCAGTGATGCCATCGCTGGCAAGCCAGCTCCCACAAGATTGCTGCCAACCACCACAAATCCCTGTAGGAGCGAGCTTGCTCGCGATCCACTGGCACCTCGGTCGTTCCGCCAAACCGCAGAGATGCCATCGCTGGCAAGCCAGCTTCCACAAGATCTGCCAACCACCACAAACCCCTGTAGGAGCGAGCTTGCTCGCGGAGCCGCTGGCACCTCGCTCGTTCAGACAGACCGCAGTGATGTCATCGCTGGCAAGCCAGCTCCCATAAGATCCGCCGGCCACCACAAATTCCTGTAGGAGCGAGCTTGCTCGCGAGCTTCTCAAGATTGCCGCGTTCACATGGCATCAATATCGGCTCGATAAAAAGCTCGCGAGCAAGCTCGCTCCTACAGGGTCAGGTGTCCTCAGGCCCCTTCGAACTTGAAGGCCGGGGTCACTTGAAACCGGTTTGAAACTTCACCCGAGTAAATCGTGCTCTGGTCCGGCCCCAGGTCCAGTTTTTTTACCGCTCCCGTGGCTTTCGAAAAATCAATCCGGTTCAGGTCGACCCAGAACGTGTTGGGGCTGATCGCCGATTCAAAGAAGTACAACCCGCGCTTGTGGTCGATCACCGATCGCCAGCGGGTCGACGAGATGTTCGGCTCGCCGGGCGTGGTAATGCCGTAAGGCACCGAAACGTTCCTGATCACACTGAATACGCTGGCCAGTGAGGAGCGCGGGTCTTCGGATTTGGGCACGGCATTGACATAAAAGGATGCCCGCGCAAAACGGTCGGCCGAACGGTTGGTGCCGGGGAGCATTACCGTGCCGCCAATGGCTTGCCAGTACGCATTCATTGCCAGTTGCGCATCGAATGCTGGAGAGTTGGTCATCACTTGATAGCGTCGGTCATGGTGGATCACCTGCTTGCCATCGATGTATTCAATGATTGCACTGTCACCCGAGGCGTCAGACATCGAAAGATGCAGGGTGGCCAGACGACTTTCACCCGGCACCTGCGCAGTGACCACGGTGAAGGGCTCGGTTTCCAGCACCGCGACCGCTTCGGCAACACTGCTGAAATTATCCAGAACATACTGCGCCCAGGCCGCAATGCTCAGCCCGGGTTTGCCTTTATGCACCGGCGGATACTCGGACTCCACCAGCCACAGCAGGTTGGCCGAGAGCCCGGCTTCGTTCACCCCGTCGGTGGTGGAAATGTCATAGCCGGTGGCAATCACACTGCCGTATTTAGAGGTCCATTTCAGTGAGCCGGCGCCCACTTCTCCAGTTCGCTGCATGCCTTGCGGGAAGATCCACAGATTGGTCGCCACATCGGTTTTCCAGTCCATGGAGCGTGCCGTAATCACATTCTGGTTATCGCCCAGGTACACCAGGCGGGTGCAGGCATCGGCCACCGGTAGCGCCAGGCTAAAGCCTGCCAGTGCCAGCGCCAGGTATCGGGTTTGTTTGAGCAACTGCATTCCTTGGCCTCCTTGAAGATGGACTAAAACCGCATGGACAGGCCCAGCACCGGTCCGCGCTGGGTCACATCGTATTTGAACTTGTTGCCGGTGAAGTCGGTGGTCCGGTACTCCTGGGACAGCACCCGGTAACCGACGCGAATGATGGCGGGGTGATCAGCAACGTACATTCGGTAGCCCAGATATCCCTGGGCGTTCCAGGTTTTCTTCGAGGCTGTATCCATGCCGCCGATGTCGGCCTCACCGGAAAGGACCCAGCGATCAGTCAGGTCGACCTGAGTGCGCAAGCCCACAAATGGATCCGTCCACTCGGTTTTTTTGCTGATACTGAACCCCAGGGCGTTGACGTCCAGCTTTGTCGAGAGCTTGGTCCAGCGCAGGCCGACAGTGGGTTCCAGGCGCCAGGTGCGCGGCTCGGAAAAGACCGTTGCGCCCCCCAGCGCGTGTTCATACACCCGGTAGTACACACCGCCGGCAAGGGTGGTCTGGGTGATCGCCAGCCCGACCTTGCGCCCGTAGACCCTCTCGGACTGATCGGTTTTGGCATACACACCATCAAGGTAGAACCCCAGGGTGCGATTGGTCAGTTCCAGGTTGCCCATGAATACTGAGCTGAGGTTGTGCACGACCTCTGAGAACGGTACATCGACCCTGCTGTTGACCCCGCCCAGTGCCGCCTGCCCGTGCATGGACGGCGCCCACACAAACGGACTTGCCAGCAGCAGCCACTCTGGCCCGGCGGCTGTCGCCGCCGGGCCTTCACCATGGGCCATGTGCATGCAAGCCAACAGCGGCACAGCCACTGATGCAGACTTGAATGTCTGTCTTGTCAAAGGTTTGAGCCTCATTGCCTGTCGTCCCGATTGACCCGCTAGCGAATTGATCAATAGGTATAGCAAAGAAACTCACTGCAGCCTGTGCCCTGCGTCAAGGGCTGCGGGGGGCTGGCAGAGACGCTATTGAGGGATCACCGCAGGCACGGCGCGCACGGAAGTTCTGGCCAGCAGGTAATAGAGAATGCCTGGCACCACCAGCCCTACGATCCAGGAAATATCCACCCCGCCCAGCTGCGCAACCATCGGCCCCGAGTAGAAGTGACTGTCGACAAAGGGCAGCTGGATCAAGACACCTGCCACATACACGCTGATGCCCAAAACGTTCCAGCGACCATAGCGGCCCCGCGGGTCGGACAACGCCTTGAGGTCGTAGCGCCCCTTGTTGATGAAGTAGTAATCCACCAGGTTGATGGCGCTCCAGGGGGTAAAAAAGGTCAGCAGGAACAGGATGAAGTACTTGAAGGTATTTAAAAACGAGTCCTGCCCCAGCAACGCGAGGGTGGTCGACGCCGCGACAATCACCAGCACAAACAGCATGCGCTGGCGGGCAGTTATTTCCAGGTGGCTGCGCCAGCCGCTGATGATGGTGGCGATGCACATGAAGCTGCCGTAGGCGTTGAGAGTCGACACCGTGACCTTGCCGAAAACGATGCTCAGGTACAGCAATGAAGCCATCAAACCGCTACTGCCCAGTCCGACAATAGTGGCCACTTCATGACCACGAAAGTTGCTGCCCGCCAGTGCTGCGGCGAACACGCCGAGCACCATCGAAGCCTGGGCCCCCACTACAGTGCCCAGGCCCACGGCAGCAAAGGTTTTCCAGGACGACGTGGCGCTCGGCAGGTAGCGCGAGTAGTCCGCCACATAGGGACCGAAAGCGATCTGCCAGGAGGCCGAAAGTGACACCGCCAGCAGGAAAGATCCCCAGCTGAAGTGGCGATTTTCCAGCAACAGGCCGATATCGTGCAGCGTCATCAGCCGGGTAAACAGATAGGCGAAGGCAATGATCCCCAGCACGCTGGCCACCTTGCCAACGATGTGGATGACGCGATAACCGAAAATGGTCAGAAACGCGATACAGGCCGAAAAGATCAGGATCCCGGCGCTGTCACTGACATCGATCAACTGGGCAATGGCCTGCCCGGACAGTACCGCGCCAGTGGCGCTGAAGCCCAGGTACATCAGGCACACCAGCACTATCGGGATGGCAGCTCCGTAGACCCCGAACTGCACCCGGCTGGAGATCATCTGTGGCAAGCCCAGTCTGGGTCCTTGAGCGGCATGCAAAGCAACCACGGCTCCGCCAAACAGCTGACCGATAAACAAGCCGATCAACGACCAGAACACATCCCCGCCGAGTACTACGGCCAGAGCCCCGGTGACTATTGCGGTGATCTGCAGGTTGGCGCCGAGCCAGAGGGTGAACTGGCTATAGAGGCTGCCATGGCGCTCGGCCTCGGGAATGAAATTGATCGAGCGGGTTTCAATCAGCGGACTTCGCTGATGACTGACACTGGGATTGCTCATCAGGGTACTTCCTTTATTTTTTTTATTGGAAACGCTTGTTGCATGTTCTGCGCCCGGGCGCTGCCCTCACGGGGCAAGTGCAGCCCGGGACAACCCTTTCGGATCAAGGCCGGACGCATGTTCCTTGCGCCACACCACCTGGCCGCCGACAACGGTCATCAGCACTTGATTACGCGCCAGCTCCTGCTCGGGCACTTGCATGAAGTTTTTGTCCAGTACGATCAGGTCGGCGAATTTTCCCACCTCGAGCGAACCCAGGACCTTGTCCAGATTCAACTGTTGAGCGGCGTTGAAGGTAATGGCGCGAATCACCTCGGCGCGGGACAGCGCCGGCTCAGCGTTTAACTTGCCCGCGTATTCGGGACCGAAACTGTGGGGGTTCAGCGGATCACCCGAGCGGGTGACCCCGACCTTGAGTGCCAGGAACGGATCGAGAGGGTCTACCGGCCAGTCACTGCCGTAGGCAATACGCCCGCCGGCATTATGGATACTGCCGAAGGGCTCCATGCGTTCCAGACGCTCGGGGCCCAGATGATCGCCGGTACTGTCGAGCACCGACGGCGACTGCTGGGCCCACTGCAAAGACATGGTGGCCGTCACGTCGAGCGCCTTGAAACGCGGGTAGTCCGCAGGATCCACCGTCTCGGCGTGGGCGATAGCGGGCCTGAAAGCATTGTCCGGCAACTGCTGGCGCACGTACTGGAGACTGTTCAGAGCCTCACGTACGGCGCGCTCGCCAGTGGCATGCAAGTGCGGGTCGAGGCCGGCCCGGGCCGCCTGCAACAGTAAGGGGTCGAGCACTTGCCTGGGGAAGTACAGTTCCCCCAGGTTTTTACCGGGTGTCCATTCTGGTGCCGTATCGGAGCCGGCGTTATGCAAGTAAGGGGTCAGCAAGGCACCGGTGTCTGCGGGAGCGTTGATGATGCCATCCATGAACAGTTTGACATGACGCAGGCTCACCCCCGGCGTCACTTTGGTTTCACCCTGATCGTAGGCTGCAGCCAGTGACTTGACCCCGGCGATGGTTTTGACCGGGTCTGCAGCTGCAGCATGGGGGTCCAGCCTGATCGCCAGCAATGCCCGGGCGGTCAGCTCCCCCGAGTGCTGCAAGGTGGTAAAGGCTTTGCCATTTTCAGCGCCGGAGTAGGCATCCATAAAGCTGGTGATACCTTGCTCACGCATGGCATCGAGCGCTGCGCGGATCTGCTTGAGCTTTTGTGCATCAGTGACGGGGGGCACCACCGAAGCGACGATATTGGCAGCACCGTCTTCACAAATACCGGTCGGGTTGCCGGCCTTATCCCTGACGAACTTGCCATCTGCCGGGTTGGCCGTGTCCCGGTCGACCCCGGCCAGAGCCAGGCCACGGGAGTTGCTGAGCACCGTATGAAAGTCGGAGGAGCGCACCTGAATCGGGCGTTTGGTGTCGAGGGCATCCAGGGTCGATTTATCGGGATCGCCGTCAAGACCGACCATTGCCATTCGATCCCAGCTGCCGACTTCCAGCCACACATCGGGCCCCTTGTCCGCGCTGGCATCCAGGCACGCCTGGATCGCCGCCTGGAACATCGGGCGAGTCAGGGGCTGGTATTTCAAGTCACACAAGGTCAGGGCGCGCCCCCCATCCCCGGGGTGCATATGAGCATCGATAAAGCCCGGCATCAGCATGCGTCCCGCCAGATCGATCACCTGGGTCTGTTGGCCGATATACGAACTGACCCCCGCATCGTTACCCACATAAACGATCTTTCCACCTGCAACGGCGATCGCTTGCTGTACCGAGTCCTGACCATCAACGGTGTACACCTGACCGTTGCGCATCACCATGTCTGCCGGAGCAGTACTGCGGGTCTGACAGCCCACCAGTGCCAGAGTGGCAACAGCCATGAACAAGCCGGAAAACTTCAAGTGCCTCACCTCTGTTTTTATTGTGGGGTGCGAATCAGCTGCCACGCCCCGTGACAGGCAGGGCCCACCCTATAGAACGCAGAAACATTTCGAACCTCCACAAATGAGGAGGGTGAGGTCATGGGCTGCTGACAGCCACCGCCGGATTCAATCCAAGTGCCGCACCCAGTTCGACCTTGCTTTTAACCCCCAGCTGCAGATAGCTGTTGCGCAGATAGGTACGGACCGTCGCGGGGCTCAGCACCAGGATTCTGGCTATTTCCTTATAGGAATGACCTGCTGCGAACAGCAAGGCGACGGTTCGCTCCCGGGGCGCCAGTACCGAGGCCCGCGACGGCGCTGCAAGGGACAGAATGACGTGCTCTGCGTGGGGACTCAGGGTCAGCACCGAGCGGCCAAGGCGGATCACCGAGGGTGCCTGTTGCAGTTGCCTGCTTACCTGAGCGGGCAACACTGACCCTCTCCATCCGGGAAATTCACGCTCGATCACTGCACACAGGCGTGCTCCCACGTAATGCAAACTGCCGTCCAGGCGCGCAACGGCAAAATCACTCAGTCCGTCCTGGCTGTCGAAGCGGATCAGGTCTTGCACCTGAAAGCGCCACAGTTGCAGCAAATGCTCACAGAAGGCTGAAAACAGACTGCGCTCCATGGCGCAGAAAGCCGCGGCGGATGAACCACGGTACAGACAGACAAAAAACATCAAGCCGCTTTCGGGCAATTCAAAGCTGATACACATCACATGAAACAGATCATGGCGCCGCGCAAAGGCATCGACTTGCGCGCAGGGATCGGTAAAGCCGCTTTCACATATGACCTTACCGGGTTGACTCAATGTGTCGCGGGAAAAGCTGTCACTGCCTGCGCCCTTGTGCCATTCGCCGGCAAACGACTCGGGCAGGTCGATGCGCCCGTGCATCCAGGTTTGCGGAGGTACATCGAGGGCTGAGGTCGACATCTCGCCCCACCATGCACTGGCAAAAGGCACCACCTGGCGAAATGCCTGCAGGCCCTCTTGCATGAAGTGAGAACCGCCGCGGGTCCGGGCAAGTCGCCCCAGCTCAAGCAGGCAACTGTTGAACGCCAGGAGCCTGGTCATTTCCTGCTTGCTGCGCGTATCCATCGCTGAAATCCCAAGGGTTAGGTAGCCTTTCTCGACCTGCCCCCTGCAGGAGCGAGCTCATGGTTGCAGCATTGAAAAAAACTCGCGAGCAAGCTCGCTCCTACAGACAGGCCACGCCCTGTCAGTAGCGATCAGCAAGGATCGGTCTGTTCCGCGGGCGCTGTGCTGTCCGCTGCCAGCAATGTCTTGATGTCGGAAAAAATGCTTTGCCACTCGTCTTCTGTCATCGCCAGAAAGCCGAAGCTGCGCAGCAGGAAAGCACCTTCAGAGGCCAGGAATGCCAGGCGGGCCCGACGTCCATCTGCTGTCTGCGGGTCTGCCAGATTCATCCGCGCCCGGTACCAGTCACGGGTTGGCTGGCGCAGCGAGTCGACCCCGAGCAACGCCGTCATCATGCCTGCCGCCCGGTCTGCCTGCATGCCATCGGTGGCACGGGTGGCTGCGATGTGGGCAGCAATCAGCTGTATGCCCCCGGGCTCGTCTCCCGCCAGGCTGTGCACCTGATCATCGAACTCCAGGCTCCAGCGCTCATACATCGCCTGTATGAGGTTGTCCTTGGTGCCAAAACACGACTGCACCCCGCCTTTGCTGACTCCGGCAGCCTTGGCCACTTCGCCTATGGTCAGGCTGGCGATGCCCCCCTCGCGCACCAGCGCCTCTGCAGCGTCAAGCAGCTGGTTGCGATCAATAACGGAAGGTCTGGCCATTTGAAAATTCCCGAATTAGAATACGATCGCATTGTAATCAGTGGGCGTCACTCTTGATAGGCCCATCATGACCAATATTTGAACAGGATTTAACGGTGAAACCATGATGCATTCACAACGCTGGCTGATCCTGGCGATCATTTCCAGCGCCCTGTTTTTGATCGTTATCGACATGACCGTGCTCTATACCGCACTGCCGACTTTGACCCGGGAGCTGCAGGCATCGGCTTCGGAAAAGCTCTGGATCGTCAATTCCTACGCGCTGGTGGTGTCCGGCCTGCTGCTGGGTATGGGCACCCTGAGTGACCGCCTTGGCCATAAACGGCTGTTTATCGCTGGCCTGGCGATCTTCGGGGTGGCTTCGCTGTGCGCGGCATTCTCGCCCACGCCCGGGTGGTTGATCGCTGCCCGCTCGTTACTGGCGGTGGGGGCTGCGGTCATGATGCCTGCGACTCTCTCCATCATCCGCATGACCTTCACCGATGAGCGCGAGCGTTCGATGGCGATCGGTATCTGGGCCGCCGTGGCGTCAGGCGGTGCCGCATTCGGCCCGGTGCTCGGTGGCGCGTTGCTGGAATACTTCTGGTGGGGCTCGGTGTTTCTGATCAATGTGCCCATCGTGCTGGTCGCGCTGGTACTGGGCGTGATGTTGATTCCCGGGCACCCGGGCAACAGTAAAAAACGCTGGGATTTGTGGGGCTCGGTCCAGGTCATGATCGGCCTGATCGGTATCGCCTATGCCATTAAAGAGCTGGGTAAACGCGCTCCGTCGTTTGCTACGGCGGCGGTTGTGTTCGCGATTGGCCTGGCGTTCATGGTTTGGTTCGTTCGTCGTCAGCGCCATAAAGCCCAACCGATGATCGACTTCAAGATCTTCGACAACCCCGGGTTCACCGCAGCAGTGGCCTCGGCGATGGTTGCCACCACCGCGCTGATTGGTATGGAGCTGGTGTTCACCCAGCGTTTACAGCTGGTGATGGGCCTGTCGCCACTGCAGGCCGGGTTGTTCATTTTGCCTCTGCCGCTGGCCTCATTTGTCTCCGGGCCATTGACCGGGCACTGGCTGCAGCGCGTCGGTAGCCAGCGGATGCTGTTCTGGGCGCTGCTGGTATCGAGCATCGGCATGGCCGCTTACCTGCTGCTGTACAACGCCAATATCGGGGCACAAATCGCCAGCCTGATCGTGCTGGGACTGGGGCTGGGGGCAACCATGACCACCGCCTCAAGCACCATCATGAACAGTGCCTCTCAGGATCAGGCGGGGATGGCGGCCTCTATCGAGGAAGTGTCATTCGAACTGGGCGGCGCAATTGGTGTGACCCTGATGGGCAGCATCCTGTCGGCGGTCTACGCGGCCAGCATGGTGATTCCTGCCGGGATGCAGGTGCCGGCTATGGTCAGCGACAGTCTGGACGAAGCCCTGATCACGGCCGAGGCCATGACCACAGAATCGGCTGCCACCCTTTCGGCACTGGCCCGGGCTGCGTTTGACCAGGGGTTTGTTGCGGTACTGGCGGTATCCGCGCTGTTGCTGTTGGTGGCCGCCATCGTGGTGCGCCTGAAAACCACGGATCAGGTGCCAGTGAAGGCTTAGCCAGCCTTCACTCCTGTTGTTGGGGCCACCTTGCCGGGCTTTGAATCGCGGACAGATTTGCCGATGACACAAATCTGTCCGCGACCTTTAATCATCTGGCGCCGTGCCTGGAATATGGGTGCTGGACAGCGAATTGGCCCAATTTGATAGTAACCAGCTGTTTTTACGAGATTTTTTTCAATTAGTGCTTCCCATATGAAACAAATGTTGGTAAATTTCCGCGCATTGTTGAAGCGGGCCAAAAACAAGGTTCGCAACGACGGTAACCATCCTCTCGATGCCACTCGCAATGAGTGACCTCACAAGAGATCGATGGGCAGTAAATGCAGTTGATACAGGGGCGTCGCCAAGCGGTAAGGCAGCAGGTTTTGATCCTGCCATGCGTTGGTTCAAATCCAGCCGCCCCTGCCATTTACTTGATTCATCCACGTGTAATTCAGCCGTCAGGCGCTACACGTTTAAAAACCTCCCCCCCTTTTGATTTTCCGTTTCAAGCCGCCAGTCATCCCTGCGCGAAGCATAAACCGGTGCTTGCCGTTGCATATGGCGCGGGCCGCTAACCCCCCGGGGTGTCTATATCGGCGTCATGCCGGGGTTTGGGCTCGGGTTCGGATTTGAAATTCGGGCTGTACGGATTTTCTTCAGCTTCAGCGTTCGGCCTGGGTTTGTTTGGCACCTTTTGCGGACCTGCCGGATCGAGGGCCGGCCCGGACGGGTCCGGGGCAGCGGAGTCGGGTTCTGCACCCTTGCTTGCGGCACCCTGAGCAGTTGATCGCGGTACTTCTGGCACGTTAGTACCCATATCCACCTCCACATCTTTGGCTTGATCTTCATGACTCAAGGAATTGGAGCCCTGCCCTGCCCGATCGTGCTGGCGAATCGACGAGCGGGCAAACGTCGGCTCTCGCGGGTGATACTCGGTGCCAATGGCGCCCGCCAGCAGCGCCCCCGTCCGGTCAGCCGGCGCGGATTTCCCCCAGAAAGCGGTAGATCCGGTCATCCATGGAATGGGCCACGTTGAAGCGGATCCAGGGCACGACACGGGCATCGGGCATGAACAACTGCCCCGGGGCAAAGAGGATTTTTTCATCCCTGGCCTGCATCGCCAGAGCTGTGGAGTCTTCGATCTGCGGGTGCCGCGCCCACAGGAACAAGCCTGCGTAGGGCTCGACATAGGGCTCCATGCCGACACTGCGCAAACGCCGGCCAACCACCTCGTGGGCCTCGGCCAGACGGCTTTGCAGCTGTTTGACGTGTTTGCGATGGCGTCCCTGCAGCAGCACTTCGAGGGCCAGCTCTTCGGTGATTTGCGAGGTAGTCAGGCCACTGACCAGTTTCAGCGGCAGCAACTCGTCGATCAGCTCCTGGCGGGCAGCGATGAAGCCCACCCGCAATGCCGGCGCTATGGTCTTGGAAAAGCTGGCGATATAAATCACCCGCGACAGCTGATCCATACCTGCCAATGCCTGCTGGCCGCTAGGGTCCAGGTCGGCATAGATGTCATTTTCGACAATCAGGAAATCATGCTTGTGCGCCAGTAGCAGCAAGCGATGGGCGATGGCCAACGACAGGCTGGTACCGGTGGGACATTGCAGGCGGGTGTTGGTGAAAAACACCTTGGGCCGGTGCTGCACGATCAATTGCTCAAGCTGTTCCAGGTCGATGCCGTCACGGGTGCGCGGCACACCCAGCAGCCTGGCGCCTTGCAAATGCAAATTGAAAAACAGGTTGTGATAGCCCGGCTCGTCAACCAGCACCGGGTCGCCCCGCTGCACCAGGTAACGCACCACCAGATCCAGTGCATGACTGGCGCCGCCGGTCAGGATGATTTGTTCGGGGTGGGCCGCAATCCGGCTGTCGGCCAGTTTCTCCACCAGCCTGGCGCGCAGTTTCGCGCTGCCTTTGGCAATGCCGTAACCGGAAAAATCCCCGGGCGCGCTTCGGGCCAGCAACCGCAGGCTACGTTGCAGGCCATCGTCGTCCGCCCACTGTTCAGGCAGCAGACCGACCCCGGGACGCACCTCTGTACCCATCGGCTGGAAGGCCCGCTGCAATAACAGGTAAGCGTCGAAATCGAACTCACCGTGCGCATCCACATCCGCAGCCTCTGCCGGCGCCGCGCAAATAACGCTGTCCGCCAGTTCGCGCACGAAGAAACCGGCATTGGGCACCGCTTTCAACAAGCCCGCTGCCACCAGCCGGTCATAGGCCTCGACAACGGTGAAGTGGCTGACCTTATGGGATTGCGAGAGCTTGCGGATCGAGGGCAACTTGCTGCCCGGGCGTAACTGTTGCTGTTTGATCGCCAGACTGATGCCAGCAACGATCTGGCTAACCAGCGGCGCCTGCGAAGCGGAATCCAGGAACATCATGAGAACGTCCGTACAAGCAAGGTTTGGGCAGGCTGGTGTACTGGTAAAAAGACCATAACAGTGATGCCGTCATAAGGCCTGTTGTGTGTCTGGTCGCCAGCAGGGCACTACGTCAGGATCGGGGCATGGCCGATCGATTTATCGGCAGAACATACCACGAACCTGGAACCGCCATGCACGATACCCCCCTGCAAATCGACCGCAGCCAGATCAGCGCACAAGAGTGGCAAACCCGTTGTGACCTGGCAGCGCTCTACCGCCTGCTCGCGCATTTGCGCATGACCGATCTGATCGACACCCACATCTCCGCCAGGGTTCCAGGTGAGCACGACCACTTCCTGATCAATTGCTATGGGGTGCTGTTCCACGAAATGCGCGCCTCGGATCTGATCAAAATCGATCATCAAGGCAATGTCCTCGATCCCTGGCGCGGGGCCGACAGTGTCAACCGTGCCGGCTTCAATATTCATTCGGCGATCCATGGGGCGCGCCCGGATATCGATTGCGTGGTGCACACCCATACCTCGGCAGGTATCGCCGTATCCGCCCAGGAAAACGGCTTGTTGCCGATCAGCCAGCATGCCCTGAAGTTCTACCGGCGCCTGGCTTACCATGATTATGAGGGCATCTCTTTGAACCCCGATGAACGCGCCAGGCTGGTGGCCGACCTGGGACCGCACATGGCGATGATCCTGCGCAACCACGGGCTGCTGGCGGCCGGACGCAGCATCGCTGAAGCCTTCAACCAGATCTACTTCCTGGAACGCGCTTGCCAGGCCCAGGTGCAGGCACTGGCCGGTGGACAGGCATTGCGCTTGCCCTCAGAGGCCGTATGCGAATTGACCGCGCAACAGTCCGATGACGAAATCGACCAGCAGCTGCACCAACTTGCCTGGACCTCGGCCCTGCGTCTCATCGCCGGTGACCCGGTGGATTATCGCACCTGAGCGGCGAGCGCCAGACACCGCCATTGATTCTTCTACATCTGCCAAAACCAACAATCCTAGAGGTAGACATGAAAAGCAAAGCCATTGGAACCCTGTTGCTCGCCGTCGTGGCGTCGAGTGCCATGGCCAGCGAAATAACCGTGATTTCGTTCGGCGGCGTCAGCAAGGATGTGCAGTCGCAAGCCTTCTACAAACCCTTTGAAAAAGCCACCGGCAACCAACTGATAGCCGGGGAATACAACGGCGAAATGGGCCGGATCAAGGTCATGGTCGATACCGACAGCGTCAACTGGGACGTGGTTCAGGTCGAAGCACCGGAACTGATTCGCGGTTGCGATGAAGGCATGTTCGAGCCACTGGATGCCGCGCAACTGGGCAAGGCCGAAGACTTCGTGCCCGGCACATTCTCGGAATGCGGTGCCGGCTTGCTGGTCTGGTCCATGGCTATGGCTTACAACAGCGACAAACTGAGTGCTACGCCCACTGGCTGGAAGGATTTCTGGGATGTGCAGAAGTTTCCCGGCAAGCGCAGCCTGCGCAAAGGAGCCAAGTACACCCTGGAAATCGCCTTGATGGCCGATGGCGTGGACTATGCCGATATCTATAAAGTACTTGGCAGCAAAGAAGGTGTGGATCGCGCATTCCGCAAACTGGATCAGATCAAGTCCCAGCTTCAATGGTGGGAAGCAGGCGCGCAGCCAATGCAGTTCCTGGCCAGCGGTGATGTGGTCATGAGCACCGCCTTCAATGGTCGCGTGTTCTCGGCCCAGGAATCCGGAGCCCCGGTCAAGATCGTCTGGAACGGCAGCATCTATGCCATCGACTCCTGGGCTATCCCAAAAGGCAGCAAGAACAAGGCCGTCGCGGAGCAGTTCATCAGTTTCTCCTTGCGCCCGGAAAACCAGAAGATCCATACCGCGACCCTGGGTTATGGTTCGACCAGTCTGCATACCGCAGCCCTACTTGATCCCGCCCTGGCAGCACGCCTGAACACTGCCCCGTCAAACCTGGCGCAGGCAATGCCCATGAACAATGGATTCTGGGTCGATCATGGCGAAGAGCTGGAACAGCGCTTCAACGCCTGGGTGGCTAAAACCCACTGATCCCGCGACGCTGCCCCGCCAGCTCGGCATGTCGGTCAAACGGCAGAGCGGAGTTCCAAAGCCAGGCATCTGATCGACCCGGGAAAGGGCCGGTCAGACTGGCAATATCCACTGCAGCGCGGGGATGAACCGATCCCCCCCCATAAACAGCACAGCTTGCCCAAGCAGGTGTAGTCAGTAGCCCTACGCTACGTTGAGGCATGCCAAGTGTTATCTCCACGTTGAGGAGCAGACAACACAGGGCAGTTACTGCCTGCGCACCCGCGGGATAACCTTAAACGTCTTTCAATATAAAAAGAGTCAATTAAAAAACGTTAGACAATAAACATACAAGGGTATCTGTTGCGAGTCCCATCATTGCGGCATGGCATGATGCCCAAGCACTTGCGAAGTAAAAATGTATCGCCAACTGCAGGCCAGGCCCTTACGAAAGACAAGGCATTACGAAGCAAGAAAAATGGTCGAGCAGTAGGCGCGCGCAGGCCTGACAGATTCAAAAATTCTGGAGTGGTGTACAACCTGCTGCATATAGCATTATACAAGCGTCGCTATAGAGTAGAGGTATTTTTAATACCGCTAATTCATCTCTACGACTGGAGAGAGGGACGGATAAGCACTCCATATCCCGCTGCAATAAGGACGCCCCATAGAGTGGATAGTTTGAAGGGCGCCCATTGAATGGATAGTTTGAGTTACACAGGGAAAGCAGCGCCTGATGCCGCTGTTTCCACCTCGCTGCCAGGTCAAGGTTTTGCTATTGATCTAACTCGTCTTTTTATTGCCTCTTGGAAGAGGCGCCTCAGGCTTCATTGCTGTACGACGAAGCGCACCGTCTGCGATGGGTAGCTTGACGGAAGGATTGGCCATACCACTTGGACTCATCTCGTGGGTCATTTCAAACTCGGCCCTGACCGACCATCCGCAGCCCTCAAACACGCATTGCAGATAGGCAATGCGCAAAAAAATATGTCGCCCTTCGCTAGTACGTATGCGCATTTTGTTGGAACAATGGGGGCAAACCAGTTTATAGGCACTCATATTCAAAAATCCATATTGAAGAAATAATTATTGGTCGCGGCTGAAGCTCTAATTAGGAATCAAACTTATTGGTAATAACACACCTTGCTACCCCCCCACAGCAGTTCCCATCAACACACCTGCTAAACTGCACATGACTTTCCCGCCCCACGGAGCAAAATCCAGACACCCCATACCCTAGCCTCCAAACCACTTAGTTATTGATCACTTGATGACACCTGATCCGATTAAACATCGGCATTGACCGAAACAACCCGGAACTTGATTTTGCAAGTATCGCTTGATACGTTCAGCGCTATCCACACCACCACTAAACAACCATTTTAAATCGCGCACAGTCACCAAAGTTTGACGAAGCGCAACAAACCCGAAAACAACACTGACCATCCATCCAGAGCCAGGCACTGCTGTAAAGAAATCCATCTTATACAAATGAGTTTTTAGGAGTTTTCTTATTGTGTTTTTTGCAGTTTCGGCAGCATACATAACAAAAGGTATTTTATTTCGCTCGACACAACACTTCGCTTTAGTACTCACAGACTATTGAACCTCTACTTATAGCGTCCCTGCTATCCTTGTTGTGTAAGCACTGACCAACCATCTCGACGATAGTGCTTGTGCATGCGCTCGCGCTTGCTAAATACCGTGTAGTCCTTAGTAATATCAAAGCTACATGCCCAATTGAGATTATGTCAAGGAAGGAGCCCCAAATGGGTATTGAAAATAGAATTAGATTAGCAATCGAACTGAGTAACCTGTCGCTTAAGGATGCTGCGATGTTATGTGAAATCCCCTATAGCTCGCTACAAAATTGGGTCAGTGGCGCACGGGACCCGCGGTCAGATGCTTTGATATCTTTAGCGTCCCATTTGGGAGTATCGATTGACTGGCTACTCACCGGACAAGGCCCTATCCGGCGTACCCACACCCCGGAGAGCGCTGTGCTGGAGTCGCGCTTAAGTCCCGCAGAAGATTCTCTAATTACCCTGTTCCGCTCTGTAAATGAAGATGATCGTCTGCATATAAAAAACATTATTCTGGAGCGCAAACGCTTTCGAGAACTGGAACAGCGTATACATGATATCGATAGGCTGTTGTCTAACCACATAACCAGCAACTAACCCGGGCA
The DNA here is from genome assembly GCF_000346225.2 of Pseudomonas sp. Lz4W. Taxonomy (NCBI): domain Bacteria; kingdom Pseudomonadati; phylum Pseudomonadota; class Gammaproteobacteria; order Pseudomonadales; family Pseudomonadaceae; genus Pseudomonas; species Pseudomonas sp. Lz4W. The sequence continues at coordinate 1,865,148 of NZ_CP017432.1, read as the reverse complement.
CAGATTGAATGTATTCATGCTGCAGGCCTGTCAATAGTGTATTGCGGCGCTTCAGTAATCAGGCGTTTTGAAACACCGGGAAAAGCAACGGATCTCGCTGCGCATCATGCTGGATTTTATCGCCCTCCTCGCAGCCGCTTGATGAGTTCAGGGAGGTCCGCTTGCCTCACCCAGACATTCACCTTGATCCCGATGGGAACCACAATCAAGGCACAACCGAATGCAGCACCTCCAGCGGTGAATACGGGAGCGATTTCCATGGCCATCGGTGCAAATATATAACCGGCCCCTGCTGATAAAAAAAGAGTGGTGAGACGCTGCCTGATACTGGAATTCCTTTTGCCGCTCATAATTAGCCAGGCTCCTAGCGCTGCACCAATCATGACCTCGATATCTATTCCCGATACTATGCATCCGCAGCACCTGGCACTGAGTTCAACCAGCTCCTTGAATGAAGATTCATCCATTATGAAATACTCCTGAGGCCAAATCTTTTCGAGACCATCTAAAGCTCGTAACTTTCTCGCAAACACCCAACATCCTGGATCGAACATTCTATTTTCAGACCCGGAGCACATTATTCAGGCGCACATTAATATCCCTCTTGAAACCTGTAAAACCAATAGAAAAAAGCATGCTTTAAAAGCCTGACCGGGGCAATGTTGCAAAACTGTAAAAGCGTCGACCACAAGAGCCTGACCGCCGGCCGGCAAAACTCACACCCGTGAAGAACGAGACCGGGCCAACGCGTCAGTACCCTGTGGGGATTGCTACTTCTTACACGATAGGCACGGGCACTATGCCTGTTTACCCCGCTGTCCAAAGAACGGACGCTTCTCGGCGTCGACATTAATAGCTGGCGCGCCTCCGGCAGTTCCTGCCCATGCCCATGAACCTCGAGCCGGCACCCGACTTTAGACAAATGCTGTGGGTTGGGCGCTCGACTCTAACTGCAGCCGAATCTTACGCAGTAACAAATTCCGGCGCTGATTGAGAGCCTGCCCGCCCCGCTAATCCCCCCCCAAATGTCCCGACATATTTGCCCCTTACGAAGTGCCCCCTCCAAACCCCGTGGCAATGGGAGTTGTACAGTCGCACTTTACAAATGCGATGTCTGACACAGGGCCCTGGCCAAGTGTATGGTCAATGACAACTCAGCAACACGAACTTCTTGTTAGCAGGCACCTGCCTGCCTTTAATTGAATGTATCGAATACACACCCCACAAACAGGCTTACTCAATCAACCTGTAACAGCCAGTGCTATTCAACAACTCGCCTGTACAGGTAGCCAAGGAATATCATCGTGAAACCCTATTTAACACTTACTACCCTAGCGTCACTTATGGCGATCGCCACAACTTCCCAAGCCTTGGAAAATTGCCCTGAAGTTTCAGAGATAGAACAAATCGCCCCCGGTATTTATCGCGCAAACGGGGAGCATGGAGAGTGGTCTGGGGTTCTCCAGGGCGTCGCAGCGAAAACAGCACCTGTGCAGTACTTCGAAATGGCGCTTGCCATTCAGGAGCAACAGCCCGCCCCCCAATACTTTCAGTACTGCACCTACGGCCTTGGCGATCAGAACCTGCTCGACCTGCGATTTCTGGCAAAAAATGAAAGTGACTTCAACATAAAAACTGAAGGCGACACCTGGAAAAAAGAGCACGGCCCTTTCGGTATCATCTACCACGTGTGCGAGAACACCGCACCGCAAGACTGCAAGTTCTCTCTCATTCAATAATGCAGTTTCAGCTGTTGCAGAGCCTGCAAAGTGGCAGCAAACCTGCCTGCTGAAGTGGCGAGCAGGTCTGCGGTGATTTAGCGGGCTCCCGGGCTTGAGTTCACTGCGCCGATCCGTCCTGCGGCGTGCCCGAACTGGCGGGCCTGGACAACTTAAGGCCCGGTACTGCCGCATAAAACATAAGAAGCTCCACACCGCGGTCGCCTGTCATGCCACGATGAACAATATCAACAGACTCTGCCATTACAGCACCTTGGGTAAACAATCGCTGCTTGCCAGTCGCTCGTATCTCTACCCTGAACTCACCCGATAATACGTATACCGCCATAGGGCAAGGATGGGTGTGCCAATCCATTATGGAGTTGGCCGGTATCCGGGTAATTGCCAGCGTTAACTCCGGCGTCCCCTCAGGATAAGCGATATAAGGCGTGCCCTCCCAGGACGAACTGGACCTGAGTAAAACTTCACTTGTTACCCCCTCTTTGGCAATCGTGGTACAGCAATCGAATATGGGCGGGATTGCTTCGCCCGTGTGAGATTTCTTCATGATTTTGATCCCGCGCGGATAAGAATGAAGTAGGGATCTGCCTTGCCAAGTCGCTAGATCCAGCTTTCTCAATAATGAGTAATTCTCACCGGCGGTAGCCTAGACCATGAATGTGGATCCGAGGCTAAATGATCAGGACGCCCCCGGGATCACGGCGGAACGCGAATCCGGGCCGTTAAATGTCCAGGCGCACTGTAGGGAGGGAGTGTCGTTTTTACAGTCGGAACCAGGCTGACGGGATGCATAGAGCCCGGCATAAAGGTCGGGCTTTTTAACTACACAAATCTCAGGCGGGAAACCCCAGGGAATCGCGCATCCGGTACCAACTGATTGCCAGTGCAGCCCCCAGTTGGCGGGCGATGTACAGCGGCCGGTTTCCGAGCCCCATGCGCCTGATGGTGCACATGCCGGTCGGTCGTCGTATCCCCATGTACGGCTCATCGACGGCGCGCGCCCAGGGGTCGATGATTCGGACGGGGTTTAAATCAAGCACCGCCAAGGGTGAACGGCTAACTGAGAAGGCGGGGGTTTTGGCAGCGCTCTTGAGCCACTGGCACTTCTCAGTTACGCATGGCCACTTTATTAATTCTTTACCCGAGAGGACGCGGCATTGGCTTTTTTTAGCCGTTCAATACGACTTTTTTTGGCGTAATCGTCACGGGCTTGTGCAGCACCCCCCACTGCTTGAATCCAGTCTCTGGTCGTGCAACCTGAAAGACTGGCAGTCAACATAAGGACGCCGGCAAGTAAAATCTTGAGTTTCATGGACACGCCCCCTACTCAGATACCGATAGCAGCAATAAACCTGTGGCCAGTTCCATATCACTGACACCCCGGGCAGATTCAGACGCCCGCAGCGCATTGATTGACGCCTCCAGGTAAGGGCCGCGGATAGCACCATCGCTTGCCACAAAAGAACTCGCATCACCCAGTAATGACGTGTTCAGTTTGTTGTCCCTGGACGTGAGATAGGTTGTTCCTCCGGACGTACTGGAGATGAGTGTTTCAAGCCAAAAATCATTCATGGCCATTGCCGAACTGGAAAATGTTGCCAGTGCGCAAACCGTCATGACCTTAACCCATGCATTGCTCATGTAGACTCTCATCATTTAATAACCGTACACCGTTAATCTTCTGTCGCGCGGGCTAATTGCCGGCGAGCGTCATGCAGCTTTTCCCGGCATACTTTGATTCTGCCTGGCGCGCCCTCTTCCAACGCCTTTTCAAGTTGCTCACTTCTGTAAATAACCTCAGCCGCAGCGCTTGCCATTTTATTTTGATGACGATCAAGCGGATCGTCCTGACAGTACCGCTGCACGTTGCGCAAGGCTGTTTCCAGCCCCGACTGTTTATATCGATTACCGCTTAGTTTGGCCTGCTCCAACTGATAGAGTATTTCATCACGACGCTCTGCACAGGTACTGTCATTATGAGCCGCAGAGTAACCACTCATTAACAGGCAACCCAACCCAACGCCTAATGTCCATTGACTGACTAGTTTCTTACGCATCTTCAGGCCTCGGCACCACAACTTTAATTAAATACGCACATCTAACAGAGCCCACTCAGGGGGCTGAACATGGCTTTCAACAGTACTCAGGTAACTCCCCAGCGCCTTTCGCAAATGAGCACGGGAGAACTGTGTACTGCAACGGCCCGGCTTATCTGATGAATTGTGAGAGTGTGCATTATGGTTATGACGGGCACGGACTTTAACAATGCGCAGCGCTTCCATGACCATGGGCTGACACCTGCGCCTGGACAACGGAAAGTTTTCAAACAACCAATCGACAGGAACATACACGTGACCAAAACAGACCAGCGCAGGTGTGATCTTGCGCAGGGTTAATACAACCACTTCCTGTTCTTCGCCGCCGAATGTTGCAGCCACAAATAAAACCCCTTGTTTATTCACGGCCACTGAGCGTTCCCAGACAGCGCACCCGTCACAGTCTCCGCTTTCAATATACAGCCAATCCAACTTTACCCCTTGGCAGCACGCTATATTCAGAACCGGCTTTAAACTACTTGTCGCCAGTTGCATGCCACCATCATAAAAGGCAGTTCTGTATAAGTCCTTAAGTGCGCATTACTCAACCTTACTCAGTCTTACCGGCCTCCCACGCGCCCTCCACGCCCCCGCCAGCTGCCGGCTCAAGGGCCATTCAGACTGACTACATTGGTCCTGCCGGAGCCATGAAGGGACAGAGATTTCAATTCAGCTTCGCTGAAGCAGAGTGAGCAGCATCCCATGTTAATCAACGCCTGCTACTGGGTTGATACCTCTATCGGCGCAGATCAGGTAAGCCCCTGCACACAGGTGCACGCTTCAAACAGCAGGTTTCGAACGATAGTAAAGAAACATACCAAGTGGGATAAACACAGCCAATGCGGCGCACAGTAGCCGAAAGCCTCCATCAAGCATAAACCAGCCGACAATGGCCGCAATTTCGCCAATAACCCAAGCGGTGACCCATTCAGCTGTTGAGTATTCACGAGGCACAGCAGGTGCTGCTTGCTTTTGTTTAGCTTTGTAGAAAGTAGAGCTGGAAATACCAGTGCCCGGAATACCAGTCGTGATCCGCGTACCGCGTTTACTTAGATTGGCTGTTGCACCTTTCACGCCTAGAGATGTGCTGACACCACTCTTGCTGATGTTGATCCGAACACCAGGAGCAATTTTGATGCTCTTCCTGATTCTGAGGGCCATGACTCACTTCCTTTACGAAAAAAACACTTTACCATTAAAAGGCCACTATCGAAATTCAGCTTAACTAGGCACAATCCTGACTGTAAACATAAATGGCAAGCCAGTGTCTGTACGGGGCCCAGACAGCGGCGCTTAGCCATAACACCTGACCAGGGCTAAGGAATAGTGAGACTGATGGCAATAGGCGACAGAATCAGAGCAGCAGCATCAACACCAAGAGATGATAAACAATGGCGCTATGGACTGCGCTACGCAATCATGCTTGATATTGAAGCATTCAAGGAGCGAGAAAGCTTTCGTAATCCCCTTTCCCATGAACAGCTTGATGCAATCGGCGCAAATGATCTTCTCGCATATAAATTCAGCCAGTCATCAGAAATAATGGACTTGATAGCTCCAATTGAGAGTCAGGATCCTGCCTGGATCGCTGCGATGGCAAACGAGTTTGCCAACTATCTTGCAGCCCGGGATAAAGAGCCAAATTGCGAGGCCCCCAACTTGCTTAAGGGAAAAGTGTTTGTAACAGAGTTAGGGATTTAAGTGACCGACCTCCCCAGTGCTTTACCTAAAAAACCAAGGACTGGGGTTGCGCCATTTTCGGAGCGCTTGATTCAAACGGCACCAAATGAAAAAGGGCCTCAATGAGGCCCTTGTGGATCAATTAATCTGCCGCTTGTTATGGAAGTTCCATATAGCCTATTCCATTTTTATCGGCAGATTTATATTGTTCTGGGGTCATTTTTTCTAAATTGCTCACTGCCTTTTCTCGGGCGGGCATGTAATCGATGATCATCAGTTCCAGTTTCGACGGTTCACCACCATTCTCACCAGTAGCGAGGCGATGGGCTTTCAGTTCCTCTAATTTCTGCTTATGTTCGGCCAGTTCCACTCTGGCTTGTGCGAGATGTTTCGCCTGAGCTACTTTAGCTTCCGCCAGCTCTTTTTCAGCCTGTGCTTTGCTTATTGCGGCGGATAGGGCAATGACAGCATCAGCATCTTTACCATCCAAAGCCTTAGCCATGCCTGCACGGTCACTTCCGTAAGACGCCCGCACCACTGAAAGAGAACGATCAAACTCGTCCTTTTTTGCAATATCAATATTTTGACTGATGGAAGTCATCGAGGCTGCAAACTTGGCTTCTGTGGAGCCGTCAATTTTGTCACTGCCACCGCAAGCTGCGAGCAGGGCAAACGAGGAAGCCAGAAAAGTCATTTTGAACACGGTCATAAAACTACACATCCATGGAGCGCTATCGAAGGTATCGATGATGCCAAAGGAACCATAGATGTCAAGATGACATCACGCAAGATGCCCGTTCTAGAGCCTTTTATTACGATTTATAAGTCACGAACTGCCTTGGCCGACAGAGCGACGATCGAGAGGTTGTAAGCGAATGTTTGCCCTCCCCCCGTGGCTTCGCCCTACCTGATCCATTACAGGCCCAAGGCGAGAAGGCGCGAGCAGATAGACGCCAAGGATCACTGCACCTCGGTCACTCCGAACTATCTGAGCAACGAGTTCAGCAAGGCCCGGGACGCTGCGCATTCTTATGACCATATTCCGGCCACCGAACGACCCACCTTTCACGAGATCCGCGCTTTGGGCGCATGGCTAAATGAGCAGCAGAATTTCCCGCAGGAATACATCCAGGCGCTGATGGGCCATGCGGGCGCGAAGATGACCAAACACTATCAGGATGGGCACACAGAGAAAGGTATCGAGTATCTGGAGGTGGGGGTTTTGCAAATCGCAGGCAACAAAAAAGGGCCCACCTTTCGGTGAGCCCTTCTAGACCGCCCAGCAGAGCGGATTTTGTTTGGTAGGCGCGATTGGACTCGAACCAACGACCCCCACCATGTCAAGGTTGACCGTTGAACAATCGTAAGCTATTGAAATATATAGAATTTACAGGAGATTTGGATTGTGCAAAACAAGGATAACAACCCTATAAGAATCAATAACTTAGCGCTGTATTTTGCTACAGCTTTTATCCACTACCCATGATGATATGCGGTCGATGTTGCGGCGCTTCCTTGTGACTGCACTGCTTGCTTCAGAGAGCAGGACTGCAAGCCCCTGGGATTGCCTTGCCGCCTAGCACCGAGGGTGTGTAAAACGTTTTTGAGCGCAACAGGTACTCAAAAATGGACTGGAAATTGCGCTTCTACGCGAAAGCCACATCTTCTGATGTGCTGATAAATTTCAGATTTAACGCAGACGCGCTCACTTCAATTTTGGCGAAGCGTTTTTACACACTCTGGGCCATAAGCGGCCGTTCACCAAAGGCGGCTACCGACCCATAGCGGTCCTTCGGATTCAGCAGAGACCGGTCGGTGGTTGTCGTTCTGAACCTACAATTGTGTAGCCAAAAGCTATTGCGGAATGCGTTTCATACATGGCTTTAGCCCTTCCACAGGACTGCGTGAGGCGTGGCGGGGGCGAATTACATCAATAGAGCCAGAGGCCAATTAAGGCTTCGAGAGAGTAACAGTAGCGAAGTGTTCAATACACTGCACCACCCTAGTCAGAATAATATTGAAACCCGAGAAATCAATAGAATTTTTATTCGGTACAACAACTTTACTCGCAAAGAACTCCTTACCATACTCAGTGGCAATATCAATTTCATTCTCTTTATTAAACTGTTTGCCACCTAGCTTTATGTCCCTGACAGCCTGCGGGAAGAGATCCTCGATTGAAGTATGCTCTCCTTTCGCCTTTAATGGCGTCAGCACGATATATAAGTTATGGACCACATGAATAAATTCCGCTTTTCTGAAATCGCTGGCCGCTGGCGTTGAGGGAAAAACAGTGGGGCTGTATTTTTTTCCCTTCAACACTCCTTCAACTCTCCCAAACCCATCATCATTGTCAAGTATGAGAATGACTGGCTGCGCTGGAGCTGGGGCTTTGTAGTATTTGAAGTGATCATCAAAACCTAAAACAAACTCTTTTAGATATGGCGTGCCACCTGACAACTCAAGCAAGAATCTGCTGCGTTCTGTATAATTAAGAAACCTCACTAGTAGCTCGCATGGATCATTCCCAGACTTTGGCTTCACTAGTTTAGGATAACCACCTGCTAACCGACCTATGGCTGACTTAAGATATACGTTGTCGGTTTTACCTTCACAAATAATTGTTGGCTTATCGTTGCCATAGAATAGCTTGTAGTACAAAAATCTGCTGAATGTTCGTTCTCGACCACTTAACAATCTTCGAGTGTTAGATTTTTTTTGAGAAGAATCATGATCAAGAGCTAGCGCTGTCTTATTTCTCTTTCGATTAAACAAATCAATTTGATCTATAAAGTTCAGCCGCCCCTCAAGGACAAAAATATTACCTTCTTTGGGAGTTCCGGATGTATTCTCCGTAAAAGCCCCAGTCTGAAATAATGAATGACACTGCGACTTGACAGTTCTCCAGTACTCGCTTTTAACTGCTGGTTTTTTGTTAACAACCAGCCCAGTAACATCTTGACGTGAATCTTTATATTGAATTCTCGTCTTTGAACTATTGATCTCGAATCCAGCTCGTTTAATTTCAGCCTGCAACCTTTTGCCAGGAATGTACTCTTGCTGCTCCTCTGCCATCAAACTAGAGGGAAACTCCTTCTTCCTGGTGGAGATCGTTATATCGTCAGCATATCTGCTATAGGTACAGGAATTTTCTTTGGCCAGAGAAGCCAGTCTGATATCAAGCGAGTGTGTGATTAAATTTGTTATGACAGGAGAGCACGGGCTACCTTGGGGTAGTTTATTCTCATAGCATGCAATTTGCGCGATTACAGTGGCCACTGCTGGGTCTAACTGAAAGTTTTTGTTTGCGATAAAAAAACCTCGCACGCGACCAAAATTAAAACTTTCAAAAAATTCTTTCAGGTCAATATTCAAAACATTTTTCTGGTTCAAATGCATGACCGCATTTGTAAGAATCGACCGATCTCGAACAAAACCATGCGACAACTTCGACTTGAATTTATCCCCTTTGGACTCATTGATCTCTTGGATGCAATCTTGCAGCAAAAGGGATAGGGCGGCCTGTATAGATTTAAGCTCGTCAGAAGGAGCATGTATAGTACGAATACCACCACTCTTTTTGGCTATCGTAAAGCTCTTATACTGACTTTCAGGCCTCATCCTGTATAGAACATTAGTGAGGTGCGATGCATGAATCCCCATGAGCAATGCAAGCTCTGGCTTAGTCTTTATTGCACGTAGAGCACTTATTTTTATCATCGTCTACTAATGTTCAGAAAGTTAAACGGCTTACGGGCACTCCTAGGCACCGCCAGGAACGTAGAGAATCGACAAGTCTCCACCAAGGGCAATCCTTTCGGACCGTTTTTTCACTGATCGCGATGCGCGATCCAAAATCTGCCCGTAAGCCGAAAGCGAGGTTAGCAAATAATTGGATCCGATAGCAATGTGAATAGCCCTAGATTCACTAGACACCTTGCAAGCTCATTGGGCTGCCGCCAGCACCATGTAGTCCTTCGCGACAGGCTACTATTGGCTGTTCTCTGCCCATCAAGCCTGACTGCTTTTGGCCGATAGCTGCCCTTGGGCAACGTAAGCCAAGTGTCGACAGCAACCCATCGTAACTGGCTGCAATCGGCCAGTAACCGCCTACGGTTTCAAGACCGATATGAAGATCACAGCGGGCTGCGGCATACAGCCGTGTTTCACTTCCGAAACTTATAACTTTTAGCACCTCTACAACCCGCATCCTATAAGGGTCATACCTTTAGCATAGGAACTGATTCCCTCCCCTCCTCGGCGTTCTGCCAACGTGCTTTGTTATCAAATTTTTAGCGCCCATGACTTCGTACGGTGTACGTGATAACTCCCCATACGGAAAACTCATCTCCCTCCATGATGTAACGGTCAGGGTAACGAGGGTTTTCTGATTTGAGGATGATTTGCTTCCCGCGTATACAGAGTCGCTTGCAAAGCGGATCGTTATTGAGCAACGCCACCACTACATGGTCGTGAGCCGGCTCTATAGCCCGATCCACCACAGCCAGGTCACCTGAAAATATCCCGGCCCCTATCATGCGATCGCCATCTATGGACACCAGGTAAACGCTCGGCGCTCGAACACTCAGCAACTCGTCAAGCGAAATAGGGTTTTCCATATGGTCAGCTGCCGGCGATGGAAAACCGGCTGGAACCTTAAAGGAGCAAAGAGGCAGGCGAATGCCTCCTTCAGCAATTTGACCCAGAGAAGTGAAGCTCATGACGCACGCCTTAAGTTAACTGTATGTACATACAGTTAACTGCGGTAGGGGATTTTGGTCAATTTGTCTGTGGGGATTTTCGACGAGAGGAACATCCCGAGCACTTCAAGCTACGCTTTGCAAAGCGTTCTCTTTGCAAGAGGTCACCACGATGTGCGGACGATTTGTGCAGTCTCAGGGCATATCTGATTATCTGGAGGTATTGGCGCCTGACAGGCTTGTCGTGAGCGGGTATGACAATCAACCCATAAGTCGCTACAACGTCGCTCCTGGCACGCGCGTCAGCATTATTCACGGCGTAGATGATGGACTAAGTATTGATCCCGTTCACTGGGGCTGGGCGCCGTTCTGGGCAAAGGGCAAACGCCCTGACCCCATCAACGCCAGAGTAGAAACAGTCACAACCGGGAAGTTTTTCAAGCAACTATGGCCCAATGGCCGCGCCTTGGTCATGGCTGACGGATGGTATGAGTGGGTCAAAGATACGGATGATCCTAAGAAGAAACAGCCCTACTTCATTCGCCTGAAAACTCAGGCGCCGATGTTCTTCGCGGCGTTGGCCGAGGTTGACACTGGGCTGGAGCCTCATGAAGGGGATGGGTTTGTGATTATCACTGCTGCCAGTGATCAGGGGATGGTGGATATTCACGATCGGCGTCCCTTGGTTTTCAAACCAGAGCAGGCTCGTGAATGGATAAAGTACGATGTCGAGCATATACGTGCGGAAGTGCTGGCCATGGAGTGCTGCCAGCTGACTGAAGATTTTGAGTGGTTCCCCGTAAGCAAGATAGTGGGCAATGTGAAAAACCAAGGGCCCGAATTAATTAAGCCGCTTGTTTGATCGCATTTCATCCGTCCACCTAATTTCACATTAGAAGGCCTTGCTTGAAAGGGAACACTTCTAGCTTCTCCACCACGCCTTCGTGAAGGCCCGTCGCCGATCATCTTGGCAGTACGCCAGAAGGACCGCCCAAGGCGGCGGCTTCACAAGCAAACGCTGCTGCCTGTGGTGGCGTCAGCGCTCCGGCATCGACCACGGCGTTTAACCAATCCCAGAGTCGAGTCACACAGCGTGTCTGTTCCTCAGCCACTTCCTGCAGGTGATCCATTAACTGCGCCTCCAACGTCTCGGTCGAGGTGGCCAGCATTTGCAGCTGCAGGTCCAAGGCGATGCGCTCGGCCAGTGCCGCGGTAGCAGAGGATAGCGTGCGCAGGTCGCGCAGACGGCGCTCATAATAGGGTGTGGCGGGTAGCGGCATGGCGAGGGTGTCCTGTTCAAAGTCAGTGGCCGGTACAGCGTCAAACCAGGAGCCTGGGGAATAGCCTACTAGTGTAGTGGAGTGTGGTTCCGTATCAACAAAAATGGTCCCCACACTCGTCTTGAGTGTAGGTAGCCTGTTTTACATAAGCGGCGTTATGTGCAGCCCTTCACTCGCTTACCTAGGTTCGGGCTCCAGAATGAACTGTAGAGTCTTCCCGTCCTGAAGCATCTGGCTTGTCGGCTAGAGCATCAAAATCTTTTAAATGATTTTTTAAGAGCTTCCGAAGTATTTGCGAGACAGTTAGGTCAGACTTCTGAGCGAGCTCTTCGAGTTTATCTTTAGTTTCAGAACTGATCAAAATCGTTAGGCGTATAGCGTTATCAGGCATTTAGATTCCTTACTCATCTTTTTATCGTAATTGACAGCAACGCGCTGCTTTTCCTGCACCACCGAATGCTATTTAGGACAATAAATCTTTTTGAGCCGAAGACCGAATACAATCTATCTTTTGCAGCAGTGATTCGTCTGCACATCGCGGGTAATCTCTGTGCCACGTCCGGCAGACATTAAGGGATTGAGGCGAAAATAGAAGCCCTAGAGCCGCAAAACTCCGGGGCTTTTCTTTTTGACTATTCAGCCAGTGCGTACACGGTCAATGAAAAAGCCGTGATCCAGAGTGAAATCATCAACACTGACATCCAAATTAATTGCTGATCCATTGCTCTTCCTTGTGCAAGGCTCTATTTCAATGGCCTGACGTTAGCTCATAATGACGCGGGCGCAATAAATACTCATCTCGCCATATCACCACTCCGCCTCACACACTCCTACAACCCCTTCAAGGCGGCATCGTTACGGCATCATAGGATCGCTCGCAGGCGAACCCGGCCCGACGACTTTCTGTAAGCGCTGCCGCCAACTCTCCCGCATATCCATCAGCCTCTGATCGCAGCTCGGCGAGCAGATCAACAAGGTCGTTGATTGTCTTGCCTCGCTCGGCAAGGCGGGTATTGAGATCGGCCTTGTCGGCAAGTAGCCTTCGGGTTTGATCGCGCACGCTGTGATGGTCAGCGCGCTGCAGAGCAGCAAGAGCATCATCTTTCTGTTTTTGATCCACCGCATTGGCGCGCACCTGGTCGATGTTTCGTCGGAGTTTCTGCTCGGTTAACCGGGCATCCTCGCTCGCGTTTGCAGCAGCCGTGGCCGTATCTGACCTGTAACTGGCGTAATCCGCGCGAACATCCGTTACCTGAAAGGTCTGGTAGGCCAGGCCAGCTAGCAGAGCAATCAATGCCCACACCCAAACTGGCACCTGCCTGAGCACAGCTATCACGCCAACACCTTCAACGCTCGCTCGAACTGCACAACAAGATCCTGCATCCGGTGTTCACGCTGCCCGTACCCAGCACCAGGAAGGCTCGCCCAGATGTTTCGGCACTTATCGACAGCGACCTCAACTCGACCCGCAATGACATCAGGAAGAGCTCGGCACTCTCGAATGTGCTGGATGGCAAGCCTGTCCTGGCTGACAGGCCCAAAGTCTGGAAGCTTCAGAAGATCGCGATAGTGTGGCCAATCCTTGAGCATTTGCTGGTAGCGGCCCGAAGCATTGGAGGTCAGTCCTTTGCTGTTGATCAACTTCGACTTCCGCCCCCCAGAAAATGGATGCGTTGCGTAGTCATCGAATAACTCAAGCTTGCCATCGATACCCGTCACGATGACGTTGTAGCCATCGTCCGAGCGTTTCAGGTAATCGCTCCCCAGCTCCGACCAGGCGAGCACATCGAGGAACGCCAGTAGATTGCGGCCGATACTCGGTTGTTCCTTAGTTCTTGGCATAGTCAAACTCCAGATGCTAAAACGCCGGCATCTTGGCCGGCGTTAGGGGGTAGACAAAAGTAAACCCGAGCTTGTCGGGCCATGAACTTACAGGCACAAAAAAACCGCTCAAAGCGGCCTATTCAATCCCTACACCTGATTAGACGATTCCATATTCCGTCTTTAATGCCGCAACCAGCTGCGACAGCTTTGCCATCGAAGCAGGACTGTTTCGAAGTGACTGATTAAAGACGTACAGGTCACCCACCTTTGCATCCCGCAAGCCGTTAGAACTGCCGTGGTAGCCCACTTCAAAATAACTTTCAGCCTCGACCGGGTGATTAACCGATTTGATTTGCTCGGCGAACGTATCGACTTGGTTGACCGCAATGGAGACCTTACGGGTCACGTCGTCATAATCAACCACCAGGACCGCCCAAGTACCCGCCGGGCGATCAGCCGCAGCATGCGCCGGGTTATTGCTGCTGCCATACGCGATAAACTTTTTAGCATCAGGAGAATCGCTCGTAATGTCATAGCGCAGCACTGATGCTATAGGGGTTTCGTCGGTGTACGAGAACAAAAAATTAACCCGATCAGTCGGGTCAGATACGTTGACCACAATAACTTGCGTGTACGACTTCGAGGCACTGCCAGGCTGAAAAGCCAGAGAGCCAACGCCGAAGTAATTGCTGAATGCCAGCGCAGGCTTACCGCCCACAATCTCGAGCTTTAGAACGGATGGATCAGCGCCTTTTTGAATGAGCGGTTCCCCGCTTGCCCGACAGTAACCCGACACGCCACCGCCACTCAGCGCGGTTAAGCTCTTGGGCTGCATGGCTCGATGAATGAACGACATACCGGTAACGATTCGGTCAGCCGGGGATATATTGAGTTTCACAGCACCAGGTGCATTAGGGGCTTGAATAGGCAAAACAATTTGCTGGCCACGGATGGTCATAAGATTCTCTCTATTAAACAGAAGTTACGGCAATGCGCTGATGGCACGCCCAGTTGTAAACAGGTACGCCGAACGCATCTAGGTTCGGGGCACTGTCTCTGATGCAAGTTCGTGGGCCGGTATCAGGGCCAGCCCGGTTGCCAGCTATCCCGATGTCTGCAATTCCGATCATTGGGGACGCGCCCGTAGGCTCGTCACTCAGCGTTACGCGTAACGCGTCATATCCGTCCAGCTCCACGCTGGTTACGCTCACGCTTGAGGTGCTGTCGATCCAGCGAATGCCGAGATTTCCCGGATCGGTTACGTTCAGCGTGTCGATGGCCAGCGGGCCATGAGGCACATTGAAACGAAGCGTGACTACCTTTCCTTTGCGAACAGCTGAATAACAGGATGTTGGAAGCCACTTTTCGCCATTAATCAGCGCGCCTATCGCACCGGATAACGCAATGCCATCACGGCTGTAGGAGTTCGCAGGAAGGTGAATCCCGTCATTGTTGCTCGGCAACCAGTATTGCGGGCCGGAAACAACGAAGCGATCCGGGTAATCAATCGATACCTGGTACTGTTCGTGAGGAATGTAGCTAAAAGCACGTTTGTAGACCGGCGCCGTCCAGTTGCTCATCTGTGTGATAACCATCGGGATACGTCCCGTTTGGCCGGTGATCGCTTGAATGTCAGCCTCATAGTCAAGCTGGAGCTGAACAAGCAGCGCGTAATAAACCCCCTCTGCCATCCCTCCGTCATGCTGCCCCTGATTCCAGCTGATGCATGGAACGGAATAAGGCAAGCCCTTGCGGTCACACTCAGCTTTCGCCTCGCGAATCGCGGTCAGGCTGTTTTCGTAGGGGATAGTCCCTTTGTTTAGGCTCCGAATCCCTTGGGCGCCGCGCCCGTGGTTGCTGATCAGTAAACCCGCATCTGCCGGCAAACGGCGATTGCGGTTTATCTCAGCGGCCGCCTGCAGACAAGGAGGCTCTTTGGAAACGTTTGCCATAAGGGGAGTGAATGGCGCGACCATATTACTGGCCAAAACCCCCGCTTCGTTCACCAGCTGCACACCGGCCTTCAAAGTAAACAGCCGATTCGCCGCAGTAGGCTGCGTTGACACTGGGCTACCTGAGTTAATCCCACAAGCCAAGGACTGACCCAGGAAAATGACATGGATGATTCTGCCCACAAACGCGGCAACCGATCCGGCTTCCGGCAAGGGTACTGAGCGAGTTTTTACAGTCCCGTTGCGCTCAACGTAATGCACCTGAACACCGAGCACTTGGGGCGAAGTGTTATCGCCACTAGACGTCAGCTGGTAGGGCACACCATCGATCAGAGTAAAAACATCGCGTTGACCAATCGTCCCTTCATCCCACGCGTAGCCTGCAGGCACTGACGCCAAGGCGGAAGGGTACATAACCACCTCACCCGACCACTTGATACCCAGTAGAACAGTCTCGTTTTGATCGCTGATATGCCAAGCATAATCGCCGAAATGGGATAGCCCCGGCATACGATCAAGGATCGCATCCACAACCCCCGTTTTGCGGATACCTAGAATCACCTTCATTACTTCATCAGTGATAGACCACGGATAATCCAAATCTAGACTGCCATTAACGGCCGCGAGAACCGAGAACAAGGCGCCATCTTCCACCTCGTCAACGCGCTGCTTTGAAGCAGACGTCTTAAGCTCGACAGGCTGACCACTCTCTTTTTTGTAGAGCACCAGGTACTCACTATCAGGCGCTGCCGGCACGGTGAACAAGCCACCTTCCGGGGTGTTTAACATCCCAATTTCAATGCTCGGAAAGGGCAACGCCCCCCCACTCTGCACGGCAGCCTCTTCAAACACTGTCGAGATTTTTTCGACACCCAGTCGCGCTTGCTTGGCAATCGAAGGCACCGCGCCGGATTCAGTATCTACGTCTTTATTATCATCGCCATGAATGTACTCATGCTGCTTTGCCGCCGCCGCGGTGGACTTGGCGGCCGCCTCCGATAGAGCCCCGGCATGGGCTTCAAGCGCTGCAACTTCTGTCATTTACTTTTCCTTGGGCAATAAAAAACCCGCCGAGGCGGGTTGTGAGATTTCTATGGGTTTGAAGCTCAATAGCCGGGCGCCTTACCGATGGCGCGCCAATGGACAGTGGCTCCATGTGTAGCGGAGTCATTAAAGAGTTTGTACTGAGTTTCGCTGACGGCCCAAACACCTACAGCGTTCCCATCAGAGTCAACTGGATTGGGCGTCACCTTGCTGCCCAGGCAGTTGTAAACCTCAGCAAAAGGGGTCGGGAAGTCGATGACACCCGTTTGGGAATCAGGCGCGCAATAACCACTCCCCCACTGCTCAAGAAAACCAGTTGCCTTATCCAGCCTCCAACCCGTCGGCGCCATTAGCGCAGTGTTTTTGTCTTGCTTAGTCGCTGATAGGCTGTCAACCGCCGCTTGCAGGGCTGCCAACGCGGCATCGATCACCACCTTGGTATACGCATCACCAATGCCATAGCCGGCCAACGTGATGGCGTTGTTGGCTTTCTTCGATAGCTGCCAATCCGCCTCAGGCTTTGTATAAGCGTCAACAATGCCGTAGCCGGCCAAAGTCGTGGCGTTGTTAGCCTTCTCTGATAGCAGCAAATCCGCCTCAGGCTTCGTATAGGCGTCAACAATCCCGTAGCCGGCCAAAGTCGTGGCGTTGTTGGCCTTCTCCGATAGCAGCAAATTCGCCTCTAGCTTCGTATAGGCATCGCCAATGCCATAGCCGGCCAACGTGATAGCGTTGTTGGCCTTCTTCGATAGCAGCCAATCCGCCTCAGGCTTCGTATAGGCGTCAACAATGCCGTAGCCAGCCAAAGTCGTGGCCTTTAGTGGGAAGGCTGTACCAAAGGCCTGTATAGCCTTGAGCAACTGCGTGTTGTCGGTGGCGTCAAGCTCGGGCAGATAAGCCAAGATAAAGTTGGCCATCTCTTCCTGAAGCATGTTCAACCACTCAGCCTTGAGTGGTGTAGGTGGTTTCCCACCCACTACTGTGCCGTATCGAAAAAGCCCCCGGGGGGCGACAAACTCGGTCCAGCTGGAAATCCTCTGCATGCTATAGGTCCTCGATGCCGGCCACGGCGGGCGGCATCACGTAATGAATGGCGTTAAACAGTTGATCTACTTTCAGCGCAATGTCCTTAACCACATCCCTGCCAAAGCCAAGCTCAACATTCGTGTATTCGGGGGCTTCTAGCCCCAATCGGCAGGAGAGTGTTGCGGCTGGAAGCGTCCCGTAATAGTCGACGTCGATGCCGACAACCCACGACCATGGCCAACCATCCCCATACAGGAAGTCACCGACGCTGGTGGAGCCGACGCACGCTGTTTGGAACTCATCAATGATGGCCGTGAGGCCGAGGTGGGTTGCCATTTGAAGGTAGTAAGAGCGTTGCGGTCCGCCCGATGCCGATATCTTTTCGGCCACTGCGCGCTGCCGTTCAGCGATTGTTTGAGAGCCGGGGACAGTGCAACCATCAGGAAGACCTAAAGTCAGTTCCCATTCACTCAACAAATCCGATGTGGTTCCAGGGAACGCATCGGCGATCAAATCGACTGCCTTATCGCTGATGCGCTCAAATGTAGGTGCAAAGCAAGAAGCTGCCTGCGCCTGAATACTACTGAGTTCCTTAGGCCAGACCCGGCCACGAGGCAGCAACCCAAGAAGCGCCGAGGTGAAGTCGGCGCTGCTGAAAGATGGTTTAGACATGATTGGCTCAGCCGTAGGTGATGGCACCCAGTACGGGAAGATTTCCCAAGGTATTAATTGGGTTCACTGTGGGTGATGTGACAACAAACCCCGCAGTCGCTGCGATAGATGCAATCGCCGAGTCAATTGCGGAAAGCTCCACAATGGAACCGTTATTCAGGGGAGCACCCTGCTCTGCAAGAACATCTGCGATCGCAGCAGCAACAGCTGCCCTGGTGGCCGTTGAAGCATTAGTCAGCCCGGTGATCGTGAAGTCGATGGGCAAGCCCATCGGCGCACAGACATAGACCATGGCCGTGACTGGCTGATCGGCAAAGATGCTGTTGGCTATGGTCAGCTGGTCACCTGAGGCAACGCTGGCGGGTGTTGAACGTGCATCATCGCTAGCAAGACCGTTGGTTCCCTGTGGAAAGCCGTCGTAGTCGGCATTAGCGCCATCGAGCATGGCGTAGACCACCACGCTGCCAGCACCATACCCATTCGGTGCACACCAGGCGCGGGTGACGCCCGGGACCGCCCTAGCCCATGAAACGTAATCCGCCCCTGAGCCCCCTTTGGGTGTGTTTTGAAAGGCATCGAGCATGCGTTTGAACAATGAGTCATCATTTTCTTGATCCGCCCCGCTGGTGATAACCGCGGTGACGGCGCCTCTGGACTGCACACCGTCAATTGAAGTGCCCAGTGTCATCAGACTGCCAACCGGAGTGTTTCCCGCGACACCGGCAATTACCGCAGAGACAGATACCACTACGCTACCCGAATCCCCTGCGATGACTGTTGTGTTCACTTTGAACACCACTGAATCACTGCGGGTAACTTCGGAACCAGCATCGATGATTGCACCAGCCCTCGCAGGAAATGAGACTTTCCCGGTCGCAGAGGTTGCCGTTTTTCGGTACACCTTTTTAAGCGCCGCCCAGGACTCCAGGAACTCACCTGACGCTGTATAGGGAACTGCCTGTTTGGCAATCCAATCGAGGTAGCCGTAGTTCAAATGCCCAAGTCCCGCGAGGGCAGTACCCAAAATATTGAGATTGGAGAAGCGCAATAAACCGTCGGCGGACGGAAGGCCGGCGGTGATATCGGCGGATACTTGGGCGCGCAGATCAGACAGTTTGGGGCGCGGAAACGGCATGGGATCAAACTCCAGGCAAAAAAAACCGCCCTTGAGGCGGATACGGTGCTGTATCTGTTAAGCGGCTACTGCCAAACCCAGCTGTATTTGAGCGGCACCTTAGTGCCGTCATTACGGGTAACGGTGACAACGGTGTCGAGCTGACTCTGGCCAGAAATTCGGGCCATAACCGAAACGCCCGCCGCCACACCATCATCGATAAGCCATTTCAGGGCCTCCGATACATAAACTTGAACGGTATTGGCTACGTCTTGGGTCAACCGTGAACGATCCAGAAGCCACAGCCGCGAACCAATCGGCACGCCCTGGCCTTGATCACCCCACCAGCCCCGGCGATCATCACTGCCATCAGGAAGAGCATCATCCGCATTGGCCTGCCTGTCGGTGAATATGCTGATCAATACCGCGCTAGACAGGTCGTCGCCACTGGCAAGTGCGCCCGATCTGATGGTCCAGTCGCCAGTACCGGTTGAGGTAATCCAAGTCGTAGTGATATCGGTCATTGTTGTGGCGACGGCGTGGTGGTGCCGCTCCCGTTGGTGTGTGAATTAAACAGCTTGCGATCATCCGCCATGCTGCGAACGCTATCGGTGATATTACCTCCGGCCACAATGTCGCCAGTGACATGCAGAAGCGGCGTGGCCAGCTCCACGCTTTCAGCAGCGTTAATGGTAACGGTAGTCGCGTTATTCACCGTGACAGGCGCGCCCTTCGCTTCCACAACAATCCCGCCATCCTTAGTCAGGTACACCGATTTGCCCCATAGGTCGTAGAGCATGGTTTCGCCGACCAATAAGCCTTTGGGCCGACTGGCTTGGTGTGCGGTGGCCACTACCACACCCTTGGAACGGTCTCCGCCCAGAAAGACCACCAGCACATCCGAACCCTCTGGGGGGCGAGACGTCAGCCCAAATTCGGCTATTCGTGGTGTGTCATCACGGGTCTCTGAGTCGTTGAGCTTGACCTGGAGCAGTTGCGCACTGCGGCTGTCGTCACTGAACGTCACTCGCCCCCAGCTCGACATCAATTGAACCCGCCGCCACAAGCGTTCCATCACGCCAGTCATGTCTTTGGCTGGGTTCATTGATAAAACTCCCCATACATCCGCATCAGGTTGATCGGCTGAGGCACGAAGGCGCTCGGGTCCATCAGTGTCAGCTCGGCGGTCGTGCCTGAGTAAGCGTTTTTCAAAAAAGTCACTTCAGTGATCAACATGCTTTCCGAACTAAATTTGAGTCGCGGCAGTGACACCGGTACCAGCGTGTTCGGCTCCCACAGCGCCCCAGATGAATCCCGCCAACTGTCTGCAGTCACTCTGACGACGCGGGAGCGACCATTACGCCGTGCGGACTCCCATTGCGCGCGTGCCATTGCGACCTCATTACCCATTCCGCCGCCCTCGGAAATAATCACCATCCGACGATGACGCTTACAGTTGAGGTCCTTGGCTTTGTGAATGCGGTTGCCCTCCAACCCAAGGTCGGTAAAGGTATCAATCGACTGGATATAAACGTCGTAGTCCGAATAAATCAGGTCGGCGGCAAAGTCGATGTAGGCGCGCTGTACGTTGACGCCTTCAGTGAAACCACTGGCTGCCCGCTTCTCTCCGGCCCGCGCAAGGAAAAGGCTACCGTCAGCCAGGTCATACGCCAGGACCGCGGAAAAACGGGCCATGCGGTCGATGATTTCAAAGGCTGATTCACCCAACATAATGTTGACCTGCGGCAAAATCGGTAAATCATCCCGATCAGTAGACACTTTAATGCCTTCTGGAACCCCGTTAATCCGCGTCCCGTAAACAGATGCCAGCCTTTGGGCAATACCCAACACCGTCGCATTACTGATTTGTCCGCCAGGCCATTCAGCAGCGCAATCAATAAGGTCTGCACATTTAGATCGTCCGCTAATTCCGATGGAGTGCTCATTCGCAGTGATGCTCGGGACAAAGTGATCGATATAACCCGTTACCACCGGGTCAGCACCTAGTCGTACTTCGCACGGGGCACCTGGTTCGATGTTCAGGCGAGCCAGTTCATTCGGATAAAGCTCGGTCATGCCCACGTTAAAGTCACTGGGCAGGCGCTCAATGCCTCTTGTCACTCGAATGTCAGTCCAGCCTGTAATAGCCATGTCGCCAGAGGTTATGGTTAGATCATCGGTTTGCATGGGTTCCCTCAGAAACGCGCGGACAAGCACCCCACAGTCGTCATTTTTAATGGCGACGTTTGATCGAGTACGGATGAAGAATGAATAGGTTGTTAGGTAAGGTTGTTTTTGTAGGACTTATTGCGGGCGCATACTTTCTGGTTACCACGACCATTCAAAGTAATGACTTCAAGGAAAAAAGCGTCAACTTGATGAAAGAGCAAGGCGAGAAAGTGATTGCTGAACTCGATAAATATCCCGGTTGCGCCGGACAATATTGGTTGCAAACGACGTTGTTCGATAAGGACAGTTTTTTCAGCAAGACAGCAACTGGCAGATCCATTTACACCAACAGAAATAACCATCTACTGGATATGAAATGGACCGCTGAACTTGTGGATGATGGCCGCATGGTCATTGTGCAGCCATCAGATCGAGCAGGGCTTCAGTCCACCTTGACCGCGATGATGCTCACCTCTTGCAGAGGCTCATAACCTCACTGCTTATCGGGCCAAACCTTTTATCGTGGTCGGCATGAATGCCGGATGTATCGGATTAGCCTGCTGAGTCAGCTCGTCGGCCCGTGACGCGTCCTGGTACAACCTATTGGCCATGACCAACGCCGGCAAAGCTGCCCGAAAATTGAATGTTTCCAGATTGGGCAATGTTGCCCCGGTAGTGGTTAGCGCGCTAACCACTGCCTTGCGCAAGGCAATCAGTGCTTGATAGCTTTCATCATCACCGACATCCCCCGCCACCAAAATCTCCGCATCAATAAACCCGGTCACGGTACGCATGGTGCTCATGGCTTCGTCGTATGAGCTTGGAGCGTATGACGCCAATACCTTACCCATCGCGGCCAATGCTGTCCGGCGCAGCAGTGAAGCCGTGGCATCCTGTGCTATCGCTCGAGCAGCTCCGACAATCCCTACGCCGCTGTAGGTGCTTGGAGTGAAACTCACCAACGGCCCCAACAGCTTGATTGCATCCCCAGGGTCAGCAATCCCCGCGACCAAATCGTCCATGACTGCCTGCACCGCAGCGGTAAACGTATCGCTGCTGCTCGCGTCTAGATTCTCTGCCGCCTCCAAAAGGCGCTCCATTGACTCATCGACGGCGGCGCGCTTGGCGGCGCTATCCGCAATCAACTCCGGCATGGTCGCGCTGCTGTTTCTGGCTTTTTTACTGGTGATTAAGGCGCTGCTGACGTTGCCATCGGCGTAGCGGCCAAAGTTACCCACCAACAAGCTGGCCAAGCTAGTGAGGCTTCGAACGTCGCGTGTGATGGTCCCGACAAGCACCTTGAAGTCCGCGATGACGCCCACCACCATGCCGACAATAGCTTTGCCGAACTTGATCACCCCTTGAACGGCATTGATCACCGACGTCACGCCACCAATGATCTTGCGTACAAAATCCAACGCGCTCGACAATCCGAGCGCTCCTGCCAACTTATCCAACAAGCTGCCGCTGGACGTGGTGATGCTCGGAAAAACCCGATCGCCTGACTCAATAAAAATGATGCTGATTTCAAAGTAACGGCCCATGTCCCAGCGTTCGATCACGCTCAAGCCTTCCGCCGGAACACTCACGTTCAGCGCACCCAGAGTGGGATGCATCAAAGCACCCAATCCGGGCTGCTCAACGGCGGCAACCAGTGCATCACGCTGAGCAAGCACATCGCCACCGCCATAAATCAGGCTGTCGGTGACCAGAAAGCCGGTCATGCGGATTCGCCGCGTGGCCCGCCCCATGTCCTCGATGTACGGCTTGTCGCGACCGGGATATTCATGAAGCGCCAACCGCCGCCCAAAGCGGGCATCACCACCATAGATAGCGAACGGCACACCACGAAAAGAGGCTTTGTTAAGGCTTTCGGTCCAGGTCCTGTTTGAGTCCTGGGCGATCTGGACAATCTCTGATAACAGCGTCATGCGATTGCTCCTACACCTGAATATGCCACTCGACTCGACACCTCAACCTTACCTTCCGCCTTGGAACTCACTTTCATGCCCTCCGGCGCGTTGGCGTGTTCAATATTGACCTGAACTTTCCCCCCCTGATTCTGCACGCCGCTGGAATAAGGACCTTCAGGCGCCTTGCTAAGCGGCGCGGACAGTCCGGGCGCGACCGGTATGTCTTTAGCCTGGGGAGCAGCGGGCATGCCCGTTGGATTACTCAGGTCTAGATATTCGGCGACGGCGGCACGCTTGGCAGCATCCCCATTGGCATCCGCCGGACGCTCGTACTGCCTCGACACAATGTCGCCCGCCTGTCGAGCGGTCGTCGTTGCACGCAACATATCTCCGGCTTTTCTTTCGCCCCCCTGAGTCAGTTCGTATTGAACAAACCTCAACTGTTCTTCAAGGCTGGAATTCTGAATGGGCTTGCCGGCCCATTTAGCGAACTGTTGCTGACGATAATCGTGCCATTGGGCAATGCCATACGCCCGGCCGTTATCCCCTTTTGCTGCTGGATCAAAGTTACTTTCAAGTCCAAGGTTGGCCGTAATACCTGCGGCATGGGCCTTGCTCCAGCCCTGCCCCTGGAAATAATCCATCGAGCGCTTGACCAGATCCTCATTCAGCCCGCCTTGGGATTTCCAAACACTACCCAGCACCTGTGAGGGGTCGACCTCAGGAAGTCCCTGCGCAACCCGCCGACGCCGGACAATGTCAGCCTCTCCCGTGTTCAGGCTGGGGGAGTACAGCAGCGCCCCGAGCCCCAATAGCGAAGCGCCGAGGCCACCACCAAAGGAAGCCCCTGCAACGCCGGCAGCGCCCGCACCGGCCGCTCCCGCACCCGCAGCACCCGCCCCCAGCCCTGCGGCTCCCGCTCCTGCTATCCCTGCAGCTGCTGTTGCTGCGGCACCCCCAGCCAAAGTGGCAGCACTGCCAATACGGGTCAGCAAACCGATATAGCCCAGAATCCCGGCGCCGGCGGAGACAAGGGTGGTCCCAAGCATCAGCACCCCGCCGATCAGTCCGGCATTCATTGCGACCGCTACCAAAATGGCGGCGTTTTCCCAGCCGCCCAACCATTTGACGACATCACCAATGCCCTTGCCGAACTTGACGATACCGTCGCCGATTTCCTTCCAGTCGATTTTGTTGATCCATGTGGCAAAGCCCTTGGCCCAGTTGCCAATGTCGGTCGCAATCAGCTCACGGTTGGCGGCGAGCCAAAGCGAAAACTGATCGATCAACGGTTTCATGGCAGGAATCAGCGCATCACCAATCGAGTTTTTAACCCCATCAATGACCACACCAAGCCCCGCTAGGCTTAGGCTGAACGCCTTGCCACGCTTAACCGCGTCATCCCCCATCACGTAGCCAAGGCGCTTAACCATAGCCTCGTAACGCTCGATTCCCGCTGCGCCCTGACGCAGAAACGGCAGCATGTTTTCCATGCCAAAAGCTCGCGCAATCAACTTTTGCTTCTGCGGGCTGGCTTCTTTGGCGATGGCGGTGGCCACCGCTTTGTACTGAGCCACCACGTCCCAGGTCCCGTCTTTGGTTTTTTTCAGGCCGATACCCAGCTTGTTAAACATCAACAACGCGCCCTGATTCCGACCCCATTGGGCGTCCTGCATGGTGTTGGCCAAACCATCCAGGCTTGAGGTAGTGGCCGATGCCTCAACCCCGACCATTTGCGCCGCACCCTGAAAGCTCTGCAATTGCCCAGACGAGATACCGATGCTGTGCGAGCTGCTGTCGATAGAGCGACTGAGGGTGGCCCAGTTTTTCGCCAGTACGGCGATTCCGGCCACCGACCCAAGCCCTGTGACTGCGGCCATCGGCGCAATGATTGAGCCAATACAGCGCGCCGCGCCACTGGCCTCACGCCCGATGGTGCCGAGGTTTCTGCCGATTTTCTCAAATCCCAGCTCACGACCGAGGCTTTTGAATGACTTGCCCACGTCTTGAAATGGGCGCGTCAGCCGACTGATGGAGTCGTTGACCCGGCGCACGGTCGCAGTGGCTTTATCGACAGCACTGATGGTGATACTGAACGTGTTCGCCACTGCCCCTACCCCTCAATTCGTTTAGCTTGTTTATTCCACCAAGCCAGCTCTGCCAGGCCCAAAGACCACGCATCGCGTGGCCCCCAGCCGTAATACTTGGTCAGCTCAGCAATCAGCTCTGGCCAGCCTCCACCGCCATCTGGCCAGGCTCGGTAAAACCCTCAAGGAAGTTGTTTGCCGCCACCAGGTCGCGCTTGCTGATGCGCTCAACCGCTGTCCGGGGGATAGCGGTGATCAAGCTGATCAAGGTGATCGCCGCGCCGATGGAAGTGTCGGCACGGGTGGCTTTTTCCAGCTCTCCCGCCGTGGGTTCGCGCAACTTAAGCTCGTGGTAGCTGATTGCGGCGTCGCCTTTACCGATGGTTACGGGCTTGCTCAGAGCGATGATGATTTCTTCGTCAAACATGGATCAGTTCTCCGTTACAGAAGGGCCTTCCCACTTCACTTCAATAGTGGCGTCGGAAGATTTGGACTCTTGTTGATCGGTGGCCCACATGTTGCGACCAATGATGGTTTTGCCGTTGGCCAGCTCAGCTACGACAGTGGCGTTGCTCATGGCGTTGATGTCGGCAATGCTCAGGGTCGAGGAATCGCGCAGCGTGGCCGCGATGTAGCCCGGCTGTGGGGTTTCGCTGTAGCCGTGAATGCCGTCCTGACCTTTCAAGGTTTCGCGGGAAACTCCGGAAACCTTGTAAGCAAAGTCACCGGCCAGCATGTAACTCACGCCGTCAACGGTCAGGTAGCAGGTCCCGGCAAGACGATTGGGGGCAGCAGCCATGTGTTTCTCCAGACGTAAAAAAACCGCACAGCGGCGGTCGTTGAGGAAGCGCCCGGGTTACAGGCGGAATTGGGCAAGCAGCGCAAAGATGCGCAATTGATTGATCAGGGTGCCAGGCCACAGCACATCAATCCGGTTGGGATTCGTGGAATTCTGCTCGACGATCAATGCCTTGGAAAACGCAGCTGTGTCCTGCACGTAACCGTTGTATTCAAGTTCGCCGTACTGAGCGATCAAGTCAGACTTGATGACGTTTGGCGTCACGATCGCCGAACCCGGCGCAAAGCGCGTGCCGTTGGCAGCCAATTTGACCCGCGAATACTTGGAAGTCACCAGCGTGCGCTGAGCCCGCAGCACGTACATCAATAAGAACAGGGTTTCCACTTGCAGATAGCTGTCATCTGCCGCGCCAAAACTGTTTTTCTGGTAGGTGGTGATCAGGTTTTCAATCGCCACGGTTCCATCGCTGCCCACCATAAAGGTCGAGATACCGTCCCACAGCAGCGTGTTGCGCTCGCCCAGAATGAATTGCTGAGCCGATGGCGGTGCCAGCACTGTGCTCAGCGTCAGCGTTTGCAGTGGCCGCCCCGGGTCAGCGCGCAAAGCCACTGCAGCGGTTCCCGCCACATCTGCCGCCCAGATCCAGGCCGGCGACGGCGAATCGTAGAACCCCATGATGCTTTCATGCTGGTTGTTACGAGCATTACCGGCGGTGGCCAATGTCGCCAAGGTGCCGCGCTGCGCCGCAAAGACATGGCCATAGACCTGACTGGCATAGCTCCAACGCCCAGTTTTGTCATTCAACAGGGCTTTCAGGGCGTTCAGCGAAGCCGTATCGGTGTAAGGGCACACGATAAAATCGAAGGGTTCGTCGCCCAAGTTGGCCAGCGTGGTATCCAGTACCGGATTGGTGGCCCCGGCTTTCATAGCGGTGAGGGTCAGTTGCAGCCCGGTGGGTACAACCTCACCGCTAGCCGTGCCCCGGTAGTTCAGCCGAAGATCAATTTCGTTACCCGTAACGCCTTTGTTTTTCGAGGTTAAGGCTACCGTGTCCGCTGTCGCCACTGCGGTGACTGGCAAATTGCCAGAACCGTTGATCAAAGCAGCTAGGGCTGCCGCGATTTCTGCCGGTGTTTCTGCGATGGTGACGGCTAGGCTGACCAGTTGACCGGCAATGTACAGCGAGATAACGCCGGTTGCCGTTGGCGTGCCGGCGATCAACACGGAACCTGACGCCGCCACTGCGCCTTGAGCATCAGCCAGGGGTAAAAACCAGACCTCGCCGAATGGGTCCGCCGCCACATAGGCCGCCGTCATCAGTGCCAGCATGGAGCCCAGCCCACCTTTGGCTTTGGCATCGGCGACGCCTTGGCCCAGCACAGGCACGCCAACCACAGCATTGCCGGATGCCAGTACCTGGCCAATGATCAACGCCCGCTGGGTTTGCGCGCCGCTGTTGGCCTGGGAGTTATCGACCTCGGCGTAAAACAACGGAACCCGAAGGTTCGCGGGAATATTGCTAAACGGGACGGTCATTGGGCGTCACTCCCTGCAGGGGCTTTGGGCGATTTCTCCGGTTTGCTGCTGGGTGCAACAACGTCCGGGGTTGGCTTTGTCTTGGGCGGGGTCGAGGTGACATCGTTGCAGCCAAGCCGGCGCAACCAATACAGATCGCCGTCTGGCACTTCCCGGCCAGTGTCGGGCAAGAAGTCACGTTTTACCGGGTCGCGTACAAGCAGCCCGGCCGAGGGGTAAATGCGCATGATGTGTCCTATGGGGTGTTATCGATGTCGAGCACTGCTTCGGCGCGTCCATCAGGGCCAGCGGTGCGCGGAGCTTGATTTACAGCATCAGGAAAAGCCTGATCGCTATAGGTACCGCTGATATCGAAGACGTTGGTCAGGTCGTTGATTATGTGTGTCTGCTGAAGTGGGTCGACCCGAGTCGGATAGAACTCTTCTGGGCCCTGGTAAAACTCCATGCCGATATCCATCACCAGTTCAGCCAGCTCCAGTGCCCCCTCTCCGTCCTCCTGAATCTCCGAGCGCACAAAGGCAAACTGCTGAAGGCGCGTCATCAAAGGCGAATAATTGATCAAGGCGCTTTTGATCTGCTGTTGCATGACCTCCAGCTCATCAATCGATTGTGCCGCTGCAGCGTTACGGGGCAGGTTTTTGAGTTGAATCCGCGCACTGACCCGAATGACCGCGGTTACGGTGAATTGGGGCGCGCCGTTGCGCCCCAAAGACTCCATGTCTTCGGCCGGTGAATGCAGGTACAACAACGGGTAGTCACCTTTGGCAATCGGCCATGACCGGGCAGCAAACACCCGGTCACCGGCTTCTGTGGCCCCTACCAGCGCTTCCATCGTCAGGCGGCGTAGATCGGCAGTGGTGGTCATTACATTTCACCCAGCATCAGCTTGGCCCAGCCGTGGCTGTCGGGGCGCACATCCTTGACCAGATAGCGCTTGCCGCTGCTGGGGATATACACCTCGTCATCTTGGGCAGGCTCATCACGAAAGATTGAAAGACGCACACCCAGCACCGGCTGGGTGCTGTTCGAGTCCACCATAGGGTCGATCAACTCGACCTCACGATAGGCCGAGTCAAACACCCCATCGATGGGATAGGCGCTGCGGCCCACCGGGTAAAACATGATGGGCCCAGCGGGGTGCTTAGCCTCCCCAAAGATGTTTTCCAGCGGCCCCAACACTAGGCTATCCCAGTCGATCATTAAGCGACCCTCACCGTAGGGCCACTGGTGACGCTGATGTGGGGCCCGGTTTGTTTCTTGACCACGGCATCATCGTCCACCAAAAAGCCCAGCGCAGTCAGCGTATCGGCCTCAGTGGCGGACAGTTTCACGGTTTCTCCCGGGCCAAATTTCTTGCCTTTGGCACCGACGACAGTTCGGCCAGCAGCCACGACAGCCTCCACGATAGAGGCCCCCGTTGTGGTCGCGCCTGCCATTAACCGGCGCTCAGCGGGGTGCAGACCTTGGCGGCCAGACAGGCATTCACCCGGCTAGGGATCACCAGCGGCGAGCTTTGCATCAGCAAAATGCGCTGCGCCGGGTCATTTTCAACCCATGTTTTCGGTGCGTAAGGCATTGCCTGGTAGTTGAACGCCGGATCGATGATCGAGCCGAAAGCGCGAGTGCCCATCAGTTGCTGACCCGACATCAACATGTAACCGTCTGGCAGCATCGGCCGCTCAACGCCGTCATCGTCGATGAACCATTCGTTGTAGAGCCACAGATCGAACTGGCCCCAGCGCCCTTTGTACACGGCACCCGGCGCCACTTGCGGGCCGACGTTGATGCTGCCCGCCTCGGATTGCTTCGGAAAATACACCGCGCCGAAGACTTTCTCGTCGTTGGCAAACTTCTGCCAGGCCGAAGTGGTGAACACCAGGTCAGTGGCTTGCGCACCAGACAGCCGCAGCATCAGGGTCTGCCATTCCTCAATGTTGTCCGCCGGAACCGTGTCTCGGCCCGCCGCGTTGAAGTTGGCTTTGGTGCCCCACTGCTTATCGCCGGTCAGGGCAATGGTCAGTTGGCCATCACGACCGAAGTCGACCACTTCGGTTTCAAAGCCTTCGCCCGACACAATGACCTTGCCGTGCAGCATGGCGGACGCGGCCATCCATTCAAGCCGGCGATCCAGCATGTCGATTTGATCGGCCATCTCAAAGGCCACGTTGGCCATCTCGCGGTCACCGGCCGTCATGTTGCCACCGCCGATGCGCTCACCGATCTGACGCATGATCGGCTTGCGCAGATCCGGGGCGCGCTTGTCTTTGATGTAGGCCGGCTTGTAGGTGTTGGTTTGGTATTTACGTTGCTCAACCAACTTGCCTTGCACCAGCGGACTGATAAAAGGCGACATACGGCGAAGGCCAACATCGATGTCGATGGCCACGAACTCAGTTTCAGAGTTCTGGATATTCGGGAAAAACTTATCAAGCAAAAACTTTTGCGGACGCTTGAGCGTCGGCACAACCTGAATCAGGTCAGTGGTGCTGAACGGGAACGAACTGGCGGCAGTCATGGGCCTCTCCAAGCAAGAAATGCTAAATCCAAGCCACAAAAAAACCCACATCTGTGGGCCTTGGGGGTCGGTCGGGTGTGGGCCTGATTACGGCGCCGAGTTGTTCGACGGGGAAGCCGCCGAAATTGAGCTTTTGGCAAACAGCCCGTAGGGGCGCATGGCCGAGACCAGCGCAGGCAATGACCAGGTAGTACCGTAAATCAGTCGGGCCGCGTTGAACTCTCCCGACAAATAGGCACCGGCCGTCACTGGACCACTGGTGGCATCGGCGTCATCCACCAGAATCGCCAGCGGGTTCTGGCTGCCATCGGTGGCGGTACGCACGCACTCGACATACGTGCCGACTGCATCGAACACATTCAGGGTGAAACTATCAGCCACCTTGAACGCCACGCCGCCGGCGGTAATGGTCAGCGCGATTTCAGCGTGTTTGAACGGCGTGCCGACTGTGGCCACGCCCAACACATCGCCGGCAGGGCTGATGACGTTGAACTTGGTGAGGGCGGTGGCAGTGAGTTTATAACCACCGGTTTTGACTGCCGGTCCCAGGGTGATGCTTCCGATCACGCCGTCACCGGTATTGCCGGCACTACTTACAACTTGCACCGGGTTCTCGGTTTGCTGACCAAGCACGGTGCCGCGCTTTAGGTCACCACTCGCCAACAAGACGGGCTGAGTGACCAGACTTCGCGCATCAGAAATCAGTTGATCCGGGCTGTAGACCTGAGCCTGAACACCAGGGCGTTGAGGGTTATCACGAATTTCAGTGGGGGTGAGCGACATGCTGTCTATCTCCGTGTTGCGGGTGGGTTAACGGCCTTGAGCACGAGCGGCGGCGGCAATAATGCGCTGGGCAACCGGAGAAGCACCTGCGGGCAGCTCGTCGCCACCACCGGCCCCGGCATTCGGCACTTGAGCTTTTTTCATGCGTTCAGCCAGGCCGCCACCACGACCGCCAGCGGCGCCGGCCGCGTTCAGGGCGCTGATGGCGGACGTAGCCGACATGTTGGTATCGAAGGCAAACACACACGCCTGCTCAGCGTTACCGGCCTTCAGGCCATGGGTCAAGATACGGGCGCAACGGACGCGCTCACTGGCGACGATGGCCTTTTTAGACTTAGCGGATTTGTCGTCCTCTTCGTCTTCGAGGTCTTCGTCATCGCCTTCTTCGGCGCGCTTGCCTTTGGCTTTACGGCCCTTGGCATCCTTGTCGTCCTCATCGTCCTCGAGGTCTTCGTCATCGCCCTCATCGGCGCGCTTGCCCTTGGCTTTGCGGCCTTTGGCTTTACGGCCCTTGGCATCCTTGTCGTCCTCATCGTCCTCGAGGTCTTCGTCATCGCCCTCATCGGCACGACGGGCACGCTTGGATTTTTCGTCTTCGTCTTCGTCTTCAGCCCGTGCCGTCAAGCCAAATAGGTGGGCAAACGGCATCGACGCACTGAGTCGTGTACGCATGGTCATGGTCTTACCTCTGATCGTTTTGAGCTAGGCCAGCTGAGAGAGCAGCGCCCGGAAAGCGGCGTCGGGCGCCGCGACAGCATCGGCCAGACCGGCCGCAACGCCGGCAGCGCCAAGGTAGGTGCCGGCCTGCGTTGCACGCACCTTACTGGCCGTGATGTTTCGGTTGCGGGCAACGGTTTCTACAAACAGTTCCCCCATGGTGTCGATGTCATCTTGAAAGCGTGCAAGCGCCTCCGTGGTCAAAGGGATTTCTGAGTGCCCGTCCGCCTTGCGGTCGCCGTAGGTGATGAACGTGACCTCAATCCCCGCACTGGTTAAGGCCTTGGAAAAATCCACATGCATGCAGATCACTCCAATGGAGCCCGTACCCCCGGTACGCGGCACATAGATACGGTCGGCGGCGCTGGCAATGGCATAAGCTGCGGAATAAGCCGACTCATTAAGAATCGACCAAATAGGCTTTTCACCCCGGGCGTTGTAGATGGTGTCGACCAGGTCGAAGCAACCCGAGACTTCGCCGCCGGGCGAGTCAACATCCAACACAATGGCTGCCACCTTTGGGTCATAGAGCGCGGTCAAAAATGCTTGCCGCAGGCCGTCATAGCCCGTCATACCGCTCCACGGCCGCAGGGTGCCTGTTTTCTGCACCAACGTACCGTGGACCGGAATCACCGCGATATTGCCCACCAGGTCATAACCAGTGTCGCGTGACTCGCGGTCGGCGTAGCTGTAACCCTCCCCTTCAAGCGCCATCGGGCTCAGGTCGACCGCATCACCACTGACCCGCATCATTCGGCCAATGCCCATACGCTCAGCCAGGGCGGCCATGATGACCTCGGCTTTTTCCGGGCGTATGGCCACTGGTACGTTAAACAAGCGCTGTGCCAGGTGTCCAAATTGCATTAGTTGGGCCTCTGTTTTTCTATGGCTTCGTCCGCCGATGTGTAGCCGCCAGGTATCTGCATGCCTGCCCACGTTGGCGCCGGAATGCCCAGTTCTTTGAATTTGTCGATTTCGCGTTTCCGCTGCTCCAGCACTTCCTCGTAATCCAGCCCCTGCTCCATGCACTCTTGCTGCAGGGTCGAAAGGCCCGCGTCCATACCCAAAACCGCGCCCTGTTTTTCAGCAACCGGATCAATCCAGCCACGCGCTGGGCCCATCCACTCAGCCCGCGAGTACATGGCACGGCACTCCATAAACTCAGGCGCACCGTGGGGCAATGGGTAATCGTCGACTTCCATCGACTCTTCCATAAAGCAACCCAGCACCGGCTGGGCGGTGTTGGTCGCAAAGTCATTACGCCGACGGGTCAAGGTCTTGAACGCCTCCAGCAAGGCGCCGCGCGCCGAGCTGTAGTTGGTGTCTGACCAGTCGTGGGACATTTGCTGCGCTGACAGCCCAGTGCACGAAGCAAAGTTATTCAGGAACGATTTCTCGAAACCGGCAAAGTTGGCATTCGGCCGGGTGGCCGTCACCGCGTTGATTTTCTCGCCAGGAAACAGGATCGGTAACCTAGACTCGCCGAGCATAGTCTTGCGGTTGGTGTGGTAGTCCGCGCGCTGATCCTGGTAAGCCGACAAATCAGTCTCATCACCCAGCGCCTCGCCGACCAAACTGTGGTCAAACGGGCTTTCGATATAGGCGCCGAAAATCGAGTTGATCACCGCGGCGTCCAGCTCCACAGCATCATATTTCGCAAGCATTTTCATTCGCTGGAGAATCGGCGCAAAGATGCCAGAACCGCCCCGATGCTGTGAGGCCCGCTCATGATCGAAGTCGTGAATGATGATCGGACGACCCCACTCGGTTTCCCGCGGGATCTGCTCCCAAGTCACACTATCTGCCGCCGCCCACCAATCCCCTTGGTGGGCTTTGCGAATCCAATACCCTTGAGCTGCACCGAAACTATCCAACACCACGCCACCGCGAGACGTGGCCGAATCAAACTGCAGTTGTGGATTACTCAGACGGTCCGGATCAATCAGCTGAATTGCCGTGGCATAACGGGCTTTACCCTGCCCTACTCGCTCCGGGATGTAACAGGCCTGCACCAATGAATCGCCATCGATGAGCTTGTGGCGAAAGGCCAAACGCATCATTTGAGTGATGGTCAGCGAGCGTTGGGCATCGCAATAGCGTCCGGTGTCGAAGGCCCAAGATCGGTAGTTCGCACTGGCTACCTGAGCAAATTCGTGTGCCCAGGTAGCGTCAAACGCCTTGTTCCCGGTAAAGGCTGCCAAGGCCCGCCAGTCCGGTTTAATCAGCGGCCGGAAATGCCCGCCAATAGCGTTATCCAAAATCCGCGTGACCGCGCCAGAGGCCCAACCATCGTTACGCACCAGGTCACGGACACGTGCCACGATACGGTCGCGGTACATGTTGAGGTCGCCGTCTGGCGACCCCAGGTGGGGCGTCCAACCAGCGACGTGCTCGCCATAGATATCAGCTGCGTCGTAAGGGGCGCCGCCACCAGGTGCAAGCATCTTCCCCCGACTCGGCCGCAGGGGCTGGAGCGGCTTGCCGTCGAGCCCAACAATCGATACGGGATTAGTCATTATTTGAACTCAAACCTGATGGGCTGACGGGGACGAACATCGATACCGAGTTGCTTTTGCAACATCATGATCACGTTTGCCAACTGGGCAATGTTGGCCCGCGTGTAGGTGATGCTTTTAGAGCCATCTCCTTGGGTATATGTCGCGTTTTCAACCTTGCCGCCCGTGGATAGCTGGATGTAGGCTTGCTGAGCGCTCTCTAGCGAAACCTGAAGTTGTGATAGCGGCATACCCGCAAGCAGGCTGGAGCCTGCACCAAAGCGACTCATGTGTGCACCCGCCATAATTAGGAATTTAAGGATGATTCAGATGAATAGGATTTTGGGGGTTAGCTTGTTAGCGCTATTGCCATCATTGGCTCTGGCCGAGTTGCCAAAATTCGATGTCAACACACACTGCGACAATGTTGCCAACGCCATAGGTGAATCCTCCGAGATGATTCGGAGCGGCTGTTTTGAGCAAGAGCAGACCTCCTACAACAATCTCAAAAAAGTCTGGGAAACACTGCCGAAAAGCATGCAGTCGCATTGCACCGCTGTCGCCAAGTCAATGGCACCAGGGTCTTACATGATTCTCGACGGCTGTGTAACCCAAGAGCTTGAGTCGAAAGCAGGCAATAGCAACTTCCAATTCAAGTATTAATCAAGCCAACCGGCTGGTCAGTGATTTACGCCTAGCCGGTTTGGCTTGGATGACGCGCGGACCCGATGCTGCGCCCGGTTCTGGACTTTCTGGGGCCGGGCTTTCTACATGTTCAGACTCTGGCCGACGCACAGGCGTACCGATCAAGGCATTGACCTCTTCGGCACGTTTGTTGAGCTTGATCCCCATGTGCAGCAGACCGCAGAGCGCGGCATAACCGTACACACGGCAGTCAAGGCCTTCGTTCGCGCGGCCCGGGCGTGGCTCCCATACCCGATACTTCACGCCCCCCGTCACC
This sequence comes from Pseudomonas sp. Lz4W, assembly GCF_000346225.2. NCBI lineage: Bacteria > Pseudomonadati > Pseudomonadota > Gammaproteobacteria > Pseudomonadales > Pseudomonadaceae > Pseudomonas > Pseudomonas sp. Lz4W. The sequence continues at coordinate 1,830,046 of NZ_CP017432.1, read as the reverse complement.
TTGACAATGGAACGCTCGGCGGTGAGCTGGGCGAAATAGTTGATGTCCCGGCTGACCGGGAAGTGCATGTAACCGGGTCCCGGCTTGTCCTTCATCAGGCGTGTGGTGATGGTGTCCTTCGCGGCGTTCACCCCCAGCATCACGGGGCGGTAAGTCGCCTTGCTGCGACGACTCGGCACCTTCGTCGGCCAGACCGGAGAACGTTTGCCATTGCGGGCAGATTCGCCCTTAACGGCCCAGATCCGCCGGCCGATACGCGCCTTGCAGAAGCCATACACCGCCTGGGTGTGGTGACCGCCGGAGTCGAAGCAGGCCGCCATGACCGGGAAGGCATAGCCGTCAACGCGATACCAGATTCGCTTGAGATAGGCATCCAGCAATGCCTGTACATCGGGCTGATCGAACTCGCCGTCGATGACGTGGTAGTCAATCGACCAGGACTCTTCGTTGACGCCCCAGCCAATGACTTCCATTTCCAGGCGGTAGTCCTGAGTGTCGATGCCGACGGTGATCAGTGCTACGCCATCGGGCACCTCGGCCGCCCAGACCTCGCAACGGGCGGCCAACGCTTCAATCTGAATTTCCCGCCCGGAGTTTTTCCGGTACGGCAGACCCAGCTGGGTGTTATAGAACGCCAGCTTCATGTCCTCGTCATCGCCACAGGCCAACCACTTAGCCGCGATATCTGACGGTTTGTCTTTCGACCAAGGGCTGTACAGCTTCGAAGCGGTAAAGCCTGCATGCTCATTGTCGATCGGATGATTGCCACAAGTTGGGCAGCGTGCCAGATAGACTGAGTGGCGAGGGCTTTCCGATAACGTCCAGACCTGATCGACCGACCTGGCCTCTTCCAGCTTCCACGCCGCGTCGTATTGCTCCAAGGGCTGATGCCGGTCTCCGCAACATTGGTATGTTTTGGTTTGGTGCCAGCGAATACTGCGCAATGACTTTAAACGCTCACCCTCCGACCATTCATCACCACAGCCTTCGCAGTACATACGGGCTGTTTTCGGCAGGTGCCCACCGGTTTCTGGATCTTTCTGCCAATGAACATGCTTAAAGAACTCCGGGAACTGCCGATGGCCACAGCCCGGACATTCCACCGACGCCCGGCGTTGATCAGAGGCCAGAAAGCTTTTTTCAATTCTTGATTCGTCTTCGACGGTCGGCGAGCAAGCACGAACCGATAGCCAGTTAGCACCGAAACTTGCCGTGCGCTCCTCAGCCAGCATGATCGGATCGCCTTCGCGGGTGATCGGGTATTTGTCAACCTCATCGCTTAACAAAATACGGATCGGACGCCGCGCCAAGTTGTCAGGGCTACCGGCGCCGGCCAAGGCCAGAAAACCACCAGGGAAGGCCTTGTAGAGCAAGGTCTCATCGGATGACCGGGTTTTGCCAGAGCCCACCAAGGCGCGCAAAACCGGCGTGCTGCGAACCAGCGGGCTGATGCGCTCTTTCGAGAACTGCTCAGCCGCCGCCTCTTTGGGTTGCAGCAACAGCATCGGGCACGGGTCCAGGTGCGCGAAGTAGCCGAAGATGTTTTCCAGTAATGCCGTCTTGAGCAGCTGGGTGCTGACCATCACCGTGATGACGTGCACACCGGCTTCGGTGACGGCCATCATTGGCCCGCGTGCCACCTCAACGGTGGAAGTTTCCCAATTGCCAGAAATGGCGCCGGCCTCTTTGGCCAAGCGGCGATAGCGATCTGCCCAATCGGGGACGCTGATGCGCGGCGGCGGTGTCCAGCCTTGGCGATAGGCCAGAGTCAGGCGGTCAGACTTCGTTAGGGAATTCGACCTCGATCTCTGGTTCACCAAGCTGACTGATGTGCTTGTGGACATACTCCGTCAATGCTCCAACCACACGATCAGCCTCAAGCCCCAGATCAGCGGCAAGAAGCGGCCCAACACGGGTAGGCCAATTGAGCCAAGCATCACGGGATGCCCTGGCCTGTTCAAACAAGATTTTTTCAGCGACCTCCAGCTCTACCAGCGAACCCGACTTGTTTTCGTACTCAAGCTGACGCAACAGGGCGAGGTAGTTCTCTTTTCGGCGCAGCGCTTCGGCGTAATCGTGGCTCGCCTCTCCACCGCTTTCGAGCAGTCGGGCGGCCTCCTCTTCGAGAGTTTCACCATCAACTGGCAGGGGGTTCGCAGCGTGCGAACCCTTGGCCGAAGTGCGAACCACAGGGTTCGCATTTTGGTTCGCACGGTTCGCACTCTTTGCGTTGCCTTCGCGCCAGTTGCTGCCGACCAGTAAAGGATTAAGCGAACCATCCTCGAGAGCCGCCAATCTATTGAGCTTCAGCGCTTTTCGAACCAACGTGTCGGACACGCTTTCACGTCGCGCAAACTCGCGAATCGAAATGCCTTGCTTCATCGCTGGCCTCTAGTGCGAACACCTTTCAAAGTTCATAGTTGGGCCTGCACCAGGGCGCGCAATGCCCTCGATGCAGGAACCTCTAGGAGGGACCCAAGCATAGGGGGGGGTGGGGGGGCGGCCCTGCCATCTGAAAGGCTCAACGAGCGGACGCTAGGGCCCTGCTCATCGCCTCAGCGAAGACGGCATTGAATCGGCGATCAACGATCGCCTGTGCCCTGCTCCGGTAGCTCAACCGCTTCTTCACGGGCAAAGAATCACCAAAACGAATCAGTAGTTTCAGATGCGCCGGCAGCTTTCGCTTGGCAGGAATCCGCTGCCACACCCCATTTACTGTGCCCTTGCTGGTCTTGATCTTGCCAATGAACACATCTTTACGCGCCTTCAGGCGAGCAAGCGCTTTGCGCGGCAACTGGCCGTAGCTATCCAGCTTGATGTTCTTCGGGTTGATCAGCGCTCGACCTGATAAGACATGCGATCCGCCTTTCTCATAAGGCTCCAGGTACTTCGCCGCGATGGGCCGAACAAATACCTTGGCCTGCAGCGTGTCCTTGCGTGCGCCCTGTATACCCACTGACTTCTGGGTAAATGGCTTGGGCTTCCTGAATGTCGTAGCGATGTTGCGAATCTCGTCGGCCTGCACCTCTTTGGCCAACGAAGTCAGCGCCTGAGCAGTCGCAAAGTTGATCTGCGAGTGGGCCAGTCGAGAAAGGGATCGCGAAATCTCTTTGACGTTTGCGTGGACTGAAATTTCAAAGGGGCTTGCCATCAGTCTGACCTTCGGGGCAGCTTGAAATCAGCGAAGCGGTCAGCCATATCGGCAATCTTCTTCACACCCAAGAAACCAATCCAGATGCCTGCCGGTGTCGCCAGGCTGGAAGGCAGACCGAAGTACTCAAGCACCGCAATCAGGCTGGTGGTGAGCAACATGCAGATGGTTGCTTCGAGCAGCGCCTGACGCCGAGTACCGCCGCCGTAGATGATCCGCAGCGCCGCCATTACAAAGGACAGCGTGGCGGCATAGATCGTCGGCGAGTGCTGACTCAGCCACGCGAGCGCTATCACCCAGGTGTCTGGCTTATCAGGCATATGAGGCATCCGGTGTCCTCCCGAGCTGGGAGCAGAATGGGTTCGGCCCCGACAGCACTCCCAGCTTGAGGCGATGGGTGTGGCGGGGCCGAAAACGAAAAAGCCCGCACTAGGCGGGCTCAAATGGAAAATTTAAATCAATAAATTTTCGTGACTGTAATACTTTTTGGCACAAGAACTCCACGGTTGAAATCCGTAGACATCAATACCTGGACATCAGCCTGAACGGACTCCTGAGTCACCGCTTTAGTGATATCCACACCATCTGCAAAGTAGAGGGGAAGCCTTTTCTCGCCCGTAAGCTGAGGGAGTGCACCACGCCACCCACTATCTACTTTGTCACGATCTAGGGCTCTAATCTCAAGCTTGGTACTAGGGTAAGCAACCTCAGTATCTTTAACCCGAAAATCAGGAGTTGCTGGAGCATCAGTGGCCGCTTGGTGGGAGAATGCAATTCCCGTTGCCTCTTCCCCAGCGTGCAAGCCACCACGGCCTTCACCGGATGCAGGTCGAACAAAATCTAATGCTGCCCTTACCATTTTTTTACGATCGCCAGTCAAGGCACCATCAATGGCTGTTCGCAGCTCATCAGTACTAGCACCAGTAGCCTCGCTACCAATATTGATAAGAATATTGTTGTTCGCTTGGATGCTAGGGGTCTCCCCTGTGCCGCCCTTGCCCTTAAATGAGTCGTAAAGGGTGATTGACTCACTGGCAAGCAGCAAGAGTAAAAGGCCTCCTAGGCCATACTTCGCATATTTTCCCATTTTCGTCTCGTTGAGCCACCGGATACATCTTTCTTTGTCGACCGCAGAACTGAACAGCAGCGTCAACACCAAGACTTCAAGCAAGCTGCCCGACTCGATCTTCGAGACCTTCAGACTATCGAGATCAATCCCGTGTTCCGCATGACAGAGATTGCCCACTAGCATAGGCACTTTTGAGGCTAGCTTCTGTAGCCCAAGAAGCGAGGCGACTATCTCATCAATAGGAATCGGTTCTTGTGATTCAAAGTAGAAAGAGATTGGAAGATCGAGGGTTAGCTGGTCCGTCACCGGGGAACTCCGTTAAATATTCCGGGCGAATTTACAGCATGGCAATGGCTTATAGCTATCATTGCAACAATAAAAAACCCGACTCAATGGTCGGGCTTTCTCTGTGGTGTCCCGCTGTAACAGCTAAACACAGTGCTATGAAAACAGAGCTATTCCATATGGACAACTCTTTTTACGCAGCTTCACGCAGGGTCTCCAGAACGCAATCGATCCAGGCTACGCCCGCCTTGATCAACTCTCGCGCCTTCATTTCGCTCACCTTGAAGTGGCGACCTACCCGCACTGCCGGCCACTTGGATCCGTAGTAAAGCCACACCATGTCGCCCATCTGCTGGTCACGCTTGCACAGCCTGGCCAACGCCCCGTCAACGGCGCAGGCCAGTTCATCAGTGATGGTGTAGGACTTCGTGCTGGAAGGCAGCGCATCTCGCATCAGGGCCAGCATTGGCGAGGCATAACTGGGAATCCCCATCCCGTCCATTCGCCACCAGCCCCATTGCTCAAGCATGTGTTCGGTATCACCCAAAGGTCGGTGCAGCGTTTTTCGAATCATCATTTTTAATCCTCGCCTATGGTTGTTTTCTTAATAGCGCTGCACGCCTTGCCGTTAGCGGCCACCAGCGTATTACCGGATTCTCCGAATCTAACGCCTGTCTGCCCGTGGATCAGGCTGAAACCCTTCTGGTCTAGATGGTCGTGCCACTTCTCCAGCGCATCACGCTTGCGGCCCATCACGTCCGACTGGATGTACACCTTCACGTTGTGACCCATGGCATGGTTGATCAGTAACTCACCGATCAGGTGGTCGATGCCCAAGTCTGCCCAGCCGGTGCGGGCTACCTTGCGCAGGTCGTGACTGGTCCACTCGCCCTTCCCCAGCCGGGTGAAAACCGCACTGGCCAGCCCTTCGCTCAACGCCTTGCCATTGCGAGCCGGGAACAGGTACTGGCCGTTATAGCCTCGGGCGGTTTGTGTTTCGCGGTACTGGATCAGCAGAGTGCGCACCTGGTCGGTCAGCGGCAGGTGATGCTCCACGCCGGTCTTGGTGTGCTCCGCAGGAATAAACCACTCACGCTCAGCCAGACTGATATGCAACCAGCGCGCCTGACGCGTCTCCCCTATCCGCGTGCCGTGGCACAACATCATCAGGGCCAGCATGGCGTCAGCGGGTTCATTCGCCATGACCGGGGTCAGTTCGGTCAGCAGATCCTGCAACTGTACGCCCCGCAACCGGGAGGGTTTGATGCTGACCTTGGCTTTGGAGAAATCGCTGAACTTGATACCCGCCATCGGGTTGGACGAGATCAGGCCCAGTTTCAACGCCTGACGGAATGCCAGGGCCAGCAACTGGAACGCCAGACGCACGTAGTCGATGGAAAGGACTTCCTGCAGCGGCCACATGAACAAGGTATCAAGCGTGGCCTTGTTGACCTCCACCAGCGGCAAGCCACCCAGGCGCGGCAGCAGGTGGCACTTCATGGCAGAGGCGCCGGTGTTCTTGCGCTTGGCCGACAGACTGCGGTCACGGGCCATGCGATCGGCGTACCAGCCGAGCAGTTCGCCGGTGGTCGCCCACTGAGAAATCGTTGAGCTCGCATCAGCAGAGACACGCAGTCGCACGGCTGGCAACTCAGCCAACACCTGTTTGGCGCTCAAAGCCGGATAGACTCCGATGCGATGCCAGCGGCGCTTATTGACCAAGTACCAGGAGCCCCGGCTGCGATTCTTGAAGAAGCGAAAGTGCAACGCCGGGTGACCGGCATCACGCAGGTCGCGCACATGCTCAAGCTTGGCATTGCGCCCAATCTCCGCATCAGACAGCTTCACGGTGAGGGTTTTGATTTTCGTGTTCATTGCCCCGCTCCCACAGGTGATTGCAGGTCCACCACTTCAAAGGTGCTGGGCCACATCAATCCGCCGAAATGCTTTGCCGCGCTTTCATGTTCAAACAAGGCCACAGCCCGGTCGGGCTTATGGCTCAAGTCGAGCTTGTAGGAGCAGCAGTGAACGGCCCAACGGTAGGCGCTCGGCTCAACCGGGGCCAGATGAGGATTAGGCATGCGCAGCACCTCCCGAACGCATGGCCCGCAGCGCGGCCAGAGCCTTGTTGCCCACTTCTGGCGCGCTGCGCTCGATGGTCCGTGGCGGCAAAGCCAGCGGCATTTTCTGCAACGGCAGGCCCGCCAGAATTCGGCGCACAGTGATCGTATAATTACGCTCAAACAGCTTGATGCTCAGGTCGTGGGACAGCCGGTTGAGGTTTTCAAACCCGCACTCTTTGGCCGTGTGCCACACCGCGTCATGGGTCCACTTGGCCTGGCCGGCCATCGACGGATGCGCGTTACGGCAAGCTTCGCGGTGAGCCGCAGCCAACCTCGGCAGGCCGAGCATTTCCGCTGTCGGTGTGCACCAACCGATAAACACACCCACGTTCGGCACAAAGTCCTTGGCTGCTTGGCGGGCCCGCATCAGGCCGAAGCGCAGTTGCTCGGTGCTGCAGATCCCAGCTTCGAGAAAGCCGCGCATCCACTGTTGCTTGGCCGCTTTGTAGGTCGCCATATCCGGCCATGCCTGCTTCCACGCGGGGAAGATCGAACGCAGTTCGCGGAACAGCCCATTGATGACCTTGGCCGTGGCCTGGGACAGTTCTGCGGCGGGCTGAATGTGTTCACTTTCTCCGGCAGCGATAAATTGGCCTGTCTGCACCTTGGCCCACAGGCCGGTGGCGATTACTGAAACTTGGTTCATTGGGTGGCCTCCTGATGCAGCCAGTCGGTATCTTCGTCGTCAAAGGGTTCGTCAGCTCGGGGCCTGCCCGGGAAGCGGCTGACGTTGGTTCCGGCGGTCTTGATCTGATCACGCTGCACCCACTTGACCAGCATGCTCACCCACTCGGCCTGGGTGTTGATCACGCCCTTCGACTCGTAGTGGCAGGTGAATAACGCAATCACCGCTGGAGTGAACAGAGCGCCAGACAGGCCAACGTGAACGGCATAGGTTTTTAGGGTTTCTGGATCGGGCAACCAGTCCAGGGTCATGGCGACCATTTCGCGTGAGTCGAACGTCTCGTGCGCATTGGGTGGGTTTTCTCCCTTAGATTCCCCTTCCCTTCCGGGGGTGAGGGCTCGTCTAGGCTCTGTCGGCTCCTCGGCGAGGGCTCGTCGAGCACTCTCCGAGTCAGCGTCGATAGTCAGTCGAAATGCAGGGTGCTTAATCGTGGGTCTATCGATCTTCTGATGTTTCCAGCCGTTGACGTGCAGGTACTCTTTACCCGACACCACGTAGAGGTCGATAAGCCCATTTGTTGAAAGCTCGGCGAGCAGTTCACCGACTTTCGCCGAGGTGATGTCGTCGCCTGGGAACACCAGTGCCTTCAGGGTTTTGGAAGACATGGGATGGTTGCCTGCGTCGTCGCAGAAATTCCACACACCGATAAACAACAGGCGCGCCAAAGGGCTGCATTCCATGACTTGTTCACTGGTCCAGAACTCGGGTTTGATCGTGCGTATGCGGGCCATTACACGGCCTCCTGTGCCGGGGTCGTAGCGAGTAATGGTGCAAGGCGAGGTATCACGTCAGCAGTGTTGCGTGATGAACAAATGGTGCACATAATGGCCCCTGAAAGAAGTTGTGAAGAAGCCGGTCTATCCACCGGCTTTTTTTTGTCTGCGATTTGGTAACTGGATGGATTAACAGCTAATCCGAGGTGCTGTTCCCTTGAGCCAAATGGCCTGACAATCGAATCTCTGGACTACGCGACCATCTCGGACCAGGGAAACGATGGGCAAAGGTCAACGCGTTTCACTTGGCCTTTTGTCAAAGCTTCGATTTGCAGAGCTCTTGGTGGGGGAATTGGCCGGTCGCCAGAGCACCACTGACTGACAGTCGGAGCTGAGACGGCAAGGCGCTTTGCCAGATCGGTCTGACTCCCTACGATGCGGGCCGCCTCCCGAGCTGCTTGTGCTGGTGTCATGGATGTTCTCCGTTAGATCACCGGCCAAATATAAGGCATTAGCTAATCCCTAACAAGCTATTGCCTACTCAACCTACGGATAGGCTTAATTAGGCAATGCTTACAGGTAAAGAATTAGGCGCTGCCATCGAGCAAGCTCGACTCGCCAAAGGTGTTTCAAAAAAGAAGCTCGCCGAAGATTTCGGCGTGGCGCCTCCGTCTGTCCAGGGCTGGGTGAAGACGGGGCGAATAGACAAGTCCAAGCTCATGCAGCTCATGGACTACTTTTCAGATGTGGCCAAGCCATCTCACTGGGGCCTGAGCGATCGTGTGACCGAGTTTCTATCCATATCGAACCCGGCTGACAGCAATGTCATCAGGGACGAAAAGGAAAGCAACGTAATCCCTATCAGCTCCCGCAGAAAAAGCACCGATATCAGTTTCGTCACCATTCCCCACTTCGACGTTGCTGCATCAATGGGGCCAGGCTGCGCACCACCTGAACATAATATTGAAGTTATCCGGGACATCACCGTCCACGTTGACTGGCTGAAGAGTCAGGGCCTTAACTTCTCTAAATTTGAAAACCTCGCCATCATCGATGGTGACGGCGACAGCATGGAAGGCACCTTTCGCAACGGGGATGCTTTACTTGTAGATCGCGGCATCACAGATGTTCGTACCGACGCGATTTACGTCTTCACCCTGGATGGCGACCTATTCATCAAGCGACTGCAGCGAATGACCGGCGGCTCGCTGAGAATGATTTCTGACAACCCGATTTATCCGGCAATAGTGATTGAAGGCGCTCAACTCGAACGCGTCCATATCCAAGCAAGGGTTCTTCTCGCATGGAATGCTCGCAAACTGTAGAAAATTTTTCCCTGGGGAGGGAATCATGGAATTTGAAGAAAAGCTCGCAGGATTAGCGGCAAAAATTAGACAACAGAGCGCAGCCATTCAAACTGAAGAAGCAACTAAAAATGCTTTTATCATGCCCTTCATTCAGTCCATTCTGGGTTATGACGTTTTCAACCCGCTTGAAGTAGTACCTGAGTACACATCCGACATAGGGACGAAAAAAGGTGAAAAGGTTGATTACGCCATTATGAAAGATGGCGCCATTCAGATCCTTATTGAAAGCAAGAAAATCGGCGAGCCGCTGAACATTAACCATGCAGGCCAGCTCTTCCGCTACTTCCATGTCACAAGCGCACGGATTTCCATTCTTACAAACGGCCAGGTCTACAAGTTCTTCACCGACCTGGACGCCCCGAACAAAATGGACGAAAAACCCTTTCTAGAGCTCGACCTCCTGAACATCGACGAGCACGCCATCCCTGAGCTGCAAAAGCTGACAAAATCGGCGTTTGATGTGGACTCCATAATCAGCGCCGCAGGGGAGCTCAAATATGTCGGCCAGATCAAACGTATCCTGGCAGCTCAATTCAAAGAGCCTGACGATGATTTCGTAAGGCTTTTCGCCTCGCGGATTTACGATGGCGTCATTACTCAAAAAGTCCGTGAGCAGTTCGGCCACCTGACCAGAAAGGCCACAGCGCAATTTCTGGGTGACCAAATTAACGAACGCCTCAAATCCGCTATCAGTGGTAACACCCAGCCAGTGTTTTCAAGTCAGCCCGTGACTCCCTCTCTTACACCAGAAGTTGAACTCCCGGCAGATGAAGAGAAAGATCTGATTGTTACGACTGAAGAAGAAACCGAAGGCTACAACATCGTCAAAGCGATTGTGCGTACCGAGGTTGATGCCAAGCGCATCGTTGCTCGTGACACCCAGAGTTATTTCGGCATTCTTCTTGATGACAACAACAGAAAGCCCCTCGCCCGCCTCCACTTCAACCGTGCGCAAAAATACCTCGGCCTTTTCGATGCTGATAAAAAAGAAACTCGGCACCCGATTGAAACTTTGGACGATATTTTTCTGCATACCGACGCCTTGAAGTCGACAGCCAAGCTGTACGGCTGAAGCCCGCCTGGCTGGGCAAACCAGCCAACCGAGCGCCTGTTTCCAGCAACAAACCGAAGCCCGCCTCTGCGGGCTTTTTCACGTCCACAGGAAAAGAATTAGCCAATGCCTATTTACATAAAATAGGCATTGGCTTATCTTCGCCTCATCGAGCAGCCAAACAGGCTCGATAGCCCCCTCAACAGGACTCGGGTAACCGGAACGCTCTTTAACAACCAACAGCTACAAAACGCCGGACGGGAAAGGCCGTTAGCGCACTCATAGGCTGGAGCCTCCCTGAGTGTCGCCGTATCAGCCTCGGTAAGACGGTGAGCAAGAACCCCAGGCTTTCGCCATTAGCGAGCCTGTTCGCTTCACGGACACTTTCACTGTTGCACCTGGCTTGCCGGGTGCATCGGGAAAACAACCGAGTAGACATCATGGAATCGACAATCGTAGATGGTGCATGGAAAGGCCACCTTGGCCGAGGCCTTGCGCCGCGGGAACTGCAGTTCGTGCTTTCAGTTGCCCAAGGACTAACAGCAAAAGAGATCGCCAGGGCGTTCGACATTGCGCCGGGTACGGTGGTCAAGCGACTGGCCTGCGCCATGTTCAAGCTCGGGGTTCACCGCCAAGGCGCGATGGTGGCCGAAGCGATGCGACGACAAATCATCACCCCGCTCTGCCTGCTGCTCGTTGCAGTGATGACGATGCAAGGCCTAGCTGACAACGGAATGGCTCGACGGGATCGCAGACCTTCTGAACGTCGCGGCTCCGAGTTGCGACTTGTACGACGCGCCGACTCGTTTGACCTGGTCGTTTAACTCTATCCAACCAGCGCCACGACAGCCTGTCGCTAACTGCCCGAGCACCTGGTACTCCCCAGCACCAGGCCGTATCGGTCTGATCTTAGGCACTTACCAGCCTGAGTACAGACCGATGCGGACGCCAACTCAACAGAGACTGGACACCTGCATCACCCCCACTATCCCTGCGACTAACACACGAAGGATCCAGCCATGCACTAATAAACCGTGGCTGACACGCCCAAAAAGCCAGGCTCTTACATACGATGGCGTTTCAAGAGTGCAACACAGCCTAGTTCCGACTTAGCTTTTTAATAAGTCTTGCGTTTATTCCTTAGCACTCCATCGCGCCCCCATAGGTGTCAGCGCAATGCCTGAGTACTGACGAATGACCGCAACTCTGCCGAGGATCGACAATGCATAGCGCCGCGCAATTCTTGAGGGGTTGCGCGAACGCACACGGCAGGCCACTGCCGAGCTCTATCAAAAGCTACCCCCCCACCCGCCTTGGCACCTCGCTTTATCGTCAAGCCAAGCGGGGGAAACAACTTCGCATTTGGGCATTACGCATCGAAACAATAATGACCGTCATCATATTTTATGGTGTTCACAGATAAGTCGAATTAACAGATCCGTAAAACATAACTTTCGCCGCACCCAATCCTAACTACAACATATCGAATATGCATCGATACACAATTCATGCAGCGACCTCCCAAACGTAGGAACCGCAATATAAGGACACACGAACAACAAATTCAAAAAAAAGCATCAATCCTTACAAGACCCAAAAAACAAAGTAACCCCCTTTCTTATAGGAATCCATTATGGAAATTGCTGCACTTCATATTGTTGCTAATGAACCACCCGTTGGTATGGATGGAATGGCAGGCGGCACAAGCATGAGTATGAAAGGAAGAGGAAATATAGGAACCACAAGCAACTTTGGTAGCGAATGGAGAGGCATGAGCCAAACCGAACTTAGTCAGATGACAGCAGGGCTGAACCTACATTATCTGCGCGGGCGCATAATTCAGCAACTCCAACTAGTACAAGATCATGTTGAAGCAATTTATGCAAAATCCACTACCCCACTGAATACTCTGGTTAAGCAAGATCTCGCTGCGGCAGGTACCAGCAACACCAAAACCCCACAAAGCCTTGCAGGCAATAAAACGATTATCGAAAATCTCATCAGTTCGCGAAAACAGAACCTCGAAGCCACCATCAGAATCGCTAACACTTTCTCTGGGGGAGACCCCCTGGTACTTTCCAAGTCGCAACGGTCAGATATTGGTATTAAATCTATGGGGCTTGTTATTCGTGAGTTCCCTGTACGCACCAATGAAATACTAAATAGCTACGAATCTTCTTACAGAGCGGCTAAGAACGCCAAAATCATTGCTCAACTTATTGATCAACTTGAAGCTAAATCCACAGCACTATCACTTTTGCTTAATACCTCCACTATTACAGCGACCGGAGCCGCTCAACTGAGTGCAATGGCGGGATCTGTTGCTCTATCACCAGGCTCGACGCTGACACTGGATGCAGTCTTGAAAGCCGCTGTAGCATTATTTGAATCACTGAAGCGCGCTGCGACCTTGGAAACCACTGCAAGTGTAGCGAGTCGATGGATTCCGTTTGCCACATTGTTTTGGCCATCCAACCTTGGTAATAGCGATCTTTACCCACCAGACCGCGCAAAAACTACTCTGACACTCCCCGCAAGCATTCTTGTCAATCATCCGACTAAAAATCTTGCTGCAAAATGGTTAAAGGTCGCATTGGCAAAGGGAACTGTGAAAGTTCCGTATCGAATTTACGGAGATTCTACAAAGTATTCGGTCATTGCTACACAAGCCAGTGGCGGAGTATCGCCAAATGTCCCTGTAAGACTTCTGACGCTCGACAGGGCGCTAAATGCTTACACCTTCACCACGACGAGTACCCCACCACGCATCTTAGTATTCCCTATTGCCTCGCCAAGCAACAGCTCCTCAACAACGCCTATAACCCCCATTGATGTCCCCGTTTACACCGGCTTGACGCTGACTCCAATTGAGGTAAAAGCTCAAGCCTTGCCAGCTGTCGACCAATTGGATCTTCAAGATTGTATTTATTGCTTCCCAGTCGACTCTGGACTGCAGCCTATTTATGCAGTGTTTAGCTCCCCCTATGATGGTGCAACCACCAAAGGCCAGCACAGCGGACGCATGTACAACCCTGACAAAGCTGGTGGCCCAACCCAAAATCTCGACTGGAAGAAAGCTTCGGTCACAAAAACCGGCATAAATCTGGTAAAACTGCATACGGGGCGATTCGCCCCCTCAGATGCTAATAAAATCATGATTGAGCGTCTCGGAAAAATCCTAAAAGGCGAAATTGCTATCACTGACGTCGACAAACGCTTTTACACGCACGAACTGAGGGAGCTTGAGCGATACAGGTCTCTTGGGGTTGCCGACGGCATTGAAGGAAACGTATGGAATAACGCTCACTCTGCAACTCTAGAAGACTTCAAACTCAAAGATTCTTCTGATTTATTCTATACACCAGATGCAATAACTGCTGAAAATAAACAAGTATACGGAGAATAAAATGAACGACATTAATGAAGTAGTTATTGCAGAAAGCCCACGAGACGTTATTCTTTTCGCCACTAGAAATGAAAAAATTATCTCATACCCTGCTCTGGATAGACTTTACAGCAGAAATAACTGGGCAAATATCTCTAACAATGTTGAACTCTTAAAGCTCGTTGAGGCCATGACGCTGGAAGGCTTGATTGAGCATGCAGACGGAGGCTACAGAAAAGGGCCTAACTGGAAAGAGCCAGCATTCATTACCAAGAAAAAACACCCCATCAAGTAAATAGCACGCTCCCAAGAAAACCCAGACACTCTGGGTTTTCTTTAACTTTATAATTCACACCACCAAAAAACCTAGCACACTTTGTGCTTTTATTTTTCACGCAACCCAAAACAACCAAAAACCATTTTAAAAACATATCAAACCAAACTTCCTTTCCCAGTGCACGGCCAAATAATCCGCAACACACGCTACAGAGCTTTAACTTTTACATCCGAGAAACCCTCGAACAAATGACAAGATATTTAGCCAACTCCACCAGGCACTGCCGCCTGTGGGCGATATGGAGCCATCTCTATGCTTACAAAAAATATTGGCGAACGTATCGACGCCCGATGCACCCGTTGCGGCGGGCGGTACTTTCAGATTAACGAAGAATTCATCAACTTAGTCAGCTACGAGGTGCTTGCCGGCAAGATCAGCACCGTCAGCTCTACGGATAAACTTAAAGCAACAGGGCGCCTACTCGGCCGCTGTCGTCAGTGCGGCCACGACTGGGCTTTCCGAAAGAATCCACTCACTTCATAAACTCCCCCCAGAGAATGGAATCAACATGGCAAAGATCATTGCCCAGATCACTGCCCGCCTCCCACGCTTAATGGAGGCCAGTGAATTCAGAAAGCTGCGCTACGCAGGCGGCAAGCCTAGCCTGCAACAACTCAAAAAATGGATAGAGGAAGGCGAAGTGTTGGGAGAGGTAAAAGGCGGGATGTATTTCGTAGACCTGCAGGCCGCAATTATGGGGTCGAGCGATCCGCTGCTCGCTCAAATGCTGGAGCTTGGGTAATGGCTTCTCGGCCTCGCACAATCAAAAACCGCAAACTTCCCCCCAACCTCTACCCCAACGGCAAATACTGGCGGTACCGCAACCCCATCACCGGCCTGATGACCAGCATCAACCGCCCGCTGGAGGACGCCATCAAGCTGGCCAGGGCAGCCAATGCAAAGCTGGCCCCTGTGATGGCCGGTGACGGTGAGTTGCTCATGATCCTGACAGGAGATCGCCTGCCCACGATGCGCAACCTGGTCGAGCGCTTTGAGGCCGAATGGCTGAAAGACCGCGGCTATGCCGCCCGTACTCTGGTTGAAATCCAGTTCAAGCTTGAGCGCTACCGGCAGGACTTGGGGGATCAGTTGGTCGGCCAGCTCGATGTACTTAGCATCGCGGAGTACCTGGACGGTTTCAGCAACAACGCTTACACCAAGCACCGCGGTTTGTTGATCCAGGTTTTTGCCTTCGCGGTGGCCAAAGGCTTGGCTGAGCGCAACGTGGCCGAGCTGACACTGATCAAAAAGGAAGCCGAGAAGAAGCGTCAGCGACACACGCTGGTGAGCCTGATGACGATTGTGGACGCGGACACCACGCCGATCTGGCTGAAACGCGCCATACGCCTGGCACTGGCCAGTCTGCAGCGGCGTGACGATATCGTTTCGTGGCTCAAGTCTTCGGTGGACCTTGAAAACAACACGATTAAGGTGTCGCCCGGCAAAACCCAGGGCTATGACAACCCCGTTCACTTGCAGATCAAGATGGGCAAGGCTCTACGAGAGGTTGTGAGCGAGTGCATGCGCTCTCCTGTGGCTTCGCCCTACCTAATCCATTACAGGCCCAAGGCAAGAAGGCGTGAGCAGATAGCCGCCAAGGATCACTGGACCTCTGTCACTCCCAACTATCTGAGCAACGAGTTCAGCAAGGCCAGGGACGCGGCGCATGCGTATGACCATATTCCGACTACCGAACGACCCACCTTTCACGAGATCCGCGCTTTGGGTGCCTGGTTGTACGAGCAGCAGAGTTTCCCGCAGGAATACATCCAGGCGCTGATGGGTCATGCGGACGCGAAGATGACCAAACACTATCAGGACGGGCACACAGAGAAAGGTATCGAGTACCTGGAGGTGGGAGCTGATTTGGCGTTCTGAGGTGGCGGTTTTGCAAAAGTTTTGCAAAAGTTTTGCAAATCGCAGACAACAAAAAAGGGCCCACCTTTCGGTGAGCCCTTCTAGACCGCCCAGCAGAGCGGATTTTGTTTGGTAGGCGCGATTGGACTCGAACCAACGACCCCCACCATGTCAAGGTGGTGCTCTAACCAACTGAGCTACGTGCCTGCTGTGGGGTCGCATTCTATAGATTTGCGGAGGGGTGTCAACACCTTTTTTGCAGCTAACTCTATGAATAGTCGAATTATTTATAGGAGACGCAAAAAACCGCTTCCGCAGGTGGCTAGCCGCTGGATTTCAACTCAGGTAGCATCGCCCTTACTCGTCAAATATATTAAACAGAGGCTGCAGAATGTCGAACACCCCCTACCCCCAGTCTTACTATGCAGCTTCTGCCAATCCGGTTCCCGAACGCCCCGCCCTGCAGGAGGAGATCGAGACTGACGTCTGTGTCATCGGCGCTGGCTATACCGGGCTGTCGAGCGCGCTGTTTTTGCTGGAGAGCGGGTTCAGGGTCACGGTTCTGGAAGCCGCAAAGGTCGGTTTCGGCGCGTCTGGTCGCAATGGCGGGCAGATTGTTAATAGTTACAGCCGTGACATTGATGTCATCGAGCGGACGGTGGGGGCCAAGCAGGCGCAGCTGTTGGGGCAAATGGCGTTTGAGGGCAGCAAGATCATCCGCGAGCGGGTGGCCAAATATCAAATTCAGTGCGACTTGAAAGACGGCGGTGTGTTTGCCGCCATCACTGCCAAGCAGATGGGTCATCTGGAGGCCCAGAAGAAGCTCTGGGAGCGTTATGGCAATACGCAACTGGAGCTGCTGGATCAGCGCCGGATTCGTGAAGTGGTCGCCTGTGACCAGTATCAGGGCGGGCTGCTGGACATGAGTGGCGGCCATATTCATCCACTCAACCTGGCTCTCGGCGAAGCCGCAGCCGTTGAGTCACTGGGCGGTACGATTTACCAGCAATCACCGGCCATCCGCATTGAGCGCGGCGCCAACCCGGTGGTGCATACGCCTCAAGGCAAGGTCCGCGCCAAATTCATCATCGTTGCCGGCAACGCATATCTGGGTAATTTGGTGCCCGAGCTGGCAGCCAAATCGATGCCATGCGGCACTCAGGTGATCACTACCGAGCCCTTGAGTGATGAGCTGGCCAAGACCCTTCTGCCACAAGACTATTGCGTCGAAGACTGTAACTACTTGCTCGACTACTATCGATTGTCGGGGGACAAGCGCCTGATTTTCGGCGGCGGCGTGGTGTATGGCGCGCGAGACCCGGCCAATATCGAGGCGATTATTCGCCCGAAGATGCTGAAAGCCTTTCCGCAACTCAAGGATGTGAAGATCGACTACGCGTGGACCGGCAATTTCCTGCTGACTCTTTCGCGTCTACCCCAGGTGGGCCGTATCGGTGACAACATCTATTACTCGCAGGGTTGCAGCGGTCACGGGGTGACATATACCCATCTGGCCGGCAAGGTGCTGGCCGAAGCCCTGCGCGGCCAGGCCGAGCGCTTCGATGCCTTCGCCGATCTTCCGCACTACCCTTTCCCCGGCGGCCAGCTGTTGCGTACACCGCTGACCGCTTTGGGGGCGTGGTACTACAGCCTGCGTGACAAGTACGGCTTTTAATTTACCTTGTGCAACCCGGGGAGCTGGCTGGCCGGCGATGCAGACGCCGCTGATGGCCCCCGTGAGGCCATCGCGGGCCAGCCCGCCTCCCAGACGATGGTTGTGACCGTTATTTCCCCGAGTTCTCCAGGGCTTTGACGGCCCGGGCTCCAGCCTGTTCCTGACCCGAGCGGGACAGGTCGTTGGCCGCTTTCAACCAGCGCGCCTTGTCGACATTGGCCGGCAGTTGCTCGGGCGACAGAATCAGCACCGCCCAGCCTCCGGCATCTTTCCAGGCCGACTCAAACTTGTTGAAGTCCATGAGCCGTCGCCGCTCCATACCGGCACGCAACAGCACGGTGTGCTTGGTGCGGTTATAACCCACCAACATTGCGTAGCGCGGTTCAGACCAGACTGTACCGTCGCTGAAGCGCAGCATCACCGGATAACCCGCAGCCACCTGGGCCAATAGCGCCGAAAGGGAGGTGTCCAATGGATACACCAGTAACCCGTACCCCGCCGCCAGTTGCTGCATGTTGTCTTGCAGGGATGCTTCGGCACCCGGCAGCTTCAATGGTTTGAGCAGCAGGCCCGGGGTAATTCTGATGCGCTGCTCGCCAAACATGCTGGCCAGCACCTGCGGACCACTTTGATTGGCATTGCCGCGAAAAAATGGCACGCCATTGAGTTCGACCCGTTCCGGCAGGCGACGAAGCTCAGGCGGCTCGACACTGGCACACCCCACCACCGCCAGCGCAAGTACCGCCAGCAACCACAGCCGCACCGATCTTGATCCCGTCACTGCCTGCATATTCCCTCGCCTTGAATGAGCACCGGCCCCGAGGCCCGGCATGGCCGTCGATCATAGGATGCCATCAAGCGCAGGTATAGCCTTAAGCTCCAGCGAGATCACCGGGATAGAACAAATCAGTTGGTCCAGCACGACCTTTGGTCAATAGACTGCAACACTACCCGCGCTAGACTGTCAGTTGCTTAGTGTGTGTTTGTGCCCATTGTGGGCAAAGGAGGCACTGATGAGCCCGACATTGACCATTATCCTGCTAATCACCGGCTGGCTGGCCGTTGCCGCCGCAATGCTCTGGGGACTGATGCGCATCAGCCGTCATCATCACCCGCAGGTACAGCCCAAGCTGCAAGTCCCGCCTGAAAAACCCGTGACTGGTACTGCAAACGCCCACTAGGGCGGTGGCGTCTGGTTGTGACCGCGACAAAAACCCTGCCACAAAAAAGGCCGTCCCCCTGCACAGGGTGGACGGCCTTTGAGTTACAGCTGCAGATTACTTCAGCAGAGCAGCCTGGCGTTTTTCCCGAACCCGCCGCGCCACAATGTTGAGGGTTTCCACCGTGGCGGAGAATGCCATCGCGGCATATACATAGCCCTTGGGTACATGAGCACCAAAGCCTTCAGCGATCAGGGTCATGCCGATCATGATAAGGAAGGCCAGCGCCAGCATCACCACGGTCGGGTTCTCATTGATGAACTTGGCCAGAGGCTCCGAAGCCAGCAACATCACCAGCACCGCTACCACTACGGCAATCACCATGATCGGCAAGTGCTCGGTCATGCCCACCGCAGTAATGATGCTGTCGATGGAGAACACCAGGTCCAGCATCAAGATTTGCCCGATAGCAGCCGCAAAGCCCAGCGCCACCTTGGACGAGACGCCGGTGGTTTTATCCTCGACCTCAGGGCTCATGCTGTGGTGGATTTCACTGGTCGCCTTCCACACCAGGAACAGACCACCGGCAATCAGGATCATGTCTTTCCAGGAGAAAGCCTGGCCCAGCACTTCAAACACGGGCGTCGTCAGCTGCACGATGTAAGCGATAGTGCCCAGCAGGCCCAGACGCAGGATCAACGCCATGCCAATCCCGATACGGCGCGCCTTGGTGCGATACGCCTCAGGCAGCTTGTTGGTCAAAATCGAGATAAAGATCAGGTTATCGATGCCCAGCACGATTTCCATCACGATCAACGTGGCCAGCGCGACCCAGGCTGCGGGGCTGGCCGCCAGTTGTAAAAGATATTCCATAGGTGTGTTCTGACTCTGGTTTAAGACAAGTTAAATCGCTTGGGACGACTCTTTGCGTTCTTGCTCAGGCTGTTCTTTTTCCACCTGAGAGCCGGTGGCTTCGCTGAGTGCCTGTTCTGCCGCCTTGTGGGTGTCATCAATCGCCTGCTTGGCCGTTTCAGCGGTTTTGCTCAACATTTGTTGCGCCGCTTTTTCCGCCTGATCACAACCGCCCAGCAGTAGCAGGCCTGCTGCTACCAATGCCAATGCACCTGCTTTCTTCATGCTCATCTCGCTTTCCTCTCTAAAACGGCGGCCCACTGCATGGCTCGCGAATAACGCGGGATTCTAGAGAGATAAATACTTCAGGAAAATTCGTATTTTTAAGGGCTATACTTCGATTTTTACGAAGTATTCAGCGTGCTTAACTATCGCCAGCTCCATTACTTCTGGGTGGTCGCCAAAACCGGCAGCATTGTTCGAGCCTGCGAGCAATTGAACCTCACCCCGCAAACCATCAGCGGGCAAATAAGCCTGCTGGAAGACACCTACGGCTTGCCGTTATTTCGCCGGGTCGGCCGCCAGCTGGAACTGACAGAGACCGGGCGTCAGGTCCTGCCTTATGCCGAGCAGATTTTTCAGCTCGGCAACGACCTGCAAAGCATGCTGCGCATGGCCCCCAAGGAGCAGCAGATTCTGTTCCGGGTGGGTGTGGCCGATGTGGTGCCCAAGTCGATTGTTTATCGCCTGATCGCTCCCACCATGGAGCTGGACAAGCCGATCCGCATTACCTGCCGCGAAGACAAGCTCGACCGGCTACTGGCGGATCTGGCCATTCAACGTCTGGACCTGGTGATTTCCGACAGCCCGATGCCCTCCCACCTCGATATCAAAGGCTTGAGCCAAAAGCTGGGGGAATGCGGCATCAGTTTTTTTGCCACTGCCACCCTGGCCCGCAACTATGGGGAAAACTTCCCCCATTGCCTGAACGGCGCCCCACTGCTGATCCCCGGCCCTGAAACCGTGATCCGCAGCCGCTTGCTGCGCTGGCTGGCAGAACAGAAAATCCAGCCGCGAATCGTCGGTGAGTTCGATGACAGTGCCTTGATGCAAGCGTTTGGTCAGTCCGGCATCGGGGTATTTATCGCCCCCAGCGTGATCGCCCAGGAAGTGATGCGCCAATTCGATGTGGAGCTGATCGGCCAGACCGAGGCGGTCACCGAATCGTTTTACGCCATCACTGTCGAGCGCAAGAGCCGGCACCCTGGCATCGTTGCAATTACCGAGGGCGCTCGACGCGAGTTGTTCACCCCGGCCAGCGATTAAGCGCAGGCCGCGGCCCGTGGCTTTGCAGACATCAGCACCAGCGCGAGCACGATCGACAGCAGGATAAAACCGGCGGCAGCCAGGCCCAGGCTGCCCAGGCCGTAGCTGTCAATCACCCGGCCGCCGACCATCGCCCCCAAACCTATACCCAGGTTGCCCCCGGCAATATTCAACGACGCGGCAAACGCAGGGGCCTGGGGCGCAATCTTCATCAGCCGGACATGGCTGACCAAAAACAGCGCCGACTGGGTAATCCCCCAAATCGCCAGCGCCGCTGCCAGAGCCAGCGAAGAGTGAATACTCGGCACCAACGCCAGCAGCGCGCCGATCATAAAGGCGCTAAACACCATCGATGCGATGAGCGGATGGCGATCCACCATGCGCCCGCCCAACGAGTTGCCGATCAAGCCCACCGCGCCAAAGCCCATCAGGCACCAGCCAACGAGGGTGCCATCAAAGCCCGCCAGACGCTCCAGGATGTCGGCCAGATAGGTGTAGGCCGTAAACATGCCGCTGAACACCAGCACCGACAGCACGATATGGCCAATCACCAGCGGGCTGCGCAACATGCCCAGCTGCGAGCGCAGGCTGGCGTTGGCCCTCACCACGTGGGTCGCCGGCAGGTACAGCCACAGCAGCAAGGCCTTGGCCAGTGCAACCACCGCGAGGATGGAGAACGCACTGCGCCAGCCCCAGGCATCGGAGATCAGTGTGCCGACCGGGATCCCGAATACGGTTGCGCAGACAATCCCGAAACCGATTTTGGCAATCGCCCGCCCGGCGTACTCCGGCCCTACTATGTCTACCGCAGTTTCGCTGGCCAGGGCCCAAAACACCGGCAAGCCCAAAGCCGGCAATAACCGCGCAAAGCCCATCACCCAAATATTGGGGGCCAGCGCCGCGAGGGTATTGGCGAAGGCGAACATCAACAGGATCGTAATAAACAGCGGCTTGCGCTTGAAACGCGCAAAGTAAGCGGTCAAAAACGGCCCCAGGGCCGCGACCGTAAAGGCGAACAGGGTCACCAGCAAACCGGCCTGGGGCACGCTGACCTCAAGATCACGAGCAATTGCGGGCAGCAGGCCGACAATGATGAACTCGGTGGTGAGCACGGTAAAACCGGCCGCAGACAGCAGCAGGATGGGCAACAGCATGAAGGGCTCCAGAAACGGCAACGCCAGCGAAAGCCGATTCAGGCCCGCCGGTTTAAAGATAAGTGAGGATGGGCAATAGTAACAGAATGAGTAAACCCAAGAACACGCCGCTCCCCTGCAGAGAAGAGCAGGCGCGGGTGTGGCAGATTGCCTCTGAAGCGCGAAGCGCCTCCGGCACTATGCTAAAGTCCGCCCCCGCCAGGATTCTGCCGGACAGACCACTCGGCACGGGTGATTAACCTCAGCTGCCGACCCTGCTTTACTCAACAGGTTTTAACCCGCCGACCGACATCGATCTGCCTGCCCGTTTGTTGCAGATCGCTCCAACGTTGTTCAGTGCACGGCCCAAAACAACTAGAGATACCCTTATGACTGACGCTCCACCTACCCTGCTGCAAAAGCTCACACGCACCAGCCTGGTCACCCAGATCATGATTGGCCTGATTGCCGGTATTTTGCTGGCCTGGCTTGCGCCTGCTGCTGCACTTTCGGTGGCCTTTATCGGCAAGGTGTTCGTCAGCGCCTTGAAAGCCGTGGCGCCGATCCTGGTGTTTGTGCTGGTCATGGCATCCATTGCCAACCACAAGCACGGGCAAGAAACCCATATTCGCCCGATCCTGGTGCTTTACCTGTTCGGTACCTTTGCCGCCGCCGTCGTGGCCGTCATCGCCAGCATGCTGTTCCCCTCGAACCTGGTACTGGCGACGGAAAATGTCGCCATTGCCGCCCCGGGCGGGATCAGCGAAGTCATGCAAAGCCTGTTGCTGAGCGTGGTCGACAACCCGGTCAGCGCGCTGATGAACGCCAATTTCATCGGCATTCTGGCCTGGGCCATCGGCATGGGCATTGCCATTCGCCATGCCGGTGATACCACCCGCACCGTACTCAGCGACCTGTCCAATGGCGTCACCCTGATCGTGCGCGTGGTCATCCGCTTTGCACCACTGGGGATTTTCGGCCTGGTGGCCTCGACGCTAGCCAGTTCAGGTTTCGGCGCCCTGCTGGGTTACCTGCACCTGCTGGCCGTGCTGATTGGCTGCATGCTGTTCGTGGCTCTGGTGATGAACCCGTTGATCGTTTTCTGGAAACTGCGCCGCAACCCGTACCCGCTGGTGTTCCTGTGCTTGCGCGAAAGCGGGATTACCGCGTTCTTCACCCGCAGTTCGGCGGCCAACATTCCCGTGAACATGGCACTGAGCGAGCGTCTGGGTCTGCATGAAGACACCTACTCGGTATCGATCCCCCTGGGCGCGACCATCAACATGGCAGGTGCCGCGATCACCATCACGGTCTTGAGCCTGGCCGCAGTTCACACCCTGGGCATTGCAGTCGACATTCCGACCGCGATTTTGCTGAGCGTGGTGGCAGCCATTTGTGCCTGTGGCGCATCGGGTGTGGCGGGAGGTTCGCTGTTGCTGATCCCTCTGGCATGCAGCCTGTTCGGCATCCCGAGCGAGATTGCCATGCAAGTGGTGGCCGTGGGCTTCATTATCGGCATCCTGCAGGACTCCGCCGAAACCGCGCTGAACTCGTCCACCGACGTACTCTTTACTGCGGCGGCCTGCATGGCCGAGGAAAAACCGGCGTCCTGATGACGCCGGCGATGTAAGCGCTGACGAGGTATCGCGGTTCGGGGGTTGCCCGATCGCAGCCTCGCTCCTCGTCAGCGATTACTGTATTGCGATCAGAACGCGCCCATGTAGTCGCGCTTGCCGACTTCAACGCCATTGTGGCGCAGGATCGCGTAAGCAGTGGTCACGTGGAAGAAGAACTGCGGCAGGCCGTAGGTCAGCAGGTAAGCCTGGCCGGTGAAGCGTTTTTCTTTCGGCGTGCCCTGACGGGTGATGATTTCGATGCCTTCCTTGCCGTCGATCTGCTCAGGCTTGATCCCGTCGACAAACGTCAGAACCTTGCTGATCAGCGCTTGCAGGTCAGCAAAGGTCACTTCGCTGTCGTCGTACTTCGGCAGTTCGATTTCAGCCAGACGGCCCGAAACACCCTTGGCGAAATCAACCGCGATTTGCACCTGACGCACCAGCGGGAACATGTCCGGCGCCAGACGCGCTTGCAGGAAAACACTTGGATCGATGTTCTTGGCCGTGGCGTGCGCCTCAGCCTTGGTCAGCACACCGCTGAGGGCGTTGAGCATTTGTTTGAACACGGGAATGGAAGCAGCGTACAGAGAGATAGTCATGAAAGTCTCGACAGTCTGTGGGCGGGAACGGGATGTGGGGCGATTATAGACACGCCTGTAGTCTTCGGGTGTATCAAGATCAACCATCACCCATTCACTGCACGTCTCTAGCGCAATGACTTGCTCGCGATACTGGCGTAAAAGCGGGCGGGCACCTTCATCACCGCCACACTCTCTTAGCCGCGGCAGACACTCGCTGGCCCACAGGACCGGGTTGCCGCGCTTGCCCTGGTAACTGGCCTGACACCCCAT
This sequence comes from Pseudomonas sp. Lz4W, assembly GCF_000346225.2. NCBI lineage: Bacteria > Pseudomonadati > Pseudomonadota > Gammaproteobacteria > Pseudomonadales > Pseudomonadaceae > Pseudomonas > Pseudomonas sp. Lz4W. Next base: position 1,805,410 of record NZ_CP017432.1, on the reverse strand, counting down.
GACCCCGGGATTCCCGTGCAGGGCATCGACCAACTGATCAATGACCCCGGCCGTGACGCCGGGCATGTCTGCCAGGCAAAAAATCACCGCCTGCCGGTCACTGACCGCACTGGCACCGGCGCGCACCGAAGAGCCGATGCCTTCCCGGTAATCCTGATTAAGCACAAATTCGACCGGCAGACCGGACAAGGCCTGACGAACATTCCCGGCTTCATGCCCGATGACCACCAGCACTTTCCCACAGCGCGATGCCAGCGCGGCCTGCACCACATGCCTGACCATCGCCTGGCCGGCAACCGGCAGCAGTAACTTATTGCTGGCCCCCATGCGTCGACTCAGCCCCGCAGCCAGTACCACCGCCACGACCCCGGCCGGCTCACTGGCGACGGGCATCTCTTGCCTCCGGTGAGCGCGCTGACAGCGCTGCGTGTTGTGCATCTGCCGGGTCATGGATCCTGGCCTTGCGCAGCCTCAACATCCCGCCTTCGCGCTGATTAAGGCAGGCCGTGATTTCACTGACGATGGCCAGGGCGACGCTTTGCGGGGTATCGCCGCCCAGATCCAGCCCCATGGGATAGTGCAGCTCAGCACGGGCTGCAGCTGCACCGCCGCCCATTTCGTCAAGCAGGCGCTCGGTGCGCTCTTTGGGCCCCAGTTGCCCGATATAGGCCGGGGCGCAGGCCAGAACACTCTGGAGCCAAAAACGGTCCTGACGGTAACTGTGGGTCATGATCACCACCGCCGCCCCATCAACCAGAGTGCGCAACGCGAACGGCTGGTCAATCGACGCCACCAGCACCTCCCTGGCCCCCGCAAAGCGTTCGGCCCGGGCAAAATTCGCCCGCCCGTCCACCACATGCACCTGCCAGTTCAGTTGCACGGCAAACCGCACCAGAGGCTGGGCGTCGTTACCTGCGCCGAACACCACCAGCCGCCGCTGCGCAGGGATGTATTCCAGCAGCACTTCAACGGCCTGCGCCCCGCTTGCATAAATCATCCGCGACGATTTCTTGCGCTCGAGGGTGGCGAGTAAATCGGCCTGGACCCGGCTTTCAAGCACGTCACAGCAAAACCCCTGGCTGCTTCGCGACAACGCCGTCAGCCCCATCCGCGCCCCCATTCTCGCCCCGCTGCCGGCCCCTGCCGCCAGTATGGTTGCCAGCGCGGCCGGCTGACCGGTGGCTCGCACGCCTTGCAGGACATCGGTCAGCAGCGACGGGGCGCCTGCTTCAAGCCGCTCCAGCAGCACATGCACCGTGCCGTTGCAGCCAAGTCCAAAGGTCAGCGCGGCCCCCTCTTCATCGCTGTCATCCTCGTCGTGGGCCGCGGTGCTGTAGCGACGAATCACCGGCAGCCCGGACTCGGTCAGCCACCAGGCCTTGCGCACCAGCTCCTGCTCCAGGCAGCCGCCACTGACCGTACCCACCGCCTGCCCGTCCCGCGGTATCAGCATCCTGGCGCCCGGGCGCCGATAAGCCGAGCCTTCAACCTTGACCACGGTGGCCAGTACCACGGCGACATTGTTACTGTCGGCCTGGTCCAGAGCATCGAGCAAACCATACAAGTCAGACATGAGCGCCGCTCCCAACCTTATCCAGTTAATTGCCGTACCATCGACTGCAGTTTTTCGTCAGTTTTTTCTTCAGCCGCCGCGCAACACGTCATCGTGGAGGACAACAGCGTGAACAAAAAAACCGGTGTCCGGGCTCATCAGGCCGACCAGACAAAGGCGCGCATTCTCAAGGCCGCCGTGACCGTATTCGCCCGCGACGGCTATGCCGGCGGGCGCATCGAACAGATATCCAAAGAAGCCGAGTCCAACGACCGGATGATTTATTACTACTTTTCCAGCAAGGAAAATCTGTTCGTCCAGGTTCTGGAACACACCTACGAAGCCTTCAACCTGGCCGAAAGTACCTGCCGCCCGGACCTGTCCAGCCCCGTGGCAGCATTGCGCGAACAAGTGGCGTTTTTCTGGAACTACTACGTGAAACACCCGGAATTCGTCGCCATCCTCACCATTGAAAACCTGCATAAAGGCAAGCACGCCCGCCAGTCGCGCGAGCTCGGGCGCCTGTCGGCCACCACCGTGGGCGTGATCAGGCCAATCATCGAAGCCGGTCAGCGCATGGGCATTTTTCGCCTCGATGTGGAGATCAACCATGTCTATTTGATGATCGCTTCGCTGTGCTACTTCTATAACTCCAACCAACACACCCTCACCTCGTTCCTGGGTCAGGACCTCGCCGATAAAGGCCAGCAACAGGACTGGCTGGCCTTTATCAGCGATCTGGTCATACGCGGGGTCATGACCCTGCCCGGCGCCGCGAACGGTCAATGAGACCCGGGATTGGCCCGTATCTGCGCCACCTTTTGTTCCAGTGACTGCCATGCAGGCTCGGACGGGGCGAAACGCTGGCGCAGATAGGCCGTCAACTCGCTGATCTGGCGATTCGACAGACTGTCCTTGAAGCCGGGCATATAGCCGAGGTCCGCCGTCGCGGGGACGGGAATGCCTTGCAGGATCACTTTCAACAGGTTGTCGGGCAAGGCGCTGTGCAGGTTGCTGTTGCTCGCCAATGACGGGCTGACGCCAAACAGTTTCGGGCCCAGGCCATCGGCGTGGCAGCCCTGGCACGCACCCTCGAACACCCGCTGACCGTTACTCAATGCCAGCGTACTGACCTGGGGGGCCGCCGGGCCGGGTTCGGGTTGCGCCAGGGCATCGCCACTGAGTGAGGCCAGGTACACCGCCATGGCGCGCCGGTCGCTGTCGGGCAGCTTCGCCAGCTCGGTGACCACTGGCCCCATGGGCCCGGCCGCCACGCCATGGGCGTCGGTGTAGCCGGTGCTCAGGTAGCTGAACAGCTGATCTTCGGTCCAGGGGGTTGGAGCTTTGGACAGGCCATTGAGCGCCGGGGCTTCCCAGCCATCGACCATGCCGCCCGCCAGAAAGGCGCTGCCGCCCTTCTGCGCGCCCATCAGGTTGCGCGGCGAGTGACAGGCCGCGCAGTGGCCCAACCCATTGACCAGATAAGAACCGCGGTTCCATTGTGCACTGCGTTGCGGCTGCGCCTTGACCTCCCCTGAACGCAGAAAGATCGCGTTCCAGCCCGCCATCAGCGGGCGCAGGTTGAAAGGGAACTGCATGGCATTACTTGTGGCCGGCTGGCTGACCGGCGCCTGCGACATCAGATAGGCATACAGAGCCTGCATGTCGGCATCATCGATATTGCGAAAAGAGGTATAGGGAAAGGCCGGATACAGGTGCTTGCCGTCCCGGCTGATGCCTTCGCGCATGGCCCGCTCGAACGCTGTGTAAGACCACTTGCCGATGCCCGTCTCGGGGTCGGGGGTGATATTGGTGCTGTGCAGGGTGCCGAACGGCGTTTGCATCGCCAGCCCCCCGGCGTTGGTCACGCCACCCGGTGCGGTATGGCACACCGCACAATCCCCCACCGCCGCCAGCAGTCGTCCCCGCTCCAGCGTGGCCGCCGACCAGGTGCCCGCCACGGGCGGTGTAATGGGGGCGATTTCTGCACGCCAGGGCAATGCAGTGGCGGCCATGCCGGCCAGGGCGCCGATACCGGCAATCAGGGGGGCAAACCACCACTTGGAGCGCTTGCCTTTGACTGGCTGCGGATCGGCGCCGGCAGCGGCTTCGTCCTGGGAAAGTTTGAGTGCAGCCAATACCCGTTCGGGGGTAATCGGCAGCTCGCGAAAGCGGATCCCGGTGGCGTCATAAATGGCATTGGCGATCGCCGCCGCACTCGGCACCCCCGCTGATTCCCCGGCGCCCATGGGTGGTTCGTGCTGACGGGGCATCATCAGCACGTCGATTTTCGGTACCTGCTTGAACGTCAAAATCGGATAGGCGCCCCACTCCTTGCTGCTGACGGTCGACTCTTCGAACGTGACCCGCTCTTTGAGCACACGGCTGGTGGCCTGGATCACATTGCCGTGGATCTGATGCCGGACACCCGCCGGGTTGACCATCATCCCGGCGTCATGCCCGATGACCACCCGCGTCACCGAAACTTCACCGCTGAGCCTGTCGACCGCCACATCGGCGACCCATGCCGCCCACGCCGCCCCGAACCCGGGGAACTTGCTGTGGATATACCGCGCATAGGCGAAACCGCGGCCACGCAAAATATTGTCCTGTTCAGGGGTTTGCATGGGCTCGGTGCGGGCCACCCACCCGGCTCGCGCGGCCGTGGCCCTGACCAGTTCGGCAGCGCGCTCATCGTGCAGATAGCGCAGGCGGTATTCGACCGGATCGACCTTGGCGGCAAACGCCAGTTCATCGATATAGGACTCGTGGGCAAACGTGTTGGGCAGTGCGGAAACCCCGCGCATCCACGACGCCCGCACGATGGGCGCCATGTCGTTGATGGTCACCCGCAGGTGCTCGAAATCGTACGGCGGGATGGAGGTGCGGTCGCCCATCTCGAACATTGCCGCCACCGGCTCGACGCGGCCCGTCAGCAGCAAGGCCAGAGTGGGCGCACCATTGGAGGGGTAGCTGGTCTGAAAGTCATAACCGGCGACCCCGCCATCGGCATTGATGCCGCCATCCACTTCCATCAATTGCGCCGAGCCCTTGGGCTCCCACACATGCTCCTGCTCCCGGGTCAGCTGCACCCGCACCGGCAAGCCCACCGCCCGGGACAACAACAGGGCATCGGCACACACGTCATCGGCGCAGTTACGCCCGTAACAACCCGCTGCCTCCATGCGAATGATCTCAATCCGCTCTTCCGGGTACTCCAGCAGCCATGCCAGATCCGCCCGCAACAGGTGCGGGTTTTGCGTGCCCGACCACACCCGTATCTGGTGTTCCTGATAATCCGCCAGGCCACAGGACGGGCCGATGGAGCCGTGGATCTGGTAAGGCCACAAATAGGTGCGGGGCATGCGTTCGCTGGCCTGGTCCAACGCCTGCTGAACGTTGCCCTTGTCCAGCACCACACGCCGGACCCGGGGGTTGTCACGGATGGCCTGCGCCACATCATCCATGTCCGGCAGTTTTTGCGTCCAGGCTTTCCAGCTGACTTTCAGCGCTTGCGCCGCCTTCACGGCCTGCTCTTCACGCTTGGCAACCACGCCGATAAAATCACCGATCACCACCACTTTGACGATGCCCGGAATGTGCGCAATGGACGACTCGTCCACGTGCAGCAGGCTTGTGCCGACAAACTCGCCACTGTCGAGCCCGGCATAGGGCGGGCGAATCACGCGGCCATGCAGCATGTCGGGCAGGCGCATATCATGCACATAGGTCAGCTCGCCGCTGGCCTTGGCCGGGATGTCCACCCGGGCCGAGGCGTTGCCTACCAGCCGGTAGTCTTCCACGGGTTTGAGCGGCGCATCGCCGGAAATGCCAAGCACATGGCGCTCCCCGGCCACCAGTTCGGCAAATGTCAGCTGGCGAGCGTCCGCACTGGTTATCACCCCGCTGTCCATCACTAAAGACTGCGGCTCGACACCCAGACGCCGGGCTGCAAGATCCAGCAAAAAACGTCGCGCTTCGGCTGCCGCATTGCGCAAAGGGATGGCAGTGATCTGGATCGTGGCGCTGGCAATGGTCGCCCCCTGATTTGGCGCGCTGTCGGTATCGCCCAGCACCATGCATACCTGCTCCAGGGCCAGGTCCAGCTCTTCGGCCACGATCTGCGCCAGCGACGTGCGGATGCCGGTACCCAGGTCCACATGGCCGTTGAAGCCATAGACCTGCCCGTCATCGTTTACCGCAATGAACAGCCCCAGCTCCCTGGGCTTGAGTACAGGAACACCGCCTTTGGCCACGGGACCTGAAGGCGGCTGAATCTGATCAACCACCAGCAAGACGCCAGACTTGGCCAACAACTGATCACGGGTGAGCGTGGTAAGGGTCATAGTCATCAATCCGTTCAGGGCATTTGACGGGCGGCAAGCATGACCGCGCGAATGATTTCGAGATGGGTGCCGCAGCGACAGAGGTTGGCTGACAGTTCGTTTCGAACTTGCGCTTCGCTGGGGTGGGGAATGCGATCAAGCAGCGCCTTGGCGGTCATGATCATGCCGTTCATGCAGTAGCCGCATTGCGCAGCCTGCTCATCGATAAAGGCCTGCTGCACCAGGTGCGGCTGCGCCCGGCTGCCGAGGCCTTCAAGGGTGGTAATGGTGCGCCCCTCGGCACCGGACAACGGGAAGACACAGGAGCGGGCAGCCACCCCGTCAATGATCACCGTGCAGGCACCGCACTCCCCCAGACCACAGCCATATTTAGGGCCGTTGAGCTGCAAGTCATTGCGCAGGATCAGCAACAGCGGGGTATCGGCCATGGCACTGACCACGACAGGCTGGCCGTTGACGTGCAGTGTTACCGTTCTGACAGGCGCAAGGGTGTGATCGCTCATTCAAGGCTTCCCCAAGTAACATCGTCCGCACTGTTGGAGGCGGATCTTATTAAGTGTTTACTTCATGAAACAGGCGTAACAAAGGCCTGCACAGGCAGACCCTGATTCACTCCGGTTTTGATGAAGTAAACACTTCATACAAGCCAGAGCAAGAACGATGCCACAAGGTTGGGGAAAGCTTATTCGCTGCCTTCATCCACCATTTTGCGCAGCAAATACAGGAGTGCGACCCGCTCTGCCGGGTTGAGTTTGCTCATGGTCAGCTCGCTCACTTGCAGTGCATGGGGCTCGGTCTCGCGCACTAATTGCTCACCCGCCGGGGTGAGGCTGACGATGACTTTGCGCTTGTCCTGCACGGCGGGCTTGAGGGTGATCAGGCCGCGGGCCTGAAGACGCTCGACTATGCCGCGAATGGTTGCCTGATCGACTGCAGTGGCCTTGATCAGCTCACTCAAGGAGCTGGGCCCGTGATCCCGAACGGCACACAGGGTGATGAACTGCACCGCAGTCAACTGCGAGTTGCCGACATTTTGCTGAAAAATCGCCATGTTGCGCTGATAGGCCTTGCGCAACAAATGGCCTGGCTGTTCGCAGAAATCATAAGCGGCCTGACGGCCTGGTTTTTTGTCTTTCGTATCCGGCACAACGGCCTCTTTCAATTCAAGGGTGAGAGGTCATGACCTTAACCTGTGGGGCCATGATCGGGGTAATGCTCAATCCGTGTCGCAACGCCCAGGCAGGAGCCGGCTCCCACAACACCGGCCCCTGACCCGGGCGGGCCTGGTTTAGCGGGCCAGTACCACACCGCCGGCAACCACCGCCTGATCATCAAGATAGATATCGCAATGTCGCAACGGGATATCCAGATGGCACGGGGTCTTGCGCGTGCCACCGACTTCGGTATTGGGCCCGGTGGAAAACAGGAAGTTACCCTCGAATGCCCGCGCATCCATGCACATTCCGTCGTTCTTGTCGTGCAGGCCCATCGCCGTCCATTGGGCGCGCGGCTGCAAACCCCAACCGATATGGGAAATGCCGTACACCTCCGGGTCGTTGAAATACTTCAGGTAGTCGCGCAAATACTCGGCTTCGAACCCGCCATGAATCGAGGTAATGAAACCCTTGTCGATTTCCAGGGTGATGCGCTCTCGCGAATAGTTCTTGAACGGCAAGATGATATCGCCGACATCGATTACCAGCACGCCTTCGGCGGTTTCTTCATTCGGCCAGGAGAACAGGAAACCGCTGGGCCAATGGTCCCAACGCCCCGGCTCATCGGCAAAACCATACTCGGTCACGGCCGGGTACTGCCCCAGCAACGCCTTGAAATCACTCCCTGCCCTGGATCTGACATGCATGGAGCGCGCTTGCTCCAGCAGTTTTCCGGCCGCCATCACCCGCTCCTTGTCGGCCAGGGTCGGCAGCATCCGCGCCAGCACTTCCGGGGGTTCAACCGCCAACAGAATCCGGGTTCCAGTCTTGAGGATCTGCTCCTGCTCCGGCGAATGCAGCAGCATCATGGTATCGACCACCAGATCCGCCGCCTCCAGCGCCCGTTGCGCCGCAATGTTGCCCGTGAGCGCGGTGTCCCCGCAGTAAGCCGTCATGTCATTACCCATGGCCGTCGGGTGATTGAACGAGGGCAATTCCACGGCGTAGACCTTGGCCCCAAGACGCTGGGCGGCGTCCATGGCGGCCCGCACCGTACGCGGATCGGAATAGTGGCTTTTGAGCACTGCGACACTCTGGGTCGCGTCCACTCGGGACAGTTGCAACACGTGCTCAAACATTTGCGTCAACTCGCAGTCGCTCACCGGCATTTACTCATCCTCTCTATCGAATCGCTGCAGGGGGGGGCAAACGCCGAACTGCCCGTCGTACCAAATCAGGCAGAGCGTTTCAGCCGCTCAACTAAAGCGTACACACTATTTAATAACTGATGAACATTATTTTCCGAAAAGCCAAAAAAACCACACAACAGTTAGAGCCCAACAATTAGTGGCTTTCAAGGCTGAAAACAGCCCTCAGGCAAATTATTTATTTTTCTGAGGGGCTATACAGCTTGAAAATTAATAGCGTATACACTGTAAATGTCTGGCCGAGGCCCATGGTCCCGGCAACCGCTCCCGCTCTAGAAAAAGGAAGCCTTGCATGCCCGTAAAACAAAAAATCGCCATCGTCGGCGCAGGTCTTGGAGGCGCCGCAGCGGCCACGCTGCTGCAAAAAGCCGGGTTCCAGGTCGATATTTATGAGCAGGCCCCCGCGTTTTCCCGCATTGGCGCGGGTATTCACATGGGGCCGAATATCATGAAAATTTTCCGCCGCATGGGCATCGAACAGAAGTTGAGCGACATGGGCTCGCACCCCGATTTCTGGTTCAGCCGGGACGGTGCCAGCGGCGACTACCTGTCGCGTATCCCGCTGGGCGAGTTTGCCCGCAAAGAATACGGCGCCGCCTATATCACGGTGCATCGCGGCGATTTGCATGCGCTGCAAATGTCGACCATCGCGCCGGGCACCACCCACTTCAATAAATGCCTGACCCGCCTTGAAGAAACCGATTCGCTGGTACGCCTGCACTTCAGCGACGGCACCAGCACCGAAGCCGACATCGTGATTGGTGCCGATGGCATCAATTCAAAAATCCGCGAAGAATTGCTCGGCGCAGAAAAACCGCTCTACAGCGGCTGGGGTGCCCATCGCGCGCTGATCCGCAGCGAAACCCTGGGCAAATACAACCTCGACTTCGAGAACTGTGTGAAGTGGTGGAGCCACGACCGCCACATGATGGTCTATCACACCACCGCCAAGCGCGACGAGTACTACTACGTCACCGGGGTTCCCCATGAGGCGTGGGACTTCCAGGGCAATTTCGTCGACAGCAGCCGCGAAGAGATGTACCAGGCTTTCGAGGGTTACAACCCCACCGTTCAGGCGCTGATTGAGTCCAGTGAAAGCGTGACCAAGTGGCCGCTGCTCAATCGCAATCCACTGCCGCTGTGGAGCCGCGGACGCCTGGTGTTGCTGGGCGATGCCTGCCATCCCATGAAGCCGCACATGGCCCAGGGTGCCGGCATGGCCATCGAAGATGCCGCCATGTTGACCCGTTGCCTGCAGGAAACCGGCCTGGGTGACTACCGCACCGCGTTCAAACTGTACGAAGCCAACCGCAAGGATCGCGCCTCGCGGGTCCAGGCCGTGTCCAACGCCAACACCTGGCTGCGCACCCAGGAAGATCCGGCCTGGGTCTACGGCTACGACCTGTACAGCCACTCCCTTGAGTCGGAAGTACCGGCATGAGCACATTCATAGAGGGCGGCAATGTCCAGGCCAATGGCATTCGCCAGCATTACCTGCGCTACGGCGGCCAGCACGACTCGGTAAAACCGGTGTTGCTGCTGATCCCGGGCATCACCAGCCCGGCCATTACCTGGGGCTTTGTCGCCGAACGCCTTGGCGCCGATTACGACACCTATGTACTTGATGTACGGGGGCGCGGCCTGTCTTCCACCGGCCCCGAACTGGATTACAGCGCCGATACCTGCGCGGACGACATCAGCGCTTTCGCCCGGGCCATGGGCTTTGATGGCTATCACCTGGCCGGCCACTCCATGGGCGCACGCTTTGCCGTACGCAGTGCCGCACGCAATCCGGGCGCAGTGAAAAGCCTGGTGCTGATCGATCCTCCGGTATCCGGCCCGGGTCGACGCGAGTACCCCAGCAAACTGGCGTGGTACGTGGACTCGATCCGCCAGGCCGAACAAGGCATGGACGCCGAGGCCATGCGCGCCTTCTGCCCCACCTGGAGCCTGGAGCAACTGCAATTGCGCGCCGAATGGCTGCACACCTGTTATGAGCCCGCCATCGTTCGCGCCTTCAACGATTTCCATGACGTGGACTTCCATCAAGACCTGCCAAAACTCACCGTGCCCGCGCTGCTGATGGTCGCCGGGCGTGGCGCAGTGATACAGGCCGCCGACGAAGCGCAAATCCTCGAGCTGCAGCCACGGATCCAGATAGCCCGGGTGCCGAACGCCGGGCACATGATCCCCTGGGATGACCTTGAAGGTTTTCTCGGCGCATGCCGCGACTTCCTCGCCCGCCACTGATCCGCATTCTGCGCAACGCTTTTAAGGAGACACTCTGTGATCAAGCCTTACCGCATCGGCCAGATTGTGCCGAGCTCCAACACCACCATGGAAACCGAGATTCCGGCGATGCTCACCGCACGCCAATTGATCCGCCCCGAACGCTTCACCTTCCACTCCAGCCGCATGCGCATGAAACAGGTGCGCAAGGAAGAACTGGCAGCAATGGACGGCGAATCCGACCGCTGCGCCATCGAACTGTCCGACGCCAAAGTCGACGTACTGGGCTACGCCTGCCTGGTGGCGATCATGGCCATGGGCCTGGGCTACCATCGCAAATCCGAGGCGCGCCTGACCCGGGCCACGGCCGATAACGACGCCACTGCACCGGTCATTACCAGCGCCGGCGCACTGATCGACGGCCTCAAGGTGATGGGCGCCAAAAGAATCGCCATCGTGGCGCCGTACATGAAGCCGCTGACACAGCTGGTGGTGGATTACATTCGCGAGGAAGGGTTTGAAGTGGTGGACTGGCGCGCCCTGGAGATCCCCGACAATCTGCAAGTGGCCCTGCATGATCCGGCCAGGTTACCGGCCATTGTCAGCAGCATGAACCTTGAAGGCGTGGACGTGATCGTGCTATCTGCCTGCGTGCAAATGCAATCCTTGCCCGTGGTGCCCCAGGTTGAAGCGCAAACCGGTATCCCGGTACTGACTGCCGCCATTGCCACCACTTACGCCATGCTCAAGGCCCTCGATCTGGAACCCATAGTGCCGGGCGCCGGCGCGCTGCTTTCGGGCGCTTATAAATAGGAGCAAAGTCATGAGCCAGGAACAAAGTGCCGACGCCAACTATCAGGGCGTATGGGGCCAGCGCATCGGTTTTGGCAACAAGCCGGCCTTGCTGATGGTGGATTTCATGCAGGGTTATACCCGCGAGGGCGCCCCCCTGTTCGCCCCGGGCGTGGTCAGCGCTGTCGCCGAGAGTGCCGGGCTGCTGGCCTGCGCCCGTGACCACGGAGTTTTGGTGGTGCATACCAATATCCGCTACCACCCGGGGCATTTTGCCGACGGCGGGATCTGGCTTAAAAAAGCCCCGGTGATGAAAGACATGGTCGAGGGCAACCCGCTGGCCGCCTTCTGCGAAGCGGTCACACCGAATGCGGATGAAGTGGTGATCAGCAAGCAATACGCCAGTTCGTTTTTCGGCACCAGCCTGGCATCGCTGTTGCACGCCCAGGGTATCGACACCCTGGTCCTCGCAGGCTGCTCCACCAGTGGCTGCATCCGCGCAACAGCAGTGGATGCCGTGCAACACGGCTTTCGCACCATCGTTGTGCGCGAGTGTGTCGGTGACCGGCACAGCGCGCCGCATGAAGCCAACCTGTTCGATATCGACAGTAAATATGGCGATGTGGTGAGCAAACGGGAGGCCATGGAGCAATTCGCCAAAAGCGTTTGAGTAACATCCGGCAGACAGGGAAATCCGCCATAGAACCGGGCCGCAGAGCACCGGTCGCCACAACTGGGCAAGGCCTCACTCCGAGCATCGAGGAGGGCCGGCCCAGTCTTCTGACACTGCCTTTGGAAGCCGCTTTACGAGCCTGCCAAAGCACTGATCGCGGCTACACAAAAACAAACATAAGTCACCGCCAGGAGACACACATGCCCTCTGCAAATGCTGGAACAACCCTTGCGACCCCCGTGGCAGATCCCGTCAAGGTGCTCTATCACAAGATCACCTGGAAACTGATCCCCTTTCTTTGCTTCTGTTATCTGGCGTCCTATCTGGACCGGATCAACATCGGCTTCGCCAAACTGCAAATGCTGCAAGACCTGCATTTCAGCGAGACCGCATTCGGCCTTGGCGCGGGCCTGTTTTTCGTCGGTTATATCCTGTTCGAGGTGCCGAGCAACCTGGCGCTGGAGAAGGTCGGGGCCAAGGTCTGGATTGCCCGGATCATGATTACCTGGGGCCTGCTGTCGGCCTGCACCATGCTGGTCACCACCCCGACCCAGTTCTACTTTGTACGCTTTCTGCTGGGTGCGGCCGAAGCCGGGTTTCTGCCGGGCGTGCTGTACTACCTGACCACCTGGTTTCCGACCTATCGGCGCGGGCGCATCATTGCCCTGTTCATGATCGGCATGCCGCTTTCCAGCGTGATCGGCGGGCCGCTGTCGGGCTGGATCATGGGCGCCTTCGACAACACCGCCGGCCTGCGCGGCTGGCAATGGCTGTTTATCGTCGAAGCCGTACCCAGCGTGCTGCTCGGCATCCTGACGTTCTGGGTACTGCCGGATAACCATCACAAAGCCAAATGGCTGAACGACGAAGAAAAAGCCTTGCTCGAAGGCGAACTGCGCCTGGATGACGTCGAGGGCAAAAACAGCAAGCACAGCTTCCGTGACGGCTTTTTCAACCTCAAGGTCTGGATGCTCGGCGGCATCGACTTTTCCATCCTGCTCAGCGCCTACGCCATGGCGTTCTGGATGCCGACCTTCATTCGCAACGCTGGGGTGGCCGACAACTTTCATATCGGTGTGCTGACCGCACTGCCCAGTGCCGCCGCCCTGGTTGGCATGCTGATGATCGGTGCCAGTTCGGACCGTCGTCGCGAACGGCGCTGGCATATCATCGTGCCCTTTTTGATTGGTGCGGCAGCCATGGCCGCCACCACCTTCTTTAACCACAACGTGTTTGCCACGGTTTTGCTGTTCGCCATTGCTTCGGCCGCCATCATCGGGGCCGTACCGGTGTTCTTCAGTTTGCCGGCGACCTTTCTCAAGGGCCGGGCCGCCGCTACCGGGTTCGCCCTGGCCTGCTCGCTGGCCAATATTGCCGGGCTGGTGAGTAATTCGCTGATGGGCATTGCCATCGACGTCACCGGCAGCGGTGCCGGCGCACTGTGGTTCTTTGCCGGCTGTCTGCTACTGAGCAGCCTGCTGGTGATTGCGCTGCCGGCCAAACTGGTCAACCGCTAACCGCCCTCCCCGCAGGTACTGCCCGGGCCAGCCCCCTGCGGGGCCAATCAAGACAGTCGCTCTAACGGGCAAAAGACTCCACAATGGCCGCTGGCTAAAAATGGAGAAGAGAAATGGAATCCCCAGCGAGTCAGTCCACAGAAAACCCGCAGATCGAATCTGACACCGGACCTCGTCTCAACAGCATCGAGATCCGCATTCTCGGCTCCCTGATCGAGAAACAGGCCACCCACCCTGAAACTTATCCACTGACCCTCAACGCCCTGCTGCTGGCCTGCAATCAGAAAACCAGCCGCGAGCCGGTGATGAGCCTGACCCAGGGCCAGGTCGGACAAAGCCTGCGCGCACTGGAAGGTCGCGGCTTTACCCGGCTGGTGATGGGCAGCCGTGCCGACCGCTGGGAACACAAGGTCGACAAGGCGCTGGAGCTGGTTCCGGCCCAGGTGATCCTGCTGGGGCTGCTGTTTTTGCGGGGCCCGCAAACCCTCAATGAGCTGCTGACCCGCAGCTCACGCATGCACGATTTCGAAGACACCGAACAAGTGCAACACCAGCTGGAGCGCCTGATCGCCCGTGATCTGGCGCTGCTGGTGCCGCGCCAGTCCGGCCAGCGCGAAGACCGCTACATGCACGCTCTGGGCGACCCGGCCGATATCGAAACAATCATCTCGGCCCGCCAGCAACCTGCCGAGCGCAGCAGCGCCAGTGCCGGCGTATCACTGGAACGCTTTGAAGCCCTTGAGGCGCGAATCGCCGCGCTCGAAGCACGTCTGGCGGAACTCGAGTAAATCCGTAGAGCGGGCGAAATAACGCGCCCGCTCCTTCACTCAGCTACGGGCAAACGCCACCGCGGCCTTGAACTGCTCGGCTGTGGGCCGCACGCCGGTGTACAGCACAAACTGCTCCAGGGCCTGGATCGCAATGACCTCAAGGCCGGTAATCACCCGCTTGCCCTGAGCCCGAGCGCAAAGGATCAATGGCGTTTCAGCCGGAATGGCCACCACATCGAAGATGATTTCTGCCTGCGCAATTGCATCTTCTGCAAACGCCAGATCATTCGCCTCGGCGCCCCCCGTCATGCCCACGGGCGTGGTGTTGATCAGCATCTGCGGCCTGCTCTCCCCCAGCTCCGGCTGCCAGGCATAACCCAGGGTTTTGGCCAGCCCCGCCCCCGTCGCCTCATTGCGGGCCACGATCAGACCATTGCGATAACCACCATCACGCAAGGCCGATGCCACTGCCTTGGCCATGCCACCGCTGCCGCGCAGGGCGAATGTGGTTTGCTGCGGGACTTTATGATCGCGCAGCAATTGGGCTATGGCGATGTAGTCGGTGTTGTAGGCCTTCAAGTGGCCATCGGTATTGACGATGGTGTTGATCGACGCAATGGCCCGGGCCGAGGTATCCAGCTCATCGACCAGCGCAATGCAGGCCTCCTTGAAGGGCATGGACACGCCGCAGCCGCGAATGCCCAGGGCCCGGATACCGGTCACCGCCCCTGCCAGATCCTTGCTGCTGAACGCCTTGTAGTAAAAGTTCAGGCCCAGCTGCTCGTATAGATGATTATGAAAACGCAGTCCGAAATTCCCCGGCCGGCCCGACAGCGATATGCACAGTCGGGTGTCTTTATCCGGATTCATTTGCATGCTCATCTCCTTGCAGATTGCTTTCAGATCGACGGCACAAGCCGCGTGGGTAGTTTTGTTGGATCATATTGCTGCTGCCCGGGCTGAAACGTCTCAGCGCCGGGCAAACCTTACACAATATTTACCGAAGCGCTCCGCAGTTTTTTCAAAAAAGGTGGTCATAGAGTTATCCCCGCAATGTTTACGTGGCCCAGTGGCCAAAGTCGGGACTGAAACCAGAGGAATCGTCATGATGCGTACCATCCCCAAAGTAGCTTTGCTTATCGGCGCTTTGGCTGTCGCAGGCCAAGCCAGCGCCCATGGCGGTTGGGATGCCGGATCAGCCGTTGTCGGTGCAGTGGTCGGCGCTACCGTTGCAGGCTCGGTCATGGCAGCACAACAACCACGTCCGGTGTATATCCAGCAACCGGTCTATGCGCAGCCGCAGCCGGTGTATGTCCAGCCGCAACCGATCTATTACCAGCCACGGCCGGTCTATGTCCCGGCGCCACAACCGGTCTATTACCAGGGCTACTATGGTCGCCCGCATCCGGTGTATTACGGCCCGCCCCGCGGCTACTACGGCCCGCCGCGCTGGTAAGCAGCGGGTTCACCGGCAGGCTTGTGAAGCTGGCGCCAGGTCTGATTAGATGTCATGGGTGTCGCGGCTGAGACAGCCTCATGCTGCGGGTTGCGGCATGATGGTCAACAGTCCGCCGCACCCGGACAGCCAACAAGAGCACTTTATAAAAACAAGGACGACCTGTATGCCTACACAAAACCCGCACCGCACCGCAGGCCTGTGCACTTCAAGCAAGGTCTATAACACCCTCACCGAGCTCAAGCAGCTCGAAGGCCACCGCACTGCGAAACTCATGTCGCTGCTGGCCCAGCACCTTGTAAGCGAAGGGCTCATCAGCGATCAGCAAGTGATGCAGATGCTCGACCAGGTGGTTGATTAGCCCCTGACCTCACTGGCATCAATGGCCACTATCACGCGCAATGATTATTTGCGCACCGGCACAGACCTTAAGCTAGCAACATTGTTTGCAGAGAGGTTTGTATGTCAAAAGTTCATGTCATGTCTGTCATCGGTAGCGCAGTACCGGCCCGGCTTCGAGCCGACGGCCTTCTGGCCTGCTGGTACCTGGTCAGTGACGGCGTTGCCGTCAGCGGTCCCTTCACTACGCGAGCTGCGGCCCAGATCAAAGCCACCAGCGAAACAGATAAAACAGCCCCATGCTTAACGCAACACTGAGCAGAACGTTGCGACTCCAGAGCATCAGCCCTATCGCACACAGGCCGGCCAGCAGGTAGGGATTGCCCGGCCCCAGGTCGAGGCCGTGATCTTTGACAAAAATGATCGGCCCGCAAATGGCTGTGAGCATCCCGGGCACCGCAAACCCGAGAAACTCCTTTACCCGCCGGTTCAGGCGAATCGGCAACCGCGGCTCCAGAAACAGGTAGCGGTTGAAAAACAGAATCAGGGTCATCCCCGCGATAATCATCCAGATCATGCGAAGTACTCCCCCAGCCGCTTGCACACATAGCCTGCAGCCATGCCCGCCAGCCCCGCCAATACAATCGCCGACTCCCACTGCCAGTGACTGAACAGCACCACGCTCAGCAGTGAGACCGCGACACAGATCACCGTCGGCACATTACGCACCACGGGTGTAATCAGGGCGATAAAAGTTGCGGCAATCGAGAACTCCAGCCCCAGTTGATCCAGCCCCGGAATGCTCTTGCCCAGTATTACCCCAAGCAGGGTAAAGAGGTTCCAGCCCAGGTACATGCACAGCCCGACACCCAATGCGTACCAGCGACTGAAGGTCTTCTGGTCATAGGGGCTGACCAGGGCGAAAAATTCGTCGGTCAGCAGAAACCCGAGCCCGAACCGCCACCTGACCGGCAGTGGCGACACCAGCGGGCGCAGATGCATCGCGTACAGCAAATGCTGCGAGGTCAGGAGCAAGGTGGTCAGCAGGATTGAAATCACACTGGCGCCACCCTTGATCATGCCAATGGCCACCAACTGGGCCGCCCCGGCAAAAACAAACACCGACAGACCCTGACTCTGCAGCGGGGTCAATTGCGCATCAATTGCCGTCGAACCCGCCAGCAACCCCCAGGGCGCACACGCCAGGGTCAATGGAAGACAAGCAATCGCACCGCGGGTGAACGCGACGCGTGGAAGGGTCGTAGGCATCAAAAAACATCCCGGCAATAAGCAGTGGCAAAGGGTCGCAGCAGGGTGTTCCAAAGTATTGAACAATCTTGCTCTTTCGCCGGTCGCAACCTGTAGACGGCTCCAGGGTGCGTTTGACGAAAGGCAGTTCCTGGTCTTTAGTCAGCCGGCACAGACACGCCCGATACCCTGCGTCATCCCCATTTCCAGCCACCACGAGGAACCATCATGAAAGACCTGAAATCCGCCAAGGAAAGCAGAAAGGCCGATCTGCGGACACCTTCGGCGCTGAGCGATGAAGCCTGCATCAACATTGCGGCAGAAGTGAATGCCCTGCTGGCCGATACCTTTGCCATTTACATGAAAACCAAGAACTTCCACTGGCATATGTCAGGCCCGCACTTCCGTGACTTCCATCTGCTGCTGGACGAGCAGTCCGATCAGATTTTTGCCACCACCGACGCCATTGCCGAGCGCGTGCGCAAGCTGGGGCGCACCACTATCCGCTCGGTGGGTCACATCAAAAAACTCCAGCGCCTGCTGGACAACGACGCCGACTTCGTGACCCCGAGCGACATGCTGGCCGAGTTGCGCGAAGACAATATCCAGCTCGCCGCCTACATGCGCGAGACCCACGAAATGTGTTCTGAACTGGGTGACGTGGCGACCACCAGCCTGCTGGAAAACTGGATCGACGAGGCCGAACGCCGCGTCTGGTTCCTGTTTGAATCGTCGCGCACCAAGTAAGCCCGCACCGGCTAACAAAGCATGAAATATGTTTCACATTTCTGACTGGCAGCGAGCTGTATATTCGCCCTGCTCATTCAATGAACCCTTCGCCCGCACCCTCCCCCGCGGGCTTTTTTTTGCCGGTCAAACCCCTTGTTTGAACACCAGCGCTTTCAAACCGCACTCTGCATCGGCGTCCGGAAACTCAGGCGGGTTCTCCAGTCGCTGCACGAAACGCAAACTCGGCGCATCAAGGGTCACGCCGTCGATCAGGAAGTCAGAGCCGAAAGCCGGATCGTTCATGCACGCCAGCACCGTGCCGTTCTCAGTGAGCAACTCCGGCAGGCGCCGAACCACCCGCTGGTAATCCTTGGTCAGCAAAAAACTGCCCTTCTGGAAGGAAGGCGGATCAATGATCACCAAATCATAAGGGCCCATGCTTTTCACCTTGCCCCAGGACTTGAACAGCTCATGGCCAAGGAAGCTCACCTTGCTCATGTCATGGGCATTGAGACGGTGATTGTCGCGACCACGGCTCAATGCCGCACGGGACATATCGAGGTTGACCACATGCTGGGCGCCGCCTTCGATGGCGGCGACCGAGAAGCCGCAGGTGTAGGCAAACAGATTCAGGACCCGCTTGCCCTCGGCATTGGCCCGTACCCAGTCACGGCCGTAGCGCATATCAAGGAACAGGCCGTTGTTCTGCTTGCGGCCCAGGTCGACGCGGTAGCGCAAGCCACCTTCGGTCAGCGTCCACTCATCAATCGCTTCGCCGACCAGCCATTCGCTGTCACTGTTGAGTGTGTAGCGGTGCTGCATCACCAGCGTGTGCGCCCCGCTGGCTTGCCATACCGCCGATTGCGAGAGGTTCAGCAGCAGGTGCTTCAATGCCTCTAGCTGCGCCGGCTCAGGCTCTTTGAATAGCGAAACCAGGAGCACGCCCTGCAGCCAGTCCACCGTCAATTGCTCAAGTCCCGGCCAGCACCGTCCGCGCCCATGGAACAAACGCCGGGTTTCGTCGGGCGCAGTCTCCAAGGCAGTCAATAGGTGCAGGTGCAGGGTGCTTAACGCTTCAGGAGTCATCGGGCCGGCCGGTCAGTTTCAAGGGCCGGCATTTTACACAATTGCCGGTCTCTTAAGTGTCCCGGGCCAAAGCAAACGCCGGCCGGCCCCACTCGCGTTCAGCCAGCGCACAGCTTTGAGCTGCTACCCTCGCCCGCGGCAGCCGACCGGATCGACAAGTTGCCCGGGCAGAGAAAGTCTACAAATAACGATTTACCTGAAATACATGCTCCAAGTCCCTGCGAAATCAGGCATTTCAACGATTATTGATCCATACTCACGAAATGTAACGATACGTTTCAAATAACCGTTACAGATCGGCACTTCCCAACCATCCTTGAGTCATTCTGCGTGAAAATTCATCTTTCGATTCTGAGCCTATTTTTAGTTCTTACAGGCACCGCCGCCCCTTCGATCGCCGCAGCGAACGAAGCCACTTCGGCTCCAAGGGATACGTCACAACTGCACATCGCTTCAGGCAGCGCGATGCTGGTCGACCTGCAGACCAACAAAATCATTTATTCCAGCAACCCTGATGTCATTGTCCCCATTGCGTCGGTCAGCAAGCTGATGACCGCCATGGTGGTACTCGACGCCAAGCAGTCGATGGATGAATACATCTCGGTCAACATCAGCGACACCCCGGAAATGAAAGGCGTGTTCTCCCGGGTCAAGCTGGGCAGCGAACTGTCGCGCCATGAAATGATGCTGATCACCCTGATGTCTTCGGAAAACCGTGCCGCCGCCAGCCTGGCGCATCATTATCCGGGCGGTTATGTGGCGTTTATCGCGGCGATGAATGCCAAGGCCAAAAGCCTGGGCATGATGAGCACCCATTACGTCGAGCCCACCGGCCTGTCGGTGCGCAACGTGTCCACTGCCCGGGACCTGAGCAAGTTGCTGGCCGCAGCGCGGCATTACCCGATGCTGACCCAGTTGAGCACCACCAAAGAAAAGACCGTGGCGTTCCGCAAACCCAACTACACCCTGGGTTTTCACAACACCGACCATCTGGTCAATAAAGACAAATGGAACATCAAGCTGACCAAAACCGGTTTCACCAATCAGGCCGGACACTGCCTGGTACTGGTCACGGAAATGGGTAATCGCCCGGTTTCGCTGGTGATTCTCGATGCCTTCGGCAAATACACCCACTTTGCCGATGCCGGCCGTATTCGCAACTGGGTAGAAACCGGCAAGAGCGGCAGCGTGCCTGATATAGCCCTGCGCTACAAAGCCGAGAAAAATCTCAAGCACTACCAGGGCACAGCGAATCAGGCCGCAAAGTAATGCGTGACAACCAGGCCCGTCTCCCCGGGCCCGGTTCAGGATTTATTCAATGTTTGCTGACCCAGGTACAGGGTCCGATGGGCATCGAGCCGCAAACTTGCGACAGAGCCGTGATATTCAGGACTGTATACCCGGCCCCGACTGGAGCCGAGTGACAACTAAAGCAGGCACCTGCCCCGGGGAGAGGGTCGGAACAAATGCCTGCGTACCACTCTTCAAGGGTGCCCAAAGCAAGAGACCCCGCCTTAAAGACGGGGTCCCGGGCTGGCGCTTGCTCAAATCAGTTGTTCAGAGCAGCCTGCCGATCCCCGTTGATAGGGATGCGTTTGGCTTTCGCCTCTTCGGGCACGACCCGCTGCAGGTCGATGCTGAGCAAACCATTGTTCAGGTTTGCGCCCTTGATCTCGATATGGTCATCGAGACGGAAGGACAGCTTGAAAGCCCTTTGGGCGATGCCCTGATGCAAGAAGGTAACGCCTTCTTCGCTGGTGCTTTCACGTTTGCTGCCGCTCACGGTCAGCACACCTTTCTCTACTTGCAGGTCCAGATCATCTTGCTGGAACCCCGCCGTTGCCACCACGATGCGATAGCTGTCTTCACCACGTTTTTCAACGTTGTAAGGTGGGTACCCGCCACTGGAATCATTGCGTAATGCGGTTTCAAACAAATCACTAAAACGGTCAAAGCCGACAGAATTACGGAACAGAGGCGCCATGGAAAGTGCAGTGCTCATAATTTCATCCTCCTGATTTCAGCGAGATTGGTTTACGCGACCCGCTTTCGGCATCGCGTACCCCATAGATAGGGACCGCCAAACGCATTTCAAGGGTTTTTTTTGAATTTTTTTTTGCCGTGTCAGGTAGCGTCCGAAGGCGGGTTATTGACCAGATGCCTGACCTTTTCACAATCGGTTTCGCGGCGCATGGCATTGAACAGCACCATGGCTTCGGGGTAATTGCGGGTCAGCATGGCCAGCCATTGCTTGAGCCGCCCAGGGGCGGAACGCGGGGTCAACTGAGCCTCGGCCTGGGCCCAAAAGTCGCGAATCATGGGCTGCAGGTCGGCCCAGGTCATTTCGACCACCTCTTCACCGGCTTTTGCAGCAGCAATTTGCCGGGCCAGGTCGGGACGCGATACCAGTCCGCGACCGAGCATGATGTCCTCGGCCCCGCTGATTTCGCGGCAGCGGCGCCAGTCTTCAACCGACCAGATATCGCCATTGGCAAACACCGGCACCTTGACCGCGTCTTGCACCTGGGCAATGTATTCCCAGTGCGCTGGCGGCTTGTAGCCATCCATCTTGGTCCGGGCATGCACCACGATCTGGCTGGCGCCCCCTTCGGCGAGGGCAATCGCGCACTCATTGGCACTGTCAGGCGTATCGAAGCCCAGCCGCATCTTGGCCGTGACCGGGATATGCGCTGGCACCGTGCGCCGCACCTGCAACAAAATCGCATGCAGCAATTCGGGCTCTTTGAGCAATACTGCTCCGCCCCGGGACTTGTTCACGGTTTTGGCCGGGCAGCCGAAATTGAGGTCAATCACCCCTGATCCCAACTCACAGGCCAATGCCGCGTTATCCGCCAGACAGGCCGGATCAGAACCCAAAAGCTGCACACGCAGCGGCACGCCGGCGCGGGTTTTGGCGCCGTGCTGGAGTTCGGGGGCGAACTTGTGAAAGTACGCCTCTGGCAATACACGTTCGGTGACCCGGATAAATTCGGTGACGCACCAATCAATACCGCCGGTGCGGGTCAGGACATCACGCAGGATGTTGTCGACCAACCCCTCCATCGGCGCCAAAGCAATTTGCATGGGTGACTCTCATAAAAAACGTGCGGCAGTTTACGGGGTTCCGGGGCCAACGGGTATCAGGCTGTCGCCCTTGTCAGGCCGTTACGACCGCCGGGCCATAACCTTCCAGAAACTCGGGCGGCAGGCGCTTGGCCTTGCCGGTAGACAGTTCGATGCAGACAAAGGTGGTTTGTGCGCGCAGCAGGGTTACGCCGTCGCAAGGGCGCACCAGCTGAAAGTGCCGAGTCATGCGCAGGCGCTTGTCACAATCGACAATCCAGGTTGCCAGTTGCAACTCGTCACCTTCATAGGCGCTGGCCAGATAATCGATCTCATGGCGGGCCACGGCCATTGCCCGATCGAGGCGACGATAGGCACTCAGGTCCAGCCCCAGACGCTGCGAATGCCGCCAGGCACAACGTTCCAGCCACACCACATAGGCAGCGTTATTGGCATGGCCAAACCCGTCAATATCGTCGGCCTGCACTTGCAGATCAATGATGAATGGCGTTGCCAGATCCCAACTCATGCCGTCTCTCCATACGCGAATGAAGGCCGCAGTGTAACGCACCCGGTCAGCACGAAGGCGCGGGCGGATACAGACGAAGGGAAAAGGTCGGAGTTTTGCCAAATCGCAGACAAACAAAAGGGCCATTCAATAACCGAATGACCCTTATAAATCCCGCAGAGCGGGTAATCGTGGCGTCCCCTAGGGGACTCGAACCCCTGTTACCGCCGTGAAAGGGCGGTGTCCTAGGCCACTAGACGAAGGGGACACAAACCCTTCTAACAGTGATCACTGCTGAGCAGTAATCGATTCAAGGCCGGTGTGGCCAGACCTTGAACTGTAAATTGGTGGAGCTAAACGGGATCGAACCGTTGACCTCCTGCATGCCATGCAGGCGCTCTCCCAGCTGAGCTATAGCCCCGATTTATCGCCTGGCGGCGGAGCAACACTTGCGTGATGCTTCTGTAAAACTGGCGTCCCCTAGGGGACTCGAACCCCTGTTACCGCCGTGAAAGGGCGGTGTCCTAGGCCACTAGACGAAGGGGACACAAACCTTCTAACACTGATCAGCGCTGAGTGCTGATCGATTCAATGCCGGTGTGGCCAGGCATTGAACTGTAAATTTGGTGGAGCTAAACGGGATCGAACCGTTGACCTCCTGCATGCCATGCAGGCGCTCTCCCAGCTGAGCTATAGCCCCAGACAGTCACTGTTACGTGTTGCTGTGTGGACGGGGCGCATATTAAGACTGGAAGGGTAGGCTGTCAAACTTATTTTCAAACTTTTTTAAAAAAATTTGCCGTGAGAACAACCACTTACCCTTCTACCCCCGAAAACACGGCTCCTGAGAGTAAAACTTGTAGTCGCCGCCCCAGGCTGCGGTGGGTCAGCAGGACCACCACAGCACCGGAGGCTGCTGCGCAACCCGTCGCAGCCTGCGGCAGCCACTACAGATAACCCAGGATCAGCCAATCGCGTTAAACAGCTTTTCCCACTCTTTGTTTTCTTTCTTCGACACGCCGCCCAGCAGATCCAGCGCCTGGCGCAGACGGAAACGGGTCAGGTCCGGTCCAAGGATCTCCATGGCATCCAGTACCGACACCGAGCTGGCCTGGCCAGTGATCGAAGCGAACATCAGCGGCATCGCATCGCGCAGCTTCAGCCCCAGAGACTCGACCACCGCTTGAATACAGCCGGTAATCGGGTCTTTTTCCCACTGACGCAGGCTTTCGAGCTTCCACAGAATCAATTGCATCAACTGGCGCACTTGTTCGTTGGACAGCTTCTTGTGCTCAAACAGCTTGGCATCCAGCTGCAGGCCACCGGCGAAGAAGAACCCGGCCAATGGTGCGATCTGGCTGAAGGTTTCAACACGACCCTGCACCAGCGGCGCGATCTTCATCATGTACTCAGGATTCAACGCCCATTGCTGAACGCGGCTGGCAAACTCTTCCAGCGGCAGATCGCGCAACCACTGACCGTTGAGCCAGGACAGCTTCTCGACATCGAAGATCGGCCCGCCCAGCGAGACCCGGGACAGATCGAAGTTATCGACCATTTCCTGCAGCGAAAACTTCTCGCGCTCGTCCGGCATCGACCAGCCCATACGGCCCAGATAGTTGAGCATCGCTTCAGGCATGAAACCCATGCGCTCGTAGAACGTCACCGAAGTCGGGTTCTTGCGCTTGGACAGCTTGCTCTTGTCCGGGTTACGCAGCAGCGGCATGTAGCACAACTGCGGTTGCTCCCAGCCAAAGTACTCGTACAGCAGGATCAGCTTGGGAGCCGACGGCAGCCATTCTTCACCACGCAGCACGTGGGTGATGCCCATCAGGTGGTCATCCACCACGTTGGCCAGGAAGTACGTCGGCAGACCGTCGGTCTTCATCAGTACTTGCATGTCCATGCGATCCCACGGGATCTCGACGTCACCGCGCAGCAGGTCCGGAACCACGCATACACCTTCGGTCGGCACCTTCATGCGGATTACATGGGGTTCGCCGGCAGCCAGGCGGCTGGCCACTTCTTCTTTGGACAACAGCAACGCACGACCGTCGTAGCGCGGGGTTTCACCCTTGGCCATTTGCTCGGCGCGCATCTGGTCCAGTTCTTCGCTGGTGCAGAAGCACGGAAATGCGTGCCCCATGTCCACCAGCTGCTGGGTGTACTTCTGGTAGATCTCGCTGCGCTCGCTCTGCCGGTAAGGACCGTGGGGGCCGCCAACATCCGGGCCTTCGCTCCAGGTGATACCCAGCCAGCGCAAGGCGTCGTAGATCTGCTGCTCGGACTCGCGGGTCGAACGCAACTGGTCGGTATCTTCGATCCGCAGGATGAACTCGCCGCCATGCTGCTTGGCAAAGCAGTAGTTGAACAAAGCGATGTAAGCGGTGCCGACGTGGGGGTCGCCGGTAGGCGATGGCGCAATGCGCGTGCGAACGGTGGTCATGGGCGGTCTCGAAGTAGAGATAAAACAAAGGGCGAATGGTAACAGGCCGACCCTGCCCGGCTCCAGCGCGGGACTGACCGGTGACGCCACAGGGCGGAAAAAAGCGCGAATAGAGCCTTTGTATCGAATTGATACGGGGAAACCCCACCGGCAGGGGTGCTAATCTCGGCCCATCCTCGATCCCCCTGACTGGAGACGCCCAATGTCCCGAGTAGTACTGGTGCTGGTTGAAACGGTTAACGATTACCTGCCATTGCTCGAAAGCGAAGGTTTTGAGCTGATCCTTGCCCCCACTCCCCTCAGCCGCGCCGAAGCCATTGCCAGCCATGGGGCACGCATCGACGCAGTGCTGACCCGCGGCCCCCTGGGCTTGTCTGGCGAAGAGATGGCCGCCCTGCCCTTGCTCAAGATCATCTGCGTGATCGGCGCCGGCTATGAGCAAGTGGACTTGCAGGCTGCCAGTAACCGGGGAATCACCGTGACCAACGGCGCCGGGGCCAACGCCTCGTCGGTGGCCGACCATGCCATGGCGCTCCTGCTGTCACTGGTACGCGGCATCCCCCAGGCCGATGCCGGCATCCGTCGTGGCGAATGGAACAAACTGCGCTTGCCGTCCCTCGCCGGCAAGCGCATGGGCATCCTGGGGCTGGGCGCCGTAGGGCAAGCCATCGCCAAACGCGCCGCCAACGGTTTTGACATGAGTGTCAGCTACCACAACCGCCAGCCCCGCCCCGACACACCCTACACCTGGTGCGCCAGCCTGACCGAACTGGCCGGCGCCGTGGACTTCCTGATAGTGGCCACTCCGGGCGGCAGCGACACTCGGCATCTGGTCAACGGCCCGGTGCTCGATGCCCTGGGACCCGACGGCTACCTGATCAATATTTCCCGCGCCAGTGTCGTAGACACCGATGCCCTGATCGCTGCGCTGAGCAGCGGCCAAATTGCCGGGGCCGGGCTCGATGTATTCGATCACGAACCCCAGGTCCCGGATGCGTTCAAGACCTTGGGCAATGTGGTGATGACCCCGCACATGGGCGGTCAATCGCCAGAAGCGGCTAAAGGCACAGTGCAGATGGTCGTTAACAACCTGGTGGCATTTTTTTCCGGGCAACCGGTACTGACGCCCGTGGGCTTGCCCGCGCCTCTTTGACCATGACAGCGGAGCCCGCGCTTGAAATTCAGCCTGCCGAAAATCGCCACTGCGCCCTTCTGCCCTCCCGAGGTCAGCGGCAGCGTTCCCGTGGATGCCAGGGCGCCATTCTGGAAACGCGCATTGCGCTTTGCCGGACCCGGGCTGCTGATCAGCATTGGCTACATGGACCCGGGCAACTGGGCCACCGCCATCGAGGCGGGCTCGCGTTACGGCTACAACTTGCTGTTCGTGGTCCTGCTGGCCAGCCTTGCAGGCATGGCGGTGCAGTGCCTGTGTTCACGGCTGGGCATCGCCACCGGCCGCGACCTGGCGCAACTGTGCCGCGAACGCTATAGCAAGCGCTCGGCACGGGCCCAGTGGGTACTGGCAGAAATTTCAATCATCGCCACCGATCTGGCCGAAGTGCTCGGCTGTGCACTGGCCTTCCATTTACTGCTGGGCTGTTCGATGACCTTCGGCATCGCCCTCACCGCCTTCGACACCCTGTTGATCCTGGCCCTGCAAGGCAAAGGCTTCCGCCGCCTGGAAGCGATCATGCTGGCATTGGTGCTGACCATAGGCATGTGTTTTTTTGTCGAACTGCTGCTGATCAAACCTTACTGGCCGGACGTTTTCGAAGGTTTCAAACCGTCCCTGTCAGCGATCAGCGAGGCAGCACCGCTGTACATTGCGATCGGCATCATTGGCGCCACCGTCATGCCGCACAACCTGTACCTGCACAGTTCCATCGTACAGACCCGCCTGACGGGCACCGATTACGCCAGCAAACTGGACGCCGTGCGCCTGTCGCGCATCGACACCATCGGCTCACTGGCCCTGGCGCTGCTGGTCAACGCCGCGATTCTGATCCTGGCCGCAGCGGCCTTTCACCAAACCGGCCACAGCGACGTGGTCGAGATCCAGGACGCCTACCGCATGCTCGACCCACTGGTGGGCGGCGCCATGGCCAGTGTCCTGTTCGGCGTGGCACTGCTGGCCTCCGGGCAAAGCTCGACCTTCACCGGCACCATCGCCGGCCAGGTCATCATGGAAGGGTATCTGGACTTGCGGATTCCCTGCTGGCAGCGCCGTTTGATCACCCGTGGCCTGGCACTGATCCCGGCATTTCTCGGGGTCTGGCTGATGGGGGACGACGCCGTTGGCAAACTGCTGATCCTCAGCCAGGTGGTACTCAGCCTGCAATTGCCGTTTGCCCTGTACCCGCTGATCCGCATGACCGGCGACGAGAAACTCATGGGGCCGTTCACCAACCGCCTGCCGACCCGGCTGCTGGCCTGGTTCCTGTTTGCCGTGATCAGTTGCGCCAATATCTGGCTGATCGCGCAGCTCAGCTTCGGGGCTTGAGCAGCCCTCCTGCATCGCTGGCCAGTCTGCGATGCAGGCCACTCGATATCAGCCTTTAAATTGAGCGCAACACGGGTCGTTCTATCTAATGACTCCTGTTTATTTAGGCGCTGCCATGTCCGTTGCCACCACGCTGGTGCAATCCCTGCGTAAACGACTCAGTAAACCCGCCGGTTACCAGCTGTTCGATATCCGGCTCAAGTACAGCATTGCCTTGAGCCCTTCGCTCAAGCGCTTTGTGTTCAGCGGCAGCGATGTGGGGTTGATGCGCACGCTGGGGCCGGATCAACGGGTCAAGCTGTTTTTCCCGAGCGCCAATGGCACGCCCCCCAACCTGCCCAGACATGGCGACTGGCAAGCCGCACGGCGCCAATCGAGTGCGCAGTGCGCTGCGCCAATGCGCACCTACACCATTCGCAATCTGCGCCCGGAAACCTGCGAGCTGGACATCGACTTCGTCCTGCACGGCGAAACCGGCCCCGCCTCGCGCTGGGCCACCCATGCAACACCCGGCGACCGCCTGCAAATCGTTGCTCCCAATGGAGCCTATGCCGCCGACCCCGGCGGCTATGAATGGCAGCCCCCAGAAGGCGTGCGCCAAGTGCTGTTGATCGGCGACGAAACCGCCTTGCCGGCGATTGCCGGGATTCTCGAACAACTCGCCCTGAACCCGGACCCGCCCAAGGTGCAAGCCTTTATCGAGGTTCCCCAGGAGTCGGACTGCCAGCCCCTGTTGTGCGGCCCAAAGGCCAAAATCCACTGGCTGCCCCGCGCCAGCCTCGGCAAGCAGCACGGCGACGGCATGACCCTGGCTGCCCGCGAACTGGCCAGTTTGCCGCTGATCAGAACAAAACCCGGGGGCGAACTCGAAGAGCCCGACCTGACCACCCAGCTCCTGTGGGAACGGGCCAGCGCCAAACAGAGCGAGTTTTATGCCTGGGTCGCCGGTGAATCGGCAGCAGTGATGACGATCCGGCGGTTTTTCATTAATGAATGCGGGCTGGATCGCAAAAGCCTGACCTTGATGGGGTACTGGAAACTCGGACGCTCCCTGGAGTAACCCCCAAACACCTGTAGGAGCGAGCTTGCTCGCGAGCTCTTCAGTGGCATTTACACGGCTCGCGAGCAAGCTCGCTCCTACAGGAAGAGGCCGGAGAAATAATTTATTACAACTCGGGGTTCGGGTTTTCCGCGGCTCATCCGTCCTACATGGATAAGCAATCGCTTCTCAATAGCGATCAAGTACCCGCCCAGCTGCGAGTTAGTCGTTTCCCATGTCCAAAAAATCCCGTTCAAAGCTCTGGTTCCTGGTCCACAGTTGGCTAACCCTGCCCATCTGGTTTTTTGTCCTGATTGTCTGTGTCACCGGCACCCTGGCCGTAGTCAGCCAGGAGATAGTGTGGCTGGCCACCCCTGAAGCCCGCGCCAGCCAACCGTCAGATGATGCGCCGCTGCTCACTTACGAGCAGATACTGAGCGCGATTCACCAGGCCGAACCGAAACTGGCAGTGCAGTCCATCAGCCGTCCCGATGAATCGCATTTCGCACTGGTGGCCGACGTGGTCTACCCGGACGGTCGCTCGCCTTCGCTGTACATCAACCCGTACACCGGCGCCATCCAGGGCGAAAGCCCGAGTTTCAACTTCAAACAATTCACCCGGGCCCTGCACGGCTGGTGGCTGGTGCCCTTTACCAATGGCTACAGCTGGGGCTGGTACCTGGTGTCGTTTCTCGGCCTGCCATTGCTGGCATCGCTGGTGACCGGGCTGGTGGTCTACAAGAAGTTCTGGAAAGGTTTTTTCAAACCCAATCTGCGCTTCAAACATGGGGCACGGATTTTCTGGGGCGACTTCCATCGCCTGTGCGGCGTCTGGTCGATCTGGTTTATTGCAGTGATTTCCATCACCGGCCTGTGGTTTCTGATTCAGGCCTTTCTGTTTGATAACCAGATCTCCATCTCCACGGAAGGCATCCCCCCCGTGGTGGCGCGCCAGGATGTGCCGATCATGGCCAACGGTCAGCCCGCACCGCAGATCAGCCTCGACCAGGCAGTGAAGATTGCCGCGGAAAAAATTCCCGGCTTCGAAGCCAGCTTTGTCAGCTTGCCGGGCAATGCCTACGGCCATATTGAAGTGGGCGGCCCGGGCTGGTATCCGCTGCTGTTCCAGACCGCCGAAATCAACCCGTACAACGGCGCGATAGAAGGCTCGCGGATGATCGCCGACCGCTCCGGCCTGGAACTGGTAACCGAATCGATGCGGCCGCTGCACACCGGCGACTTCGGCGGCCTGTGGGTCAAGCTGATCTGGTTCTTCTTCGGCCTGGTGCTGAGCATGATGGTGTTGAGCGGCCTGCTGATCTGGACCAAACGGACCGCACTGGCCACCGCCAACGCCCTTAAACGCAGCCATAAATCCCCGCGCCCGGCAGCAAGCCTGGCCGCCAGCCCCCATAAAAAACAACCCGCAGAGGCCAATGCATGAGCAAGACAGTGACTGCACAGCCCCCTTCCACCCTGAGCCGGCTGTGGCACAAATGGCGCTTTCACATAAACATCCTGCTGCTGTTGGTGCCGCTGGGGTTTATGCCCAAATACTTTGCCGATGCTTCGCTGTTCCGGGGTGACAGCGGCCTGGGCGAGCGTGACGTGGGCACGGTGCAGGTAGGGCCGTGGAGCCTGCAACTGGCTGAACTGCGCAATGAAGGCCCGCGCCCCGATGGCCCGGCAGGCTACATGAAGAGCTTTAACGCGGCGCTGAGCGACAGCTCCATCGATCAGGTCAAGGCTGCTTACCTGCGCATTGGCAAGCCGCGCAGCCTGCGGGCCGCCGGGGTGATT
This sequence comes from Pseudomonas sp. Lz4W, assembly GCF_000346225.2. Lineage (NCBI taxonomy): Bacteria > Pseudomonadati > Pseudomonadota > Gammaproteobacteria > Pseudomonadales > Pseudomonadaceae > Pseudomonas > Pseudomonas sp. Lz4W. Next base: position 1,774,955 of record NZ_CP017432.1, on the reverse strand, counting down.
TTCTTCGGTACGCCGTATCGCATGGGCGCCACGCTGCCGATCCCCGAGCGGACCAGGGCCGACGCCGAGCTGTGGATCACCCTTGAAGGGTGGGACGGCTCGATGCATCAGGCATCCATTCCCCTGAGTCAGGCTTCCCCGGCAACCATGGCCTGGCTGGCCCAACGAGGTGCTAAACAATGAATTCGCGACTGTTCATACGCCCGGCCATGACAGCCGGGCTCCTGGCTTTGCTGGGCCTCAGCGGCCAGGCCCTGGCCCACAACCCGATGTGCGAGTGCAAAAGCGTCGAAGACGGGCAAATCCGCTGTACCGGCGGGTTTTCCGATGGCAGCGGCGCGCCGGGAGTGACCCTGGATGTGATCGGCTACGACGAGACCATCCTGGTACCGGGCAAGCTGGGGCCGGACTCGAGCATGACCTTCAAGCGCCCGGATGCCGAGTTTTACGTGCTGTTCGACGCGGGACCCGGGCACATCGTTGAAATCGATCAAGCCGATATCGAGACCCCATGACTACTCAAGTCGTACGCCCCGAAGGGGCCGGGCATGAAACCCTGTATGTGTTGCTCTTGTGCCTGCTGATTCTGGTCGTGGCCGGCTCAGTGGTGGCCTGGCGTCATGAATCCCTGGAAGTGACTGCAGTGGCCGCCCACCAGCTGGATGCACGGCGGGATCTGAGCGCCGCCGAACAGGGCATCTACGCCGACCTGCGAGTGACCCTGGACGAGATTCTGCTGCTCAGTGAAGAGTCCGGCGCCCTGGCACAACCCGAGCAACTGGGCGCAGAAGGCTTTGCGCCCTTTGCCATCGATGCCAGCTCCGTCAGCCGGGGCAGCCACGCCTGGCAATTGCTGGGGGATAAAGCCTATCTGGGCATCAGTCCCGACCCTGGGGTGGCGGGCTCGTTTTTGCTGCGCATAGGCACCGATCCGGATGTGTGGCTAAACCGCAATCCCGGCGCCAGCGCCCCGACCGACTTCAGCGATGCCGCCCTGAACCGCAGCGGCTGGCAGCAAGTGATCGCGCAGTTCGATGCCGGGGTTACTCGCCAGCATCGGCACTGAACCCACCGTTTTACCTGAGGCTTGTCATGTCCATTGCATCTGTTTTGCGCCGCCGCAGCCTGCTGCTGGCCGGCCTGTTGGCCTTTTGCATTACCCCCCTGGCAGCTGCCGACGCCCCGCTGGCCAAACCGCTGCGCATCGGCATCACCCTGCATCCCTACTACAGCTACGTGGCCAATATCGTCGGCGACAAGGCCGAAGTGGTGCCGCTGATTCCCGCCGGCTTCAACCCCCATGCCTACGAGCCCCGGGCCGAAGACATCAAACGCATCGGCACACTGGATGTGATTGTGCTCAATGGCGTGGGGCATGACGACTTCGCCGACCGCATGATTGCAGCCAGCGAAAAACCCCAGATCGCGGTCATCGAAGCCAACCAGAATGTGCCGCTGCTGGCCGCCACCGGCAACGCTGCGCGAGGCGCAGGCAAGGTGGTCAACCCCCACACCTTCCTCTCGATCAGCGCCTCGATTGCCCAGGTCAATAACATCGCCCGCGAACTGGGCAAGCTCGACCCGGCCAACGCCAAAACCTACACCGCCAATGCCCGCGCCTACGGCAAACGCCTGCGCCAGATGCGCGCTGACGCACTGGCCAAGCTGACCGAGGCACCCAACGCTGATTTGCGGGTGGCCACGGTGCACGCCGCCTATGACTACCTGCTGCGCGAATTCGGCCTTGAAGTCACCGCCGTGGTCGAACCGGCGCACGGCATCGAGCCAAGCCCCAGCCAACTGAAGAAAACCATCGATCAACTGCGGGAGCTGGATGTGAAAGTGATCTTCTCCGAGATGGATTTCCCGTCCAGCTATGTCGACACCATTCAACGCGAGTCCGGGGTCAGGCTGTACCCGCTGTCGCATATTTCCTATGGCGACTACAGCGCCGACAAGTACGAAAAAGAAATGACCGGCAACCTCGACACCGTGGTCAGGGCCATCCAGGAGGCCGGAGCATGAGTGCCGCCGAACACCTGAGTGTTACCGCCAGCGGGCCCGGAATCGAGTTTGATCAAGTGTCCCTGACCCTGGGGCGCACCCTGATCCTCGACCACGTCAGCTTCAGCATTCGCCCCGCCAGCGTGCATGCACTGGTCGGCCCCAACGGCGGCGGCAAAAGCTCGCTGATCAAAACCCTGCTCGGGCAAATGCCGCACCAGGGCCGCCTGGGCCTGAACTGGCCCGGTGAGCCGGGGCTGATCGGCTACGTGCCCCAGGCACTGGAGTTTGATCGCGGCTTGCCGATGACCGTCGACGACTTTATGGCTGCCATGTGCCAGCGGCGCCCGGCCTTTATGGGACTGTCGCCCAAGGTCGCCCCGGCCATTGGCGAGGCACTGGAGCGAGTGGGCATGCAGGACAAGCGCAAGCGGCGCATGGGCGCGTTGTCCGGTGGTGAGCGCCAGCGCGTGTTGTTGGCCCAGGGGCTGATTCCGGCCCCGCAACTGCTGGTTCTGGATGAACCGATGTCGGCCCTGGATGAAGCCGGGGCTCAGGTCTTTGAACGCTTGCTGGCGCACTGGCGCGCCAGCGGGGTGACGGTACTGTGGATCGAGCACGACCTGGCGGCCGTCAAGCGTCTGGCCGATCGCGTCACCGGGCTTAATCGCCAGGTGCTGTTCGATGGCCCACCGGAACAAACCCTCAGCCCGGAGCGCTTGCTGAGCCTGTTTTCGACCCATCCGGCAACCCGCGGGAGCACCCTTTGATGAGCTACGAAGCATTCCGTGTGATGGTTCAGGGCTGGGCTTCGGCCGGGTATCTGCCAGAGGTTCTGGCCTACGGTTTTGTGGTCAACGCCGTGCTTGCCGGGTTGCTGATCGGCCCGGTGCTGGGCGGCCTCGGTACGCTGGTGGTGGTCAAGCGTTTCGCCTTTTTCTCCGAAGCCGTAGGCCATGCTGCGCTGACGGGGGTGGCCATCGGCATATTGCTCGGCGAACCCTATACCGGCCCTTATGGCAGCCTGTTCGGCTATTGCCTGTTGTTCGGCATTTCACTCAATTACCTGCGCAACCGCACCGGCCTGGCCCCCGACACGCTGATCGGGGTGTTCCTCTCGGTGTCCCTGGCACTGGGTGCCAGCCTGCTGCTGATTCTGGCGGGCAAGATCAACGTGCACATCCTCGAAAACGTGTTGTTTGGCTCGGTATTGACGGTCAACGGCAACGATCTGTTGGTGCTGGCCATAGTCGGCGCGCTGGTTCTTGGCCTGAGTCTGACGCTGTACAACCGCATCATGCTCGCCAGTTTCAACCCGCAACTGGCTGCCGTGCGCGGGGTGGCGGTCAAGACCCTGGACTATCTGTTCGTGATTCTGGTGACCCTGATTACCGTCGCGGCGGTCAAGGTGATCGGGGCCATTCTGGTGGGCGCCCTGCTGGTGATTCCGGCGGCGGCGGCACGCTTGCTCAGCCAGTCACTGAAAGGCTTTTTCTGGATTTCGGTGTTGATCGCAACCCTCAGTACCTTGTGCGGCATCTTGCTGCCCATCGTGTTCGACCTGCCCATTCCGTCCGGCGCCGCGATCATTCTGGTGGCCGGTATTGCTTTCGCCCTGGCAGCCATCGCCCGTGGCGTGGTACCCAGCCTGAAAGGGAATATTGGATAAATGTCTAGCCTACGCAAACTGACTCTGGCACTGGCCATCACCGGCCTGCTCAGCACCCCGCTGCAGGCGGCCGACACGGGCGGCGGCGCGCCGCTGCAAATCCTCGCCAGCCTGCCGATTACCTACGGGCTGGGCCAACTGTTGGTCAAGGACAGCAACATCGCCCTGGAACGGGCGGCGGCGGCCAACTTGCCCGGCAGTCGCCAAAGCGCTTACTTCAGCGGTCGCGGCGCATCGGCCCTGCACCAGCTGGCGCTCAATGCCGATGCGGTGATCGGCCTGCGCTCGGTGTGGAGCGACGACCCGCTCTACCCCATGGCGCGGCGCAGCAATATCCGCATCGTTGAGGTCGACGCCGCCCGCCCGGTGGACGGCAGCCTGCCAGGCATCGCCCTGCAGCCGGGCAATCACCCCGACGGGCTGAACAGTCAGCCCTGGCTGGCCAGTAACAATATGGGACGAATGGCTGACGTGATCGCGGCAGACCTGGTGCGCCTGGCGCCGTCCGCCAAAGGGCAAATTGAAGCCAATCTGGCGAGCCTCAAACAGCGCCTGCTCAAACTCAGCGCCGATAGCGAAGCCAGACTGGCCGGGGCCGACAACTTGAGCGTGGTGAGCTTGTCGGACCGCCTGGACTACTTGATTGGCGGGCTCAACCTGGAGCGTGTCGAGGTACACCACAAAGGCGATGAGCCATGGACGCCCGAGGCACTCAAGGCCTTGAGCCAGACCCTTGAGGACAATGACGTAGCCCTGGTACTGGACCACCGCCCGGCGTCCGCAGCGTTGCAGGCTGCGGTGACCGAAGGCGGCAGTGAACTGGTGGTGGTCAGCGCCGATGGCGCCGATCCGGTGGCGGAACTGCAAGGCAACATCGACGCAATTGTGAAAGTACTGACAACGACTACAGACTAGCGGTCCTGGGTCAGCATCTTGTTGCGCCGTACAGAGCGGTAGGCCAGGCCCAGTACCACAAACCATACCGGTACCATATACAGCGCCTGCCGGGTGTCGTCCTCAAGGGCCAGCAGTACCAGGATGAAGACAAAGAAGGTCAGGCAAACCCAGACCATCAACTTGCCGCCCGGCATTTTGTAGCGCGATGCCTGGTGCAGGTGATCGCTTTTTTTGCGGTACGCCAGGTAGGACAGCAGGATCATGGTCCAGACAAACATGAACAGGGTCGCCGAGACGGTGGTGATCAAGGTGAACGCGTCCATCAGGTTCGGCACCAGATAGATCACCAGCGCACCCGCCAGCAAACAGATGCAGGAAAAGATCAGACCGTTGGAGGGCACTGCCCGTCGGGAAAGATTTTTAAACTTGCTCGGCGCTTCGCCCTCCAGCGCCAGGCCGAACAGCATGCGACTGGTGGAGAACACCCCGCTGTTGGCCGATGAAGCCGCAGAGGTCAGTACCACAAAGTTGATGATGCCCGCGGCTGCAGGCAGGCCGGCGAGCATGAAGAGTTCGACGAAGGGGCTTTTGTTGGCGACCACATCGCGCCAGGGGGTAACGGCCAGGATCGCAATCAGCGCGAACACATAAAACATGATGATGCGCAGCGGAATTGAGTTGATCGCCCGTGGCAGGTTGCGTTCAGGGTTCTTGGTTTCGGCGGCAGTTGTACCCACCAGCTCGATACCGACAAAAGCAAAGACTGCAATCTGAAACCCGGCGAAAAAGCCCATCAGGCCATGGGGGAACATGCCGCCGTCATTCCACAGGTTGGCCACCGAGGCGGTGTTGCCGGTCGGCGACTGGAAAGCGGTAACCACCATGTACAGGCCGGTGCAGACCAGCGCGCAAATGGCCACGATCTTGATCATGGCAAACCAGAACTCCAGTTCACCGAACATTTTCACCGTGATCAAATTCAACGACAGCAGCAGCGCCACGCAAGCGATGGCCGGCAACCACAGCGGGATGTCCGGGAACCAGAACTGGGTATAGCCGGAAATCGCAATCACATCGGCAATGCCTGTCACGATCCAGCAAAACCAGTAAGTCCAGCCGGTGAAATAGCCGGCCCTGGGGCCCAGCAGGTCGGCCGAAAAATCAATGAAGGACTTGTAATTGAGGTTGGATAACAGCAGTTCGCCCATGGCGCGCATGACGAAAAACAGCATGAAGCCGATGATCATATAAACAAAAATGATCGAGGGGCCGGCCAGGCTGATGGTTTTACCCGAGCCCATGAACAGGCCGGTGCCGATGGCACCGCCAATGGCGATCAGTTGGATATGACGATTGGACAGACTGCGTTTGAGTTCAGGCTCCTCCCCGTCCGGTCGGTGATTCAGCGTTGAATCCTTCATTGTTTTTCTACCTTGAGTTCTTGGTCTTTTACGGGGTCCGCAAACCGGATAAACACGGTGTTTATCGGCCTGAAAGAAGGGCTGAGAGCATGCTTTGGCAGCGTCTGAAACACTGCACAAGCGCCTGTTAAAGCGCTGTCCCGGGCGTTTATTGGAGGGAGGGATCGTTCCAGAAAAATCGCTGAGCGACAAGATTCAGATCAATAAAACCCTTGAAAAAAAGCCAGCCCCTTACCCTGTGGGAGCTGGCTTGCCAGTGATGGGGTCACCGGCACGTTCAGATAGTCCGAGGTGCCAATATCGCTGGCAAGCCGGCTCACATAGGCAGCTCAAGGGGTTTTCAACGGCATCCGCAAGTCAACCCGCAACCCGTCCGGTCGACTGTCGAAGTTCAGGTCGCCGCCACAACGCTCGACTATCGCCTGCACAATGGCCAGCCCCAGGCCACAGCCGTTGCTGTTGCCATTGCGCCAGAAGCGCTGGGTCATGTGTTGCAGGGTTTGCGGGGGGATGCCCGGCCCGTGGTCGCGCACCACAAAATGCACCGAGCGGCCCTCAACCCGCAGTTGCAGTTCGACCTGGGTATCTGCCGGGGTGTGACGCAGGGCGTTGTCCAACAGGTTGCGCAATGCGGCAATGGCCAGTACCGAAGGCACCTCCAGTGCCGTGCCCGGCAACCCTTCTGGCAGTTGCAGGTCAATGCGCTCGGCCGCCCCGCTCGCGGCATCGTGGATGGCCAGGCGTGCCACCTGCTCGGCCGAACACAGCACACCGTCATCGAACGACAAACTGCCCTCCACCCGCGCCAGCAGCAGCAATTGTTCAAGGGTTCGATGCAAGCGGTCAGTGGCGGCTTCAGCGTGGGCCAGGGACTTGTCACGCGCGGCGCCTTCGGTCATGCGCGCCACTTGCAGATGGGTCTTGATCGCAGTCAACGGGCTGCGCAGTTCATGGGCAGCATCCCCCGTGAGGCGACGCTCGCGCTCGATGGCTTTGGCGATGCGCGACAATAGCTGGTTCTGGGAGTCGAGCAGCGGTTTCAGTTCACTGGGCAGCGGTTCGATCTGCAAGGGCTGCAACGAATCGGCATCGCGGCGCATCAAGGCTTCACGCATGCGCTTGAGAGGCGCCAGCCCCTGACCGATACCCAGCCACAACAACAGCAGGCAAACCATCAACGCCATGCCCACCGGCACCGAGGCCGCAAGCAATACCGAGAGATTCAGCGCTTCGCGTTCGACCTGACGGTCAGCGGTGGTGATGCGTACATCGCCGCGGTCCAGGGTGAAAGTACGCCACACGGCACCATCGATTACCTGATCATGGAAACCGGCCGCCTCGGACTGCATTGGCTGGTCCGGATTGTTGTGGCTGCGGGCCAGAATCTCGCCGCGCAGGGAGCTGACCTGACAGGCCATGCCACCCGGAATGGTCAGTTGTTCAGCGCTGAAATGGGTGCCCTCGCCTTTGACCGGTAATTGCGGCAGCTGCTCCAGCAACCCCGCCACCATCCGCGCCGATGCCACCAGCCGCTGATCAAGGGAGAACATCATTTGTTGACGCAGGTCGCTGAGCATCCAGGCGGCGGCCAGGGCCCAGACCAGCACGAACGCCGAGCCGATGGTCAGGCTCAAACGCAGTCGCATACTCATCATGGCTGCCCGACACCATCGGCCGGGCCCAGGCGATAGCCCAGACCACGGACGGTTTCGACAATGCCATTGCCCAGCTTTCGGCGCAGGTGATGGATATGTACGTTCAGGGCATTGCTCTCCAGTTCGTCGCCAAAGCCATAGATGCTGTCCTTGAGCTGCTCGCTGGACAGCACCCGACCACGGTTGTGCAGCAAGGCTTGCAGCAGCGCCTGCTCCCGGCGTGACAAGTCCACCGGCTGACCGGCAAGCAGGGTCACGCGGCTGCTGGGGTCATAGCTCAGCTGACCATGCTCGATCAGATTGACGCTGCGCCCGGCCACCCGGCGCAACAGGGTGTGCAAACGGGCCGCGAGCTCGCGCAGATCAAAGGGCTTGAGCAGGTAATCATCGGCTCCGGCCTGCAGGCCATCGACCCGGTCAGTCACCGAGTCCCGTGCGGTGAGCACCAGTACCGGCAGCTCGAAGCCTTGCTGACGCAGCTGTTGCAACAGCTTGAGGCCGTCTTCATCCGGCAGGCCGAGGTCGAGCACCATCACATCGAACTCCGCCACTTTGAGCATGGCCCTAGCCGCTGCTGCGGTGCCTACGTGCTCCACCGTCAGGCCCTGAGCCGTGAGCCCGGCCACAATGCCGCTGGCGATCAGTTCGTCATCTTCGCAAACCAGTACATGCATGCTGATACCCGCGTAAATGTGGCCGATTAAAAGGCGACAGGATTAAGGCCCGATTATGCCGTTAAAGGGCCGATGGCGGGCCAACTGACTGTACAACGTTTAATAATCAGTTAATGGGTTGCCAGCACTGTAGCGCCACTTGTGATTGCTTAAGGTTTTAAAGATGCGTTTGTTGATGACTTTGTTGCTGGTGTGTTTCGCCGGTCTGGCTCAAGCCAAGGGCACGGACGATCCTTTCGCACAGCCCGACTTCCTGCCTGCCAATAAAGCCTTCGAGTTCAGCTCTGAAGCCATGCCGTCCGGCGAAACCCGCCTGCACTGGAAGGTCGCCGACACCTATTACCTGTATCAAAAGCGCTTGAAGTTTGACGGCCTGGACGAAGCGCACAAGCCTGCGCTGCCACAAGGGCAGGAACACAGCGACGAGTTTTTTGGCGAGACCCAGGTCTATCGCGACAGCCTTGAATTGCTGATTCCGGCAGGTGCCAGCGGCCAGGTCAAAGTCAGCTGGCAAGGCTGTGCCGATGCCGGCCTGTGCTACCCGCCGCAGAGCCAGACAGTGGACCTGGGCGGCACTGCACCGGTTGCAGCGCAAGGCCAGGCTCAGGACCAGTCCCTGGCCGCCAGCTTGCAACAGAGCTCGCTGGGCTGGAGCTTGCTGCTGTTCTTCGGTTTGGGCCTGTTGCTGGCCTTTACTCCGTGCTCGCTGCCGATGCTGCCGATTCTGGCCGGACTGGTGGTGGGCAGCGGCGCCAGCGCCGGACGCGGCTTTGCAGTGGCAGGCAGTTACGTCATCAGCATGGCGCTGGTATATGCCGGGCTGGGCGTGCTGGCCGCACTGCTGGGCGCCAACTTGCAATCACTGCTGCAACAACCCTGGTTACTGGGCAGCTTTGCCGCCCTGTTCGTGGTGCTGTCGCTGCCAATGTTTGGCTTCTTCGAACTGCAATTGCCCGCAGCGCTGCGTGACCGGCTGGAAACCGCCGGCCGCGGGCGTAAAGGCGGGAGCCTGCTGGGTGCGGGCATTCTTGGCGCGCTGTCCGGCTTGCTGGTCGGCCCGTGCATGACCGCCCCGCTGGCCGGCGCCCTGCTGTATATCGCGCAAAGCGGCAATGCCGTGCAAGGTGGCCTGGTGCTGTTTGTGATGGGGCTCGGCATCGGCGTTCCACTGTTGCTGCTGGTCACCGTCGGCAGCCGCTTCCTGCCCAAGCCTGGGGCCTGGATGAACCTGATGAAAGGCCTGTTCGGCTTCCTGTTCCTGGGCACGGCCCTGCTGCTGGTCCGCCCGGTGCTCGACGAATCCCTGTGGGTCGGCTTGTGGGGCGTGTTGCTGGTTCTGGTGGCGTGCAGCCTGTGGCAACAGGCGCAGACCTTCCTGCGCGCCAGAATGCTGTTCAGCCCGCTCAGTCTGCTGGCCGGTCTGTGGGGCAGCCTGTTACTGGTGGGAGCAGCCGGTGGCGGTTCCGATCTGTGGCAACCGTTGCAGGTGTATACCGCCAAAACAGTCGCCGGCAGCAGCGCCACGACTGCCCATGATGCCTTCATCACCATCAAGGACCCCGCCAGCCTCGAGCGCGAACTGGCCAGTGCCAAGGAACAAGGGCAATGGGTGTTGTTCGATTACTACGCCGACTGGTGTGTGTCCTGCAAGGTCATGGAAAAACAGGTCTTTGCCAAGCCTCAGGTGATGCAGGCGCTAGAGGGCGTGCGCCTGTTGCGTCTTGATGTGACCGCCGATAATGTCGCCAGCCGCGAATTGCTCAGCCGCTATCAAGTCCCCGGGCCTCCCAGCTTCATCTGGATCGGCCCCGACGGTGCAGAGCGACGTGGGCAACGCATCACCGGCGAAGTCAACGCCGAGACCTTTTTGAATAACTGGAATGCCACTCGGGAACTCCTCTAAATGCTCACTCTGACCATTGGTTCATTTGCCCTGGCCATCAACCACTTACTGCTGATACTGGCCCTCGCCCTGGCGACGCTGGTGGGTTGGCGGGTGGCCAAACGCGGTGGCGAAAACCCTGAGTCAGTGTTGTTCAGCCTGTTCTTGCTGGGTTTGCTGGTGGCCCGCATCGGCTTTGTGATCAGCTACTGGCGCTACTTCCAGAAGGACCTGCTGCAGATTCTCGACCTGCGCGACGGTGGTTTTGTGTTGTGGCCGGGGTTATTGGCGGTGGTGATCGGCGCAGTGATCTGGGGCTGGCGCCGCCAGGGGCTGCGGCGCCCTCTGGGCTGGGGGCTGGGTACTGGCCTGGCGTTCTGGCTGCTGGCCACGTTCTCGTCCAGCCTCTACGAACAAGGCACACGCATGCCCGAACTGGTGTTGCGCAATGCCAGTGGCGAATCGGTGCAACTGAGCAGTTATCAGGGCGGCCCGCTGGTCATCAACCTGTGGGCCACCTGGTGTCCGCCTTGCCGCCGGGAAATGCCGGTGCTGCAAAACGCTCAGCATCAACACCAGGACGTGACCTTCCTGTTCGTCAATCAGGGCGAGAGCATGCAGAGCGTCAGCACCTTCCTTGAAACCCAAGGTCTGAACCTCAGCAACGTGCTGTTCGACAGCGGCGGCCAACTGGCACAAAAAGTGGGTTCGATGGCCCTGCCCACTACCCTGTTCTACAGTCCTGAAGGCCGCCTGCTGGGCAGTCATCTGGGCGAGCTGTCCGAAGCCAGCCTGGCCCGTGCGCTGGAAAGCTTCGATCAGAACAATTCAATGTCGGCCCACCAGGCCGACCCTGCTAGGAATCTGCAAAAATGTTTAACCGCAAACTGCTAAACCTGAGCATAACCACCCTGCTGGGCGCCGCCCTGCTGCAATCGTCGCTGGTGCACGCTGAAGAGTGGCCGGCGCCGATCAAGAAGATTGAAGCCAAAGGTGCAAAAATCATTGGCAGTTTCGATGCGCCCAGCGGCATGCGTGGCTATGCCGCGCAGTACCAGAACCGTGGCATGGCCCTGTATTTGACCCCGGATGGCAAAAACGTGCTGGTGGGCAATCTGTATGACGCTGATGGTAAGGACCTGAGCCTGGCACCGCTGCAAAAGCTGGTGTACGAGCCGATGGCCAAGCAGGTCTGGGCCAATATGGAAAAGAGCAACTGGATTGCCGACGGCAAGAAAGATGCACCGCGCATCGTTTACCTGTTCAGCGACCCGAACTGCCCGTACTGCAACATGTTCTGGGAACAGGCCCGTCCATGGGTAGAGTCGGGCAAGGTACAGCTGCGCCATATCATGGTCGGCATCATCCGCGAAGACAGCCCGGCAAAATCTGCTGCGTTGCTGGCCGCCAAAGACCCGCAGCAGGCCCTGCACGAACATGAGCAAGCCGGCAAGGCCAGCAAGCTCAAGCCCCTGACCAAGATCCCGGCTGACGTTCAAGCCAAGCTGGATGCCAATGCACAGTTGATGACTGACCTCGATGTGTCGGCCACCCCGGCGATTTTCTACCTCGACGAGCAAGGCAACCTGCAACAGCAGCAAGGCGCACCGTCACCGGACAAACTGGTGAAAATCCTCGGTCCCAAATAACCCCGCAATGCCTGCAGGAGCAAGCTCGCTCCTGCAGATTTGCCTTGAGAACGGTTGTGCCGGACAGATCATGGGACCGGCCAATAGTGGCGTTTTAGAGGCACTGCCGGGCGATGTGAACAACCTCTCAATCCTCCATCTCAAGCGCCATTAATTCTCTTTCTCAATTGACAATAATTATCATTCAGCCTAATTTGTTGCGAGCTGTGTAGGACGCTTACCGAGCCCTGCACTCATTCACTCGCAACAGGTGATCTCCATGACGGAACAAGTGTCCACAAGCAGGTGCGACTCACCCCTACTCCAAGCCTTCGTTGATAACCGGCTGATCCTGGTCAAAATCGCAGCTCGTATCACCGGCTGCCGATCCAGGGCTGAAGATGTGGTGCAGGACGCTTTCTTCCGCTTGCAGTCTGCGCCGCAGATCACTTCATCATTCAAGGCGCAACTGAGTTACTTGTTCCAGATCGTGCGCAACCTGGCGATTGACCACTACCGCAAGCAGGCGCTCGAACAGAAGTATTCGGGAACTGAAGAGGAAGGTTTGAATGTGGTCATTCACGGCGCGTCTCCAGAAACCTCGCACATCAATTTTTCGACGCTGGAGCACATCGCGGTCGCCCTGACCGAACTGCCGAGCCGCACCCGTTATGCGTTCGAGATGTATCGCCTGCACGGCGTGCAGCAAAAAGATATCGCCAAGGAATTGGGAGTATCACCGACCCTGGTGAACTTCATGATTCGGGATGCGCTGGTGCATTGCCGAAAAGTGTCGGGAACCCAGCCGGATATCTTTGCCAGACACTGAGAACCCCCACCTGCAGGAGCTCGCTGCGGCAAATACCCGGCGCCCCTAGGGTACGGCCTGGGCCCCGGGTATTTGCGCGGGTACCTGGGCAATTTTATAAGGCGCGAAGATCGAGGCAAACTGGCCATTGTCACGCAGCGCCTGCAGCATCTTCGCCAACTGCGCACCCTGGATCGGCGCCCGGGGACTCAATAACGCGTAGTGATGGTAGATATAGTCGACCCGGTCGGACACCAGCACCGTTGGTTCAATCTGCGGATTCTTGTTCAGCAGGTCGATGAGATGGGAACGGGTAATCAGCGCGATATCTGCCCGCCCGCGCAGGACCATCTGTAAATTGCTGGCGTGGGAGTAAGTCAGGCTGGCGTGGAATTTTTCGGTCAGGGCCTTGGGCGAAGTATTGAATCCGGCAAAGGCATAGTGATAGCCGTTAAAGAGCGCGAGCCGCTTGTTGGCCAGGTCGCCAAAATAGGTTTGCCCACGGCCAGGCTGGCGCTTGGCGACAAACACTTCGACATCTTCCAGCCCCATGTCTACCGGATTATGCGCAATGGTATTCCAGCCCCAGGTCGGGTTTTCGAATAGCACCATGTCCATGCGCCCCTGCTCGAACTCACGGTAGCGCCGAGCATTGGAGGTAGGGACGATGACGAAGTGGTAGTCCCCCTGCAATTGATTCAGGGCGTCGAGCAGTTGCGGCAACAGGCCGGTATCAACGCCGATTTCCGGGCGCACGGTATAGGGCGGAAAATGGGCCGCCCCCACTCTGACTTCCTGGACAGCCCAGGCGGGTGTCAGAAAAAATGTGCCCAAGGACAGCACTGCACAATGGACCATCCACACTGGCAAACACTTCAAAGCCATGCACCCCTGGTCGAGCCCATCACTGGAACTTATTGATCTGCGCACAACCTGACATCATGCGTGCGCGTAATTTAAGGGTGCACAGGTTATCAAGCAAGAGCCGGACCGGCCCACTACAAATTTGCGCTGCTTTAGCTACGCTCCCCTTCTCAACGCCGATGCTGTTTAAGGAAGCTGCACATGCCTCACTGGCTGGTTATTGACCTGGAAGCGACTACCGATGATGGCGGCTGGCCGATAGAAGAAATGGAAGTCATTGAAATCGGCGCCAGTGTAGTCACTCGAGCCGGGCGGGAGGTGGACCACTTCCAGCGCTTTATCCGCCCGCAACGGCGTCCGCTGCTGACCCCTTTTTGCCGTCATCTGACCCGTATCACCCAGGCCAATATTGATGCCGGGGCTCCGCTGCCGCAGGTGTGGGAGCAGTTCGAGCGCTGGCTCGGCCAGCACCTGCCCAAACTTGAAGGCTGGGCCAGCTGGGGTGACTACGACCGCAAGCAGCTGGAGCAGGAATGGCAGCAGAAAAAACTCGACAGTGCGCTGGCTCGTTTGCCACACATGAACCTCAAGCAGCAATTTGCCCAGGCCCGCCAGCTAAAGAGTGCGCCGGGGCTTAACAGTGCCCTGCAACTGGCAGGCATGCAGTTCAACGGGCAGCAGCATCGGGCACTGGAAGATGCCCGTAACACTGCCCGCCTGTTGCCGCTGATCCTCAAGGTTTAGCGGCCATAAAATGGCGTGACGGGATAAAACGGCTTCTGCATACTGGCCAGCCCTTTTTAGCCCATTCCGAGGAATCGCCATGTTTAAAGTCAACGAATACTTCGACGGTACCGTCAAGTCGATTGCCTTCGCACAAGCCGAAGGCAAAGCCACCATTGGCGTCATGGCCCCGGGTGAATACGAGTTCGGCACCGCCGAGCGCGAAATCATGCACGTGGTATCGGGCGAGTTGAGCGTCAAACTGCCAGGCAGCGAGCAGTTTCAGACTTTCGCCACCGGCAGCCAGTTCAACGTACCGGCCAACAGCAAGTTCCAGCTCAAGGTCGTGGTTGAGACTGCTTACCTGTGTGAATACCGCTAAAAATCTGTAGGAGCGAGCTTGCTCGCGAGCTGTTTAAAGAGCTCGCTCCTACACGTCATTGCGTGCCCATATCCACATTGAACTGCAACGCCGCCAGCCGCGCATACAGCGGGTTGCTGGCGATCAATTGCGCGTGGGTACCTATCGCCACCAGCTTGCCCTGATCCATCACCGCAATCCGGTCGGCATTTTGTACGGTGGCCAGGCGGTGGGCGATGACCAGCGTGGTGCGGCCTTGCATCAGGCTCGGCAGGGCTTGCTGGATCAAGTGCTCACTTTGCGCATCGAGGGCACTGGTGGCCTCATCCAGTAGCAGAATCGGCGCATCCACCAGCAGCGCCCGGGCAATGGCCAACCGTTGACGCTGCCCGCCAGACAAGCCCAGACCGCCATCTCCCAGATGGGTTTTATAACCCTCGGGCATTTGCTGTATGAAATCGTGGGCATGGGCAATCCGTGCCGCAGCTTCGACCTGGGCGTCGGTAGCCAGGGCATTGCCATAGCGGATGTTGTCTTCAATGGTGCCGAAAAACAGGGCCGGGGTTTGCGCCACCAGTGCAAAGCAACGGCGCAGGTCGTGGGGGTCCAGCCGGGTAATGGGCAGGCCTTCGAGCAGGACCTGGCCCGCCTGGGGATCGTAAAAACGCAGCAGCAAATCGAACAACGTCGACTTGCCTGCCCCCGATGGCCCCACCAGAGCCAGGGTTTCGCCCGCATTGATCGTTAGGCTCAGCCCTTCAATGGCATAGCTTTCAGGCCGTGACGGATAAGAAAAGTACAGGTTCTCAAGCTGCAAGTTACCGGCCACCCGCCGGGGCAATACCAGCAAATCGCTGCTCGGCGCCATGATCAGGCTTTTCGATTGCAGCAGCTCGGCAATTCGCTCAGCTGCTCCCGCAGCCTGTTGCAGCTCGCCGATCACCTCGCTCAGGGTGCCAAAGGCACTGCCGACGATCAGGCTGTAAAACACGAATGCCGCCAGCTCACCGCCGGTAATGCGCCCCGCGATCACGTCCATGCCACCGACCCACAGCATCACGCCGACCGCCCCCAGCACCAGCAGGATCACCAGGGTAATCAGCCATGAGCGCTGCAGGATGCGTTTGCGGGCGGTGGCAAATGCATTTTCGACGGTGCTGGCAAAGCGCTGTTGATCCTGCTGTTGGTGGTTGTAAGCCTGGACCGTTTTGATCTGGCCCAGGGCTTCGGCCACGTAGCTGCCGACATCGGCGATACGATCCTGGCTCTGGCGCGACAGGGTACGCACGCGGCGGCCAAAGAACAGGATCGGCACCAGTACCAGTGGCAGCGCGACCACCACGATGCTGGTGAGTTTGGGATTGGTGATAAACAGCAGGATCACACCACCTATCACCATCAGGCTGTTGCGCAGGAACAGGGACAAGGACGACCCGATCACCGATTGCAACAGCGTGGTGTCGGTGGTCAGCCGCGACTGGATTTCCGAACTGCGATTGTTCTCATAAAAGCCCGGATGCAGGCCGATCAGGTGGTTGAACACCTGTCGCCGGATATCAGCCACCACCCGTTCGCCAATCCAGGACACCAGATAGAAGCGCACAAATGTACCCACCGACAAAGCCAGCACCAGCAGCAGAAAATAACCGATGGACTGGTTGAGCAAGTGTGGCGACTGGGTCATGAAGCCTTTGTCGACCAGCAGACGAATGCCCTGCCCCATCGAAAGGGTGACACCCGCAGTGACGATCAGGGCCAGCAAGGCACCCACCGCCTGCCAACGATAAGGCGCTACAAAATGGGCGGCCAAGCGAATGGCCCGGCGTTGACGCGAAGAAAGCATGGAAGGCATCCAGAAGAAAGCGTGAAACAGCCTACAACGAAGTCAGCTGCGCAGAGCTAAACCTTTCTCAATCGTTTTGAATATGACCTGAGACAACAAGCCATAGGCATTATCGTTCTAAAGTGAGGGTGGAAGTTTCAGGATATTTCTGTTGGACTGGGTCCGTCGCCAAGCCATGTCACAGCTTGGTCACTAAACGGACCTAAAGTAGCGAGACACCCTGATGAGGAGACAGGCCATGGATTTGCAACACAATGCTCAAGCGGTTCCAGTGATTCGTACGCAAGCCAAGCAATCACTGGGGTGCGCCATTATCGATGAAAATGGCCAGGAAATTTCGATCACTGAAGAGATGATTCAGGACGCCTGCCACGAACTGGAGCTGCGTCTGGTCAAACCTGTGCACAAAGACTGATCCTCGGCAGGAGCGCGGCTTGCCCGCGATGCAGGCGACAGGGTTTAACCGGGTCCCATGCGTCGCGCGGCCCACTCCTGCAACAGCGCTCAGAACATACAACGGCCCCGCTGAAAGGGCCGTTTTTTTGTGCCCGGTGCTTAAACCAACACCCCACCCAGCGCCTTGACCAATTGCTTCAAGGCCACCGACTCGCCCTCGACATGCACCTCCAGGCCTTCTATCTCACGACGTACCGGATAGTTTTTGCGTAATCCGTCAAACGCCAGCTTCTGCTCTTCGACGCTGCCGATCAGGCTGCGGCGAAAGTCCGCATCATCGCGACGCGGGTCATAGACACCCCGACACAGCATGGCCAGGGCCCAGCCCGGATCAGTATTGGCACTCAGTGCGACCCTCGCCAGCCAGGGTGCCGGCAACAAGTCTGACAGGCTGACCACAGCCGGCTGCCCGAGGAAGTCGCACAGTGCCTGATAGATCTGCGCCGTACCCCGCTGCTTGCCATCCAGGCTGTAGCCGGCGATATGAGGCGTCGCCAGCACACACATGTCCGCCAGTTGCAGATCCACCTCAGGCTCGTGCTCCCACACATCGAGCACTGCCTGCAGGTCATCGCGCCGGGTCAGGACTTCGCGCAGCGCCTTATTGTCGAGCACCGGACCGCGACTGGCGTTGATCAGCCAGGTCCCCGGCTTGAGCCGGTCCAGGCGCTGGCGGTCAAGCAAATGCCGGGTCGGGAAGCTGCCGCTGGTGCTTAACGGAGTATGCAAACTGAGCACATCGCAGTGCTCGATGATGTGTTCAAGGCTGACGTAGTCGCCACCTTCAGCCGCCTGGCGCGGTGGATCGCAGACCAGCACCTTGAGGCCCAGTGCCCGCAACACATCGACCAGACGCCCGCCCACCTGCCCGGCGCCAATAACCCCGTAGGTGCGCTGAATAAGATCGACACCTTCGATTTCGGCCAGGGTCAGCAGGCTGCCGAGCACATAGTCCACCACGCCGCGGGCATTGCAGCCCGGGGCACTGGACCACGCAATACCTGCCTGTTCAAAGTAATCGAGATCAAAATGGTCGGTGCCAATGGTGCAGGTACCGACAAAACGTACCGCACTGCCTTCCAGCAAGTCGCGATCGACCCTGGTCACCGAGCGCACCAGCAACACATCCGCAGCATGCACGTCTGCACGCGTGATCTGGCGTCCCGGCAGACGGCGTATTTCACCGAAGCCGGCAAAGAACTCTTCGATCAGCGGAATATTTTCGTCAGCAACAATCAACATGGCAGGCTCCTTTGGCGGAGTGGCAGTGTAGGCGTTGTAGTCATCAATGGGCCAGCAAGCTGTGCCAAGCACTTTCAATCGCGCTTACAAAGCCCCTACAACTCAAGGTTTGCCGAGCTCCGGGGCAGGCGTACAATCGCCGGCTTTGCGCGTTAAACACTGTGGATGCACGCTTGTGAACTCTGTCACTGATAACACCCCTGCCGCCCCTGTCAGCCGCCCGGCCCGGGTTCGCACGGAAGTGCGGGCGCTATTGGCGCTGGCGTTTCCGATCATCATTTCCCAAGTGGCCACCACGGCCATGGGTTTTGTCGATGCCGTCATGGCCGGACGCGTCGGGCCTCGGGACCTGGCGGCCGTGGCCCTGGGCAATTCGATCTGGATACCGGTGTTTCTGTTGATGTCGGGCATCCTGCTGGCCACCACGCCTAAAGTTGCCCAGCGTTTTGGCGCCAACAATCACCGGGAGATCGGCCCGATCGTGCGCCAGGCCCTGTGGCTGGCGCTGATTACCGGGCTGTGTGCGACATTTATCCTGCTGGGTGCAGAGCCGCTGTTACATCTGATGAAAGTCGCCCCGGACCTGATTGAACCCTGCATGGGCTATTTGCACGGGATCGCCAGCGGCATGCCGGCGGTGGGGCTGTATTGCGTGCTGCGTAACTTCAGTGATGGCCTGGGCCGTACGCGGCCAAGCATGGTGCTGGGGTTGTGTGCCCTGGCGCTCAACATCCCGATCAACTACGTGTTCATTTATGGGCACTTTGGGGTCCCGGCCATGGGTGGCGTGGGCTGTGGCTGGGCGACGGCCATTGTAATGTGGTTTATGGCCCTGGGCATGGTGGCCTGGACCTGGCGTGGTGCGATCTACCAGTCGAGCCGGGTATACAGCCGTTTTGAATGGCCGCAATGGGCAATCATCAAGCGTTTGCTGAGTGTGGGGCTACCGATCGGCATTGCGGTATTTGCCGAGTCGAGCATTTTTGCGGTGATTGCCCTGTTGATCGGCAGCTTGGGGGCAACGGTGGTGGCAGGCCATCAAATCGCTCTGAACTTCAGCTCGCTGGTGTTTATGATCCCCTACTCCCTGGGCATGGCAATCACCGTCCGCGTGGGCCAGGCACTGGGGCGCCAGCAACCGCGCGAAGCACGTTTCGTCGCCGGGGTCGGCATGGGCACTGCGCTGGTATGGGCGGGCATCTCTGCCAGTCTGATCCTGTTGTTGCGCGAGCAGATTGCCACCGTCTACACGGCCGATCCGCTGGTGATCGAGGTGGCGACCATGCTGTTGATGTTTGCCGCCCTGTATCAGTTTTCGGATGTGATTCAGGTGACTGCGGCGGGCGCGTTGCGCGGCTATCAGGACACGCGGGTGACGATGATCCTGACCCTGTTCGCGTATTGGGGGATTGGTTTGCCGGTGGGCTATGCGCTGGGCCTGACCGACTGGTTCGGCCCGGCCAATGGCCCCAGCGGGCTGTGGCAGGGCCTGATTGTGGGCCTGACCTGCGCGGCGCTGATGCTCAGCGTACGCCTGACCCGCAGCGCCAAAGAGCGGATTCGCATGGCATAGACCCACACTGCAGGAGCGAGCAAGCTCGCTCCTGCAGGATCTTGCTCAGTCCTGCTTCTTGCGAATCCAGTACAGGTACTTGCCCGCCTCTTCCTGCTGCCCTACCAGTTCGTGGTCGAGAAACACGCAGAACTTGGGGATGTCGCGCCGGGTCGAGGGATCGGTGGCGATGACTTTCAGCAAACCGCCCGGTACCAGGTCACGAATGTGCTGGTGCAGCATCATCACCGGTTCCGGACAGTTAAGGCCGGTAGCGTCCAGAGTGCCGTCAACCGGCAAATCAGCAAAACTCATCAGTTACTCCTGAATCAACGGGATTTGGTTTTTTTCACGTCCAGTCGACGCAAATGGCAGGTCACTTCTTCGCGGTCGTGGTACAGCTGCTTACAGCCGATTTCGACCTGGATACCGCGTTCCTTGAAACCGTCAGCAATGCGATCAAGCAAACGCCGCACTTCGGCATAACGCTGTTTCATGGGCAATTTCAAGTTGACCACCGCTTCGCGGCAATGACCTTCGCCGATCCACTCTTCGAGCATCGCCGCATTACGCGCAGGCTTTTCCACGATATCGCAGACCATCCAGTCCACCGGCTGCCTGGGCTTGAAGGTGAACCCATCCGCCATCAAGTGCTGCACCAGTCCGGTGTCCATCAGGCTCTCTGCCATCGGGCCGTTGTCGATGGCGGTGACGATCATGCCGCGATTGACCAGCTGCCAGGTCCAGCCGCCGGGCGCTGCGCCAAGGTCAACCCCGGTCATGTCACTGTGCAGGCGCTCATCCCACTGGTCGCGGGGGATGAAGTGGTGCCAGGCTTCTTCCAGCTTGAGGGTCGAACGGCTAGGCGCTTCACGGGGAAATTTCAACCGCGGGATGCCCATGGGCCACATGGCACAGTTGTTCGACTCGGCCAGACCAAGGAACAGTTCGCGTCCACTTTTAACGGTCAACAGCAGCCGCGGCTTCTGCTCATCGTCCTCCACCAGCTTGCCGGCCTTGATCAGGGCTTTGCGCAGGTGAGCATCGAACTTCTTGCAGAAGTTGGACAGCTCTTTGCCGTCATTGGTATCGACCATTTCCAGCCACAGGCTGCCACAGACCGGAAAGTCGGCCATGTGCCCGAGAATCACGCTGATGCGGTCGGTTTCCGGCAGTTCGATAAAACCGCCCCGGGCCCATTGACGCGGGAAAATCAGTTCGGCAAAACGCAAACCGCGCATCAGGCGTTCGGCGCCGCCTTCTTCGGTACAGACAAATTCGGCACAGGCACTGCTCGGCTTGGCCTTGGCATAACCAGAGACATTGAGGCGGGCAGCATGCTCGGCGATTTCGGAGCAGACTTCTCCCTCAAAACCGGGCCGGCAGTGCATAAAAACGGTGTTCATTGAATTACTCCTGGGCAGCAGGCGGGAATTGGCCGGCTGCGCATCCTTGATTTGGAGCAAGGACTGTCACGAAAAGGCCAGCATGATAACTGAGTTCGGAACCTTGAACCCTTATAGACAGTCCAGTTATTAGCCAGATCAATGATTCAGGGCTACGTTAGAAGCTCTGTTCGTTCCACACGATCCGTACCGTGCGGATCAAAAGGAGTCATTTCATGTCCTCCCTTGATAGCCTGAACACCCTCGCCACACTAAAAGTCGACGATAAGACTTATCACTATTTCAGCCTGCCGCTTGCCGCCAAGTCACTGGGGGATTTAAGCCAGCTGCCCATGTCGCTCAAAGTGCTGCTGGAGAACCTGCTGCGCTGGGAAGACGGCAAGACCGTCACCGAACCGGATCTCAAGGCACTGGCCGCCTGGCTCAAGGCGCGGCGCAGCGACCGGGAAATCCAGTACCGCCCGGCCCGGGTGTTGATGCAGGACTTTACCGGCGTGCCGGCGGTGGTCGACCTGGCCGCCATGCGTGCGGCGATGGCCAGGGCCGGAGGCGATCCACAGCGAATCAATCCGCTGTCCCCGGTAGACCTGGTGATTGACCACTCGGTAATGGTCGACAAATTTGCCAGCCCCAGTGCCTTTGAACAAAACGTTGATATTGAGATGGAGCGCAACGGCGAACGTTATGCGTTCCTGCGCTGGGGCCAGGATGCCTTCGACAATTTCAGCGTGGTACCGCCCGGCACCGGGATTTGCCATCAGGTGAACCTGGAGTACCTGGGACGGACAGTCTGGACCAAGGACGAAGACGGCCGCACTTATGCGTTCCCGGACACCCTGGTCGGCACCGACTCCCACACCACCATGATCAATGGCCTGGGTGTACTGGGCTGGGGCGTGGGCGGGATTGAAGCCGAAGCCGCGATGCTCGGCCAGCCGGTTTCGATGCTGATCCCGGAAGTGGTGGGTTTCAAACTCAGCGGCAAACTCAAAGAAGGCATCACCGCCACCGACCTGGTGCTGACGGTGACGCAAATGCTGCGCAGCAAGGGGGTTGTCGGCAAGTTCGTCGAATTTTTCGGCGATGGACTGGCGGATCTGCCCCTGGCTGACCGCGCCACCATTGCCAACATGGCACCGGAATATGGCGCCACCTGCGGGTTTTTCCCGGTCGATCAAATCACCCTGGACTATCTACGCCTGTCCGGGCGCCCCGAAGCCGCCGTGAAACTGGTCGAAGCCTACTGCAAAGCCCAGGGACTGTGGCGCTTGCCGGGCCAGGAGCCGGTCTTCAGCGAAACCCTGGCACTCGACATGGGTAGCGTCGAAGCCAGCCTGGCCGGGCCAAAGCGCCCCCAAGACCGGGTTTCGCTGCCCAATGTCAGCCAGGCTTTTGACGAGTTTATGAGCCTGCAATTCAAACCGGCCAATAAAGAAGAAGGCCGCCTTGAAAGTGAAGGCGGTGGTGGCGTGGCCGTGGGCAATGCCGACTTGATCGGTGAGGTGGACTACAGCGTTGAAGGTCAGACCTATCGCCTGAAAAACGGCGCGGTGGTGATCGCGGCCATTACCTCCTGCACCAACACCTCCAACCCGAGTGTGATGATGGCTGCCGGGCTGGTGGCAAAAAAAGCCGTTGAAAAAGGCCTGAAAAGCCAGCCGTGGGTGAAAACTTCCCTGGCGCCCGGCTCCAAGGTGGTGACTGACTACTACAAGGCCGCAGGCCTGACCCAGTACCTCGACCAGTTGGGCTTCGCCCTGGTGGGTTATGGCTGCACCACCTGCATCGGCAACTCCGGGCCGTTGCCCGAGCCGATCGAAAAAGCCATCACCCAGTCTGACCTGACCGTGGCTTCGGTGTTGTCGGGCAACCGCAACTTTGAAGGACGCGTGCACCCTCTGGTGAAAACCAACTGGCTGGCCTCGCCACCGCTGGTGGTCGCCTACGCCCTGGCCGGCAGCGTGCGTATTGATATCAGCACTCAACCGCTGGGCACCGGTAAAGACGGCAAACCGGTATACCTGCGCGATATCTGGCCCAGCCAGAAAGAAATCGCCGATGCCGTGGCACAGGTGACTACCGCCATGTTCCACAAGGAATACGCCGAGGTGTTTGCCGGTGACGAACAATGGCAGGCCATTGAGGTGCCACAGGCCGCAACCTATGTCTGGCAGAAAGATTCGACCTACATCCAGCATCCCCCTTTCTTCGATGACATCGACGGCCCGCTACCGGTGATCAAGGACGTCAAGGGTGCCCGGGTGCTGGCGTTGCTTGGCGACTCGGTCACCACCGATCACATCTCTCCTGCCGGCAATATCAAGGCGGACAGCCCGGCCGGACGCTATCTGCGCGAGAAAGGCGTCGAACCGCGGGACTTCAACTCCTATGGTTCGCGGCGCGGCAACCATGAAGTGATGATGCGCGGCACCTTTGCCAACATCCGCATTCGCAACGAAATGCTCGGCGGCGAAGAAGGTGGCAATACGATCTTCATCCCGAGCGGCGAAAAGCTGCCAATCTATGATGCGGCGATGCGTTATCAGGCAGCGGGGACACCACTGGTGGTGATTGCCGGCCAGGAATACGGCACCGGTTCCAGTCGCGACTGGGCGGCCAAAGGCACCAACCTGCTGGGGGTCAAAGCGGTGATTGCCGAGAGTTTTGAACGCATCCACCGCTCGAACCTGGTGGGCATGGGCGTGCTGCCGCTGCAATTCAAACTGGACCAGAATCGCAAGAACCTGAAACTCACCGGCAAGGAAACCCTGGATATCCTGGGGCTGACGGATGCCGAACTGCAGCCAAGGATGAACCTGACGCTGGTCATCACCCGCGAGGATGGTCAACAGGAAAAAATCGAAGTGCTGTGCCGCATCGACACCCTGAATGAGGTGGAATACTTCAAGGCAGGCGGGATCCTGCACTATGTATTGCGCCAGTTGATTGCCTCCTGAAACGCTCTGGCTACCTCTGGCCGGTCCCGTAGAAAAGCTCGCTCCTGCAGGTGGGGTTGTGTCAGTGAGATCGTATACCGCGACATAGGTTAACCTTGTGCAGGAGCGAGCTTGTCTCGCGATGTATCCTCAGCGCCCCGATCTGCATTCGGGGCGTTTTTTTAACAATTACAAGGATTTTCATGATTGCTCTGCCATGGCCTTATCTGGCATTTCTGAGCCTGGGCTACTGCCTGGCCTTGAGTTACGGCCAATTGACCGCCCAGGCCCTTATCCCGTTGTTTGCCTTGATCCTGGCCGGGCTCGCAGCCCGTCAGCAGCGCCAGCAATGGCTGCGTTATGCCGGTCACGGGCTGTTTGTATTGCTCGCCCTGGCGCTGGCCCTGCACTGGTTACCCGGTTTCCATAATGGCCGCGCCATCAACCCTGAGCGGCTGACACCGGACGCCGTGCCCTTCTCGCTGTACCTCAATCTGGACAAGCCGCTGATCGGCTTCTGGCTATTGCTGGTGTGCCCCTGGATTGCGCCACGCTTCGGCTGGCGGGTTTCGTTTGCCGCCACGTTGATGGCCCTGACCCTGGTGGCGATTGCGGCTCTGGGCGGCGCCATGCTGCTGGGCATGATTACCTGGGCCCCAAAATGGCCAGCCTCTGGCTGGATATGGGTGCTGAACAATTTACTGCTGGTGACCCTGGTGGAAGAAGCCCTGTTTCGCGGCTACATCCAGGGCGGCTTGAGTCGCTGGTTCAAACAACTGCCCCATGGCCAGACTCTGGCCCTGGTCATGGCTGCGCTGCTGTTCGGTCTGGCGCACATGGCCGCTGGCTGGCATTGGGTGCTGCTGTCGGGGATTGCCGGCCTTGGTTATGGCCTGGCCTGGCGCTTCGGCGGGCTGGGTGCGGCAATCGCTACTCACTTCGGGCTGAACCTGCTGCACTTCGTGTTTTTTACCTACCCGATGCGGGCTATCTAGCACACAACGGCTACCGGGGCGTTTCGCCGCACCCGGCAGCCGAAATATAAATTAAACAAATCCCTGGCCATGCCGACAGCCTGTCAAAGTCTTGCGGATAGATATGACATGCGGAATAACCAGCCCATCACCCAACGCGAACGTACGTTCCCCGCTCAGCAACGGTTGATTTCCACCACCGATGCCAAAGGTGTAATCACCTATTGCAACGACGACTTTGTCGAGATCAGCGGGTTTTTGCGTGAAGATCTGATCCGCGCACCACACAACCTCGTGCGCCATCCGGATGTTCCCTCTGCCGTCTTTGAACACATGTGGAGCACCTTGAAAAAAGGCGCTCCGTGGATGGGCATCGTGAAAAACCGTTGCCGCAACGGCGACCATTACTGGGTCAACGCCTACGTGCCCCCGGTATTCGAGAATGAGCGCGTGGTGGGCTATGAGTCGGTTCGGGTCAAGCCGAGCGCCGAACAGATCCGCCGTGCCGAAGCCCTGTATTCGCGCCTTAATCGCGGCAAGTCGGCGGTGCCACAGCGCGATAAATGGATCCCCGTGCTGCAGGACTGGCTGCCGTTCATTCTGGTGAGCCAACTGAGTTTCATGATTGGTGCCCTGCTCAATTCCAGTTGGGGCTTTGCCCTGGCGGCCCTGTTGTCGATTCCGCTGGGGTTACTGGGGCTGAGCTGGCAACAGCGCGGGATCAAGCGCTTGCTGCGCCTGGCCGAACAAACCACGTCGGACCCGCTGATTGCGCAGATGTACACCGACAGCCGCGGCCCGCAAGCGCGCCTGGAAATGTCGATTCTGAGTCAGGAAGCACGACTGAAGACCTGCCTGACCCGCCTGCAGGACACCGCCGAGCATTTGAGCGGGCAAGCCCGTCAATCCGATGAGCTGGCACACAAAAGCTCCAAGGGGCTGGAGCGCCAGCGGGTGGAGACCGAACAAGTGGCTACCGCGGTCAATCAGATGGCAGCCACCACCCAGGAAGTTGCCAGCCACGTACAGCGCACGGCTGACGCCACTCAAGAAGCCAATCGCCTGACCAGCCGCGGTCGCGACATTGCCGGTGAGACCCGCGAAGCCATTGAACGCCTGTCCATCGTGGTCGGCGAAACCGGCGCGACAGTCACTCAGCTGGCCAAGGACAGCGATGAAATCGGCGGCGTGGTTGACGTGATCAAAGGCATTGCCGACCAGACCAACCTGCTGGCCTTGAACGCGGCCATCGAAGCCGCACGTGCCGGTGAAATGGGCCGCGGCTTTGCCGTAGTGGCTGACGAAGTGCGCCAACTGGCACAACGCACCAGCCTGTCGACCGGACAGATTCATGGCCTGATCGCCAAGTTGCAGCAGACAGCGGCCACTGCCGTACAGACCATGAATGCCGGGCATCGTCAGGCTGAAGAAGGCGTGGCCCGGGTACTGGAAGCCGACAAGGCCCTGGTGGGCATTAGTGAAGCGGTGGCCAATATCACCGACATGACCACCCAGATCGCGGCAGCCACCGAGGAACAAAGTGCAGTGGCGGAAGAAATCAGCCGCAACATCAGCACCATTGCCGACCTCGCTGACCAGACCTCAGAGCAGGCCCAGCATTCGGCGCGCTTGAGCGAAGAGCTGACCCAGACGGTAAACACCCAGTATTCGCTGGTGGAGCGGTTCAACCGTTAAGCACTGCCCCCCCTTTAACCTGTAGGAGCGAGCTTGCTCGCGAGCTCTTCGCTGGCATATTGAACAGCTCGCTCCTACAGGGCATCACCGGCCTGGAGCCATTGGGCGATTTTGTCGGCAGCAGCGTCCAGATGCTGTTCATGGCTAAACCCCGATGCCTTGAGCGGCTTCAAGTCGTGATCCCCCGCCACTAACCAGTGCAGTTCAATGCCCGGCGCCAGGGTGTAAGCCTCGACGGCTTGCCGGTTGCCCAGGGCATCACGTTCGCCCTGCACGATCAGGGTGGCTGTCTGCAGCCCGGCCAAGTGCGCCACCCGGGGTTTTTCCGGTTTGCCGGAGGCGTAAAACGGGTAACCCAGACAGACCAGAGCAGCAACCCCCAGCTCATCAGCCACCAGACTGGCCATGCGCCCGCCCATGGACTTGCCGCCAATCGCAATTTGCCCGGCGACATGCTGTCGCACCCCGGCATACACCTCGCGCCAGCATTCTAGCAATTTGACCTGTTGGTTTGGCGGCCTTTTGCCACCATCGAGCCGGCGTTGCGCCATGTACGGGAACTCGAAGCGCAATACGTTCACCCCTCGTGCCGCAAGGCGTTCAGCCATACCGGTCATCCAGGCACTGTCCATCGGAGCACCGGCACCATGGGCCAGGATCAGGGTCTGCGGTTGCGGGTTTTTCACCTCGCCGGTGGCCGGACTCCATAACCAGCCCTGCTCCTGCACGCATTGCGCCCATTGATCCCTGTCAATACCGGCCTTGCCTGCTACGCCCATGCTTGCCTCGCTTTTAGTCTGCCTATAACTCCAGGCGTACCTTTGTATGCGCCTGAACCGTGGATGGGGAACCATGAACACTTCTACAAGTACTGCCTACAACTACAAGGTGGTCCGCCAATTTGCCATTATGACGGTGGTTTGGGGCATCGTCGGTATGGGGCTCGGCGTTTTTCTCGCCGCGCAGCTGGTCTGGCCGGAACTCAACTTCAATTTGCCCTGGACCAGTTTCGGGCGCTTGCGCCCATTGCACACCAACGCGGTGATCTTCGCCTTCGGCGGTTGTGCACTGTTTGCCTCGTCCTTTTACGCAGTGCAACGTACCTGCCAGGCAACACTGTTCGCGCCGAAGATCGCCATGTTTACCTTTTGGGGTTGGCAACTGGTGATTTTGCTGGCTGCCATCAGCTTGCCGCTGGGCTACACCAGCTCCAAGGAATACGCCGAGCTTGAGTGGCCGATCGATATCCTGATCACCATCGTCTGGGTCGCTTATGCCATCGTGTTCTTCGGCACGATCATGAAGCGCAAGACCAAACACATTTACGTGGGCAACTGGTTCTTCGGCGCATTTATCGTGACCGTGGCCATCTTGCACATCGTCAACAACCTGGAAATCCCGGTCAGCTTCACCAAGTCCTACTCGCTGTACGGTGGTGCGACTGACGCCATGGTGCAGTGGTGGTACGGCCATAACGCTGTGGGCTTTTTCCTGACGGCCGGCTTTTTGGGGATGATGTACTACTTCGTGCCGAAACAGGCCGAACGTCCCATCTATTCCTATCGTCTGTCGATCGTGCACTTCTGGGCCCTGATCACCCTTTACATCTGGGCCGGCCCGCACCACTTGCACTACACCGCACTGCCGGACTGGGCCCAGTCACTGGGCATGGTGATGTCCCTGATTCTGCTGGCGCCAAGCTGGGGCGGCATGATCAACGGCATGATGACCCTGTCGGGCGCCTGGCATAAATTGCGCAGCGACCCGATCCTGCGTTTCCTCGTGGTGTCCCTGGCGTTCTACGGCATGTCGACCTTCGAAGGACCGATGATGGCGATCAAGACCGTCAACGCCCTCTCCCACTACACCGACTGGACCATCGGCCACGTACACGCCGGGGCATTGGGCTGGGTGGCGATGATTTCCATCGGCGCGCTGTATCACATGATCCCGAAAATTTTCGGTCGCCCGCAGATGTACAGCATGGGCCTGATTAACGCGCACTTCTGGCTAGCCACTATCGGCACAGTGCTTTACATCGCCTCGATGTGGGTCAACGGCATCGCCCAGGGCCTGATGTGGCGCGCAGTCAACGAAGACGGCACGCTGACCTACTCCTTCGTCGAAACCCTGGTGGCCAGCCATCCGGGCTATGTCGTGCGCCTGATCGGCGGCGCGATTTTCTTCAGCGGCATGTTGCTGATGGCATACAACACTTGGCGCACCGTGCGTAACGCCGAGCCCGCTGAAGTCGTAGCCGCCGCGCAGATGGCCTGAGGAGTTCGCCATGAAACACGAAATCGTTGAAAAAAATATCGGCCTGATGCTGTTGCTGATGATTCTCTGTGTGAGTGTCGGCGGCCTGACGCAAATCGTCCCGCTGTTCTTTGAGGATGTCACCAATACCCCGGTCGAAGGCATGAAGCCTTATACCGCGCTGCAACTGGAAGGTCGTGACATCTACATTCGCGAAGGCTGCGTGCAATGTCACTCGCAGATGATTCGTCCGTTCCGGGCCGAGACCGAGCGCTATGGCCATTACTCGGTCGCCGGTGAAAGTGTCTGGGATCACCCGTTCCTGTGGGGTTCCAAGCGTACCGGGCCGGATCTGGCGCGGGTCGGCGCCCGCTACTCGGATGACTGGCACCGCGCGCATCTGTACAACCCGCGCAACGTCGTACCCGAGTCGAAAATGCCCGCCTACCCGTGGCTGGTCTCCGAACCGGTGGATGACAGCCATACCCAGAAGAAACTCGAAGTGATGCGCACCCTGGGCGTGCCTTACACCGACGAAGACATCGCCAATGCCAGACAGTCGGTACAGGGCAAGACCGAAATGGACGCGCTGGTGGCCTACCTGCAAGTGCTCGGCACTGCCATCAAGAGCAAGAGGTGAGCCATGTTTGACATGAGTAGTGGAATGATCCGCGGCCTGGGCACTGTGGTGGTGGCGGTGGCGTTTATCGGCCTGGCGCTGTGGGTATTCAGCCCGCGGCGCAAGTCGGAGTTCGAAGACGCGACCCTGCTGCCATTCAAAGACGATCCAGAGGCGATCAAACACGTCGAGCAAGAACAAGCGTCTAGGAGTAATAAGCAATGACCACCTTCTGGAGTGTTTATATCTGCGTGCTGACCATTGGCACGCTGATCGGCCTGACCTGGCTGTTGATCAGTACCCGCAAGGGGGAAAGAAAAAGCGAAACCGTCGAGACCATGGGCCACAGTTTTGACGGCATCGAGGAGTACGACAACCCGCTGCCACAATGGTGGTTCATGTTGTTCGTCGGCACGCTGGTGTTTGGTGTGGGCTATTTGATCCTTTACCCGGGCCTTGGCAACTGGAAAGGCCTGCTGCCGGGTTACGAGGATGGCTGGACAGGGGTGAACGAGTGGCAAAAGGAGATGGACAAGGCAGACGCCAGGTTTGGCCCCATTTTCGCCAAATACGCCGCCATGCCGGTTGAGCAAGTGGCCCAGGATCCCCAGGCACTGAAAATGGGCGGTCGTCTGTTTGCCTCCAATTGCTCGGTGTGCCACGGCTCGGATGCCAAGGGCGCCTTCGGCTTCCCCAACCTGGCCGACAACACCTGGCGCTGGGGCGGCGATGCCGACACCATTAAAACCACGATCATGGGCGGACGCATCGCTGCAATGCCGGCCTGGGGCCCGGTACTGGGTGACGAGGGTGTGAAGAACGTTGCCGCCTATGTGCGCCACGATCTGGCCGGCCTGCCTTTGCCCCAGGGCACGACCGTGGATCTGGTGGCTGGCAAGCAAGCCTTCGAAACCACCTGCGTGGCGTGCCACGGTGCCAACGGCAAAGGCATGCCACTGATGGGCGCGCCGGATCTGACGGTGCCAGCGGGTTTTATTTACGGCACCAGCCTGGCGCAATTGCAGCAAACCATTCGCCATGGCCGCCAGGGCCACATGCCGGCGCAGAACGAGTTGCTGGGTAACGACAAGGTGCAATTGCTGGCTGCGTATGTGTTCAGCTTGTCCCATGGTAATCAAGAGGAAAAAACAGCCGAATAATTACCAGACATTTCCTGCCGCATCATTTTGGTGCGGCAGTTCCCGCCTAAAAGCGCGACCAAGTGTCGCACCTCTTTTTAGTCCGCCGTTGCTCTCCCGCCATTCAGGACTAAGCTCAAATTCTCAGTGATCCCGGGGTCACCGGTTTCACGTCAAGTGAATTTAATCGGTAAGTTGAAGGGTGCAGTTACAGGCCACACTGGTGGGTTTACAACGGCTATCGTTGATTGCGATCTTCGCCATCAAGTTGCCATGACTGCCCCCCTCCCGGTTTTGCCCTGCCCGGCCCTTTCATTTTTGCCTTCCACGGGGTGTTTTGTTGGCGGTCGACTTGACCCTACTGCACGCATGGAAAGGCCGCAGAATAAGCGTTGGAACGCATTGACCGAGGTCAAGCCGCGTTGCAATACCCCTACGTTTTATACATACTTGCGACCGATTTTTACTCCTAATAAAACACCAAAACCGTGGAACCTTAGAATGAGCACAGCAATCAGTCCGACTGCTTATAACTATAAGGTAGTCCGCCAGTTCGCCATCATGACGGTGGTCTGGGGGATCCTTGGCATGGGGCTCGGGGTTTTTATCGCGTCACAGCTTGTGTGGCCTGAATTAAACCTTGGTCTTGAGTGGACAACCTTTGGCCGTCTGCGTCCCCTGCATACCAATCTTGTGATTTTTGCCTTCGGTGGCTGTGCATTGTTTGGTACCTCGTACTACGTCGTGCAGCGCACCTGCCAGACACGCCTGATCTCCGACGCCCTGGCTGCCTTCACCTTCTGGGGCTGGCAGGCGGTCATTATCGGCGCGATCATCACGTTGCCGCTGGGCTACACCACAACCAAGGAATACGCAGAGCTGGAATGGCCCCTGGCTATCCTGCTGGCCATCGTCTGGGTGGTCTACGGTATTGTGTTCTTCGGCACCATTACCAAGCGCAAAACCAAGCACATCTATGTAGGTAACTGGTTCTACGGTGCATTCATTGTCGTCACGGCAATGCTGCACATCGTCAACCACGCGTCCCTGCCGGTGAGCTTCTTCAAGTCCTACTCGGCTTACGCCGGTGCGACTGACGCCATGATCCAGTGGTGGTACGGCCACAACGCTGTAGGTTTCTTCCTGACTACAGGCTTCCTGGGCATGATGTACTACTTCGTGCCGAAGCAGGCCGAGCGTCCGATCTACTCGTATCGTCTGTCGATCGTGCATTTCTGGGCCCTGATCACCCTCTACATCTGGGCCGGCCCGCACCACTTGCACTACACCGCTCTGCCGGACTGGGCCCAGTCGCTGGGCATGGCAATGTCGATCATCCTGCTGGCTCCAAGCTGGGGCGGCATGATCAACGGCATGATGACCCTGTCGGGCGCCTGGCATAAATTGCGCACCGACCCGATCCTGCGCTTCCTCGTGGTGTCCCTGGCCTTCTACGGCATGTCGACCTTCGAGGGCCCGATGATGGCAATCAAGACCGTCAACTCGCTGTCGCACTACACCGACTGGACCATCGGCCACGTACACGCCGGGGCACTGGGCTGGGTAGCGATGATTTCGATCGGTGCCATGTACCACATGATCCCGCGCATCTATGGCCAGAAGCAGATGTACAGCACCAGCCTGATCAACACGCACTTCTGGCTGGCGACTATCGGTACCGTGCTCTACATCGCTTCGATGTGGGTCAACGGCATCACCCAGGGCCTGATGTGGCGCGCAATCAACGACGATGGCACCCTGACCTACTCGTTCGTGGAAGCACTGCAAGCCAGCCATCCTGGCTTTATCGTTCGCGCCATCGGCGGGGCTATCTTCGCCAGCGGCATGCTGTTCATGGCCTACAACGTGTTCCGTACCGTACGCGCCTCGAACCCGGTAGAAGCTGAAGCAGCGAGCAAAATCGCTGTAGTTGGAGCCCACTGATGAAGCACGAAACAATCGAGAAGAATATTGGCCTGATGGCCTTCTTCATGGTCATCGCCGTGAGCATCGGTGGTCTGACCCAAATCGTTCCGCTGTTCTTCCAGGACGTGACCAATACCCCGGTTGAAGGCATGAAGCCGCGTACCGCTCTTGAGCTGGAAGGTCGCGACATCTACATCGCCAACGGCTGTGTGCAATGTCACTCGCAGATGATCCGCCCGTTCCGCGCAGAAACAGAGCGTTATGGCCACTACTCGGTAGCCGGCGAAAGCGTCTGGGATCACCCGTTCCTGTGGGGCTCCAAGCGTACCGGGCCGGACCTGGCCCGGGTTGGCGGTCGTTACTCCGATGACTGGCAGCGTGCGCACCTGTACAACCCGCGCAACGTGGTCCCCGAGTCGATCATGCCTGCCTATCCGTTCCTCGTAGAACGCAAGCTGGACGGCAAGGACACGGCGAAAAAAATGGAAGTCTTGCGCGTGCTCGGCGTTCCTTACACCGACGAAGATATCGCCGGGGCCAAGGATGCAGTGAAAGGCAAAACCGAAATGGACGCGCTGGTGGCCTATCTCCAGGGCCTGGGCACCATCATCAAAAGCAAACGGTGATCTAGATGGATATCGGGATGATTCGTGGCCTGGGCACTGTCGTCGTGATGGTGGCTTTTATCGGTTTGGCATTGTGGGTTTTCAGTCCGCGACGCAAGTCGGAGTTTGATGACGCAACCTTATTGCCGTTCAAGGATGATCCCGAAGCCATCAAGCACGTAGAGCAAGAGCAAGCTTCTAGGAGTAACAAAGAATGACTACGTTCTGGAGTCTGTACGTCACAGTCCTCAGTCTGGGTACCATCTTCGCCTTGACCTGGTTGTTGCTGGCCACCCGCAAGGGCCAACGCAGCGAGCAGACTGACGAGACAGTTGGGCACTCTTACGACGGGATTGAAGAGTACGACAACCCGATGCCGAAATGGTGGTTCATGCTGTTCATCGGCACCATCATCTTCGCCCTCGGCTACCTGGTGCTGTACCCGGGCCTGGGTAACTGGAAAGGCCTGCTGCCGG
Organism: Pseudomonas sp. Lz4W; assembly: GCF_000346225.2. NCBI lineage: Bacteria > Pseudomonadati > Pseudomonadota > Gammaproteobacteria > Pseudomonadales > Pseudomonadaceae > Pseudomonas > Pseudomonas sp. Lz4W. The sequence continues at coordinate 1,741,244 of NZ_CP017432.1, read as the reverse complement.
GCTACGAGTACCTGGACACCAAAGAGAAGACCGCGTTTGCCAATGGCCAGACAGGCTGGACCGGTGTTCACGAGTGGGAAAAGGAAATGGCTAAATCGGACGCCAAGTTTGGTCCGATCTTCGCCAAATTCGCCGCCATGCCCATTGAGGAAGTGGCCAAAGACCCGCAAGCACTGAAGATGGGTGGCCGCCTGTTTGCCTCCAACTGCTCGGTGTGCCACGGTTCCGACGCCAAAGGCGCCTATGGCTTCCCCAACCTGACCGACGCCGACTGGCGCTGGGGCGGTACACCGGCAGACATCAAGGCCACCATCATGGGCGGTCGCCACGCCATCATGCCGGGCTGGTCCGAAGTGATCGGCGAGCAAGGCGTCAGCGACGTGGCCGCCTATGTCCTGACCGGCCTGGACGGCCGCAAGCTGCCGGAAGGCGCGAAAGCCGACCCTGCCAAGGGCAAGGAACTGTTCGCGACCAACTGTGCGGTTTGCCACGGTCCGGAAGGCAAGGGCAACCCGTTGATGGGCGCACCTAACCTGACCCACCCGGGTGCATTCATCTACGGTTCGAGCTTCGCTCAATTGCAACAGACCATCCGTTACGGCCGTCAGGGCCAGATGCCTGCACAGGCCGACCTGCAAGGGAACGACAAGGTTCACCTGCTGGCGGCCTACGTTTACAGTCTGTCCCATGGCGATGACGCCAAGGCAGCCGAGTAAAGCAGGGTTGTAACTGCTGCAGAAAACGGCCCCGCCAACCCACGTTGGCGGGGCCGTTTTATTACCGCCGTGCTTTCGCTGGACGCCACCATTGCCCGGTGCGCAATTGCCCTGCACTTGAACCGCGACCCCAAGTCAATTGATCCATGTCACGACTTGTTACATCTCCTATACCAAGTTGGTGATTTCCGGAACGCGACCAAAGGTCGCACCCTTGAGCTAGAGTCACAGGCGTATCATTACGCCACTGCAACACCTTCTGACCGCGGTCGGCATGTACTGACCGAGGCATTTTCCACTGCCGTGGGACGCACTAATGAGCAATCAGATTCCTGTACACAACGTCACGCCGCCTGCCAAAAAACCTGGTGACAGCGTCGATTTGTATGCCTCCCGGGAAAAGATCTACACCCGGGCCTTTACTGGTATTTTCCGCAACCTGCGCATCGCCGGTGGCGCCGTGCTGTTCCTGCTGTATTTCGGTACGGTATGGCTCAACTGGGGTGGGCACCAGGCCGTCTGGTGGAACCTTCCCGAGCGTAAATTCTTTATTTTTGGCGCCACCTTCTGGCCACAGGATTTCATCCTGCTCTCCGGGCTGCTGATCGTCGCGGCCTTTGGCCTGTTCTTTATTACCGTGTATGCAGGTCGCGTGTGGTGTGGCTACACCTGCCCACAAAGCGTCTGGACCTGGGTTTTCATGTGGTGCGAGAAGGTCACTGAAGGTGACCGCAACCAGCGCATCAAGCTCGATAAGGCGCCAATGAGCGCCAACAAGTTCCTGCGCAAATTCAGCAAGCACAGCCTGTGGCTGCTGATCGGTTTTGTCACCGGCATGACCTTTGTCGGTTACTTCTCGCCGATACGCGAACTGGTATTCGATTTCTTTACCGGCCAGGCTGATGGCTGGGCTTACTTCTGGGTCGGCTTTTTCACCCTCGCCACCTACGGCAACGCCGGCTGGCTGCGCGAGCAGGTGTGCATTTACATGTGCCCGTATGCCCGCTTCCAGAGCGTGATGTTCGACAAGGACACGCTGATCGTTTCGTACGACCCGCGGCGCGGCGAAGTCCGCGGCCCGCGCAAAAAAGACACTGATTACAAGGCCCAAGGCCTGGGTGACTGCATCGACTGCACCATGTGCGTGCAGGTATGCCCGACCGGGATCGACATTCGTGACGGCCTGCAGATTGAATGCATCGGCTGCGCCGCCTGTATCGATGCCTGCGACAGCATCATGGACAAAATGAACTATCCTCGCGGCCTGATCAGCTACACCACCGAGCACAACCTGTCGGGCCAGAAAACCCACAAGTTGCGTCCGCGCCTGCTTGGCTATGCACTGGTGTTGCTGACCATGATGGGTCTGCTGGCAGCTGCGTTCTATACCCGTACCCTGGTGGGGTTCGACGTCAGCAAAGACCGCGTGCTCTACCGCGAAAACGCTGAAGGACGGATCGAAAACGTCTACAGCCTGAAGATCATGAACAAGGATCAGCAAGACCACACCTATGTACTGGAGGCCACAGGCCTGCCGGACCTGAAGCTGCAAGGCAAACGCGAAATCAGGGTCGCCGCGGGCGATATCGTCAGCCTGCCGGTCGAGCTCTCGATTGCTCCGGAGCAGCTGCCGTCCAGCACCAACGAAGTGTTCTTCACCCTCAAGGATGCCGATCACAACGACATCAGCGTCAAAGCCAAGAGCCGCTTCATCGGCCCACAAATCAGATAAGAGAAGAGAACCTGCCATGCCCGCAGCAAACGCCTCCAGCCCTTGGTACAAGCATCTTTGGCCGTGGATCATCATTGCCATTCTCGCCTGCTCGGTGACGTTGACCCTGTCCATGGTGACCATTGCCGTGAACAACCCGGACAACCTGGTCAACGACAACTACTACGAGGCCGGCAAAGGCATTAACCGCGCACTTGACCGCGAACTGCTGGGCCAGACCCTGCAGCTCAAGGCCAAGCTGCGGCTGGACGAAATGACCGGCGAAGTGGTGCTGCTGCTTGATGGCAACAGCAAGCCGAAGGTACTGGAACTGAATCTGATCTCGCCGACCCAACCCGAGAAAGATCGCAAGATCAGCCTCAGCCAGAGCGAATCAGAGCCGGGCCGCTACATCGGCCAGCTGGATGACAAAATCGAAGGCCGGCGCTTTGTTGAGCTGCTGGGCGTTGAAGACGGCAAAACCTGGCGCCTGTTTGAAGAAGAGCTGGTGGGCCATGACAAAGACCTGCTGCTGGGCGACGAGCCGCTTCAGGGCGCTGAAGTGCACAAGACCAATTAACCCCATTGCGCGCCAGCCCGATCCCGCACCTGCAGGGGCGGGCCGGAGCGCAATGTCGCAGTTCCGGCGACACCCTCTCGCGAAAGACCGCCATGACCTCTCCCGTTCCCTGCTATCACTGTGCCCTGCCCGTCCCGCCCGGCAGCCGCTTTACTGCCGTTGTTCTGGGCCAGACCCGCGAGTTCTGCTGCCCTGGTTGCCAGGCGGTGGCCGAGGCGATCGTGGCCGGCGGCCTGGAAAGCTATTACCAGCATCGCAGCGAAGCCTCTGCCAACCCCCAGGCATTACCCGTGCAACTGGTGGAAGAGCTGGCTCTGTATGACCGCGCCGATGTGCAAAAACCCTTTGTCCGGCATGAAGGCGAACAGGCCGAAACCACCCTGCTGATCGAAGGCATCAGTTGCGCCGCCTGTGGCTGGCTGATTGAAAAACATCTGCGGCGCCTGCCTGCCGTGAGCGAAGCCCGCCTCAATCTGTCCAACCACCGTTTGCATGTGCGCTGGGCTGACAGCCAGTTGCCGCTGAGTGAAATCCTCAGCGAACTGCGGCACATCGGTTATGCCGCGCACCCGTATCAGGCAGACAGGGCAACGGAACAACTGGCCAGTGAAAATCGCCTGGCTTTGCGCCAGCTGGGTGTCGCCGGACTGCTGTGGTTCCAGGCGATGATGGCGACCATGGCCACCTGGCCGGAATTCAACATTGATCTCAGCCCCGAGATGCACACCATCCTGCGCTGGGTTGCACTGTTTCTGACAACACCCATCGTGTTTTACAGCTGCACGCCTTTTTTCAAAGGCGCCATGCGTGATCTGCGCACCCGCCATCTGACCATGGATGTGTCTGTTTCGCTGGCCATCGGCGGCGCCTATATCGCCGGCATCTGGACTGCCATTACCGGAGTCGGCGAGCTGTATTTCGATGCGGTGGGCATGTTCGCCCTGTTTTTGCTGGCCGGGCGCTACTTGGAACGCCGCGCCCGGGAACGCACTGCCGCCGCCACCGCACAACTGGTCAACCTGCTGCCGGCGTCCTGCTTGCGATTGAGTGATGACGGCCAGAGCGAGCGCATTCTGCTGAGCGAACTCAAAGTCGGTGACAAGGTGCTGGTGCACCCCGGCGCGATTCTTCCGGCCGACGGCAAGATCCTGCAAGGCCAGTCCAGCATCGACGAGTCTCTGCTGACCGGCGAATACCTGCCACAGGCACGCCGGGCTGGTGATGCGGTCACCGCCGGCACCCTGAATGTCGAAGGCGCGCTGACCGTCGAGGTTCTGGCCCTGGGCCAGGACACGCGCCTGTCCGCCATCGTGCGTCTACTGGACCGGGCCCAGAGCGAAAAACCGCGCCTGGCCGAGATCGCTGACAAAGCGGCGCAGTGGTTCCTGCTGTTTTCGTTGCTCGCTGCCGTGGCAATTGGTCTGCTGTGGTGGCAACTCGATCCTTCACGGGCGTTCTGGATCGTGCTGGCGATGCTGGTAGCCACCTGCCCTTGCGCCCTGTCACTGGCGACCCCCACCGCGCTCACCGCGGCCACTGGCACTCTGCACAAGCTGGGCCTGTTGCTGACCCGCGGCCATGTACTCGAAGGGCTGAACCAGATCGACACGGTGATCTTCGACAAGACCGGGACCCTGACCGAAGGCCGGCTGACCTTGCGCGCGATTCGCCCCCTGGGCGAACTGGACAGCGATCAGTGTCTGGCCCTGGCAGCGGCCCTCGAGAACCGCTCGGAACACCCGATCGCCCGCGCGTTCGGCCGCGCTGCACAAGCCGCCGAACAGGTACACAGCACACCAGGCCGGGGCCTTGAAGGCCTGGTGGGTGACCGCCAGTTACGCATCGGCCAGCCGGACTTTGTCTGCGAACTGAGCCTCTGCCCGGTGCCGCCGATGCCGGATGAGCCCGGGCAATGGCTGTTGCTGGGTGATACCGCCGGCGCGCTGGCCTGGCTGGTGCTCGACGACCATCTGCGCGACGACGCCCCCGCGCTACTGGCGGCTTGCAAGGCGCGGGGCTGGCGCACGCTGCTGCTCTCGGGAGACAGCTCGCCGATGGTGGCCAGTGTGGCCGCCGAGCTGGGTATCGATGAGGCCCGGGGCGGCTTGCGCCCGGATGACAAACTGCAGGCCTTGCAGCAACTGCACGCCGAGGGCCGCAAGGTGTTGATGCTCGGTGACGGGGTCAACGATGTGCCGGTGCTGGCCGCTGCCGATATCAGCGTGGCCATGGGCTCGGCCACTGACCTGGCCAAAACCAGTGCCGATGCGGTATTGCTCTCCAATCGCCTGGATGCCCTGGTGCAAGCCTTCAGCCTGGCCCGCCGCACACGGCGGGTAATCATCGAAAACCTGCTCTGGGCCGGCCTGTACAATGGCCTTATGCTGCCTTTTGCGGCACTGGGCTGGATCACGCCGATCTGGGCTGCCATCGGCATGTCGATCAGCTCGTTGACCGTGGTACTCAATGCCTTGCGCCTGACCCGCATGCCCCGACAGCCCCATGCCCGGCCTGCGTCACAACCCCGTCCGCTGCCGATCTGAACCGGTCGCCTGGAGTATTTATGCCAGCGCTTTACATCATGATTCCCGCGGCCTTGCTGATTGTCGCAATCGCCATCTACATCTTCTTCTGGGCAGTGGACAGCGGCCAGTACGATGACCTCGACAGCCCGGCCCACAGCATCCTGTTTGACGACCAGGACCCGAAACATACAGCGGCCGTCGAAGAAGCCAGGCTGCATCACCCGGAGTCGGAGCAGGACACCGACAGCAAGGCCCCACCCCATGTTTGAGCTGGCGCCACTACTGGTTTCGGCCGTGATTCTGGGCCTGCTCGGGGGCGGCCATTGCCTGGGCATGTGCGGCGGCCTGATGGGGGCATTGACCCTGGCCATCCCCAAAGAGCAACGCAGTCGCCGCTTCAGGCTGCTACTGGCCTATAACCTGGGGCGGATCCTCAGTTACGCCGCCGCAGGTTTGCTGCTGGGGCTCGCCGGATGGGCGGTGGCCAACAGTCCGGCGGCGATGTACATGCGCATCCTCGCCGGGTTGCTGCTGATCTGCATGGGCTTGTACCTGGCCGGCTGGTGGAGCGGCCTGACCCGCATCGAAAGCCTGGGACGCGGCCTGTGGCGGCATATCCAGCCCGTTGCCAACCGCTTGCTGCCCGTGTCGAGCCTGCCCCGGGCATTGCTGCTGGGCGCGCTGTGGGGCTGGCTGCCATGTGGCCTGGTCTACAGCACGCTGATCTGGTCGGCCAGCCAGGGCAGCGCGATCGACAGTGCACTGCTGATGCTGGCATTCGGGCTTGGTACCTGGCCCGTGCTGCTGGCGACCGGCCTGGCTGCCGAGCGTGTCACGGCACTGCTGCGCAAGCGCAGCGTACGCATGGCCGGGGGCTTGCTGGTGATCCTGTTCGGCATCTGGACCCTGCCCGGCCCCCATCAGCACTGGTTGATGGGGCACTAGCCCAGTCACTTGTGCGAGCGCTTGCCGGCGATACAGGCAACGCAGCCCAACTGGATGACCTCACCGATACCATCGCCAGCAAGCTGGCTCCCACAATAGCTATGCAACCGGGAGGGACACTCTGTGGGAGCTGGATGACCTGATTGTGCAACCCCAAGGAACACACTGTGGGAGCTGGCTTGCCAGCGATACAGGCAACACAGCCCAACTGCATGACCTCACCGATACCATCGCCAGCAAGCTGGCTCCCACAATAGCTGTGCAACCCCCAAGGACACTCTGTGGGAGCTGGATGACCTGACCTCCCACAATAGCTGTGCAACCCCAAGGAACACACTGTGGGAGCTGGCTTGCCAGCGATATAGGCAACCCAGTTCAACTGGATGACCTCACCTCCCCCAGCAGCTGTGCAACCTCAAGGAACACACTGTGGGAGCTGGCTTGCCAGCGATACAGGCAACCCAGTTCAACTGGATGACCTCACCGATACCATCGCCAGCAAGCTGGCTCCCACAATAGCTGTGCAACCCCCAAGGACACTCTGTGGGTGCTGGATGACCTGACCTCCCACAGCAGCTGTGCAACCCCGAGAGACACTCTGTGGGAGCTGGCTTGCCGGCGATGCAGTACACGCCGCCATTGATACAAATCAAGGCCATCCAAATCCCGAGCCCCTAGACTCCAGCGCATTGCCAACCATCCCAGGGGAATGCCCGCATGCTCGACGCCATTCGTTGGGACTCAGATTTGATTCGCCGCTATGACCTGGCCGGCCCGCGCTATACCTCATATCCGACAGCCATGCAGTTCACTGATCAGGTCAGTACTTTCGATCTGCTGCACGCCCTGCGCGAAAGCCGCAAGGCGTCGCGGCCGTTGTCGCTGTATGTACACGTGCCGTTCTGCGCCAATATTTGCTACTACTGCGCCTGCAATAAAGTGATCACTAAAGACCGTGGCCGGGCGCAGCCTTATTTGCAGCGACTGGAGCAGGAAATCCGCCAGGTCGCCTGCCACCTCGACCCCAGACAAACCGTCGAGCAACTGCACTTTGGCGGAGGAACGCCGACCTTTCTCAGCCACGCCGAATTGCGCCAATTGATGGCCAGCCTGCGCGAAAACTTCACCTTGCTGGACGACGACTCCGGCGATTACGGCATCGAAATCGACCCCCGGGAAGCCGACTGGTCGACCATGGGCCTGCTGCGCGAGCTGGGGTTCAATCGCGTCAGCATTGGCCTGCAAGATCTCGACCCCCAGGTACAGCGAGCGGTCAATCGCCTGCAAAGCCTGGAAGAAACCCGTGCCGTGATCGATGCTGCGCGCACCCTGCAGTTTCGCTCGATCAATATCGACCTGATCTACGGCCTGCCCAAGCAAACCCCCGAAGCCTTCGCACAAACCATCAACGAAGTGATCAGCCTGCAGCCGGATCGTTTGTCGGTGTTCAATTACGCGCACTTGCCAGAGCGCTTCATGCCGCAACGGCGGATCAATACCAGCGATCTGCCCTCGCCTGCCGCCAAACTGGAAATGCTTGAGCGGACCATCGCCCAGCTGACAGCTGCCGGATATCGCTATATCGGCATGGATCACTTCGCACTGCCGGATGACGAACTGGCCATCGCCCAGGAAGAAGCCACCCTGCAACGCAACTTCCAGGGTTACACCACCCACGGTCATTGCGACCTGATCGGCCTCGGCGTATCAGCCATCAGCCAGATCGGCGAGCTGTACTGCCAGAATGACAGCGACATCACCCAGTATCAGCGCACCCTGGCCAGCGGCCAGCTCGCCACTGCCCGTGGCCTGCTGTGCAATCAGGATGACCGGATCCGGCGCGAGGTGATTCAACAAATCATCTGCAATTTGAACTTGCCGTTCGCCCACATAGAGCAAGTATTCAATATTGATTTTCGAGGCTACTTTGCCCAGCAGTGGCCTGCCCTGCAGAGAATGGCCGCCGATGGCCTGATCACCCTGGACCATGAGCAACTGACCGTACTGCCCGCCGGGCGGCTGTTGGTGCGCTCGGTGTGCATGGTGTTTGATGGCTACCTGGAACAGGCCAGTCGGCAGCGATTTTCCCGGGTGATATAGGGAGCGCTCGCAACCGGTGATAACGCCCGCTAACTGGCCATCAGTGAAGAAGCCTTGAGCGCGTCCTCACCGCTCAAGTCTTTCATGGCTTTGACCAGGCTGGCATTGGCATTGAGCAATGCAGCACTCAAACCGGCAATTGCCGCCTGCAAGCCGGCGGCCTGAGCCTTGGCCTGCTCAGGATTCAAATTGCTGTTGGCCATGACTTGCTGCAGTTGAGCCTGCTTTTCAGCTATCTGCTTCTTGATCTCGCGAATCATCTTCAGAATTTTCTGAACCTGATCCGGCAAGCCGCTGCCTTCAATGTCGTCGTTCTGATCTTTCTGCGCTTTTGCCAACTTCATGGCCGCACCTGAAATCACCACTTTGACGCCCTCAGCGGGAGCTGCCACCTGGCCAAGGCCCGTGTCCTCGTCGGCCACTGCGACATTCTGTCTGTTTATCGCAGGCGTGTTTATGGTCAACATGCCACTCTGACTAAGGCCAACTCCACCCATCGATGACATCTGACCTGCTCCCTGTGCTTAAGCCGTTACCGGGCTATCGGCACGGCGGCAGGTTACTTGAGTGAAGTGCACTGAATTGGCGCACTGGCCTCAGCCCCCTCCCTGGGGTAACCTTGCATCTTATGTGTGTTTTCCTATAAGGATTTAAGAAATGTCCGAGCCAGTAAAAGTGCGCGCTCATAGCCAGGCTCACTGCAAGGATTGCAGTCTCGCGCCTTTATGTTTGCCACTTTCGTTAAACCTGGAAGACATGGATGCGTTAGAGGAAATCGTCAAACGCGGCCGCCCATTGAAAAAAGGCGAATTTCTGTTTCGTCAGGGCGACCCGTTCGTCTCGGTCTACGCAGTACGCTCCGGCGCCCTCAAGACATTCAGCTTGAGTGACAGCGGCGAAGAGCAACTCACCGGTTTCCACTTGCCCAGCGAGCTGGTCGGTTTGTCAGGCATGGACACCGAATCCTATCCGGTATCTGCCCAGGCACTGGAAACCACGCCGGTTTGCGAAATTCCCTTCGAGCGTCTGGACGAGCTTTCGGTACAGCTGCCGCAACTGCGTCGCCAGCTGATGCGCATCATGAGCCGGGAAATTCGTGACGATCAGCAGATGATGTTGCTGCTGTCGAAAAAGACCGCTGACGAACGTATCGCGACCTTTCTGGTCAACCTGTCTGCCCGTTTCCGCGCCCGTGGCTTTTCGGCCAACCAGTTCCGTCTGAGCATGTCGCGCAATGAAATCGGCAATTACCTGGGCCTGGCAGTTGAAACGGTTTCCCGGGTATTTACCCGCCTGCAAGAAAACCAGCTGATCACCGCTGATGGCAAGGAAGTTCACATTCTTGACCCCATCAAGCTGTGCGCCCTGGCCGGTGGCTCGCTGGAAGTCTGAATCCGTCATTCATCGGGCTATACTGGCGAGCTAACGCACGCCAGGACAGCCCGATATGATCCGCGACGACTTTTGCCTCAAATCCTTGATTCGCCCAGTAATTGACTTCCCCAAAGCAGGGGTGATTTTTCGCGATATCACGCCGCTGTATCAATCCCCCCGCGCCATGCGCGTGATTGCCGATACCTTTATCGAACGCTACGTTGAGGCTGATTTCAGCCACATCGGCGCCATGGATGCCCGCGGCTTTTTGATTGGCTCGGTACTGGCGCATCAACTCAACAAGCCGCTGATCCTGTTTCGCAAGCAGGGCAAATTGCCCGCTGACGTTTTAGCCGAAGGCTATCAGACCGAATATGGCGAAGCGTTTCTCGAGGTTCACGCCGACAGCCTGTGTGAAGGCGACTCGCTGTTGATCGTCGATGACCTGATCGCTACGGGCGGGACCCTGATTGCCGCTGTCAATCTGGTGCGGCGCATGGGGGCACAGGTGTTTGAAGCCGCTGCGATTATTGATCTGCCGCAACTGGGCGGGTCGAAACGCCTGCAGGAAATGGGCGTCCCGACGTTTTGCCTGACTGAATTTTCCCTGACGGAGTAAGGCCGTGTCGCCTGCTCGCCGGCAAGCTGATGCTTACAGAACGATCGGTCTGCGCCCGGAGAACGAGTGGGCCAGGGTTCCGCCGTCAACCAGTTCCAGCTCCCCACCCAGCGGTACACCGTGGGCGATGCGCGAAGCAATAAGGCCTTTGTTGCCGAGCAATTGCGCTATGTAATGTGCAGTAGCCTCGCCTTCGACCGTCGGGTTGGTGGCGAGGATCACCTCGGTGAAGGTGCCCTGTTCCGCGATGCGCGTCATCAGTTGCGGGATACCTATCGCCTCCGGCCCCAGGCCGTCCAGCGGCGACAAATGCCCTTTGAGCACAAAGTAACGACCGCGATAGCCGGTCTGCTCGACGGCATAGACATCCATCGGCCCTTCAACCACACAAAGCAGGGTGTCGTCTCGGCGCACATCGGCGCACTGCGGACACAAGTCATCCTCGGTCAGGGTCCGGCACAGACGGCAATGACCCACGCCCTCCATAGCCTGACTCAAGGCCAGCGCCAGACGCGAACCACCGCTGCGATCACGCTCAAGCAATTGCAGAGCCATGCGCTGTGCAGTCTTTTGACCTACGCCCGGCAAGGTGCGCAAGGCATCGATCAGTTGGCGAATCAGGGGACTAAAGCTCATAGGGAAAGGTCCGACAAAACAACGAGAGGCGGTTTATACCCGCGGTCCGGGCCAGCGTCAAATGCCAGCAATCCCGTGCACCCGGGCAGCCTGCACCATTAATCAAAAACAGCCAGGCAAAAAAATGCCAGGCCCGGGGCCTGGCATTTTGTGCAGCGCCTTAGAACGGCAGCTTCATGCCTGGCGGCAGTTGCATGCCGGAGGTCACGCCGGACATTTTGTCCTGGCTATTGGCTTCGACCTTGCGCACGGCATCGTTGACTGCAGCCGCGAACAGGTCTTCCAGCACTTCACGGTCATCATCGCTGACGCCTTCAAGCAGAGCCGGATCAATGCTCACACGCTTGATGTCATGACGACCGGTCATGACCACAGTCACCATGTCGCCACCGGCTTTACCAGTGACTTCAGCATTGGCCAGTTCTTCCTGCATTTTGGCCATTTTTTCCTGCATCTGCTGCGCCTGCTTCATCAGGCCGGCCATGCCACCTTTCATCATGGGAATCACCTCAAACGTTATTTGGACAATGCACCCGCGGCCAAGAAACCTCGGGCTGTAAGTTTTTCCTGGCGTTATGAAGCCTGAGCCTCAACAACGTCCACAGGTTGAATCGTATCGTCACGGACTGCCGCACCGAATTGTTCAATCATTTGCTGCACCAGCGGATCGGCATAGATGGATTCTTCTGCCAGGCGCTGGCGCTCTGCACGAAAGCGCGAGGCGGCCTGGGCCGGGGTTTCCTGCTCCGGCTTGATCAGCTCGATAGTCACTTTGAGTGTGCGCTGATGATACTGGTTCAACGCATCATTGAGCCGGCGCTGCTGAGTCGCGTTAAACAACGCGCTGTGGGCCGGGTCCAGATGCAGCAACCAGTCATCACCATCAACCGAGATCAATGTGCAGTTGGCGCCAATGCTCGCCGTCATGCCCGATACCGGTAATTTGGGGAACATATTCAGCCATTCAAGGGCCAGCCCGGTCGCAGGCTCGGCAGCAGGCAATGGCTCGGGTTCAGGTGCAGGCTCGCCCCCATGCTCGCTGGCCAGTTCGTCAAGGTAGCTATAGGCCGCCGAGTCCATGTCCGGCTCAATGTAATCTTCGTCCAGTGGCGGCTCGTCATCGCGATCCAGGCCCGACAGCGCCGAGTCCACTTGCTCCGGCGTTGGCTCAGGTACAGGCGCGTCTTCCCACTGCGGCGCGTCCGGCACCACGCTGTCAGGCGTAGGCAACGGCATCGGTGGCAACTCGGGTTGTTCGCCGAGCGTATCGAGCATCGCTTGGGGCGCCAGCGGCTCTTCGATCACGGCAACAGCAGGCTCGTTCCACGGCAAGTCCACTACCGGCACTGCTGGCGCCCTGGGGGCCGCCACAGGTGCAGGTGCCGGCTCAGGCTCAGACCTGGGCACTTCAACCACCGCCACAGCGGCAGGTGCAGGTGCAGGTGCAGCAACTACTGGCGCAACAGCGGTCGGGCCAGCCACGGTTTGGGCGGAATCAACTGTGGCCTGGCTGATCCCCACTGGCTTTAGCGGCTGACTCGGCGAGTCTGTCGCGTCTGCCGGACGGAAGGCCAGCATCCGTAGCAGGACCATTTCAAAACCGCCACGGGGGTCTGGTGCCAGCGGCAAATCACGCCGGCCGATCAGGCCCATCTGGTAATAAAACTGTACGTCTTCGGCAGGCAATACCTTGGCCAGGGCCAGTACGCGATCACGGTCGCCGTGGCCGTTGTCGACCCCTTCGGGCAACGCCTGGGCAATGGCAACGCGATGGAAGACGTTGAGGATTTCGGACAGCACGCCGTTCCAGTCCGGGCCCTGCTCGGCCAGATGGCGCACAGCCTCCAGCAGTCCCCGGGCATCGCCTTCGATCAAGGCGTGCAGCAGGTCAAACACCTGGCCGTGGTCGAGAGTACCCAGCATGGTGCGCACATCAGCCGCCAGCACCTTGCCTTCACCGAAGGCAATGGCCTGGTCGGTCAGGCTCATCGCGTCACGCATCGAGCCGTCCGCAGCCCGACCCAGCAACCACAGCGCGTCATCTTCAAAGGGTACGTTTTCGACACTCAGCACATGGCTCAAGTGCTCGACTACCCGCTCGGGGGTCATGTTTTTCAGGGAGAACTGCAGGCAACGGGAAAGGATTGTCGCCGGCAGTTTCTGCGGATCGGTGGTCGCCAGGATGAATTTGACGTAGGGCGGCGGCTCTTCAAGGGTTTTGAGCAACGCATTGAAGGAGTGGCTGGAGAGCATGTGCACTTCGTCGATCAGGTAGACCTTGAAGCGCCCGCGGCTTGGCGCGTACTGCACGTTATCGAGCAGCTCGCGGGTGTCCTCGACCTTGGTCCGGCTCGCGGCATCGATTTCGATCAGATCGACAAAGCGCCCTTCGTCGATTTCGCGGCACACCGAACACGTTCCGCACGGGGTCGAGGTGATACCTGTCTCACAGTTCAGGCATTTGGCGATGATCCGCGCAATGGTGGTCTTGCCGACACCACGGGTACCGGTAAACAGGTAGGCGTGATGCAGGCGCTGACTGTCCAGGGCATTGATCAGAGCCTTGAGCACATGGGTCTGGCCGACCATTTCGCGGAACGAGCGCGGACGCCATTTACGTGCAAGAACCTGATAACTCATTGATAACCGTCGCGTCAGAAAAGCGGAAGGGGCTAATGCTAGCGGAGCAGGGGCAAAATTGCATCCGATGCGCACTTTAAACTGCTCATGCCGTACAGCCGCATGTTTTATGCCGCGCACAAAAAGACATCGACCGCGGAATAAACGCCGGGAGGGGCTTGAACAAAAGAGAATGGAGAGATGCTGTGTATCGACTAAAAACCCTGCACAACTGAGGATTTTTAAAATGGAGGCAACCCCACCAGCCACACCCCGGCACACAATGTTCCCGCTGTGGCTGCTTCCTTCCGGATCTGACCAGGTTAACGGGTAATCGTTGCGGAGGGACCGATAGGGTCACCATAACAACATCCGCTTAGCAGCGAACGGCGCCATTGTACCTGTCTGAGGAAAACTTACAACCGCTGCGGCAAGAATAAAAAAATGAGCGGGCTCAAGCACTTGGATTGGTGCCATACATGGCGGGGACCGGGCAGCAGACTCTGCAGGAGCGAGCTTTTCAACAAAGCCGCGAAGAGCTCGCGAGCAAGCTCGCTCCTGCAGGGGGCTACCACTCTAGATCTGGATGCCCTGCTCACCCAGGAACGCCACAAAGGCTTCCTCATCCAGCACCTTGAGCCCCAGCTCATTGGCCTTGACCAGTTTCGAGCCCGCGCCGGGGCCCGCCACCACGCAATGGGTCTTGCCGGAGACCGAACCCGAAACCTTGGCTCCCAGGCTTTCGAGTTTGTCTTTGGCGACGTCGCGACTCATCAACTCCAGCGAGCCGGTCAGCACCCAGGTCTGCCCGGCCAGCGGCAAACCTTCCACGGTCTTTTTCTCGCTCTGCCAGTGCATGCCGAAGTCGCGCAACTGCGCCTCGACAGCCAGAGCCGCCCGGGCATTTTCTGGGTTGTCGAAAAATTCGCGCACCGCTTTGGCCTGTTTCTCAGGCAGCGCCTGACGCATATCGAGCCAGTCAGCGTTGATTACCCCCTCAAGGGTTACAAACTTTTCGGCCAGCTTTTGCGCACCACCCGGCCCAACCGAGGGGATATGCAGCTTGTCGATCAACCCGCCCAAGGTGGCACTGGCCGCGAACTCGGCCCCCAGATCCCCCTGGTCCTGCAATTCCAGTCCACGCTCAAGCAATTGCGCTATCACCTGCTGGTTATGGGCATCACCGAAGAAGCTGTGAATCTCGTGGGCCACTTCCAGCCCGACATCCGGCAAGTAGGTGAGTACTTGCGGCAAAGCACGCTGTACACGCTCCAGAGAGGCCAATGAGCGCGCCAGTACTTTGGCCGTCTCCTCTCCTACATCGGGAATTCCCAGAGCGTATATAAAACGCGCCAATGCCGGACGCTTGCTGTCCGCTATTGCCTGCAGCAAATTCTTGCTCGACAGCTCGGCAAACCCTTCAAGATCGACAATTTTTTCGAAGGTCAGGGTGTACAGATCGGCCGGCGAACTCACCAACCCCTCATCCACCAACTGCTCGACGCTTTTTTCGCCCAGGCCTTCAATATCCATGGCCCGACGCGAAACAAAGTGAATGATCGCCTGTTTGAGCTGGGCCCCGCAGGCCAGTCGCCCGACACAGCGGTACACCGCCCCTTCACTGATGGTTTCGCGACCCTTGCTGCGCTTGATCAGTTGCGTGCGCTCTACGTGGGAACCGCACACTGGACAGCTCTCCGGGATCTGCACCGGGCGAGCGTTTTCAGGACGCCGCTCCAGCACCACTTGCACCACCTGCGGAATCACATCACCGGCACGGCGAATAATCACCGTGTCACCAATCATCAGCCCCAGACGCGCCACTTCATCCATGTTGTGCAGCGTGGCATTGGAGACCGTGACCCCCGCCACCTTGACCGGCTTTAAACGCGCCACCGGCGTGACCGCACCGGTACGACCGACCTGAAACTCCACATCCAGCAGCTCGGTCAGCTCTTCCATCGCCGGGAACTTGTGAGCAATAGCCCAGCGCGGCTCGCGGGCACGAAAGCCCAGCTCACGCTGCGATGCCAGGCTATTGACCTTGAACACCACACCATCGATTTCATAAGACAGGGACGCGCGGCGCTCGCCAATATCACGGTAGTAGTCCAGGCATTCGCCAATGCCCCGGGCCAGTTTCAATTCATGACTGATCGGCATGCCCCATTGCTGCAACTGCTTGAGATTGCCGATATGGGTGTCTGAAAACTCCTCAGACACCTGGCCAAGGCCGTAGCAGCAAAACTCCAAAGGACGACTGGCGGTAATTTTCGAGTCCAGCTGCCGCAAACTGCCTGCTGCGGCGTTACGCGGGTTGGCAAAGGTTTTGCCGCCTGCGGCGAGCTGGGTCTCGTTAAGACGGTCAAAGCCGGCCTTGGACATAAAGACCTCGCCCCGCACCTCCAGGACTGCGGGCCAACCGCTGCCATGCAGCTTGAGCGGGATATTGCGTACCGTGCGCACGTTGACACTGATGTCTTCGCCCGTGGTGCCGTCTCCGCGAGTAGCTCCGCGCACCAGATTGCCGTCCCGATACAGCAAGCTGACCGCCAGACCATCGAGCTTGGGCTCACAGCTGTATTCAACTTCGGCGCCGCCGCCAAACAGATCGCCCGCCGGCAAATCCAGACCTTCGCTGACGCGCCGGTCGAATTCACGCATGTCTGTTTCATCAAAGGCGTTGCCAAGACTCAGCATCGGCACTTCGTGGCGCACTTGAGTAAAAGCCGACAACGCCGCGCTGCCGACTCGCTGGGTCGGCGAGTCCGGAGTGATCAGCTCCGGATGCTCGGTCTCCAGCGCTTTGAGCTCGCGAAACAGACGATCGTACTCGGCGTCCGGAATGCTGGGCTCGTCGAGTACGTGATAGCGATAGTTGTGCTGATCCAGTTCAGCGCGCAGCTCTAGAATTCGGGTATTGGCGGCGGTCATGGGGTGTTCTCTCACAAAGCAAAAGAGCAGCCGAGGCTGCTCTTGCGTTAATCATTTTGCGTTTCTGCGGGAGCAAGCATGCCTGCCCCCACCTGTTTAGCGTTTCTGGGTCAGGGCACGACGCTCGAACTCGACGATGCGCTGACGGTAATGCTCGATGGTCTGAGCCGTCAAAACACTGCGCTGGTCATCCTTAAGCTCACCGTTGAGCTCCTGGGACAACTTGCGTGCAGCGGCAACCATCACATCGAATGCCTGCTTGGGATGACGCGGGCCCGGCAAGCCGAGAAAGAAGCTCACGGCAGGGGTGCTGAACAGGTCAATATCATCCAGATCAAACACGCCCGGTTTCACGGCGTTGGCCATGGAGAACAACACTTCGCCATTACCGGCCATGCTTTCGTGGCGGTGGAAAATATCCATCTCACCAAAGCGCAAACCGCTTTCAAGGATGTTCTGCAGCAATGCAGGCCCCTTGAAGCCGGCAGGATCGCGACTGATCACACTGATGACCAGCACTTCTTCAGCGGCCTGTTGTGCTGCGGGCTCCTTCGCTTCAACCGCCGCCACACTTGGCGCTGAACGCCCACGTGGTTTGGCTTCCTGGGCGAAGTCATCATCGCGGGCGCTGATGCTCGGACCGTCTTCCAGATCCAGATTGAGGTTCAGGTCACCCTGGCTCGGCTCCCCGCCACGCTTGCTGCGCTTGGAACCCTTGTCCCGTGGCGACATGCTGACCGATGGCAGGTCGTGCTCGTCAAGCTGGGGCTCTTTATGGGCCGGCGTGTCCAGGACTCGCGAAGGACCCAGCAGCTCGGCGCTGGTCTCCTCGTCAGGGACGTTGGAAAAGCTGCGGTCAAGGCGAAACTTGAGTTTGCCCTTGCCGCCGCGCATACGGCGCCAGCCATCAAAAAGAATACCGGCGATGACCACTATGCCGATGACTATCAGCCACTCGCGCAGACCGATTTCCATGTAATCCCGTGCCCCTAAAAAATGATTCTATGAAGAAGAGCCTAAAGCCCTTTAAAACGTGGCGCCAACTCTATGTTCTGAATGGCGTTTTACCCACGTACAAAAAATTAGACGCTAAATTAACACGACCAAAGATAACTTTACACCGTCTGTCGCATTGGGCTAATGCCCATATAGCCCACGACCCATCAGTCATGCCAGACAAATATTCAGGAATTCTCTTTCGAGAAGAAAAATCCCCCTACATGCTTATAGCTCAAGCATCGACCATTGCCATTGCCTCCTCGACATCAACCGCCACCAGACGAGAGCAGCCGGGCTCATGCATTGTCACCCCCATCAACTGATCGGCCATTTCCATGGCGATTTTGTTGTGGGTGATGTAAATGAATTGCACGGTCTGTGACATCTCTTTTACCAGGCGGGCATAGCGGCCCACGTTAGCGTCATCAAGCGGTGCGTCAACTTCATCAAGCATGCAAAACGGCGCAGGATTGAGTTTGAAAATGGCAAAAACCAGTGCCAGGGCAGTCAATGCTTTCTCGCCACCGGACAGCAAATGAATGGTGCTGTTCTTCTTGCCCGGTGGACGCGCCATGATAGTTACCCCTGTATCGAGTAAATCTTCGCCCGTCAGTTCCAAATAAGCGCTGCCACCACCGAAAACTTTTGGGAAAAGTGCCTGTAATCCACCATTTATCTGATCAAAGGTGTCTTTGAAGCGACTGCGCGTCTCTTTGTCGATCTTGCGAATAACGTTTTCCAGAGTATCCAACGCCTCGACCAGGTCGGCATCCTGGGCATCCAGATAACGTTTGCGCTCGGACTGCTGCTGGTACTCATCGATGGCCGCGAGGTTGATGGCCCCCAGACGTTGAATCCGCGCTGCAATACGTTCCAGCTCTTCTTCAGCCTGCTGCTCATTGACCTCGGCATTCAGGGTTGCAAGCACCCCGTGCAGGTCATAGCCATCGGCCAGCAACTGATCCTGCAACGTGGTTCGACGCACTGTCAGCGCCTGCCACTCCATGCGCTGCTGTTCAAGCTGCCCGCGAATCAGCTGCGATTGCTGCTCGGCCTGATTGCGGCGCTTTTCAGCGTCGCGCAATTCACGGTCAGCATCCTCAAGGGCGGTCTGGGCAATTTTGAGCTCCTGATCCACGGTCAGGCGCTTGTCGAGCAACTCTTCAAGCTTGAGGCGCAATTCTTCGAGGGGAGCCTCGCCCTCCTCCAGATTAAGACTGAGCTGCTCACGCTTTTCCGCCAGACGCTCGGACTGCAGCTCCAGCCGCTCAAGGGCCTGACGCGTTGAGTCGTGCTGCGCCTTGAGCGAGCCCAGACGCACCGCCAGCTGGTGAGCGTGATCCTTGTGCTGACGCGCTTCCTGGCGCACCCGGTCCAGGCGCTCGCGCAGACTGTCGCGCTGGGCCAACAGCAGCTCACGCCGCTCAGTGTCGGTGGCCATGGCATCCAGCGCATCCTGGAGCTGCAGGCGGGACTCGCCAACCTGCTCATGCTCCAGGGCTCGCTGCTCTCCCAGCTCGACCAGCTCTTCATCCAGGCGACGCCGGCGCAAGGTCAATTGCTCGACCTTGGCTTTACTGGCAGATAGCAGGGCCTTGATCTCACCTTGCTGACGGGCTTCGTCCTGCAGACGACGACGCACCTGCTCGCGGGAGTCTTCCTGGGTCAACTGTTGCTCGCGCAAACGCTGTAGCTGTTCTTCAAGGCTGGCCAGTGCGGCTTCACGCTCTTCGCGCTCAGCACCCAAATGCTGAATTTCCTGCCCCCGGGCCAACACGCCGCTTTGCGCTTCGCTGGCACGCCGAACCCGCAAAAAGTTGCGCCCGACCCAATACCCGTCCCGGCTGATCAGGCTCTGGCCATCGGCCAATTGCACGCGCATGGCCAGCGCCTGCTCCAGGGTTTCCACCGCCCTGACCTGACCCAGCCATGGCGAGAGATCGAAGTCGGCCTCGACCTTGTCCAGCAAACTGCCGGCCAAACGACCGCCCTGGGTACCGGCACTGAACAGGCGCAGGTCGCCCTGGGCAAAACCGGCCAGGTCCAGTTGCGCAAAGTCATCCACCAGCACGGCCTGCAAGTCGGCGCCAAGAACCGTCTCGACCGCCAGCTCCCAGCCGGCTTCAACGCGCAGGCCTTCGGCCAGACGTGGGCGATCGGCGAGCTGCTGGTCTTGCAACCACTGCGCTGCACCGGTGCCCGGGTCCAGAGCTGCCTGCTGCAAGGCCTCAAGGGAGGCCAGGCGACCGTTGAGCCGCTGCAGCTCACCCTGTGCCTGCTGCTGATTCTGTGTCGCCTGCTGCAAATCGTGACGCACCTGCTCCAGCCGCTCGACCAGCAGCTCTTCACTGGCTTGCAGTTCTTCCTGGGTCAGCTCGCTGGTAGCCAGCTGCTCACTCAGCTCGAGAATCGCCGCATCTTCAGGATCGGCCGCCAGCAAGGCGCGCTCTTCTGCCAACCGGCGCTGACGCTCGGCCACGCGCTCCATGCTGGTTTCCAGCTGCTGGATACGCGCCTGCAAGACTTCGGACTGACGCTGGGGCTCTGCCGAGCGCTGGTTGAAATCATCCCACTGCTCTTGCCAGCCATGCATGGTGTGTTCGGATTCTTCCAGCGCGGCTGCCGCTTCTTCGGCCGCAGCGCTGGTCAGTTCCTGCTCTGGTGCGAGCATTTCAAGCTCTTCACCCAGCGTCGCCAACATCGTCCGGTCATGCCCCAGATGGGCCTCGGTTTCGAGACGGGAACGCTCGGCTTCGCGCAGGTCATCCTGCAACTGACGCAAACGCTGCTGACCGTGCTGAATGCTTTGCTCGACCCGGGCAATATCACCGCCGACCGAATAGAAGCGCCCTTGCACCAAATTAAAGCGTTCTGACAGATCATGGTGCCCGTCACGCAAGCGTTCGATGCTGGCATCGGCATTGCGCTGCTCGGCCACCAGGGCTTCGAAACTGACTTCCTGGTTGCCAATAACCGCTTCGCGCTGGCCCACTTGCTCGTTCAGTGCCTGCCAGCGCAAAGCTGACAGCTGAGCCTTGAGCTGACGCTCTTGGGCCTTGTATTCCTGATATTTCTCAGCTGCCTGGGCCTGGCGATGCAAGCGCTCAAGCTGACGCCCCAACTCTTCACGCAGGTCGGTCAGGCGGGCGAGGTTTTCGTGGGTACGGCGAATACGATTTTCAGTCTCGCGGCGACGCTCCTTGTATTTGGAGATGCCTGCCGCCTCTTCGATAAAGTTACGCAGATCCTCGGGCTTGGACTCGATCAGTTTCGAGATCATGCCCTGCTCGATAATCGAATAACTGCGCGGCCCGAGACCGGTTCCCAGGAAAATATCGGTGATATCACGCCGACGGCACTTGGTACCGTTGAGGTAATAGGTGGTCTGACTGTCGCGGGTCACTTTACGACGGATGGAAATCTCGGCGTAGGCCGCGTATTCGCCCAGCAGCGTGCCGTCGGAGTTATCGAACACCAGTTCGATGCTGGCCTGACTCACCGGCTTGCGTGTGGTGGAACCGTTGAAGATGACATCCGTCATCGACTCGCCGCGCAGGTTTTTAGCCGAGCTTTCACCCATCACCCAGCGCACGGCGTCGATGATGTTCGACTTGCCGCAGCCGTTAGGGCCTACAACGGCCGCCATATTGCTCGGGAAGTTAACGGTTGTCGGATCGACGAAGGACTTGAAGCCCGCGAGTTTGATGCAAGTGAGGCGCACGCTCAGGCAACCGTCAAGGCAGACAGCACCAGGTCACAACTGCGCTGGGCATAGCGGCTCAGAACCTCGCGAATCTGCGGCAAATCACGCGCCACTACGGCCTCGAGCAACTGCGCGAAGAGTTCCAGGTATTCGCTCATTTCAGCCTTGCGCTGATCCAGCGCCAGGTAATAGGCACGGCTCATGGCCGGATGCAGGTTTTCAACGGTTTCCTGCAAATACGGGTTGTCGGCAAACGGAAACGCCGCACGCATCACATTGAAACTGTCTTCGACAAATGCACTGATGTCCTGACGCTCGTAGCTGGCGACCAGACGCTGCTGAATCTGCAGGAAAGGCCCCAGATCAGCCTGTACCGCCCAGCGGCGGGCCACGGCGTTGCCCAGCAGAATGTACATCTCGCTCATCAGCGTGCACAGGCTCTGCACCTTGTGCGCAGTGAGCTCGGTGACATGGGCGCCGCGCCGCGGGAGGATGGCGATCAGGTGCCGGCGCTCGAGAATCAGCAACGCTTCGCGCACAGAACCGCGACTGACGTTAAGTGCCAGAGTCACTTTCTGCTCTTGAATGCGCTCCCCAGGCTTGAGCTCGCCCCGAATGATGCGTTCGGCGAGGTGGTGAGCGATTTGCTCGGCGAGGCTATCCGGCGCCTTGAACGTCATGTTTTACCTTCAAAATCTTCGATCAGTACAAGCGGCGCAGTGTAACTCACTTGCCCGGTGCTAGCGGAGTGCCGCAAACCCTGAATTTGGCACGAAATAAGCAAATAAATTCCCGTTATTTAAATCACCGGGACAGTCGAGCCTAATTTCTTGACCTGAGAGTCAGCTTTAGCTAGATTCAGTCCATCCCGCTCTATAACAATAATGATTTTGCGAGGCCTTCCGTGATCCAGTTCCTACTCAACCAGACGCTGCGCTGCGAGCATGCGCTGGACCCGAACATGACCGTGCTTGAATACTTGCGCGAGCACCTGCACAAACCCGGCACCAAGGAAGGGTGCGCCAGCGGCGACTGCGGTGCCTGCACTGTGGTGGTGGGTGAGTTGCATAGCGACGATACAGGCACCCGGAGCCTGCGCTATCGCAGTATCAATTCGTGCCTGACCTTTGTTTCGACCTTGCACGGCAAGCAACTGATCAGCGTTGAAGACCTCAAACACCAGGGCCAGCTGCACAGCGTGCAACGGGCAATGGTCGACTGCCATGGTTCACAGTGCGGTTTCTGCACCCCGGGCTTCGTGATGTCGCTGTTCGCCCTGCAAAAGAACAGCACCGGCCTCCATGATGGTCATCAGGCGCACGAAGCGCTGGCCGGCAACCTGTGTCGCTGTACCGGTTACCGCCCCATCCTGGCCGCCGCCGAGCAGGCCTGCAACGCAGAGCGGGGCGATCAGTTCGATGCGCAACAGAGCCAGACCATCGCTCAACTCGAAGCCATTACCCCGACCCAGACCGCAGAACTGAACAGCGGCGACAAACGCTGCCTGCTGCCCTTGACCATCAGCGATCTGGCTCAGCTATATGAGTCGCACCCCCAGGCCCGCCTGCTGGCCGGAGGGACCGATCTGGCCCTGGAAGTTACCCAGTTTCATCGCCCGTTACCGGTCATGATCTATGTCGGCAACGTGGCCGAAATGAAACTGATCGAACGCTTTGAGGACCGCCTTGAAATCGGGGCTGCCGTTTCACTGACTGACGCCTACAGCACGCTCAAGGCTGAATACCCGGACTTCGGCGAACTGCTGCAACGCTTCGCGTCCTTGCAAATCCGCAATCAGGGCACCCTTGGCGGCAATATTGGCAACGCCTCGCCCATTGGTGACACGCCTCCACTACTGATCGCTCTCGGTGCACAGTTGGTGCTGTGCAAAGGGGAAGCCCGGCGCACCCTGGCGATTGAGGATTACTTCATCGACTACCGGGTGACGGCTCGTCAGGAAGGCGAGTTTATCGAGAAAATTATCATCCCTCGCGCCAGCCAGAGTCATACCTTTCGCGCCTATAAAGTATCCAAGCGCCTGGATGACGACATCAGCGCCGTGTGCGCGGCCTTCAACCTGCATATCGACAACGGCCTGGTGGTTGAGGCACGGGTCGCCTATGGCGGGATGGCTGCCATCTCCAAACGGGCCAAAGCCTGTGAAGATGCCCTGCTCGGCGCCCCCTGGAACCCGTCGACCCTTGAGCGGGCCTGTGCGGCACTGGCCGAAGATTTCACCCCGCTGTCCGACTTTCGCGCCAGCAAGGAATACCGCCTGCTGAGCGCGCAAAACCTGCTGCGCAAATTTTTCATCGAGCAGCAAACGCCACACCTTGAGACGCGGGTAACAGCATATGTCTAATCATCACAAGATTGAGCCAACCCAGGCCGAGTTGACCGCCCTCTTCCGGCAAGACCTGAAGACCGGCGTTGGCCGCAGTGTCAAACATGACAGTGCCGAAAAGCACGTTTCGGGTGAAGCACAGTACATCGATGACCGACTTGAGTTTCCCAATCAGCTACATCTTTACGCGCGCTTGTCCGACCGGGCTCACGCCAGAATCATTCGCGTCGATACAGCGCCCTGCTATGGCTTTGACGGAGTGCGCCTGGCAATCACCCATGAGGATATTCCCGGCCTCAAGGACATTGGTCCGCTGCTGCCCGGCGACCCGCTGCTGGCCATCGACAAGGTGGAGTTTGTTGGCCAGCCGGTACTGGTAGTGGCCGCAAAGGACCTGGATACCGCCCGCAAGGCCGCAATGGCGGCGATTATCGAGTATGAAGACCTGGAGCCGGTGCTCGATGTGGTGCAGGCCCTGCGCAACAAGCACTTCGTGCTCGAAAGCCACACCCATCAACGCGGCGACTCGAGCGGTGCACTGGCCCGGGCCACTCACCGCTTGCAAGGCAGCCTGCATATCGGCGGGCAAGAACACTTTTATCTCGAAACCCAGATCTCCTCGGTAATGCCTACCGAAGATGGCGGCATGATTGTTTACTGCTCGACGCAAAATCCGACCGAAGTGCAGAAACTGGTCGCCGAAGTCCTTGATGTATCAATGAACAAAATCGTCGTCGACATGCGGCGCATGGGCGGAGGCTTTGGCGGCAAGGAGACCCAGGCGGCCAGCCCCGCCTGCCTGTGCGCGGTAGTCGCGCGCCTGACCGGCCAGCCGAGCAAAATGCGTTTGCCACGGGTCGAAGACATGCTGATGACCGGCAAGCGCCATCCGTTCTATATCGAATACGACGTCGGCTTCGATGCCAGGGGCCAATTGCAAGGCATTCAGCTGGACCTGGCCGGTAACTGCGGGTGCTCGCCGGACCTGTCCAATTCCATCGTCGACCGCGCCATGTTCCATGCCGACAACGCCTATTACCTGGGCGACGCAACGATCAATGGCCATCGCTGCAAAACCAACACCGCTTCAAACACCGCCTATCGCGGTTTTGGCGGGCCCCAAGGGATGGTTGCCATCGAAGAGGTCATGGACCGTATCGCCCGCCACCTGGCCCTCGATCCGCTGGCCGTGCGCAAGGCCAACTACTACGGCAAGACTGAACGCAACGTGACCCACTATTACCAGACCGTGGAGCACAACCTGCTGGAGGAAATGACCGCAGATCTCGAGGCAAGCAGCCAGTATTACGAGCGACGCGAAGCGATCAAGGCGTTTAACGCCAGCAGTCCGGTGCTGAAAAAAGGCCTGGCACTGACCCCGGTTAAATTCGGTATTTCCTTTACCGCCAGTTTTCTCAACCAGGCCGGGGCACTGATCCATATCTATACTGACGGCAGCATCCACCTCAACCACGGTGGCACCGAGATGGGTCAGGGCTTGAACATCAAGGTGGCCCAGGTGGTGGCCGAGGTGTTTCAAGTGGAGATCAGTCGCGTGCAAATCACCGCGACCAACACTGACAAGGTGCCAAACACCTCGCCGACTGCCGCCTCAAGCGGTGCCGACCTGAATGGCAAGGCCGCGCAAAACGCTGCTGAAAACATCAAGCAACGGCTTATCGAGTTTGCAGCCGGCAAGTATCAGGTCGAGCCGCAGGATGTGATGTTTCACAATGGCCAGGTCCGCGTTGGCGAGCAGATCATCAGCTTTGAAACCCTGATCCAGCAGGCGTATTTCGGCCAGGTCTCACTATCGAGCACCGGCTACTACAAAACACCAAAGATCTTTTATGACCGCAACCAGGCACGCGGAAGGCCGTTTTACTACTTTGCCTTTGGCGCCGCCTGCGCCGAAGTCATAGTCGACACCCTGACCGGCGAGTACAAGATGTTGCGCACAGACATCCTCCACGACGTGGGCGCCTCCCTGAACCCGGCCATTGATATTGGCCAGGTCGAAGGCGGCTACATCCAGGGCGCCGGCTGGCTGACCATGGAAGAACTGGTGTGGAATGCCAAAGGCAAACTCATGACCAGCGGCCCGGCCAGCTACAAGATTCCGGCCGTGGCGGACATGCCCCTGGACCTGCGGGTAACCCTGGTGGAGAACCGCAAGAACCCGGAAGACACGGTGTTCCACTCCAAGGCCGTAGGCGAGCCACCGTTCATGCTCGGCATCGCCGCCTGGTGTGCGATCAAGGATGCAGTCGCCAGCCTCGCCGATTATCGCCTGCAACCCGAGATCGACGCGCCGGCAACGCCGGAGCGGGTGTTGTGGGGGTGTGAGCAAATGCGTAAAGCAGCCCGGGGGAAACCGTATGAATAACTGGATCAGCGCCCTGGCCGACCTGCAGCAACAAGGCGAACCTTGCGTCCTGGTGACCATTATCGAGGAGCAAGGCTCGACCCCGCGCAATGCCGGCTCGAAGATGGTAATCAGTGCCGCGCAGACCTTCGACACCATCGGCGGCGGTCATCTGGAATACAAGGCGATGGAGATTGCCCGCCAGATGCTCGACAGCGGCAAGCACGACACCCATCTGCAGCGGTTCAGCCTGGGCGCCAGCCTGGGCCAATGTTGTGGCGGCGTAACCCTGTTGCTGTTCGAGCCCATGGGCCAGGTGCAGGCCCAGATCGCCGTCTTTGGCGCCGGCCATGTGGCGCGTGCACTGGTGCCGCTGCTTGCCGGCCTGCCGTGCCGGGTGCGCTGGATCGACTCGCGGGAACAGGAATTCCCGACGCAAATACCTGCAGGCGTGCGAAAAATCGTCACCGATGAACCCGTCGACGAGGTGGATGCGCTGCCAACAGGTTGCTACTGCATCGTCATGACGCATAATCACGCCCTGGACCTGGAACTCAGCGCCGCCTTGCTCAAACGTAACGACTTTACCTACTTCGGTTTGATTGGTTCCCAAACCAAGCGCGTGAAGTTCGAGCATCGCCTGCGCGACCGCGGTTTCAGCCCGCAACATTTGCAGCGCTTGCGCTGCCCGATGGGCTTGAGCGAAGTCAAAGGCAAACTGCCTGTGGAAATCGCCATATCCATCGCCGGCGAAATCATCGCCACCTATAACGCCCACTTTGGCCAGCACACGGCCAGTGGCAACACCGCGTCATCTGAACCCATTAAACAATTGCTGCCGTCTTCACGACGCAGCCATGCCACGCACCGAGAATTGTCATGACCTGTAAAGCCTATCGCGCCGCCATCCTGCACAGCATTGCCGACCCCGCCGAAGTCGGCATCGAAGCCTCCTATGAGTATTTCGAAGATGGCCTGCTGGTGGTCGAAAACGGCCTGATCAAAGCCGTCGGAGCAGCCAGCGAGCTGCTTGCGACACTGACCGCCGATACCGAGATCACGGAATACACCGATGCGCTGATCACGCCCGGTTTTATCGACACCCATATCCACTTCCCGCAAACCGGGATGATCGGTGCCTACGGCGAGCAGTTGCTCGACTGGCTCAACACCTACACTTTCCCGTGCGAAAACCAGTTTGCCGATAAAGCCCATGCCGACGAAGTGGCAGGCATTTTCCTCAAGGAACTGCTGCGCAACGGCACCACCACGGCCCTGGTATTTGGCAGCGTGCATCCGCAATCAGTGGATGCCCTGTTCGAAGCCGCCCAGGGTCTGGACCTGCGTTTGATTGCCGGCAAAGTGATGATGGACCGTAACGCGCCGGAGTATCTGACCGACACCGCCGAAACCGGCTACAGCGAAAGCAAGGCGCTGATCGAGCGCTGGCACGGCAAGGGCCGCCTGCATTACGCGGTGACCCCACGCTTCGCGCCGACCAGTACGCCAGAGCAATTAACCCTGGCGGGCAAGTTGTTGGGTGAATACCCGGATCTGTATCTGCACACCCATATCAGCGAGAACCTTCAAGAAATTGAGTGGGTAAAGTCGCTGTTCCCGGAGCGTAAAGGCTATCTGGACGTGTACGACCACTACCAACTGCTGGGAGAGCGCTCGGTATTTGCCCATGGCGTGCATTTGTGTGACGAGGAATGCGCCCGACTGGCTGAAACCGGCTCGGCAGTGGCTTTCTGCCCGACGTCCAACCTGTTCCTTGGCAGCGGCCTGTTCAACTTGCCGATGGCAGAGAAGCATAAGCTCAATGTCGGGCTGGGCACGGATGTGGGTGCAGGCACTAGTTTCTCGCTGCTCAACACCCTGAACGAAGCCTACAAGGTCATGCAGCTGCAGGGTGCACGCCTCGATCCGTTCAAGTCGTTGTATCTGGCCACCCTGGGCGGCGCGCGGGCCCTGCGTCTGGAAGACCGTATCGGCAACCTGCAAGCGGGCAGCGATGCGGACTTTGTGGTCCTGGACTACAACGCCACACCGTTGATGAGCTATCGCCTCAAGCAGTCGAAAAACATTGCCGAAACATTGTTTGTATTGATGACCCTGGGCGATGACCGCACCGTGCAACAGACCTATGCAGCGGGCAATCTGGTGCATCAGCGCTAAACCTGAATACACCGCTACCTTGTGGGAGCCGGCTTGCCGGCGATGACATCGCGAGCAGGCTCGCTCCTTCAGGAATCGATGGCGGGTTTACAGCTTGGCTGCAGGCCGGGGGCTTTTGCCCTTGGTTTGCAGCAAGTGCGAGAACACCGCATGCAAATCGTCCGAGGCGCTCTCTTCGTCAAGGTTGAGTTTGCTGTCGATGTGATCCATGTGGTGCATCATCAGGTCTACAGCCAGCGCGGCATCACGCGCTTCAATCGCATCGATCAATTGCATGTGCTCGTCGTAGGAGCAGTGCGAGCGGTTGCCGCTCTCGTATTGGGCAATAATCAGTGACGTTTGCGACACCAGGCTGCGCTGGAAGCTGATCAGGGGCGCATTTTTGGCAGCCTCTGCCAGTTTCAGGTGAAACTCGCCTGACAAGCGGATCCCGGCCCCGCGATCGCCCCGCGAAAAGCTGTCACGCTCGTCTTCCACCATTTTGCGCAACTGCGCCAGGTCCTCGGCACAGGCATGCACCACAGCCAGTTCGGTGATGGCCTTTTCTACCAGCCGCCGGGCAAAAAACACCTGACGCGCTTCCTCAATACTGGGGCTGGCCACCACCGCACCACGGTTTGGCCGCAGCAATACGACCCCTTCGTGGGCCAGACGCGACAAGGCACGACGAATGATGGTACGGCTCACCCCAAAGATTTCACCCAGCGCTTCTTCACTCAGCTTGGTTCCAGGCGCCAGACGCTGTTCGAGAATCGCCTCGAAAATATGCGCGTAGACGATATCGTCCTGGGTTCCACTGCGGCCGGCCTTGCCTGCGCGGGATTGTTTCTTGAGAGGCTGCAACTGTTCGTTCATGGGCACTCGTGTGGGAAAGCGGCGGCGAATTAGACGTTACCTCAGTACGGTAACGGGCGTCGCTGGCAAAGAATTAATGCATAAAATCAGGGCGCATTGTACACAAGCCAGAGTGCCAGTACGACTGTACGGTCATTTGCGATCCCGGCTGTATCGCAATGACAGGTTAGCTTTGCGTTTAGGCTTGCGTGCTGTCAGAACTCTCTTCAAGAACAAGGAATTGCGCACCATGTCCGACGCCCCTCTGCCGCGGTTACATCCGCTGTCCGACACCTCGCCTTCAGCCGTGGTCGCAGGCTTTATCGCAATGATGACCGGCTACACCAGTTCCCTGGTGCTGATGTTTCAGGCCGGCCAGGCAGCAGGCCTGAGCAGCGGACAGATTTCCTCGTGGATATGGGCCTTGTCAATTGGCATGGCTGTTTGCAGCATAGGATTGTCATTGCGTTACCGCACCCCCATCACCATCGCCTGGTCTACGCCCGGGGCCGCGCTACTGATCACCAGCCTCGGTGGCGTCAGCTATGGCGAGGCTATCGGCGCCTACATCACCTGTGCACTGCTGGTCATTATCTGCGGCATGACCGGCAGCTTCGAGCGCCTGGTCAAACGTATCCCCGGGTCACTGGCAGCGGCTTTACTGGCGGGCATCCTGTTCAAGATCGGTAGCGAGATCTTCGTCGCGGCACAACATCGCACCGGGCTGGTGGTCGGGATGCTGGTCACTTACCTGATCGTCAAGCGCCTGTTGCCGCGCTATGCCGTGCTCGCGGCCCTGATGATCGGCACCTTGATCTCGGGCTTGCTTGGACTCCTGGATTTCAGCGGTTTCGCCCTGGAAGTCGCGGTCCCGGTATGGACTACACCCTCGTTCTCGATAGCCGCGACCATCAGTATCGGTATCCCGCTGTTTGTGGTGGCCATGACCTCCCAGAACATGCCGGGCATCGCCGTGCTGCGGGCCGATGGTTACAACGTCCCCGCTTCGCCGCTGATCACCACCACCGGTGTCGCCTCGCTGCTGCTCGCACCCTTCGGTTCCCACGGGATTAACCTGGCCGCGATCAGTGCCGCCATATGCACTGGCCCCCATGCCCACGAAGACCCTAAAAAACGCTACACGGCGGCAATGTGGTGCGGCATTTTCTACGGTATTGCCGGGACCTTTGGTGCAACGCTGGCGGCACTGTTCGCAGCCTTCCCCAAAGAATTGGTACTGTCGATTGCAGCACTGGCCCTGTTCGGCTCCATCAGCAATGGCCTGACCATCGCCATGGCTGAATCGAAAGAACGCGAAGCCGCACTCATCACCTTTATGGTCACAGCGTCCGGAATGACCCTGTTCTCGATTGGCTCGGCCTTCTGGGGAATTGTCGCGGGCGTGTTGACCTTGATCATCCTGAACTGGAAAGCGCGCTGACCGGCAATGCAACTCTATAGGAGCCGGGCTCGCTGGCGATGCTGAGGTAAGGAGCTCGCAAGCAAGCCCGACTCCTGCACAATTGGTTGGCGCTCGCTCAAATCGCCAACGCTCCGCCGTCCACGGCCAGGGCGTGGCCCGTGGTAAAGGCTGCACCGTCAGAGCATAAATACAGCACCGCACTGGCCACCTCTTGCACTGTGCCTATACGCCCCACGGGATGAATTGCCGCTGCATACTCAGCCTTTTTCGGATCTGCCTCATAGGCACGGCGAAACATGTCGGTATCAATAACCGCCGGGCATACCGCGTTCACCCGAACCCCCTTCTTTGCATATTCAATGGCCGCTGACTTGGTCAAACCAATCACTGCATGCTTGGATGCCGAGTAAATACTCATCTTCGGAGCCGCCCCCAGCCCCGCCACCGACGCGGTATTGACGATTGCACCGCCGCCCTGGGCCAGCAGCAGCGGCAACTGATACTTCATGCACAACCAGACACCTTTGACGTTAACCCCCATGATCGCGTCAAACTCATCCTGTGTACCCTCTGCCAGACGCCCCTGTTCAATCTCGATCCCGGCATTATTGAAGGCATAGTCCAGGCGGCCGTAAGTGCTGATGGTCTGCGCCATCAAGTGTTTTACCTCGGCTTCGAGGGTCACATTGCAGGGTACGAACACGGATGTGCCGCCCGCAGCCCTGATGAGCTCAACCGTGCCTTCACCGCTGGCAACATTCAGATCGGCCACTACGACTTTCAAACCCTCTGCGGCAAAGGCCAGCGCGGTTGCCCGGCCAATACCGGCCCCTGCCCCCGTGACAACCACCACCTGCCCGGAAAAGCTCATGCTCATTATTTTTGTCCTCGAAGGGGAGAAGCTGTGCAGAGTGTAGGCACGCACAGGCACACACACAGATCAGCCCCTTATTTATCGAAATGATAAATCCCTGCCCACCACAATCACTCAAGGTGATGAAAAAGCATTCGTGAGCCGAGATTCACTTGCTGGGCCAGGCAAGAAGGGCTATCAACAGTCTTTGTCTTTTAGCTGAGTGCAGACCATGACCGCCGAGACCAACCGCCAGTTTCTTCTTGCCAAACGCCCCGTCGGCGCCGCAACACGGGACACCTTCAGCTTTCAGCAAGTGCCTGTGGCCAAGCCGGGCGCAGGCCAGATAGTGGTCAGGAATCAATACCTGTCGCTCGACCCGGCCATGCGCGGCTGGATGAACGAAGGCAAATCCTATATTCCGCCGGTCGGTTTGGGCGAAGTGATGCGCGCCCTGGGTGTCGGTCAGGTGATTGCCTCCGAACATCCCGGTTTTGCAGTCGGTGACTATGTGAACGGTGCGCTGGGGGTGCAGGACTACTTCGTGGGCGAACCCCGGGGCTTCTACAAAGTCGATCCGAAACTCGCACCTTTGCCAGTGTATTTATCAGCACTGGGGATGACCGGGATGACCGCCTATTTCGCCTTGCTCGAAGTCGGCGCACCTAAAGCGGGTGACACCGTCGTGATTTCCGGCGCCGCCGGTGCGGTCGGCAGCATTGCCGGGCAAATCGCCAAACTCAAAGGCTGCCGCGTGGTGGGTATTGCCGGGGGCAAACAGAAATGCGAGTTACTGATTGAAGAGCTGGGCTTTGACGGGGCTATCGACTACAAGAGCGAAGACGTCATCGCAGGTCTTAAGCGCGAATGCCCTAAAGGGGTCGATGTGTTTTTCGACAACGTCGGCGGCGATATTCTCGATGCAGTACTTAGCCGCCTGAACTTTAAAGCCCGCGTAGTGATTTGTGGCGCCATCAGCCAGTACAACAACAAGGAAGCCGTAAAAGGGCCGGCCAATTATCTGTCGCTACTGGTGAATCGCGCACGCATGGAAGGGTTTGTGGTGATGGACTATGCCGACCGCTATGCAGCAGCAGGGCAAGAAATGGCCGGATGGCTGGCCAAAGGCCAACTCAAAAGCAAGGAGCATATTGTTGAAGGGCTGGAAACATTTCCCGAAACCCTGATGAAACTGTTCAGCGGGGAAAACTTCGGCAAGTTGATCTTGAAGGTCTGACCCGGCACTTGATCATTGTGCCCCCCCTGAATTGGCAACGGCCTGACCGCGAGAGCATCGCAGGCAAGCCGTTGTTACAGAATCAGTATTAATTAGCGCGCAGTCAGGCCAGCTCGGCGACCACCGCAGCCAGAGCTTTGGCCGGGTCCGCAGCCTGGCTGATCGGGCGGCCGATTACCAGATAGTCAGAGCCTGCATCCAGCGCCTGGCGCGGGGTCAGAATACGGCGCTGATCATCCTGGGCGCTGCCTGCAGGACGAATCCCCGGGGTCACCAGTTTTAGCGCTGGATGCGCAGCCTTGAGCGCTTGCGCTTCCAGTGCCGAGCAGACCAGGCCATCCATACCGGCCTTCTGGGCCAAGGCAGCCAGCCGCAGTACCTGCTCTTGAGGCTCGATGTCCAGGCCAATCCCGGCCAGGTCTTCGCGCTCCATGCTGGTCAGCACTGTCACACCAATCAGCAGCGGTTGCGGGCCGGTACGCTTGTCGAGCACTTCACGGCACGCGGCCATCATCCGCATCCCGCCCGAGCAGTGAACGTTCACCATCCACACGCCCATTTCGGCGGCAGCTTTAACCGCCATTGCTGTGGTATTGGGAATATCGTGGAATTTGAGATCCAGAAACACCTCAAAACCCTTGTCACGCAAAGTGCCGACAATTTCCGCAGCACAGCTGGTAAACAGCTCTTTACCCACTTTCACCCGGCACAGCTTCGGGTCCAACTGATCAGCCAGTTTCAGTGCGGCGTCACGCGTTGGGAAATCCAGGGCGACGATAATAGGAGTCTGGCAGTCGGACATTAGCGGGTTCTCAGGCTGGTCGAAATCGGCGCGCATTGTAGCGGAACCAGCCGCTTACCGGCACCCGATGATCGCAATTTCACAATTTTAGTCATCTAAAGAGTTATAAGACCCGCAGCGGATTAACCGGCCTACAATGAAACCACTGCGTAGTCACAGACTCAAAAGGACAGACTGCAACCCGCTTTGCGAACGCCTTGCACAGCGGTTCACTCAACAAGGAGAACACTATGCCCTGGTATGCCTGGTTAATTCTGATCGTAGCTATCGGCGCCATCGTTGGCGCGCTGATGACTTTACGTGAAACCGCCAACAAAGTTGAACTGACCGATGAACAGCGTAAACGTGTAGCCGAACGTAACGCCGAAATGGATGAGAAAGAGTCGAAGGACCGCTGAGACAGTCTGACTATGTTTACCCAGCCCATGGGCTGGGTTGTCGACTATAAATATCTACATGCCCTGGAATGAAACACCTGTACATCTCCCTGGAGCCCAAGGCTATGATGCTTGATTGCATAAGAGACAGCAGCCATGCGGTACTCCCCAGGTCATAAAGCCCAAACCCACAAACGCATCATCAAAGAAGCATCCGGGCTCTTCCGGCGAGACGGGATTGGCGCCACGGGGCTACAACCCCTCATGAAATCCCTGGGCCTCACCCACGGTGGCTTTTATGCACACTTTTCGTCGAAAAACGAACTGGTAGAAAAAGCCCTGCAGCATGCGGCTGATGAAGTGGACACCATCTGCGAACAACTATTCAGCCAGCCGCAACCACTCAATGCATTCATCGACACTTACTTGTCCCAATGGCACGTCACTTCTCCCCATGAAGGCTGCCCGCTACCAACAATGTCCGCTGAAATGGCCCAACAAGGGCTTCCCAGCTCCACCACGGACTACGTAATCAACGCCAGACTTGAACAGATTGAGGGCGCCCTTGAGGAGCCGGATGCTCAAGACCGGAGCATTGTGATACTTGCAACACTGGTTGGGGCTCTGGTCCTGTCTCGCGGAGCCCAAAGCGATGCACTCAGAGAGAAGATTCTTGCAGTAACGCGTAATGCATTGAAGCAATCAGACCAGCAGGCTTGAACACCAGACGTAAAAAGGCCAGTCAATGACTGGCCTTTTTACTTTCCACCGGCTGGCTTAGTTCACCGCGACCTTATCGCGATTCCTGTCATAAATGGCCTTGCCTATCCCGGTCACTTCCAGCAGTTCATCTGCCGAGGCGAAGTTCCCGTTGGCCTCACGGTAAGCCACTATGGCCCTGGCTTTGGCGGCCCCTACACCAGAGAGTTCACGCTGGAGTGTCGCCTCATCTGCAGTGTTGAGGTTGACCGTTACCAGCTGTGCTTCTGGCTCAGCATGGGCACTTACAGTCGGCTTGGGTACCTCCGCCTGGGGCGCAGCATGAGCTACGCCGGAAATACCCACCATCAGGGCCAAAAACATCGAAGACAGAAAGCTAATACGCATAAGTGACACTCCTTTACATCGTTAAGTAGAAACAGCTTTCCTGAGCTGTACTCCAAACGTAGGTGATGGAAGCGGAGTGTCAAAAATCACTGCGTTGCAGAGTATGTAGTCATAACAACTCTGAACGACGTTGTTGATGGATCCAGTCGACAATTTCGCCCTCGGGGGCATAACCACTGACCGTATCGCGCAATAGCTGCCGTACCAGCGGATAGTCGTCCTGATCCACCGCTTCAAGCAATTGTCTCAGCCGCTGCTTGAGTTCATCCCAGGGCAACATGTCTTCATTGGCACTCATGATCATCGGGTGCTGGGTCGCTACTACGTTGTCACCAATCAGCAACTCTTCGTAAAGCTTTTCGCCCGGGCGCAGGCCCGTGAATTCGATTTCGATGTCGCCATGCAGATTCTTCTCTGAGCGAACACTGAGGCCGGAAAGGTGAATCATTTTTTCGGCCAGCTCGACAATACGCACAGGCTCGCCCATATCGAGCACAAACACATCACCGCCCTGCCCCATGGAACCGGCTTGAATCACCAGCTGTGCGGCCTCCGGGATAGTCATGAAGTAGCGGGTAATTTTGGGATGAGTCACAGTCAGTGGCCCGCCGGCTTTGATCTGTTTGTGAAACAACGGAATGACCGATCCCGAAGAGCCCAGTACATTGCCAAAGCGAACCATGGTGAAGCGGGTTTTATTAACCCGCGAAACATTAGCTGCATCGCCAAACAGTACAGGCGCCACTTCTCGACTGAGCGCCTGAAGCGTCATCTCGGCCAGGCGCTTGGTGCTGCCCATCACATTGGTCGGACGTACAGCCTTGTCAGTAGAAATCAGCACAAAGTTCGCAACCCCGGACTGTAAAGCAGCCTGGGCCGTATTGAGCGTGCCAATAACGTTATTCAGTACGCCTTCAGCAATGTTGTGCTCAACCATTGGGACATGCTTGTACGCGGCAGCGTGATACACAGTATCGACACCCCAGGTCTTCATGACCTCCAGCAGTTTGTGCGCATTACGCACCGAGCCCAGAATCGGTAATACCCTCACCGACAGTGACTCACGAGTAACCCGTTGCTCAAGTTCGGAACAGATGCTGTAAAGATTGAATTCGCTGTGTTCAAACAGCAGCAACGTCGTTGGTCGAAGTGCCAGGATCTGCCGACACAGCTCTGAACCAATGGAGCCGCCCGCCCCCGTCACGAGTACGCACTGACCTTTAATGCAGTGCTCCAGCAACTCCCCCTGGGCAGGTACCGCATCACGCCCCAGCAAATCGGCAATATCCACTTCCTGGATATCGTCGACCTTGACCCGGCCGCTGGCCAGATCCATGAAACCTGGAACGCTGCGCACATGAAGCGGGAAGCCTTCAAGCAGACCCAGAATTTCCCGACGGCGACCGCGGGACGAAGAAGGGATTGCCAACAAGAGTTCTTGTGCACCTGTCCGATCAATCATCTGCTGCATGTTTTCAGGCTTGAACACCTGCAAACCGGAGATAACACGATCAGAGATGCTTTCATCATCATCGATGAAAGCTACAGGGCGCATGATTCTGCCCATGCGCAGGGCCGCGACCAGCTGATTACCCGCAGCGCCGGCACCGTAAATGGCAACACGGGGCAAGCCGTCGTCCCGGCTGGTAAAGGGAACGTGCTGAGCAGCAGAGAACCAGTCACCCAGGAAGTATTGCCGCATGGCCAGACGCAAACCGCCCAGCATGATCAGGCTCAGCCACCAGTAGTTGAAAACTATCGAGCGCGGCACAAGGTTTTCGGGATTGCTGTACCAATACATCACTACAGCCAGAACCAGCGATGACAGACTTACTGCTTTGACAATCGCTATCAGGGCATCGTTGCCGAAATAGCGCATCACGGCGCGGTACATACCGAACCGGACAAATAGAGGAATGGCTATCAGGGGCGCAAAAGCGAAAAGAGAAAGGTGCATCTCGAATGGAAAAAGCGCTTCCTCGATACCTAGCCGCACGACAAAAGCCAGCCACAGGGCAATCCAGACAAGAATCACATCTGTGGCCACTTGAATAACGCGTTTTTGCCGCCGTGACAGGTTGAGTAAGTACGTTCGAATTTTATCCATAAACCCTTGAACACCTATGCTGCACAAAAAAAACCATCAACACTCTACTGCTCAATGCTCCTGGCTACCCATCGCAAGGTTATATCTCACACCAGTGATGCTTCCTCAACAACTTCACTCAATACCTTACAGGTCAAACTGATTTCCTGTTCTGTGAGTGTTGGATGCACCAAAAACATCATGCTCGTCTCACCCAGCTCCTTCGCATTGGCAAGGCGTTGCTCAGGCCGCCAGCCCGTATTGTCAAAAGCCTTCTCAAGGTAAACCTCGGAACATGAACCGGAAAAAGCCGGCACGCCGCGAGAGACCATTTCATTCAGAATGCGATCCCGGGACCAGCCAGCCTTCAAGTCTTGAGGACGCACAAACACGTAGCATTTGTACGCAGCATGCACGTCATCGGCAGGTAGTACAGGAACCCGCAGTGCTGGCAATTGCCGAGCCGCATCCCAAATACGCATGGCATTGCTCAGGCGAGACGCTTGCCAGTCCTGCATGCGACGCAATTGAATACGTCCAATAACGGCTTGTACTTCGAGCATACGCCAGTTCGTACCAAAACTTTCATGCAGCCAACGGAAGCCAGGGGCATGGTCTCGCTCATAAACAGCTTCCCAACTCTTGCCGTGGTCTTTGTAAGCCCACATATCAGCCCACAGTTGTCGATCATTAGTGGTGACCATTCCACCTTCGCCGCCGGTGGTCATGATTTTATCCTGACAGAATGACCAGGCACCTACATGGCCGATAGAACCGACCGGCCTGCCTTTGTAATGAGCACCGTGGGCCTGGGCACAATCTTCAATCACCTTTAGCCCATGCTCATTGGCCAACGCCATGATCGGATCCATATCACATGGCCAGCCGGCCAAATGAACGCAGATCAGCGCTTTGGTACGCGGAGTCAAAACTGCACGGATGGTTTCAGCCGTAAAATTTTGCGAATCCAGGTCGACATCTGCGAAAACGGGTACCGCACCCGCATTGACGATGCTTGAAACCGAAGCCAGGAACGTACGAGAGGTAACTATCACCTCATCACCCGCTCCGATCCCGAGCGCTTTTAATGCCAGGTCAAGGGCTACAGTGCCGTTGGCAAGGGCAATTGCATATTCAGTACCTGACCAGGCCGCGAACTCTTTTTCAAAAGTCCGCGTTTCTTGACCGGTCCAGTAGTTGACCTTATTGGATAATATGACATCGCGGACAGCGTCAGCCTCTTCTACGGTGAAGGAAGGCCAAGGAGAAAAAGGTGTATTCAACACAATTCAGTACCCACGAATAAAAGTTAAAAAGCAGTCTGTGCATACCGGGAGTGCATTCATCTCCCCAAGCCGCTAGCAGGAATAACTGCAACGGCTCTTATTTCGTCAAGTGATTCAAAAACGCGGTACCGGCATCGATATTGATATTACAGCCGATATTTATAGACTGGGTTACGCTCGCACCAATACCGATCCAGCGCAAGCGGAGAACACGTACTGTCCCGGCAAGCCTCGCGCCGGGACTAACCTGAACACACTCGTCCAAAAAACAATCGTGATCGATACTGCAGGCGGGACTCAGGATAAAACCACAACCAGTCGCCGCGCCGGACTTGCCCCCCAGCAAAAGCCACAACACCTGTGCCAACAGTCGCGGTGCACTAAACCGTTTATAGCTGCGTATACCGCACTCTCCACAGCTTTACATTCTTGCACTGCCTATAGAAGCCATGCCGTGGCGGTGTTCACCACGGGAGACTCATACCAGAACAGACTCTCCGCTCCCGAGTATCAATGTGCAGCGTCAAACGGCAAAGCCTCAGCATCTTTTTCGCTGATTTTGTACCCCCCCAACTCAGGCCAGCGAATGCCCAATGCAGGGTCACTCCATAAAATTGAGCGCTCAGATTCTTTATGATAATAGTCAGTTGTCTTATACAAAAAATGTGTATCTTCTTCCAAGGCAACGAAACCATGAGCAAAGCCTTCAGGAATCCACAGCATAAGATTGTTAGTGCAACTCAGCTCAATCCCGAACCATTGCAAATAACTGGGTGAGTCTTTTCGGATGTCCACAACCACGTCATATACGGATCCCTTCACGACCCTCACCAGTTTTCCTTGCGCATGCGGTGACTCTTGGTAGTGGAGCCCTCTCAAGACGCCCTTGGAAGAGCATGAGTGATTATCTTGAACAAATGACTCAGGGCTGGGTATATTTAAGGACTGTAAACTTTCTGCAAATTGCTTATGGTTAAAAGTCTCCATAAACCAACCACGTGAGTCTTTATAAATAACAGGCTCTATAATGAGAACATCGGGGATTTCAGCGCGGGTTATTTTCATTTCTGATTACTTTCAAAAAAGAGTCTCAACAGATATTGGCCATAACCTGTCTTTTCAAGTTTTCGTCCTTGGGCCTCTAGTTTTTCTGGCGTGATCCATCCTTTATTGAACGCTATCTCTTCCAAACAAGCGACTTTCAATCCCTGTCGGTGTTCAATCGTATGCACGAAGTGGCTCGCTTCTAGCAAAGACTCATGCGTTCCTGTATCTAGCCAGGCAAAACCACGCCCCAGCAGTTCAACAGTTAAGCTTTGAGTCTCTAAATACGCTCGATTGACGTCTGTAATTTCAAGCTCGCCCCGTGAAGAGGGTTTTATTTTTTTTGCGATTTCGACGACGCGATTATCGTAAAAATACAAGCCCGTAACAGCATATTTGGATTTTGGTATTGCTGGCTTTTCTTCAATACTGATCGCGCAACCGGCAGCGTCGAATTCAACAACACCAAAACGCTCAGGATCGGAGACGTGGTAGCCGAAGACCGTTGCGCCTGTCGTGCGGGACATGGCCGAACGCAGATTGTCGGAAAAATATTGACCATAAAAAATGTTGTCGCCAAGGATCAGGCAGACTGGATCTTCACCGATGAACTCCTCGCCGATGATAAAAGCCTGCGCTAATCCATCGGGACTCGGCTGTTCAGCGTAGCTGAGTTCAATGCCGTATTGGCTGCCATCACCCAGCAATTTTTTAAAGCAAGGCAGGTCTTCCGGGGTAGAGATAATCAGGATTTCTCGCATGCCCGCCAACATCAAGACCGATAGAGGGTAGAAAATCATCGGCTTGTCATAGATAGGCAACATCTGTTTGGAGACGCCTAAAGTCAACGGGTGCAGGCGTGTACCTGAGCCGCCAGCGAGAATGATGCCTTTACGCTTAATGGTGGTCATGTTTCTGGCTCTTCCTTAACTATTCGGCTAAACCACCTTTGATGCCAACAGGTGATCGTTTGAATTTTATTTTGAAAAACACGCTACCGCCCCAGGATTCAACGTCGATTTCCTGAAAACGGGGTTTCTCATTACTCAGGCCATAGCCTGAGTTTTACTTAGCGATTGCCAATACTGGTCACTGGCAAACTGATCTGTTGCTGACGATTCATCAAATTGATAAGCAGAATGACTCTTTCTTCTCCGTCCATGGTCATGAATATGGACTCAATACCTGCGAAGCCCTGATCAAGAATGGCAACTTTGTTGCCTGGGCTGTACGCGGCGATAGCGTGCGTGTTGGCGCGTTCTTGCAGTTGAATAATAAGATCATGGCTAACGGCCAGAGGCCGGCCACCAAAAGCCACTATGCGAGCTACGCCCCGCGTGGAACGCAAGGGTGCCCAGTTAGCGCCCTGGGGCATGTGTATAAACAGATAGCCTGGGAATAAGGACTCTCGAGTGGATTGCAATTGACCACGTACGAGGGTTTCGCGCCGGCAGGATGGGCGCGAGCAGTCATAACCCTGGCGCTGAAGGTTTTCTTCAGCCCGCTCGTCTTGTCTGGGTTTGCACTGCACCAAGTACCAGTCGCCTGGCTTGGATGTAATGGCCACGCAGGCTGCTGCGGGGCTTGTTATGGACATGGGCATTTCATTAATGGGTCTTCCGTTTACCATTGTATGGTGCAATCGCCAGTGCCTCGCATCTGGCTTGTTTCTTTTCCATAGCGGCCAAATAGAATCACCGCTGCGGGTTCACCCCGACTGCATCGGAACGTCGACGAATGAGTGATGAATTTGACACAGCGTCAACAGTTCCTTTGCCGATGCTCGTTATGCCACCATCTAGTCAAGCACCAACCCTATCTGCTCAGGCTATAGACCCCTACCTGAAACGCATTCATGTGAATTCTATGGATGTGCACAGGCTCAATGATCGCCAAAATTTAGAACCCTGCGCGGATGATACAGTTCTCACCTCTCAATTCAACATCACCGCGTTGCGGACCTTGCTTTTGTATCTCCTGTACCCGGGATGCCTTAAGCGGGCAGACAGCCAAAAGGTACATTAGGCCTTTGGGGATACCTGTCTGGCCTTCAAGTAAATGACAGTACGACCACTGGCGCGCATTTCATACGCAAAAAAACAATCACTCGCTGGCCGGGATCTGCCAGATCCGCTCACCATTCGCCCAACGATTGTGATCTGCTGCTCTGATCTGCTGCTTGAATGGCAGGTATTGCGGCCTCATTCGTGTAAATGACCAGGAGCCGGCGTTATCCGATTTGTTTCCGATGAAGTTCAACCATCACGATCCGACACCAACAGTGCCAAATCGAGAATAACATTGCTGTTTGCAACACAGTTGCATATTCGGTGCCAGACCAGGCAGTAAATTATTTCAAAATTATTGGCAGTCTTTGCCGATCAAATAATTGCCCTTTTTGAACGATGACATCGCGTTTCGCGTCGGTTTCTTCAGTAGTAAAAGACGGCCAGGGGGAAAAACAAGAGAGTGTCAGCGCAACACATTACCCCTTAATTTCGATGAAGAAAGTAAGGGCCGTATTATTCGCCGGTTCGTCCGCCGCAATTATTTATGGCCACCCATGGTCAACACACCGCATGCCCGCTTAACGTGGCCTGGCCGGTACGCCAACGACTGTCTGCGAATCAGCTACATCACTGACTACCGCCGCACCTGCACCCACAATCACATGAGAACCGATCTGTGTGGACTGTCTGACACAGGCGCCGATACCGATCCAGCTCATGCTGCCAACCTGGACAGTGCCAGCAAGTCTGGCGCCCGGACTGACATGTACAGCATCACCAAGTACGCAGTCGTGATCAATACTGCATCCCGTATTAAGAATCGCACCTGATCCGACTTGCGCACCGGCATTCACCACTACGCCTGCGAAAACCACCGACCCCGTACCTATCGCAGCATAACGGCTGATTGTTGCGTCGGGGTGGATCAACGAAACCAACTGCGCCCCTGCCCCCGCCAGCTCCTTGAGCTTGGCGAGGCGTACCGCATTGTTTCCGATGGCCACAACGACACCATCGTAATCACGGGCATGGTTCAACAAAGTCGAAGTATCACCTGCAATACGCCAGGCGCCGTTCGTCTCTCGACCAGACCAGTTGTCTTCAAAGAACTCGACAACTTCCCAGCCACAACACTCCGCCGTATCAGCAACGACCTTGCCATGGCCCCCGGCGCCGACAATGGCTAAGCGCTTCATTATTGCCCCCCCGTAAACTTCGACATGGTTACTTCACCATCGGCACTGATCCCCTCTCGGATGAGCACTTTTTTCAGCGTCAGGAAGACAATCTTCACATCCAGCCAGATACTCCGGTTGTCTACGTACCATACATCGAGTTTAAACTTATCTTCCCAGCTCAACGCATTACGTCCGTTGACTTGTGCCCAGCCGGTTACACCAGGACGAACTTCGTGCCGGCGGTACTGTTGCGCGTTGTAAAGCGGCAGGTATTCCATTAATAACGGACGCGGCCCAACCAAGCTCATCTCGCCTTTTAAAACATTCCACAAGCCTGGAAGCTCATCCAGACTGCTGGAACGCAGGAACGAGCCAAATGCTGTCATGCGTTCAGAGTCAGGGAGTGGGTTGCCATGCGCGTCCCACGCGTCTTTCATGGTGCGGAACTTGATCATCTCAAAGGGTTTGCCATGTAACCCCGGACGTACCTGACGAAAAAGTACAGGTGTGCCCAGCTTCCGACGGACTTGCCAGGCGACAACAGCAATGACGGGCGAAAGCAATAACAGCCCGAAAAACGACGCAACTACATCAAATAACCGCTTAAGCATCTGGCAATCCCGCACTCTGTCCTGATATTGACACTTTAACTTCCAAGGCTGTCACTGACCACGCTTCCCGGCCAGTCGCTTGAAGATCACTGCAAAACTTTCGACACCCTTGCGCAAGGACAAATTGGCGCGATAGAAATCACGTCCGTTCTCGGACATCGCAGCGCGCTCGGCGGGTGTGGCGTTCATGAGTTTATCAACCGCATCAACCAATGAATCAGGATCTTGTGATTGTGCAATATGGCCACATCCGCTTTGGTTGACCAGGTCCGCCGCATCACCATCCACACCCATCAGCAACGGCTTGCCCACTGCCATGTACGCCTGCGTCTTGGAGGGAATGGTGATAGTAAACAATGGGTCTTTTTTAAGGTGGACCAGCAACGCATCCGCGCTGCTCAGGTAGTTGCCGACCTGCGCCATGGAAACCGCCGGCAGGAACACCACATTATTCAACCCCTCATCGCTCACCCTTTGCTCCAGGCGCTTGACTTCGACACCGCCACCCAGAAATACGAAAACCATGGCCTTGTCGCGCAACTGCAAAATTTTGGCCGCATCGAGCACCGAATCGAGTGCCTGGGCTTTCCCCATATTCCCGGCAAAAAGCACACGAAAGCGCGATGCGTCGGGAAAACCGTCCGGAACCTGGTGGGTGCTTGCCGTAATCTGATCTTCGGCGCACCAGT
Source organism: Pseudomonas sp. Lz4W (assembly GCF_000346225.2). Lineage (NCBI taxonomy): Bacteria > Pseudomonadati > Pseudomonadota > Gammaproteobacteria > Pseudomonadales > Pseudomonadaceae > Pseudomonas > Pseudomonas sp. Lz4W. The sequence continues at coordinate 1,697,360 of NZ_CP017432.1, read as the reverse complement.
TATAAATAACCTCGATTTTCTTTTCGGGCACATCACGCTCGATCAGCAGACGCTTGAAGCCCGGCGACAGGACCACGACTTGATCAACATGGCGATAGACCCAATCACATACTTTTGAAACGACATTCAATGCCTTTTCGTTTGAAAACATCCCCGTTGCCCGCAACGTATCAGGCCACATGTCCTGAATGTCATAGACCACTGGCACACGGCGAAAAAACCTGATGAACACGGCGGCAATACCCACCGTCAACGGCGGATGATAGGCGTAGATCACATCCGGACGTTTTGCACCAAACAAACCGTAGAATAAACTTGTGGCCGCAAAGCTTATATAGTTCGCGACCCTGCCCAAACCACTTTGACCATGACTTGGGTATAAAGGCAGCCGTGTAACCTTGACTCCATCAATTACTTCTTTCTGAATCAAGCGCATCTTGAAGCCAGGATAAATCTTGCCGCCTGGGTAGTTGGGAAATCCGGTAACCACCTCGACGTCAAATCCCTGCTTCACCAGCTCTCGTGCAAAAACCAATCCCTTGAATGTGGGTTCTGGATCGAACCACTGAGTCAAAAGCAAAACACGGACTGCCATTTAATTAATACCTTTTCCAGACTACACGCATCACATAATCACGATAGCTGTGAATGATTCGAACCACTTTAGCGGCAACGTTTGGCATGCTGTAATCTGCGACAAGACGCAACGTACGGTCAGTCCCGCGCTCCTGGCTGTCGAGCAACTGCAGGCCCTGCATTACGCGCTCCACTTCCAGGCCAACCATCATCACCGCCGCCTCTTCCATACCCTCTGGACGCTCATGGGCTTCGCGCAGGTTCAGGGCCGGGAAGTTGAGAATCGACGATTCTTCATTGATGGTACCGCTGTCAGACAGTGCTGCCTTGGACTCCAGTTGCAGCTTGTTGTAATCCTTGAAGCCCAACGGCTTGAGCAAACGCACATTTTCATGAAATGTGATGCCCAGCGCGTCAACGCGTTTTTGCGTGCGAGGGTGGGTTGAAACGATTACCGGGTACCCGAAATGTGCGGCGACCTCGTTCAACACATCCACCAACTTCAGGAAGTTCTTATCGGAATCGATATTCTCTTCACGGTGTGCGCTGACCACAAAAAACTTGCCGGCTTCAAGACCCAGGCGCTCAAGTACATCAGACGCTTCAATACCCGGACGATAGTATTGAAGTACTTCAAACATCGGGCTACCGGTCTTGATGACCATGTCTGGCGGCAAACCTTCACGCAACAGGTAATCACGCGCAATGGTGCTATACGTCAGGTTGATATCCGCGGTGTGGTCAACAATGCGGCGGTTGATCTCTTCCGGAACGCGCATATCAAAACAACGATTACCGGCTTCCATATGGAACGTAGGAATCTTGCGACGTTTGGCAGGAATAACAGCCATGCAGCTGTTAGTGTCCCCCAGCACCAAGAGTGCCTCAGGGTTCACTTCTGCCAGTACCCGATCGACTGCAATGATCACATTACCGATCGTTTCCGCACCGCTGGCACCTGCTGCATTGAGGAAGAAATCCGGTTTACGAATACCCAGATCATCAAAAAAAATCTGATTGAGTTCGTAGTCATAGTTCTGGCCCGTGTGGACCAGAATATGCTCACAATGCTCGTCCAAGGCCGCCATCACGCGCGACAGACGGATAATCTCCGGTCGAGTACCTACAACAGTTACAACTTTCATCTGCTTCATGTTCATTCTCCGCCTCTTCCCCTCAAGCCTGCGTACCGACCGCCAAGGCGTAAGTATCAGGATGCTCCCGGTCAAAAATTTCATTTGCCCAAAGCATGACTATCATTTCGCCTTCACCCACATTCGTGATGTCGTGCGTCCATCCAGGTACCGTTTCAACAATGACCGGTTTCACGCCATCGGTGAACAGCTCATAAAACTCGCCGGAAACGATATGCCTGAATCTGAAGCAGGCTTCACCACGGATGACCAGGAACTTTTCAGTCTTGGAATGGTGATAGTGCCCGCCCCGCGTGACACCCGGATGGGCGGTAAAAAATGAAAACTGCCCAGCATCAGGGGTTTTGAGCATTTCCACAAACTCACCACGAGGATCACCATATTTAGGCACCTCATAGGTAAAGCTTTCCGGAGGCAGGTAGCTGAGGTAGGTAGAGTACAGAGCACGAGTCAGGCCCGTTCCCACACGCTCGGTGATCAAAGTGCCACGACTGTCGCGGAAAGCTTGCAACTGCTGCGAAAGTTCTCCGACCGTAATCTGATACTGCGGCACCACTTCGTTGAATGGCGCCGGCACGACCAGCCCGTCCATCACCGAAATAAAGCTCCTGATTACATCATCGATATAGACAAGCGTAATACTTGCGCCGGGATCGTTGATCTGTACAGGAAGCCCACGGGCGATGTTATGGCAAAAAGTGGCGACCGCAGAGTTATAGTTCGGACGCGCCCATTTACCAAAGACATTAGGCAAACGGAACAGGTACACAGGCGAGCCGTGCTCGGCAGCGAGCTTGTTCAATGCCTCTTCGGCAGCACGCTTGCTTGAACCATAGGCATTATCCTGGGCTGCCTGGATCGACGAGGTATAGATCAGAGGGATCTTGCGGCCACTGGCGGCAATCGCCTCTGCCAACTCACGGGTCAGATCAGCATTCCCGGTTTTGAACTCTTCTGGATCCTGCGGACGGTTCACACCTGCCAGGTGAAATACAAAATCAACCTGTGCTACCAGTGGAGCCAGCTCCTGGGGGTCATTTTCCCGGGAAAAACGAAAAACTTCGACGTCCTTGCGTTCGCCTAAATGGACGGTCAAATTTTTACCGACGAACCCGTTCGCACCTGTGATAAGAACTTTCATGATCACTCCTCGGGCGTAGCATGCTCGCCGCGCTGGATGGCGCGCATGAAGTCAAGCTTCAACAGCAACTTCTGCATACCCTCAATATCCAGGCGCTGAGTATTGTGCGAGTTATAGTCTTCGGTGCGGGAGATCTTTTCTTCGCCCTCTTCAACAAACTTGCTGTAGTTGAGATCACGCAGGTCTGGCGGTACACGGAAGTAATCACCGCGATCTTCGGCGCAGGCCATTTCTTCGCGACTCAACAGCGCTTCGTACAACTTTTCGCCGTGACGAGTACCGATGATCTGCACCGGATGGTCTGGCTTGCCCAGAAGATCCGTCAATGCATGGGCGAGTGTCTCAACCGTCGCAGCGGGTGCTTTTTGCACGAACAGATCACCGTTGTTGCCATGCTCAAATGCATAGAGAACCAGATCCACGGCGTCAGCAAGCGTCATCATGAAGCGTGTCATGTTCGGATCGGTAATCGACAGCGACTTACCGGCACGGATCTGCTCGATAAACAACGGAATAACCGAGCCACGGGACGCCATCACGTTGCCGTAGCGCGTCCCGCAGATGACGGTTTTTTTCTCATCGACGTTGCGCGACTTGGCAACCATCACCTTTTCCATCATTGCCTTGGAAATACCCATGGCATTGATCGGGTAAACCGCTTTGTCGGTGCTAAGGCACACGACCCGGCTGACCTGGTTCTGGATAGCAGCTTCAAGAACGTTATCGGTGCCGATAACGTTGGTTTTGACAGCTTCCATCGGGTGAAACTCACAGGATGGAACCTGCTTGAGAGCGGCGGCATGATAAATGAAGTCAACACCACGCGTGGCGTTAAGGACACTTTGATAGTCTCTGACATCACCAATGTAAAACTTCAGCTTCGAACTTGCATAACGCTTGCGCATGTCGTCTTGCTTTTTCTCGTCCCGGCTGAAGATACGAATTTCACCGATATCACCATCGAGAAAGCGCTTGAGCACAGCGTTCCCGAACGAGCCGGTCCCACCGGTAATCAAAAGGGTTTTATCTTTAAACATATACATCCCCCGAATTCGGTAAAAATATCAAAATAGGTATTAATGTTGTTAACGCTGCGCTGCAGCTTTGAGCACAAGATCAAGATACGCTTGGGCCCGCTGATTCGGCCCCGGGTAGCCTTGGACAAAGTCGTAAGCATCTGCAAGCGGTTTTTCGTGTGCTGCTGGCAAAGCTGAGTAATAGTCAGCGATTACGTCAGCCATGGCATCAACGTTCAGCGGATCAAAATAGTGTGCATGCTCATGGCAACAGTCCCTGATAAAGGGCAGATCAGAAGCAAAAAGCGGCCGTTTCATCATCATGGTTTCGATCGGAACAGCAGAAAAGCACTCCAGCAGGCTCGGAAAAATAACTCCGTCCATCGCGGTGTAGAAACTTGGACACTGAGTGAGAGTCAAGGGACCTACGTTGACGATATTCGCCCTGAAAAATGGCGTACATTGCTTCCACTCCTGCTCGGGGAACGTCACAAAAAAATCAACAGCAAGAGAATGGCGCTCGCGCAGTACCTGTTTCAACATCGGCAGGCAAGCCAGATTCTTGTGCGGGTAGTTGCGCGAGATGATACCAAGCTTGATAGACGTCGTATCGGGAATGGCCACCGGCTGCCAGCGCTCAGGCTGACTGAATACCGAGTCCACCGTACTATATACAACATCGATCGGCTTACCCTGAAAGAAGTACAACTTCTCAAGCCCCACTTTCACATGCTCAAGCTCTACGACAAACTGATCAGCTCGCGAAAAAAACAACTCCTGCAGCTTGAACTTTGCCTTTAGCTTTAGGCGCGGTATCAAGCCCATTCGCTCAGTCATCGAATTATTCGGATAAATAATAGACGGCTGAGCAAATCCAAATAAGTGATGGGTACGTTTAAACAAAAAATAGGACGGGCCGAACACAGTAAATACAACATCCTGGCCGATAAAGTGTTTATCGACGCCCTGCCACAGCGATTTAATTCCGTAGCAATCCAGCACTATCACACTCTTGAAAATCGAGGTATCGGTCCCCAATGAATTAAGATTTTTCAGGACCAGCGAAGAAATCAGCAACGATATGTCTGCGCGAACGTCCTCAAATCGGCTGAGACAATCAATAAATGACGATGCCACTGCAACCGCCCCCCCAACGTGCAAGTTGGAGCAATTGATCAGAATCTTGGGGGCGCTTGGATTTGTCATAGAGGATATCCCATCAATCAGTTCCCTTTGAAAGCAGTGGTACGTAGCTGCGCAGCACTTGTGTCCAGTAGTTGTCACTCAAAACCGGGTCAGCCTTGCCAAATTGCTCGATGATGAAATCAACAGAAATATCATAGCTCTCACCCAGTTCAACCACATTTGAGCGCGCACTTACACCCAGAATGCTCGAGACCTCAGACAAAATATCTGCAATTGGAACAGCCGCAATCGACGCCAGGTTTTGAATAGTGTTACACCCTATCTTATTTTCAATAAGATAGTGAGAAAGCCTTACAACGTCCTTGATATCCAGGAGATTTCTTTTTGCATACTTCTGAACGGTAACCGTTTCACCATCAAGAACCGCATTCACCAAATAACTGATCAGCGTAAGATTTTTTACGACACCTACCACCTGCGGTAATCGGTAAATATAAAACGAATCCGCATGCTTCGAGACGTACTCTTCCATTTCCAGTTTATGACGCGTGTAGGGTGTCTGCTTTTTCTGATAAACGCTGCAGGTAGAGAAATAAACTACAGGCAACATTGGATTATCTTCAATCTGATTCCGCACAAGCTCAAACTCGCGGCGGAACTCGGACGCCCGTTGCTCCGCTGAATTGGAAACCCCAGAAGCAAGAATAAGGCAATCGGCAGAGAAACCAAGGCCAGAAAAGCTCTTCGCAAGAAGGCCACCACCTATCACTTTTTTCACATGCCACCCCACGAAGTTTGGCAATCTAAATATATGCCGTTACCGAACGCCACCTTCGACACCGCGTGCATCACTGCGTCACTCTGCTACGGTCTACGCCACCGCGTAGCCGTTTGGCTTTTCTCCATACGGCACGGTATACCCCAGCCCAAAGTAACCGGAAGAACTCCGCTGAACAATAGACATAGCCCAGAGCCGCCTTGAACTTTCTAGCCCTGCAAAAATACATGAACATATTAAAGGAGTAGCCGGACCTCAACACGTTTCTGGGCAGAGCACTTCCGTATCGATCACAAAAATAAGTCGATACTTTATAAGCGCTTCTCTCGAATCGGAGCTTGCCCTTTCCTTCTGAAAAATGCGAAGCACTCTGTTCGAGTACCCGGTAGGTGCCCAATACTTCTGGCAAATAGCCTATCCTGTAATGTCCGGCAATATGGAGCCACGCCACATAGTCATCCATTTTAGCCTGTAGCCTGCTAGCGTGAACCGCATAGCCCTGCACGGCTTCGCGTCGCAACATGACTGTACATGTTTTGTAGGGATTTGCTCTCAGCAGCGACTCCTTGACCCATCCTGCCGGCGGCACTACCCCACGGGAGCGGTCGTGGGCAAACAGGGTCACTCCCGATGCCTGGTAATAAACATTTGCATCACCGAACACTGCGCCCATGTCAGGGTTGGCCACCAGGTAATCATATTGAAGCTGCAACTTTTTCGGGTCCGTCCAAAAGTCATCACCCTCACAGAGAGCAACAAACTCCCCCGAGGAAAAGGCGATGGCGGTATCAAAAATTCGCGCCCCTTGGGAATAGACGTTTTTGGGCTGCCTTACATACTTTATTCTGCCCGGGTATTGTTCGCAGTACCGGTTGATCACATCAGGTGTACGGTCAGTCGAGGCATCGTCATGAATAACAATCTCATAACAAAAATTGGTCTCCTGACATAAAAACGACTCAATCGCCTGCGAAATATATTGTTCTTGATTATAAACAACACATACAACGCTAACGACAGGCTTGGATGCCATACTCATTTCGCCACCTTAAATATCAACAAGGTCCTCGTCCCACCCGAAAGTTTGAAAAACAAGAATAAAAGCAGCATCGCAACAATATAAAAGAATGCTGAATATTGCCGATAGTAAAACACACCCCACGAAACAATCTGAAACATCAAAATAAACATAATGAGTTCAGACAATTTGAAAATGCCACTGACCTTGGCACGGTAAAGCAATGTCCGAACCAGCAAAAATATAAGCACAATCGCTACAACACAACCAATGCGGCCAAAATCGTGCAGGAAAGAGCCGATTACTGTCGTGAACACCCAGGGAGTGACGCCCTTGTCCAAATAAATGGCAAACCATGCCTCACGATCAAAGGGCTCATAAACCTCACCAAATAACGCTGCTTTCAGTACGCTGACCGGTGCAAAATCCATCTTGCCACCTAACGGTGGTGCATCGACCAGGTAGTGCTCACTGAAGTGAAAGACCTGCTGCCCCGCATAGTCGAGCAGCGCTCCCAGCACTTCGGAGGAACCCTCTCCACCAAAGCGTGACATCGTAATTTTAATAAATACCAACAGTGCCGGAACAGCCAGGCTTGCCGCACACACTACTAGCAGCAGTATGTTTCTCTTGGGCATAAACCCTCGAAAAAACAACAGAAAAAAACCCAGCGACATGGCCCAGTACACAAAACCGTCACGCCCGACATAAGACAATATATAAAATATATATACGGTACTGCAGAACAAGTGCACAAACGCTTTCAGCCTGCTCCCAGGATAGCCTTCAGAAAGATTCAAAAACGCAAATAACATATTCAGCAGGAACAGGTTCGCGATCAATGAACAAATTGTATTGATCACTCCGTATTGCTCAACATATGAAACGCCGCCAGCGGCGATCATATTACGGTTTGACTCAACGTCTCCAGCCAACGCGATAGCGGCGCTCATCGCAAAAAATAACAGAGCGAAAAGCGACAATGGAATCATTAACCACTCGATAATCTTCAGCGCCCTGAAATTATCAAGCGAAATACATTCAACCTCAGCATCCTTGAAGATTGTAAACCCCGACAAAAGAACAAAAACAAGTGCAGAAAAATAGAGCACCGCCTCCGTATCAAGATTAAAGCTCTTGGAATAGTCGAAGGCCTCACTGAGAACAATAGAGCAAAAAAAAGATGCCAGATAGATGCTTAGTAAGTAACTCACCACACCAAAGTAAAATCTATTTTTTACTTGGTAGACCAGAAACATTATCAGCACTATAAAAAAAGGTAGAAAAACCATTGGTCAGCCCCTTACTTTCTTGAGCAAGGTCAGAGGAAAAACGTAATAGGAAAACACCATAATTGCGCACAAGACAGCGCCGCCTAAAAACAGGCTATAGAGAAGTCCGTTGAGCAATCCGCTAGTGTCAAATCCAACTTGACTCACCAACAAAGCCACTGCCACACCTGGCGCAACCACTTTCACAATGTCGCCCCACAACCAACCAACGTGCATTCCCGGCATCATTTTATAATGAACATAAGCAACCCAACCGAGCAAAAATAACAGGTTCATCAAAAGCCATACAAAACCAGCTCCTAAACCACCATACATATTCGCGGCAACGATAACACTAGGGATCAATACCACCACCATCCCGGCAGCTCCAATTAAATGGTATTTGAGGTTGCCGATGGCGTATTGAAGGTAATAGGGAAATGCACCTACCGCCATTAAACCGTTACCGACGGCATAGAGCTTCAGGATCGGTGCTATCTGTTTTGCGAGAACGGCGTCACCGGTCCATGCGGCCAATAAAGGCTCCGCACAGAAGACCAAGGTTATCGCAGCCGTACCCGCAAGAATACTCACTAACTGAGTAGCATTGCGGTAAACCAGCACCAGCTCATCGAGTTTCCCTTCGGTGTAAAGCCTGGCCATACGGGGCATGATCGCACCACTTATCGGACCACTCACAACCATAATGCCGCTAGCGACCAATACTGCCATTGTGAAATGCCCGTAATCGGACAAGGGTAGAATACTTGATAAGATTAATTTATCTGTCTGGGTTACAAGTATCCAAACAGATGATGTAAAGGCAATGGCAATGGAAAATTTCAATACCGGCTTTACAGGCCCAAGTGACCACCCGATCGCCTCCACGCTTTTATCCAACGGAGGTAGCAGCGTCAGCGTCTTAAGCCACATGCCTAACGTATCAAGCAGCGCGACCGCTAGCTGATAAGTGAAAAACACCAGAGGTGTGTAACCAAAATACCACATGACGGGCAACACAATTACGAAACGCAGTGTGGCTAAAACCACACTGTAGGCACTTAGCCAGACAATATGTTCTGCCCCAGTAATCACGCCTCTGTACAGCCCGCCGAGCCAGCGCATAGCGACACTTACAGCCATGATTTGCAGAGCTGTCTGCACCTCAAATTGAGACAGGGTCTGAACCTTCAACCAGCTATCCGCTATATGTGCTGACAACAACATCAGCACCCCACCACCGACAAGAGCGATACCAAAAAAGATACTGCTCAGCGCACGAAATAGCTGGCGGTATGCCAAAGAACTGATAGCACCAGCCTTGAACCGGGCAGTTTCGCGGCTGATGGTGGGCGTCAAGCCCATATCCAGCAGAGTAAACCAAGCCTGTAACATCGTGAAAAAGCCGACCAGCCCATACGCTTCCGCCCCCATATATTTTATATAGAGAGGCAGAATCGCGATGCCGACCAAGGTCACGTAAATCTGGCTAGCATAACCCGCGAGAATGTTTAATTTTAAGCTCAACCCAGCAACCTTCCGCATAAGATAATATTATTCGTTGCAAACCTGAGCTGAGCGCTTAAGCGGTCATCAAAAAGTCAGCTTGTAATCTTTGCTAAATCCGAACTGGATACAATCAAGCGAGCTTTGTGGCTCTGTCCGTGTATGTTTTCGAATAGTCAGCCATGCATACGTTATCTTGCCCCAGCGTATCTTGACCCGATTTAGCTCTGGGAAATAATGAGGCAAGAAGTCATGGGACAGCCTTTTGAACTCAAGAAGCTGGAACCGCTCCGACACCGCTCTCGCCGCATGCGTTAAGGCGTTGTCCAGCACCACGACTGGAGACATGGATGTGCGCATTTTCAACTGACTCAACAAGCCAGCAAAAGCTAGCGATGCCATCGCTCCCCAAGCCCACAACAAGTAAAACCCACCAGAACTCAGTATTGCCGCCATGACGTTGAGACGGCCTGCTTTCTTTAGCAGAGGGTTGCGGGGCTTGCCGCGCCAGATCCAGACGCTGCGCACCGACGATGACAAAGAGAAGTCCGTCTCATCCATGTAAACCAATTCAATTTCTCCTTCTTGGGCCTTCCAAATCAGTTGCTCAAGCTCTTCACCGCTCCTGGCGAAAGCCTGTGGGTCACGGTTTTCAATGGCTGTAACGGCTACGTTTGCGGGCGATCTCGAGATGTTTAAGAGCGCTTTCTCGGGATTCAAGCGCACCGCAATGTCGATTTCTTCAACTAGGCAGTGATGCACCTCACTGGCGCTCAAAGGGCTTGTTTTCGCCCACTCATCAATGGTCGTCATATAGTCCGCCAGCTTGCCAGGAGCACCTTAGCGGTGCACATCAAACAGCCCCAAAAAACCTTTGCCGAACCATTATTGACAACGTTCATAGCCGGTTCAGGTTACCCCCCGGCCTTCGGCCACCACTTTTACCGAGCCCACGCGGGCATGTCGTCACAGGGTTTCAGCCAGACCCCAACCGCGCCAATTTTTTCCCTTTGTGAACGATCCCTCTCAGCTTGAGGATATCCTCCTCAGACAACTGTAAGGGCCCGTGCTTCACGTGAGACCAAATCATCAGAGCATCGACGCGAGATAACACAATAACCTAATTTATTGGTGAGCACTTAAGATTCTAGATGTCCTTGATTACCGAAATAATCTCCATCTGTTGTTCTTCCGTGATGCCAGCATAAATGGGCAGGCACAATACTTTCAGAGCCATCGCAGTTGCCACAGGGAGATTTTTAGGGCTGGCTGAGAGCATCCCGCGATACATCGGAAACTCACTTATCAGCGGGTAGAAATAACGGCGGGAAAAAAAGTTGTTATCTTTAAGCTTCTGATACAGCTCATCGCGAGTCAGGGGGTATTCCGGCCCTACAAGAATTGGGAAGTATGAGAAGTTTGCAGATTTTTGGCCTGACTCTTCAATTACTGTAATGCCACGAACGCCCTCAAGCTCACGCCGGTAACATTTATCGATGTCGCCACGCTCAGCAATAACAGTGTCTATGTACTTCAACTGAAGCAAGCCAAATGCGGCGTTCACTTCACTCATTTTGCCGTTGATTCCTGGAGCAACAACGGTCACCTCATCAACAAAACCAAAGTTTTTCAAATGATCGATACGTTGTTTTGTTTTTGCATCAGGGCAAACAATGGCGCCCCCCTCAAAAGTGTTGAACACCTTTGTGGCATGAAAGCTCAGCACACTTAAGTCTCCGTGACGCAGGATGCTCCCCCCCGCATCCTTAACACCAAATGCATGCGCGGCATCATAAATAACTTTGATGTTATAGGCATCTGCGATTTTCTGAATGGCGTCTACATTGCAGGGATGACCATAGCAGTGCACAGGCATGATCGCGGTGGTTTGCGGAGTGATTGCAGCCTCAATCTTGGCAGGATCCATATTCAATGTGGTTGGATCAATATCAACAAATACAGGCTTGATGCCATTCCACAACAGCGAGTGTGCCGTTGCCACAAAGGAATAAGGCGTTGTAATTACCTCTCCAGCCACACGCAAAGATTGCAGGGCCGTCAAAAGAGCAATGGTGCCATTATTAAACAACGCAATGTGCTCAACACCCAGGTACTCGCACAGCTGCCGCTCCAACTCTTGATGCATCGGCCCGCAGTTTGTCAGAATCTTGTTAGACCAGATTTCTTCAAGATAGGGAAGGAACTCTTCCAGAGGAGGAAGATAAGGCTGTGTGACGAATACCGGCTTTTGACTCATTTCGATTCCTCGACAAACAATAACGGATGCGTTCCGTGATGATTTTTACAGGGCTGATTTCACTACCGAAAGCACCAGTGTGGCCTTGCCTAGGGCAAGCCCCGCCAAAAGGGCATAAATACATTTGCAACGTAAAATTTAATCATCGCACAGGCTGACATTGATGTAAGCACCTGAACAAAACTAATCGCGCTTTAAGAGACCAAACGCAACACTTCTGAAGCCACTTTAAGTAGCCAGCGGCTTGCTTTCTCATGGCCACAAATATCGGTAAATACCCCATAAAACCGCCCTGATAATCATCTACCAAAAACTGCATTAGTGCTGATCGTTTTGCAGGACTTTCCCATTGCCTTATGTGTCCGCTAACGGAGCGAACCCTACAGGGTCACCCCTGCTGACGCGTAGCCACAAAGTACCTGACCAAAACAATCAACACGCCAAGCATGCCACCCAGCAACAAACCCAACAGTATGAGCAAAGCCTTCCTGGGTTTGACTGGCTGCATTGGCTCCAGGGCTTTGCGATCGATTGAGACCAACTTCATGTTGCTGCTATCGAGGTTACTCAAATTCCCCAAACGCACAATTTCAGCGCGCAACGGCTCTACACCACTTAAGAACAGGTCTTCATTTTGACGCTGCTTAAGTGCTTCAACTTCACGGTTGCTTTGCAACAGTTGCAGCTCTCGGGCAATCTGGGCTACGCGCCCCTCGGTGAAATCGTCAGTTTTGCGCTGCTGCAGAACGGTCCGTTCTGCTTCAAGCGCTTCTGTACCCATAAAATACAAGGGGATTTGCTGATTGCTGATTTCGGTTCGCATACTACTGGATCCGCGAGTGCCAGCCGAATCACCCAACGCCGAGGGCGTGGTAGGCTTTTGAATATTCAAGGCCCTCGCGATGCCAATAGCCTCACTCAGTTGCGCCATACGATCAGTGCGCACAACCTTGAGTTGCTGACGCAACGCCTTGAGCTCATCCTGCAATTGCGCACGCTTTATGCTGTCGGCTTCGTTCAAGGCGGCGATGCGCGCCTCCTTGTCTATCTCATAGCTGGAGCGGGCTGCGTCCAGCTTGCCTTTTAGCTCGGTCAAACGGTTATTGACGATAACCTTGAGGTCAGCGGCAATTTGCTTACGCTCTGCATCAATGGCGTAATCGACAAAGCCATTGAGGATCTTTACCCCGTCCACTCCCCCGGGATATGTCAACTCCATGCTAATCGCAGCGTTCTGGGAATCCGCTTTTTTAGAATCAGGAAAAATCAGCTTTAGCGAGTTGCGATTGAAATCTTCGAAGCTTTGCTCAAGGGTGCGCCCCGGACGCTTGAATTGAGTGAATAGCTCTTGATTGCTCCGGAAAAAACCCAGTCGATTATCGTATGACTCCAGCGACGACCCTACTTTCAACAGAGCCTCATTGGGAGGCAGGGTGTATACACCCGATCGATTGAGTGCATCCAGCTCGTTGATGGCTGCCGGGCGCAGAACGCTACTCACCTGATATTCAGGCGTACTTAAATAAGCATAGCCCAAAGCAACCAGACCAAAGAGAGCAGCCGTAGCAAGAATGATTTTTTTCTGCTGCCAGACCATCAAAAACAAAGGGAGTAAATCCACTTCATTGGACGAAGGAGCATTCGGGATACGGGAGAGACTACTCACAACCAAGACCTGCCTTCTAAAAGAAACTGCGGGCTCGTTATGCAGCGATTTTCATACGCGCTTATATAACTTTCTAACATCAGGCCTTAGCTTCATGCACACCTGAAGAAGCATAAAAATAACTGTACATCGAGAATCTGAAGCATTTTGCCAGTATCTCGAAACTATACAAGCCTGACAAAGTGTAATAAATCTATGGGGCGCGACATGAATTTTGTAGTGTGCCATTTACATTTGAGCTCTCAACCTGCGCTGCAGCCCTCTCCCGGCCGCATTGTCTGCGCTAAGACACAATCAATATGTAAAAAGGCCTACGAATGGGCCAGCAGGCTGCGTTTTAGTTTCGCAGATTTTCGCTTATAGACCACAAACCCCAATACCGGGCCGAAGAGCATGCCAAGCAGTAAGGCACCGATAAAAAATAGCGATGCTGGCAACTCAGGCGAACGCCACCCCAAAAACATCAATGAGGTAGGCTGCTGGTTTTCGAGGATAAATATTACAGTCCCGAAAATAACAGCCAGGGCGAACACCCCCAACACTGCACGTTTAAAGTCACGCATCAGTAACTCCTAGGTCCTTAAGGATTAAATATCGTCTTCCTCATCCTCATTAACTCGATCCCGGAGCTCTTTGCCCGGCTTGAAATGAGGAACAAACTTGCCATCGAGGCTGACAGACTGGCCGGTCTTTGGGTTACGGCCTACACGCGGCGCACGATAGTGCAGCGAGAAGCTGCCAAAGCCACGGATCTCAATTCGATCCCCGGTCGCCAGACACTGTGACATTTGTTCAAGCATAGTCTTGATAGCCAACTCTACATCCTTGGATGAAAGCAGCCCTTGATGGGTGACAATTCGTTCGATCAACTCCGACTTCGTCATATTTTTCCCTTCTTTTTCAAGCAGCTAGATCAGCGCTTCAAAGGTTTTAGCATGATCGAAAGGGTTTGAACAGCCCAGGGATTGACTTATCTTTAAAGGCATCAGATAGATGCCAAACAGCCAGCAGAGCAGAAAAACAGGCATGCGACCGCCACCTTGAACCCATAACCACTGCCGCAGGCTCTTTAGCCTCGCTCTGGCGATCGCTGACAGCTGCAGACGACGCTGCAAGCCTGCGGCTCAGGAATTCCATCAATCATATACGTCTCGTATAGCGCTGCCCCATAAGGCCTGTATCAGGCCACCCCCCAGGGCCGGGGCTGTGCTGGCGAGCCAAGCCTGGCCAGCTCAAATTTCAGGCACAAAAAAGGGCGACCTAAGTCGCCCTTTTTCTATGGTAAATCAGAACTTAGTTCTGTTTTTCCATTTGTGCACGCAGCAGGTCGCCAAGAGTGGTCGGACCAGCAGCAGGCTCAGAGGTAGCTGGCTTGTCGCGCAGGCTCTGAATTGCTTCCTTCTCGTCTTCAACGTCTTTCGACTTGATGGACAATTGGATTACGCGGCTTTTGCGATCAACGCTGATGATCTTGGCTTCTACTTCTTCGCCTTCTTTCAGAACGTTACGTGCATCTTCGATGCGGTCACGGCTGATTTCGGAGGCTTTCAGAGTTGCTTCGATATCCGGAGCCAAAGTGATGATGGCGCCTTTAGCGTCAACTTCTTTCACGATGCCCTTAACGATTGCGCCTTTGTCGTTCTCTTGTACGTACTCGGAGAACGGATCGCTTTCCAGCTGCTTGATACCCAGGGAGATGCGCTCACGCTCTGGATCAACAGACAGGATAACGGTGTCAAGCTCGTCGCCCTTCTTGAAACGACGTACGGCTTCTTCGCCAACTTCGTTCCAGGAGATGTCGGACAGGTGAACCAGGCCGTCGATGCCGCCGTCCAGACCAATGAAGATACCGAAATCGGTGATCGACTTGATGGTGCCGGAGATTTTATCGCCCTTGTTGAACTGGCCAGAGAAATCTTCCCATGGGTTAGATTTGCACTGCTTGATGCCCAGGGAGATACGACGACGCTCTTCGTCGATGTCCAGAACCATAACTTCCACTTCGTCGCCGACTTGTACGACTTTCGAAGGGTGGATGTTTTTGTTGGTCCAGTCCATTTCGGAGACGTGTACCAGACCTTCAACGCCTTCTTCCAGCTCAGCGAAGCAGCCGTAGTCGGTCAGGTTGGTAACACGAGCGGTAACGCGAGTGCCTTCTGGGTAACGGGCTTTGATAGCAACCCATGGATCTTCGCCCAGCTGCTTCAGGCCCAGGGAAACACGATTGCGTTCGCGATCGTACTTCAGAACCTTGACATCGATCTCGTCGCCAACGTTGACGATTTCGGAAGGATGCTTGATGCGCTTCCAGGCCATGTCAGTGATGTGCAACAGGCCGTCAACACCGCCCAGATCGACGAATGCGCCGTAATCCGTGAGGTTTTTAACGATACCTTTAACTTGCTGACCTTCCTGCAAGGATTCCAGCAGAGCTTCACGCTCGGCCGAGTTCTCTGCTTCAAGCACGCTACGACGCGAAACAACAACGTTGTTGCGCTTCTGGTCCAGCTTGATGACCTTGAATTCCAGCTCTTTGCCTTCCAGGTGCGTAGTATCGCGCACTGGACGAACGTCAACCAGAGAACCTGGCAGGAACGCACGGATGCCGTTAACGTCGACAGTGAAGCCGCCTTTAACCTTACCGTTGATAACGCCCTTGACAACTTCTTCTGCTGCGAAGGCTGCTTCCAGAACGATCCAGCATTCAGCGCGCTTGGCTTTTTCACGGGACAGCTTGGTTTCGCCAAAGCCGTCTTCGACCGCGTCCAGCGCAACGTGAACTTCATCACCGATGTTGATGTTCAGTTCGCCAGCGTCGTTGTGGAACTGTTCCAGCGGGATGAGGCCTTCAGACTTCAAACCAGCGTGAACGGTTACCCAACCAGCTTGGTAATCGATATCAACGATGATAGCGGTGATGATAGAGCCAGCCTGAAGATTCAGGGTTTTTAGGCTTTCTTCAAAGAGTTCTGCAAAGCTTTCGCTCATTTTAATTCCTGTTGATCAAGGGCGAAGGATACGCCCATCTGCCACATTCCAGACAATGTGGGTTACGTTCATATAAAAGAAGGCATGCAGGACTATTTCTGGTCTCCTGCACGCTTTCTTGGTCATCCAGTGATATCGCGCAGGGCGATTTCACTCATGATTCTTTCAAGCACCTGCTCGATCGACAACTCCGTGGAGTCCAGCTGTATTGCATCAGCCGCCGGTTTAAGCGGGGCTATTGCACGCTGCGTATCACGCTCATCGCGGGCACGAATCTCATCTAGCAGACCCGAGAGACTAACATCATCGCCCTTGGCCTTCAACTGCAAGTAACGGCGACGGGCACGTTCCTCCGCGCTAGCCGTCAGAAATATCTTCAACGGCGCGTCCGGAAACACCACAGTTCCCATGTCGCGACCATCGGCAACCAGACCGGGAAGTTCCTGAAATGCCCGCTGACGCTGCAGCAAAGCCTCACGAACAGCCGGCAAGGCGGCAATTCTGGAAGCCCCGGCAGCAACGGTCTCACTGCGAATCGCGTGAGTAACGTCATCACCTTCCAGAATAATGCGCGCATGCTTGCCGTCCGTCGCTCCGACGAACTGCACATCAAGATGCGCAGCAAGTTTCTCGAGCAAGGCTTCGTTATCCAGAGCAACGCCATGATTGCTCGCAGCGAATGCCAGCAAACGATACAGGGCACCGGAATCCAGCAGATTCCAGCCCAGGCTCTTGGCCAGCTTGCCAGCCACGGTGCCTTTGCCGGAACCGCTTGGGCCGTCGATAGTGATAACCGGCGGGACCATCACGACTGCACCTCTTGCGCTACGCGAATGCCTACCTGCTTGCACAGGGCTAGGAAGTTAGGGAACGAAGTCGCGACATTGGCACAGTCGTGAATACGGATGGGAGCCGTTGCCCGCAGAGAAGCGATGCTGAATGCCATCGCAATGCGGTGGTCACCGTGACCATGAACTTCCCCGCCACCAATGGAGCCACCATCGATAATGATACCGTCCGCAGTTGGCTCACACTTCACGCCCAGCGCCAGCAAGCCGTCAGCCATGACTTGAATCCGGTCAGACTCCTTGACCCGCAGTTCTTCAGCGCCGCGCAGGATCGTGCGACCTTCGGCCACTGCCGCCGCCACGAACAGTACCGGGAATTCATCAATCGCCAGCGGTACCAGCTCTTCAGGAATCTCGATACCTTTAAGCCTGGCTGCGCGCACACGCAAATCAGCTACAGGTTCGCCACCCACTTCGCGCTGGTTCTCGAGGGTGATATCCGCCCCCATCAAACGCAGGATGTCGATAACGCCGGTGCGGGTCGGGTTGATGCCGACATGCTCGAGCACCAGATCGGAATCTTCGGCAATCGAGGCGGCCACCAAAAAGAACGCCGAGGATGAAATATCGCCAGGTACTTCAATGTGGGTAGCCGTGAGCTTGTGGCCTGATTCAACAGAAGCCGTGGCACCCTCGACACTGACCGGGTAGCCGAAGCCACGCAGCATGCGCTCGGTATGATCACGGGTTGGCGCCGGCTCAGTGACCGAGGTCTTGCCTTCAGCATACAAACCCGCCAGCAGCAGGCAGGATTTGACCTGGGCACTGGCCATCGGCAGGGTGTAATCCATCCCTTTAAGCGCGTGACCGCCGCGAATAGTCATCGGCGGACGACCTTCGGCAGCAGTCTCAATCACCGCCCCCATTTCGCGCAGCGGATTAGCCACACGATTCATCGGGCGCTTGGTCAGCGAAGCATCGCCGGTCAAGGTCGTATCAAAGCTCTGCGCAGCCAGCAAACCCGACAACAGACGCATCGAGGTTCCGGAATTACCCAGGTAAATCGGGCCTGGCGGAGCTTTCAAGCCATGCAGCCCCACACCATGGATAGTCACGCGCCCATGATGCGGGCCTTCAATCACCACACCCATGTCACGGAATGCCTGCAAGGTTGCCAGAGCGTCTTCGCCCTCAAGGAAACCTTCGACTTCGGTTGTACCTTCAGCCAAAGAACCAAGCATGATTGAACGGTGAGAAATGGACTTGTCACCAGGTACACGAATCTTGCCAGTTACCTTGCCACCTGGCTCAGCCAGGAAAATCAGATCATTTGAATTCATAGGGTCCACATATGCCCGGCGGGCCAGGATTTTACTGAAATGCTCGCGAGCAACCCGGGCGCGGGTAAAGACGCCCAGCAATTGATGCCCATCTCCCGCATCGACCGCATCGCGCAAGGCGTCGAGATCACTGCGAAATGTATCCAATGTACGTAACACCGCCTCGCGGTTCGCGAGAAAAATGTCATGCCACATTACCGGGTCGCTTCCTGCGATTCTTGTGAAATCGCGAAAACCTCCCGCTGCGTAACGAAAGATATCCAGATTCTCATTGCGCTTGGCAAGAGAGTCCACCAGCCCGAATGCCAGCAGATGCGGTAAATGACTGGTTGCAGCCAGCACCTCGTCATGGCGTTCGACCTGCATATGCTCGACGTCCGCCCCCAGAGCGCGCCACATTGCGTCCACCAGGGCCAGCGCCCCGGAGTCGGTTTCGGCCACGGGGGTCAAAATAACCTTGTGCCGCTCAAACAGAACCGCATTGGAGGCTTCGACACCACTTTGCTCGGATCCGGCAATCGGGTGCCCGGGAACAAAGCGTGGCGGCATGCCGCCAAAGGCCTGAGTCGCAGCACGCACGACATTGCCCTTGGCACTCCCCACATCAGTCAGAACGGCCGACCCCAGATCCATGCCCGCCAGCAACCCGAGCACTTTCTCCATGGCCAGAATCGGCACTGCCAGCTGGATGACATCAGCACCACAGCAGGCGACTGCCAGATCAGCTTCGCAGCGATCAACCACACCCAGTTCTACAGCCAGGGCGCGCGACGCAGGGTCCAGATCGACTCCGACCACCTCAGCGCACAACCCGCTCTCGCGCATGCCTTTAGCAAAGGAGCCACCAATCAGGCCGAGCCCGACAACCACCAGCCGACCCACAACAGGCTTTACAGATTTCAAGGACATTACATCAACCACAAGCAAGAACCTTGGCCAGCGCCTCAAGCAGACGGGTATTTTCCGCCGGCAGACCAATAGTGATGCGCAGGTGGTTCGGCATACCGTAATTGGCCACCGGACGCACGATCACACCTTCGCGCAACAGCCCCTGATAAACCGGGGCAGCCACTTGACCGAGATCCACCGCAATGAAATTACCGCGGGATGGAATCCAGCCCAGACCCAGCTCACGAAAACCGTCCAGCAACTGCTGCATGCCCGCCTCGTTAAGACGGCGGCTTTCAGCCAGATAGTCAGCATCCTGCAGTGCAGCACAGGCCGCAGCCAGCGCCAGACTGTTGACATTGAAGGGCTGACGAACCCGATTCAGCACATCCGCCACAACCGTTGTCGACAGGCCATAACCAACCCGCAGGGCAGCCAGGCCATAAGCCTTGGAAAACGTACGAGAGACCAGCAGATTAGGATAGGCCGAGAGAAACTCCAGACCGTCCGGCAGCTCGCCGCCTTCCGCATATTCGATATAGGCCTCGTCCAGCACCACCAGAACCCGCTCGGGGACGTCCTGCAAAAACTCGTTCAGTGCATCGACACCAAACCAGGTCCCGGTAGGGTTATTCGGATTGGCGATGAAAACCACCCGGGTATCACTGTCAATCGCCTCAAGCATGGCAGGCAGGTCATGCCCCCAGTCCTTGGCCGGCACTACTCGCGCCTGTGCACCCACCGCCTGGGTCACAATCGGATACACCGCGAAGGCATGCTCGCTGAACACGGCATTCAGGCCCGGCGCCAGATAGGCCCGAGCCACCAGTTCCAGAATATCGTTGGAGCCGTTGCCCAGGGTCACCTGATCGAGTTGCACACCGCAACGCTCAGCCAGCAAGCTCTTGAGGGCAAAACCGTTACCATCCGGATAGCGAGTAAGCTCCGCCAGTTCATTGCGAATGGCTTCCAGCGCCTTCGGACTTGCCCCCATAGGATTTTCATTGCTCGCCAGCTTGACGATGGTGGCCGGATCAATCTCCAGCTCACGCGCCAGCTCATCCACAGGCTTGCCCGGGACGTAAGGCGAAAGTTGTTGTACGCCCGGCTGCGCCAGGGCGAGAAAATCACCGCTCATGTATGACCGCCTCAGAGAACCGCTTTCGGGTAGGAACCCAGCACTTTAAGCGCCACTGCTTCTTGACTGATTTGCTCCAGAACACTTTTGACCAAAGGGTCACGGTGATGGCCAGCAAAATCGATGAAGAATACATAGGTCCATTTACCGCTACGCGAAGGACGCGTCTCGATACGTGTCAGATCGATCCCGTTCTCATGGAACGGCACCAGCAATTCATGCAGGGCGCCCGGACGGTTGCTCATTGACACGATAATCGATGTTTTATCATCGCCGGTCGGCGGCACTTCCTGACTGCCGATCATCAAGAATCGCGTCGAGTTGTCAGGGCGATCCTCAATTTTTTCCGCCAGCCGGGTCAAACCATAGAGGCCTGCAGCCATATCGCCGGCTATCGCTGCCGAATTCCACTCACCCTTGACCCGCTTGGCCGCCTCGGCATTGCTCGACACAGCAACTCGCTCGACGTTCGGATAATGCGCATCCAGCCACTTACGGCACTGGGCCAGCGACTGGGCATGGGAGTAAATACGGCTGATGCTATCGGTCTTGGTGTTTTCACCGACCAGCAGGTGATGGTGGATCCGCAGCTCAACTTCGCCACAGATAACCATGTCGTGCTCGAGAAAACTGTCCAGCGTGTGGTTCACAGCACCTTCAGTGGAGTTCTCCACCGGCACCACGCCAAAGTTGACGGCGCCTGCCGCCACTTCACGAAACACCTCGTCGATCGCCGCCATCGGCTTGCTGATGACCGCGTGCCCGAAGTGCTTCATTGCTGCAGCCTGGGTGAAGGTACCTTCCGGCCCGAGGTAAGCCACTTTCAGTGGCTGCTCCAGCGCCAGGCACGAAGACATGATTTCGCGAAACAGACGCGCCATCTCTTCGTTACCCAACGGACCTTTGTTGCGCTCCATTACCCGCTTGAGCACCTGAGCCTCACGCTCGGGCCGATAAAATACCGGCACTTCGCCTTCAGCCAGGCTTGCCATTTTTACCCGCGCCACTTCCTGGGCGCAGCGGGCACGCTCGCTGATCAGCTCCAGAACCTTTTCGTCCAGGCTGTCGATGCGCACGCGCAGCGCCTTAAGCTCTTGCTCGGACATTAGCCGTGTTCCTTCTCAAACTCTGCCATGTAAGCCACCAGCGCGTTAACCGCAGTAATGTCCACAGCGTTATAAATCGAAGCCCGCATGCCACCCACCGAGCGATGCCCTTTGAGGTTCAACAACCCGCGCGCTTCAGCACCCACCAGGAACGGCTTGTCGAGACGATCGTCAGCCAGACGGAACGGCACGTTCATCCACGAGCGGTCGGTCTTGTTGATCGGGTTGCTGTACAGGCCGCTGGCGTCAATGAAGTCATACAGAGTGCGTTTTTTGACTTCGTTAAGCTTGCCGATGGCCTCTACACCACCCTGCTCTTTGAGCCACTCGAACACCAGGCCGGACAGATACCAGGCCAGCGTCGGAGGCGTGTTGTACATCGAGCCGTTGTCTGCCGCGACCTTGTAGTCGAGCATCGTCGGGCAGATCGAGCGCGCCCGGCCCAGCAGGTCTTCACGAATGATGTTGACCACAATACCGCTCGGACCGATGTTTTTCTGGGCGCCGGCGTAGATCATGCCGAAGCGGGAAATATCGACCGGACGCGACAAAATGTCAGAAGACATGTCGGCAACCAGCGGCACATCGCCCGTTTGCGGAATCCAGTCGAATTCCAGGCCGCCAATGGTTTCATTGGGCGCGTAATGAACGTAGGCCGCGTCTTTCGACAGGTTCCATTCATTCTGACCGGGAATCGCGAAGTAATCGTAAGGCTTGGCGCTGGCAGCCACATTGATGTGGCCAAAGCGCGAACCTTCCTCAATGGCTTTTTGCGACCAGATACCGGTATCGATGTAATCCGCCTTGCCATTTTCCGGCAGCAGATTCAGCGGGATCTGGGCAAATTGCTGGCTTGCGCCACCCTGCAGAAACAGGACTTTGTAGTTCGAGGGAATAGACAGCAGGTCACGCAGATCCTGCTCAGCCTTGGTCGCAATGGACACGAACTCATCGCTGCGATGGCTCATTTCCATGACCGAGAGGCCCTTGCCATGCCAGTCGAGCAACTCGGACTGGGCACGCAACAGGACAGCTTCAGGCAGCGCAGCAGGACCTGCGCAGAAGTTATAGGCTCGTTTGCTCACATCCACTCTCACTCTGATTTGGTGGGTCACGCAATAAATCAATTATCGACACATTGTTCAATGTGAGGGCTTGCAGGCGACTGCGGTGCAACAGTCACTCATCGCGAGCAATATCGCCTCCACACATACAACAAGGGGGCGAATCTTCATCCGCCCCCTGTGTACCCGCTTATTCCTGCGGCTCTTCTTCGTCAGCGCCAGCCTCTAGCGGCTGCTCGTCGTCGACGCCATCGTGGATGACCTCGTCATCGAGCTCAACACCACCATCGACCTCACCTTCAAGCTCTTCACCTTCGACTTCCGACGGCTCCTGAACCCGCTCCAGCCCGACCAGCGTTTCATCGCTGGCCAGCTTGATCAAGGTGACGCCCTGGGTATTGCGACCCAGGCTCGACACTTCATCGACACGGGTACGCACCAGGGTGCCCTGATCGGAGATCAGCATGATCTCTTCGCCATCAAGCACCTGAACGGCACCGACCAGACGGCCGTTACGGTCGTTGCTGACCATGGCGATAACGCCCTGACCGCCACGCTTGTACTCAGGGAACTCGCTGATCGCTGTCCGCTTGCCATAACCACGCGCCGAAGCGGTGAGGATCTGGCTGCCTTCTTCAGGAATCAGCATCGAAATCAGCTTCTGACCTTCTGGCAGACGCATGCCGCGAACACCGCGGGCCGTACGACCCATGGCACGCACGTCGGACTCTTTAAAGCGAGTCACCTTGCCGCCATCGGAGAACAGCATGACTTCGCGCTCACCATCGGTAATCGCGGCACTGATCAGTACGTCACCTTCGTCCAGCTCCAGCGCAATCAAGCCCACGCTGCGTTGACGGCTGAAGGATTCGAGCGGGGTCTTCTTCACGGTACCGTTAGCGGTTGCCATAAAGATGAAGTGCCCCTCGGTGTAATCCTCCACCGGCAGCATGGTGGTGATGTATTCACCCTCACCCAACGGCAGCAGGTTAACCAGCGGACGACCACGCGCAGCACGGGATGCTTCAGGGATTTCGTAGGTTTTGAGCCAGTACACCTTGCCTTTGCTGGAGAACAGCAAGAGCGTGGTGTGACTGTTGGCAACCAGCAGGTGAGCGATGTAGTCCTCATCCTTGACGCCAGTAGCCGATTTACCTTTACCGCCGCGACGCTGAGCCTGGTACGCAGCCAATGGCTGGGTCTTGGCGTAGCCACCGTGGGAAATGGTCACCACACGCTCTTCTTCCGGAATCATGTCACCGAGGGTCAGGTCGAGACGGTGATCCAGAATTTCGGTACGACGAACGTCGCCGTATTCCGCACGAATGACTTCCAGCTCCTCGCGGATCACTTCCATCAGGCGCACGGCGCTATTGAGGATGCGGATCAGCTCACCGATCTGGTTGAGGATTTCCTGGTACTCGGCCAGCAGCTTCTCGTGCTCAAGACCGGTCAGACGGTGCAAGCGCAGCTCAAGAATGGCTTGCGCCTGTTCTGGCGACAGGAAGTACTTGCCTTCACGCAGGCCGTATTGCGGATCCAGGTTGTCAGGGCGGCACGAATCCGCACCGGCACGCTCGACCATCGCCACTACCGCACTGGACTCCCAAGGCGTGCTGATCAGCGCTTCCTTGGCTTCAGACGGAGTTGGCGAAGCCTT
Organism: Pseudomonas sp. Lz4W; assembly: GCF_000346225.2. Lineage (NCBI taxonomy): Bacteria > Pseudomonadati > Pseudomonadota > Gammaproteobacteria > Pseudomonadales > Pseudomonadaceae > Pseudomonas > Pseudomonas sp. Lz4W. The sequence continues at coordinate 1,672,859 of NZ_CP017432.1, read as the reverse complement.
GATCAATGCAATGACCGGGTCGATGTTGGACAGGGCAACCGCCTGACCTTCAAGGATGTGGCCACGCTCACGGGCTTTGCGCAGTTCGAAAACAGTACGACGGGTAACCACTTCACGACGGTGACGAACGAAGGCTTCCAGCAGATCCTTAAGGTTGAGGATCCGCGGACGACCGTCGATCAGCGCAACGATGTTGATACCGAACACCGCTTGCAACTGGGTCTGGGCATACAGGTTATTGAGAATAACCTCCGGCACTTCACCGCGACGCAGTTCGATTACAACACGCATACCGTCTTTGTCGGACTCGTCACGCAGTTCGGTGATGCCTTCGAGCTTCTTCTCTTTAACCAGCTCGGCGATCTTCTCGATCAAGCGCGCCTTGTTCAACTGGTACGGGAGCTCGGTGATCACGATCTGCTGACGGCCACCGACCTTGTCGATGTCTTCAATCATCGAGCGGGCACGCATGTAAATGCGGCCACGACCGGTGCGATAGGCTTCGATGATGCCGGCGCGACCGTTGATGATTGCTGCGGTCGGGAAGTCCGGGCCCGGAATGAACTGCATCAGTTCATCGATGCTCAGTTCCGGGTTGTCGATCAGCGCCAGGCAACCGTCGATCACTTCACCGAGGTTGTGCGGCGGGATATTGGTGGCCATGCCCACAGCGATACCGCTGGAGCCGTTGACCAACAAGTTGGGAATACGGGTCGGCATGACGGCCGGGATCATTTCCGTGCCGTCGTAGTTCGGCACCCAGTCCACGGTCTCTTTGTGCAAGTCAGCCAGCAGTTCGTGGGCCAACTTGGTCATGCGCACTTCGGTGTATCGCATGGCCGCAGCGTTGTCGCCGTCGACCGAACCGAAGTTGCCCTGACCGTCTACCAGCAGGTAGCGCAGAGAGAATGGCTGAGCCATTCGAACGATGGTGTCGTAAACCGCGGTATCACCATGCGGGTGATACTTACCGATTACGTCACCGACCACACGGGCAGATTTCTTGTACGGTTTGTTCCAGTCGTTGTTCAGTTCGCTCATCGCAAACAACACACGCCGGTGCACGGGCTTCAAGCCATCGCGTGCATCAGGCAGTGCCCGCCCGACAATTACGCTCATCGCGTAGTCGAGATAGGACTGTTTCAGCTCGTCTTCGATATTGACCGGGAGGATTTCTTTGGCCAGTTCGCCCATGAGAAGCCTGATTCCTTTTTCGGGTGAAACTTCGCCACATCCATTCGGGACGAACGAAGCTCGCCGCTGCTGACCAAGTGCCATGCAGCGACTTACGACAAATCAACGAGTTATGCCACGGATTTGCGCAGTAAGGGCAACCCTTGCGGACTACCCTGGAAACCGCCGAATGTTATCACAAACGCCGCTACGCACCTATCCCCCAGATGCGCATGGAGCGTAGTAATTGGACAGGTTGTGGGCCTGAGCGTGCCCAGAGAGGCTCTGGAAGCGATTCAAGGGGTAAGCAGAGCAGATTCTGCAGCTGCAAACGCAGGCTGCAATCAGGTACGCAGGACCTTCAACAACAGCGCGGCCTTGCAACCCGGCGCAACCTTCGCCAACCCCTGCAGGTGCAATTTATCAATGCAATCGCTTGCGACACATCAGTTGCGCCATTTTTGCCGCATCCGGACGCTCGACGATGCCCTTCTCGGTAACAATCACATCGATCAGATCGGCCGGTGTCACATCAAATACCGGATTGAATGTCTGCACAGGCGCACCGACACAGTGGCCGCCCACCTCCAGCAACTCACTGGCGTCACGCTCCTCGATAGGGATGTCGTCACCACTGGCCAGCTCCATATCGATGATTGAACTTGGCGCCACCACCATAAAGCGCACACCGTGATGCATGGCATTTACCGCCAGCTGGTAAGTGCCAATCTTGTTTGCCACATCGCCATTGGCAGTGATCCGGTCAGCGCCGACTATCACCCAGGTCACGCCCTTGGTTTTCATGATGTGTGCCGCAGCCGAGTCAGCATTGAGCACCACCGGGATGCCCTCATTCGCCAACTCCCAGGCAGTCAGTCGCGAGCCCTGCAACCAGGGCCGGGTTTCGTCGGCGTAGACCTGCTCGATCATGCCTTCCAGCCAGGCAGCCCGAATCACGCCCAGCGCGGTACCAAAACCGCCCGTGGCCAGGGCACCGGTGTTGCAATGGGTCAGTACGGTCTGAGCGTTGCCCTGATGACGGCGAATCACATCGACGCCCAACTGCGCCATGGTCAGATTGGCCTCGCGATCACTTTCATGAATCGCCACAGCCTCGGCCTCAAGTATGTGCAGAACATCGGCCCTGGCTTTGGCACGATTCAAACGATCACGCATGCGATTGAGTGCCCAGGACAAATTCACTGCGGTGGGCCGGGCGTCCGCCAGCAGCGCGAAGTCCTCTTCCAGCGCCCCGACCCAATCGCCACCCGCAGCCTTGCGTACACGCGCCGCAAGCACTACGCCATACGCAGCTGCGATGCCGATCGCCGGTGCACCACGCACCACCATGGCGCGAATAGCCTGGGCCACTGCTTCGGCACTGGTATGGGCCAGCCAGCTCTCATCAAAAGGCAAACTGCGCTGATCCAGCAGGTACAGGGCCTCACCCCGCCAATCGATGGCCTTTACCTTTTCTGCCGCCAACAGTCGATCGCGCATGCCTACCCCTATCACACAGATACAAAGCCGCCGATTATAGCGAGCCCACCTTTAAGACGCTCGGGTATACTTCGCCTCCTTTTAATATCGCACTGGAAGCCGTTTTCGATGCCCACCCTGCCCCTGTCCCTCGACCTGTTGCTGCTGCCCACCTGGCTGGTGCCCGTAGAGCCAGCCGGGGTGGTACTCAAGGACCATGGGGTGGGCATCGCGGACGGGCGCATCGTGTTCATCGGCCCGCGCCTCGAAGCCTTGAAACATACCGCCCGCGAAACCCGTGAGCTGCCTGACATGTTGCTCACCCCCGGTCTGGTCAATGCCCACGGCCACGCGGCCATGACCCTGTTCCGCGGCATGGCCGACGACCTGCCATTGATGACGTGGCTGGAACAGCATATCTGGCCCGCCGAGACCAAATGGGTGGATGAAGACTTCGTGCGCGACGGCACCGATCTGGCCATTGCCGAGCAACTCAAGGGCGGCATCAGCTGTTTCAGCGATATGTACTTTTACCCCCGGACCGCCTGCGAGCGCGTGCATAACAGTGGCATTCGTGCCCAAATCGCCATTCCGGTTCTCGACTTTCCGATTCCCGGCGCAAGCTCGGCCGATGAAGCATTGCGCCAGGCCGTCGAGCTGTTTGGCGACCTGAAGCACCATCCGCGGATCAAAATCGCCTTCGGACCGCACGCCCCCTATACCGTGGGCGACGAGAACCTGGAAAAAGTCCGGGTAATGGCCGATGAACTGGATGCTGCAATCCAGATGCACGTCCACGAAACCGCTTTCGAAGTGCAACAGGCCGTCGAGCAACATGCCGAACGCCCGATAGCCCGCCTGGCCCGACTGGGCTTGCTGGGGCCACGCTTTCAGGCCGTGCACATGACCCAGATCAGCGATGCCGACCTGGCAATGCTGGTAGAAAGCAACGCCAGCGTGATTCATTGCCCCGAATCCAACCTCAAACTGGCCAGCGGCTTCTGCCCGGTCGAGCGTTTGTGGCTGGCAGGGGTCAATGTCGCGGTTGGCACCGACGGTGCTGCCAGCAATAATGATCTAGACCTGCTGGGCGAAACCCGCACCGCCGCACTGCTGGCCAAAGCCGTGGCAGGCTCGGCCACCGCACTGGACGCCCATCGCGCCTTGCGCATGGCAACGCTCAACGGAGCCCGGGCACTGGGCCTGGATAATGACATCGGTTCGATCGAGCCCGGCAAAGCTGCCGACCTGGTAGCTTTCGATCTGAGCGGGCTGGCCCAGCAACCGGTTTACGACCCTGTCTCGCAACTGATCTACGCCACTGGCCGCGACTGTGCAAAACACCTGTGGGTCGGGGGCAAACACTTGCTCGATGATGGCAAACTGACCCGAATGGACGAGCAACAGCTCTGCGCAACCGCCAAGGCCTGGGGCCAGCGCATCAGCAGCCAACCCCATTGATTCAAGACCTTCAGGCCTGTGCCTGAAGTAATACCAGGATTTTTCAGCTTTAGAGGATTTACCCATGAGCAACGTCGACCACGCCGAGATCGCTAAATTCGAAGCGCTTGCCCATCGCTGGTGGGATCGTGAAAGCGAGTTCAAACCCCTGCACGACATCAACCCGCTGCGCCTGAACTGGATTGACGAACGCGTGCAGCTGGCCGGGAAAAAAGTGCTCGACGTCGGCTGCGGCGGCGGCATTCTCAGTGAGTCCATGGCCCAGCGCGGCGCAACCGTAACCGGCATAGACATGGGCGAAGCGCCGCTGGCAGTGGCACAACTGCATCAGCTTGAATCGGGCGTGAATGTTGAATACCGCCAGATCACGGCTGAAGAGCTGGCCAACGAAATGCCCGGGCAGTTCGACGTCGTTACCTGCCTTGAAATGCTCGAGCACGTGCCAGACCCGGCATCCGTAATCCGCGCCTGCTACCGCATGGTCAAGCCGGGCGGCCAAGTGTTCTTCTCCACCATCAACCGCAACCCGAAAGCCTATCTGTTCGCAATTATCGGCGCTGAATACATCATGAAGCTGATCCCGCGCGGGACCCACGACTTCAAAAAATTCATCCGCCCTTCCGAACTGGGTGCCTGGAGCCGCCAGGCCGGCCTGAGCGTCAAGGACATCACCGGCCTGACCTACAACCCGCTGACCAAGCACTACAAGCTGGGCGCCGATGTCGACGTCAACTACATGATCCAGACCCTTCGCGAGGAGTGACCCATGCGTTTAAGAGCAGTTCTTTTTGACATGGACGGCACCCTGCTCGATACCGCGCCGGACTTTATCGCCATCTGCCAGGCCATGCGCGCCGATCGCGGGCTAGCGCCCATTGACGACAAGCTGATTCGCGACGAGATCTCCGGCGGGGCTCGGGCCATGGTCGCAGTGACCTTCAGCATGGACCCTGAAGCACCGGGGTTCGAGGAACTGCGCCTTGAATTCCTCGAGCGCTATCAACAGGACTGTGCGGTACACACCAAGCTGTTCGATGGCATGGAGCAACTGCTGGCCGACATTGAACAGGCCCACCTGGTCTGGGGCGTCGTGACCAACAAGCCCGTGCGCTTTGCCCAACCAATCATGGAGCGGCTGGGCCTGGCGGAACGCTCTGCGGTACTGATCTGCCCGGACCACGTGAGCCGCAGCAAACCCGACCCCGAGCCAATGATTCTCGCCTGCAAGATGCTCAACCTTGACCCGGCCAGCGTTTTGTTTGTCGGCGATGACCTTCGCGACATCGAATCCGGCCGCGATGCCGGTACCAAGACCGCCGCCGTACGCTTTGGCTACATTCACCCCGACGACAACCCCGACCACTGGGGCGCCGACGTAGTGGTCGACCACCCGAGCGAATTGCGCAAAGTACTGGATAACGCGATGTGCAGTTGCTGACAGCGGGCGCAGAACGATCTTTGATTTCTGTTGAGGTTTTTTATGTTTGATTATTCCGCTCGCCCCGACCTGCTTCAGGGCCGGGTGATTCTGGTTACCGGTGCCGGCCGCGGCATCGGCGCTGCAGCAGCCAAAACCTATGCCGCGCACGGGGCTACCGTGCTGCTGCTGGGTAAAACCGAGTCCAATCTGAGCCAGGTGTACGACGAAATAGAAGCTGCTGGCCACCCGCAACCCGCAGTCATTCCTTTCAATCTCGAAACCGCCCAGCCCCATCAATACGATGAGCTGGCCGCCATGATCGAAAACGAGTTCGGCCACCTTGACGGCCTGCTGCACAACGCCTCGATCATTGGTCCGCGCACGCCCCTGGAACAACTCTCGGGCGAAAACTTCATGCGGGTTATGCAGGTAAACGTAAACGCCATGTTTATGCTCACCAGCACCCTGCTGCCACTGCTCAAATTGTCCCAAGACGCATCGGTTATTTTCACCTCCAGCAGCGTAGGCCGCAAAGGCCGCGCCTATTGGGGGGCTTATGGGGTTTCGAAATTTGCCACCGAAGGCTTGATGCAAACCCTGGCCGACGAAGTCGATGGCGTGGCAGCCGTACGCTCCAACAGCATCAACCCGGGCGCGACCCGCACCAGCATGCGGGCCCTGGCATACCCGGGTGAGAACCCGCTGAACAACCCGGAACCACAAGCCATCATGCCGGTTTACCTGTACCTGATGGGGCCGGACAGCACCGGCGTAAACGGCCAGGCATTCGACGCGCAATAACGAATCGGCCAACAAAAAAACCGCAGCTGGCGAATGAATGCCAGCTGCGGTTTTTTTATAGACCCGGGCAAGTCAATCCCCCGGGATCAGCCCTCAACCAATTCCGGACGCTTGCGCACCACCGGCTTTTTTTCATACTGCAGACAGCTTTGCAAAAACAGATACTTGTAGTCATAGCTCTTGCAAACGGCTTTACGCAGCTCGGTTTGCAACGCTTCACTGGGATTCATCCCCGCCAGGGTGCAAATAATCTCCAGCGCTTCCCAAGGGTGCTCATCATCGTACTGAGCGTGCATCTTCAGCCATTTCATGGCGCGCTTGCGCCCTTCTGCCGGCAGCGACTCCTCGTAAACGTTTTGCGAACACACCACTGCAGCCCACTCGCCCACGGCGCCTTCAATGGCATAGTTGGTCGCGGCCATGGATACCGCCAGCGAATCCGCAGTGCAGGTATGCCAGCACCAGTCGTTCAGCGCCTGAAACTCGAACGGTATGTCCTGGGCATTCATGTCAGCAAGGCTGACGCCATGGGCATTGGCCCAGTTGACCCAGTAATCGGCGTGGTTCAGTTCGACCCGAATGTTGCGAATCAGCCAACGGCGGGCCATGTCTTCCCCGGGATGACGCCCATAACGGGTTTTCCCCAGGTTATGCCCCATGTACAACGAAAACTGTTCTACCACCGGCCATCCGCCAATGAGGTACAACCGCATGATTGTCGGGCTCAGCGTGTTATCACGCATGCGTGCATAAACCTCATGCTCGACGACACGGCGCTTGCTCTCGCTACAGTCGCGGATCAGCTTTTGAGCCCACTTGGGATAGCTGGTCGCTTCCATAAGAGGCCCGGTACGTACAAATGCATCCATCACAATCAAGTTCCTTCTCAGAGGTGATTTACAAAATCGGACACCTCATCAACGCAAAGTGCCCGGCAACTTCAAAGCCAGGGCTTTGGGGCGTACAGGTCGAGTCCACAAGCTGTCACAGGTAAACAATTGTGGGCGCTCAACTATATATCCCTGAGCATAGTCGACCCCGATCTCAATCAATGCCTGTTCAATCTGAGGACTTTCAACAAACTCGGCAATTGTCCGCTTACCCATAACGTGCCCTATATGATTGATCACCTCAACCATTGCCCGATTAATGGGGTCATCCAGCATATCCCTGACGAAACTGCCATCTATTTTCAAATAGTCCACAGGCAAATGTTTCAAGTAGGCGAACGAAGACATCCCGGCGCAAAAGTCATCCAGGGAAAAGTGACAGCCCAGCCCTTTAAGTTCATTTATGAAGCGGATGGCACTGCCCAAGTTGGCAATTGCACTGGTTTCGGTAATTTCAAAACAGATCAGCTCGGGTGCCACGCCATAACATTCAAATTGCTCGAGCAAAAAAGCCAGGAACTCATCATCGCCTATGGTCGACCCCGAGAGGTTAATGGCACACATCGCCATTGAATGTTCTGCCCGCGGCGCCGAGCACCGAGAAATAATCTTGAATACGTTTTCCACAACCCAACGGTCAATCGAAGCCATCAGACCATAACGCTCGGCAGCCGGAATAAAACTGTCAGGCAAGATCAGGCCGCCACTGCCATCGCTCAGGCGCAACAGGATTTCAATGTGCCCGCCGCCTTCCGGGGCCCGCCCCAATGGAGCGATCTCTTGCGCATAAAGGCAAAACAGGTTTTCTTCCAGCGCCACGTGCAAGCGCTGTACCCATGCCATTTCACCAAAGCGCAGTGACAACTCTGAGTCATCCGCATGGTAGACCTGAACCCGGTTACGCCCCTTTTCCTTGGCCATGTAGCAAGCCATGTCCGCCGCACGCATTGAGGCTTCCAGGGTCACCGGGGCTTGCTGGATATGCACCAGACCGATACTGATGGTGTTCAGGAACGGGCGTCCCTTCCACGCGAAGTGCAGCCTTTGTACGGTCTGGCGCAAACCCTCGGCAATTTTTTCAGCGGCATCGGCCGGGCAATTTTCCAGCAGGATACCGAACTCATCTCCCCCAAGACGCGCCAGCGTATCGCCCTCACGCAAACCCGAATGCAGCAATGCACAAATATGCCGCAACAACTCGTCACCCGCAGCGTGGCCACAGGTGTCGTTGACCAGCTTGAACTGGTCCAGATCAAGAAACATCAATGCGTGCCGGCCTTGCTGTCGCGCCAGATTCTGCAACACCAGCTCCAGACGATATTCAAACTCGCGACGATTGGCCAGGCCGGTGAGTGCATCGTGGGTCGCCTGCCAGGACAAGTTGGCAATGTATTGGCGCTCACGGGTCATGTCATGCAGCACCAGCACCGCACCGCTCACCTTGCCGGCATGCAGGATTGGCGCCCCCACCAGCGCCACGGAAACCGTACTGCCGTCCGTGCGCTGAATCAGTTTTGAATGTTCACTGGTATTACCCAGCTGGCCGCCGAGAATGCGGTCTATCAGTTTGAAACCATCATCAAGGACATTTTCGTCGAGCAACTTGAACAATGCGGCCAAGGGTACGCCTTGCGCCTGCCCGGACTTCCAGAGCGTCAACTGTTCCGCGGCCGGATTCATATAAGTGATGGAACCGCTTACATCCGTACTTATTACCCCGTCACCAATAGATTCAAGGGTGATTTGCGCCCGCTCTTTTTCAACCTGCAGGGCTTCGGCAAACTCCCGGCTCTGGCTCAACACTTTGTGGGTACGCAGTAAAGCCAAAAGAATCAGCCCCAGCGCCGTCGCGAAATTGATGATGACCAACAATTTCAGAATAAATCGCGAGCCCTCACCCAGTGCGTCACTAAAGGCTTTGGCCGGCGGGGCAACACTTTCATTGATCCGCGAGATAGCGGACTGCCAGCCTGCTACGTCAGCGGCGCTGGCTTGATTGGCATTGAGACTGCGGTGAATTTCCTGCGCCAGATCATCCAGTTTTATCAGGTATTGATCACCCACACTCCACTTCTCAATGGCTGTGCGCATATAGCTGAAATCATGGAAATAACGATAAAACCAGATAATGCTCGAGACATCCTCAGGGCTATTACCCCCTTGCAGAATGCCCTCGCGCGCCTCGGCAAGGTCTGGAGGTGACTGATCCAGTGCCATGCGCAGCCGGTGTCCGCCCTGGGGCACCTTGATCGCTTGCAGGTACTTCTCGAAAACCGCCGGATCGCGGTTGTCGGCATACAGATGGAGGTAGTAAATGGCGTCTTTCTGTCCTTTGGACCACAGACTTTCGCCTGCGACATAGCCTCGCACCGCTGAGAGCATATAAAGACTGAGACAACCCAATAGCGCCTGAAACAGCACGACCGCAATAAAGGGCCAGACGATTCCCAAAAGGCGTGGGGTACCGAGGGGACGCTTGTGCTTCATGAGTTCCCTTTATCACAGGCTGGCAGAAGAAAACCGGAGAAAATCCCTCAAGCAAGTTGAGCCTAGGCTAGTTTATGACCCGTATGAGGATCACTGGCGCCAGCCACACTTGAAAAGTCCGGAGCCCTCGCCGTCAGCTCTGCTGCAATTGCCCGTACAGCCTGGCGTAGAGCCCTCCCTCTGCAAGTAGCTGCTGGTGATCGCCATCTTGCGCAATACGTCCGCCATCAAACACAAGCACGCGGTCTGCCTGTTTTACCGCAGATAAACGGTGGGCAATGATTAAAGTCGTGCGCCCACTCAAAAATTTTTCCAAAGCGTGATGCAGGTTGTATTCGGTGGCGGCATCCAGTGCGCTGGTAGCCTCATCGAGGATCACTACCCTGGGTTCGGCCAGCACCATTCGCGCAATCGCCAGACGTTGACGCTGACCTCCGGACAACCGCACCCCGGAGCGCCCGACTATGCTGTCCAGCCCCTGGGGCAGCTGGCGTACGATGCCGTCCATCTGGGCGATTTCCAGAGCACGCCAGCACGCCTCATCCGTACGCTCGCGGCCCATGGTCAGGTTGGCCCGCACGCTGTCGTTGAACAGCGCCGGGTGCTGCAGCACCACGGCCACATGTTCACGGATGGTTTCCAGGCCGATCTCGGCCTGACTCGCACCGGCGAAATGGATACTGCCCGACTGCGGCGTGTAGAGCCCCAGCAGCAATTGCACCAAAGTGCTTTTACCGCCGCCGCTGGTGCCCACAATGGCCACCTTCTCACCCGCGGCGATGGTCAGGTTCAATCGGTCGAGAATCTTCTCGTCGCCGTAGCTGAAACTCAGGTCGCGCACTTCGATATCAACGGTCTGACGCCCTGAAAACGGATCGACGCCACCGCGGTACTGCGGCTCGTCGCGCCGCGCCAGCAACTGGTTGATCCGGGTCATGGCACCGCTTGCGGCGTAGAAAGCGTACTGCAAGTTGAGCAGTTGCTCGACAGGCCCGATCATGAACCACAGGTAGCTGAACACCGCGAGCATCTGGCCGATGGACAGATCCGAAAACAGCACCGTCAGCATTGCCGCGGCACGGAAAATATCGATGCCGAACTGGAACAACAGGCCACTGGCCCGGTTCGAGGCATCACTTTTCCATTGGGATGACGTGGCAAAATCGCGCACTTCCCGGGCCCGATTCCCCAAGCGACCGAGGAAATAGCCCTGACGATTGCCGGCACGGACTTCCTGAATGGCATCCAGGGTTTCAGTGAGCGCCTGGGTAAAACGCGCAGTGCTGTCGTTCTCCAGCTTTTTGAGGTGTTTGACGCGTTTGCCCAACTGCACGGTGGCGTAAATCACCAACGGGTTGAACAGCAAAATCAAGAGCGCCAGCTGCCAGTGCATCCACAACAAAATCGCTGACGTGCCGACCAGGGTCAGCATCGCAATCAGAAACCGGCTCAAGGTTTCGCCGACGAACTTGTCGAGGGTGTCCAGGTCGGTGACCAGATGCGTGGTCACCGTACCGCTGCCCAGACTTTCATACTCGGCCAGCGAGATGCGCTTCAGACGCTCGATCAGGCGCAACCGGATGCGAAACACTATGTCTTTGGACAGACGGGAAAACAGCCGGGCCTGCAGCACGTTAAACAGCAAAGCACCGCAGCGCAGCAGCAGCGTCACGAAAAGCATCAGGCCTATGTAACCCGGCGCACTTTGCCAGGCGGCTGGCAGCCAGTGGTTCATGACTTTGAGCGCTGCATCACCGTTGCCCAGCAGCACTTCATCAACCAGCAATGGCAACAACAATGGAATCGGCACGCTGCACAGCGTGGTCAGGACTGCCACGCCATTGGCGAGCCACAGGGCTTTTTTATGGCGCAGGGCCAGACCACGGATTTCCTTCCAGCTCAGGCGATCTGTGGTCTCGGGCGCCGGCGTTGCCGGGCCGCAATCAAGCACGCTTGGCGCGTTCAAGCCAACGGCCCAGCAGGTCGGAGACAGGCTCCAGAGCCTGATAACCATTGGTCAGCAATGCCAGCTGACCGTCACGTTCAGCAAGCAGGGTGGGGAATCCGGCGATCCCCAGATCCTGGACCCAGGTAAAGTCGGCAGCGGTCGCCGTGTGCTGCTCGGCGCTGTCGAACGCGGCAGCGAACTCGATACGCGGCAACCCCGCCGTCTGCGCCAGTTCAGCCAGCACACTGGCCTGGGTCACATCACGACCTTGCACATAAAAAGCCTGCTGAATCAGTTTCAGCAACCGCCACGCGCAATCGGGCGCCAGACTGCGCGCCGCCACAATGGCCCGGCATGCAGGCTCACAGTCGTAGACAAAACCATCGGGCAAGGCACCTTCGATCGTGAACGGCTGCCCGGTGGCATCGGTCACCGCCTGCCAGTGCTCAAGGATATAGCGTCGAGTTGCAGGCTCCAGGGCCGCGCCGCTGCCGGTGCGCAAGCCTCCGACCACCAGGTGCAAATCCACCCCCGCAGCCTGCGCCTGCTCAACCAGAGCCTCAACGATGGGGGCAAAACCCCAGCACCACGAACACATCGGGTCCATCACATAGAGCAGGCGCGCGGACATATCAGGCCTCGGCCGGTTTACGGTAGTTGTGGCCAATCGGATGCGGCTGATTGCGGGCCTTGGCCAGGTCAATCTGTTTTTGCCGGTCAATGGCGCTGCGGCGGGTTTTTTCGCTCAGTTTGTCCCAGCAATGCGGGCAGCTGATACCCGGCTGATAATGCTCGGATTCACGGTCAGCGATGCTGATCGGCGTGCGGCAGGCATGACACTGATCGTATTCACCTTCACTCAGGTCGTGACGCACGGTGACCCGGTTATCAAACACGAAGCAGTCGCCCTGCCACTTGGTTTCTTCCAGCGGCACCTCTTCGAGGTACTTCAAAATCCCGCCCTTGAGGTGATAAACCTCGTCGAAGCCCTGGCTGAGCATGTAGCTCGAAGCCTTTTCACAACGAATGCCGCCGGTGCAGAACATCGCGACTTTCTTGTGTTTGGCCGGGTCGAAATTGGCTTTGATGTAGTCAGGAAATTCGCGAAAACTGGTGGTTTTCGGGTCGATCGCGCCTTCAAATGTACCAATCGATACTTCGTAATCATTCCGGGTGTCGATCAGCAACACCTCCGGATCGCTGATCAGCGCGTTCCAGTTCTCGGGGTCGACATAGGTTCCGACTTTTTTGTTCGGGTCTACGCCTTCAACACCGAGGGTGACGATTTCTTTCTTGAGCTTGACCTTGGTCCGGTAGAACGGCTGGTCATCGCAGTAGGATTCTTTGTGGTCAATATCCACCATGCGCGGATCGGACCTGAGCCAGGCCATCAGCCCGTCAATGCCTTCACGACTACCGGAAACAGTACCGTTGATACCTTCTTCGGCAATCAGCAAAGTGCCCTTGACCCCGTTGTCGACCATGGCCTTGAGCAAAGGCTCACGCAGCTCGACGTAATCTTCCAGGGTGACGAATTTGTACAGTGCAGCTACCACAATCGGTGCAGTCATCGCATATATCTCCAGGTGGCTACCCTCGTAAAGGGTGAACCGGATGCAAAAAAAACGCGCCGACTGAGCGGCGCGTTGCGGATTCTAGCAAAAAGCAGGCTTAACAAGCCACTTAGTGCCCACCGCCGGCACAGGTCGGCGAGGCCGGAGCTGTACCGATTTTCGCCCATTCATCAGGCGTATAGGTATGCAAAGCCAGTGCATGGAACTCGCCCATCAGGTCACCCAGGGTGGCGTAGACCTTTTGGTGACGCTTGACACTGTTGAGCCCGGAAAACTGCTCGCTGACCACCACCGCCTTGAAGTGGGTCTGCAACCCACGACTGTGCATATGGCTTTCATCCAGCACGTTCAGGTGCTCGGGCTGCAAGGCGCCCAGCGCCGCTTCGATACGATGTTGCATGCTCATTCAGGCTCCGCTTACTTCTTCTTGGCCGGGGCCGCTTTTGGCTCCAGCTGGACAGTCATGTCTTCCAGCAGTTTGTTGACCACAGGCACCGCGCTTTCCAGCTTGGCCTGAGTCATTTGTGCCGATTGCTGAGTCAGCTGCGGCATTTTTTCCAGTACTTTCTTGCCCAGGGGCGATTGATAGAAAGCAACCAGATCCTTGAGTTCGGATTCGCTGAAGTTGGTGGTGTAAAGCTTGACCATGTCAGGCTTCAGTTTGTCCCAGCCAATAGCCTGGTCCAGAGCGGTGTTGGCTTTGGCCTGGTAGGTTTCCAGCAGGGCTTTCTTGGAAGCCGGTGCCTTGGTCTGCTCAAAACGTTGGGCGAACATTTGCTGCACTTGCATGTACACCGGGGTACCCAGCTTGTCGGCATGTGCCAGCTTGAGGAATGTTTCAGCAGTGGCAGCGTGACTGGCGGTATCGGCGAAAACCTGGCCACTGGCGCAAACCAGAGCTACCGCAGTACAGATGGCGCGAAGACGGGTCATCGAGTTTCCTTTTCTAGCAAGCGAGGACGAACCCCAAGGGCGCCCATTCTGCGCCTAAAAAACTCCGGCACTCAACCCCGGGCCTGATCAGAGGTATTCAACAATCAGATCAAAGCCTCTAAAACCAAAGTTTGAACCTATGGGGCAATTCACCGCCTAAGCTCACTGATCAACCCCTATGGAGAGAGAACCCGATGAGCCGTATCGAAACCGACAGCCTGGGTGAAGTGAACGTTCCGGATGAGGCCTACTGGGGTGCTCAGACCCAGCGCTCGCTGATCAACTTTGCCATCGGCAACGAGAGAATGCCGCTGGCCGTGCTGCATGCATTGGTGTTGATCAAGAAGGCAGCGGCGCGGGTAAATGATCGCAATGGCGACTTGCCTGCCGACATCGCCCGCCTGATCGAGCAGGCCGCCGACGAAGTGCTGGACGGCGAATACGACGATCAATTCCCTCTGGTGGTGTGGCAAACCGGCAGCGGCACGCAAAGCAACATGAACGCCAACGAAGTGATTGCCGGCCGAGCCAACGAACTGGCGGGCACAGGCCGGGGCGGCAAGTCTCCGGTTCACCCGAACGACCATGTCAATCGTTCACAAAGTTCGAACGACTGCTTCCCGACCGCGATGCATATTGCCGTGGCCAAAGCAGTCCACGAGCATCTGTTACCGGCCATCAATGAGTTGTCCGGCGGCCTGGCCGAATTGTCTGCACGGCATATGAAACTGGTGAAAACCGGCCGCACCCACATGATGGATGCCACCCCGATCACGTTCGGCCAGGAAGTATCGGCCTACATCGCGCAACTCGATTACGCCCAGGGCGCCATTCTCGCTGCATTGCCAGCCGTGTACGAACTGGCCCAGGGCGGTACGGCTGTGGGCACCGGCCTCAACGCGCCCCACGGCTTTGGTGAAGCCATTGCCGCAGAACTGGCCGCCTTGTCCGGCTTGCCGTTTGTAACTGCGCCCAATAAATTTGCCGCGCTGGCCGGGCATGAGCCTCTGACCAACCTGTCCGGCGCACTTAAAACCCTGGCCGTGACCTTGATGAAACTGGCCAACGACTTCCGCTTGCTGGGCTCGGGGCCGCGGGCAGGCATAGCCGAAATCAAACTGCCGGCCAATGAACCTGGCAGCTCGATCATGCCGGGCAAGGTCAATCCGACCCAGTGCGAGGCACTGTCGATGCTGGCATGCCAGGTCATGGGCAATGATGTAACCATCGGCTTTGCCGCCAGCCAGGGCCACCTGCAATTGAACGTGTACAAGCCGGTGATCATTCACAACCTGCTGCAATCCATCCAGTTACTGGCGGACGGCTGCAGCAACTTCCAGAAACATTGCGTCACCGGCCTTGAAGCCGATGCCGGCAAAATGGCTGAACACCTGGAGCGCGGCCTGATGCTGGTGACAGCCCTGAACCCGCATATCGGTTATGACAAGTCTGCCGAAATTGCGAAAAAGGCCTACGCAGAAAACCTGACCCTGCGCGAAGCCGCCCTGGATCTGGGCTACCTTACCGATGCCGAGTTCGATCAATGGGTACGGCCGGAAAACATGCTGGGTTCCGGCAAGCACTGAGCCGGCGGGGCTCGCCCTGCCCTGTAGTTGATTGACGAGGGTGCATTGCTTGCTCAATGCACCCGGCGCCGAAAACCATCACGGGCAAGCCCGCGCCTATTTTTTATGCTTCTTGTTGCGCTTGTCCTGCTTGTCAAAAGCGGCTTCAAGCGCATCATTGATGGTGCGCAGCACCTTGACCCGCGCCCAGCGCTTGTCGTTGGCCTCCACCAGGGTCCAGGGCGCAATCTCGGTGCTGGTACGATCGACCATGTCACACACGGCATTGCGATACAGGTCCCATTTTTCGCGGTTGCGCCAATCCTCTTCGGTAATTTTGAAGCGCTTGAACGGGATCTCTTCGCGGGCCTCAAAACGTTCCAGCTGGGTTTGCTTATCGATGGCCAGCCAGAACTTGACCACGATCACCCCGGCAGCGTGCAGTTGCTCTTCAAAATCGTTGATTTCGCCGTACGCACGCATCCAGTCCGCCTGGGTACAAAAGCCTTCAACCCGTTCCACCAGTACCCGCCCATACCATGAACGGTCAAAAACCGTGAACTTGCTGCGCGCCGGAATCTGGCGCCAGAACCGCCAGAGGTAAGGTTGCGCCCGCTCGTCCTCGGAGGGGGCTGCAATCGGCACGATATTGTACTGGCGCGGGTCCAGTGCCGCCGCCACCCGCCGGATCGAGCCGCCCTTGCCCGCCGCATCATTGCCCTCAAACACCGTAATCAATGCATGGCGGCGCATGCGCTTGTCGCGCATCAACCCCGACAGACGTGCCTGCTCGGTAATCAGCTGCTCCTGGTAATCGTCTTTATCAAGCCGCCGGGTCAGGTCCAGACAGTCCAGCAGGCTCAGCCCGTCAATGAGCTCGGGCAGCGGGGGAATATTGCTGGTCCGCACTCTGGACTTGGGCGCATTGAGTACCGCTTGCATGCCCTCCAGCAGGATTTTGCCGACGGTCAGACTGCGGTAATTGGGATCGACGCCCTCTACGATGTTCCACGGTGCATAGTCACGGCTGGTACGGCGAATGACCCGCTCGCCATAGCGCACGAACTTGTCATAGGTTTGCGACTGCTGCCAGTCCAGCGGACTGATGCGCCAGCTGTGCAGCGGGTCGTCCTTGAGGGCACTCAAACGGGCTTTCATCTGCTTCTTGGACAGGTGAAACCAGAACTTGAAGATCAATGCGCCTTCATCGGCGAGCATTTTCTCCAGGCGCTCGGCGCCATTGATTGCCTGGTCGAGGACTGCATTCTTGAACACGCCATGGACCCTGCCCTGGAGCATCTGGCTGTACCAGTTGCCAAAGAACACCCCCATGCGCCCCTTGGCCGGCAATTGTCGCCAGTAACGCCATGCCGGCGGGTGTGCCAGCTCTTCGTCGCTCTGACGGTCAAAGGTCCGCACCTCGATCAGTCGCGGGTCCATCCACTCGTTCAGCAGTTTGACCGTCTCGCCCTTCCCTGCACCTTCAATGCCATTGATCAATACGATGACTGCGCAGTTTTTCAGCTGCTGCAATTCGTACTGGGCCTCCAGCAAGGCCTCACGCAAGGCGGGAACTTCCTGATCGTAGGTTTCTTTATCGATAAAGTGACCGATTTCAGCGGATTCGAACATGGAAAGCTCCCTGGACAAGTGTCACAAGACTAGCGGATTGCTCATGCCTGCGCCGGAACAAACCGCATAACTTTGTCATGGGTCAGTGCCGCTGTTGCTGATCAGCTAGAATGGCCGCCTTGCCGTTGCCGAGCCGCACATGACTACTGAAATGCCCAATGCCCAGATTGACTGGGATGACCAAGGCCGCCCCCATTCACGGGTGTTTGATGACGTGTATTTTTCGGACAAGTCCGGTCTCGAAGAAACCCGTTATGTCTTTATTGAACAGAACGCCTTGCAGCAGCGTTTCTCTGCCCTGCCCGCCAATGAGCAACTGGTTATCGGCGAAACCGGCTTCGGCACGGGCCTGAATTTTCTGTGTGCCTGGCAGTTGTTTGATCAGGTCGCACACGCTGATGCACGACTGCACTTTATTAGCGTCGAAAAATACCCCCTGACCCGTGAGGATTTGCAGCGAGCCCTCGCCCTGTGGCCAGAGCTCGCCACCTACAGCGAACAATTGCTGGCCGCCTATTATGCGATTCACCCCGGGTTCCAGACCCTGACCCTGGCCAATGGCCGGGTCACCCTCACGCTGCTGATTGGCGATGTATTGGAACAACTGCCGCAACTGGATGCGCAGATTGATGCATGGTTTCTCGACGGCTTTGCGCCGGCAAAAAATCCGCAGATGTGGACCCCGGAGCTGTTCGCGCAACTGGCTCGCCTGGCAGCACCAGACTCGACCATCAGTACCTTCACCAGCACCGGCTGGGTCCGCCGGGCGTTGAACGAAGCTGGATTCAAGATGCGTCGAACACCCGGCATCGGCCATAAGTGGGAGATCCTGCGGGGAACCTTCGCCGGTTTGCCTGAGCATCCGTTGGCGAGCAGCGGCATCAAACCCTGGTACGCCCGCCCGCCCCGGGTCGGCGGTGAACGTAAAGCGCTGGTGATTGGCGGCGGTCTGTCGGGGTGCGCCACTGCCAACAGCCTGGCCCGCCGTGGATGGCAGGTGTGCTTGCTGGAGCGCCACGAGCGACTGGCCAAAGAGGCATCTGGCAATCCGCAGGGGGTGCTCTATCTCAAGCTTTCAGCCCACGGAACGACGCTGTCACAAATGATTGTCAGTGGTTTCGGTTACACCCGTCGCTTGCTGGAAAACCTGCAGCGCGGACGCGACTGGGATGACTGTGGCGTGCTGCAACTGGGCTTCAGTGCCAAGGAAGCCGAGCGTCAGGCGCAACTGGCTGCAGCCTTCCCCCCGGCACTGGTGCATTTGCTCGGCCAGCCCCAGGCACAGGCACTGGCCGGGATTGAACTGGCCCACGGCGGTCTGTTCTACCCCGAAGGTGGCTGGGTCCACCCTCCCGCGCTGTGCCGGTTCCAGGCCCTGCACCCCAATGTCCAGGTGCTGACCCACCATGACGTATTGCAACTGCACAGAGTCGAGGGCCAGTGGCAGGCCTGCCAGGATGACAAGGTGCTGGCCTGCGCACCGGTGGTGGTGCTGGCCGGTGCAGCAGAGGTCAAGCGTTTCCCCGCCAGCAGCGCACTGCCGCTCAAACGGATACGCGGGCAAATCACCCAACTCGCCCAAACCCCTGCCAGCAGCGTGCTCAAGACCGTGGTCTGCGCCGAGGGTTATGTGGCCCCTGGCCGGCTCGGCGAACATACCCTGGGGGCCAGTTTCGATTTCCATAACGAAGATTTGACCACTACCCCCGAGGGCCATCAGGGCAATCTGGATCTGCTGGAAGAAATTTCACCCGATCTGGCAACGCGACTGGGCGAGCAACTGGACCCCCAATCGCTGCAAGGCTGGGCCGCCTTTCGCTGCACCAGCCCGGACTACTTGCCGATCGTGGGCCCACTGGTTGAACCGCAGGCATTTGCCCTGGCATATGGCGCATTAAGCAAAGACGCCCGTCAGGTTCCGGATACCCCCTGCCCCTGGCTGGAGGGCCTGTATGTGAATAGCGGCCACGGTTCCCGGGGCCTGATCACAGCACCCTTGTCCGGGGAAATGCTTGCCGCCTGGATCAACCACGAACCCATGCCCGTGCCCCGCAGTATCGCCGAGGCCTGCCACCCGGCCCGCTTCGCGGTGCGGGCATTGGTCAAAAGGCTGTAGCCGGCGGCAATCCGGCAGCGACCTGAATGCTGCTGCCAGGTTTTTTCTTGCGCCGCATACCTAGCTGATCAGCCCGGCCTTAACGTCTGCCAGCCCTGACAAGGCTGGCGCGACGATTTGCCTGCCCAGCGCACAAAAATCGGGTCTGAAATTTTCATTGTTGAGAACTGGCCTGCAACTTCTGGAACATCTGGGCTCTGATCAGCCAGATTCCGTCTGACCAACTGCTCTACAATCCATGTCCGGCAAAACTTTAACTCGCCAAACATGGAGTAGCGTGTGTCTTATTTTTCGCCTCAAAAAAAAATACTTGTAGTCGACGACGACCTCTTCATTGTTGATGAGCTCTGCGAGTTTCTGGAAGGCAGTGGCTACACCTGTGTGCCCTGTCATTCCAGTCGCCAGGCCATTCAACTGTTCCACGACGACCCCTCGATCAGCCTGGTGCTGTGCGATTTACTGATGCCCGAATACGATGGTGTCGAACTGGTCCAGGCCTTGAGGCTGGTGGCAGGCAAGACCCGCGCCTTTGAGGCAATCATGCTGACCGGCCATGGCGACAAACAAGACGTAATCCGGGCCTTGCGTGAAGGCTTCTCTGATTACTACCAGAAGCCGGTGGATCTTCACGAGCTGCTGGCAGGCCTCAAGCGTCGGGAGAAAGCCCTTGACGATCGGCAAGCAGGTAACCAGGACCTTGGGCACCTGAGTCAGAAGCTGTATAGCCTGATCGATTCGATCAACGACCTGTCCAAGGATATCGGCAAGGCGCAGCAGGCCAGTGCCGCTACAAACCTGATTGCAGACAGGGCTAACTTCTGCGCCGAGGTAGCACCGAACGTCTTCGATCAACTGTCACCGCGCCAGCTGGAAGTTGCAAAACTGGTCAGTACGGGCCAGACAAACTTTCAGATTGCCTGTGAAATGGGTATTACAGAAAACACTGTAAAACTCTATGTATCACAAGTGTTGCGCCTGACTGATATGAGTAACCGGACACAATTGGCGCTGGCCCTTACCCCGGGCAACTCCAGATCCAACCCGCGAGCGCCAGCCTACTGAGCCATGCCAGAGCGAGACAGCGCCCCCTCTAAAAGATAAATCCGGCATTTTTTTGCCCGAACGCCTGTGTTGCCATCAGCATTTCATAGTCGCCCCCTGCCGCTTGAAATGTCCGGTTCGCGCAATGCCTGCCCGGGGTTTTTACTCCAGTGACACTTCATTTGCCTGTGAACAGCCCCGGCTTCAGTGCCCGGCGATCCACGATCAGGTTTCAGTAAAGCCGCCCGGCCTGTCTGTCAGCGCCCATCATCAAACCCTTGATACGGCTTGCCGCCGAACCAATGCAACAGGCGCACCCATGCCTGCTTTTGGTGTTTTCTTGCTGCGCCGCAGCGAAACATATCCATGCATTTCGGCCTTCAGCCCAAGCCCGGCAAAGGACAAAACCAGCACCGCCGGTAAAGTTTTATTGAACGATCACGGCATGCAGGCACTCGAAAAACCCAGACTACTTACGGCGGCGCGCTCTGACTGCGCTTTTGCGCCGGAAGGATCGGGAGACAGGTCAGAGCGCTATGTCCGATCCGAAACAGGGCCTGAACGCTACTGGTTACCAGCATTTTGCAATGCCAGGGCATAGCGTTCCGATACTGCTTGCAACCGATGCCAGGTGGATCACCTTTCCCGATCAACGGAGAGAAGTTGAGACGCCTGACATGCTGCGAAAGCGTAGAAAAAACCTGCTTGAACAGCAGCAGTAGCGCGACAGGCCCGGCTTTGAAAGGGTTAAAGCAACATGTGCGGATTAGCTGGAGAGTTACGTTTTGATCATCAACCTGCCGACCTGGCAGCCATCGAACGCATCACCCATCACCTGGCACCCCGTGGGCCCGACGCCTGGGGTTTTCACAGTCAGGGACCGATAGCCCTCGGCCACCGCAGGCTGAAAATCATGGACCTGTCAGACGGCTCGGCGCAGCCGATGGTCGACAGCCAACTGGGTTTGTCCCTGGCGTTCAACGGCGCCATTTATAACTTCCCCGAACTGCGGGCCGAGCTCGAAAGCCTCGGCTACGGGTTTTACTCCGACGGTGACACCGAAGTGCTGCTCAAGGGCTATCACGCCTGGGGCGAAGCCTTACTGCCCAAGCTCAATGGCATGTTTGCCTTTGCCATCTGGGAGCGTGACAGCCAGTCGCTGTTCATAGCCCGCGACCGCCTGGGCGTAAAGCCGCTGTACTTGTCGCGGACCGGCGAACGCCTGCGCTTTGCCTCGACTCTGCCGGCACTGCTCAAGGGCGGTGATATCAGCCCGATGCTCGACCCGGTCGCACTCAATCACTACCTGAATTTCCATGCCGTGGTGCCTGCACCGCGTACCCTGATTGCCGGTATCGAAAAACTGCCGCCGGCCACTTGGATGCGGATCAAGGCCAATGGGCAGACCGAGCAAAAAACCTGGTGGACCCTGCCCTACGGGCCCCACGCCGATGAGCAAAATCTGACCCTGGAAGACTGGCGCGACCGCGTTCTGGACAGCACCCGCGAGGCCGTAGCCATTCGCCAGCGCGCTGCCGTGGATGTTGGCGTGCTGCTCTCGGGCGGCGTCGACTCCAGCTTGCTGGTGGGCTTGCTGCGGGATGTTGGGGTACAGGACCTGTCGACTTTTTCCATCGGCTTTGAGGACGCAGGCGGCGAACGCGGGGACGAATTCCAGTATTCGGACTTGATCGCCAGGCATTACGGCACTCGCCATCACCAACTGCGCATTGGCGAACATGAAATCATCGAGCAACTGCCGGCGGCCTTCCGCGCCATGAGCGAGCCGATGGTCAGCCACGACTGCATCGCCTTTTATTTGCTGTCTCGTGAAGTGGCCAAACATTGCAAGGTGGTGCAGAGCGGTCAGGGTGCTGACGAGCTGTTCGCCGGTTATCACTGGTACCCGCAAGTCGACGGCGCCAGCGATCCATACGCCGCTTACCGTGAAGCCTTCTTCGACCGCAGTTATGACGAATACAAAGCCACAGTGCAGCCCCGCTGGCTGACGGCCAATGACGCGGCCGGCGACTATGTACGCGAGCATTTCGCCCAGCCGGGGGCGAATGCCGGAGTGGACAAGGCCTTGCGCCTGGACAGCACGGTGATGCTGGTGGATGACCCGGTCAAACGGGTCGACAACATGACCATGGCCTGGGGCCTTGAAGCCCGCACGCCATTTCTCGACTACCGGCTGGCCGAACTTTCGGCGCGAATTCCCGCACGCTTCAAGCTGCCCGATGGCGGCAAGCAGGTGCTCAAGGAAGCCGCACGACTGGTTATCCCCAGTGAAGTGATCGACCGCAAAAAAGGTTACTTTCCGGTGCCTGGTCTCAAGCATCTGCAAGGCAATACCCTTGATTGGGTACGCGACCTGCTGCTGGACCCGAGCCAGGATCGAGGGCTGTTTCAACCCGCCATGCTCGATCAGCTACTGACCAACCCGCAAGGTCAACTGACACCCCTCAATGGTTCCAAGCTGTGGCAACTGGCTGCTTTGAACCTGTGGTTGAGCGAACAAGGAATCTAATCAATGAAACCCCTCGCTACGGCCTACAGCCAGCGTTTGTTACGCGGCCAGGCGCCGTCTTATGAACGCCTGCAGGCCCGTTTTGCCGAAGATGGCAGTGAACCGGGCGCAGAGCCCATGGCCATCCATTGCGGCTGGGGGCGACTGCTGATCGGGCATACCTTCCCTGATCCTGCCAGCCTGGCCAACGAGTTGCTGAACGAGCAAACCGGCGAACGTGATATCGCGCTCTACGTTGCAGCGCCCCAGCAAGTGTTGGCGCAATCACCGCAGCAGCTGTTTCTCGACCCCTCAGACACCTTGCGCCTGTGGTTTACCGACTACCGCCCGGCCACAAGGGTGTTCCGCGGGTTCCGCATCCGCCGGGTGCAAAGTGAGGCTGACTGGAATGCGGTCAATACGCTGTATCAGGCGCGCAATATGCTGCCCATCGACCCGCAGCTGCTGACCGCACGCCACCAGGGCGGGCCGGTGTACTGGATCGCCGAAGATGAAGCCACGGGCACGGTGATTGGCAGTGTGATGGGCTTGAACCACCACACAGCGTTTCATGACCCTGAAAACGGCAGCAGCCTGTGGTGCCTGGCAGTCGATCCACAGTGCTCTCGTCCCGGGGTGGGTGAAGTGCTGGTGCGCCATTTGATCGAGCACTTCATGAGCCGGGGTCTGAGCTATCTCGACTTGTCCGTGCTGCACGACAACGCCCAGGCCAAGAGCCTCTACAGCAAGCTGGGCTTTCGCAACCTGTCGACCTTCACCATCAAACGCAAAAACGGCATCAACCAACCGCTGTTTCTGGGGCCGGGGCCCGAAGCCGGCCTCAACCCTTACGCGCGGATCCTGGTTGAAGAGGCCTACAAACGCGGGATCGATGTCCAGATCGATGACGCTGGCGCCGGGCTTTTCACCCTCAGCCACGGCGGCCGGCGGATTCGTTGCCGCGAATCACTCAGTGATTTGACCAGCGCTATCAGCATGAGCCTGTGTCAGGACAAATGCCTGACCCACAAGGTATTGAGCCAAACGGGACTGAACGTGCCGAGCCAGCAACTGGCGAGCGATGCCGATGACAATCTGGCGTTTCTCGAGCAGCACTCGCGGGTGGTGGTCAAACCTGTGGATGGCGAACAGGGCAATGGGGTGGCGGTGGATCTGGAAACAATCGAACAGGTGCAGCAGGCCATCGAAACGGCCCGCGGGTTTGATAGCCGGGTCTTGCTCGAAAGCTTCCACGAAGGCCTCGATCTGCGCATTGTGGTGATCGGCTTTGAAGTGGTCGCCGCCGCCATCCGCCGACCTGCTCAGGTTATTGGTGACGGCCTGCACCGCGTTGACCAGTTGATCGAAGCGCAAAGCCGACGGCGCCAGGCCGCAACCCAGGGTGAAAGCCGTATCCCGCTGGATGGCGAAACGCTGCGCGCAGTACAGGCGGCGGGCTTCGAGTACGACAGTATTGTGCCAACTGGCCAGATAGTGAACGTGCGCCGAACGGCCAACCTGCACACCGGTGGCTGCCTTGAAGACGTGACCGACATTCTGCACCCGGTGCTGGCCGACGCTGCAGTCCGTGCAGCACGGGCGCTGGATATTCCGGTGGTCGGGCTGGACTTGATGGTGGTGGCTGCCGATCAGCCCGAGTACGTGTTTATCGAAGCCAACGAACGGGCCGGTCTTGCCAATCACGAGCCACAACCCACCGCCGAACGCTTCATCGATTTGTTGTTCCCGCACAGTCAGCCGGCACCCTGAAGTACCGTCGCTGAACGTCACCCGGAACCCGCCGCATCGCAGCGATGCGGCGGGCCTCACCTCAGGAGTCATTATGAATCGCACCATCCCTGAACCCGATCTCGACTACCTGCAACGGGTACTCCTGGAAATGCTCGCCATTCCCAGCCCCACCGGTTTTACCGACACCATCGTGCGCTATGTGGCCGAACGCCTGGATGAGCTGGGCATTCCTTTTGAACTGACCCGTCGCGGCACGTTGCGCGCGACCCTCAAAGGTCAGAAAAACAGCCCGGATCGCGCCGTTTCGGCGCATCTGGACACCATCGGCGCCAGCGTACGGGCGATCAAGGACAACGGACGGTTGATCCTGGCGCCTGTGGGTTGCTGGTCCAGCCGCTTTGCCGAGGGCAGCCGTGTCAGTCTGTTTACCGACAACGGAGTCATTCGCGGCAGTGTCCTGCCTCTGATGGCTTCAGGACATGCATTCAACACCGGGGTGGATGAACTGCCGATCAGTTGGGACCACATTGAGTTACGCCTGGATGCCTACTGCGCGACTCGCGCAGATTGCGACTCACTGGGGGTGAATATTGGCGACTATGTCGCGTTTGACCCGCTGCCGGAATTCACCGAAAGCGGCCATATCAGTGCCCGGCATCTGGACGACAAGGCGGGTGTAGCGGCCTTGCTCGCGGCCTTGAAGGCCATTGTCGACAGCGGTGTACAACCGTTGATTGACTGCCATCCACTGTTCACCATCACCGAAGAAACCGGTAGCGGTGCGGCTGCGGCTTTGCCATGGGATGTTAGCGAATTCGTCGGGATTGATATTGCCCCGGTGGCACCGGGTCAGCATTCCAGCGAACACGCCGTGAGTGTGGCGATGCAGGATTCGGGGGGGCCGTACGACTATCACTTGTCGCGGCACTTGCTGGGCCTGGCCGCCGAAAACGAGCTGCCGGTACGCCGCGATATGTTCCGTTACTACTTCAGCGATGCGCATTCGGCGGTGACCGCCGGGCATGACATCCGTTGCGCCTTGCTGGCATTCGGTTGTGACGCGACCCACGGTTATGAGCGAACCCATATCGACAGCCTGGCGGCGTTGAGCCGATTGCTCGGTGCTTACATCCTGAGCCCGCCGGTATTTGCCAGTGACGCGCAGCCTGCCCAGGGTTCACTGGATCGCTTCAGCCACCAGATCGAGCATGACGCGCAAATGGAAAGCGATACCCGGGTGCCGTCGGTAGAGAGTCTGGTGGGAGATAACCGCAGCTGAATAAACGCAGACCCCCTGCAGGAGCGAGCTGTATGTGACAGCGCTGGACAGCGCGCTCCTACAGTTTTCAAACCATGCCAGCTTCTGATGCACATACACAAAGCGGTGGAGATAACCGGCGCCAAACGCAAGTCACCGTAGGAGCGAGCTTGCTCGCGAGCTGTTCGTTAACACGCGCAAAAGCTCGCTCCTACAGGAAATTGGCGTTTATACCTGAGACTGTGCGCCTTCGAACCATGCAAGCTTCTTACGCAGCAATACCACTTCGCCCACAATCACCAGGGTAGGTGCATGGACTTCGTGATCGGCCACCAGCTTGGGCAAGTCACTGAGCGTGCCGGTAAACACCCGCTGATTGGCCGTGGTGCCTTGCTGGATCAGCGCAGCCGGAGTGTCTGGGGAACGGCCATGGGCGATCAGCTGTTCGCAGATGATCGGCAAACCGACCAGCCCCATGTAGAACACCAGTGTTTGCGCCGGAGCGACCAGGTCACTCCAGGGCAAATTGCTGGTGCCGTCCTTCAGGTGCCCCGTCACAAAACGCACGGACTGCGCGTAGTCGCGATGGGTCAGGGGGATGCCGGCATAGGCTGAACAACCGCTGGCTGCCGTGATACCCGGTACCACCTGGAACGCAATGCCATGGGCCGCCAGCTCTTCGATCTCTTCACCACCACGACCAAAGATGAACGGATCGCCACCCTTGAGCCGGACCACACGCTTGCCCTGTCTGGCCAGATCCACCAATTGGCGGTTGATCTGGTCTTGCGGCACGGCGTGATCGGCGCGGCGCTTGCCGACATAAATACGCTCGGCATCGCGACGGCACAGTTCAAGAATCGCAGGAGCTACCAATCGGTCGTAGAGCACCACATCTGCTTGCTGCATCAGACGCAACGCGCGAAAGGTCAGCAGGTCCGGATCGCCCGGGCCGGCACCCACCAGGTAAACCTCACCGGTAGTGATGGCCGCTTCGCCATTGATCTTGGCCAGCAGCAAACGCTCTGCTTCAGCGCCCTGCCCGGCCAGTTGCCGGTCAGCAATCGGGCCCTGGAAAACATCTTCCCAGAACCCGCGACGCTGCTGCACATCAGGAAACAAGCCTTTGACCTGGGTGCGAAAACGCGCTGCAAGGCCGGCCAGTTGACCGTAGGTCGAGGGAATCCAGGTTTCAATCTTGGCGCGAATCAAGCGCGCCAGCACCGGCGCGTCGCCACCACTGGAAACGGCAATCACCAGCGGGGAGCGGTCGACAATGGCGGGGAAGATCACGCTGCACAAGGCAGGTGCATCCACCACATTGACCGGCACACAGCGGCGGTGGGCATCAGCGGAAACTTGCGCATTGAGCGGCTCATCGTCGGTTGCGGCAATGATCAGGACACACCCTTCAAGGTCCGCCTCAACATAGCCACGCAACACCTGTTCGCCGCCGCTGCTGTTAATCAATTCGCACAACTGGGGCTCGATGGCGGGTGCGACAACCCGCAGTAGCGCACCGGCATCGGCCAGCAGCCGGGATTTGCGCAGGGCAATCTCCCCGCCGCCGACCACCAGTACACGGCTGCCACGCAGGTTATGAAACAGCGGCAGAAACTCCATTTAGCCGATGACCTCGATGCCGCCCATGTAGGGCTTGAGCACTTCTGGCACACGGATCGAGCCGTCTGCCTGCTGGTAGTTTTCCAGCACCGCTACCAGGGTGCGGCCTACAGCCAGACCCGAACCGTTGAGGGTGTGGACCAGTTCCGGCTTGCCGGTTTCCGGATTACGGAAACGCGCTTGCATACGGCGGGCCTGGAAATCGCCACAGTTGGAACACGACGAAATTTCGCGGTACTTGTCCTGGCTCGGGATCCACACTTCCAGATCGTAGGTTTTAATTGCGCTGAAGCCCATGTCGCCGGTGCACAGCGCCAGCGTGCGGTATGGCAGTTCCAGCAGTTGCAGCACTTTTTCAGCGTTGCCAACCAGACCTTCCAGCGCGTCCATCGAGGTCGAAGGCTCAACGATCTGGACCATTTCAACCTTGTCGAACTGGTGCTGACGGATCATGCCGCGGGTATCACGACCCGAAGCCCCGGCCTCGCTGCGGAAGCACGGGGTGTGCGCCACAAACTTGATCGGCAGGGATTTGTGCTCGACGATTTCGCCGGCAACGATGTTGGTCAAGGTCACTTCAGCGGTCGGGATCAGATAAAAATCGGCTTCGCCTTCGCGGCTGATCTTGAACAGCTCTTCTTCGAACTTGGGCAGCTGGCCAGTGCCTTGCAGCGCCGGGGCCTGGACCAGATAAGGCGTGTAAGCCTCTTCGTAGCCGTGCTCGCCGGTGTGCAGGTTGATCATGAACTGCGCCAGTGCGCGGTGCAGGCGAGCGATAGGCCCGCGCAGCAAGGCAAAGCGGGCACCGGACAATTTGGCGGCGGTTTCGAAATCCAGCCAGCCGTACTGCTCGCCAAGGGCGACGTGGTCCTTGATTTCAAAATCGAAGGCAGTCGGCGTTCCCCAGCGGCGGATTTCGACATTGTCGTCTTCATCGGCACCGACCGGCACGGAGGCGTCCGGCAGGTTCGGCAGGCTCAGCAGGATCGAGTCCAGCTCGGTCTGGATGGCGTCCAGCTCGACCTTGCCACTGGCCAGATCGCTGCCCATGGTTTCAACACTGGCCATCAGTGGCGCGATATCTTCACCGCGAGCCTTGGCCTGGCCAATGCTTTTGGAAATGGCATTGCGCTCTGCCTGAAGCTTCTCGGTCAGGGTCTGGACTTCTTTACGCTTGGCTTCCAGCGCGTCGATGCGCGCCACGTCCAGCTTGTAGCCACGGGATGCCAGGCGATCCGCTACGTCCTGCAGGTTGGTACGTAACAGTTTGGAATCGAGCATGTCGGTTTCTCGTTTATCAAAGTTTGGTCAAGGACAGGCCAGCCCAGGTGGCGAGCAGCCCGCCGAACACGCTGAGGGCCGCATAGCCCAGTGCCAGTGGCACTTGCCCGCTTTCAAGCAGGCGCACCGTGTCCAGTGAAAAGGATGAAAATGTGGTCAAACCGCCCAGAAAACCCACCATCAGTCCGGCTCGGACTTCAATCGGCACTTCAGGGCGTATCAAAAAAAGTCCGTACAGGACGCCAATCAGCAGGCAGCCCACGATATTAACGGCCAATGTCGCGGTATAGAAGTGCCTGGGCCAATTGGCATTAATCCAGTTACCCGTGGCGAAACGCAACAAGGTTCCCGCAATACCGCCCACAGAGACGGCAACAATCAGTGGAATCAAGGTTTTCTCCGCCGTATCGGGCTCGCCTGATCAAGCGCTGCCAGGTGCCTGAGCTTTTCGCCGATTTTAAGCTCCAGCCCGCGGGGTACCGGCTGATAAAGCTGCAATGGCTCCAGCTCGTCCGGAAAGTAATCTTCGCCGGCGGCATAGGCGTCCGGCTCGTCATGGGCATAACGGTACTCGTCGCCATAGCCCAGTTGTTTCATCAACTTGGTCGGCGCGTTGCGCAAATGCAGCGGCACTTCACGGGAACCGTCTTCGGCAACGGCACGCCGTGCGGCCTTGAAGGCCATGTACACCGCGTTGCTCTTGGGCGCACAGGCCAGATAAGTGATGGCCTGGGCCACTGCCAGTTCGCCTTCCGGACTCCCCAGACGTTCTTGCACGTCCCAGGCCGCCAGACACAGGTTCAAGGCCCGCGGGTCGGCATTACCGATATCTTCACTGGCCATGCGCACCACGCGTCGGGCGATGTACAGCGGATCGCAGCCGCCATCGATCATTCGCGCAAACCAGTACAGCGAGGCATCCGGGTTGGAGCCGCGTACCGATTTATGCAATGCCGAGATCTGGTCGTAAAACGCCTCGCCGCCCTTGTCGAAACGGCGCTGAGTGTCGCCCAGCAGGCTGTGCAGCAAATCGATGCCGATTTCGCTGTGGTCTTCAGCCAGGTCCGAAGCGTTTTCAAGCAGGTTGAGCAAGCGTCGGCCATCGCCATCGGCGGCCCGCAGCAATGTCTGGAAGCCTTCATCACTGAGGGTCAGACCACGCTTGCCCAGGCCCTTGTCTTCAGTCAATGCGCGCTGCACCAGCTTGAGCATGGCCGCTTCATCGAGACTTTTGAGTACGTATACACGCGCCCGCGACAGCAGTGCGTTGTTCAATTCAAAGGAGGGGTTTTCTGTGGTGGCGCCAATGAAGATCAAGGTGCCATCTTCGACATAAGGTAAAAACGCATCCTGCTGCGACTTGTTGAAGCGATGTACTTCGTCGACAAACAGGATGGTCCGCCGCCCGTACTGGCCGGCTTGCTGCCTGGCGATCTCAACCGCCTGGCGAATTTCCTTTACCCCCGCCAGTACTGCCGAAACCGTTTCAAAATGCGCATCGGACACTTCCGCCAGCAAGCGCGCCAGGGTGGTTTTACCCACCCCCGGCGGCCCCCAGAAAATCATCGAATGCAGTGCCCCCTGCTCCAGCGCTTCGCGCAGGGGCTTGCCGCGCGCCAGCAGGTGTTCCTGACCGACGTACTCATCCAGATTGGCTGCACGCAGGCGGGCAGCCAGGGGTTGAGCGATGGGAGCACTACGAAACAAATCCATGGGCAGCGTTTGAAACCTCTTGGTCCGGGATTACTCCTGGATGACATCAGCCCCTTTCGGGATATCGAACTTGAATTTGGAGGCCGGGATCGGTTCGTTGGCCTTGACACCGTTGAACAGGATGTCGGTACGCTGACCCACGCTGTCGACCAGGCGCATGTTGTTGATCACGCCCTTGCGGAAGGACAGGCTCAGCGAGTCGAACAACGTGTCCTTGGTCTTCGGCTTGAGCACGAAGTCGATGACTTCTCCGGCTTGCCTGGAGGAAATATCAAAGCTTTCGCTGATTTTCGACACATCGCCCGAGAGCAGCAAGGCCGGGGTCTGGGTCAGACGCTGATCAAGCTTCTTGATCGTTACCTGCTCCAGGTCCGGGTCCCACAGGGTCACTTTCTGACCATCGGAAATCATGGTCTGTTCTTGAGGCGCATCGGTATGCCAGTAGAACAGGCCCGGGCGTTGCAGCGCCATTTCACCTGCGGTCTCCTGCAACTGCGTGCCGCTGCCATCGAGGGTCATCTGCGAAAAACGGGCGGTCAGGGTTTTCGACTTTTCCAGAAGGTTGGTCAAACTCTGAACATCAGGCTGGGCAGCACTGGCCGAAAATGCAGTAAAGGCCAATACCGGCAGCAAAAGCATGCTGACAAAACGCATGGAAATCCTCATTGATTAATTGAACGCTGCTCGCGAATGCCCGCAGGCAAATCAGTCGCGCATTGGGGCCGGCGCCAGCACTTCACGCGAGCCATTGGTATTCATTGACGTGACAACCCCGGCCATTTCCATGGACTCGATCATGCGAGCGGCCCGGTTATATCCAATTTTCAGCTTGCGCTGCACTGCAGAGATCGAGGCACGACGGCTTTCGAGTACAAACTGAACCGCCTCGTCATACAAGGCATCGGTTTCAGCGTCGTCACTGCCCTCACTGCTGCCGCCATCAAAGCCGCTACCCGGCTCTTCAACGCCGGCCAGGATGTCATCGTTGTAATCAGGGCTGCCACGCAGCTTCCAGGCTTCAACCACACGGTGCACTTCTTCGTCCGAAACGAAAGCGCCGTGCACACGAATCGGCAGGCTGGTGCCGGGCGGCATGTAGAGCATGTCGCCATGGCCCAGCAGTTGTTCGGCACCACCCTGGTCGATAATGGTGCGCGAGTCGATCTTGCTCGACACCTGGAACGCCATACGGGTCGGAATGTTGGCCTTGATCAGACCGGTGATCACATCCACCGACGGACGCTGGGTGGCGAGGATCAGGTGAATACCAGCAGCCCGCGCTTTCTGGGCGATACGGGCAATCAGTTCTTCGACCTTCTTACCGACGATCATCATCATGTCGGCAAATTCGTCGACCACCACCACGATGGTGGGCAACTTGACCAGCAGCGGCGCTTCGTCATGGATGCTTTCGCGCTTGTACAGCGGATCGGTCAGCGGCTCGCCGGCAGCCTCGGCATCCTTGATCTTCTGGTTGAAGCCCGCGAGGTTTCGTACCCCCATCTTGGCCATCAACTTGTAGCGCCGCTCCATCTCGGCAACGCTCCAGCGCAGGGCGTTAGCCGCATCTTTCATGTCCGTGACCACAGGGCACAGCAAATGCGGAATGCCTTCATAGATCGACAGTTCAAGCATTTTCGGGTCGATCATGATCAGCTTGGCGTCTTCCGGGCCCGACTTGAACAAAATCGACAAAATCATGGCGTTCACGCCTACGGACTTACCGGAACCGGTGGTACCGGCCACCAGCAAGTGCGGCATCTTGGCCAGGTCGGTAATCACCGGTTTGCCACCAATATCGTGGCCCAACGCCAGGGTGACTGGAGACTTGGCGTCATCAAACTCGGGGGTCGACAGCACTTCAGAGAACCGCACGATCTGGCGGTCTTCGTTGGGGATTTCGATACCCACGGTGGTTTTGCCCGGAATGACTTCAACCACCCGTACGCTGGTCACCGCCAGCGAGCGCGCCAGGTCCTTGGCCAGGTTGGCAATGCGGCTGACCTTGACCCCGGCCGCCGGTTGAATTTCGTAACGGGTGATCACCGGGCCCGGGTGGATCGAATCCACCGACACTTCGACCCCGAATTCCTTGAGTTTGATTTCAAGCAGATGGCCTACAGCCGCCAGGGACTCAGGGGAGTAATTGAGCTGTTTCTTCTCGGCCGGGTCAAGAATAGAGATCGGCGGCAAGGTGCCTTCAACCGCGCTGTCTACAAACAACGGTGCCTGCTTCTCTTTTTGGACCCGCTTGCTCGGCTCGGGCACTTTGGCCGGCGCCGGAGCGATGACGGCCGGCACGTGTTTTTCACGCTCGGACATGTGCTTGGTCAATGCCTGTTCGCGCTCGATCAGGCGCTCCTTGGCCTTGGCCTGTTCACGCTTGTCGGACACGCTTGGGGCGACCACTTCACTGACCCGGGTGTCGACTTCACGCAACTGGGCAACAAGCTGTTTGCGCTCGTTGCGGTCCGACCACCAGCGATTGGCTGCGCCCTGGATCAGCTCAAACAGATCGAGGGTGATTTTACCGGTGACGTCCATGACCTTGAACCATGACAGGTCGGTGAACACCGTCAGCCCGAACAGGAACAACGCAATCAGCAGCAAGGTACTGCCCTGGATGTTCAGTGCGTTCTTGGCCAGATCACCCAGGCTTTCGCCCAGTGCACCGCCCGCGCCAGCCGGCAAACCTGCGGCCGAATGGAAGTGGATATGGGCCAGGGCTGCGCCCGATAGCACCAGAAATATCAGACCTACCAGGCGCCACGAGAACAACAGGCCGCTCCACTGCCAGGGCTGATGCCGCTCACGGAAGATCTGCCAGGCCTTGATCGCCAGCAGCAACGGAAAGATGTAGGCAAAGTAACCGAGCACCATAAACAGGATGTCAGCGCTGTAGGAGCCAGCAGGTCCGCCGAAGTTCTGCACATCGACTACGCGGCTGTTATGGCTCCAGCCGGGATCGTCCTTGCCGTAGGTCAGCAAGGCCATGATCATGAACAGGCATAGGGCGCCAATAGCGATCAATGCACCTTCCTTGAGCCGGTAGTGCAATTGCTGACGCCAGAGAGGAACGGCTTTGGGTGCTGCTGCTGTGGATTTCTTCAAAACGGGTCTTTTCCTGCGCCTTTGGCGCGCCCAACTATTAATTGACTAAATTGACTGCAAAGTACTGCCCATATTGAGCAGGTGACAAGTTCCGACATGAAACTGACCAGCGCTGTACACAGCCTTGTACTATTACCCGCAGTAGTCTGCAGTGACATCCGTGCAGTCTAGATCAGCTCAAACAGGCGGGCCATTGTACGGGTTTAAGCCGCTGATGCCACGTGGCCTCAAGGCGCGGGCAAAATCGGCGCGCGACTGGCTGAGAAGCGCCAATTTGAGCATGTATTACCTTTTGTGACAAAGACTTATACCACCGTCAAAACAGAGCTTACATTTAACTGGCAGATCGACTGAGACCGCATTTGCGCGACAGAGTTGCAACCGCCCTCCCCTTCTCCCGCAAGACGGATTGCCATGCTGACCTGGTTAAAACGCGACACCCTGACATTCCCGCCGCTTACCAAAGCCATGCGCGAGCCCAACGGGCTTTTGGCCGCGGGCGGCGATCTATCAGCCGACCGCCTGATCCAGGCCTACCGCCATGGCTGCTTTCCGTGGTTTTCCGAAGGCCAGCCCATTCTTTGGTGGTCGCCCGATCCGCGCACAGTGCTGTTCCCCGAGGAACTGCATGTATCCCGCAGCCTGGGGAAACTCTTGCGCCAGCAGCGCTACCAGGTGAGCTTTGATCGTGACTTCGCAAGTGTCATCCAGGCCTGCGCCGCACCCCGCAGTTACGCGGATGGCACCTGGATCACCGACGACATGCAAAACGCCTACACCGAACTTCACGCCCGCGGGCACGCCCATTCGGTGGAGGTCTGGGATAACGGCACACTGGTCGGCGGCCTGTACGGCCTGGCAATGGGCCAGCTATTTTTTGGCGAGTCCATGTTCAGCCGGGCCGATAACGCTTCAAAATTCGGCTTTGCCACACTGGTCAGGCAACTCCAGGCCTGGGGTTTCGTGCTGATTGATTGCCAAATGCCGACCAATCATCTGGAAAGCCTGGGTGCACGCTCAATCCCGCGCCAACAGTTTGCCGACTACCTGCGCCAGCATCTGGACCAACCCTCAACCGCGGCGTGGGCCACACCTCTGTAGCCTCGTCGCTGGCTGCAGTTATTGCAGGCAGGGTTTTATAGGCGAGTTTTGCGCACTGGCTTACACTTAATTCAAAAGATTTCCCGAGGGCCCATCATGACCGAGCTGGCGCGTTTGAAGTTTTATGCCACTCAACCTCACGTTTGCAGCTACCTGCCCGATGAACAAGCCACCACGCTGTTCCTCGACCCCAGCCAGCCGATGGATGTGCAGGTCTATGCCGACTTGTCCGAAATGGGTTTCCGGCGCAGTGGTGATCACCTCTATCGTCCCCATTGCCTGAAGTGCGATGCGTGCACCCCGGCGCGGATTCCTGTCGCGCGCTTTATGCCCAACCGCCAGCAAAAACGTATTTTCAAGCGTAATGCCGACCTGCAGGTGCAAGCGGTAAAACCCGGCTTCAGCGAAGAGAACTTTGGTCTGTATCAGCGCTATATCGAGCAGCGGCATGCCGATGGCGACATGTATCCACCGAGCCGCGACCAGTTTTCGACTTTTTTGGTACGCGACCTGCCGTTCTCTACATTCTACGAATTCCGCCTTGATGGACGCCTGTTGGCGGTCGCCGTGACCGACGTACTGCCCAACGGTTTATCGGCGGTCTATACCTTCTACGAACCTGCCGAAGAGCGCCGCAGTCTGGGGCGATACGGGATTCTCTGGCAGATCGCCGAAGCCAGGCGCCTGGGGCTGGATGCACTGTATTTGGGGTACTGGATCAAGAACTGCAAAAAGATGAATTACAAGACGGAATATCGGCCGATAGAGCTGCTGATAAATCAGCGATGGAGCACTGTTAACTGAACCCTTGGCTTAAAC
Source organism: Pseudomonas sp. Lz4W (assembly GCF_000346225.2). Classification (NCBI taxonomy): domain Bacteria; kingdom Pseudomonadati; phylum Pseudomonadota; class Gammaproteobacteria; order Pseudomonadales; family Pseudomonadaceae; genus Pseudomonas; species Pseudomonas sp. Lz4W. Next base: position 1,637,172 of record NZ_CP017432.1, on the reverse strand, counting down.
CCCATTTTTCGGGCACAATGCACGCCGCTTTTGCCTGGCGCAGTTGCACCGGGCCATTCATTGGACACCGAGGGCTTTACTGCATGTCGAAAGAAGACAGCTTCGAAATGGAAGGCACTGTCGTCGACACCCTGCCCAACACCATGTTTCGTGTGGAGTTGGAAAATGGGCACGTCGTAACCGCGCATATTTCCGGCAAGATGCGCAAGAACTACATTCGTATTCTTACCGGCGACAAAGTGCGCGTCGAGCTGACGCCCTATGACTTGAGCAAAGGGCGCATCACTTACCGCGCTCGTTAATCAAGTCAATACAAAACGCCCGGTTCTGCCGGGCGTTTTTGTGTGTCCGCGATTTGCCCCCCCTGCCGGAGCGAGCTGGCCTCGCGCCGCAGCCTCCATAAACAGTCCACCCATAAAAAAAGCGCCTTTCGGCGCTTTTTTTTTGCAGCAATGTCACATCAAGCCATTTCTACCGCAGTTTCAAACTCAAAGGTCAGCTCGCCGTCTTTCAGGTCGATATGTACCACACCGCCATGATCGGCCAGTTCACCAAAGAGAATCTCTTCAGCCAGCGGACGCTTGATCTTGTCCTGGATCAAACGCGCCATAGGGCGCGCACCCATCAACGCATCGTAGCCCCCTGCAGCCAACCAGCCACGAGCCTCGTCCGACACCACCAGTTGCACGTGCTTGTCATCCAGCTGCGCCTGCAACTCGGTGAGGAACTTGTCCACCACATGCTTGATAACCTCATGACTGAGGCGACCAAATTGAATAATGGTGTCCAGACGGTTACGGAACTCCGGAGTAAAGCTCTTCTTGATCGCTTCCATTGCATCGGAAGCATGATCCTGAATCGTGAACCCGATGGAAGCCCGCGAAGCCGTCTCGGCGCCCGCATTGGTGGTCATGATCACGATCACGTTGCGGAAGTCGGCCTTGCGCCCGTTGTTATCGGTCAGCGTACCGTGGTCCATGACCTGCAGCAGCAGGTTAAAGACCTCAGGGTGAGCCTTCTCGATCTCATCGAGCAGCAGCACGCAATGCGGCTGCTTGGTGATGGCTTCCGTCAGCAAGCCGCCCTGATCGAAACCGACATACCCTGGAGGCGCACCGATCAGGCGCGACACGGTGTGACGCTCCATATACTCGGACATGTCGAAACGTACCAGTTCGATCCCCAAAGCCTTGGCCAGCTGGCGGGCAGCTTCGGTTTTACCAACCCCGGTCGGACCTGCGAACAGGAACGAGCCGACAGGCTTGTCAGGGGACTTGAGGCCGGCACGGGACAGCTTGATCGCCGTCGACAACGAATCAATAGCGGCTTCCTGACCGAATACGGTCATTCTCAGATCCCGCTCCAGGTTACGCAGCAGTTCCTTGTCTGAACTGGATACGTGCTTAGGAGGAATACGGGCGATTTTCGCAACGATATCTTCGACCTGCTCCACTTCGATGCGCTTTACACGCTTCTCCACCGGCTGCAGGCGCTGATATGCCCCTGCTTCGTCGATCACATCAATCGCCTTGTCCGGCATGTGCCGATCGTTGATGTAGCGCGAAGCCAGCTCAGCCGCCGCGCGCAAGGCCTCATCACTGTATTCGATACCGTGATGCTGCTCGAAACGGCCCTTGAGGCCACGCAGGATACCGATGGTGTCTTCAACCGAAGGCTCGGACACATCGACTTTCTGGAAGCGCCGCGCCAGTGCCCGGTCTTTTTCGAAGATCCCGCGAAACTCCTGGAACGTCGTCGAACCGATACAGCGGATATCACCCGAGGACAATAGCGGCTTAAGCAGGTTGGAGGCGTCCATAACGCCACCAGAGGCCGCGCCCGCACCAATGATGGTGTGGATTTCGTCGATAAACAAAATCGCATGCGGCCGTTTTTTCAGTTCACCGAGCAACGCCTTGAAACGCTTCTCGAAATCACCACGGTACTTGGTACCAGCCAGCAAGGCGCCGAGATCAAGGGAATAGACGATGCTGTTAGCCAGCAAGTCCGGCACTTGATTGTCGACGATACGCTTGGCCAGACCTTCGGCAATTGCGGTTTTACCCACGCCGGCCTCACCGACCAGCAATGGGTTGTTTTTGCGACGACGCGCCAGGATCTGGGCGACACGCTCAACTTCCATTTCGCGGCCCACCAGAGGATCGATGCGACCTTGGCGAGCCAGCTCATTCAAATTACTGGCATAGGCGTCCAGCGGATTGCTTGAGGACGACGATTCGCCACCCTCTTCATCCTGCATGTCATTTTCGCCGTCGGAGTGATCGCCCTGCCCCGGGACCTTGGAAATGCCATGGGCAATGAAGTTGACCACATCAATACGCGCAACGCTCTGCTGCTTGAGCAGAAACACTGCCTGGCTTTCTTGTTCGCTAAAAATCGCGACCAGTACATTGGCACCCGTGACCTCACGTTTGCCAGAGCTTTGTACATGGAATACGGCACGCTGCAAGACGCGCTGGAAGCCCAGGGTTGGCTGGGTTTCGCGATCTTCATCGTGGGCAGGGATAAGGGGAGTCGTGGAATCAATAAACTCTTGCAGGTCATGCTTGAGTTTGTCGAGGTTTGCGCCACAGGCGCGTAGAACGGTTGCGGCCGCCTCATTATCCAAAAGCGCAAGAAGGAGGTGCTCAACCGTCATGAATTCATGACGTTTGGAGCGGGCTTCCTTGAAGGCCAGATTGAGGGTGACTTCGAGCTCGCGATTTAACATGGCTTCACCTCATACCCAAGTGGTCGGCGTTAACCGTCCTTCTCGATTTCACAGAGTAGCGGATGCTGACTTTCGCGTGCGTACTGGTTTACCTGCGCCGCCTTGGTCTCGGCAATGTCGCGGGTATAGATGCCGCACACAGCCCGTCCTTCTGTATGGACGGCCAGCATGACCTTGGTCGCCAATTCGCGATTCAAGTTAAAGAACACCTCAAGTATTTCTACAACGAAATCCATGGGTGTGTAGTCATCGTTAAACAAAACCACCTTGTACATCGGCGGCGCCTGGAGCGCAGGCTTAGCCTCTTGCACAGCCAAGCCAGCGGAGTCTTCGCCATCAAAATCGGGCTGATCCTGATTGAATGTTAGTCGAGTCTGGCTGATTGCATGCATGGAAAGAAAGGTTCGTCGTTGATCGATTACAGTGATGGAGGCAAACGTGTCAAATTTCAACAGCGCCGCCGCGTGACCTTGACTATCGGTAAAACGGTGTTACAACCAATGCAACCCACAGTGGGGAATAAAGGTCCGCGCAGTCAACCATATTTAGTGGTTCATGTGCGAGAGAACTGGATGATACTCCAGTGATGGAGTCGTTTGCAGCAGAGGGATATGAGTATGCAAGGCAAGGTCAAGTGGTTCAACAATGCCAAAGGCTTCGGCTTTATCAACACAGAGGCCAAGGAAGGCAAAGATGACGACGGTAACGAAATCGACTTTTTTGCCCACTTTTCCGCCATTCAGATGGACGGCTACAAGACACTCAAGGCCGGCCAACCCGTAAGCTTCGAAATTACCCAAGGCCCTAAAGGCCTGCATGCCGTGGCGATTACCGACGCCAAAGCCATTGCGCTTTCGCCAGTGACCGAACCAGAGGCCAGCAGCCTTCCGGCCTGACCTGCCAGCACACAACCTGCCACATAAAAAACCGGCCTGTTCGCCTACCCGAACCGGCCGGTTTTTTTTATGGCCGGGCACAATCAGGTTAAATCAGCGCGCAAAACCGATGCTCCACATTAATACCCTCGGTGTGACATTGTCCGGACAAGCCCGGAAACAAAGGACCAGGCACCAGCTACCGGCACATCGTACAATCCATTCTTAGACCAATGGATGATCTCCGATATTGCGCAGCCCTCGCAGGAACATTAGTGACCTATGTATACTGCGCCGGTGACCACGGAGTCACTCAGATACACCTACTGGAATGAGTCTTTCAGGCCTAGAAAGGCTGAGTCGTTACCCCGGCTCGACCGCTTGACGCTCTACTGATGCATTCACATCACCGCGAAGAACCTCGACTTTCGGCTCATTGTTCACTGTGAACGAAAGCGCCTACCCTGCGCATCTCGAGTATCTGAGCACGCTCAGCAAAGAAGAGAGTTAATCCGAAATGCCCAACCGTTCGAAGATCATCTATACCTTCACCGACGAAGCTCCGGCGCTCGCCACCTATTCACTGCTGCCTATCATCGAAGCCTTTACCGCTAGCGCTGATATCGCCGTTGAGACGCGCGACATCTCTCTGGCAGGCCGTATCCTTGCCAGCTTCCCCGAGCAATTGGGTGCCAAGGCTGTAGCAGACCACCTCGCCGAACTGGGCGCCCTGGCCGTTACACCTGAAGCCAACATCATCAAGCTGCCTAACATCAGCGCCTCGGTCCCGCAATTGCAGGCCGCGATCAAAGAACTGCAAGCGCAGGGCTTTGACATTCCGGATTACCCGGAGACCGTGACTACTGACGCTGAAAAAGAAATCAAAGCGCGTTACAGCAAAGTCATGGGCAGCGCCGTAAACCCGGTACTGCGCGAAGGCAACTCCGACCGCCGCGCACCGCTGTCGGTCAAGAACTATGCCCGCAAGCACCCGCATAAAATGGGCGCATGGAGTACCGACTCCAAATCCCACGTCGCTCACATGAGCGAAGGCGACTTCTATGGCAGCGAAAAGTCTGCCCTGATCGAAGCCCCGGGCAGCGTTAAAATCGAATTGATCGCTCAAGACGGCACCACCACCGTCCTGAAAGAGAAAACCGCGGTTCAGGCCGGCGAGATCATCGATTGCTCCGTAATGAGCAAAAAGGCATTGCGCGAGTTCATCGCGGCCGAAATCGAAGACGCCAAGAAAAAGGGCGTACTGTTCTCGGTTCACTTGAAAGCCACCATGATGAAGGTCTCCGACCCGATCATGTTTGGTCAGATCGTGGCTGAGTTCTACAAAGATGCGCTGGATAAACACGCTGACACCCTGAAAGAAATCGGCTTCAACCTGAACAACGGCATCGGCGACCTGTACGCTCGCATCAAGGCCCTGCCGGCCGAGAAGCAAGCTGAAATCGAAGCTGATATCCAGGCGGTGTACGCTGATCGCCCTGCGCTGGCGATGGTGAACTCCGACAAAGGCATCACCAACCTGCACGTACCGAGCGACGTCATCGTTGACGCCTCGATGCCGGCCATGATTCGTGATTCCGGCAAAATGTGGAACACAGAAGGCCAGTTGCAAGACACCAAAGCCGTGATCCCGGATCGCTGCTACGCCACCATCTACCAGGCGACCATCGAAGACTGCCAGAAGCACGGCGCCTTCGATCCAACCACCATGGGCAGCGTGCCAAACGTTGGCCTGATGGCGCAAAAAGCCGAAGAGTACGGCTCCCACGACAAAACCTTCCAGATCAAGACCCCTGGTGTAGTTCGGGTAACCGACAGCAACGGCAACGTGCTGATGGAACAAAAGGTTGAAGAAGGCGATATCTGGCGCATGTGCCAGGCCAAAGACGCGCCGATCCGTGACTGGGTGAAACTGGCCGTGAACCGTGCTCGTGCCAGCAACACTCCGGCCGTGTTCTGGCTCGATCCAAAGCGTAGCCACGACGCCGAAATGATCAAAAAGGTTGAAACCTACCTGAAGGATCACGACACCAGCGGCCTGGACATTCGCATCATGGCGCCGGTAGATGCCATGAAGTTCACCCTGGAACGCACCCGTGCGGGTCTGGACACCATTTCGGTGACCGGCAACGTACTGCGCGACTACCTGACCGACCTGTTCCCGATCATGGAACTGGGCACCAGCGCCAAAATGCTCTCGATCGTACCGCTGATGAATGGCGGCGGTCTGTTTGAAACCGGCGCAGGCGGTTCGGCTCCCAAGCACGTGCAACAATTGCTGGAAGAAAACTTCCTGCGTTGGGACTCGCTGGGTGAGTTCCTGGCACTGGCTGCCTCCCTGGAGCACCTGGGCACAACCTACAACAACCCGAAAGCGTTGGTGTTGGCCAAGACCCTGGATCAGGCCACCGGCCAGTTCCTCGACAACAACAAGTCGCCATCGCGCAAAGTCGGCAATATCGACAACCGCGGTAGCCACTTCTACCTGGCGCTGTACTGGGCTCAAGCCCTGGCCGCCCAGACTGAAGACAAAGAACTGCAAGCGCAGTTCGCCCCTGTGGCAAAAGCCCTGGCCGAGAACGAGGCAAAAATTGTTGCCGAACTCAACGCCGTACAGGGCAAGCCGGTCGACATCGGTGGCTACTACCACGCCGACGCCGACAAGGTGAGCAAAGTAATGCGCCCTAGCGCCACGCTGAACGCGATCATCGCTTCCGCGTAAGGGCAACAGGCAACAACACAAACCCCGGCCCACGACGCCGGGGTTTGTGTTTTTGGGCCAATACAAACCCCATGGCAGCTGGCTTGGCGGCGACGCTCACCACACAGCATCTGACCTGCCGCACCAGCTGAGCGCTGGCTTGCAAGCTCCCACAGGATATATCCTGCCCCTCCCCGCACCCCATAGGGCCTACACATGGAATGGAAACCCCACATCACCGTCGCCACTGTCGTTGAAGACAATGGCCGTTTTCTGATGGTCGAAGAGCTCAAAGGCGAACGCGCCGTGCTCAACCAACCCGCAGGCCATCTTGATCCGAACGAAAGCCTGATCGACGCTGCAATCCGCGAAACCCTCGAAGAAACCGGCTACGACGTCGAACTTACCGGCGTGATCGGCATTTATTTGTACACCGCCCCCAGCAATGGCGTGACCTACCAGCGCGTGTGCTTTGCCGGCAAAGCGGTTAAACACCACCCCGACTACCAGCTGGATACCGGCATCATCGGCCCGCTATGGATGACCCGCGACGAGCTGATAGAGCAACGCCATCGCTGGCGCAGCGAGCTGAGTCTGCAGTGCATCGACGATTATCTGGACGGTAAACTGTTCGACCTGACGTTAATCCGCCCTTCGGTTTAGCCTTGAGCGCTCGGGCCTGCTAGAATCGCGTCCTTTTTCAAGACACTCATTGAAACCTTATGCGTGATCCAGCCTTAGTCGCCCCCGAAAAACAGCGCGTCATCGTCGGCATGTCCGGCGGTGTCGATTCTTCCGTTTCCGCCGTTCTGCTCATGGAGCAGGGCTACCAGGTGGAAGGCCTGTTCATGAAGAACTGGGAGGAAGACGACGGAACGGATTACTGCACCGCCATGGATGACCTGGCTGACGCCCAGGCCGTGTGCGACAAAATCGGCATCAAGCTGCACACCGCCAACTTTGCCGCCGAGTACTGGGACAACGTGTTCGAGCACTTCCTGGCCGAATACAAGGCCGGACGCACGCCGAACCCGGACATCCTGTGCAACCGTGAAATCAAGTTCAAGGCGTTCCTCGACTACGCCGTGATGCTGGGTGCCGATCTGATCGCTACCGGCCACTATGTGCGCCGTCGCGATATTGACGGCCGCACCGAGCTGCTCAAGGGCCTGGACCCGAACAAGGACCAGAGCTACTTCCTGCATGCCGTCGGCGGCGAACAAATCGCCAAGACCCTGTTCCCGGTCGGCGAACTGGAAAAGCCCGAAGTGCGCAAGATTGCTGAAAAGCACGATCTGGCCACCGCGAAGAAAAAGGACTCCACCGGGATCTGCTTTATCGGCGAGCGCCGCTTCAGCGACTTCCTCAAGCAATACCTGCCGGCACAACCGGGCGAGATCAAAAATACCGAAGGTGAAGTCATAGGCCGCCACCACGGCCTGATGTACCACACCATCGGCCAGCGCCAGGGCCTGGGCATCGGCGGCCTCAAAGACGCCAGTGACGAGCCGTGGTACGTGCTGATCAAAGACCTTGAGCATAACGAGCTGATCGTCGGCCAGGGCAACGATCACCCGTGGCTGTTTTCCCGCGCCCTGCTCGCCTCCGAAATTTACTGGGTCAACCCGATCGACCTGAGCAGCCCGTTGCGCCTGACCGCCAAGGTCCGCTATCGCCAGAGCGACCAGCCTTGCACGCTGGAAAAGACCGCTACCGGCTATCGCGCCACCTTCGATGATCCGCAACGCGCCGTCACCCCCGGCCAGTCCGTGGTGTTTTACGACGGCGAAGTATGCCTGGGCGGTGGCGTAATTGAAGTTGCCGAACCCTGGACCAGCAAGGACAGCCGCGCATGAACCCCACTCAGGAGCAACTGATAGCCTTGGGCGGTGTGTTCCTCGCTGCAGTACTGGTGGACAAAATCGCCAAAACCGGCCAGGTCAGCGAAGCTGACTTGAGCTGCATGCTTGGCAGCCTGTTGATTCGCGACCCCAAGGACACGCTCGAAGTCTACGGTGGTGACGACATCAATCTGCGTGAAGGCTACCGGGCCCTGATCGGCGCCCTTGAACGCGACCCCAACACACTGCAGCGCGAGCCCTTGCGCTATGCCCTGTCGATGCTCGGCCTGGAGCGACAACTGGCCAAGCGTGAAGACATGCTGGAACTGATCGGCAAACGTCTGCCGCAGATCCAGTCACAGGTCGAACACTTCGGCCCGGCCCACGAAAACGTGGTGGCCGCCTGCGGCGCGCTGTACCAGGACACCCTGAGCACGCTGCGCCAGCGCATTCAGGTGCACGGTGACATGCGCAATCTGCAACAACCGAACAACGCCGCAAAAATTCGCGCCCTGCTGCTGGCCGGTATCCGTTCAGCGCGGCTTTGGCGTCAATTGGGTGGCCATCGCTGGCAGCTGGTAATCAGCCGTCGCAAGCTGCTCAAAGAGCTTTACCCGATGCTGCGCGGAAACTGAAACACGCCAGCAGGCACACTTTGTAACGTCGATATGCGTATGACGCCGGTCAGTTGGCAACGGACCGGCCGTTTTTTTCATGTATGATACGCGCCCCATTTCGTTGCCCGACTGTCCGAGAACACCCCATGCAGCTTTCTTCGCTCACTGCGGTTTCCCCTGTTGACGGCCGCTACGCCGGCAAAACCCAGGCCCTGCGCCCAATTTTCAGCGAATACGGCTTGATCCGTGCTCGCGTTCTGGTTGAAGTCCGCTGGCTCCAGCGCCTGGCTGCTCACGCCGCCATCCCTGAAGTCCCGGCGTTCTCCGCCGAAGCCAACGCCGTTCTGAATGAACTGGCCGAAAACTTCTCTCTGGAACACGCCGAGCGCGTCAAAGAGATCGAGCGCACCACCAACCACGACGTCAAAGCCATTGAGTACCTGCTCAAGGAACAGGCTGCCAAGCTGCCAGAGCTGGCCAACGTCAGTGAATTCATCCACTTTGCCTGCACCAGCGAGGACATCAACAACCTGTCCCACGCACTGATGCTGCGCGAAGGTCGTGATGACGTGATGCTGCCGCTGATGCGCCAGACCGCAGAAGCCATCCGCGAACTGGCAATCAAGTTCGCCGACGTGCCGATGCTGTCGCGCACCCACGGCCAACCGGCTTCGCCGACCACTCTGGGCAAAGAGCTGGCCAACGTGGTTTACCGTCTGGAGCGTCAAATCGCCCAGGTGGCCGCAGTCCCGCTGCTGGGCAAAATCAACGGCGCCGTGGGCAACTACAACGCCCACCTGTCGGCCTACCCGCAGATCGACTGGGAAGCCAATGCCCGCGCCTTCATCGAAGACGAACTGGGCCTGGGCTTCAACCCGTACACCACGCAGATCGAGCCGCACGACTACATCGCCGAGCTGTTCGACGCCATCGCTCGCTTCAACACCATCCTGATCGACTTCGATCGCGATATCTGGGGCTACATCTCCCTGGGCTACTTCAAGCAGCGCACCATCGCCGGCGAAATCGGTTCCTCGACCATGCCGCACAAGGTCAACCCGATCGACTTCGAAAACTCCGAAGGCAACCTGGGTATCGCCAACGCGCTGTTCCAGCACCTGGCCAGCAAATTGCCAATTTCCCGCTGGCAGCGCGACCTGACCGACTCCACCGTACTGCGCAACCTCGGCGTGGGCTTTGCTCACAGCGTGATCGCGTACGAAGCCAGCCTCAAAGGCATCAGCAAGCTTGAGCTTAACGCTCAGAAAATCGCTGCCGACCTGGACGCCTGCTGGGAAGTCCTGGCCGAGCCGATCCAGACCGTAATGCGCCGCTACAACATTGAAAACCCGTACGAGAAGCTCAAAGAGCTGACCCGCGGCAAGGGCATCAGCCCAGAAGCACTGCAAACCTTCATCGACGGCCTTGAAATGCCGCAAGCAGCCAAAGCCGAGCTGAAACTGCTGACGCCAGCCAACTACATTGGCAACGCGATCGAACAGGCCAAGCGCATCTGACCGCTGCAACGACCTACTAACGCCCGGCCGTGCCGGGCGTTTTTATTCCCGATTACAAAGCGCAATTTTTCAATAGGTTACACATGAATCCTGATATTCCTCTTCAACTTCTGGGCGGCATCACTGCGCGGGAATTCCTGCGCGACTACTGGCAGAAGAAACCCTTGCTGATCCGCCAGGCCATACCTGACTTCGAAAGCCCGATCGACGCCGACGAACTGGCCGGCCTGGCACTTGAAGAAGAAGTCGAATCACGCCTGGTCATCGAACACGGCGAGCGCCCATGGGAATTGCGCCGCGGCCCGTTCGCCGAGGACGAGTTCGGCAAACTGCCAGAACGTGAGTGGACCTTGCTGGTGCAGGCGGTCGATCAGTTCGTGCCTGAAGTCGGCGAACTGCTGGAAAACTTCCGCTTCCTGCCAAGCTGGCGTATCGACGACGTGATGATCAGCTATGCCGCCCCGGGTGGCAGCGTTGGTCCGCATTTCGACAACTACGACGTGTTCTTGCTGCAAGGCCACGGCAAGCGCCACTGGCAGATCGGCCAGATGTGCGATTCCGAAAGCAAACTGCTGGAACACGCCGACCTGCGCATCCTGGCCGATTTCCAGGCCACCGACGAGTGGACCCTGGAGCCGGGCGACATGCTGTACCTGCCTCCGCGCCTGGCCCATTGCGGCGTGGCCGTGGATGACTGCCTGACCTATTCGGTAGGTTTCCGCGCCCCAAGCGCAGCTGAAGTGCTGACCCACTTCACCGACTTCCTCAGCCAGTACCTGCCGGACGAAGAACGCTATACCGATGCCGACGCGCAGCCGGTCAGCGATCCGCACCAGATCCAGCACGATGCACTGGATCGCCTGAAGGGCTTGCTGGCCGAGCACATGAGCGATGAGCGCATGCTGTTGACCTGGTTCGGCCAGTTCATGACCGAACCGCGCTATCCGGAACTCGTTACCGGGCCGGAGCTCGAAGAAGAAGACCTGCTGGGCAGCCTGGAACAGGGCGCGGTCCTGATCCGCAACCCGAGCGCCCGCCTGGCCTGGTCCGAAGTCGATGAAGACCTGCTGCTGTTCGCCAGCGGTCAAAGCCGCCTGCTGCCGGGCAAGCTGCGCGAACTGCTGAAAATGATCTGTGCCGCCGATGCACTGCACAGTGACAACCTCGGCCCATGGCTGGCCGATGAAGACGGACGCAACCTGCTCTGCGAGCTGGTTAAACAAGGAAGCCTGGGGTTCGCCGATGAATAAGATTCACGTACGTGTCGCCAACTGGCAAAAGGACAACGCCGAACTTCGACGCATTCGTGAAGCGGTGTTTATTGCCGAACAACATGTACCGCCCGAGCTGGAGTGGGACGCAGACGATGCCGACGCAGTGCATTTTCTGGCCTATGAAGGCGACTTTCCGATTGGTACCGCCAGGCTCTTGCCTGACGGCCATATCGGCCGGGTTTCAGTGCTCAAGGACTGGCGCGGTCTGAAAGTCGGTGATGCGCTGATGCAGGCAACCATCAACGAAGCTGAAAAGCGCGGCCTGAAGCAACAAATGCTCAGTGCCCAGGTGCACGCCACGCCGTTCTACGAGCGACTGGGCTTCAAGATCGTCAGCGAGGAGTTCCTGGAAGCAGGTATTCCCCACGTTGATATGGTGCGCGCGGGCTGATGCTCGCCCTGTGGGGGCGGGCTTGCCCGCGATAGCAGCGCCTCGTTCCGAGCCATGGAACGGGCCATCCCAATCGCCGGCAAGCCGGCTCCCGCAAAAGATCCAGCCAAACGCCCTGCCATCTTCGGATCGCAGGGCGTTTTGCTATCTGGCACACTCGCTCCATGCCTTTTCAGCATTGCGGAGATAACGGACATGTCCCTACGCGCCATCATCGCCAGCCTGGCACTGTTGTGCAGCATCAGCGCCCTGGCCGATACCCAGGTCATCACCCTGCAGAACCGCACCAGCACCGACCTGCTGCCCATCGCACAGAACTTTATCGGTAAAAACGGCAAAGTCAGCGCCTACGGCAATCAATTGATCGTCGAGGCCTCTGCCTCAAAAATCAAAAACCTCGAAGACCTGCTTGCGCAACTCGACAAGCCAGCCAGGCGCCTGCTGATCACCGTGGATACCAGCGACAACAACCTGCCTGACGCCAGCAGCTCAACACGGGTAATCAGCACGGCCAGTCGCAATGGCGGCACCCAGCAGATCCAGGCCACCGAAGGGGTGCCTGCGTTTATCCAGAGCGGCCAGAGCGTGCCACTCACCAGCACTCAGACAGACGCGTATGGACGACTGCTGACGCAAACCGAATACCGGGATGTCACCCGGGGTTTCTACGTGACCGCCACTGTCACAGGTGAAACGGTACACCTGGCGATCAACGCCAACCGCGACCGCATGAGCCAGGAACAGCCGGATGTAGTGAACATTCAAAATACCGACACACAAGTCAGCGGCCCGCTGGGTCAGTGGATCACCCTCGCCGGCAGCAATAGCCGGAATATGGCCGGCCAGCAGGCTGGAACCCGCACCTACTCTACCCAAGGAACGGATGACATGACCTTGCGGGTCAAAGTAGACGCTCTCGACTAAAAGGCCCGAAACTGACCGGCAAGTCGTTTTTTCGGCAATTATGTAGTGCCTTGAAAAAAGCACTACAAAACATTTGACGACGTAAAAATGCAGAGGCATGATGGCCCCGCTCCCGCTAATCAGAGGCCCCCAAATGGTTCTGAGTCTGTAGCGAGTAGCCATTCACGCTTAACAACATTGTTGTGTGCCTGGTGGAGCAACTACTTTTCAACCCAGACCTATGCGACGAGGTTTATCTCCATGGCACTGACACGCGAACAGCAAATTGCAGCCCTTGAAAAAGACTGGGCCGAAAATCCACGCTGGAAAGGCGTGACTCGCGATTACTCCGCTGCTGACGTGGTCCGCCTGCGCGGCTCGGTTCAACCCGAGCACACCTTCGCAAAAATGGGCGCTGACAAGCTGTGGAAACTGGTGACACAGGGCGCACACCCGTCCTTCCGTCCCGAGAAAGATTTCGTCAACTGCATGGGCGCCCTGACCGGGGGCCAGGCAGTACAACAGGTCAAGGCCGGCATCCAGGCTATCTACCTGTCGGGCTGGCAAGTGGCAGCAGACAACAACTCTGCTGAATCCATGTACCCCGATCAGTCGCTGTACCCGGTGGACTCGGTCCCAACCGTGGTCAAGCGCATCAACAACTCATTCCGTCGCGCCGACCAGATCCAGTGGAAAGCCGGCAAAAACCCGGGCGACCAGGGTTACATCGACTACTTCGCACCGATCGTGGCTGACGCCGAAGCCGGTTTCGGCGGCGTGCTGAACGCTTACGAACTGATGAAGAGCATGATCGAAGCAGGCGCCGCCGGCGTTCACTTCGAAGACCAGCTGGCTTCGGTTAAAAAATGCGGACACATGGGCGGCAAGGTTCTGGTGCCTACCCAGGAAGCCGTGCAAAAACTGACCGCAGCCCGTCTGGCTGCAGACGTTGCCGGCACACCGACCATCATCCTGGCCCGCACCGACGCCAACGCAGCAGATCTGCTGACCTCTGACTGCGACCCGTACGACCAGCCATTCGTCACCGGCGAGCGGACCAAGGAAGGCTTCTACAAAGTACGTGCCGGCCTGGACCAGGCTATCGCCCGCGGTCTGGCTTACGCACCGTATGCCGATCTGATCTGGTGCGAGACTGCCAAACCGGATCTGGACGAAGCCCGTCGCTTTGCCGAAGCGATCAAAAAGGAATACCCGGACCAGCTGCTGTCGTACAACTGCTCGCCGTCCTTCAACTGGAAGAAGAACCTGGACGACGCGACCATCGCCAAGTTCCAGCGCGAACTGTCAGCCATGGGCTACAAGCACCAGTTCATCACCCTGGCCGGCATCCACAACATGTGGCACAGCATGTTCAACCTGGCACACGACTATGCCCGCAACGACATGACCGCCTACGTGAAGCTGCAGGAGCAGGAGTTCGCTGACGCCGCCAAAGGCTACACCTTTGTGGCGCACCAGCAGGAAGTGGGCACTGGCTACTTCGACGACATGACCACCGTGATTCAAGGCGGCTCGTCCTCAGTAACCGCCCTGACCGGGTCTACTGAAGAAGAACAGTTCCACTGATTGCCAGCCGAAAACCAAAACCGGGACATTGCCTGACCTGCCGAGAAAAACACGCAATGCCTTGAACATGACGCCCCGACTGGTTCGGGGCTTTTTTTTGCTGACCATTGATCCGCAGAAGCTGGCTGGCCGGGGACAGCTTCCATGCCTCCTTGCGGCACGACAGCGTCACTGGCAAGCCAGCACCCGCACCGAGCCCATGCAGCGACACCTTTTGAATCGACGAAAAACTGATCCAGGTCCATACCCGGAAACAAGAATCGGGTAAAAAGCCAAGTCCGGAACTTGCATCCGGTACATATATAAGCCAACTTCCACACACCCCCGCAGCGGAGTCCTGACAGACAAGCGCTTAAACGATATTAATTATCATTTAGAGTTGCTTTTGTTGATTGGTTGGCCCACCAAACATAATCACCAAAACACGCTGCAATGCCCGTACAACGTGGCCTGGACAGTCTTTATGGATGTCTCTACCACTAAAGGATTGAATTAATTCATCTTAGAAAATTTACTTGCCGGGTGTTTAGCCATAAAATCCCGGCCATCAATAGCGCTGCGACATATCGTCACTGCTTTATTTCTTTTTTAAGCTCAGAGACCTTTGCTCTCTGTTAAGGATTACCAGCATGCCCGAAGCGACAGGACTCATAGCCCACAACTGGGGCTTTGCCATTTTCCTTCTCGGTGTTGTCGGCCTTTGTGCCTTCATGCTCGGCGTCTCCAGCCTCCTCGGGTCAAAAGCCTGGGGTCGCAGCAAAAACGAACCGTTCGAGTCGGGCATGCTACCTACCGGTGGCGCCCGCTTGCGGCTCTCAGCCAAATTCTATCTGGTCGCGATGCTGTTCGTGATCTTCGATATCGAAGCCCTTTTTCTCTTTGCCTGGTCTGTGTCTGTTCGCGAAAGCGGCTGGACCGGATTCGTCGAAGCTCTCGTTTTCATAGCAATTCTGTTGGCAGGCCTTGTCTACCTATTTCGGGTGGGTGCTCTTGATTGGGCACCGGAAGCTCGTCGTAAGCGGCAGGCCAAGCTGAAACAATGAGGCTTTGGCGATGCAATACGAACTCACCAGGATCGACCCGGATGCTCCTAACGAGCAGTACCCGATCGGCAAACGGGAAACCGTTTCCGATCCGTTAGAAGATCAAGTCCACAAAAACATCTTCATGGGCAAGCTTGAGGACGTACTGAACAATACGGTCAATTGGGGACGTAAGAACTCCCTGTGGCCGTACAACTTCGGTCTGTCCTGCTGCTACGTGGAGATGACCACCGCCTTCACGGCGCCCCACGACATCGCGCGCTTTGGCGCCGAAGTTATCCGGGCATCGCCGCGTCAGGCGGATTTCATGGTTATTGCCGGTACCTGCTTCATCAAGATGGCGCCGATCATTCAGCGTCTCTATGAGCAAATGCTTGAGCCTAAATGGGTTATTTCCATGGGTTCTTGCGCCAACTCCGGTGGCATGTACGACATTTACTCCGTGGTTCAAGGGGTCGACAAGTTCCTGCCCGTGGACGTTTACGTGCCTGGCTGCCCACCCCGCCCAGAGGCTTTTCTGCAGGGCTTGATGCTCTTGCAAGAGTCGATTGGCCAGGAGCGTCGCCCACTTTCCTGGGTTGTCGGCGAACAAGGCGTTTATCGCGCCGAGATGCCGTCACAAAAGGAACAGCGCCGTGAACAGCGTATTCAGGTGACCAACCTGCGCAGCCCCGACGAAGTCTGATCCAGCTCTGCTTCTTTAATAGAACGAGACACTGGCTTCATTCTTTACGTTGACCGAAAGCGATAAAAAAACCATGACTACAGGCTCCGCTCTGTACATCCCGCCTTATAAGGCTGACGACCAAGATGTGGTTGTCGAACTGAACACCCGTTTTGGCCCCGAGGCATTCACTGCCCAGGCCACGCGCACCGGCATGCCGGTGCTTTGGGTTACCCGCGCAAAACTGGTTGAAGTACTGACCTTCCTGCGCAACCTGCCAAAACCTTACGTCATGCTCTACGACTTGCATGGTGTGGACGAACGTCTGCGCACCAAGCGTCAGGGCCTGCCATCGGGTGCCGACTTCACCGTCTTCTATCACCTGATGTCGCTTGAACGTAACAGCGACGTCATGATCAAGGTGGCGCTGTCCGAAAGTGACCTGAGCGTGCCGACCATCACCGGTATCTGGCCGAACGCCAACTGGTACGAGCGTGAAGTCTGGGACATGTTCGGTATCGACTTCAAAGGCCACCCGCACCTGTCGCGCATCATGATGCCGCCGACCTGGGAAGGTCACCCGCTGCGCAAGGACTTCCCGGCCCGGGCCACTGAGTTCGATCCGTACAGCCTGACCCTGGCCAAGGTTCAGCTGGAAGAAGAAGCCGCCCGTTTCAAACCCGAAGACTGGGGCATGAAACGTTCCGGGGAAAACGAGGACTACATGTTCCTCAACCTCGGCCCCAACCACCCTTCTGCTCACGGTGCCTTCCGCATCATTCTGCAGCTGGACGGTGAAGAGATCGTCGACTGCGTGCCAGACGTCGGCTACCACCACCGTGGTGCCGAAAAAATGGCCGAGCGCCAGTCCTGGCACAGCTTCATCCCGTACACCGACCGTATCGACTACCTCGGCGGCGTGATGAACAACCTGCCGTACGTGCTGTCGGTCGAGAAGCTGGCGGGCATCAAGGTACCGGATCGGGTAGACACCATCCGCATCATGATGGCCGAGTTCTTCCGTATCACCAGCCACCTGCTGTTCCTGGGGACATACATCCAGGACGTAGGCGCAATGACCCCGGTGTTCTTCACGTTTACCGACCGTCAGCGCGCATACAAGGTGATCGAAGCCATCACCGGCTTCCGTCTGCACCCGGCCTGGTACCGCATCGGCGGTGTTGCCCACGACCTGCCGAACGGCTGGGAACGCCTGGTCAAGGAATTCATCGACTGGATGCCCAAGCGTCTGGACGAGTACCAGAAAGCCGCTCTGGACAACAGCATCCTGCGTGGCCGTACGATCGGCGTCGCCGCCTACAACACCAAAGAGGCCCTGGAATGGGGCGTCACCGGTGCCGGCCTGCGTTCGACCGGTTGCGACTTCGACCTGCGCAAGGCGCGTCCGTACTCCGGCTACGAGAACTTCGAGTTTGAAGTCCCGCTGGCGGCCAACGGCGATGCCTACGACCGCTGCATCGTGCGCGTCGAAGAAATGCGCCAGAGCCTGAAAATCATCGAGCAGTGCATGCGCAACATGCCGGCCGGGCCGTACAAGGCGGATCACCCGCTGACCACGCCGCCGCCTAAAGAGCGCACGCTGCAGCACATCGAGACCTTGATCACGCACTTCCTGCAAGTTTCGTGGGGCCCGGTAATGCCGGCCAACGAATCCTTCCAGATGATCGAAGCGACCAAGGGCATCAACAGTTATTACCTGACGAGCGATGGCGGCACCATGAGCTACCGCACCCGGATTCGCACCCCAAGCTTCCCGCACCTGCAGCAGATCCCTTCGGTGATCAAAGGCGAAATGGTCGCGGACTTGATTGCGTACCTGGGTAGTATCGATTTCGTTATGGCCGACGTGGACCGCTAAGCATGAACAGCACGCTTATCCAGACAGACCGTTTCGCCCTGAGCGAAACCGAGCGCTCGGCCATCGAGCACGAGCTGCATCACTACGAAGATCCGCGCGCAGCGTCGATCGAAGCCCTGAAGATCGTTCAGAAGGAACGCGGCTGGGTGCCCGATGGCGCGCTTTACGCCATCGGTGAAATGCTCGGCATCCCCGCCAGCGACGTTGAAGGCGTGGCCACGTTCTACAGCCAGATCTTCCGTCAGCCAGTGGGCCGTCACATCATTCGCGTATGCGACAGCATGGTCTGCTACATCGGTGGCCACGAATCCGTAGTCAGCGAAATCCAGAACAAGCTGGGCATCGGCCTGGGCCAGACCACTGCAGACGGCCGCTTCACGCTGCTGCCAGTGTGCTGCCTGGGCAACTGCGACAAGGCGCCGGCGTTGATGATCGACGACGACACATTCGGTGACGTACAGCCTGCGGGCGTCGCCACGTTGTTGGAGGGCTACCCATGACCCTGACTTCTTTCGGCCCTGCCAACCGTATCGCGCGGTCGCCGGAAACCCATCCTCTGACCTGGCGTCTGCGTGACGACGGCGAGCCGGTATGGCTTGACGAGTACCAGGCCAAGGACGGTTACGCTGCAGCCCGCAAGGCATTCGCCGACATGGCCACGGACGACATCGTCCAGACCGTTAAAGACGCCGGCCTCAAGGGTCGAGGCGGCGCCGGCTTCCCTACCGGGGTGAAGTGGGGGCTGATGCCCAAAGACGAATCCATGAACATCCGTTACCTGCTGTGTAACGCCGATGAGATGGAACCCAACACCTGGAAAGACCGCATGCTGATGGAGCAACTGCCCCATCTGCTGATCGAAGGCATGCTGATCAGTGCCCGCGCACTGAAAACCTACCGTGGCTATATCTTCCTGCGTGGCGAATACACCACCGCCGCCAAGCATCTCAACCGTGCGGTCGAAGAAGCCAAGGCTGCGGGCCTGCTGGGCAAGAACATCCTGGGCTCGGGGTTTGACTTCGAACTGTTCGTTCACACCGGCGCCGGGCGTTACATCTGCGGTGAAGAAACCGCACTGATCAACTCCCTCGAAGGCCGTCGCGCCAACCCGCGCTCCAAGCCGCCGTTCCCGGCAGCCGTGGGCGTATGGGGCAAGCCGACTTGCGTGAACAACGTTGAAACCCTGTGCAACGTGCCAGCCATCATCGGCAACGGCGTTGACTGGTACAAATCCATTGCCCGCGAAGGCAGCGAAGACATGGGCACCAAGCTCATGGGCTTCTCCGGCAAGGTCAAGAACCCCGGCCTGTGGGAACTGCCGTTTGGCGTGACCGCCCGCGAGCTGTTCGAAGACTATGCCGGCGGCATGCGCGACGGCTTCAAGCTCAAGTGCTGGCAGCCAGGTGGTGCCGGTACCGGCTTCCTGCTGCCGGAGCACCTGGACGCACAAATGTACGCCGGTGGCATCGCCAAGGTCGGCACCCGTATGGGTACCGGTCTGGCCATGGCCGTCGACGACAGCGTCAACATGGTGTCCCTGCTGCGCAACATGGAACAGTTCTTCTCTCGCGAATCCTGCGGTTTCTGCACCCCGTGCCGTGATGGCCTGCCATGGAGCGTCAAGCTGCTGATGGCCATCGAGAACGGTGAAGGTCAGCCCGGCGATATCGAGACCCTGCTGGGTCTGGTCGGCTTCCTCGGCCCTGGCAAGACGTTCTGTGCTCACGCACCGGGTGCCGTGGAGCCATTGGGCAGCGCGATCAAGTACTTCCGTCCAGAGTTCGAAGCCGGTATTGCGCAAGCAAAACCCGGAGTTCCGCCTCTGGCACGCCCGATTGTTATCGGCGCGTAACGCTCTGAAGGAGAGCGGTCCGTGCCGCTCTCTGATCGTTCGATAACGCCGTAAGGCTGAGTTGCTTCGAACGCATAACAAGATTCCATTAGCCACGCCCGCTGACACCGGGCCAACGAAGACCTTTGAACCATGGCCACTATCCACGTAGACGGCAAAGATCTCGAAGTCGATGGGGCAGACAACCTGTTACAGGCGTGTCTGTCGCTAGGCCTCGATATCCCGTATTTCTGCTGGCACCCTGCCCTGGGCAGTGTTGGCGCTTGCCGCCAATGCGCCGTCAAGCAGTACACCGACGAGAACGACAAGCGTGGTCGTATCGTCATGTCATGCATGACCCCGGCCACCGACGGTAGCTGGATCTCCATCGACGACGAAGAGGCGAAAGTGTTTCGCGCCAGCGTTGTTGAATGGCTGATGACCAACCACCCGCACGACTGCCCTGTGTGCGAAGAAGGCGGTCACTGTCATCTGCAAGACATGACCGTGATGACCGGCCACAACGAGCGCCGTTATCGCTTCACCAAGCGTACTCACCAGAACCAGCAACTGGGCCCGTTCATTTCCCACGAAATGAACCGCTGCATCGCCTGCTATCGCTGCGTGCGCTTCTATAAAGACTACGCCGGCGGCACCGACCTCGGCGTATTCGGCGCCCACGACAACGTGTACTTCGGTCGCGTTGAAGACGGCGTGCTCGA
The DNA here is from genome assembly GCF_000346225.2 of Pseudomonas sp. Lz4W. Taxonomy (NCBI): domain Bacteria; kingdom Pseudomonadati; phylum Pseudomonadota; class Gammaproteobacteria; order Pseudomonadales; family Pseudomonadaceae; genus Pseudomonas; species Pseudomonas sp. Lz4W. The sequence continues at coordinate 1,616,578 of NZ_CP017432.1, read as the reverse complement.
AAGCGAATTCTCGGGCAACCTCACCGAAGTCTGCCCGACCGGCGTGTTCACTGACAAAACCCACTCCGAGCGCTACAACCGCAAGTGGGACATGCAGTTTTCACCCAGCATCTGCCACGGTTGCTCCAGCGGCTGCAACATCAGCCCGGGTGAGCGTTATGGCGAATTGCGCCGCATCGAAAACCGCTTCAACGGTTCGGTCAACCAGTACTTCCTGTGTGACCGTGGCCGTTTCGGCTATGGCTACGTCAACCGCACAGACCGCCCGCGCCAGCCATTGCTGGCCGATGGCAGCAAACTGAGCCTCGACGCGGCACTGGACAAGGCTGCCGACCTGCTGCGCGGTCGCAACATCGTCGGTATCGGTTCGCCACGTGCCAGCCTCGAAAGCAACTACGCGTTGCGCGAACTGGTCGGCGCCGAGCACTTCTACTCGGGCATCGAAGCCGGTGAGCTGGAGCGCATCCGTCTGGTGCTGCAAGTTCTGAAAGACAGCCCGTTGCCAGTGCCGAACATGCGCGAGATCGAAGATCACGACGCCATTTTCGTCCTTGGCGAAGACCTGACCCAGACCGCCGCCCGTATGGCGCTGTCGCTGCGTCAATCGGTCAAGGGCAAGGCCGAAGAAATGGCCGACGGCATGCGCGTACAGCCATGGCTCGATGCTGCAGTCAAAAACATCGGCCAACACGCCCTGTACCCGTTGTTCATCGCCAGCCTGGCTGAAACCAAGCTCGACGACGTTGCCGAAGAATGCGTACACGCAGCACCGGATGACCTGGCCCGTATCGGTTTCGCCGTGGCCCATGCCATCGACGCCAGCGCGCCTGCCGTCGCCGGTCTGGATGCAGAAGCCCTGGAGCTGGCACAACGCATCGCCAACGCCCTGCTGGCAGCCAAACGCCCACTGATCATTGCCGGTACTTCCCTGGGCTGCAAAGCCCTGATCGAAGCCGCAGGCAACATCGCCAAAGCCTTGCACCTGCGGGAAAAGGCCGGTTCCATCAGCCTGATCGTTCCGGAAGCCAACAGCCTTGGCCTGGCCATGCTCGGTGGCGAATCGCTGGACGCGGCCCTGCAAGCAGTGACTGACGGTAAAGCCGACGCCATCGTAGTGCTGGAAAACGACCTGTTCACCCGGGTTGATGCAGTCAAGGTCAATGCTGCGCTGGATGCGGCCAAAGTGCTGATCGTTGCCGATCATCAAAAGACCGCGACCACCGACCGTGCCGACCTGGTGCTGCCTGCCGCCAGCTTCGCTGAAGGCGACGGTACGCTGGTCAGCCAGGAAGGCCGTGCCCAGCGCTTCTTCCAGGTGTTCGACCCGACTTACCTGGACGCCAGCATTCTGGTTCACGAAGGCTGGCGCTGGTTGCACGCCCTGCGCAGCACCCTGCTGAACAAGCCGGTTGACTGGACCCTGCTGGACCACGTGACTCAGGCCACTGCTGCGAGCACTCCAGAGTTGGCGCGCATCGTTGATGCCGCACCTTCTGCTGCGTTCCGTATCAAAGGTATGAAACTGGCCCGCGAACCGCTGCGTTACAGCGGCCGTACCGCCATGCGCGCCAATATCAGCGTGCATGAGCCTCGCACCCCACAAGACCCGGACACCGCGTTCGCCTTCTCGATGGAAGGTTACTCGGGCTCCGTCGAACCGCGCCAACAGGTGCCGTTCGCATGGTCGCCGGGCTGGAACTCGCCACAAGCGTGGAACAAGTTCCAGGACGAAGTGGGTGGTCATATCCGTGCTGGCGACCCGGGCACCCGCCTGATCGAAAGCAAGGGTGATTCGCTGAACTGGTTCGCCGGCATTCCGGGCGCATTCAACCCGGCACGCGGCACCTGGCAAGTAGTGCCGTTCTTCCACCTGCTGGGCAGCGAAGAGAACTCTTCCAAGGCCGCGCCGGTTCAAGAACGCATTCCGGCGGCTTACATCGCGCTGGCCAAGGCCGAAGCCGATCGTCTGGGTGTCAATGACGGCGCTCTGCTCAGCCTGAACGTTGCCGGTGTGACCCTGCGTCTGCCGCTGCGGATCAATGAAGAGCTGGGTTCTGGTCTGGTGGCATTGCCTGCAGGTCTTGCCGGCATCCCGCCTGCGATCTTTGGTCTTACCGTTGACGGTTTGCAGGAGGCAGCCCAATGACCTGGTTTACGCCTGAAGTGATCGACGTAATTATCTCGGTACTCAAAGCAGTGGTCATCCTGCTTGCCGTGGTGGTCTGCGGCGCGCTGTTGAGCTGGGTCGAGCGTCGTTTGCTCGCCCTCTGGCAGGACCGTTACGGTCCGAACCGGGTTGGCCCGTTCGGCGCGTTTCAGATTGCTGCCGACATGATCAAGATGTTCTTCAAGGAAGACTGGACCCCGCCGTTTGCCGACAAGGTGATTTTCACCCTGGCACCGGTGGTAGCCATGAGCGCCTTGCTGGTCGCCTTTGCGATCATCCCGATCACCCCGACCTGGGGCGTGGCGGACCTGAACATCGGCATCCTGTTCTTCTTCGCCATGGCCGGTCTGTCGGTGTACGCGGTGTTGTTCGCCGGCTGGTCCAGCAACAACAAGTTCGCCTTGCTGGGCGCCTTGCGCGCCTCGGCCCAGACCGTGTCCTACGAAGTGTTCATGGGCCTGGCGCTGATGGGCATCGTGGTCCAGGTTGGCTCGTTCAACATGCGCGACATCGTTGAATATCAAGCGCAGAACATGTGGTTCATCATTCCGCAGATCTTCGGTTTCCTGACCTTCTTCATCGCTGGCGTCGCCGTGACTCACCGTCACCCCTTCGACCAGCCCGAAGCCGAGCAGGAACTGGCCGATGGTTACCACATTGAATATGCCGGCATGAAATGGGGCATGTTCTTCGTTGGTGAGTACATCGGGATCGTGTTGATCTCGGCGTTGCTGGTGACTTTGTTCTTCGGTGGCTGGCACGGGCCTTTCGGCATCCTGCCGCAGATTCCGTTTATCTGGTTCGCCCTGAAGACCGCGTTTTTCATCATGATCTTCATCCTGCTGCGCGCTTCCATTCCGCGCCCACGGTATGACCAGGTGATGGATTTCAGCTGGAAGTTCTGCCTGCCGCTGACCCTGATCAATTTGCTGGTAACCGCCGCAGTCGTGTTGTTGAACACGCCCGCCGGCGCGGTTCAGTGAGGATAGAGACCCATGTTCAAGTATCTGTTTGACATCGTGCATGGCACCTACACCCAGCTTCGCAGCCTGGTGATGGTGTTTGGCCATGCCTTCCGCAAGCGTGACACGCTGCAATACCCGGAAGAAGCGGTCTATCTGCCACCGCGTTATCGCGGGCGGATCGTCCTGACCCGCGACCCGGACGGCGAAGAGCGCTGTGTAGCCTGCAACCTGTGCGCCGTAGCGTGCCCGGTGGGCTGCATTTCGCTGCAAAAAGCCGAAACCGAAGATGGCCGTTGGTACCCGGAGTTTTTCCGCATCAACTTCTCACGCTGCATTTTTTGCGGCCTGTGTGAGGAAGCCTGCCCGACCACCGCAATCCAGCTGACTCCGGATTTCGAGATGGCCGAGTTCAAACGTCAGGACCTGGTGTACGAGAAAGAAGATCTGCTGATCTCCGGCCCCGGCAAGAACCCTGATTACAACTTCTATCGTGTTGCGGGTATGGCCGTTGAGGGCAAGCCGAAAGGCGCTGCCCAGAACGAAGCCGAGCCGATCAACGTGAAGAGCTTGCTGCCTTAAGGAAGAACGATGGAATTCGCTTTCTATTTCGCATCGGGTATCGCTGTAGTGTCCACGTTACGTGTGATCACCAACACCAACCCCGTGCATGCCCTGCTCTACCTGATTATTTCGCTGATTGCCGTGGCGATGACGTTCTTCAGCCTTGGCGCACCGTTTGCCGGTGTGCTGGAAGTGATCGCCTACGCCGGCGCCATCATGGTGCTGTTCGTGTTTGTGGTGATGATGCTCAACCAGGGCCCGGCCTCGGTTCAGCAGGAACGCATCTGGCTCAAGCCCAATATCTGGATCGGACCGACCATTTTGTCCGCCCTGCTGCTGGCCGAACTGCTGTACGTGCTGTTCGCCCATCAGAGCGGTGCTGCAATCGGTCAAACCACCATCGATGCAAAAGCCGTGGGCATCAGCCTGTTCGGCCCGTATCTGCTGGTAGTCGAACTCGCCTCGTTTCTGTTGCTTGCAGCAGCAGTGACGGCGTTCCACTTGGGCCGTAACGAGGCGAAGGAGCAATAACATGCCAGGAATACCTCTCGAACATGGTCTGGCCGTTGCCGGTGTCCTGTTCTGCCTCGGTCTGGTCGGCCTGATGGTACGTCGCAACATTCTCTTCGTATTGATGAGTCTGGAAATCATGATGAACGCCGCTGCACTGGCGTTCATCGTTGCCGGTGCACGCTGGGCGCAGCCGGATGGACAAGTGATGTTCATCCTGGTGATCACCCTTGCAGCAGCCGAGGCCAGCATTGGCCTGGCGATCCTGCTGCAGCTGTATCGCCGTTTCCACACGCTTGATATCGATGCTGCCAGTGAGATGCGCGGATGAACCTTCTCTTTCTGACTTTCGTATTCCCCCTGATCGGCTTTTTGCTGCTGTCGTTCTCCCGTGGACGCTTCAGCGAAAACCTCTCGGCCCTGATCGGCGTCGGCTCCATTGGCCTCTCGGCCATCGTGGCTGCCTATGTGATCTGGCAATTCAACGTTGCACCGCCTGAAGGCGGTCACTACACACAAGTGCTGTGGCAGTGGATGTCGGTGGAAGGCTTCAAGCCCAACTTCGCCCTCTACCTGGACGGCCTGTCGGTGACCATGCTCGGCGTGGTGGTCGGCGTCGGCTTCCTGATCCACCTGTTCGCCTCCTGGTACATGCGTGGTGAAGAGGGCTACTCGCGCTTCTTCGCGTACACCAACCTGTTTATCGCCAGCATGCTGTTCCTGATCCTGGGCGATAACCTGTTGTTCCTGTACTTCGGCTGGGAAGGTGTAGGCCTGTGCTCGTACCTGTTGATCGGTTTCTACTACAGCAACCGCAACAACGGTAATGCCGCACTCAAAGCCTTTATCGTGACCCGTATCGGCGACGTGTTCATGGCCATCGGCCTGTTCATCCTGTTCCAGCAACTGGGCACACTGAACATTCAGGAGCTGCTGGTTCAAGCGCCGCTGAAGTTCCAGGCCGGTGACTTCTGGATCGTATTGGCGACCCTGATGCTGCTGGGCGGCGCGGTCGGCAAATCGGCACAACTGCCACTGCAAACCTGGCTGGCAGATGCGATGGCCGGTCCTACCCCGGTTTCGGCACTGATCCACGCCGCAACCATGGTAACCGCGGGCGTTTACCTGATTGCCCGTACCCACGGTCTGTTCACCCTCGCTCCGGACATCCTGCACCTGGTGGGTATCGTCGGCGGCGTGACCCTGGTACTGGCCGGTTTCGCCGCACTGGTACAAACCGACATCAAACGTATCCTCGCCTACTCGACCATGAGCCAGATCGGCTACATGTTCCTGGCGCTGGGCGTTGGTGCATGGGACGGTGCGATCTTCCACCTGATGACCCACGCCTTCTTCAAGGCCCTGCTGTTCCTTGCTTCCGGTGCGGTGATCGTTGCCTGCCACCACGAGCAGAACATCTTCAAGATGGGCGGCCTGTGGAAAAAACTGCCACTGGCCTACGCCAGCTTCATCGTCGGCGGCGCGGCACTCTCTGCCTTGCCACTGCTGACGGCCGGCTTCTACTCCAAGGACGAAATTCTTTGGGAGGCCTTCGCCAGCGGCAACAACGAACTGCTGTATGCCGGCCTGGTCGGCGCGTTCATGACCTCGCTGTACACCTTCCGCCTGATCTTCATCACGTTCCACGGTGAAGCCAAGACTGAAGCCCACCCGGGGCATGGCGTTTCCTACTGGCTGCCGCTGGGGGTACTGATCGTACTGTCGACCTTCATCGGCGCCATGATCACTCCGCCACTGGCCGGTGTTCTGCCACAAAGCGTCGGCCATGCCGGCGGCGAAGCCAAGCACAGCCTGGAAATCGCTTCGGGCGCCATCGCCCTGGCCGGTATCCTGCTGGCCGGCTTGCTGTACCTGGGCAAGCGCCGCTTCGTCACCTACGTTGCCAACAGCGCCATTGGCCGCTTCCTCACGGCCTGGTGGTTCGCCGCGTGGGGCTTCGACTGGCTGTACGACAAACTGTTCGTCAAACCTTACCTGTTGATCTGCCGCTTGCTGCGCAAAGATCCTCTGGACCAGACCATTGGTTTGATCCCGAAGATGGCCAAAGCCGGGCATAACGCCCTGAGCCGTAGCGAAACCGGACAACTGCGTTGGTACGCTGCTTCTATGGCCGCCGGTGCTGTACTGGTCATGGGCGCCATCGTTTTGGTAGCGGTCTGATATGAACCTTCGACATTGCGAAAGGAATTGAGCCCGTCATGATTCTGCCTTGGCTAATCCTGATCCCCTTTATCGGCGGCCTGCTGTGCTGGCTGGGTGAGCGCTTCGGCCCTACCCTGCCACGCTGGATTGCGTTGCTGACCATGTCCCTTGAGCTTGCACTCGGCCTTTGGCTGTGGTCCCAGGGTAACTATTCATTTGCACCGGCGCCCGGCGCCGATCCGACCTGGGCCCTGGAGTTCCAGCACATCTGGATCGCACGCTTCGGTATCAGCGTGCACCTGGCGCTGGACGGCCTGTCGCTGCTGATGATCCTGCTCACCGGCTTGCTCGGCGTGCTGTCCGTTCTGTGCTCCTGGAAAGAGATTCAGCGTCATGTGGGCTTCTTCCACCTGAACCTGATGTGGATCCTGGGCGGTGTGGTTGGCGTGTTCCTCGCCATCGACCTGTTCATGTTCTTCTTCTTCTGGGAAATGATGCTGGTGCCGATGTACTTCCTCATCGCGCTCTGGGGTCACAGTTCTTCGGACGGCAAGAAAACCCGTATCTACGCCGCCACCAAGTTCTTCATCTTCACTCAGGCTTCCGGCCTGATCATGCTGGTGGCGATCCTGGGTCTGGTGCTGGTCAACTTCAACAACACCGGCGTGATTACCTTCAGCTACGCCGAGTTGCTGAAAACCAAGATGTCACTCACTACCGAGTACATCCTGATGCTTGGCTTCTTCATTGCGTTTGCCGTGAAACTGCCAGTCGTACCGTTCCACTCCTGGTTGCCTGACGCTCACGCCCAGGCACCGACTGCCGGTTCTGTGGACCTGGCCGGTATCCTGCTGAAGACCGCTGCCTATGGTCTGCTGCGATTCGCCCTGCCGCTGTTCCCGAATGCTTCGGCCGAGTTTGCGCCGATTGCCATGGCCCTGGGTCTGATCGGGATTTTCTACGGCGCGTTCCTGGCCTTCGCACAAACCGACATCAAGCGTCTGATCGCGTTCTCCAGTGTTTCGCACATGGGCTTCGTACTGATCGGGATCTACTCCGGCAGCCAGCTGGCACTGCAAGGTGCCGTCATCCAGATGCTGGCCCACGGTGTTTCGGCAGCCGCGCTGTTTATCCTCAGCGGTCAACTGTACGAGCGTCTGCACACTCGCGACATGCGGGAAATGGGCGGCTTGTGGTCCAAGATCGCCTACCTGCCGGCCATCAGCCTGTTCTTCGCTGCGGCGTCGCTGGGCCTGCCGGGTACCGGTAACTTCGTCGGCGAATTCCTGATCCTGATTGGCTCGTTCGCCAGCTTCCCATGGATCACGGCCATTGCCACAACCGGTCTGGTGTTTGGTTCGGTCTACTCGCTGATCATGATTCACCGCGCCTATTTCGGCCCTTCCAAGTCGGATGCAGTACTGGCCGGCATGGATGCACGTGAACTGATCATGGTGCTCGGTCTGGCGGTATTGCTGGTGTTCATCGGCGTATACCCACAACCGTTCCTCGATACCTCGGCTGCGACCATGCATGGCGTGCAGCAGTGGATCGGCACCGCCTTCACTCAACTCGCTTCGGCCCGGTAAGAGCGCTATGGAATTCACGATCCAACACTTTATCGCGCTTGCGCCGCTGCTGATTACCAGTCTCACCGTTGTAGTGGTGATGCTGGCAATCGCATGGCGGCGCAACCATTCACAGACCTTCCTGCTTTCGGTGGCCGGTCTTAACCTGGCCTTGCTGTCGATCTTCCCTGCGTTGAAAGTGGCTCCGCTGGCTGTCACCCCGCTGTTGATGATGGACAACTTTGCCTATCTCTACATCGGGCTGATTCTGGTCGCCACCCTGGCCTGCGTCACCCTCGCCCATGCTTATCTGGGCGAAGGAGGCACCGGCTATCCGGGCAACCGCGAAGAGCTGTACCTGCTGATGCTGCTGGCCGCTACCGGCGGCATCGTTCTGGTCAGCGCGCAACACCTGGCCGGCTTGTTTATCGGTCTGGAGCTGCTATCGGTACCGGTGTACGGCCTGGTGGCGTATGCCTTCTTCAACAAGCGTTCACTGGAAGCCGGCATCAAATACATGGTGCTGTCGGCGGCCGGTTCTGCGTTCCTGTTGTTCGGTATGGCCTTGCTCTACGCCGAAGCCGGCAGCCTGAGCTTCAGCGGTATCGGTCACGCCCTGGCAGCTTCCGGCGTACCTGCACCGCTGGCCCAGCTGGGTCTGGGCATGATGCTGGTCGGCCTGGCGTTCAAACTGTCGCTGGTGCCTTTCCATCTCTGGACTCCGGACGTCTACGAAGGTGCTCCGGCTCCGGTCGCCGCTTTCCTGGCTACCGCTTCCAAAGTGGCCGTGTTTGCAGTGATGGTGCGTTTGTTCCAGATCACCCCGTCGGCAACTACCGGGGTGATGAGCGATGTACTGACCGTGATCGCGATTGCTTCGATCCTGTTCGGTAACCTGCTGGCCCTGACCCAGAACAACCTCAAGCGTCTGCTGGGTTACTCGTCCATCGCCCACTTCGGCTATCTGCTGATCGCCCTGGTGGCGAGCAAAGGCATGGCGATGGAAGCCATCGGCGTGTACCTGATCACCTACGTGCTGACCAGCCTGGGTGCATTCGGTGTGATTACCCTGATGTCCTCGCCGTACAAGGGTCGTGATGCTGACGCGCTGTACGAGTACCGCGGCCTGTTCTGGCGTCGTCCGTACCTGACTGCGGTCATGACCGTGATGATGCTGTCGCTGGCGGGTATCCCGCTGACTGCCGGCTTTATCGGCAAGTTCTACATCGTTGCTACCGGCGTTGAAGCCCACCAATGGTGGCTGGTCGGGTCCCTGGTGCTGGGCAGTGCCATCGGCGTGTTCTACTACCTGCGCGTGATGGTGACCCTGTACCTGGTCGAGCCAAAACTGCATCGTCACGATGCTCCGCTGAACTGGGAGCAAAAGGCGGGTGGCGTCATGCTGCTGGCTATTTCGGCACTGGTATTCATCCTGGGTGTATACCCGCAGCCAATGCTTGAACTGGTGCAACACGCAACGCTGAGCCTTGTTGGCTAAGCCTTGAAACGTTGCACCCCATGCCCCGTAGAAGCCCGGCTTTTACGGGGCATTTTTTTGCCCGCTCAAATACCCTCCCCTGTAGGAGCGAGCTTGCTCGCGAGCTTTTCAAACCGCCGCCAACAGCTCCTGTTCCCGATACCCGCAATCACCCGCCCTCCGTAGGAGCGAGCTTGCTCGCGAGCTTTTCAACCCGCCGCCAACAGCTCCTGTTCCCGATACCCGCGATCACCCGCCCTCCGTAGGAGCGAGCTTGCTCGCGAGCTTTTCAACCCGCCACCAACAGTTCCTGTTCCCGATACCCGCAATCACCCGCCCTCCGTAGGAGCGAGCTTGCTCGCGAGCTTTTCAACCCGCACACCATTGATGCCCCATGAAAGTTGCGAGTCATTCTCGGCTTGTATAGGCTGGCGCGCCGCCCGCCCATCGACCGAGATTCCTGTTCATGCGATCCGCCCTTTACTCATTGCTGCCCCTGGCGCTCGTCTGCGCTACACCCGTCTGCGCCGAGTCACTGGAGTTGGGCGAGGTTCAGGTCCGCGGCGATGAAAGCAGTGAACTGGAACTGGCCCAGGCCCGACTGCATGACGTACCCGGGGCCAGCAACCTGATCGACCTGAACCGCGTCGAAAATGGCCGCACCGCCAGCAACACCGATGTGCTGGCCTATCAACCCGGTATCTACGCGCAATCTTCCGGTAATGACGGGGCCAAGGTCTCCGTTCGCGGCTCCGGCATCAATCGCGCCCCTGGGGCCCATGGCTCGGGTCTGTACGTGATGCTCGACGGCCTGCCATTGACCGGTCCCGGCGGCACCCCATACGAGCTGTTCGAGCCCTTGTGGCTGAGCCGGGCTGAAGTGCTGCGTGGCGCCAACGGCTTTGAGAGCGGCGCACTGGCCCTCGGCGGCTCGATCAATTACGTGACCCGCACCGGCCATGACGCCGCCCCCCTGCAAGTCCGCTATGAAACCGGCAGTTATGGTTATCAGAAACGTCAGATCAGTTCCGGACAAGTACTGGGGGATCTCGATTACTACGTGGCACTGACCGACTCCGACACCGATGGTTATCAGGATCACACCCGCGGCAGCAGTAAAGGCATAGCGGCCAACATCGGTTATCGCTTCAGCCCGCAGCTCGAAACCCGCTTTTACCTGCGCTATCGCGAGACCGACAACCAACTGGCCGGCCGCGTTACCAAGGACCAGATCAAGCATCATCCACGCTCGGCCAACCCGGTTTATGTGAACGGTGATTACACCCGCCCACAGCCCGGCAGCACCTGGCTGGGCAACAAAACCACGATGTACCTGGATGACGACTCGCAGCTGGAGGTGGGACTGGTCTATCACGACTACCCGATGGATCTGCACGAAGGTCCGAACCGGCTGAAAGTCGCCTACAGCGATATCAGCGGCACCCTCAACTACAAGCGCCGCGACACCTTGTTCGGACTCGAAAGCAACACCACCCTGGGCTTGCGCAACACCAAACACCTGCCCAACAGCGGCGCCTCGGAATACGTGCGCCTGCCGATTGGCAATACCGCCGGTTACGCGCCCGGAACAAAAATTCGCGATTTCAGTTACCAGGGCTCAGACACGGTGCTGCACGCCAGCAATGATCTGGAACTGGTCCCTGACCTGTGGCTGACCACCGGCATGGCACTGATCTATACCCGCCGCGAAAGTGACGTCAGCTACCCCGACAGCGGCGGCAAGGTCAGCCAGCACGATTGGGATTACGCGCCCCGGGTCGGCCTGCGCTACGAATTCAACCCCGATCTGCAGGTGTATGCCAACCTCAGCCGCTCAGTAGAACCACCTCACCCCTGGTCGATGATCTGGGGCTCGCCCTACCGATTCCCGGTTGGCAGCGGCCCGGCTACCGGTCAACAAAGTACGCCGGTAGCGCTGGACAACCAGACAGCCACCACCCTTGAGCTGGGTACCCGGGGCGATTCCTTGATCGGACAATGGGATCTGGCCTGGTACTACTCGGCAATCCGCCATGAATTGCTGAGTGTCGAAACCCGGGCCGCGACCGCAGGACAGGTGGCCATTGTCGGCGAAGCCAACGCCAGCCCCACGGTGCACCAGGGCTTCGAAGCCGGACTCCACAGCCTGCTGTGGGAGCGCCAGGCGGTGGGTAAAGTCTCGCTGCGTCAGGCTTACACCTTCAGCGACTTCCATTTTCGCGATGACCCGCGGTTTGGCGCCAACCGGCTACCGGGCATCCCGCAACATTACTATCAGGCTGAAATACGCTACGACCACCCGCAGGGGTTCTATACAGGGCTGAACACCCAGGTTGCCTCACGCATGGCGGTGGATTACGCCAACTCATATTACGCATCGTCCTACATGCTCTGGGGAGCGACCCTGGGCTATGCCTCACCCAAACAGGACTGGCAAACCTGGCTCGACCTGCGCAACCTGACCGGCGAACGCTATGCCGCCACTGTGACTCCAGGGTATGACGACAAAGGGCTGGATGCCGCGCGCTCCACTCCCGGCGAAGGCAGGGGCGCCTACGTCGGGGTTTCCTGGAGTTTTCGCTAATCGTTGCGAGGGATATCGGCAGGTAGTCGCACTTTGCGCCGGGTACCACTGAACAGGCCCCAGCTGGACAAGAACAGGGCGGCAATCAATGGCCCGATCACAAAGCCATTGAGGCCGAAGATCGCCATGCCGCCCAGGGTCGAAATCAGAATCAGGAAGTCCGGCATTTTGGTGTCTTTGCCCACCATGATCGGACGCAGCACGTTATCCACCATCCCGATCACAAACACCCCGTACAACGCCAGCACCACCCCTTCCCAAATCATCCCCGAAGCCAGGAAGTACACCGCCACCGGTGCCCAGACAATGCCTGCGCCCACCGCTGGCAGCAGCGACAGGAACATCATCAGCACGGCCCAGAACAGCGAGCTATGGATCCCCAGCAGCCAGAAAATCAACCCGCCCAGGGCCCCCTGGGTCACGGCCACTGCCAGGTTGCCCTTGACCGAGGCCCTGACCACACGGCGCAACTTGAGCTGCAACAAACGCTTGTGCTGCTCGGCCATCGGCACCGTATTACGGATCAAGCGCACCATTTGCTGCCCGTCACGGATAAAGAAATACAGCAGGTAGAGCATGATGAAAAAACTCACCACCAGCTCGAAGGTACTCTGCCCGAAACTGAACACCTGGGTCGCAAAGAACTGACTGCCCTCCAGAGCGCCTTTGGCAATTTTCTCACTCAGGCCGTCAATGTTGCCGACCCCGAACCGGTCCAGCCAGTCCTGGACCGTCGGCGGCAGGACGTCCTTGATCTGCATGACATAGCTGGCGACATTGATCTTTCCGCTCTCGACATCCTTGTAAAGCATGGCTACTTCTTGCACGAGCAGCACGGTGGTAACGATCACCGGCAAAATCGCGATCAGCGTGCACACCCCCAGGGTGGAGAAGGTCGCGAGGTTTCGGCGCCCTTTCAACTTGAGCACCATCTTGCGCTGCAATGGAGCGAACAGAATGCCCAGGGCAACGGCCCAGAAAATCGCGCCATAGAACGGCAGCAGAATCCAGATGAACGCGATGGTGACCAAAGCCAGCAGCAAGAGCAGGGTTTTACGTTGAAGACTGGTTTCGTTCATGTGCCATCCGTGTCAGTGGGCCGCAAGCGCATTGGGTAGGCGCAGTTTAGACGGCAAATATACAGGCGCGCAGGCACATTACGGGATAAAGACGGCATGTCCCATGTCTGCAGGCGTGAGCTTGCTCGCAATTTTTTGCAACGCGGCAAGCAAAATCTCGCGAGCAAGCTCGCTCCTGCAAGGTTTCAAGCACCATATCCAGCAAGGCGGCACCTAGGGATTTGCCATGGGCGTCGAGGGCCAGCGAGCGGGTGGTAGGCCAGGGGCCGGGAATAAGACTGATGAAAAAAAGCCTGCAGGGCTAGCCGTTCACAGTGGTTGGCCAGCATGGGCGCATATTTCTCGGCTGCATTGGAATCAGGTCTGTATCATGCCCGGTCGGGTTTCAGGCTCACCTGCCGAGCCGAGGGTCCCGGGCTGCTGCACCGATCACATTTTTACTTTAATTGTTTGGCTGAACCTGCATTGACAAATCTGACCCAAGCTGTAAATAATCCGATGGATGTTGTACGACAACAGATAACAAAAATAAAAATAATCAAGGAATCTTTCGTATGAGCCCCTTCGTGTCCGCTCCCCGCCATGGCGCGCCGTTAATCCGCGCTGGCCGCATGCCGGTCGTGTTTCCAGCACGATCCTCCACGCAACGATCACCTGCAGAATTTGCTGACGCCTAGTGCGCAAGCAAAAGACTCTCTCGCTTCAGCGACTTGAGTCGCCGCCCTGACTTCAGGGCACCACGCACGTCCTTTGAATCGCTGACCGCTCTTCTGACGGTCACGGGAAGTGCTATGCCAAAAAATGGGAGCGTAACAATAATGAAACATCAAAACACTCGGTCACTGGTCTTGTTCGGTCTTGGCAGCATGAGCCTGGCTTTACCGCTGACCGGCCTGGCTGAAGGCTTTGTGGAAGACACCAAGGCCACCCTTACCTTGCGTAATGCCTACATCAACCGCAACTTCACCAACCCGGACTATCCGCAGAGCAAGGCTGAAGAGTGGACGCAAAACTTCATTCTCGACGTCAAGTCCGGGTTTACCCAGGGTACCGTCGGTTTCGGGATTGATGTCCTGGGCCTGTACTCGCAGAAGCTCGATGGCGGTAAAGGCACGGTCGGCACACAGTTGCTGCCGACCCATGGCGATGGCGAACCGGCCGACAACTTCGGCCGTCTGGGTGTTGCAGCCAAGGCCAGGATCTCCAACACCGAACTGAAAATCGGTGAGTGGATGCCGGTACTGCCGATCTTGCGCTCGGACGACGGACGCTCACTGCCACAAACCTTCCGTGGCGGCCAGATCACCTCCAAAGAGATCGCCGGTCTCAACCTCTATGGCGGCCAGTTCCGGGGCAACAGCCCGCGTAACGATGCGAGCATGGAAGATATGTCGCTTAACGGAAAAGGCGCGTTCACGTCCGACCGTTTCAACTTTGCCGGTGGCGATTACAGCTTCAACGACAAGCACACCCAGGTCGGCCTGTGGTACGCGCAGCTGGAAGATATTTACCAGCAGCAATTCCTTAACGTCCTGCACACCCAGCCTGTTGGTGATGTGACCCTGGGCGCCAACCTCGGCTATTTCTGGGGCAAGGACGACGGCAGCAAACTGGCCGGCGACCTGAACAACAGAACCGCATACGCCCTGCTTTCGGCCAAATACAAAGGCAACACCTTGTATGTCGGCCTGCAGAAAGTCAGCGGCGATGATGGCTGGATGCGCGTCAACGGCACCAGCGGCGGCACCCTGGCCAACGACAGCTACAACTCCAGCTACGACCTTGCCAAGGAGCGTTCCTGGCAGCTGCGTCACGACCTTGACTTCGCAGTGTTCGGCGTACCCGGCCTGACGATGATGAACCGCTACCTGAGCGGCGATAACATCCACACCGGCGCCATCACTGACGGCAAGGAATGGGGTCGCGAATCGGAACTGGCCTACACCATCCAGACCGGTACCTTCAAAGACCTGAACATGCGCTGGCGCAACTCGACCATGCGTCGTGACTACAGCACTAACGAATATGATGAAAACCGCATCTTCATCAGCTATCCGTTGTCGCTGCTGTAACCCCCTGTGGGAGCGGGTTTGCTCACGATCGGATCAACGGGCTGTCACTGACAAACCGCAGTGCCTGAATCGCCGGCAAGCCAGCTCCCACACCTAGCGCATCGTTGCTGCCCGCTCCCCCTCTGGGAGCGGGCTCGTCTGCGGTGGGCGCACCGGGCTGTCGCTGACAAACCGCAGCGTCTGAATCGCTGGCTAGCCAGCTCCCACACCCATCGCATCGTTGCTGCCCGCTTCCCCTATGGGAGTGGGTTTGTCTGCGGGGGGCGCACCGGGCTGTCGCTGACAAACCGCAGCGTCTTAATCGCTGGCAAGCCAGCTCCCACGCCCATCGTTGCTGCCCGCTCCCACGCCCATACGCTCGCCGTCATGATGACAAAATGATAGCGCCACACTATGTTTTGACCCTCGGTGCATTGACAACACCCTAAAGGACTGCGAATAATCCCGGCCATGTCATACGACAACAGATGACATCAATAATAAAAAAGGGTCTCTTGATGGCAACCTCGCACACTGTCCAAAATCCCTTCAATCGCCTTCTTCTCACCGGCGCGGCCGGCGGCCTGGGGAAGGTACTGCGTGAAAGCATAAAGCCCTACGCCAGGGTTTTACGACTCTCTGATATTGCGCCTATGGCTCCCGCTGTCGACAGCAGCGAGGAAATACACCCCTGCGACCTCACCGACAAAAACGCCGTTCAGCAACTGGTTGAAGGCGTAGATGCCATCCTGCATTTCGGTGGAGTCTCGGTTGAGCGCCCGTTCGAAGAAATCCTCGGGCCGAACATCTCCGGGGTGTTCCATATCTATGAAGCGGCTCGACGCCATGGCGTCAAACGGGTGATTTTCGCCAGCTCCAACCATGTGATCGGTTTTTACAAACAGGACCAGACCCTCGATGCCCGCTCCCCGCGCCGCCCCGATGGTTATTACGGTCTGTCCAAGTCCTATGGCGAAGACATGGCCACCTTCTACTTCGATCGCTATGGCATCGAAACCGTCAGCATCCGCATCGGCTCATCCTTCCCCGAACCGCAAAACCGCCGGATGCTCAGCACCTGGCTGAGTTTTGCCGATCTGACCCAATTGCTCGAACGCGCACTGTACACACCGGACGTCGGGCACACGGTGGTCTACGGCGCGTCAAACAATCCGAATCTGTGGTGGGACAACCGCTACGCGGCCCATCTGGGCTTTGCCCCCAAGGACAGTTCAGAGGTGTTTCGCGCCAAGGTTGAAGCCCAGCCAATGCCGGCGGCCAATGACCCGAGCATGATTTACCAGGGCGGAGCCTTCGTCGCAGCCGGCCCCTTCGGCGACGACTGAACACAGCCGCTGACAAGAACACGACCGACAGGGGTAGCCCCATGACCGCCGAACTCATTCTCGATGCACGCAATGCCACGGGCGAAAGCCCGGTCTGGAGCGCAGCAGAACAGGCGCTGTATTGGGTGGATATTCCCGCCGCACGCTTGCACCGCTGGAGCCTGATCGACGGTCGCAGCCAGAGCTGGGATGCCCCGCAAATGCTTGCCTGCATCGCCCGCAGCAGCGACGGCAGCTGGATCGCCGGCATGCAAAGCGGGCTGTTCAGCCTCAAGCCCCGGGCCGACGGCGGTCTCGACACCCGCCTGCTGGCAGGCGTTGACCATGCTCAACCCGGCATGCGCTTTAACGATGGCCGCTGTGACCGCCAGGGCCGCTTCTGGGCCGGGACCATGCTGCTGGACATGGCCGCAGGTGCGCAGTGCGGGGCGATGTATCGCTATAGCGCAGGTCAGACAGAACCGCTAACGGCTCAGCTGGACGGTTTTATCGTCCCCAATGGCCTGGCTTTCAGCCCCGACGGCAAAACCATGTACCTCTCGGACTCACACCCCAAGGTGCAAAAAATCTGGGCCTTCGATTACGCCATCGACAGCGCAACGCCGTACAACCGTCGCCTGTTCGTAGACATGCTGGAGCATCCGGGACGCCCTGATGGCGCTGCCGTCGATGCCGATGGCTGCTACTGGATCTGCGGCAATGATGCCGGCCTGATCCACCGTTTTACCCCCGCAGGCAAACTCGACCGCTCCCTTGCCGTACCGGTGAAGAAGCCTGCGATGTGCGCCTTCGGAGGTGCAGACATGGACACCCTGTTCGTCACCTCGATTCGTCCGGCAGGCGATATCAGCGATCAACCCCTGGCGGGCGGCGTGTTCGCCCTCAGGCCGGGGATCAAGGGGCTGGTGGAGCCCGCCTTCAACAACTGACTGTTTACCGACATTGCTGATCCGACACCTTGATATAAAAAAAACAATACTTGGAGTGACCCATGGATTTCAAACGCACCTTGCTTATTGCTGCTCTACCGCTGGCTTTCTGCCTTTCGGGCGCTGCCCAGGCCGAAATCAAAATCAAATTCGCCGAAGTTCACCCGGCTGGCTATCCACCGGTAGTGGCCGAACAGGACATGGGCAAGAAGCTGCAGGATCAAAGTAACGGCGATATCAGCTTCAAGATGTTTGCCGGCGGCGTGCTGGGCTCCGAGAAAGAAGTGGTCGAGCAGTTGCAGTCCGGCGCGGTGCAAATGACCCGGGTCAGCCTAGGGATCCTCGGGCCGGTGGTCCCCGAGACCAATGCGTTCAACCTGCCCTTTGTGTTCCGCGACCAGGCACACATGCGCAAAATCATCGACGGTGAAATCGGCCAGGAGATGCTCGACAAGATCACCAACTCCGACTTCAACATGGTCGCCCTGGCGTGGATGGATGGCGGCACCCGCAACCTCTACACCAAGAAGCCTGTACGTCAGATCGCAGACCTCAAGGGCATGAAAATCCGGGTCCAGGGCAACCCGGTATTTATCGACACCATCAACGACATGGGCGGCAATGGCATCGCCATGGCCACGGGCGAGATCTTCAGCGCCCTGCAGACCGGGGTGATCGACGGTGCAGAAAACAATACGCCGACCTTCCTCGAACACAACCACTACCAGAACGCCAAGTACTTCACCTGGACTGATCACCTGATCCTGCCCGAGCCGATCGTGATTGCCAAAACCACCTGGCTCAAGCTCAGCCCGGAGCAACAGGCACTGGTGCAGAAGGTAGCCCGTGAAGCACAGATGGAAGAGCGCGTTCTGTGGGACAAAAAGTCTTCTGACGCTGAAGCAAAACTCAAGGCTTCCGGGGTGGAGTTCATCACCCTGACCCCGGAACAGAAAAAAGCCTTTTACGACGCCACTCAGCCTGTTCGTGACAAATACGGGGCGGACTACAAAGACCTGATCTCGCGTATTGAAGCGGTCCAATAAGCCTGTCCGATTATGCCGCAGTGACGGGCCCCGCCCCGTCACCGCCGCAGTGGTGAGCCCCATGAAAAATACCGTACTGCGCTTGAACGACATGCTGTATCGGGTCTGTATCGGGATCGCCGGTTTATCGGTGCTGACCATGACCCTGATCATTCCCTGGGGCATTTTTGCCCGCTATGTACTGGGCTCGGGCTCCAGCTGGCCAGAGCCCGTCGCCATCTTGTTGATGGTGGTTTTTACCTTCTTTGGCGCGGCCGCCAGTTACCGTGCCGGCGCGCACATGGCGGTGTCGATGGCGGTCGAACGGATGCCGCCAATGGTGCGCAAACAGGCCGCCTTGCTGGTGCAGCTGCTGATGGTGGTGGTCTGCCTGTTCATGGCCGTCAAGGGCTTCAAGCTGTGCGCCACCACCTGGAATCAATTCCTCGGCGAGATGCCGTCCTTGCGGGTCGGGATTTCCTATTTGCCGATTCCCATTGGCGGGCTGGTGACCCTGGTTTTTGTCCTGGAAAAACTCTTTCTGGGTGACCAGAGCCATCGCCGCGCGGTGCGGTTCGACATCGTAGAAGCC
Organism: Pseudomonas sp. Lz4W; assembly: GCF_000346225.2. Classification (NCBI taxonomy): domain Bacteria; kingdom Pseudomonadati; phylum Pseudomonadota; class Gammaproteobacteria; order Pseudomonadales; family Pseudomonadaceae; genus Pseudomonas; species Pseudomonas sp. Lz4W. The sequence continues at coordinate 1,597,561 of NZ_CP017432.1, read as the reverse complement.
AGCGAAGAGGCCGTCTAAATGGATGCTTTGGTATTGTTGGGCAGTTTTATTGCGCTGATCCTTCTCGGTATGCCGGTGGCGTACGCCCTGGGCCTTTCGGCGCTGATTGGCGCATGGTGGATTGATATTCCGTTCGACGCGCTGATGATTCAGGTTGCCGGCGGCGTGAACAAATTCTCCCTGCTGGCGATTCCGTTCTTCGTTCTGGCGGGTGCGATCATGGCCGAGGGCGGCATGTCCCGCAGGCTGGTGGCGTTTGCCGGGGTGCTGGTAGGTTTCGTACGCGGTGGCCTGTCACTGGTCAATATCGTGGCCTCGACCTTCTTCGGGGCGATTTCCGGCTCTTCGGTGGCCGACACCGCCTCGGTGGGCTCAGTGCTGATTCCGGAAATGGAACGTGCCGGTTATCCCCGGGAGTTCTCCACGGCGGTCACCGTCAGCGGTTCGGTCCAGGCTTTGCTTACACCGCCGAGCCACAACTCGGTGCTGTACTCGCTGGCTGCGGGTGGCACGGTGTCGATCGCCTCGCTGTTCATGGCCGGGATCTTTCCGGGGCTGCTGCTTAGTGCCGTGATGATGGGGCTGTGCATGATCTTTGCGCGCAAGCGCAACTACCCCAAGGGTGAAGTGATTCCGCTGCGCCAGGCGCTGAAAATCGCCGGCGATGCGCTCTGGGGCCTGATGGCCATGGTCATCATCCTCGGCGGCATTCTGTCGGGTATTTTCACCGCCACCGAGTCCGCGGCCATCGCCGTGCTCTGGTCGTTCTTCGTCACCATGTTCATTTATCGCGACTACAAATGGCGCGACCTGCCCAAGCTGATGCACCGGGCGGTGCGCACTATTTCCATCGTGATGATCCTGATCGGTTTTGCTGCCAGCTTCGGCTACATCCTGACGCTGATGGAGATCCCGATGAAGATCACCACAGCGTTCCTGACGCTGTCGGATAACCGCTACGTGATCCTGATGTGCATCAACGTCATGTTGCTGCTGTTGGGCACGGTGATGGACATGGCGCCGCTGATTCTGATCCTGACCCCGATCCTGCTGCCGGTGATTATCGGGATCGGTGTCGACCCGGTGCACTTCGGCATGATCATGCTGGTCAATCTGGGGATCGGGCTGATTACCCCGCCGGTGGGTGCGGTCCTGTTCGTCGGTGCCGCCGTGGGCAAGGTCACGATCGAAAACACCGTCAAAGCCCTGCTGCCGTTCTATGCGGCCCTGCTGCTGGTGCTGATGCTGGTGACCTACGTTCCGGCCATCTCGCTGTGGCTGCCAAGCGTGGTGCTGTAACCCCCCCTCTGTAGGAGCGAGCTTGCTCGCGAGCGGTTTAAAAGCTCGTTCCTACGGGTTTTCAGCTTTATTTCCAGCCAAGGAGGCTGGTTACTCATGTCTGCTCCTGCTTTGTTTCCCCGTCATGTCGCGGTGTTGCTGCTGGTGTTGCTGGCCTGTGCATTTGCCGGTAATCACATCGCCGCGCGGATCGCCTTTGACCATGACACCGGCCTGCTGCTGGCGATTCTGTGCCGCGCCGGCGTGACCCTGCTGGTACTGACCGGCCTGGTGCTGTGGCAACGTGAACGCCCCCGGTTAACCCCCGCCCACTGGCGCTGGCAAGTGCTGCTGGGGGTGCTGATCGCGGCGCAAAGCTTCTTTATCTATTCCGCCGTGGCCCGCATCCCCGTGGCCCTGGCATTGCTGATCGCCAACGTGGCGCCGATCCTGCTGGTGCTGCTGACCTGGGCCCTGGGCGGCTCGGCCCCGACCCGGCGGGCAGCGGTATTGATGGGCGTGATCATGTTCGGGCTGGCGTTTGCCCTGGACGTCCCCGAGCGCCTGTCGAATCAAGGCACAACCGAAGCACAATGGCTGGAAGGCATTGCCTTCGGGTTCGCCGCAGCTTCTGTCTTTGCCTGCGCGCTGTGGATCACTGACCACAAGCTGTCGAGCGTGCGCGGCACGGTGCGCAGCATGCTGACGATGCTGATTGTATTCAGCGTCGCGGCAGTCGCCGGGGTCAGCGGTGTATTGCCGGGAGGCGTTTCACTGCCCGGCTCGTCAACCGGCTGGACCGCCCTTGCCTGCCTGGTGGCTCTTTATGGGCTAGGGTTCTGCCTGCTGTTTATTTGCCTGACCCGCCTGGACATGGCGCGTAATGCCCCGGTCATGAACGTTGAACCGGTGGCCAGCCTGCTGTTTGGCTGGCTGATTCTGGACCAGTTGCTCAGCAGCAGTCAGGTGATCGGTGGCCTGATCGTGGTCGCCGGTATTGTAATGCTGACGTGGCGGCGTGCCGCGTGATTGCTCAGTGGAGGTAGCGGCCATGCGGCCCGAGACGTTGATCCTGGAAGACGGCCTGACCCGGCTGACACTGGCGCCGATGATCGGTGCCAGCATTGTCAACTGGAGTGTCATCGCCAGCGGCCAGCCGCTGTTGCGCCCCAGTGCCGACACGGCATTGAACAGCGGTTTGCCGGGACGCCTAGCGTGCTATCCACTGGTGCCCTGGTCGAACCGCATCGGCGGTGGCGGTTTTGACGGCCCGCAGCACTGGTTTGTGCTGCAGCCCAACAGCCCCACCTCAGCCCTGCCCATCCATGGCAGTGGCTGGCAACAACCCTGGAGTGTGATTGAGCACACCGCGCAGCATGCCTGCCTGCGACTCGATAGCACTGTGCCCTTCGCCTACCACGCGCAGCTGCGTTACCGCCTGAGCGAAGGTCAATTGCGCATCGAACTGAGCGTTACCCATCAGGACGAGCGTGCCGCCTGGCATGGCCTGGGGCTGCATCCCTATTTCCCCCGCACTCCCCGCACCCGCTTACAGGCCCGCACTGCACAGATCTGGCTGTGCGATACCGACGGGCTGCCCACACACCTTGCGCCCTTGACGGCCGAACGGGATTTCAACCAGCTCGCCAGCCTGCCCGAGACAAGACTCGACAACTGTTTTACCGGCTGGGATGGCCATGGGCTGATCAGCCAGCCAGACCTGGGCTACGAGCTGGAGTGCCGGGCCACGGGTGCCCCGTACTGCCTGGTGTACTGCCCTGCCGGAGAGGATTTTTTCTGCTTCGAGCCGGTCAGCCACCCGGTCAATGCCCATCACCTGCCAGGTCGCCCGGGCTTGCATTTATTGCACAAGGGGCAATCGGCGGGGCTGGCTTTGAGCCTGGGTTACCGGCCGCTCCGAGGCGTTTTGTAGACCCAGATCAATAGTGCGGCATTCGGCCTGGTCTACCATCGCGCCCTTTTGCGAATGACCTGACCATGCCACTTGCACCGCCCGAACTCCTTGCCCCTGCCGGCACCCTGAAAAACATGCGCTACGCCTTCGCCTATGGCGCCGACGCGGTGTATGCCGGTCAGCCACGTTATAGCCTGCGGGTGCGCAACAACGAATTCGACCACGACAATCTGGCCATCGGTATCGCCGAAGCCCAGGCTCAGGGCAAGCGCTTTTACGTGGTGGTCAACATCGCCCCGCACAATGCCAAGCTGCGCACCTTCCTCAAAGACCTGGAGCCGGTGATTGCCATGGGCCCGGATGCGCTGATCATGTCCGATCCGGGCTTGATCATGCTGGTGCGCAAACACTTCCCGCACATGCCGATTCATTTGTCGGTACAAGCCAATACCGTGAACTGGGCCAGTGTCGAATTCTGGCACCAGCAGGGTTTGAGCCGGATCATTCTGTCGCGGGAACTGTCGCTGGAAGAAATCGAGGAAATCCGCCAGAAAGTACCCGCCATGGAACTGGAAATTTTCGTGCATGGCGCGCTGTGCATGGCCTACTCCGGCCGTTGCCTGCTGTCGGGGTACATGAACAAGCGTGATGCCAACCAGGGCAGTTGCACCAATGCCTGTCGCTGGAAGTACGAGGCAAAGCCGGCAACGGAAAACGAGCTGGGCAATGTGGTCAACATCGTTGAGCCAACCCTGGGCGTGGGAGCCCCCAGCGATGAAGTGTTCGTCCTGCACGAAGCCAGTCGCCCGGACGAACCGATGTCGGCGTTCGAGGATGAACACGGCACCTACATCATGAACTCCAAGGACTTGCGTGCGGTGCAACACGTTGCGCGCCTGACCGCGATGGGGGTGCACTCGCTGAAGATCGAAGGCCGTACCAAATCGCATTTCTACTGCGCACGGGCGACCCAGGTGTATCGCAAGGCGATTGATGATGCGGTGGCCGGTCGTGAATTTGACCACAGCCTGATGACCGATCTGGAGTCACTGGCGCAACGCGGTTACACCGAGGGCTTTTTGCGCCGCCATGTGCACGACGAGTATCAGAACTACCTGCATGGCAGCTCGCTGTCCCATCGCCAACAGTTTGTGGGCGAGCTCACGGGCGAGCGGCGCAACGGGCTGGCAGAAGTAAAAGTCAAAAACCGCTTCGCTTTGGGTGATCATCTGGAATTGATGACGCCCCGGGGCAACTATCACTTCGATCTTGACCATCTACACAACAGCGCCGGGTTGCCGATTCAGGTGGCACCGGGTGACGGCCACACCGTATACCTGCCGATTCCGGAGCAGGTGGATTTGAACTACGGGTTGTTGATGCGGGATTTGACCGTAAGCGAAACCATAGAGCGCACGGCATAGCCCCACCGATGACTTACAAACTTGAGGGGGCTGGCTTGCCAGCGATGCAGGCAACCGGCTGTATCTGCAGGATTGAGCCGAAACCATCGCCAGCAAGCTGGCTCCCACAGAACCCATACACCCTTGTGGGAGCTGGCTTGCCAGCGATGCCCGCAACCGACTGTATCTGCAGGATTGGGCCGAAGCCATCGCCAGCAAGCTGGCTCCCACAGAGCCCGGACCTGACACTTAAACCATTGTGGGAGCTGGCTTGCCAGCGATGCAGGCAACCGGTTGTATCTGAAGGATTGAGCCGAAGCCATCGCCAGCAAGCTGGCTCCCACAGGGCCCATACACCCTTGTGGGAGCTGGCTTGCCAGCGATGCAGGCAACCGACTGTATCTGCAGGATTGAGCCGAAGCCATCGCCAGCAAGCTGGCTCCCACAGAGCCCATACACCATTGTGAGAGCTGGCTTGCCAGCGATGCAGGCAACCGACTGTATCTGCAGGATTGGGCCGAAACCATCGCCAGCAAGCTGGCTCCCACAGGGCCCATACACAATTGTGGGAGCTGGCTTGCCAGCGATGCAGGCAACCGACTGTATCTGCAGGATTGGGCCGAAGCCATCGCCAGCAAGCTGGCTCCCACAGGGCCCATACACCCTTGTGGGAGCTGGCTTGCCAGCGATGCAGGCAACCGACTGTATCTGCAGCATTGGGCCGAAGCCATCGCCAGCAAGCTGGCTCCCACAGGGCCCATACACCCTTGTGGGAGCTGGCTTGCCAGCGATGCAGGCAACCGGCTGTATCTGCAGGATTAAACCGAAACCATCGCCAGTAAGCTGGCTCCCACAGGCCCCATACACCCTTGTGGGAGCTGGCTTGCCAGCGATGCAGGCAACCGACTGTATCTGCAGGATTGAGCCGAAGCCATCGCCAGCAAGCTGGCTCCCACAGGGCCCATACACCCTTGTGGGAGCTGGCTTGCCAGCGATGCAGACAACTGGCTGTATCTGCAGGATTGAACCGAAACCATCGCCAGCAAGCTGGCTCCCACAGGGCCCTTACACCCTTGTGGGAGCTGGCTTGCCAGCGATGCAGGCAACCGGCTGTATCTGCAGGATTGAGCCGAAATCATCGCCAGCAAGCTGGCTCCCACAGTGTGGTGTCAGTCCCTGAACACATCATCCAGCAGGTTGTGCATGGCGGTGAACGCCCGGTGCGCGGTTTTGGCGTCGTACATCATTTTGCCCGGCACGTTGGCATGGGGATCAGTAAAGGAGTGCACGGCGCCGCCATAGCTGGTCAATTGCCAGTCGATGCCGGCAGCGTTCATCTCGGCTTCGAAAGCCGGCAGTTGCTCCCGGGGTACCAGCGGGTCGGAAGCGCCATGCAGGACCAGCACTGATCCGGTAATGCTTCTGGCATCGATCGGGTTGGGCGTATCCAGGGTCCCGTGAAAAGATACGGCCGCTTTCAACGGCGCACCACTGCGCGCCAGTTCCAGCGAGCAGCAACCACCGAAACAGAAGCCAAAGGTCGCCAGCTTGCTGCTGTCGACCACTGCCAGGCCCTGGTTTTTCAGCACGTCATAGGCTGCCCACATGCGCTTGCGCAACAAGGCGCGGTCGTTCTTGAGCGGCATCATCGCCGCGCCCGCCTCGTCGCCATTGGCGGGGCGTGTAGCCTGGCCGTAGAGGTCGGCGATCAACACCACATAGCCCTGCTCTGCCACCGACTTGGCGATCTCTTCGGCGCCCTCGCTGATGCCCATCCAGTTCGGTGCCATCAACAACCCCGGCAGCGGGTCTTCTCGACTCGGGTCAAAGGCCAGGCGGCCTTCGTATGGCAGGCCGTCGATTTGATAGGCAACGGAACTGACCGAAATAGATTTCATTAAAAACTCCTGAATTCGAAACAAAAAAAACCCGCCGAAGCGGGTTTTTTATAGCTCAGTTACACCGACAACTCTACTAACAGTTTGTTTAGACGACGGACATAAGCTGCCGGGTCTTTCAAACTGTCACCGGCCGCCAGGGCTGCCTGATCGAAGAGGATGTGCGACAGGTCGCCAAAACGCTCTTCGCTCGGCTCCGCATCGAGTTTCTCGATCAGCGGGTGAGCCGGGTTGAACTCGAAGATCGGCTTCGATTCCGGCACTTTCTGCCCGCTGGCTTCCAGGATCTGGCGCATTTGCATGCCCAGGTCCTGCTCACCGATGGCCAGAATGGCAGGTGAATCGGTCAGACGGTGCGATACCCGCACTTCGCTGACGCTTTCGCCCAGCGCTGCCTTGATGCGCTCAACCAGGCCTTCTTTGGACTTGGCGACTTCTTCTGCGGCTTTCTTGTCCTCTTCCGAGTCCAGGTTGCCCAGATCGAGATCACCGCGTGCCACGTCGACAAAGCTCTTGCCGTCGAAATCGCTGAGGTAGCTCATCAGCCACTCGTCGATACGATCGGTCAACAGCAGCACTTCGATGCCTTTCTTGCGGAAGACTTCAAGGTGCGGGCTGTTTTTGACCTGGGCGTAAGTGTCGCCGGTCAGGTAGTAAATCTTGTCCTGACCTTCTTTGGCACGGGCCAGGTAGTCGGCCAGAGCAACATTCTGTTCGCCGTCGTCACCGTGGGTCGAAGCAAAGCGCAACAGACCGGCGATTTTTTCCTTGTTGGCGGAATCTTCAGCCGGGCCTTCTTTCATCACCTGGCCAAAGTTTTTCCAGAAGCCCTGATATTTCTCAGGCTCGTTCTTCGCCAGTTTTTCCAGCATGTCGAGCACACGCTTGGTAAGCGCCGATTTCATGGAGTCGATGATCGGGTCTTTCTGCAGGATTTCCCGCGACACGTTCAGCGACAGGTCATTGGAATCGATCACACCTTTGATGAAGCGCAGGTACAACGGCAGGAACGACTCTGCCTGATCCATCACGAACACACGCTGTACGTACAGCTTCAGGCCTTTCGGGGCTTCACGCTGATACAGGTCGAACGGAGCACGGGCCGGCACGTAGAGCAGCGAGCTGTATTCCAGCTTGCCTTCAACCTTGTTGTGGCTCCAGGCCAGCGGGTTCTCGTAGTCGTGGGCAATGTGCTTGTAGAACTCCTGGTATTCCTCGTCCTTGACTTCAGTACGAGGACGGGTCCACAGAGCGCTGGCGCGGTTGACGGTTTCCCATTCCAGTGCCGGTGCTTCTTCGCCTTCTGCGACGGTCTGCTCTTTAGGCAGCTCGATTGGCAGGGCGATATGGTCGGAATACTTTTTGATGATGTTGCGCAGGCGCCAGCCGTCAGCGAACTCTTCTTCGCCTTTCTTCAGGTGCAGCACGATTTTGGTACCGCGATCGGCTTTCTCGACGGTTGCTACTTCAAACTCGCCCTCGCCTTTGGAGGACCAATGCACGCCTTCGCTTGCAGGAGTGCCGGCACGGCGGCTGAAGACATCGACCTTGTCAGCCACGATAAAGGCCGAATAGAAGCCCACACCGAATTGACCGATCAGATGCGAATCTTTTTTCTGGTCGCCCGACAGGTTTTTCATGAAATCGGCGGTGCCGGACTTGGCGATCGTACCCAGATGGGTGATCACGTCATCGCGGTTCATGCCAATACCGTTGTCTTCGAGAGTGACGGTATTAGCGTCCTTGTCGAAGCTGACACGGATTTTCAGATCAGTACCGCCTTCCAGCAGTTCAGGCTTGGAAAGCGCTTCAAAACGTAATTTGTCGACAGCATCAGAGGCGTTCGAGATCAATTCGCGAAGGAAAATTTCCTTGTTGGAGTACAGCGAATGGATCATGAGGTGTAGCAGTTGCTTGACCTCGGTCTGGAAGCCCAGGGTTTCTTTTTGAGTTTCCACGCTCATTGTTATCAAACTCCGATTAGATGGCATGAGCCACGCCCGAGAGGGTTGGCGGCGGGATGTCATGAAAGTTGGGGGCTAAGGTTTAAATTTCAAGGCCTGTACTCTCAATGCCTCGCTTTTACCGCGCGCAGGCTGTGTTTAAGCCGTCGTTTATATATATGAACCGCCATGGAACTTAAGCGCACAGCACGTGCTCAAACGCCCAGTAGATCTACTCATAAGGAGAAACACCCCATGCGTAATACTTTCGCTGTTGCTTTGATGCTGGCTGCCACCCTCGGTCTCGCGGCCTGCGACAAGAAATCCGAAGATAAAGCCCAAGAGGCGGCTCAGCACACCGAGCAATCCCAGGAAAAAATGAACGAAGCCCAAGACAAAGTGAACGATGCAGCCAAAGAGAACGCTGAAGCGGCTAAAGCTCAGGCCGAGTCCAATGAAGCGGCTGCCAAAGAAGCTGCTCCGGCTGCACCTGTAGCAACTCCAGAAAGCAAGTAATCTGCTTTTGTGAGCGGCACCACAAAGCCTGCCTAGTGCAGGCTTTGTTGCATCTGGAGATCAACAAATCAAACCGGCAATGTTCAACTCAGGGTTTAAAAGTTCGACCATAAAAAAAGCCCTGCATCCATTGGATGCAGGGCTTTTTGATTGACTCAAAGCGCGCTTTTGGCGTGCCCGGTCATTACGCGATAGCTTCTTGACGCTTACCCAGCATACGGTCGCAAATCACTGCAGCCAGCAAGATCACCAGGCTCGGCACCAACCACGCCAGCCCCTGATTGCTGAATGGCATGTTGGCCAGCTGGGCAGGAATCCACTCACCCAGACCTGCGCCTTTCAGCGCATCGATAGTGCCGAAGATAAACGACACCAGCATCACCGGGCCAACAATCCGTGCCTGCGCATGCCACAAGCCTTTGCAGAAGCTCAAGGCCACAAGGACGATGCATGGCGGGTAGATTGCCGTCAGCAGCGGGATCGAGAAGGCGATCAACTTGGTCAGACCAAGGTTGGAGACGAACAGCGAGAATACGGCGAGGATGACCACCAGTGTCTTGTAGGACAGCGGCAGTATCTTGCTGAAGTATTCCGCGCAGGCACAGGTCAGGCCAACGGCAGTAACCAGGCACGCCAGGGCAATCAATACGGCCAGGAAACCGCTGCCCAGCGAACCGAAGGTGTGCTGAACATAGGCGTGCAGTACGGCTGCGCCGTTGGTTGCACCGGCGGCCACTTCATGGCTGCCCGCACCCAGACGGAACAGGCTGACGTATACCAGCGCCAGACCGACACCGGCGATCAGGCCGGCAATGATTGCGTACCGGGTAATCAGTTTTGGCGATTCGACACCGCGGGAACGGATTGCGTTGACGATCACGATGCCGAACACCAGTGCGCCGAGGGTATCCATGGTCAGGTAGCCATTGATAAAGCCCTGGGAGAACGGTGCTGCCACGTATTCCGGGGTCGCAACGCCAATATCACCGGCAGGCAAGGCAAAGGCTGCAATGCCGAGGATCGCCAGGGCAATGATTTTCAGCGGCGCCAGGAAGCGGCCAACGGTATCCAGCAAGCGGCCCGGATACAACGACACGAAGAACACGATCAGGAAGTACACCGAGCTGTACAAAAACAGCGCCAGCGGGCTTTCACCGGTCAAAGGGGCCAGGCCGACCTCAAAGGATACGGTGGCTGTACGCGGGGTGGCGAACAGCGGACCGACAGCCAGGTAGCAAACAGCTGCAAGTATGCCGCCAGCCAGTTTGCCGATCGGGCTGCTCAGTGCATCCATGCCGCCGCCGACTTTAGCCAGCGCAATGACGGTAACCACCGGCAGGCCGACAGCAGTAATCAGGAAACCCAGTGCAGCCATCCAGACGTGAGGTCCGGACTGCAGGCCAACGATAGGTGGAAAAATGATATTGCCAGCCCCGACAAACAGGGCAAATGTCATAAACCCAAGTGCCAGAATGTCCTGGCCTTTCAAAACTTTCATTACGGAAATACCACACTACTGAATCGGAATTTAGAGGGGAATTTCCCGTGCGGATGTGGGAAATGCTGTCAGCCTGAATAAGGCCGACCCGTCTAGCGCGCGGCTTCCTTTTGGGATGCATACGCAGAAATGCAGAGTTGGCGGCAAGGTTACCGATTTTTTCCATGGCGCGCACTGTTACAGGGCGCACTGTCCGATGAACGAACGCAGTTGTCGCTTAAATGACATCGAAAATCGTTTTGATGTGATTTTCTTATTCGTAAATAGGATTTCTCCTAAAGTTATTATAACTATTGGAGCAAGTTTGCTCGCGCGCACCCGGCATCAAGCCAGCTTGCAGCACCACTCGCTGTTTAATTCCCCAAACGCACAAAGGCCACCCGAAGGTGGCCTTTGCCTGGTGTAACTATCAGTTAAGCGCGAGGCTTACTTGATTGCCCAGCCAGTCAGCTCGGACAGAGCCTTGCCGATGTCTGCCAGCGAACGCACGGTTTTAACGCCTGCGTCTTCCAGAGCAGCAAACTTCTCGTCTGCAGTACCCTTGCCGCCAGAGATGATTGCACCAGCATGGCCCATGCGCTTGCCAGCAGGGGCAGTCACACCAGCGATGTAGGAAACAACCGGCTTGGTCACGTGTGCCTTGATGTAGGCAGCCGCTTCTTCTTCAGCCGAACCGCCGATCTCACCGATCATTACGATCGCTTCGGTCTTCGGGTCTTCCTGGAACAACTTCAGGATGTCGATGAAGTTGGAGCCCGGGATCGGGTCACCACCGATACCAACGCAAGTCGACTGACCGAAACCGGCGTCAGTAGTTTGCTTGACAGCTTCGTAAGTCAGGGTGCCGGAACGCGACACGATGCCTACTTTGCCTGGCAAGTGAATGTGACCTGGCATGATGCCGATCTTGCATTCGCCTGGAGTGATAACGCCAGGGCAGTTAGGGCCGATCAGGACTACGCCCAGTTCGTCGCACTTAACTTTAGCGTCAAGCATGTCCAGGGTAGGAATGCCTTCAGTGATGCAAACGATCAGCTTGATGCCGCCGAACGCTGCTTCAAGGATGGAATCCTTGCAGAAAGGAGCCGGAACGTAGATCACGCTGGCGGTTGCGCCAGTGGCTGCTACAGCTTCTTTCACGGTGTTGAACACTGGCAGACCCAGGTGCTCGGTGCCGCCTTTACCAGGAGTTACGCCACCAACCATCTTGGTGCCGTATTCGATGGCTTGCTGGGTGTGGAAGCTACCTTGCGAACCGGTAATACCCTGGCAGATAACTTTGGTGTCTTTATTGATCAGGACGCTCATTACTTGCCCTCCGCAGCTTTAACAACTTGTTGAGCAGCGTCGGTCAAGCTGGTAGCAGCGATGATGTTCAAGCCGCTTTCTGCCAGTACTTTAGCGCCCAGTTCAGCGTTGTTGCCTTCAAGGCGAACAACCACCGGGATTTTCACGCCGACTTCTTTCACTGCACCGATGATGCCTTCGGCAATCATGTCGCAACGAACGATGCCGCCGAAGATGTTGACCAGTACTGCAGCGACATTGCTGTCGGACAGGATGATCTTGAACGCTTCAGTTACGCGTTCTTTGGTTGCGCCGCCACCAACGTCAAGGAAGTTGGCTGGCTTGCCGCCATGCAGGTTGACGATGTCCATGGTACCCATGGCCAGGCCAGCACCGTTGACCATGCAACCGATGTTGCCTTCCAGTGCCACGTAGTTCAGTTCGAACTTGGCAGCGTGCGCTTCGCGCGGATCGTCTTGCGACGGATCGTGGAAAGTTTTCAGCTTAGGCTGACGATACATGGCGTTGGCGTCGATGTTGATTTTCGCATCGAGGCAGTGCAGATCGCCGTCAGTCTTGATTACCAGCGGGTTCACTTCCAGCAGGGCCAGATCGTGATCCTTGAACAGCTTGGCCAGACCTACGAAGATCTTGGCGAACTGAGCAACTTGCTTGCCTTCCAGACCCAGCTGGAATGCCAACTCGCGACCCTGGAATGGCTGTGCGCCAACCAGTGGATCGATAGTAGCTTTCAGAATTTTTTCTGGAGTGTCGTGAGCGATTTTCTCGATGTCCACGCCACCTTCGGTGGAAGCCATGAACACGATGCGGCGGCTCGAACGGTCAACGACAGCGCCCAGGTACAGCTCTTTAGCGATATCAGTGCACGATTCAACCAGGATCTTGGTGACCGGCTGACCATTGGCATCAGTCTGGTAAGTCACCAGACGCTTGCCCAACCACTGTTGTGCGAATGCTTTAGCGTCTTCTTTGCTGCGAACCAGCTTAACGCCGCCCGCTTTACCGCGACCACCTGCGTGAACCTGGGCTTTGACAACCCATTCAGTCCCGCCGATTTTATCGCAAGCTTCTGCGGCTGCTTCCGGGGTATCTACTGCATAACCCTTGGATACTGGCAGGCCGTATTCAGCGAACAGCTGCTTACCCTGATACTCGTGAAGATTCATGCTTTTTACCGTCTTCGTTAGGTACTGCGCATTCGGCGCTGCACTTGGATTAGTGCCGCACCACCTGTGACTGCTGCTTGTGCTGCCCGGACCAGCCCGACTCCCGCGTGGGCGAGGTCGGATCTGGCTCAAGCGACATAAGACTGCGTCCGGCGGAAGTTCCGCGGTGAGGCTTGCGTGCAAGGCTCACGACGGGCAAACCGCCGTGGTTTCTTATTGTCTGGTATTAACGTTTTTTGCGGTTGGCAATGTGGATGGCGCCGCCATTCACTGCCAGTGCTGCTTCGTGCAACGCTTCGGACAGGGTCGGATGGGAGAAAACCATCATGCCCAGGTCCTCGGCGCTGGTGCCGAATTCCATACCGATCGCGCCCTGCTGAACCAGTTCTGCAGCGCTCGGGCCAATCACGTGGACGCCCAGTACGCGGTCAGTTTTGGCATCAGCAATGACTTTGACAAAGCCACCGGTGTCGTTTGCTGCCATGGCACGGCCACTGGCTGCGAACGGGAAGGTGCCGACGTTAACTTCAACGCCTTCAGCTTTCAAGGCCTGTTCGGTTTTACCGACCCACGCGATCTCCGGGTGAGTGTAAATAACCGATGGAATCAGGTCGTAGTTCATCTCGGTCTTGTGACCCTTGATGCGCTCGACAACCATGATGCCTTCTTCAGAAGCCTTGTGTGCCAGCATCATGCCGCGAACCACGTCACCGATGGCGAATACGCCCGGAACGCTGGTGGCGCAATGATCGTCAACAAACACGAAACCGCGCTCGTCAATGGTCACACCGCTGTCAGCTGCCAGCAACTCGGTGGTCACCGGACGGCGACCAACGGCTACGATCAGCTTGTCGAAGGTGATGGTCTGTTCGCCGTTGGCGTCGGTGTAGGTCACAACGACTTCTTCGCCGTTAACCTTGGAACCGGTAACGCGAGCGCCCAGCTTGATGTCCAGACCTTGTTTGGTCAGGGTTTTGTAGGCTTCTTTGGACACGGCAGCGTCGGCAGCCATCAGGAACGTGTCCAGGGCTTCCAGAACAGTTACCTGAGCGCCCAGACGGGACCATACCGAACCCAGCTCCAGACCGATTACGCCAGCGCCGATAACGCCAAGACGCTTGGGTACGGACTGGAATTCCAGTGCGCCGGTGGAATCAACGATGATGTTGTTGTCTACCGGTGCCGGCGGAATGTCGATCGGACGCGAACCCGAAGCCAGAATCACGTTCTCGGCTTCGATGATTTCAACGCTGCCGTCCGGCTTGGTCAGTTCAACTTTCTTGCCGGCCAGCAGTTTGCCGTGGCCTTGCAGGGAAGTCACACCGTTGGCCTTGAACAAGGTAGCAACGCCGGAAGTCAGACCTTTAACGATGTTGGCCTTGCGGCCGATCATCGCTGCAACGTCCATCTTCACTTCACCGGTGGTGATGCCGTGGATGGCAAAAGCATCCTTGGCTTCGTGATACTTCCAGGTGCTGTCCAGCAGCGCCTTGGATGGAATGCAACCGACGTTCAGGCAAGTACCGCCCAGTGCCAGTTTGCCTTCCTTGTCGGTGTACTTTTCGATGCAAGCAGTCGAAAGACCCAGTTGCGCGGCCTTGATGGCGGCAACGTAGCCGCCGGGGCCCGCACCAATCACTACAACGTCAAATTTCTGTGTCATAAAAGGTTCCCTTTTAGCAACAAGCTACAAGCCGCAAGCTGCAAGTTTGAAGCCCGTCAGCTATTAAGCTTGAGGCTTGGCGCTTGCAGCTTGCCGCTGCTATTTAGATATCCAGCAGCAGACGCGCTGGATCTTCCAGCAGGTTTTTGATTGCTACCAGGAAACTTACAGCTTCTTTGCCATCGATCAAGCGGTGATCGTAGGACAGAGCCAAATACATCATCGGGCGGATTACAACCTGACCGTTGATTGCCATTGGACGCTGAAGGATGTTGTGCATGCCCAGGATTGCGGCTTGCGGCGGGTTAACGATCGGGGTCGACATCATCGAACCGAAAGTACCACCGTTGGTGATGGTGAAAGTACCACCGGTCATTTCGTCCATCGACAGCTTGCCGTCACGGGCTTTTTTACCGTAAGCGGCGATGCCGCCTTCGATTTCGGCCAGGCTCATCAGTTCGGCGTTACGCAGAACCGGTACCACCAGACCACGGTCGCTGGAAACAGCAACACCGATGTCGGCGTAGCCGTGGTAAACGATGTCGGAGCCGTCGATCGAAGCGTTAACAGCCGGGAAGCGTTTCAGCGCTTCGGTGGTTGCTTTCACGAAGAACGACATGAAGCCCAGGCGTACGCCGTTGTGGGACTTCTCGAACAGGTCCTTGTACTTCGAACGCAGTGCCATGACTTCGGTCATGTCCACTTCGTTGAAAGTAGTCAGCATCGCCATGTTCGATTGCGCTTCTACCAGGCGCTTGGCCACGGTAGCGCGAACGCGGGTCATCGGAACACGCTTCTCGACACGGTCGCCCGCAGCCAGAACAGGAGCAGCCGGTGCAGCAGCGGCTTTGGCCGGAGCAGCAGCCGGAGCGGCCTTCTTGGCAGCAACAGCAGCTACCACGTCTTCCTTGGTCACACGACCGCCTTTGCCAGTACCGGCAACGGAAGCGATGTTGATGCCGTTTTCTTCAGCGATCTTGCGAGCAGCCGGAGCTGCAACAGGATCGTCTTCGCCTTCGCCGGCAGGAGCAGCAGCCTGAGCGGCAGGTGCAGCAGCAGCGGCTGGCGCGGCAGCAGCAGCGCCGCCTTCAACGATGGAGCCCAGGACTTCGTCGGACAGAACGGTGTCGCCTTCGTTCTTGACGATGGCGCCCAGAACGCCGTCAGCTGTAGCCAGTACTTCCAGCACAACCTTGTCAGTTTCGATGTCAACAATCAGGTCGTCGCGCTTTACAGCGTCGCCTGGTTGTTTGTGCCAGGTGGCAACGGTGCCATCGGCAACCGATTCCGGAAAAGTAGGGGCTTTAATCTCGATAGCCATGTTCGTGGTTCCTTAAATTCGGTTTCAGTGCGCGAAGGCGTTAAACAGTAAACGCGTCTTGCAACAGTTTTGCCTGTTGCTCGGCGTGCATCGATGCATAACCACAAGCAGGTGCAGCAGAAGCGTCACGGCCCGCGTACTCAAGTACGAGAGATTTATCGTGACCGCCAATGATGCGGCGCATGTGATGCTGGCTGCAGTACCAGGCACCCTGGTTCATCGGCTCTTCCTGACACCAGACAATGTGTTTGGCGTTTTTGTACGGAGCCAGGACTTCAATCAAGTCGTCCTCAGGGAACGGGTACAGCTGCTCAAGACGCACGATGGCGATGTCATCACGACCTTCGGCACGGCGTTTTTCCAACAGGTCGTAGTAGACCTTGCCGCTACACAGCACGATGCGACCGACTTTCGCCGGATCCTGTGCATCGATCTCCGGAATAACGGTCTGGAACGAACCTTCGGCCAGATCTTCCAGGGTCGAGACTGCCAATTTGTGACGCAGCAACGACTTGGGTGTCAGGACGATCAGCGGCTTGCGCAGCGGACGGATAACCTGACGGCGCAGCAGGTGGTAAATCTGCGCTGGAGTCGTTGGTACGCACACCTGAATGTTGTGCTCGGCACACAATTGCAGGTAACGCTCAAGACGTGCGGAGGAGTGCTCCGGGCCCTGACCTTCGTAACCGTGTGGCAGCAACATGGTCAGACCGCACAGACGGCCCCACTTGTGCTCACCGCTGGTGATGAACTGGTCAATTACAACCTGGGCGCCGTTGGCGAAATCGCCGAACTGGGCTTCCCAGATAACCAGAGCATCCGGCGTGGTGGTCGAATAACCGTATTCGAACGCCAGTACAGCCTCTTCAGACAGCAACGAGTCGTACAGGTCAAAACGTGGCTGACCCTGGTACAGGTGCTGCAGCGGGATGTAGGTGCCAGCATCTTTCTGGTTGTGCAACACGGCGTGACGGTGCGAGAACGTACCGCGGCCGATGTCCTGACCGGTCATGCGAATCGGGTGACCTTCGAACGCCAGGGTCGCGTATGCCATGGTTTCGGCATAACCCCAG
This sequence comes from Pseudomonas sp. Lz4W, assembly GCF_000346225.2. Classification (NCBI taxonomy): domain Bacteria; kingdom Pseudomonadati; phylum Pseudomonadota; class Gammaproteobacteria; order Pseudomonadales; family Pseudomonadaceae; genus Pseudomonas; species Pseudomonas sp. Lz4W. The sequence continues at coordinate 1,580,579 of NZ_CP017432.1, read as the reverse complement.
TTGATCGGCAGGCCGCCGGCTTGCATTTTTTGACGATCTTCGTAGATCTTCGACACCTGACGCTGAACCACGAAGCCTTCTGGGATTTCCAGCAGCTTGGCCGACAGTTCTTGCAGGGTTTTCAGATCAAAACGCGTGTCGTGACGCGCAGTCCAGGCGTGGCCCAGGTACGGACGCCAGTCAACGAACAGCTCTTTGTTCGGCTCTTTGACCAGACTTTTCACAACATGCAGACCGTTGTCCAGCGCGTTGCGATATTCGTCGATCTTGGACTGAACGCGCTCTGCGTCAACCACGTTTTCCTGAGTCAGACGCTCGGCATACAGTTCACGGGTAGTGCGCTGCTTGGCGATCTGCTGATACATCAACGGCTGAGTGCCGTTTGGCTCGTCGGCCTCGTTGTGACCGCGACGGCGGTAGCAGAACAGGTCGATCACGACGTCACGCTTGAACTGCATGCGGTAGTCGATTGCCAGCTGGGTCACGAACAATACGGCTTCCGGATCATCACCATTTACATGGAGGATCGGCGCCTGGATCATTTTCGCGACGTCAGTGCAGTACTCGGTAGAGCGCGAGTCTTCAGGGTTGCTGATGGTGAAGCCAACCTGGTTGTTGATCACCAGGTGAACCGTACCGCCAGTCTTGAAGCCGCGGGTCTGCGACATCTGGAAGGTTTCCATGACCACGCCCTGACCTGCGAATGCAGCATCACCGTGGATGGAAATCGGCAGCACTTTTTCGCCGGTCTTGTCGTTACGACGATCCTGGCGTGCACGTACCGAACCTTCAACCACTGGAGAAACGATTTCCAGGTGGGAAGGGTTGAACGCCATCGCCAGGTGGACTTCGCCACCGGAGGTCATGACGTTGGAGGAGAAGCCCTGGTGGTATTTAACGTCACCGGAACCCAGCTCGATTTTCTTCTTGCCTTCAAACTCGTCGAACAGGTCGCGCGGGTTTTTACCGAAGGTGTTGACCAGAACGTTCAGACGGCCACGGTGGGCCATGCCGATAACGATTTCTTTGGTGCCGTAGTTGCCCGAACGCTGGATCAGCTCGTCCAGCAAAGGAATCAGGCTCTCGCCGCCTTCCAGGCCAAAACGCTTGGTGCCCGGGTACTTGGTGCCCAGGTACTTTTCCAGGCCTTCAGCAGCAGTCACGCGCTCAAGCAAATGGCCCTTGATCTCTGCCGAGTAGGTTGGACGGCCACGTACGCTTTCGAGGCGCTGTTCAAACCAGTGGCGCTGCTCGGAATCGACGATGTGCGTGAACTCGGCGCCAATGGTGCGGCAATATGTCTGCTGCAAAGCTTCGAGAATTTCGCGTAGGCTCGCTTCCTCTTTGCCGATATACAGGTCGCCGGCACGGAAGGTCGTATCAAGATCGGCATTGGTCAAGCCGTAATGATTGATCGACAGGTCTGCAGGTGCAGGACGCTGCCACAGCCCCAGCGGATCAAGCTGGGCTGCCTGGTGGCCGCGCATCCGATAGGCCTGGATCAATCGCAGCACTTCAACTTGCTTCTTCTCATGCTCACTGCTCACGCTCCCGGCAGAAACCGGTTGGGCGCGGCGCTGGTTCTTTGCCAGCAGCACGAAATGGTCGCGGATTGTAGAGTGCGAAACATCGTTGGCAGAGTTGCCGTCATTGGGCAACGTCTGAAAGTAGGTGCGCCATTCTTCTGGCACAGCGTTAGGGTCGTGCAGGTAGAGCTCATAGAGCTCTTCCACATAGGCAGCGTTACCACCTGAAAGATAGCCGCTGTTCCACATGCGCTGCATCACGCTTTCTTGCATGCTTGGTCACCCTCGGTTAGGGGACACCATCGACGAGAACACCAGAGCACGCTTGAGAAAGTCCGAATACAGCGACTAAAACAAGCCACTTAGGATCACGCTGATAGTCCGGGTACCAGCCCGGATGCCCCTGCTGGTCTCATTTCTTCAAAATAAGAGCCGCAGCTTTTTGAGCTGTTGCTCAGGTTAAAACTACGGCGCCGGTTGAAGCCTGCGCCGTAGCATCTACGGTTACAGCGATCCTGCAGTACAGCTTTGAATCACACGCCGCTCTGCAGCAGCATGCTACGCACGTGACCAATGGCCTTAGTCGGGTTCAGGCCCTTCGGACACACGTTTACGCAGTTCATGATCCCGCGGCAGCGGAATACGCTGAACGGGTCATCCAGTGAAGCCAGACGCTCGCTGGTCTTGGTGTCACGGCTGTCAGCCAGGAAACGGTAGGCTTGCAGCAGTGCAGCAGGGCCCAGGAACTTGTCCGGGTTCCACCAGAAGGACGGGCACGAAGTCGAGCAGCAAGCGCACAGGATGCACTCGTACAGACCGTCGAGCTTCTCGCGCTCTTCCGGAGACTGCAGACGCTCAATGGCCGGGGCCGGAGTATCGTTCTGCAGGAACGGCTTCACCTTCTCGTATTGCTTGTAGAAGATGCTCATATCGACGACCAGGTCACGGATAACCGGCAAACCTGGCAGAGGACGAACGATCAACTTGTTACCTTTTACGACAGCAGACAGCGGCGTAACGCAAGCCAGTGCGTTTTTGCCGTTGATGTTCATGCCGTCGGAGCCGCAAACGCCCTCACGGCACGAGCGACGATAGGAAAAACCTTCGTCCTGCTCTTTGATCAAGGCCAGCACGTCCAGCACCATCAGGTCTTTACCGTTGGTATTGACCTGGAATTCCTGCATGAACGGCGCGGCGTCTTGATCCGGGTTGTAGCGATAAACACTGACTTTCAACATATCGGCCACCCTTAGTAAGTCCGAATCATAGGTTCAAAGGTCGGAACGGTTTTCGGCGAGAAGTTCACCGCACGTTTGGCTACGCGCTTTTCACCCGGGAAGTACAGGGTGTGGCACAGCCAGTTAACGTCGTCACGATCTTCGAAATCTTCACGGGCGTGAGCACCGCGCGACTCTTTACGAACTTCAGCAGCGATTGCAGTCGCTTCAGCCACTTCGAGCAGGTTTTGCAGCTCAAGGGCTTCGATACGAGCAGTGTTGAACGCCTGGCTCTTATCGTTGATTTTCACGTTGGCAATACGCGCGCGCAGATCAGCCAGCTGGGCAATACCCTTCTGCATGTATTCGCCAGTACGGAATACACCGAAGTAGTTCTGCATGCAGCTTTGCAGTTCTTTACGCAGGGTAGCGACGTCTTCGCCGTCGGTACGCGAGTTCAGGCCATCCAGACGTGCCAGGGCAGCATCGATGTCGGACTGACGCGGACGGGCGTAATCAACGCCTTCTTTCAGGGTCTGCTCAAGGAACAGGCCGGCAGCACGACCGAATACCACCAGGTCGAGCAACGAGTTGCCGCCCAGACGGTTGGCACCGTGAACCGATACGCAAGCCACTTCACCCACTGCAAACAGGCCAGGGATGATCTGGTCGACGCCTTCAGCGTCCTGGGTAATAGCCTGACCATGAATGTTGGTGGCAACGCCGCCCATCATATAGTGGCAGGTAGGAACTACCGGGATCGGCGCTACGGCAGGATCGACGTGAGCGAAGGTCTTGGACAGCTCCATGATGCCTGGCAGACGGCTGTGCAGAACTTCCTCACCCAGGTGATCGAGTTTCAGCATTACGTGGTCGCCATCCGGACCGCAACCGTTGCCCGCGATGATTTCCTTAACCATCGAGCGTGCTACAACGTCACGACCTGCAAGGTCTTTGGCGTTCGGAGCATAACGCTCCATGAAACGCTCACCGTGCTTGTTGATCAGGTATCCACCTTCACCACGGCAACCTTCTGTAACCAGTACACCGGCGCCGGCAATGCCGGTCGGGTGGAACTGCCACATTTCGATGTCCTGTACCGGTACGCCTGCACGCAGCGCCATGCCGATACCGTCACCAGTGTTGATCAGGGCGTTGGTAGTAGAGGAGTAGATACGGCCTGCACCGCCAGTGGCCAATACGGTCGCGTTAGCGCGGACGTAAGAGGTTTCACCAGTTTCGATGCAGATCACGATCATGCCTACAAAGGCACCATCTTCGTTCTTGACCAGATCGACACCGTAGTATTCGTTAAGGAATACAGTGCCGGCCTTCAGGTTGGCCTGGTACAGGGTGTGCAACAGCGCGTGACCGGTACGGTCGGCTGCAGCGCAGGTACGGGCAGCCTGGCCGCCTTTACCGAAGTCCTTGGACTGACCGCCGAAAGGACGCTGATAGATACGGCCCTGTTCGGTACGGGAGAACGGCAGACCCATGTGTTCCAGCTCGAAAACGGCTTCCGGGCCTACGGAACACATGTACTCGATAGCGTCCTGGTCACCGATATAGTCGGAGCCCTTGACGGTATCGTACATGTGCCAGCGCCAGTCATCGTTTGGATCCGCAGACGCGATCGCGCAGGTAATGCCACCCTGTGCCGATACGGTGTGGGAACGAGTCGGGAAAACCTTGGTGATTACGGCAGTCTTGTGACCGCCTTGCGCCAGCTGCAGAGCAGCGCGCATGCCTGCACCGCCGCCGCCAATGATAATGGCGTCGAACGAGAGTGTATTAACTGTGTTAGCCATGAATCAGATACCCCAAAGAATCTGCACACCCCAGACGAAGTAAGCGAACATTGCAACGCCGCAGACTGCCTGGAAGAGGAAACGTACTGCTGTCGCGGACTTGCCCAGTGCCATTGGCGTCAGGTAGTCGGTCGCGATGGTCCACATGCCTACCCAGGCGTGTGCGCCCAGTGCAACAAGGGCCAGCAGGCTGAAGATACGCATCCAGTTGCTTGCGAACAGCTCATGCCATTGGGCGTAGCCAATGCCAGGGTTCGCAACGAGGTATCCGATCAGGAAGATGAAATAAGCCGCTAGAACAACCGCAGACACACGCTGTGCCATCCAGTCATAGAGGCCCGAACGCGACAGGTTCGTAACGCTGGTTACCATATCCAAACTCCCGCCAGAACAATCATCACTACAGAAATGACGATTACGATTTTCGAGCCCAGTCGGCCGCCTTCAAGCGTCTCACCGATGCCCATGTCCATGATCAAGTGGCGCACACCGGCAACCAGGTGATACAGCAAGGCAGAGAGCAGGCCCCACGCAACGAATTTGGCCAGCGGGCTGGTCAAGCATGCCTTCACCTCGGCAAAACCTTCTTCGGAACCCAGGGATTTGCTCAATGCATAAAGCATGAAGCCCAGGCCGAGAAAAAGAATGATGCCCGATACACGGTGCAGAAATGACGTAACGCCGGTGATGGGGAGTTTGATGGTCCTTAGGTCTAGGTTTACAGGTCGTTGGCTATTCACGGCTTTTTTCACACTGAAGAGCCCCTAACAATCAGGGCAAGTTTGTTGGGATGTGCACTGGTCAGGTACCCACCACCCGGGAGTGACGACCCCCATCTAAACAGGCCCAAAAGCCCCTGGCGGTCGGCTGCCGAGTATAGACAGTTAGGTCACTAATGACAACGCAATCACCTTCCCCTAATAGCGCATTGCGCTTCGGGCATAAAAGGCGTAAACGGCAGGGATATTCGCTAAAAATCGCGGTTCAAAGCCTTGCACAGCAAGACTTTAGGCAAATTGACATTCGAATTTATCTCACTATAGTGGTGCGGGCCCTGCGTGGGGGGTCTGTCTGATGATTTCAAGCATAAATAGGAGGCCACATGGCTGACAAAAAAGCGCAGTTGATCATCGAGGGCGCAGCCCCCGTCGAGCTGCCCATTTTAACTGGCACCGTGGGTCCCGATGTAATCGATGTGCGAGGCCTTACGGCCACGGGCCGGTTCACATTTGACCCTGGCTTTATGTCGACCGCATCTTGCGAGTCGAAGATCACCTATATTGATGGTGACAACGGTATCCTGCTGCACCGCGGCTACCCGATTGAACAGCTGGCCGAACACTCTGACTATCTTGAAACCGCTTACCTGCTGCTGAACGGCGAACTGCCGACCGCAGAGCAGAAGGCTCAATTTGTCAGCACCGTGAAGAACCACACCATGGTTCACGAGCAGTTGAAGACCTTCTTCAACGGCTTCCGTCGTGACGCCCACCCGATGGCGGTCATGTGCGGTGTAGTCGGCGCCCTCTCGGCCTTCTACCACGACTCCCTGGACATCAATAACCCGCAGCATCGTGAAATCTCCGCGATCCGTCTGGTTGCCAAGATGCCTACCCTGGCAGCGATGGTTTACAAGTACTCCATGGGTCAACCCATGATGTACCCGCGTAACGACCTGACCTACGCCGAAAACTTCCTGCACATGATGTTCAACACGCCGTGCGAGATCAAACCGATCAGCCCGGTACTGGCCAAGGCAATGGATAAGATCTTTATCCTGCACGCTGACCACGAACAGAATGCTTCGACCTCCACCGTACGCCTGGCAGGTTCTTCGGGTGCCAACCCGTTCGCCTGTATCGCTGCCGGTATCGCTGCACTGTGGGGCCCTGCCCACGGCGGCGCCAACGAAGCCGTGCTGACCATGCTCGACGAAATTGGCGATGTGTCCAACATCGACAAATTCATCGCCAAGGCCAAGGACAAGAACGATCCGTTCAAACTGATGGGCTTCGGTCACCGGGTTTACAAAAACCGCGACCCGCGCGCCACGGTCATGAAAAAGACCTGCGACGAAGTACTCAAAGAGCTGGGCATCAAGAACGATCCGCAACTCGAACTGGCCATGCGCCTGGAAGAGATCGCCCTGACCGACCCGTACTTCATCGAACGCTCGCTGTACCCGAACGTCGACTTCTACTCGGGGATCATCCTCAAGGCGATCGGCATTCCAACCAGCATGTTCACCGTGATCTTCGCCCTGTCGCGTACAGTTGGCTGGATCTCGCACTGGAAAGAAATGCTCTCCAGCCCGTACAAGATTGGCCGCCCGCGCCAGCTGTACACCGGCTACGAGCAGCGTGACCTCACCAAGCTGGAAGACCGCAAGTAAGGCCTGTCCCACGATAGCGTCCTGATTGCAGCCAATACGGCCCCTGCCTCTTGATAAGAGCAGGGGCCGTATTAGTTTGGGCCGAATGTAACTGCCTGCCTGCAGGAGCGAGCTTGCTCGCGAGCTCTTGAAGCGCCGACCAACAGCCCTCGCCTACGCATCACTGAACAGCGACACAAACAAAAATCCCCCGGTCTTGCGACAGGGGGATTTTTTACATCTGCCGTTTATAGCGGATCAATGATCCACCGCCCCGCTCGCCCCCAGACCGGTCTGAGACCGTACAAATTGCGGGAAGAACAGTGCACGCTCCTTCTCTGCCGCCTTGGACTTGTCGGTGATGGAGAAGAACCAGATACCCGCGAACGCGATGATCATCGAGAACAACGCCGGGTACTCGTAAGGGAAGATGGCTTTTTCATGATGCAGGATCTGCACCCAAATGGTCGGACCCAGAATCATCAGGCCAACAGCACTGACCAGCCCCATCCAGCCGCCAATCATTGCACCGCGGGTGGTCAGGTTTTTCCAGTACATGGAAAGCAGCAGTACCGGGAAGTTACAACTGGCAGCGATGGAGAATGCCAGGCCCACCATGAACGCGATGTTCTGGCTTTCGAACAAAATACCCAAGCCAATCGCCAGCACGCCGAGGATTACGGTAGTGATTTTCGAAACGCGGATTTCATCCTTGTCGTTGGCTTTGCCTTTCTTGATCACACTGGCATACAGGTCATGGGACACCGCCGAAGCACCTGCCAGGGTCAAGCCCGCAACCACAGCCAGGATGGTGGCAAAGGCCACTGCCGAGATAAAGCCCAGGAAGATACTGCCGCCCACTGCATCGGCCAGATGCACGGCCGCCATGTTGTTGCCGCCCAGCAAGGCACCGGCCGCGTCCTTGAAGGCAGGGTTGGTGCTCACCAGCAGAATCGCGCCGAAGCCGATAATGAACGTCAGGATATAGAAGTAGCCGATAAAGCCGGTCGCGTAGAGCACGCTTTTACGGGCTTCCTTCGCATCACTGACGGTGAAGAAGCGCATCAGGATATGGGGCAGACCTGCAGTACCGAACATCAGCGCCAACCCGAGGGAGAATGCCGAAATCGGATCCGTCACCAAGCCACCGGGGCTCATGATCGCCTCGCCTTTAGGGTGAACCTTGACGGCTTCGGCAAACAGCGAGTTGAAGTCAAAGTTAACGTGCTTCATCACCATTACGGCCATGAACGTTGCACCCGACAACAGCAGAACTGCCTTGATGATCTGTACCCAGGTGGTCGCCAGCATGCCGCCGAACAACACGTACAGGCACATCAGGATGCCAACCAGAATCACCGCAACGTGGTAGTCCAGACCGAACAGCAACTGAATCAGCTTGCCCGCCCCCACCATTTGCGCAATCAGATAAAACGCCACCACCACCAGCGAGCCACAGGCCGACAGGGAGCGAATCTGGGCCTGGCCCAATCGATAGGAGGCCACATCGGCAAAGGTGTATTTGCCCAGGTTACGCAGACGCTCCGCAATCAGGAACAGAATGATTGGCCAACCCACAAGGAAGCCGATGGAATAGATCAGACCGTCGTAGCCAGAGGTGTAAACCAGCGCGGAAATACCCAGAAAGGAGGCCGCAGACATATAGTCGCCTGCAATCGCCAGGCCGTTCTGGAAACCGGTGATTTTGCCACCGGCAGCATAATAGTCCGCTGCCGATTTATTGCGCTTGGAAGCCCAATAAGTAATGCATAGCGTTGCCCCGACAAACAGGACAAACATAATGATCGCCGAAATATTCAGCGGCTGTTTTTGAACTTCCCCGGTCAAGGCTTCGGCTGCCCAGACGCCAGGGGCCAGGGCAGCAACGCCCAGTGTTGCCAGTAGACGCCCGATCATTGCCCCGCCTCCTTGAGAATTGCATTGTTCAGGTCATCAAATTCGCCATTGGCCCGGTGCACATAGATGCCAGTCAGAATAAAAGCCGAAACAATCAGCCCCACACCGATAGGTATCCCCCAGGTGATGGACGAACCGGGGCTTAGTTTGGCCCCCATGATGTGTGACCCATAAGCAATCAACAGGATAAAGATGGCGTACAACCCGAGCATGATTGCCGAGAGTATCCAGGCGAAGCGTTCTCTTTTTCTAACCAGCTCCTTGAAGAGCGGACTGTTTTGAATAGAGAGGTAAATGCTGTCGTTCATTATTTTTGTCCTCGCAGCACAGATGAGATGGAACGTTTTCACTATTAGGGGGCTTCAAATTCAATTCCAGACGACTTTAGTAGTAGAGCGCCAGATTCGCTCAAGGCCCCGGTTTCTCTAGTCTGCAAGGACGATGTGCAACCGCGCCGAACCCCGGATATGCAAAAACCGCTTGGTGTAAACACCAAACGGTCTTGTGTGCTGCGAGCTAGACACCTCGTGTTTATTTAGCGGTCCATTCGGCAACCCGCTCAGGGTGCTTGGCGACCCACTCTTTTGCCGCTGCTTCAGGTTTTGCGCCCTCCTGAATGGCCAGCATTACCTCGCCAATCTCGTCTTTGGAGTTCCAGGCAAATTTTTTCAAAAAGGCCGCAACTTCAGGGGCTTTGTTGTCCAGCTCTTTGCTGCCGATGCTGTTGACCGTTTCCGCAGCGCCATACACACCTTTCGGATCATCCAGGAAGCGCAGTTTCCACTTGGCAAACATCCAGTGCGGTACCCAGCCAGTGACGACGATCGGCTCGTTTTTAGCGTAAGCGCGACCCAGCTCCGAGGTCATGGCCGCCCCGGAACTGGCCTGCAGTTTATAGTCCAGCCCGTAGTCCTTGATCGCCTCGTCGGTTTTGAGCATGACGCCGGATCCTGCATCAATACCGACGATTTTCTTTTTATAACCGGCATCGTCCTTGAGGTCGGCAATGGACTTGGCTGCCACATATTCAGGCACGATCAGACCAATTTTTGCGTCTTTAAAATTAGGCCCGTAATCGACAACCTTGTCCTTGTTCTTGGCCCAGTACTCGCCGTGGGTAACCGGCAACCAGGCCGACAGCATGGCATCCAGCTTGCCCGTCGCTACGCCCTGCCACATGATCCCGGTGGCGACCGGCATCAGCTTCACGTCATAGCCCAGCTTCTGCTTGATCACTTCAGCCGCTACATGGGTGGTCGCCACGCTGTCGGACCAGCCGTCAACATAGCCAATATTGAGCGTCGGCTTGCTCTGGGCGTTCGCCAGCCCCGCACTCATCGCCAGCACCAAGGCAGCTCCCGCGCTCAAAATTCGTCGCATCTTCATTAGTGATTCCCCGCAGTGCAGGGCCCGACGAGTGCCGGGCCACATCAACTATTTCAGGGCCCGCCCTGCACCCCGACCCAATATGCCCCTCGATAATCAACCCCGCCCGTTCGCCGGCCTGCTCTGACGACGACCCCCAGGCACCCGCTAACGACATCGACCGCACTGCGGCAACAGGAACCCCCATTGAATAGCGGGATGCCATCAAGGGTTACATGTCCAAACTTTACCGGGCGCGCTACGCCCTCCAATTGCAGGTAAGATGCGCGGCTTTGCTCCCATACGGCCTGACCATGTCCGCGACTGCCCGCTCCCCCGTCCTGCCTTATCTGTTCGCCTGTGTACTGGGCGTGTTTGCCATTGCCGGTTTCTGGTACGGCCTTGGCCAACCGGTGATCTTGCCCGATGCCGCCACCCCGACCCACAAACTGCAATGTGCGTCTTACACCCCGTTTGACAAGGATCAGTCGCCGTTCGACCAGCCCTTCGTGCCACGGGTTGAGCGGATGGACGCGGATCTGGCATTGCTGGCCACCCGCTTCGAATGCCTTCGCACCTACTCCCAGACAGGCCTTGAACAACTGCCCGAACTGGCACGCAAGCACGGCTTGAAGCTGATGATGGGGGCGTGGGTGAGCAGCAATGCGCAAGCGACCGCCGAAGAAGTGAAGGCACTGATTGCCTCGGCCAATGCCAACCCGGACGTGGTCACGTCTGTGATCGTCGGCAACGAAGCCTTGCTGCGCAAAGAAGTCACCGCGCCACAACTGGTCAAGCTGATCAATCAGGTCAAAAGCCAGATCAAGCAACCCGTTACCTACGCCGATGTCTGGGAGTTCTGGCTGCAACATCCGGAAATTGCCCCGGCCGTGGACTTCCTGACTATCCATCTACTGCCTTATTGGGAAGATGACCCTGCGGGCATCGACCAGGCAGTGAAGCATGTGGCGCAGATTCGCCAGGTGTTCGGCAACAAGTTCGCGCCCAAAGATATCCTGATTGGCGAAACCGGCTGGCCAAGCGAAGGACGCCAGCGTGAGACCGCCCTGCCGAGCCGGGTCAACGAGGCCAAGTTCATCCGTGGCTTCGTCAATCAAGCGGAACAGAATGGCTGGAAGTACAACCTTATCGAAGCCTTCGACCAGCCCTGGAAGCGTGGCAGCGAAGGCGCTGTCGGCGGCTACTGGGGCTTGTTTGATGCCGATCGCCAGGACAAGGGCATTCTGGCCGGACCTGTGTCCAACCTTCCGCACTGGCCCGTCTGGCTGGGACTTGGTGTGGCACTGTTCTTAAGCACCCTGGTGGTTGGCGGGCGGGCTCGCAGTACTCGCTCTGCCCTGCTGCTGCCGGCCCTGGGCGCTATTGCGGGTTGCAGCGTCGTGGCATGGGCCGAACTGGCTTCGGTCACCAGCCGTTACGCCGGAGAATGGCTATGGGCAGGCATTCTGCTCGGCTTGAATCTCATCGTATTGACCCATGGCGCTTTGGCCCTGGGTCAAAAGGATGGCTGGCGCGAGCGCCTGTTCAATGTGCTGGAACGCCGGGCCGGATGGTGGCTTGCCGCCGCGGGCTTCGCCGGAGCCGTGATGATGCTGGGGCTGGTTTTCGAACCGCGCTATCGCAGCTTCCCGAGTGCTGCGCTGCTGCTGCCTGCACTGGTTTACCTGTTGCGTCCGGTACGGGGCCCGCGCCGGGAGCTGGGCCTGCTGGCATTTATCATTGGCGCCGGGATACCGATACAGCTATATCGCGAAGGGCTTGATAATCAACAGGCCTGGGTCTGGGCACTGGTCTGCGTACTGATGGTAGCGGCGCTGTGGCGCAGTCTCAGGATTCGCTGAAAATATGCAACGGATCGCGGGCAGGCAAGCTTCTACAAAGTGTGCTTGCCCGCGACAGTTCAGGCGCCTAGCGCGCCCTGACCAGGCGCAACCCCGCGATCACCACGGCGAACACCGCCAGGCTGGCGTTATACAGCGCCAGCGCAGGAAACCCGAACAGCAAGGCCAAAACTGCCAGCGCACTGCCAACCCGCCCGCGAACAAAAAATGCGATCACCGAGGTGGCCACAGCTACCCAGCCCAGCACCCGGAAATGAATCAGCCAACCCATATTCGCCCGCAACTGGCACTCCCAGCGCGCCGCCTCTGCAACACAGGTCCCGACCCATTGCGAGTCTTCCATAAAGCCATAGCGCAGGCCATAACTGGCAGCCAGCCAAAGAGCCAGGACGGGAAGCAGCAAGATCAACGGCATACGAGCACGCATAAAAAACTCCAAGAGGCAAAACGGCGCCCAGCTTAATCTCCCCTCTTCTGTATGCAAGCCTTGCAATCAGATATCTGTTCACTAAAGTCATTCAACGTGTATCGTCTGCTAGCTTTTTGCCTGCTCTAAACGGAATCGGGGATTTAATCGTGCTGCTCCATGGCACTTTGACGGTAGCCCTGTGGTCATAGCCTGCGAATCTTCTGCGCACCTTCTTAGGGATAGTCTCCATGCTTCGTTCTCTGCCTTTCGCCGCCTTGCTCTGCGGCCTTTTATTGAGTGCGTCCGCACAGGCGGTCGATGTTGACCCCGCCACCTATGGCTACCCCCTGACCAACCCATTCGAAGCCACAATTGCGACTACACCTCCGGAAATGCGTCCGCTGCTTCCGGACGATGACGATATCAACCAGTCGGATTACAGCCTCAAGCTGCGCCCTGAACGCGAGTTCACCTTGCCCGCCAACTTCTGGGCAGTAAAAAAGCTCTCCTACCGCATGGCCAAACAGGATCATCCGGCCCCGCTGATGTTTCTGATTGCAGGCACCGGCGCGCCCTATGACAGCAGCCTCAACGAGTTCCTGAAAAAGCTCTTCTACAAGGCCGGCTACCATGTGGTGCAACTGTCATCGCCGACCAGCTATGACTTTATGAGCGCCGCCTCACGCTATGCCACCCCGGGCATCAGCCAGTACGATGCCGAAGATTTGTATCGGGTAATGCAGGCCGTGCGTGCGCAGCAGGCTAACGTCCCGGTCACCGACTACTACCTGGCCGGCTACAGCCTGGGAGCGCTGGATGCAGCGTTCGTCAGCCATCTGGATGAGACCCGAAAAACCTTCAACTTCAAAAAAGTGTTGCTGCTTAACCCGCCGGTCAATCTCTACACCTCCATCAGCAACCTCGACAAGCTGGTGCAGACCGAGGTTAAAGGCATCAACAACAGCACCACTTTCTATGAATTGCTGCTGAACAAACTGACCCGCTACTTCCAGCAAAAAGGCTATGTCGATATAAATGCCGCCCTGGTCTACGACCTGCAGAACTCCAAGGAACGCCTGACCAACGAACAGATGGCAATGCTGATCGGCACTATGTTCCGCTTCGCATCGGCCGACATCGTGTTCACCTCGGACCTGATCAACCGCCGCGGACTGATTACCCCGCCGAACTATCCGATCACCGAAGGCACCAGCCTCACACCGTTCCTCAAGCGCTCGCTGCAATGCGACTTCGACTGCTATCTCACAGAGCAGGTGATCCCGATGTGGCGCGCCAGGACTGATGGCGGCAGCCTGTTGCAACTGATCGATCAGGTCAGTCTGTACGCGCTCAAGGATTATCTGCAAAACAGCCCGAAGATCTCCGTCATGCATAACGCTGACGACATCATCCTGGGGCCTGGCGATCTTGGATTTTTGCGTAAAACCTTCGGCAATCGCCTGACGGTCTACCCGTATGGTGGCCATTGCGGCAACCTCAACTACCGTGTCAACGCTGACGCTATGCTGGAGTTCTTCCGTGGCTAAACATATTTTGCTTCTCGCCGCCCTGCTCAGCGCCGGCTATGCCCAGGCAGACAACGGCAAGACCCAGACCGAACGCACTCAGGACATCGACGGCTTTACCCAGCCGTTGAAGATGCTGCAGTTCAATCCCGGTCTTGATCAGCGTGAATTTGAACGCGCGACCATGAACGCCCTGAGCGTGTATGACCCGCTGGAGTCCATCAACCGCCGGATTTACCACTTCAACTACCGCTTCGACCAATGGGTCTTCCTGCCAGTGGTTGATGGTTACCGCTATGTCACCCCGAGTTTCCTGCGTACCGGGGTGAGCAACTTTTTCAACAACCTGGGTGATGTACCCAACCTGTTCAACAGCCTGCTGCAACTCAAGGGACATCGCTCCCTGGAGACCACAGGACGCTTGCTGCTGAACACCACGCTGGGCGTGGGCGGCTTGTGGGACCCGGCAACTGCCATGGGCCTGCCACGCCAAAGCGAAGACTTCGGGCAAACCCTGGGCTTTTATGGTGTACCCGGTGGTGCTTACTTGATGCTGCCAATCCTCGGCCCTTCAAACCTGCGTGACACCACGGGTCTGGTGGTCGACTACGGCGTGAATCAGGAAATCAACTTCCTCAACGTGCCTCACGAAAGCACCCGGCATCCGGAAATCTGGGTACTGGGCGCTGTCGACAAGCGCTACAACACCAGCTTCCGCTATGGGCAATTCGACTCGCCGTTTGAGTACGACAAGTTGCGCTACATCTATACCGAAGCCCGCAAACTGCAGATCGCTGAATAATCAGGTTCACAGGGCTGCATGCCAGTGCAGCCCTGCCCTGAGGTTAAACCCGCAAAAATCGGCATAGCGCTTCGCGCTTGGCCATCGCATCACGCCGCCCAAGCTCAATCAATTCCCGACAATAGCCTGACTCAAACAGCAAGTAGCTCAGCACCCCTGCGCCGCTGGTTTGGGTGGCGCCCGGACCGCGCAAAAACATGCGCAACGCCGACGGCAGTTCATGCCGGTGGCGGGCCGCTATTTCGTCGATCGGCTGACTCGGGGCGATGATCAGCACCTCTACCGGCGCCAGCCCCAGATTGTCTGACTGATGCGGCAACAGGCGGGCGAAGTGGTTCATGCGCTCGAGCAGTTCAATATCACTCTCGAGGCTGTCAATGAAGGTACTGTTGAGCATGTGCCCGCCAATCTGCGCCAGCGTGGGTTGCTGAGCGTTGGAGTAGAGTTGCTGGTCGACTTGCGGGTCAGGCCCGCGCGGATTGCCGCTCACCCCCACCACCAGTACACGACTGGCCCCCAGGTGCAGGGCGGGACTGATGGGCGCAGATTGACGCACCGCGCCGTCACCGAAGTACTCCTGCCCGACCTTGACCGGGGCAAACAATAGCGGGATGGCGGAGCTGGCCAGCAGATGATCCACCGTCAATGCCGTAGGCAAACCAATACGCCGGTGGCGCAACCAGCCATCGATTGCCACCTGCCCTTGATAGAAGGTCACCGCCTGACCCGAGGTATAACCAAACGCCGTCACCGCCACAGCCCGCAACTGCTGCTCGGCAATTGCCTGATCAATCCCGGCGAAATTGATTTTATCGGCAAGCAAACTGCGCAAGGGTGAACTGTTGAGCAAGGCCACGGGAACATGGGAGCCCAGCCCGAGCAGGCTGTGACTCAGAAAGCGGGCAGCCTGGTGGATCACCCCCGGCCAGTCGCTGCGCAACACCAGATGGCTCTCGAAGCCCTGCCAGAACTCAGTCAAGTGCTCGACCGCCCTGGCAAAGTCCAGCGCCCCGCTCGCCAGACTGACCGCATTTATTGCCCCGGCCGAAGTGCCGACAATGACCGGGAACGGATTAGCGCAACCGGCAGGCAGCAACTCGGCAATCGCTGCCAGTACGCCAACCTGATAAGCCGCCCGCGCACCACCTCCGGACAGGATCAGGCCCGTAACCGGAGCCAGCGGCCTCAAGGCAGCTCGCCCTTGCAGCAGACAGGCTCAACGGCGCTTGTCGTAGAGCTTGGGCTCGCCCGGCGGACGGGTTTTGAAGCGTCTATGGGCCCACAGGTATTGTTCCGGACATTCGCGTATCGCGCGCTCGACCCATTGATTGATTCGCAGGCAATCAGCCTCATCGCTTTCTCCGGGGAAATTGCTCAGGGGCGGATGAATCACCAATTTATAACCACTGCCATCCGCCAGTCTCTGCTGAGTAAAGGGCACAACCTGCGCTTTGCCCAGTTTGGCGAACTTGCTGGTAGCGGTCACAGTTGCGGCCTGAATCCCGAACAGCGGCACAAAGATACTTTGCTTGGCGCCGTAGTCCTGGTCAGGTGCGTACCAGATAGCCCTTCCTGAGCGCAGCAGCTTGAGCATGCCGCGCACATCGTCGCGCTCCACTGCCAGCGAGTCGAGGTTATGTCGCTCACGCCCGCGGCGCTGGATAAAATCGAAGAGCGGGTTTTTGTGTTCGCGGTACATGCCATCAATGGTGTGTTGCTGGCCGAGCAAGGCGGCACCGATTTCCAGTGTGGTGAAGTGGAACGCCATTAAAATAACGCCCTTGCCATCCCGTTGCGCCTGCTTGAGGTGCTCCAGGCCTTCAATATGGGCCAGCCTGGCCAGGCGCGGCCTGGACCACCACCAGCTCATGGCCATTTCAAAGAAAGCGATACCGGTCGAGGCAAAATTGTCTTTGAGCAACTGCTCGCGCTCGGCGGCAGATTTCTCAGGGAAACACAGCTCAAGGTTACGCGCGGCAATGCGCCGACGCTCACCGGCTACCCGATACATCAGGGCACCCAGCACCCGGCCGATGCACAACTGCGCTTTATAGGGCAGTTGCACCACCAGCCACAGCACGCCTAAACCCAGCCACAGCAGCCAGAAACGCGGATGAAAAAAAGCAGCACGAAATTGCGGGCGATCCATTAATGATTCCGGACAGACACATGGCCGACCATTCTACATCGTTCGACCCCGCTTGCGGCCCGCGGGCGATCTCGTTATAAGTCTCAGCACTTTAAGTTACAAGCCGCGTTAAACAGACCATGAGCCCAACCGAATCGCTAGACCAAGCCCCTGTGTTCCAGCTAAAGGGCAGTATGCTCGCCATTACGGTGCTGGAACTGGCCAAGAACAACCTTGAAGCCCTTGATCGCCAACTGGCAGCCAAAGTGGCTCAAGCGCCGAATTTTTTCAGCAACACCCCACTGGTGCTGGCCCTGGACAAACTGCCAGCCGGTGAAGGTGCGATCGATTTGCCCGGGCTGATGCGCGTGTGTCGCCAGCATGGCCTGCGCACCCTGGCCATTCGGGCCAGCCGCATCGAAGACATTGCCGCAGCCATCGCCATCGACCTGCCGGTCTTGCCGCCTTCAGGCGCCCGTGAGCGACCGATCGACCCGGTCGAAGTCGTAGAGCCGAAGAAACCCGAAAAACCGCCTGAACCCGTGATCAAGCCGACCAAGATCATCACCAGCCCGGTACGCGGCGGCCAGACCGTTTATGCAGAAGGCTGTGACCTGGTAGTCATCGCTTCAGTCAGCCCCGGTGCGGAACTTATGGCCGATGGCAACATCCATGTTTACGGGCCAATGCGCGGTCGTGCGCTGGCCGGACATAAAGGCAACACCAAGGCACGGATTTTTTGCCAGCAACTGAGCGCCGAGCTGGTGTCCATTGCCGGCAAGTACAAGGTTTCGGAAGATTTGCGTCGCGACCCTTTGTGGGGTTCAGGGGTGCAAATCAGTCTGTCAAGTGACATGTTGAACATCACCCGTCTTTAACGGATACTCTCGCCATTTTCCAAGCATCTCCAAAGCGTAGGAACTCAGACTCAACCTTGTAGGAAATCAATACTCAGGCAGTGCTTATGCTGTGTAAGCCTGACCCGCAAAGATGACCCACCAGGGCTGCTCACCTGCCGTCGTGTACAGAGATGTTATTCAGGGGCTAAAAAGTCCTTTTTCCTTAGGGGTGAAACACCTTGGCCAAGATTCTAGTGGTTACATCCGGCAAGGGTGGTGTGGGTAAGACCACCACCAGCGCCGCTATCGGTACCGGCCTCGCTCTGCGCGGCCACAAAACAGTGATCGTCGACTTCGACGTCGGCCTGCGTAACCTCGACCTGATCATGGGTTGTGAGCGCCGCGTGGTGTATGACTTCGTTAACGTAGTCAACGGCGAAGCCAACCTGCAACAGGCCCTGATCAAAGACAAGCGTCTGGAAAACCTGTACGTGCTGGCTGCCAGCCAGACACGCGACAAGGATGCCCTGACCAAGGAAGGCGTCGAAAAAGTTCTTATGGAACTTAAAGAGACCTTCGAGTACGTGGTCTGCGACTCACCTGCAGGTATCGAAACCGGTGCTCACCTGGCCATGTACTTCGCCGATGAAGCGATTGTCGTGACTAACCCGGAAGTATCCTCGGTGCGTGACTCCGACCGCATGCTGGGCCTTCTGGCGAGCAAGTCGCGCCGCGCCGAACTGGGCGAAGAGCCGATCAAGGAACACCTGCTGCTGACCCGCTACAACCCTGAGCGTGTAAGCAAAGGCGAAATGCTCGGTGTTGAAGACGTCAAAGAAATTCTGGCCGTGACCCTGCTCGGTGTCATTCCCGAATCCCAGGCAGTACTCAAGGCATCCAACCAGGGCGTGCCCGTGATCCTCGATGATCAGAGTGACGCCGGACAGGCCTACGGCGACGCAGTTGATCGCTTGCTGGGCAAAACCGTGGAGCATCGGTTCCTCGATGCACAGAAGAAGGGATTCTTCGAGCGCCTGTTTGGAGGCAACTAAGCAATGAATATTTTTGACTTCTTTCGTGCCAACAAAAAGGTAAGTACCGCGTCGGTCGCGAAAGAGCGTCTACAGATCATCGTGGCGCACGAACGCGGCCAACGCAGCACCCCGGACTACTTGCCGGCTCTGCAAAAAGAGCTGGTGGAAGTAATCCGCAAGTACGTCAATATCGAGTCCGATCAAGTACAGGTTGCGCTGGAAAACCAGGGCAGCTGCTCGATTCTGGAACTCAACATCACGCTGCCAGATCGTTAATCAATCCGGCTGAAACCACGGCGACCTGGAAGTTTCTCTGCAAAGGGAAACATCCAGGTCGCCGTTGGCGTTTGTTAAGAGGCTGTTTTAATGCCGTTGTCGAACATCCACATTATCCATCAGGACGCTGGCGTTCTGGTCGTCAACAAGCCGACCCTGCTGCTTTCCGTGCCAGGCCGGGCTGAAGACAACAAAGACTGTCTGATCACCCGCCTGCAAGAGAACGGCTATCCCGAGGCGCGCATCGTCCATCGCCTGGACTGGGAAACCTCGGGGATCATTTTGCTGGCCCGTGATGCCGATACCCATCGCGAGTTGTCGCGACAGTTTCACGACCGCGAAACCGAAAAAGCCTACACCGCGCTGGCCTGGGGTCAGCCCGAACTGGACAGCGGCAGCATTGACTTGCCATTGCGTTACGACCCGCCGACCAAACCCCGGCATGTGGTCGACCACGAGTTCGGCAAAAACGCCCTGACTTTCTGGAAAGTGCTGGAGCGATGCGGCGACTACTGCCGGGTTGAACTGACGCCGATCACCGGTCGCTCGCACCAGTTGCGCGTGCATATGCTGTCTATCGGCCACCCGTTGCTGGGCGACGGACTGTACGCCCACCCCCAGGCGCTGGCAGCCTGGCCGCGCCTGTGTCTGCACGCCAGCATGCTCAGCTTCACCCACCCGCAAACGGGCGAGCGCCTGCGCTTTGAGTGCCCGGCACCTTTCTGACCGATGATGCAATCGCCGGCAAGCCGGCTCCCACAGGTGGTGTCGGCCTACCAAAAGCAACTCATTGCGGGAGCTGGCTTGCCAGCGATTCAGGCGGCGCGTCCTGCCTAAAAACAAGGTAACGCCATCACACCCAGGCCTGCGCCCAAAGAGCCCCGCGCAGGTTTTTACACAGCAACAAATCTTCTGATCAATGCGCTAAACTCGCGGCCTTGCTGTCTGGAGTAACTTATGCGCGAAGAGTTGAACCAAGGCCTGATCGACTTTCTGAAGGCCTCCCCTACCCCGTTCCATGCCACTGCCAGTCTTGTTCAGCGTCTGGAGGCCGCCGGTTATCAGCGCCTCGACGAACGCGAAACCTGGTTCACCGAAGCCAACGGTCGCTATTACGTCACCCGCAATGACTCTTCCATTGTTGCTTTCAAGCTGGGTCGCCACTCGCCCCTGCAAGGTGGCATCCGCATGGTGGGTGCACACACAGACAGCCCGTGCCTGCGGGTCAAGCCACAACCGGAATTACAGCGCCAGGGCTTCTGGCAACTGGGCGTCGAAGTCTACGGCGGTGCCTTGCTGGCCCCCTGGTTCGACCGCGACCTGTCGTTGGCCGGGCGCGTCACCTTCCGCCGCGATGGCAAGGTCGAAAGCCAGCTGATCGACTTCCGCGCGCCTATCGCCACCATCCCCAACCTGGCCATCCATCTTAATCGCACCGCCAACGAAGGCTGGGCGATCAACCCGCAGACCGAACTGCCGCCGATTCTGGCCCAGGTTGCAGGGGATGAGCGCGCAGACTTCCGCGCCCTGCTCACTGATCAACTGGCCCGCGAGCACGGCCTGAACGCTGACGTGGTGCTGGATTACGAGCTGAGTTTCTACGACACCCAAAGTGCTGCAGTCATCGGCCTCAACGGCGATTTCATTGCCGGTGCACGCCTGGACAACCTGCTGTCGTGCTACGCAGGCCTGCAAGCCCTGCTCAACACCGAAACCGAAGAAAGCTGCCTGTTTGTGGCCAACGACCACGAAGAAGTCGGCTCGTGTTCGGCCTGCGGTGCCGACGGTCCGATGCTGGAACAAATCCTCCAGCGCCTGCTGCCTGAAGGTGACGAGTACGTACGCACCATTCAGAAATCGCTGCTGGTTTCGGCTGACAACGCCCACGGCGTGCACCCGAACTACGCCGACAAACACGATGCCAACCACGGCCCGAAACTGAATGCCGGACCGGTGATCAAGGTCAACAGCAACCAGCGCTACGCCACCAACAGCGAGACAGCCGGGTTCTTCCGTCATCTGTGCATGGCCGAAGAAGTGCCGGTACAAAGTTTCGTAGTGCGCAGCGACATGGGCTGCGGCTCGACCATTGGCCCGATTACCGCCAGCCATTTGGGTGTTCGCACCGTGGACATCGGCCTGCCGACATTCGCCATGCACTCCATTCGCGAACTGGCGGGCAGCCATGACCTGGCACACCTGGTCAAAGTGTTGAGCGCGTTTTACGCCAGCAACCAACTGCCATAAGAACTGCCCCGCAGGAGCGGGCTTGTCTGGCGATGATCTCGAGAGCGACGTGTTTAACCTGTAAGCACGTATTCTCGTAAACCATCATCGCCAGACAAGCTCGCGCCTACAAAGGCAGGGTTTACTGATGTGAGCATCATGCACCCTGGGGCAGTTGATTCATTTTTGATATATGTCACCGCACTTTCCGGGAAAGCGACCTAGACTCATGGGCATTAATTCCTTCAGGTCATTACCCATGATTGAGCTGTCCGCGTTTCACTCCATGATGATTCCAATTGTCTGCGGCATGCTGTTGCTGACCATTGGCTTCACCCTCCGTGACCGGCCCAGCGGCGTCGGCGTATTGATGATCTGGTGCGGCATGCTGCTGATTTTCGGCACTATCATCTTCAAGATTGTGGCCAAGCTCAACGAATCCTCGCTCTGACTTTCACCCTGGATCCGCGATCACTGATTTATACAAATGAATGATTGCGGGCCCTAGCGTACACTCGGCAAATCCGCACCCCTCGAGGTTGATCGCCCAGTGTTTCTTCGTCTTTTAGCCCTGCCCTATTGCCTGCTTGTCTGCTTGCTGACCCTGCTGCCCATGTCTTCGGCCCAGGCCGCCGGCATCACCAGCCTGCTCGGCAGTTCAGATAAAACCCAGGCGCAACCGACCGAGCCGCTGGGCCAGTCGCTGGACGAGGTGATCAAAAATCTCGAAAACGACCAGCAGCGCAGCAAGTTGCTGACTGACCTGAAAAAACTGCGCGACGCCACAAAAAAAGCCCAGCCCGAAGCTGAAATCGGCGTTCTGGGCCTGATCGGCAGCACCCTTTCCGACCTTGAAAAACAGTTCTCGGGCGCAGACAGCCCCACCTCTCGCTGGTCCAGGGAAATTGGCCTGGCCAAGGACGAACTGGTGGCCTTGATGCTGCCGGCAAGTCAGTGGCTGCCGATCATTTTTGCCTTCGCCTTGATCATCATGGTCTGGAGCCTGCTGGCAGCCCTGCTGATCTGGGTCAGCCACCGCGTACGCCTGCGTTTTGGCCTGAGCGAAGAACTGCCGCAACATCCCAAGGCTGTGGACATGCTGCGCTTTGCCCTGCGCAAACTGGGGCCGTGGCTGGTGGCGCTGGTGATCACGGTTTACGGCAGTTACGCCCTGCCGTCTTCGCTGGGTAAAGACCTGGCCATGGTGCTGGCCTACGCACTGGTGATCGGCACCTGCTTCTCGGCCATTTGCGTCATCGCCTTCTCGCTGCTGGACGGACCGCACCGCCATCGCGCCTTGCATATTCTGCGGCATCAGGCCTTTCGCCCGCTGTGGTGGATCGGCAGCTTCGCGGCCTTTGGCGAAGCCCTGAGCGACCCGCGACTGGTGGCCACCCTCGGCGTGCACCTGGCCCACACGGCCGCCACCTTTGCCAATGTGATGGCGGCACTGTCCACCGGTTTGTTCATCATCCGTTTCCGCCGGCCCATTGCCCACTTGATCCGCAATCAGCCATTGTCCCGGCGCCTGACCCGGCGCGCCTTGAGCGACAGCATCGAGATACTCGGTACTTACTGGTATATCGCGGCGCTGATCCTGGTAGGCATTTCTCTGTTCGCGACCTTTCTGTCAGCAGGCGATACCAGTACCGCACTGCGCCAGTCACTGATCTGCACGGTGCTGGTGGTGTTGTGCATGGTCATCAACGGGCTGGTACGACGGCATTCGCAAAGGCCCCAGCGCGGGCACAAACGCCACGCACTGTATTCCGAGCGCCTGAAAAGCTTCATCTACACCCTGGCGCATCTGGTGGTGTGGCTGGTCTTCATCGAGCTGGGACTGCGGGTGTGGGGTTTGTCACTGATCAGCTTTACCGAAGGTGAAGGACATGAGATCAGCGTCAAACTGTTCGGCCTTGCCGGCACGTTACTGTTTGCCTGGCTGATCTGGATTCTCTCCGACACCGCGATCCACCATGCCCTGACCCGCTCACGCAAAGGCCTGGCCAATGCGCGTGCGCAAACCATGATGCCGCTGATCCGCAACGTTCTGTTTGCGACAATTGCCATCATTGCCCTGATCGTCGCCCTGGCCAACATGGGCATGAACGTCACCCCCCTGCTGGCTGGTGCGGGTGTGATCGGTCTGGCCATTGGTTTCGGTGCACAGTCACTGGTAGCCGACCTGATTACCGGTCTGTTCATCATCATCGAGGACTCGCTGGCCATCGACGATTACGTGGATGTCGGCGGGCATCTGGGTACGGTTGAAGGCCTGACGATCCGTACCGTGCGCCTGCGGGACATCGACGGCATCGTGCACACCATTCCGTTCAGCGAAATCAAAAGCATCAAGAACTACTCCCGTGAATTCGGCTACGCGATCTTCCGTGTGGCGATCCCCTACAACATGGAAATCGACGATGCGATCAAGCTGATGCGCGAGGTCGGGCAAAAGATGCGCACCGATCCGCTGCAGCGCCGCAACATCTGGTCGCCGCTTGAGATTCAGGGGGTTGAAAGTTTTGAATCGGGCAGCGCGATTTTGCGCGCCCGCTTCAAGACTGCGCCGATCAAGCAATGGGAAGTGTCGCGGGCGTTCAACCTGTCACTCAAACGCCATCTGGACGAAGCCGGACTGGACCTGGCCACACCGCGCCTGAGCGTACAGGTGGTGACGGCCGGCAGCGGCATATTGCAGAAGGATTGATCCATACACCAACCCGGTAACCGGTCGACGCTCGCTTGTAGACCCTGTAGGAGCTGGCTTGCCAGCGATGGAATCCAGCGGTTGCCATCGCGAGGCAAGCTCGCTCCTACAAAGTGCGGGGTGTCGCTTGTAACTCCTGTGGGAGCTGGCTTGCCAGCGATGGGATTCAGCAGATGCCATCGCAAGGCAAGCTCGCTCCTACAAAGTGCGGGGCGTCGCTTGCAGATCCTGTGGGAGCTGGCTTGCCAGCGATGGAATCCAGCGAATGCCATCGCGAGGCAAGCTCGCTCCTGCAGAGTGCGGGGCGTCGCTTGCAGACGCCTGTGGGAGCAGGCTTGCCAGCGATGGGATTCAGCGGTTGCCATCGCAAGGCAAGCTCGCTCCTACAAAGTGCGGGGCGTCGCTTGCAGATCCTGTGGGAGCTGGCTTGCCAGCGATGGAATCCAGCGAATGCCATCGCGAGACAAGCTCGCTCCTGCAGAGTGCGGGGTGTCGCTTGTAGCTCCTGTGGGAGCTGGCTTGCCAGGGATGGGATTCAGCGAATGCCATCGCGAGACAAGCTCGCTCCTACAGAGTGCGGGGCGTCGCTTGCAGATCCTGTGGGAGCTGGCTTGCCAGCGATGAAATCCAGCGAATGCCATCGCGAGGCACGCTCGCTCCTGCAGAGTGCGGGGTGTCGCTTGCAGATCCTGTGGGAGCTGGCTTGCCAGCGATGGGATTCAGCGGTTGCCATCGCAAGGCAAGCTCATTCGGGGTTCAACGTTCGGCGACGTCCACTCCGATATGAATTGCATCATGTCGCCAGTACTCCAGATCGCAGTCGATCAGACGCTCGTGCTGGTCGTAATTGATCCGGGCAATTCTCAGGCCCGGACTGCCCGCAGATACTTTGAGCGTGGCCGCAGCTTCCAGCGGCAATGCGGTGGGCACTATCTCAAATCGCACCCGACCGTAATGCAAGTCGTAGTGCCGGGCATACAGCTCGGTGATCGACTGCGTGAGGTCATACGCCAGGATCTGCGGGAAGTATTGCGGGTTCAGGTAGTGCTCTACATACAGCACCAGGCGACCATCAATCCGCCGCCCCCGACATATGCGGATCACGCTGGACAGCGCCGGCAGTTGCAGGCGCTCACACACCGCAGCAGAAGCCGGCTGCAAACGCGCCGAAATCACCTCGGTGGTCGGCACCCTGCCCTGGGCACTGACCATGGCGTGAAAGTGACTGCGCTGCATAAGGTTGTAGGCCAGGCGCGGCGGCGACACAAACCAGCCACGCCGTTCCTCACGATAGACCAGGCCCTGGGATTCGAGCTGTAACAACGCCTCGCGCACGGTGACCCGGGTGGTGGCAAACAACTCACTGAGTTTGCGCTCCGCCGGCAGCTGGCTGCCACACGCCAGCAGGCCGTGTTCAATTTGCTCTTGCAGCGCGCGGCCGATCGCTGTCACCGCTTTGGGTGCACCCTCTCGCATCAATGTTACCTATCTGGACTAGTCCAGCACCAAATGTGGGCAGGCTTGGCCTGCGAAACCATCAACTCTTGAAGCTAGCAGCCTAGGCAGTGCAGATGACTGTTGGATGACACTCACCTTCAGTTTATCCGCCAAGGCCATACCATCCGGGGCTTTAGCCATGGTCTACGCTAAGCCGGTGCCTCAGGAAGGGTCATTAAATCGAGTTGCACAATCAATGCCGACATCAAAGTGTCATGACTGCCCCTTAACTTGGCTCAGGTATTGCTGACCTAGACCAACCCACCGCAAAAGAGCAATAAAACCCAGCGTTGAAAACGCCCAAGGAGCTTCGGATGAAACAGTTTTTCCTGGCATCACTGTTAGGCACCAGCATCGCCCTATGCACTTCGGCCATGGCTGGCGATGTGGACTTGAAAACCCTCGAAGCCGCTGCCAGGGCCGAAGGGGCAGTCAACAGTGTCGGCATGCCCGATGACTGGGCCAACTGGAAAGGCACTTGGGCTGACCTGAACAAGCTGTATGGCCTCAAGCACATCGACACCGACATGAGTTCGGCCCAGGAAGTGGCCAAGTTCGATGCTGAAAAAGACAATGCCAGCGCCGATATCGGTGACGTCGGTGCTGCCTTCGGCCCCATTGCCGTGGCCAAGGGCGTGACCCAGCCGTACAAGCCGACTACCTGGGAGCAGATCCCCGAGTGGGCCAAGGACAAGGACGGCAACTGGGCCCTGGCGTATACCGGCACCATCGCGTTCATCATCAACAAAAAACTGCTGCATGGCTCCGAAGCCCCCACCAAGTGGTCCGACCTGAAGACCGGCAAATACAAAGTCTCCATCGGTGACGTCAGCACCGCAGCCCAGGCGGCAAACGGTGTACTGGCGGCAGCCCTGGCCAACGGCGGGGATGAAAAAAACATTCAGCCTGCCTTGCTGATGTTTGCCGACATTGCCAAGCAAGGTCGCCTGTCGCTGGCCAACCCGACCATCGCCACCATGGAAAAAGGCGAAGTGGAAGTGGGCGTGGTCTGGGACTTCAACGGCCTGAGCTACCGCGACAAGATGGTCAAGCCGGATGACTACATTGTGCTGATCCCTTCTGATGGCTCGGTGATTTCCGGCTACACCACCATCATCAACAAGTACGCCAAGCATCCGAATGCCGCCAAGCTGACCCGGGAATTCATTTTCAGCGATGCCGGCCAGACCAATCTGGCGCGGGGCAATGCACGGCCGATTCGCGCCGAGCACCTGAAGCTGCCGGCTGAGGTCCAGGCCAAGTTGCTGCCTAACGAGCAGTACAAAACCGTGACTCCGATCAAAGACCCCGCCGCATGGGAAAAAACCTCCAAGGCGCTGCCACAGCAGTGGCAGGAAGAAGTCATTATCAATATGCAGTAACCCTGCAGCTTTGATCTGTGCAGGAGCGAGCTTGCTCACGAGCTCTTTCAACGCAACAACGTAAAGCTCGCGAGCAAGCTCGCTCCTACAGGTTTTGTGGAGTCGTCGTACATGAAGCACAACGTCATCCTGGTTGTACTCGACGGCCTGAACTATGAGGTCGCCCGCCTGGCCATGGGGCATTTACAGGCCTATGTCGGGGCAGGACGCGCCGCCCTTTATAAACTCACCTGCGAACTTCCTGCTCTGTCGCGGCCGCTCTATGAGTGCATCCTCACCGGGGTGCCACCCATTGCAAGCGGCATCGTGCACAACAATGTGTCGCGCCTGTCCAGTCAACGCAGCGTGTTCCATTACGCCCGTGAAGGCGGACTGACCACCGCAGCGGCGGCCTATCACTGGGTCAGTGAACTGTATAACCGCTCGCCCTTCGTGATCGCGCGCGACCGTCATACCCGGGGCGCCGATTTGCCGATCCAGCACGGGCATTTCTACTGGAGCGACCATTACCCCGACTCCCACCTGTTCGCCGACGCTGAAAGCCTGCGTCTTGAGTGTTCACCGAATTTTCTGCTGGTCCACCCCATGAATATCGACGACGCCGGGCACAAGCACGGTCTCGACACCCCGCAATACCGCAACAGTGCCCGCTCGGCCGACATCATTCTGGCCGACTACCTGCAAGACTGGCTTGAGGCCGGCTATCAGGTACTGGTCACCGCCGACCATGGCATGAACAACGACCGCTCGCACAACGGTATCTTGCCCGAAGAGCGGGAGGTACCGCTGTTCGTGCTCGGCGAGGCGTTCAGCCTGAACCCGGATGTCACGCCCGGGCAGACAGAGCTGTGCGGCACCATCTGCGAACTGCTGGGGGTTGCCCATGACAAACCGGTCTGCCGCGACTTGCTGAGGCCCACAACATGAGCCGGGGTAAATGGCTGGCGCTGTTGTGCTTGGTACCCTTCGCAGTATTTTTTTTCGTATTTCAAATCGCTCCGCTGCTGTGGGTACTGATTCACAGCGTGCAATCGCAGGACAGCGGCTGGGGCCTGGCCAACTTCAACAAGATTTTCAACTCGAAGTTCTACTTGCAAGCCATCCAGCACAGTCTGGAAATCAGTTTCTGGTCCAGCCTGTTCGGCATCGTGATCGCCGTTCTGGGCAGTTACTCGCTGCGCAAGGTGGACTCGCGGCTGCGCAACTTCGTCAACGCATTCGCCAACATGACCAGCAACTTTTCAGGGGTGCCGCTGGCTTTCGCATTCATCATTTTGCTGGGCTTCAACGGCAGCATAACGATCATGCTCAAACAGGCGGGGATCATCGAGGATTTCAACCTCTATTCCAAAACCGGCCTGATCATTCTGTACACCTATTTCCAGATCCCCCTCGGCGTATTGCTGCTGTATCCGGCGTTTGATGCCCTGCGCGAAGACTGGCGCGAATCGGCTTCATTGCTGGGCGCCAGCAGCTGGCAATTCTGGCGGCATATCGGCCTGCCGGTACTGACTCCGGCCCTGCTCGGCACCTTTGTCATTCTGCTGGCCAACGCCCTTGGCGCCTATGCCACGGTCTACGCCCTGACCACCGGCAACTTCAACGTATTGCCAATCCGGATTGCGGCAATGGTCTCGGGCGACATCAGCCTTGATCCCAACATGGCCAGCGCCCTGGCGGTGATTCTGGTGGGGTTGATGACTCTGGTAACCCTGGTGCATCAGTGGCTGTTAAAGAGGAGCTACCATGTCGCGCGCTGAATCCGCCCCGGCCAGCCTTTACCACCGCAGCGTGGTGTATGTGCTGCTGCTCATTCTGATCCTGCCGCTGGCCGGCACCCTGATTTACTCCATCGCCAGCAGTTGGTCGGCGACCGTATTGCCCAGCGGTTTCACCTTCAAGTGGTACAACCAGCTATGGGGCGATCCGCGTTTTCTGGCGGCCTTCGGCCAGTCACTGCTGGTATGCGTGGCAGCGCTGGTGCTGTCGGTGATCCTGATTTTGCCGTTGCTGTTTGTGGTGCATTACCACTTCCCCAAACTCGACGCGCTGATGAACATCCTGATCCTGCTGCCCTTCGCCGTACCACCGGTGGTGTCATCGGTGGGCCTGCTGCAACTCTATGGCTCGGGCCCGCTCGCCATGGTCGGTACGCCGTGGATTCTGATTGGCTGCTACTTCACCGTGGCGCTGCCGTTCATGTACCGGGCAATCACCAACAACCTGCAGGCGATTAATCTGCGCGACCTGATGGATGCCGCCCAACTGCTCGGCGCCAGCACCTGGCAGGCCGCCTTCCTGGTGGTTCTGCCCAACTTGCGTAAAGGCCTGATGGTGGCCCTGCTGCTGTCGTTCTCGTTCCTGTTCGGCGAGTTTGTGTTTGCCAATATTCTGGTGGGCACCCGCTACGAAACCCTGCAGGTGTTCCTGAACAACATGCGTAACAGCAGTGGTCACTTCACCAGTGCGCTGGTGATCTCCTACTTCCTCTTTGTACTGGTGCTGACCTGGGTTGCCACCTTCCTGAACAAGGACAAAAGCCAATGAGCTTCGTCAGCGTTGAACACCTGCAGAAATCCTATTCCGGCACCCCGGTCTTCAGCGATATCAATTGCAGCATCGCCAAAGGCGAGTTCGTCACCCTGCTCGGCCCCTCGGGCTGCGGCAAGTCCACGCTGCTGCGCTGCATCGCCGGGCTTACCCCGGTGGACGGCGGCCGGATCCTCCTCGATGGCGAGGACATTGTGCCGCTGAGCCCGCAAAAGCGCGGGATCGGCATGGTGTTCCAGAGTTATGCCCTGTTCCCCAACATGACCGTCGAGCAAAACGTGGCGTTTGGCTTGCGCATGCAAAAAGTCAAACCCGATGACAGCCACAAACGCGTGGCCGAGGTGTTGCAACTGGTGGAGCTCAATGACTTCGCCAAGCGCTATCCCCATCAGCTGTCAGGCGGCCAGTGCCAGCGTGTGGCCCTGGCCCGCTCGCTGGTCACCCGCCCTCGCCTATTGCTGCTGGATGAGCCGCTGTCGGCGCTGGACGCACGTATTCGCAAGCACCTGCGTGAGCAGATCCGCAACATTCAGCGCGAGCTGGGACTGACCACCATTTTCGTCACCCACGACCAGGAAGAAGCGCTGGTCATGAGTGACCGCATCTTTTTGATGAACCAGGGGCGCATTGTGCAGAGCGGCAATGCGCAAACCCTGTACGCCGCGCCGGTGGATGTATTCGCCGCCGGGTTTATCGGCAACTACAACCTGCTGGACGCCGACACTGCCAGCCGCCTGCTGCAGCGTCCGGTCAACAGCCGCATCGCCATACGCCCGGAAACCCTGGGCCTGAGCCTGCAAGGCGAGGCAGACACCCTTATCCGCAACCACAGCCTGTTGGGCAATGTGATTCGCTATCGCGTAGAGGTCCGCGGCGTGGAATTGATCGTTGACGTGCTCAACCGCTCTCCCGCAGATCTGTATCCGGATGGTCAGCGCGTGGCATTGTCCATCGATAGCAGCACCCTTTGTGAGGTAGCCTGATGCCTTTAAACACTTTGAAGAGAGAGTTGCGCTGATGGCCCTGGCAATTTTTGATCTGGACGAAACCCTGATTCACGGCGACTGCGCCACCTTGTGGAGCGAGCAGATGGGCCGCCTGGGATGGGTCGATCCGCAGTCGTTCATGCAGCGCAACAACCAACTGATGGAGGCCTATGGCCAGGGCAAACTGGCGATGGAGGACTTCATGGACTTTAGCCTGGAGCCGTTGATAGGTCGCACTCCCGAAGAAGTCGCGCACTTGGTCGGGCCCTGGGTTGAGGACTACATCGAGCCGATCATCTTCAGCGACGCAACTAAAACCATTGCTGCACATCGCAAGGCCGGTGACCGGATTCTGGTGATCTCGGCCTCGGGCACACACCTGGTCAAACCCATTGCCGAGCGGCTGGGAATCGATGAAGTGCTCGGGATCGAGCTTGAAGTAAAGGGTGGCATCTATACGGGCAAAACCCTGGGCACCCTGACTTACCGCGAAGGCAAGATCACCCGCTTGCTTGAATGGCTGGACGCCGAAGAAGAAAACCTCGAAGGCGCGAGCTTCTACTCCGATTCACGCAACGACTTGCCGCTGTTGCTCAAGGTCGATCACCCGCACGCGGTCAACCCCGACCCGGTGCTACGGGCACATGCAGAAGAGGCCGGGTGGCCGGTCCATCACTGGAAATAACCTTCCCTCCTGCCGGAGCGAGCGTGCCCACGAGCTCTTCGTGGGCGTTTTGAGCAGCTCGCTCCTGCAGAGAAGAAAAGGCGGTTTAGATCAGACTCGGGTCAATGACCACCACCAGTTTGCCCGATACCTGATTGCTGGCCAATTCGGCATACGCCTGCTGGGCCTCTTCCATCGGGTAAGCCCTGGCCAATTGCGGGCTTAGACGACCTTCGCTAAACAATGGCCATACCTGCTGGTTCAGATCGCTGAGCAAGTCAGCCTTGAACTGATCGTCTCGAGTGCGCAGGGTCGAACCCAGCAACTGGATACGTTTGCCCAGCACCAGGGCCAGATCCAGCTCGGCCTTGCGACCGCCCATCAAACCGATCAGCACCCAGCGTCCGTCCAGGGCCAGCAGTTTGAGGTTGGATTCGGCGTAGTTGGCACCCACCGGGTCCAGTACCACATCGAACGGCCCAAAGGCTTTCAACCCCTCAAGCCCATCGGCCCGAAGCACACCGCCCTGGGCTCCCAGCGCCTCGCAGTAGGCCAGTCGCTCAGCGGAACCGACGCTCACCCAGCACGGGCTGCCAAACGCCTTGCACAGCTGAATGGCCGCTGAACCAACACCACTCGCACCGGCGTGCAATAACACTTTCTCTCCCGGCTTGAGACCCGCCAGTTGAAACAGGTTCAGCCACGCAGTGCTGTACACCTCAGGCAATGCTGCCGCCTGCGCCAGTGACAATCCTTCAGGCACCGGCAGGGCGTGACGGGCATCCACGACCACTTCCTGGGCCATGCCGCCGCCGGCCAACAGGGCACAAACCCGGTCACCGACTTGCCACGAAGAACCGGGGCCAACTTCACTGACCACCCCCGAACACTCAAGGCCCAGAAACTGACTGGCGCCAGGCGGCGGCGGATACATCCCCGCGCTTTGCAGCAAGTCGGCCCGATTGAGGCCCGCTGCCGCCACGCGAATCCGAATTTGCCCTACATCACAGGTGGGGCTTGGCTCTTCAACCCACTTCACTTGACCTTCAACGCCTTGCAATGCTTTCACAGTGCCTCCATAGTGAGTCTGGACTGAGCCCGGCGCTGTTGCACCGGGCTTCTTGCATTATGCGGCCGGTCCTTAACGGAACCGGCGACTTCAAAGACGGCCTAATATGCGTTATCAATTGCCCCCGCGTCGAATCAGCATGAAGCATTTATTCCCTAGCACCGCACTTGCCCTATTCATTGGCCTGGGCGTATTGCCGTTTTCGGCCAATACGTTCGCCGCTAACAGTTGGGATAACCTTCAGCCCGATCGTGATGAGGTAATTGCCAGTCTTAACGTCGTTGAGCTGCTCAAACGCCATCATTACAGCAAGCCGCCTCTGGATGATGCGCGTTCCGCGATTATCTATGACAGCTATCTGAAACTGCTCGACCTTTCACGCAGTTACTTCCTGGCCAGCGATATTACCGAGTTCGACAAATGGAAATTCCAGTTTGACGACTTCCTCAAAAGCGGCGACCTGAACCCCGGCTTCATCATCTACAAGCGCTACCTGGATCGTGTTAAATCGCGTCTGGACTTCGCACTTGCCGAGCTGAACAAGGGTGTTGATTCGTTCGACTTCAACGCCAAGGAAACCTTGCAGATCGACCGCAAGGACGCTCCATGGCTCAAGACCGAAGCCGAGCTCGATGACCTGTGGCGCAAACGCATCAAGGACGAAGTCCTGCGCCTGAAGATCGCCGGCAAAGAGCCTGCGAAAATTCAGGAACTGCTGACCAAGCGCTACAAGAACCAGCTGTCGCGCCTGGATCAGACCCGCAGTGAAGACATCTTCCAGGCCTACATCAACACCTTCGCCATGTCTTACGATCCGCACACCAACTATCTGTCACCGGATAACGCGGAAAACTTCGACATCAACATGAGCCTGTCGCTGGAAGGCATTGGCGCCGTGTTGCAGAGCGATAACGACCAGGTGAAAATCGTGCGTCTGGTGCCCGCGGGCCCTGCCGACAAAACCAAGCAGGTGGCTCCGGCCGACAAGATCATCGGTGTCGCCCAAGGCGATAAAGAGATGGTCGACGTCATTGGCTGGCGCCTGGACGAAGTGGTCAAACTGATTCGTGGCCCTAAAGGCTCCGTGGTCCGCCTGGAAGTGATTCCGGCGAGCAACGCGCCAAATGACCAGACCAGCAAGATTGTGTCCATTACCCGTGAAGCGGTGAAACTTGAAGAGCAGGCGGCGAAAAAGTCGATCCTGAACCTCAAGCAGGATGGCAAGAACTACAAGCTGGGGGTCATTGAAATTCCAGCCTTCTACCTGGACTTCAAAGCCTTCCGTGCGGGCGACCCGAACTACAAGAGCACCACCCGCGACGTTAAAAAACTGCTGACCGAGTTGCAGAAAGAAAAAGTCGATGGCGTGATCATCGACCTGCGCAACAACGGCGGTGGTTCGCTGCAGGAAGCTACCGAGCTGACCAGCCTGTTTATCGACAAAGGGCCAACGGTGCTGGTGCGTAATGCCGACGGCAAGGTGGACGTCCTTGAAGACGAAAATCCGGGCGCCTTCTACAAAGGCCCGATGGCGTTGCTGGTCAATCGCCTGTCGGCTTCGGCCTCGGAGATTTTCGCCGGTGCCATGCAGGACTACCATCGTGCGCTGATTATCGGCGGTCAAACGTTCGGCAAAGGGACGGTGCAAACCATCCAGCCGCTGAACCATGGCGAGCTGAAACTGACCCTGGCCAAGTTCTACCGGGTTTCCGGCCAGAGCACCCAGCATCAGGGGGTACTGCCTGACGTGGCCTTCCCGTCGATAATCGACACCAAGGAAATTGGCGAAAGCGCTCTGCCTGAAGCGATGCCGTGGGACACCATTCGTCCTGCCATCAAGCCGGCTGTTGACCCGTTCAAACCCTACATTGATCAGCTCAAAGCCGAGCACGATGCACGGGTGGCCAAAGATGCCGAGTTCATCTTCATTCGCGACAAGCTGGCTCTGGCCGATAAATTGATGGCCGAGAAAACCGTCAGCCTGAACGAAGCCGAACGTCGTGCCCAGCACGCCGATATCGATGCCAAGCAGCTGGTGATGGAGAACGCCCGTCGCAAGGCCAAAGGCGAAGCGCCACTCAAGGAAATGAAGAAAGAAGACGAAGATGCACTGCCGGTTGAACCTGAAAAGACCAAACCGGAAGACGACGCCTACCTGAGTGAGACCGGGCGGATTCTGCTGGACTACCTCAAGCTCAGCTCGCAGGTAGCCAAGAAATAAAACCCGCCACACACCTGCAGGAGCGAGCTCCTGCAGGGCGGGGACAACGATGTAAAAAGGGCGGACCGCATAACACGGCCCGCCCTTTTTATTGGCAAAAATATACCCTAAGGCTGGTAGTGCCTGGCCAGTTGCGGATCAGGCAACAAACCAGGCCCACCCCGCTGATACAACTCAGCCAGTTTAAGGGTGGCCAGTGGATGCCCGGCCTTGGCCGCCATCGCCCACCAGCGCGCCGCTTCTGATGCATCCGGGCGGTTAACGGTGGTACCCGCCAGGCTGAACACCCCTAACTGGTACGCCGCCTTGGCATCACCGCCCTGAGCCGCCAGGCGCAACAAGCGCACGCCCTCCTCTCGAGCCCCCAGCCCCTGGCCGCGAAAAGCCAGGATATGGCCATAGAAGCTTTGAGCCCCGGTATCCCCCAGGTTGGACATCCGTGCAAACTGCCCCTCCATCCAGCCCCAGATG
This sequence comes from Pseudomonas sp. Lz4W, assembly GCF_000346225.2. NCBI lineage: Bacteria > Pseudomonadati > Pseudomonadota > Gammaproteobacteria > Pseudomonadales > Pseudomonadaceae > Pseudomonas > Pseudomonas sp. Lz4W. Next base: position 1,545,723 of record NZ_CP017432.1, on the reverse strand, counting down.
CGCGGCTGACGCACACACCAGGACTGGTGGAACAACTTGCGGGCAACCCCGTAGCCCAGACGTGCCTTGAGCCGACCTAGCACTCAGGCCTCCTCATGTTCGTAAGTGTATTCAAACACTCGAACCACTTCAGACGCGTGCCACGACGCGGCAGCAACACCATCCGGCGGCCCGGCAAAGCGACCCAGGCGCTCCACGCACTCAAAAAAACCGGTGCGGGGCAAACGACTGGCACCCTGGCTGATCACCAGTGAACTGCGTAACGGCTGATCAGCCTTGGCATCCATTGCCGCCAGATGTTCAAGGGCGGCAGTCAGCGTCAACATCGCCGGGCTCGGTAACTGCAAACGCTCCAGCAATGCACGGTAAGTCAGCAAGTGGCGTTGTTGACGTGCTTTATCAAGCTCAGCCAGTAACCCATCCCAGTGTTGACGACTGATGCGTACATTCATGATGTTTCCCTCCAGCCCGGAACACCCATCTCCCAGGCCAAGCTGCGACGAATGGCGAGATCAGGCAGACGCTCACCGGTTTCAATCATTACCAGATAGGAAGGGCTAATGCCTACAGTGCGGGCCAGGACTTCAAGGGCCAGGCCCTTGCTTTCGCGAAGACCACGCAACTGATCGAGCCCGGGCAACACCTGATCAGGTTCAGGTGGCTGTGATTCAGTCTCAGGTGTTTGTAGTGCCGTAGGGGGGGCCGCCTGATCATCGAGACCTGCGGCTTTGAGTAGCGCCTGATAGCTTGCCCATGGCAGGACTGCGTATTCAGGTTCGCCATTAAGCTTGATTACTTGGACATCCATTTACCAAACCCCGTCAGACTTCTTTGTAAATCGAGTCGGAACTTTCCTTAGAAGCTTAATCCTAACAGCCGCCAAGGTCTCTGGGGTTTTTGATCTGGAGGAGCGAATTCATGCAAGACAGGCGCAAACCTGGGGATAGCCGGCAAATGTTATCCACACAAATTGTGGATAACCTTGTGAACAGAGCTGATTTTCACGGCTGAAAGCCACGTTCTATAAGGGCTGCGCTCAGATCGGGCATTTTTTACACACATAAAAAATCCCATAAATTCATTGACTTGGCGGTCAGCAACCACTAGCCAGCAAGCATCTGGGACATTTTGTCGCTGACTGATCAGGCCGGCATGGATCGCCAATGGCACTGCAGAAACGACAACGCCCCGTCGAGACGGGGCGTTGTGCGGGCAAAAGCAGATTACTGGGCTGCGTTTTGCTCAGGCTTTGCAGGGTCTTTGATACCCAGCAGTTCCAGATCGAATACCAGCACCGAGTTGGCCGGGATCGCCGGGCTCGGGCTTTGCGCGCCGTAAGCCAGCTCGCTAGGAATGTACAGCTTGTACTTCTCGCCAACATGCATCAGTTGCAGACCTTCAACCCAACCCGGAATCACGCCACTCACTGGCAGATCAATCGGGCTGCCACGCTCAACCGAGCTGTCGAAAACCTTGCCGTCGATCAGCTTGCCTTCGTAGTGAACAGTCACTACGTCGGTAGCTTTAGGCTGTGGGCCGTCGGCTTTTTTGATCACTTCGTATTGCAGGCCCGAAGCGGTAGTTACAACACCGGCTTTCTTGCCATTTTCTTCCAGGAATTTTTTGCCTGCAGTAGAGGCTTCTTCACTCATTTTGGTCAGACGTTCTTCCGCACGTTTTTGCAGGGCTGCAAACGCTTCGATCAGTTCGTCATCTTTAAGCTTTTGATCTTTCTTGCCGACGGCGTCTTCGATACCCAGGGCTACTGCCTTGGAATCCAGATCGTCCATGCCTTCTTGAGCCAGGCTTTTGCCCATGTTCAGGCCGATGCCGTAAGAGGCTTTTTGCGCCGGGGTTTTCAGCTCTACGCTGGTCTGCGAATCACAACCCGCCAGTACCAGGCTTACCAGGGCCACAGCTGCCGCCAACCTATGCTGTTTCATGCTTTTTCCTTGTTCATGCGCCAAATGGGCAATCGAGTAAAGCCGCGAGCTTATCAGGCGGCCGCGACCAATGGCTACCGGCATGAGAGGGCCTAATCGTGGATAAGTTCACGGCCTGAGCTCTGTCCGGGCACAATTCATATTTCCCGTATCTTTTACTTACATATCAGAGGAGCTGTAAACCTCGCTCATATCATAGGCATGAGATTACATGGCTGCTTGCTGCCAGACAGCAGCTCAGGCATAAGACTGTGAAAAATTTTACAAGGAGCGTTACTGTGCGTTTGTTTTACCGTGTTCTGCTAGTGCTGTTCGTGGCACTGGCGCTGTGTCTGGGCCTGGTGCTTTACTTCATCGCCAACCCGAAACTACCTGCCTACCAAGCCCCGCAGCAGCTGCATTTCCTCGATCAATGGAGCCCGGCTGACCGGCAAGCCTATTACTACACGCCCCAGGGCACGCAAGTTAAAGGCCTGCATTACGACTGGTTCAGCGCCCTTGAACTGCCCTTTTCCAAACAATCGTTCGCCGCGCCCGAATATCTGGCCCGCTTCGGATTTTTGATCGATCCCCAACAGCAAGCCAGTGCCGCCAATCCCGGCAACTTGCCAGTGGGTTTCACCCGCCATCAAAACCCGGGCAGCAAGGTGCAATATCTGGATATCACCTGCGCCGCCTGCCATACCGGTGAACTGCGCTTCAAAGGCCAGGCCCTGCGCATCGATGGTGCCCCCGCACAACACGTATTGCCCTCCAGCGTTCCGACCCTGCGTGGCGGCAGCTTCGGCCAGGCGCTGGTCGCCAGCCTCGCAGCCACCTACTACAACCCATGGAAATTCGAGCGCTTCGCCCGCAAGGTTCTGGGCGATCAGTACCCAGCGCAGCACCAACAACTGCGCAAAGACTTCAAGGTGTCGCTGGATAACTTCCTGGCCGTGGCCTGGAATGACACCCATCGCGGACTCTATCCAACCCTGGAGGGGCCGGGCCGTACCGATGCCTTCGGCCGGATTGCCAATGCCAGCTTCGGCGATGCGATTTCACCCGACAACTACCGGGTGGCCAACGCCCCAGTGGACTACCCGCACCTGTGGGACATGTGGACGTTCGACTGGGTACAGTGGAACGGCTCGGCCAAGCAACCGATGGCACGTAATATCGGCGAAGCGCTGGGGGTCGGCGCGACCCTGAACTTCTTTGATGACCACGGCCAATCCCTGCAGGGCGATGCGCGTTATCCATCGAGTGTGCGGGTTCAAGACTTGCACCTGATCGAACAAACCCTGCAAAGGCTCAAGCCCCCGGTCTGGCCCGAAGAACTGTTCGGCGCCATTGATCGCCCCCTGGCGGCCAAAGGGCGTGCGCTGTTCACTGAAAATTGCGCCGGCTGCCATGTGCCTGCCGTAGTTGAAGAGAACGGCCGGCTGGTCAAGCAACTGAAAATGCTGCCTGTAGAAGTGATAGGTACCGACCCCAATACCGCCAACAACATCGCCGACAATCGTTACGACCTGCGCGCCCTGCAATGGGACCCGGCCGAGCTGGCCAGCATGAATGTGGACCTGTATCCCAAGAGCGATGCGCCTCTGGACCTGGGCAAACTGTCGGTGGCCAAAGGCCTGGCCTATGTCACCGCCTTTGTTGAAAAACATGCCTACCAAGAGGCCGGCATCGGCCCGCAGGAACAGGACCGTCTGAATGGCTTTGGCCTGCCGATCGGGGTGATGGAACTGCGCGCCTACAAGGCACGGCCGCTGGACGGGATCTGGGCCACGGCGCCGTTCCTGCACAATGGCTCGGTGCCTACGGTGTATCAGTTGCTTTCGCCACAGTCAGAGCGCGCCGAAACCTTCTATCGCGGCAGTTTCGAGTACGACCCCCGCCACCTGGGCTATCGCACGGAAGCCTTTGACGGCGGATTTGTGCTCGATACCCGCATCAGTGGCAACCACAACAGCGGTCACGAGTTCCGCGCCGGCCCCCGTGGTAACGGGGTGATCGGCCGCCTGCTGCAACCCCAGGAGCGCTGGGCATTGCTGGAGTACCTGAAAGTACTCGGTGGCCCGCTCGAACAACAGTTACCCAACGAATGAAGGGCCTTCAACGCCCCCAGGATTTTGCTAAAAGGATATCTGCATGTTGACCGCACTCTGGCTTCGCCTCGGCTCCTGGCTGGGCAAGCTGCTGCTGATTGTAATAACCCTGGGACTGCTCGGCTGGGCATTGGCCACCGGCTGGTTTGCCTGGCAGCACCGTGGCCCGGTGGCGGCCCAGGAGCAGATCCCGGCTGGTGAAGCGGCGATGACTCAGGACACCATCCGCACGGCGATCAAGATCGTCGACCAGCACCGCGAGAACACCCGGTATTTGCGTGATGCCCACGCCAAGGCCCATGGCTGCGTCAAGGCGCAAGTACAGGTACTGGATGACCTGGAGCCGGCATTGCGCCAAGGGGTATTTGCCACCCCGGGTCATACCTGGCAAGCCGTAATGCGTCTGTCCAACGGCAACGCTTACCCGCAATTCGACAGCATCCGCGATGCGCGGGGCATGGCGATCAAGTTGCAGGACGTTCCGGGGGCTCAGTTATTACCCGGCCAGCAGGGTCGGGCCGAACAAGACTTTGTGATGTTTAACCATGCCAATTTCTTCGTCAGCGACGTCGCCGAGTATCGTCAGAACATAGCTGCCCAGGCCGATGGTCAGAAGGCTATGGCATTCTTCCCTTCATGGGACCCGCGCAGCTGGCAAGTCCGTCACTTGTTTATCGCGCTGGCCACCCTGGCGCCTGCCCCGGCCAGCCCGACGCAAACAACCTACTTTTCGGTTTCGCCTTACAAGTTCGGCAGCGCCAATGCCAAATACCGCGTGGCACCTGATCCTGACAGCTGCCCGGCCTACACCCTGGCGGAGCAAAATCAGAAGCTGCCCAACTTCCTGCGCAATGCCTTGAGCCAGCAGTTGTCCACAGACCGGGTGCCGGCGTGTTTCGTGCTGCAAATCCAGCGCCAGAATGCCAACCGCTTCATGCCGATCGAAGACACCAGCATTGAATGGAAAGAGTCAGACGCACCTTTCGAAACGGTGGCCAGGATCAAGGTGCCTGCCCAGGACTTCGACACGCCAGCGCAGAATCTGGCCTGTGACAACCTGTCCTTCAGCCCCTGGCATGGCATTGAAGAACATCGGCCGATTGGCGGCATCAACCGCCTGCGCAAGGCGGTCTATGACGCCGTGAGCCAGTACCGGCACACGCGCAACGCAGAGCAATAAAATCGGGGGGGCCTGTAGCCGCTGCCAGGGCAGCGGCTACAGCCAGTCTTAGTGCACCGGCAGTTCAACGCCTTCAAACAGGTCTTCCAGTTCCTGTTTGTTGTGGCACTGGATGGCTTTGGCCATCACTTCGCGGGTCAGGTGCGGCGCGAATTTTTCAATAAAGTCGCACATGAAACCGCGCAGGAACGTACCACGGCGGAAGCCGATTTTGGTGATGCTGGACTCAAACAGTTCGCTGGCATCCAGTACCACCAGATCCTTGTCGAGATTGGCATCCACGGCCATTTTGGCCACGATGCCTACACCCAGGCCCAGACGCACGTAGGTTTTGATCACGTCAGCATCCGCGGCGGTAAACACCACTTTCGGAGTCAAACCGCGATGGCTGAATGCTTCGTCGAGTTTGGAACGACCGGTGAAGCCAAATACGTAGGTCACGATCGGGTATTCAGCCAGGGCTTCGAGTGTCAGCTTTGGCAACTTGGCCAGCGGGTGACCCTGAGGCACCACTACGCAGCGGTTCCAGCGATAGCAAGGCATCATCACCAGATCGCCGAACAGTTCCAGGGCCTCAGTGGCAATTGCAAAGTCGACGGTACCGTCGGCGGCCATCTCGGCAATTTGCATTGGCGAACCCTGATGCATATGCAGGGCAACATCCGGGTACTGCTTGATGAAATTGCTGATCACCGGCGGCAATGCATAGCGCGCCTGAGTGTGGGTTGTGGCAATCGACAGGGTGCCTTTTTTCTCGTTGGAAAATTCCTGGGCAATTTGCTTGATGCTTTCGACCTTGCGCAAAATCTCGCCGGCGGTGGTGATGATGCGTTCACCAGCAGGCGTCACGCGGGTCAGGTGCTTACCGCTGCGGGCAAACACCTCCACGCCCAACTCGTCTTCAAGCAAGCGGATCTGTTTGCTGATACCCGGCTGTGAGGTGTAAAGGCTCTGCGCGGTGGCCGAAACGTTGAGGTCGTGGTGCGCCACTTCCCAGATGTAGCGCAATTGTTGAAGCTTCATATGCATCCCTCAAAGCAAATAGGCGCCAGGGTATCGGCGGCGATATATAACTATATGGAAGGTAAGAACAATAAATCTAGAACTTTTTTATCAATTTTCTGCTCTACACCTTCACCCGTCTGTGGGACGGCGACGCTGCAACAGCGGTACCAGATACACCGGCATCTGCGCCAACTCGACAACCCGGGCAGCTGTGCGCCCTAGATGGGTAATGTCCCCCGATGGCTGGCCATGACTGCCGAGAATCAGCAGATCCACTGCAAGCATTTGCGACTGTTCCAGAATGACTTGCGAAGGCTCCCCCTGAATCACCTTGACCGAGCGAATCAAGGCCAGCTCCTGCTGCCTCTCGGCCAATTCGTCACGCAAGCTATCAACTATCCGGTGTTCAATATTGCCAAGCATGGTGCTGATACCCTGCTGGTGCAGTGCGTTCAGAGCCTGTTCATCGAGATAGCTTTGCAATACCGACTCGGCAAACAGCCCCATGGGCTCAACCACATGCACCACATACAAATCGGCATTGAAGCTGTGGGCCAGCCCCAATGCATGCTGCATTACAACCGGAGCGTAAATTCCGAGGTCCGTGGCATACAGTATCGAGCGAATCATGCGACCTCCCCGACTGCCTGAATGGGCCGAGATGGAGTCAGCTTAGCAGCGCCCGGACAAGTACGATGAGCCACACGATGACTTACACCTTGCCCCTACTCAGGGGCCAGGTCCCTGGACTCATTGCTTATGCCGTGGGGTACATGGCCGGTGGCGACAACTTGACGCGCCCTTTCACAATGACCCGCCTGATCATCAAAAAACACATCGGCAGCAAAGGCCTCGAGAAACGCGGATTTATCCAGACCACCGAGAAACAGGGATTCGTCCAGACGAATGTCCCAATCGCGCAATGTACGGATCACCCGCTCGTGGGCGGGCGCCGAGCGCGCAGTCACCAGCGCGGTACGGATCGGGCAGGTATCGTCAGGGAACTCGCGCTGCAACAGGTTCAAGGCCTCCAGGAAGCCCTTGAACGGTCCGCCACGCAACGGGCTGCGAGCCGCTTCACGCTCCAGGGATTGAAACGCCTCAAGGCCCCCGGACTGGAAAACCCGCTCGGATTCATCGGAAAACAAAACCGCATCACCGTCGAAGGCGATACGCAATTCGTTGCTCTCGGCACGTCGCGCGCCTCCGGAAAGGATCGTTGCCGCCGCAAAGCCGGCGTCCAGCGCGCTGCGCACATCCTGGGCATGGGTCGACAGAAACAGGTCACAACCAAACGCACTGAGATACGCATGGGGGTTGCGGCCACCGGAAAATGCCGCCCGGGAGATACCCAGGCCATAGTGCTGGATAGAATTGAATACCCGCAGCCCGGTGTCTGCACTGTTGCGCGACACCAGTACCACCTCGACCCGCTCATGGCCGAGGCTGGCGTTGAAACTGAGGAGTTTTTTGACCAGCGCGAATGCATCGCCCGGCTCCAGCACCTCATCTTCATGCTCGATCTGATACTGACGGTAAGCCTCGATGCCTTGCGCCAGATACACCTGGTGGCTAACGCTCAGATCGAACAGCGCCCTGGAAGATATGGCCAGCACCAGCTTGCCCTTTAAGCCTTTGCTCATGTCGCCTCCACAGGTTCAGTCCGGCTTGAAACACCGATTCAAGGTAGCTCGTCAGGCTCAAGCAGCAAAGCCAGGCGAATGTGGTGCGCCAGCTCACCCTCGCTCAAACGCGATTTCAATTCACCATAAAACGCCCCGTCACACACAACGAACAGGCTCGGCAGATGAAAAATCCCGTACCGCTGGACCAGACCGCCATTGTCACCTGCGTCAATCCAGCACAGTCGATCGATGGGTAACTGCATCTCGGGCAACATTTTGCGCGCCGTGCGACACGCCGAGCATCCGGCGCCGGTAAACACCACCAGCGAGGTCCCGGGCAGCGCCAGTAGACGCTGATCCGCATCAAAGTCAGTCAGTTCCATTTCAATCACTATACTCACGAAAACAATATCAAAGTGCTGGCACTGGGAGTGTGCATACATGGGTCGTTTCTTACCTCACCCGGATGATGTTCCTGTTGAGATAACACCCCGCGAACAACCTTCTCTTTCACGCCAGAAGCTGCACTCTATCAGCCTCGGCGGCGTGTCATGCAATAGCGACAGAGGCTGGCGCCGGGGCACGGCCGTAGACATGTGCATGCCTACCCTCGGTGAAACCGCACGCTACCCGGGCTATATAGCCTGGTGCGAGAAACAGCCTGCAGGTTATCGGGTCGGCGTCGTTTTTACCGATGAGCAGACACTGTTTGGTGCGCGCATGGGCGAACAGGTGTGCCAGATCGAGCACTATTACCGCCTCCAGCATCCACAGAGCCTGCCCCTTGAAAATATCGAGACCCTGGCCCTGGAGTGGGTCAGCCGGCACGCCGTGGAGTTCTCCCAAGCCACACTCGATCGCGCGCTTGCCCGCACAGCACAGGATTAAAGCTGCGGATGCCCATTGTCGAATAAGCGGATAACGCGTTAAGGTTCGGCTCCCCGGTGCGCTCAATCATGCTGTGCTCCGCCGCTCGGGGATCGCTGGCGGCCGGCACCCGTGACCTGACGAGTAACACGATGGCTGATTTACCGATTGACGACCTAAACGTTGCCTCCAACGAAACCCTGATCACACCTGAACAGCTCAAGCGCGAGATGCCTTTGCGTGCAACGGCGCTGCAGACTGTGACCAAAGGGCGTGAGGTAATTCGCAACATCCTGGATGGCACAGACCATCGACTGTTTGTTGTCATCGGGCCTTGCTCGATTCACGATATCAAGGCTGCCCACGAGTATGCCGAGCGCCTCAAGGTGCTGGCCGCAGAAGTCAGCGACACCCTGTATCTGGTGATGCGCGTCTATTTCGAAAAACCACGGACAACGGTCGGCTGGAAAGGCCTGATCAACGACCCGTATCTGGATGACTCGTTCAAGATCGAAGACGGCCTGCATATCGGTCGCAAATTGCTGCTGGACCTGGCCGAAATGGGCCTGCCAACCGCAACCGAAGCCCTTGATCCGATTTCACCGCAGTACCTGCAGGACCTCATCAGCTGGTCAGCCATCGGCGCGCGTACCACCGAGTCGCAGACTCACCGCGAAATGGCTTCCGGCCTGTCCTCGGCCGTGGGCTTCAAGAACGGCACCGATGGCGGCCTGACAGTTGCCATCAACGCGCTGCAGTCGGTTTCCAGCCCCCACCGCTTCCTGGGTATCAACCAGGAAGGTGGCGTGTCGATCGTTACCACCAAGGGCAACGCTTACGGGCACGTCGTCTTGCGCGGCGGCAACGGCAAGCCGAACTATGATTCGGTCAGCGTGGCCTTGTGCGAACAAGCACTGAACAAGGCAAAAATCACCCCGAACATCATGGTCGACTGCAGCCACGCCAACTCCAACAAGGATCCGGCCCTGCAACCGCTGGTGATGGACAACGTGGCCAACCAGATCGTCGAAGGCAACCAGTCGATTATCGGCCTGATGGTCGAAAGCAATCTGAACTGGGGCTGCCAGGCCATTCCTAAAAACCTCGAAGACTTGCAGTACGGTGTCTCCATTACCGATGCCTGCATCGACTGGGCCAGCACTGAAACCACCTTGCGCAGCATGCACGCCAAGCTCAAGGATGTACTGCCCAAGCGTACTCGCGGCTGATCGATAACATCTCTTGGCGGGGCGGGCCTGCTCACCCCGTCAAGGGATGGACGCGTAACACCGGAGCCGGCACTCGCCGGCACCAGCCATCTGCTTGCTTCACCCCGGCCACCGCCTGCCCCCGTTTCTTTGCGGACGCCTGAATGCCACGGCGCGTTCATAGACAGGAGAGCAGCATGAGCACAGGTTTCCCGTCACACCGCAGCTTTACCCGCCAACGTGAACAGTTTTTGGCCGCCGCCACTGCGGCAGGCGCACGCCTGTACCACTATCCTCACCCCCTGTGCGGTCCGTTTGGCGAAGCCCTGGGCACCGATGTCGCACTGATCGGCAACCCCCAGGCAAAACACCTGTTGATCGCCCTGAGCGGCACCCATGGGGTCGAAGGCTTTTATGGCTCGGATTGCCAAAGCCGGTGGCTGCAGACATTCAACCCGCAAACCCTGCCTGACGACGTGGCGGTGTTGATGATTCACCTGATCAACCCGTGGGGCACCGCGTGGATACGCCGGGTCAATGAAGACAATATCGACCTGAACCGCAATTTTCTGGATTTCAGCCAGGCACCGCCGGACAACCAGGCGTATGAGGCGCTGCATGCCATCTACACCTGCGATCAATTACGCGGCCCGCACCGGGAACAGGCCGACGCCCGGCTCAATGAGCGGGTGCAGGGTGAGGGCTGGCCGGCCGTAATGTCGATTGTCGAGGCTGGCCAGTACCGCCATCCCGACGGACTGTTTTATGGCGGCAACAATGCCAGTTGGTCTAACCGGACGCTGCACGAAATTTTGCGCGAGCACCTTGCCAGCGCCAGCGTCGCCATGTGCTTCGACCTGCATACCGGCGCGGGTGATTATGGTCATCCAATGCTGCTGACCATCGCCCAGGCTGCCTATCCGGCGCTTGCCGATGCCCGGCAGCTGTTTGGTCCATGGTTATTCACCCTGATCACCGGCGCCGACAGCCAAAGCGCTACCGGGGTTGCCGCGACGGCCACCGGATATGCCTCGCAAGCAATCATCGACGCCCTGCCCCGGGTGCGCCTGATGCCCTTTGTAATTGAATGCGGCACCTATCCTGGCGAGCAGGTTCACAGTGTTCTGCGCGATGACCAGTGGCTGCATCTGCACGGCGACCTGGACAGCCCGCAGGCGCGTCAGATCAAGCTGCAATTACTTGAACAGTTCTGTCCGGCCGACAGCGACTGGCAAGAACTGGTGTGGGTACGCACGCGCCAGATCTGGGAGCGGGCGCTGGGGGCATTGATCAAGATGGCGGACTGAGGAGGCCGCCGGGGTTCGATCAGGGTTTTGCGGCCCACAAAAAAACGCCGGGCTGTTGGCCCGGCGTTTCTGTGAGTCTGGTTTCAGGTTTTCGCCTGGGCACGCTTGTGACGTTCCATATAACGCTCTACATAAGAGCAAGAGGGAATCACTTCGTATCCCATCTTTTCGGCGTAATCGAGCGCCTGCTCCGTCAATGCTGCCGCAATACCCCGGCCACGCAAGGCATTGGGTACAAAGGTGCGATAGATATCCAGAGTCTGCTTGCCCAGATCCATGTAGGTCAGGTAAGCACGATGACCGTCGACAGTGGTCTCAAACTGGTGACCTGCCTGGTCATGGTGGATAGACAACGCCTCGCTCATCATTGCTCCTTAGCGGGTCTTGAACCGTGACCTCTACATTACTGTTGTTTTTGTGCCGAGGGAACCACTTCGCCATCAGGGGTACGCTATGGACACCAAACCTGTGGCCAGCCCGATAACTTGCCAGCACCCTTAACATTTTTCTGAAAGTTAAGCCTATGACGCACAACCGAACTTAAAGTCACGCCATCAAGCGGCGGGCTCGACCCGCGGCCAGGGCTTTAAACTGGCTGTTTTTCAAGCACAATCTGTTAAAGCTAGTCCATCCGCATTGATTGCCAAATATTTTTTTTGGTTCTTGCGCTAGGTCAGTTTACTTACTACAAGTAATGGGTAGTATGTACGCCGGCTGTTTCCTCGCTTTGAAGGAGCAGCTTCAAATAGAAAGTCCTTGAAGGGGAACACGATGAACAACGTTCTGAAATTCTCTGCTCTGGCATTGGCCGCAGTTCTGGCTACCGGTTGCAGCAGCGTATCTAAAGAAACTGAAGCCCGCCTGACTGCAACTGAAGACGCAGCAGCTCGCTCCCAGGCTCGTGCTGACGAAGCATACCGTAAAGCTGACGAAGCTCTGGCTGCTGCTCAAAAAGCACAGCAGACTGCTGATGAAGCTAACGAACGTGCTCTGCGCATGCTTGAAAAAGCAAGCCGCAAGTAATAATCCTTCGGGGTTATTATCAAGCCGACCCATTTATGGGTCGGCTTTTTTATTGCCCGCAACTAAGCGGGCAATAAAAAACCGCCAGGGCATTAACCGTGGCGGTTTTTTTTAACGTGAATTTACTGCACGTAATCCAGCGACTGGCCAACTGGCTCAGCTGAATTAGCAACGCCTATTTCTTCCGGGATACCGGTCTCGGCACCCACAACAGGGAAGGCTTTGTCCTTGTCGATCTGAATGCTGTTCTCCAGGTCTTTGTGCTTGAGCAAAAAGTTGATAAACCCCGCGTACTTGTTCTGCAAGTCTTCAGGGGTCAAATGCGACTTGTCGCTGACGGCCACCAGAGAGCCATCTTTGACATTCAGCGGCTCATGAACCTCGAGGTAGACCTTGCCACCACTCAAACCCAGCTTGTAGGGTTCGTTGATGATTCTGACCGGGGTTCCCACCGGCACCATTTGCGCCATTTCCAGCACGTTCTTGTTAAGCATGCGGAAACAGCCATGGCTGGTACCCGTGCCAATGCCAAACTTTGCGTTCGAGCCGTGGATCAGGTAACCCGGCATGCCGAGCGTGAACTTGAAGGGCCCCAGCGGGTTATCCGGCCCTGCAGGCACCACGTTGGGCAGCGGGTCGCCGTTCCTGGCGTGCTCGGCCTTGATCGAAGCCGGCGGCGTCCAGGTCGGGTTAGGCGTCTTGGCAGTGACCTTGGTGAACCCCAGAGGCGAACCCCAACCTTCGCGTCCGATCCCCAGCGGAAAGGTGTAAACCTTGTCCTGGTCCTTGGGGAAGTAGTACAGCCGGTACTCTGCCAGGTTGATCACAATCCCTTCACGCTTGCCCGGCGGCAGGATGAACTGGGTCGGCAACACGATATTGGTATCGACAAGCGTGCCATCCGGATTCTTTTTGACCGGCAACCAGGCGTCCACCCCCGGGTTGGCCGCGATCATTTCCGAGTACCCAAGTTCGTACTGGTTGCCCAGATCGGCAAAGGAGTCCTCGTACTTGCCCTTGATCACCTGCACCTCACCCACCACATCTTCACCCGGCGGTGGCAGCGGGAATTCAAGCGCAGAAACGGGACCCGCAACACACAATGCGGCAACTGACAGGTAGCGGGTGACTGCAGGTAGGCGCGACAACATCCGGAACATCCTTCGCATAATCAACGGGGATAAAAAAGGGAGTGTACACCGCGCCCACGGTGATCGTGGGCCGGTTCAGGTGCCAGACAAGTTAGATCATAGTTCAAAGCGCAATTCAGGCCAGATCGGCTCGGTGCCGCGGCGTTGCGACTCGATGATTGCCCGGCACAACGGGCACAGCCGGTGGTCCTGGAAGACCTTGCGCGTGACATCTGACCAACGTGGCTGCGCAGGCAGCAACGAGCCGCATAACGTGCGGTCAATGGTGCCTCCCAGCTCCAGTTGGCGCGTCACCAGATGCACCCGTACCTCCTGGCAGGCGAACAAATCGAGCTGCTCATCGGGCTCGATCAGTTGATAGGCATATAAAGACCAGGCAGGACGCGACATCAGGGGCTCCAAATCGGGGGGGCGCCACCTTAGCCGAAACACTGCAACTAGAAAAGCATCAAAGCAGCGGTTTTAGCACCGGCCACACATTATCCAGCAAACGGCCCTGCGCTCCGACCGCCGGATGTATGCCATCGGCCTGCATCAGCTCAGGATGACCACCGATAACTGAGCAAGGAGGGCATCAAGCAGGTCGATGGCCTCTGGTGCTTTCATATCAATGGAAATGGCTCTAACAAGTCAATCAAGAACAAGCACAGCGACCGAACCTTTCCCCTGAGTGACGGCTCATTCAAGACGTTTGCGTTGAAAGAGCTCCTCAAGGCTGTCGAAGCGGGCGCCCTACCTTCTGATAATGGCGACTATCCAGTGAGGCCAGCAAGAGCCTCGGTCTGTTGATGAAGAAAATCCATGGGGAGATCCATGAGACAACCCAGACGCTTCACATGCAGAGACATATCTTACAGTCCGCCCTGCAAGCTGAAGGGGCTCCCGTTGCGTTCCCTCAAGCCATCACCGGGCACTCATCGCGCACCATCACTTCGGGACCTATGGCGCTGAAATCCCTGTAGGGAAGCTCGGTAAGGAACCCAAGAAGGTGCTCAAGGCATCGACCCTGCGGGAGCATTAGGAAAAGTGGCGCCAATAATCAGCTGAGCTCAGCAAAACGCTGCATAAGGCTTTACTACAAGCTACCCACGCGGAGGGTAACCGCCGGATTATCACCGCGAAAAACACCATTAATTGATTGCATATTGATATCATAGATACACGTCACCGAGACGAACCCAATAACCCTCACAGTGATAGGGATATCCCGCAATGAAAAAGCGCTCCTTCCTAGTTCCCTTGGCCACTCTGGCCGCAGCCATAGCTACAGAACAGGCTTCAGCCCTAACCTCTCATGACGTTGTAGAGCCCAGCTCAAAAGCCAAGAATACATTTCAAGCTGAAGCTCGAAGCGAGAATCTTTCTGTTCGCGGTGGCAATGATCTATTCGCCTTCGTTCTCAAGCGCGGGGATCAGGGGCAACTGATGGCTTACCACAGTTCCCATAGCTCCCACTCTTCGCACAGTTCCCATAGCTCCCACTACTCGGGTCGATAATGACTTTCTCTCATACGCTCGTGTTTGATGAGCGGCTTTATGACGCACTGGTTTTGCAGAAAGCTGCTTATCGATCTATCAATGCCCTGACGGTTGATATCACACCCGAAGAGGGGCAGTTTTTCTGCGCTTTGTCATCGAATATCGGCGTGGACGAGCCGTCCTTTCTGTCTGCCATCCAAGAATTCAAGAAGGATGTACTCGATTATCATCTGCGCCACCGATTGGCAATTGAGACGCAACCGATCAAAAACCTGATCCTCGGACTCGCCTTTTCAAAAACCGGACTTATTAGTGAGTAAATTCCAAAAGCTGGAGTTCTACGCGGAGCAACGTCCCTACGAGTTGCTACCCTTTAAGTTCGACCGTCTGAATGACGACGAGTATGTCATTACCAACATGGCTGGCGAATTTCATGTCATACCGGTGCCGATGCTGGAACCGATCATTCGCAAGACGCTTCCGCTCTCTTCAGAGCTAATCCCTACGCTTCGGTCCAAACAGTTCATTCGCTTCACCAATGAGCAGGCACCACTCCAGCTCCTGGCACTCAAGATTCGCACGCGATTGGCCAGGCTGGCCGAGTTCACCAATCTGCATATCTTTGTAGTGACGCTTCGGTGCGACCATAGCTGTCCATACTGCCAGGTTTCAAGGCAGTCCGAGAGCAAAGGCGAATTCGATATGACCACAGAGATGGCAGACAAATCTCTGGATTTCGTCTTTAGATCTCCCAATCCAGCCATCAAAATTGAATTTCAGGGTGGCGAGCCACTGCTGAACTTCGAGATGGTGAGGTACGTTGTTCTTGAGGCAAAAAAACGTAATTTCAAGGAAGGACGTGACCTACAGTTCGTCATTGCGACCACGCTTTCGCTACTGACCGATGACGTGCTCGGCTTCTGTAAGCAGCACAACATCGTGCTTTCCTCTTCACTCGACGGGCCAATGGATCTGCACAATGCAAATCGCCCACGACCAGGCCGAGATAGTCATCAGCGCTTCGAGGAAGGTTTGAAGAAAGCCCGTGCAGCACTAGGCTATGACCAAGTGTCAGCCCTGATGACAACCACAGATATAAGCCTGCCACGAGCACGCGACATCATTGATGAATACTTGCGTCTGGGCTTTGATGGCATCTTCCTACGCACCCTCTCCCCTTACGGCTTTGCGATCAAGACCAAAAAATTCATGTCGTATGATACGGAGCGCTGGCTGGAGTTTTACAAGGAAGGCCTTGAGTACATTATTGAGTTAAACAAGTCCGGCATACGATTTGTAGAGCAGTATTCTTCGCTCGTGCTGACAAAAATGCTGACATCAGGGGACCCTGGGTTTGTTGATTTGATGAACCCCGCCGGCGCTGGTATCGCAGCCATCGTGTTCAACTACGACGGATCGGTCTATGCCTCAGATGAAAGCCGTATGCTTGCCGAAATGGGTGATCATACGTTCCGTCTGGGCAACATTCTTGAACACTCGTATGAGGAGGTCATTCTCTCTGATCAGCTTCTGGATGCACTGGAAAATTCTTTCACCTTAAGCGCTCCAATGTGCTCTGACTGTGCATTTGAACCTTACTGTGGAGCAGAGCCCGTCTACCATCACGCCATTCACAAGGACGTGGTAGCAAGAAAACCTGAGTCCTCTTTCTGCAAGCGAAATATGGCGATTTTCAAGCACCTTATTGAGCTAATGGAAAATGATGAGCAAACAAAACGGATTTTTATGGGTTGGGCCAACCGATGCTGAAACTCGGCGGAAAGATTATCCGCATCCATGCGGTTGATGTTCATAAGCACCTCACTCTGGTCAAGGTGTCGACCAGCCGGAATTTGCCTGAAGTCTTGCGACGGGAAATAGCCTACTTGGTTTCCGATCAGGAGATCCCGCGAGGATTCGCACACTACCTTCTGCTTGAGAAACATCGCCAGTTGGTTGAGGTACTGCCTTCCGACTCTGATTACTCGATCCTACCGAATGACTACAGCTACATCAGTGACGGTGACATTATCCGGCTTTCAGCAGATCGACAGAGCATTAGCGTGCTATTTCGAGCGTCGTCGCCTCACAACAGCATCTTGGTTACCGAGCAGTGTAATCATTACTGCCTTATGTGTTCACAACCTCCTAAGGCAGTGGATGACTCGTGGATACTTGACGAAATCGAGAGCCTGATTCCACTAATTCCAAAAGATACCCGCGAACTTGGGTTTACTGGGGGCGAGCCGACAACCAACCGGGAGCGCTTCCTTAAGATCATCAGCCTGACAAAAAGTTATTTGCCGAGAACAGCAATCCATATTCTCTCGAACGGGCGCAGCTTCAAAGACCTAACGTTCGCTGAAAAGTATGCGCAGATTGAATTGCCCGACGCGATGATCGGGATCCCTGTCTACTCAGACGATCCGACGCTGCATGACTACATCGTCCAGGCCCAAGGCGCATTCGATGAAACCATTCAGGGCATCCTCAATCTGAAGCGCTTGGGCCAGAAAGTTGAGATCCGAGTCGTGATTCACAAGCTATCGGTGCAGCGTCTGCCTGAACTGTGTGAGTTCATCGCGCGTAATCTGCTATTTGTTGACCATGTAGCGCTGATGGGCCTTGAGATGATGGGCTTCACCAGGGCCAATCTCGATGAGCTATGGATTGACCCAGTCGAGTACAAAGATACGCTCAGCAAATCGGTTAGCATTCTGGCCAATTACGGCATGAATATCTCGGTTTATAACCATCAGCTGTGCTTGGTGAATCCAGACATCCAGCCCTACTACCGCAAATCAATAAGCGACTGGAAGAATGAGTACGCGCCTGAGTGCCAGAGCTGCACAAAACAGCGAGAGTGCGGGGGCTTTTTCGCATCAGGTGTTAAATTCGGCTACAGCAAGAGCCTAATTCCATTCTGACTTTGGCTTCAAATCTTGGACTGCCCCCGGCACCGTAGACATCTCCAGCCTATGTTTGGAGAGTATCTAGAAAACCCGGGGCTATTCAGATACCTCCCCACAACCAGATCTTCCTAATCCTCTCAGCGATTACATCAAAGCAGCGGTTTTAGCACCGGCCACACATTATCCAGCAAACGGCCCTGCGCTCCGACCGCCGGATGTATGCCATCGGCCTGCATCAGCTCAGGATGACCACCGATACCCTCGAGGAAAAAAGGCAACAGCTCGACCTTTTTCTCCTCCCCCAACTCGCTGTAGACCCGGGCAAACGCCGTCGTATAGCGCGCACCATAATTAGGCGGCAGCTGCATGCCCAACAGCAGCACTTTGGCCCCCGCCTCCAGGGACTGATCAATCATGCCGGCAAGATTTTGTTTCAATTGCGCCGGTAACTGGCCGCGCAGGCCATCATTACCGCCCAATTCGACAATCACCACATCGGGTTTATGCTCTGCAAGCAGTGCCGGCAGCCGCGCGAGCCCTCCTGCACTGGTGTCACCGCTGACCGAGGCATTGATCACCTGGTCATCGTAGCCTTGCTGCCTGAGCCGCTGCTCCAGCAACGACACCCACCCCAGACGGGTATCCAGGCCGAAAGCCGCGCTGATACTATCGCCAACAATCAAGATTGTTCCTGCCGCTGCATTCTGTGCCATACACATCAGGGCCAGGGCAGCACTTAAAAACCACACACGCATTGGATTCTCCATGGGCGAAAGTATTCTCACCGCGCAGAACCTTAGCAAAGTGGTCCCCAGCGCGGAAGGCGAACTAACCATCCTGCACCCTTTGAGCCTTGAGCTGAACAAGGGCGACAGTCTGGCGATCGTGGGCGCATCGGGCTCCGGAAAATCCACCCTCCTGGGCCTGCTGGCCGGCCTCGACCTGCCAAGCCAGGGCGAAGTGATTCTGGCCGGACGTGCCCTCAGCAGTCTGGACGAAGATCAGCGCGCACGCGTCAGAGCCGAACACGTCGGGTTTGTGTTCCAGTCATTCCAGTTGCTCGACAGCCTCAATGCGCTGGAGAACGTCATGTTGCCGCTGGAGCTCGAGGGCCGTAGAGATGCTCGCGAGCACGCCCGCCACCTGCTGGAACGGGTCGGCCTGGGGCAACGCCTGAGCCATTCGCCGCGCCAGCTTTCCGGTGGCGAACAGCAACGGGTAGCCATAGCCCGGGCATTTGCCGCCAACCCGGACGTACTGTTTGCCGACGAGCCCACCGGCAATCTGGACAGTCACACCGGTGAGCGCATTACCGAGCTGCTCTTCGAATTGAACAAGGAGCGTGGCACCACCCTGGTGCTGGTGACCCACGATGAACGCCTGGCCCATCGTTGCCGGCGCCTGATCCGTCTTGAAGCCGGCCATTTGGTCGGCCCCCTGGAGCCTTGATGGCACGCTTGCCGCTGTTGCGCCTGTTCAGCCTCGCTGTGCGCCAGCTCCTGCGCGATGCCCGCGCCGGGGAGTTACGCGTGCTGTTTTTTGCGCTGCTGGTCGCCGTCGCCGCCAGCACGGCCATCGGCTATTTCGGTGCCCGCCTCAATGGCGCGATGTTACTGCGTGCCACCGAGTTTCTGGGCGCCGACCTGGTGCTCGATGGCAGCTCACCGGCACGTGAAGAGCAAATCAGGGTGGGCAGGGAATTGGGCCTGCAGCACGCCCGGGTCGTGGAGTTTTCCAGTGTCATCGCCACTGACAACGGCATTCAGCTGTCCAGCATCAAGGCGGCTGACAGTGCTTACCCCTTGCGGGGCGAGCTGAAAAGCGCAGCGCAACCCTACGCCGAGGAACAACCCGGCGGTGGCCCCGCGCCCGGGGAAGCCTGGGCAGAAGCCAGACTGCTGACGGCCCTGGACCTGAAAGTCGGCGACCCCATCGATGTCGGCTCCAAAACTGTGCGTATCACCCGCGTCCTGACCTACGAGCCAGACCGCGCCGGCAACTTCTACAGCCTCACCCCACGGGTACTGATCAACCTGGACGACCTCGCCGCCACCGGTATCGTACAGCCCGGCAGCCGGGTCAGCTTTCGCGAACTGTGGCGAGGTGACGCCCCGGCTCTTGAATCCTATCGCCAGGTCATCAAACCCGGCCTCGACGCCAACCAGCGCCTGCTGGACGGGCGTGATGGCAACCAGCAGATTGGCGGCGCGCTCGGCAAGGCCGAACGTTATCTGAATATGGCCAGTCTGGTGGCGGTGCTGCTCTCTGGCGTCGCAGTGGCGTTGTCTGCAACCCGCTTTGCCAATCGCCGTTTTGATGCCAGCGCCCTGCTGCGCTGTCTGGGCCTGTCCCGGCGCGAAACCCTCTGGCTGTTTACCCTGCAACTAACGGTACTCGGCTTGCTGGCCAGCCTTGCGGGGGCTCTGCTCGGCTGGGTGGCGCAGCTTGGTTTGTTTGCACTGTTGCATGATTTATTGCCTGCCGATGTGCCGGCCGGCGGCCTGATGCCGGCTATTGCCGGGATGGGTACCGGGCTGGTAGCACTGGCCGGTTTCGCCTTGCCGCCACTGGCTGCGCTGGGACGCGTCCCGCCGTTACGGGTATTGCGCCGTGACATATTGCCGATCCCGGCCAGTACCTGGACGGTTTACGGCGCCGCCTTGCTGGCACTCGGGCTGATCATGTGGCGCATGAGCCTCGATCTGGTGCTGACGTTTGCCCTGCTCGGCGGTGGCATAATTGCCGCGCTGGTGCTCGGCGGTCTATTGCTGCTGGGCCTGCAAAGCCTTCGCCGCCTGCTGGCCGGGGCCTCGTTGCCGTGGCGTCTGGGGCTGGGCCAGTTACTGCGCCATCCACTGGCCGCTGCCGGCCAGGCCCTGGCCTTTGGCCTGATTCTGCTGTCGATGGCGTTGATTGCCCTGCTGCGTGGCGAGCTGCTCGACACCTGGCAAAACCAGTTGCCCAAAGATGCCCCCAACTACTTCGCCCTGAACATCCTGCCAGCGGATAAAGACGCGTTCAGCAAGCGCCTGCACGAACTGCAAGCGCAGGCTGCGCCACTGTACCCGGTGGTGCCCGGACGCTTGATCAGTATCAATGGCGAGCCCGTGCAGGAACTCGTCAGCAAAGACTCCCCTGGCGACAAAGCGATCCAGCGCGACCTGAGCCTGACCTGGGCCGCCGACCTGCCTGCCGGCAACCAGCTGACTGCGGGCACATGGTGGACAGCTCAGCCGGGGGGCGATGTACCCGGTGTGTCAGTGGAGGCAAAAGTAGCCGAAAGCCTGAAACTCAAACTGGGCGATCACCTGGTCTTTACCGTTGCCGGGGTAAATCGCGAGGCCCAGGTCAGCAGTTTGCGCAGCATCAACTGGGACAATTTCCAGCCGAACTTCTTCATGATCTTCCAGCCGGGCACCTTGCAGGACTTGCCCGCCACCTATCTCACCAGCTTTTATCTGGCCCCGGGCCATGACCGGGAAATCATCGATCTGTCGCGCAGCTTTCCGGCCGTGACCATTCTGCCTATCGAAGCCCTGCTGGCGCAGCTGCGCAGCATCCTTGCGCAAGTCACCATCGCCGTGGAATACGTGCTGCTGTTTGTCCTGGCTGCCGGTATGGCAGTGCTGTTCTCCGGTTTGCAGTCCACCCTGGACGAGCGTATCCGCCAAGGCGCCTTGCTGCGGGCCCTGGGGGCAGAACGGCAACTGTTGATCAAAACCCGGCGCATAGAGTTCGGCCTGCTGGGTGCTACCAGCGGTTTACTGGCCGCCCTGGGCACCGAGCTGGTGAGCCTGGCGCTGTATCGCTTCGCCTTCGACCTGCCATGGCATCCACACCCGTGGTTGCTGCTGCTGCCTGTACTAGGGGCATTGATGGTCGGTGGTGCCGGGGTGTTTGGCACCCGCCGGGCACTTAATGCCAGCCCGCTAACCGTGTTGCGCGAGGGCTGATAGACTCGCGTTTTTCATATGCCAACGGATGCCCATGAGCCGCTATCGCCCTCCCCGCCCTGCCGGCACCGCGCTGATCACCCCCGAAGGTGAAGCGCGAATGCGTGCCGAGCTGCACGAGTTGTGGCACGTGCGCAGACCGCAAGTCACACAGTCGGTCAGCGAGGCTGCGGCCCAGGGCGATCGTTCGGAAAACGCCGAATACACTTACGGCAAAAAAATGCTGCGCGAAATCGACAGTCGCGTGCGCTTTCTGACCAAGCGTCTGGAAAGCCTCAAGGTCGTCAGCGAAAAGCCCAGTGACCCGAACAAGGTTTACTTCGGGGCATGGGTCACGATTGAAGATGAAGACGCAAAGCAGTCGCGCTACCGCATCGTCGGCCCCGACGAGCTGGACCTCAAACAGGGCCTGATCAGTATCGACTCGCCCCTGGCCCGGGCGCTGATCGGAAAATCGCTGGATGCTGAAGTACAGGTGAAAACACCCACCGGTGAACAGTGGGTGTACATCGTGGCGATTGAATATCCCTGAGTTCAGCGCAGAGTGATCAGGCCCTGACGCGACACACGGGTAAGGTTGCCAATCACCAGCTCGGCGTTCTCGGCACTGGGGGATTGAATCACTGCCAGATCGAAGCTGTTGCTGGCAAAGCGTGCCAGGCTGTCACCTTCTTCGACAAACTGAATCAGAAACGCCGAAGCCCGGCCTTTGCGACGCGGCCAGCCGTCCAGATAACGCAGCAGCGTAGGCTGATGTTTACCGCTCAGAAGGATTTTTGGATTGCGCAGGTTCAGATTGGCCGTGATCGGCTCAAGACGTACAAGGGGACGCGTCTGACTCATGTTTCGGTTCTCCGCCTCAAGGTTCTGCGTGGCAGGTGAGAGGCAACACCGAACCAGCGCTTTAGCGGTATTTCGAGGCCTGCTTCAAGCCTCTTAGAAGGTCTTGCAACCCTCTGGCGCCCCGCAAGTAGCTGTTTAAATCGGCGCAAGAAAACATCCTAGATAAACCGGCTTGTAACTGTCAACAATCCCGTACAACGAAAAAGGCCCGCTTGCGGCGCAATGCTGTTCACACAAGTAAACCCTGTCTTGCCGGAGCAACCTTGTCTCGCGATGTTCTCGAGAACATCGCGAGACAAGCTCGCTCCTACAGTTGAGACAGCAGTGGTTCAAGTGAACAGCATTGCGCTTGCGGCGGGCCTTTTAGTGAACGTTGCACTTTATTTGGCGATAGCACCATCGATGGACAACTTGCCCGCGCCTTCCAGCAGCACGGCCACCGTACCGCCCAACAGCGCCAGGGCAAACTCATAGCCATTGTTGGCCATGAACAAACCGTTATGGATATGCACCGAGAAAATCGCCACCAGCAAGGTGAATGACAGGCCCAGGGCTGCCGGACGGGCCAGCAAACCGACAATCAGGGCCAGGCCGCCAAAAAACTCGGTGCCGCCAGACAGCAGTGCCATCAAGGTGCCCGGCGTCAGGCCAATGCTTTCCATCCATTGCGCAGTACCGGCAAGTCCACCACCACCGAACCAGCCGAAGAGTTTTTGTGAGCCATGGGCAGCAAAAATAATGCCCACGAAAATCCGCAACACTGTCAGGCCATAGCCTGCACGGGTGCCCAAAACGGTTTGGATCAATTTGCTCATGCTGTAGTCCTTTAGATCATCAGGTGGGGAATGCTCGCCATACTAATCAGTTTTCATCATGTTAAAAGTCGAATAAACCCGACATAACAATCAAATTATCCGATCATTTCCGGGAGACCAGCTCAGGCTTTACTGGCTCCAGCGAGTCACGCTCCCGGTCGAAGGCCAAATAGTATTTATTCACACTATTAACATAGCTGACCGCACCCATTCCAACCTGCTCCATGGCAATCCGCTCGACCTGGAAGAACCATTGATCAGGGTTCAAACCACGCCGCCTGGCCTCGGCCCGCATGCCCTGCACCCGTTCCGGGCCCATGTTGTAGGCCGCCAGCACAAAAGCCATGCGCTCACGCTCATTGAGCTTGGGGCTGGCAAAGAACTTGCGGCGGATCATCGCCAGATACTTGGCCCCTGCTTGCACATTGTTATCTACATTCTGAATGTTGCTGACCCCCACTCTCTGGGCAGCCGAAGGGGTAATTTGCAGCAACCCCGTAGCCCCGCCAGAGCCCCGGGCATCAGGGTCAAGGGTTGACTCCTTGAACGCCAGCGCCGCCAGGTTCAACCAGTCCATCCCCTGCTGGCGCGCATGCTTTTGCAGAATCGGCCGCAGCTTTTCAAGCTTCTGGCGATCGGCCCGGGCCAACGGGTAATGCACCCGATACAAGCGTCGGTACACTCGCTCGAAGGCTACGTCCTGATCGGACGGGGCCTTGTAGCTCAGCACAAAGCGGTCAATGCTGGCACGCAACATCGATGCATCACGGCGCACATACCAGCGCATGGCAGCAGGCTCGCTGACCAGTACCTTGCGGTCAAAACGCAGCTTTGGCATCAAGGTCGCCCAGCGTTCGGCAATAGGTCGCTCAACAATGGTCAGATGAAAAATACCGGCCTGAACCATCTCCAGCACATCTTCGACGGCCAGGCTGGGGTCCACCCATTCGATTTTTACCGCCGGCAGTTTTCGCAGGGCCAGCTTCTGATTGATCATGTTGACCGCCGCTCCGGCTGCGCTGCCGGTGGTCAATGTCACAGTCCGGCCTGACAGCTGTTCGAAACGGCTGAACCTGCGCTCACCCTTGACCCCCACCAGCAGCAAAGGCACGTCATCGACGATCGGGTCGCTGGGGCTGATGGCATGGTTGGCTTTAAAGTCGAGCAACTCGCCCGGGGCTACCAGATCACCTTCACCACGGGACAAGGCGCCCAGCAGTTGATCCTTGGCTTTGGGGATGATTTTGAGGGTGATTTCCTGGCCATCGCGGGCGTGGCCATTGAGGTAGCGCTCGAATGCGTGCAACCGATGATATTCAACACCGATCGCCTGGCCTTGCACCTCTCCCGAGCTATTGCGGCTTTGGTTGACCAGCACCCGTAACACCTGACTGCTGCGGATTTGCGCCAGATCGCGGACCTGACTGGGCTGCCCGACCTGTAACGGTCCGGCCAGGCGCGCCAGTACCGGTAGTGGCAGCAGCATCAGGCACAGCGCAATCAATAGTGTTGGTCTTGTCATCCGTTCTCCGGAAAGAATACAGCCCGGCGCCGTGTCGGATTACCCGACAACCGGTGCCCCTTTTGGGGGATTTAAGCGCTGGGAACAGCGCGCAATACAGTCAATGCGTCCTGTAGAAAACCGGGCATTGCGTTGTTGCGGCATTCAAAGACAACCATAACTGTCTGTAGTTCTTGGTTTTTCTTATAAATCTACAGCTCTGATATGCTTCTCGGCCTGTGGCCTGAGGTAGCACCATGCAACTCATCGATATCGGCGTCAACCTGACCAACCCTAGCTTCGACGGCAAACACCAGGCGGTTTTAGACCGTGCTTACGCCGCTGGCGTGGCGCAACTGATCCTCACGGGCACCAGCATTGAAGGCAGTGAACTGGCCTTGCAACTGTGCCGCGAGCTTGACCAGAGCGGTCAGCGACTGTTCGCCACGGCGGGGATTCACCCGCACTCGGCCAGTGACTGGAACAGCGACAGTGCCCAGCGTTTACTGGCCCTGCTCAAAGACCCCAACGTGCGTGCCGTGGGTGAATGCGGGCTGGACTTCAACCGCGATTTCTCACCGCGCCCGCAACAGGAGAAAGTGCTGGAAGAACATCTGGCGCTGGCGGTAGAGCTGCAGTTACCGGTGTTCCTGCACGAACGTGATGCCAGTCAGCGTCTGCTGGAAATCCTGCGCAACTATCGCGACCACTTGCCCGCTGCCGTGGTGCACTGCTTTACCGGAGAAAAGAAGGCGCTGTTCAGCTACCTGGACCTGGACTTGCACATCGGTATCACGGGCTGGATTTGCGACGAGCGCCGCGGTACCCATTTGCACCCGCTGGTGCGGGATATTCCCCGGGGTCGCCTGATGCTTGAAAGTGATGCGCCGTACTTGCTGCCGCGGACCTTGCGACCAAAACCGAAAAATGGTCGTAATGAACCGGCTTATTTAACAGAAGTTCTGCGGGAAGTGGCGGTGCATCGGGAAGAGAGCGAACAGGATCTGGCCGAACATACGACGGCATGCGCGCGGGCGTTTTTTGGATTGCCGGGTTAGCAGCAAGCCTCAAACCTGTAGCTTGCAGCCTCCCATACGGGCAGTTAGATCAACAACAAAACAACAGCATCCTTGACCCATATCAGCAGGTCTTCCTCGAGCAGCGGCACAATGATGGCACCTTGCCAATATTGTTTCCGCAAAATCAGAGAAGACCTTCCATGGGTACCTGGCTTAGCAACATCTCGCTCAAATACAAATTCTGGGCCGTCAATGCGGTGGCTTTCATCACTACGTTGCTGCTGGTGCTGTACGCCGTACAGCTTGAGCAGCAATCGCGCGGTGAAGCTGCTCAGGCCAGCGCCCGGGCCCAGGCCCATCTGCTGGCTGCATGGCCCGCCGGTCAGGCGCTGCCTGTAGCCAGTCATGTCTTGCTGTTACCAACCGATAAGGCCCCCAATCTTGATCCGCGCTCACTCGGGCAACTGAACAATGGCAATGGCTGGGTTTCTATAAATGCCATGCCACTGTTCGGGCAAAATCCGTTGCTGGGCGCCGAGGTGGTGACCCGCGGCGACAACCAGAAAATCGCGGTGCTGGCCTATGCCCCCAGCCTGGCGCAGGTATTCATGGAGCGCCTGCCCAACTATGCAGGGGCTGTGCTGATTCTGATGCTGGCGATGCTCGGCGCCTCGCAATTGCTGATCCGCTTTTTGCTCAGCCAGCTCAATACCCTCAAGGATGTGATGCTGCATGTCGAGCAAACGGGCGACTTGTCTGCCCGCGTACCCATGGCCTGTACCGATGAAGTCGGACAAATGGCCAGCGCCTTTAATGCCATGCAGGCCGGCTACCAGCGCGTGGTGCATACCGTCGCCGACACTGCCGCGCAACTGGACGCCGGCGCCGAGCGCCTGGCCAGCAGCATGGATGAGGTACGCCAGGGCATGCTCGGCCAGCAGAGCGAAACCGATCAGGCGGCCACTGCAATCAACCAGATGTCAGCCACCGTTTTCCACATCGCGCAGCACGCCGGCGCTACCCGCGACCTGTCTCAAACCGCCGATGACCTGGCCGGTAGCGGGCAACAGGTAGTCAGTCGCGTGCAGCAATCCATCGCCAGCCTGTCCACCGGGGTGCAAACAACCGCCGAGATGATTCGGCAACTCGCCCAGGACAGCCAGAAAATCAACAGTGTGGTCGGCGTGATTCACAGCATTGCCGAACAAACCAACCTGTTGGCGCTAAACGCCGCAATTGAAGCTGCCCGCGCCGGAGAAATGGGCCGGGGGTTTGCAGTGGTCGCCGATGAAGTGCGACATCTGGCCAAGCGCGTCCAGACCTCCACTGACGAAATCACCGCAATGGTATCGGCCCTGCAGGCAGGCACCCGGGACGCGGTGGACTTTATGCAGGAAAGCTCATTCAAGGCCGATGACTGTGTACAGCAAGCCCAGGAAGCCGGGGCAGCCCTGGCCGAGATCACCCGCGCAGTGGCGCAAATGCGCGAAAGCAACACCCAGATCGCCGTTGCCGCGGAGCAACAGAGCCAGGTCGCAGAAGAAATGAATCGGGCCGTGGTCAGCATCCGCGACGTTACCGAAAACACCGTGCAGCAAACCGTAGATTCCGCCACCACCAGCAATCAGCTGGCGACTCTGGCAGGTGAGCTGAATCGGGCCATCGGGCAGTTGAAACTATAGAAAAGACCCTATCGGGCCAATAGCCACAGTTGATTCGCCCCGCCCGTAACCCGGGCTTATGCTTTGTTCATAGGGTTCAGCCAAGGCTGAACCTCTGAATAAAACAAGGAGAGCAATCATGGGCAAACGTCACCCCAACCTGCCGGCCTGGCAATGGCGCTCCAACCCGCAGAGCCATCAAAGCACCGCGCATCAGGCACTCAACCTGATCGCAATACCCATGATGGTGCTGGCTTTTCTGTTGCTGGTATCCGGCGTATTCAGTGAAAACGCCGTGAGTGCCAGCATCGGGCTGCTGGCCTTGTTCGCAGGCATGGCGTTGCAACACCAGGGGCGCAAGCTCGAAGCCAGGGCCGGGAATGCGCAACGCAGCCAGACATTTTGACTAACCGAACACCGCTACCGTCTGGCGGCTGATCGCAACCAGTTCGCCATTGGGCGCCCACAGATTGGCCGCCACATGACCGTAGCCGTCACGGGCATGCTCAATCACTGCCAGGTACTGACACCATTCAAGCGTGCTGACTTGCGGCAGGGGCTGCACAAACTCGATGGTCCAGGTCAGCGTGCTGCCCGCTGTAGGTTTGTTCAATAACGGCAGCAATGCAGGTGGCCAGGTATCGACCAGGGCCAGCAAATGGGTTTCAGTCAGCAGCTCGTCCTTGATATCACCGGCAAAACGCACCCAACCACCCATCTCCCGTGTGCCACGCCCGGTGAAAGGCAGCGCACCCACGGCCCAGGCCATGGACATGTGCCGCATGAACTCCGGGGTCACGCCCTTGATATAGGGCAGTAACGGGCTGTCTTCAGGCGCCTTGATCTGCGGCGCGGGCACTCCTTCGAGGTTGATGACCGACTCGCGCGGGGCACCAAAACTGCCTTGCACCAGGGTCACGACCTGACCATTCTGCACCGCCCGCCCCAGGACCTGGCTGACCGCCTTGCCTTCACGCAGTACTTCGACTTCAAAACTGATCGACACATCCGGCTCGGCAGGGCCGACAAAGGTCACCGCCAGCGAACGCAAGGCACGCCCGGCGGGGACCTGCGCGCGCATGGCTTCGTACTGCAAGGCAACCATCAGGCCGCCGAAGCTGGCACGTCCCTGACCCCAGTCCGGGGTAATGGTGACGTCCAGTGGATTGCGGCGAACCGCTTCGACCAATTCGCAAAACTGCATGAGCACCTCGATACAGAAAAATATGCAGCGATACTACTCATCCATCCGCCACTGCACAGCGTTGTATCCGCCAAATAGCCAGCCGAAAGGGCCTAGCGAAAACTGGCCGCGCTCAATTTGACCAGTGCCCGGTCTGCGCGCTTCTCGCCGCGAGCCAGCGCGGCCTGCCATTGCTCCACACAAGGCTGCAGATCGGGCTGCTGCTCGGCCTGAACCAGCCACTGCCAGGCGTCATGCCATTCCCCCAGGGCCTTTTGCGCCTCCTTCAACCGGGCCAGTACCAACACAGGCAAGCGATCCAGCTGTGGATAGGCTTCGGCGGCGTAACGCACGCGCTTGATCAGCAGCCGCACCCGATGCCGGTCATGCCCCGGATCATTCAGGGCCTTTTCCAGGGTCTGCCACTGTTTATCCAGAACCGTCCCGATCCGCTTGCGCAAGCCTTGCAGCAACCCTTCACGCTGAGCCGCGCGGATAAAGCGCGGGAAGACATCGAGGATCATCAGCAACTGTGCCAGTTGGGCACTGTCGGCCACCGCCGCATAACTGCCTGAGAGC
Source organism: Pseudomonas sp. Lz4W (assembly GCF_000346225.2). Taxonomy (NCBI): domain Bacteria; kingdom Pseudomonadati; phylum Pseudomonadota; class Gammaproteobacteria; order Pseudomonadales; family Pseudomonadaceae; genus Pseudomonas; species Pseudomonas sp. Lz4W. Next base: position 1,516,376 of record NZ_CP017432.1, on the reverse strand, counting down.
TGCTCCAGACGCCGCTCTGCCTGCGCCCGATAGCCTTGCTGCTGCAAGTGCGCAGCCAGCACTTCAAGATCGCGCAGCGGCGTCGTCAGGAGACCTACCTGGGAGGCGGACATTTCCAGTTGCACCACGCCCGGCAAACCGCGCAACGGGCGCAACAGGCTGCGCAAACGACGTACCGTAGTACGCAAATCGTGCAGTGCCTCGGGATCGGTGTCAGCCTGCAAACGCGCCTGGCAGGCCAGCAACCTGACCTCCAGGCGCACAATTTTGCCGATTATCCGGTCTACCAATTGAGACATCCTTACCCTCCCCCATCACCGCAACGGCTCAACGTCCTGCGCGGGATTCACGAATATAGAAACGCGCTTTTTCGGCTTTTGTGGTGCAGCCTTCAAAGGCTTCGAATTGTTGCTGGGTTTTCGCCCCGGTCAGTAACGACAAGGCTTTGGAATAACTGACAGTCCCTGCAAAACCTTCCGCCTTGGCCAGATCCAGCTCATGCCAGGCAGCGTCCAGCTGGGTAGCGCAACTGTCTCGATAAGCCGCTTTATTGCCCGCACAACCCGCCAGAGCCAATGCAATCAACGGTACACAAAGCCAAGCTTTCATAATGTTTCCCTCAAAAATTAATGTTCAGTGCAAACTCAGACGGGCAAGTGCCGTAAAAGTGCCTTGACCGGTGTGTGACTGTTGCTGCGACAGGCTTTTCAATCGGCCCACGCCGACTGAAAAGCGCGTCCGTGTAACGGCGAGCGATTGCCCTTACATCCTAGCTGGCCGGCGCCGATTTATGCCACAGCTGTCACTACAGGGCACAAAAAGGCATTGTGGACACCTGTCAGACGAAGGTTCGGTTCATGAAAAAACGTATTGCACTGGTATTAGGCTCCGGGGGTGCCCGGGGTTATACCCATATCGGCGTCATTGAAGAACTTGAGCGTCGCGGTTACGACATTGCCTGCGTTGCAGGCTGCTCAATGGGCGCGGTCGTGGGCGGCATCTACGCCGCCGGTAAACTTGACCAGTATCGCGACTGGATTCAAAGCCTGGACTACCTGGATGTATTGCGCCTGGTCGATGTCAGCTTCCGGCTGGGAGCCATCCGCGGCGAAAAAGTCTTCGGCCAGATCCGCAATATCGTTGGCGAGATCAACATCGAAGACTTGCGCATCCCTTACACCGCAGTCGCTACCGACCTCACTCACCAGCAGGAAATCTGGTTTCAGGAGGGCTGCCTGCACCAGGCCATGCGGGCTTCGGCGGCAATTCCCAGCCTGTTCACCCCGGTGATGCAGGGCAACCGCATGCTGGTCGACGGTGGCCTGCTCAACCCTTTACCCATAGTCCCGGTGGTCTCCAGCCATTGCGACCTGATCATCGCCGTCAACCTGAACTCCACCCACCACAATAACTATCAACTGCCCGTCATCGAGCGCCCTGCAGCATTCAAGGGCCGCTTCGACAGTTTGATGAGCTCACTGGGGTCGCACATTCCGTTTCGCACCAAACAGGCCGAGCACCTGTTGAACCTGGAACAGGAAATGCTCAACCCCCTGACCGAACAGCTGCCCGATCCCTGGCTCGAATCGGCCGCACCAAAAGCCCGGCATACTGGCGACCAGGGCGCCCCCAAGTCAGCCACCGGCTCGTTCATCATCGACAACGTCGGCCCCGCTTCGCTGCTGGACTTGATCAACCAGAGCTTCGAGGTGATGCAGACCTCCCTGGCCCAATACAAGATTGCCGGTTACCCGCCGGATATCCTGATCAATGTGCCCAAACGCGTGTGCCGCTTCTTTGAGTTCTACAAAGCCCCGGAACTCATCGCTCTGGGCCGGCAAATCGCCAAAGACACGCTGGACCGCTACGAAAGTGAAGAGCACTAGTCAAACCCGGGTCAGCAGCCGATAACCGACGCCCGCTTCAGTGGCAATAAATCGCGGATGCGTCGGATCATCCGCCAGCTTTTGCCGCAGATGGCCGATCACGATGCGCAGGTAATGACTGTTTTCGATATGGGTCGGGCCCCAAATGTCCTTGAGCAATTGCTGCTGGGTGATCACCCGTCCCGGATGCCGTGCCAGTTGCGCCAGCACCGCGTACTCCTTGCGGGTCAGGGCCACTTCGACCCCATCAAGCAACACCCGGCGATAGGCCAGGTCAACCACCAGAGGGCCAAGCTCAATCGCCGCTTCTTGCGTCTCGCCTGCGGGGGCCTGGCGCAACAGAGCCCGGACCCGGGCCAGAAATTCCTGGATACCGAAAGGCTTGGTCACATAGTCATTGGCCCCGGCGTCCAGCGCCTGGACCTTTTGCACTTCACTGGCGCGCACCGAAAGCACCAGCACCGGCACGTTCGACCATTCGCGAAATTCACGCAGCACCTGCTGGCCGTCCATGTCGGGCAGGCCCAGATCCAGTACCAGCATGTCCGGCTGCTTTAACGCCGCCTGGCTCAAGCCATCAGCCCCAGTGGCAGCTTCCAGCACGTTGTAGCCCTGGGAGACCAGACTGATGCGCAAAAACTTGCGAATCTGCGGTTCATCGTCGATGACCAAAATAGTCGCGCCCTGGCTCATGGCATCACATCGCAGTAAAGGAATGGCCGAAGAATATCAGTGTTCAAGGCCGGACTCTTCCTGATCGAAGGCGGGCTGCTCGGGCAAGGGCAGGTACAGCGTGATACAGGTACCGCTGCCATCAATACCGTCACCGACAGTAATTCGCCCACCGTGGGCACCGACCATGCCCTGACAGATAGCCAGCCCGAGCCCGGTCCCCTGCCCGCCCCGATCGCCACGGGCGGCGGTGTAGAACATGTCGAAAATCTTCGCCCGCTCGTCCTCCGGGATGCCCGGGCCCTGATCGCTGACCGCAAACCACAGCTCCTGCTCATCAGCACCCGCTTGCAGCACCAATTGCCCGGCAGGCGGTGAGAAGCGTGCAGCGTTCTCCAGCACATTGATCAGTGCCTGCTCGATCAACGCCGCGTGGATGTGCAGCAACGGCAGTTGCGCCGGCACCTCTACCTTTACCTGCAACGGTGCCAGCACCGCCCGCAGCCGATTCAGGGCACTGCCCACAATATCGGCCGGTGACACCCAGTCACGGGCCAGCTTCAACGCGCCGTGCCCCAGCCGGGTCATGTCCAGCAGGTTCTGAATGTAGCGGTCCAGACGCTCGGCTTCATCGCGGGTGGCTTCCAGCAGTTCGCGTCGATCCTGTACCGGTATCGATTCGCCCAGTGCCAGCAAGGTATCGATACTGCCCTGCATCGTGGTCAGGGGCGTGCGCAGATCATGGGACACGGAGGCCAGCAAGGCACTGCGCAGCTGCTCGGTCTCGCCGTGCAAACGCGCCGCTTCCAGATCCTGGGCCAAACGGGCCCGGGCCAGTGCCTGGGCCAGAGGCTGGCTCAGCGCCATCAACAGGCGACGATGTTGACCGCTGAGCGCCAGATTTCCCTTGGGGCACACCCCAAGCAAGGCCAGCGGCCCTTCTTCAGCGCTTAATGGCCACCACCACCAACGCCCCATGGGCAGTGTGCCGGTGCCCTTGCCGGAGGGCTGGTCGTGGGCCCAGGCCCAATCCGCAGCCGCGCGCTCGGCCTCGCTGAGCTGCAGGGGGCCGCCAGTCTCGACCTGCCAGCCAGCGTCGGGGTCCCGCTTGAGCAAACACACATCGAGCTCCTTCCAGCTGCTCAAATGCTGGGCCGCGGCATTGATCACCGCCTGGCGATCGGTAGCCGCAGTCAGCTTGCGCGACAGGTCGAGCAATTGCGTGGTTTCCTCCTGAGTCTCACGCAGCGCCTGCAACTGCCGTCGTTGCCGGGCCGCCAGATTGCCGGTGAGGGCTGCCATGAGCAAAAAGAACAACAAGGTCAGCACGTCTTCTTCGCGCTGGATGCTGAACGAGAAGTTGGGCGGGATGAACAGAAAGTCATAGGCCAGAAACGACAGCGCAGCGCAGGCCAGCGAGGGCCCCAGACTGCTGCGCACGGCCACCAGCAACACCGCCGCCAGAAACACCAGCGAAATATTGGGCAGCGCCAGCACACTGGAAACGCCCCAGGCCAGGGCACTGGCCAGGATGGTCGCCACCAGCGCCAGGCCATAATCGAACCACACCAGGGTGGGCACTCCCCGGCTTGAAGCCGCAGTGGGCGACTGCTCATTGTCGAGCACGTTGATTTCCAGACCGTGGGCATCGCGCAGCAGCCGCGAAGCCAGCCCGCCGCCAAAGACCCGGCGGCGCCAGGTCAGGCGCGACTGGCCCACCAGCAACAGGCTGGCACGCCGCTCGCTGGCGTGCTGGATCAGCGTCCTGGCCACTTCACCGGCGCGCAGCAGCACCACTTCGCCCCCCAGGCGCTCAGCCAGCTGTTGCGCGTTTTGCAGACGCAGCCGTGACTGCTCGTCACGCACCGTGCCGTTGTCCACATGCACCAGACTCCAGGGCAGATGCCTGCGCTCTGCGACGCGGCTGGCGTGACGTACCAGGCGTTCGGCATGCACGTCGCCATCAATTCCCACCAGCAGGCGACCACGCAGCGCCGGAGCCGATTGCCCCTGCTGGCGATAACCTTTGTCCAGCTCATCGTCGACGTAGACCGCTGCCGTCTGCATCGCCAGTTCACGCAGGGCGTTGAGGTTGGTCTGGGAGAAAAAGGCGTCGATCGCTGCCCGTGCCTGCTCGGGCACGTACACCTTGCCCTCGCGCAGACGCTCCAGCAGCTCCCGCGGCGGCAGGTCGATCAACAGCAGTTCGTAGGCTTCCTGGATGATCCAGTCGGGCAGGGTTTCACGCACCTGTACCCCGGTAATGCCGCGCACCCGATCATTGAGGCTTTCCAAATGCTGGACGTTGACCGTGGTATACACATCGATGCCCGCTGCCAGCAGCTCCTGGACATCCTGCCAGCGCTTGGCATGACGGCTGCCCGGGGCGTTGCTGTGGGCCAGTTCGTCCACCAGCACCAGCCCGGGTCTGGCCGCCAGCAAACCGTCGAGGTCCATTTCTTCGAGCTGCACGCCGCGATACTCCGAACGCAGCATCGGTTGCTGAGGCAGCCCATTGAGCAATGCCTGGGTTTCGGCCCGGCCATGGGTCTCGACCACCCCCGCCAGCACCGTTACGCCCTGACGGACCTGGGTATGAGCCGCTTGCAGCATGGCGTAGGTCTTGCCCACGCCGGGGGCTGCGCCAAGGAACACCTTGAGCCGGCCACGGCCTGCCCGTGGCAAATCAGCTAACAGCGCATCGGCGCGACCGGAATCTGTCATGGAATTACCTATTGAATACATAAACCCCGCAGGAGCGAGCTTGCTCGCGAGCAAACTCGCTCCTGCGGGGTGCAGTCAGTTTTTAAGCTGAGCCAACGCCTGGTTCAGCAGCAATACGTTCACCACCGGCGGCCCCACCAGCGGCTGCTCGATATGTTGTTGCAGCAGCTGCTCTACCGTCTGCACCGGCAAATTACGCGCCGCAGCCACACGCACCAGTTGATAGCGTATTGCCTCAGGAGGCAAGTGCGGGTCCAGGCCACTGCCCGAGGTGGTCAGCAGCGCCAGGGGCACCGGGCCCTGATCGGCTACCACCAGCTGCGCAGCACTGTCCTTGACCCGCGTGGCCAGCGCCGGGTTGCTCGGCGCCAGGTTGCTCGCGGCACTGGACACCGTGGCAAACGCCCCCGCTGACGGGCGCGGGTGGAACCAGCCAGCCCCTGTGAAGTCCTGCGCGATCAGCGCCGAACCCAGGACCTGGCCCGCACTGTCGCGCACCAGGCTGCCATTGGCCTGTTGTGGGAACGCCAGCTGCGCGATCCCGGTAACGGTCAGCGGGTAGATCACCCCGGTGATCGCCGTCATCAACACCATCAGGCTCAGGGCCGGACGTAAAAGAGTCGCCATGATTGAGTCCTCTAAAAGTTCTTAAACCAGGTGCAGCGCCGTGAGCAGCATGTCGATCAGCTTGATGCCTGCAAAGGGCACCACCAGCCCGCCCACGCCATAGATCAGCAAGTTGCGGCGCAGCAAATGCGCGGCACTTGCCGCCTGGACCCGCACGCCACGCAAGGCCAGCGGGATCAGCACCACGATGATCAGTGCGTTAAACACGATGGCCGAAAGAATGGCGCTCTGCGGGCTGCTCAGACCCATGATGTTGAGCACACCCAGCTGCGGGTAGATGGTGGCAAACAGCGCCGGCAGGATCGCGAAGTACTTGGCCACATCGTTGGCAATCGAGAACGTCGTCAGGGCGCCACGGGTCACCAGCAGTTCCTTGCCGATTTGCACCACATCCAGCAACTTGGTCGGGTCGCTGTCCAGATCGACCATGTTCGCGGCTTCCCGCGCAGCCTGAGTGCCATCGTTCATCGCCATGCCGACGTCAGCCTGGGCCAGCGCCGGTGCATCGTTGGCCCCGTCGCCACACATGGCCACCAGCCGCCCGTCATTTTGCTCGTGGCGAATGCGCGCCAGCTTCTTCTCCGGCGTGGCTTCGGCCAGCACGTCATCCACACCGGCTTCGGCCGCTATCGCCGCAGCGGTCAGCGGGTTGTCACCGGTGACCATCACGGTGCGAATCCCCAGCTTGCGCAATTCGGCAAAGCGTTCGCGGATCCCGGGCTTGACCACGTCCTTGAGGTGAATTGCACCCAGCAACCGGCCCTGGGCGCACACCAGCAACGGGGTGCCGCCGCTCTGGGCGATCTTGTCGATCTCCCGCGACAACGCCGGCAGTACTTCGCTGCGTTTGAGGCCGACAAAGGCCAGTACCGAATCCACTGCACCCTTGCGATAAATCCGCCCGTTGCAGTCGATGCCCGACAAGCGAGTTTCAGCGGTAAAGGGCACGGCGGTGAAATCAGAGGCCGCAGGCTCTGGCAAGCTATGCAGGCCGCGAATGAACTCGACGATGGACTTGCCCTCCGCCGTTTCGTCCGCCAGGGAGGCCAGCAATGCACCTTCAGCCAGCTCTTTGGCAGTCACGCCGGGGGATGCATACAACGCCGTGCAGCGACGGTTACCGAAAGTGATGGTGCCGGTTTTATCCAGCATCAACACATGCACGTCGCCCGCAGCTTCCACCGCACGCCCGGATTTGGCGATGACATTGAGCCGCACCAGCCGGTCCATGCCGGCAATCCCGATGGCCGACAGCAAGCCGCCAATGGTGGTGGGAATCAGAGTCACCAGCAATGCCACCAGAAACACCAGCGGCAAGCTGCCACCGGCGTAATAGGCGAACGGCTGCAAGGTCACGACGACAATCAGGAAGATCAGGGTCAACCCGATCAGCAGGATATCCAGCGCCACTTCGTTAGGGGTTTTCTGGCGTTTGGCGCCTTCCACCAGTGCGATCATGCGGTCCAGGGTCGACTCGCCGGGGTTGGCGCTGATTTGCACCAGCAGCCAGTCCGACACCAGCCGGGTGTTGCCGGTCACCGCCGAGCGGTCACCACCAGACTCACGAATCACCGGTGCCGATTCGCCGGTGATGGCCGCTTCGTTGACTGCGGCAATCCCTTCAATCACCTCACCGTCACCGGGGATCATCTCCCCGGCTTCGACGCGCACCACATCGCCCTTGCGCAGGCGGGTCGCAGGTACCACTTCAAAACCGCCCGTGGCCGTACGCCGCCGCGCGCTCAAACCGACGCTGCCGGCCTTGAGGCTATCGGCGCGGGCTTTACCGCGACCCTCGGCCAGGGCTTCGGCAAAGTTGGCAAACAGCACGGTAAACCACAGCCACAGGGCGATCTGCACCGCCACCCCGGTGGGCACCGCAGGCTCGGGCATAAAGCACAGCACGGTGGTGAAAATGGCAGTCAGTTCCACCACCAGCATCACCGGTGAGCGCTTGAGCTGACGCGGATCGAGTTTGACGAAGGCTTGCAGCAAGGCCGGACGCCAGATATCGGCAAAGGATGTTTTGGGTGATTCGAGCGCCCTGGTTTCAGGCGCAGGAGTCAACTTGGAAACAGGAGCAGGCATAGTCATCATCGTCTCCTTAAAAGCCCAGGGTCAGTTGTTCAGCGATTGGGCCAAGGGCCAGGGTCGGCAAGAATGTCAGGCCGCCCACCAGTAAAATGGTCACAGTCAACAGCGCCACAAACAGCGGGCCGTGGGTGGGGAAACTGTCCTGGCCAATGGGCGCGGTTTTCTTCATCGCCAGGCTGCCGGCCAGGGCCAGTACCGGGAGGATGTAACCGAAGCGCCCGATCAACATCCCCAGGCCCAGCATCAGGTTGTAGAACGGCGTGTTGGCGCTGAGCCCGGCAAATGCCGAACCGTTGTTGGCACTGGCCGAGGTGAAGGCATAGAGGATCTGGCTGAAACCATGGGGCCCGGGGTTGCTCACCGAAGCCACGGCACTTGGCAATACGGCAGCGATAGCCCCCAGCACCAGCACCCCCACCGGCATCACCAGCAAGGTCACCACCAGCAACTGGACCTCTTTGGCCTGCAGTTTTTTACCGAGGTATTCCGGGGTGCGGCCAATCATCAGGCCGGCCAGGAACACGGCGATCAACACGTTGAGCAACATGCCGTAGAGCCCGGCACCGACGCCGCCGAAGATCACTTCGCCGACCATCATGTTGACCAGCGCCACCATTCCGCCAAGCGGGTTGAGGCTGTCGTGCATACCGTTCACCGAACCGTTGGAGGCGGCGGTGGTGGTTTCGGTCCAGAGCACGGTGCCCGTGGTGCCGAAGCGCACTTCCTTGCCTTCCAGCGGCGCGGTTTGCTCCACCAGCGGGCTGTTCAAGGTCGGGTTGGGCTGGTATTCGGCGTACAGCGCCGTACCGCCGCCGATCAGGAACAATGCCAGCATGCAGGCGATGATGGCCCGGCTCTGACGCAGATCCTTGACGTAATGGCCAAAGGTGAACACCAGCGCCACCGGAATCAGGATGATCGAAGCCATCTCGAACAGGTTGCTCCAGGCGCTCGGGTTCTCGAACGGGTGCGCCGAGTTGACGCCGAAAAAGCCGCCGCCGTTGGTACCCAGTTGCTTGATCGCAATCTGGCTGGCCGCCGGGCCCAGAGGAATGACCTGATCCGCGCCTTGCAGGGTCAGCGCATTGACGTAGTGGGCGAAGGTTTGTGGCACCCCCTGCCAGACCAGAAACAGCGCCAGCACCAGACACAGCGGCAACAGGCCGTAGAGCGTAGCGCGGGTCATGTCGACCCAGAAGTTGCCCAGGGTTTGCGCCGAGCGGCGGCTGATACCTCGGCACAGCGCAACCAGCACCGCCAGACCGGTGGCCGCGCTGACGAAGTTCTGCACGGTCAGACCGGCCATCTGGCTGAAGTAACTGAGGGTCGCTTCACCGCTGTAGCTCTGCCAGTTGGTGTTGGTGACAAAACTCACAGCGGTATTGAATGCCTGGGTCCACTCTTGCCCCGGCAACTGCTGCGGGTTAAGGGGTAAATACTGTTGCAGCAACAAAATGGCGAACAACAGCACAAAACCCGCCAGGTTGAATGCCAGCAGGGCCAGGGTGTATTTCTGCCAGCTTTGCTCGGTGCCCGGGTCAACCCCGGCGACGCGGTAGCAGACCTTCTCCACCGGCCCCAATACCGGAGTCAACCAGGTGCGCTGGCCTTCCATCACCCGATAATAAAAACGCCCGAGAAAGGGCGCCGGCAGCAGCACCAACGCGAAGAATGCAAGAATCAGCGCATAGTCATAACTGTGCATACCCGCTCCTAGTTCCGATCTGCGCGCAACAGCGCAACCAGCAGATAAACGAACAGCCCCACTGCCAACAGCAGCGACACCCCATCCAGAACGCCCATGACAAATCTCCCCGTAACGGCAATTGCCGCGTGTAGGAAGAGTGTGCGCAACATGGGCGTAAAGGATCGAGATCGAGGGGGATGCGGGGGCGTAAAGAAGGCGTAAAAAACCGCGCTTGCCTGTAGGAGCGAGCTTGCCTCGCGAGCTCTTCGCGGCCAGATTCAAGAGCCCGCGAGGCATGCCCCGTAATGGTTTAATGCAGCAGCGGTGTGTCCAGCACCTCGGACTGCCCGCCCAGCACGCTTTCGCTCAGCTGGACAAACACCTGGGTATTGACCTTGTCCAGACGCATCAAGGCCTGGCTGACGTCATCCAGTGAACGCTTGTTGCGGGTTTGCAAACGGATCTCGCGGTCCAGCGCCTGCAGCAGCGTGACAGCCCGCGCCACCATCGCCGGGCTGGCCGGGCCACGCAGGCGGGTCACGCCCTTGCCGGCAGCATTGAGCCGGTGCTGCAGGGCCTGGTAACGCTCGTCACTCATGCCACCGGCACGGCGCATCAACTCAATGGCGTAATACTCACTCAGCCCTTCGCCAATCCAGGCATGCTCCGGCTCGACATTGATCGCGCTGAACAGCTGCACCAGTTCGCGCAACAACGGACTGCTCCCTGCTTCATTGACCAGAGGCAGGCTACTGGAGAGGTAAATCGAGTTGCGCGCCGCGGCACTGCCTTTCCACATCGGACTGCCCGCACCGACGATCAGCAGTTTGGCCGGGTTACGCGGGAATACGGCTTGCACCTGGGGCCAGACGAACGTCAGCAGGGTCAGCACATCCATACGCCGCATGCCCTGCCCCTTGGGCGCGGAGACAGTCACTTCGGTTTCCCCCAGCATGGTGCGGCGACTGCCCAGCGTACCGGCGAGCATCCAGCCGGTCGGCCGGTCAAACACACGGGAGACATCGTCGATGCGAAAACGGTTTTTGCCGATCCGCGGCCATGGTGTTTCGATGCTTTTCCAGCCCGGTGGCAACTCGAACGCCAGACGCGACACCAGCTCGCTGCCGTCCTGCTGATCGAGACTGGCCGCAGGGACCAGGTCTTCGCCGCGAAACAACGCCCACTGCGGGGTGATCCGCGTGTCAAAGCTGCCGTTCTTGCGCTGATGGTTCAAGTGCACGCGGTAGCTCAGGTTGGCCTTGCCCGGCGCCGGGTGCCACAGGCCACGGCTGTGATGTGCATCGGGGGTCAGCTGCCACTGGCCGTCAGCCTTGAAATCGCTGTAACTGCCCGGTGGCCCAAGGTCGAAATCCAGGCTGCGCACTGCCGTTCCTTCGGCCAGGGTCAAGCGCACCTCAGCCTGATCGCTTTGCGGCAACAGGCGGACATGGTAGTCAAAGTCGACTTTCTTGGCGGCCCACAGCGGGCTGCTGACTATCAGTAGCAGCAGCCCCAGAGGCCATTGGTATCGCAGCGGCATACACACTCCATGGCACCGCTCCGGCACTTAACCGGCGCGAAAAATCAGATGATCTTCCCAGTCGTCTTCCGGCACGCTGCCCTCGGCGAGCATGCGTCCGGATTGCGAAATGCGTTCGTGGTGCACCGCGTCAGGGTCGCCACACACCAGATGGTGCCAGAGCGGCAGGTCCTTGCGTTCACTGACAAGGCGGTAGCCACAGGTCGGCGGCAACCACTTGAACTCTTCGGCCTTGCCCGGCGACAACTGAATGCAGTCCGGAACACTGTCGCGACGCTTGGCGTAATCGGTGCATTGACAGGTTTTCAGGTCGAGCAATTTGCAGGCAATGCGCGTGTAGTAGACGCTGTTATCGTCTTCATCCTCGAGCTTCTGCAAGCAGCACAGGCCGCATCCGTCGCACAGCGACTCCCATTCCTCTTGATCGAGTTGATCGAGGGTTTTGCGGATCCAGAACGGTTCAACTATTGCGGCCATGGCTCAAACATCAACATCAGGGAGTGGAAAAGGCCGCCAGTCTAGTGCCCCGCGCTCCCCGGGCCAAGCACTGGTGACTGACGGTGTCACTGGACTTGTCACGTTCAAGGCGTAACAGTAGCTTTGTACCCGCCAAATCAACTCAGGAAAATCGAATGCCTGCTTCCAATCGCATTGCCGAACACCAGATCCATGAGCAGTTCACCCAACGCTGGTCGCCCCGAGCCTTCACTGACGAAAGCATCGACAAGGCCACCCTGCTGAGCTTTTTCGAAGCCGCCCGCTGGGCACCTTCGGCCTACAACTCGCAGCCCTGGCGCTTTCTGTTCGCCCTGCGTGGCACCCCGGATTTCGAGCGTTACCTGAGCCTGCTGGTGGAGTTCAACCAGGGCTGGGCCAAACACGCTGCGGCGCTGGTGGTGATTGTGTCGAAAACCACATTCGCCGCGCCGGGTACTACAGAAGAAAAGCCGGCTCCGACCAACGCCTTCGATACCGGCGCTGCCTGGGGCCATCTGGCGCTGCAAGCGCACTTGAGCGGCTGGCACACCCACGGCATGAGCGGCCTGGATTACGAGCGCGCACGTCAGGAACTGAAAATCCCTGAGGGCTATGCCATTCAGGCGATGGTGGCCATCGGCAAACTGGGCGACAAGGCCAGCCTGGTGGATTACCTGCAGGCCAAGGAAGTCCCGAGCCAGCGTGAGCCGCTGAGCAAGCTGGTAGCCGAGGGTGACTTCAGCCTGTAACGCCCCAACCCTGTGGGAGCCAGCTTGCTGGCGATGGTAGCGGTGCGCTGTATCTGCCGAGTCCCGTCAACGGCATCGCTGGCAAGCCAGCTCCCACAAAGCTGACCATTTCTTTAATACCCGCGTGCGAAATCCACTTCGCCGCGCAGTGCCTCACCCGCCTGGAACGCCCGCAGGTTGTCGACAAACAGCTGCACCATCAACGACGGCGATGTCGGCGCCGAGCTATGACCGGTCAGCAGCAAACCCCAGGCCGTCCAGAATGGATGCTTGGCCGGTAACGGCTCCTGACGGCAGACATCAATGATCGCGCCCGCCAGATGCCCCACACGCAAGGCTTCAACCAGGTCTGCATCCACCACGGCCACACCGCGCCCGGCATTGATGAACACAGCCTCGGGGTTGAACAGTGCAAAGAGTTCGGCGTCGTACAGGTCGTGGGTTTGCGGCGTGTTGGGCAACAGGTTGACCACGTAATCCATCTGCCCCACCAGCCGCGGCAAATCGCTCAATGTGGCAACTTCCCGGAACGGCGCCTGTTCCCGGGCAGTGCTGGCAATGGCGTACAGCTCAACCCCGAAGGGTACAAGAAACTGTGCCACGCTCTGGCCAATGTCCCCTGCCCCGACAATCAACACCTTGCGCCCTACCAGGCTGCGGCCGGTTCGGTTGTCCCACTTGCGTTCAACCTGGCTCAGCAGGCGCGCTATGACTTCACGCTCATGGCCGAGCATATAGGTCAGCACATACTCGGCCATCACCTGGCCAAAGATGCCGACTGCCCGGCTTAGCCGGTAATCGCGTTGCAGGCCGTCGGCCAGCAAGGGGGTGATGCCGGCCCAGGTTGATTGCACCCACTGTGGTTTGTGCCCTTGACGCAACAGGGTCGCCATCAGGTCCGGCTGCCCCAGCCACACCGGGCAATCTGCAGCCATCTTCGCCAATTGCGCCGAATCGCCGCTGGTCTGCACTTCCAGTTCGGGTGCAGCCTGCTGCAAGAGTTGGGCGTAAAGCGGGTAATCGTGCTCGGCAATCAGGACGCGCATGCTTGTAACCTTCCTAAAACACTGCAGCGCCCGCCGCCGGGATCGCCCCCGTAGCGTTCGGCCACCGCCAATCAAAATGAGCCTTTTGCGACAGGCGCCCGGAACCGGGCGCCGGGCATTTACATCGGGTCGTTACGACGCAACAGCTCTTCGGGCAAGTGCTCGATATATTCGTCCTCGGCCGGCGGCATCTGCAGGTGATAGCCCTGGGTATCCAGGTTTTCCAGCACCTTGTGGATGTCTTCACGGGACAGGGCGCGCTCGGGGCTCAGCACCAGATCGAACGCGTGGTGCGGCTTGCCAAAGGCACTCATCAGGGACTCGGGCACACGTTCCAGAGCATCGGCCTTAAGCACGTACAGGTACATTTCGTTGCGTTTGAGGCTGCGGTAGATAGAGCAAATACGTTTCAAGACGGTTCTCCAGCAGTGGCCAGGCTATCGAGCAAAGCCTGGCCCATCAGCTCACGGCGCCATCCGCGCAGTGAGTCCGGCAAGTGATAAGGGCCATTGGGAAAGCCGCTTTTAAGCAGGGCTTCCAGGGTTTTCTTGCGCAGCATCAGTTCCGGCGCAATGTTCAGACGTTCAGCTTCTGCCTGACCGATGGCCCGCAGACGCTTGATCAACGCGGCGGCTTCGACCGGCAACGGCTCAGGCACAGCCGGCGGCCATTGCTCTGGCGGCAGACTGGCAGCGCGCTTGATCATGTCCAGCAAAAACTCGCCATCCTGACGCACGGTGCGCGGGTGCATATCTTCAATACGCGCCAGGGCCACCAGATTGTCGGGCTGGGTTTTCGCCAATGGCCACAACGCATGCTCACGCACTACACGATTGCGCGGCAGATCACGGGCCCGTGCCTGCTGTTCGCGCCAGGCGCAAATTTCACGCAGTACTGCCAGTTGCGCAGGTGACAGCTTCCAGGCCAGCTTGGCCTCACGGTACACCTCGTAAGGGTCCACTTCACGGCGCAGATTGGCCACCAGTTCGGCGCCGTCCTCCAGCACCCAGGCGTACTTTTCATCCGACAGGCGCGGACGCAGCAACACATACACCTCGGCCAGATGCAGGGCATCTTCGGCGGCATAGCTGATCTGGGTTTCCGACAGCGGACGCTGCAACCAGTCAGAACGGGTTTCACCTTTGGGCAGGTCGAGGTCAAGGACTTCCTTGACCAGGCGCGAGTAGCCCATGGAGAAGCCCAGGTTCAGGTAGGCCGCGGCCAGTTGCGTGTCAAACAGAGGCGCCGGCAGGCTGCCGGTCAGGCGTAACAAAACCTCGAGGTCTTCGCTGCAGGCGTGCAGCACTTTGACCACTGCCGGGTTTTCCAGCAGGTCGGACAAAGGTTGCCAGTTGTCGATGGTCAGGGGGTCGATCAGGTAAGCGCGCTCACCGTCGCCAATCTGGATCAGACCGGCAATCGGGTAAAAGGTGTCGACCCGCATGAATTCGGTGTCGAGGGCTACGAATGGCAGGCTCTGCCATTCGGCGCAATGCTGGCCGAGGCTATCGTTGTCGCGAATCCAGTGAATATCGATGGCCACACGGCTCTCCCTTGAAGAATGGCGCGCAGTATATATCGCCGCCAGGGAGTTCCGGGCATTGACTGACACTCTAAGCGACGAAAAACCTACACAATTTCAGGCAACTACCGTCACAATTTTTATTCCTGAGCCGGGTGATTTCCCAAACCTGCAGGGTACGGTGCTTTGAAACCGCAAGAACACCCATCAGTGTCCACGCAAACAAGAGTCGAGGATTAACCCCATGCCTGTCCCCCGCAAGCTGTCCGGTCTTACTTTGGTGCTGGTGGGCCTTTGCGCCTTCAGCACTGCAGCACTGGCGCAAGACCTTGTTCCCGGACTCGATGCCGCCGTGACCGAAGGTGCCACACAGTTGATGCAGACCTATGGTGTTCCGGGTCTGAGCATCGCCGTCAGCGTCAATGGCAAGCAGCACTTCTACAACTTCGGCGTAGCCTCCAGGGACACCCGGGTGCCCATCAGTTCCGACACCCTGTTTGAGGTCGGTTCGATCAGTAAAACCCTGACCGCCACCCTGGCCACCTATGCTCAGATCAATGGTCAGCTGTCACTCGACGCCCCGGTTTCCCGATACGTTCCCGAACTTCAAGGCACGGCTTTTGGCAAGGTGCAACTGACCCATCTGGCCACCCACACCGCTGGCGGTTTCCCGTTGCAGGTGCCAGACGCCGTACAGAATGAACAACAGTTAATGGACTACTTGAAGGCCTGGAAACCGGTCTACCCCGCAGGTACCCAAAGAAGCTACGCCAACCCGAGCATCGGCATGCTGGGCCTGATTACCGCCAGGAGCATGAACCAGCCTTTTGCCCAAGCCATGGAAAACACCTTGTTCCCCGCACTGGGCCTGCACAGCACCTATATCGATGTGCCGAAGAGCAAGATGGCCCTCTATGCCCAAGGCTATGACAAGCAGGATCAACCGGTCAGGCTTAATTCCGGCATGCTGGGCAACGAAGCCTACGGAGTCAAAACCAGTAGCCGTGACCTGATTCACTTTGCACAATTGAATGCCTTGCCGGGCAAGCCGTCGACAAAAATCCAGCAGGCCATTGGCGACACTCACACCGGCTACTTCCGGATCGGGCCCATGACCCAGGATTTGATCTGGGAGCAATACGCCTACCCGGTCACGCTGAAGAATCTGCTGCTCGGCAATTCGGACAAAATGGCCTACGAGAACAATGACGCCATCGCCCTGCACCCGCCATTGGCACCACAGGAGGCGGTGTGGATCAACAAGACAGGCTCCACCGGTGGCTTTGGCGGCTATGTGGCGCTGATACCCGTGAAAAAACAGGCGGTGGTCATACTGGCCAACAAGAACTACCCCAACAGTGCCCGCATCGAACTGGCGTATAAAATCCTCAACGCCCTCGACTAAGCCTCTTTGCGCACGATGTAGATGCTGCCCAGTGCATAACCGGGCAGCACATCGTAATGCTTGAGGATGCTGAAACCTGCCAGGGCAAACTGGGATTCAATTTCTTCCTTGCGCACGACAATCCGTTGCGAGTCCCTGCACTGATCCACAGAGCGCCCCACACATACCGACAGGATCAGGCTGTCGCGGCTCACGCGATGCAGTTCGCGCAGGATGGCCAGGCGATGTTCGCTGTCGCGAACATGGTGAAACAGCTGCATGCAGAAGATGCTGTCCACCGCGTTTTCGGACATGTCGATGGAAAACACCGAGCTCTTGAACAGTTTGATGCGCGCCAGCAAGCTGAGCGGATGGTGGGTCTGGGCATGATCGAGCATGCCCTGGGAAGAATCGGCGGCGAGGATTACCCGGTTACCGTGCTCTGCCAGCACGGGCCAGAAACGCCCGGCACCGCACGCCAGATCCAGCACCAGCCCCGGCTCGCCCGCCACCTTGAGCGCCCGGCGAACCAGCCGTTTTTCACGCCATAACGCCAGCCTCCGGACAATGCCCTGCGGCCGCACTTCGCGGCACACTTGCGCATGCTCGCGGTCGTAGCGTTCGGCGAATTCAAGCTCAACGGTGGAAGGTAGCTGCGATGACATGGCCCGCGAACTCTAGTGTTTGGTTATGTTCGACACAGAGACTAGCGGGGCACCAGTGAAAAAATTGTCAGAAAACCATAAAACCCGGATAGAAAATTGATCAATTCTGCGGGAGCGAGCTTGCTCGATCCCGCAACACCGAATCACGCCTGCTGCAGATACCAGCGCCAGTCCTGCTCGCCGACTTCGCCCATGAACTGGCGGTACTCGGCGTTTTTGACTGCCAGATAGACCTTCAAAAACTCCGGCCCGAACGCCTCTTTGGCCCAGGATGAGCCTTCAAGCGCACGCAATGTGGTCAGCCAGTCGGTCGGCAGCATCTCAGTGGCCTGGGCATAACCGTTGCCCTCAACCGGAGCCCCCGGATCGCGCTGTTCACGAATCCCGCGATGAATACCGGCCAGAATCGCGGCGGCAGCCAGATAGGGGTTGGCATCAGCGCCACAGATACGGTGTTCGATATGGCGCGAATACGCGGGCCCGCCTGGCACGCGCAAGCTGACGGTGCGGTTATCCACGCCCCAGGTCGCGGCCAGGGGGGCATAGCTGTTGCTCTGAAACCGACGATAGGAATTGGCGTTCGGGCAAAACATCAACAACGAATCGAGCAAGGTGTCGAGCATCCCGCCCACGGCGTGCCTGAGCAGCGGCGTGCCGTCCGGCGCTTCACTGGCGAACAGGTTGTTGCCCTCCTGATCGGCCAGGCTTACGTGCATATGCATGCCGGTACCGGCCAGGTCATCAAACGGCTTGGCCATAAAACAGGCGACCATCCCGTGTTTGTGCGCCACACCTTTGACCAAGCGCTTGTAGCGCACGGCCTCATCCATCGCCTGCAACGCGTCGTTGCGATGCTCCAGGGTGATTTCAACCTGCCCCGGTGCGTATTCGGAAATCGCCGTGCGCGCCGGAATCCCCTGCAGCTTGCAGGCGCTATACAGGTCAGCCAGAAACGGCTCGATCTGTTCCAGTTCCCGCAGCCCGTAGACCTGGGTTGCACGCGGACGCTGACCGTCGGCATCCCGTGCCGGTTGCGGGCGATCGTTGCTGTCCCGTTGCTGATCGAGCAAATAAAACTCCAGCTCCGCCGCCATCACCGGGTAGTAGCCATCGGCTTTCAAGCCATCGATCACTTTGGACAACAAGTGCCGGGGGTCGGCCACCGTCGCCGGCATCCCCGATTGCGGGTGCATGCTCACTTGCACCGCCGCCATGGGAATCAGGCGCCACGGCATGCGCTGCAGGCTGCCACTGATCGGGAAGGCACGGCAGTCGATATCGCCCACATCCCACACCAGACCGGTATTTTCAACGTCATCGCCATTGATGCTCAGGCCCAGAATCGTGCTCGGCAGCGGGCGGCCGTTTTTGTAGACCTCCAGCAACTCATCGCGGTGCAACAACTTGCCCCGGGGCACGCCGTTATTGTCGAGGATGAACAACTCGAACATCTCGACATCCGGGTTCAGTTCCAGAAAATCCAGGGCTTCTTGCAGCGGGGCAAACGCAGGGGTGGCACTCATGGCAATTCTCGTAAATTCGTATAAGACAGGCGTACAGGCACGCCATTTCGGGCGTAAACCCACAGACTCAACGTTAGATACGAGCATCCGGCGGGCGGGCATGCCGGCAGTGGAACAAGGCCCAAAAGGCCAGTTTTGAAGGGAGGCCGCAGGCAGAGGCCGATGCACAGGCAAAAAAATCAGGGCAAGGCACAGCGCTTGACGTTAAAACGTCCGACAGCCAGTGGTCGCCAATCCTGATCGGGCCAAGCCTCATCGCCAAAACCATTGCCTACAAAGAACACCCAGCCTCACACGCCAGCCCGGGCAGGTCAAATACAGACATTTATACCTTTGGTTGCACTGCGACTAAACATTGGGCATCGGACCGCGACCCAAGGACACCGCCTCCCATCCCGCGACGATGAGCAGGATCAGGGTGGTCAGCGCCCCCAGGATCAGTCCTGAAAATACCTGTTCCAGGGCAGCCGGCAGCAGAATCAACAGCAGCAACATGCCCCCCATATGGGAAAACGGCGGCAGCGGGCGGTCCGACATCACCCATTTGAACAATGCACACCCCAGCAAAAACAGGAATGGTCCGGCAATCATGGTGATCACCGCCCCAGTCGTTGCGTGCCCGGGGTGCATCAACACCAACTCGTCGGCCACCGCGCTGACGATCACCCCGGCAATCATCAGCACATGAATGTAGGTGTAGGCCAGACGCGCATGACGCCCCGGGTCACGGGCGTGGGCAATGCGTTCATGGGCCCGCTCGGCGCCGCTGTCAAAATAGATCCACCACATGGCGATGCTGCCCAGCACCGCCACCACAAAGGCCGCAAAGCCAGCAAGGCTCCAGCTCAACCGGGCAAAAGTGGCCCCCGTCACCAGCAAGGACTCGCCAAGGGCAATGATCACGAATAGCCCGCAGCGCTCAGCCATGTGATTAGCTTCAACGTTCCAGTCGTCCAGGGTCGAAGCCCCCAGCCCCGGCACCCAAAAGAACAACGACGGCGACACCAGTTCGATGGCCAGCGCCACGGCCCAGCAGGCCAGTCGCTGATTGCCTTCGAGCAAACCACCGCTGATCCAGAACACCCCTGACAACAGCATCCAGATCAAAATGCGCTGAAAGTTTCGCGCCAGCCCGGGCGACTCGGCGCGCACCACCCACATGGCAAACGCCGAGCGTGCCACCTGCATAAATACGAAGGCCCCGGCGAACAGCAGTCCGCGATCCGTGAAGGCGTGGGGGATAGACACCGACAGCAGCAACCCGGCCACCATCAGCACAAACAAGCCAATACGGATCGGGATGCGCTCGGGGTCGAGCCAGTTGGTCACCCACGAAGTAAAGATCCACACCCACCACACGGCAACCAGCAGCAAGCCCACATGCACCGCACCCTGAGCCGTTAAATTGGCCAGCAGAGAATGGGACAGCTGGGTCACGGCAAACACAAACACCAGGTCGAAAAACAGCTCGACCATGCCGACCTTGCCACTGTCATGACTGCCTCGGCCGCGCAGCACAGAAAGAGTGCGGGTCATATTTGATCCTCCGGGAAGCAATGGCTGTGGCAGCTGATCAACCCCGCTGCCCGGATCGCAGGCAAGCCTGCAGCCACAACAGCAGCGCGCATTATGCAGATGAACACTTGTTCATCGAACGTTTTAAAAACCTGCAGGGTCGGATGCTGCGTCTACTCTGTTTTCCTCCGCATTCTTACTTCAAGGAACCTCCCATGACCAGAACGGTTGCCGACTTCATCACTGAAACCCTGCAGCAGGCAGGTGTCAAACGTGTATTCGGAGTAGTGGGAGACTCCTTGAATGCGTTCACCGATTCGCTGCGGCGCCAGGAACAAATCCAGTGGATTCACATGCGCAACGAAGAGTCCGCAGCCTTTGCCGCCGGGGCCCAGGCGCATCTGACTGGCGAACTGGCAGTCTGCGCCGGCAGTTGCGGCCCGGGCAATCTGCATTTGATCAATGGCCTGTTCGACGCCCATCGCAGCGGTGTACCGGTGCTGGCGCTGGCCGCGCATATTCCCGGCAGCGAAATCGGCATTGATTACTTCCAGGCCACCCATCCGGAAAGCCTGTTCCAGGAATGCAGCCATTACGTCGAGCTGGTGTCGCGGGCCGAGCAGCTGCCGCAAGTGCTGGAGCGCGCCATGCGCATGGCCATCGCCAAGCGCGGGGTGGCGGTAGTGGTGATTCCGGGGGACGTGGCGCTGCAGGCCTGCGACGCCAAAGTGCCCAACTGGCTCAAGCCGAGCCTGCCGATGATTCGTCCGCACGATACCGACATCGACCGGCTGGCCTCATTTCTCAATGCCGGCAAAAAAGTCACCTTGCTCTGCGGCGCAGGCTGCGCCGGTGCCCACAGCGAAATCCTGGCCCTGGCCGAACGCCTGAATGCACCGATCGTGCATGCGCTGCGCGGCAAGGAGCATGTCGAATACGACAACCCCTATGACGTCGGCATGACCGGGTTGATCGGTTTTGCATCAGGTTACAAGGCGATGGCCAACTGTGACACCTTGCTGATGCTGGGCACCAATTTTCCATACCGCCAGTTTTACCCGGAGCATGGCTATATCGCGCAAATCGACCTGCGCTCCGAAGCCCTGGGCAATCGCTGCCCGCTGGAGCTGGGTCTGATCGGCGATGTTCAGCTGACCTTGCAGGCGGTGCTGCCAAAAGTGCTGCAAAACCCTGAGCGCGAGCATCTGGATACCGCCCTCAAGGACTACAAAAAAGCCCGCGAAGACCTCGACGCCCTGGCTGAAAGCGGCCCTGGCAGCTCAATCATCCATCCGCAGTACCTCAATCGTCTGGTCAACGAGCTGGCGGATGAAGACGCGATCTTCACCTGCGATGTGGGCACGCCCACTGCATGGGCTGCGCGCTACCTGAAAATGAACGGCAAGCGTCGTCTGATCGGCTCGTTCAACCACGGTTCCATGGCCAATGCGATGTTGCAGGCCATCGGCGCACAAGCGACCTTCCCCGACCGCCAGGTAATTTCCATGTCTGGCGATGGTGGTTTCACCATGATGATGGGAGATTTTCTGACCCTGAATCAGGTCGGCTTGCCGGTAAAAGTCATAGTGCTGAACAACGGCACCCTGGGCTTTGTAGAAATGGAAATGAAAGCGGCGGGGTTCCCGGATGTGGGCTGCGAACTGAACAACCCGAACTTCGCCGCCATGGCCGAAGCGATGGGGGTCAAGGGAATTCGTGTCGAGCATCCAGACGAGCTGGAAGCGGCCCTGCGTGAAGCCCTGAGCCATGACGGCCCGGTACTGGTCGACGTGGTCAGTGCCCGTCAGGAGCTGGTGATGCCACCGAGCAAAACCTTCGAACAAGCCAAGGGGTTTAGCCTGTTCATGCTCAAGACCGTAATGGACGGTCGTGCCCGGGAGCTGATCGACCTGGCCAAGGTCAATTTATTCCGCTGAAAACAACCCCGACACCTGTAGGAGCGAGCTTGCCTCGCGAGCTTTTCAACCAAACAACCAAAAGCTCGCGAGACAAGCCCGCTCCTACAGAATTACAACGTGGCGGTATAACCGCGATGGACGGATCGACTTGCCCAAGGTCAATTTATTCCGCTGAAAACAACCCCGACACCTGTAGGAGCGAGCTTGCTCGCGAGCTTTTTAGCCACACAACCAAATGCTCGCGAGACTAGCTCGCTCCTACAGAATTACAACGTGGCGGTATAACCGCGATGGACGGATCGACTTGCCCAAGGTCAATTTATTGCGCTGAAAACAACCCCGACACCTGTAGGAGCGAGCTTGCTCGCGAGCTTTTCAGCCAATCAACCAAATGCTCGCGAGCAAGCTCGCTCCTACAGGATTACGTCGTTGCGGTATTAGCGCGAATGAAAGCGCCGGTTAAGCGCCATTCTTTTGGCCAGGATCTCGCGCTCCCGCTTGCGCTGGCTGCGTACCACCAGGCCCCAGACAATCAGGCACAGCAACAACCCGCCGCCACCCCAGATCACGTAAGGCATTGCCACCACCAACAGCGGCGCATCACCACCACGACGCAGGCTGGCCACGGTCTGTTGATCAACACTGAGCAACGGGTTGCCGAAACGTTGCAGGCTGTAGTTGGCAATCGCCGCCACTTGCTGATCATTCAGGTCACCACCCAATGCCGGCATGCTGACTTGCAGGTCGGCCCCTTTACGCTCCACCCCTTCAATTATCGCCATCACCAGATTATTCGGATGCAACCCGGTCAAGGCGCTGTTCTGGCTCAAGGAAGGATAGAACCCGTCGCCGGTGCCCTGCCCGTCACGCCCGTGGCAACTGGCGCACGCCGAGTTGTAGAGTCGGGCGCCATCGGTTTCGCTGGCATCGGCCAGAGTTGCCTGATCGAGCTGACCGGTTTCGAGGGTGGTCATGTCGATCGGCGTCACCACCCGCGGGGTGCTGGCGACATGGTTTCCGGTGGCAATCGCCGGGACGGTTTTCAGGTAGCCGGCCATGGCGTACAGGTCATCATCGGTCAAAAACCGCAGGCTGTTTTGCACCGCTTCAGCCATGCCGCCCGCCGCTTGTGCCTTGTTGGTGACGTGGCCGTTTTTCAGGAACGCCACCACCTCGTCATTGCTCCAGCCGCCCAGGCCGGTGGCTTTGTCCGGGGTGATGTTAGGCGCGATCCAGCCGCCCAGTGCAGCGCCCGACAAATAGCGCTCGGAGTCTTCCGCCATCAGAGCATTACGCGGGGTATGGCAGGCACCGCAGTGGGCCAGGCTATCGACCAGGTATTGCCCGCGGGTCAGCTGTGCATCGTCCGGTTTTTTGGCAACAAAACCCTGGTTGTCGAGAAACAGCAGGTTCCAGCCAAACATCAACGGCCGGATATTGAACGGGAATGCCAGTCGGGTCGGCGCCACGGCTGCGTCTACCGGTTTAACCCCCTGTTGCAGGTACACATACAGCGCGTGAATGTCTTCATCGCTCATGCCCTGATAGGAGGTATAGGGCATGGCCGGATACAACTGCTGGCCCTTGGCGTTGACCCCTTTGCGCAAGGAATCGGCCAGTTGCTGCTCGGTGTAATCACCAATGCCGTGGGTCTTGGACGGTGTGATGTTGCTGGCAATGATCTTGCCCATGGGCGAGTCGATGGCATAACCACCGGCCAGCGCCGGGCCGTCTTTTTCCACCGTACGGTGACAGGCCCCGCAGTCGGCAGCCCGGGCCACGTATTCGCCTTGCTTGATCAGCGCGGCAGTATCTTCGACCGCCCATACGGACAGCGAAGCAAACAGGCTGCACAGGGCAACCAGGGGGCGTAGCGCGCAGAGATAGGGATTCATGGCTCAGACCTCCCGCGCAATGATGTCGGCCACACGAATGCTCAAGGCAACCCCGGTCAGCGTCGGATTGATGGTGCCCGATGCCGGAATCACCCCGGTGGTGGCCAAAAACAGGTTCGGATGATCGAAGGTGCGGCACTCGTGGTTGACCACCGAGTCCTTGGCATCAGTACCCATGATTACGGTGCCCATCAGGTGGTCGCGGTTCTGCCAGCCGGTGTTGTCCTCAACCACGGTACCGCCCATGACTTTCACGAAGTCGGCATAGTCGGCGTCCACCCCGGGCTTGGCGGCTTTGACGTAATCACCCACTTCGTAATTGATCACCATCATCGGGATGCCCAGGGCATCGGTGCGGGTGGTGCTCGGGCGAATGGTGTTGCTCGCCAGCGGCAAGGTTTCGTACACCGTCGACACATCCACCCAGCGTGCCGAATCGTGACGAATTCGCTCGTCCAGTTCCTTGCCGAAAATGCCCTGCTCGATCAGACGATTGGCCACGGCCATGTTCGGCACGTTGTTGGCAAAGGCATGTTTGACCGACGCCCGTTCCTTGCGGAACGCGCCATCGCGACGGTTGAAAATCCCGCCTTGCTGCACCGCTCCGCGCCCCGGCCATACCGGCTCGTCGGCCAGAAACTGCAGCCCCTGACCAGTGTGGTCCATCAGGTTGCGCCCCACCTGGTCCGAGGAGTTGGCCACCTCGGAAATCAACAGCAGCTTGGGGGTTTCCAGGCCATTGGCGGCCACCACAAAGTACTTGGCGGTGAGCCGCACGTTATCGCCCTTGGAGCTGCGGTAATGCACGGCCACGATCTTGCCGCCTTCGCCTTTCTCCAGCTTGTATGCCGTGGCGTCGGTCAGCAGTCTGGCCCCCGCCTGCTGCGCGTGCCGGGCATGCACATCACCGCTGTACATGGCGCCAATGGGGCATACCGGCATGCAGTTGTTGTTGCCGCTGCACGCAGGGCGATCGTCATAGGGCGTGGTGGCACGACCGTTGGGCTCATGCAGGAACACATAGCCGGCCGGGGCCAGACGCGCGCGAAGGCGCTGGAACAGGTAGGTATCGCCTTCTGGCGGCATGGGGTACGGCGTCGAACGCGGCGGAAAGGCCTCGCCGTCATGCCCGCTTTGATCCTGGGTATCACTGCCGCATACGCCCAGCGCCACTTCGGCCCGTGCGTAATAGGGTTCCAGCTCGCTGTACTCCATCGGCCAGTCGCGGCCAACCCCGTACAGGGTGTTGAGCTTCATGTCGTTGGGCAGGTAACGCCAGCAGGCTGCCGCCCAATGCCAGGTGGTGCCGCCGACCAGTTTCAACATGCCCGGACGAAACTCGAACGAGCCGATATTTTCTATGTACTGCTCATCGTAGGAATGACGCGCCCATGGCTCATTCGGATACGGCGAGTTGTAGTTACTCTTGTTCGAAGAGTTGCGAAAGTTTTCAACGATTTTCCAGCGGGGAATGGACTCACCTGCTT
This sequence comes from Pseudomonas sp. Lz4W, assembly GCF_000346225.2. Lineage (NCBI taxonomy): Bacteria > Pseudomonadati > Pseudomonadota > Gammaproteobacteria > Pseudomonadales > Pseudomonadaceae > Pseudomonas > Pseudomonas sp. Lz4W. Next base: position 1,490,964 of record NZ_CP017432.1, on the reverse strand, counting down.
CCAGAATAATCACTGACTTGCCTTGTTTGGCCAATTCAAAAGCTGCGTTGCTGCCCAAGGCTCCGGACCCAACAACAATGACATCAGCATCAAAGACCTGACTCATGGGTACCCCTTGTTTTAATCGTTAGCGACGGTAGACGGCGGATCAACCCAATAGTTGGTGTGCCCCCGGGAGTAGGTGGGGATCACGGTGGCATCCAGGGTCGGCGTGTACGCCAGCGCACCGGTGAAGGTCACCAGCCGGGTGTCGTCCACGGCCCGCATGCTGACCGGAGTGCCGGTATAGCCCAGGTACCAGGCGCGGACGATTTTTTGCACCGTGTCCTTGTACTGCGGGTTCTGATAAACCGGGCTGGCGCTCAACATCGAGACCCGGCTCAAACCATGCTGGCGGATGCTGCCCCACAGCCCCCTGACCTTTTCCGGGAACAATGGATCGGCCTCGGTACAGCGTGCCAGCACGCGCAGCGTGAGGCTCGGGTCCAGCGCATCGCGCTCGGTGAGGAACAGTGAAAGCTGGTGCAAAAGTTCGACATCATCAGTGGCGGCATTACTGATGCCTTGCGCCAGAACCGAACCCGCCCAGGATGAAGAAAGAAGTCCGGCACCGGTTATGGCAGCGCCAGAAGACAGTAACTTTCTGCGGGATATCACATAAATCTCCTTGATCATCAAAAATAAAGGCTGACACCTAGACCTTCGATAAATCAGGTTGTTACAAAGAATGATCAAACATCCTACAGAGATTAGTGATGGAGCTTCATGAATACCGGCTAATACCCCCTACCCGATGCAGGAGCTGGGCGCTTGACCCGGCAAGGTTGCGATGTGGCCCCGCCATCGCCTAATATACGTTTCATATACATTTCATATTGAGCATTTAGATGGGCATTGTAAAAATCTCGGACGCCATGCACGAGAACCTGCGGCTGGCCAGCAACGCTCTGAGCCGCTCGATCAACGCACAAGCGGAGCACTGGATGCGTATCGGCATGCTGACCGAATTGCATCCAGGCCTGGATCACAACCAGATCTGCCGCCTGCTGATTGCCGCCGAACTGGACGGAGGCCTCGATTTGAAACAGTTGTGCGCCGCCACCCAAGCCACTGCAGGAGTCGATCAATGAGAGCCGGTGTCGTGATCAACAGCCCGGCGCAGATCGCCCAGTCAAAGATTGCCGGCAAGCTGGCCGCCGAAGTGCTGGCCATGATCGGCGCCCACGTCAAAGCGGGCGTCACTACCGACCAGCTGGACCAGATCTGCCACGACTACATCGTCAATGTGCAGAAGGCCATTCCCGGTAACGTGGGCTATCACGGTTTCCCGAAAACGGTCTGTACCTCGGTCAATCAAGTCGTCTGCCACGGCATCCCGAACGCAGTGCCGCTCAAGGACGGGGATATCGTCAATATCGATATCGCCGTGGTCAAGGATGGCTGGTACGGCGATACCAGCCGCATGTACCTGGTCGGCGATGTCGATCCGCAAACCCGTCACCTGGTGAAAACCACCTACGACGCCATGTGTGCCGGGATTCGTGTGGTTCGCCCGGGCGCAACCCTGGGCGACATTGGCCATGCCATCCAGTCGCTGGCCGAAAAGGAAGGGTTCAGTGTGGTCCGCGAGTACTGCGGTCATGGCATCGGCAAGGTCTACCATGATGAGCCGCAGGTCCTGCACTACGGCTACCCGGGCCAGGGCATGAAGCTTAAAACCGGCATGATCTTCACCATTGAGCCCATGCTCAATGCGGGCAAACGCCATGTCAAAACCCTGGCGGACCAGTGGACCGTAGTGACCAAGGATCAGTCGCTGTCGGCCCAGTGGGAACACATGGTTGCCGTGACGGATGACGGTTTCGAAGTGCTCAGCCCCTGGCCCGACGCCAGTGACGAATACCCCGCCATCTAATGTGTGTGGGAGCCGGGCTCCCACAACCATCAATGACTGCCATCAGCCGTTCTCGAACTGCGAGCGGATCTTGAACAATTCATTGTCGCTGGTCACACCCAGCTTTTTGTAGGCCGATTGCTTCTGGGTGCTGATGGTCTTGATGCTGCGGGAAAACTTCCCGGCGATTTTCGTCACCGACATGCCCTCAAGACAGCAGCGCAGCACTTCGCGCTCACGAATGGAAAGGGTACTCAAACCGGTCAGTTCCCCCTGGTCTGACCCGCTGTCGGCAGAGGTTTCCAGGCTGCTGCGGGTCGAAATTTCGTTATGTTTGAGCTCCAGCGCCATCGCAGAATGCAAATAAATCTGGCCGGCGGCGACTTTTCTGATGGCGAGTACGACTTCATCAGAGCTTGTATCCTTGCCCAGAAACCCACTCGCGCCGCAGCGCATCGCCAGGGCTACCGTTGCCGGCGTATGCAGGGCCGAAACCACCAGCAGGCGCGCCCCCGGATACCGGAGCCGCAGACCGCGAATCAGATTCAGGCCGTCAACTTCGCCGGGGCTCAGGGAGTAGTCCATCACCACCACGTCCACACTTTGCGTTCTCAACGCGTCCATCAACTGCCGGCTGCGGGTGAAACAGCCGACAATCTGCATATCTTTATGGGGGGTGAGTAACCGAGAAAACCCTTGCAGAATCAGCGCATGATCATCAAGCAACATCAAGCGAATCGGGTTCAACATGGATGCCATGGCAACTTCCTCTTTACCTCTCAGCGTTGCTGAACCAGGTATTACTCCATATGACCCTTTATCAGGGGCGTTCGTACCAGCACTTCAACCAGAGTCAAAGCCAAAACCCGCACCAACACTAAGGGCAAAGAATCGCGCGTTATGATATGCCCGCTTCCCGCCACAAAAATAAGAATCGTCTCAAAAAGCAAAAGTGTCTTACCCCCACCAGCCTCAGCCAACATGAAGTCAGCCGCGCCAGAAAGCAGCACAATCTCTGAAAACCCGTCTTGATCCAGTTTAGAGGCATCTACTGCACAGACTGTGCAGAGCGAAATGGGTGCTGATTCAAGTCAGGATGAACCACGGGCTACTATTGATTCCGGGTAGCGACTTCAGCCGCTGCACATGTTGTTCATAATCTATTACTCTGAAGCTCTGGCCTGCGGCCCCTGGAGCCGTGCAGATCACACTCAACACTTATTTGTCGACCTCGCGCCTACTGTGGCGCGAGATGAGGACAAAGTTCTTCGAGGCTGGTCATGTCCATTCGCAAAATGATTCGGGTCATGCTTCTGGATGATCATCTATTCATGCTCCAAGGCCTGGAACTGAGCCTGAAAACCCAGGCCGACATTGAGATTGCCGGCAGTTTCAGCAGCAGTCAGGCACTGCTTGAGGCACTGCAACGACAGAGCGTCGACCTGGTGCTGCTGGACTATTCACTGGGGCCGGACGAAATCGACGGCCTGAACCTGGTGCGCGGCCTGAAAAAACGCTTTCCGGGCATGCGTTTGCTGGTGCTGTCGGCACTGCATAACCCCGCCACCGTGGCCATGGTCATGCGCAGCGGCGCCGACGGATTTATCGGCAAAGAAGTGGACCCGTCCCAACTGCCTATTGCCATTCGCCGCGTGGTATCCGGCAAGACCTACCTGGCCGAAACCATGAGCGAGCAGTTTCGTGAACAGGAGATCTCTTCCGGCGATCCGTCGACCGCAGCCACCAACGATGACACTGACAGCCTGGCCATCCTTGCCACGAATGCGGCGCTGACCGGGCGCGAGCACGAAGTGATGCGTTGCCTCCTGGACGGCATGTCGGTGACGCAAATTGCCAATAAGTTTTCCCGCAGCATCAAGACCATCAGTACCCAGAAACAAGCCGCCTACAAAAAGCTCGGGTTGAACAATGACAACGAGCTGAACAAGGTCCGCTACCTGCTGGAAGGCCAGTGATATGCGCAGGCTGATGCTGCTGGGGATTGCGCTGTTGATCAGTTGCCAGGTGTACGCCGATTCCCCTTACGCCTTCACCCCGGCAGAGAAGCAATGGATCCAGGAGCACCCGGTGGTGCGCTATGCCATCGACTCCTACTGGCCGCTGGAATACATCGAAAATGGCGAACACAAAGGCCTGACCCGCGATTATCTGCAGCAAATCTCGCGCATCAGCGGACTGCAATTCGAACTGGTTCCGACAAAAAACTGGAGTGAAACCCTCGCCCTCATCGACGCTGGCAAAATCGACCTGACCACTGCCGTCTCCAAAGCCTTGATCGACAAGGACCAGGCCGGAAAACTACTGCTGTCCGACGTTTTTTTCGTCGGTTCCACCGTCGTCGTCACCCGCAGTGGTGAACCGGTACTGTTTTCGACCCACAAACTCAACGGCAAAGTGGTAGCGGTCAAAGGCGGCGGCGGCTATGAGCAGTACCTGCGAAAAGAGTTCCCCGACGTCGAACTGCTACTGATCAATGACCCGGAGGACGCCCTGATGGCTTTGGCCGAGGGCAAAGCCGACGCTGTGATTGGCATGGACAGCGTTTTGCAGTTGATCATATCCCGCAAGTTTTTCGGCACCCTGCACCTGGCCGGCGTGCTGTCAGACATGCCGATCGTCAGCAGCATGGGTATCAGCCCCAAGTACCCTGAACTGTTGTCCATCATCAACAAATCACTGGCACAGCTACCGCCATCAACCATCGATGCCATCTTTGAACGCTGGCTGGAACGGACCGACTACGGCGCCCCCTCCTGGGCGACGGTTTTCCGCTACTACCAGATCGAGCTGATTTGTTTTGCCCTGCTGCTGTCGGCACTGGCCTTCATGACCCGACGTGCCATGCTGGCGAAAAAGGCCGCGCAGAAAAGCGAAGCGGCCAAATCGAGTTTCCTGGCAATGATGAGCCATGAAATCCGCACCCCGATGAATGGCGTGCTGTCGTCCATCGAACTGCTCAAGGGTTCACCGCTGACGCCGGCGCAACAGGAACTGGCCACCCTGGCCAACGTTTCGGCGCGCAACCTTCTGGAATTGCTCGACGACGTGCTGGATGTTTCCAAGCTGGAAGCCGACAAGATCCAGCTGGAATCCGTCCCCACCGACCTGCAGCAACTGGCCCGGGGCCTGGCCGACATCCACCAACTGGCTGCCCGCCAGCGCCATACCGAGATATCCCTGGCGGTTACCGGCCTGGATGAGGTGTTACTGATCCTCGACCCGGTCCGTATCCGTCAGGTCATCGCCAACCTGCTGTCCAATGCGGTGAAATTTACCGAGCACGGCGAGGTGCTGCTGAGCCTGCACTTTGAAGCCACTTCCTCCGACTCCGGACACCTGGAGATACTGGTCAGCGATACGGGGATCGGAGTCGACGCGCAACAACAACGGCATTTATTCCAGGCGTTCGTCCAGGCCGACAACTCGATCACCCGGCGTTACGGCGGCAGCGGACTGGGGCTGTCCATCTGCAAACAGCTGGTGGAGTTGATGGGCGGCCAGATCGACCTCGAAAGCGAACCCGGCCAGGGCACCCGTGTACGCGTCAGCTTGCCGGTGAGTTTCCGGCACAAATACCCTGCCCTGCCTGCCCGGGCTGCCGAAGAGCCGCTGCCGGACGCACCAGCGAAAACCTGGCAGCAGGTACTGGTGGTCGAAGATCATCCGATCAACCGCCAGACCATCCAGCTACAACTCACTGAGCTGGGGTATCACGCGCTGATTGTCGAGGACGGCATAGCGGCCATGGCGACCATGGAGCAGCACCGCGAGGGCATTTGCCTGATCCTGCTGGACTGTCACTTGCCCGGCATCGACGGTTACGAAGTGGCCCGCAGGATTCGCCAGCAGGAACAAGAGCAAGGCCTGGCCCACATGCCGATCATTGCGATCTCCGCCTCCACCGACGAGCAACATCAGCTCAAATGCATCGAAAGCGAGATTGACGGCAATCTGTCAAAACCCCTGACTTTGTCGGCCTTGCGGCAGATCCTGGGCCTGTGGCTGCCCGGCCCCGACACCCCGCCCCAGCTTGTGGCCAGCTCACTGAGCAGCGCCTCCATCGAGGATCTGTTCAATACCTCCTGTGGCGAAGATTTCGCCTGTCTGCATGATGCGTTCGACAAGCACAACCTGGTGCTGGCCCTGCACTACAGCCATCGTCTTCACGGTGCAGCGCTAGCGATGCAGGCGAACGAACTGGCGAAACGGGCCAGGGACATGGAACAGGCCCTGCGTGATACTGCCGGTCAGGAGTACGACTGGAGCGCCATGCTGGCCGGCATGGAAGAAGCGTTGAAGAGCTTTTACCTGAGCAGAAAAACGGGCCCGTAGTCGCTGACCGGGCACGCGGCTGCGAGCCCCCGTCGCAGCCGCGTTGCGCGTCAGCGACAAGCGGATTCCAGGGCATGTTGCAAATGCTCGATGGCCATGTGAACAGTCGCAATTTCAACTGGCTCCTGGCAAAGCGCCTCAAGTCTGCGGGCAGCCTCGACGACCCGGGGCTGACCCAGCATCATGGCGGCACCTGCAATGCGATGCGCCCGATGCGCCACCTGGGGCCAGTCACAGGCTTGCGCAAAGCCAGGCAGAGGCTCGAAGTCCAGGTGGCAGGTTGCAAAAAAAGCACTTAGCAGATCGCCGTCGGCCGGCTCCGGCAGCATGGGATGCTCCGGGGCTGGCGTGCATCTGTCACACCACAGATCGATTATTTCCCGCAACTGGTCAACCCGTAACGGCTTGGTCAGCAAGCCATCGATACCGGCGTCAAAACACGACTCGGCATGCTCCGCCCCAACCATTGCCGAAATGGCAATGATCGGTGTACGGATCTGGCGCCCGACCTCCATGACACGTATACGGCGGGCGACGCTATAGCCATCTATATCCGGCAAATTGCAGTCCAGCAGCACCACATCGAAGCGTTCCCCGGCAAAGCAATCCAGACCCGCCTGCCCCGTCAGCGCCTGGACGTTTTCATGGCCCATGGTCTGTAACTGGCGCCTGATCACAAACTGGTTTTGCGGATGATCCTCAACCACCAGTACTTTCAGCGCCGGCATCCCGCTACCCGCCGCCGCGGTTGAAGCTGAGGAATTTGTCTGCTGGAGGTGCACCTGCGGCTCTGCCAGCAGCGCGGGCACCCGGACCACGAAGGTTGTGCCCTTGCCGAGTTCGCTGTGCAACACAATAGTGCCGCCCATCAACCCCAAAAGACGGCGGCAGATGGTCAGCCCCAGACCGGTGCCGCCAAACTTTCGGGTAATCGAGTCGTCGGCCTGGGTAAACGCCTGAAACAGGCGCCGCTGATCACGCCAGGAAATGCCGATGCCGGTGTCAATAATGCTCAGGTGCAACAGCCCCCTGGCTGAATCCTCAGGGTCGATCTCAAAACCGGCTACCACCTTGACCTCACCGGCCTCGGTAAACTTGATTGCATTGCAGAGCAGGTTGATCAGTACTTGCCGCAGGCGCAGGGCATCAACACTCAACCACAGCGGCGAGTCCCACTGCAGGCTCATCTTCATCGGCAGGCCTTTCTCCTGCGCCCGCAACTCCGAGATGCTGAGCGCCTCCTCGATCAACCCGCCGATATTGGTGGGCCTGTACTCGAGCACCATGCGCTCGGCCTCCAGCTTGGAAAAATCCAGCGCACAATCGAGCAGCCCCAACAGCGTATTGGCACTGGTCACTGCAATTTTCGCCAACTCGGCATCTTCCGGCGCGAGCCGGGCTCGCCCCAGCAGCTCGACACTGGAAAGAATCGCATTCATGGGCGTACGAATTTCATGACTCATGACCGCCAGCAACATGGCCTTGTCCCGCTCGCTACGCCGGGCCTGGCGTTGCGCCAGATGGGCGTTGCACAACAGATACATGAAGATGGCGAGAAACAGGACCACCACGAGCATTTCGCGGCAATAGTATTTCAGCAGTTCGGACCACGACGGCGGCCCGTAACTGGCGGCATCAACCCAGCGCGCCAGCATGTGGTCGGTCTCGCGGGCGGTCAGCGTGGCCAGGGATTTGTTGATGATCGAGACCAGTAACGGCTGGTCCATTCGTATGCCGATGCTGACCACTGCGGGCAATTCGGCAATCGAACCCGCGACGTGCAGCGTATCGAAATAGCGGTGTTGCAAAATCGGGATCAACACCGCATCAACATCGATGGCGGCATACAGCTCACCGCTCGCGACACGCTCCAATGCCTCTGTTGCAGTTTCGACCGCGACCAGCAGGATTGCGGGGTAACGTAAACGCAAACTGCGCTCATAGCCGCCTCCGGCCTTGACGGCGACCTTCTTGCCCTCCAGTTGACGAGGATCGAACATCACCGGCGAACTGGCTCGGGTCACAATAAGCGTAGAACCTACAAAGTAAGGTTTGCTGTAGGCGATATGCTCACGGGATTGCGGCGCAGCCATCTGCTGTGAAGTGGCCGCAAGCAAGTCGATACTGCGCTCCGCCAGTGCAGCCCTGGCGGAGGGCCAGCCCAGGCCTTGCTTCCAGCGAAACTCCAGGCCGGAAACCCTGGCAATGGCTTTCAGGTACTCAGCGCTGAGCCCTTTATAAACACCATCTTCAACGTATTCCAATGGGCGCCAGTCGGGATCCACAGCCACATGGACCACAGGATTGGCGCTAATCCAGGCTCTTTCCTGTGCAGTGAAAAGCTGTTCAGCCTGCCCTTGGGCCATGCTCCGAAAACAGGCAGAGGCCAGCAACAGGCCCCAGACAAACCTGCGGCCGCTGCGATCGCGCCTGAAAACTTTCTTGGCGTACCCCATTGCCCGGCCGGCTGCCGAGGCAATCACCCGGCACCCGATGGGCGCGCAGGACTACGGGATACCGGATCATGGGTGGGTATCACTGCTCGCAGAGTGCATGCGGGTGCATAGCGGGCGCCGACCCTGAGCAAACAACCGACCCGACACTGGCAGATCCTCGGGGCCCGAGCCCGTACCATCGCCCGGCATCGTTGCCAGACAAATTTTGAATTCACCATCAGGCCAGCCATTTGCAACCCGCTAAAGTACTTCCTGGGAGTTGAGCTGACATAAAGCGTCCAACAGCAACAAATGGTTTTTATCCAGCATGTCGACATAACAGGCCAGGAGTTGCGCATTCACGCAATTTACCGGTAAATCGACACCATCCGTAAGTTCACGAATCATGATACTCAGCACCGTCTGATTTTCACTGATCCGGAGAATTGCCTGTGATAAAGCCACAACACTGTCCATCGAATATCCTTATAAGTAAGTAGACTCTACGGGGAATCCATCCCCTCCAACGCAGTACTGCTTGAGCAACAGACATACTTCTGAATCAGCAGACGGCATTTAAAAAAATATAGCAGCACTCTAAAAATCAAAAATAAGAACATTCTTATAATAACCCGGCAAAAATCAGGCCATTATTAGAACCCAATAGTGTCCGACCCACTAACAGCGGCCACCACTTAATCACCTTCAAACTGCGAGCGAATCTTAAACAATTCATTATCACTGCGCAGCCCGAGCTTTTTAAAAGCGGCCTGCTTTTGAGTACTAATGGTTTTGACACTGCGCTCGAATTTCAACGCGATTTGCGTGACCGACATGCCATCCAGACAACAACGCAATACTTCACGTTCACGAAATGACAACTCACTGGTTCTGACCAGCATGTCCACACCGGTGGGTTTGGCCAGGCCATTGCGCTGCCCCTGAGCAATGGAAACCCCGTTGTATTGCAGATTCGACTCCATCTGCGGATGCAGGTAACCGCGCCCGCCCACCAGTCTGCGTACGGCAACTGCCAGTTGACTGGAGCACATGTCTTTACCGATAAACCCCTTGGCTCCGCAACGCAGGGCCAGCGCCACAGTTGCAGGAGTGTGGGATGCCGAAATAATCAGTAAATGAATATCCGGAAAGCGAAGCCGCAAACCGCGAATCAAATTCAAGCCGTCAATTTCCCCCGGACTCAGGGTGTAATCCATGATGATTATGTCAACTTCCATGCCGGGCTGGCTCAACGCATCAATCAATTCCCGGCTGCGGATGAAGTGCCCGACGACTTCCATATCCTGCTCTTGCCTCAACAGTTGCAACATACCCTGCAAGACCAGGTCGTGATCATCCAGCAGCATCAGCCGGGCCGGCCGTAATAATGAAGCCATCAGAAACTCCTTTATAAGCATTGACTGTTGCAAATACCTTTTGCAGGCCGGGTGCTTTTAGTTAAAAAGCAGAAATACTCTTGCCTATCAAATCCCCCCTCGGCATCATTCGACGACACCTTGTTCGGCCAGCACCTTGAACCAACTCAAAGCAGTATTGGCACCGCACAAGCCTGCGCAATTCGGCTGTTGCTGCGTAAAAGCCGAGTTGGCGATGTTGTGCACAGCTTAACGTCCACTCACGGCTGTTGATCCGGGTTTCAAGACGCACATCGCGGGAGACGGATTACAGGCGCGCCCCGTTTAAAGGAGTGGCAGCAATCGCAACGGAATGATTATTTCACCCGCCTCAAGGTTTGAAACCGTCCAGATGACGGTCAGGTCCGATGACGCAGAGAAAGCTATATGAACAACGGGTTACTGTATTTAGGAAAGCTCTGAAAGCTGAAGCGGTTCAGCTGAAGTACCAATCGACGGGCAGCGGAAGCCATTCAGTGCTTCACGACCCAAAGCCATGCCCTGGCGCCCTGCCCGCAGCTGCAAGCGCACTTCCTCCCCTTCGAAGTCCAGAACCAGTTGCCGGACCTGGGGATTGTCGGTCGGTATCTGCCGGGCCTGATCAAGCAAACGAAACCAGGCCCATGCCCCTTCGGTGCGCCGGGTAAGGGTGCGGCCATCGAGCAAGGTGGCCGAGAGGCGAATCTGCGTCCCCAGGGCCTTGCCCGGAAAACCGAAAGTCACCCCGCGCAACGGTCCGTGCCGATAGTCCAGGCGCTTGTCATCGATGTGCAGGGTGAAGCTGGCGATGCGCTCGCTCATGGTCAGCGGGCTGAGCTCAAATTCGAAGCCTGCCTGGGTCCCGCCTGCCGGAAAAAAACCCGCCCGTACCTGCCCGGCCTGTTCCAGGGCGAGCAGTAATGGCCCCCCGAGGGACTCGCCCCCAAGGCTGTCACCCAGGCGCCACGGACGCGAACGGGTATCCAGCAAACCCGCCAGATGCTGCTGGACAAAGCCTTGCAATGCCCCGTCAGCGGCAAACATCCGGTTGAAGTCTTCGAGGCTGACGTCATTGGCCGAGTCACCCGCAAACGGGTAACGCCCGCTCAGTCCGCGCTCGCACAATGGCGCCACTTCAGCGGCCCAGGCAGTGGCCAGCGAGCGTCGGCCCTGCTGCTGTACCTGCTGCTGGCCAATCTCGGCAATGTCGAGGAAAACCGGCTGCAGCAGACCGGGCAACTGCTCGATTTCCTCATTCAAACGCTGCAACACCTCATTGGGCGGCACCGTGACTTTCAGGGAAGGCGCTTTCTGATTGGCCTGCATCAATAAAGCGGCACCTTTGACTGCTGCGCGCACTGCCAGGGCCGGCGGCTCGGGTGCCGAAGCAGCGAGCCAGCGATGCAAAGGCTGGAAGTGCCGGGTCACCGGATGCTCCGGGGGCGCGGCAGCGGTCTCGCCCGGTTCGGCCACAGGCTGAAGACGCTGCGCCTGCTTTTGCGCCATATCCAGCCAGCCCTCGGGGGATGCTGCGGGGGTCAGTTCGGTATGCCCGGCGACGGCCTGCAGTAATACCAGCAGCGGCGAATCGGTCCGGGCCAATTGCATCAACCGCCGCGGCAGGTGTTCATGCTGGTCCAGGCCGGCGATTTGCAGATCGTCGAAAAAACCCTCCCAGTGGGCAATGTAGTCCTGATGATAGAGCGCCAGAATCTCGCGTTTGACAGGCTCCAGAGCCAGCACTTCGGAGCGCCCCAGCAGTCGACGTTCTTGCAGCAACCCGACCGTCAGCAAGGGCTCGAGCAATGTCTCGAAACGCCGATAACCCTCCCGGGTATACAACCCCGGCACACCCTCCACCAGGCTTTCGCCGCTGCGCCGGGCGAACAGCAGCATGCCCTCGGCCCCCAGCACCGAGGCAATGCTGAACTCGGCCAGGGCCTGACCCCGCATCCCCTCAAGCAGTTGTTCGTATAAACGCTGGGCCAGCGGTTGCGCCGCCAGCCGGTTGCGCACCTGCTCGATCAGGCCGCGATCCAGCGGCACCGGACCGGCCTGCGCCAACCCCTTGAGCAGGCCTTGCAGATGCTGATCCAGCCGCAGGCGGTAGGCTTCACCGGGGCCGCCCGCAGCCCGGGCATACCAGTCACGCAATGAGCGGGCATCCATGGGCGCCTCGCCACCGAGCATTAAATACAGCCCCAGGCTCTCGCGCAGCCCCTCGTCAGTGGTGCCATGCAAACTGCCATGCAAGCGCTGCAACAGATCCACCAGCAAAACCTGCTGCAGATCCCGGGCATACAACTGCCCGGACAACTGACGTAACTGGCGATCGGTGGCCCAGACCCTCCAGCGCCGATCGAGAAGCCGGGCTATGCCGGCGAGCCGGTCCAGCCGCAGCAGTGCCCCGGCCCCCAGCGCGACGGGTGCTCCATGGGGCAGCGCCTGCTGCAATGCCGCGATGTGTTGATCAACCTGCTCCAGGCGCCGGTCCTGATCACGGTACAGATTGAGTAACAACAACCCGGCGAGCAGGCTGGCGACCAGCATCAGATAGTGCGCCCGCGGTCGCCACCAGGCGCCGGCCTGACGCAACGGGGTGCGTATCCGGCCCGGCCGGCGGCAGGTCTGCAAGGCCCGCAGCAGGGCCGGCGCCGGCGACTCCGGGGTGGCTGCCCGGGCGCTGAAACGTATGGATTGCAAGGCGACCTGGGCAATGCCCGGCTCCTGGGCCAGCGCTGTGTTCAGCAGCCCGTTCAATGTCAGTGCAAACCCTCGCCACATCGGTATGAAGCCATACAGCCGGGCGCGAACCTGAACATCCGGCTCGCGCTGCAGACGCTCGAACTCACTGCTGTCGAGGCCCTCGATCAGGGCAGCCATGCGCTGTTCGAGGGTGGTGAGCAAGTGCCGGTTGCGGGTGGCCGGGGCGAATTCCACGCTCAACTCGCGGCGGTCCGCCGGTAGCCAGGCCAGTGATTCGCCATAGCCGGGCAACTGCTCGCATTCACTGATGATCAACTGCAGCGTCAGCCCTTTGCCGAAGCGGCTGGCCAGCTCCTCCAGACGCGCGCGCAGGCTCAATGCAATCTGGTCCCGCTCCACCTCTGTCGCGCCCTGCAGCCGGGCGGCCGATAGCACCAGGATCACTCCACGCGGATGCTGGCCCGAGGCGCCCGACTGCCCCAGGTCATCCAGCAAGCGACGCCACAGCCGCACTTCCTGCGGGTGGCGCTGGCTCACCAGGTGGCCGCCGATTTCAAACAGCCCATAGCCGTCAACGGCACTGCAGCGCAAGTCTTCATCGGCATTGGCCGGCAACCCGAGCAAGGGCCCCTTCTCGACCCCGGCCGGCCCGATCACCAGCAACCCCGGCAATTTGCCCCCGGTGCGCTGGCGCCATGCACACAGCCTTTCGCGCAATGCCAGTTCGCGCTCCGTCAACTCGTCGAGCACCGCTGCCGTGGCGACCGCTTGCGGCTCGGCCTGCTGCTTGCCACGCCGCCCGAGCCAGACCAGCAGCACAGCCACCAGCAGCAGCGCGCCACACAGCAGCAGGCGCACCACCAGAGCGGCCAGCGGTACATGACCGTCAACCGCCAGGCGCGGGCCATGGATCAGGATCAGATACATCGTAAATAGCAGCCCCAGCAGCCAGGGCGAGGCCCGCAGCAGGGTTTTCAAAACACGCAGGAGCATGGCAGCAACATCCGCAAGGTAGAAGGTTGAGGGAAGGCGCCCGGCTTACAGCTCGGCGGGGTACACAAAGATTTCGACCCGACGGTTACGGGCCCGGTTGTCCGGGCTGTCATTGGCGAACAAGGGTTCGAATTCGCCACGTCCTTCAGCGGTAAACCGCGCCGGGTCGATCTGATTGCCCTGCAACCTGTGCAATACCGCCTCGGCACGGGCCAGCGACAAGGCCTGATTGGAGCCCAGGCCTCTGGCCACCGGCGTGTCATCGCTATGCCCGATCACCTTGATCTGCACCGGCCACTGCTCCAGGGCCGCCGCAATGCGCGACAACACTGGCTCATAGGGCGCCGCCACTTCACTGCCGCCGGTGGCGAACAGGCCCGAGGAACTGATGATGATGCGCACCCCCTGCCCGTCTTCGAGCAGGTTCAGACGCCCCGCACGCAAATCTGCCGACAGCGTCTCGGCCAGGGACTGGGTCAAGCTGATCAGCGGGGCCTGCTCCAGTGCCTGCAAACGTAAAAGGGTCTGATAGGCGCGATTTTCCAGGTGCCAGGTCAGGCCCGCGGCCAGCACCAGCAACAGGGCGCCACAGCCCCACCAGACATAGCGCTGGCGTCGGCTGAAGTAGCCGCGACTCCACGAACGCAAATGCTCGTCCAGGCGGGCCTTGGGCAGGTAGCCGCGTTGCAGGCGGATGGTTTCGAACAGCTGGTTGCGGCGCAGCGCCAGTGCCGCGCGCCCCTCGCTCTGGATGCGATAGCGGCCTTCCAGCCCCAGGGCCAGGCACAGGTACATCACTTCCAGCAGGGCAAGGTTTTCCTGGGGCTTGAGTTCCGCGGCGTCGAGGTAGGCGAAAAAACCGTCACCACCGGAGGTCTGGCCATGAAAGATCATCAACAGACTGTGTCTGGACCAACCGCCGCGCCCCCATTCGGAGCCCGAAATAATTTCATCGAGCAAGGTACAGATGGCGTACTGGGCCCGTTCCACCGTATCCAGCGAAGCCCCGTCAGCCATGGCCTGACGATGAAAGGTGCGCACCTTGGTGACCAGTCGGGCCCGCAGCTCATCCAGATCCGGCGCACGTTCCAGACCGCGCAGCAGTACCACTTCATACAACAGGTCACTGGCGCGCTGGCCAAGCCCGTCGCTGCTCAGCGGGGGCAATGCTTCAGCCGGGCCGGCGGGTTGTGCAGAGGCACGCAAACGCGCCCTGATACGGGCTAACGGAGAGACAAAACGACGAATCATTGAGGGTCCTTGATCGCCCAGAAGGCCAGTTGCAAGCCGGGGAAGTCACCGGCCAGATGGAGTCCGAAACCGGCACCGGTGTTGAGTTCCTGCCACAGCGGATGATCGCTTTGCAGCTCGAAATAGCTGAAGCCCGCGTAATAGGGCAGTTCCCGCGGAGCGGCCGGCAAGACACTGACGCCAAGCCCGGGCAACTGCAGGTCCACCAGGTCGGCGACCCGCTCTGCAGGGCCAATTTTCAGGCGGGTCGGGAACACCTTGCGCAGTTCATCGTCCGGCACCTGGGCGCGCACCGCGAGCACAAAGCGGGCGCTGGCGTACAGGCTTGAGTCGAGCACGGCGGCAAAGCGGATACCATGTTCGCGCTCGTGCAAAACCAGAGGAATGACATCGGTACCGGCCTGGGCGCTGAGGGTATAGGCCAGATCGTCCATGATCGGGGCGAAGCATTCGCCAAGCCGGTCGTGGCGATAGACAGGATAGGATTTGGGCCGTTTACTGCTTTCAGAAAATATCGCCAGCTCCCCGGCCAGCCCCAGCAACTCGCGGTAGAGCACCTCAGGGTGCAAGCCCGGATAGCTCGCCAGATGACCCAGCATGGACTCGGCCCGGTTGATGGTTTGCAGCATCAGAAAATGCTGGACCTCCGCCACGCCGCCCAGCCCCGGCACCCCCATATTGGTCGCCAGCATGTAGCCACGCTGCTTGACCCGGCTCAGAAAGTCGTCAACAAAGCTGACCAGGGGCCGGGCCAGACGCCAGTTCAACACCGGCGCGATAAAGCCCTCATCCAGACTGACCTGGCCACCGGGGCTGCGCTCGGCGATGCGCAGCACGTCCAGATAGACATGGGACCGTGCAACGTCGCGCTTGCCCGCCAGCCTCAGGTTCAGCCGCGCCAGTTGCAGGGTCGCCTCGCCCGTGTCGGGGGCCGAACTATCCAGGGCCGGCGCTTCCACCAGACGGTAGCGCGCCAGGCTGTCGGGGCCGCTGTCACGGCTTACTTCGACAGTCGAGATGCCCGGCGCGGGCAAGGCCAGGACCACCTCCAGTTCCCGTGCGCCCTCGGGCACCACAAAGCGGGTGCGGGCCAGCTGCTCGGTGTCCAGATTGAAGAGTGTGCCGTCGGGCAAGATGCCGGCGCACTCCAGTAACTGCACATAGCCCAGGGCCAGTTGGGCCGCATCGACCTTCAGCGCGGTAAAGCCCCAGGCATGGCTTTGCAAAGCCAGCAGGCCCTGCACCAGTTGCGCCTGCTGGTGGCGTTGTTGCTGTTGAAAATGCTGCGGCTGGAGGAACATCCCTTCCGACCACAGCACCCGGTCATTGCTGAACACTGGATGCTTCTCCTTGTAATGGAATCAGGCGGATCGAAACCCGGGTCCGTTGCAGATTGATCTGCAGCGACTCGGGGGTTTGCCCATGAAACACCTCCACGGTGCGCCACTGGGCATTTTCCAGGTCGCGGTATTCCGCCACTGCGCCGAACAACTGCACAGCAGGTTCGGGCACAAAACGCCGGGTGAGCTCCTCGCCCGGTCTTAACTGGAACGTCTCGCGCTTCAACCAGGCGGGGCTGGCCGGCTCTGCGCCCGGTTCCAGCAGACTGGCCGGGTCAGCCGCGAGAAATGCCTTGGCATCACTCAGTTGGTAGATCGTCAGAATCACGGGCGATGGCCGCCCATGGATATCCGGATTCACATCGAGGGCAGCCTCGACCTGCAGGCTTCGGTACGGATCGGGTGGCGGGTCCTGGAACCAGCCGAACATCTGGCAGCCCTGCATCCCGCCAAGTACCAGCACCGATGCGCCGCAGAGCGCCAGCCGGCGCACCTGCCTAAGGGCGTCAGTCACGACCATGGTCGGCTTCCTCGGGTTGCTTGGGCATTTGTGGTTTCTGGGTGGGGATGGGCTGCGGTGCCTCGGCCGGATCGGCGCTGCTGTCGCCCCCGCCGTTGATGTCCACCTTGCCCTTGGCGTCGATGGTCACCAGTGCGCCGTTGATCGCCACCCCCTTGGGCCCCAGGACCAGGGTGCTGGAGCCGGCTTTGAGGGTCAGGGTCTGCCCTGCCTCGAGGGTCAGGGTCTGCGAGCCCTTGAGGTCGACGCTGGTGGCGCCGAGCCGGAACTTGCCGCCGACCTTGGTATCGCTGTCGCCAGCAACCTCCAGCGAATGGCCGCCTGCTACTTTGAACCGGTGATCGGCGCCGGTTTCCATCGAGTAACCGGCACCGACTTTGATGCTGCGGTCACCCACCACCTCCAGCGAATGGCCGCCCGCAACGTACACATTGAATTCGCCACCCAGATGCTGATGGGCATCCTTGAGCACCTGCTGGAAGGAATTGCCCCCCACCTTCACGTGGCGGTCGTTGCCCACATGCTCCAAGGCATCATTGCGCACCGTGACGTCCTGATTGCGCCCGGCATGGAACAACAGTTGTTCGGCGCCGTCCCTGTCTTCAAAACGCAGTTCGTTGTAAACATCCCGGGCCCCCAGCGACTGGCTTTTAATCCCGCTGCGCGCCACCTGTGCCGGCAATTCATGGGGCGGGCGCATGCCACCGTTGTACAGGCTGCCGGTGATCAGAGGGCGGTCCGGGTTGCCGTCAAGAAACTCGACAATCACTTCCTGACCGATGCGCGGCAGAAAAATCGCGCCCCAGCGTTGCCCTGCCAGCGGTTGGGCGACGCGCACCCAGCAGGAACAGTTTTCGTCGGTCTGTTCGCCACGGTCCCAATGGAACTGCACCTTGACCCGGCCGAATTCATCAACCCACAGCTGCTCGCCGGCCTTGCCCACCACAAAGGCGGTCTGCGGGCCGGGCATTCTGGGGCGCGGGGTCTGGACCGGGGCGCGATAGCGGGCATTGCTGCCTATGGCCTCGATATCACAACTGAAGCTCGGCGCGCTGACCCCGGTAGACGAAACCCTGCAAGTGGCGGTCAGCGTGGCCCGGGTAATCAAGTATTCGGCGTTCTGCCCAGGGTCGGCATGCCCGGACAACTTGAACGTGCCACCGGGCAACAGATAAGGCGCACAACCCGTGGCCCCGACCCGTTGCCGCAGCGCGTGCAAAGCCTGCACCCGGACCTTGGTCGCGGCCTCACCGCTGGCGCTGTTGTTAAAATGACCGGGGTAGCGGTAGTGCTCAAACCCGGCCTGATCATGGCCCGCGGCGATCGAGGCCGCCGCCGCAAGCACGCTGGCCTCACGGGTATTGGCTTTGCTGAAATCAAAATCAGCGGCACTCACCCGACCGCTGCACAGGGCCTGTTGCGGCACCCAGTCCCAAAGGCTGTGGAAGTTGTCGTCGCTGCCCATCCGCCAGTACAGGGTGTCACCAGCCTCCAGACTCCGGTGTTCACTCATCGAGTCGGTCACCACCAGACTGTGCCCTTCGCCGCTATGGCGGAAGAAGTAATAGAGACCGGCTTCCTCCATCAGGCGACTGACAAAGGCGGCATCGGTCTCGGCAAATTGCACGCAATATTCCAGTGCCGCATAGCTTTCCGTCGCCGCCCACTCCACCTCGCCGGGGTAAGGCGCCAGCACAGCCTTGAGCACCTCCAGCACGCTCTGGTTCTGAAAAATCCGGCAGTTGCTGGCACAGCTTGCAAACCACAGCCAGGGCCGCAGCAAAAACTCGTAACAGGGGAATCGCCCCTCATCGCCAAGACGCCGAAAGCCACAGACATGGCCATGCACCTTGCGCGATGAGGGGCTGTTTTGTGCCGAATGATGAAGTTCAAGCCCAAGGGCCTTGCCCAGCCAGTCGTCCGCGTTCAGCTCCCCTTCCGGGCTCAACACCTTCACCCGGTACTCAAACAGCTCGCTCAGGCCTTCATGACCGTGCAGCCCGGCAAACAACAAGGCACTTGAGCCCGGTGGCCCGGTAAAACCACAACGTGGCAGCAAAGAATCACTCATTGCACAACAGCTCCTCAACTGACCAGGGTTTTACCGGTGCCGGGGTGATCGATCTTGATCACCCCGGCCCAGTTGCACATACAGGTACATTTGCCGTGTAACGCCGGTTGCCCGGCGATAAAGGTTTTTATCGCCCCGGGGGTCCAGGGCGAGCTGGTAGCCGGTATGCAAGGCATGGGCGTCAATACCCCCATCGCCGCAGACGTGGCAGCAGACACCGCCGGGTTGGCCATCGACTTGCAGACACCGAACGGCGCGATATTGACCATCGGTTTGTGATCCATGATCGTGGCCGCGGGCTGGCCTTCAGCGGTGACCCGGTTGACCGGCAACACCGCCAACTTGGCGGGCGCTGCGCCAAATGAGCAACTTAACAGCGCACCCATTACAACTTGTTGTGGCACAGGTAGCCCTCCGCGTAATGATTCATGGCTTTAGGTAACAACCGGTAGCTAATAACTGATGGGCGCAGCCTAAAGAAAAGCAGGCACCATCACATAGGAATAATCCTAAACTTGATAAGTTTTTTCAGACGATACCCGCAAACAGAAAATCCGCTTAAGCGCTTATCTGCCACGTAAACTTTCTTATCAAGTTCAGCGAGAGCAACCTTAAGCCCTGGCGCTTTCAAATTAAATCCATGGCACTTTGAAAACAGCAAGGACTTAAGGTTTATACAGTCGCCCCCCTCAAGACGCTGTGAGCACCTCGTTGGTAAAAGGCTAATGTTCCACAGCGTCACAAGATGATTTTTGGCGAGCCGGCTATTTTATTGATGGCCATTATCTGTTGCGCCTTCGACACCAGAAACGCTTTTCTGTTGAGGTCCTGAGTCTTGGACAACACCCACACCTCACGAACCTTGATCGGGCTCGTCACCCCCAAGCCCTGATATATATTGATATGCGGACGCCCAACAAGCAGCACCTCATTATGATTGCTCATTACTCTGGCGGTACGCCCAAGCAATTCCATCGGCGTACAAAGTTGATTAAACCCGCCCGCCACTTTCTTGCCCGGGTTTTTCGTCACCCCGGAATAAATAGCATCCACCAAGGCATAAGAATTGGTGACCTGGGTGCTGCCGTTTCTTCCAGGCTGTGTCCCGATATGATTAGGAAAACTTACATCATAGGCATGGGTGCCCAAGATATTTTGAATCGGCACATCCAGCACCAGGGCCAATTCTCCAAAGGCCATGGTTTCTGCGTCTGAATCCGCACTGGCTCCTTGCATACGACCCAAATCAACCAGCGATGCGCTGATCACATCCCAGGTTTTAAACACCTCCTCAGCCGGCCTGGATAATAACGGGCTCAGGTCCGTACCCACGCCCATTAAATATTTGTAACGCAACGTATGAACCAATGCCCGAGACGGGCCCAACTTCTCCGGGCTCCACTCTTTCAGAATACTGACCTTATTCACAACATCCACCTTTTACATCCAGACTTAAAAACACAACAATCTTTTTCGTTCAGCCAATCAACACACTGAGGGGCGACTACACACCACCCAGAGTGTCAAACCGCTAACGTTGAGTGACGTAGCGCTGGCGTACGCCTGGAGTTGCTCAGGAAACACGTCAAGCCATTGCGGACGCAACCAGCGCTAAATGGCGAAAAAAGTTTTATCGTCTTGAAGCGCACTTCTGAACTTACGCTGACGCCAAACCACGTCCTGTCGACACTACACAATGACATGCTCAAAGTTTAGCGGTATATCACTATTGGTGGACAGCATCAGGGCACCTCGCATAGCCGCTACAGGCCTATGGTACTTTTGAAGCACATACCTCTTGATATCTGTTTTTAATTTAACGCCCGGCTCCCGTATCCACTCAAAGACTCCGAAATTAGCATCAAACAGATAAATTTTTCCATCACTCTTCAACTTGAGCAATGCCACTGCATGAAAACTATCATATTTACGCATTACTTTGAGCAACGGACTTTTATCAGCACCTATCTTCCAGGACATATAAACAACCGCATTCTCACCCGACGGCAGCGAAAATTCATTCACCAATGCAACCGAGGAATCATAATCATTGACACTGCGTCGCACCAAGCACTTATCGGGCACTTTCAACTGCAATTCAGACACTTTGTTATTCATAAAAGCCAATGAGCTACCACCCGCATCATCATAAGCTTCGTACTCAGCCTGTATCTTTCCCCCCATAAAAAAATTGGGTGGCGACAAGGTGCCTGACATCCCCGTTATAATTTCAGACATCCACAACCATGTCTGACCCAAACAAAGCCCTGCACTATTAGTTGCTTCCAAGTGCTCGTGATAATTAATTGCTTTGTGTAGCCGCTTAAAACTCATACTCTGAACTTACCTTAGTATTTAAAACCATCAACCCAGCCGCTTCGAGAAGCATCCCCCAAAGCACTTCAAAATCCAAAAATGTAGTGTCTAACCTGCACAAGGCTCAACAAACCTGCCTGAAAATAGAGTGGAGCGGCTATTGACCAGCTCCAAAACATTGCGGCTATCTTTACATCTCAACTTCCAGCCCTACCCCGCCCTCTGCGATTTTCAAACTCAGACTCTTAGGAGCTTTCTGATCCTTGGTCCATTGCAAAAACACCCGGCTCATCTGTGGCAACAACTCGCGGGTGAGGATGGTGTCGACCATACGGCCGCCGCTCTGGCGGTCGGTGCACTGGCCGACGATATGCGCCACCAGACCCGCGTCGTAGTGCAAGGGCACCTGATAACGGCTCTGCACCCGTTGCACCACGCGCTGCAACTGCATTTCAACAATGCTGCCCAGCATCTCGTCGTTCAGGGGGAAGTACGGGATGGCCACCAGCCGCCCCAGCAGTGCCGGGGGGAATACGTTGAGCAGTTGCGGGCGCAGCAACTGCTCAAGGTCCTGGGCTGTTTCGCCGCCGCGCAGGTTGAACAGCGCCTCGGTGCCGACGTTGGTGGTCATCAGGATCAGGGTGTTGCGAAAATCGATGACCTGCCCTTCGCCGTCTTCCATCCAGCCCTTGTCAAAAACCTGGAAGAACACTTCATGTACGTCGCGGTGCGCCTTTTCCATTTCGTCCAGCAGGATCACGCAGTGCGGGCGGCGGCGAACCGCTTCGGTCAACACGCCGCCTTCGCCGTAACCGACATAGCCGGGCGGCGCGCCCTTGAGCGAGGCCACGCTGTGGGGTTCCTGGTACTCGCTCATGTTGATGGTCACCAGGTTGTGTTCACCGCCATACAACAGCTCGGCCAGGGCCAGCGCGGTCTCGGTCTTGCCGACCCCGGAGGGACCGGCCAGCATGAACACACCCACAGGCTTGCCGGGGTGGTCGAGGCCGGCGCGGGAGGTCTGGATGCGGCTGGCAATCGCCTGCAGGGCATGGGGCTGGCCGATGATGCGGTGCTCAAGGCTGGCGGCCAGATCGAGGATGGTGTCCAGCTCATCGCGCTGCAACGTGCCCAGCGGAATCCCGGTCCAGCCCTGCAACACATCCGCCACGGCCTGGGCGTCGACATCGGGCAGCACCAGGGCCGCGGTCCTGGCGTGGGCGGCCTGCAGGCGCTGCTGCAATGCATCGGCACGCTCCAGCAGGGCTGCCCGCTCGGGAAACTCGCCTTCATCCTCGGCCTGCAGGCGTTCGCGCAGCTGCTGGATTTCCTCGACCCATGCCGCTTCGATCTGCCAGCGCGCTTCCAGCCCTCGCCCGTCATGCAGCTCTTCGCGCAGCTGTTGCTCAAGGTTGAGCAAACGCTGGGGATCCCCCAGGCCGATGGCCTGTTCGCGCTGCACCATGGATTTTTCTGCGTGCAGGTAGGCCAAGCGCTCGCGATGGTCTGCCAGCTCCCCCGGCAATGCCTGCTGACTGATGCGCACCCGGGCACAGGCGGTGTCCAGCAGGCTGATGGCTTTATCCGGTAGCTGACGCTCAGGCAAGTAACGGTTGGACAGGTTCACCGCCGCATGCAGCGCTTCGTCGAGAATTTGCACCTGATGGTGTGCCTGCAAGGTGGGCAGTACGCTGCGCAACATATTGATCGCCACTTCGGGGCTGGGCTCATCCACCCGCAGCACCTGGAAACGTCTTTTCAGGGCCGGATCTTTTTCGATGTGCTTTTTGTATTCGTCCCAGGTGGTGGCACCAATGGTGCGCAGCTGACCCCGGGCCAGCATCGGCTTGAGCAAATTGGCCGCATCACCGGTACCCGCCTGCCCCCCGGCCCCCACCAGGGTATGGACTTCATCGATAAACAACAGGGTCGGCACTGCCGCGGCCTGAACCTCATCGACCACCTGGCGCAAGCGCTGCTCAAACTCGCCCTTGACCCCGGCGCCCGCTTGCAACAGGCCGATATCCAGCGCCAGCACCCGTGCCTGGCGAAACGCCTGGGGCACATCACCGGCAACGATACGCTGGGCAAACCCTTCGACCACGGCGGTCTTGCCCACCCCCGCCTCGCCTGCCAGCAAGGGGTTGTTCTGGCGCCGGCGCATGAGGATATCGATCAACTGGCGCACTTCATCATTACGCCCCACCACCGGGTCCAGCTCGCCGCGCCGGGCTTGCTCGGTCAGATCGCTGGTGTAGCGCTGCAAGGCACTGCAAGACTGACCCGGGACATTGGTTATATCGCCCTCGACAAAGGTCGCCGGTTGTTCCGGTGAACGCTGCACGATCTCGCTGAACTGCTCCATCAGCAGTTCGCGGTTGATCTTTTCGAACTCCCGCGACATGGCGAACAAGGTATGGCGCAAATTACTGGTGCCCAGCACACCGAGCAATATATGGCCGCTGCGAATCTTCACCGCATCGAGCTGCAACGCACCGTATATCCAGCTGCGCTCCATGGCTTCGTCCAGTTGCCCTGACAGGTCAATCACCGACCCGGAGCGGGCAGGCAAACGCTCGAGGGCGTTGATCAGGTCGGTCACCAGCCGGGCGTTGTTCAGCCCGAACCGTTCGTTGATCCGGCGCAGATCGGAGTCGGGCTCCTGCAACATTTGTTGAAACCAGTGCACCAGCTCAACGTAGGGGTTACCGCGCAGACGGCACAGGCTGGTGGCAGACTCCATGGCCTGGAACGCCAGGTGGTCAAGTTTGCCAAATAGCTTGGCGCGGCTGATATCAGTCATGGCTCAATTCCTGTTGAAGTCGGTGAAGACGGGCCCTGCTCAAGACGCAAGCCCGTGAATGAAGCGAACGCGATGTGCCGGGCAACCATGAAGCCAGGCCCAATGCCTGGTTGGCTCCCAGGCGCACTGCCGGCTCAGCCTCATCGGCGATCAGCAGTTGCACATCCCACTCAAAACAGCTGCCCAGGTAGTCATCGACCAAACGGGTCAGGCTTTGTAACAGCGCAGCTGCGGACAAAAATTGCTCCAGTCGGGCAATCGTCAGGGGCCCCAGCACCAGGCGAACGCTGTGCTGGGCATTCCATACCCGGTGCCCCAGCAACGCGCTGTGCCCCAGTTGTGCGGCACCGGCGCCGCCAAGCCGGGGTTGCTGCAGGGCGGTCTGTTCGCTCCAGCGGCCGAACCATTGCTGCAACCGCACCGGCATTTGCAGATGGTCGCGCAACACCGCCAGCAGCCCTTCGGCGCTACGCCGCTGGTCGACATACTGAGCGGCGTAATAGCGCTCACCACGGGGCGTGAAGGCCTGTACATAATCCGCAAAACGGTCCTGCCCGGGACGGTCGGCTGACACCGCCGGCCGGGTTACCGCCCAGCTGCGATACAGCAGGCACAACAGGCGGTGATGGAAGATGTCGAGAAAGTCCGCCAGCAGGAAATCGTTGTGATTGATTTGCCGGGACAAAACGTCCTCGCTGAACGCCAGCGGCATCGGGCCGTTGACCCCGGTCAGGCCAAAAAACGTAACCGCCAGCCGGGCCGCCCGCCCCTCGCGCAGTTGCAGGTTGCGCAGCATCCCCGGCTCGAAGCCCAGCGACACTGCCTGCCCGAGACGCAGCGGGTCCTGCTGCAAGTGTTCGCTGGTGCCCAATCTTGGCGTGCGCGGGTCCAGGGCATCGACGCAGCGCAAGGCACTGAAAAAATCGAAGCGCCAGGCAGCGCTCTGCAGTTGCGCCCAGAAATCTACAGGACCATGCATTGGCCACCCCTGACCGGCCACCGGTGAATCAGCCCCCGGCCCCGGGTGTACAACACCGTGCAGGTAAAGGAATTGATGGCCGCGTAACGGGCGAAAAACCCTTCCAGCACGCCCCCAAAAACAAAGGCACCGATGCCTTCGCACGCCGCATCGTCGAGGGTCAGTTCAAACTGCAGCCCGCGCCCGAACACCACCGGCCCCGGCCCGGGCAGACGCCGGGTGAGGACGCTGGCGCGTAACGAGAGGATGCTTTGGAGCAGACGTTGCAGCACGGCATCATCGGACGCGATGTAGAGCGACAACATCTCGCGCAGGGCAGCGGCTCCCGCCTGACCGTCCGCATCTGCCAGCGGCAGAAAGTTACGCGACAAATGCTGGATCGCGCTCCACGGACCTGCGCCCGAGACCGGCAGGGACAGCGGCGCCGACGGCCCGGCCAGGCGCCGAATGGAGATCACCGGCGCACTGACTTCAAGGACGAAATCGGTGTTGCCCTTGCCAAAACGGATGTGCTGCACCAGGTGCCGGTTGGAACAGATGACATCGGCCGCCAATTGATGCAGGTCCGGGCGGTACGGCGGATGCTCGGGGTCCACCAGGGTGATGGACAGGTCACAGCCCGCGTAGGGCGGCTGGCCATTGAACCCCGTCGCCATGGGCCGTGAAGGCCTGCGCTGGGACTGGAAAAAGCCCGTGCCCCGGGCCTCGGCCTGGCCGGCCAGGGGCGAATACAGAGGGACGAAACGCTGGTGCTCGCGACCGCCGCGAAAGTAACCCTGCACCTGCAGCACCTGATGTATTTCATGATGCAAAGGGTTGGCCTGATCGACCACCACATCGATATCGGTGCGGTGCTGCTGCAGATTGATCCGGTCGGTGCGCTTTTTGAACAGGTTCTGCACCGGCACACAGAACAGGCTGAAAAACGAAGGGTCAAGATCCGCCGGCAGCGGATTTGACAAGGGTGCCAACAAGAACACCAGTTCCAGCGAGTCGGTGCCACAGCGGCGAACCGCAGGTCCCAGGCCGCACAGGCGGATGAAACGCTGGCTTTCGGGAAACGCCAGAAAGCGCCTCAACAGGGCAAAAGCGTCGGCCCCTTCGCCAGCGCGCGGCTTGAGCTGCGCATCCTGCCCGGGCTCCAGGTCAACCTGGCTGATGTGCCCGGGTTCGATCACCTCGCACCCGTCATCATCACTGCCCGACGGCCTGGCGATAATGCCTAGGGTGCGCGACAGCAACGCTTCATGCACCGCCAGCGTCGGCGCTCCGGGGCGCCCCAGGTACAGGCATAAGTGTTCCAGGGCCAATTGATTGAACAGGGTGCCGGCAGTGGTTTTCAAGCGCAGCCTGATGGCCGAATGGGCCTCCACGGCGAGCCCGGCGGGCACACCCGAAAGCAGGTTGGCACTGGGCAGGTACTCTGCCGACTCGATCTGCAATGGCCATAGGGTCACGGGCTGCAGGCTGCGCCATTCGCAACGGGCACTCTGGCCCTCAACATCGGCGAAGGCATTCAAAGCGCTGTCGGCCGCCAGAGAGAAACCCTTGAGCAGGCTGCCCTGATGCAGATCCGGGGTTAACTGCACCACCGCCATGGACGGCAGTGGCGCTAAAGAGTGGGGTTGAACCCGTTCCAGCAAATTCCTGGTGAAGTGTGGAAACTCGGATTCCATTTGCAATTGAATACGCGCCGTCAGAAACCCCAGGCCCTCCAGCAGGCGCTCGACGCCGGGATCGGGGTCGTGCCGGGAGTCCAGGTTGAGGTGACTGGCGACCTTGGGGTAGATGCGGGCGAATTCACCCGCCCCCTCGCGCAAAAACTCCAGTTCGCGCTCATACAGGCGCAACAGGCGCTCATCCATGGTGTTGCACACCGTCAGGGGTGTCGATATGCACCGCACCGCTTTGGGTATTCCACAAAGAACGAAACGTGAAGGGGTACACCTGCATTGCGCAACGCAGCTGCCCTTGAATCAGAAATTGCATGTCGGCCATGGGCTCACTGCCATTGGCAACCCACGACACCTGCAGACTATGGCGAATGATTCTCGGCTCGTAAGTAAAGATGGCCTGCCGAATACGTCGCTCCAGGAGGTGCGGGGCAAGACCGGACAGGGTTTGCCCCGCCACATTGCCGATACCGTAATTAATCACCGAGGTCGCCGCATAAGGACTGGCACTCAGGTCCTGGCCACCCGCCAGCCCGCTGGTGTTGAGCAGCGTGCTCAGGTCGGAGCGCAGCCGCGACAAAAGCGTTTCTCTATTGAAAGAGTGGATTGACGGAACGTGGGGATGAAGACCAAGACTCAAGCGTTCCAGTAATGTACAGGCCCTGCTGTTCATACCAATACCCTGATCGCGTGTCGCACATAAACTGACTGACATGGCACAACTTTTAAATCCAGGGTGCCCTGTTACAACCGGGGCGGGCACCCTGAAGCCAAAGGGTTAAGCCTTGGCAAACACGTCATAAGACTTTTCAACGGAGCCTTTATTCACATCACCGTCAAAGTGGACGTACTTATACTTGATGTTGATAAAGTTCAATGACAGGTGTTCGGTAGGACGATTGTTCGCGGTGCATTGCGTAGAAAAAGAGCTGACAACAGGCTTGGTCAGTGTAATTTGCAGCAACTCTTGCGACGTTTTCGACGAGCCGGCCGCATGCAGCACAACAATAGTGGCCGAATCAAATGCAGTGCCCACCAACGACTGGATAAAGAACTCCGGCGAGGTTTTATCGGCACCTTTGGTCAACAAGAATTCAGAGATAAACGCCTGCCCCACATCACGGTCATTGCCTTGCACTTGAACATGGCGCGATACATTCAATGAGTAGGATTCAAACTCAATCCACTCCTTATACTTTTCAACGGTCGAGGTGCCTTTGATTTCTTTATCAAACTTTACCAGTATCATAATGTACTCCCAGGAATAATCACCACAGGGTGAAGAACCACATCAGGGAAAGCCCTGTTGTGCTAACAATGCTGTTAAACGTTATGCTTTAACCGAAGGCAACTTGGAAACCAGTCGCAATGAAACAGTCAAACCTTCCAGTTGGTAGTGGGGCCGCAAGAAGAATTTGGCCCGGTAAAACCCTGGATTGGCTTCATCTTCTTCCACCACCACCTCGGCTGCCGCCAGGGGTTTACGCGCCTTGTCGGCATCGGTGGCAGTGGCCGGATTAAGGTCAACGTATTGATTGATCCAGCCGTTGAGCCAGTTTTCAATTTCCGCGCGCTCTTTAAACGAGCCGATCTTGTCGCGCACGATGCATTTCAGATAGTGGGCAAAACGGCACGTGGCGAACAGATAAGGCAGGCGCGCGGCCAGTCGGGCGTTGGCCGTGGCATCCGGGTCGTCGTATTGCTGCGGGCTATGCAGTGACTGGGCACCGATAAAGGCGGCCACAGAGCTGTTCTTGCAGTGCACCAGCGGCATGAAACCGTTATTGGCCAGCTCCAGTTCACGGCGGTCGCTGATGGCGATTTCGGTCGGGCAGGTCATGTCCACCCCGCCGTCTTCACTGGGGTAAGTGTGCACCGGCAGGCCGCTGATGGCGCCGCCGGACTCGATACCGCGGATCTGTGAACACCAGCCAAACTGCTTGAAGGACTGGTTGATGTTAAGGCCCATGGCATAGGCGGAGTTAACCCACAGGTAGTTGGCCGAATCGCCCCGGGTCACTTCTTCAAAGTTGAAATCTTCCACCGGTGCGGTTTTGGCGCCGTAGGGAATTCGCCCCAGGAAACGCGGCAGGGTCAGGCCCACATAGCGCGAGTCTTCCGAGCTGCGGAAGTTGCGCCAGGCGGCATGCTCCGGGGTATGGAAGATTTTGCCCAGGTCCCGCGGGTTGGCCAGCTCTTGCCAGGAGTCCATCAACAGGGCGCCAGGGTCGGCCGCACTGATCAACGGCGCATGGGCCGCAGCGGCAATTTTGGCCATGGAGGCCAGCAGCTCGACATCGGGCGGGCTGTTATCGAAGTAGTAGTCTGCGATCAAGGCACCGAAGGGCTCGCCGCCAAACTGCCCGTATTCATGCTCATAAATCTTCTTGAACAGCGGGCTCTGATCCCAGGCCGCGCCTTTGAACTTCTTCAGTTCACGGGCCACCTCGGCCTTGGAGATGTTGATAAAGCGGATCTTGAGCTTTTCATCGGTCTCGGTATTGCTCACCAGGTGATGCAGACCGCGCCACGCCGACTCCAGCTTTTGAAAGGCTTCATGGTGCAGGATCGCATTGACCTGGCTTGAAAGTTTACTGTCGATGGCGGCGATGAGCGCTTCAATGGTGCTCAGGGTGTCATCGGCAATCAGGTGCACAGAACCCAGTGCCTGCTCGGCCAGGGTTTGCACCGCGGTGTGCAGGGCGTCACTGGCCTGTTCGCTGCGGGGTTTGAACTCCCGTTGCAGCAAGCTGCTAAAACTGTCGGCCTCCAGGGTGGTGGCCTGGCTATCTTGACTTTGAAGCTGTTCAGTTGCAGGCATGATTGGAACCTTATTCAGCGGGGACGGCGGGTTTGGCCTGTTGCAGCAATGAGTTCATCAATGCCGGATCGTCGAGCAGTTGGGCGACCAGTTGCTCGGCACCACTTTTGCCGTCCATATAGGTCAGCAAGTTGGAAAGTTGATTACGGGCCTCCAGCAACTTGCGCAACGGCTCGATATTGCGGGCGATGGAACCCGGGCTGAAATCATCCATGCGCTGAATATCCAGCTGGACCGGCAGTTGCCCTTCACCGGTCAGTTCATTATTCACGCTGAACTTTAACGCCGGCGCAATGGCACTCATGCGCTCATCAAAGTTGTCGACGTCAATGTCCAGAAACTTGCGATCGGCCACCGAGGGCAACCCCTGGGTATTGGAACCGGAAAGATCGGCAAACACGCCATTGACAAAAGGGATTTCAACTTTCTTTTCGGCGCCATAGAGTTCGACGTCATATTCAATCTGGACCCGCGGAGCACGATTGCGATTTATAAATTTTTGACTGCTTGCAGTGCTGGACATACTTGACCCTCAATCACGATTAACAACATTTATTCTTCTTGAATACCGGCCAGCGCCCGCATGTCACTGACGCTGGACGGTGCCAGTTCAGCCATGATTTCGAGAAAATCCATACCGGCGAGGCGACGCACTCTTTGCACCAGCATGGGGATGGGACTGCTCGGTTCATGGCGCTGGTAATAGCCGGCAATGGCATCCAGGGCCAGCAGCACCTCTTCCCGCGAGCGGCACTCCCGCACGCCCCCGGCAGAAACAACAGCGGCGGGCGAAGACGCAGACACGGCCACTTCAGCTTCCGGGGCAACGCTGTGCAAGGTACGGCGCAAACGGCTGTCCACCACCTGGATCCATTGCCCCAGCAACCGCGAAACCGGCTGCAGCGGCGAGCTTTCACAGAGCCCGGTTTTCTCATCCAGCCCCTGACCGATGCTGTCCAGCAAGCCCTTGACCCGGTTCAGCGCGCCCAGCCCGCGCATCAGCTCAGTGGAGCATTGCGGCTCGATCTGGCTCTCCAGCCGCAGCAGACAGGCGTCGCGCTCGGGCGACTCTTGACCGCTGGCGATCAACGCCAGATCGGCACAGCACAGGGACTCGCCACCGGGCAGCCTGGCCAACACTTCTTTGCGAAGTGTCGCCACCACCACCGAGGGCACCGCCAGTTCCGCGAGAATATTGATCCGCACCAGAGGGTCGAATTGATCTTCATCACTCAAGCGCGGGTAGGTCTGCTCCCAACGCTCTCGCACCAGATAATCGAGCACCGCCAAGCCCCTGGCCAAACCCGCCAGCCCTTCTCGCTCAAGCCAGGCCAGGGTCAAATATACGGCGACCCGCAGATCAAGCGTACGACCGAACAAACCCATGCAGCGTGTTTCAACAGAGGCCCAGTCTATGGGCTCCGGAATATGTAGATAGTCGCCGTACTGCGACTCTTCCTTGCTGGACACTTCATCCATAAGTGCCAGAAATTCGGAATCATATTCCAGGTTTTCACCCACTTCCTGACTGGAAAGAACGACGATAAAGTCATCGATATTCATCGCCCCGCTGCGCCACATAAAAGTTCTACTCCAAAATTATTCCACTCAGGCCGAGCGCTTTAATTGTGTGGGGCAGTATGACAAAAACACACCTGCACACATTAAGAATAGTCTTAAAGAAATGGCTATTCCTAAGAGTCATGGGCCAAAACAGAAGTAAAAACCGCCAACAATCAATTAACTTAGGACTCATCCTAAGTTATTTACCCGCACAGGTTTGAGCGCGGCATTGAGGATTAATGAATGACGGGTAAATGATGCGTGGGTAGTAACAGACGCAAGCCTGCCAGGACAAGAATCCGGGGGCCTGGTATTGAGGGATAGACACGGGATCAAGCTTGGCCCATGCACTTGCGAGCCGGCTTATACCGGCATGGAAAGTATCAAGGCTGTGTATTGAGTGACGTTATCAGAAGGATAAGCGCGGCACGAAAGCCAGACACTGGCGGGAGAATGGGAGGTATTCGAGGAGGCCGCATGGCGGCAGAGAGCAGAGCTATACCCACAGAGCGGATAGGCGAATGACCGGCCAGCGCCACAGGGTTCAGCGGGTGAACCCTGCCGGCACTGTGGCCGGCCAGTCAGATGACAACAGGCAAGGCTACATATTGGCGTCGAATATCACGGTTACCCGGCCTTTGTACTGGGTGTTCGGATGAAGGACCATTTCCTTGACCGGATCGCCACTGACCTCAAAGCGCAGATAGGATGATCGCTGGAACACGGCGCCTTCCCGTGGAGAAGAGAAGTGCGGCAAGGGGCCTGATTCTTGCTTCAACGAAAAATTCAATGCCTCGGCGATCGAAAAATCGGTTCGCCCAACAAACCCCGGCATATTGATGGACACATCCAGGGGTACGGTTGAGGGGCCATTGGAGATACCACAGCGACCATCCGCCATCGTGTGCTCACAATTGAGATTCACCGAAAAGGGTGTTGAGCCACTGACCCGGAACCGCACATCCCTGCGCAATGTCGCCGGCACCTTGCCATGCTCCTGCCACTGGTTCCAGCCACCCAGGGGTTGCAGATTGACCGTTTCGGAACCTGGCGGGAAGTCGAGCGCGAACATGTGGTTTACGGTAAGGGTAAACTCCAGACGCAGGTTCGGATCCCCACCCGACACACCATCGCCAAAATCAATATCGCTACCCAAGCCCCCCATGCTGTAATCGGTGCTTGCGCGATAAATACCGTTTTTCATATTCAAGGGCTCAGGGGTTTCAAGCTCATAGAGAATATCTGTACCTACAAACGAGAACTCTGTAGCGGCCAGCATCTCATAAGCACAACTACTGCGCCCGCCAGCACCATTATCATTACGTCCAAGAATCCGGAAAATACTATCAGAATAATTCAAGTTACCGTACAGCTCTCGACACCCCCTTAGATCCCGCGTACTGCTAAACAGGTTAGGGTCCGGCTGACTGTACCTGAACGCAAAACCCGTAATACGCAAAAACAATTCGGCAGTTTCTCCGGTGTCGGAAACTACAGTAATGGACCGCTGTTCAGGAAGGCCCAAATATAGTGACCCACGACCATGATCCACAACTCCGCTACCTTGTTTTCTCGCGTCCGCAGTGGAAAAACCTGACGCAATACTGGCAATCTTATTATCAATGCACCATTGCCTGTGGGCACCACCGCAAACCCCGGTAATAGGCGATGTATTGGTAAAGGTCCGGTTATTAGGATTGTTCTGATTCGGGGTAAACTCTGCAGTTACATGGGCAACATGAGCCTGTGCCGGCGCCAGCCACAGTAACTGCCCAAATACCAGCAACACCAATAACAGAAAGGCGCTACGACTCTGTTTGATCAAAACTATAATATTCATGTTTATCCTTGTTACTCGGCGTTAGCACTAAGCAACGGTTTGCTGGTGTTCAGATCGTCGCACTTGAGTTTACCCACCATCACCACATCGCCTTCGCGCGGGTAGCGCTTGTCGTCCAGATGGAAAGTGCAGCCCTTGATACTGGGGTGGGACACTTCCAGCATCGGCTGGCGAGCACTCATTTCCAGGGTGAAAAAACCATCCGCTTCGGCAACGCTGCGCCCGGCGTGGTTGCGCACCTGGGCTCCACGCAGCGGCTTGCCGGCGGCATCCTGTACCTGACCCATTACGGTCAGGGTCTGCATGACCTTGACCTGGCGATAGGCCACGCCTCCTTTGTTCAGGTGGTAGCTGGTCATTGACGGGTGAATCGAGGCTGCCGGTGCTTCGCGGCCGGAAAAGTCCAGCTGCAGGTTGCCGGGTTTGTAGGCGGTCACCGGCACAAAGTTGCGCCCGGGCTTGAGCTCAGTGGTGGCACCATTGGTGTCTTGCGCCATCAACCCCAGGTCCGGCAAGTCGGACTCGACATCAATAATCATCCCGGTATGGGCGCCACTGCTGACGCCATTGCCGGCGGTGACCAGCTTGCCGCCACCCATGGCCACGGTGCTTTGCAGGTTGACCCCGCCGCTCAGCCCGCCTTCTAGGGAGGAACGCTGGGCAAACACATCGCCGCGCACCAGGTCGGTGTCAAAGGAAGCTGCACCGTTCAGGCCTACGCCATAACGATCACTCGACACATTGCCGTTGACACTGCTGAACAAGCCGCCTTGCAGGTCCTGGGACACCCCGGCATTGACATACTGGTCACGCCCGCCCGTACTCCCGGTGCGGGTACCGGCACCGACGTTGTAGCGCCGGCCTTCACCGCCCAGGGCCATGGTCAGGGTTACATCGACCCCGCGATTGCGCTGGTTGCCGCTGCTGGCGGTGGCCGGTCGGTCAAACACCGAGGTGCGCCAGCTGGCATTGCTGCCCAGCAATTTGGAGCGCCGATTGAACGACAGGTCCAGCCCCACACCATTGGTCACACCGTTGCTGTATGAAGCACGGGCCGTCAGGCTGTTGATGTCGTCCAGCCGGTGATTGAGGGCGATGGCCGAGTTCTGCTGGGGGCCGGCCTGGGTCTTGAGGTACTTGTCGGCGTTCTGCCAGTTCAGGCTGTGGTTGAACATTATGCTACCGGTGGCATAGTTGCGGATCGCCTGCACATCCAGCCCCATTCCGTACTCACTGGAGTGAAAAACGTTGGCGTAGAGATTGGCGCTATCGCTGGCGTGCCAGTTCAGCGAGCCACCCACGGACCGCTCTTTACCCACCTGCTGCACCATGGCGCCCAATACTGCGCGCGGGTGAGCCAGATAGTTGACCACCCCGCCCACCGCCAGCTCATTGGCATCGTCGGTGCTGTAGCTGTTCAGCAGGTTACGCTGCTGGCCGACAAACGAACTGTAGCGCCAGCGCTCCTGGGCATTGCTCCAGTGCGCAGGTTTATTGATCAGCTCGGTCTCGCTGGACGTGACATTGCCGTCTTCAACCAGACGCACCTCAACCTCGTAAATACCACCAGGCAGGCGCCGGGTATCGATCAGTTGCAAACCGGGCTCTACCGGCTGGGTGTAGATAAGGCTGCCATTGCGATAGATTTCAACCGTGCCCTGGCGATTGGCCGTGACATAGACCGGATAAATGCTCGGGCTGGCACTATCGATGGCCAGGATGTCAGAGGTACCGAGCATTAGCCCGACAATGGTACTGGGCACCGCCCCCGGGGCGCTGGGCTGACGCGCCACGCCCTGGAAGTTGGGCTGGAAAAAACCGGCGCGCACAAATTGATTCTCGTGCTCGCGCTGGCCGTACAGGCTCTGGATCGACTGCCGGGTTTCGGCGCCTTCATAAGTACTGCGGTCCACCTGGTAATTGCCGACCGTGGTCCAGTTACCGATACTGCCCTGGGCATCCACCGAGTAACGGCCATTGGTATCCGTGCCGCTGCCACCAAACACATTGAGCTGGTTACGCAGCACCAGGCCGTGACTGCCACCTTCGGGCAGCTGGTGATAGCGCACTTCTTCAGGGTTGACCTCGGCACCACGGGTTACTAGCGACAACTGCGAGCTTTCCAGACTGTAATGCATGGCCACCAGGCCATTGTCACAGCTGGCAGTGCATTCGCCGAGCGGGCGCGGCTGGCTGAGGTAATCCGTCCAGCGCTGGCGATCCGCGGCGCTGAGCTTGCTGTCGTGAAACTCGCTCATCTCCAGCAATTGAAGGGTGTTATTACGGGACAAGACCACGCGACCATCGCCGAGGAACTTGCCGTCCTGCTCAATCCGCACCGCCAGGGGCAGATCGAAAAAATGTTCAAGGAAGTCTTTCGGAAGACCCTGAGTCTGCTCAAGCAAACTCAGGGAGGACTTCATTTTCATGGGTACTGCTTCAGGGGCTGCTGCCGACGCCTGAACAGAGGCGCAACACAACGCAACTGCAACACTGAGGGCATGCAATTTAAACAAAACAACAGCTCCTTAAAACGGGTGAGGGGAATGAAGCCCCGTTTAAGGAGCTTTACATCAAGTACAGTTGTAACTTTCGAAAATCAAGGCGCTTTAGTGTCAAATACCATGTGCACCGGACCTTCATAGTTACCCACCAAGTAGCCACCGGTTGGTGCGGCAGCTGCAGTGATAGAAAGTTCACGACGTACACCAGCCACAGCATCAGACGCGCTAACTACTTCAACAGCAGCCCCAGCACCTACAGCCAAAGCCACAGTACCAACGGTAACATTCATATCAATAGACTTGGAACCATCCAACAATTGCGGAGCAAAGGTCAAATACGCTTCAACTGAACCCACGCCACCTTTAATTTCCAGCGGACCCTTAACTGGCTTGAAGGTTTTCGGACCACGCTCGTAGACCATCTCCGACTTGGAAGCAGACCAACCGGTCGGATCCCAAACATCAAGAGCGGTAGACGAAGGAACAGTAGCGTACACATCCAGATCAAACGAAACAGGCGCGGCAATGGCAGCACTGGAAGACACAATTACAGCAACAGCAGCAAACAGCGAACGGATTTTCATCGTCACATTTCTCTCGTTAGTAAAGTTCCTGCTCGGAACAAAGGGGTATTGCATTTATTTAAAACCCAAGCGAACCGGTTTATCCAGGCTCCCTTCGATAAGTTTGAATTCGTAGGTATGTTGCTCTGACCGGCTCAATGTTTCACTGCGCTGTGGCAGCAAATGTATTTGTCGCCCCAACTGGCAATCCTTGCCTTTGGCACCACACGCCTTGAAGTCATCCAGCACAACAGTACTATTGCCGTTATTACGCACGACATAGCTATCCGCCGTTTCTTCAATGTCCGTTGCATACTGCGCAGCGGACGGATGCACGATGATGATCGTGCCGAAGCCGGTCATGATACTTACACCCGCAGACAACTCTTTTTCATACTTAATACGCTCTTCAGCTGACAACGCGAAGTCATCCGACTTCTCTGGCATTGCCGGCACATAGCGCACCCGGTAATACCTTTCCCGGGTGCGATCACCGGAATAAAGCAGTCGTGCTGCCTGCTGACCGTTCGCCGGAATAATCAAGCGCGCCGGACTGGCTACCAGACCATCTTTATCCTCACCCAAACGCACATTTTCAACGGCTCGCTCAACCGGCTTGTTATCTGCGCCGTAGACAATCTCACTGATCTCTACCCGGACAAACGCCGTGGCGTCACCACTGTTACGAATACGCTTGAGCAAAGTGCCTTTATCGGAATCAATATAATCAAACATTGAACCGACACTAATTTTAGGGGCTGCCGCCTGTACCGACGACAATGAAAACCCTACACAACATGCAAAAGCCAGCATTACCTTTTTCATCGATTTCTCACTAATTAACTCACCAACTAAACAACCCGGGTATATGCCCGACTCAATTAATCAACATCGTTATACGACAGCAACTCTTGGCCGAATAAAAATCAGGCCGCCCCAGGTTGTCGTTTTTTTATTATTAGTTTGAGAATCACTAAAACTGACAAGTCGCGTTAAACATTCAATCAGCAGCCCGTGAGTGTTACCTGTTGTAACTGCGCTGTTGACGAGGGCGAATCTTATAGACGCCCACCACTCCGAAAAATCGGAAAACTCCTAAAATCTGAAAAAAACCCAATAAAATAGGATGCTGAAACAGTTCATCCTGCCAACACCTCTAGACCAGCCTGCAGCGCCGTAGTAGACGCCTCATTGCCCGGGCTACGCATGACAAGACACACATCGCCAGCAAGCTGGCTCCTACAGAGAGCAGGGTTCATTTAGGACTTTGCCTGCTTGACCGCAGGGGCGACGGTGTTGCTTGGCGGATCGCAGTGTTGCCATCGCCAGCAAGCTGGCTCCTACAGGTAAGCGGAGCGGGTTCAGGTCGGGCTTTGTCTGTTTGACCGCAGGGGCCACGGGGGTGCTTGGCGAACCGCAGTGTTGCCATCGCCAGCAAGCTGGCTCCTACAGGTAGGGGGTCGGGTTCAGTTCGGGGTTTGTCTGTTTGACCGCAGGGACCACGGGGTTGCTTGGCGGATCGCAGTGTTGCCATCGCCAGCAAGCTGGCTCCTACAGGTAAGCGGAGCGGGTTCAGGTCGGGCTTTGTCTGTTTGACCGCAGGGGCCACGGGGGTGCTTGGCGAACCGCAGTGTTGCCATCGCCAGCAAGCTGGCTCCTACAGGTATGGGGGGCGGGTTCAGGTCGGGCTTTGTCTGATTGACCGCAGGGGTCACGGGGTTGCTTGGCGGAACGTAGTGTTGCCATCGCCAGCAAGCTGGCTCCTACAGGTACGGGGGGGGGCGAGTTCAGGTCGGGCTTTGTCTGATTGACCGCAAGGGCCACGGGGTTGCAGCGCTGCCATCGCCAGCAAGCTGGCTCCTACAGATAAGGGCCAGGGGCTGGGTTCAGGCACCGCCAGCACGCTTGCCCCTACTGTGGGAGCCGGCTTGCCGGCGATTCCCGGGCACAACGAAAAAGCCCCTGAAATGCTTGACCATTTCAGGGGCTTCGTCTTGTTCAATAATGGCGGAGAGATAGGGATTCGAACCCTAGGTACTGTCGCCAGTACAACGGATTTCGAATCCGTCCCATTCGGCCACTCTGGCATCTCTCCAACGGCGCGCATCATAACAGCGGTTTATCTTTCTGGCAAAGCCTTATTTCAAAAAAATGCCTGCTATCAATTACTTGCACGCCTTTGGAGCTCAAAACCCTGCGCCACGCAATTTCTTCACGGGCCTGGATAAAGTCGCCCAACCCCTGATGGAAGCGTTCTTTGTTGATTTTACTGGCAGCAGCCTTGCCAGAACCTAAGGGATGTCACCATCCCAGATCACTGTTACATCGCCTTTGTACCGGCTCCCGGCATGTACGATCATCTTCTCCACCCCGTCGCGATCAATTGCAAAATCAAGACTGCCCCTGGCGTTATCCATGTACTGGGTGACATCAATGACAGTCGGTGTGCTGCTGCTCAGTGGAAGGTCTTTAACAGGCCCCCCGGCCATATAGGTGGAAAAACCCGGGGGCAACGTAACCCGAGTGTCTACCGCCACTTGATGACCCACTTCATTTTCCAGTGCGCACTGATTACCAACGGAATATTGACACTGGAGCAGCATTTTGAATGGCATGGATGACCAGAGTGAAAAATTTTGCACTGCCGACAATTTCTCCGGGCGCCGACCACGCTCCAACCATTGCTGCCAACCACCTTGAGGTACCAATGCTAAATGTTGCGAGCCCGCAGGAAATGCCACCTGCAGTACATGAGAAACTTCAAGTATAAAATTCAAGGTCAGGCGGTCATCATCAGGCAACATGACGTCACCGAAGTCCAAATCACCTCCGGGACCTACCGAAAGATCAAGTTGCCCCCGATATACCCCTGACTTCATTGAAAGAGGGTTTGGGGTGATGAGCTGATATATTAAGGTGAAATTTTCGTAGCGGAAATCTTCCAGATCAAACCTGGATATTCTCCCGCAGTTGGCTGGCGGGCCAACGCCCCAGAAAAAGCTATAGAAGGTAGTCGACAGCCTGGAATAGCCAGTACCCGAGCATCCTCCAGCACCCGCATACAACCACGAGCCGCCCACCCAAATGTCAGCGTGCCCGCCCCCGCTTATGGCACCAACACTTTTATTGAACTGGAGGCGCGCTCCAGCCCCGACTATCTGGAATCCCAGCTGCTGGGTTTGGCCATCCGTAGATACAATGGTTACATTCTTGATCTCTGTTGGCATTTTAAACAAGGCTGATTGGCGCAAATCCGCGGCATTGGCCTTTATGTCAGCGGGCAGGGTTTTAATTTTCGGGGCAAGACTATGACGCCCGGCAGCACATGCAATATTTAAACAATGCCCCGTGTCCGGTGTTGTATTAATGAATTTAGTGTTACCCGGATTCCTTGGGTCCGGGGTGAAGACTGCCGTAATATCGATCGATTCTGCCCAACTGAAAGTGGAATTCAGCACCAGCGCCAGCGCGCAGGAAAACCTGGCTATCGCGAGCATCTTCATGGCTTCACATCCACTTTTTTCGAGGCACCACCCTCTATCAAGTTATACGAATATGTTCGCCCGGGCTCTTTGTTGAACGCAAAGTCTTTCCCGGGCCGCAGATGAATCTTGCGGGTGGCCTTGCAGTCAGTGGCCTGGCTCATCGAGCAGTCTTTGAACCCATCCAGTTCTATGGTGCTGTTTCCCGCATTCTCAACGCGGTATTCAATAGCGCTGTTGTGGACCCGGGTAGTGAACCGGGTATTTTCCGGCCTGACGAAAAACACAGAGCCGTAACCGGTCAGTATATTAACGCCGGCCGACATCGAGTTTTTATAGGCTTTGCGCTCCTCCTCGGGCACCGCAAACTGGTCTTCCTTTTCAGGAACGACCGGAACAAATCGCACACGATAGTAACGCTCCACATCCCGATTCCCCAGATAGAGCAGCCGGGTACCTTGCATCCCCTTGCCAGGGATAATCAGTCGCGCCGGGCTCGCCACCAAACCTTTGCGCTCTGCGCTCAAGGGCCCCTGGTTGTCCAGCGCGGTTTCAGTCGCCTTGCCGTCGGCATCAAAGGTCATTTCGTAAATATTGACTCGCACAAAGGCCGTGCTGTCACCGACGTTATTGATGCGCTTGAGATACGAGCTCTTGTCGGAGGCCATATAGTCATAGATGGTGCCGATGTTGATACTGGGCCCTGCCTGGACCGTCGACGCAAACAGGCCCAGGCCCAGCAGGTATAAAAATTTATGCACGAAGGAGATCCTCGGTAAAAAGCCGGCGACCATCAGCGCTTTGATAAACAAAATGTCACCGCCGGCGTTCAACATTTGAATGTGAAGCCGCTTAAGACTGTGGCAGCGGCCTTGGATTTATGAGGTCTGGTCCAGTGGTTTTGGCGTCAGTTGTGCGCCAGTTTTCCGGCCATCGAGCCCTCGACACAGCGCAGGTCGCCAGCCATCAGAACATCGCCTTCGAGCTTCAGAACCTTGGGGTCAAGATCAAACCGGCACAGCACACGCTCGCCACGAACGATTTCAAGGGTCGGGGTGTCAGCACTGAGCTCCATGGAGAAGAACCCGTCTACCTCGGTTACGCCACGGCTGGCGTGGTTGATTACGTGATGTCCTTTCAGTGGCAGGCCATCAGCATCCACCACACGGCCTAACAGGGTCAGGGTATTGATGACGCTGACGCGCTGGTAAGCCACGCCGCCTTTGTTCAAGTGATAGCGGGCGCGGGCAGGCCGAATGGTTGCCGCTGGCGCGTCGACGCCAAGGAAGTCGAGCTGGACTACGCCGTCGCGATAAGCACTGACAGGAATCACGTTGCGGCCCGGGCGCAGAATCGTACCGCTGCCACTCAGGTCGTCAGCCCGCAGCTCCAGATCGTCAATATCCGACTCCACATCGATAATCATGCTGGCCTGATTGCCCGCCTGCTGGCCGCTCAAGGCAATGTTGCCGGCCCCCACTACCAGGCTGCTCGTCAGGTTCAGGCTGCCCGACACTCCCCGGCTGTAAGACGAGCGCTGCACTTGCACATCGCCAGAGGCATAGCGACCTTCAAACTGCGCACTGCCGGCCAGCCCGACACCATAAGTGTCAGTCTGCACGGAGCCGCGGACACTGCGCACCGTGCCCGTTTCAAAGTTTTGCTGATAGCCGAGGGAGGCATTGCGATCTGTATCACCGCTACGCGAAGCGCGGGAGCCGACACTGGCGGTCATACGCTTGCTGGCTTCTCCAAGCGCCATGTTGAAGCTCAGATCGAAACCGCGATTACGCTGATTGCCGCTACTGACAGCAGCAGCCCGGTCAAATACAGAGAACCGCCAGTTAATGTCATTGGCGAACAATTGAGTCGTACGCATCCATCCCAGGTCCAGGCTAATGCCGCTTATCTGGCCTTCGCTATGGGATATTCGGGCGTTAACACTGTTATGCCCTTGCAGGCGGTGGCTGATACTCAGCGCCGAATTGCTGACGTTGCCGTTATAGGGGGAGCGTTGACGTACCCGGCTGCCGTCAAGGAGGGTTTCCCACGTGTTGCGCGTGTCCAGCCAGCTACGATTGTGGCTGGCAACGACACTGCCCGAACTGTAACTGTGCAGCGCTTGCACCTCCATTCCCGTGCCGTGGTCCTGGCTGCGATACACACTGGTGTACAGACTCGTGCGGCTTGCCAGGCCGAGATCCAGAGAAGTGCCGAGTTGATTCTGCCCTTTGGTCTGGCGTGCCGAAACACCGACCACTGCCCGAGGGTGTAACAGATAGTTGACCGCAGTACCGACGGTGGTGTCGCCATCTTCCTGCTTGTCCCAGTTGCTCAGCAGGCTGGTCTCTCGACCAAAAAACACGTTATAGCGCCAGCGCTGGCTGGTATTGCTCCAATTGCTGGGCTTGTACACCAACTCATCGCTCGTGGAGGTGACTATGCCGTCTTCGATAAGTCTGACTTCAATATCGTAGATGCCACCTGGCAGAGGGCGCGTATCAAGGGCCTGCAGACCTGGCGCAACTTGCTGACTGTTGATCAGAACGCCATTACGGTAAATTTCTACGGTTGCTTCACGATTGGCAGTCACAAAAACCGGGTAGACAGAAGGTTGCAGTCCACCTTTGGCCAGACTGTCGGAACTGCCCAGCATGACGCCCAGGGTTGTGTCGGGGCTGTTACCAAATGTACGCGGCTGACGGCTGAGACCCACCGACTCCGGGGTGAAGTACCCCAGGCGCAGAAAGTTGTCGCGCCACTCCCTTTGGCTATGCAGTTCGTACACTGAGTGCATCAGCTGGTTTTCGTCCCCCCCCATCTTGCTAAGCTGGCCTCTGACAGTCTGGGTCCAGTTGCCCAGGCTTGAGACGGCCCCTAGTCCCAGGTGCGCAGCGAGATCCTGGCCCTGCCCGCCAGACAGGTTCAATTGATTACTCAGCATCAACCCCCTGCTACCGCCCTGGGGTTGGGCGTAGTGTTCGGATTCGATGGTTTTGCGCTCGGTTTTGCCGGTAAGTATCGAGACTTCTGAGTTGTTGAGGCTGTAATGCACAGCCAACAGATCTTCTGCACACTGACTTGCACAGGGACCCAGTACGACACCTTGCTGTAACAGCAGTTGCCAGACTTCACGTTCGGCCGGACTAATGTCGCTGTCACGGGTATCCGTAAACTCGATAAGCGTCATGCGCTCGTCCCGGTTTAGAACCACCATGGCCTCACCCAGAACTTGATTATCAAGCATTACCCGTACGGCCAATGGCACGTCAAAGAAATGCTCGTGAAACTCTTTAGGCAACCCGTCTGCCTGAACCAGCAAAGTGGTATAACTAGGTGTTGCTGCGATGGAAGCCTGGCAAAAACTTGCAGCACTTGCAAAGGCAATAGCCAATGACAAATCAGTATACCGACTCACTCCGTAACACCTTGCTTATAGCGGCAAAAAAAACTCCGACATGCGCTGCACACGATGTCGGAGAGAGTCAATCAGTCGCTTACTGCCCGCACCGGTACTGACCGATTACGTGATC
The DNA here is from genome assembly GCF_000346225.2 of Pseudomonas sp. Lz4W. Classification (NCBI taxonomy): domain Bacteria; kingdom Pseudomonadati; phylum Pseudomonadota; class Gammaproteobacteria; order Pseudomonadales; family Pseudomonadaceae; genus Pseudomonas; species Pseudomonas sp. Lz4W. The sequence goes on along the minus strand of NZ_CP017432.1, from coordinate 1,447,930 downwards.
GCGCAACAAGCCATACAACCGATGCTCAACAACTTGAACTTAGATGACGGCATCAAAAGACAATTGGACATTGCCCAGATAGCTACCCGACTCATAGCCGGTTGCCGGCCTGGTCGGTATAATTTCCAGATTCACTACTTTTACAGTAGCTGCTTCGGCTGCGGTGAGTACCGTCTGGGCGGTAGTGGTCAACGACTTGCCGTTGAACTTGACATCCAGAACAACACTATTGGCACCCGCAGCCAAGTAAGCCGGGGCCAACAGTTGTGCACTGATTGAGCCTGCAGAATGAACAGCGTCAAATGTTTTAACCAATGAAGCCATTTCTTGAGTGTTTATATTGTAAGAAAGCGCCTGAGTCTCGCCGATCCAGCTGCTGTCACTTGGCAATACATAAAAATCTGCTGTCGGAACGAAGGAAGACAACTGAACCGTATGATTGATCGGTGCAGCATGGGCCTGAACACTCAATACCCCGACAGCAAGTACAAAGGGCGTCAGAATAGTTTTTTTGAAAAGGGACATAGAGACTTCCGAGCCGAGACGTATTACGCCTTAGATTACTTAAAAATACTTAATATTCGTGCCCCGACCGGCCCAACCAAGCATGTCGCGCAACGAGCAGTAACCTTAACGAAACATTCCTAATCGTTATATCGGAATACTCCGAATACCCCTGATATTCCTGATGCCTTTAGTCCACCTAAAAGTATTGATACTTCTTCTGGTGTAAAAATAAACCTGCGTTTTGATAAAACGCGGGAAGCCAGAAGTTATTGCAGGATATACCTGCGCGCAGCAGATCGCTGATGGGGCAGCACGTCTCGGCGTATCGACAGACAGCCTTTATGCGAACGCAGGAAGACACAGCAAGGGGAGGACTTCGACGCCTGAGAGCAGAGCTCGGCGAGTCACTGAAGAGAGATATCGGGTCGTCAGATTGATGCGCATTGAAGGTTTGCGCTCCACGACAGGAAGTACGGAGGCAAACCAGCCTGTGCCTGGCGCGGATGATTCGCCTGTAGCCTGCACTGCCTTTTGGCTTGTGATTGCGGTTGCGATTTGTGTCCGGAACAGCGGTTGGATTGCATTGCCAGGCGACGGCGTACCTGGCGTACGCCGCGCCTCTAACCGACAGCTTGCACTGTCGGCGTGAGGCTCTGGCAGAGGCGGTTGCGCGAACCCGCCTCCAGGCGCTTCATGACCGCTTAAAGCGGGACGCCGAGGCGCTGTGCAACTTCTTCGTAGGCTTCGATCACGTCGCCCAGACCCTGACGGAAGCGGTCCTTGTCCATCTTCTTGCCGGTGGCCTTGTCCCACAGACGGCAGCCGTCCGGACTGAATTCGTCACCCAGCACGATGCTGCCGTCGTGGAATACGCCGAACTCGAGCTTGAAGTCCACCAGCAGCAGGCCGGCGTCATCGAACAGCTTGTTCAGCACTTCATTGACCTTGAGCGACAGTTCTTTCATGCGCACCAGTTGCTCGGCAGTGCCCCAACCGAACGCCACGACGTGGGATTCGTTGATGAACGGGTCGCCCTTGGCGTCGTCCTTGAGGAACAGCTCAAAGGTGTAAGGGTTGAGCTTCATGCCCTCTTCCACACCCAGACGCTTGACCAGACTGCCGGCCGCGTAGTTACGCACAACGCACTCGACCGGAATCATGTCGAGTTTTTTCACCAGGCATTCGTTATCGCCCAGCAGTTTGTCGAATTGGGTCGGCACGCCGGCTTCTTCGAGTTTCTGCATGATGAAGGCGTTGAACTTGTTGTTCACCATGCCTTTGCGGTCCAGCTGTTCGATGCGCTTGCCGTCGAACGCTGAGGTGTCGTTGCGAAACAACAGGATCAAGCGGTTGGCGTCGTCAGTTGTGTAAACCGATTTCGCTTTACCGCGATAGAGTTCTTCACGTTTTTCCATGATGGGCTCCGCATGCTAAGTAGGTGGGCTAGGCGATTGTGCGCCAGTCGAGCCCTGAATCTTGATCGGCCAGTTGCAGCCAGTCCGGGTCGCACCCGAGGGTGTCGACAAAACATTGCCGGGCCAGCTGCGGCAGGTTGTTCTTGCTGCTGAGGTGGGCCAGTACCAGGTGTTGCAGGTGTTTCCAGCCCAACTCGGCCACCAGGCTTGCGGCCTGGTGGTTGTTCAAATGTCCTTCCTGACCACCTACCCGTTGTTTGAGAAACCAGGGGTAGTGACCACGGGCGAGCAGGTCGCGGCAATGGTTGGCCTCGATCATCAACGCGTCCAGGCCGCGATAGCTGTCCAGTACGCCATCGCAGTACGAACCCAGGTCGGTCAGCAGGCCGAAACGCCGCTTGCCGTCACTGAATACGTATTGGGTGGGTTCCTGGGCATCATGGGCAACCAGGGTCACGCTGATGGTCAAGGCACCGATCTGCAACGTTTCGCCACCTGCCACGAAGCCGGCAGGTTCAAGCGGCTTGCGCATCCCGCGCTGGGTACCACGACTCATGTACACCGGCACATTGTAGCGCCGGGACAGCATCCCCACGCCATGCACATGATCAGCATGTTCGTGGGTGACCAGAATCGCGCTCAGCTGGTGCGGGCTGATACCCAGACGCACCAGGCGGCGTTCGGTTTCCCGCAACGAGAAACCGCAATCCACCAGTACACAGGTGCTGTCGCTGGCTACCAGCGTGCCATTCCCTTGGCTACCACTACCGAGAACGGCAAAACGCACAGGATCAGCCCAGGTTGTCTTGAATAACGCCCAACACTTTGCGCGCCACTTCTGGCGGTGCAACCTTGTTGATGTTTTCTTCGACAGTCACCTGCACGCTGTCCCCGACCTTGCTCAGGCGAACCTGATAGCGCTGGGCGCGGGCTTCCACTTCTTCCTTGGCAGGTTTGCTGCCGAAAAGGCTGGAGAAGAAACCGGGTTTCTCGTCCTTCTTCTCGGCTTTTTCGGCCAGGTTGATGTAGTACAGGCCCAAGGTGCGGTTGATATCTTCAACCCGCCACTCGCCCTGTTCAAGTGCGCGACCTACGCCGGACCAGGCACGATCGAGGTCTTCGGTCAGGCTCAATACCGGGTTGCCACTGCCGTCTTCGCTCAGGCTGACGCGGGTCGGGGTGTCAAAATCACGTGCTGCGAGCAACGAAACCGAACCGCCCTTCTCGGCGCTGCGGCTCATGCTGATGAGCATTTCGTCCACCAGTGCCGCGTCCAGGCCGGTATTGACCGAACGCTGGCCGAAATCGACGTTGGCGGTGCTGCCGGCTGGACGATTGGCGCTCACCACATAAATTTCGCTGGTGTTGCGCTGTACGCCCGGCTCGATACGGACCCGCACGCGGGTTTCGCTGTCAGCTGCCAGGCCACTGGTGCCGAGGTGGCGAGCCATTGGCGCGGACAGTTCGTCAGCGCGCTGCCAGGTGGTGGTGAACTCGCCGGTTTGCGGGCGCTGCTCATCGATACGGAAGCCGTTGTCCTGGAAGAACTGCATCGCTACCGGCCAGACTTCTGACGGTACGTGCTGCGCCATCACCCAACGGCTGTCGCCGCTTCTTTGCAGGGTGTAGTCGCTGGCACCGGCAACTGTCGCCAGCGGCAATGGCCGCGGAACCTCGAACTCGCCCTTGACGGTGTCATCGGGCACGTTGCTCGGGATCGGCAACAGCGGCACAAGGCGCTTGTCAGTCACTACACCTGGCGGCAGTTTCATTGGAGCGGTTTGTTGCGCCTCCAGATAGTCGCTGCCACGGTCCCGGAAGTACCCGTCTGGACCCCACAGCCAACCGCAGCCGCTGGTGCTCGAAATAATCACGGCTAGTGCGGAAAGTCCGGCCAATCGCTTCATGCGTAATGCTTCCTCAATTAAACCAAAACACCGGACTGGCGCAGGGCCTGACGCAGCGGTTCGTGGCAGGGTGCGCTGAGCCAGGTGAGCGGCAGACGGATACCGTCCGGCATCAAGCCCATTTCATGCAGCGCCCATTTCACGGGGATAGGGTTGGATTCGATAAACAGGGTTTTATTGAGCGGCATCAGCTTTTCGTGAATCGCGCGGGCGGTGACGGCGTCACCACGCATCGCAGCGGCGCACAGTTCGCTCATGGCACGCGGGGCGACGTTGGCGGTCACCGAGATATTGCCCTTGCCGCCGAGCAGGATCAGCTCGACTGCGGTGGCGTCATCACCGGAGTACACCAGGAAGTCATCGCTGACACCGGCCAGGATGGCAGTGACGCGCGACAGGTCGCCGGTGGCTTCCTTGATGCCGATGATGTTCGGCACGCTCGACAGGCGCACAACCGTGGCCGGCAGCATGTCGCAGGCGGTACGGCCCGGCACGTTGTAGAGGATCTGCGGGATGTCGACCGCTTCGGCGATGGCCTTGAAGTGCTGGTACAGCCCTTCCTGGGTCGGCTTGTTGTAATACGGTGTGACCAGCAGGCACGCATCGGCGCCGGCAGCCTTGGCATTGGTGGTCAGCTCGATCGCTTCACGCGTCGAGTTGGCGCCCGTGCCGGCAATGACCGGGATACGTCCTGCCACCTGTTTGACCACGTGACGAATCACTTCAATGTGTTCGTTCACATCGAGCGTTGCCGATTCACCTGTAGTGCCAACGGCAACAATGGCGTTGGTGCCCTCTTGCAGGTGAAAGTCCACCAGTTTGCGCAGTGCGTCCCAGTCCAGACGGCCTTGTGCATCCATAGGTGTGACCAGTGCCACCATACTGCCCGCAATCATGCAACCGCTCCTGCCGGAAAAAGAGAGCCGTAATGGTACTGGCGCCATGACCCTTGCACAAGCAACAGCGCGCCCGATGAGCATTCCCCTTGGCGCTGCTTTTCGCTACCCTTCAGCCTTTGATTGGTACTGATGAGTGCGCAAGGCTGTTTCACAGGTCTTTATCCACCGCCAAAAGCCCGCCCCAAACACCGCCAGGAGCGGTTTGCAGAGCCTGCAGACTGTCTACGACGGCGTATTGGCAGGGTTCAGGCATTTGTTGAGAGCCTGCTAGTCGCGACGCATTCATCCACCGTACTGACCGCTCATCGCTTTAGGAAGGTTGCATGTCCACCCCCACAGTCCGCGAACAATTCCTTGTCATCAGTGCCCTTGGCGCCAACCCAATGGAGCTGACTAACGTCCTGTGCCGCGCCAGCCATGAAAATCGCTGCGCCGTCGTGACCTCCCGCCTCACTCGCCACGGCGAATGCAGCGCACTGGTTCTGGAAATCACTGGCAGCTGGGATGCCCTGGCCCGCCTTGAAGCCGGCTTGCCCGCACTGGCCAAAAAACACGCGTTCAGCGTCAATGTGGTGCGCAGTGCCGCCCTTGAGACCCGCCCGCAGGCGCTGCCGTACGTGGCCTATGTCAGCTCGGCCTACCGCTCGGACATCATCAACGAGCTGTGCCAGTTCTTCATGGACCACAACGTCGAACTTGAAAACCTGACCTGCGACACCTATCAGGCGCCGCAAACCGGCGGCACCATGCTCAACGCAACTTTCACCGTGACCTTGCCGGCCGGTATCCAGATCAGCTGGTTGCGCGATCAGTTCCTGGACTTCGCCGACGCGCTGAACCTCGATGCGCTGATCGAACCCTGGCGCCCACAAAACCCAATGTAAGGAAGCTCCCCCCATGGCCGTTGCAATTGACCAACCCGTAGGCGACTTCCAGATCCCGGCTACCAGTGAGCAAACCGTCAGTCTGGCGGCACTCAAGGGCAAGCAGGTGGTGATTTACTTTTACCCCAAGGACAGCACGCCGGGCTGCACCACTGAAGGCCAGGGCTTTCGTGACCACTACGCCGAATTCCAGGCGGCCAACACCGAAGTGTTTGGCGTGTCGCGCGACAGCCTCAAGTCCCATGAGAACTTCAAGGCCAAGCAGGGTTTTCCGTTCGAATTGCTGAGCGACAAGGACGAAGCCCTGTGCCAGCTGTTTGACGTGATCAAGCTGAAGAAGCTGTACGGCAAGGAATACCTGGGCGTGGACCGCAGCACGTTCCTGATCGACAAGAACGGCGTGTTGCGTCACGAATGGCGCGGCGTGAAAGTGCCCGGCCATGTTGAAGCAGTGCTGGAACAGGCCAGGGCGCTGAACCAGGCCTGATACTCCCGCAGCAGGAGCGAGCTTGCCTCGCGATCTTTTAAAAGATCAAAAGCTCGCCCCTGCAGGGTCACAGGACCTTACTGACGTACCAGCCGCAGGTTCTGGAATTCGACCGCTTCGGTACTGCGGTACGGGTTGATATCCAGCCCGCCACGACGCACATAGCGCGCATAGACGGTCAATTTTTCCGGCTTGAGCAAACGCTGCAGGTCGAGAAAAATCCGCTCCACGCATTGCTCATGGAAATCCGAGTGCTGACGGAAGCTCACCAGATACGCCAGCAAACTGGCGTGATCCAGTGCCGCTCCACGGTACTCCACCACCACTGTGCCCCAGTCAGGCTGACTGGTGACCGGGCAGTTGGATTTGAGCAGGTGGCTGTAGACGCTTTCTTCGATCACCCGCGTCTCATCGCACTTGAGCAATTCAGGTCGCGGCTGCTGGTAATCGCTGACACTGATGTCCAGATCATCGATACACAGACCGGGCAAAACCCCGGTGCCATCTGCCTGAACCTCATCCAGGCTACGCACGCGCACGCCGACGGGCTTGCCGGATGCGGCTGACAAATCTGCCTGCAACGTCTGCACCAGGCTTGGTGTATCGGCGAAAACGCTCTGATTGAGCGAGTTCAGGTACAGCTTGAAAGACTTGGACTCGACGATGTTCGGCGAATCGGCGGCAAAGCAGAACTCGCCAATGGCCACCACCGGCTTGCCTGACGGCAACAACCATGAGAGCTCGAAGCAATTCCAGAAGTCCACCCCGACATACGGCAGGGTCTCGGCGCTGAGCCCCAGCTCGGCCCATTTCGCCGCACGCGGGATAGGGAACAGCAAGGACGGGGTGTAGGTACTGATGTATTCACTGGACTTGCCCAGCGGCGAATGTTCGGCTGCGGGATGCATGACAAAAACCTGGCTAGAAAAACCCGGCAATTCTATCGGGTTTACGCCAGGCTTTCAGCGCCAGCAGACGATCAGGGCTGATTAAGGCTCAACTTTGACCTTGCCGACCATTCCGGCCTGGTAGTGACCGGGCACATTGCAGGCAAACTCCAGGTTGTCGGCGCGACTGAAGGTCCAGGTCAGCTCGGCAGTTTTACCCGGCCCGACCAGCACACTGTTGGGGTCGTCGTGCTGCATGCCCATGGCGCCGTGGTCCATGCCGGCGTGACTCATCCCGGTCGGCGTGAGCATGCCGCTTTGCTGCATTGCGAGCATTTCTTTCTGGTGCGCCCCGTGCATGGCTGCATTGCCCAGGTTGAATTCGTGCAACAACTGCCCTTTATTGACCAGTACAAAACGCACGGTCTCCCCTGCTTTCACGTCCAGTGATGTGGGAGTGAAGGCAATATCGGTCATATCCACTTGCACGGTGCGCGTGGCACTGGCGGCCGGGGCCGGCTGACCAAAATCAAAATGGCCGGCAGGCGCTGCCAGCACCGGCACGCTCAACATCAATAAACAACCCGCGAGGGCCAAACGGTTACGCGCAGTCATACTGACTCCCGGGAATGTACAAATTTTCAACGACTTTAGAACTGCGCCGCTGGCATTCAACTGACCGTAAGATTACAACTTTGTCAGCTTGCCCCTGCCCGCCCAAGGCCAATGTATAAGGCTGAGGATATTTTTGTGATGAGCCACCGATGAAATTGCTGATAGTCGAAGACCAGGCCAAAACCGGCCAGTACCTGCGCCAGGGCTTGAGCGAAGCCGGGTTTACCACCGAACTGGCCGCTGACGGCATCACCGGCCAGCACCTGGCCCTGACCGGCGATTACTCATTGCTGATTCTCGATGTAATGCTCCCGGGCCGTGACGGCTGGCAAATACTGCAAGCGGTGCGCAGTGCGGGGTTGGACATGCCGGTGCTGTTCCTGACCGCCCGCGACGCCGTCGAAGACCGCGTGCACGGTCTGGAACTGGGGGCAGACGATTATCTGGTCAAGCCCTTCGCCTTTTCCGAGCTGCTGGCCCGGGTGCGCAGCTTGCTGCGCCGCGGCAGCAGCACCACGCAAGAGACCCACCTGCAACTGGCCGACCTGCGCCTGGACCTGATCCGGCGCCGGGTTGAGCGCAATGGCCAGCGCATCGACCTCACCGCCAAAGAGTTCGCCCTGCTGGAGTTGCTGATGCGACGCCAGGGAGAAGTACTGCCCAAGTCCCTGATCGCCTCACAAGTGTGGGACATGAATTTCGACAGCGACACCAACGTTATCGAAGTCGCGATACGCCGCCTGCGCCTGAAAATCGATGACAGCCATGAACACAAACTGATCCACACCGTGCGCGGCATGGGTTACGTGCTGGAAGAGCGTGCTCCGTGATCCGTCGCCTGTCCCTGAGCAGCCGCCTGGCCCTGCTGTTTGCCGGCTGCACGGCGGTGGTTTCACTGTTTGCCGGGGTGCTGTTCGGGCGCGCCAGCGAGGTACATTTCGTCGAACTCGACCAACAGCTGATGGAAAGCCGCCTCACCGTGCTGCGCGACACCCTGCAAGGCGCCGACACCCTGGAAGGTTTCACCCGGCGCCTGCCCGCCCTGCTCCTGCACCTCAACCAGCAACCAGACCTGACGGTGCGGGTGCGCGGCCCGGACGGGCACCTGTGGTTTGACAGCGCGCCAAGTTTGCCGGAACAGCTTGCTGTGCGCCCCGGGCTTGGCAGCCTGCAAATCAACGGCATTGATTACCGGGTTCTGAACCCGATTCCTGACACACAAAACGCACCGCGCCTGACACTGCTGCTGGACATCACCCACCATCAACACTTCCTGCAGCGCATGCAGCACCTGATCTGGATGACGGTCGGCCTCTCGGCGCTGGCTACCGCCATTCTGGGGGCCTGGGCTGCCCGTAGCGGCCTGCGCCCGTTGCGGCGCATGAGCGCGATTGCAGCCAGCGTCTCGGCCGACTCCCTCAACGCACGGCTGCCCCAGCAGCAGATGCCCGCCGAGCTGGCAGAACTGGCCAGCGCCTTCAACGCCATGCTGGAACGGCTGGATGATTCATTTCAGCGACTGTCTGCGTTCTCCGCCGATATTGCCCATGAACTGCGGACCCCGCTGTCGAACCTGCTGACCCATACCCAGGTCACCCTGACCCGGCCCCGGGGCATCGATGAGTACCGCGAGGCCCTGCACAGCAACCTCGAAGAACTGCAGTGGATGGCACAACTGGTCAACGACATGCTGTATCTGGCCAAGGCTGACCATGGCCTGCTCACTCCGCGCCGCGAGCCGCTGGATCTGGGCCGCGAGGTGGACGCTTTACTGGAGTTTTATGCACTGCTGGCCGAGGACTCGCAAATAGCCTTGACCCGCGAAGGAAACGGACAGATTGCAGGCGATCGCAGCATGTTGCGCCGCGCGCTGTCCAACCTGCTGGATAACGCCTTGCGTTACACGCCGGGGGGTGGAGCCATCAAGGTGCTAATCGAAGAAACGGCGAGCCACGTGCGCATCAGCATCGAAAACACCGGAGCTGGGATCGCTGCCGAGTTGCTGCCACGCCTGTTTGATCGCTTCTACCGGGTCGATCCGGCACGGCGCGAAGGCAGCAGCGAGCATGCGGGGCTGGGGCTGGCCATCACCCAGTCAATCATTCGCGCCCATGGCGGGCAGATCAGGTGTGAAGCCCAGGAAGGCGTGACACGGTTCGTGCTTGAACTGCCCGCTATCAAGGCCGTGAGCACCTGACGCCTCCTGTAGGAGCGAGCTTTTCAACACGCAGGAAGAGCTCGCGAGCAAGCTCGCTCCTACAGGTCAGGGTAAGGGCGGTCAGGAGTAGCGCAGCCCATGGGCCGGCTGGATTTTCGCCGCGCGATACGGCTGGGAATTGAGCGGCCGTATGTACTGTAGGAGCGAGCTTTTCAGCACTCAGGAAGAGCTCGCGAGACAAGCTCGCTCCTACAGGTCAGGTCAAGGGCGGTCAGGAGCAGCGCAGCGCGTGGGCCGGCTGGATTTTCGCCGCGCGATACGGCTGGAAATTGAACGCTCGTACGTACTGTAGGAGCGAGCTTGCTCGCGAGCTTTTCAGCACTCAGAAAAAGCTCGCTCCTACAGGTCAGGTCAAGGGCGGCCAGGAGTAGCGCAGCCCATGGGCCAGCTGGATTTTCGCCGCGCGATACGGCTGGAAATTGAACGGCCGTACGTACTGTAGGAAGCTCGCTCCTACAGGTCAGGTTAAGGGCGGCCAGGAGTAGCGCAGCCCATGGGCCAGCTGGATTTTCGCCGCGCGATACGGCTGGAAATTGAACGGCCGTACGTACTGTAGGAGCGAGCTTGTCTCGCGAGCTTTTCAATACGCAGAAAGAGCTCGCGAGCAAGCTCGCTCCTACAGGTCAGGCTAAGGGCGGTCAGGAGTAGCGCAGCGCGTGGGCCGGCTGGATTTTCGCTGCGCGATACGCAGGGTACAGCGTCGCCAGAAAACTCAGCAAAAAGCCTGCACCGCAGATCAACGCCACATCGCCACCTTGCAGCTCTGATGGCAGGTTGCTGACGAAGTACACGTCGGAGCTGAATATGTGCTGCCCGGAAACCCGTTCCATCCAGCCCACCAGCTCGCTGACATTCAGCGCCGCAATCACACCCAATACGCCGCCAATCAAGGTACCGACAATACCGATCACCGTGCCCTGGACCATGAAAATGGCCATGATCTGACGCGGGGTGGCGCCGATGGTGCGCAAGATGGCGATATCGGCCCCCTTGTCGTTCACCACCATGATCAAGGTGGCGATGATGTTGAACGCAGCCACGGCCACGATCATCAGCAACAACAGGCCGATCATGGTTTTTTCCATCTTCATGGCGCTGAACAGGCTGCCCTGGGTGTGGGTCCAGTCATCCGCCCGGTAACCGTCGCCCAGGCTGCCCGCCACCTGCTTCGACACCTGGGGCGCCGCGTACAGATCCTTCACCGCCAGGCGCACGCTTTGCACCTGATTCGGCTGCCAGTGCTGCATGGCAGCGGCATCGGCAACGTGGATCAGGCCCATGGAGCCATCCAGCTCGGCCCCGACCTTGAAGATACCGACCACATTCAAGCGCTGGAGGCGCGGGGTAATTCCCCCCGGTGCGGTGCTGGCCTCGGGGACGATCAAGGTGATTCTGTCACCGATACCCAGGCGAAACCGTCGTGCGGTAATGTCACCCAGCACCACGCCAAACTCGCCGGGCTTCAGGTCTTCTAGCCGGCCCTGCACGATGTGCTGGGCAACGATCGAAACCTGGCCTTCCAGCGCCGGATCAACCCCGCTGACCTGAATCGGCTGCATCGAGCCCTTGTAGGACAACATGCCATCCATCTCGGTAAACGGCACAGCGGCCGTGACCTCGGGATTCTTCATCGCCGCTTCGGCCACCGGGCGCCAGTCATCAATGGGCTTTACGCCGACGATGGTCGCGTGGGGCACCATACCGAGAATGCGGTTGCTCATTTCACGCTGAAAACCGTTCATCACCGACAACACCACAATCATCGCCAGTACGCCCAGGGCGAGACCGATCATCGAAGTCATGGAGATAAACGAAACAAATCGGTTGCGGCGCTTGGCACGGGTATAGCGCGTGCCGATAAAAATCGATAACGGTCTGAACATTCGCGGGCACCGTATAAAAATAAAAGACCCGGCGCCGGAATACGGCGCCGGGCTTGGCGATTACATCGCGCTCAGACGACCTTCCTGAAGGTGCAATACGCGATCCATCTGGCGGGCCAGGTTCATGTCATGGGTCACCACCAGGAACGCTGTGCGCATCGAGGTGCTGAGCTCCAGCATCAAGTCCTGAATGCCCTGGGCGGTGTGCGAATCGAGGTTGCCGGTGGGCTCGTCGAGCATCACCAGCCCCGGGTTGTTCACCAGTGCACGGGCAATCGCCACGCGCTGGCGCTCGCCACCCGACAGTTCTGCCGGCTTGTGCTCCAGGCGATGGCCCAGGCCAACCCGGGTCAGCAACGCAGTTGCACGCTCACGCGCCTCGGGGATCGGGGTTTTACCGATCAGCAATGGCATGCAGACGTTTTCCAGCGCGGTGAATTCGGCCAGCAGGTGGTGAAACTGGTAAACGAAGCCCAGCGAGCGGTTACGCAACAGGCCGCGGGCCTTTTCGCCCAGTGCCGACAGCTCTTCGCCTGCCAGCCACACGCTGCCCGAAGACGGGGTATCGAGGCCGCCGAGCAAATTGAGCAAGGTACTTTTGCCCGAACCCGAGGTCCCGACAATCGCCACGCGCTCGCCCGGGTGCAGCTCCAGCTGCAGGCCGGACAACACCACCACCGACTCCGGGCCTTCCTCGTAGCTCTTGCCCAGGTCGCGGCAACTCAACACTGCTTGTTCTTTCATGCCCAACTCACTCATAACGAAGCGCCTGCGCAGGCTGGGTGCGCGCAGCACGCCAGGCCGGGTACAAGGTCGCGAGGAAACTCAGAACCAATGCCGCGCCACACACCATCAACACATCCTGCGCCTGCAATTGCGACGGCAGGTAGTCGATAAAGTACACGTCGGCGTTGAGAAACTTGTGCCCGATCAAGCCTTCAAGGGCCGAGATCGCAGCACTCACATTGAGTGCCGCCAACATGCCGAGCACGGCGCCGATGGCGGTCCCGACCACACCGATAACGGTGCCCTGGACCATAAAGATGGCCATGATGGTGCCGGGCGTGGCGCCCAGGGTGCGCAAAATAGCGATGTCGCCTTTCTTGTCATTGACCACCATCACCAGGGTGGAAATGATGTTGAAGGCGGCCACGGCGACAATCAGCAGCAACAGCAAACCGATCATGGCTTTTTCCATGCGGATTGCCTGATACAGATTGCCATGGGTGCGGGTCCAGTCGCGGGCGTAATACTGGCTCTCGCCCAGCTGCTGGGCGATTTCCCATGCCGTACGCGGCGCCTGGAACAGGTCGTCAAACTTGAGACGCAACCCCTGTACCTGATCAGGCTTCCAGCGTTGCAAACGCGCCAGATCCTGCAGGTTGGTCACGCCCAGGTAGCCGTCAATTTCACCCGCGCCGACATGGAAAATGCCCTGCACGGTGAAACGCTTCATGCGTGGAAACATCCCGGCCGGGGTCACGGTGACTTCCGGCGCAACAAAGGTCAGCTTGTCACCGATGGCAACCCCGAGCTTCCTGGCCGCCTTGTCACCAATGATGATGCCGAAGCTGCCCGGGGTCAGCGAGTCGAGCTGTCCTTCGAGCATGAACTTGTCAATGATCGATACCTTGCGTTCCTGCACCGGATCGATGGCATTGAGCATTACTTTCTGCACATTGCCGTCATGGGTCAGCAGCCCCTGCATCTGGGTGAACGGCGCTACCGCCTCCACCTTGGGGTTCTGCCGGACTTTGGCGGCCAGGCTTTGCCAGTCGCTGATCGGTTGATCACCAACGATGGTCGCGTGGGGCACCATGCCCAGCACGCGGGTGCGCATCTCATGATCGAAGCCGTTCATCACCGAGAGCACCACAATCATTACGACCACGCCGAGGGCGAGTCCGATCATTGAAGTCAGAGAAATGAACGACACAAAATGATTGCGGCGCTTTGCACGGGTATAACGCGTGCCGATAAATACGAAGAGAGGTCTGAACATGTCGGGGCTTGTTCGAGGGAAAAGAAGACGTCCTTGTGGCGGGGCCTGATAAGCAGCTTTACACTCAGACCACAGCCGCCATCACGGGTTCGCCATGTCGACATTAAATGACGCAGATCGCCGCGAATACTACCGTATCGAAGATCTGATCGCACTGGAAATAACCCCGTTAAGGGCCTCCGAAGCCGCTACCAGCGAAGTGTTGCAAGATGCGTCTCCACTGTTCAATTTACTCAGTGAGCTGCACCTTAGCGAATTCGAGTCCCAGCACCTGCTGCGCCAGATCAGCGAGCGCGACCGCACTGTTTCCAGCTACCTGAAAACCCTTAACAAACGCGTCGATCTGCTGAGCCAGATCGTGGCGCAAACCGTGCTGGGCCAAATCGGCGAGCTACAGCCGGTGACGCTGTCCGAAGGCGGAATCGAGTTTCATCACCCGCACCCCTACCCGACCGACAGCCACCTTGCAGTCAAACTGGTACTGATGCCACAAGCCCTGGGGCTGCTGCTGCGGGCCCGCGTCGTGCGATGCCTGGCGCAGGACGGCGGCTACAGCATCGACACCGAATTTGAATCCCTTAACGACACCCAACGTCAGTTGTTAGCGCGCCACATTTTGCAAAAACAGGCACAAGCACGCCGCCTGGCCCGCGAACAACACGAATCCGCGCCCGAATGAATACTCAGGCGCTACCTACCAAGGAGCAATTGTGACTCTGATTTACGGCCATCGCGGCGCCAAAGGCGAAGCACCTGAAAACACTCTTGCCAGCTTTGAGCAATGTCTCAAACACGGCGTACGTCGCTGCGAACTTGATCTGCACCTGTCCAAAGACGGCGAGCTGATGGTGATCCACGACTCGACCCTCAAGCGCACCACCGACCGCCGCGGCAAGGTCAGTGAACATACCGCAGCGGATCTGGCGACCTATGACGCGCGCAAAGGCGGCCCCGGCTGGATGCAGCCATGCCCGATCCCGCGTCTTGAAGAGCTGTTCGAGAAATGCAACTTCGAGCACTGGCAGCTGGAAGTCAAAAGCGCATCCCGCACCCGGGCTGCAAGCACGGTACTGGCCATTCGTGAAATGGCGGTGCGCCACGGCATCATGGACAAGGTCACCGTCACCTCAAGCTCCCGTGAGGTGCTCAAGGCCGCGCTGGAGCTGACCCCGGACCTGTCCCGCGGACTGGTAGCCGAATACGCCTGGCTCGACCCGATCAAGGTCGCGCAAGGTTATGGCTGTGACATGCTGGCGCTGAACTGGACGCTATGCACCCCCGAGCGCCTTGAGAAAGCACAACAGCAGGGTTTGCATGTATCGGTGTGGACGGTCAACGAGCCTGCACTAATGCGCAGGCTCGCCGACTTCGGCGTAGATAGCCTGATTACAGACTTTCCCGGTTTGGCCACTGCCACCCTCGGGAAAAGCTGAAATCGGTCTCCCCGGCCGGCTCAGGCCACCGGCCGGAGCCGCTCAAAAAAGCCGGTTAAGGCCATCGTAAGCGGCTACCCGATAGGCTTCGGCCATGGTCGGGTAGTTGAACGTGGTATTGACGAAATACTTCAGGGTATTGAGCTCGCCCGGCTGGTTCATGATCGCCTGACCGATGTGCACGATCTCTGATGCCTGGTAGCCAAAGCAGTGAACGCCCAGCACTTGCAGGGTTTCACGGTGGAACAGGATTTTCAGCATGCCCTGGGGCTCGCCGGCAATCTGTGCCCGCGCCATGCTCTTGAAGAACGCCTTGCCCACTTCATACGGCACTTTGGCCTGGGTCAGCTCCTGCTCGTTCTTGCCGATCGAGCTGATCTCCGGAATCGTGTAAATACCGGTTGGCACGTCGTTCACGAAACGCCAGCTGCCGTTATCCACAATACTGCCAGCGGCGGAGCGGCCCTGGTCATGGGCAGCACTGGCCAGGCTTGGCCAGCCAATCACGTCACCGGCACCATAGATATTGGGCACTGTGGTGCGATAGTTTTCATCGACACTGATCTGGCCGCGGCCATTGACCTTGATCCCGATGTTTTCCAGACCCAGCTGATCGGTGTTGCCGGTACGCCCGTTGCACCAGAGCAAGGCATCTGCCTTGATCTTTTTGCCGGACTTGAGGTGCAGAATCACGCCGTTTTCGACGCCTTCAACCCGCTCGTATTCTTCGTTGTGGCGAACCGTGATGTTGTTGTTGCTGAAGTGGTAGCTCAGCGCCTGCGAGATCTCGGAGTCGAGGAAACTGAGCAATTGCTCACGGTTGTCCACCAGCTCGATCAATACCCCCAGACCGCTGAAGATCGACGCGTATTCGCAGCCGATCACCCCGGCGCCGTAAACAATCAGCTTACGCGGGGTATGTCCCAGGCTGAGGATGGTGTCGCTATCGTAGATACGCGAGTGAGAGAAATCGATATCGGCCGGGCGATACGGACGCGAGCCGGTGGCGATAATGATTTGCTTGGCCATCAGGGTTTCGACGACACCGTTGCTGCACACCACTTCAATGGTTTGCTCATCGGTGAAGCTGCCGGTACCGAAGAACAGGTCTACGCGATTGCGCGCATAGAAGCCGGTACGCGATGCCACTTGTTTGGAGATGACTTTTTCGGCGCTTTTCAGTACGTCCGGAAACGAGAACCAGCGCGGCTCACCAATGGCCCGGAACATCGGGTTGGTGTTGAACTGCATGATCTGGCGAACCGAGTGACGCAAGGCTTTGGAAGGGATAGTGCCCAAGTGCGTGCAGTTGCCGCCCACCTGGCGCCGGCTATCGACCATCGCCACTTTGCGTCCCGCTTTTGCGGCGTTCATTGCCGCACCTTCTCCCGCCGGGCCGGAACCCAGTACCACTACGTCGTAGTTGTAGACAGCCATGCGTACTCCTCAGAACAGGCCGCGGCCCCCATTTGGGCACCTGCGGCTAAATCATGTCGCGGCCAGCGGCATGAAGGATCAAAACGTGGGGCACAGTCTATAGAAGCCTGAAGGCCACGAACATTAACCCTTGGTCTGGTCGAAAACTATTTTTGTCCGCGGCGCATCGTTCAGACGCGCGCCCCCCTGCAGGAGCTAGCCTGCTGGCGGGCTCTTCAAGATCAAATGCTCGCGAGCAAGCTCGCTCCTGCACAGATCTTCGTCATGCTTTCACAAAACTGGCATAACCTTTAACCACCCATCGATCAGGATTGCGTCCATGCGCCAGCTGTTGATCGCCCTGGTGCTGACTTTTAGCGCCGCAGCCCTCGCCGATGAATCCGCGCAGCTCAAACAAGCCGGCTTTGCCGCACAGTGGCAGGGAGGCTCGCAGCCCATGGAGCGCAGGGGCCAGATCGTACTGACGTATCTGTGGGCCGACATCTATGCCGCAGCACTGTTCACCCGGCCCGGCCTCACCCCGCAACAAGCGTTCGATGAACAGCGCGCCATGCGCCTGGAACTGTTCTATCTGCGCGACCTCGATCACAGCGATGTAACCCGGGCTTCTGCAGCCATTCTCAAACGCCAGCAGCCGGCAGCCACCCTCGCCCGCCTGGAACAACCGCTGAAACAACTGCAGGCCAGCTTTGGCCATATCAAACGGGGCGATCGCTACGCCCTGGACTATGACCCGCAACGCGGCCTGAACCTTGAACGCAATGGCAAAGTCATCTTCAACAGCCCTGACCCGGAGCTGGCCAAGGTCTATCTCGGCATCTGGCTCGGCCCGGACGGACTTCCTGAAAAGCTGCGCCAGACCCTGCTGGCGCATACCCCCTGAGCCATCCTGTAGTTGCAACTGCAGTTGCCTACAGCAACGGATACACATATCGTTACAAAACTGTTTTGCACAACGGCACAAGCCTTGATCTTGCAGTGTGGACGAGTAAAAAACATGGATTACGCATAAAACAGATAACAGCGGGTGATTTCTGATGGGCTCCAGTACGGGCAAAGGCAAGGCGATTTTTCGCGTTGTCAGCGGTAACTTTCTCGAGATGTTCGACTTCATGGTCTTTGGCTTCTACGCCACGGCCATTGCCAAAACCTTCTTTCCGTCCGACAGCGCCTTCGCTTCATTAATGCTTGCCCTGGCTACTTTTGGCGCAGGCTTCCTGATGCGCCCGCTGGGTGCAATCTTTCTCGGCGCCTACATCGACCGTCACGGTCGACGCAAAGGCCTGATCATTACCCTCGCCCTGATGGCCATGGGCACAGTGCTGATTGCCTGTGTGCCGGGTTATGCCACCCTGGGTGTCGCAGCCCCGTTACTGGTGTTGCTGGGGCGCTTGCTGCAAGGTTTTTCAGCGGGCGTGGAACTGGGCGGCGTTTCGGTGTACCTGGCGGAAATCGCTACCCCGGGTCGCAAAGGCTTCTTCGTTAGCTGGCAATCGGCTAGCCAGCAAGCGGCAGTGGTGTTCGCCGGCCTGCTCGGAGTTGGCCTCAACCACTGGCTGAGCCCGGAAGACATGGGTGACTGGGGCTGGCGCATCCCGTTCCTGATCGGCTGCATGATCGTGCCGGTGATCTTTGTCATCCGTAAATCGATGGAAGAAACCCCTGAGTTCGAAGCCCGAACGCATCACCCTACCCTGCGTGAAATAGTTCGTTCCATCGGTCAGAACTTCGGACTGGTGCTGGGCGGCATGGCCCTGGTGGTGATGACCACCGTGTCGTTCTACCTGATCACCGCCTACACCCCGACCTTCGGCAAGTCAGAACTGCACCTGTCGGATTTCGATGCCCTGTTGGTGACGGTGTGCATTGGCCTGTCGAACTTCTTCTGGCTGCCGGTGATGGGCGCACTGTCCGACAAGGTAGGACGTAAACCGCTGCTGCTGGGCGCGACCCTCCTGGCGATCCTGACTGCTTATCCGGCGCTGTCCTGGCTGGTGGCCAACCCGAGCTTCAGCCATCTGCTGATCGTCGAGTTGTGGTTGTCGTTCCTGTATGGCTCGTACAACGGCGCCATGGTGGTGGCCCTTACCGAAATAATGCCGGTCGAGGTGCGCACCACAGGCTTCTCCCTGGCTTATAGCCTGGCCACTGCGACCTTTGGCGGCTTTACTCCGGCGGCTTGCACCTACCTGATCCACGTGTTGGACAACAAGGCAGCACCGGGCCTGTGGCTGACAGGCGCAGCGGTACTGGGCCTGATTGCCACCGTAGTGCTGTTCCGCGGCAATAAACACGAACTGCGCACCGCTCAAGCCGCAATCCCGGCTAACAGCTAAAACCATGTAGGAGCGAACTCGCCTCGCGATGTTTTGATCTTCTAAAAGATCGCGAGACAAGCTCGCTCCTACTGGCCTGGCGACTGCACCGGGCCTGATTGCCACCGTAGTGCTGTTCCGCGGCAATAAACACGAACTGCGCACCGCTCAAGCCGCAATCCCGGCTAACAGCTAAAACCATGTAGGAGCGAGCTCGCCTCGCGATGTTTTTGACAATTTTACAGCGCACACAAAAACGCCCCGAACCAGTCGGGGCGTTTTCAGTTGCGGCGGTTGCTTAGCGCGGGAACGCTGGCGGGTTGACCCCGGCCATGTCTTCCATCACGCGAACTACCTGGCAGCTGTAACCGAATTCGTTGTCGTACCACACGTACAGAACAACGCGGTTGTCATTGCAGATAGTCGCTTCAGCATCGACCACACCGGCGTGACGCGAACCTACGAAGTCAGTGGAAACCACTTCCTGGGAGTTCACGTAGTCGATTTGCTTGTGCAGATCGGAGTGCAGCGCCATGTAGCGCAGGTACTCGTTCATTTCTTCACGGGTAGCCGGCTTCTCAAGGTTCAGGTTGAGGATGGCCATCGAAACGTTTGGCGTCGGAACGCGGATCGCGTTACCGGTCAGCTTGCCGGCCAGCTCGGGCAGAGCCTTGGCAGCAGCGGTGGCAGCGCCGGTTTCGGTGATAACCATGTTCAGCGCGGCGCTACGGCCACGGCGGTCGCCCTTGTGGAAGTTGTCGATCAGGTTCTGGTCGTTGGTGTACGAGTGAACCGTTTCAACGTGACCGTTGACGATGCCGAACTTGTCGTTGACAGCCTTGAGCACCGGCACGATGGCGTTGGTGGTGCAGGATGCCGCCGAAACGATCTTGTCGTCTGCGGTGATTTCGCCGTGGTTGATACCGTGAACGATGTTTTTCAGCTTGCCTTTGCCCGGTGCGGTCAACACCACACGGTCAATGCCAGGGCAAGCCAGGTGCTGGCCAAGGCCTTCGGCGTCACGCCATACACCGGTGTTGTCCACCAGCAATGCGTTCTGAATGCCGTACTGGGTGTAGTCCACTTCAGTCGGGTTCTTCGCGTAGATCACCTGGATCAGGTTGCCGTTGGCGGTGATGGTGTTGTTGACTTCATCAATAACGATGGTGCCATCGAACGGACCATGTACCGAGTCACGACGCAGCAAGCTTGCACGCTTGACCAGATCGTTTTCGGCGCCTTTGCGCACAACGATGGCACGCAGACGCAGACCGTCGCCACCACCGGTTTTTTCGATCAGGATGCGCGCCAGCAGACGGCCGATACGACCGAAGCCGTACAGCACAACGTCAGTGCCTTTGCGGGCAGAAGCATTTTGCTGACCCACTACATCGGCCAGTTCTTCGCGCACGAACTGCTCGGCAGTACGGCCATTGGCTTCGGCCTTGAATTTAACGGCCAGCTTGCCCAGGTCTACCGAAGCAGCACCGAGCTTGAGCTCGCTCATTGCTTTAAGCAGAGGGAAAGTTTCGTGTACGGACAATTCGCTGTCATCGGACTGGCGATGACGGGCAAAGCGATGAGCTTTGAGAATCGCGATGACTGAACGGTTGATCAGGCTGCGGCCATAGATCGAACTCACCACATTGTTATTGCGGTAGAGCTGACCGATTAGCGGGATCATCGCTTCTGCGAGTGCTTCACGGTCGATCCATTCACCAAGACACTGGTCGGGCTTCTGAGTCACGGGAACCTTCCACATGTAGGGGCTGAAAAAAGGGGCTACATTATGCAGTTGCGCCCCTGCCTGGGCAATGCACGCCTGTCACACGCCCGAACTGAAACGTTTAAGCCCCAGCAAATAAAGGTAAAAAAATTTATAACACCCTGGTTTTCATGGGTTTTCAGCCCTTGATCCTCCCCCGTGACAGCCCCATGTCCGGTATCACGTACAGAATTCACCCCCCCTTTAAAGACTGCAACTGACAGCCAGCCCCTTGGCCCGTTACAATTGCCGACTTTGTCGCAACGCTTGGAGCTCAACCTTCCGTGCCCGTCCTGCGTCTACCGAAACTCCCTGCCACTGCAGGTAAACAGCACTGGGGCAATCTGCCCGGTGCCGCCCTGAGCCTCGCAATCGCCGAAGCTGCCAGCGCCGCCCAGCGCTTCACCCTGCTCCTGACCGCCGACAGCCAAAGCGCCGAACGCCTGGAGCAGGAATTGAGGTTTTTCGCGCCCGAGTTGCCGGTGCTGCATTTTCCCGACTGGGAAACCCTGCCCTACGATCTGTTCTCGCCGCACCAGGACATCATTTCCCAGCGCATCGCCAGCCTGTACCGGCTGCCGGAACTGAGTCATGGCGTTTTGGTAGTGCCGATCACCACCGCCCTACATCGCCTGGCTCCGACCCGGTTTTTGCTGGGTAGCAGCCTGGTGCTGGATATTGGCCAGAAGCTGGACGTCGAGCAAATGCGCACCCGGCTTGAGGCCAGCGGTTATCGCTGCGTCGACACGGTGTACGAACACGGCGAGTTCGCGGTACGTGGTGCCTTGATCGACCTGTTCCCGATGGGCAGCAAACTGCCCTACCGGATTGACCTGTTCGACGACGAAATCGAAACCCTGCGCACTTTCGATCCGGAAACCCAGCGCTCCATCGACAAGGTCGAATCGGTACGCTTGCTGCCGGCCCGGGAGTTTCCGCTGCAAAAAGATGCTGTAACCCGGTTCAAGGCGCGCTTTCGCGAACGCTTCGATGTGGATTTCCGCCGTTGCCCGATCTTTCAGGACCTGAGCAGCGGGATCACCCCGGCCGGTATCGAGTACTACCTGCCGCTGTTTTTCGATGAAACCTCGACCCTGTTCGACTACTTGCCGGGGGATACGCAAGTGTTCTCGCTGCCCGGTATCGAGCAGGCCGCGGAGAATTTCTGGTCTGACGTGCGCAACCGCTACGAAGAACGCCGCATCGACCCGTCCCGCCCGTTGCTGCCCCCTGCCGAGCTGTTCCTGCCGGTGGACGACTGCTTCGCCCGGCTGAAAAACTGGCCACGGGTAGTCGCCAGCCAGGACGACGTAGATACCGGCAGCAGCCGCGAGCGCTTCCCGGCCCGGCCGTTGCCGAATCTGGCGATAGAAGCCAAGGCCAATCAGCCACTGGCGGCATTGTCCGGCTTTCTAGAGCAGTTTGATGGCCGCGTGCTGTTTACCGCCGAATCTGCCGGTCGCCGCGAAGTGCTGCTCGAACTGCTGGAACGTCTGAAACTTCGCCCGAAAACCGTCGAAAACTGGCCCGACTTCGTCGCCAGCAAACACCGCCTGGCCATTACCATTGCGCCGCTGGATGAAGGCCTGCTGCTGGACGACCCGGCCCTGGCCCTGATCGCCGAAAGTCCATTGTTCGGGCAACGGGTGATGCAGCGTCGCCGTCGGGAAAAACGCGCCGACGCCAACAACGATGCAGTGATCAAAAACCTCACCGAACTGCGCGAAGGCGCACCGGTGGTGCATATCGACCACGGGGTCGGCCGCTATCAAGGGCTGGCGACGCTGGAAGTCGACAATCAGGTGGCCGAGTTTCTGACCCTGGAATACGCCGAGGGCGCCAAGCTCTACGTGCCTGTTGCCAACCTGCACCTGATCGCCCGCTACACCGGCAGCGACGATGAACTGGCACCGCTGCATCGTCTGGGCTCGGAAACCTGGCAAAAAGCCAAGCGCAAAGCCGCCGAGCAGGTCCGTGACGTGGCTGCCGAGCTGCTGGACATCTATGCCCGCCGGGCTGCCCGTGAAGGCCATGCGTTTGCCGATCCGAAGGCCGATTACGCAACTTTCAGCGCCGGCTTCCCGTTCGAGGAAACCCCGGACCAGCAAACCACCATCGAAGCCGTGCGTGCCGACATGTTGTCGCCCAAGCCAATGGACCGGCTGGTGTGTGGCGATGTGGGCTTCGGCAAAACCGAAGTGGCCATGCGCGCCGCCTTCATTGCCGTGCATGGCGGCCGTCAGGTGGCGATTCTGGTGCCCACCACCCTGCTCGCCCAGCAGCACTACAACAGCTTCCGCGACCGCTTCGCCGACTGGCCGGTAACGGTAGAGGTAATGAGCCGCTTCAAATCGGCCAAAGAAATCAACGCCGCCGTGGCCCAACTGGCCGAAGGCAAGATCGACATCGTGATCGGCACCCACAAGCTGCTGCAGGACGACGTCAAAATCAAAAACCTCGGCCTGGTGATCATCGACGAAGAGCACCGCTTCGGGGTACGCCAGAAAGAACAGCTCAAGGCCCTGCGCAGCGAGGTCGACATTCTGACCCTCACCGCAACGCCAATCCCGCGCACCTTGAACATGGCCGTGTCCGGCATGCGCGACCTGTCGATCATTGCCACCCCGCCTGCCCGCCGCCTGTCGGTGCGCACCTTTGTCATGGAGCAGAACAACAGCACCGTCAAAGAGGCGTTGTTGCGTGAACTGTTACGCGGTGGCCAGGTTTACTACCTGCACAACGATGTCAAAACCATCGAGAAATGCGCCGCCGAACTGGCAGAGCTGGTGCCAGAAGCACGGATCGGTATCGGCCACGGGCAAATGCGCGAGCGCGAACTCGAACAGGTGATGAGCGACTTCTATCACAAACGTTTCAACGTGCTGATCGCCTCGACCATCATCGAGACCGGCATCGACGTGCCGAGCGCCAACACCATCATCATCGAGCGCGCCGACAAGTTCGGCCTGGCTCAGTTGCACCAGTTGCGCGGCCGGGTTGGACGCAGCCACCACCAGGCTTACGCCTACCTGCTGACACCCCCGCGCCAGCAAATTACCGGCGACGCGCAAAAGCGTCTGGAAGCCATCGCCAATACCCAGGACCTGGGGGCCGGCTTTGTGCTGGCCACCAATGACCTGGAAATCCGTGGTGCAGGCGAACTGCTCGGTGACGGCCAAAGCGGCCAGATCCAGGCCGTCGGCTTTACCCTGTACATGGAAATGCTCGAGCGCGCGGTGAAGTCGATCCGCAAGGGCGAACAGCCCAACCTCGACCAGCCCCTGGGCGGCGGGCCGGAAATCAACCTGCGGGTACCGGCGCTGATTCCTGAAGCCTATCTCCCGGATGTGCACACCCGGCTGATCCTCTACAAACGCATTGCCAATGCCAGCGACGAAGACGGTCTCAAGGATTTGCAGGTCGAGATGATCGACCGCTTTGGCCTGCTGCCCGAGCCAAGCAAAAATCTGGTGCGCATTACCCTGCTCAAATTGCAGGCCGAACAATTGGGTATCAAAAAAGTCGATGCCGGCCCCCAGGGCGGACGCATCGAGTTTGCCGCGGACACCCCGGTTGACCCGCTGGTGCTGATCAAGCTGATTCAAGGCCAGCCCAACCGTTACAAATTCGAAGGCGCCACCGTGTTCAAATTCATGGTGCCGATGGAACGTGCCGAAGAACGCTTCAACACTATTGAGGCGCTGTTTGAGCGCCTGACACCGAAGTCGCCCTGAATGAAGTACCCATGTCCGTGAGCCTGACCCCGCAACTGACCAAGCCGCTCGCACCGACCTGGGTCAGTCGCTTCAAAGAGCAAAGCCTGGAACGTGGCCGCAGCTACGCCAGGCAAAACCGCGTCAGGATTGTGCAGATCGGTGACAGCCTGATTACTGCCAGCTGTCAGGGTTCGGGCGAAAACACCTACCGCCAGACCATTGAATTGCGCGACTCGGCCAAAGGCACATTGCTGCTGGTGAGCGCCAACTGCACCTGCCCGGTGCGGGCCAATTGCAAGCACACTGCTGCCGTATTACTGAAGATTGAAGAAACCTTGAACTACCCTGCCGCCGCCCAGGACGCCGAGCTTCTGGAAAAACTCCAGGCCGTACTCGACTCGCGTCGCCCTGCCAACCTGCCCGAAGTGCTGATCGATGACGTGCAACCGGTGCCGCGCCTATGGCTGGCCAGTGCCGAGTTCAGCGCCTTTGAACCGCGCAACGGCAAGATGCAGCGTTATATCCAGCACCGCGCCGCGCTGTCGTTCAATTACCTCGAGCAATACGCCAGCGGGCAAAAAAACGCCGACATCCTGATTCGCCAGGAACACCAGACCCTGCGCATCAAACGCCAGCCGGAGGCGGAAAACGCCTTTCGCGAGCAACTGCGCACCCTGGGTTTCAAAATCGCCACCCGCCAGAGCAAGGCGCTGCCTGAAAGCGCCGGCGAGCTGTTTGAAATGGTCAACGACAGTGCCTGGCTCAACTTCACCCTCAATCAAATGCCCGGCCTGCGCGAACAGGGCTGGGAACTGCAGATCGATGAAGACTTCGGTTTTGACCTGAGCCCGGTGCAAGACTGGTACGCCAACGTCGACGAGGCCCCGGAGCACGACTGGTTCGACCTGGAACTGGGGATCATCGTCAACGGCCAGCGCCTGAGTTTGCTGCCGATCCTGTTGAACCTGATGCGCTCCCATACCGATCTGCTGAGCCCGGAAAAACTGGCCAGGCGCCGGGACGACGAACTGATTCTGGTGAACATCCCCACCACTCCCAACAGTGGCCACGGCCCGCTGCAAGTGGCTCTGCCCTATGGCCGCCTGAAACCGGTGCTGGCGACCCTGGACGAGTTTTATCTGGGAGAGCCGGGCGCCACCAGCCTGCGGATCAAAAGTGCCGACGCACCGCGGCTTAACGCCCTGGATGCATTGCCCCTGCGCTGGGAAGGCGGCGAGCACATCCGCGGCTTTGCCCAGCGCCTGCGGGATATCAAGGACTTCAGCGTCGAAGCTCCCGAGGGCCTCAACGCCAACCTGCGCCCCTACCAGCTGGAAGGCCTGAGCTGGATGCAGTCACTGCGTCAACTGGAGGTCGGGGGGATTCTTGCCGATGACATGGGGCTGGGTAAAACCCTGCAAACCCTGGCGCATATCCTCTGCGAGAAAAATGCCGGGCGCCTGGATCGCCCGGCCATGGTGGTCATGCCCACCAGCCTGATCCCCAACTGGCTCGACGAGGCGGCGCATTTCACCCCGCAGCTCAAGGTGCTGGCGCTGTATGGCGCGACGCGTAAAAAGCACTTTGAGCACCTCAACGACTATGACGTGATCCTGACCACCTATGCGCTGCTGCCCAAAGACATTGAACAGCTGGCAAAACTGCCGCTGCATGTACTGGTGCTGGACGAGGCGCAGTACATCAAGAACCCCGGCAGCAAGGCCTCACAGGCGGCCTGCGAACTGAATGCACGTCAGCGCCTGTGCCTGAGCGGCACACCGCTGGAAAACCACCTGGGCGAGCTGTGGTCACTGTTCCACTTCTTGCTGCCCGGCTGGCTGGGCGATGTCAAAACCTTCAACCGCGATTACCGGGTGCCCATCGAGCGCCAGGGCAGCGACGAGCGTTTGCAGCACCTCAATGCACGGATCAAGCCTTTTCTGTTGCGCCGCACCAAGGAGCAGGTGGCGACCGAACTGCCGCCCAAGACCGAGATCATCCACTGGGTGGATCTCAACGAAGCCCAGCGCGATGTGTACGAGACCATGCGCCTGGCCATGGACAAAAAGGTCCGCGACGAAATCACCCGCAAAGGTGTGGGTCGCAGCCAGATCATCATTCTTGAAGCCCTGCTCAAACTGCGTCAGGTGTGCTGCGACCTGCGACTGGTCAGTGACACCCCGCCGAAAAAAGGCAGCACCTCCGGCAAGCTCGACAGCCTGATGCTGATGCTTGAAGAACTGTTCGCCGAAGGCCGGCGCATCCTGCTGTTTTCGCAGTTCACTTCGATGCTCGGGCTGATCGAAGCCGAACTGCAGAAACGCAAGGTGCGCTACGCCATCCTCACCGGGCAAACCCGTGACCGTCGCGCACCGGTGAAGGACTTCCAGAGCGGCACCCTGCAAATCTTTCTGATCAGCCTGAAGGCTGGCGGCGTGGGCTTGAACCTGACCGAGGCTGACACCGTGATCCACTACGACCCGTGGTGGAACCCGGCGGCGGAAAACCAGGCGACCGACCGCGCCTACCGCATCGGCCAGGAAAAACCGGTGTTTGTGTACAAGATGATTGCCCGCGGCACCGTGGAGGAGAAAATCCAGCACTTGCAGCAGGAAAAATCGGATTTGGCCGCAGGGGTTCTGGATGGCCGCATAGCCGGAGACTGGAAACTGCAGGACGACGACATCGATGCGCTGTTTGCACCGTTGCCGCCGAAAATCGAAAAGCGCTGAAACAACGTGAATGCTGCAGGAGCAGCCGGTCGACGCTCCTGCAGTTTTATTGCATTGGCCCTTCAATCAATCAGCTGGGCATCTCTAAGCGCACCCATCGCCACCAGCCAGCGCGGGCTCTCGCGATAGTCGGTGCTGGCCCATGCCTGGCCACGCATGCGGGCAATCCGCGGTGAAGGGGTCACCTTCAGACGCTGCGCTGCACTGAGTGCCAGCTCGGCCGCTGCCCGGTCGTTGCACACCAGGCCCATGTCGCAACCGGCCGACAGCGCCGCTTCGATACGGCTGGCAGCATCGCCGACCACATGGGCGCCGGCCATCGACAGATCGTCACTGAAGATCACGCCGTCAAACTCAAGCTCGCCGCGCAAAATATCCTGCAACCAGCGACGGGAAAATCCGGCTGGCTGGCTGTCCACTTGTGGATAGATCACATGGGCCGGCATGACTGCCGCCAGGTGCTTGCTCAACAGGGCAAATGGCACCAGGTCATGGCTGCGGATCTGCTCAAGACTGCGTTCGTCTACGGGAATCGCTACATGGGAATCGGCCTCGGCCCAGCCGTGACCGGGGAAATGCTTGCCGGTTGCAGCCATGCCCGCATCATTCATCCCGCGAATGAACGCCCCGGCCAACACTGCTGCACGCTGCGGGTCACCCTCAAATGAACGGCTACCGACCACAGCGCTGCGCTGGTAATCCAGATCCAGTACCGGGGCGAAGCTCAGGTCCAGCCCGACAGCCAGCACTTCGGTGGCCATGATCCAGCCACACTGTTCGGCCAGGTACTCGGCATTGGGGTTATCGGCAATTGCGCGCATGGCCGGCAGACGCACGAAGCCCTGACGCAGACGCTGAACCCGCCCGCCTTCCTGGTCGACCGCCAGCAGCAAGTCAGGACGAATGGCGCGAATCGACGCACTGAGCTCACGCACCTGGCGCGGGTGCTCGATGTTACGGGCAAAAATGATCAACCCGCCCACTTCAGGCTGGCGCAACAATTGCCGATCTTCGGCCGTCAGCCAGGTACCGGCGACGTCCACCATCAAGGAGCCTTGCAGGGCAGAACTCATGGATAATCCTTTGAATAAAAAATAGCGGACACAGGGCTACGGGCCTCACCTGAATGAGACAGCAGCGAGTCGGCAACAGGAAATGGATCAGGAACGAACATGGCAGCTAGCTTAGCGGAACTCAGCTGCCACGCCCACCCGCAGCAGGTCAAACCTTGACGCTGACCTGCGGGGTTTTGCTGCGGGGACGAAGCTGTGCGGCGGCCATTGCCGGATCAACCACGCCGCTTTCAGCACGCATGCCTGCGGCGAGGAAAGGCACCATCAGACGCATCACCTGTTCGATCGAGGTGTTTACCCCGAAGTCGGTTTCGGCAATGGCGCGCAATGCCTTGATTCCGGACATGCTGAAAGCCGCCGCGCCGAGCATGAAATGCACGCGCCAGAACAGTTCGATCGGGGGGATTTGCGGGGCGGCCTCATTGACCAGCAACATGTAGCGGCGGAAAACCTTGCCATACATGTCTTCAAGGTAGCGCCGCAAATGCCCCTGGCTCTGACTGAATGCCAGCCCCAGCAAGCGCATGAAGATAGACAGGTCATTGCCGCTGCGGGGCTGGATTACCAGCGCCTGCTCCACCAGCATTTCCAGCAGTTCTTCAAGGGTGGGCCGATTCTCCGGCCTGGCCTGACGGCGCTCCAGCTCTCGATCGAGGTTGGCGCAGAAAGGCCCCAGAAACCGCGAAAAAACTGCCTGGATCAGCGCTTTTTTTGAACCGAAATGGTAATTGACAGCCGCAAGATTAACCCCGGCCTTGCTGGTAATCAGCCGCAATGAGGTTTCGGCAAACCCTTTTTCCGCGAACAGCTGCTCGGCAGCATCAAGGATACGTTCAACGGTTTCCGACTGGGCCATGGCTACTCCGCCTGACAAACATTTAAACAGTTGTTTGAAACATACGTTTCAGCTTGTAAAAAGTCAAGGTGACGTATTCACATTGCGACCGGGCGGTTTCGCATTTAACCACAGCCTCGGCCCGCCGGGTCGCAGCTGATAAAGTGCGCAGCCTGACAGGCGACCGTCCGGCGGACTCCTGAAAATGGGTGATTGCCAATCAGCTATCACTGTATATAATCCCAGTCACTGTATAAAAAGACAGAGCGATCAACATGCTAAAACTGACGCCACGCCAAGCTGAGATCCTGGCCTTCATCAAGCGATGCCTGGATGACAACGGATACCCGCCCACCCGTGCCGAGATCGCACAGGAGCTGGGCTTCAAGTCGCCGAACGCCGCCGAAGAACACCTCAAGGCCCTTGCCCGCAAGGGTGCCATCGAGATGACTCCGGGAGCATCGCGGGGCATTCGCATCCCCGGTTTCGAAGCCAAGTCCGACGAATCCACCCTGCCCATCATCGGCCGGGTTGCTGCCGGCGCCCCGATCCTGGCGCAGGAGCACGTCGAAGAGTCATGCAATATCAACCCGACCTTCTTCCATCCGCGCGCTGACTATTTGCTGCGGGTGCAAGGCATGAGCATGAAGGACGTCGGCATCTTTGATGGCGACCTGCTTGCCGTTCATACCTGTCGCGAAGCCCGTAACGGCCAGATTGTCGTGGCCCGCATCGACGACGAAGTGACGGTAAAGCGCTTCAAGCGTGAAGGTAACAAGGTCTGGCTAATCGCCGAGAACCCTGACTTCGCCCCGATTGAAGTCAACCTCAAGGACCAGGAACTGGTCATTGAAGGCTTGAGTGTCGGCGTCATTCGCCGCTAAAGGAGGCTTCATGCAGTTCCCACACACACCGCTGCCAGCACAACTCAATCTTTTCGAGGCGTTCATGGCAAAACCAATGACCCCCGCGATCAAAGACGTGCTCGATTCACCCTGGAGCGTCGAACCCGAAGCATTCAGTGAACTGTCGCTGCGCGGTGCTGCCGGAAACTGCCTGAACCTGCTTGCGCCTATGCTGCGCGAACTGAGCGAACAACCGGACGACCGCTGGCTGACACTGATAGCGCCACCCGCCAGCCTGACTCAAAGCTGGCTACGGGATGCCGGCCTCAACCGTGAACGTATTTTGCTGCTGCAGCCCAACGGCAATAAAAGCACGCTGCAACTCACCTGCGAAGCCCTGCGCCTGGGCCGAAGCCACACGGTGGTCAGCTGGATCAATCCACTGAATGCCGCAGCCCGCCAACAGCTGATTGGCGCAGCACGCACCGGTCACGGGCAAAGTTTAAATATTCGTCTGGGCTAAACAGCGGACGTTGTCACAGGGCTTTTGCTGAATACAAAAGCCGGTCCGTGACACGCCTGGGGCATGGATCGCGTCTTAATGAAGAATACGCGGTCCGTCATCCTTTTCGAGTTCGCCTTCGGCCAGTCGGCCCGCCATCTGCACACCCACGCTAAGCATGGCCTTGGCCACCTCTACGTGCTGACCCTGAAGAAAAGCCTTGGCATCTTCAGAGAAGTTCAGCGTCACCAAAGACCCCTCGTCTTCAGCCCGACGCAACTCGATACGGCCGTCTGGCAATTCGACAATTTCAAGAAAGGACGTTGGCATAAAAGTTTGTTCTCCACGAAAGCGCGGGATTATATCAGTCATCCACTGGGAATTTGCCAGGAACTGTGCTGGTTTCATTACAGACTGATGAATGACTGTACAGTTTTGCCTTCGACCATCAGCACTCATTGAGCCCGTCGCGAAAGCGGACAGCCAGGGATTTCAAGTTCTGGCGCCACTCTTCCAGGGTTTCCCGGCCTAACTCCCCGGGTGTCTCGTCCTCCAGATTGACCGCTACGATCAAGGGCTGGAAGACATCCGCCTTGACCTTTTTCGGAGCCTGCAACGGCTGGTACAACGCCCCATGGGCGGCGATCAATTGGGCCAGCCAGGTTTGCGGCGCACGCGCCAGCTCGACCATTTCTGCCAGTTCGGGGATGGCTATTGCCTCCAGCACCTCCTGAGTGAGCAACAGTTCAACCCTGGGCGCGCCGGCCTGAGGCAGACGGTAGAAACCCGCGATTTCATGGCACAGCCCGAGCAATGCACCATACAAATGGAACACCGCTGATTCGCGTTCGGCCTGTACCAGCGCCTGAGCATTCATGGCCCGACCTTCGCCGGCCTTGTTCATGGCATCCAGGGCCAGACCGGCGAAGTAAATTTTCTGATTGGTGCGGGTATAGAGTTCATGAGCCATGCGGGCGCGCTCCACAGCGAATTGGATAAGTGCAGACTGAGCAGTCTCAGGGATCAGGGGCTACGGGAGCAAGCGCCAATCCTGCGCTTTTGGTGCAGTTGCCACAGGCCCGTACAGGACAATCACAAAAAAACCGCGCAAGGCATGCAGCCCTTGCGCGGTTTTTTGTTAAGCCGTCACGCTAAATCAAGCGTCTTTCTCTTTACGCTTGTCTTCAACCTTCCAGCTTTTGCCGTCGTAGAAGGCACGCCAGCCTGTCGGCTTGCCTTCAACTTCAGTCTGCACGTACTGCTCCTTGGTTTTGCGGCTGTAGCGAATCACCGCTGGACGACCATCCGGGTCCTTCTTCGGCGCTTCACACAGGAAGTGGTACTTGGGATCGATCTCGTCCTTGTGCGGCACGATTTCAATCACCAGCGGCGCACGGGTCTCGCGGTTTTTCGGGAACTGGCTGGCCGCCAGGAACAACCCCGAAGCACCGTCACGCAAAATATACGTGTCGTTGACCTTCTCGCACTTGAGCTCCGGCATTTTTACCGGGTCCATTTTCGGCGGCGCAGCTTCACCACTTTTCAGCAGTTTGCGGGTGTTTTTGCATTCGGCGTTGGTGCAACCGAAGAACTTGCCGAAACGACCGGTCTTGAGCTGCATCTCGCTGCCGCACTTGTCGCACTCCAGGCTTGGCCCTTCGTAGCCCTTGATGCGGTAGCTGCCTTCTTCGATTTCGTAGCCGGTGCAATCCGGGTTGTTACCGCAGATGTGCAGCTTGTGCTTCTCATCCAGCAGGTACGCATCCATCGCGGTGCTGCAAATCGGGCAGCGGTGCTTGCCCAACAGCACCAACGATTCGGACTCACCCTCGTCGTCGGCAGCAATTTCGTCGCCAGGCACCAGGTTGACCGTGGCCTTGCAGCGCTCTTTAGGCGGCAAGCTGTAGCCCGAGCAACCCAGAAATACACCGGTCGACGCGGTACGAATCTGCATCGGACGCCCGCACTCTTTGCACGGGATGTCGGTC
Organism: Pseudomonas sp. Lz4W; assembly: GCF_000346225.2. Taxonomy (NCBI): domain Bacteria; kingdom Pseudomonadati; phylum Pseudomonadota; class Gammaproteobacteria; order Pseudomonadales; family Pseudomonadaceae; genus Pseudomonas; species Pseudomonas sp. Lz4W. The sequence goes on along the minus strand of NZ_CP017432.1, from coordinate 1,415,585 downwards.
ATTACCGGCTGGTTGGCACGCATCCCGCCTTCCGGCGCGGCCGCTACTTCAAGTTTCTTTTTGAAGTCGCCATAGAACTCGTCCAGCACGTTTTTCCAGTCGCGCTCACCGTGCGCCACATCATCGAGATTTTCTTCCATCCCGGCGGTAAAGCCGTAGTCCATCAGGTCAGAGAAGCTCTCGGACAAACGCTCGGTAACGATGTCGCCCATTTTTTCGGAGTAGAAGCGGCGGTTATGCAGCGCCACGTAACCACGATCCTGGATGGTGCCGATGATCGCGGCGTAGGTCGAAGGACGACCGATACCGCGTTTTTCCATCTCTTTTACCAGGCTGGCTTCGGAGTAACGCGCAGGCGGCTTGGTAAAGTGCTGGCTCGGATCGAGTTCGATCAGTTTCAGCACGTCGCCCTGGGCCATGTCCGGCAGTACATCGTCGTCGCCAGGCTTGGCAATTTGCGGCATGACCCGGGTGTAGCCGTCGAACTTCAGGATACGGCCCTTGGCACGCAGCTCAAAGTCACCAGCAGCGACGCTGACGGTGGTCGACAGGTATTTGGCCGGCAGCATCTGGCAAGCAACAAACTGGCGCCAGATAAGCTCGTAGAGCCGCTCAGCATCACGTTCCATGCCCGACAGCTTGCTTGGATCGGTGTTTACGTCAGAAGGACGAATGGCTTCGTGAGCCTCCTGCGCGCCTTCCTTGCTGCTATATACGTTGGGGGCCGGCGGCAGGTAGGCAGCACCGAACTCACCCTCGATGTAAGTGCGCGCCATTTCCACGGCATCAGCCGAAAGGTTGGTGGAGTCGGTACGCATATACGTGATGTAGCCGGCTTCATACAGACGCTGGGCCATCATCATGGTTTTCTTCACCCCGAAGCCCAGGCGGTTACTCGCAGCCTGTTGCAGGGTGGAAGTAATGAATGGCGCAGAAGGCTTGCTGCTGGTCGGCTTGTCTTCACGCTTGGAGATGGTGTAGCTGGAGGCTTTTAGCTTCTCCAGCGCCGCCATGGCCTGAGTTTCGTTCAGCGGCTTGAAGGCTTCGCCTTTTTCACGGGCAACGTCGAAGCGCACTTTCGCGCCCTTGGCAGTGCCCAGATCGGCGTGGATTTCCCAGTATTCTTCAGGGTTGAAGGCACGGATCTCACGCTCACGCTCAACCACCAGCTTCACGGCAACCGACTGCACCCGACCGGCCGACAGGCCACGGGCGATTTTCGCCCACAGCAGCGGCGAAACCATGTAACCCACCACGCGGTCGAGGAAACGACGCGCCTGCTGGGCGTTGACACGGTTGATGTCCAGCTCGCCCGGCCTGGAGAAGGCTTCCTGAATCGCCTTCTTGGTGATTTCGTTGAACACCACGCGCTTGTAGCGGCTGTCATCACCACCGATGGCTTCGCGCAGGTGCCAGGCAATGGCTTCCCCCTCGCGATCCAAGTCGGTTGCGAGATAGATGGTGTCAGCATCCTTGGCGAGCCGGCGCAGCTCTTCGATGACCTTTTCCTTGCCCGGGAGGATCTCGTACTTGGCTTTCCAGCCATGTTCCGGATCGACACCCATGCGCGAGATCAGCTGCTTTTGAGCCTTCTCTTTTGGCGACAGGGCCGGCACTTCACCAGCCGCCGCCTTGCCGCGCTTGGCAGCAGGTTCTTTGCTGGCGCTAGCCGAACCGCTGGTGGGCAGGTCTCGGATATGGCCGATACTCGACTTCACCACGTACTCGTTACCCAAGTACTTGTTGATGGTCTTGGCCTTAGCCGGGGATTCCACAATGACCAGCGATTTGCCCATGGATCAGAAAATTCCTGAATTCTAGAAGTGAAAGGCGGTTCGCGCCTGACGCGGCACCGCTATATATAGTGGCTACAAGGTGAGGTCAAGCACAGGGTTCTGCGCGACCTCGCCTCATGGCTTGGGAAAAATACTCGGTTCAGCCTTTACCAGAGCGAATCGGGGGACTGTTTTGCCCTCATATTCGACCGTTTCAATAAACATTTTCAGCGGACGCACCCAATAGCCGAATTCACCATGCAAGGCCTGGTAAAACACGACCTCCTCTTCGGTCTCGGAGTGACGCGCCACATTGAACACCCGATATTGCGGGCCTTTGTAGTGTTGGTAGAGCCCAAGTTGTACCGACATGTTGCGCTCCCTAAAAGAAAAAAATTCAAAACATCCAAAAAACAAAAACCGGGGCACATGGCCCCGGCTTCCATCAACGCAACGCTTTAGACGCGTTCGAAGACAGTGGCAATGCCCTGGCCAAGACCAATGCACATGGTGGACAACCCGAAAGTGCCGCCATTTTGCTTCATTACATTGAGCAAAGTGCCGGAGATGCGAGCACCCGAACATCCAAATGGATGGCCCAGGGCGATGGCACCGCCGTGCAGGTTAACCTTCTCATTCATCTTGTCGAGCACTTTCAAATCTTTCAGCACCGGCAGGGCCTGTGCAGCGAAAGCTTCGTTGAGCTCGATGAAGTCGATATCGGCCATATTCAAGCCTGCGCGCTTCAATGCTTTTTGCGTGGCCGGTACAGGACCATAGCCCATGATCGCAGGATCCACACCGGCAACAGCCATCGAGCGGATCACTGCCAGCGGCTCAAGACCCAAGTCTTTTGCACGCTGGGCCGACATTACGATCATGCACGAGGCACCATCGGTAATCTGCGACGAAGTGCCCGCAGTCACTGTCCCGCCCTTGGGGTTGAAGGCCGGCTTCAACGCAGCCAGGCTTTCCATGCTCGTATCCGGACGAATGGTCTCGTCGTAGTCGAACATTTTCAGGAAGCCATTTTCGTCATATCCCTGCATCGGGATGATTTCGTCTTTGAACTTGCCTTCAATGGTCGCCTTGTGGGCCAACTGGTGAGAACGCACGGCAAAGGCATCCTGCTGCTCGCGGGTGATGCCATGCATCTTGCCCAGCATTTCAGCGGTCAGACCCATCATGCCCGAGGCTTTCGCCGCGTACAGCGACATGTGCGGGTTAGGATCAACGCCGTGCATCATGCTCACGTGACCCATATGCTCGACGCCACCGACCACGAAAACGTCACCGTTACCGGTCATGATCGCCTGGGCAGCAGTGTGCAGGGCGCTCATGGACGAACCGCACAGCCGGCTCACGGTTTGCGCGGCCGAAGTATGTGGGATCTGGGTCATCAGCGACGCCATGCGTGCGATGTTCCAGCCCTGCTCCAGGGTCTGGTTTACGCAGCCCCAGATCACGTCTTCCACTTCGTTCGGGTCAACCTTGTTGTTGCGCTCCAGCACTTTGCTGATCAGGTGCGCAGACATGTCTTCAGCACGGGTGTTGCGGTGCATGCCACCCTTGGAGCGGCCCATCGGGGTGCGACCGAAGTCAACAATCACCACGTCTCTAGGATTCAAGCTCATAATTTCACTCTCACTCTAATGGGGCGCTTAACCGAAGAAGCTCTGACCGTTCTTGGCCATCTCGCGCAGCTTCGCAGTCGGGTGGTACAGCGCGCCCAGTTCAGCGTACTGATCAGCCAGGGCCACGAACTGTGCAACACCGATCGAGTCGATGTAGCGCAATGCGCCGCCACGGAACAGCGGGAAGCCAATGCCGTAAACCAGACCCATATCGGCCTCGGCCGCAGTTTCAACGATGCCGTCTTCCAGGCAGCGTACGGTTTCCAGACACAGCGGGATCATCATCCAGTTGATGATGTCTTCGTCAGTCACGTCGCGCTGCTCGTAGACAATCGGCTTGAGCACTTCAAGTACGCTGGAATCAACGACTTTCTTCTGCTTGCCGCGCTTGTCTTCTTCGTAGGCGTAGAAGCCCTTGCCGTTCTTCTGGCCCAGGCGCTTGGCTTCGTACAGAGCGTCAATCGCCGAGCGGCGATCGTCTTTCATGCGATCAGGGAAGCCTTCAGCCATCACGTCACGACCGTGGTGACCGGTGTCGATGCCGACCACGTCCATCAGGTACGCCGGGCCCATCGGCCAGCCGAATTTTTCCATCACTTTGTCGATGCGCACAAAGTCGACACCGGCGCTGACCAGCCTGGCGAAACCGCCGAAGTACGGGAACAGCACACGGTTGACCAGGAAGCCCGGGCAGTCGTTGACCACGATCGGGTTTTTACCCATTTTCTTGGCGTAGGCAACGGTGGTTGCTACAGCCAGGTCGCTGGATTTCTCGCCACGAATGACTTCAACCAGCGGCATCATGTGCACCGGGTTGAAGAAGTGCATGCCGACAAAGTTCTCCGGACGCTTGAGGGCCTTGGCCAGCAAACTGATGGAGATAGTCGAAGTGTTGGACGCCAGAATCGCGTCTTCGCGGACGTGGTTTTCCACTTCAGCCAGTACGGCCTGCTTGACCTTCGGGCTCTCGACTACAGCTTCGACCACCAGGTCGACGTTGCCGAAATCACCGTAAGACAGGGTCGGACGAATACCGTTGAGCACTTCGGCCATTTTCGCCGGGGTCATGCGACCTTTATCAACGCGACCTACCAGCAGCTTGGCGGCTTCTGCCAGACCTTGCTCGATGCCGTGTTCGTTGATGTCTTTCATCAGGATCGGCGTGCCTTTGGAAGCCGACTGATAGGCAATACCGCCGCCCATGATGCCAGCGCCGAGTACGGCTGCCTGCTTCACGTCTTTGGCGATCTTGTCGTAGGCCTTGGCCTTTTTCTTCAATTCCTGGTCGTTGAGGAACAACCCGATCAGGCATTGTGAAGCCGATGTTTTTGCAAGTTTGGCGAAACCTGCGGCTTCAACTTCCAGCGCCTTGTCACGACCGAAGTTCGCGGCTTTCTGGATAGTCTTGATCGCTTCAACCGGGGCCGGGTAGTTTGGTCCGGCCTGGCCGGCGACGAAACCTTTGGCGGTTTCGAAAGCCATCATTTGTTCAATTGCGTTCAGCTTGAGTTTTTCAAGCTTTGGCTGGCGCTTGGCCTTGTAGTCCAGCTCGCCACTGATGGCGCGCTTGATCACGTCCAGCGCAGCTGCACCCAGTTTGTCCAGGGTGACAACAGCATCAACGGCGCCGACTTTCAGGGCGTCTTCAGCGCGGTTTTCTTTACCGGAAGCAATCCATTCAACAGCGTTATCAACGCCGATCAGACGCGGCAAACGTACGGTGCCGCCGAAGCCCGGGTAGATGCCCAGTTTTACTTCAGGCAGGCCAATCTTGGCGCTGTCGGCCATGACGCGGAAGTCCGCTGCCAGGCACATTTCCAGACCGCCACCCAACGCGATGCCATTGATGGCCGCAACGGTAGGTACATTGAGGTCTTCGAAAGCACTGAAGATTTTGTTGGCTTCGAGGTTACCCGCGATCAGCTCAGCATCCGGCAACTTGAAATTTTCGACGAATTCGGTGATGTCTGCGCCGACGATAAACACGTCTTTGCCACTGGAAACGATAACACCCTTGACCGAAGCATCTGCCTTGATCGCATCCACTGCCTGACGCAATTCGTTCAGGGTTAGACGGTTGAACTTGTTGACGGACTCACCCTTGAGATCGAACTTGAGTTCGACGATGCCACTTTCAAGAGCCGTAACCGTGATGGCTTTACCTTCGTAAATCATCAACTGATCTCCACGATATGGAAGCTGAACAGTATACGTCGGACGCTAGCGTCTGGCTGTCACTGACCTTTGCGTCAATGTTGATGCCAGGCCGCCAGGCACACCCGCCAACGCGATAGTCGGGGTTCTGTGAGCGCCGTCGAGGAAGACAAACGCTCAATTCATACGCCCGTTTGATTTGGGTGTCGACACCTTCAGGGAAAAGCCCGCGATTGTCAATTGTCCAAAACAACGATGACAAAACCACCCTGCAGGAGCGGGCTTGCCCCGCCATTGCATCACCGCGGTGTTTCAAGCAAAACGCGGTGCCTGCATCGCGAGGCAAGCTCGCTCCACAAGCGCTACGCCAGCGCCCGGAGCACTTGATCAATGGCCTTCAAGACCGCAGGATCGCCTCGTTCGCCCCATACCAGCACGATCATTTGCGCATCGGCCTCAACTTTGTAGACGTTGGCCGGCAACTTTTCAAACTGCGCCAGCAAGCGCTCATCCACACATTCTTCCTGCCAGCGATTGAGCCATTTCCCCGGAGCCGATTGCCAATAGCACCATACATCAGGCTTAGTACTGCGGCGCGGGCGATGGTATTGCGCACAGGAACTCGGCGGCTCCGGCTCAAGCCAGTGCGGCCACTCCTGGGGCGCCAGTTGCATGGCCAGCCCCATGCGCCGCGCCTCCATGCGCAGATCCATCCGGCCACTCTGATTACGTGAAGGCCGCAACCATGCCAGGGGGCTAAGAACCAGCGCCAGGATTGACACCACTATCCATACCGTCATATCTGTACTCTCATTACCTGACTAAACGAGTTGACCCTGACTTGAACCAAGGCTCTACAAAAAGGGCCATACTCATAACAATTCACCATTTACAGGAGCGCCGCACATGTCCACGCCAAAGCCCTACACCCACATTCTAGTCGCCGTCGATCTGACCGAAGAATGCGATCCGGTGATCTATCGCGCCAGCGCCAGCGCCGAGGCCAACGGTGCCAAACTGTCGCTGATCCACATCGTCGAGCCTATGGCCATGGCCTTTGGCGGCGATGTTCCGATGGACCTGTCGCAACTGCAACAACAACAGTTTGATCAGGCCAAGGAACGCCTTGAACGCCTGATCGATATCTACCCGCAACTGTCCAAAGACAACTGCAAACTCGCCTATGGCCAGCCGCGCCAGGAAATCCATGGCTTCGCGAAAGCCGAAAACTGCGACCTGATCGTGGTCGGCAGCCATGGCCGTCACGGCCTGGCACTGCTGCTGGGTTCCACTGCCAACGATGTGCTGCATGGTGCTCCGTGCGATGTGCTGGCGGTCAGCCTGAAAAAACCTGATTAAGCCTCCCGCTACAGTAAAAAAGCCCGGCCCCCTTGTTCAAAGGGCCGGGCTTTTTCAGTTCAGCAGGTGCTCAATCAGGCATCCAGCTCGGCCCAACGCTCAACCAGCTGCTCAAGCTCGGCTTGCAACTTCTCAAGCCGGGCGATGACTTCAGCCGTTTTGGCGGCTGGCAGCTGATAGAAGCCCGCATCAGCCATTTCGGCTTCAACGGCGGCAATTGCCTGCTCTTTCGCATCGATATCGCCTGGCAAGGCTTCCAGCTCGCGCTGCAGCTTGTAGCTCAGCTTCTTTTTCGCTGCCGGTGCAGGTGCAGCGGCGGCCGGAGCCGGTGCTGCGGTGACCACTGCCGAAGTAAGGTCGGCCTTACCGGATTTGCTCTCGGTAACACCCAACAGGCGCGGCGAGCCGCCCTGACGCAACCAGTCCTGATAACCACCGACGTATTCACGGACCTTGCCTTCGCCCTGGAATACCAGGGTGCTGGTCACCACGTTGTCGAGGAATGCCCGGTCGTGACTGACCATCAGCACGGTGCCCTTGAAGGTCAGCAAGACCTCTTCAAGCAGCTCCAGGGTCTCAACGTCCAGGTCGTTGGTCGGCTCATCGAGCACCAGCAGGTTGGCTGGCTTGCTGAACAGCTTGGCCAGCAACAGACGGGCACGTTCACCACCTGACAGCGCCTTGACCGGCGTGCGGGCACGCTGAGGGCTGAACAGGAAGTCACCCAAGTAGCTGAGCACGTGGCGGCTCTGACCGTCGATATCGATAAAGTCGCGGCCTTCGGCCACGTTATCGATCACGGTTTTTTCCAGATCCAGCTGATGGCGCAACTGGTCGAAGTAAGCCACGTCGATGCGCGTCCCCTCTTCAACCGTGCCTTCGGTAGGCACCAGGCCGCCCAGCATCAACTTCAGCAGGGTAGTTTTACCGGTACCGTTAGCGCCCAGCAGACCGATACGGTCGCCACGCTGCAGCACCATGGAGAAGTCCTTGAGCAGGAACGGACCACCCGGGTGAGCAAAGCTGACGTTTTCCAGCACCATCACTTGCTTGCCGGACTTGTCGGCAGTATCAAGCTGGATATTGGCCTTGCCGGTGCGTTCGCGACGCTCACTGCGCTCAACGCGCAGCTCTTTAAGGGCGCGAACACGGCCTTCGTTACGGGTGCGGCGCGCCTTGATGCCCTGGCGGATCCACACTTCTTCCTGGGCCAGACGCTTGTCGAACAGGGCGTTAGCCGTTTCTTCAGCTGCCAGGGTGGCTTCTTTGTGCACCAGGAAGCTGGCGTAGTCGCCGTTCCAGTCGATCAGGCCGCCACGGTCCAGTTCCAGAATCCGGGTGGCCAGATTCTGCAGGAAGGAACGGTCGTGGGTAATAAACAGAACCGCGCCCTGGAAGCCCATCAAGGCCTCTTCGAGCCAGGCAATAGCGCCGATGTCCAGGTGGTTGGTCGGTTCGTCGAGCAGCAGCAGATCCGGTTCGGAAACCAGAGCCTGTGCCAGCAGGACGCGACGACGCCAGCCGCCGGACAATTCGGCGAGGGTTTTGTCAGCCGGCAACTGCAGACGGCTCAGGGTGCTGTCTACCAATTGCTGCAAGCGCCAGCCGTCGCGGGCTTCGAGGTCTTGCTGGACGTGCATCAGCTTGTCCAGGTCAGCATCGGTAACGATGTTCTGGCTCAGGTGGTGGTACTGCGCGAGCAGTTCACCAACACCGTCCAGACCTTCGGCAACCACGTCGAACACGGTCCGTTCGTCGGCCGCAGGCAACTCTTGCGGCAATTCGCCAATCTTGAGGCCGGGCGCGCGCCAAACAGAGCCGTCATCGGGTTTTTGATCACCTTTTACCAGCTTCATCATGCTGGACTTTCCGGTGCCGTTGCGGCCGATGATGCACACCCGCTCTCCACGGGCGATCTGCCAGGACACCTTGTCCAACAACGGCATAGAGCCGAAAGCAAGGGACACATCGCTGAATTTGAGCAGGGTCATGAGCTTCTCCAAAAACTGGGCGCGCATTCTACCTGATTTGAGCCCCCAGGCGGCCGGGTATTTCTTGTACGGCCCCGTCTACCCTTCATTTAGTGCCAAGTAGCACCGGTTGGCCGGCAAGGCTTTCACGGGGCGCTGGCAAAAGGCTAAGCTACGGCACAATCAGCGCGGGTCGCCCTGCGCTTGTCGCGTTTTTCATTTGTACGGAAGCCACATGCGCAGTCGTCTTTTCAACTTTTTATCCTGCCTGCTTCTCACTACCTGCGCCGTGCAAACCGCCCACGCTGCAGATCTCACTCAACAACGTCAGCTCTACGATGATGCCAAGCGCGCCCTGGCCAAGGGTGATTCCGGCCCTTACTTTCAAAATGCCGCCGCGCTGCGCAGTTATCCCCTGACCCCCTATCTGGCCTACGACGAGCTGACCGCACGTCTGAAGTCGGCCAGCAACCCTGAAATCGAGCAGTTCCTGGCCCAACACGGCGACCTGCCCCAGGCCAACTGGATGAAGTTGCGCTGGCTGCGCTGGCTGGCAGAGCGCGGCGACTGGGCGACTTTTGAAAAGTATTACGACCCCAAGCTCAATTTCACCGAACTCGATTGCCTCAACGGCCAGTATCAGCTCAAGCACAACCTCAAGGCCGAAGGCTATGCCAACGCCGAAAAACTGTGGATGGTCGGCAAGGCACAGCCTGCCGCCTGCGACGCGCTGTTCAGCCAGTGGGCCGCCGAAGGCCAGTTGACCGAGCAAAAACGCTGGAAGCGGGTCAAGCTGGCAGCTGAAGCGCGCAACTACGGGCTTGCCACCTCCCTGGCCAACGGCCTCAACACGCTGGGCCCACAAGCCAGGCTGATGATTGATGTGGCCCAGAAGCCCGACATGCTCAGCCAGCCGTCGCGCTTCGCCCCCGCCAGCGAAGCCATGTCTGATGCCGTTGGCCTTGGCCTGCGCCGTCTGGCACGCCAGGATCCGGAAAAAGCCGCATCCCTGCTCGATAGCTACGCCAGCAGCATGCATTTCTCGCGGGACGAAAAAGTCGCCATAGCCCGGGAAATCGGTCTGACGTTCGCCCGTCGCTACGACAGTCGCGGCCTGGACATCATGACCAAGTACGACCCGGAACTGCGGGACAACACGGTCACCGAATGGCGTCTGCGCCTGCTGTTACGCCTGGCACGCTGGCAAGACGCCTACCAGTTGACCACCAAACTGCCCCAGGACCTGGCAACCACCAGCCGCTGGCGTTACTGGCAAGCCCGCAGCCTTGAACTGGCCGAGCCTAAAAACCCGCAAGCGCTGGCGCTGTTCAAAAAAGTCGCCGGTGAGCGGGATTTTTACGGCTTTCTGGCCGCCGACCGGGCCCAGACCCCGTATCAGCTCAATAACAAGCCGCTGATGCTCAGCCCGCAGCTGATCAATAAAGTACGCAACACGCCCGGCGTGCAGCGCGCACTGGAGTTTCACGAGCGCGGACAAATCGTCGATGGCCGACGCGAGTGGTATTACGTCAGCCGCTTGTTCAGCCGCGATGAAATGGTCGCCCAGGCCAAACTGGCCTACGACCTGAAGTGGTACTTCCCCGCCATTCGTACCATGGCGCAAGCTCAGTATTGGGATGACCTGGATGTTCGCTTCCCGATGGCACACCGCGACACGCTGGTACGAGAAGCCAAAGTTCGTGGGCTGCATTCGAGCTGGGTATTTGCCATTACCCGTCAGGAAAGTGCCTTTATGGATGACGCCCGCTCGGGTGTGGGCGCCAGCGGCTTGATGCAGTTGATGCCGGCCACCGCCAAAGAAACCGCACGCAAATTCAGCATTCCGCTGGCCTCGCCACAGCAAGTACTCAACCCGGACAAAAACATCCAGCTGGGTGCTGCCTACCTGAGTCAGGTCCATGGCCAGTTCAACGGCAACCGGGTGCTGGCTTCCGCGGCCTACAACGCCGGCCCCGGCCGCGTTCGCCAATGGCTCAAGGGTGCAAACCACCTGGGCTTTGATGTCTGGATCGAAAGCATCCCGTTCGACGAAACACGCCAGTATGTGCAGAACGTACTGTCTTATTCGGTGATCTACGGCCAAAAGCTCAACGTACCGCAGCCGCTGGTGGACTGGCACGAACGTTATTTTGACGACCAGTAAACACACCAATGTGCTGTAGGAGCGAGCTTGCTCGCGAGCTTTTAACAGCTCGCGAGCAAGCTCGCTCCTACAGGGTAAGGGTTTACTCCAGAATGGTTACCGGCATGCCGACTTCGAGCACACCGTTACCGTCATTCACCAGGTTCTGACCGAACATAGTCCCTTCTGCCTGCTTGCGATAAGTCATCAAGGTGGCCAGCGGCTCGCGCTGTTCATCACGCACACCGGTGTGCGGATCAACCGTCGTGAGGATGCAACGCGAGCAGGACTTGACCACACGAAACTCGGTATCACCAATGCGGATGCGCTTCCAGCCGTCTTCGGCAAAGGCTTCGCTGCCCTCAATCACCAGGTTTGGCCGAAAACGCAGCATGTCCAGTTCGCGACCGACCCTGGCGCCAAGATCATCCAGCGACGCCTGACCTATCAGCAACAGCGGGTAGCCATCGGCAAACGCCACTTTGTCATCATCACGGCCATAGCCCGCTTCAGTGGTGCGCGCACGCTCCAGCGGAACATGCACCAGCCGTACCGGCTTCTCGACAAAGCGGCTTAGCCAGTCAGCGGCAGCGTCGCCCGCATCCGGTACTCGCAAAGTGTCACGCCAGATGGTGACACCCCGCAGATTCGACTCGGCATCCGGCACCTTCACGTCCAGCGGGTCAAAACCCCGGGCACTCAGGGTCAAACCGCCGGCGGCGTTCCACAGTGCCGACAGCTGGCTCATTACAGGGTCGGCACGCTGGGTCAGGAACCTGCCGCTCGCTTCATCGACCAGCATCCAGCGTCGATCACCAACCAGGCCCAGCCGGTCCAGACGGGCCTGGGGCAGGCTTTCGCCCTTGGCGGATTTCAGCGGAAAACGATAAAGCGCGCTTAGACGCAACATTGGCCTGCCTCGAGAGAGTTAAAAAGCCAAAGTATACGAGCAAAAATCAGTTTTTCCCCCGAAGTTACGCCGGCACTTGATCCAGCATCAAGCGTTGACGCACCACATCCACCAGCTTGTCCGGCTGGAACTTGGAGAGAAAGTTGTCGCAGCCGACCTTCTTCACCATCGACTCGTTGAAGCTCCCCGACAACGAGGTGTGCAACACCACGTACAGGCTGCGCAAACGCGGGTCGTTACGAATTTCGGTGGTCAGGCGATAACCGTCCATTTCCGGCATTTCGGCATCGGTAAAAATCATCAGCAACTTGTCCGTCATGACCTGGCCTGTGTCCGCCCATGCCTTGAGCATGCTCAAGGCCTTGAGGCCATCGCTGGCAACATGCATCTTGAGCCCCAACTGCGACAGCGTTTCACGCAATTGCGCCACCGCCACACTGGAGTCATCCACCAGCAGCACTTCACGGCCACGGGCCTGCTCCAGCAGCGGATCTGCCAGTTTTTCGCGCGAGACCCGGGCGTTGTACGGGACGATCTCGGCCAACACTTTTTCCACGTCGATAATCTCCACCAGCTGTTCATCGACTTTGCTGATCGCGGTCAGGTAATGCTGGCGCCCGGCACTGCCCGGCGGCGGCAGAATGGCCTCCCAGTTCATATTGACGATACGGTCCACGCTGCCCACCAGGAACGCCTGAACTGAACGGTTGTACTCGGTGACGATGATCGTGCTGTCGGGGCCCGGCACCACCGGGCGCATGCCGATCGCCCGAGACAGATCGATCACCGGCAGGGTTTTGCCGCGCAGGTTGACCACACCGCACACATGAGGATGACGGTGCGGCATGAGGGTCAATCTGGGCAGTTGGAGGACTTCTTGCACCTTGAACACGTTGATCGCGAACAGTTGCCGGCCTGCCAGGCGAAACATGAGAAGTTCCAGCCGGTTTTCACCCACTAACTGAGTCCGCTGGTCTACCGTGTCGAGAATGCCGGCCATGAATAACTCCTGGGCGTAAGGGCTTGATGCCCGGGGTTATCGGCCGGCCTGGCTGATTCTTTATGACTGGCAGTTGCTGCTGTCATCCCTCCTGCAGTTGCGCGGGATCAATTGGGGTCGACGTGCTGAGCAGTGGAGAGTTTTCTGGCAAATGCACCTTCAACGCGCCCTTGCGTACTTCAAAGCGCATGGCATCACCCTCCAGCGGCTCGCCATCCAGATTCATTGAAAGCCCCTCGGCCGCCTTGATTTCAACCCAGGGCACACGCGCCCGGACAAACAGGTTATCCAGGCTCCAGCCGCCGGCCATCAACTCTTTCAGGGTGCTGACCACTTCCTGGGGTGCAGGCAGAATGCTGATATCCAGCAAACCGTCATCGACCAGAGCCTGTGGGCACAGCTCCTGCCCGCCACCGGCCTGGCGACCGTTGCCGATCCCCAGCGCCAGCAAATTACCCTGCCAGTGAAAGTCCGGCCCTTGCAGCTCGGCATAAGCGGCGTGCAGTTCGGTGAAACGCGTCAGCCCGGTAAACAGATAGGCCGCCCCGCCCAGCACCTTTTTCAGGTCTTCCGAGGTATTGGCCGTAACCTGGCTGCCAAAGCCGCCCGTGGCCATGTTCAAGAATATCTGGCCACCCACTTCCCCCAGATCGATGGCTTGGGCGGGGACGTCCAGCAAGGCCAGGGCTTCATCGGGTTGCAGCGGGATACCGGCAGCCCGGGCAAAGTCATTGGCAGTGCCCAACGGCAACAGCACCAGACCGGCCTCGGTATCGGCCAATGCCAGGGCCTCGCAAATATCGCGCAAGGTGCCATCGCCACCGCCCGCGATGATCTGGTCATAGCCCGCCTCCAGAGCCTCGTGCACAAGCCGCTGGGCATCCCCGGCCTCCCATGTCAGGCGTACTGTCAGCTCCCAGCCCATGGCGCGCCGTTGCTCCACCGCAGCCCGCACGTCTTCGTTGAGCGCTTGCTTACCGTGCAAAATCAAAAATGCCTTACCTGCACTCATCTCTATCTCCCTCGACAAAAGCGGTCTGATTTTTTGGACAGCAGCCGAACCGAAAAGACCCATGCTGCCACGACTTATTTGCCCGATACCGCACTATTGTCGTCAACCAGTCGATCAATCGCGCAGAACCGGTCAAACTCCACCGCCCAAAGCAGCCCATTGACGCCAGAGGCCTTCTGAATGAGCACACTCATTCCCTGCATCATCGCCGGAGGCGCTGGCACCCGGCTTTGGCCAGTGTCCCGTGAGTCCATGCCCAAACCCTTTATGCGCCTGCCCGACGGCGAGAGCCTGCTGCAAAAGACCTTCCATCGGGCAACTGGCCTGGCAGACGTCAACCGCTTGCTGACGGTGACCAGTCGCGAGGTGTTTTTCCGCACCCTTGATGACTATCGCCCACTGAACGATGGCGCCGTGGCTCTGGATTTCATTCTTGAGCCCGAGGGACGCAATACCGCCCCGGCCATTGCTGCTGCCGCATTACACGTAGCTCGACGCTACGGCGAGGACGCGCAACTGCTGGTGTTGCCGGCCGACCACCTGATCACCGATCTGGCCGCCTTTGCCGACGCCGTCGACAGCGCACGGCGATTGGCCGACCAGGGCTGGCTGGTGACTTTCGGCATCCGCCCGAGCAAGGCAGAAACCGGCTTTGGCTATATAGAAAAAGGCCCGGCGCTGAACGGTGACGGGTTCCAGGTGGCGCAATTTGTTGAGAAGCCCGATGCCATCACGGCCCGGCAATTTCTGGACGGCGGCCAGCACCTGTGGAATAGCGGCATGTTCTGCATGCGGGTCGACAGCCTGCTGCGTGAACTCCAGGAGTACGCGCCACAGGTGCTGACGGCAGTGAGCCACTGCCTTGAACACAGTCAGGCGTTTGAGGGGCAACAGGATCTGCACCTTGAGCTGGACAGTCGCACCTTCGCCCTGGCACCCGATATTTCCATCGACTACGCGCTGATGGAACGTTCAACAAAAGTGGCGGTGGTTCCCTGTCAATTGGGCTGGAGCGATATCGGCTCATGGCAGGCGGTGCGTGAGCTGAGCCCGGCGGATGCCAACGGCAACCAGTGCAATGGTGAAAGCGTTCTGCACGATGTGCACAACTGCTATATCAACTCGCCCACACGTCTGGTCGGCGGGGTCGGGCTCAACGACCTGATCATCATTGATACCCCTGACGCCTTGCTGGTCGCTGATGCCAAGCGTAGCCAGGATGTTAAATACATCGCCCAGGCGCTCAAGTTTCAGGGCCACGATGCCTATCGCCTGCACCGCACCGTCACCCGCCCCTGGGGCACCTATACGGTGCTCGAAGAAGGACCGGGGCTGAAAATCAAACGTATCGTGGTCAAACCGCAAGGTGCGCTGTCCCTGCAAATGCATCGGCTACGCAGCGAACACTGGATTGTGGTGAGCGGCATCGCCCAGGTCACCAATGGCGACCGTCAGTTTGAGCTCAACAGTAACGAATCGACCTTTATCAAACCTGGCAGAGCCCACCGCCTGGTCAACCCCGGGGCGGTTGATCTGGTGATGATTGAGGTGCAGAGCGGTGAGTACGTGGGGGAAGACGACATAGTGCGCCTGAGCGACATTTATGGCCGGGTGCCTGTGGCACGGTAAGCGTTTTGCAGGAGCGAGCTTCTGAAGAATACCGAGCTCACTACTCAATATAAGCTCGATAAAAAGCTCGCGCCTGCAGGTCTTCGGGGATTTAACCCAACACTTCGCTTAACGGGATGAAGCCTGCCAGGTCACCTTCCACCAGGGTCCGCCCTTCAAGCACTTCCACCAGCCCTTCGGCCCAGGCTGCACTGCGCAAAACACCCGAACTCTGGTTTTTGTAGATCACCGCCCGCCCCTGCTCCAGCCGGCCACGCAGGTACTCACGGCGATTACCCGCCTTGGGCCAGACGAACCCGGCCGGCACCTGGAACTTTAACGGCTCGACGGCCTGTACGCCCTGGCGGCGCAGGATGTAAGGCCGCGCCAGCAGTGCAAAGGTCACCAGGGTCGATGCCGGATTGCCCGGCAGGCCAATCACCGGTACACCCCGAAAATGCCCGCAGGTCAGAGGCTTCCCCGGCTTGATTGCCAGCTTCCACAACGCCAGTTCACCTTCTTCGCGCAGCGCAATACCCAGGAAGTCAGCCTCGCCGACGGATACGCCTCCGGTGGACAGAATCAGGTCCACCGCCCCCAGTTCTGCCAGGCGCTGACGGGTTGCCGGCAAGTCGTCGGGCAAGATCCCGGCATCGAACACTTCACACCCCAGGCGCGTCAGCCAGCTGCACAGCAATACGCGATTGCTGTTGTAGATTTGCCCCGGGCCCAATGCCTGGCCCGGCTCGATCAGTTCATCGCCGGTGGACAACACCGCAACCCTGACCCGCCTGATCACATCCAGCGCGGCACACCCCAAAGACGCCGCCAGCCCCTGTTCGATCGGGCCCAAACGGGTGCCCGCGGCAAGCACGGTCTCCCCGACAGTGGTTTCCTGCCCCTGGGGGCGAATATTCTGACCCGCGTGCAAAGCTTCAGTGAACACTACCCGGCCATCAGCCTGGACCTGAGCGTTTTCCTGCATTTCGACGCAATCGGCACCTGCGGGCACGGGTGCACCGGTGAAGATCCGCGCACAGGTACCCGCCGCCAAAGGTTCGGGGGCCTGACCGGCAAAAATTCGCTGGCTGACCGGCAGCGGCATGCCGGACCAGTCGGCCAGGTTCAGCGCGTAACCGTCCATGGCACTGTTGGGCCATGGCGGCAGATCCAGGGTGGAGATCAGATCCTGGGCCAGCACCCGGCCTTCGCAGGCCGCTAGCGCGAGCGATTCAGTGTCGCGGATCGGAGCTGCTTCGGCCAACGCCAGCAATCGCGCCAGGGCGATTTCGACGGGCATCAGCTCGCCGGTGCGACCCGGCTTATCCACGGGTTTCACAGGCCGGCGCCTGCTTTAAATGGGCCACGAAGTTACATGGGCGGTGACGCGAGTCCAGTTGCTCGGCCAGAATCCCGTCCCAACCGGTGCGCACTGCGTTGGTCGAGCCCGGCAGGCAGCACACCAGCGTGCCATTGGCCAGGCCGGCCAGGGCCCGGGACTGCACGGTCGAGGTGCCGATATCGGCCACCGAGATCTGCCGGAACAACTCGCCGAAACCATCGACTTGCTTGTCCAGCAAACAGCTCACCGCTTCTGGCGTGCTGTCACGGGCAGTAAAACCGGTGCCCCCGGTAATCAGCACCACTTGCACGCTGTCATCGGCAATCCAGGTCGCGACCTGGGCACGGATTTTATACAGGTCATCCTTAAGCAGCACCCGGGCCGCCAGTTGATGCCCGGCCTCGCTCAGGCGGTCGACAAAGACCTGGCCCGAGGTGTCGGTTTCGAGAGTACGGGTATCACTGACAGTCAGAACAGCGATGTTCAAAGGCACGAAAGGCACATCAACCTTGGCTTTCATAGACGAGGTCCAGTTGTAGGAGAAACAGCCCGGTGTTATATCACAGCGCTTCTTTTGCCTGGTTGCGCGGAGTCCATCCATGAGCGAGTTTCAATGCTCCATTCTGTTGCTGGCGGGGGGCCGTGGCCAGCGTATGGGCGGGCAGGACAAAGGCCTGGTCATGTGGCAGGGCCTGCCGCTGATCGCCCACGCCCAGCGCGTGGCGCGGCCGCTGACCGATGACCTGATCATTTCCTGCAACCGCAACCGCGAACTGTATGCAGACTATGCAGACGTGCTGGTCAGTGACGGCAATGAGGATTTTGCCGGGCCATTGGCGGGTATCCGCGCCGGGCTGGCTGTTGCCCGGCACTCGCACCTGCTGGTGTTGCCCTGTGACGCCCCCAGGGTCGACAGTGACTTGCTCTGCGCCCTGCTCAACGCCGCCCGCCAATATCCGGAGCAACCCTGTATGGTGCACCACGGCGAACACTGGGAGCCGCTGTTCTGTGTGATCCCGACGGCACTGGCTGAGGCTTTCGAGCAGGCATGGCTCGCGGGTGAGCGCAGCCCGCGTAAAATCATGCTCCAGCTCAATGCCCGTGCCTGGCAATGCGCAGAGAATGACCCCCGGCTTAGCAATTTCAACACCCCTGACCTACTGGATTGACCGGGCATGCTGCACTTGTGCCCCTAGCCAGGGAACTTGCGGACGTTGTATACGTCTCAGGGACAGATAGATCTATAACAGCACTTTAATTTGTTGGAGAACCACAATGACTCATCGGACTCTCGCCGCCCTCATGCTCGCTGCTGGCATGGCCGCCCTTGCCGGCTGCGCCTCGCCAACAGTGATCACGCTCAACGACGGTCGTGAAATCCAGGCAATCGACACGCCAAAGTACGATGAAGATTCAGGCTTCTACCAGTTCAAACAATTGGACGGTAAAGAAACCCGCATCAACAAAGACCAGATTCGTACCGTTAAAGAGTTGTAAGCCTCGCATCAAAACAAAACCCGCCTGGTGCGGGTTTTGTTGTTTCTGGGGCTGCCTGCGGGGGAGGTTTACCAGTCCAGGTGAATCCGGCTTTCAAAGTAGCGCTCCTGCCCCGTCAACGGGTCAGCGAAACGCAGGCTGTGGGCCAGTAACTTCAACGGGTTGGCATAGTCATCAAGTGCATCCTTGAGCACGTCCGGATAGAACGGGTCATTGCATATCCCCGCCCCCAGCGCCGCCATATGCACCCGTAACTGATGCTTCTTGCCCGTCACCGGATACAGCGCATATCGCCACAAATCGGCGTTTTTCTCACACACCTCGACCCGGGTCTCGGTGTTGCTGGCACCCGGGCCTTCTTGCATGCGGAAAAACGGCTCGCCCGCCACCAACCGGCTTTTGTGCACCAGTGGCAACTCAAGGTCAGGCAGGGCTTTGGCAATCGCTTCGTAGCGTTTTTCGATCTTGCGCGTGGGAAATAACGATTGATAAGCAGACCGGCTTTCTGGATTGGCCGAGAACAGCACCAGGCCAGCCGTGTGCCGGTCGATGCGGTGCAGCGGGACCAGGTGCGGATTGCCCAGGGTACGAATCAAGCGCCGCAGCAAGGTTTGCTCAACGTATTCGCCCGCCGGCGTGACCGGCAGGAAATGCGGTTTGTCCGCCACCACCAAATGCTCGTCGGCATACAGGATGGTTTCCTGCACCGGGATCGGAGTCTCGTTGGGCACTTCGCGAAAGTAGTGAATGCGCAGACCTTCCTTGTAGCGCAACTGCGCACTGATCGGCGCACCGTCAGCATCCAGCACCCGGCCGCGGGCGATGCGATCAAGCCATTGCTCGCGTCTGATGGCGCGAAAATGCTCGCACAAACAATCGAGCACGGTCAGCCAGCTACCGGCAGGCAGGTACAAAGTGCTGGCTTGGTGCTCGGCGGCGTTGAAAGGCTGGGTCGACATAGATAACTCGGACGGTAAATGCAGCCGGTGATTATCGCGCACAGCAACCGCCCAGGGCTATTGGAGAAAATTCACCACTTGGGCCGTATCAAATGGCCAACTCAACTCTTCGCCCGTATCGACCCGACGCAGTACCGGAATGCGCAAGCCATAGGCCTCAAACAGCGCTTCACTTTCTGCGATATCCACCAGCTCCACCAGCAATCCATGTTCGACCAAAGGCATCAGTTCAGCCTCGGCCAGTTCACACAAGTGGCAGCCAAGGGTGCCGAACAGTTGACATTCGGGAGGCATAAATAATGACCTTGTTTGAGTAAGCGTCCAGTTTAAGAGCCTTGCCCCAAGACGTCGAGGCGCTTGCTGGCGCGCTGGGTTTGCGGGCCGCCCCCCTCCGGGCAGAAGAATACAATCGCTCTATACCGCTGCTTGCGACTACCCTAGACCAGCACTGGCAAAGAACCTGGCCCCTTGCGGGGTTGGCAGCAAAGAATGATGTACATCAGCGCCGGCACTGCTCGTTTGCTGGATGCTCGCGACTTTTTTACTCGAACTGACAAGGAAGACTTTCGTGTTCGCCAATTTGTTAATCATCCTTGCCTCATCCCTGGTGGTGATCGCGCTGTTCCGGCGCCTGCAACTACCCCCCGTGCTGGGTTATTTATCTGTCGGCCTGCTGGTGGGCCCGACGGCACTGGACTGGGTCAATGACAGCCCGGACCTGCCTGATCTGGCAGAGTTGGGGGTGGTGTTTTTATTGTTCTCGCTGGGGCTGGAGTTCTCACTGCCCAAGATGCTCAAGTTGCGCCGCGTGGTGTTTGGCCTGGGCAGCCTGCAGGTACTGGTGAGCACCGCGGCTCTGGGCGGCTTGCTGTATGCGTTCGGGATGAGCGCCAACACAGCATTCTTGCTGGGCGCAGGCCTCTCTCTGTCATCCACGGCCATCGTGAGCAAGGAACTGACCAGCCTGGGCGAAATTTTCAGTCGCCACGGGCAAAACGCCATTGGCGTGCTGCTGTTTCAGGATGTGGTCGCGGTGCTGTTGTTGACCTTGGTACCGGTATTTGCCGGCAGCAGCGACCAGGCCTGGTATTGGGCATTGCCGGTCACCTTGGGCAAAACCGTTATTTTGTTTGTTGGCCTGCTGTTTGCCAGTCGCTTCGTGCTGCCACGCCTGTTTCACGAAGTTGCTGCTTCCCGATCGGCCGAACTGTTCGTGCTGCTGGCACTGGTGATCGTATTACTGACCGCCTGGCTGACCCACCTGCTCGGTTTGTCGCCTGCGCTGGGGGCCTTCCTGGCCGGCATGTTGCTGGGGGAAAGCCACTACCGGCATCAGATTGAAGCCGACATCCGGCCATTCCGCGACATCTTGCTGGGGCTGTTCTTTGTCAGTATCGGCATGCTGATCGATCTGCAACTGTTCGTTCACGACGGCTTTCTGATTCTCGGCCTGACCCTGGCCTTGATGCTGATCAAAGGCATTGTCGTCGCGACCCTGGTCAAGCTGCGCGGCAGCGATGGCGAAACGGCCTGGCGCAGTGGCCTGGCGCTGGCCCAGGGCGGTGAGTTCTGCTTTGCCCTGATGGCCCAGATGCAACTCAACTCGCTGATCCCGCCAGATATCGCCGCTTACCTGCTGGCCGCCACTTTCTGTTCGATGCTGCTGACTCCCCTGCTGCTGCGGGCCGCACCTAAAATTGCCGCGGCCCTGCACCGCAAGTCCAATGAAGAAGCCGAGCTGGAACAAATCGCCGCGCAAAGTGCCGAGCTGCATGGCCATGTGGTGATGTGCGGTTACGGTCGTGTTGGCCAGTCCATCGGGCGTTTTCTGCGCAACGAGAACAAACATTTCGTGGCTCTGGACTACGACCCGGAGCGGATTCAGGAAGCGGCCAAAGGAAACAGCAGCGTGCACTACGGCGATGCCCGTCGGGGTGATTTGCTGCGCGCTATCGGCCTGGACCGGGCACGCCTGCTGGTTATCGCGGTGGATAGCACGGACGTGGCCATGAGCGTGCTCGAGGAGGCCCGGCTCATTACCCTGGACGTGCCCATTCTGGTCAGAACCCGCGACGACAGTAAGCT
This sequence comes from Pseudomonas sp. Lz4W, assembly GCF_000346225.2. Lineage (NCBI taxonomy): Bacteria > Pseudomonadati > Pseudomonadota > Gammaproteobacteria > Pseudomonadales > Pseudomonadaceae > Pseudomonas > Pseudomonas sp. Lz4W. The sequence goes on along the minus strand of NZ_CP017432.1, from coordinate 1,394,137 downwards.
CGCCGAGCTCAAGGCCGCCGGGGCAACTGAAGTGGTACCTGAACTGCTGGAGTCGAGCCTGATGCTCGCCTCCCATGCCCTGATCATGCTGGGGCTCTCAGAAAAAACCGTACAGCGCCGGGTGGATGAAGTGCGGCATAACCGCTATCACTTGCTTGAAGGCTGCTTTGAAAGTACAGAGCCGCGGGAAGGGTCTGGTTTCCCCCGCGAAAATGAATAAATTGAGGTAAGGTTTTAAATCGCTCAGCGGGATATCTCTGGCATTCAGGGCGGGCAATCCCACAAGGTGTCAGAGAAATGCAGTGAACCTTCACCGAATGCCTACACTCGAACCATCAACAAGCCACTAACGGAGTTACCCATGGCCCGCATAAAAGCAAAGAATGCTCAAGAAATCCTGTTGGCCGATTTCCAGGCCCTGGTCAACGACACGGAAAGATTGCTGGAGCACTCTGCGACTCTGGCCGGCGACGGCGCTGAGGAAGTACGCGCCAAAATCCAGGACAGCCTGCTCAAGGCCCGCGAATCGCTTGCTGATACCAAGGAGTCGTTACAGGAGCGTGGCCAGGCTGCCGTAGTGGCCACCGAAGATTATGTTCAGTCCAACCCTTGGCAGTCCGTTGGCATCGCGGCGGGCGTGGGCTTTCTGATTGGCCTGCTGGCCACCCGGCGCTGATATGACAACTGAAGAATCCGGCTCCTCCCGTTCCACACCGCGGCGCCTGGGTGCCGCGGTTCTGGGTCTGTTGCATAGCCATGTCGAGTTGCTGGGCATCGAACTGCAAGAGCAGAAAGCGCGCACGGTCAGCCTGTTGTTATTTGCCGGGCTGGCACTGGTGTTCGCCCTGTTGTTGCTGATCGGTCTGTCGGCGCTGGTGTTGATATTGCTCTGGGACAGTTATCGCCTGAGCGGCATTATCGGGCTCTGCGTGTTTTATGCGCTGGCGGCGGCGTTCTGCGGCGTGCGCCTTAAAGCGGCGGTGTTCGATGAGTCTTCTCCTTTCAACGCCACGCTGGAAGAGCTGGCCAAAGACCGTGAGCGATTGATGCCATGAGCCATCCTGAAATGCCACAAAACGCCTCACGGCGCGAGATGCGCAAACTGTTGATCCGTCTGCGCATGGAAATGCACCGCCAGGAGATTCGTCACGAATCGCAACAACTGCTGCAACCACTGCAAAAAGTGCGCGGCATGGCCAGCAACTGGCAAGAAAACCTGGGGATAAAGCACGGTTCGCTGTGGGCCGTGGGGCTTGTCAGCGTACTCGGCTTTCTGACGGGCAGAAGTGCAAAAAGCAAAGGCAGCGATGGAACATCACGCTGGATCGGTCTGACCACAGGCCTGTTGCCACTGATCAAAATGGTCATCCAGGCAGCCTCGTCGCGCAAGCCTTGACGGGCCATGTGCAGGAGCGGGCTTGCCTCGTTCCTGCACATGGGGGCAACACCGATAATGCCCTGGACATGCATGGAACCATCTGCGGCTTGCACCATCCTGTGTGAAGCGAGAAGCTGGGGCCTCAGTCACTGACGGAGCACTGCGCCTTGGATTGGCAAACCCTGCTTAACCGCGAACGCCTCGGAAAACCCCACCACAGCCCCGAAGAACTCGGGCGCAGCCCTTTCCATAAAGACCATGACCGGATCATATTTTCTGGCGCATTCCGTCGTTTGGGACGCAAAACCCAGGTCCATCCGGTCAACAGTAACGATCATATCCATACCCGCCTCACCCACTCACTTGAAGTCAGTTGCGTGGGACGCTCACTGGGTATGCGGGTTGGTGAAACGATCCGTAGCGCGCTGCCCGAATGGTGCGATCCGGCCGACCTGGGCATGGTCGTTCAGTCCGCCTGTCTGGCCCATGACATTGGTAACCCGCCCTTTGGCCACTCGGGTGAAGACGCCATTCGCAACTGGTTTCAACAGGCAGCAGACCGGGGCTGGCTGAACGACATGAGCGATGCCGAGCGCAATGATTTCCTGAGTTTTGAAGGTAATGCGCAAGGCTTCAGGGTGCTTACGCAACTTGAATACCACCAGTTCGATGGCGGTACCCGCCTGACCTACGCCACCCTTGGCACCTTCCTCAAATACCCCTGGACCGCACGCCATGCGGACGCTTTGGGCTACAAGAAGCACAAGTTCGGCTGCTATCAAAGTGAACTGCACCTGCTCGAAAACATTGCCCACAAGCTTGGCCTGCCACAAATCGAAGACCAGCGCTGGGCGCGGCATCCGCTGGTGTACCTGATGGAGGCGGCCGATGACATCTGCTACGCACTGATCGACCTTGAAGATGGCCTGGAGATGGATCTTCTGCAGTATGACGAAGTTGAATCCTTGTTACTGGGGCTGGTGGGCGATGACCTGCCGCAAACCTATCGCCTGCTCGGCCCCCAGGACTCCCAACGGCGCAAGCTGGCGATTCTGCGCGGTAAAGCCATCGAGCACCTGACCAACGCTGCTGCACTGGCATTCGTTGAGCAGCAAGAGCAACTGCTGGCCGGCACCCTGCCCGGGGATCTGGTGGAGCACATGCACGGTCCGGCCAAGCGCTGTGTACTGGATGCCAAGGACATGGCGCGCAAGAAGATCTTCCAGGACAAACGCAAAACCCTGCATGAAATCGGCGCCTACACCACGCTCGAAATTCTGCTGAACGCCTTTTGTGGCGCAGCACTGGAGCAGTATGGCGGACGAACCCCGTCGTTCAAGAGTCGCCGGATCCTCGACCTGCTGGGGAATAACGCCCCCCATCCGCAATGGCCGTTGCATCGTGCGTTTATGCGGATCATCGACTTTATTGCCGGGATGACCGATAGCTATGCCACCGAGATGGCCCGGGAAATGACCGGGCGCTCCAGCCCGACCTGACAACGGCCCCGCCCTTGTAAAAAGGGCGGGGCGCCGTGTTTCCGGCCTGTGCCGAGCTGAATCAAACGCGGACACTTGTCGCCACCCGGAACTCCCACCCCCCTTCAACTACCCCTGTATAAAAACAGAAAAAAACTGTAGGAAAATTCACTTTACACAAAAGAAAATTCGATAAAACCCAGGCGTTATTTCAAGTAAACCTTTGACTGCCTCGCTCACCTTCTCCAACTTTCCAAGTAACCCCTTAACCCCTGCCTTATTTAATGTAGGACTATTCCCATACTACCCTTACTGGCCTACCCAATCGTATATCACTCCATATAACTAAGCTAAGGTGCGCCTATTCTATACCGTACTTTGTGGGATTTCTTATGAACACCGTATTCATTGTTGACGACCATCCTGTGATCCGACTTGCCATCCGCATGCTGTTAGAGCATGAGGGTTATGAAATAGTCGGGGAAACCGATAATGGTGTAGATGCAATGCAGATGATCCGTGAGTCCATGCCGGACCTGGTCATTCTCGATATCAGCATTCCAAAGCTCGATGGTCTTGAAGTGCTGGCGCGCTTCAACACAATGAACACACGGGTTAAAACCCTGGTTTTGACGGCCCAGCCCCCTGCACTTTTTGCCATGCGCTGCATGCATTCAGGTGCAGCCGGGTATGTATGCAAACAAGAAGACCTGAGCGAACTTGTCAGTGCCATCAAAGCTGTATTTTCCGGCTACCACTACTTCCCCGGCCAGGCATTGAGTTCAGAAAAGTACGAAAACGGTGACTCATCCGAAATGCAACTGTTCAAACTTGTCAACGACCGCGAACTCATGGTCCTGAAACTTTTTGCCCAGGGAAAAACAAACAAGCAAATAGCCACAGACATGTTTCTTAGTAACAAGACCGTGAGCACTTACAAAAAACGGCTCATGCAAAAACTGCAAGTCAGCTCAATGATCAACCTTATCGAAATGGCTAAACGCAACGCTTTGGTATGAAGAACTCAATGCCCTCATGGTTAAACAAGTACCTGTCATTGATCGCAGGCCTGCTCCTGGATTCCCTCCTGTTCAGCGCCACAGCCCGGGCAGAGAGCCATGTGCTGCTCAGCCGTTCCGGAACCTACCCCATGGTGGTTGCTCTGGATCAACAGCAGCGCTCCTGGCTCCAGGGCAAGCGCGAGTTACGGGTCGGCAGTTCGGCCCCTGACTATCCACCGTTCGACCTCACCGCCAGTGCCCGGGACTATGAAGGCCTGACCGCCGATTACCTGGGAATTCTGGCCAGTGCCCTTGACCTCCCCATCAAAGTCCAGCGATTCCACTCCAGACTCGCAGCCATCAAGGCACTTGAAGAAGGCAGCATCGACCTGCTTGGTACTTCAAACGGCTTTGAAGCCGACAACCCGCAACTGCTGCTGTCCACTCCCTATGCAATTGACCAGCCGGTCCTGGTGACCCGCGAGGGAGACAGCCGCTCTCTGCCCCGGGACCTTGCCGGTTTGCGCCTGAGCCTGGTGCACCACTACCTGCCTCTGGATGAGGTCAAGGCGCTCTACCCCAAGGCCATCATCCATTCCTACCCGTCCACTCAGAACGCCATCAACTCGGTGGCTTTCGGGCAGACAGATGTATTTCTGGGGGACACGGTCTCGGCGCATTACATGATCAGCAAGGGTCATCTGAAGAACATTAAAATGGCCAACTTCGGCAAGCCGCAACCCCATGGCTTCAGCTTTGCCGTACACCGGGACAATCGGCAACTGCTGGAGATGATCAACACTACCCTGCAAGCCGTGCCCGGCAGTGAGCGCGATAGTATTGCCAGGCGCTGGAACGCCGGCAGCAATAGTTTGCTGGCCAGTCAAAAACTGCAACTGACCGAGCGCGAAGAGCAGTGGCTGAGCCAGCACCCGGTAGTCAAAGTGGTGGTCAATGAAACCCTGGCGCCGCTGACATTTTTTGACCCGGACGGAAACTTCAGAGGCATTACTGCCGACTTGCTGGAGATCGTTCGCCTGCGTACCGGGCTGACTTTCGAGATACAGCGTGCACGCAGCTTCGGGACCATGATCCAGATGATCAACAGGCATGAAACCGACATCATTGCCGCCATCAGTCCCTCTGCTTCCCGAGAAAGCTCGCTGAGTTTCAGTCGGCCCTATTTTGAGAACTCATTCGTGTTGCTCACCGCAAAGGGTTCCGGCAAACCTGCAAGTCTTGATCAACTGGCAGGCAAAAAACTGGCCCTGCCCCTGGGCAACCCCCTGACTGACTATTTGCGTACCGAGCATCCGCAAATAGTTCTGGTCAACACCGATGACATTTATCAGGCAACCGAACTCCTGGCCGCGGGAAAAGTACAGGGGGCGGTCAACTCGCTGGCCATTGCCAACTACTGGCTGTCTTCAAAATTGCTCCACAACCGGTTGCAGATCAGCGCCTCCCTGGGAACCCGGCCCGCCACGTTTTCCCTGGCCACCTCCAGGGATGCCACAGAACTGGGCTCTATCCTCAACAAGGCATTGCTCGGCATTGCGCCCGAAGAACTGGGCATTATCCACAGCCGCTGGGCTGGGCATGCCCCGGCGCCGGAGAGCTACTGGCACCCTTACCATCGCCTGATTTACCAGATCATCATTGGCGCCAGCCTTTTGCTGTTGCTGTTGCTGATCTGGAACGCCTGCATGCGCCGGCAGATCCGGCAACGGAAAATGACCGAGCAGGCACTCAGTGATCAGTTCGAGTTCCTGCGGGTTCTGGTCAATGGCACGCCACATCCGATTTATATGCAAGATCGCGACGGGGTTCTGCGAACCTGCAATGACAGCTACCTGGACGCTTTTTCAACCCGGCGCGAAGAGGCCATCGGACAGACGCTGATGCAAACCTGCAGCCTTATGCGTGATGAACACGAAGCCCATGATTATCAGGCCGACTGTCTGCGGGTCATGACGGAAGGCACCCCGCTTATCGTCGACCGGCCACTGCAGGCAGGCGATAAAACCCTCACCATCTACCACTGGATTCTTCCCTATCGCGATGCCCTGGGCGAAGTGCAGGGCATCATCGGCGGCTGGATCGACATCAGCGATCGCCGCCAGCTGCTGGAGGAACTGCGCACCGCCAAAGACCTGGCCGAAGACGCCAACCGGGCCAAAAGCACATTTCTGGCAACCATGAGCCATGAGATCCGCACCCCGATGAATGCAGTCATCGGCATGCTTGAGCTGACCTTGAAACGCGCTGACCAGGGTCATCTCGACCGCCCCTCAATAGAGGTCGCCTATCATTCGGCCAAAGACCTGCTGGAGTTGATCGGCGACATTCTCGATATCGCCCGCATCGAATCCGGTCGAATGAGCCTGACTCCAGAGCGGGTCAATCTGCGGGATCTGGCCAGCTCGGTGATCCGGGTATTTGACGGCCTGGCCAGACAGAAATCCCTGCACCTCTCACTGACTTTCAAACCCGAAGGCCGGGCGCCTGATGTCATGATCGATCCGCTGCGCTTCAAGCAAATCATGACCAATCTGATCAGCAACGCCATCAAGTTCACCGAGCGCGGCCAGGTAAACCTCGAACTGCACTTGCTGGCGAGCGACACCCCGCACCATGTTGATCTGCAGTTGCGGGTCCGGGACACCGGCATAGGTATCAGCCAACAGGATCAGGAGCGCCTGTTCGAGCCCTTCGCCCAGGGGCAAAACAGCGCAAAACTGGCGATCAACGGCACCGGCCTGGGTCTGGTGATCTGTCGTAGTTTGTGCGAAATGATGGGCGGTACCCTGAGCCTGAGCAGTCAGCCCAACGTAGGCACGCAAATTCAAATAACCCTCAGATTGCCTGCGCTGGAGCCCTGTACGCCGCCCACCGCCGAAGAATCGCAAATCCACCCCGCGACCACCCAGCTCAATGTACTGGTGGTGGACGACCACCCTGCCAATCGCCTGTTGCTGTGCCAGCAACTGGGATTTCTGGGGCATCGCTTTACCAGTGAAAAAAACGGAGCTGACGGGTTAAAAGCCTGGAAACAATCGAGGTTTGATCTGGTTATCGCTGACTGCAACATGCCGGTCATGAACGGCTACGATTTGACCCGGGCGATTCGTCAGCATGAGCAGGCATCCCGACACAGCCGCTGTACGGTTCTGGGCTTCACCGCCAATGCCCAGCCCGAAGAGCGACTGCGTTGCAAGCAGGCCGGGATGGACGATTGTTTGTTCAAACCCATCAGCCTGAGACTGTTGGGTCAACGCCTGGCCGCGATCGAACCCGCAGCCCCATCCGCGAGGGCACCCAATCTCAATATTGAGAGCTTTTACGCACTGTCAGGACAGGACAACGCGCGAATCAGAATGCTGCTCGAAGAGCTGCTGCGCAGCAATCGGCAGGATCTCAAGACACTGCTTGAACTGCGCGTCGACAACGGCCTGCAACCTTTTTTCGTCATAGCACACCGGATCAAGGGCGCAGCGCGCATTGTGAGTGCCGACATCCTGATCAAACGCTGCGATGCGCTGGAGCAAGCCAGCCTTGCAACTCTGGAGTCTCGCCGTAGTGCCGTGCAGCAGGCCATGGAAGCACTGGAGGTAACATTGATCAACGAACTGGCCAAACACGCCTGAATGCACCCACCCTGCCGGCACCTGAGCCGAACGTCACCGCGGCCCCACGTGAATCACCAGTGGGCCCGCGGTTTGGGCGCGAGCATGTTGCTATACGCCCGGCCGTGCCTGGAGCCGCTACAGCCTGACCAGCCCGAGTCGAAGCACCACGGCCCCTAACAATCAGGAGCTATCAGCACTCACTCAAACGCAGGAAGATCGCAGCCAGTGCCTCAATACCTTGCTGATCCTGCTCGGAAAACCTGCCGATGCTCGGGCTGTCCAGATCCAGCACGCCGATCAGGCGCCCGTCCTTGATCAAAGGCACCACCAATTCGCTGTTGGAAGCACTGTCACAGGCAATATGCCCCGGGAAAGCATGTACATCCTCAACCCGCTGGGTCTGTCTGCTAGCCGCAGCGGCGCCACAGACGCCCCGGCCAAAAGGAATGCGGACACACGCGATCTGCCCCTGAAAAGGCCCCAGCACCAGCTCTTCATTACGATTAAGGTAAAAACCGGCCCAGTTCAGGTCATCTAATTGATGGTACAAAAAAGCCGAAAACTGCGCGGCGTTGGCAATAAAATCGCGCTCATCCGCCAGCAAGGACTCCAACTGGGCCCGCAGCAAACCATAGCCATCCAGACCGGCGCCTGTGGCATTCAAATCAATCATTGTTTTGCTCCAGCAATTTCAATCCAACCCAGTAACGTGCAAATTGATAAGCACACCGGCCATTACGGTTGCCACGCCCGGTCGCCCAGCGCACGGCCAGAATATCCAGCGCTTCGTCACGCTGCCACTTCAGACCGGCCTTGCCGGCCAGTACCTCAATCCAGTGCTCGACCACGTTGAGGAAGTGCTCCTGGGTAAACGGGTAGAACGACAACCACAGGCCGAAGCGATCAGACAATGCAATCTTGTCCTCCACCGCTTCGCTGGGATGAAGCTCACCGTCGACGTTCTTCCAGTTTTCGTTGTCGCTTTCTTTTTCGGACACCAAATGCCGGCGGTTCGAGGTGGCATACAGCAAGACGTTGTCCGGGGCTTGCTCCAGCGAGCCGTCGAGCACACTTTTCAGAACCCGGAAATCGCCTTCACCGGCGTCGAAAGACAGGTCATCGCAAAACAGGATAAAACGCTGCTTTTGGCCCTGTAGCTGCTCCACCACTCGTGGCAGATCGGCCAGGTGATCACGTTCGATTTCAATCAAGCGCAACCCGGACTGCGCGTACTCGGCCAGCAAGGCCCGAATGATCGAAGACTTGCCCGTGCCGCGCGAGCCCCACAGCAACGCATGGTTGGCCGGAAAGCCATCGAGGAATTGTTTAGTATTGCGGCCCAGTTGATCGCGCTGGGTATCAACTCCGATCAGATCCGTAAGACGCATCTCAAGACTGACTTGCAGCGGCATCAGATAACCCGAACGGCCTTCGCGTTGCCAGCGGGCTGCCAGGCAGTCGCCCCACTCAATCGGCTCGCGCTGCGCAGGCAGCAACGGCTCAAGACGCGCCAGGACCGCTTCGGCCCGCTCTAGAAAGGCATACAGTTTAGAATCCACAACATCTCCTCAGACTGATACACAGTGATAGCGCATTGACATGGACCGCGGGCAGCGCCCGTCCATGAGGTGATTGATACAACCTGCCTGTAAATACTGCAGCTATACCTGCCTGTTAACCGACTAATCGATTATTCTTGCCCGCCGAAGGGAAATGGAATCAGGTGCTGCACCCATGGACATAAAACTTACCCATCGCCTGTCTTATAAACAGGCCAGGCTGACAGTGCTGGTCGGCTTTGTCCTGGGGACAATGCTCAGTCTGCTGCAAATCGGTATGGATTATGCCAGTGAAAACGCAGCCATCAATCGTGAAATCGAATCCCTCCTGGATATCAGCCATAACCCGGCCTCACGTATTGCCTACAACCTGGACTCAGAACTCGCACAAGAGCTAGTGATGGGCCTGATGCGCGCGCCGGCCATTACCGGGGTGCAAATCAGCGATAACGACAAAAATATGCTGGCCAATGGCCGCGAGCAGCCCGATAACGGCCGCTACCGGGCATTGAGTGATTTCCTGTTCGGCTCCATGCGCACCTTCGACGATCGTCTGTACTTCAACCACTTGCCCGAGCAAAGCGTGGGGGTGCTTCACCTTGAGGTGGATACCTACCCGTTTGGCAGTCGATTCCTGCACCGTGCCGAGCTCACACTGCTCAGTGGTTTTGCCAGAAGCCTGCTGCTGACCTTTATTCTGCTGGGACTGTTTTATGTGATGCTGACCAAGCCGCTGGTACGGGTTATTGGCGAGCTCAGCAGAAGCAAACCCGGTAATCCCAAGCCATCGCGCATCGAGTGCCCGCGCGGACATGAAGACGACGAAATCGGTGTATTGGTCAACGCTGCCAATCAGCAATTTGACGCCGTAGCCCGGGAAATCGAGCAGCGGCGCAATGCAGAAAATCGCCTGACCGAGTATTCGTCCCAGCTTGAAGACATGGTCAAGGCCCGCACCCGGGAACTTGAAGCAATCAATTCGCGCCTCAGTCAATCCAATCAAGAACTGGAGGCAGCCCGCAGCACGGCACTGAAAATGGCTCAGGCGCGGTCGGCGTTTCTGGCCAACATGAGCCACGAAATACGCACGCCCCTCAATGGCCTGCTGGGCATGCTGGAACTGTGTCTGGACAGCCCACTGAACGCCGAGCAACTGCAGCAGCTTTCAATAGCCCACGACTCGGGCAAGGTTCTGGTCGAACTGCTGAACGACATTCTCGACCTGTCAAAATTCGACGCCGGGAAACTGGAACTTGAACATATTGCTTTCGATCTCGGCACCCTGACCGAAGACACCGCCAACCTGCTGTCTCAGAACGCGGCGCCCAGCGTAGAGCTGACCTGCCTGATTGATCCGCACTTCCCGGCATTGGTGATGGGGGATCCAACCCGGGTGCGGCAGATTGTCAGCAACCTGCTGTCCAATGCCCTCAAGTTCACCCGGTTCGGGCGCGTTGATGTACGCCTTAGCGCGCACAACGACCAGGTACGGATCGAGGTGCGTGACACGGGCATCGGCATCGCCCACGAAGCGCAGACACGCATATTCAAACCCTTTACCCAGGCCGGGGCCGGTATTACCCGCCAGTTTGGCGGTACCGGCCTGGGCCTGGCATTGACCCGCAGCCTGTGTGAAGTCATGCACGGCCGACTGACCATCAGCTCGCAAATCGGTTTCGGCAGCCAGTTCTGTGCCGAGCTGCCTCTGCCCTGCCACACTCCCGCCATCAAGCCCATGCCCTTGTCTGGCCGGGTAATTGCCGTGAGCCCTGCGGGCAGCGGTCTGACTGAACTATTGAGCAGTTTTTTGCCTTTATGGGGCCTGGATTACCAGCGTTACTCGCTCGACGACTCACTGGCGGGCGCTAATCCGGACCTGCTGATTACGGACTGCCCAGAGTGCCTGTTCGGCCTGCGCCCCACCATCAGCACCCCGATTTTACTGGTCACCGCCTACGGCAACTTCATGCCCGGCGACCAGGTCAACGCCCTGGCTCCCCTGCAACAAAAAGCCCGGCCTTTATCACGGCACGCGCTGTATCAGACCTTGCAGCAGTTGCTGCAAAAAGAAGGCGGCAACCACCCGAGCACTCACTCCAGGAGATCCTTCGTTCTGCACCGCGCTCAAGTGCTGCTGGTTGAGGACAACCCGGTCAACCAACTGGTGGCCAAGGGTATGCTCGGCAAACTTGGCTGTGACGTGGTGATTGCGGCCCATGGTGGTGAGGCGCTGAGCCAGCTGGAGCGCAACAACTTCGATCTGGTACTGATGGACTGCAACATGCCCGTCATGGATGGTTACGAAGCCACCCGGCAAATTCGTCAGAGTGGCCGCTGGCCAGAGCTGCCAATTGTCGCCCTGACTGCCAATGCCATGCCCGAAGAGCGTGAGCGCTGCCGCGCGGCGGGGATGAACGACTACCTGGCCAAACCCTTCCGCCGCGAAGAGCTCGAAGCCCTGCTCGACACCTGGGTGCCGCTGAAAACCTGAGCAATGCACAAGCAGGCGCCGCGCTGAACCGTGGCAAGAGTCGCGGGCGTGAGGCTGTGGCGGCTTATTGCAGCAGCGCTTCAATATCCGCCCTGAGTGCCTCGGGTTTGGTGGTCGGGGCGTAACGCTTGACGCTGCCGTCCGGGCCAATCAAGAACTTGGTGAAGTTCCACTTGATCCTTTCGGTCCCCAGCAGTCCTGGCGCCGTTTTTTTAAGCGCTGCAAACAATGGGTGCGCCTGACTGCCATTGACCTCGATCTTCTTGAACAGCGGGAAGGTCACCCCGAAGTTCAGTTCACAAAACTCGGCGATGGCGGCGGCGTCACCGGGTTCCTGCTTGCCGAACTGATTACAGGGGAAGCCGAGAATCACCAACCCTTGATCCCTGTATTGCTGCCACAAGGCTTCAAGCCCTTTGTACTGCGGGGTGAATCCGCACTTGCTGGCGGTATTGACCACCAGCACTGCCTTGCCCGGGAAGTCCGTCAGAGTCTTTTGCTCGCCACTGAGGGTGGTGCAGGGAATATTGAGCAGGTTGCCAGTCATGACGGCGTCTCTCCAGCAAAGGTCAGGCGCGAGGAACCAGGTCCAGGCATACCGAGTTGATGCAATAACGCAGTCCGGTCGGCGGCGGGCCATCCGGAAAAACATGCCCCAGGTGGGCCTCGCACTTGGAGCAGACCACTTCGGTGCGCACCATGCCGTGACTCGCATCACGGATCTCGATCATCGCGCTGTCGCCAATCGGTTGATAAAAGCTTGGCCAGCCGCAACCCGAATCGAACTTGGCGCTGGAATCGAACAGCGGCTGATTGCAGCAAACACAGTGATAGACGCCATCGGTTTTGGTGGCGTTGTATTTGCCCGAAAATGGCCGTTCGGTGCCTTTGAGACGGCATACGTTGTATTGCTCGGGGTCGAGCATGGCCTTCCATTCGTCCAGTGTTTTGTTCAACTTTTCCATGGTTCTGCCTCTGTCGCTGAAAAACCCTGCCCGGTGGCTTTTCCAGGGGTCGGGTGGCACGTATGATTGCGCCTCGTAATGCGCCAGTCTGGCACCCGCTCTATCTGCATTCAAACGGATTCTTGAAGCAATGCGGTGTTTGCAAGGCAGGATTAGCCAGGGCCGGGATTTCACACGGCCTGGATCGTTCATTTTCAGGATCACATCGCCATGCAGGTCAGCAAATCAAACAAGCTCGCCAACGTCTGCTATGACATTCGCGGCCCAGTGCTCAAGCACGCCAAACGACTGGAAGAGGAAGGCCATCGCATCCTCAAGCTGAATATCGGCAACCCGGCGCCCTTTGGTTTTGAAGCGCCGGACGAAATCCTTCAGGACGTGATCCGCAATCTGCCGACCGCGCAAGGTTATAGCGACTCCAAAGGCCTGTTCAGCGCGCGCAAGGCGGTAATGCAGTACTACCAGCAGAAACAGGTAGAAGGCGTCGGCATTGAAGACGTCTATCTGGGCAACGGCGTATCCGAGCTGATCGTGATGTCGCTGCAAGCGCTGCTCAACAACGGCGACGAAGTTCTGGTGCCGGCACCCGACTACCCGCTGTGGACCGCTGCCGTAACCCTTGCCGGCGGTCACCCGGTGCATTACCTGTGTGACGAGCAAGCCAACTGGTGGCCTGACCTGGCTGACATCAAAGCCAAGATCACCCCCAACACCAAAGCCATGGTCATCATCAACCCGAACAACCCGACGGGCGCGGTGTATTCCAAGGAAGTACTGCTGGGCATGCTGGAACTGGCCCGCCAGCACAACCTGGTGGTGTTCTCGGATGAGATTTACGACAAGATCCTGTACGACGATGCCGTGCACATTTGTACCGCTTCGCTGGCACCGGACCTGCTGTGCCTGACCTTCAACGGCTTGTCCAAGTCGTACCGGGTGGCGGGCTTCCGCTCAGGCTGGATCGCCATCTCCGGCCCCAAGCACAATGCACAAAGCTACATCGAAGGCATCGACATGCTGGCCAACATGCGCCTGTGCGCCAACGTGCCCAGCCAGCATGCGATCCAGACCGCACTGGGCGGCTACCAGAGCATCAATGATCTGGTCTTGCCCAACGGCCGCTTGCTGGAGCAACGTAACCGCACCTGGGAACTGCTCAATGACATCCCCGGCGTCAGCTGCGTGAAACCTATGGGCGCGCTGTATGCATTCCCCCGCATCGATCCAAAAGTATGCCCGATCCTGAACGACGAAAAATTCGTCCTGGATCTGCTGCTCTCGGAAAAATTGCTGGTGGTTCAAGGCACCGCATTCAACTGGCCCTGGCCGGACCATTTCCGCGTCGTGACCTTGCCGCGGGTCGATGAACTGGATATGGCTATTGGTCGAATCGGTAATTTCTTGAAGACCTACCGTCAGTAACCCCTTCACATGCTGTGCGATCAAGGAAATATCGCACAGCATGTGTCGAGTAAAACTTTCTTCACCTACTCTTCCCTGCTGCCCTTCTACGCAGCCTTTTTCACTTCAAAAAAATGCTTGCACCCAAGGTTTGCTGGGCTCTGATCGAATTTGTGCGCTTAAAAAAAGTCATTCCGGATCAGGAAATGACTGGTTGGTTACTAAAATCAAGCCGTAGGACACAGTTTGAAATAGTCGCCCGGTTGAATAGCCTGTGGCAGCACCTTATATACCCGCATACGGCAATACCTTTAAGTCGAGGAGATTCTTTAAACCATGATGCGCATTCTGCTGTTTTTGGCCACTAACCTGGCGGTCGTGCTGATTGCCAGCATTACCTTGAGCCTGTTCGGCTTTGACGGGTTCATGGCGGCCAACGGGGTTGATCTGAACCTCAGTCAGCTGTTGGTATTCTGTGCGGTCTTTGGTTTTGCAGGGTCCTTGTTCTCGCTCTTCATCTCCAAATGGATGGCGAAGATGAGCACCAGCACCCAGGTGATTACCCAGCCTCGTACCCGCCATGAACAATGGCTGATGCAAACCGTTGAGCAACTGTCCCGCGAAGCAGGGATCAAGATGCCTGAAGTGGGTATTTTCCCGGCATACGAGGCCAACGCCTTTGCCACTGGCTGGAATAAAAACGACGCGCTGGTCGCGGTCAGCCAGGGTTTGCTGGAACGCTTTTCACCCGATGAAGTAAAAGCCGTACTGGCCCACGAAATCGGCCACGTCGCCAATGGCGACATGGTGACCCTGGCATTGGTGCAGGGCGTGGTGAACACCTTCGTCATGTTCTTCGCCCGTATCATCGGTAACTTTGTCGACAAAGTGGTATTCAAGAACGACGAAGGCCGCGGCATTGCTTACTACGTCGCGACCATCTTCGCTGAACTGGTACTGGGCTTCCTTGCCAGCGCCATCGTCATGTGGTTCTCGCGCAAGCGTGAATTCCGGGCAGACGAAGCCGGTGCACAACTGGCAGGCACGGCGGCCATGATCAGTGCCCTGCAGCGCCTTCGCTCCGAGCAGGGACTGCCGGTACACATGCCTGACACCATGGCGGCTTTTGGCATTAACGGCGGCCTCAAGCAAGGCCTGGCGCGGATGTTCATGAGCCACCCGCCACTGGAAGAACGTATCGATGCTCTGCGTCGTCGCGGCTGACAGCACGGCAATACGAAAAAGGGCGACTTGAGTCGCCCTTTTTTGTGCCCGCCATTCAAGCGTTCTTGCGTAGCCGGTAGACCCGCTCCACCAGACGGCTAACACCGGCCTTGAGAAACTTGCCGTTCTGCTCCAGAGCATCGGACTGTTCGATAATCTGCAAATCCCAGGCAGGCACCAGCAATTGCTGAATCTCGACATCCGGCACCGAGAACGGCGGCCCCTGCATTTCTCCCTGGGGGTAATCGAGGCTGATCAGCAGTCCCTCGCAGCCCCGGGGCAGGATTTGCGTCAGATGCCGGGCATAGGCCTCACGCATTTCAGCCGGCAAGGCAATGATCGCCGCACGGTCATACAACCCCGCACACTCAGCCACGTCTGCCGCATTCAAGGCAAAGAAGTCGCCACACCAGAGGCTCACCGGACCAGCCTCGTACACCTTGAAGCCGCCTTGCTGCCTGATCTGTGGCGTGACCCTCTGTTCGCTGAAAAACTGCTCCACGGCCGTTTGCGACAGCTCTACACCCAGAACCTCGAAACCACTGGCCGCCAGCCAGCTCAAATCCAGGCTTTTACCGCACAAAGGCACCAGCACCCGGGCGCCCCGGGGCAATTCAAGCCGGGGCCACAGCCGCTGCAGGTAGGAATTGACTTGCTCCTGATGGAAACCGATCTGATTACGCTGCCAGCGGTCGTGCCAAAATTCGGGCTGCATGATTCACCTTTAAATTCGATCAATAAGCACTAAAACTTATATTGGATTTAGATCAATACCAGGTTGAAGATGGTTCATCTTAACCCTGAGGACCCCTGCCATGCTGCCCAGCCTGTTTATCTCCCACGGCTCTCCCATGCTGGCACTCGAGCCTGGTGCCAGTGGCCCGGCACTCAAACGTCTGGCAGCCGGACTCCCCCGCCCCAAAGCCATTGTTCTGGTGTCTGCACACTGGGAAACCAGCGACCTGAGGGTAGCCAGCCACCCTGCGCCCGAAACATGGCATGACTTCGGTGGTTTCCCGCCTGAACTGTATGCCGTGCAATACCCGGCCCCCGGCGACCCCGCCCTGGCCGCACGCATTGTTGAACTGCTCGCCGGGCACGGCCTGCCTGCCCGGCTGGACGCCCAGCGGCCCTTTGACCATGGCGCCTGGGTGCCGCTGTCGTTGATGTACCCGCAGGCCGATATTCCCGTGGTTCAGATTTCATTGCCCGGTCAGCCCGGGCCTGGGGGCCTGACTGAAATCGGCCGCGCACTGGCAACCTTGCGCAGCGAAGGCATCCTGATCATTGGCTCGGGCAGCATCACCCACAACCTGCGCGAGCTGGACTGGCACGCGGGCCCGGAAAGCATAAAGCCCTGGGCCAAATCCTTTCGCGACTGGATGATCGAAAAACTTGCCGCCGATGACCAACCGGCCCTGCACCAGTACCGGCAACTGGCGCCTTTTGCCGCCAAAAATCATCCCAGTGACGAACATCTTCTGCCGCTGTACTTCGCCCGCGGCGCAGGCGGCTCCTTCAGCATTGCCCACCAGGGCTGGACGCTGGGCGCACTGGGGATGGATATTTACCGGTTCGGGTGAGGCCACGCACACCCGCCCATAGAGTTTTATGTCGCCCGCGCCTCAATTTGCAGGCAAAAAAAATCCCCGAACCAGTCGGGGATTTTTTTAGCGATCAATCACAGCCAGGCAGTGATTAATCTTCGCGGTAGCGACGCAGCTTGAGCTGCTTGCCGGCAACGCGGGTGTCTTTGAGCTTGGCCAGCAAGCTTTCCAGACCAACTTCCGGCAGTTCTACCAGGCTGAAGCTGTCACGCACCTGGATGCGACCGATTGCTTCACGTGCCAGACCACCCTCGTTGAGGATAGCGCCCAGCAGGTTCTTGGCAGCGATACCGTCACGCGCACCCAGCGCAGTACGGCAACGGGCACGACCTTCGGCCAATGGAACCGGAGCACGACGCTCACGATCACCACGATCCGGACGGTCGCCAGTACGCTCGGACGAACGCTCACGCGGTGCGCTGTTCGGCACCAGTGGACGGTCGCGCTCGATCGCAGCCAAAGTCAGAGCCTGACCGTTGGTAGCTTTGCGCAACAGGGCAGCGGCCAGAGCACGCGGGCTGCAACCGATATCGGCAATCAGGCGATCCAGCAGATCACCGTGGGTCGATTCAGCGTCAGCAACCAGTGGCGTCAGGCTGTTGGTCAACTTCTTGATGCGGGCATCGAGAACAGCTTGAGCATCCGGCAGGCGGACTTCAGCAACCTTTTGACCGGTTACACGCTCGATCACTTGCAGCATGCGGCGCTCACGCGGAGTTACCAGCAACAGCGCGCGACCTTCGCGACCTGCACGGCCAGTACGGCCGATACGGTGAACGTAGGACTCTGGATCGTAAGGCATGTCAACGTTGAACACGTGAGTGATACGTGGAACATCAAGACCACGAGCCGCTACGTCGGTCGCTACAACGATGTCCAGACGGCCATCCTTGAGGGATTCGATAACGCGCTCACGTTGGTTCTGAGCAATGTCACCGTTCAGCGCAGCAGCTTTATAGCCTTTGGCTTCCAGGGCACTTGCCAGATCCAGGGTCGCTTGCTTGGTACGTACGAACATGATCAGGGCGTCGAAATCTTCGACTTCCAGCAGGCTCAATACAGCCGAGGTCTTCTGGTCAGCGTGAACCAACAGGTGAGCCTGTTCGATCGCGGTAACGGTCTGAGTCTTGGTCTGGATTTTTACGTGTTGCGGATCGCGCAGATGGCGTTCGGCAATGGCACGGATCGACTGCGGCAGGGTAGCCGAGAACAATACGGTCTGACGGGTAGCAGGCAAAGCCTTGAAGATCGCTTCAAGGTCATCCATGAAGCCCAGCTTGAGCATTTCGTCAGCTTCGTCGAGAACCAGATGGTTCACGGTTGCCAATACTTTTTCGTCACGACGCAAGTGGTCGCACAGACGGCCCGGAGTGGCGACAACAATCTGTGCGCCATTACGGATTGCTTTCAGTTGTGGACCCATAGGGGCGCCGCCGTAAACGGCCACAACGGTAACGCCAGGCATTTGCTTGGCATAAGTTTCGAAAGCGGTTGCTACTTGCAGCGCCAACTCACGGGTTGGCGCCAGGATCAGGGCTTGCGGCTCGCGCTTAGCAGGATCGATGCGATGCAGGATCGGCAGGGCGAACGCGGCGGTTTTACCCGTACCGGTTTGCGCCTGACCAATCATGTCGTGACCGGCCATAATGATCGGGATCGATTGCTGCTGAATAGCCGAAGGTTCTTCGTAGCCAGTCGCAATGACAGCTGCAAGAATGTTCGGATTAAGATTAAAAGCGGCGAAGCCGCCGGTTTCCTGGGTCATGGGTCTGCCTCTAAGTGCATCCGCAAAGACCCATGCTCCAAAGCTGCGCATGCCGTGTAAGACTCAAGAGTCGCCCTGGCTGCTTTGTCGGCGGGGATTTGCGAAAACGTTAAATGAATGGAGCGTTCAGGGTTGTCCGCGAAACGGACGAGCAGCCGAAGCGTGCTTCGGGAAATGCGACACCTAAACGTGGCCCGGCTAAAGGCCGGCGCGCACTATACCGGATTTATCAAAAAAAAGAAGTGTTTTTTTAAGACCAACTCGTCTGTATGCCTCTGCATACCGGGCTTTGGCAATATTTTCGCCTTTGTGAAATCCCCTGGCGCCTGCCCCTTCTGGGGCAAACGCTAAAACGTTTCATCGCCGGGCCTCAGGTGGCCGGGCGAATCGCCTTGATCAGCGAGTCCAGCGAGTAGCCCAGACGCGGAGCCAGGGCCTGGGCCCGGGCGGTGAGCGCCTCGATATCCAGAGTCTGATCCAGATCGGACGGCACCAGCAGGATGACGTTGCCCTCCTTCACCGGCAGCTCCCAATAATGGCGGTGATACAAACCGCGCAGCAAGGCGGCCCCCAGTGGCTTGCCGTCATCGGTCGCCCATTGATTGATCACCAGCCAGCCATTGGCGGACAGTTTTTTCTGACAGTCTTCAAGAAACTTCCAGGCCAGGTGACCGGTAGCCGGCCCCAGATCGTTGTAGAGGTCGACGAAAACCAGGTCCGCAGGCTCCGCGCTGTCCAGCAGCTCCAGGGCATCTCCGATGCGGATATACAGCCGCGGGTCATCGTCCAGCCCCAGGTATTCAATGGCCAGGCGCGGTACATCCGGTCGTAGCTCGATGGCTTCAACATCTTCAAGGGGCAAAAACTTGAGACAGGCCTGGGTCAGGGTTCCGGCGCCAAGCCCCAGAAACAGCGCGCTTTCAGGCGCCTCATGACACAGCGCGCCGATCAGCATGGCGCGGGTGTAGTCGTATTCCAGCCAGCTGGGGTCAGCGGTAAAAACACAGCTTTGCTCGATCGCATCGCCAAACTCGAGGAAGCGGTAGTCGGCTACCTCCAGTACCCGAATCATGCCGAAGTCATCATGAACTTCAGCGAGCAGACGCTCAACGCGCTCCTCAGACATTTCCTCTCCTTGCCGCGTCCCGGCACAACCCGGGCATCGCTCTAAAAAACAACCACTCGGCGCCGAGCAGAAAGCGCCGATTGTCGGCCATTGCGGCGCAACAGGTCACGCACTAATTGCTGCTAACATGGGCCATCCCCTTCCAATACTAGAGTCTGCAATGAGCCAACCCTGGAGCCCTGACAGCTGGCGCGCCCTGCCGATCCAGCAACAACCCCGCTACCCTGACGCCGCTCACCTGCTGCGCGTGGAGCAAAGCCTGGCGAGTTATCCGCCACTGGTGTTTGCCGGTGAAGCCCGTGAACTGCGCCGCCAGTTTGCCGAGGTCACTGAAGGTCGGGCGTTCCTGTTACAGGGTGGCGATTGCGCAGAAAGCTTTGCCGAGTTTTCGGCGGCCAAGATTCGCGACACCTTCAAAGTGCTGCTGCAGATGGCCATCGTCATGACCTTCGCTGCTGGCTGCCCGGTGGTCAAGGTCGGGCGCATGGCAGGGCAATTCGCCAAACCGCGCTCGGCCAACGATGAAACGATCAATGGCGTGACCCTGCCGGCCTATCGCGGCGACATCGTCAACGGCATCGGCTTCGATGAAAAAAGCCGCGTACCCGACCCGGAGCGCCTGCTGCAGTCCTACCACCAGTCCACGGCCACCCTGAACCTGCTGCGCGCCTTTGCCCAGGGCGGGTTTGCCGATCTGCATCAGGTCCACAAGTGGAACCTGGACTTCATCGCCAACTCGGCACTGGCGGAGAAATACAGCCAGTTGGCCAACCGCATCGACGAAACCCTGGCCTTTATGCGCGCCTGCGGCATGGACAGTTCGCCGCAACTGCGCGAAACCAGCTTCTTTACGGCCCACGAAGCACTGTTGCTGAACTACGAAGAAGCCTTCGTGCGGCGCGACAGCCTGACCAACGATTACTACGACTGCTCGGCGCACATGCTGTGGATCGGCGACCGCACGCGCCAGCTCGACGGTGCCCACGTCGAGTTCCTGCGCGGGGTCAACAACCCGATCGGGGTCAAGGTCGGCCCGAGCATGAATACCGAAGAACTGCTGCGCCTGATCGACATCCTCAACCCCGACAACGACCCGGGCCGCCTCAACCTGATCGTGCGCATGGGCGCCAACAAGGTTGGCGACCACCTGCCGCAGCTGATCCGTGCGGTTGAAGGCGAAGGCAAGAAAGTGCTGTGGAGTTGCGACCCGATGCACGCCAACACCATCAAGGCCAGCAGCGGCTACAAGACCCGCGACTTTGCGCAGATTCTTGGCGAAGTGAAGCAGTTCTTCCAGGTCCATGAGGCCGAAGGCAGCTATGCCGGCGGGATTCATATCGAGATGACCGGGCAAAACGTCACCGAGTGCATTGGCGGAGCCAAGCCCATCACCGAAGACGGTTTGTCGGACCGCTACCACACCCACTGCGACCCGCGCATGAACGCCGACCAGTCGCTGGAACTGGCGTTCCTGATTGCCGAGACGCTGAAACAGGTCAAACGCTGAACCGCCTGACTTGTGCGCGAACTGCGGGAGCCGGCTTGCCAGCTCCCACAGGGGCTCTGCACCTGTACCGGCAAGCTTATTTGTTGAACGGGTCATCCCAAAAAGCCCGATGACTTTCGGATTCTATATCCGCCCGGCTCAGCCCCAGATCTTTAAGCGTCGCATCACTGATCCGCCGCAGATGCGCCCTTTGGCGCGACAGCTGGTACCAGCGGGCAATCACAGCCATCACCGTTTGCGCCCAGGACTTCTGACTGACTGGCCGGGCGATCCAGACAAAACCTTTTTGACCTTTCATCACTTGAGACCTCCGTAGGGATGGCTCAAGTTTCTGCCCGAGCTTAAGATCAATCCAACGAATGTTTCTTATGCGATACATCTGCGAGATTGATCAATGGCCGAATTCCCCAGTATCGATACCGACCTGTTGCGCACCTTTGCCGCCATTGCCGATCACGGCGGTTTTACTCGCGCCGCCGAAGTGGTCAATCGCACGCAGTCGGCGGTCAGCATGCAGATGAAACGGCTCGAAGACGACGTGCTCAAATGCGCGTTGTTCCAGCGCGACGGGCGCAATGTCAGCCTCACTCCCGAAGGCCATGTACTGCTCGGCTATGCACGGCGCATCCTTAAACTGCACAGCGAGGTATTCAATACCCTGCGTCAGCCGCATATGGTGGGCACGGTCAAAATCGGTTCACCCGATGATTACGTCATGCGCTTTCTGCCCGGCGTGCTGTCTCGCTTTGCCCAGGATTACCCGCTGATCAACGTCGAGGTGCATTGCGAACCCTCAGTGCAACTGCTGCAACGCAATGATCTGGACCTGACTATCGTGACCCGCGAACCCGGCACCGAAGTGGGCCAGATCCTGCGGCAGGAGCGCTTCGTATGGATGGTGGCCCAGGGCTTCTCGCCCCACGAGCAAACGCCGCTGCCACTGGCAATGTTCAATACCGACTGCTTCTGCCGGACCTGGGCCTGCAATGCGCTGGATATCATGCAGCGTGAATACCGGGTGGCCTATACCAGCGCCAGCCTGGCAGCGATCAACGCGGTGGTCAGTACCGGACTGGCGGTGACCGCCCAGTTGCAAAGCCTGCTGACCCCCGATCTGCGGATTATTGGCGAGGCCGAAAACCTGCCGCTATTGCCCTCAGCCAGCATTGTGCTGTTGCGCAAACCCAACAGCGTGACCTCGCCCATCATCGAGTGCTTTGCCGAATACATCGTCGAAGGCTTTAAGCTTTAATAGCCAGCAGCCCCGCGCACAGCAGCAAAAAGGCGCAGTACAAACCGCGCAGCATGCGTTCCGGCAGAGCGTGAGCCAGCCTGACTCCCCAGCTGATACTCAACAGCCCGCCCACAGCCATCGGCAGACCCATGATCCAGTTGACCTCGTCATGCACCGCGTAGGTCAACAGCGTAACGGCGGTACTTGGCGCTGCCAGGGCCAGCGACAAGCCCTGGGCCACCACTTGCGATGTGCCAAAGACGCTGGTCAGAACCGGCGCAGCCACCACTGCGCCGCCAACCCCAAACAAGCCCCCGGTAGTGCCCGCCACCGCACCCAGCACTCCGAACCAGGGCCAGCCACGGCCTGAGCGGGCAACCGGCTTTACAGGCAAGCGATACAGCTTGATCAGGTTGTAGAGGGTAATTGCCAGCAAGAAGGCGATAAACCCCCAGCGAATAACCCGCGCATCCACTCCAACGGCGAGCATGGCGCCCAGCCAGGCGAAGCAAAAACTCATCAACACCAACGGCAACGCCTGGCGCAGATCGATTTTATTGCGCTGGTGATAGCGGTACAGCGCGAGAAACACATTGGGCACCGACATGACCAAAGCGGTGCCTTGCGCGATCTGCTGATCCAGGCCGAACCACAAGCCCAGAACCGGAATTGCGATCAGGCCGCCGCCAATTCCGAACAACCCGCCCATCGCCCCCAGAGCAATACCCAGGGCTGTATACATTGCAAAATCGGTCAGCATTATGGTCCCTCTTCAGAAGCGCCCATGCTAACCAGTCCCCTGCACGCGGCAAAGCTCTAAACCGGGGCTTTTGACCGGCCAAAAAAAACCCGGCCATGGGGCCGGGCTTTATCATCGTACGGTTGACGCCAGGTTTAAACCTTGGCGCGGCCCTTGTAGGAGCCACCGTCACGGGTGTCGATCTCGATCCAGTCGCCGATTTCAACGAAATCTGCAACGCTCAGTTCGGTACCGTTTTTCAGTTTGGCAGGCTTCATCACCTTGCCCGAAGTGTCGCCGCGAGCGGAACCTTCGGTGTAGTCAACCTGACGCACGATAGTGGTCGGCAGCTCTACGGAAACCAGACGCTCTTCGAAGAAGATCGCTTCGCAAACGTCGGTCATGCCTTCTTCGATGAACGGCAGAACGGCTTCGATGTCTTCAGCGTTCAGCTCGTACATGGTGTAGTCAGTGGTGTCCATGAACGTGTAGGTGTCGCCGCTGATGAAGGACAGGGTCGCTTCTTTGCGATCCAGGATCACGTCTTCGAGCTTGTCGTCAGCGCTGTATACGATTTCAGTCTTGTAGCCGGTCAGCAGGTTTTTCAGCTTGGTCTTCATGATTGCGCTGTTACGACCGGACTTGGTGAATTCAGCTTTCTGAACCAACCAAGGGTCGTTTTCGAGCTTGATGACTGTACCGGGTTTAAGCTCTTTACCAGTTTTCATTGCGAGTATCCGAATTTGGAATGAGATTTACAAAAATCTAGGCCGCGTATCATATCCAATTTCTATAAAACAGTACTAGCGCTTGCGCAAGATCTGCTTGCAATGACTGTTGCAGACACCATCGTTCAGCGTGCGCAGTGATCTCGGGCCAGTGTTCAAGCAGCAAATTCCAGCTTTGCGCCATGTCTGAACCGGCATTCCAGGCGTGCCACAAGCCGGTAAAGGCTTGAGCGGCGGGCGCAGAAAGATCTTTTACATACAGGTCCAGAAAGGCATTGAGCTTGACCCAGTGCGCGTCTTCTTCCTGTTCATAGATATGCCAAAGCAGCGGCCGCCCGGCCCATTGCGCGCGGACGAACGAGTCTTCACCGCGCACCGCATTGAAATCACAACTCCATAACAGGTGGTCGTAATCCTGCTGGCGTACGAACGGCAAGCTCTGGACTTTCAGTGCTCCCCGCTGCTCGACCCTGCCCGGTGCCAGCTCATTGACCTCGAGCCAGCGCAGCAAATCCCCCATGATTCGCCCCTGGGGCACCAGCAGGTGGGTCGGCACACTGCCCGCGGCCATGGCGTCCAGCCAACTGGCCAGCCCGGCATTTTCATAGGCGAACAAAGAAACCAGCCGCGCGCTACTTTCAGGAAACACCCCCAGCCCTTGCAAAAATGCCCGTCTGGCCTGGGGGTCCTGCTCAAAGGCGCGCCGGCGGGCGAGCAAATCGGCCTCACGCAACAGACCACCGGTACCTTCACCAAACCCGGGGAAAAAGAACATCCGTTTCAAGCCATCCGGGCGCAGGGAGGGTAAACCGTGACAGCCGCTGACCCAGTCTTCCGCGCTCAAATACTCCAGATTGATCCACAACGCCGGCTTTTTCCGCGCTTTCATGGCCTGCAAATAGTCTTCAGGCAGCTTGCAGGCAAAGGCCTCCACCACCACATCGGCGACGTCCACCGACTGCCATTGCGCGGGCCACTGAAGCACCTCGACCCCCTGCTGCATCTGTTGCGCCGCCGTGGCGTCGGCCTCGGGGCACAGCGGCACGAATGCCGACAGATCATCGACCCACAGCCGCACCGACTGCTGATGTTCGGCCACCAATTGCCGGGCCAGACGCCAAGTCACCCCAATGTCGCCGTAGTTATCGACCACACTGCAAAAAATATCCCAGGAGGCTTTCATTCCGGGCTCCAACATTCAAAGGGCTGATTGTCCGCATTATTCGACGCGTACAGAAGGCTTAAGGCGGATTAATCTGCCGGGTACTCGTGCGACAATCGCCGATTGCCGTCATGACCCCCGTGAAAAACCGCCCCTTATGAACAAGAACGCTGTGTACCTGTTGATGCTGGAAAAGCTCGAAATCGATCTTGATGTGCTCCAGCGGGCAGCGCAAACCGCCTATGAAGCCGCCACCCACGCGGAGAATATCGCCGAGAACAAGTACGACACCCTGGGGCTTGAAGCGTCCTATCTGGCGACAGGCCAGGCGCGCCGGGTTGAAGAAATCCGCCAGGCGTTGAAAAACTGCCAGGCGATGGTGCTCGCGCCATTCAATCCCGCACAAGGGATTGAAGTGGGGGCGCTGGTCAATCTGGAGGCCGGGAACGGCAGCGGGCAATGGCTATTTCTCGCTCCGGATGCCGCGGGGCTCAAGCTTGTCCAGGACGGGCAAACCGTTACCGTCATCACCCCGCGCTCGCCGCTGGGCGCGGCGTTACTGGGCAAGCAGCCGGAGGATGAGGTGCTCATCAACATAGCCGGCGTCAGCCAGGGCTTTACTGTCTGCGAGGTCGAGTAGGCAGCGCCGCACTGTTGCCACTCGATATCCGCAGAGACGCGGGTGCCCGTCACGGGAGGCCGGGTGGCGGTGCCGGCAGATCAAGATCAAAAGCCCGGCCGGGCGTTACTTGGCGGCCATCAGGCGATTGACTTCGCTGCGCACCATGTTGGCGTATTCCGGCGGGGACATCGCGTCCAGCTCCGAACGCACCCACTCAGCCCATTTGCCCTTGCGCTTGGCGCGCTCGCCGAACAAACGCGCCGCATCCCCTTTGGCCTTGCCCAGATTGCTCTGCCAAAGGTCATACAGACGGGACTTTTCATCTTCAAGCGCAGCACGCTCAGCGAGGGGTTTGTTGGCGAGGTTGAAGCTCATGGGAATTTCCTGCGGCGTAAATTAGACGACATCTTACACCCTCCAAAGCAGTGCCTTACTCCGGTTTTTGACTACGCTCTCACCTCGGACACACAATCGGCCCCAAAACAGATGCAACTTTTTAGCATTGGGTTGACTCCATTATTCATCTCTCTTTTCACCTGCAAGGAGTACCGCAATGGCTCGAAAAAACGCCGTACAAGCCGCTGAAGATCAAATCAAGGATCAGGCATTCAGTGAGCTGCAACTGTTGATTACCGAATCTGAAAAGCTGCTCAAGGACAGTGCGTCCCTGCTCGGCGAGGAGGGCGAAACCCTGCGTGCCCAGGTAGGTCTCAAGCTCAAGCAGGCGCTCGACTCGGTGAGCAACGTGCGTGAACGCACCAAACCTGTGGTCGATGCCACCGAAAATTACATTGGCGGCCATCCGTGGCAGACCGTGGCCATCTCGGCCGGCTTCGGGCTGGTGGTCGGCCTGCTGCTGGGCCGTCGCAACTAACTACCAAGCCCCTCAGGGGGCGCCTGTCTGTGCAGGAGCGAGCTTGTCTCGCGATGATTGTTAACGGGAATGCGTGTTTAGCGGTTAAGCACGGCGCTTTCGAGACCATCGCGAGGCAAGCTCGCTTCTGCAGTTGAGAGAGCAGCTTTTGAAGTGAACAGCATTGCCTCACAGAGGTGCCTTGTCGTTTAAAAATCAAAATCCTGGACATATTCAGTGACATCCATGACAGGCAGTCCCGATACTTGATCGTCTTCCCATGCCAACGAGACAGTCAATGTCCGCTTCTTCTGCTGCTACCAAACCCTTAAGCACTGCCCTGATCCTGTTGATGGCAACCGCCACCGGCCTGGCTGTCGCCAGTAACTATTACGCCCAGCCCTTGCTGCACACCATCGCCCAGCAACTGGGCTTGAGCATGAGCAGCGCCGGCACCGTGGTGATCACCGCGCAACTTAGCTACGGTGCCGGCCTGTTGTTGCTGGTGCCGCTGGGCGACCTGTTCGAACAACGCCGGCTGATCGTCAGCATGACCGTGCTCAGCGCCCTGGGCCTTTTATTGAGTGCATTCGCACCTTCGCTGCCCTGGCTTCTGGTCGGCACGGCGATGACCGGCCTGTTTTCGGTTTCCGCCCAGGTGCTGGTGCCAATGGCCGCCAGCCTGACAGACCCGCAGAGCCGGGGCCGTGTAGTGGGTACTTTGATGAGCGGCCTGCTGCTGGGGATATTGCTGGCCCGAACCGTAGCGGGGGCGCTGTCTTCGGCGGGTGACTGGCGGACCATTTATCTGGTGGCTGCAGCCTTGATGACAGTCAGCGCCATCGCCCTGTTTTGCGCGCTGCCCAACCATCACCAGAGCGCAGGCCTGAGCTACCCGAAACTGCTGGGGTCGGTGTTCAAGCTGTTTGTCGAAGAACCGGTGCTGCGCCTGCGCTCGATCCTGGGCCTGTTGACCTTCTCGCTGTTCGCCCTGTTCTGGACTCCGCTGGCCTTTTTGCTGGCCGTGCCGCCCTACAGCTACTCGGACGCGATCATTGGCCTGTTCGGCCTGGCAGGCGCTGTCGGGGCGGTGGCCGCCAACTGGGCCGGGCGCATGGCCGATCGCGGCAAAGGCCAGCTGGCCACCACCGTCGGCTTGCTGGCCCTGCTGGCGTGCTGGTTGCCCATGGCGTTTGCCGGCCACTCATTGCTTGCACTGCTGATTGGTGTACTGGTGCTCGATTTTGCCGTGCAACTGGTGCACGTCAGCAACCAGAATGCGGTGTTTAAAGTCCGCCCGGCCGCCCGCAATCGCCTCAACGCCGGCTACATCACCTGCTATTTCATTGGTGGCGCACTGGGCTCTCTGGTAGGCGCGCAGACCTATCCGGTCTATGGCTGGAACGGCATTGTGATCGTCGGCGCGGCGGTGGCAACTCTGGCACTGGCGGTATGGGGCTATGCCTTGCAGCAGGAAAGCAGGCTGCAGCCCGTCGCCTAAGGGTGGTTGCGGCACTTTTCATCACCGGGCGAACTCGCTAGGATGCGTATCCCACCTGAAAACGGTCCGCCCACGCGGGCCGTCTTACTGCTTCGAGACGCCGCATGATCCCTAAAGAATCCCGTAACGAACTGGCCCTGGACACTTTCATCAAAGCGCACCCCGAGCTGCTCGAGGAGATGAAAGAACTCAGCGCTGAAGATCGACAGCAACAAATTCTCTGGGCATTCGAGAGCGCCGCCGACGATCTGGGTATTGAAGCCTGGGAGCTGGCACTGCAACTGATCGCCCGCTCGCCGCAGGAGCTCGAAGCCATGCGCCTTGAAGTCCATCAAGAAGTGGCCGAAGCCCTGGAGATGAGCTGGGAAGAATACTGCGGCTTGAATGACATCGCAGTCTGAGAGCCTCGCCAGCGGTGCAGGGTCAACCCGTCACCGCTCGTCGCTTGCATCGCACTAATCCCCCGCGCCAGCACACCAATATCAGGTACGACTCCCAACTGTCTGGAGACGCAACCATGATTAGCTCATCGATCAAAATCCTGTCGCTGGCCGCAGCACTCTGTGTGGTATCCGCCACCAGCCTGGCCGACTCCTCCACTGGCCCGACCGTGCCGATACAACCGACCGAGCCGCCCTCAGGCCAGGACGTCAAGCCCACCATCAATCTCGACTCCAAGATCCATAACGACGCCGACGTGCCTAACCATCCATCAGTTGACCCACGGGTGCAGGGCGATGACCCCGGACGTCAGGGCGGGATGAATACTGATGGCAATGGCCCGATTGGCAGTGACCCGGTTGCGCCGCCAACCACACCAAAACCCTGAACCTCCATTGCCAGCAGCAGGTCTTGTAGGAGCTGGCTTTCCCGCGACGGGTTTACCCCGCGGGCTCAGGCAAAACCTGTTGCCCGCATCGCTGCAAAGCCAGACTCCCACAGGGTTTTGCAAGATTCAGGGAGTGCGGCTCAAGATTTGTGATGGGCGTCCACCAGCTTCTTGGCCATCACCAGGTGCATCTCGAGTTTGGGCAGGTATTTTTCGGCGAAAGCCTTCAATTCGGGAGAGTCAGGGTTCTTGATCTGCTGCTCGAACAACTCAATGGCCTCTTCATGGGCCTTGACCTGATTGGCGGCATAGGCGGCATCAAATGAGTCGCCTTCCTGTATTTGCAGCATCAGCTTCTTGGCCTTACCCAGGATTTGCTCGTCGGTCGAGACTTGCAGATCGTGCTTTTGCGCGAGTTCTTTCAAGTCCCGGTTGGCATCCGTATGGTCCTTGATCATCTCCACGGCGTAGCTCTCTATATCCGTTGAAGACGTTTTGCCAATCGCCATACGGCTGGTTTCAATCTCGGCTATCCCGGCCGCAGATGCCTCATCCACGAAGTTGGCCGGACTGGCTGCTACAGCGGTACCCGCCACCACCAGGGCACATGCAAGGGCACAGCCTGCGACGAAGCGTTTAGGGCCAATCAGGTGTTTCATAACGTCCTCCAGAAAAAGGCAGGTTTATTCCCTGCACTGAATCTGAAGGCCCATGACCACAAAGGTTTAGATAAAGGCTTTTTTTCTGACCGACGGGCACTACTGGCATCGCGCAGGATCAACTACGCCCCCTTTTGCCACCCATCAATGACACTGCCCAGATATTCGATACCTTCACCGACCTAGAGGTTGAATGCCCCGTGACGGGGACAAAAAATCACTACCTCCATTGCGTAACACATTGAAACAAATGCACAGTGAGACACGTCCTGCATTAGAAGCCAGCGATCACTGCCATGAAAATAATTATTAATTACATCAGAAACCGATATTGGAAGAACTGGATTCGCAAGCACAAATGCAAAGTTTCTGGCGGTCTGCATTCACTGCACAAAAGAAGCACCTTGCGTCTGGAGGAAGGCGTATCTCTGGGGCATATGATCATTGAGCCTAAAAACCTGAAGATCGGCGCCCACACCTATATCCGAAGTGATTGTGTCCTTACCGCGGTTTCCTCAATCGGCCGGTTCTGCTCTATCGGAACGGGGTGTGTCATCGGGCAAGAAAAGGGCGGGCATCCTTCCACCTGGCTCAGCTCTCATCCTTTCCAGTACACCAACACAGGATTGACCTACGATCCTGAAATATCCGACGTGACCATTGGCCATGATGTCTGGATTGGTCACAGTGCGATGATCATGGAAGGCGTAACAGTTGGCACCGGAGCGATAATTGCCACCCGGTCAGTGGTTGCTCATGATGTCCCGCCCTATGCAGTAGTCGCAGGTTTACCTGCGAAAGTAGTCAAATACAGGCATACACCAGAAATGATTTCGCAATTGCTGAATAGCAAGTGGTGGGATTGTGAGATCGACTCTCTGCGAGACTTGCCGTTGAATGACCCCACTGCAGCCCTGCCAATGCTGGAGGAGCTGCGTAAAGAAAAGCCGGCTCGATATCAAGAGATTCAGGTAACGCGCAGAGGTTGCTGTGTAGTGGCCAACTAACTCCGGACACGGCGTCAAGTTTTTTGGACTACCCGTCTACCCTAGACCTCGGCCCGGGCCATATCCCGGGCTTTGTAGACCCCCTTGCCGGTGACGGTGCTCACGCAGCCGCAAAAAACAGAACCCCCCCTACCCTTTCCATCTCGTTTCCATATCGCCTTTTTGCAGACGCAAGAAACCACAACCCCCCGACTTTCTCTAGGAAAATCAGGGATTTGTGTTTACTTAATGTGGCGGTGAAGGAGAGACTTTCCACAGAGCAACATTAAAGCCAATAAACACGGGGGTTACAGGCTATCAACCACCATTTTGCTACAAAATACTGCTACAAAATGGCGAAAAAAAGGGTAGTCTCATCGGCTGGAACATTCTGGAAAACCATCCCTAATGGCAAGCGACAATCTTGTTCTCCGTGGCGGCACTTGGCACGCACGAATGGTCATCCCGTCTGACGTTCGACACATCCTCAATAGACGAGAGTTCACAGCATCGCTTAAAACCGGAAACAAGACCGAGGCCCAGCGGAAAAAAGTTCCTGTCCTTTTCACTTGGCAGGACCAGATAGACGAAGCAAGGTCCAAAATTGCTGGCAACGGAGAGGACTGGAAGGAAAAGACTTGGCGACGCTCGCTTTCCATAACAGAAAAATTCCGAGATGGGGTTACAGGATTGGCGCTGAACGAAGCTGACTTTTTGGAAAAGGTCAGCCAGAAAGGAATTACAGCTTTTTATGAGCAAATGATAAATTTTCTTGCCTCACGTCAGAAAAAAGGGCTGTTTGACAGAACTCAAATGGAGGATATGGAAAACATCCTTGACCAGTGGCATAACAAATGGTCAGCCATCTACAATTCAGAGCCTAATACCCTCTCCTTAACACTTGAACAAAAAATCCAATGCTATTCCGAGCTAACCGACTTCCATAGGAATTTTGCATATCATCAACTGACCACAAAACAGATTATAAGCAAGAATGGTCATGAAGAAGCAATTGCGCTACTGAAAGATCCTACCTTGTACAGACCAAAAACGCCTATAACTAATGGTCGATTGGAAACCTTTGAAAGCCATCAGAAGGTTACTCGTGGGGTAATACCAAAAAGCGTGGACATGCAAATATCTCGACTTAAACGTTTGAGAGACTACCTTGAAGAATACCGCCTAGAACTTGAATTCGATTCAGTAGCAAAATACATGGATAGCCTAAAAGCCACCCATCCGCTGACCAAAAAGCAATATTTATTCGCTGGTAATGCCTTTTGGAAATGGGCCAACAAATACGACTCGAAATTCAAAGAGACTTATAAAAACACACCTTGCCCCTTCCTCAACCATGAATTCCCTATCAATAAAAAGGGCAAACGAGACGATAGCCGCAAAGCATTCAGCCCGGAAGACATTTCAAAACTCTATATCGGAGCGTTAGAGCATAAAAACAAACACCTAAAAGACTTGATATGCATCGCAGCCTATACAGGCTGTCGAATAGAAGAGATTTGCCAATTAATCATAGAAAAAAGCATCATCAAAGAATATAACATTTTATGCTTCTCCATTGAAGATGCTAAAAGCCCAGCAGGCATCAGAAAAATACCAATCCACACCTGTCTTCTTCCAACAATCGACAGGTTAAAAAAGGAATCCACTAACGGAATGCTTATACCAAGTAAAAGTAAAAATAAATATGGCATTCTGTCCGACCTCTACTCCAAGGCTTTTGGGCGCTTTAAATTAGAGTTAGGCTATGAGAAGAATTATGTATTTCATAGTATAAGAAAAACTGTGATTACTCAACTCCAAAGAGCCGGAGTTGAGGGCATCACCATTGCTTCAATTGTAGGGCATGAGACAGGCACCATTACTTTCGATATTTACTCCGAAGGTCCCAGTCTCAAGCAAAAACAAAAAGCACTCGAGCGATTAAAATTCAATTTACCCTAATCCTCAAATCTGAATGTCCAGCCCTAAAACGCACCCAATCAAGATTAGGCACCTTTTAGGGCTTCGCCTCAAAGCATTACAAGCAGGCTGAACAAGTCCAGCCAAAAATAGAGCCCCATACAAGTATGGGCAAGCTGGACAAGTCCAGCTTAAAAGCAAAAGCATTGATCCATAAATGCTACTCTATCATTGTGTGTGAGATTATTAACCCGTTGGGCTTACCACCACACTTTGCTTACGCAAAGACGCTTCGCTTGTGGTAGTAAGCACGGGTTCCTTGCCGGAATGGCAGAAGCAAAAAGCGCTCTGCTCCAATATAACAATCAACATGAGGACAAAATGAATGGTAAAAAAATAACGTCAATGATATTCAAGACATTGAACTATACAAATGAGATTAAGAAAAAATCAACAAATGGACAGGGTGGTCGCCGTCAGTTATTCAAGAGTCTGCGTCACTCACTTCGCATACCAGCAAGTCAGCCAAAAAAACTGGAATGGTTCGATGAGCAATCTCATCTTAACCTAATCTGGCTTCTTGGAACTGACACAACTAGGCTTGACGATTACCCGAAAGAACAGAGAGAAGCACTACTTGCAAAAATTATCGATGAGGCAGAAGCGCCAACTGTCGTTAAGAACAACAGAGCTGAACTACTAGAAGAACGTACAAAACTAAAAAACAAAGTTAAAAACGCAAGCAAAAAAGAAACTGATGATGGAAGTATCCTCGCTTTTCAAAACATACTCAACGTCAAAGGCATTGCCGATATTAAACAGCTTTTATCTGACCTTGCTTTGTTCGACATACAACGAAAAAACCAGAAACTCAATACAGCACGAAAATTTCTTGAGTGTCATAACGAGATTGAAAATGGTCCAAAGCCTCTCATAAGAAAAAACCAAGCAGTCATCCAAGAAGCGTTTTTCAAATTCCCATCTAAAAATGAAGTTTCAGGGGTTAGCGCAGAAGATCGAATTGACCTAATCAAAGGTTTTTACCAGCAGGTGTTTCCTGAATACCCTATTCACTTCATTGTTTTGCATGGTGATGAAGACGTTGACCTAAAAGACCATAGCGACCATCCGCACTTATTCATTTCAACAAAGAACAGTAAAACCGGGCGTTATGACCTGCGTAAAACGCAGATCAATAAAATTAATTCCTACCTGAAAAAGCATCGCCCTGTAACAGAACTAATCGGTGAAACACCTGATTTTTTGGAGTCTCAATTATTGTTCGGGTATTTACAGGATATGTTTTACGCCTATACAAACAACAGGCTACTAAAAAATACGCCCTATTTTGCCAAGAAACACGAAAAGACCGAAGGCCACATGAACACGCTCCGCTACATCAATGGAGAAGCTAAAAAGCCAAAATCAGAACGTGCCTTTAATCTCTATACGCTTGCCAAGGACAAACGGGACGAGGCGGATAGAAAAGCCGAGTTTGCACAGTTGAGTGCGGCGCAGGGGCAGAACAAAACGCCCATAAAGCACAAGCATACACCCAGCTGGCTAAACGATACGTTAAAGCGCAGATGACCAAGGCAGAGGACGCAATAGAGCGCCAGAGGATTGCAGAGGAAGCCACAGCGGATGAACACGAACAAGCAGCCTTATACCGCCGTAGCGCTGACTCATATCAGCTGACCATTGCAAGCAGAGCCGTCGAACACGATAAGATTCAGGCAGAGATAGTATCATCACGAGCAGAGTTAAAACTATACAAGACAAATCTGTCCAACTTACTAGATGGCATAATTAGTTGGATAGATGAGGTTTTCTCCGCAAGACGCCAAGATATTCAGGATAAATTTTTAGAGCAGGCGAGACAAGCGTTTGAACGGGTTAGAGAGAACGATAGGACAGCAAATAAATCTTATACTAGAAAAGCAGAATCAGAAGTAGACCAACAGTTGGAAATTTTAGACAAGTATAATGATACTTTTCCTGACCTGCCCGAGGCGAAGGAAGTCAGACGCAGAATCATCAAGCCATGAATAGACAACCGGAAGGTGGCTTATTTAAATAACAATACAATATTGAATCCTCACATCACAACATTCCTCTTGCATTTACCCCGTGCGAAATACCAATAAAAAAGCGCCACTCAGGAAACTGGGGCGCTGACAACAAAAGCATAGTAAATTTCACAACACCTTATAAAATGTGAATCCCGAAGTATTCGGAGAGTACGAAATTAGAAATCAGCAGAAGTGCGATAAGTGCGAGATAAACCTTGGTTCGGAAAGAAGGCATGGTATGCATGAAGAATTTGAAAAATACATACACACCAATAATAAACCCTATTCCACATGCGATAGCTAATAATGGCTGCCTATTCAAGCCGAGAGTAGCCATGCCACCAAGAACAAACAATCCAAATATCGCGATAATAATCGCAACCCCATCAGCAGGTCGGAGAGTATTTATCCCTCTACCTTCACGCTCTATAACTTCACGTTCGATTGCAAGCTTTGCGTCTTTCTCTGTATAGCTACTATTTCCTGCCGTATCTTTCCATTTTTTTTCATCATCTTGATAATACGGTTCGACCATGCTTTCCGTTTTTTTGACTTTTCTCATTTCTTATACTCGGTATACGAATAACCGTCGCGTTGGAGATATTGATTTTTCTTATAATGCCGCTCTGGCGTCCTCAATTCGTCCAAGCCATCTCTGACCAGATAAACAAGAACTAACCCGACGTTTCCATCGACTGATATTTCACCCGTATATTGAGCCTGTTCGCTTGCAGACGCAGAAGCTTTAGGAATGTCAATATAAGCGCCTTTCCCTCCGTCCACGCCGTTAGGCAAGCGGATATTGGCTTGACTGTACAACGGCTTGCTTAACTTATAAAAATTTGCGGGAACAATAATATTGACCTGCGTAAGGATATTATATTTTCTATCTCCGATAGGTGGCCCGCAAGATTTCACCATTTGTCGTATATCAGCTAGTTCTTTACTACCAATAAGACCTCTATCTTCGTAAATCTGCCATTTCTCAACAGACGTTACAGTCAGCGTCGGACGGTAGTAGTAATATCTGTCGTTACACGCTGCATTTACCTGCTCCATAAGTAACAAGCTGACTGCCGCCAAAAATATATTTCGGTTCATGTTCCACACCCTGCACTGGTAAAAAGCCCCGCAAGGGGCTTCTCATTGCCATTCGTTTATCGGCTGAACGCGCCACGAATAGCGGAGCGAATGGACGAACTGACCTCATTTTTCAGCGTGCTTGATGCTTCTTTGGTCATGTCTGAAACAACAGACGAACCTTCTTGCGCAACAGTGTTCTGCGCCGACCCTTGGTTCGATTGCGGCGCCCCCAGCGTTTTGACGGTCTGACGACCTTCCGTACCGACTGCTTGCTGCTGTTGAGGAAGGAACGCCCCTGCTTGCTGTTGAAGCTCTGCGCAACCAGTCATTCCTGCCACGCCAAATCCCAGCACCACTGCCATAACTGCCTGTTTCATAGGCTTTTCTCCAATTCATGAAGTCCGTCGCCGACCGACGAGCGCTCATAAATCTACCTAAAAGGTCACTTTATTAAAAGAAGAATAATGATTAGGTGACGTTTAAGGAGGTTCCATGAAGGACTTCAATGTCGTTAAGTGATTTATTCTTCGCAGGATTCCTCATGACACGTACAGAGATTGGCAAAGCATTGCGCCACCACAGAAGGCAGGCAGGGCTTACACAAGCCCAGTTCGGAGAGATGACGGGCTTTGACCCGAAGACGATTAGCCGGTTAGAGACTGGCGACCGCACACCAAGTCTTGACGCGCTTGATACCTTTGCCTGTGTCCTGAAAATCCAGGTCCGTGACTTTTTCGTGGAGGCCAAGGCGGAACCGACCGAGGATGAGCTACGCGCCTACCTACTGAATGCGATATGCAAGGCAGATAAGACCAAGCTTTTGAAACTGAAAGCGGCTGTTGATAAAGCCCTTGGCGACCAATAAAAGCGTAACTAATAGAGTTTGAAATAATAAAACCCCTGAATTCTTTATTAGAATTCAGGGGCTCAAGATATTTTCAATGAGCATTCCCAGCCTCATACTTATCTTAACATTTTAAACTCCCATACTTCACTCCAAAAACAAAACCCTTAAAATTTGCACTTTAAGGGGTAAATGTTATCGTGTTTAAAGGAGTAGGAATTACGGGAAGCGACCAAGCCTATTTAATTTCTACATTATCTCTCTTAATTATAATACCATTTAAATATTAAGCCGCAAGAGCAAGCACGTAATTCTGCTCCTAATTAACTAAAATAATTAGAGGAGAATATGTCCAGTGCAGCATCGAGACTTGAAAACACGCTAAAATTATACAAGTCAAAACTTCCCCCAAAGCCCTATCACACAAACGATTATTATTTCGGAAAGAAGATAGGCGCATTAGATTCAGCCCTAAAATCAAATCATATCCAACCAAACTCATTAACTCATAAATATTTTATGATATTCGACTTAGATGGTGATTTAAGCGTATTGGACTGGGCAGACAAAGGATTACCAGCACCACATCTGATTGTCAGAAATTTAGATAATGGTCGCTCTCATATGACCTACATCCTAAAAACATCCGTCAAAAATGACGTCCACGGATTCCAAAAGCCTATTAGATACTTTTCCGATGTTGAACACGGGCTTGCAGTGAGGATAGGCGCGGATATGAATTTCAATGGGCTTTTAACAAAAAACCCATTCAAGTCATCCGCCTACAAAGTCCTTTCTTATGAGTCGACTCCTTACGATCTCGATTATCTCAATGAATTTGTAGATAAAGACCTTGTAAAAAAACAGAGAGACGAAAAGAGGAAAAATAAAATTGAGGATGGATTCGCTTCGGGTAGAAACTGTATGTTATTTGAAAACCTTCGCTTGTGGGCATATTCAAACTGGCATAGTTGCCACCCAACAGAACTAAGTTCAAATATTTTTGAGCAAGCAATGTTATTAAATACATTTGAGTGTCAGTTAAGCACGAGAGAAGTTGAAACCATAGCAGGCAGCGTATATCGCTTTATTAATCTTCATTTCTCCACAGAGAGGCTAAACGAGCTAAAAAGCGAGAGAGCGAAGGCTTCAAGAGCGAAAAGCAGCACGAATGTTATTTACAACAGCGAAAAGCCTTGGGATGAAGAAGGAATACCGAAACGAACCTACTATTATAGGAAAGAAAATAATGTTGATGTAGACCGTCAAAATATCTCCAAGGAGAAGCCTTGGGAAAAACTAAAGATGAGCCGTGCTACGTTTTACAGGAAAGTAAAGAAGGGGATAATTAAGGTGGATTGAGACAAAAGTTGCACTTCTACTATATCAAGGATAATAGCCCCGTAGGGGGGATAACTCGGCGGAGGATTTTCACAACAAAAGCATAAAATCTCGAAAACAAAAAAACACTCTTTCGGGGGCATTTATCTATAATAACTAAAACTTAGAAATAATCGAAATGAGGGTGCTTTTGGCATATCAGTCACTGTTAAGAGTTAAAAATAAAATCGCTTCATTCATATCATATTTTGCTAATTTTTAAAATCAATAAGAATAGCCAGCAATCATAAGTTGTAACTTTCATAATAAAGCGCAGCTATCTAAATTTTAGTTCCAAGCCCGACTGGTAATTGCCGAAGCAATAAAAGCTACTTATAGAGTGTCGACTTATAGAAGTCATAAGGGCAGGATGATGTTTTGACAGGCAGGGCTAACATGGATCAAATCGCTCATTTTTTTGGTGATGCATACCGAAACCAAGAAAAACGTATCGCCAGTTACGACTTCATTGAAAATTTCATTGCTGCCGCTCACACCGATTGGTCCAGACCACCTATTACATCGTTAATTTTAAGAGATTTTTTAAAAGCAATCTCAGAACTAACTTTGCAAGACCTGGCTTTCCTTGTTGTTCATTCTGGATATATACCAGAACGCTATGAGGCCGATTCAAGCGCAGAGACTCTCTACTCAAAGCTGATTGAGGCTGTTGTGATGGAGTGGGCAAAGCGAATAGGATTTTCAAATAGCGTTCTTCCGACGCAAAAATCCAGCATGGAAGATGTGTCAATCCTTGATGATACCAATGTCATTGTCTGCGACGCAAAGTCTTTCCGTTTAGGTCGAAGTCAAGCGGCCCCTAATGTAAAAGATGTACTCAAGCATGCAGATATTGATAAATGGTTGAGTGTTTACACAAACAAAAACAGACTTGGCGGATTAGTTGTACTTCCATCTCAGCATGACTGGAAAAGTGGCAGCGATTTCTATCAATATACTACAGATAAATCTTCTCCAACTGCCTGCCTTTACTATGAGCACTTGGCATTTTTTCTTATATCCGGTATGCGGTCTGGAAATTTAATTGACTTATACGAAAGCTACTCAGAAATTTTCCCAAGAAAAATTACAAAAACAGAAAATAATCGTGCCATCTATTACACATCTGTAGAAGATAAATTGCTTTCAGGTCAAGCTGATTTGTGGGGGCAGTATCTGCCAACTGCAAAAAAAATAATCGCCGAAAAAGTTTATCATTGCGCACACAGCTTAGAAAGCCTTATTGTTTTTATTAGAAAGGACATCGAAGAGCGATATTTGAATGAAACAGATATTGAAATACTTAGAAGAAAAGTTATTGAGTCCGAGTTCCAACAGGCAACTCGAAATTTATCTAAGCAGCACAGTAGAATCAATGGATTTAGGACAGTAGCTAAGGGCTATCATGAAGAATGATAACCCGGCGCTATCCGCATGGATTGGAAAGAGAATAAAACTATTTCGCAGCTATCGCGGAATTACACAAGAGCAACTTGCGGAATACTCCGGGCTTCACAGAACATATATAGGGGCATGTGAACGCGGCGAAAAAAACATTACAATTATTAACTTATCGGTCATCTGCAATCACCTTCATATCAGTTTAAAGACTTTTTTTGATGACGAAACTTATTAAATTAGCTGTTGTTGTTTCGGCTGAATAATTCTCTTACGTGCCACTTCGCAAAGCTCTGGGTTACTTTCCATCAAAATAAAATTGCGTCCCAGTTTATTTGCAGCAACACCTGTAGTACCACTTCCAGCGAACGGATCAATTACTGTCTGCCCTGGAATTGTAACCAAATCAA
Organism: Pseudomonas sp. Lz4W; assembly: GCF_000346225.2. Classification (NCBI taxonomy): domain Bacteria; kingdom Pseudomonadati; phylum Pseudomonadota; class Gammaproteobacteria; order Pseudomonadales; family Pseudomonadaceae; genus Pseudomonas; species Pseudomonas sp. Lz4W. Next base: position 1,354,586 of record NZ_CP017432.1, on the reverse strand, counting down.
TAAGCGCTTCCATCAATCTGACTGGCTTTTGAGCTGGGTGAAGACCACCTTCGCCCGGCGCCATTCCACATTCAAAAACATTATCTTTAGTGCCGAAATATTGCTCAAACTTGTCTTGATTGTATGCACCTAATTGATGCTCCAATACGTTATCCGCAATCGTTATCCGATAAGGTTTGAACGCCCATATAATAGGTTCGAAAGTTGGCTTCAAGTTCCCAACGCGCCAACCCTCCCAAAACTCTGAAGACTCGTTATTACTCCTGCGATCAAATACAATGCTAAGACGCTGCGCACGATGGACAGCTCTTGGTCGAGTCCATCCAAGAAGGTCTCTAAAATTGAAACCTGCATCCTCTAAAGCAGAGATAGCTCGATGAGAAAACCTACGACCTGCAAATATCATAACTGAGCCACCGGGCTTCAAGACCCGCAACCATTCAGCAGCCCATGTTGCACACCATTCCTGATACTCATAGGGAATTCTTTTGTCTGCTTCAGACCAACCATTTATAGGTTTGCCCCGTTTTTTAAAAACAGCGCCGGCTTTTCCTTGAGCCGGGCTTGCTCCTCCGTAAGCACTATTTGAATTAGCATGTAGAACATCCCAGTCATCTAACCCTATTCCGTAAGGAATATCACTTAAAATCAGATGAACTGAATTAGATGGCAGGCGTTTTATTAGCTCAATGCTATCACCACACTGTATTGTGTTGTGTGGAACATCTACAAAACCGTGTGGATCAATAGCAATGCTCATTAGCGCTCCGCTTTTTAAATTTGAATAGGTTTATTTTATCATTTCTTTTTCAATCACGCCACTTATAGCATGCATATAACCTTTAATCTCACCTAAACCCATGACACTTTTTTCTAAAATAGTAGACCGGAGAACACTGATACATAAACATGACGCAATGAGCTGAAGAGCGACGGAGACTGGCCATCAAGACAAAAGATATCCGTAAACATAGATAAATGGTAAACCTCGGAAAGGAAAAACACTCCTAAACTTACTTATAGAAAATAAAACAATGTCGATACAGAACGCCCGACAGAAGCCCAATATAAGCTTTTGAAAAAAATTAATATGTGCCGTAGAACGCATTACAGGAAGAAAAACCTATTACGGCAGGCTGTATTCCCAGCTCATTCATTGCCAAAGCATAAAAAACATAAACCTCTAATGAGATTGGATTATTAGAAAACAAATACTCAGCACTTTTTTGCTGGTTTTTTTTCCAAAATACTTTTTGCTTTTTCGTGTATCTCACCTTGAACAGCCGGTTTCTGCCTGGAAAATCATCTCTGTAAGAACCACGCTTAAAGCAGCATTAAGACTCTGCCTTGCTTTGAACCACCCACTTAATTTTACCTACCTATAATCCGTCAACGGAACGCGTAAAAAACGGTCACGTGGACCGATTATTCCTGATAGGGAAGAAATCGAAACTATTCATTTTTTTCAGCGCAAAAAAATAGCGACTTACAGCAGGGACAAAATTTGATGAGACAAATTTTGCTACAAAGCCCTGCTACAAATCGCTATTTTTAAATCCCTTTAAATCATTGATTTATAAGGATTTTTAGAATGTGGCGGTGAAGGAGAGATTCGAACTCTCGATACAATTTCTTGTATACACACTTTCCAGGCGTGCTCCTTAAGCCACTCGGACACTTCACCGTATCTCTTCAAACAAGTTCTGTCTGTCGAGGCGCGCTAATGTAGTCGAAAGCTTTCGATATGACAAATGTTTTTTTCAGAATTTTCATGCGCTTACGGGATTCGCTGTTTTTCAGGTCCGGGCAGACCGGTTGCATCTGGCAAATTCCGGCCCCGGAGCTTTGCCAGGCCACGGCTGTTCGACAGGCGCGCCGCCCTCTATATAGAAGGCGCACACCATTTGCCTGACTCACCAGTCAGTCACAAGGCTTTACCTGCGCCTTGGGGCTGGGTAACGTCTGCCAACTTCTATAAAAGGAATTGCGCCATGAGTGACTTGATCTCGTATCACCTGGAAGACGGTATCGCCACCCTGACCTTGAGCAATGGCAAGGTGAATGCTATTTCCCCGGACGTGATCACTGCGTTCAATGCGGCACTGGATCAGGCCGAACTGGATCGCGCAGTGGTGATTATTACCGGGCAGCCGGGCATTCTGTCGGCCGGCTATGACTTGAAGGTCATGACCGCCAGCCCCGAGCAGGCGATTGAGCTGGTTAGACAGGGCTCGACCCTGGCTCGCCGCTTACTGGCGCATCCCTTCCCGGTCATTGCTGCCTGCCCGGGCCATGCGGTGGCCAAAGGCGCATTTCTGTTGTTGTCGGTTGATTACCGGATCGGCGTCGAAGGCCCGTTCAGCATTGGCCTGAATGAAGTGCAAATCGGCATGACCATGCACCACGCCGGCATTGAACTGGCACGCGACCGGTTGCGCAAATCGGCATTCCATCGTTCGGTGATCAACGGTGAGATGTTCAATCCCCACAGTGCGGTAGACGCAGGCTTCCTCGATCAGGTAGTCAAGCCCGAAGAACTGAGGACCGCCGCCCTGGAAATGGCGCGCCAGCTGAAGAAGATCAACATGAAGGCGCACAAGAACACCAAGCTCAAAGTGCGCAAAGAACTGCTGGAGACTCTGGACAAGGCGATCGAAGAAGATCAGCTTCACCCCCTCTGACCCTTCCCCGGTAATCCGGTCCCGATTGCAGCCAGCAGTCGGGATGGCTCCCCCCGCTAAAACCCGTCAACACCTCTGGCCCGCGCCTGAGCCCTCTCGCTGAAACAAATACTTAAACATCAGCAATCTCCCAGGTGTATCGGGGTAATTGCCGAATACAGTGCACATCCGTACACTGCGCCAAATTTTGTTTTAGCGAGCCTGTAAATGCTACTTTCGATACGTATGTTGTTGATGAGCCTGCATTTTATGATCGCTGGCGTGCTCGGTGTATTGCTCGGAATCTGTCGCCCGTTCAACCCGGACAACAGTCGGTTGTGCGCGCGTCTTTATGCGTGGCCTTCGAAATGGATCCTGGGCTACAGGCTCAAGGCCGAGGTTGGTCCATTGATGGACAAGCCCCAGAGCTGCGTGATAGTGGCCAACCACCAGTCCAACTATGACTTGTTCGTGTTCGGCAATGTGGTGCCGAAGCGTACTGTGTGCATCGGTAAAAAAAATCTGAAATGGGTGCCTCTGTTCGGCCAGTTGTTCTGGCTGGCGGGCAATGTATTGATTGATCGGGGCAATGCACAAAAAGCCCGTCAGTCCATGCTCACCACCACCCGCACCCTGCAAGAAAAAGACACTTCGATCTGGGTCTTTGCAGAGGGTACGCGCAACTTCGGCAAAGCCCTGCTGCCCTTCAAAAAAGGCGCGTTCCAGATGGCGATCAGTGCCGGCGTGCCAATTGTGCCGGTGTGCGTCAGCACTTATAGCCAGCACTTGAAGCTCAATCGCTGGCACAGTGCCGATATTGAGATCCGTTCATTGCCCCCGATTCCAACTGCCGGGCTGACCCTGGAAGACATGCCGGCCCTGATGGAACAGTGCCGCGAACAAATGCGCGAGTGCATTGAAGCGATGGACCGTGAACTGCTGGCACAGCAAAACCACCGCCTGCCACCCATGGCCGGGGGTAAAACACCGGCATCCAACCCGAACCTCTGAACGTTTCTGGCCTCAAAGCAGGGCATTGCACGCTAAGCTGCATTTTCGTGCCATAACCCTTTGAAGAAGAAGCGATAAGAACTATGGGGAGAGTTGTTGCTGCCGCGGTTTACAGCGCAGGCAAAAAAGTCACCGACATCACTCTGGACGAAGGCAGCGGCTGGGCTGAAAAGCCCGGTCACTTCGTCTGGATCGGCCTTGAGCAACCGGACGCGCAAGAGCTGAGTAACTTGCAGCGCCAGTTTCATCTGCATGAACTGGCCATTGAAGACGCCCTGGAACAACACAGTCGGCCCAAGCTAGAGACCTTTGGCGATGCGCTGTTCATCGTCATCTACTCGCCGATTCGCCATGAAGGCAAACTGGACTTCGTCGAAACCCATATCTTTGCCGGCAATGGCTACATCATTACCTGCCGCAATGGTCACTCCGCGTCTTATCGGGCGGTACGCCAGCGCTGTGAGGCCCGCCCGCTGCTGCTGGATCATGGCGAAGATTTTGTGTTGTATGCCCTGCTCGATTTCGTTACTGAAAGCTATCAGCCCGTCAGTGAAGCCATTCACGCTGAAATCGATCAGCTCGAACGCAACATCCTGGGCAATGCACTCAACGAAGCCGATATCCTGCATTTGCATGCACTGCGCCGCGATGTTCTGCGCTTACGCCGCTATGTGGCGCCCATGGTCGAAATCAGTGAAGAGCTACAGCGCCTGACCTTTCCGTTTATCGACAAGAACATGCGTCCGTACTTTCGCGATGTGCAGATCCACGTTACCCGGCAAATGGAAGACCTGACCACCCTGCACGACATCGCCACACAAACCATTGAAATTGTCGTACTGCTGGAGTCTTCACGGCAAAGTATCGTGCAGCGCAAATTTGCCGCCTGGGCAGCCATTCTGGCCTTCCCGACAGCAGTGGCAGGTATCTACGGGATGAACTTCCAGAACATGCCGGAGCTGAGCTGGCACTACGGTTATTTCGGCGTGTTGGGGTTTATCACCCTGGGCGTTGCAGGGCTGTGGACGAGCTTCAAGCGTTCTGGCTGGCTGTAAGACGAGCTGAACTGCAGGAGCGAGAGAGGCTCGCCCCTGCAAGTCTTCACACCTGGGTCTGAGAGTTGTGCGAAACAAATCGCATCATCCACTCGGCAACCGTTCGCCCATGATGCTCTTGTTCCAGGCTGCTGATTCCGCTGCTGTAGATCTGCTCGCCCAGGCTCTCCTGGCGCAAGTTGAGCAATGCCCGCGAGTAGTCATGTATGAACTCGGGATGCCCCTGGAAGCACAACACCTGATCGTTGATGTGATAGGCGGCAAACGGGCAAAAATCGCTGGAGGCGATTACCGTGGCGTTCTCCGGCAAGGCCGTGACCTGATCCTGATGGCTGATCAGCAATGTGAGGTCTTCGACAACCGGGCTCATCCACGGTGCTTTGGCCGCCAGCTTGTACTGATGGGTGCCAACTCCCCAGCCCTGGGTGGCCCGCTCACTCTTGCCGCCCAGCAGCAACGCCAGCAGCTGGTGACCGAAGCAGACGCCGAGCAATTTATCGCCACGCTCATAACGGCTCAGCAAATAGCTTTTCAGTGTCTGGATCCAGGGATCGGTGCCGAATGAATCCGCCTTGCTGCCGGTAACCAGATAGGCATCAAAGCTTTGATCGTCAGACGGATATTGGCCATTCATCACGTTAAAAATACTGAATTGCGCAGCAATGGGCTGTTGCGAGAACAGGTGTTTGAACATCTGCCCATAGCCTTGATATTGATCAACAAACTCTGGACGCAGAATGTCGGTTTCCAGAATGCAGATGCGTAGCGACATAAAAGTACCTGGCACGATAAAGGCAATAGAGGTGATGGCAACTCGATAGAGCCTGCCTTGAAAGGGTATTTCAAGGCAAGCCCTGAACGCGGGCTAACTACCAGAAAGCTGCCGCCCTGCAAACCGGAGCCGAATCTGCGCAGCGATATGGCCACCGACAACCTCCCTGACGAACGGTAGGGCACTAATAATTAGTGGGCCTCAATGGGCCATTGCGTCTAGCCATGGGCTGACAGAGAGGGTACGGCAAGCCTAATAGCGTTTTAGAAACCTAATGCACTTGGATGATGTGAAAGGGTTCTAAGCCATATGTTATGTGGACTCTAAGGTTAACTCAGTCGAGGGATACGGCGCCTTGTTCAGCACTTGCGCCGTGGTCTTTCAACATTGCCGCTCAGGAATAACAAAAAAAGGCAGACCGCCATGTTTAAATATACGAAAGTACGTCAGGCCGGACTTATTCTCTTTGCCACGACCTTACTCTTGATTTTACCCAATCTCACCAGGGTAATCGGCTAAGGTATCGCCCTCAGTTCGGGCCAGTGGCACCCAGGCCATCGATCACAACAGACCAGCATCCCCATTGAAATTACTGACTCTCTTCCTGGTTTACTTACTCAGCCTGCCGGCTGGCGCTGCCCAACTCACACTCGACCTGGGCAACGCCAGCCGCAGCTGGCAAACCGCCGAGCTGTTGCAGCATCCGGCGACGCAAACCCTGCATATCACTGATGATGTTGCATACAGACGCAACATGACCTATCGCGCTATTCCCCTGGCCACCCTGCTCCAGGGCATCAAGCCTGACGACCACCTGCAAGCGATCGCTCTGGACGGGTTTGCTGCGGAGCTGGCCGCCGGACCGCTGCTAAGCCGCAGCGGCGCCAGAGCCTGGCTGGCAATTGAAGATCCGGCTCAGCCCTGGCCACCGCTGGGTAAGGACAAACCGAGTGCGGGACCGTTCTATCTGGTATGGACCGACCCTCAGGCCAGCCATATCAGCCCCGAACAATGGCCTTTTCAAGTGGCCAGTTTCAAACGCCAACCGCCGGTTGCCGAACGCTTTGCGGCCCTGCTGCCAGACCCGGCACTGCCCACGGACTCTCCGATCAATCAGGGGTTTGCACTGTTTCAAAAAAACTGCCTGGCGTGCCATCGTCTAAATGGTGCGGGCGATGCCCAATTCGGCCCCGACCTGAACATTCCGTACAACCCCACCGAGTACTTCGCAGCAGGATTTCTCAAGCGCTACATCCGCGACCCGCAAAGCCTGCGGCACTGGCCACAGGCACGCATGCACGGATTTTCGGCCAGTGTGTTACCCGACAGTGAGCTGGACATGTTGATCCGCTATTTGCAGCATATGGCTACGCGCAAGGTGAATGGCCAGGCCTGAGCGGGAATATACAGTCTGCAAAAACCAGAACGGCCAGCCCTGAGGCCAGCCGTTGACTCTTTCAACTTGATTCAATTGAGCAGGCCACGCACCTCCTGCTTGACGCCCCAGCCTTCAATGATCCCGCCCAGGGGGACAACCACTGCTTCGAAGTCCTGCTCAAAATCACCAATGCCACCATAGGTGGCGTACATCACTTTGCTCAATTCCAGATGCCAGGCACCGTCATCCCGCACGTTGATCTGGGCATTCAGGGATTCACCACAAAATTTGCCTGCCGCTCTGCGCGCCCGCTCCTCGTCCGGGAAAATGGCGTAGAACTCGATGGGATGGATGCGGGAAAAATCAAAACCGCCTTCTTTCATGCGGCGCAGCACATAGCTGCTGAGGTCTTCTTGATGGGCTGTGCTCATGAAACGTCCTCCTCGCAATGGATAGACATTCAGCGCTCCCTGACCGGCAACAGGTTGGCCATGACAGAGAGTGTTAAGCATGTAGCGAACAAGATCAGAGCCAGTCGATTACTTCGCTGGTCTGGATGCAGAGTAGCCCCAGCGCGCAATGACTGCCAAGAGGGAAGCCGTGAAATCGGAGATTTTTTTTGTCTGCCAAAGACTTGCGTGACCTGGCCCGGTAGCTGGACAGATGCGCTGTCCAGATGCCGGGCCAAACAGATATCAGAGTGCTGATTACTTCTCTGCACGCTCACGCAGCGCCTTGAGGGTATTGAACGGGGCATCGACCACAAACTTGTTGGCCAGCCATGAAGGCACGCTGCCGCCCGGCTCGGTGTGCACCTGATAGGTGACTTCTGTCAGATTGTCGCCTTTGGGTACCAATTTCCAGAAACCGTCGACCTGAGCGACCCGAACAAAGCCCTTTTCTTCAGGAATGTACTTCGGCAAGCCCTTCAGGGTGCGGGTCAAGGTGCCATCCGCTGCCACATTCGTGGTCACCAGCAGTACCGAGTCACGGGGGGTCACGGGCCAGGGGGTATTGAACTGGGTATAGGTCCAGCTCTGATCGCCCTCATGCTTGAGCAGCTTTTGCGTTTTGCACTCGTGAATCCAGGCACAGGCACTGGCCACGTCTTCTTGCAAAGCACTGATTTTGGCAAGTGGCGCCTTGATGGTGGTTACCCCTTGGTAGGCCTTGTATTGAGACCCGGGAACTTCACTCAGCGAGACCTTGATCCCGTCTTCATTTTTCGCCACCTTCCAGTCTTCTGCCTGGGCCACGCCCGCCAGCAAAACAGTCAAACCGCATGCCAATGCCACTCTATGCAACGAACCCATTGTCTTATTCCTTATTGTTGAAGGTCTGTTCACTGAACAAAAACACACTAAGCCGCTGTCATGCGCTCCCACCAACCTATCAGCTTGATCGCTTCTTCCCGATTGCTGCCACACACCTCGATGTCGGCCTGAAAAGCGCCACATACGGCCGGACGTTCGGGCTGGCCGAACAAACCGCACAAGTAGTCGACAGAAAGATGCAGACAGCGTTCCCCCGCAGGTTTGCCATGGGGCATGCCGGGCAGCGGAGTACTGATGGAGGGGGCGATGCAGCAAGCGCCACAGCCTTCACGGCAGTTCATGACAGTAGCTCCTGATTCGGGGCAAAGTGTGTTGATGACAAGGGATATTACTCGCTGGAACGGGCGTTTGAAATTGACCGTTCAGCAGAAATGGCTGTGACCGGGCAGTCAGTTTGCAAGCCGGCCGCAATGGAATGGAAGGTTGAGCTGCAGGCACTTATTGTTTGAATTCAAAATCCAGCGCCGCGCCCTCAATCTCGCTCTGCCGCGCTTCGTTGCGCAATTGCAGACCCATTTCATTGCTGAGCAAGCGCCCGTTCAATTGAAAAGGGCTTTCCTGTTCCGGCTTTTCGCCAAACATGTTCGGCAGCAGCGGCTTGTGCGCAGGCATTGCAATGGTACCCAGAGGCCGTAGCTGGCGGACCATGTCGGGAGGCAAGCTCAAGTCAAGTTTGGCAGAGGGCAGAGGCTTTTTCGCAATCTCGTGGGCAGAGCTGGATTTGCTCGCGATGGGCGCGCGTTTCTTTGCCGGTGCTTGCCTGGCAGCCACAGGTTTTTCCCTGGAACTGGCAGTGTGCGACTTGGCAGTGACTGTTTCTGGCTGCGACTGAACGGCTGTAGCAGCGCCAGCATTGAACGCCGTCAGCACACCCATCAATATAAGCCCCACACAGAATGTCGCTTTCATAACTCCACAGCTTTAACGGTTTAGGCGCATATGCTGGCGCTTTAGCACCAGAGTGACAAGTCCAAAGTATCCCAATGGTTGTATCCGCCGTCGCTCAGCTCCTCAGTAGAGGCTTGCCGTTTCCAGGCAAAGCTGGCTGGCAAGCATGCCCAGGGTCATCAGCGCCCGCTCGGCCTCGCGGTTCCAGGGTATGGCGCAGTTCAGACGTATGCAGTGATTGAACTGCTCGGTATTACTGAATATCAGCCCCGGGGCAATACTGATGCCCTGTTGCAACGCCCGGACATGCAGCTCCTGGGTATTGACCCGGCCCGGCAAGCTGACCCACAAAATGAAGCCGCCACTGGGGCGCGACATTTGTGTTCCTTCCGGAAAGTGCTGCTGAACGGCCAGCTGGAACGCGCTGAGGTTCTTACGGTATTCCTGGCGGATAAACCGCAAATGGCGATCGTAACCGCCGTTTTCAAGATAGGCCGCTACCCCCATCTGCGTGACACTGCACGCCGAATGAGTGGTGAAGGTTTGCAGGCGCTGGATTTCCTGTTGATATTTGCCGGCGATCATCCAGCCGATTCTCACACCCGGCGACAGGGTTTTAGAGAAACTGGAGCAGTAAATCACCCGATCCAGACGGTCGTAGGCCTTCAAGGCTTTGGTGCGACCGACTTCAAACATCAGTTCGCCATAAATATCATCTTCAACAATCTGAATATCAAAATCCGAGGCCAGGCGCAGCAACTGCTTCTGCCGCTCTTCGGGCATGGTGCCACCCAGCGGGTTGCTCAGGCGCGTGGTCAGGACCAGAGCCTTGATCGACCATTGATTGGCCGCCAGCTGCAGAGCTTCGAGGCTCATGCCGGTGGCCGGATCGCTGGGTATTTCGATAACCTTCAGACCCAGAAGATCGGCAAGCTGCAGCAAGCCGTAATAGGTCGGTGACTCGGCCGCAATCAGGTCCCCCGGGCGGGTCAGCGTGCGCAGCGACATTTGCAGGGCATCGACACAACCGTGGGTGATGATCACCTCCGAGGGGTCAACCACCACCCCGGCGTCGCGCATGCGGATCGCGACCTGGCGGCGCAGCGGCTCAAAGCCCGGACTGAACATGTAGCTGAACGCCCGAGGGCTGTGGAAACGCGTGACCTTGGCCAGTTGCTGATGCAATGCCCGCACCGGCAAGTAGTCGACACTCGGTACCGCGGCCCCCAGTGGAAACACCCCTTCGCGACGTGATTCGACCAGCACTTGCTGAATGATGCTGCTGCGCGTCACCAGCCCCGGACGTTCGACCCGGGCTATATCGGGGGTAGGCGCCGTCAAGGCGGGAGTCTGGTGTACGTAATAGCCGGATTGCGGACGCGCTCTGATCAAGCCCTGATCTTCAAGGTTGGCATAAGCCTGCAACACCGTCGCGTGACTGACATTGAGCTGCGAACTCATCTTGCGCACCGAAGGTACTCGTTCGCCCGGCTGATACACGCCGCGCCGAATATCTTCAGCCAACTGCTGAGCGATACGTTGATAGAGCAAAAGGTTGGTCATGTCGCAGCACTCGATGTTCAGGCATTATTTTTATGAAGAGCATGTTCTTGAGAGCAATAACCGAAACAGTTTAGAAGTGTACGGGCACAGTTGTCACCCACCTCAACAGTACAGTGGGCTAAAGGCTTAACTGTATGGGTACAGGTTGGCGAAGGGAAAGGAGGTGCGAGCGCATTGCTCGCCACTGCAGTGGACTGCGACAGGGCCCGCGGCCCCTCAGGATCAGGGCTGCCACGCAGGCCGTCGCAGCCTGCGGCAACGGCTAGCGGGTATGCGGGGAATTAGCGGGCAGCGCCAAGTTGACCTTTTTCGTCAGAAAAGACGATTTCAACCCGACGATTTTGTGCACGACCACGTTCTGTGGCGTTCACGTCCACCGGATACTGATCGCCGTAGCCTTCCACCTGGATACGTTTGTCGTCGATCCCCAGGTCGATCAATACATCCGCCACCGCCTGTGCCCGTGCCAGGGACAATTTGAGATTATCGTCCCGGCCGCCCGTGCTGTCGGTGTAGCCCTCGATACGTACGACGCGCTTGGGGTTCAGTTGCAGAAACTGCACCAGTTTGAGCACTGTACGGTTCGCCGAATTTTTCAGGTCGGCTTCGCCGGTATCGAACAACACGTCGCCCAGGGTCATCACCAACCCCCGGTCAGTCTGAGTCGTGGCCAGGCTGATGATCTGTTCTTCCAGCCACTGCCCCTGCTGCTGGACACTCAACAGCTTGGCCTCACGCAGTGCCAGTTGCAGACGCTGGCGTTCCAGTTCCAGCTTGGCAGCCCGCTCTTCGTTGAGTACTTGCTGGGTATGCTCGCGGGCGATTTCACTGTAACGCTGGCTCAGGTAGGCGTAATGCTCCACATCGTCACCACTGCCCCAGTAAGAAGACAAACGATCCGCCCGCGCCAGGGACTCGCCGGCCCGAATCACATCTTTGGGTGCAATGCGCAGCACGTTGCTGTCTTCTTTGACTGTCTGAAAATCGCTGGCGGCCTGTTGCAGGGCCTGATCACTGTTGTGATGCCCGGCGCAACCGGCCAGAGCCATGCTACCCGACAACAACACACCACTGAAAACTGCGGACTTGAGACTCATTGGGCCTCCGCCAGTTGCTTGCGTAAACGCGCGATACGGGTGTTGAGCACGTTCAACTGCTCCTGGCTTTTTTGCGTCAGAACGCGGGCTTCGGCCAATCGCGCATCAAGCTCGGCCTGTTCTGCCTGCATGCGCGCATCTTTGTAGGACCCATCGAGCATGTCTGCCCGGGCCTGAGCCAACTTGCTTTCGGCCTGTTTGAGTTCAGCTGTATCGTCGGCGCTGACCCCCACTGCCCTGGCTTGTTCAAGGGCTTGCTCGGTCAGACGCAATTGTTCATTCGGCACCGGATCGGCTGCACAACCCGCCAAAGCCGTAACGGCCAGGGCGACGAAAAAAGGTCGCAATGTCACTAAGAATTCCTACTGTTTTGGGGCGCTAAGCGGTTGTTGCAGCTGGGCTTTCCACCGCTCCAGATTGCGTTGCAGTGCAGCCTCGGCCAGGCCGGAGGCGGGCAATTCTGTCATCTTTTTGGCGAGCTGTCCGCGCAACCATGGGTCATTGCAGGCAGAGTCATGGGATATCGCCAAAAACAGTCCCGGCTGATCGATCGGCTGTGGGTGCGCCATCACGTCATCGGCAATGCCCAGGGTTTGAGCCGTAGCCATACCGGCATAGCGACCGGCCAGCACATACTCGACCTGCCCGAGCAGCAGCTTCTGGAAAGCCGCCGTCAGTCCGGGCTCGGGCTTGAGGGTTAACTGGTGCAGGGCAAATGTATCAAAGGCCTCTGTGGTGCGGGCTTTTTCCGAAATGGCCCCTGCATGTCCGCTCAGGTCTGCCGGCGTTTCGTAGGCCAGCGCCGAATCTTTACGGGTCCAGACCAAATAATCGTTACGCATCAGTGGCGGGTGGATGTAGTCGAGTGAAGAGAGCCCGGCCACTGTCAGCGGCGCATCCAGCAGCATGTCCATACGCCCGGTTTTGACTTCGTCCTGAGCCTGGGAACGCTTGCCGCCATACAGCACTTCAACCTTGATCCCCAGCTCCTGGCCCGCTTGCACCATCAGGTCGGCACTGGCACCGATCAAGTGCGCCGGGTTGCCAGGATCACGCCACAGATAAGGCGGCGCATCCGGGCTGCCGGTCACGATCAGGCGTTCACACTTGCCCGCGGCCTCAGACAGCAGGGGCAACAATACCAACCCGAGCAACAACCTGCGGATCTGACGCACATCCATAACCCTGCACTCCACGCACTCAATTCTGACGCATAAAAAAACCCGATCACACGGACTGCAAAGAACAGGCAAACACAGCGTGCTTGGCCCTTCCCCGCAGCCCGCGTGACCGGGCTCTTTATAAGTGAAGCAACTGGATTAAACCAGCTTCTCCAGCTCAGGTACTGCTTCGAACAAGTCCGCAACCAGACCGTAATCGGCCACCTGGAAGATCGGCGCTTCTTCGTCCTTGTTGATCGCAACGATCACTTTGGAGTCTTTCATACCGGCCAGATGCTGGATCGCGCCGGAGATACCAACTGCGATGTACAGCTGTGGCGCAACGATTTTGCCGGTCTGGCCGACCTGCATGTCGTTCGGTACGAAACCTGCGTCAACTGCCGCGCGGGAAGCGCCCACTGCAGCGCCCAGCTTGTCAGCCAGGGTGTACAGCAGTTTGAAGTTGTCGCCGTTCTGCATGCCACGACCGCCGGAAACGACGATTTTGGCAGCTGTCAGTTCCGGACGATCCGACTTGGCAAGCTCTTCACCAACGAACGACGAAATGCCTGCATCGTGCACTGCTGCAACCGCTTCAACGGCTGCCGAACCACCCTGGGCCGCAACCGGGTCGAAACCGGTGGCACGCACGGTGATCACCTTGACTGGCGCAGTGGACTGCACGGTGGCAATGGCGTTACCGGCATAGATCGGACGGGTGAAGGTGTCAGCGCTTACAACCGAGATGATCTCGGAGATCTGGTCAACGTCCAGCTGCGCAGCAACACGCGGCAGGATGTTTTTACCGTTGGAAGTAGCGGCAGCCAGGATGTGGCTGTAGCCCTTGCCCAGCTCGGCTACCAGCGGAGCAACGTTTTCCGGCAACTGATGGGCGTAAGCCGCGTTGTCAGCCACCAGCACTTTAGCCACACCGGCAATTTGCGCAGCAGCTTCAGCCACAGCACCAATGCCCTGGCCTGCAACCAGAACGTTGATCTCGCCACCGATTTTTGCGGCAGCGGCTACGGTGTTCAGCGTGGCCGGAGCCAGCGCCTTGCCATCATGTTCTGCGATTACCAAGATAGTCATGATTAGATTACCTTCGCTTCGTTTTTCAGTTTCTCGACCAGTTCAGCCACCGACTTGACCTTGATGCCGGCGCTGCGTGCCGCCGGCGCTTCAACTTTCAGGGTCTTGTTGGTCGAAGCGGTCGAAACGCCCAACGCCTCTGGCGTCAGCACTTCAAGCGGCTTCTTCTTGGCCTTCATGATGTTTGGCAGGGACGCATAACGCGGCTCGTTCAAACGCAGGTCGGTGGTGACGATGGCCGGCAAGCTCAGCGAAACAGTTTGCGCGCCGCCGTCAACTTCACGGGTAACGGCAACCTTGTCGCCCGCCACTTCAACTTTGGAAGCGAAGGTGCCCTGACCGTAGCCGGTCAACGCAGCCAGCATCTGGCCGGTCTGGTTGTTGTCGCTGTCGATGGCCTGTTTGCCCAGGATCACCAGTTGCGGCTGTTCCTTGTCGACCACGGCCTTGAGCAACTTGGCCACGGCCAGCGAGGTCAGGTCTTCGGCAGATTCGACGAGGATGGCGCGATCGGCACCCAGAGCCAGCGCTGTACGCAGCTGTTCCTGAGCCGTGGTCGGGCCGATGGAGACGACGACGATTTCAGTCGCAACGCCTTTCTCTTTCAGGCGCACGGCTTCTTCCACAGCGATTTCGCAGAAGGGGTTCATCGACATCTTGACGTTGGCGAGGTCAACGCCGGAGTTGTCCGCTTTGACGCGAACCTTGACGTTGTAATCGACCACTCGTTTGACAGCTACAAGAACCTTCATGGATTCCTCGTTACTCTCCGGTGAAAAGAAAGTCGCCTAGGCGAACCTGGCGGTTGATGCTCATCGCATAGGTTCTGCTGAAGCTTCGTTGTGGCCACGACGATAGTTCACAACGAAGCGTCAACAGACCCTGGGGCACCTCCAAAGATCGTTGCTGTGCCCTTCTTATAGAAAGAATGACGAGCGCCAAATTCTTCCCTTGCGAGCGTCTCTGCGGGGTGACTAGCAAGTCATCCACCAAAAGGACGTGTAAACTCCGCTCAAAAAATGGCAGGCTCCTACAGGCTCGTGCCTGGCCCTGTCTTTAGAGGTGCTCTTGAAACCAATAATCAGCCTACGGCGAGCGCAAAACCGACCGTATCTTGACCGGAACGCCTTTTGCGGTCAATACAGCAAATCCGCCACTTTTGAGCCGTGCTTCTTTGATTTGTCTGGCCTGCAGCAGATTCAAACAAACGTTTGTATTGGACCCTGCTAGTGGTGTAGATATAATGCCGCCCCTAGAGAGAGCGGCGCGTCATCCATTGCTTCTTCCGCACGCGGCGCAGGGAATAATGGATGAAGTGCCAAACCTCCAATTAGAAAAATACCGTTGAGCCTTGAGTAGGAGAGAACCTGTGGAACGCGAATACATGGAATTCGACGTGGTCATCGTCGGCGCCGGCCCTGCCGGTTTGTCCGCCGCCTGCCGTTTAAAGCAGAAGGCCGCCGAAGCCGGTAAAGAAATAAGCGTCTGCGTGGTTGAAAAAGGCTCCGAAGTCGGTGCTCACATTCTGTCCGGTGCAGTGTTCGAACCCCGTGCCCTGAACGAATTGTTCCCGGACTGGAAAGAACTGGGTGCTCCTCTCAACACCGCGGTCACCCGCGACGATATTTATGTACTGCGCAGTGACAGCACCGCAACCAAGGTGCCTGACCTGTTTGTGCCTAAAACCATGCACAACGAAGGCAACTACATTATTTCCCTGGGCAACCTGTGCCGCTGGATGGCACAACAAGCCGAGAACCTGGGTGTGGAAATCTACCCGGGCTTCGCTGCCCAGGAAGTCCTGTTCGATGAGAACAACGTAGTTCGCGGGATTATCACCGGTGACCTGGGTGTTGACCGTGAAGGCAACCCGAAAGAAGGCCTGTACACCCCCGGCATGGAACTGCGCGGCAAGTACACCCTGTTCGCGGAAGGCTGCCGCGGCCACCTGGGCAAGCAACTGATCGAGCGCTACAAGCTCGACAGCGAAGCCGATACCCAGCACTACGGCATCGGCCTCAAGGAAATCTGGGAAATCGACCCGGCCAAGCACCAGCCAGGCCTGGTGGTTCACACTGCCGGCTGGCCGCTGGACATCATTAGCAGCGAAAACACCGGGGGTTCGTTCCTGTACCACCTGGAAAACAACCAGGTAGTGGTGGGTCTGATCGTAGACCTGTCCTACAGCAACACCTTCCTGTCGCCGTTCGATGAGTTCCAGCGCCTCAAGCATCACCCGGTACTCAAGCAGTATCTGGAAGGCGGCAAGCGCATCAGCTACGGCGCCCGCGCCATCTGCAAGGGCGGCCTGAACTCTCTGCCAAAAATGGTCTTTGACGGTGGCGCACTGATTGGTTGCGATCTGGGCACCCTGAACTTCTCCAAGATCAAGGGCAGCCACACCGCAATGAAGTCCGGCATGCTCGCAGCCGAGGCGGTGGCTGACTCCCTGCTCGGTGGCTCCGAGGGCGGTGATGCACTCAACACTTATGTTGAAGCCTTCAAAGCCAGCTGGTTGTTCGACGAACTGTTCGCCAGCCGTAACTTTGGCCCGGCACTGCACAAGTTCGGCCCTATTGTGGGGGGTGGTTTCAACTGGCTCGACCAGAACATCTTCGGCGGCAAACTGCCGTTTACCCTGCACGACACCAAGCCGGACTATGCCTGCCTGAAGCTGGCCAAAGACTGCAAGCAGATCGCATACCCGAAACCGGACGGCAAACTCAGCTTCGACAAACTCAGCTCGGTGTTTATCTCCAGCACCAACCATGAGGAAGAGCAGCCGTGCCACCTCAAGTTGCGCGATGCGAGCATTCCGATCAACGTCAACCTGCCGCTCTACGACGAGCCTGCCCAGCGTTACTGCCCGGCCGGGGTGTATGAAGTGATCACTCAGGAAAGCGGCGAGAAGCGTTTTCAGATCAACGCGCAAAACTGTGTGCACTGTAAAACCTGCGACATCAAAGACCCCTCGCAGAACATCACCTGGGTCACCCCGGAAGGTGGCGGCGGCCCGACTTACCCGAACATGTAAGTCGTTTATCGCCCACTAAAAAGGCTCCCCCGGGAGCCTTTTTAGTGGGCGATAAACAGCAAAAACCCTGCAGGAGCGAGCTTTGAGGGCGCCGAAGAGCTCGCGAGCAAGCTCGCTCCTACAGAGGAATGTGCAGATGCGCTTTAGCTCCCCACATCTTCATGCCCGCTCGACCACCTGCAACACCACACAAATCAAAATCGACGCCCCCCCCTTGTAGGAGCGAGCTTGTCTCGCGAGCTTTGAAGGCGCTGAAGAGCTCGCGAGACAAGCTCGCTCCTACAGAGGAATATGCAGATGCGCTTTAGCTCCCCGCATCTTCATGCCCGGTCGACCACCTGCAACACCACACAAATCAAAACCGACACAACCCCTGTAGGAGCGAGCTTTGAAGGCGTGGAAGAGCTCGCGAGACAAGCTCGCTCCTACAGAGGAATGTGCAGATGCGCTTTAGCTCCCCACATCTTCGTGCCCGCTCGACCACCTGCAGCACCATACAAATCAAAACCGACACAACAGCTTGTCTCGCGAGCTTTGAAGGCGTGGAAGAGCTCGCGAGCAAACTCGCTCCTACCGAGGAATGTGCAGTTGCGCTTCAGCAGCCCGCGCCTTCATGCCCCGGACTGCGCTCGAAGTAGCGTTTGTACTCGCGACTGAACTGCGAGGTGCTTTGATAGCCAACCCTCTCTGCTACCTGTGCCACTCCCAGCCCTTCGCTCAGCAGCAACTGCTGGGCCCGCAACAGGCGCAGGCGCTTGAGGTACTGCACCGGCGACAGCAAGGTACTGCGCTTGAAATGCTCATGAAAGGTGGACGCGCTCATATTGGCGCAGCGGGCCAGCGTCTCGACATTCAACGGTTCGGCAAAGTGCTCGTGCAAGTGGCTCAGCGAGGCGGCCACCCGGGCGAATTGCCCCTGTTGCTCGACCAGCGCCCGCAACACTCCGGCCTGGGGACCGCGCAAGGCGGCAAACAGCACCTCGCGCAATCGCGCACGACCCATGATCCGGCACTCAAGCGGGTCATGCAGACACCGCAACAAGCGCTCCACAGCCTGGCGCATTTCCTCATCCAGCACTGCCGAGGTCATGGACTCCGGAGTCTGCGCCACCGAACTGCGCTCAGGGTCCAGGCCCATGGCCAGCACCAGTTCGCCCAATACCGCACGATCAATACTGATCGCCACCCCCAGCAATGGCATGTCCTCGGAGGCGAAGGTTTCACACTCGAAAGGCACCGACAGCGCCTGTACCAGGTAGTGGCCGGCACCGTACTCCAGGGTGCGTTGCCCCAGATAGGCCAACTTACTGCCTTGGGCGATCACCATTAGACTAGGCTCATAGATCTGCGGCATCCGGGCCACGGTATTACACGCCGAGACCACCCTCACCTCAGGCATCAAGGTATGGACAAAACCCAGCCGGGTCGCCAGAGGCTTGATAAGCGATACCAGCACGGCGTTCTCATCGCGGTGACGAGTCAGAAACATGAAATAAGTTCACAAGAGGAATAGACAGCCGCATCTTCGCAGAACTGGTCATTAAAGCGACAGTTCATCCGCGTCGCCGGAGGAATAGGCATGACAGACGGAGGAATCGTCATAGTCCTGCAAGATTTGTAAGCGCAAAATTGCCCCCTGTTCACCGTTAACGCTTTTCGAGGTTCCCCATGTACAACGCCATCGGTTATGCCACACAGACACCTACCGCTCCCCTGACCCCCATGAAGTTCACCCGCCGCGATCCGCGGCCGGATGATGTGGCCATCGAAATCCTGTATTGCGGTGTTTGTCACTCCGACATTCACCAGGCACGCAACGACTGGGGCTTTGCTGTTTACCCGGTAATGCCGGGCCATGAAATTGTCGGCAAAGTTACGGCTGTCGGCGACAAGGTCACCAAACACAAGGTCGGCGATCTGGTCGGCGTGGGCTGCATGGTTGATTCGTGCCGCGAGTGTTCCGCGTGCAAAGAAGACCTGGAACAATACTGCCTTGAAGGCGCGACCATGACCTACTGCACCCCCGATCGGGTGGATGGCAGCAACACCATGGGCGGCTACTCCGACAGCATCGTGGTCAGCGAACACTTCGTGGTGCGCATCCCGGAAAAACTCGACCTGGCCAGCGCGGCCCCACTGTTGTGCGCCGGTATCACCACCTATTCGCCGCTGCAGCACTACGGTGTCGAAGCTGGCGATAAAGTCGGCATTCTGGGCATGGGCGGCCTGGGCCACATGGGCATCAAGTTCGCCAAAGCCATGGGCGCCGAAGTCACCCTGTTCACCCGTTCTGAAGCCAAGGCTGCAGAGGCCTACCGTCAAGGTGCCGACCACGTGATCGTGTCCACCGACCCGCAGCAGATGAAAGCGGCGGCTGACAGCTTCGACTTCCTGCTGGACACCATTCCGGTGCCACACGATCTGAACCCGTACCTGGAAACCCTGCGCTTTGACGGGGTACACATTCTGGTCGGTCTGATCGAACCTGTTGAGCCAGCCCTGAATGCGTTCAACCTGGTGTTCAAGCGCCGCGTACTGGCCGGCTCCCTGATCGGCGGCATTGCTGAAACCCAGGAAATGCTCGATTTCAGTGCCGAACACGGCATCACCTGCGACATCGAAATGCTCGATATCAAAAACATCAACGAAGCCTTTGAACGCGTGGTTAAAGGCGACGTGAAATACCGTTTCGTGATCGACATGAAAACCCTGAAGGCTTAAGACTCACCTTCTGTCTGTAGAAAACCGGCTTGCCATCGCTGGCAAGCCGGTTGCTGCAGTGGGGATCGGGTCAGCCGACAGCCCCGAGCTCCGCCGATATCTGCTGCGCGGCCTGGGTAACGACCGGGATCAAGCCGGTCATTTTCTCCAGTGACATATACGGCACAGTGCTGGCGATACTGATGGCAGCCACGATTTTGCGGCTGGCATCGCGTATCGGTGCAGCTACACAACGGATCGAAGGCTCGTTGTCTTCCAGGTCAAACGCATAGCCCCCCGCCACATAACTGCGCATGCGCTGTTCAAACTGTTCCCACGACACTTCCTGATGTTCCGGCCACAACGGGTTTTTGCCATCGGCAGGATGGCTGGCTTCGTACAGGCGTCGCCACTCTCCCAACGGCGCATCCAGCAACATCGCCTTGCCGATCCCGGTACGTGCCAGTGGCATGCGGTGCCCTACCCGCGAACGCATCTCCGGGCCATTGCGCCCCGGATTTTTATGCAGGTACAGCACCTCGTCGCCTTCGCGCACCGCCAAATGGATGGTATCGCCGGTCAGCAACGACAACTCATCCAGGTACGGCCCGGCCAGCGTCACCAGCGGTACCTCTTCCCGCGCCTGAAACCCCAGTTCGATCAACTTGGGCCCGAGCAGATAACCCACTTGCGGCAACACCCGCAGGTAACGCTCGTCCACCAGGCAACTGGCCAGGCGATGGGTCGTGCTGCGCGTCGTGCCAATCGCCCGGGCGATGTCTTTGAGGTCGCGCGCACCATTGGCCACGGCGTGTACCACCGCCAGACCGCGAAGTAGGGTTTGCGTGCCGGTGGGTGCAACTTTCGGGGAGTCGTCCTGCATAGCCAGCCTTTGCTTTAAGGAGAAGAACCGGGCGGCATTATGGTCGCCCGGTTGTCTGACGGCTAGGGTCCGTTGAGGTTTGCCTGTGGCCCCGCCCCTACAGTTCGATCCGCTCGACTTTGCCTACCAGCAGGATGTAGGACAGAGCACCCAGCAACGCCAGCACCGAAATGTAGGTGATGGCCGGGGCAAACGAGTCGCCGGTGGCCAGAAAACCGATCACGATCGGGGTGGTGATGGCCGACAGGTTGCCGATGAAATTGAACACCCCGCCGGTCAGTCCCAGCAGGCGGGCCGGGGCCAGGGTCGAAACCAGCGACCAGGTAATCGATGCCAGGCCGTTACCGAAAAACGCCAGCGCCAGAAACGCAATCACCAGCGGCGTCGAGTCGACAAAGTTGGCCCCGATGATTGACGTTGAAATCAGCAGCCCGCCAATGATCGGCAGCTTGCGGGCAAAGCCCACGGAGTAGCCGCGACGAATCAGCCAGTCGGAGAAGAACCCTGAACACAGCACGCCCACAAACGCTGCCAGAAACGGCAAGGAAGCCAGCAAACCGGACTTGATAAAGTCCATGCCGCGATATTTCACCAGGTAAGTGGGAAACCAGGTCAGGAAAAACCACAGCGTCGAGTTCAGGCAAAACTGCCCCAGATAAATCCCCCACAGCTTGCGCTTGCTGAGCACGATGCCCAGGTCCAGCCAACTGAACGGTGCCTTGCGCTTGGCGGTCTGGCTCTGGATATCCACCAGCCCGCCACCCTCACTGATCAGCTCGATCTCAGCCTGATTGACACCCTTGAAATCCCGCGGCTCGCGGTACACCGCGTACCAGATCACGGCCCAGATAATCCCCACCACACCGGTGCTGACAAACACCATGTGCCAACCCCACTGATGCTGCAGCCAGGCCAGTACCGGAGTCAGGAACGCCAGCCCGACAAACTGCCCCGAGGTGTAGAAACCGATGGCCGTGGCGCGCTCGCGCTCGGGGAACCAGGTGGTCACCACCCGGCTGTTGATCGGATACGCCGGCGCTTCCAGGGCGCCCACCGCCATGCGCAATACAAACAGTGCGATAAAACTGGCAGCGAAACCGAGCATCACCGTGGCCACCGACCACAGCAGCAGCGCCACGCTGTACAGGATGCGCGGCGGCACCCGGTCTACCAGCCAGCCACCGGGGATTTGCATGGCCGCATAGGTCCAGCCGAAGGCCGAAAAAATCAGCCCGACATGTACCGGATCCAGCCCCAGATCGGTGGTCAGTGCCGGCGCGGCAATCGACAGGTTGCTGCGGTCCAGATAGTTGATCACCACGGTAATGAACAGCAGGACCATGATGAAAAAACGCTTGCGGCTCGGCGTCACCAAAGACGCAGGCGCGACAGTGCTTGAAGATGACATGGGCATGCCTCTTTTTTATGGTTATTGAGGTCGTTTCAAATACAGGGTCCGACACCCCTGTGGGAGCTGGCTTGCCAGCGATGCGTCTCAACCCGAAGCGCATTGACCCCATCGCCGGCAAGCCGGCTCCCACAGGTATTGCATCAGATCAGGGACTTACCACTCGGCAAAGCTGCCATCGGCATGGCGCCAGATAGGGTTGCGCCAGCGGTGGCCAACCAGCGCGCGCTCGCGCACGTACTCTTCGTTGATCTCGATACCCAGGCCCGGCCCATTGGGGATTTTGACGAAGCCTTTGTCGTAGTCGAACACCGCCGGATCCTTGACGTAATCCAGCAGGTCGTTGCTTTCGTTGTAGTGGATGCCCAGGCTTTGCTCCTGGATAAACGCGTTGTAGCAAACCGCATCCAGCTGCAGGCACGCGGCCAGCGCAATCGGCCCCAGCGGGCAGTGCAAGGCCAGCGCTACATCGTAGGCTTCCGCCATGTTGGCGATTTTGCGGGTTTCGGTAATACCGCCGGCGTGGGAAGCATCGGGCTGAATGATGTCGACATAGCCTTCACTGAGCACGCGCTTGAAGTCCCAGCGCGAGAACAGCCGCTCGCCCAGGGCAATCGGGGTGCTGGTCAACGGCGCCAGCTCTTTGAGGGCCTCGTAATTTTCGCTGAGCACCGGCTCTTCGATAAACATCAGCTTGTACGGGTCCAGTTCCTTCATCAGCACCTTGGCCATGGGCTTGTGCACCCGGCCATGGAAGTCCACGCCGATCCCCACGTTAGGGCCCACGGCATCCCGCACCGCGGCCACGTTGGCCAGCGCCAGATCGACCTTTTCAAAGCTGTCGACAAACTGCAGCTCTTCGGTGCCGTTCATCTTTATCGCCGTAAAGCCGCGGCTGACCGCTTCTTTGGCGGCCCTGGCCGTGTCGGCCGGACGGTCACCGCCGATCCACGAATACACACGGATCTTGTCCCGCACCTGGCCGCCCAGCAGGTCGCTGACCGACACCCCCAGCGCCTTGCCCTTGATGTCCCACAGCGCCTGGTCGATACCGGCCAGTGCGCTCATGTGCACCGCGCCGCCACGGTAAAAACCGCCGCGATAGAGCACGGTCCAGATGTCTTCGATATTGCGCGGGTCTTTGCCGATCAGGTAATCCGACAACTCATCCACCGCAGTCGCCACGGTGTGGGCCCGGCCTTCGACTACGGGCTCGCCCCAGCCGGTGACGCCTTCGTCGGTCTCGATTTTCAGGAACAGCCAGCGCGGCGGGACCAGATAGGTAGTCAGTTTGGTAATTTTCATCGTCTTGTCTCTCTTGTTCGATGGGGCGCAAGCGCCTTTCAGTCAGCCTTGCGCCGGGCATTCCAGGCCTGCACATAAGCTTTGGCGGTAACCGCCACGTCCTCGGCACTCATGCCGGGCTTGAACAGCCCCGAACCCAGCCCGAAACCGGACACCCCGGCATCAAGGAATACCTGCATGTTGTCCGGGGTAATCCCGCCGACCGGGATCAGCAAAGTTCCTGCAGGCAACACCGCCAGCCAGGCCTTGACCACGGCCGGGCCCATTTGCTCGGCCGGGAACATTTTCAGTACATCAGCACCTTCGGCCAGTGCAGCAAAGGCTTCGGTCGGTGTCGCAACTCCCGGTGACAGGTACAGACCGGCCGCCTTGGCCGCACGCAACACTTGCGGGTCACTGTGGGGCATCACAATCACCTGCCCGCCCGCCGCCTTGACCAGCTCGACCTGGGCCGGGGTCAGCACCGTGCCGGCACCGACCAGGCAGTCGGCAGGCAGGGTACTGCGCAAAATGCGGATACTTTCGTACGGCTCGGGGGAATTAAGTGGCACTTCGAGGGTACGAAAACCCGCGTCATACAGCACCTTGCCGATGGCCTGCGCCTCTTGTGGACGCAGCCCACGAAGAATGGCGATCAGTCCGTTTTTTGCCAGTGCTTGCTTGAGCATCTCAGCCCTCCAGTTGCGTGTGACGGAGTAACCCGGCGGCTTGGGCCAGGTGCCATAAACCTTGCTCGGTGGCCTGTTCAGCCAGGCGCACATCCGCGAACCCGCAGGCGGCCAGGGCCCGCTGGTAGCGTTCACAGAGTCGGGAATTGCCAATCAGGATGATCGCGGGCATCGGCGCTGCGCCTCGGCGCTCACGTACCGCGCCGCCCAACGCTGACAGCTCGTGGCCAATCAACAGGCCGGACACATAGTCGGGTTGCTGGGTGGGGCTCAACTGCCCGGTCAGCCCCAGAGTACGGGCGCTGAACAGGGTCGACAGCGGCCCGAGCCTGCCGTCGGGTGACAAGGCCACCTGTACGCCGCGATCAAAGGCTGCTGGATCAAACTGCTCGGAGCGCTGTTGGGTGCGCCCCAGAATTGTGTGTTCACAGACGGCGGCATAAAGCTCGCCGGTCATGAAGGTATCGAAGTGCACAAGATTGCCGTCCTGCACCTGCACCCATTTGGAGTGGCTGCCGGGCAAGCCGATCAAGCAGTCGTTGAGTTGCGGGAAACTTTGCACTACCCCCAGCACCTGGGTTTCTTCGCCGCGCATCACATTGGGCAAGGCTGAACGCTGGATGACACCCGGCACGATATGCAGGTCGACACCGCGCACGCTGCGTACTCTCTGCAAGGCCGTGCCCAGGGCATTGAGGCTGGCCGGGGTTTCCCGGTAAGGCGCTTCGCACCAGCCCTGGGCACTGCCGACCATGCCACAGGCAATCACCGGCACTCCCGGGTTGGCGTCCAGCCAGTCGCCGCAGGCATCGTCGAACGCCAGCTCAAAGCCGTCAGCGCACCACTGGCCTGCGACCAGCCGGGCAGTGCCGGGCAACTGCATGATGCCGCAGGCCAGGGTGCGCACTTTCAGCACCTGGCCGGTGGATCCGAGTAAATACGCACGAAGGGAAGTTGTCCCCCAATCGAGGGCGATCAATTGCGCCTGCATCGCTTCACCTGTTTTGTTTTTAGCAGTGAATGCTGTGAATCAGTGCAGGCGACTATAAACCTTGGGGCGGCCAAATCTCAATATATAAATTGTACTCCCACATATAGGGATAACAATGTATCCGTAAAATCCTTGTGGGAGCCGGCTTGCCGACGATGCAAACAGTGCGCAGGTCTGGTTCACCGCGCACAGGCAATCGCCGGCAAGCCGGCTCCCACAGGTTGTTACAGGTGTGGCGCAGGGATTCAGACCGGCTCGGGGCCTATAGGGAAGAACACGCCGCTGCTCCAGACCCCCAGCCAGCTCTGGCCGTCGATGGGCCGGGCAACCGCCAGCTCGATCAGTTGGTAGAACACATTGCGGTGGATCAGCGCTTCAAGGTTGCGCCGCACCAGCAGGTAGGGCGCGGGTTCCTGGGTGTCGGGGTCAATCACGATGCGCAGCGGATGTTCGCTGCCGGCGGTGATCTGTTCTTCAACATTGGTGGTAAAGCGCAGTACCTGCTGCTCGCCCTGCCCTTGAACCTCAAGCGTGACCGCCACAAACGGCGCGTCATCGACCTTGATTCCGACCTTTTCCACCGGGGTGATCAGGAAATAATCATCGCCGTCGCGGCGAATGATGGTCGAGAACAGTTTGACCATGGGCTTGCGGCCAATCGGCGTGCCCATGTAGTACCAGGTGCCGTCACGGGCGATACGCATGTCGATATCACCGCAGAATGCCGTATCCCATAGATGAACCGGAGGCAGGCCTTTGTCGGCTTTGGGAATTTGCGCCAACAGGTTACTGACGTCTACCGGCTCACTCATGCTGCTCTCCTGGTCTTATTGGTCGCTCAAGCCTATCAAGCTGCGCGCGTACTTGGCGAGTGGCGGCCCGATCAGGTCCGCCGGCTTTTGCTCATGGAACGTCAGCAAGCCGCCACGGCTGCGAATGGTCGCGGTATCGATCAGGTACTGGGTGCTGGTCTCGATCAACATCACCTGGATCACGCCGCCATCAACCCCCAGGCGGCTGATTTCTTCCTGATCCAGCCATTCGTCACTGTTGCCGATACGGTCGTCGGCCCGTGCAAAGCGAGTGTAGAGCAAGTAATGCGCTCCATAGCCACGGGCTTCAGTCATGGCCTGGTCAAGCCCCAGCGGCGCTTTGGCGCGGCGCACCATGGGGAAGTATTCGATAAAGCCGTTATAGGCTTCTTCAGCCACCACATTGGGCCGTACATAAGGATCGCCTACGGGAGCGAATGGCCCTTGGGCAATGTAGATATAGGAGTCCGGCTGGATGCGCAGTGAATTGCTGCGCCGGGTATTGCTGTGATCGAGCAGACCGGCGTCGCTCATTTGATAACGTGCACCCTCCCCCAGATCGCTGACCGTCATACAGCCACCCAGCGCCAGCGCCGACAGCACCACAAACAGACTACGCATCCTGATCTCCCGATGGCCGGTGACAGAAAACCGGCGAATAGTCGCGTAATGCAGTTTGCGCGCCAGTTTGCTGCATGCCTTGGCGCAAAACCTGTGGCAGCCGGTATTCAGAGTCAGCGCTGCTTCAAGCGGTCGATCACCACCGCCAGCAACAGGATCGAACCGCGAATCACGTACTGGTAGAACGTGTCGATGTTCTTCAGGTTCATCGCATTCTCGATAATCGCCAGAATCAGCACCCCGGCGATCACATGCCGGATCATCCCCACCCCGCCGCTCAACGACACCCCGCCCAGTACACAGGCCGAGATCACGGTCAGCTCGAAGCCCTGCCCGATCATGGGCTGGCCCGAGGTCATGCGCGAAGCCAGGATCACCCCGGCCAGCGCGCCAATCAGCCCGTGTACGGCGAAGATGATGATTTTGGTGCGGTCGACATTGACCCCGGCCAGCAGCGCCGCTTCCTGATTGCCGCCTATGGCCATGGTGTTGCGGCCATAGGTGGTGTAGTTGAGCAGCCAGCCAAAGAACAGGAAGCAGACGATGGTGATCAGGATCGGCACCGGCACGCCGAACACCTGGCCGTTACCAAAGACGTAAAACGCTTCCTGGGACACCCCCACCGCCTTGCCATTGGCAAAGATATACGCCAGTCCGCGCACGATCTGCATGGTGGCCAGGGTGGTAATCAGCGCGTTGACCCGCAACTTGGCGATAACGATGCCGTTGATCAGACCGACAATCAGGCCCATGCCCAGCGCCGCGCAGACACCCAGGAACACACTGTCGGTGTCACGCATGACCACGGCGGCAACGACTCCGGAGCAGGCAATCACCGATCCCACGGACAGATCGAAATGCCCCGACGCCAGGCAATAGAGCATGGTGCAGGCAGCAATCCCGGTGGTGGAGATGGCCAGGCCCAGGCCGCGCATGTTGAGCGGCGACAGGAAGTTGTCGATCAGCAAGGTGCAGAGGAGGAAAATCGTAAACGCTGCCAGCAACATGACCCAATCGTCGAGGAAGCGGCGCATGTCGAGTTTTTTACGGGGTGTCGCCAGTGTCGAATCTTGGGTTGTCATACAAACCTCTCAGTGGGTCACGCCGTTAGCCGCGCTGGCGGGGCAAGGCCATTTGCAACAGGTTCGATTCATTGGCCTGGGCTCTTGGCAGCTCACCGCTGACCACGCCTTCGCACAAAACCAGAATGCGGTCGCTGATCCCCAGCACTTCCATCAGGTCGCTGGACACCACTATCACCGCAATTCCGCTGGCGGCCAGACGATGGATGATCTGGTAGATCTCGGCCTTGGCGCCGATATCGATGCCCCGGGTCGGCTCGTCAAGCAGCAGCACTTTCATCGGCATCGACAGCCAGCGCCCGAGAATGGCTTTTTGCTGATTGCCGCCGGACAGGAACATGATTTTCTGCGACGCCGTCGGAGTCTTCACATTCAGGGCATGGATCTGCCGGTCGGCGTTGTCGCGCTCCCATACCCCGCGCAACAGGCAACCCAGGGTGGAATGGGCGCCGCGGGCACTGATGTTGATGTTCTCCGCGACGCTGGCCAAAGGAATGATGCCTTCCTTTTTCCGATCCTCCGGGCACAGCAGCACCCCGGCAGCAATCGCATCCCGGGGCGAGCGCAGCTTGAGCGCAACGCCTTGCAGTTCTACCTGGCCGCCACTGTGACGGGCCAGCCCGCCGAGCAGGCGCAACAGCTCGGTACGCCCGGCGCCCACCAGCCCGAACAGGCCGAGAATCTCGCCCTTGCGCACTGCAAAACTCACCGGCTCGCGCAACCCCGGCCCAAGCAGGCGGTCGACCTTGAGCACCACTTCGCCACACTCACGGGGGCGGTAGTCATAGATGTCCTGAATGTCACGGCCGACCATGCAGGTCACCAGCTGGTCGTGGCTCAGCTCGCTCATCTGCTCGAAGGTGCGAACATAGCGGCCATCCTTGAACACCGTGACCGCGTTGCAGATGCGGAATACTTCTTCCATGCGGTGGGACACGTAGAGCACCACTTTGCCCTCATCCCGCAGGCGCCCGATGATGGTCATCAGGCGGTCGATTTCCCGCGCCGAGAGGCTGCTGGTGGGCTCATCGAAGGCAATGACATGAGCCCCGCGGGACAGCGCCTTGGCGATTTCCACCAGTTGCCGCTGGCCCAGGGACAAGCGGGCAACCTTCTCTTGCGGATCGATTTCATCGGCCAGCCCCTTGAGCAACTGCAGGGCCTGGTGCCGCAATTCGCCGCGCTTGATCAGACCAAAGCGCGCCGGCAGATGGCCGAGAAACAGGTTCTCGGCCACGCTCATTTCCGGTACCAGATGCAGCTCCTGATGGATCACCGCGACCCGGTTGGCGATGCTTTCAGCGGTGGATCTGAAGACCAGCGACTGCTCACCGATCTGCAGGTTGCCGCTGCTTGGCGCGTAGGCACCGCCAAGGATTTTCAGCAGGGTGGATTTACCGGCACCGTTCTCGCCCATCAGTGCATGCACCTGGCCGGGATGGGCGACAAAGCTGATATTGGCCAGCGCCTGGACCCCGGGGAAATGCTTGCCGATGCCGTTGAAGCGCAGGCTGTCGGTATTGCTTGTCAGTGCTTGAGTGGCTAATGGCTGCGGC
Organism: Pseudomonas sp. Lz4W; assembly: GCF_000346225.2. Lineage (NCBI taxonomy): Bacteria > Pseudomonadati > Pseudomonadota > Gammaproteobacteria > Pseudomonadales > Pseudomonadaceae > Pseudomonas > Pseudomonas sp. Lz4W. The sequence goes on along the minus strand of NZ_CP017432.1, from coordinate 1,325,519 downwards.
ATAGTGACCTCGACTCAATTCCACAAACCGATCTTGGTCAGCTCTTCCTGGAAGTTGTCCCGGGTGATCAGCGTTACTTCGTCCATGGCGGTGTACAGAGGCGGCTCTTTGCCTTCGGTGATCCACTCAAACATCATGGTTGCGGTCTTGTAGCCTTCGATATGTGGGCTCGGCAGCATGGAGCCGTAGAAACCGCTGTTGGCCTTTTTCAGTTCGCCAATGGCGTCGGTACCGTTGATGCCGATCCCGATGACGTTGGCGGCGGCGAAACCGGCGCTTTCCGTGGCCCGTACCCCGCCGAGCACGGTGCTGTCGTTCATGCCGCCAATAATCAGGTTTTTCGCGCCGCCGGGCAGTTTGACCAGTGCCGAGTTGGTGGCATCCATGCTGCCGGGGACATCGAGGGTTTTAAGCGCCGAGTACAGGATATGATCATCGGCAAGGCCCGCGTCCTTGAGGGATTTGACCGAGCCGTCGGTGCGTTTCTTACCGGTGTCCAGTTCATTGAAGGTGTTGATTACGGCGTAGGTGTCGTTCCAGTCCCAGTTGCGTTTTTTTGCTTCGGCGACCATCGCATTGCCCTGTTTCTGGCCGACTTCGAAGGCTGCCATTCCCAGGTACGGCACCTCTTCCATAAACTTGCCGTTGGCATCGACAAAGCGGTCATCGACAGCGATGACTTTCAAACCGTTGGCCTTGGCCTTGGCCATGATCGCCGGGCCCAGACCGACATCCGGCGGGCAGATGACAAAGCCCTGGGCGCCGTTGGCTGCCAGGCTGTCGATGGCCGACAGGGTCTTTTCACCATCCGGCACAGCAATTTTGATCAGCTCGAAGCCTTTGTCCTTGGCGGCCTTTTCTGCGAACACCCATTCGGTCTGGAACCAGGGTTCTTCCGCCTGTTTGACCAGAAAACCGATCTTTACCGGATCGCCAGCCAGCAAGACACTGCTCAGACTCAATGCGCTGGCCGCCAGGGCCGCGCAGCACAGGGTACGAATGAAGGGACGACGGTACATGGCAAACTCCTTGTTGTTATTTTTGAGGTGTTTGAAAGCCTGACAGGTCCGGATGCGGGATCAGTCGTGGTAAAGCACCGAGCGCCCGCCATCGATGGTGATGCAGGAGGCGTTGATGAACGGCGCCTCATCGCTGGCCAGGAATACAGCCGTCATTGCCACTTCCAGCGGCTGGCCGATACGTCGCGGCGGATGCAGATCAAGGGCGCGCTGGCGCTCGGCATGGGGGTCGGCGAAACCGTTCCAGTAATCGACGTTCAACTGGGTCTCGATGTAACCGGGGGCGATGGCATTGACGCGGATGCCTTTGGCGGCGTACTCGATGCCCAGCGCGCGGGTGAGCCCCAGCAGGCCATGCTTGGCCACGGGGTACGGAAAGCAGCCCGGAATAATGTGGCTCGAATGGGTGGAGGCAATGTTGATGATGCTGCCGATGCCCTGCGCAATCATTTGCGGCAATACCGCCTTGCAGCCATACCAGGCGCCGTCCAGATCGATGGCGAAACAGCGACGCCAGTCTTGCTCGGTCATTTCCAGCGGATCGCGGAACACGTTGACCCCGGCGCAATTGACCAGCACATCGACCCGGCCATGCAGTTCCATGGCCAGCGCGACCATGGCATACAGGTCGGCCTGGCAGGACACGTCGGCCTTGATGGCCTGCACGTCGCCCCCTTGCTCACGCCAATGGGCTGCGACTTTCTCGACCTTCTCGGCCTGGATATCGCTGATGACCATTTTCGCCTGTTGCGAGACGAAGCTGGCAACGATGGCCTCGCCGATACCCTGAGCGGCGCCGGTCAGTAGCACCACCTTGTTTTTAAGGCGCTCGCCACGGGGCGGCTCGACTGCCGGCGGCAGTGAAAGGGCTTCAGCCATGGATCAGGACTCCAAAAAGAAAGCACGACGAAAACCGGACATCTGTCGATGGCCGGCCGAGAAATCTGGGGAATGGGGGAGTCGCACGGGCGCGCAGGGGAATCCTGGGATATCTGGGCATCACTTCACCTGTTTTATTTTTTTAGTGTGAGTGCGTGGAGCTGCTGCCGACTATAAACCCGGAAACGGAAAAGTCTCAATATATAATTTTGTATCCCATATACAGGGATCAGATGTAAAAGCTGGCTCACGGGCCGGTCAAGGGCTCGCTCCTGCGGGCATTGATACACAGGGGGCTTAGCCGCCGATGATTTTCATCACAGTGGCGCCGCCCGAGAAGGCAACGTCCTGCTTGTCGCCCAGGGCTTTCATCAACAAGCTTTGCAGGGCTGGCAGGGCCTGGTGGCGGGGTTTGTTCAGGAGGTCGCCGACATAGTGGCGATTGCTCGACGAAAGACAGCCATGCAGCCAGCCCGTGGACGACAGCCGCAACCGCGAGCAGGTACGGCAGAACGGGACGCTTTCGTTGGCGATCACACCGAAGTGACCAAACCCCGGGATCTGGTAGCGCACCGCAGTGGCATCCACCGGTGCATCGGCCTGCAGGTATTCATAGCGCTCGCCAATCAGCGACAACAGTTGTTGCAGGCTGACGAACTGTTGCAGGAAGGCGTTGCCATCACTGGCCAGATGCCCCATGCGCATCAGTTCGATAAAGCGCAGCTCATAGCCGCGCTCAAGGCAGTACTCCAGCAGCGGCATGACCTGATCCAGGTTCTGCCCGCGCAACGGCACCATGTTGACCTTGATTTTCATCCCCGCTGCGCTGGCCTGTTGCATGCCGTCGAGGACGGTCGGCAGATCGCCGCCCCGGGCAATGGTGCGAAACGCAACAGGATCAAGGGTATCGAGAGATACGTTGAGGCGGCGAATACCGGCGTCCACCAGCAGCGGCAATTTTCGCGCAAGCAGTTGGCCGTTGGTGGTCAGGCTGATATCACTCAGGCCCAACTGGCCAACTTCACGCATAAAGGTTTCGAGCTTGGGACTGACCAGCGGTTCGCCGCCGGTAATACGCAAGCGCTCGATGCCTGCGGCTTCGATCAGGTAGGCCACCCCGCGCACCATGGCCTCGGCCGACAGTTCATCCTGCGCTGCGACCAGTCGCTTGCCGTTGGGCACGCAGTAGGTACAGGCGTAGTTGCAGGCAGAGGTCAGACTGATACGCAAATTGCGAAAACGTCTGCCTTGGCGATCAACAATCATGGATGACTCCGGCACGGGGAATATAGAGCGCGCCAAAACTTGACTTAGAAATCAAGTTTTGGCAAGACCCAGATCCAAGTATATGCCTTGCAGCCTTACTCGACAGCCGGGGTGTCCGTATCACGCTTGCGCTTGTTGCCCATGCGCACGCCGATGTCCATCAGGAACTGGAAGAACCCTTCCTGGTCTTCCAGCACGTTGCTCCAGAACGGCGAGTGGTACAGCGCTACAGCGCCGTGCACCAGCGCCCAGGCCGCGCAATAGTGGAAGTAAGGTGGCACGTCTTCGAGCTTGCCTTCGCTGATGCGACCCTTGATCAGCAGGGTCAGGCGTTCGAAGTTGGAAGCACGGATCTTGTGCAGCTCTTCAACCAGCTCAGGCACCTGATTACCTTTGACGACCTTTTCTTCGAGGCGGTCAAACAAGCGGTAGCGCTGGGGATCACGCATGCGAAATTCGAAGTAGGCGCGCGAGAGCGCCTCTTTGTCTTTATCAACGTCAGCGGATTGCAGCAATTCATTCAAATCGCGCTCGTAGTCGAGCATCAGGCGCAAATAGATCTCGGCCTTGGACTTGAAGTGCTTGTAAATCGTGCCTTTGCCGATACCTACGGCATCAGCAATCATCTCGACGGTGACGCTGTCTTCACCAAGTTCGAGGAACAGCTTGAGCGCGGTATCGAGAATTTCTTGCTCGCGGCGACGAAACTCACGGACCTTACGGGGTTCTTTGTGCATAAGAAAAGGTCTGTTCGGGTCAAAATCGAAGCGGAGTATTATGCATTAGTCACGCTAAATTGCACGGACCATCCTGCGTATAGACGTTTACCGAGAATTTCATATAAACACTATGAGCACTCAAACGAATCACGCGTATTCCAAATCTGTTTAAAAAATGACCAACAGAGACTGGACGTTCAACAAAGCTGACCAATACTTAAGGAGTCGGCGCAGCATCCCCCCCAAGTGTTTCGCCGATCAAGGCGACAATGGAATGTAGGCCTTTGTTTTACTCCTAATGGTCTTAACCCGGATTCCCCAGAGTCCGGGTTTTTTTTGCCACTCACCCACTCGCTCCCGCAAGGCGTTGGGGGCTAGCCCTGAACCCGGGCCAGGGGGAACAGGCGTTTGAAGTTTTCGGTGGTCTGCTCGGCAAAACGCTCGTAGGACTCGCCGCGCAACATGGCCAGAAATTCGGCGACTTCGCGCACGTATTGCGGCAGGTTCGGCTTGCCACGATAGGGAATCGGCGCCAGATACGGCGAGTCGGTCTCAACCAGCAGGCGATCCGCCGGGACTTTGCTGGCCACATCGCGCAGGGCGTCGGCATTACGGAAGGTGACAATGCCCGACAACGAAATGTAATAGCCCATGTCCAGCGCAGCCCTGGCCATGTCCCAGTCTTCGGTGAAGCAATGCAACACGCCGGCATTGGGCAGCGCCGCTTCACGCAGCATGGCCAGGGTATCGGCGCGAGCTCCACGGGTATGGATCACCACAGGTTTGCCGGTCTGCTGCGCCGCCTCCAGGTGAACCCGAAACGACAGTTGCTGTAACTCGGCGGCTTCCGGCTCGTAGTGATAGTCCAGACCCGTCTCGCCAATGGCCACCACCCGCGGGTGATTCAACTCGTTCAGCAACCAGTCCAGCGCTGGCGCGGCCCCTGGCTGAACATCCAGCGGGTGGACACCCACCGAGCAATCGACATCGGCATAGCGATCCGCCAGGGCTTTGACATCGCCCGCATTGTCGGCACTCACGCCAATGCACAGAAAGTGCCCGACACCGCGCTGGCGTGCCGCTTCAAGGGCGGCGTCCAGCGAACCGTCATGGGCACTCAGATCAAGGCGATCGAGGTGGCAATGGGAATCTACGAGCATACAAAAATCACCTGTTTCACAATTCAATCAAATCAGCGCTGGCCGGGCAGACCCGCCCACTGCACCAAGAGTGCCTCAAGCAACAACACCCGGTTGAGGTTGGCTTTGCTCAGCACTTTTTGCCGTTGGGCGAGAATCCAGTCCTGAATATTCAGGACTTTGTCCTGCGGGGTTTTCTGCGCCAGGTACTGCAGTACTTTGCGCATGTCTTCCAGACCAAGACCGGACTCGTCCTGGGTCAACTGATAACGCAGGATCAAACTCGACCAGTCGCAAAACCAGTCAAACAGCAGCAGCAATGGTATGGCATTCCAGCTTTCCGCCAGTTGCGTCGCTGACAGCTCGCGCTTCAACAGTTTTTTTACCCCGGCCACTACCGCAGCCCGCTGTTCACGCACACCCTGGGCCTGCAGCTTGACCGCGGCCAGGGGCGAGCCCGCTGCCAGCGTCAGCAATTCAGCCCGCTCTTCGCTGCTGCACTCCGGCAATGCCCCGGCCAGCCACTCCAGGCTCAGGGCCTCGCCCGGCAGTGGGCAGGCTTGTTGCACACAACGACTGCGGATGGTCGGCAGCAGGCGACTGGACTGGTGGCTGACCAACAACAAAATGGTATTGCCGGACGGTTCTTCAAGGCTTTTGAGCAGGGCGTTGGCAGCGTTGATGTTCATCGATTCAACCGGCTCGACCAGCACCACCTTGCGCCCGCCCAGCTGCGCGGTTTGCACCACAAAGCTGACCAGATCCCGTACCTGGTCAACCTTGATCGCCTTGTCGGCTTCTTCGGGTTCCAGGATGTAGTTGTCGGGATGACTGCCCGCAGCCAGTAACGAGCAGGACTTGCACGCCCCGCAGGCCTCCAGCCCGACCGGCTGCCTGCACAACAGGCTGGCCATCAGGCGTTCGGCCAGCGCGCGCTTGCCGATGCCCGCCGGCCCGTGCAACAGATAGGCGTGAGCATGCTGGGCACGCCCGGCCATTTGCTGCCACAGGCCGTCCTGCCACGGATAAGCCTCAGCCACGGTGCAGTTCCAGCAGTTCTGGCAACAAGGCATCCAGCTGCACTTGTACGTTTTCCAGTGACTGGGCGGCATCCACCAGACGATAACGCCCGGGCTCAGCCCCGGCACGCTTGAGGTAGGTGCTGCGCACCGCATCAAAGAATGTCCGGCCTTCCTGCTCGAAGCGGTCAAGCCGCCCACGGGCGCTGGCCCGGGCCATGCCGACTTCAATCGGCAGATCAAACACCAGGGTCAGGTCCGGGCGCAATGAACCTTGCACGAAGGTTTCAAGGCTGGCGATACGCTCTTGCGACAAACCGCGGCCGCCACCTTGATAGGCATAAGTGGCGTCGGTGAAGCGATCGCACAACACCACGGCGCCACGGGCCAGTGCCGGACGAATCACCTCGGCCAGATGCTGGGCACGGGCGGCAAACACCAGCAGCAGCTCGGTGTCGGCGCACATGGCTTCATCGCTGGGTGCCAGCAACAGCTCGCGAATTCGCTCGGCCAATGGCGTGCCGCCGGGCTCGCGGGTCAGAACCACGTCGATACCGGCGCTGCGCAGGCGCTCGGCCAGGTATTCGCGATTGGTGCTTTTGCCCGCGCCTTCGGGGCCTTCCAGGGTAATAAACAAGCCAGTCACAGGCAGCAATCCTTAATCAATGTCATTGCGGGCTTTGCGGCTCGGCCGCAGGGCTCACCGGCTCCGCTGCCGGGGTCGGCGCCGGACTTGAACGGTAGTCGGCACGACGCTTGATCTGGAACTCGCGCACGGCATTGTTGTGCGCATCCAGATCATCGGAAAAGGTGTGGCTGCCATCGCCCTTGGCAACAAAATACAGGCTGCTGCCACTGACCGGGTGCAAGGCGGCATGAATCGCTTCACGCCCGACCATGGCAATCGGTGTCGGCGGTAAACCCGCAATGGTGTAGGTGTTGTACGGCGTGGGTTCACGCAGATGGCTACGGGTGAGCTTGCCGTTGTAGCGCTCGCCCAGCCCGTAGATCACGGTGGGATCGGTTTGCAGCGGCATACCGATTTTCATGCGGCGCACGAATACCCCGGCAATCTGCCCGCGTTCCTGGGGCACACCGGTTTCTTTCTCTACCAGAGAGGCCATGATCAGCGCCTGGTAAGGGTCGGCATAGGGTACGTCCGAGTCTCGTTGCTCCCATTCTTCGGCCAGCACTTTCTCCAGACGGTTGTAGGATTTTTCGAGCAATTGAGCGTCAGTCATGCCCCGCACGAAGCGATAGGTGTCCGGAAAGAACCGGCCTTCCGGGAATTCTCCGGGATGACCGAGTTTGGCCATGACTTCGCTGTCGCTCAAACCGTCTAGGGTCTGCTCGATTTTTTCGTGTTTTGCCAGGGCGCTGCGTACCTGCCGGAAGTTCCAGCCTTCGACCAGGGTCAAGCTGTACTGCACCACTTCACCACGCTTCCACAGGCCAATCAGGTCCTGGGCGCTCATGCCGGGAGTCATGCGGTACTCACCGCTGTGCAGGGGCTGGCCCTCGAGATTGAAACGCCAGTACAGGCGTAGCCAGAAAGCGTCATCCAGCGTGCCGTCGGCCTCTAGCCGATTGAAGGTGCCGGTCGGCGTGGCGCCAGCCGGTACGTCGAGCAGTTGCTCTTGTGTCAGGTTAAGCGGTTGTTCCAGCGCCGAGTTGAGCTTCCAGGCGCTAGCGCCCAGCAACAATCCCGCCAGCACCAGACCTGTCTCCAGCAGCACCAAGAATTTACGTTTCACGAATCAAACATCCAATAGGGTGCGAGCAATGCCTTGCAGTTTACGGGTGAGCGGCCCCACCGGCCAGCTCAGCTCTGCAAACCCGCGAACAGGCCAGATGCCATATACGCTGTTGCAGAGAAAGAGTTCATCGGCCTGCTGCAATTGCTTCAGGCTGATGTCAGAAACATGACAAGGGATGCCCAGCTGTCCGGCCTCGGCCAGTAGCGCTGCGCGCATCACGCCGGCCACACCGCAACGCTGCAGGTCGGGGGTGAGCAAGGCACCGTCGCGGACCAGAAACAGATTGCTGAACACGCCTTCGATGATCCGGCCCGAGGTGTCGCGCATCAAGCCCTCGGCGTAGGCCGGGTCTTGCCATTCAGAACGGGCGATCACCTGCTCCAGGCGATTAAGGTGCTTGAGCCCCGCCAACAGCGGCTGCTCGGCCAGACGGGTGGCGCAGTCAAACAGCTGGATGCCCTTCTCGGCATGGGCCTGCGGGTAAGTAGCAGCCGGACCGGCTTGAAGAATTCTTCGAGGTTGCGCCTCGGGGTTGGCGCTGTAACCGCGCAGACTGTCGCCACGGGTCAGGATGAGCTTGAGAACGCCCTCCCCCATGGCCTGCGCATACGCCAGCAATTCGCTGCGGATCAATGCCTGATCCGCAACAATCGCCAGTCGGGTACAACCGAGTGCCAGACGCTGCAAGTGCAGGTCCAGCAGCTGCGGTTTGCCGGCCTTGACGGCAATGGTCTCGAACAGACCATCACCGTAGGCCAGCCCACGGTCTTTAAGCGACGCCAAGGCGTTCGCTGGCTGGCCGTCGACCCAGCTTTGCATCAGTCGGTGAACCGGCGGAACACCAACGAGCCGTTGGTGCCGCCAAAACCGAATGAGTTGGACAGCACTACATCGATCGGCATTTCCCGCGCCTTGTGCGGCACGAAGTCGAGGTCGCAGCCTTCATCCGGCTCATCGAGGTTGATGGTCGGCGGAGCTATCTGGCTGTTGATCGCCAGCACGCTGAAGATTGCCTCTACCGCGCCTGCAGCACCCAGCAAGTGACCGGTCATGGATTTGGTCGAACTCACCGCCAGGTTGTAGGCGTGCTCGCCAAACACCGACTTGATCGCCGACACTTCCGCCAGGTCACCCGCAGGCGTCGACGTGCCATGGGCGTTGATGTACTGCACTTGATCGCCGTTTATTCTGGCGTCGCGCAGGGCGTTGGTGATGCAGCGTGCAGCGCCCGCACCGTCAGCCGGAGGCGAGGTCATGTGATAAGCATCACCGCTCATGCCAAAACCTATCAGTTCGGCATAGATGGTCGCACCACGGGCCTTGGCATGCTCAAGCTCTTCAAGCACCAGCGCACCGGCACCATCAGAAAGCACAAAACCGTCACGGCCTTTGTCCCAGGGACGGCTGGCACGCGTCGGGTCGTCGTTACGGGTCGACAACGCACGCGAGGCACCAAAGCCGCCCATGCCCAGACCGCACGCGGCCATCTCGGCGCCGCCGGCAATCATTACGTCGGCTTCGCCGTAAGCAATGTTGCGTGCCGCCATGCCGATGCAGTGCGTACCCGTGGTACAGGCTGTGGCAATGGCGTAGTTCGGACCCTGCGTACCCAGGTGGATAGACAGAAAGCCGGAAATCATATTGATGATCGAGCCAGGCACGAAAAACGGAGAGATCCGTCGCGGGCCTTGCTCATGCAGGGTACGGCTGGTTTCTTCGATATTGGTCAGACCACCAATACCGGAGCCCATTGCTACACCGATGCGCTCACGATTGGCATCTGTGACTTCAAGGCCGGAATTACGCACAGCTTGAAATCCGGCTGCCAATCCGTATTGAATAAACAGGTCAAGTTTTCGGGACTCTTTGACGGAGAGGTAATCCTCAACGTTAAAACCCTGTACCGAGCCGCCAAAACGGGTGGAATAGGCAGAAAGATCCGTGTGTTCGATCAGACCAATGCCACTTCGGCCTGCCAGAATGCCTTGCCAGGAGCTTGGTACATCTGCACCCAGCGGCGACAACATCCCCATACCGGTGACTACGACGCGTCTACGCGACACAGCACTCTCCTTTATTCTATTGACGACACTTTGCATCACACCTAAAGAAAAAACCGCACGCCAGAGCGGCAGTGCGGTTTTTCCATAACAGCGAGCAACGATTACAAGCAATTAAGCCTGGTGGTTAGTCACGTAATCGATAGCAGCTTGTACGGTCGTGATCTTTTCAGCTTCTTCGTCAGGAATTTCAGTCTCGAATTCCTCTTCAAGAGCCATCACAAGCTCAACGGTGTCAAGGGAGTCGGCACCCAGGTCTTCAACGAAGGAAGCAGTGTTTACTACTTCTTCTTCTTTAACGCCCAGTTGCTCGGCTACGATTTTCTTGACGCGCTCTTCGATGGTGCTCATACCTTGTTTTCACTCCTAATGGACAAATTCAGGCAGCTGGCTAGCGGGCAAGTGTATCGAAAGACTTTTCAGTTTTTCAACTGAAAGCTTTGCACTCATCCCTCAACGGCCCTCTGCCTATAAATAGATTGCAGCTTTATAACGGATTTTAGACAGCTCGTATGACATTTTTTTGAAGCAATCCGTCACATTTAACTCATGTACATCCCGCCGTTGACCGGGATTGTAGCTCCGGTCACGTAGGCTGCACCGTCAGAGGCCAGAAAAGAAACCACGTTTGCGATCTCTTGTGCCTGCCCCAAACGGCCCAGCGGAATCTGTGTCAGCAAGGCTTCACGCTGTGCCTGCGGCAACTCGCGGGTCATATCGGTATCGATAAACCCTGGTGCTACCGAGTTCACAGTGATCGAGCGCGAGCCCACTTCACGTGCCAGCGCACGGCTGAAACCTTCCAGGCCAGCCTTGGCGGCGGCATAGTTTACTTGGCCTGCGTTGCCCATGGCACCCACAACAGAGCCAATACTGATAATTCGTCCCCAACGGGCCTTGGTCATGCCGCGCAAAACACCCTTGGACAGGCGAAACAGACTGTTCAAGTTGGTATCGACGACGTCATGCCATTCGTCATTTTTCATCCGCATCATCAGGTTATCGCGGGTGATGCCGGCATTATTGACCAGGATCGCCGGCGCACCGAACCGTTCCTGAATGCTGTTCAGCACCGCGGCAACTGATTCATCGCTGGTAACATTAAGTTCCATGCCGGTACCCTGAACACCGTGTTCTTTCAGGGTGGCAGCAATGCGCTCGGCACCGGCTTGCGACGTAGCAGTGCCGATTACAACGGCGCCCTGGCGACCCAATTCCAGGGCAATAGCCTGGCCAATACCACGGCTGGCGCCGGTTACCAGTGCAACTTTACCTTGCAAGCTCATGCAGGCTTCTCCTAATTCAAGTCAGTGCCGTACGCGCAGCGGCGAAGGCATCTGGGGTATTCAAGTTGTGAGTGGTTACGCCTTCTGCGCAACGTTTGCTGATGCCTACCAGGACTTTGCCCGGACCGCACTCAACCAAGTCAACCGGACCGCTGGCTGCAAGCGCCTGTACCGATTCAACCCAGCGCACCGGCTTGTACAGCTGCTCGAGCAGATCGCGCTTGAGGGTTTCCAGATCTTGCACAATGGCCGCACTGACGTTCTGCACCAGAGGAATCTGTGGCGCCTGCCAATCAATCGCTTGAATCGACTCGGCGAAGCGCTCTGCGGCAGGACGCATCAACTCACAATGCGAAGGTACGCTGACCGGCAATGGCAGCGCACGCTTGGCTCCGGCGGCCTTGCACAGCTCCATGGCACGCTCGACGGCAGCCTTGGAACCGGCAATTACAACCTGACCCGGCGAGTTGAAGTTAACCGCGCTGACCACTTCACCCTGGGCAGCTTCAGCACAGGCTTGCAGCACAACGGCGTCTTCGAGCCCCAGAATCGCCGCCATGGCGCCCTGACCGGCCGGAACAGCTTCCTGCATCAGTTGCCCGCGACGCTCAACCAGCCTGACCGCATCCGCCAAGCTCAGACAGCCGGCAGCCACCAAGGCGCTGTATTCACCCAGGCTGTGACCGGCAACATAATCCGGACGCTTGCCGCCTTCGGCCAGCCACAGACGCCAAAGGGCAATCGAGGCAGTCAGAATGGCTGGCTGGGTAACATCAGTTTGATTGAGTTTTTCTGCCGGCCCTTCCTGGGTCACGGCCCACAGGTCGTAACCCAGAGCATCAGAAGCTTCTTTGAAGGTATCAATGACCAGCGGATGAGCCGCGCCCAGCTCGGCCAACATGCCGAGGGACTGCGAACCCTGCCCTGGAAAGACGAATGCGAGGGATGTAGACATGTAACAAGCCCCTAATGATCTTGTCGTCGGAGAATTGACGTCCTGCCGTGGCGGACGCAAGAAACTGACAGTTGGATGGCTGATTAGACCGGGCGGTCACATTTCAGTACCCGGCCGGCAAAACGCCTACGGCAACAACCCTTCAAGGCGTCCATACAAACGCTTTGGCAGGTCTTCATGGATTTCAATCAGTGCGCGCTCTATTGCACTCTGAAAGCCCTGAGCACCTGCCGAACCGTGACTCTTGATAACAATGCCCTGCAAACCGAGAAAACTCGCACCATTATGCCGGGCGGGCGCCAGATCAGCCTGCAAACGCCGCATTAACGGTAACGCCAGCGCACCGACAAACCGGCCGAACAGCGTACGCTTGAATACCGCCCGGATCCTGCTCGAAATCATCGTCGCCAGACCTTCGCTGGATTTGAGCAAGATATTGCCGACAAATCCATCGCACACCACCACATCGGCCTCACCCCGGTACACCCCGTCACCCTCAATAAAGCCGATGTAATTGAGGCCAGGCGCCGACTGCAACAATACCGCCGCTTCCTTGACCTGCTGATTACCCTTGACGTCCTCGGTGCCTATATTGAGCAAGGCGACCCGCGGACGCAGAATACCCAGCGCCTGCGCCGCCACCGAACCCATCACGGCAAACTGAAACAACTGCCCGGCAGTGCAATCAACATTGGCCCCCAGATCCAGCAACTGACAGTAGCCGGCTTGGGTCGGCACCGCTGCCACCATTGCCGGACGATCAATCCCCGGCAAGGTTTTAAGCACATGCCGCGACAGCGCCATCAGCGCCCCGGTATTACCTGAGCTCACGCATGCCTGCACCTTGCCGTCACGCAACAACTCCAGCGCCACACGCATAGAAGAGTCCGGCTTGCTGCGCAAAGCTTGCGAAGGCCGCTCATTCATGGCGATCACTTCTGAAGCAGGGGTAATAGTCAGGCGCGTGCGATCCACAGCCGGATAGCTGGCAATCAGATTTTCAAGTTCGGAGGGTTGACCGACGAGGGTCAGGTGTAACGAGGGAGTAGCAGACAGGCAAGCAATACTGGCCTGAACAATGCTGCGGGGACCGAAGTCCCCGCCCATTGCGTCGATCGCGATGACCTGAACGGACAAGTGATTACTCGTCAGCGCCCTTGTCGATCACTTTACGACCACGGTATACGCCTTCTGGCGATACGTGGTGACGCAGGTGAATTTCACCGGTGGTTTTTTCTACAGACAGAGTGCTAGCCGAAAGAGCATCGTGCGAACGACGCATGTCACGGGCAGAGCGGGATTTTTTGTTCTGCTGAACAGCCATAATTAATTAACTCCTAAACGTTTGGGTCACGCTTTAACTGCGCCAATACACTGAACGGGTTGGACCGCGTTACCTCGTCCTCGCCTGGATCGGGCTCATCGAGACCCGCCGGCTGCTGGCATTCTTCCGGATGATGAGCAGGCACAATGGGCAAGGCGAGCAGAAGCTCTTCCTCGATCAGTGCCAGCAGATCCAAAGGATCCTCGCCCAGCTCCAGCACGTCATAACCTTGCGGTAACGACTGGGTGTTCGCACCCTCTTTCACCACAGCATAACTGCACTCGCTGTGGATCGGCAGGGTGACCAGCTCAAGACAACGCTGGCAAACCATTTTGACTTCGGCGTCGATAGAGCTGTGGATGACCACAGACCTACGTTCATCTCGTTCAAAAACAAATTTCGCCTGGACCGTTCCGAGAGTATCGGAAAGCGGGTCGCAGAGCCTCTCCAAATCAGCCAGCAACACTTCACCTTGGAGGGTAGTGCCACGATCAGCTAATTTGCGCGGGTCAACGTGAGGTGGAATCGGGTCATTCAACATAGGCGCAGCATTCTAGGGACGACCCCTTCACCTGTCAAAGGAAATTGTGCCTGTGCGACATCCTGTACGATCGTTAGAATCCCTGACCGCCCACAGGAGACGCGCATGCTGCCTTTATTACTCGCTTCAAGCTCGGCTTATCGCCGTGATCTGCTGGCTCGCCTGCGCCTGCCTTTCAGCTGCAGCTCCCCCGATATAGACGAAAGCCACCGCCCCGGCGAATCAGCCATTGAACTGGTGAAACGCCTGTCCCGGCAAAAAGCCGAAGCACTTGCCACCCGTCACCCCGACCACTTGATTATCGGCTCCGATCAGGTTGCAGCGCTCAACGGACGAATCATCGGCAAACCCCACACGTTTGACAAGGCCCGCCAGCAACTTCTGGACGCCAGCGGCGCCAGCGTAACCTTCCTCACCGGACTGACCCTGCTCAACAGCCAGACAGGCCACTATCAGACCGACTGCGTGCCCTTCACCGTGCACATGCGCACCCTCACCCCGGAACAGGTCGAACGCTACCTGCTTGCCGAAGAACCCTATGACTGCGCAGGCAGCTTCAAAGCGGAAGGTCTGGGTGTGAGCCTGTTCAGGCGCACCGAAGGCGATGACGCCACCAGCCTGGTCGGCCTGCCACTTATCCGCCTGGTCGACATGCTGCTCGCGCAAGGCGTGGCGATTCCGTAAAACAAAAAAACCGGCCTGAAAAGGCCGGTTTTTTTAAATCATCCATGGATCAGCGCAGGGTCGGCCCCTGGAACCCCATCCACATCGCCAACTGTTCAGCCACACTGGCGCCCAGCTTTTTCGAGAAGCGGTCAAACGCCGACTCTTGCACAGTGAAGTCGATCAGTTCTTTTTCACCGATCACATCACGGGCAACCGAACTGGCATTACCCAACCCGTCGATCAAGCCGAGAGGCAATGCCTGCTGCCCGGTCCAGACCAGCCCCGAAAACAGCTCGGGATGATCCTTGTCTTTAAGGCGATCACCACGCCCCTGCTTGACGCTGGCAATGAACTGCTCATGGGTGACATTCAACACGCCCTGCCAGAACTTGGTCTCGTCCGGTTTTTCAGGCTCGAACGGATCAAGAAAGGCTTTGTGTTCGCCAGAGGTGTAAGCGCGGCGCTGAATGCCCAGCTTGTCCATTGCACCGACAAAACCAAAGCCCGCAGCCGTCACCCCGATCGAGCCCACCAGGCTGGCTTTATCGGCGTAAATTTCATCTGCCGCACTGGCAATGTAATAGGCACCCGAGGCACCCAGATCGGAAATCACCGCATACACCTTGATATCAGGGTGCAAGCCGCGCAGACGGCGAATCTCATCGTAGACATAGCCCGACTGCACCGGACTGCCGCCCGGACTGTTGATACGCAACACCACACCCTTGACCTTGGGATCGGCGAACGCAGCCTGCAGGCTGGTGACAATATTGTCAGCACTGGCAGCCTCTTTGTCCGCAATCACGCCGCGCACATCGATCAAAGCGGTATACCCGCTGCTGGTGGCACTGCGTTCCATATCCACCAACGGAGAAAACAGGATCAGCACCGTAATCAGATAACAAAAGGTCAGCACCTTGAAAAAAATGCCCCAGCGACGCGCCCGACGCTGCTCCTGAATACCTGCCAACAGGGTTTTTTCCAGCAGCTTCCAGCTTTTGTCATCGCCGGCAGCCGGCTCAGACTCTGAAGGCGCCTTCCATTGATCAACCATGCTCTACCCCAGCAAAGACTTTAATTAACCTGACAATTGAGCCAGGTACGCAATTCGGGAAAACTGTCGATCGCCAACCGCGGCTCAAATGCAAGCAAGCGCTCCATTGACTGAGCACCATAGCTCACTGCAACTGAATCAATACCGGCGTTGCGGGCCATCAGCAAATCAAACGACGCATCCCCCACCATCAAGGCCTGTCCGGGCTGCATGTCGCAATGGGCCAGGATTTGATTCAGCATCAATGGATCAGGCTTGCTGGCGGTCTCATCGGCAGCGCGGGTGATATCGAAAAAATCTTCCCAGCCATGAGCCCTGAGCACCCGGTCAAGCCCCCGGCGCGCCTTGCCCGTCGCTACGGCCAAACGGTAACCCTCGGCACGAAAGGCCTCGAGCGACTCAGCCACCCCCGCAAACAACGGTGACGGCTCGGTATCCATAGCCATGTAGACATCCGCATAGTGCTGGCGAAAGGCAATCACCTGGGCGTCCGACATATCGGGATAAAGCGACAGGATGGCCTCAGGCAAACCAAGGCCGATAATTCCCTTGATCGCCTCTTCATCACGCTCAGGACGGCCTGCGCGATGTGCCGCGACCTTCATCGCGGCGACAATCCGACCGATGGAGTCGGCCAGCGTACCGTCCCAGTCGAAGATCAGCAGCTTGTACTCATGGCGCACTCAGCAGGCGCTCCACGGTCTTGGCCCACATTTCGTCAACCGGAGCCTGCAGCTTCAACTCGCCACCCTCAGGCAGAGGCACCGTCAGCATGTAAGCGTGCAAGAACAGCCGCTTGCCACCCAGATCGCGAATTTCTTTAGAAAACCCTTCATCGCCATACTTGGTGTCACCGGCAATACAGTGACCGGCATGCAATGTGTGCACTCGAATCTGGTGGGTACGACCGGTAATCGGCTTGGCCTCGATCATGGTTGCAAAATCACCGAAGCGACGCAGCACCTTGAACACGGTGACCGACTCCTTGCCCTCTTCGTTGACTTCAACCATACGTTCGCCGGAACGCAGGTTGCTCTTCATCAGCGGTGCTCGCACCTGCTTGATGGACGCCGCCCAGTTACCGCGCACCAACGCCATGTAGCGCTTGTCGACACCATCACCGCGCAATGCGGCATGCAAGTGACGCAACATGCTGCGCTTTTTGGCAATCATCAACAGGCCGGAAGTGTCCCGGTCCAGGCGATGCACCAGCTCCAGTTCCTTGGCATCGGGGCGCATCTGACGAAAGGCTTCAATTACGCCAAAAGTCAGACCGCTACCGCCATGAACAGCGATACCGGCCGGTTTGTTCAGCACTATCAGCGCCTTGTCTTCGTAGACAATGGCGGCTTCGAGTCGCTGCAACAAACCTTGAGCCACCGGCACCGGCTCATCGCGTTCCGGCACGCGAACCGGCGGCACGCGCACGATATCGCCCGCCTGCAGCTTGTACTCGGGCTTGATCCGCCCCTTGTTCACACGCACTTCGCCTTTACGCAAAATGCGGTAAATCAAGGTCTTGGGAACACCCTTGAGCCGTGCAAGTAAAAAGTTGTCGATGCGTTGGCCGGCATATTCCGGCGAGACCTCAAGCAGCTGGACGCTGGGGGTCGGGGGGGTAGTGGTCGTCATGCCGCGAATGATAACAATTTTTTATGGAATTGAAGCACTTAATCATTGCTGCTATAGTCGCGAACGCCGCCAAAAGCGGCCTGGACAGCGGATTAACGGTGAATAACCGGCCCTGCCCAACGCTCTTAATCAGGACGCGAGGCCGTCCTACGGGGCTTTTGCTGGATACGGAACACCTGGAGTTGTAACAAGCGCAGGTGACATGAGGCCTGAAGCGAGCCTGGAAAGCAGAGTGCAAACTCGCCTTTTACGCCGATATTCACGGCCAGTTCACAAAGTGCAGTCAGCTTCGGGCATATCAAGCGAATGCTTCGGAAACATCGCCTTTATTAGCCATGATGCGTGAACTCCCCTTTTGGAGAACACGGTAAATGCCAACCCGCTGCGGATTCTGCGCGCGGCAGCACCCGAATTATCAGGGATACGTGTAGGGTGGAGATGCACAACCGCCGGACTGTGTAGCAATAGGCTTTATCAAGACGCTTCATCTCGTCCACAGCCGCTGGTTGATTCCTCCTCCTGACTGAGTGCTTAAGTCACCACAGCAAGCAGGAAGCGTAAGTCGCGACTTCGCCCCCATTGGTCGAACCTCGCTGGACACAGGAGTGGCCAACTGCTCCTGACGCACCTGACACCGACCATGAGAAGTCGTGTGTGCCGAACGCCGTTTCCGGTAGCCCGGAAACCGACGGTACAACATGAAAAGAATGCTGATTAACGCAACTCAACCTGAAGAGTTGCGTGTTGCACTGGTAGATGGCCAACGCCTCTACGACCTGGACATCGAGTCAGGCGCGCGCGAGCAGAAGAAAGCCAATATCTATAAAGGCCGTATTACTCGCATCGAACCAAGCCTTGAGGCTGCCTTTGTCGATTTTGGCTCTGAGCGCCACGGCTTCCTGCCACTTAAGGAAATCTCCCGCGAGTACTTCAAGAAAGCTCCTGAAGGCCGCGTCAACATCAAGGACGTCCTGAGCGAAGGCCAGGAAGTTATCGTGCAGGTCGAGAAAGAAGAGCGTGGCAACAAGGGCGCAGCCCTGACCACCTTCATCAGCCTCGCCGGCCGTTATCTGGTTCTGATGCCTAATAACCCGCGTGCCGGCGGTATCTCCCGTCGCATCGAAGGTGAAGAACGCAACGAGCTGCGCGAAGCCCTGAACGGCCTGATCGCTCCGGCCGACATGGGTCTGATCGTGCGCACTGCAGGCCTGGGCCGCAGCAGCGAAGAAATGCAGTGGGACCTCGATTACCTGCTGCAACTCTGGACCGCCATTAAAGAAGCCTCCCTGGACCGCTCCGCGCCATTCCTGATCTATCAGGAAAGCAACGTGATCATCCGCGCCATCCGCGACTACTTGCGCCAGGACATCGGCGAAGTACTGATCGACAGCGTTGAAGCACAGGACGAAGCCCTGACCTTCATCCGCCAGGTGATGCCGCAGTACGCCAGCAAAATCAAACTCTACGAAGACAGCGTTCCGCTGTTCAATCGTTTCCAGATCGAAAGCCAGATCGAGACCGCCTTCCAGCGTGTCGTTGAACTGCCTTCCGGCGGCTCCATCGTTATCGACCCGACCGAAGCCCTGGTGTCCATCGACATCAACTCGGCGCGCGCCACCAAAGGCAGCGATATCGAAGAAACCGCACTGCAAACCAACCTTGAAGCGGCTGAAGAAATCGCCCGTCAGTTGCGCCTGCGCGACATCGGCGGCCTGATCGTCATCGACTTCATCGACATGACCCCTGCCAAAAACCAGCGCGCCGTGGAAGAAAAAGTCCGCGAGTGCCTGGAAGCAGACCGTGCCCGCGTACAAGTGGGCCGTATCTCGCGCTTTGGCTTGCTGGAAATGTCCCGTCAGCGCCTGCGTCCATCCCTGGGCGAAAGCAGCGGCATCGTTTGCCCACGCTGCAATGGCACCGGCATCATCCGTGACGTTGAATCGCTGTCGCTGGCCATTCTGCGCCTGATCGAAGAAGAAGCCCTGAAAGACCGCACTGCCGAAGTGCGCGCCCAGGTGCCAATCCCGGTTGCTGCATTCCTGCTCAACGAGAAGCGCAACTCGATTACCAAAATCGAACTGCGGACCCGTGCACGCATCATCATTCTGCCGAACGATCACCTCGAGACGCCGCACTTCGAAGTTCAGCGCCTGCGTGATGACAGCCCGGAAGCCCACACCAACCAGTCCAGCTACGAAATCGCTGCCGCTGCTGCGGAAGTGGAAGAAGTTCAGCCGGCTGCCGCCACTCGCACTCTGGTTCGCCAGGAAGCTGCAGTCAAAACAGCACCGCCGCGCACCTCGGCACCGGTTCCGACCGAAGCTGCTGCACCGGCTCCTGCTGCTGCACCTGCCGCTACCATCGCCGAGCCAAG
Source organism: Pseudomonas sp. Lz4W (assembly GCF_000346225.2). Taxonomy (NCBI): domain Bacteria; kingdom Pseudomonadati; phylum Pseudomonadota; class Gammaproteobacteria; order Pseudomonadales; family Pseudomonadaceae; genus Pseudomonas; species Pseudomonas sp. Lz4W. The sequence goes on along the minus strand of NZ_CP017432.1, from coordinate 1,305,829 downwards.
CCTGTTCAAAGGCCTGGTCAAATCGCTGGTAAGCCTGTTCGCCTCCAAGGAAGAGCCTGCTGCTCCGACCGTGGTTGAGAAGCCGGCAACGACAGAGCGTCCTGCGCGCAATGAAGAGCGCCGCAATGGTCGCCAGCAAAGCCGCAATCGCAATGGCCGTCGCGATGAAGAGCGCAAGCCACGCGAAGAGCGTGCACCGCGAGAAGAACGCGCACCACGCGAAGTCCGCGAGCCGCGCGAAGAAACTCCGGTAGCTGCTGTTGCCCGTGAAGAACGCGCACCGCGTCCACCTCGTGAAGAACGTGCTCCACGCGCACCTCGTGAAGAACGCAAACCGCGCGGCGAAGCCCGTGAAGAGCGCGTTCGCGAATTGCGCGAGCCTCTGGATGCCGTTCCTGCCGCAGCCGTTGCAGCCGTCGTCGTCGAAGAAGAGCGCGCACCGCGCCCTCCACGGGAAGAACGCCAGCCGCGTGCTCCCCGCGAAGAACGTGCACCACGCGAAGTACAGCCAGTAGCCGCAGAAGACGAAGAAGCTCTGTCGAACGAAGAGCAATCCCAGGACGAGTCGCAGGACAACGCCGAAGGCGATCGTCCACGCCGCCGCTCCCGTGGCCAGCGTCGTCGCAGCAACCGTCGTGAGCGTCAACGCGATGCCAATGGCAACGTGATTGAAGGCTCGGAAGAAAACAGCGAAGAAGGCACTGCCGAAAACGCTCCTTCCACCACTGAACTGGCTGCCGGTCTGGCCGTCACTGAAGCCGTTGCCAGCTCGGTCATCAGCGCTCCTGCTGAAGCCCAGGCCAATCAACAGGCCGAGCGTGCGACCCAGACCGTCCAGGAATCGGCTCCGGCAGAAACCGTGGTTGCTGAAAAGGTTCAAACAACTGAAGTAGCCATTGTGCCAACACCGGTTGTAGAAGCCCCTGTGGTTGAAGCCCCCGTAGTTGAAGCGCCAGCTGTTGAAGCGGTCACCCCGGTCGAAGCAGTCAAGGCACCAGAAGTTGAAGTGCCTGCAGCACCGCAAGCACAGCCTGAAGCTCAGGTAGTTGCCGAGCCTGCCCCGGCAGTCGAAGCGCCTGTTGTAGCTGCGCCAGAGCCAGTGGTTGAAGCGGTAGTCGAAGCACCGGCAGTAGAAGCGCCAAGCGTGGAAGCACCGGTTGTTGAGGCACCAGCTATCGAAAAAGCGCCAGAGCACGTCAAGGAAGCCCGTTTTGTACGCGAGCCGATTGCCGAGCCGGCTATTGTCGAGGCAGCTCCGGCTCCTGTGGCTGAACCTGTGGCTGTCGAAGTCGTAGTGGCTGAAGCCGCCGTGATCGAGACAGCTGTAGTTGAACAACCTGCTCCGGCAGAAGTTGTTGTCGCGACTGAAGTGACTGAAGTAGTGGTTGCAGCTCCGGTTGCCAGCACCGCACCAAGCAACGGTCGCGCTCCTAACGACCCGCGCGAAGTACGTCGCCGCAAGCGTGAAGCAGCCGCCGCTGCTGCCGCTCAGGCAGCTGCTGGCGAAACCGTAGCCGAAGGCAAGGAACACGAGTCTAAACCACTCGTCTAAACCTGCAGGCCACTAAAAAGCCCCGCCAGTTCTGAACTGGCGGGGCTTTTTTTATTTCCGTTGTCTACCTCATCAACTGTAGGAGCGAGCAAGCTCGCTCCTACAATGAATTGCGGGGGAGCTAGAAGAACCAGAACGAACGCCTGTTACGCTCCAGCTCGCCGCGGCACTGGTTAAGCTGCGCACCATAGGTTTTCGACTGCTGCTCAACTTTACGGGCCACCTGCATCAGCCAGGGTTTGGCACGGTATGTATTGCGACTGTAACCTCCCCTGCCCTCGTGATACGCCAGATACTGGTTGTAGGTATCCCATTTGGAAATCCCCAACTGCTGCTGGGTACCTGCGGCATACCATCCGATAAACATGATGGCATCGGCAAAGTTATCGCGAGAACCGCCACTGCCCATGCTTCGCTCGAAATCCTTCCAGGCCGGCGGTTGAGCTTGCGCGTAGCCGTATGACGGGCTGACCCTGCCCCACGGGATTACCCACAACAGATAAGCGCGGGGAGGAAGCGCATCAGCGACAAAACTGCTTTCCTGTTTCATGATCGCCATCGCCACATGGGGAGGCGTTCCCCAGCGGCTCTGCATCGCGACCGAGTCCTTGTACCAGGCAGGATACTGACGATAGATACTGCATAGATTGCCCTGGTCTTTGGGCGGAGCTGTCGTACACCCGGTTAATGTCACCAGGGTCAGCGCTAACGCCCATGCCGGTATTTGCTTCATTTATTATCCAGATCGGGAGAAGCCGTTAATACAGGTTCGGTTCCATCTCCAGCTGCACCGCAAAGCGCCGCTCGATATCTTCCTGAATGCGTCGGGCCAGGGCCAGCAACTGCAAGCCGCTGGCCGAGCCGTAGTTGACCAATACCAGCGACTGCAAACGATGCACTCCGGCGTCAGCCTCACGAAAGCCTTTCCACCCCGCGGCTTCGATCAACCAGCCGGCGGCCAGCTTCACTCGGCCATCAGCTTGTGGGTAACCGATAATGCCGGGATGCGCCAGTTTCAGCTCAGCGGCCAGCGCAGCTGACACCAGCGGATTTTTAAAGAAGCTGCCTGCGTTACCCAGTACCGCCGGGTCCGGCAGCTTCTCACTGCGGATACTGCTGATGGCACGGCTCACGTCGGTCGCCGTCGGCTGTTCGATACCCTGCTCACTCAGGCGCTGGCGTACAGGTCCGTACTCCAGATGCAGCCTTGCGGCACGGCTCAGGGTAAACCGGACCCGCAGAATCACCCAGCGCCCCGGCTGTTGTTTGAACACGCTGTCACGGTAGCCAAAGTCGCAGTCCGCCAGGGTGAAATCGCGCAGCTCGCCGGTTTGCCGGTCAAGTGCGGTCAGCCCCGCAAAAACGTCCTTGATCTCAACGCCGTAAGCGCCGATGTTCTGTACCGGCGCGGCACCCACGGTTCCAGGAATCAAACTGAGGTTTTCCAACCCCGACAGGCCTTGCTCCAGGGTCCACAACACAAAGGCATGCCACACCTCGCCCGCTTCGGCCTCGACCACCACTTCCCGACCATCGTCTTCAACCTGGCGAATGCCACGGCTAGCCATGCGCAGCACCAGCGCAGGGACATCCCTGGTCAGCAGCAAGTTGCTACCGCCGCCGATCACCAGCAAAGGCAAATTGCGCTGCGCCGAGCACTGCAATGCCTCGCGCACGTCGTCATCGCTACAGGCCTCGGCATACAGGCTCGCGCGCACATCCACACCAAAGCTATTGAACGGCTTGAGCGACTCATCAACCTGCAACAGCAAACTCATAAACGCCCCTTCAGTTCAATCACCAGCAAATCGCATGCAGACTCAACCAGATCCAGCACCTCTTCAAAGCCTGCCTCACCGTCGTAATAAGGGTCGGGCACCTCGTCTTTAACGCCATCGAAACGACGCAGGAACAGGTCAAGCCCGGCCTTGCCGTTGGCAGGCTGCAAGGCTTTAAGGTCGCGCAGGTTGCTCAGGTCCATGGCCAGAATCAGGTCATAGTGATTGAAGTCGGCCGCGACCACCTGTTGCGCACGCTGCGCCGACAAATCGTAACCCCGCCGCATGGCTGCGCGCTGGGTACGCTTGTCCGGTGCCCCGCCTACGTGCCAGTTGCCCGTTCCTGCAGAAGCCACTTCAACACGCCCGGCCAGACCCGCTACCTGCAACTTGTGGCGCAGTACGCCTTCGGCCGTAGGAGAGCGACAGATATTACCCAGACAAACGAACAGGACGCGCATCAAGCCTCCAGCAAACGCCGAACGCGCTCGAGGTCTTCAATGGTATCGACACCGGCCGCAGGCGACTCGAGCACGTCGGCCACATGGATTCGTACACCATGCCAAAGTGCCCGCAGCTGCTCCAGACGCTCGGTGTTTTCGAGCCAGCAAGGGCCCCAGCTGACGAAGTCATGCAGGAAACCGGCGCGATAGGCGTAGATCCCGATATGGCGACGATAGGGCACGCCGGCAGGCAACTGCTCCGGGTGCGAAGCGAAATCATCACGGGCCCAGGGCAAGGTAGCCCGGCTGAATGTCAGCGCCAGCCCGTTGATATCACTGACCACCTTGACCACATTCGGGTTGAACAGGGTCTCGACGTCTGTGATCGGCTCGGCCAGCGTCGCCATGCTTGCTTCGCTGTGGGCCGCCAGGTTGATCGCGACCTGATCAATCAGTTGCGGTGGAATCAGCGGCTCGTCGCCCTGCACATTGACCACTATGGCATCGCTGGCCAGCCCCAGCTGGGTGGCCACTTCGGCCAGGCGATCGGTACCGGACTCGTGATCGGCACGGGTCAGCAATACTTCGGCACCAAACCCCTTGCAAGCCTCGACAATGCGCGCATCGTCAGTGGCCACTACCACCCGCTGCGCACTGCTTTTACAGGCCTGTTCCCAGACGTGTTGAACCATCGGCTTGCCGGCAATCGTCAGCAGCGGTTTGCCGGGCAAACGGGTCGACGCGAAGCGCGAGGGAATTACGACGGTAAAAACCGGAATCATTTATCCAGACGCTCATCAGTGCTGAGGGTGCGGGCTTCGGTTTCAAGCATCACCGGAATCCCGTCGCGGATCGGGTAAGCCAGGCCTGCACCCTTGCTGATCAGCTCGGTTTTATCGGCGCTGAGCTTGAGCGGGCCTTTGCAAACTGGGCACGCGAGGATATCGAGCAGCTTGGTGTCCATAAAATGTTCCCCTGAATAAAGATCGGTTAGGGCAAAAGACGATTGGGTAAAAGACGCAATAACTGCCGGTCAAACCACAGCACGAAGGCTTCGGACGGAACAGCGTCAACCGCCAGGTACCACCAGTCAGGTGACGCAAAGTCGCGGCACTTCACCGCGTCCTTTTCGGTCATGACCAGAGGCAATGGCGGCATGAAATTCAAGACCTCGGCACTATAGGGCGCATGGTCTGCAAAAGCATGGGCGATTGGCCGCCAGTGTAGCGTTTCGAGGGTGGTGAAGAAACGCTGCGGATTACCGATCCCGGCCACGGCATGCAAGGCCTGTTCAGGCGGGAAAAAGTCCAGCGCCTTGCGCTCGCCACTGAGCAGGTTGATCAGCGCAGTCGGCTGCAACTGAAACGCAAATCCACCTTGCGGGTCGCTGGCAGCGCCGTTATACAGCACCGCATCCACACTCAGTAATCGCTCCGCCGGTTCCCGCAACGGCCCCGCCGGCAGGCAATGACCATTGCCCAGGCCCCGGGCGTTATCGATCAGCACCAACTCCAGATCCCGGGCCAAGCGGTAATGCTGCAAACCGTCGTCCGAAAGAATCAGGTCCAGTGGCTCGCTGGCCAGCAAGGCTTGAACCGCACGACTGCGATCGGGGTCGATCATCAATGGTACGCCGGTTCGCTGCACGATCAGCAAGGGCTCGTCCCCCGCTATTCTGGCGCTGTGTTCGGCGCTGACACGCCACGGCAATTGAGGCGGCCTGGCGCCATATCCACGGCTCACCACCCCAACCCGCAGACCATTGCGCTGGCAATGCTCGATCAGCCACAAAATCAGCGGTGTTTTACCGGTACCGCCGACGGTGATATTGCCTACCACCACCAGCGGTACGGGCGCACGATAGATCTCGCCCTCTCCCGCGATAAAACGCGCGCGCTTGCGCTCTACCACTTTGCGGTACAGGCATTCCAGCGGGCTCAACAGCTTGAGCAGCGGATGCCCGGCATACCAGGCACGCAGCAAACGATCTGACATGGCCATCAGTGAGGCGCCTGCGCCTCAACGGTGGTCATGCGCAAATGGCTGAAGCCGAGCTTGCCGGCCGCATCCATCGCAATAATGACCGCCTGATGCTGGGTCTTGCCATCGGCACTGATCGACAATGGCAAGCTGGTATCGCCACCGGACTCCCTCTGCAGGGCCTCGATCAGGCTCGCCAGATCGTTTTTTGGCAGCAATTGGTCGTTCACCGAAAACACCCCGTCTGCGCTTATGGCGATATCCAGCTGCCTGGTGTTCTGCTCGTCACTGGGCGAGCCGGTGACGGCTTCCGGCAGATCCACCCGCAACTGGGTTTCGCGGGTAAAGGTGGTGGTTACGACAAAGAACAGCAACAGGATAAACACCACGTCAATCAACGACGCGAGGTTGATATCGACCGTTTCCCGTGGTTTGCGGCGAAACTTCACACTTTGCTCCCGACCATGTCGACTTCGCGGTCGCCTTGCACCACTTCGACCAGTTTGATCGCTTCCTGCTCCATGCCAACCACCAGTTCATCGACCCGGCGCTGCAGGAAGCGATGGAAGAACACCGCCGGAATACCGACCATCAGTCCCGCAGCAGTGGTAATCAGCGCTTTGGAAATACCGCCCGCGAGTATCGCAGCGTTGGTGGTCATGCCCGAGCCCATGAACGAACTGAAAATATCGATCATGCCCAGAACCGTGCCCAGCAGTCCCAGCAACGGCGCCATGGCGGCAATGGTGCCCAATGCATTGAGGTAACGTTCAAGTTCGTGAATGACCCGGGCGGCGGCCTCTTCGATGCATTCTTTCATGATCTCGCGACCATGCTTGGAGTTGGCCAGGCCGGCAGCCAGGATTTCACCCAATGGCGAATCGGCGCGCAATTGCTTGAGTTTTTCCTTGTCCAGCTGCTTGTCCTTGATCCAGACCCAGACCTGCCCGAGCAGATGGGGCGGAGTCACGCGGCTGGCACGCAGGGTCCACAGGCGCTCGACAATAATGCCCAGCGCGGCAACAGAGCTCAGAATGATCGGCAGCATCATCCAGCCGCCGGATTTGACCAGTTCCCACACAGTGAAAATCCCCTCGAAAAAGTGCGCCACTTTACCACATGATTGAACTCTCCCTCTTGTAGCAGCCATGCCTGTCTCGCCGCTTGGGCATGCAACGCACAGCAGCCGGCTTCAAGCATCAATCACGCCAGAAACGGGGTTGATCGCGCAGACTCTCAGCCTTGCCGAAGGTGCCCAAGCGAAACCGCAGCGCTCCCTGCTCGGCACTGTCCAGTATCTGCACCCCCAACCCCTGATAGCGCGCCAGCACTTGAGGGTGCGGATGGCCAAAGCTGTTGCCGTGGCCCCGGGAGATCAGCACCACCCGGGGTGCCAGGGCCTTGAGCAAATCCACCGAGGATGACGTGCGACTGCCGTGGTGCGGGGCTTGCAGCCAGCGGGTGGGGACGCCCAACGAAGTTTGCAACAAGGCCCGTTCGGCCCGGGCGTCAATATCCCCCGTCAGCAGAAGCCGCTCGCCGCCGGCTTCAACCTGCATCACACAGGACCTCTGATTGCTGTCACTCGCCCCTGACCACTGCCAGAGCGAAAACTTCACGCCATCCCACTCCCAACTCTCGCCGCTGGTACAAGGCTGCGCCCGCAATGGCTCCGCCAACCCCGGCAACTCACCGCCGATGACCCGCAGGGCACCGACTTCCTGCTGTACCGCCAGGGCCCCGCCGGCGTGATCGGCGTGCGCGTGACTGATCAGCATCAGGTCCAGCCTGGCTATCCCCAGGGAACGCAACACCGGCACCACCACCCGCTCGCCCTGGTCAAAATCCCTGACTTTCGGTCCCGCGTCATAAAGCACGGCGTGATTGCGGGTGCGCAGCACAATGGCCAGCCCCTGCCCCACATCCAGCTGCCACACTTCAACCTGACCGCGAGGGATTTGCTCACGCGGGCTGAAAACTGCGAGCAGCACCAGCGGCCACCCCAGCGGCCGCAGTATCACGCCTGCCGGCAGCATCAACAGCAGCGCCCCGAAAGCACTCAACAGCCACACTGCCAAGGGAACTGTTACAGGCAACCAGGGGGAAAAATACCCGGCCAGCAAGGTCAGCCCCCTGATCAACCCATCAAGCAAACCGCCTGACACCCAAAGCAGGGTTTCGCCAAGCCAGGGCACCGGTAACAGCAACGTGCCCAGAAGTGCCGTGGGCAATACCAGCAGACTGATCCACGGCACAGCCACCAGATTGGCCAGCGGGCCGCTCAGGCTGATGGGCAAGCCCAGGATCCAGAGCATCGGAAACAGCCCCAGGGCAATCATTGCTTGGGGCCGGGCCCATGCCACGTGCCAGTCCCAGGGCCCCAGACGTCCACTGAAGGTGAAAATCAGCACCGCCACGGCGGCGAAGGACAGCCAGAATCCCGGCATCAGACTGGCCAGCGGCTCAATGATCAACACCCCGTTGAGCGCCAGCAAAAACGGTAGCCAAACCCCCAGATGACGAAACCGCAGACGCCATATCAGCACCAGCCCCAGCATGACGCATGCCCGCTGAACCGGTACTTCAAAGCCTGCCAGCAAGCCGTAACCCAGCGCGCCGGCAAACCCCAGGCCACAGGCCCATGGCAGCCATGGCAGACGCCGCGGCCACCAGCCACGGCGTGCCAACCAGGCGACCAGGCCGTAAATCAGTCCGGCACACAGCCCAATGTGCTGACCCGAGATCACCAGCAAGTGCACGGTTCCGGTTGCCTGCAGCAGCCTCCAGTCGTCACCGCTCAGGCCCGAGCTGTCGCCCATGACCAGCGCGGCGAGCCACGGCGCTCGCCCATTGGCATCGGTGTGCAGCACACGCTTGCGCAAATCGTCGCGCCAGGCATGACTGGCCGGTTCGAGCAGTTGACCCGCCTTGACAGTTCCAGTCGCGCCAATCCGCTGCGCCAGCAACCAGGCCTGATAATCAAAGCCCTGGGGGTTAAGCAGACCCCGGGGCTGCTTGAGTTTCACCGCCAGCCGCCAGCGCTCGCCACTGTTGACCGGCGGCCCGCCGAACCAGCCCAGCCGGATAGTCCCGGGCAAAGCAGTGTGCCGCGAGCGGGCATCGCGCAATTCAAAGCGCACGGTGCTATCAGTCTGCCGGGGCAACCCGACTACACGCCCTTCAACCCACAGCGTTCGACCATCCAGTGCGCCGGGCAATCGATCATCCAGTGCACTCTGCCCCTGAAAACAGGCCCATGTCAGCCCGATCAGGAACAGCCCAAACGGATAGAAACGAAAGATGAGCAGCAACAGTCCCGCAACCAGCATTGACAACAACCACCCGCCCGGTGGCAACCCGGGTAAAAACCGCAACGCCATCAAACCCGACGCCAGTGCCAACATTCCCGTATGCATAACCCGATCCAATAAAGCCGTTTTATCGGATTAGTCGGAAGCTGCGCTCCAGGTTTTAAGAATTGTCACAAAGTCTGAACAAGCGGCTAGCTTAACTTGGGCATACTGCACTCTTACTCCGAGCGAGAAGCCTATGCCACGGCGGATTTTCAAACGCTACATGCCGGATCCGGCCAGCATCAGGGAACACAAGTCCTTACGTTTCCTGGGCACTTTGCTGCATGATCCCAACCTCTGGCACCTCAATCGGCACTCCGTTTCCCGTGCAATGGCGGTGGGGATCTTCGCCGCGTTTATTCCCATGCCTTTCCAGATGCTGCTGGCCGCCTTTCTGGCGATCACGGTGCGCAGCAACATGCCCATTTCGGTGAGTCTGGTCTGGCTGACCAACCCGATCACCATGCCCCCCGTGTTCTATTGCACTTACCAAATGGGGGCATGGCTGATGAATGTCCCGGCCCGCTCACTGCCCGACGAACTGACCTGGGAATGGATCAGCAGCCAGTTGTCCACCCTGTGGCAGCCATTTTTGCTTGGGTCAGTGGTGTGTGGCGTCGTACTCGGGGCGCTGGCCTATTGCCTGACCCAGTTGTACTGGCGCTGGTGGGTCAGCCGCCAATGGAAACGCCGACATAACAAGCGCCCATAAAAAAGGCCCCGTAAGGGTAATGCTGCTCACTTAAACGCCTGCTGTCTCAACTGCAGGAGCAAGCTTGTTTCGCGATGGTCTCCAGAGCGCCGTGTTCAACCTGTAAACACGCATTCTTGTTAACAATCATCGCGAGACAAGCTCGCTCCTGCCAAGGCAGGGTTTATTCATGTGAACAGCATTAGCCGCTACGGGGCCTTTTGCATGCTGATGAAAGACTACTGGCGCATCCCGCGACCACTGACCAGCAAGCGTGCGCAAGCGATGTACAGCACGATCGTTGCCACCACCATAAAGGTCAGGGCCACGCTGATCTTGATGTCCGAAACCCCAAGAATGCCGTAGCGGAAGGCGTTGACCATGTGCAGCACCGGGTTGGCCAGCGATACGGTCTGCCAGAACGGCGGCAGCAGTGTAATTGAATAAAACACCCCGCCCAGGTACGTCAGCGGCGTCAGCACGAACGTCGGGATGATCGAGATATCGTCGAAGTTGCGCGCAAATACGGCGTTGATAAACCCCAGCAGAGAGAAGATCGTTGCCGTCAGCACCACCACAACTATGGTCAGGCCCAGGTGATGCACCTGCAAATGGGTGAAGAACAGTGACAGCAGGGTCACGATCACGCCCACCATCAACCCGCGCAGAATCCCGCCGACCGTGAAGCCGATCAAAATAGTGTGGGGCGATACCGGCGATACCATCAGCTCTTCAATCGAGCGCTGGAACTTGGCGCCAAAGAAGCTCGACACCACGTTGCCGTAGGAGTTGGTGATCACCGACATCATGATCAGACCCGGTACGATGTACTCCATATAGGTGAAGCCACCCATATCACCGATTTGCCGACCGATCAGGTTACCGAAAATTACAAAATACAAAACCATGGTAATCGCAGGCGGCAGCAGGGTTTGCGGCCAGATGCGGGTAAAACGCCGTACCTCACGATAAATAATGGTGTTCAACGCAATCAGGTTGGGGCGCAGCTCCGAGCTCATATCGCCACCTTTGCCAGGTTTTTCTCGACCAGCGACACGAATAACTCCTCAAGACGATTGGTTTTATTACGCAGGCTGACCACTTCAACGTTTTGAGCGGCCAACTGAGTGAACAGACCGGTAATGCCCACCGCTTTATCCACCTGCACTTCCAGGGTGTGATCGTCGAGCAACTGGCTCGGATAACCGATCAGTTGCACCGGCACCGCCTGCGGCTTCTTCAGGTCAAGCAAGAAGGTCTCGACATGCAGCTGACCCAGCAATTGACGCATGCTGGTGTTCTCGACAATGGTGCCGTGATCGATGATCCCGATGTTGCGGCACAGCTGCTCAGCCTCTTCCAGGTAATGCGTGGTGAGGATGATGGTGGTGCCCTGCTCATTCAATTCGGTGAGGAAGGTCCACATTGAACGACGCAGCTCAATGTCCACGCCTGCAGTGGGCTCGTCGAGAATCAACAGCCGCGGCTCGTGCACCAGTGCCCGGGCAATCATCAGGCGCCGCTTCATGCCGCCCGACAACGAACGCGAAGGGGTTTCGCGCTTGTCCCAGAGCCCCAGTTGCGTCAGGTACTTCTCGGCGCGTTCCTTGGCGATTTTCGGCGGGATACCGTAATACCCGGCCTGGGTCACCACGATATCGAAGGTCTTTTCAAACTGATTGAAGTTGAACTCCTGCGGCACCACGCCAATACAGCGTTTGAGTGCCGCAGGGTCACGATCGAGATCATGGCCGAAGATATTCACTGTGCCGCTGGTCTTGTTGACCAGGGTAGAGAGAATGCCGATGGTGGTGGATTTGCCGGCGCCGTTGGGGCCCAGCAAGGCAAAAAAGTCACCTTCAGCAACATCCAGATCGATACCACTCAGGGCCTGGAAACCGTTGCCGTAGGTTTTGGTTAGCTGCCGTATGGACAGAGCGGAACTCATATCGGATTACGCACCAAGATGAAGGAAAGGGAGAGACCCAAGTAAGGACGAACTGTCTGCATGACAAGTCCGGCAAGGCCTTTAAACACCTCGTATGGTGCTTGGCCCGGCCGCACAAGTACAGTCGCCCGTATTAATAGTAGGTATTAAGTCAACGCAGTCATGACCGCACTGCGGTAGGCCGGACGCAGTTTCAAACGCTCATACCAGGCATTGAGATGCGGCAGGGACGGACGTTCGATGGGCATTTCAAACCAGGCGTAGATGAACGAGCCAAGCGGGATGTCACCCATACCGATTTCATCACCCGACAAGTAAGGTTTTTCAGACAGGGCCTGATCCACGATTTCCAGCAACTGCCCGCAAGCCTGGATGGCGGCATTGATCGCCACCCAGTCCTGCTGCTCGGCCGGAGTACGCAAGACACCCCAAAATAGCGGGCGGAAGGCTGCGGCAAAGGAAGTGCTGGTCCAGTCCATCCATTTGTCCGCCTGGGCCCGCACCTTGGGATCGGTGGGATACCAGGACGTGTCCGCGCCATATTGGGCGGTCAGATAACGCACGATGACGTTGGATTCCCACAGCACGAAGCCGTCATCCTCGATCGTCGGCACTTGTCCATTCGGGTTCAACGCCCGGTATTGCGGGCTGTTTACCACGCCGAACGCACCACCTGCCTCTTCCCGACTGTAGGGCAGTGCCAGCTCTTCAATACACCACAAGGCCTTTCTGACATTTGACGAATTCTTGCGACCCCACACTTTCAGCATGACTCAACTCCTGATTGATAGACGCCACAGGAGTCTACGCCGGGACGTCGAACTCCGTCTCCCGCATGAGGTCACTATTGCAACTACCTTGATATGGACTTGCGACTAAGCTCACAAGGGTGCCTGAATGGCCTCACGGAGGATTGAATATGCTGTTGTTGTGGATTCTGGTTTTGATCGTGGGTGTAGCCTGGTTGGCCCACCGCCGCATCGCGCCCCTGACGTCCATGGCCGTGGTGGCGGTTTATCTGCTGGCCATGGGCATCATCGGCCATGTACCAGGCTGGCTACTGGTTATTTTGTGGGTATTACTGGCGGTTCCCGCTGCCCTGCTTCTGCTGCCCGACCTGCGCCGCAAACTGTTCACCGCGCCCCTGTTCAGCTGGTTTCAGAAAACCCTGCCGCCCATGTCGCAAACCGAACGCGATGCCATAGATGCCGGGACCGTATGGTGGGATGGCCAGCTGTTCAGTGGCCGTCCCGACTGGGAACAGTTGCTGGCCTACCCCAAGGTGCAGTTGACCGAAGAAGAGCAAGCCTTCATCGATGGCCCGACCGAAGAACTGTGTGCAATGGTCAGCGACTGGGAAATCGGTCAGGCCATGGATTTGCCACCCGAGGCCTGGGCCCATATCAAAACCCACGGTTTTTTTGCCCTGATCATTCCCAAGGAGTTCGGCGGTAAGGGTTTCTCGGCCTACGCCCACTCCCAGGTCGCCATGAAACTGGCTACCCGCAGCGGTGATCTGGCCTCTACGGTAATGGTCCCCAACTCCCTGGGCCCGGCGGAACTGCTGCTGCATTACGGCACCGACGAGCAGCGCAACCATTATCTGCCACGACTGGCCCGCGGCGATGATATCCCCTGTTTTGCCCTGACCGGTCCACTGGCGGGCTCCGATGCGGGTGCCATGCCCGACACCGGGATCATTTGCAAAGGCCAGTGGCAAGGCGAAGAAGTACTCGGCCTGCGCCTGAACTGGGAAAAGCGCTATATCACCCTCGGCCCCGTTGCCACCCTGCTGGGCCTGGCGTTCAAGGCCCACGACCCGGACCACCTGCTGGGCGACAAAGAAGACCTGGGCATCAGCCTGGCACTGATCCCCACAGATACCCCGGGGGTTGAGATCGGGCGCCGGCACTTGCCGCTGGGCGCGGCATTCATGAATGGCCCGAACTCGGGCAAAGACGTGTTTATCCCGCTGGACTACCTGATCGGTGGCCAGGAAATGCTCGGCAAAGGCTGGATGATGTTGATGAACTGCCTGTCGGTCGGGCGCTCCATATCACTGCCCGCGGTCGGCACCGGGGCTGCCAAGTTCACCAGCCTGGTGACCGGCCAGTACGCGCAAGTACGTGAACAGTTCAACGTGCCCCTGGCCGCTTTTGAAGGCATCCAGGAAGCCCTGGCACGGATTGGCGGCAATGCCTGGCTGATGGACAGCGCGCGCATGCTGACTGCCAATGCCGTGGACCTGGGCGAAAAACCTTCAGTGCTGTCGGCCATCCTCAAGTACCACCTCACCGAGCGCGGCCGTGAATGCATCGGCCACGCCATGGACGTGCATGGCGGCAAGGGCATCATCATGGGGCCCAACAATTACCTGGGGCGCAACTGGCAAGGGGCGCCGATTTTCATCACCGTGGAAGGTGCGAACATTCTGTCGCGCAACCTGATGATCTTTGGTCAGGGCGCGATTCGTTGCCATCCTTTTGTACTCAAGGAAATGGCCCTGGCCGGGCGTGAAGACAAAGACCAGGCCCTGCTGGAGTTTGATGGCCTGCTGCTCAAGCACATCGGCTTTGCCGTGAGTAATGCGGCCAGCACCCTGGTGCTGAACCTGGGCCTTGGCCGTTTCGAACACGCCCCCGGCAATGCCCTGAGCCAGGGTTACTTCCGCGCCCTGAACCGTCAGGCAGCGGCCTTTGCGATGCTCGCAGACTTGAGCATGATGCTGCTCGGTGGTGAACTTAAACGTCGCGAGCGCTTGTCGGCGCGCCTGGGTGATGTGCTCAGCCACATGTATCTGGCCTCGGCCGCCCTGAAGCGCTATCACGATCTGGACTCCCCCGAGTACCTCAACCCGCTGTTCCGATGGGCCATGGAAGAAAGCCTGGGCCACGCCGAACGTGCCCTGGACGAACTGCTGAAAAACTTCCCGAGCCGTGCGCTGGGCTGTGCGTTGCGGGTCGTGGTGTTCCCGTTCGGCCGTCGCCATACCGGACCGTCGGATGCACTGGATGCTGAAGTGGCCGCCGTACTGGGTCGCACCAAAGGCGATCCGGCCCTGGAAGCCGTGCTTGCCGGCTGCTATCGCCCGCAGTCACCGGACGATGCGGTAGGCGCCCTGCAACACGCCTGCGACCTGCTCAAAGCCGCACATCCACTGCACAAAAAACTCCACGACGGATTGAAAAGCGGCCAGGTCAAACCGGCTGCGGGCGAACCGCCTATCGATTCGGCATTGCAGGCAGGTGTACTGCAACCGGCCGAAGCCGAGACTTTACGCACCGCAGAAGCCGCCCGGCGCAAGGTGATCGACGTGGATGACTTCAGCAAAGAGCAGCTCACCCACAGCGAAGGAAAGATTCGCTAGCAGGACAGCAGGCGCCGGGGGCTTTATACTCCGGCGCCCGTTTTGCTCTAGAGGACACCGCAATGGCCACCAACGATCTCAACCATAACCTAGCCCTGCTCGATATGTTGCGCAGTATCCTGGTTGCTGTCGGTGATGCCGAACAGATCCCGGAAGAAAGCCATGCCCTGTTCCTGGAACGCTTCGATGAAATGAAAAGCGGCCTGCTGACCGACTTTGACAGCAGCCAGTATCTGGGCCAGGACATCCTGTGTCAGGTGATCGAACGCTATCCGCAAATCGCCCACCTGGTACCTCGCGATTTGCTGTGGTTCTTCGGCGGCGCGTGCTTTAACTTCTTGTCCGATGAAGAGCTGGACATGTACGAAGCCCTGGAAGAACGTCGCTTTGAAGCCGAACAAAACGGCGAACCATTCGACTGGAACCAGGAAAAGCAATTTATGGCGCTGCCGACCAACGAAGACAGCCCGCAGCACTGATTGACGCGCCAGGCGCCCGATTCTAAAAGCCCGCCCGGTTTACCTGGCGGGCTTTTTTGTGCCTCCGGTACTGATGCCCCCCATGCCACTGTCAGGGCCGCAGCGGTTCTTGCCCCAGACGCTCCACCAGATAATCGATAAACACCCGCAATTTGGGTGGCATATAGCGCGAAGGGGCATGCAACAACCACGCAGCTCCGTGGTAGGAGGCGATAAAATTCCACGCCGGCAGCACTTGCACAATCAGCCCCTGCTCCAGCGCCTGACACGCCGTGAAGTACGGCAGACTGCCAATCCCGATATGCTGCAACACCGCGTCCAGCCTTACGCCCGTGTGGTTGGCCGCATAACGGCCACGTACCCCGACTGTCACTGACTTGGCGCCCTGCCTGAACTTCCAGCGCGCATCCGCCGGGGTCTCCCCCAGATAAATACAGCTGTGATCACGCAGGTCCTCGGGCTGTTGCGGCACCCCGTGCTCTGCCAGATAACCCGGCGTGGCACACAGCAAATGCTCAATCACAAACAGCTGGCGTCCCACCAGGCCCGGTGGCGGCTGATCGGTAATGCGGATGCTCAGGTCAACGTTGTCATCGATCAGGTCGACATAGCGATCTTCAAGAATTAATTGCACATCAACCCCGGGATAGCGCCGTAAGAACTCGGGCATATGCGGGTGTATCACATAGCGCCCCACGGCTTTGGGCACGCTGACCCGGATCAGCCCTTCGGCCTCCAGGGTAAAGCGCCCGCTTAAATCCATCACCGACTGCGCCGCGCCCGTTACCTCAAGGCAGCGCTTGAAAACCTCTTCTCCGGCATCGCTGAGGCGCAACTTGCGCGTAGTCCGTTGCAGCAAACGGATGGCCAGAGCTTTTTCCAGCCGCGAAATACTGCGACTGACCGCTGAAGGCGACATTGAAAGCTGACGCGAAGCTGCGGAAAAACTTCCGGCCTCGACCACCTTTACGAAAATCACCATTTCAGCCAATAACGACAGCGGGAGATTTATGCTCACAACGCACAGGTCCATTGAAATTTGGATGGATTATCACACTCAAGGGCCGCCCCTATACTGGAAAAAGAAACCCTCCAGGATAGAACCATGACCCAACGCCTGTTTTTTACCGATGACGCACTGACCGCAGAGGTCGAGGTTCTGCGCTGTACGCCCCACGAAGACGGCTTTGCAGTGGTCCTCAATGCCACGCCCTTCCACCCTCAGGGCGGCGGGCAGCCATCTGATACTGGCTGGATTGCAGACAGTGAAGTGGTGAAAGTACTGCAAGAACAGGACGCCATCGTGCATTACCTCAAACAGCCGGTTTTGCCAGGCCCGACACGGGCAGAAGTTGACGCGACACGCCGCCATCTAAATGCGCGCCTGCACTCGGCCGGGCACTTGATTGGCGTGCTGGGTGAGCAGGCAGGCTGGATTCCCGCCAAGGCCCACCACTGGCCGGGCGAATGCCGGGTAAGCTTCACCCCCGGCGATAATCCGCAAGAGCTGGAGCCCGAAACCATCGAACAGCATCTTGAGCAATGGATCAGAGCCGACTTGCCAAGGCACATGCAGCACGACTCCGGGCAACGGGTTATCCGCTTTGGCGACTTGCCGGGTTATCCCTGTGGCGGCACCCATGTCCGCTCATTGGCCGCGTTACATGCCGTCAGCGTGCTGTCGGTTGGCCAGAAAAAGGGCGTGCTGTCCGTGCGCTATGAGGTCAAATAAGCCTGGCCCGGTGACGTTGTACAAAACGCTCCACGTAATCGTCCGCGGGGCTCAGCAGGATTTCCTGCGGCGTCCCCACCTGAATCAGCTGCCCGTCCTTGAGCATGGCGATGCGATTACCAATACGCAGCGCTTCATCCAGGTCGTGGGTGATAAAAACAATGGTTTTTTCCAGGGTTCGCTGTAGCTCCAACAGCTGATCCTGCATTTCTGCACGGATTAACGGGTCCAGCGCGCTGAAGGCTTCATCCATC
The DNA here is from genome assembly GCF_000346225.2 of Pseudomonas sp. Lz4W. Taxonomy (NCBI): domain Bacteria; kingdom Pseudomonadati; phylum Pseudomonadota; class Gammaproteobacteria; order Pseudomonadales; family Pseudomonadaceae; genus Pseudomonas; species Pseudomonas sp. Lz4W. Next base: position 1,288,252 of record NZ_CP017432.1, on the reverse strand, counting down.
AGAATAATGTCGGTGTCAGTCGCCAGAGCCCGCGCCAGCCCTACTCGCTGGCGCATGCCTCCCGACAGTTGCTGCACGTAAGCCTGTTCATAGCCCTGCAGCCCTACCATCGATATCCAGTGCCGCGCCCGCTCATTGCACTGACCTTTACTCTCGCCGCGCACCTTGAGGCCGTAGGCCACGTTTTCCAGCACGTTGCGATGGGGCAGCAAGCCAAAGCCCTGAAACACCATGCTGATTTTGTGCCGTCGAAACTGGCGCAAGGCAGGCATGTCGTAATCCAGGATGTTTTCACCATCCACCAGGATCTGGCCGCTGGTGGGGTCGATCAGACGGTTGAGGTGGCGCACCAGCGTCGACTTGCCCGAGCCGGACAACCCCATGATGACGAACACCTCACCCGCGCGAATCGACAAGGACAGATCATTGACCCCCACCACACAACCGGTTTGCGCCAGTACCTGTTCCTTTTTCAGGCCCTCCCGCAGCAGGGTCATGACTTCTTTTTCGCGGCTGCCAAACACCTTGAAAACGTTGCGTACTTCGATCTTGTCGAGGGCCACCGGGGTCATTTTTGCTCCCCGTGCCGAGTACGGCCATAGGCCTGGGTGATCCGGTCGATAACCACGGCCAGAATCACAATCGCCAGCCCCGCTTCAAGGCCTTTGCCGACGTTGAGTGTCTGAATACCCACCAGCACATCCTCACCCAGCCCCCGGGCACCGATCATTGAGGCGATGACTACCATCGACAGCGCCATCATGGTGGTCTGGTTAATCCCGGCCATGATGCTGGGCATGGCCAGCGGCAATTGCACACCGAACAGTTGCTGCCATGGATTGGCACCAAAAGCGTTGATCGCTTCCATCACCTCCCGGTCGACCTGGCGCAAGCCCAGATCAGTCAGACGGATCAGTGGCGGCACGGCATAGATCACCGTGGCAAAGATCGCCGGAACCTTGCCCAGGCCGAACAGCATCAGCACCGGAATCAGGTACACAAAACTGGGCATGGTTTGCATGATGTCCAGCAACGGCATCATCACCGCACGCAAGCGATTGCTGCGGGCCGCCAGAATCCCCAGCGGAATCCCCAGCAACACCGAAATAACCGTGGCCACCATCATCAATGCCAGGGTTTGCATGAGTTTGTCCCACAGGCCGACCGCCCCCACTAAAAACAACAGGCCGACAATCAACAGGGTACTGAGGATTTTACGTGTGGCGTGCCAGCCTATGGCACCGACAATGGCCAGCATCAACCACCAGGGTGTCAGGCGCAGCAGGGTTTCGAGGTTGATAATGGCCCAAAGCAAAGTGTCGGAGATGTGCCGGAACACATCCCCGTAATTGCTCACCAGTGCATCAACTCCATCATTGACCCAACCGGCGATGGAAAACGTCAAATTTTCAGGGAACATGCCGTGCTCTTGCTTGATTGAAAGCGTTAATCGGCTTTGAGGGCCGCATCGACCTTGGCCGCGGCATCGGGGGTGACCCAGGCATGCCAGATCTGCGGCTGTTCACGTAAAAAGGCTTCTGCCGCCTTGCGTGGCTCGGTACGTTTTTCGCTCATCCGGGCCAGGGTGGTGTTCAACAGGTCGATAGGGAAATCGACTTTTTCATAGAACTCCACTAACTGCGGGTATTGAGCTTTAAAGGGGGCCGATACGCCAATGGCCAGTTTTGCCGGTAATGAGCTCGTACCTTTGGGGTTGGGGTTGCTGGCATCAGCCAGGGTTTTCCAGGCCTCGGCATCAAACGCCGGTTCTTCCAGCTTGATCAGCTTATAGCGCCCGATCAGCGGGGTTGGCGACCAGTAGTAAAACAACACGGGCTTGCCACGGCGAATCGAAGAACTGACTTCTGCGTCCAGCGCAGCGCCCGAGCCGGTGCGGAAATTTACAAAATCCTTGTCCAGGCCATAAGCCTTGAGCTTTTGACTGTTTACAATTTCAGAGGTCCAGCCGGTCGGACTATTGAGAAAACGCCCGCGGCTCGGGTCTTCCTGATCGCGGAATACTTCTTTATAGCGCGCCAGATCCTTTACCGACTTCAAGTCGGGGGCCACGGCCTTGATGCCTTTTTCAGGGTCGCCCTTGACCACGTACTCCGGCACCCACCAACCCTCACTGGCGTTTTTGACGATGTCACCCAGACCGAACACCTTGCCTTCAGCCTCGGCCTTGACCCACACCGGGCTGCGCCCTGCCCATTCTTCGCCAATCACCTGGATGTCATTTTTGGCCAGCGCCGCTTCGAGGCTGACGGTACTGCCGGGCAAGGTATCCGTCGCAACGCCGTAGCCTTTTTCGGTAATTAAACGCAGTACTTCAGTGATCAGGCTGCCGCTTTCCCAAGTGATATCACCGAAGTGCACGGGTGCAGCCGCAGGCGCGGCCAATACCGGTTGCGTTGCGATCCCCAGTGCCAGCAGCGTGCCGCCGAGCCATTGTTTAAGGTTGTTCATAGCGAGTCTCTTGTTATGAAGGGGCTTTGTTTCGGCAGTGCAGCGTCGCTTATCAAGCAGCGGCCAAGGGCAAGGCTCATGTAATCGCTGACAGAGCGCCGGGAAATACCCAACTGCGCCGCTATTTCTGGATACGTAAGACCATTGACCCTTGAGAGCAGAAAAGTGTTCCGAACCTTTTGCGGCAAACCGTCGAGCAGCGCGTCAATCATCTGCAAGGCTTGATGAGCCTGGGCCAGCGCCTCGGGTGATGGCGAACAAAGCGCAAGTTCATGCTGCATCTTCATCAGATACGCCTGCTCCACGTCTCGGCGGCGCCAGCGCTGGTAAATCAAGCGTCGGGCAATGGTGGTCAAAAGGGCACGGGGTTCGCGGATCGACATCCCCTGCCCGACGCTCAAAAGCTGGGTAAAGGTTTCGGCCGCAATGTCTTCAGCGTAGCTGCTGGAACCGGGGTAGCGGCGCAAACGCGCCTGCAGCCAGCCATGATGGGTGCGATAAAGCAGTCCCACATAGTCTCGGTGAGAGGTGTCGGCGCCGGACATAAAGGCTCCAAAAGAAGTAAAAACGGTATGTCCGGTGATCCGGTGCGGCGATCCTATCAAAGGCCTTTATTCAATTTAAATACTAAAAACACATTTAGTTATTCGTTATTTGACTAAAAAACATCTAAGCCAGTACTGCATACCCACATTCGGTGGCGACTCGCTGAAGATCGAGCACAGGTTGATAATCCACTTCGCTGACCGGCAATACCTCCTGCACACCCAATACAGCCCTGACCTGCGGCAATTGCTGCAAAGCCTGATTCATTGCCCGGCGAATCTGCTCTGCACCACCGCGCCCGGTGCCGAGCGCGGTGATGTAAGGCAAGGTGGGGCTGTTTGCGGTACGCGCCACAGTGCGTAAGCCCGCGACCTCTGCCGGGGCGTAACGGGCCAGACAGTCAAAGGTGACACTGTCGATGCAAGCCAGGTCAGCCCATCCTTCACGCACATGGCGCAGGCTTTGTTGATGGGCACCGCTGATGGCCACGCTGGCAAAGAATCGTCCACCCTGCTGCAACGGCGCCAGACGGTGACGAAACAGGTTCATGCCGCTGTTGGAGTGCAGGTCGTTGATCACCCCGCGACTGCCCTTGAAGTCAGCCAGATCGGTACGCGGGTCGGTGGCGCGGCTGAGGATCAAACTGCAGTGGTTGCCCGCGCTGCTGTCATTCAGTTCATAGCGCGGGCGACCCACCAGCTGCACCTGACCGCGCAACAGGGTCATCAGCGGGTAACCACAGGTCTGGGTCAGCAACAGATCCGGGGACCTGAACAACTCAAGCAACTCCAGCCCCCGGCCATCACGACGAGGTACATCCAGTAGCTCCACAATTCGAGTCAGCCACTGCTCACTGGCAACCTTCACCGGTTGCGGCGCAACGTACATCACGAGTTCTGCATAACGTCCCGGCATCGGGTGCTCCCTGTGGGTTCAATTGAACGGGTGCTGCGGGCTATCAATCGGCTGCAGGCCGTGACCACGAATCAATTCGCCATACCCCCGTACCAGAAAGCCGCCACTGCGTTGTTGCCATTGGGCACGCCGCGCCTGATAGATTGCGGGCAAGTAGAACCATGGCACACCAGGCAGATCATGGTGCACCAGATGCAGGTTCAGATTCAGGAACAGCCAGGTCCAGGGCCAGCCCGCTTCGTTAAGCACCGTGCGCTGCTCGGGACGTACAGCGGGCCGATGTTCATAAAAGGAGCGAATGGCGCCCACCGACAGCGCCGGCACGCTGACAAAAAATACATACTGGCAAACTGTCACTTCACTGTAGCGGGCAATAAAAGCAAACATCAGCAGCGTCAGACAACCGTGGGTCAGCCACATGCGCCAGGCTCGGGCATCACCACTGAGCAAGCGCTGCAGTTCTTGTCCAGCCAGGCCGGCCAACGACAGAGGCGCCCCCAGCAGCAGTCGTCCAAGCACGGTTTTGTTCAACCAGTGCACGCCGCGCAGCATTCTAGAGCTGCCTTGCCAGCGCGCCTGGCTCAAATAGCGGCTTTCCGGATCAACCCCCGGCACAGTCAGGTCATGGTCGCGGTGATGCAACAAATGGCTGTCGCGGTACAGGGTGTATGGATACCACACGGCAAAAGGGGCATAGCCCAGCAGCTTGTTGAACCACTCAACGCGGGTGGGATGACCGTGCAGCAACTCGTGCTGCAGCGACATCCACAACACTACAACCGGAATCAGCAATCCGCTGGCCCACCAACTGCCAATCAGCGAACTGCCGAGCAGCAAGGCAAACCATGCGCCGGGCACGGCAATCAACAACAACCATGTGGGCCATTGGGTACGGCCGGTGAATGTGCGGGTCAAGGCCAGGATGTCCCGGCGCTGGGCGCTATCGAAATAATGCGACATCTGCGGAACTCAACACAGGTTTGAATCCATCTGTGGCGCGAGTCGTACTTTTCTTGCAGATCGTTTGGTTATGGGCTTAGAGCGTTTGGCGGGGGTACCGGGGGGATTAAAACGCTGAAACGCAAAAAGCAGCCCGAAGGCTGCTTTCTGGTGTTTTTTGCAACTGCGTAGCTCCAAAAAACAAAATTTGGAGCGGGAAACGAGACTCGAACTCGCGACCCCGACCTTGGCAAGGTCGTGCTCTACCAACTGAGCTATTCCCGCAATAATGGCGTCCCCTAGGGGACTCGAACCCCTGTTACCGCCGTGAAAGGGCGGTGTCCTAGGCCACTAGACGAAGGGGACGTTGCCCGAAACGTACACTGTACATTTCAGTGTCAGCCGCATTAACCGCAGTTAACGCTCTGACTTTTCACTCAACCTTGTCGAAACAAAGTTGCTGGGTGAAGCAAAAAAAAACAGCCAATGGCTGATTTTTCATGTTTCCTGGACTATGCGTAGCTCCAAAAAACAAAATTTGGAGCGGGAAACGAGACTCGAACTCGCGACCCCGACCTTGGCAAGGTCGTGCTCTACCAACTGAGCTATTCCCGCAATAATGGCGTCCCCTAGGGGACTCGAACCCCTGTTACCGCCGTGAAAGGGCGGTGTCCTAGGCCACTAGACGAAGGGGACGTTGCCCGAAACATACACTGTATATTTCAGTGCCAACCGCATTTACCGAAGTTAATGCTTTGGCTTTCACTCAACCCCGCCCGAGAGCGTGATTGCTTAAAAATGGAGCGGGAAACGAGACTCGAACTCGCGACCCCGACCTTGGCAAGGTCGTGCTCTACCAACTGAGCTATTCCCGCAATGGCGTCCCCTAGGGGACTCGAACCCCTGTTACCGCCGTGAAAGGGCGGTGTCCTAGGCCACTAGACGAAGGGGACACGCTACAACTTCACTGGTTACATGCGTTTGGCTGTTCGCTTTACGCTGCAATTGGCGCGCATTCTAGGGATGGATTGGGAAGTCGTCAACCCCATTCTTAAAATATATTGAAATCAATGACTTCCCTCTCCTTTAGGCTTTTTCATGCGCAGTATGTCGCCGAACTCCTGACGTCTATATTCCGTCATCTCCCAAGGCGTTATGATTGACAGCATTAGGTGATGGCAATTTGTACCTATCGATTCCCAGCTTCTTTTTATAGAGCCGGCAGACCACCCTGAAGAGGTTCTAACGTTGACTCCTTCCATGATCGCCCTGCTTGTCATAGGCGGGATCGCACTTCTGATCGCCATCGGTTACATGAACCATGTGGTGGAAAACAAAAACCTGGAAAAGGCCCGCCTCAAGGTCGAGCTCAACGACCGCATCCGTCGCCTGAGTGAAGTGAACGAAACGTTTCCAGGGCAAATGATGTCCCCTGCCCTGAAACTTCTACTGACTCGGCTCGAGCTCAACGCCACCCAGCGACTGTTACTCCTGAACAAATCCAGTGCTGCATTGAAAGCCCGGGTTGCCGAGCTCAATGCCCTGCTCGCGCAAGGCGAGTCGATACCGGTCAACAACCCTCCGCGCCCGATTCTCACCGAAGCCAAAGCCAAGGATGTGCGTTTCCAGCTGGAAACACTGCACGGCCAGATCACCCGTGCCACCAAGGATCGAGTGCTGGCGACCAACGAAGCCAAGCAGTGGCTCAAAGAAATCCGTCACCTGCTGGTGATCTTGCATATCGAATTTTTCAACAACCTTGGCCAGCTGGCCCTGCAGCAGAATCAGCCGGGCCAGGCGCGCCTGGCCTTTGAGCGTGGCGTGCAATACCTGCGTAAACAGCCTGACGCGCAGTACAGCGCCCAGCTCAAGGCGTTTGAAGCTCAGCTGGCCCGCGCCAACGCAATGTTGCAGAACGGGCTTGAGCCGTCCACGGACGAGGTCAATGAACTGACCGAGGGACTCAGAACAGATGAGACCGACGGCGACTGGAAGAAAAAAGCCATTTACGACTGAAGGCCGACGCGCCCTGCATAGCAAAACCCGGCAGGCGCCGGGTTTGGTTATTCAGGCACAGCGTTTTAAATCAGGGCGCAATCACTCGACTGCCAGAACCCCTGCAGATTGCGTATCAAGCCTCAGGCCAGAGTGCGCGAATCCCGGCAACACCTTGCGCACCAATCGCCCATGCCTGTTGAAGATCATCCGGCCCCAGGCCGCCCAGCAAAAATACCGGCTTGCTGAAGCCGGCAACCAGTTGCTGAGCCTGCTCCCAACCCAAAGGTTGCGCATCAGGGTGGGTCTGAGTGGGCAGAACCGGTGACAGGGTCACGAAATCCACATCCATTTGCTCAGCCAACGCCAACTCTTCTGCGTTGTGACATGAGGCTGCCAGCCAGCGATCTTTCGCCAGAGGCCGCCCCTTGGACGCGTACTTGCGCAGTTGCGCAGCAGTTAAATGCCAGCCCGCCGAAGGAAAATCCCCCAGCCACTCCAGTGGCCCCTTGAGCATCAGTTGCGCCTTGCCTGCACACAACCCCGTAGCATCTACAGCCAGATCACGGTACTTGGGGTCATAACCATTGGGGGCTCGCAGCTGAACCAGTTTGATGCCGCCAGCAACGGCCTTCTTCAGCCCCCGTAGCAGTTCCGGCGTTTCCAGCCCGTCCGGAGTAATCAGGTACTGATCAGACAAGCGGGCAGCGGCCACGATCGGCTCGTTAGCCGCTGGAAACTGGTAATCAGCCAATTCGCGCGCAGAGACCCAGGCCACTGGCTGGCCTTCTACCCCATGTGGCTCACCTGCAAAGGCCGAGACTTCCCAGACATCCAGCAAGACCTGTTTGTCAGGGTAATCATGCTGCACCTTGATCAAGGGTCGAGCCGATTCAACCCTGATCCCCAACTCTTCTTGCAGTTCACGACCCAGAGCAGCCTCAACCGACTCACCAGCCTCAACCTTGCCGCCAGGAAACTCCCAAAGCCCGCCTTGATGCTGGGAATCTGCACGACGTGCGATCAGGATTTTACCGTCTGTACCTCGAATAACGGCCGCAGCCACATGAACTCGTTTCACCCTTGTACTTCCTCTAATCCGGCCTGTTGCCAGGCTTTGAACGCGGGCCATTGGTAAATGGCTTCAACATAGGCGGCATCTTCAGCCGACAGAGCTACACGATAGGTATGAAGACGGACTGCCACCGGTGCGAAAAAAGCGTCCACCAGGCTCGGAGGCCCGAACAGATACGGCCCGCTTTCGATTGCCAGTGCGCGGCACTCTGCCCACAACGCACTGATTCTTTCGATATCGGCCCGAGCTTCGGCAGGCATGGACGCCAACGCCTGATCGTGGCTCAAATCAAAGGGCAAGTTTGCCCGCAAGCCAAAAAAGCCGCTGTGCATTTGCGCACATGCCGATCGGGCCTGGGCCCGCGCGGCGATATCTGCCGGCCACAATTGAGCGGCCGGGAATTGCTCATTCAGGTATTCGGCAATTGCCAGAGAATCGGCAATGGTGCCGTGTTCGGTCTGCAACAAGGGTACTTTGCCCGTTGCCGAGTACTGCAGGATCAAAGCCCGGGTATCGGGCTGACCCAGCTTGATCATCTGTTCGCTATACGAAACACCTGCAAGTTCCAGCGCCAGAGCGGCACGCAAGGACCAGGATGAGTACAACTTGTCGCCAATGATCAGATGCAAGCTCATGGTGGGCCGTCCTTTTGACGAATACAGGGTACTTGTTGCAGAACCGGATTTAAGTGCGGTATTCGGCGTTGATTTTCACGTACTCGTGGGACAGGTCGGTGGTCCAGATGGTTTCACTGCACACACCGCGACCCAGTTCGATACGAATGGTGATTTCTTCCCGGGCCATCACTGCCGAGCCCTGCTCTTCGGTATAACTGACCGAACGCGCACCACCGCTGGCGATACATACCTCACCCAGGTACACGTCGATTTTGCTCACGTCCAGATCAGGTACGCCAGCACGGCCTACAGCGGCCAGGATGCGACCCCAGTTCGGATCAGATGCAAAGAGTGCCGTTTTGATCAGTGGCGAATGGGCAACGGTGTAACCCACGTCCAGGCATTCCTGATGGTTAGCGCCGCCATTCACTTCAACAGTGACGAACTTGGTTGCACCTTCACCGTCACGCACAATGGCTTGCGCCACTTCCATGCAGACCTCTAACACTGCCTGCTTCAGGGCAGCGAACAGCGGGCCGTTGGCTTCGGTGATCTCAGGCAGGTCGGCTTTGCCGGTAGCAATCAACATGCAGCAATCGTTGGTCGACGTATCACCATCGATGGTGATGCGGTTGAACGACTTGTTGGCGCCGTCAAGCAGCAGGTTTTGCAGCACTTCACGGGAAACCTTGGCGTCGGTCGCGATGTACCCGAGCATGGTGGCCATGTTGGGACGAATCATCCCCGCGCCTTTGCTGATACCGGTGACGGTGATGGTTACACCCTCGTGCTCGAACTGGCGGCTGGCACCTTTGGGCAAAGTGTCAGTAGTCATGATACCGGTGGCCGCTTGTGCCCAGTTGTCCTCGGAAAGGTCGTCCAGCGCGGCTTGCAGTGCGCCTTCGATTTTCTCGACCGGCAGCGGCTCACCGATTACCCCCGTGGAATACGGCAGAACCGAATTGGCATCAACCCCTGCCAGTTCAGCGAGCTTGTCGCAGGTACGGGCAGCCGCGATCAGACCCGGGGTACCGGTGCCCGCATTGGCATTGCCGGTGTTGGTCAGCAGGTAGCGGATCGCGCCCTGAAAACGTTGCTTGGCCAGGATCACCGGCGCAGCGCAAAACGCATTCAAAGTGAATACGCCTGCAACGCTGGAGCCTTCGGCGCAGCGCATTACCACGACATCCTTGCGCCCCACACGCTTGATACCGGCAGAAGCAATACCCAGTTCAAAACCGGCAACCGGGTGCAAAGTAGGCAAAGGACCAAGACCAACAGCCATGACGCGCTCCTAAATAAGTTCTGTGCGCCGCCGCGAAAGCACGCAAATTCAATGGTAAAACGCCGCGACGGCTAATGCCGGTCGCGGCGCAGGTACTTCAGCAGTTGGAACGGGTTTTAATTGATTTGCCCGTGGCAATGCTTGTATTTCTTGCCCGAGCCGCAGTAGCACAGCTCATTGCGACCCAGCTTCGGCTCATTACGAACAGGCTCGGTAGCCGGTACGACGTCTTCAACATCGGCACCCTGCAGCACTTCAGCCAGCGCTTCGGGCTGATCGAGGCCCGGTGCTTCGGCATGCTGGAACTGCATGCGCGAAGCCAGGTCTTCCGCTTCCTGACGCAGACGAGCCTCTTCTGCTTCCGGGTCTTCGCGACGAACCTGTACATGGGACAGCACACGGATCGAATCGCGCTTGATCGAATCAAGCAGCTCGGAGAACAGGTTGAACGACTCGCGCTTGTACTCCTGCTTCGGGTTCTTCTGCGCATAGCCGCGCAAATGGATACCGTGGCGCAGGTGATCCATGGTCGACAGGTGGTCTTTCCACAAGTCATCCAGTACACGCAGCACAATTTGTTTCTCGAAGGTGCGCAGCGCTTCCGGGCTCGCCTGCTCTTCTTTCTCGTTATAAGCCGCCAGCAACTCGTTCAGCAGCTTCTCACGCAGGGTTTCTTCGTACAGGTGGTCGTCTTCATCGAGCCATTGCTGGATCGGCAGCTTCACCCCGAAACCGGTTTCGATAGCCGACTCCAGACCTTTGACGTCCCATTGTTCCGGCAACGACTGCGGTGGAATATGCGCGCTGACAGTGCTTTCAAGAACGTCCTTGCGGAAGTCGGCGATGGTTTCACCGATATTGTCCGCAGCAAGCAACGTGTTACGCATGTGATAAATCACTTTACGCTGTTCGTTGTTGACGTCATCGAACTCCAGCAATTGCTTGCGGATGTCGAAGTTGCGGCCCTCAACCTTGCGCTGCGCCTTTTCGATCGCGTTGGTCACCATACGGTGCTCAATCGCTTCGCCGGACTGCATGCCCAGGGCCTTCATGAAGTTCTTCACCCGGTCAGAGGCGAAGATGCGCATCAGGCTGTCTTCAAGGGACAGGTAGAAACGGCTGGAACCCGCATCACCCTGACGACCGGCACGACCGCGCAATTGGTTGTCGATACGGCGCGACTCATGACGCTCGGAAGCGATCACATGCAGGCCGCCCGATTCCAGCACTTGCTGGTGACGTTTCTGCCAGTCGGCCTTGATCTGTGCGATCTGCTCCGGAGTCGGGTTCTCAAGGGAAGCCACTTCCACTTCCCAGTTGCCGCCCAACAGGATGTCAGTACCACGACCGGCCATGTTGGTAGCGATGGTCAGTGCCCCAGGACTACCGGCCTGGGCAATGATTTCAGCTTCTTTTTCGTGGAACTTGGCGTTCAGAACCTTGTGCTCGATACCTTCCTGCTTCAACAGGTTGGACATGTGCTCGGAGGTTTCGATGGTGGCCGTACCTACCAGCACCGGACGGCCCTTGGCCATGCAGTCCTTGATGTCAGCCACAATCGCCGCGTACTTCTCGTCAGCGGTGAGGAACACCAGGTCGTTGAAGTCTTTACGTGCCAGGGGCTTGTTCGGCGGAATGACCATCACCGACAGACCGTAGATCTGGTGGAATTCGAACGCTTCGGTATCAGCCGTACCGGTCATGCCGGACAGCTTGTTATACAGACGGAAGTAGTTCTGGAAGGTGGTCGATGCCAGGGTCTGGCTTTCAGCCTGAATGTTCAGGCCTTCTTTGGCCTCGATAGCCTGGTGCAAGCCTTCGGACAGACGACGGCCCGGCATGGTACGGCCGGTGTGTTCGTCGACCAGCAATACCTGACCGTCTTCAACAATGTATTCAACGTTGCGGTTGAACAGCTTGTGGGCGCGCAATGCGGCATAGACGTGGGTCAGCAGGCCCAGATTGTGTGCGGAGTACAGGCTCTCGCCCTCTGCCAGCAGACCGATCTGGGTCAGCATGTCTTCAACGAACTGGTGACCGGCTTCGTTCAACTCAACCTGACGGGTCTTTTCATCGATAGTGAAATGACCGGCTTTGGTCACTTCGCCCTCGACTTCCTCGACATGCCACTCAAGGCGCGGGATCAGCTTGTTGATTTCGGTGTACAGCTTGGAGCTGTCTTCGGCCTGGCCGGAGATGATCAGCGGAGTACGGGCTTCGTCGATCAGGATCGAGTCGACTTCGTCGATTACGGCAAAATTGAGCTCGCGCTGGAATTTCTCTTCCATGCTGAAAGCCATGTTGTCGCGCAGGTAATCGAAACCGAATTCGTTGTTGGTGCCGTAAGTGATGTCGGCAGCATAGGCTTCACGCTTTTCCTGAGGCGGCTGGAACGGCGTGACAACACCGACCGTCAGGCCCAGGAATTCATAGAGCGGACGCATCCAGTTGGCATCTCGACGAGCCAGGTAGTCGTTCACGGTTACAACGTGTACGCCCTTGCCCGACAATGCGTTGAGATAAACACCCAGGGTTGCTACCAGGGTCTTGCCTTCACCGGTGCGCATTTCTGCGATCATGCCTTCGTGCAAGGTCATGCCGCCGATCAGCTGGACATCAAAGTGGCGCATGCCCATGACCCGCTTACCCGCTTCGCGGCACACCGCAAAGGCTTCTGGCAACAACTGGTCGAGGGTCTCACCTTTGGCTATGCGGGCCTTGAACTCTTCGGTCTTGGCGCGCAATTGCTCATCGGTCAGGGCAACCATCTGCTCTTCGAAGGAATTGACGACCTGTACTGTCTTGAGCATGCGTTTGACTTCGCGCTCGTTCTTGCTTCCAAAAAGTTTCTTTAACAAAGGCGCAAACATATCGGCAGGATCTTCCACACATAGGGATGGAGGGCGGCCCCGAGAGTCGCCCGAGCAGCCCTGATGGCCGCATGCGAGCGAGCATTCTACCCGGAAACGTCGGTGAGGAAAGTGGCGTTATTCCACGATACTGGTGCAGCGTTGTGACGGGGCCTCACTAAAATAAGGGCTTTTTGCTGAACTTCAACCCATGGAGAGCAGAAGTTACTCATTGATTCCACAAATAAAGTTTTTGAAATCAGGATCATATCGAGTGAAACAGGCGGTTTCTGCTAAGATTGCGGCTCTGTTTCCTCAGGTGTCTGAACATGGCATTTCGCCCACACCCAGCACGGGCACCCTCCGTTCTGCTCCGCGAGGCCAAGCCCCTGAAGGCCATTTTTGGCCACGCCAAACGTCTGGCACACTTGCAACGCCTTCTTGAAAGCCAGCTCCAGCCGGCCGCCCGCGAACATTGCCACGTCGCTTCATGGCGTGAAGGCAGCCTGTTGCTGATTGTGACCGATGGCCACTGGGCCACTCGCCTGCGTTATCAGCAAAAGCGCCTGCAGCGTCAGTTGCAGGCATTTGACGAGTTCGCCAGCCTGACCCGGATCCTGTTTAAAGTGCAGCCACCGACGGTGCAGGCCAAAGTTGCCGGACATACGCTCGACCTTTCGGTCAATGCCGCCCAGACCATCCAGGCAACGGCCGATGGTATCAGCGACCCGGCCCTGCGCGCCGCCCTTGAGCGGCTGGCCAGTCACGCCAAGCCCAAGCCTCAGTAACCGATACGTGCCGGAGCTGGCTTGCCAGCGATGAAAATGCCCGGCCCATCAGCTGAGTCGGGCTGCTGCGCAACCCTTCCGAGCCTACGCCAGCCACTACTTGCGTTTGCTGCCACCCAGCAATGAGCCCAGCAACCCGCGAACCAACTGCCGCCCCATCTGGCCCGCCGCCTGACGCGCCATGGATTGCAATGCTTTGCCGGCCGTTGAGCCCAGGAAGTCCCCGGCCTGATCCAGAAGACCCGGTTCCTGTGGCTTGACTTGCTCCTGCGGTGCTACGCCCTTGCGGGCCAACAACACTTCGTAGGCCGACTCCCGGTCAATCGGTTTGTCATAGCGCCCTTGCAACGGCGAACCGACAATCAAGGCCGCCCGCTCAGCCTCGGTCAGCGGGCCGATCCGCGATTGCGGCGGTGCAATCAATACTCGCTGAACCATGGCCGGCGTGCCTTTTTCTTCAAGCATGCCCACCAACGCTTCGCCGGTGCCCAACTCGGTCAGCACCGCCAGCGCATCGAAAGCCGGGTTAGGCCGAAATCCGTCGGCTACAGCCCGTAACGATCTCTGCTCTTTAGAGGTAAAAGCCCGCAGTCCATGCTGAATCCGCAAACCCAGTTGCGCGAGCACAGTGTCCGGCAAGTCCGCTGGCGATTGCGTTACAAAGTACACACCAACACCTTTGGAACGAATCAGACGTACCACTTGCTCAAGGCGGTCCTGCAATGCTTTGGGCGTCCCGGCAAACAGCAAATGGGCCTCATCGAAAAACAGCGCCAGCAAAGGCTTGTCGGCATCCCCGCGCTCCGGCAACTGTTCAAAAAGCTCCGCCAACAGCCACAACAGGAACGTGGCGTAAACCTTGGGCGCTTCATGCACCAGGCGACTGGCATCGAGCAGATGAATCCGGCCGCGACCGTCACTGGTCGGCTGCAGAATGTCTTCCAGTTGCAGCGCCGGCTCGCCGAACAAGGCCTCGGCGCCCTGCTGTTCAAGTGTTGCCAGGCGCCGCAGCAGGGCCTGGCTGGAACCGGTGGTCATCAAAGCCGCGTCATCGCCCAGCACCTGGGGGTTGTCGCGCAGATGATTAAGCAAGGCTTTCAGGTCTTTTAGATCAAGCAGCAGCAAACCCTCGCGATCTGCCACTTTGAACGCGGCATACAGGGCCGACTGCTGGCTGTCCGTCAACTCCAGCAGACTGCCCAGTAGCAGCGGTCCCATTTCACTCAATGTTGTGCGTAATGGATGACCGGTCTTGCCTTGTATGTCCCACAACGTAACCGGATACGCCTTCGGCTGATAATCGAGCCATGGCATGCCGGCAATCCGCTCGGCAATTTTGCCCTGAGGGTTGCCGGCCGCACCCAGCCCACAAAGATCGCCCTTGATGTCAGCGGCAAATACAGCCACGCCAGCATCGCTGAACTGTTCAGCCAGGCGCTGAAGGGTCACGGTTTTACCTGTCCCCGTGGCGCCCGCCACCAGGCCATGACGGTTTGCCAGGCGCAAAGACTGGGCTACGGGCTGACCCGCAAGGTCAGCACCAAGAACAAGAGCAGATAAGTCCGGCATTTTTCCACCTTTGATTAATCTTTCGCGATCGCGAGTCGATACATCCTTAATGCTAGATCAGATAAAACCGGATTTAGCGTAGGAAACAGTACTGACAAATATAGAGCCCATTCAGGTTCTGACAGTGATTTGTCGCATGGGCATGTTTCCACAGAGTAGGCCTCAAACTTTTAGACCTTAGCGGACCCTTCAAGCCATGAATAAAAACCTGCGTTTCAGCCATAAAATCCTGCTTGCCGCGTCCCTGATCGTAATAGCCGCCTTCTCGCTATTTACGCTGTACAACGATTACCTGCAACGCAATGCCATTCGCAATGATCTGGATAACTATCTGCACGAGATGGGCAACATCACAGCCAATAACATTCAAACCTGGATGGGAGGGCGGATTCTGCTCACGGAAAATCTTGCAGAATCCATAGCCATTGCTTCAGACCCAGCGCAAGTGGCCAGCCTGCTGGAACAAAAAGCCCTGGGCAGCACCTTTATGGCAGTCTACTTTGGCGACAGCCAGGGCGACTTTACCATTCGCCCCAACAGCAAGATGCCCGAGGGCTTCGACGCCCGCACGCGGCCCTGGTACAAGGACGCGCTCAACAGCAGCAGCGCAAGCCTGACCGAACCTTATATAGATGCTGTAACCGGGCAGATGATTATCTCCATCGGTACCGCGGTGAAAAAGGCCGGGCAAACCCTGGGCGTGGTCGGCTCGGACCTGACCCTGAAAACCATCGCTGACAGTATCAACACCCTGGATTTCGATGGCATGGGCTTTGCCTTCCTGGTGAGTGCCGACGGCAAAATCCTGGTTCACCCGGACAAGGATCTGGTGTCGAAGAACCTGAAGGATATTTACCCGCAAAACACACCATCGATCAGTCCGGTTATCAGCGAAACCGAGGCCAATGGCAAAACACGGATCGTGACCTTTAGCCCGGTCAAAGGGCTGGGTTCGGTCAACTGGTATGTCGGGCTGTCTATAGATAAAGAACAAGCCTTCGCAATGCTCAGCACATTTCGCACATCAGCGATCATTGCCACCAGCATTGCCCTGGTCTCGATCATCGCCCTGCTCGGCCTGTTGATTCGCCTGTTGTTGCAACCTTTGCATGTGATGACCCGCGCGATGCAAGACATCGCTGAAGGTGAAGGTGATTTGACCCGGCGCCTGGTGGTTGAATCCAACGACGAGTTCGGCACCCTGGGCAGCGCTTTCAACCGCTTTGTCGAGCGCATTCATACCTCCATGAGCGAAGTATCATCGGCTACCGAACAGGTAAACGAAGTCGCCCTGCGGGTGGTCAGTGCTTCCAACTCATCGATGCTCAACTCTGACGAACAGGCAAGCCGCACTAACAGTGTTGCAGCAGCGATCAACGAGCTGGGCGCAGCTGCCCAGGAAATCGCCCGCAACGCTGCCCTGGCCTCGCATCAAGCCAGCGACGCCCGCGGCCTGGCAGAAGAAGGTCAGCAAGTGGTTGAGCGCAGCATCGGTTCGATGCAGCAACTGTCGCAAATGCTGGGCACCTCCAGTAGCCACATCGAATCACTGAATGACAAGACAGTGAACATCGGCCAGATCCTTGAAGTGATTACCAGCATTTCCCGGCAAACCAACCTGTTGGCGCTCAATGCCGCGATTGAAGCCGCCCGCGCCGGTGAAGCCGGACGCGGCTTTGCCGTGGTCGCTGACGAGGTGCGCAACCTGGCGCACCGCACCCAGGAGTCGGCGCAGCAAGTACAAACCATGATCGAGGAGCTGCAAGTCAGCGCGCGCGCATCGGTGAGCACCATGGAGGAAAGTCAGCGCCACAGTCAGGACAGTGTGGAAATCGCCAACCGTGCAGGCGAACGTCTGGTCAGCGTCACCGAGCGCATTGGCGAAATTGACGGCATGAACCAGTCCGTCGCTACCGCCACGGAAGAGCAAACCTCGGTGGTTGAGTCGATCAATATGGACATCACCGAGATCAACACCCTGAACCAGGAGGGCGTCGAGAACCTGCAATCCACCCTGCGAGCCTGTACGGACCTTGAACAACAGGCCGCACGCCTCAAGCAACTGGTGGGCAGTTTCCGCATCTGATCGCCCTGCACTCAACGCGTAGCCCCGCACTTGGCGGTTACGCGTTTTTTACCCGGCTCAATTCCTGCGAACATCTATCATCCATTAAGGTCAACCCCATGGACGATAGACATTTAAAGGGCTCAAGGCCGTGCATATTGCTGACATCACCATGTTCTATGCGCCCGCCAGTGGCGGCGTGCGCACTTATCTGGACGCCAAGCACCGACGCCTGAGCCGTTTGCCGGGCACCCGTCACAGCCTGCTGGTGCCGGGCAGCAACCGGACAGTGCACGACGGCATATACCAGGTCCCCTCCCCGGCCCTGCCATTTGGCAACGGTTTTCGGTTCCCGATCCGCCTGGCGCCCTGGTGCAATATTTTGCAAGACCTGCAGCCGGACCTGATCGAAGTCGGCGACCCCTACCTCACCGCCTGGGCCGCACTCGATGCCCGGCGGCAGCTGGACATACCGGTCATTGGCTTTTATCACTCGGATCTGCCGCTGCTGGTGCGCAACCGCATGGGCAACTGGCTGACACCCAATGTAGAAGCCTATGTCAGAAGGCTGTACCGGCATTTCGACCGGGTCCTGGCCCCGAGCCAGGTCATGGCCAACAAACTGATCGGCCTGGGGGTCGACAATGTGTTCGTGCAACCCCTGGGCGTCGACTTGCAGACATTCAATCCTCAGCACCGCGACCCCGATCTGCGTGCAGAGCTGCAGATAAGCCCTGACGCCCATTTGCTGATTTTTGCCGGGCGCGGCGCCAAGGAAAAAAATCTCCCGGTTCTGCTCGACTGCATGCGCGACTTGGGCCAGAACTGGCACCTGCTGCTGGTGGGCTCACAGATGCCATCCCTGGTGCCGGATAACGTGACAGTCATTGACGACTTCTGCCCCCCCGCTCAACTGGCCCGCCTCATGGCCAGTGCCGATGCTCTGGTACATGCCGGAGACCAGGAAACCTTTGGCCTGGTCATTCTCGAGGCCATGGCCAGCGGCATTCCGGTGGTGGCCGTTGACGCCGGGGCCTTCAGGGAAATCGTGCACGATGAGGTGGGTCTGCTGTGCCAACCGAACAACCCTGAGGCGATGGCCAACGCCGTCCGTGAACTGTTCGCCAACAATCCGGCGCAACTTGGCCGGCAGGCCCGCCAACGGGCCGAACTGCATTACTCCTGGGATCGCGTGGTGCAGGACCTGCTGGTTCATTATCACGCATTGACCGGCACCCATCAGGCGGTACCTGTCCATGTCTGATCCGGTGGTGGCGCTGGTGCTGCACGATGTCGCCCCGCAAACCTGGGCCGATTATCAACCGTTTGTCGAAGCTGTCGATGCCATGGGCGCAATCCCGATCACCTGGCTGGTGGTTCCGGACTTTCACCATGGCGGCTCTTTGGCCGGTGCCGACCAATTGCGCAACATGCTCGACAGCCGCGTGGCCAGGGGCGACGAACTGGTACTGCATGGTTACTTCCATGCCGATGACATGCCTGCACCGCGCACCCCGCGCGATTGGTTCATGCGCCGGGTGTATACCTGGGAGGGGGAGTTCTACAAGTTGTCCGAAACCCGGGCACTGAGCCGGCTGGAGCGTGGGCTTGAAGTATTTGAGCGCTATCAATGGCCAGTTCGCGGCTTTGTTGCCCCGGCGTGGTTGATGAGCGAAGGCACACGCCTGGCCTTGCGCCAACTGCCCTTGAGTTATACCAGCGATCAACAGCACCTTTATCGTCTGCCCGATTTTTCAGCCATTGATGCGCCGGGGCTGGTCTGGAGTGCTGGCAGTGCATGGCGTCGAGGGGTGTCAAAAGTGGTGTGCGATCTGCGTGAACGCCAGTGGCAAAATGCACCCTTGATACGACTGGGCCTGCATCCTGTGGATATGCGCCATGGATTCTCCCGCGATTACTGGCTTGAAACCCTCAAGCGTCTGATCGACAGCGGCCGCAGGCCCGTCACCAAAAGCGCATGGCTCGACTCTTTAAGTGCGCCCACAGGCTCGTCGCCGGCATGAGTTCATCTCAGTCAGCGGCCGGTGACAGCGTATCCGGGGGTTGATCGTCGGGAAGTTGCGGGTGTAACGCCAGCCACAAGGCCCGGGCATCTGAAAACTCTGTGCCGTCCTGCGGGCTTAATGCTTGCGGGTCGTAACGGCTTAGACAGCCCTCACCCAGGGTTGCCGGTGCCGTGGAAGTGGCTTTATCGAACGGATCGGTCATGACACAAATCCTTTGAAAGATTTTATGTTGCACTAACCCTGGCTGTAGTCGCTGCAGAGCAACGAAGGCGGCGATACAGGAGCCGGTCAGCCGGCCCCTGTAATCGATTGCGGCATCAGAACACTACGGTTTTATTGCCGTGCACCAGTACACGGTCTTCGAGGTGATAGCGCAGGCCACGGGCCAGCACCATCTTCTCGACATCACGCCCGAAACGCACCATGTCTTCAATACTGTCGCTATGGCTGACGCGTACGACGTCCTGCTCGATGATGGGACCGGCGTCCAGTTCTTCGGTCACATAGTGGCAGGTTGCACCAATCAACTTTACACCGCGCATCGAAGCCTGGTGATAAGGCTTGGCCCCGACAAATGACGGCAGGAAGCTGTGGTGAATGTTGATGACCTGGCCGGCATATTCGCGACACAGATCCGGCGGCAGAATTTGCATGTAGCGCGCCAGAACCACGACCTCGGCAGCATGATGCTTAACCAGACGCGAGACTTCGGCGAAGGCCGGCTCTTTGTCTTTCGGGTCAACCGGCACATGGTAAAAAGGAATGCCGTGCCACTCGACCATGCTGCGCAAGTCATTGTGGTTGGAAATCACGCACGAGATATCACAGTCCAGTTCATCGCTGTGCCAGCGGTGCAACAAATCTGCCAGACAGTGGGATTCGCGGCTGGCCATCAAGACCACGCGTTTTTTTTGTGCGGTATCGGTAATGCGCCACTCCATCGAAAACTCTTCGGCGATCGGGGCAAACGCCTCGCGAAAAGCGTCAAGTCCAAATGGCAGGGAGTCGGCACGAATTTCGTGACGCATAAAGAACCAGCCGCTTTGATCATCCGAGTGGTGGCTCGCTTCAGTGATCCAGCCATTGTGTGAGGCCAGGAAATTACTGACCTTGGCAACAATACCAACGCCGTCGGGGCAGGCGATCACCAACCGAAAAGTGCGCATCAGGGAAAAACTCCAAAACTTTACTAAGGCCGCCATTCTAGCGAGTGCGCAGCAAAACTACAGTCTTCCTTGAGGCTTATTGCGTGCGCCCCAGGGTCGCATCACCCACCTGCTACGCCTTCGGGAGCGGGGCCTTCAGGGTTTTTATTGGTGAACCAGGACATTTATTAATCTTTCTTAACATTCACCTGACAACGGCTTATTTAATAGCGCTGATATAGGAATGGGAAAATGTTAATAATTAAATTTTAGAATTAATCGAGCCTTGCATATTTACTTGCAGTAACTGTCTGACTATTATTGCATCACTGTCTCCCTGTAAACCCTTTCCAACATAAGGTTATCCTCATGTCCCTGATCAACGAATACCGTGCAACTGAAGAAGCGATCAAAGAACTGCAAGCTCGCCTGAAAAACCTGTCGGAAGACGACAAACTTCAAACCGAGCTGGAATTCGAAGGCAAACTGCGCACGCTGATGGGCGAATACCAAAAATCGCTGCGCGATATTATCGCCCTTCTGGATCCGGAAGCCAAAGTAAGCAAAGCACCACGCGGTGTTGTTAAAACCACCGGCACCAAACGTGCCCGCAAGGTTAAACAATACAAAAACCCGCATAACGGTGAAGTGATTGAAACCAAAGGTGGCAACCACAAGACCCTGAAAGAGTGGAAAGCCAAGTGGGGCGGCGACGTAGTTGAAGGCTGGGCAACTCTGCTGGACTAAGTGCCCCCTTCGCGCTGCGTTATGCACCGCTAATAAAAAACGCCAGCTTGCTGGCGTTTTTTATTGCCTGCCTTTTAGTGTCAGTCCTGCGCCTGCGAGTTCATCCCCAGACGGCGGCCAAGACCTTGCGCATAGCGCTGCCATTCACTCAACAGCTTCAGTTGGGCGGGCTTGGCACTGCGTGACAACTCCAGCGCTGCGCGGGTGAAATCATCCAGGGTCAGGGGCGCGCCCATGGCCGGGTCGGTCAAGCGCTGCCGACAGAACAATTGCCAACGCTCAAGTTCTTCCGCGCTCAAGGTATGGGGGAAGTTTCGCGCACGGTAGCGAAACAATAATTCAGGTAAACGCTCGTCATCAAAAGGCCAAGTAGTACCTGCTAATTGCTCCGGATCACTGAGCCTGACTTGCTCACACAATCGACGATCACGCTCACCGAGAAAACCGTCATACAACTGTTGCTCGGGATCGGCAGCGGGGACGAAATCTTCGCTGGCATAAATAGCCGATAACTTGTCCTGCCAAACTTGCTGAGCCTCAATAAGCGTCGCCGCACGCGCTTGATAAAGCGCCATGTCCAGTTGCAAACGCTGTTGATCCTGGGCCCGCACTACATTCAAGGGGGCCACCACCGGACAACGGTTAACATGTATCAGCTTCAGCGCAACCGGCTGCTGGCCTTCAGCCAAGTCTTCGCGCCGGGTATAGAGCATCTGGCGCAAGGACTCTGCATCCATGTCCAGTAATGGCTGAGGATCAAAATGCAGATCGTACACAATCAGTGCATTGCGGTTTTTTGGATGCCAGGCCAGCGGCAATACCACCCCCGCATAATGCCTGGCCGCAGAGAAGCGCCCTGAAATATGCAGCATGGGTTGCAATAACCGAACTTGATCAAGCACCCGCTGTTTCGTGCGCAGCTTGAATAACCACTCATACAACTTGGGTTGCTTGTCACGAATCAGCCGCGCCAACGCGATGGTGGCCCTCACATCGGACAAGGCATCATGGGCCTGGCCATGATCAATCCCGTTGGCAGCCGTCAAACGCTCGAGCTTGAGGGTCACTCGCCCCTCGTCTTCAGGCCAGACAATTCCTTCCGGACGCAGGGCATACGCGGTTCGCACTACATCAATCAAATCCCAGCGACTGTTGCCGCCCTGCCACTCGCGGGCATAAGGATCGAAGAAATTCCGGTACAGGCTGTAGCGCGTGACTTCGTCATCGAAACGCAAGGAGTTGTAGCCTGCGCCACAGGTGCCGGGCAATGCCAGTTGCGCGTGGGTGCGGGTCATGAACTCGGCCTCCCCCAGGCCCTTGTCTTCCAGGCGCCCGGGGGTAATACCGGTGATCAGGCAAGCCATGGGGTGAGGAAGAATATCGTCACTGGGCTGGCAATACAGATTGAGCGGCTGATCAATCTCATTGAGGTCGACATCGGTGCGGATACCGGCAACCTGCACAGCCCGATCGCAGCGCGGGTTGATGCCGGTGGTTTCATAGTCGTACCAAAAAATAGAGGTCACGGGGTGTTCCTGAGCTGTAGACCCCGTCAGTCTAGGCGCTCAAACCGGTGCAAGGCCAGACCTAAGCCGAGGCCTGTAACGGCAGGAAACTGAAATACTCGCGCAAGCTGTCGATCAGCACGAGGTATTGCGCAGGAGGCTGATACAGCATAAAACCGGAGTCGTAGCACTGTGGGCTGACGTCTTCAATGCACCACAGGCATCGTGCCGTCAGATCCACCAGCTGCAGCTCCCCATCAGGCCCGGGCACTTGCAGCCTGAGTTCAAAATCAGCCCCCACCAGCAGCGGCAACTGGCTGATCAGCATCAGCCCACCCTCGGACACATTGCCCAGATACCCGATGGGTTTGCCTGTGAACCGGTTGAGCACGCCCAGGAAGCCTGTCAGTTGATGACGCTGGATACGGCGATCTATAACCATGGCGAATATCACTTTGAAAGGCCATTAAGCATGACCGCGCTACTGCCTGAAATGTTCCGCAGCTCGCTCTCAGGCCAACCAGCAGACATCGATACCTTTATTAATCCATAAAAAGCCCGGAATACTCTAACAGCAGCACAGCGATATCATATAGCCACTAGCCAGTTGATACTTCATCAAATGGTAGCAGGCAGTGCCGGAGTCGCTCCTGCACCGGGGCCCGGAATGAATTTAAGAATTCTCAACGTCTCGATCCTCGCCTTGGCGCGATAGGCATACTCGCTCTTCGGGAACTCATTGATGATGTATTGATAGGTCTGGGCAGCGTCCAGATAGAACTTGGTTCGTTCCAGGCATAGTCCGCGCAACATTGCAGTCTGCGGCCAGATATACGGGCGACTGCGGCTCTCGCGATCCACCTCGGACAACTCCAGCATCACCGCTTCGCAATTACCCCGGTCATAGGCACGGTAGGCACTGTTCAGGTGATGATTCATCGACCAGCGGGTACAACCGACGACACTGCCGGCCATCAATAGAATGAGCAAAAAACGCATGGGGATCTCCTGTTCTTAACACTGTATCGACCCCACGGGAAAATTCTTCAAGCTGCGGCACCACAACTTAAGTCGAAAGTAGTGCAGAGGAACAATGACTACAGCCAAAGACCATAGTAGCCTTTGGCTGCGCTTGAACTCAGGAGTCTTTGCATGTCCGTTCGTCGAACTAAAATCGTTGCCACACTTGGCCCTGCCAGCAATTCACCGGAGATGCTGGAACAGCTGATCCTCGCTGGCCTGGACGTCGCCCGTCTGAACTTTTCCCACGGAACCCCGGATGAGCATAAGGCTCGTGCCAAGCTGGTGCGTGAAATCGCTGCCAAACATGGCCGTTTCGTTGCCCTCTTGGGTGACCTGCAAGGCCCGAAAATTCGTATCGCCAAATTCGCCAACAAGAAGATCGAGCTGAAGGTCGGTGATCAATTCACCTTCTCCACCAGCCATCCGTTGACCGAAGGCACCCAGCAAGTAGTCGGCATCGACTACCCGGATCTGGTCAAGGACTGCGGCGTCGGCGACGAGCTGCTGCTCGATGACGGCCGTGTCGTAATGCGTGTAGACACCGCCACCGATGACGCCCTGCACTGCACCGTGCTGATCGGCGGCCCACTGTCTGACCACAAGGGCATCAACCGTCGCGGCGGTGGTCTGACCGCGCCGGCCCTGACTGAAAAAGACAAGGCTGACATCAAGCTGGCTGCCGAAATGCAAGTCGACTACCTGGCCGTGTCGTTCCCGCGGGACGCCGCCGACATGGAATACGCCCGTCAACTGCGTGACGAAGCCGGCGGTACTGCCTGGCTGGTCGCGAAGATTGAACGCGCTGAAGCCGTAGCGGATGACGAAACCCTCGACGGGCTGATCAAGGCCAGTGACGCAGTAATGGTTGCCCGTGGCGACCTGGGCGTGGAAATCGGCGATGCCGAGCTGGTGGGCATTCAGAAGAAAATCATTCTGCATGCACGCCGCCACAATAAAGCGGTGATCGTTGCGACCCAGATGATGGAGTCGATGATCCAGAACCCGATGCCGACTCGCGCCGAAGTGTCCGACGTAGCCAACGCCGTTCTCGACTACACCGACGCCGTGATGCTCTCGGCTGAAAGTGCTGCCGGCGCTTACCCGCTGGAAGCGGTACAGGCCATGGCGCGGATCTGTGTCGGCGCTGAAAAGCATCCGACCAGCAAAACCTCCAGCCACCGTATCGGCAAGGTTTTCGAAAGCTGCGACCAGAGCATTGCGCTGGCGGCCATGTACACCGCCAACCATTTCCCTGGTGTCAAAGCGATCATCGCTCTGACCGAAAGTGGTTACACGCCGTTGATCATGTCGCGCATCCGTTCTTCGGTGCCGATCTACGCGTTCTCCCCGCACCGTGAAACCCAGGCCCGTGCTGCCATGTTCCGTGGCGTTTACACCGTGCCGTTCGACCCGGCATCGCTGCCGCCAGAACAAGTCAGCCAGGCTGCCATCGACGAACTGCTCAAGCGTGGCGTCGTAGAAAATGGCGACTGGGTCATCCTGACCAAGGGCGACAGCTACCACACCATCGGTGGCACCAACGGCATGAAGATTCTGCATGTCGGCGACAAAATGGTTTAAGTCCCACAGGACTTGAACTAAAAAGCCCCGCAACGATGAGCAAAGCTGTTCACAGAACTAAACCCTGCCGTGGTAGGAGCGAGCTTGTCTCGCGATGATTGTTAACGAAAACGCCGTGTTTACAGATTAAACACGGCATTTCGAGACCATCGCGAGGCAAGCTCGCTCCTACAGTTGAGATAGCAGTCGTTTAGGCGAACAGCATTGCGCAGCGATGCGGGGCTTTTTTATGCGTCGGATTCAGCAATCAGGGTTAAAAGGCATCGCCCGGTACCCGCACCCAACCTTCCATCAAAACCCGCGCGCTGCGGCTCATGATGGCTTTGGTAACTGTCCATTCGCCATCAACCTGCTGCGCCTGCGCGCCCACCCGCAAGGTGCCCGAGGGATGACCAAAACGCACGGCGCTGCGCAACTCGCCGCCCGCGGCAAGGTTGACCAGGGTGCCCGGAATGGCTGCCGCAGTGCCAATCGCCACCGCCGCCGTCCCCATCATCGCGTGGTGCAACTTGCCCATCGACAATGCCCGCACCAGCAAGTCCACACTCTGTGCAGGCACCGGCTTGCCGCTTGATGACAGGTAATCGGTCGGCCCGGCAACAAAGGCCACCTTGGGCGTGTGCTGACGCTTGGCCGCATCTTCGAGCCTTTCAATCAGGCCCATGCGCAACGCACCATGGGCACGAATGGTTTCGAACATGGCCAGGGCTTTCGGATCGCCGTTGATGTCGTTTTGCAGCTCGGCACCGGTGTAACCGATGGCTTGGGCATTGACGAAAATGGTCGGGATACCGGCGTTGATCATGGTGACTTTCAAGGTGCCGAGCCCTGGCACTTCAAGGTCGTCAACCAGGTTGCCGGTAGGGAACATCGAACCCCCTGCACCCTCCTCGTCAGCCGCCGGATTAATGAACTCCAGCTGCACCTCGGCGGCAGGAAAGGTCACCCCGTCGAGCTCGAAATCACCGGTTTCCTGGACTGCGCCATCGGTGATCGGTACATGGGCAATAATGGTTTTGCCAATATTGGCTTGCCAGATACGCACCACGGCCGTGCCGTTTTGCGGGATACGGGCCGCATCCACCAGGCCGCTGCTGATGGCAAACGAACCGACGGCCGCCGACAGGTTGCCGCAGTTGCCGCTCCAGTCCACGAACGGCTTGTCGATCGACACCTGGCCAAACAGATAGTCGACATCATGATCGGCTTGCAGGCTTTGGCTGACGATCACGGTTTTGCTGGTACTGGAGGTCGCCGCGCCCATGCCGTCAATTTGCTTTTCGTACGGGTCCGGGCTGCCGATTACCCGCAACAACAGGGCATCACGGGCCGCGCCCGGAACCTGGGCCACGGCGGGCAAGTCAAGCAGACTGAAAAACACCCCTTTACTGGTACCGCCGCGCATATAAGTCGCAGGGATTTTGATTTGCGCTGCATAGGCCATAAAACTGATTCCTGTTAGGGCCGGGGCGCCAGGCCCCGGCACTGCTATTAAGCCGTGGCCGATTCCAGGAAGTCCTGGGCAAAGCGCTGCAACACGCCGCCCGCTTCGTAGATCGAGACTTCTTCAGCGGTGTCCAGACGGCACATCACCGGCACCTCGACGCGCTCGCCGTTGTTGCGGGTAATC
Source organism: Pseudomonas sp. Lz4W (assembly GCF_000346225.2). Classification (NCBI taxonomy): domain Bacteria; kingdom Pseudomonadati; phylum Pseudomonadota; class Gammaproteobacteria; order Pseudomonadales; family Pseudomonadaceae; genus Pseudomonas; species Pseudomonas sp. Lz4W. The sequence goes on along the minus strand of NZ_CP017432.1, from coordinate 1,261,482 downwards.
ACCAGGGTCAGCGTGGCACGCGGGGTGCGCTCGCCGATCACGTCGTAAGTCTCGCTGCCGTCAATCTGCAGGGTTTTACGATTGGTGCCCGGCATGAACTCCAGCGGCAACACGCCCATGCCGACCAGGTTGGTACGGTGAATCCGCTCAAAGCCCTCTGCCGCAATGGCTTCGACCCCGGCCAGACGCACGCCCTTGGCCGCCCAGTCACGGGACGAGCCCTGACCGTAGTCGGCGCCGGCAATGATGATCAACGGCTGCTTGCGATCCATGTAGGTTTCAATCGCTTCCCACATGCGCATCACCTGGCCTTCAGGCTCAAGACGGGTCAATGAGCCCTGCTTGACCTTGCCGTCCTCGATCACCATTTCGTTGAACAGTTTGGGGTTGGCAAAGGTGGCACGTTGCGCGGTCAGGTGGTCGCCACGGTGGGTTGCATAGGAGTTGAAGTCGACTTCCGGCAGGCCCATTTTCGCCAGATACTCACCTGCGGCACTGTCGAGCATGATCGCGTTGGACGGCGACAGGTGATCGGTGGTGATGTTGTCCGGCAGCACTGCCAGCGGGCGCATGCCCTTGAGCGGACGTGCACCGGCCAGTGCCCCTTCCCAATACGGCGGACGACGAATGTAAGTGCTTTGCGGGCGCCAGTCGTAGAGCGGCTCGACTTTCGGGCCGGTGTCTTCGTGAATGGCGAACATCGGAATATAAACCTGGCGGAACTGCTCCGGCTTGACCGAGCGCTTGACCACGGCATCGATTTCTTCGTCGCTTGGCCAGATATCTTTCAGACGCACTTCGTTGCCGCTGGCATCCAGGCCCAACACATCTTTTTCGATATCGAAACGGATGGTCCCGGCAATTGCATAAGCCACTACCAAAGGCGGCGAAGCCAGAAATGCCTGCTTGGCGTACGGGTGAATCCGCCCGTCAAAGTTGCGGTTGCCCGAGAGCACGGCCGTCGCGTAGAGATCGCGATCGATGATCTCCTGCTGCACTTGCGGATCCAGCGCACCGGACATGCCATTGCAGGTGGTACAGGCAAAAGCGACCACACCAAAGCCCAGTTGCTCAAGCTCATCGGTCAGACCGGCTTCGTCCAGATACAGCGCGACGGTTTTCGAACCCGGTGCCAACGACGACTTGACCCAAGGCTTGCGGGTCAGCCCCAGTTTGTTGGCGTTGCGGGCGATCAGGCCTGCCGCAATCACGTTACGCGGGTTGCTCGTGTTGGTGCAGCTGGTGATGGCCGCAATAATTACCGCGCCGTCAGGCATTTGCCCCGGCACGTCGTCCCACTGACCGGCAATGCCCTTGGCCGCGAGGTCGCTGGTGGCGACGCGGGCGTGGGGGTTGCTCGGGCCGGCCATGTTGCGCACGACACTGGACAGGTCAAAGCTCAAGCCACGCTCATACTCAGCATGCTTGAGACTGTCGCCCCACAGCCCGGTGAGCCTGGCGTAGTTTTCGACCAACTGCACTTGCTGGTCTTCACGACCGGTCAGCTTGAGGTAGTCGATGGTTTGTTGGTCGATGTAGAACATCGCAGCCGTGGCGCCGTATTCCGGGGCCATGTTGGAGATGGTGGCGCGGTCCCCCAGGGTCAGCGCCGCAGCACCTTCGCCGAAGAACTCCAGCCAGGCACCGACGACTTTTTGCTTGCGCAGATACTCGGTCAGCGCCAGCACCATATCGGTAGCGGTAATGCCCGGCTGCAGCTTGCCGGTCAGCTCGACGCCGACGATTTCCGGCAGGCGCATCCAGGAGGCACGACCGAGCATCACGCTCTCGGCTTCAAGACCGCCGACGCCAATGGCAATGACGCCCAGCGAATCAACGTGGGGGGTGTGGCTGTCGGTGCCGACGCAGGTATCGGGGAATGCCACACCGTCACGCACCTGAATCACCGGAGACATTTTCTCCAGGTTGATCTGGTGCATGATGCCGTTGCCTGGCGGGATCACATCGACGTTTTTGAAGGCTTTTTTGGTCCACTCAATAAAGTGGAACCGGTCTTCGTTACGGCGATCCTCGATGGCGCGGTTCTTTTCAAACGCCTCGGGATCGGTGCCGTCGCGCTCAACCGCCAACGAGTGATCGACAATCAGCTGGGTCGGGACCACCGGGTTCACTTGCGCCGGGTCGCCCCCTTGCAGGGCAATGGCGTCGCGCAAACCGGCGAGGTCGACCAGCGCGGTCTGCCCGAGAATGTCGTGGCACACCACTCGCGCCGGGAACCACGGAAAGTCGAGATCGCGTTTGCGTTCAATCAACTGGCTCAATGAGGCGTTCAGGGTCGCAGGATCACAGCGACGCACCAGGTTTTCGGCCAGTACCCGGGAGGTGTATGGCAGGGTGTCATAAGCACCGGGTTTGATCGCATCGACTGCCGCGCGGGTGTCGAAATAATCCAGCCGGGTGCCCGGTAGTGTTTTGCGAAATTCAGTATTCATGGCGTGGGACTCGATCACGGTTAGGTCTGAGGCGGCTCACCCCTCCTGCAGAAGCGGGCTTGCTCGCGAGCTTTTCAAAGAGCTCACGGGCAAGCTCGCTCCTGCAGGCTGGACAGGTTCAAGCCGCCTGCTGGTCAGCGGCGTTCGATTGGCACGAACTTGCGCTGTTCGACGCCGATGTACTCGGCACTCGGGCGGATGATGCGGTTGTTGGCGCGCTGTTCGAACACGTGCGCAGCCCAGCCGGTCAGGCGTGAGCAGACAAAGATCGGGGTGAACAGCTTGGTTGGAATGCCCATGAAGTGATACGCCGAGGCATGGTAGAAGTCGGCGTTGGGGAACAGCTTCTTTTGTTCCCACATGGTTTGGTCGATGGCTTCGGAAACCGGGAACAACGTGGTGTCACCCACTTCGTCAGCGAGTTTTTTCGACCAGCCCTTGATCACTTCGTTACGCGGATCGCTGTCTTTATAGATCGCGTGGCCAAAGCCCATGATCTTGTCTTTGCGCGCCAGCATTTCGAGAGTGCCCTTGACCGCCTCTTCTGCCGAGCCGAAACGCTCGATCATTTCCATTGCCGCTTCGTTGGCGCCACCGTGCAGTGGCCCGCGCAACGTGCCGATGGCGGCCGTGACGCACGAGTACAGGTCGGACAGGGTCGAAGCACAGACCCGGGCGGTGAATGTCGAGGCGTTGAATTCGTGCTCGGCATACAGAATCAGCGACACGTTCATCACTTTGACGTGCAGTTCGCTCGGCTTCTTGTCGTGCAGCAGGTGCAGGAAGTGCCCGCCAATGGACTCTTCATCGGTCACGCAATTGATGCGCAGACCGTCATGGCTGAAGCGATACCAGTAGCACATGATTGCCGGGAAAGCGGCCAGCAGGCGATCGGTTACATCGCGCTCACGGGCAAAATCCAGCTCGGGCTCAAGGTTGCCCAGGAACGAGCAGCCGGTACGCATCACATCCATCGGATGGGCGTCGGCGGGGATGCGCTCCAGCACTTCCTTGAGGGCCTGCGGCAAATCACGCAGGGTTTTGAGTTTGGCCATATAGGCCGCCAGCTCGGTTTTGTTCGGCAGTTCACCGTACAGCAGCAGATAGGCTACTTCTTCAAAGCGGGCTTCGGCGGCCAGTTCACGGACGTCATAACCACGATAAGTGAGACCTGCGCCTTCCTGGCCAACGGTCGACAAGGCTGTTTGCCCGGCCACCTGGCCGCGTAATCCGGCGCCACTCAATACTTTTGCTTCGGCCATTGCGCTCTCCAATCTTGAATTTGTTAGGGATTCGGCAACTACAGGGTTCTATACCTATCCCTGCAGGAGCAAGCTCGCTCCTGCAGGATCATGGAATTGTGTTACTTCTTGGCGGCAAACACGGCGTCGAGCTTTTGCTCGAAGCTGTGGTAGTTGATGGCGTCGTACAGTTCCATGCGGGTTTGCATGGTGTCGATCACGTTCTGCTGGGTGCCGTCACGGCGGATGGCGCCGTAGACGTTTTCAGCAGCCTTGTTCATCGCCCGGAAAGCCGAGAGCGGGTACAGCACCAGCGATACATCGGCACCGGCCAGTTGCTCGGTGGTGTACAGCGGTGTCGAGCCAAACTCGGTGATGTTGGCCAGAATCGGCGCCTTCACCCGATTGGCGAACAGTTTGTACATCTCGAGTTCGGTAATGGCTTCCGGGAAGACCATGTCGGCACCGGCTTCAACACAGGCTGCCGCACGTTCCAGCGCCGACTCCAGGCCCTCGACCGCCAGCGCATCGGTGCGTGCCATGATCACGAAGCTGTCATCGGTACGGGCGTCAACTGCTGCTTTGATGCGGTCGACCATCTCTTGCAGCGAGACGATTTCCTTGTTCGGGCGATGACCGCAACGCTTGGCACCGACCTGGTCTTCGATATGAATCGCCGCCGCGCCAAACTTGATCATCGACTTGACGGTGCGCGACACGTTGAAGAACGAGGAGCCAAAGCCGGTATCCACGTCCACCAGCAGCGGCAGGTCGCAGACGTCGGTAATGCGACGGACGTCGGTCAGCACATCGTCCAGGCCGGTAATGCCCAGGTCCGGCACCCCCAAAGATCCCGCTGCAACACCGCCACCCGACAGATAAATTGCCTTGAAGCCGGCACGCTTGGCCAGCAGTGCATGGTTGGCGTTGATCGCACCCACAACCTGCAGCGGATGTTCACTGGCGACTGCGTCACGGAAACGCTGGCCTGGACTGTTTTTATTGCTCATGACTCACCTCGTGGAGTGGCTGTCTGCTGGGCGCTGTCTTGGTAGTGACGCGCAATATTGCGTTTCGACGCGCCGATATGGCGGCGCATCAATAACTCGGCCAGTTCGCCGTCGCGATCGGCAATGGCATCAAGAATCCGGTGGTGCTCGGCGAATGCCTGGTGCGGGCGATTGGGGGTGGTGGAAAACTGGATTCGGTACATACGCACCAGCTGGTACAGCTCGCCGCACAGCATCTGGGTCAGGGTGCGATTACCGCTGCCTTGAATGATCTTGTAATGAAAATCGAAGTCGCCTTCCTGCTGGTAGTAACCGACACCCGCCTGGAACGCCTCATCGCGCTCATGGGTTTCGAGCACCCGACGCAACTCGGCGATGTCTTCATCACTCATGCGCTCGGCGGCCAGGCGGCAGGCCATACCTTCGAGGGACTCGCGAATTTCGTAGAGTTCGATCAGTTCGGCGTGGTTCAGCGACACCACCCGGGCCCCGACATGGGGGATGCGCACCAGCAGGCGCTGACCTTCGAGACGGTGAATGGCTTCACGCAATGGCCCACGGCTGATGCCGTAGGTGCGGGCCAGTTCGGGCTCGGATATCTTGCTGCCGGGGGCGATTTCACCTTTGACAATAGCCGCCTGAATACGCCGAAACACGTTCTCCGACAGGGTTTCAGAATCGTCCTGGGCGATAGCGGCGGGCTCTAGTGCTTGCAGCATATTGTCGACACCTTTCAAATCAATGACGCCAAAACTAGCGATTCAACGCCAAATAGTCAAATTATAAATAGGTATTGTCGACAATATCCCGATACGACCTTAGTTTAATCGACAGCCAGTTCCCCCCCATAAAAGCGCCGCAACGCTGGCGCCATAAAACCTTCATGTTAGAATGCCGGCCGCATCCGCCCTGCCCCGTCCACGGGCAGCCGCACGAGGAAACTTGCTCTGTACTGCCAGTGCCTTGAACTGAAGATTGCAAGAGACGTGCCCCGATTTATGAAATTTTTCCCCCTCTACACCCTTCTTTGTCTGCTGTGCGTACCGGGCTTGAGCCTTGGTGCCGAGAAAACCGTGTACGGCCTCAATGAATATGCCGAACTGGCCGGCATCGATCTGCAAGTGGCCGCCAAACTCGATACCGGAGCCAAAACCGCATCCCTCAGCGCACGCGACATAAAGCGTTTCAAACGCGATGGAGAGAGCTGGGTCCGCTTTTATCTGGCCATCGATGACGCCCACTCGCACCCCATCGAACGCCCGCTGGCCCGGGTCAGCAAGATCAAACGCCGCTCGGGTGACTATGATCCCCAGTCCGACAAGAACTACACCTCGCGCCCGGTCATTGCCCTGGAAATCTGCATGGGCAAAGCTTTACGCACAATCGAAGTGAACTTGACTGATAGAAGTGCGTTCCAATACCCGCTGCTGATCGGCTCCGAAGCACTCAAGCGCTTTGATGCGCTGGTCGACCCAAGTCTTAAATACGCTGCTGGCAAACCTGCCTGCGTCGCTAACGCTCAAACCGCAGAGTAATTGAAATGCGCGCGCTTACCCTTCACCTGAAAATCCTGATCACCGTCCTCGTGGTGCTGGGCATTTCGATTACTGCCTATCAGATTTTTGCTCTCGGCATTCCTGTGACCGAAGACGCGACCGACGACCTGTGGAACATCGATGCCAAAGTCGAGTTCGTCGCCAGCTCTAAAGACCCGGTCAAGATCCAGATGTTCGTACCGCCGCTCAACCGCGACTACGTCAGCCTGAACGAAAGCTTTATCTCCAATAACTACGGTGTCAGCGTCAACCGGGTGGATGGCAACCGCAAGGTGACCTGGTCCGCACGCCGGGTCAGCGGCAAGCAGACCCTTTATTACCGTCTGGTGCTGACCAAGCGCTATTCGGGTGACAAGACCAAGCTCAAAGGCCCGGTCTTCCGTGACAGCATTGCCGTTGAAGGCCCGGAAAAAATTGCCGCCGAAGCACTGCTGGCGCCCATTCGCCAGCACTCTGCCGACGTCGAAACCTTTATCAGCGAAACCATCAAACGGGTGAACAACCCTAACGATGACAACGTGAAACTGCTGCTGGCGGGTGACCCCTCCACCCCGCACAAAGCCCAGGTCATCGAGCTGCTGTTGTCGATAGCCCACGTGCCGATGGAAAAAGTCCACACCATCCGCCTGGTGGCCGATCAACCACAGAACCCTGAACTGTGGCTGCGCAGCTTCAACGGTAACGACTGGCTGTATTTCAACCCGGAAACCGGTGAGCAGGGCCTGCCCTCCGACCGCCTGCTGTGGTGGATCGGCGATGAGCCAATGGTCACCGTCGATGGCGGCAAGAAGCCCAACGTGACCTTCAGCCTGAACAACAGCGAAATGAACGCCATTCGCCTGGCCAAGCTGACGGACGAGAACACCGACGCCAACTTCCTTGAGTACTCGCTGTACGGCTTGCCACTGCAAACCCAGCAAACCTTCATGATCATGGTGATGATCCCGATTGGCGTGCTGGTGATTCTGGTACTGCGCAACCTGATCGGCCTGCAAACCCTGGGTACCTTCACCCCGGTACTGATAGCCCTGGCGTTCCGCGAAACCCAGCTGGAGTTCGGCATCATCCTGTTTACGGTGATAACGGCACTCGGATTAATGTTGCGCTCCTATCTGGAGCACCTGAAGCTGCAAATGCTGCCGCGACTGTCCGTGGTACTGACCTTCGTGGTGATACTGATCGCTGCCATCAGTCTGTTCAGTCACAAACTGGGCCTGGAACGCGGACTGTCGGTGGCACTGTTCCCGATGGTGATTCTGACCATGACCATCGAGCGCCTGTCGATTACCTGGGAAGAACGTGGCGGCGGCCATGCGATGAAAGTCGCAGTCGGAACCCTGTTTGCCGCTACGCTGGCGTACCTGATCATGAGCATTCCGGAGCTGGTGTACTTCATCTTCACCTTCCCGGCAGTGCTGCTGATTCTGGTGGGCTTCATGCTGGCCATGGGTCGCTATCGCGGCTACCGCCTGACCGAACTGGTGCGTTTCAAGGCCTTCCTGAAGGCTGACTCCTGATGTTTGGCTTCTGGAAAACCTGGAAGGCCCTGGAAGCCCGAGGCATCATGGGCATCAATCGGCGCAACGCGGACTATGTACTCAAGTACAACAAGCGCAGCCTGTATCCGATTGTGGATGACAAGATCATCACCAAGGAACGCGCCATTGCAGCCGGCATTCATGTACCGGAAATGTATGGCGTGATTTCCACCGAAAAAGAAATCGAAAAACTCGACGAGATCATCGGTGGCCGTAACGACTTTGTGATCAAGCCCGCCCAGGGTGCGGGCGGCGACGGCATTCTGGTGATAGCTGACCGTTTCGAAGACCGTTTTCGCACGGTCTCGGGCAAGATCATCAGCCACGAAGAAATCGAGCATCAGGTTTCGAGCATTCTGACCGGCCTTTACTCGCTGGGCGGCCACCGCGACCGGGCACTGATCGAGTACCGGGTGATCCCGGACCAGATATTCAAAAGCATCAGCTACGAAGGCGTGCCGGATATTCGCATCATTGTCTTGATGGGCTACCCGGTGATGGCCATGTTGCGCCTGCCGACCCGACAATCGGGGGGCAAGGCCAACCTGCACCAGGGCGCGATCGGGGTCGGTGTCGATCTGGCGACCGGCCTGACCCTGCGGGGCACCTGGCTGAACAACATCATCAGCAAACACCCCGACACCACCAATGCGGTGGACGGCGTGCAACTGCCCAACTGGGACGGCTTCATGAAGCTGGCTGCCGGCTGCTATGAATTGTGCGGGCTGGGCTATATCGGGGTCGACATGGTGCTCGACCAGGAAAAAGGCCCGCTGATTCTGGAGCTCAATGCCCGCCCGGGCCTGAATATCCAGATTGCCAACGACTGTGGCCTGACGCTGCGTACCCACGCAGTAGAAGCACACCTCGAAGAGCTGGCCGCCAAAGGCATCAAGGAAACCCCGGAAGAGCGCATGCGCTTTGCCCAGGAATTGTTCGGGCATATTCACTCCGCCGAATAAAGCCGGCCCCCACAAGACGCTGACAAGCCCGGCGGGGGCCGGCTTGCCGGCGATGGCCTCAATGCGGCCCGACAGACAACCGCATTACAGGCATCGCTGGCAAGCCGGCTCCCACAGACTCTTGCCACCGCACCCTCAAGGCTTGGTTGCTGCCCTGCACAGGATTACAATCGCCACCCCGCTCCGATGGCTGATTGGCTTCGCATGTTGACCTGCTCTGTACACCCCCTGCCCTACCACGCCAATCCCGCCGAGTATTTTGCGGCGATACGCCATGCGCCCGGTGCCGTACTGCTCGACAGCGGCCGCCCTGCAGCCGAGCGCGGCCGTTATGACCTGCTGAGCGCCTGGCCACTGCAAGAGCTGACTGTGGGGCCAAGCGAGTCGGGGCGCGAATTTTTACAGCGCCTGCGGGAAAACCTGAACCAGCTCGGCAACGCCAGCCTTCCGGCCAACTATGAACTGCCGTTTGCCGGCGGCCTGATCGGCTACCTGAGCTACGACTTCGGCCGTCGGCTTGAGCAGCTCCCTGCCCGGTCACGGGATGACCTGCAATTGCCCGACGCGCAACTGGGTCTGTACGCCTGGGCATTGATCAGCGATCACCAGCAACTCACCAGCCAACTGGTGTTTCACCCGCGCCTGGCTGACGGCGAACGCGAACGCCTGATTGCGCTGTTCAGCCAGCCGGCGCCGGCGGCGAACCCGGGGTTCTCGCTCAAGCGGCCCATGCAGCCGGATATCAGCGCCAGCCAGTATGAGCAGGCACTGGAGCAGATTCAGCGCTACATCCAGGCCGGCGACTGCTACCAGGTCAACTACACCCAGCGCTTCAGCGCCCCTTGCCAGGGCGATAGCTGGACCGCCTATTGCGCACTGCGGGCCGCCTGCCCGACACCCTTTTCAGGATTTATGCGCCTGACGGACAGCAACGCGATTTTGAGCCTGTCACCGGAGCGCTTTGTGCGGGTCAGCAACAATCAGGTGGAAACCCGCCCGATCAAAGGCACCCGCCCGCGGGGCAAAGACAGCAGCGAAGATGCGGCGAACGCCGCCGAACTGCTGGCCAGCCCCAAGGACCGCGCTGAAAACCTGATGATTGTCGATTTACTGCGCAATGACCTGGGGCGTACCTGCCGTACTGGCTCGGTCAGCGTCCCGCAGCTGTTTAGCCTCGAAAGCTATCCCAATGTTCACCACCTGGTGAGCAGCGTGACCGGGCAACTGGCTGAAGGCAAAGACGCCCTCGACCTGATCGGCGACAGCTTCCCTGGCGGCTCGATTACCGGCGCCCCGAAAATCCGCGCGATGCAAATCATTGATCAGCTGGAACCGACAAGACGCAGCATTTACTGCGGTTCGCTCATGTATCTGGACGTACGCGGCGAGATGGACAGTTCCATTGCGATTCGCAGCCTGCTGATCAAGGACGGGCAAGTGAGCTGCTGGGGCGGCGGCGGTATCGTCGCCGACTCGCACTGGCAGGACGAATACCAGGAATCGATCACCAAGGTCAAAGTGCTGCTCGATACGCTGCAAACCCTGTAGCCCGCGGTTTTTGCTAACATCGCCGCACTAGAGAGCGCCAAGCGCCATTCACTGTAGGAAGCCGCCTGATGAGCCATACGTTCAACGTCGCCGAACTCGCCGCGACATACGCCAGCAAGTCCCCCCAGGACATTCTCAAACTCGCCTTTGAACATTTTGGCGACGAGCTCTGGATTTCCTTCAGCGGCGCCGAAGATGTGGTGCTGGTGGACATGGCCTGGAAGCTGAACAAGAACGTCAAAGTCTTCAGCCTCGACACCGGCCGGCTGCACCCCGAGACCTACAGGTTTATCGAGCAGGTGCGCGAGCACTACCAGATCCAGATCGAGCTGATTTCGCCGGATCAAAGCAAACTTGAGCCGTTCGTTAAAGAAAAAGGCCTGTTCAGCTTCTATAAGGACGGCCACGGCGAGTGCTGTGGCGTGCGCAAAATCGAGCCGCTACGCCGCAAACTGTCGACCGTAAAGGCCTGGGCCACCGGCCAGCGTCGCGACCAGAGCCCGGGCACCCGCAGCCAGGTGGCAGCACTGGAAATTGACGGTGCGTTCTCCACCCCCGAACGTGCGTTGTACAAATTCAACCCGCTGGCACAAATGACCAGCGAGGAAGTCTGGGGCTACATCCGCATGCTGGAGTTGCCGTACAACAGCCTGCACGAGCGCGGTTTTATCAGCATCGGCTGCGAACCCTGCACCCGCCCGGTGCTGCCAAATCAGCACGAGCGCGAAGGTCGCTGGTGGTGGGAAGAAGCCACGCAAAAAGAGTGCGGCCTGCATGCCGGCAACCTGATCGCCAAAAACTGATCCCCCCCTCCCCCTGTAGGTGCGAGCTCTTGAACAGCTCGCGCCTGCAAACAAGCTTGCTCCTGCATTCATTCTCAGTTGCGTTTACCCCGGACTTGCATTCAGAATTAGTAATAATTCTCAATAACGTCTGAGCCACGACCTATGTCAACGGGTGAACCCGCGTTCCAGGCCGCGATTTCCAATCTGTACAGCGAGCATCACGGCTGGCTGTTTGGCTGGCTGCGCAGAAAACTCGGCTGCGCCCAGAATGCCGCAGACCTGGCACAAGACACCTTTACCCGAATCCTCAACGCCCGCGAGTCGGTAGCCACCCTGCGTGAGCCCCGGGCGTTTTTGAGCACCACGGCACGACGCCTGATCATTGATCAGGTGCGCCGCAAACAAATCGAAAACGCCTATCTGCAAGAACTTGCGCTTACCGCACAAGCCCTTGAAGGCTTTCAATCCCCCGAGCAGATCCTCACCACTCTGGAAGCTCTCGAACACATCGCGTTCATTCTGGAAGGCATGCAGGACAAGGTTCGCCAGGCCTTTGTCCTGTACTACCTCGATGGCCTGAAACAGAGCGAGATCGCCCGGCAACTGGCACTGTCTGATCGCACGGTGCGCAAGTACCTGATCCAGGCCTTGCTGCACTGCAGCCATAGCCTGGATACCTGATAAAGCCATGCCCGAGCCCCACCCGACCATTGACGAGCAAGCCGCCGAGTGGATTCTTCAACTGCATGAAGAGGCCGCCAACGATGCGCTGCGCCTGCAGTTCGAGTGCTGGAAACAACAAAGTGCGCAACACGCAGCCGCCGCCCTGCGCATGCAAGAGGTGATCAGCCGCCTGCAAGCGTTGCGCGGGCAATCCGCCCCGGCCAAGGCCGCACTCACTGCCGCCTTTGGCGGGCGCAAACCTGCAGCCCGAGGCAAGCGGGTATTACGCGCATTACTGATTGCCGGCTGCCTGGGCCTACCCGGCGCACTGCTATTGCAAAGCCAGTATCCAAAGCAATGGATGGCAGACATCAGGACCGGCCCCAATGACTGGAAAACCCTGCGTCTGGCCGACAACTCAACACTCACTCTTAGCGGTACCAGTGCAGTGAATGTGCACTTCAACGGCCAGGAACGGCGTATCGAGGTACTGCTAGGCGAAGTCCTGGTGGAGGTTGCTCACGACAGCGCCCGGCCCTTTATTGTGCAGACCGACGAGGGCAGCATGCGCGCGCTGGGCACCCGCTTCGTGGTCAAACATCTGCACGACACCACTGTTTTGAGCATGCTGCAGTCGCGCGTCGCCGCACAGAGCGCTGACGAACGACAGACCCTGGAGGTCGACACTGGCTCCCGGGCGCTGATCCGCCGCGACTCGGTCGAACTGTCCGGTACGCTCGACCCCGCCAGCATTGATCAGGCATGGCGAGATCACCAACTGGTGGTGGATAACCAGCCCCTGACCCGGGTGCTCGATGAAATTTCCCGACATCGGCGCGGCCATATTCAGTTTGACCGTCAGGCCCTGGCCAATTTGCGCGTATCGGCTGTATTGCCGCTGGATAACACCGATCGGGCGCTGCAATTGATCGCTGAAACCCTGCCGCTGACGATAAAAACCTATACCCCGTGGCTGGTGGTGATCAGCCAGGCGCAACAATCTAAAGAATAATTATTCGCATTAGTTCCGCTTTTTTCTAGCCAGCCGTCAAGGTAGATACATAGAACCCTAAAGGACTGCGCTCTCCATGCTGACTTCCTCCCACCCTCGCGGGCGTTTTAGCCCGCGGGCCTGCACCCCGCTGGCCCTGGCCATTCACTTGATTGTCGCTTCGGCGACTGGCGTGCTGTGCAGCACCGTCGCCCAGGCGCAGTCGGCATCGGTACAGACCTATGACATTCCATCCGGCCCGCTGAGCAGTGCCCTGAACCGTTTTGCACAACAGGCCGGGGTAGCGATTATTTTTCAGCCCGCCAACCTTGAGGGGCTGACGACTCCCGGCCTGCACGGCACCTACAACGAGCCTTCCGGATTCGAAGCCTTGTTGCGTGGCAGTGGCTATACCGCAGTAAAAAGTGCCAATGGCTACATGCTCGAGGCACTGCCTGCGGCGGGCGGCAGCCTGGAACTGGGCGCCACCCAAGTCAGCGCCAACCAATTGGGCACCATCACTGAAGGTTCGGGCTCCTACACCCCCGGCAGCATTGCGACTGCTACGCGCATGGTGCTGACACCGCGCGAAACCCCACAGTCGATCTCTGTGGTAACACGCCAGGCGATGGACGATTTCGGTCTCAACTCGATCGATGACGTGATGCGCCACACCCCCGGCATCACCGTTGCGACCTATGACAGTGACCGCACCAGCTACTATTCCCGCGGTTTTGCGATCAAGAACTTTCAGTACGACGGCATCCCGATCCTGCAAGACCCGCAGTACTCTGCCGGGCACACCCTTACCGACACGGCAATTTACGACCGGGTCGAAGTTCTCAAGGGTGCAACCGGGTTGCTCACCGGCGCAGGCGGCCCCGGCGGCACCATCAATATGGTGCGCAAAAAACCGACAAGCGAGTTCAAGGCCCACGTGGATGTGGGCGCAGGGTCCTGGGACAACTACCGTTCCGAGATCGACGTCAGCGGCCCGCTGACCGAAAGCGGCAATGTGCGTGGCCGGGCCGTTGCGGCCTATCAGGACAAGCACTCGTTCATGGACCACTACCAGCGCGACAGCGAGGTTTACTACGGCATTGTGGAAGTGGACCTGACCCCGGACACCCTGCTGACTCTCGGCGCCGATTATCAGAACAACCATCCAAAAGGCTCCAGCTGGTCGGGCAGTGCCTCGCTGTTCAACTCCGCCGGCGAGCGCATCAGCACCCCTCGTTCGTTCAACAACGGCGCCAAATGGAGCAGTTGGGAGCAATACACACGCACGGTTTTTTCAACCCTGGAGCACAGCTTTGATAACGGCTGGGTAGTCAAAGGCCAGTACAACCACCAGGTCAACGGCTACAACGCACCGCTCGGCGCATTGCTGGACCCGGACGCAAGCACCGGACTGGCGCCAATGCTGGCCCGCAAGTACACCGGCGAATACGTCAGCGACAGTGGCGACCTGTTTGCCAGCGGTCCATTCAGCTTGCTGGGGCGCGAACATCAATTGGTGGTCGGCGGCTCGGTAGCTAAATCGCACTGGACCGGCAAGGACTACACCAACGCCAAAATGGTCGACAACGCCTATGACTACTACAACTGGGATGGCGACAGCCTGGAACCGGACTGGGGCAACGTAACCTCCTACAACGATGAAACAACGCGCCAGACCGGCACTTACATGACCGCACGCTTGAGCCTCACCGATGATCTGACGCTAATGCTCGGTACACGGGTGGCCGATTACACCCTGACGGGCACCAGCCATGCAAAAGACACCGGCAAGGTACTGCCCTACGCCGGGGTGATCTACGACCTCAACGAAAATATTTCTGCCTATGCCAGCTATACCGAAATCTTTTTGCCGCAGTCGTATTACCGCGATCGCGACAACAAGATGCTTGAGCCCGATGAAGGCACCAACTATGAACTGGGTTTGAAGGGCGAGTTCTTTGATGGTCGCCTCAATTCAAGTCTGGCCTACTTCGAGGTCCATCAGGACAACCGGCCTGAAGCAGACACTGCCTACAACGCCCATCCGACCAATCCGGACATTGAATACGCCTATAAAGGCATCAAAGCCAAAACCAGAGGCTACGAAGCGGAAATTTCTGGCGAGCTCATGCCCGGCTGGCAGTTGCAGGCGGGTTATACGCACAAGATCAGCCGTGATCAGAGCGGTAAAAAGGTATCGACCTGGGAGCCCGAGGATCAAATCAATCTGTACACCAGCTACAAGCTGACCGGCGACCTCGACAAACTGACCCTGGGTGGCGGGGTTCGCTGGCAGGGTACGGGCTGGCAAATGCTGACCAACTGGAATAAAGGCGGGGTCGAGGAGAAGTTTTCACAGGATCCGTACTGGCTGGTTGACCTGATGGCTCGCTACCAGTTTACGAAAAACCTCTCGGCCAGCGTCAACCTGAACAACCTGTTCGACAAGTCGTACTACACCAACATCGGTTTCTATAACTCGTCGTACTACGGTGACCCGCGCAATGTGATGGTCAGTACCCGCTGGGATTTCTAAAACAGGCTGAACTGAATTTTTTGCAATAACCCCCCTGTAGGAGCGAGCTTGCTCGCGAGCTCTTCGTTGCTGCGTTGAAATGCTCGCGAGCAAGCTCGCTCCTACAGGATCTACAAAACCCGGGCGCACAAAAAAGCCTGCACAAGGCAGGCTTTTTCGCGTGTCACAAGCGTTCAAGGGGCTTGTGACTCTAATATGGCGCAGCGGACGGGACTCGAACCCGCGACCCCCGGCGTGACAGGCCGGTATTCTAACCGACTGAACTACCGCTGCGCGTAACACTGTGAGCGAATGGTGGGTGATGACGGGATCGAACCGCCGACCCTCTGCTTGTAAGGCAGATGCTCTCCCAGCTGAGCTAATCACCCTTTCACTTCACTCTCGTTGCGGGGCGCATTCTCTCACACTTTTCGTGTAAGTGGTTGTTTTTATTCAAGTTTTTTTTCAAAACCCGGTAAAAACTTCCGTTTCCTGCGTCCTGCACTTTGATCCGGCAGCGAACTGCAGAACCGAAGACTTTCAAGAAAAAACCCGCATTCAGCGGGCTTTCCCCAACCACAAGCGTTCAAGGGGCTTGTGGTAAAAATATGGCGCAGCGGACGGGACTCGAACCCGCGACCCCCGGCGTGACAGGCCGGTATTCTAACCGACTGAACTACCGCTGCGCGTAACACTGTGAGCGAATGGTGGGTGATGACGGGATCGAACCGCCGACCCTCTGCTTGTAAGGCAGATGCTCTCCCAGCTGAGCTAATCACCCTTTCACTCTCGGTGTGGCGCGCATTCTACGGAGCGACCTATAGTCTGGCAAGCACTTTTTAAAATAATTTTTCTAAGCCTGCCAAAGGGTTAGCGCAGGGTTGGCCTATGGCTCCATGAAGCGAATAATGCCTGCTTTGTATATAGGAGTGATTCACCCCATGTGGTTCAAAAACCTGCTTATCTATCGCCTGACCCAAGATCTGCCTTTTGATGCGCAGGTGCTGGAAACTGCACTGGCCACCAAACCGGCCCGCTCGTGTTCAAGCCAGGAATTAGCCACCTACGGTTTCGTTGCCCCTTTCGGTAAAGGTGAGGACGCACCGCTGGTTCACGTCAGCCAGGACTTCCTGCTGATCGCGGCCCGTAAAGAAGAACGCATCCTGCCGGGCAGCGTTGTTCGCGATGCATTAAAGGACAAGGTCGAAGAGATCGAAGCCGAACAAATGCGCAAGGTCTATAAGAAGGAGCGCGATCAGCTCAAGGATGAAATCATCCAGGCCTTCTTGCCCCGCGCCTTTATTCGTCGCTCGGCAACCTTTGCTGCCATTGCCCCTAAACAGGGCCTGATCCTGGTTAATGCTTCGAGCCCTAAACGTGCCGAAGACTTGCTCTCCACCCTGCGGGAAGTCATCGGTTCATTACCGGTTCGCCCGCTGGCGGTGAAAATGGCTCCAAGCGCGGTCATGACCGAATGGGTCAAAACCCAAAAAGCTGCCGACAACTTCTTTGTCCTTGATGAATGCGAGTTGCGCGATACCCACGAAGATGGCGGCATCATTCGCTGCAAACGTCAGGACCTGACCAGCGACGAAATCCAGCTGCATCTGAGCACCGGAAAAGTCGTGACTCAACTGTCACTGGCCTGGCAGGACAAGCTGTCATTCGTACTGGACGACAAACTGGTGGTCAAACGCCTCAAGTTTGAAGATCTGCTGCAAGACCAGGCTGAACAGGACGGCGGTGACGACGACCTGGGCCAGCAGGACGCCAGTTTCACCCTGATGATGCTGACATTCGGCGAGTTCTTGCCGCAGCTGTTTGAAGCACTGGGTGGCGAAGAGATTCCCCAGGGAATCTGACCCACCCATATCCCCTGCAGGAGCGAGCGTGCTACTGCAGGGGATATCCAATAATCACAATAAAGGAACACCATGCGCGCACTTGCTGCTTTAAGCCGCTTTGTCGGTAATACCTTTGCTTATTGGGTACTGATATTCGCCGTACTGGCGTTTCTTGAACCCGCCTGGTTTGTCGGCCTTAAAGGCTTCATCGTGCCGCTGCTGGGCCTGGTGATGTTCGGCATGGGCCTGACCCTCAAACTCGAAGACTTCGCCGAAGTTGCCCGCCACCCGTGGCGCGTGGCACTGGGCGTGGTTGCTCATTTCGTGATCATGCCCGGTGTGGCGTGGTTGCTGTGCCAGGTTTTCCACCTGCCGCCCGAAATTGCCGTTGGCGTGATTCTCGTCGGCTGCTGCCCGAGCGGCACCTCGTCCAATGTCATGACCTGGCTGGCCCGGGGCGACCTGGCCCTGTCCGTTGCCATTGCTGCCGTCACCACCCTGCTCGCTCCGCTACTGACGCCGGCGCTGATCTGGTTGCTGGCTTCGGCATGGCTTCCGGTTTCGTTCATGGAACTGTTCTGGTCGATTCTGCAGGTGGTTTTGCTGCCGATCGTACTGGGGGTTGTGGCCCAGCGACTGCTTGGCGCCCGCGTACGCTTCGCGGTGGACGTACTGCCGCTGGTTTCGGTGATCAGCATCGTGATTATCGTGGCGGCCGTGGTGGCGGCCAGTCAGGCCCAGATCGCCAAGTCCGGTTTGCTGATCATGGCCGTGGTCATACTGCACAACAGCTTCGGCTATTTGCTTGGCTACTTTACCGGCCGCCTGTTCAAACTGCCCCTGGCCCAGCGTAAATCCCTGGCTCTGGAAGTCGGCATGCAGAACTCCGGCCTGGGAGCCGCCCTGGCCAGCGCGCACTTTTCGCCTCTGGCGGCGGTACCCAGTGCACTGTTCAGCGTTTGGCACAACATCTCAGGGGCACTGCTTTCGACGTACTTCCGACGCATGAGCGAGAAAGAAGACCGCCTCGCGGCAGAAAAAACTGTTACCGACTAACGCTTCGGGGTTGTCTATCAGATCAATCATGTGCAATATACTGCGCACTGCGAGGACGACCTCGCGACTCATCGAGTGATTTTTCTGGGGACGGCCCCATCCGTTGATGGAGATTGCAATGCCCTGGATTATTCTGTTTTTCGCCGGCCTGTTTGAAGTTGGCTGGGCCGTAGGCCTCAAATACACCGACGGCTTCAGTCGCCCGCTGCCGACAGCCCTGACGGTCGGCGCCATGATTATCAGCCTCGGCTTGCTCGGGCTGGCCATGAAAGACCTGCCGCTGGGCACTGCCTACGCCATATGGACCGGGGTAGGTGCAGTCGGTACCGTGATCGCCGGGATCATCCTGTTTGGCGAATCCATGGCGCTGTTCCGACTGGCCAGTGTTGCGCTGATCATTGCCGGCCTGGTCGGTCTCAAAATAAGCACTTGATCCGGCACAATTTGCCGGCGATGGCATCGACGCCATCGCCGGCAAACCGCTTCCCGCCCCGCCAGCACTATCTACCTCTTCTGCGCCCGCAGCTCACAGACCCTTTCGCGCAACAGCTTTTGACTGGCCTCACTGGCCGGTATCGGTGCACCTGCAACCAATGTCACCCGCGACCAGAGTCGATGGAAAACCCCCTTGTGCGGATCCCGGCTGAAGAAGCTGCCCCACAACCCCTGCAGCGCCAGCGGAATCACCGGCACCGGCGTGTGCTCCAGAATCCGCGTCACCCCGGCCTTGAACTCGCCAATCTCGCCATCGGTGGTCAACTTGCCCTCGGGAAAGATGCACACTAATTCGCCATCTTCCAGATACCTGGCAATGCGGCTGAAGGCTTTCTCATAAATCGCTTCATCTTCAGCCCGCCCGGCAATCGGAATCGTGCCCGCAGTGCGAAAGATAAAGTTGAGTACCGGCAAGTTGTAGATTTTGTAATACATCACAAAGCGAATCGGCCGACGTACAGCACCACCAATCAAGAGCGCATCGACAAACGAAACGTGGTTACACACCAGCAACGCGGCGCCTTCATCCGGAATCAGCTGCAGATTCTTGTGCTCCACCCGGTACATGGAATGGCCGAGCAGCCAGATCATGAAACGCATGCTGAATTCAGGGACGATTTTGAAGATATAAGTGTTGACCGCGATATTCATCAACGAGACCACGAGGAACAGCTCGGGAATCGTCAGCTTGGCCACGCTCAGCAGCAGGATGGTGACAATTGCCGACACCACCATGAATAGCGCATTGAGGATGTTGTTGGCCGCAATCACCCGGGCCCGCTCGTTTTCGGCCGTGCGCGACTGAATCAGCGCATACAGCGGCACAATGTAGAAGCCGCCGAACACGCCCAGGCCGAGAATATCCAACAGTACCCACCAGGCCTGACTGAAGCCCAGCACGCCCAGCCAGTCATTGGCTTGAATGTTTTGTGGCATGTGCCCCGAATGCCACCACAGCAACAAGCCAAACAGGGTCAGACCAAACGAGCCAAAGGGCACCAGACCAATCTCGACCTTATGTCCCGAGAGCTTTTCACAGAGCATCGAGCCCAGCGCAATCCCCACCGAAAACACCGTAAGAATCAGGGTGACCACGGTTTCATCGCCATACAGCCACTCTTTGGCGTAGGCCGGGATCTGCGTCAGGTAAATCGCGCCGACAAACCAGAACCATGAGTTTCCGACTACAGAACGCGACACCGCAGGCGTCTGGTTCAACCCCATCCGTAAGGTGGCCCAGGACTCGCTGAAGATATTCCAGTTCAACTTCAGGTCCGGGGTGTCCGCCGCCGCCCGCGGAATTGCGCGACTGGCCAGATAGCCGAGCACTGCGACCGACACTATCACCACGGACACAATCGCCGTGTAGTTGCTGGATGAGAGCATGATCCCGGCACCAATGGTGCCGGCCAGAATCGACAGAAAAGTGCCCATCTCGACCAGGCCATTGCCGCCCACCAACTCGTCTTCATGCAAGGTCTGCGGCAGTATCGAATACTTCACCGGCCCAAACAGTGCCGAGTGGGTCCCCATCGCGAACAGCGCCACCAGCATCAACGCCAGGTGATCGAAGGCAAAGCCGATGGCACCCACCACCATGATCGCAATCTCGCCCAGTTTAATCAGACGGATCAAACGATCCTTCGGGTACTTTTCGCCAAACTGCCCGGCCAGTGCCGAAAACAAAAAGAACGGCACTATAAAGAGCAGCGCACACAGGTTGATCCAGATCCCGCGATCACCTTCGATGTTCAATTTGTAAAGGATGGCCAGAATCAGCGACTGTTTAAACAGGTTGTCATTGAGTGCGCCCAGGGACTGGGTCACGAAGAAGGGCAGGAAGCGGCGCTTCCTCAGCAAACTGAACTGCGAGGGGTGACTCATCATCCATGTACTCACGTTGCGCCGAACGGCTTTCTCATTGGAGGGCCGTTGTATCACTCAGGGCACAAGCTTGCTCAGGTTCTGTACTAAATCAGCCTGTTCTGCCATTTCGCACAGAACCTGAGCGCCGTATCTACTTCTTCAACCCGGCGATGCAGGGCGACACAAACAACTCGCCACGGTAGGCACCCTTCACGGTTCGCGTGCCAACGATCAACCACATCAGCACCAGCATCACCACCAGTACGCAGCCGGCAATATCAAAAAATGCCAGATGCAGAACGCTGCCCAGACGCAAAGTGGCCAATGAGTACACGCCCAGCGGGAAGGTAAAGCCCCACCAGCCAAGATTGAACGGGATACCCGCCCGGAAGTAGCGAACCGTGATCATCAAAGCCATCACAATCCACCACAAGCCCACGCCCCACAGGATCACGCCAGAGATAAGGCCCAGGCCCTCGACAATTTCACCGACCCGGCCCAGGCCATTGGCCGCGAAAATCGCCGGAGCATCGCTACCCAGCAGCAGCAAACCCAGGGCGCCAGTGCCGATCGGCCCCAAAGCCAGCCAGCTTGAAGCGGCCATGCTTTCGTGGGGCAATTTATGCAGTGCCATGCGCAAAATCAGGATAGTCAGAATGCTGAACGCCACCGGTACCGAGAACGCCCACAGTACATAGCTGGTAATCAACACATGAAACTGCGCGAGAGTGTCGCTCAAATGCGGTGCCAACAGCCCGCCGCTGGCCGCGGCTACCTCCGCCGCCACCACTGGCAGCAACCAGACCGCGGTCATTTGATCAATGCTGTGGTCCTGCCGGGTGAACATCAGGTACGGGATGATCACCCCGAAACCCAGGGCCATGGCTACATCTATCCACCACAAAAACTCGGCCACCTTCACCATGTCGCTGCCCCAACGCGGGACTCCAAACACCAGAAAACCATTGATGATGGTCGCCAGCCCCATGGGAATGGTGCCGAAAAACATCGACACGGTGGAGTGCCCGAAAATCCGCCGCGCTTCGTCGAAGTACAGCACCCAGCGCGCGCCATAGAGCACGCTGAACAGAATGAACAAACCGATATTGAACAGCCACAACCCTTCGGCAAAGACATGCATGCCGGGGATATGCACCGGCAACTGGGCCAACGCCAACGCCAGAACCCCCGTCCCCATGGTGGCTGCAAACCAGTTCGGGGTGAACTGGCGAATCACTTCACGGGGGTGCTGCAACTGGCTGAATGGCCGAAATCCGGGCTGGGCTTTGTTTGGGCAAGTCATGGGTTCCTCCTTTCCTCTCATGAGGTGAAATTAGAGTAG
This sequence comes from Pseudomonas sp. Lz4W, assembly GCF_000346225.2. NCBI lineage: Bacteria > Pseudomonadati > Pseudomonadota > Gammaproteobacteria > Pseudomonadales > Pseudomonadaceae > Pseudomonas > Pseudomonas sp. Lz4W. The sequence continues at coordinate 1,239,617 of NZ_CP017432.1, read as the reverse complement.
AACCAAATCGAATATCTATATAACGGGTAATTTCTCTAACACTTATCTATTTTGCAGATATTCGTCACTGCATCCCGCTGCAAACCCTGCGACCCTTGGCCGCGATCAGACCATGGTCGACACTGACGGCGCATAAACATCATGCGAGACTAGCCCGCCACAGCCGGATTGCTGTGGCCTTACACCTCCAGGAGTCACCATGTCGCTGTCCAGCGGGCTCATTGCCGCCGTCGCCCTGGCCTATATGGCCATTATGTTTGCCATTGCCTTTTATGGTGACCGGCGCAGCAAACCGCTGCCGCCGCGGGTCCGCGCGTGGGTGTATAGCTTGTCGTTGGCGGTGTACTGCACCAGCTGGACATTCTTCGGCGCCGTCGGCCAGGCCGCCGAGCAGCTTTGGGCCTTTTTACCGATTTACCTGGGGCCGGTGCTGCTGCTGGTGTGCGCGCCCTGGGTCCTGCAAAAGATGGTGCTGATCAGCAAGCAGGAGAACATCACCTCGATTGCCGACTTTATTGCCGCGCGCTACGGGAAGTCCCAATCTCTGGCGATTGTGGTGGCACTGATCTGTCTGGTGGGCGTGCTGCCCTACATCGCCCTGCAGCTCAAGGGCATTGTGCTCGGCGTGAACCTGCTGATCGGTGCCGGAGCTGACGCCACGGGGACCCGCGCCCAGGACACGGCCCTGATTGTGACCCTGATTCTGGCGCTGTTCACTATTGTATTCGGCACGCGCAACCTCGATGCCACCGAACACCACCGCGGCATGGTGCTGGCAATTGCCTTCGAGTCGCTGGTCAAACTGTTCGCCTTTCTTGCCGTAGGTGCCTTTGTGACCTACGGCCTGTATGACGGTTTCGACGATCTTTTCAACCAGGCCATGCTTGCACCGCGCCTTGAGCAGTACTGGAAGGAAACCATCAACTGGCCGTCGATGGTGGTACAAACCGGCGTGGCAATGATGGCAATCATCTGCCTGCCCCGACAGTTTCACGTAACCGTGGTCGAGAATATCGAGCCGCAGGACCTGCAACTGGCCAAATGGGTGTTTCCGGCCTATTTGATTCTGGCCGGCCTGTTCGTGGTGCCGATTGCACTGGCCGGGCAAATGCTGCTGCCCAGCTCGGTGCTGCCGGATTCGTTCGTGATCAGCCTGCCACTGGCCCAGGCTCACCCGGCACTGGCATTGCTGGCATTTATTGGCGGCGCATCGGCGGCCACCGGCATGGTGATCGTCGCCAGCGTGGCATTGTCGACCATGGTCTCCAACGACATGCTGCTGCCCTGGCTGCTGCGCCACAAAAACGCCGAGCGCCCGTTCGAGGTGTTCCGCCACTGGATGCTATCGGTACGCCGCGTAACGATTGTGGTGATCTTGCTGCTGGCGTATGTGAGTTACCGCCTGCTGGGCTCCACGGCGAGCCTGGCCACCATCGGCCAGATTGCCTTCGCCGCAGTCACCCAGCTGGCCCCTGCCATGCTCGGCGCCCTGTACTGGAAGCAAGCCAACCGCCGGGGCGTATTTGCCGGCCTCGCCACCGGTACATTCATTTGGTTCTACACCCTGGTGCTGCCGCTCATCGCCCACAGTGCCGGCTGGCCTTTGAGCCTTTTCCCGGGTCTGACCTGGCTGCACAGCAACCCGCTGGGGCTGTCGATCACACCATTGACCCAAGGCGTGGTGTTGTCGCTGGCCGGTAACTTCACTCTGTTTGCCTGGGTTTCGGTGCTGTCGCGCACCCGGGTTTCGGAGCACTGGCAAGCCGGACGCTTTATCGGCCAGGAGCTGAGCAGTCACCCTAGCGGACGCTCCATGCTCGCGGTGCAGATCAACGACTTGCTGGCCCTCGCGGCGCGTTTTGTCGGCGAGGAACGTGCCCACCAAAGCTTCATCCGTTTCGCCTATCGCCAGGGCAAAGGCTTTAATCCGAACCAGAATGCCAACGGCGAATGGATCGCCCACACCGAACGCCTGCTGGCCGGGGTACTCGGCGCCTCTTCTACCCGGGCGGTGGTCAAAGCGGCCATTGAAGGCCGGGAGATGCAGCTCGAAGACGTGGTACGCATTGCCGACGAAGCATCGGAAGTGCTGCAGTTCAACCGCGCATTACTGCAGGGCGCCATTGAAAACATCACCCAGGGGATTAGCGTGGTCGACCAGTCGCTCAAGCTGGTGGCCTGGAATCGTCGCTATCTGGAATTGTTCAACTATCCGGACGGGCTGATCAGCGTAGGACGGCCGATTGCCGACATCATTCGCCACAATGCTGAGCGCGGCCTGTGCGGCCCCGGTGAAGCCGAAGTGCATGTGGCCCGCCGCCTGCACTGGATGCGTCAAGGCCGGGCACATACATCCGAACGTCTGTTCCCCAATGGCCGGGTGATCGAACTGATTGGCAACCCCATGCCGGGCGGCGGCTTTGTCATGAGCTTCACCGACATTACGGCGTTCCGCGAAGCCGAGCAGGCGCTGACCGAGGCCAACGAAGGTCTTGAGCAACGGGTGGCCGAGCGCACCCATGAGTTGTCGCAGCTTAATCAGGAGCTGACCGACGCCAAAGGCGTGGCCGAAGCGGCCAACCAGTCCAAGACCCGTTTTCTGGCAGCCGTCAGCCATGACCTGATGCAGCCCATGAATGCGGCACGCCTGTTCTCCTCCGCGCTGTCCCACCAGGATGAAGGGCTGAGTCCGGAAGCGCAGAAACTGGTGCAGCATCTGGACAGTTCCTTGCGTTCCGCCGAAGACCTGATCAGCGACCTGCTGGATATTTCGCGCCTGGAAAACGGAAAAATAACTCCGGACATCAAGCCTTTTGCACTGAATGACCTGTTTGAGACCCTGGGCAATGAATTCACCGCCCAAGCGCAGGAACAAGGCCTGAGTTTCAGGGTTCGCAGCAGTCGTTTGCGCGTCAGTAGCGATATCAAGCTGCTGCGGCGCATCTTGCAGAACTTCCTGACCAATGCCTTCCGCTACGCCAAGGGTCCGGTGTTGCTGGGCGTACGCCGCCGCGGGGGAGAGCTGTGCCTTGAAGTGTGGGATCGCGGACCGGGTATTCCTGCCGACAAGCTGCAAGTCATTTTTGAAGAGTTCAAACGCCTGGACAGCCACCAGACCCGCGCCGAAAAAGGCCTGGGCCTGGGCCTGGCGATTGCCGACGGCTTGTGCCACGTGCTGGGGCACAGTTTGCAAGTGCGTTCATGGCAGGGAAAAGGCAGCGTGTTCAGTGTCAGGGTGCCGCTGGCCAGGACCCAGGCTGCGCCACAGCCCGTGGCTGCGGAGCAAAATGGTCAGCCGGTCAATGGCGCCCAAGTGCTGTGCATCGATAACGAAGACAGCATTCTGATCGGCATGCAGAGCTTGCTGACACGCTGGGGCTGCCGGGTCTGGACCGCACGCAATCGCGACGAATGCGCGGCCCTGCTCAATGAGGGCGTACGTCCACAGCTGGTGCTGGTTGATTACCATCTGGATGACGGCGAAGTGGGAACCGACCTGATGCGCTGGCTGCGGGCCCAGTTGGGGGAGCCGGTGCCAGGGGTGGTGATCAGCGCTGATGGACGCCCGGAGATGATTGCCGAAGTGCATGCCGCAGGTCTGGAGTATCTGCCCAAGCCGGTAAAACCCGCAGTATTGCGGGCCCTGCTGAGTCGGCATGTGCCGCTGTGATCACGCCGTATTAAATCTGTAGTCGCTGCCGAAAGGACCGAAGGGCCTTGGGTTTTGCAACGGGGCCCAGGCAGCGACTACAGAGATACCATCCCCGCTCACTCAGCTGGGTGCGCCACGCCATCCACATCGGTCATCGCCCGTTCCAGCAGGTCTGCCGGCAGGCTTTTACTGGCCCTTGCGCCCAGCAGTTTGAGCTGTTCGCTGCGACTGACGAGGTTGCCCCGACCTTCTGTCAGCTTGTTACGCGCGGCGGCATAGGCTTTATCCAGTTGCTGCAGTCGATTGCCGACCTCATCCAGATCCTGAATAAACAGCACGAATTTGTCATATAGCCAGCCTGCCCGCTCGGCAATTTCCCGCGCGTTCTGACTTTGCCGCTCCTGCTTCCACAGGCTGTCAATGACCCGCAAGGTCGCGAGCAAGGTGGTCGGGCTGACAATCACGATATTGCGATCGAATGCTTCCTGAAACAGATTGGGCTCGGCTTGCAACGCGGCGGAAAAGGCCGCTTCGATCGGTACAAACAGCAACACGAAGTCCAGACTGTGCAGCCCCTCGAGTCGCTTGTAGTCCTTACCGGCCAGCCCCTTCACATGATTGCGCAACGACAGTACATGCTGTTTGAGTGCCGCCTGGCCGATGACCTCGTCATCTGCCCCTACATATTGCTGATACGCCGTGAGGCTGACCTTGGAGTCGACCACCACCTGCTTGTCACCCGGCAGCATGATCAGGACATCGGGCTGAAAACGCTCGCCGTCCGGTCCCTTGAGGCTGACCTGGGTCTGGTACTCGCGGCCTTTCTCAAGCCCGGCATGTTCAAGCACCCGTTCCAGAATCAGCTCCCCCCAGTTGCCCTGGGTTTTCTGACCTTTCAGGGCCCGGGTCAGGTTGGTGGCTTCATCACTCAGGCGCAGGTTGAGCTGCTGCAGACGCTCCAGCTCTTTACCCAAGGAAAATCGTTCCCGGGCTTCTTGCTGATAGCTTTCTTCGACCCGCTTTTCAAACGACTGGATGCGCTCTTTGAGGGGGTCGAGCAACTGCCCCAGGCGTTCACTGCTGGTGTCGGCGAAACGCTGCTCGCGCTCATCGAAAATCTTGCCGGCCAGTTCCGCAAATTGAGCCCGCAACTCATCACGGGAGCCTTGCAGATCGTTCAATCGTTGTTGATGGCTGTCTTGCTGCTCCCGCAGTTCAGCGGCCAGGGCGGCCCCATGCGCGTCCAGACGCCTTAACTCGGTTTCTTTCTGGCTGCGCTCCAGGCTCCAGGCATGGGCTGCATCGCGGGTATTGTCACGCTCCAGCTGCAACAACTCGACCTCTCGCCGCAATGCCGCGAGCTCTGCCTGCTTGGCCGCATTGGCCTGGCCCAGATCACTGATTTCATCGCGACTGGCATCCAGTTGGGCGCTCAGGCCTTCCTGGGCCAACTGCGCCGTACTCAGGCGCTCGCTGAACATCGCCAGCTCTGCATCAAGGCTACTGGCGCGACGCTGCACCTGCCATAAAACTGCCAGCAGCGGCACACCTGCCAACGCCAGGCCCAGCAAAATGCTGCTCAAGTCCAGGGCCATAGCCCCCTCCGCACGAGATAAAAGAGCAAGGTTAACCAAGCAACAGGCCTGAAGACAGCTCAGTCTTCGGTTTTGCTCAGTTCCTGTTGTGCGGCGCGGTCACCGGCACGGGCTGCCTGGCGCAAGAGTTCATGACCGATTCGTTGATCCCGGGCACTCCCGCAATCACGGCACATCAATTGCCCCAGACGACTCTGGGCCAGTACTACGCCTTGTCGCGCGGGTTGTTTCAGCAAATGCCCGGCAACGTGCTTGACGCTGGGGTTAGTGCCCAATCGAGGATTATCCAGTAACCAGATTGCCACCCGCAGAGAAAAGCGTTTTGGGGCTTCTGCTGGAGTAGCAGGACGGGTAACGGAGGAAGCAGCTGTGCGAAACTTCATATGACACTGTAGGGCAGAACAGAAGGCGCGCAACTCTACTCCTTTTTTCGTTTGGGTAAAGTCGAAAAAGTACTACACCCGCGATCTAGAGCAAGCCCACGGGACAATCCACAGATCCTGTGGATAAGTCAGTGGACAACCTGCATTTAACCGCCGCAAACGCCCACCCTACGGGGCCTCAGGTCAAACTGACGATTTTTTCACCAATTAAAAAAAACGATGTTTTTCATTGACTTAAATTTGGCGAACAGGCTATGAGCGGGGCAAATCCAGCCCCTGCCGGCATTTTGTACGCAGCACCTTAAATGTGCACAAGTTCACACTCACCCCAGTAAACAGGACAAATGCAGGGCAGAACCTGTAGGCCTGCGCACTGGTAATGAGCAGCCTCCAACGCAGGTTCAAGCGGCCATTGCTTGCCGGACGGGGCTGGCTCACCGGTAAAAATGGGCTAAAAGCGCCCATCGGCAGCCGCGACAAGCCCATACCCAAGGGCTTTATGAGGTATTTTTCGCTAGCACACTTGCGTTTAATTTTTCAACCCGTTAGTATCCGCAGCGTTAGTACCAAGCTGAAAGTCAATTCGGGCCGAACAAATCCCTCAAGCACTCTTCAATAAATTGAAGACACGCTGATAAAACGGGATCGACCCCCTCGATGGTTTCCAGGTAAATCTTGCGACGATACTGCCTTTGAAAAGCAAAGGGTATCGCGAAGCTCTTACTCTGACCGAACCAGCCTGCAAATTGATCAGGATCTTCACCCGGAGCACGGAACCTTAGCTCCTGTTGTGATTGCCTGCCCTCCTAAGTACCTACCTGCCAGCCCAAGCGCCACATACTTAATGCGCTCCAACTGGCGGCTTTGTTCCAGTCAGGTTCTTCGTCCAGCCAAAGATGGCTCGACGTCACTGGAACGTTTTAACGTTGCACGGTTCTAATCCGTGTCATTTGTAGGAACACCTAATAACTATGTCTACTCAAATCCATACTCAGGATGCCATTCGCACCCTAACCAACGCCTTTGCTCCAATGAACTGCCTGATTATGGCCGCTCGCAAAGGATGCTTCAGCTTCACCCTGGTCAACGAACACGGCATCGCTCGTCACAGCGAACGCCTGTACCCCGATCAATATTCCAGCGCAGCACCTCTGCAAGCTGTGATCGAGCGTACTCGTCAGGCACTTATTGCCTGATCTGATAAGCGGTAACCCAACAAGCCCTGCCTGATCCGCAGGGCTTTTTGTTGCTAAAAATTTAAGAAATATCCGGCATCGTTTAATTACTTGCGGATATATAGCTAACAACTCGAAGCTATAAATGTTTTAAAAACAGAACTTTAGAACAAAGATATGAGACTACACTTCAACTCAAGCGGCATAATCCGCTTCCGGCGATCCCTTACGACCCACTGCTGCCAAGCTCTTGGGACCGCCGGCCATTTTCAGGCGTCGAGGACGATATGGGTATCGCTGCCAGGGAGTTGAGCCTTTATGTAATTCGGCCAACGCTGATGTATCTGGGCCAGAACAACCCGGATGCAGAAGCATTGTTGCTGGGTATTGCAGCCAGCCAGTCAAGTTTGGGCTCAGCCCTGCATGATCGGCGCGGCCATGGCCTGTACTGCATTCGCGAACCCCGTCACGCCGCCTTGTGGGATCAGTACCTGGCGCAAGACCCCGAACTAGCGAGCCTGGTTCGCGGACTGGCCAGTCAGCATGCATTCTTGTGCAGCCCGCATTTGGAACTCACGGTTAATTTACGTTACGCAACGGCCATAGCGTGGTTGCTGATAGAACAGCAGCAACTAACCATACCCGCTGCAGATGACCTGCTCGGTATGGCCAGAGTTTGGCGCCAAGCCTTTGAACCACAAGGACGTTTGCGTGATTTCACTCACGCATGGAACAACTTTGTTTCTCCTCTTGGCCATGTCGCCTGAGATTTCACCCACCTACAATAATATTTAAATGATCGGAAACCGGTCGGATTGTCCTACAAAACAACGCTAACTTCTGCGATTTAGCCTATAGCGCTTAAACAAAAATGTTGGTAGTTTTCGTCCGGTGATCAAAAGGAGTTCTAATAATGAAAAAAGTAATGCTCAAGACCACACTTAGCCTCGCCGTCACTTTGGCTTCCAGCCATATTTTCGCAAGTGGCTTCGCCCTCAACGAACAAAGCATTAGCGGTATGGGGACCGGCTTCGCAGGGCGTTCGTCTTCTGCTGAAGATGCGAGCACCGTTTTCGGCAACCCGGCAGGCATGTCCCGCATCAAGCGCGAACAAGTTACCGGTGGTGTTGCTGCCATCGACGCAAGCACCGATATCAAGCACGCAAGTGGCGGCGCTCCAGGCGGCACCAACAAAGGCGACATGGTTCCTTTCACCGCCGTGCCAATGGGCTTCTACGTGAAGCCAATTGATGAGCACTGGGCATTTGGTGTAGGCCTGTATGCTCCTTTCGGCCTGGTCACTGACTACGAAAGCAGCTTTGCCGGTCGCTATGCTGGTAAAGAGAGCAAGGTTCAGGTTATTACCTTCCAGCCTACTGTCAGCTACGCCTTCAACGATGTAGTTTCGATCGGTTTTGGTCCTACCATCAACCGCATTGACGGCACCCTGACTTCCGCTACGCCTGGTCCACGCGGCCCCGCCAGCGACGGTGAAGTTAAAATCAAGGGTGACGATACTGCACTTGGTTTCAACGCCGGCATCCTGGTTCAGGCCACTGACAGGACGCGCCTGGGTCTGACTTATCACTCTAAAGTCAAATACAGCCTGGATGGAAACACCAAAATCTCGGGCATAGGTTTCGGGCCTTTCAATGGCACTAAATACGATGCCGGCCTGGATATCACTACGCCCGAATCTGTTGACTTCTCGGTTACCCATGAGCTGAATGACCAGTGGACCATCTATGCAGGTAGTACCTGGACTCGCTGGAGCCGCCTGAAAGACATCACCGTTGAAAACAATGGTGTTCCACCTGCGCTAGGCGGCAGTGCCGGCCCGATCGGGACCATTAAAGAAGATCAGAACTGGCATGACACCTGGGCTTCGGCCATTGGTGCTGCCTATAAGATCAACAAGCAATGGACACTGCGTACCGGCTTGTCGGTTGATCAGTCACCTACCAACAATACTGACCGTTCGGTTCGCATCCCGACTGGCGACCGTAAAGCAATCAGCTTTGGCGTCGGCTGGAGCCCAACTGATGATCTGACTATTGATGCCGCTTATTCCTACCTCAAGGAAGAGTCGGTTAGCGTCAACCTGCCAGCCAAAGGCAACTACAAATCCTCTTACCACAACAGTGCAAACGGGTTTGGTGTAGGTGCAACCTACAAGTTCTAATTCAGCGGGAGACTTGACCCCTCGCCAACTGAATTAAAAAATCCCCGCTCTCGTTACCGAGGCGGGGATTTTTAATGAACGGAAGTCAGGGTTTTGAAGCAATGGCTTTTTCTATCGCGTCAATCAACTCGGGACTGTCGGGTTTGGTCAGACTCGAAAAGTTGGCAACTACGTTACCTTTGCGATCAACAACGTATTTATAGAAATTCCACTTCGGAGCACTGCTCTGTTCAGCCAGCACTTTAAACATGTGTGCGGCGTCAGGGCCACGTACATGTTGCGGATCAATCATGGTGAACGTGACGCCGTAATTAACGTAGCAGACCTTGGCTGTTTCCTCGCCACTCTTGGCTTCTTGTTTAAAGTCATCGGACGGCACCCCTATCAACTCCAGCCCTTGCCCCTTAAAGCGCTGATTCAACGCCTCAAGCCCTTTGAACTGTGGAGCAAAGCCACAAAAGCTCGCGGTATTGACGATCAACAGCGGTTTACCGGCAAAACGCTGGCACAGATCGATAGACTCCTTGGCCCGCAACTTGGGCAACGAGCCCTCCAGTAACGGTGGGCAATCTGTCGCCCATACCGAACCGGCGCACGCCAATAACAGTACGGGCATCGCAATCCAGCGCTTGAGCATTATGAAAGTCCTTTAAATAGAGGCAGACCCTGAACTTACTCGCCCCGACAACATACTAGCAAGCACCCATGCCCAACTGCATCAGCGCCAGCCCGCCTTGATGCCAGCCCCACCACGCCAGAGCCAGCAGCAATGAACCGCCGCCCAGGCCCGCGACCCACAACCACATCGAGCTCACGCCATACTCCCCTGCGCCTGCAAACGGGCAACAGGACGCTCACGCACCGGCCAGTTCAAGGCTGCAGCCAATAGACTCAAGAATATCGAGACCTGCCAGATCAGATCGTAACTACCGGTTCGATCATAGACCACACCGCCCAGCCAGCCGCCAAGGAACGCGCCCAACTGATGGAACAGGAACACGATGCCTCCCAGCATTGACAGGTTACGCACACCAAACAGAGTGGCGACCGTGCCATTGGTCAACGGCACCGTCGACAGCCACAAGAAACCCATGGTCATACCAAACAGATAGGCACTGAATTGCGTCACCGGTGCCCACAAAAACAGCACAATCACTACCGCTCGCGCCAGATACAGGGCGGTCAGCAAACGCGGCTTGGACATGCGTCCGCCGAGCCAGCCCGCCGTGTAGGTGCCGAAAATATTGAACAGCCCAATCAGCGCCAGCACAGTCGTACCAACGGTCGCTGGCAGATGCTGATCTACCAGATAGGCCGGCAGGTGGATGCCGATAAACACCACCTGAAACCCGCAGACAAAAAAACCGAAGGACAACAACCAGAAGCCGGAGTACGAGCAGGCCTCACCCAGGGCTTCCTTGAGGGTTTGCTCGCCACCCAGACTCGGCAGCGGGCGATCCTTGAGCATGCTCACCAGGGGCACGATCAGCGCCACCAGCAAGCCCAGAACCAGCAAAGCCGACGACCAGCCGAGCCAGCCGATCAAACCCAGGGTGCCTGGCAGCATGGCGAACTGACCGAACGACCCCGCCGCACTGGCAATCCCCATGCCCATGCTGCGTTTTTCCGGGGGCAAGGCGCGCCCCACCACCCCCAGAATCACCGAAAAAGAAGTACCGGACAGACCGATACCGATCAACAACCCCGCACTCAGTGACAAGGTCATCAATGAGTCCGACATGCCCATCAGAATCAAACCGGCGGCATACAAAATGCCCCCAATGATCACCACCCTGGCTGCACCGAAACGGTCAGCCAGAGCACCGGTGAACGGTTGTGCCAGGCCCCAGATCAGGTTTTGCAGGGCGATGGCAAACGCAAAAACCTCACGGCCCCAGCCAAACTGCGCACTCATGGGCGGCAGAAACAGCCCGAAACCATGCCTTACCCCCAGGGACAGCGCCAGAATCAATGCACTGCCCAAAAGCACCCAGCCGCTGGTACGCCACACCGATGTCATTATTATTCTCCTAATGCGGGTATATACCCATTTTTATTCGTGAAACAGGCGCTCAGTCCGCGCCCGCCAACTCATCCAGCAGCTGCAACAGTTGTTCACGCCGGTCTTCACCCAAACGATCAATCAGACGCTGTTGTGCAGCCTCCCAGGCAGGCAGGGCAGCCTCGAGCCGCTCTTCACCGGCCTTGGTCAGACACACCAGTCGATTGCGATGGTCTTCGCCCTCGGCCAGCTTCACCAGGCCTGCAGCTTCGAGCACCCGCAAATTACGGCCCAAGGTACTGCGATCCAGCCCCATGGCTTCGGCCAGAGTGGAAATACTCGGCTGATCGAGACGCTTGAGATTGCACAACAAGGAATACTGGGCAACGTTGATCCCGAAGCCATCAAGAGCGCCGTCGTAATGCCTGCTGATGCCGCGGGAAGCGCGACGCAGATTGGTGCATAAACACTGGGTCGGTAACATTTTGTATGTATATACCCGCAATTAAACAGAATCAAGATTTATAAACACACCCTTGAGGGAGCCGGTTTGCCAGCGACACAGCTTCTCAGGATATCCAGGCTGACGCATAGCAGGGTCACACTTGAATAAGCGCCAGCCCCACCAACAGCAAAACCTCAAGCAATTCAAGCAAAGCGCCGGCGGTATCACCCGTGGTGCCGGCCAAACGACGCAGCATCACCTTGCGCAGCCAAACAAACCCAAGCGCAGCCAGCACCAGCGCGTACAACCCTGCATAACCGGCTATCACCACACACGCCACAGCACTGAGCCCCAGCACCTGCCATCCCGCCTTGCGTGGCAAGTGATCAGCCAGCGCCTGCCCCAGGCCACCGGCACGAACATAGGGCGTGGTAAGGAACACTCCCAGCAAAGCGCTGCGGCCGATCAACGGCACAATCAGCAAGACCGCCGTCTGTTGTTGCTCTATCAGTGCCAGCAGCGCGCAAAACTTGAGCAATAACAGCAACACCAGGGTGACCACGGCAATCGGTCCGCTGCGCGGATCTTTCATGATACTCAGGGTGCGCTCGCGATCACCAAAACCGCCCAGCCAGGCATCTGCACTGTCAGCCAGACCGTCCAGGTGCAGCCCGCCGCTGAGCAGCACCCACACCGTCAGCAGCAAGGCCCCGTGCAGCATTAACGGTGCACCGGCCAGCAAGCCATTGAGCCCCCAAAGCAACAGGCCGAACAACAAACCCACCAGCGGATAGAACAGCAGCGAACGCCCCAGCTCCTGCGGCGCAGGCATGCCGGGCAGGCGAATCGGCAAACTGCTTAAAAACTGCAGAGCGATCCAGAATGGCAGCATGCTCAACCCTCTTCGCTCAATACGCCGCTCGCTGTGACACGCAGGCCGAACAGCGCACCATTGACCACCTGCACCTGCAACAAATGCTCACGGGGCAGACCCCGGGCCCGGGCCAGCAGCAGTTTCATCACCCCGCCGTGGCACACCACCAGCACCCGCTCGCCGGCAAACTGTTGCTGCAAACGGCTGACCGCTGACAGCACCCGCGCCGAGAACGCCAGCACTGGCTCGCCTTGCGGCGGAGTAAAGCCGTAGGGGTCTGTCCAGAACAAGCCCAGCGCCTCGGCATCGGTCTCCATCAGCGCGGCAGGACTACAGCCCTCCCATGCACCAAAATGCAGCTCCTGCAGGTCCTTGTCGAAAGACACCGGTAACGCCAGCTGCTGGCTCAATTCCCGCGCGAACAAGGCACAACGCTGCAATGGCGAGCTGACAATACGATCCCACGGCCCGCGGCCTTTGACCGCCTCCCGCATCTGCTCCCAGCCCAGGGCCGTCAGCGCGTCATCGAGACTGCCACGCAGACCGCCGCCCAGTTCGGTTTCACCATGGCGCAACAGATCCAGCTGCACACTCATGCCGGGCGGTCCGCCACGGAGGCCTCGGCAAAGGTTGCCATCTGCCCGTGCAGGTCGCAGGCAAGACGCACCAAGGGGACCGCCAGCGCAGCACCGCTGCCCTCGCCCAGGCGCAAGCCGAGGTCGAGCAACGGTTGTGCCTGCAGGCTTTCCAGCACATGGCGATGCCCCTGCTCGGCGCCGCGATGGGCGAAGATCAGCCACTCTCGGCATTCGGGATTCAAGCGTACGGCGACCATGGCCGCAACCGTGCAAATAAAGCCATCGACCAGCGCCACCAGGCCTTCTTGCGCACACGCCACATAGGCCCCGGCCAAGGCTGCAATTTCAAAGCCGCCCAAGCGAAACAGAGTCTGCAACGGGTCATCCAGCAGCCCGTCGTGAAACGCCAGCGCCTGATCGATCACCCGGGCTTTATGGCTCACACCCGCCGCATCCAGACCGGTACCCGGCCCGGTCAAATGCGCAGCCGGGCAATCGAGCAGCGCACAGGCCACGGCACTGGCCGACGCCGTATTGCCGATACCCATTTCACCGCCGATAAACAACTCACTGCCCGCTGCCAGTGCACGCAATACGCTGTCACGACCCGCCTGCAGAGCTTTCAAGCCCTGACTGTCGGTCATCGCCGCGCCCGTGGCAAAGTTGGCCGTGCCGGCCCCCAGCTGCAAATGCCGGACCCCCGCCAGATTGAGCATCGGGGTAACAGTGCCCAGATCCACCACATCCAGTTGCGCGCCCAACTGACGGGCCAGCACGCTGATTGCCGCGCCGCCGCTGACAAAGTTGTGCAGCATTTGCCCGGTCACCGCTTGCGGATAAGCCGATACACCCTCCGCCACCACGCCGTGATCACCTGCAAAAATCGCAACCCATATTTGATCGGCACGGGGTTTCAACTGCCCCTGCAACCCGGCCAGCTGCACTGCCAAAGCTTCCAGCTGGCCCAAAGAACCTGCCGGCTTGGTCAATTGCTGCTGACGCTCGGCCGCTGCCATCGACATTGCATGATCAACCGGCTTGCACGGGGTCAGCCACCACGGGGTATTCATAGTGCAGTTCCTTTCAACGTCAGGGGCAGGCCCGCCACCGTCAGCACTACTCGCTGACAGCGCTCGGCCAAGGCTTGATGCAACCAACCGGCTTCATCGACATAGCGGCGAGTCAATTCGCCCAGCGGTACGACACCCATTCCGGTTTCGTTGCTGACCAACACGATTTCACCCGGCAGTTCAGCCAGGCACTCCAGCAGCGCATCACGCTCGGCGCTCAGGCGCTGTGGATCTTCAAGCAGCAACAGGTTGGTCAGCCATAGCGTCAGGCAATCCACCAGCAGAAAAGAATCTGCCCGGGCGTTGTCGCGCAGTACCCGGGCCAGCTCCACCGGCTCTTCAACCAGCGCCCAATGCCCGGGGCGGCGCTCACGATGGTGACGCACGCGCTCGTTCATCTCACCGTCCAGCGGCTGGCTGGTGGCAATATAGGTGACGGCCAGACCGGACCCGGCCGCGAGCTTCTCGGCCAGGCGACTTTTCCCCGAGCGGGCTCCGCCCAGAATCAGTTGCAGCATGTTTTGGAACCTCTAGCAGAAGAAGGCGCTCTGGCCACTGACGCTAACGCAGGCAAGCCGGGCCCCCGCAGGGATATCAGAGCCCGCATAATTGACGAAGCAGCCCGGTATCCAGATGGTTTTGCACCAGGTCCGCCAGGCGTTCGATATCCCGCTCACGCAGGGCGTGGTAATCCACCGATTGCACGTCTTGCAAGCCGGCCCAGCGCAGCAAGGCACTGCAGGCCGCAGGCGACTCGAACAAGCCATGCAAATAGGTGCCGAAAATTTGCCCGTCGGCGCTTTGCGCGCCGTCACAGCGGCCATCTTCCAGTTGCACCGCCGGCCGCTCCAGCGCCACGCCGGTAGTCACCCCCGCATGGATTTCGTAACCACAGACTTCAGCGTTCTCCAGAGCCAGATGCCCGCGCACATTGCGCAGCTGCTTCTCGGCGGCGAGCTCGGTGCTGAATCCCAGCAACCCCAGCCCCGCGCTTGAACCCGCAGTTCCTTCCAGGCCCAACGGGTCGTGAACCTGCTCGCCGAGCATCTGTAAACCGCCGCAAATCCCCAGCAACTTGCCGCCATAGCGCAAGTGACGGTTGATGGCAGTGTCCCAGCCATTGGCCCGCAAATAGGCCAGATCGCTGCGCACGCTCTTGGAGCCCGGCAGAATGATCAAGTCTGCAGCCGGGATGGGCTGGCCCGGCCCGACAAACTGCAAGTCCACCTGCGGGTGTAAACGCAGCGGGTCGAAGTCGGTGTGGTTACTGATACGCGGCAGCACCGGCACTACCACCCTGAGCACTTGATCCGCCTTGTCGGTCTGACGCTGATCAATGCCGTCTTCGGCCTCGAGGTGCAAATCCATCACATAGGGCAAGACCCCGATCACCGGCTTGCCCGTGCGCTGCTCGAGCCAGTCAAGACCGGGCTGGAGCAAGGCAATGTCGCCACGAAAACGGTTGATGATGAAGCCCTTGACCCGTGCCTGCTCGGTTTCGCTGAGCAACTCCAGAGTGCCGACCAGATGCGCGAACACGCCGCCGCGGTTGATATCGGCGATCAGGATCACCGGGCAATCCACGGCTTCGGCAAAGCCCATGTTGGCGATGTCACCGGCACGCAGGTTGATCTCGGCAGGCGAACCCGCGCCCTCGACCATCACCACCGGGTACTCGGCACTCAAACGTCGATGCGAGGCCAGCACCGCCTGCATGGCAATGGCCTTGTAGTCGTGGTAGGCCACCGCGTTCATGCTGGTCACCGCACGACCATGGATAATCACTTGCGCGCCGGTGTCACTGTTGGGCTTGAGCAGCACCGGATTCATATCCGTGTGCGGCGCCAGGCCGGCCGCCTGCGCCTGAACTGCCTGAGCCCGGCCGATCTCGCCGCCCTCAGCGGTTACGGCACTGTTGAGTGCCATGTTCTGCGGCTTGAACGGCACCACACGCACACCCTCACGGGTCAGCCAGCGGCACAAGGCCGTGACCAGGGTACTTTTACCGGCATCGGAGGTGGTGCCCTGCACCATCAAAGTACTCATGCAACTTCCTTGGTGTAGGCCAGCAACGTCTGCTCCAGCCGCAACCAGTCAGCCTCGGTGGCCGGCAGACCGAAACGTACGCTGCTGTTATGGGCAAACAGACGCAGCAAAATGCCGCGCTGGGCCATGAATTCGTAAAGACGGTCGGCATGGGGCGTAATCAGCCACTGAAACAGCGCGCATCCGCCCTGGGGCGGCAAATCATGTACGCCAAGCAATCGCGCCAGACGCCCGCTGGCCAGTACGCTGCGCTCGCGCTGCAGCGCCTGGGCTGCGGTGTCTAGCAGGCAGGACTGACCGACAATCCGGGTCGGCCCGCTGACGGCCCATGGCCCGACTTGTTCGGCCAGCAATTTGAGCAATTTGAGTTCCGCCAGAACAAAGCCCAGGCGTATGCCGGCCAGGCCAAAGAACTTGCCGAAGGAGCGCAACACAATCAGTCCGGTACGCCAGCTCTGGGCCGACAGACTCAAATCCGGCGTGTTGTCCATAAAGGCCTCGTCCACCACCAGCCAGCCTCCGCGCTGGGCCAGCCTGGCGTGCCATTCCAGCAGGCGCTCGGCGGACAGGCTCAAGCCTGTGGGGTTATTGGGGTTAACCACCACCAGTACATCCAGGGTATCGAGGTAGAAATCGACTTCCTGTTCCATGATTTCGCGCACGATGTGCCCGCTGCGCCGCCATGCCTCAGCGTGCTCGGCATAACAGGGCGACAGCACTCCGACCTTGCCCCCCCGACGCAGGCGCGGCAGTAACTGAATGGCGCACTGCGAACCCGGCACCGGCAACACATTGGGTGCGCCGTAATAGGCACAGGCCGCATGCTCAAGCCCGTCGTCGGTTTCCGGCAAGCGCGCCCAGGCACGCTGATCAATCTCGGGAATTGCGAATGGCCAGGGCGCCAGGCCACTGGACAGGTCCAGCCAGTCGGCCTCGGCAATGCCGTAGTGCAGGACTGCCTGGCGTAAACGTCCGCCGTGCTCAAGCATAGAATTCACTCCCCACGCACAGGATCAATAACCACAACCACACCCCGCGTTGCACCAACTGCCAGCCGCGATTGATCGAATCGGCATCCGCCGGCGCACCTTCGCCCAATTGCCCGCGCTCGTGCAGTTCACCGTGGTAAATCGCCGGGCCGCCCAACTCGACCTCCAGGGCACCTGCGCCCGCCGCCATCACCGGCCCCGCATTAGGGCTGTCCCATTGCGGCGCCTGTTTGCGCCAGCACTTAAGGGCCAGTCGGGTTTTACCCAGTACGGCGTAGGTCAAGGCAACCAGACGCGCAGGAATGTAGTTCAGCACATCATCGATCCGCGCAGCCGCCCAGCCAAAACGCTCGAAGCGTTCGTTGCGATAGCCCCACATGGCATCCAGGGTATTACTCAAACGATAGAGCACTACACCCGGCGCACCGGCCACGGCAAACCAGAACAAGGCGGCGAACACTGCATCGCTGCCGTTCTCCAGTACCGATTCAGTGGCGGCGCGGGCCACTTCAGTCGCATCCAGTTCGCTGGTCTGGCGACTGACCAGGTAGCCGACCCGGGTACGGGCTTCGTCCAGATCATTGCTGCGCAGGGCTTGTGCCACCGGCTGCACATGCTCGCCCAGACTGCGCATGCCCAGCGCGCAATACAGCGCCAGAATGTCCACCAGCCAGCCGATGTAAGGCAGCCACGACAAGGCTGTGGCCAGGATCGTAAATGGCACAACCGCCAGCACCCAGGCTGTCACGCCATGGCTGCGCCAGCCCCGGCCACCGGAATTGAAACGTTGTTCGATACGCTCAGCCATCCGGCCAAACGCAACCAGTGGATGCCTGCGCTTGGGCTCACCGAACAGCGCGTCCAGTGCCACTCCGGCGACGCACAGCAACGCCACACTCATGGGCTCACCCCCCAATAATTCTCATAGACCAGTTCACTCAAGGGACGCGCTTTGGCCCATCCTTCGAGTATCAGCATAGGTGCTGGATAAAAGCTCTCGACCGGGCCCAGGCACAGTACAGCCAACGGCTTGGCGCCCGCAGGCAAACCCAGCAGCTCTGCCAGCGCCCGGGGTTCGAACAGCGACACCCAGCCCATGCCCAAGCCCTCGACCCGGGCGGCCAGCCACAGGTTCTGGATCGCACAGGACAAGGATGCCATGTCCATCTCCGGCAAGGTCCGGCGACCGAAAATGTGCTTCTCACGGTCATCCATCAACGCAGCCACCAACACTTCGGCGCAATCGTTGATCCCCTCTACTTTGAGGGTCATGAAGTCATCGGAGCGCTCACCCAACGCTTCAGCAGTGCGTACCCGCTCTTCTTCCACCAGGGCTTGCACCTTGCTGCGCAACTGGCGATCGCTGATGCGGATGAACCGCCACGGCTGCATCAGGCCCACACTGGGGGCCTGATGCGCGGCTTCAAGCAGCCGTGATAACAGTTGAGGAGCCACCGTGCCACCGCTGAAGTGCCGCATGTCGCGGCGTTCGGCGATGGCGCGATAGACAGCGGCTCGCTCGTCAGGACTGAATGCGTTGTCGCTCATGACACCTTCACGGCACAGGGCGCGAACAACGCAGCAATGGCCTGGGGATTGGACGGAAAGTAAAAGTGCACATAAGACGCTGTCATCCGCCCGTCACGATACACCGCTTCAGCACCACGCCCGCCATTGGGGCTCAGGCCCCGGGCAATGGGCTCAAGCTCAGTAGTGGTCAACGAGTGATGGTAGGTGTGACCGCGCAGCAGCCCTTCGGGCATCTCGACCGCCTGCAACGCCAGTGCCGCCAGGCGCTTTTGCATGGTCGCTTCACCGGCCAGCAGCCCCACCAGCTCGGCACGCTGGCCGTCGACGTCGGTCAGGGCATCCAGCAGATAGAGCATGCCACCGCATTCCGCAAGCAAGGGTTTGCCCGCAGCATGGTGCGCGCGAATGGCCTGCAGCATCGGCGTATTACGCGACAGCTCAAGGTGATGCAGTTCAGGATAACCGCCCGGCAAATACAGACTGTCAGCCTCGGGCAAGCGGGCATCGTGAATCGGCGAGAAGAACAGCAATTCGGCGCCCATGTCCCGCAACAGCGCCAGGCTCGCGCCATAGGTGAAGGCGAAGGCTTCATCCCGGGCCACGGCAATACGCACTCCGGCCAATAATGGCTCGGCAGGTACCAACTGCGGTGCAGCGAACTCCACCGCCGGTGGCAGCGCTACCTCACAGGTGCTGGCCAGGGCTGCGGCTGCCGCATCAAGGCGTGCATCCAGATCATTCAACTCGCTGGCCTGGACCAGGCCCAGGTGACGGCTTGGCAGTTCGATTGCGGTTTCACGGGACAGCGCGCCATACCAGCGCAGACCTTCAGTCAGGCTTCCCTCCAGCAACTGCGCATGGCGCACGGTACCGACGCGGTTGGCCAGCACCCCGGCAAACGGCAAGTCCGGCTGATACCGCGCCAGGCCCAACGCCAGCGCACCAAAGGTCTGGGCCATGGCAGTGCCATCAATCACGCCCAACACCGGCACGCCAAAATGACGCGCCAGATCAGCGCTGGACGGCGTGCCGTCGAACAAGCCCATCACCCCTTCAATCAGAATCAGGTCCGCTTCACCTGCGGCTTCCCACAACAGGCGGCGGCTTTCATCGGCGCCCACCATCCACAAATCCACCTGATACACCGGCGCCCCGCTGGCGCGCTCGAGGATCATGGGATCGAGAAAATCCGGGCCACACTTGAATACCCGCACCTTGCGCCCTTGATTGCGATGCAATCGGGCCAGGGCGGCGGTGACGGTGGTCTTGCCCTGGCCCGAGGCCGGTGCGGCGATCAATACCGCCGGGCAATGACGCGACTCTCTCATGCTTGAACACTCACAATTCGATGCCTTTCTGGGCTTTGATCCCGGACTGGAAGGCATGTTTGATCACACCCATTTCGGTCACGGTATCGGCCAGGTCTATCAGTTCAGGTTTAGCGCCGCGTCCGGTGACCAATACATGCTGCATCGGCGGACGGGCTTGCAGGTCGCTCAACACTTGCTCGAGGTCGAGATAGCCGTGCTTGAGCGCAATATTCAGTTCATCCAGCACCACCAGACCGATGGAGGGGTCGCGCAGCATCTCGCGGGATACTTCCCACGCAGCCTCGGCCGCGGCGATATCACGCTGGCGATCCTGGGTTTCCCAGGTAAAGCCTTCACCCATCACGTGGTAACGCACCTGTTCCGGGAAACGGCGGAAGAAAATCTCTTCGCCGGTGCTGTTGCGACCCTTGATGAATTGCACCACACCGCACTGCATGCCGTGGCCCATGGCCCGTGCCAGCATGCCAAAGGCCGAACTGCTTTTGCCTTTACCGTTGCCGGTCAGTACCAGCAGCAGCCCGCACTCGTTAGGGGCGCTGGCAATGCGCTCATCCATTACGGCTTTTTTGCGCAGCATGCGCGCCTGGTGACGTTCGTCGCGTTCGGGGGATTCGTTCATGGCAGCTCTCCGTTGGGGCTCAATCATGCAAACGGGAGGCGGGGGACATTGCAACAAAAAGCACACCATCGCCCGCCGCGAGGTGTTGGATGGATCAGGCCGGTCTCCGGGCTCACAAGCGGGATACTCCAGACGGAGCAACCCTGACCACGCGTCTTCCCGTGCAAAAACACAGTGACATCGAGCGCAGCCTTTACTCATTTACCGTTGCGGGGGCAGCGCCGGGATCAAAGCGGTTGTGTGGATCAAACACGCCCTCACCGGCTTCCCTGTTTCACCCTGTCGACCTTTGGCCACAGAGCACCTGAAACAAGCCGCGAAGGTTAGAGGGTTGGGGGTGGAGCGTCAATTAAAGCCGGCAGCAACGACTTGAACCTTTGAGCAGCTACGCTCCTCTATGACTGACAAGCCCAAGAACTGATGGAGATCTTCATGCTCAAGCGCCAGCACGCCATTGTCATCGTACTTGCAGCAGGGTTGGCCGCCTGTGGCGAGAGTTCGACCCTGCAAGTGGTGGATGGCACCGGCCCTTCACCCAAGCTGCCGGAACCGAACAAGACGCTGATTCCGACAGTCAACATCGCACCGGCCATAGGCTGGCCCGAGGGCACTACGCCGACTGCCGCCCAGGGACTGAAAGTGGCAGCCTTCGCCGAAGGCCTCGACCACCCCCGCTGGCTCTACGTGCTACCCAATGGTGATGTACTGGTGGCAGAAACCAATGCACCGCCCAAGCCGGATGACAGCAAGGGCATCCGCGGCTGGGTGATGGAGAAAGTCATGGGCCGGGCCGGGGCCGCAGTCCCCAGCGCCAACAGGATCACGCTGCTGCGCGACAGCAACCATGACGGCGTGGCAGAAACCCGCACGGTTTTTATCGACAAGCTCAACTCCCCGTTCGGCATGACCCTGGTGGGCAATGATCTGTATGTCGCAGACGCCGACAAACTGCTGCGCTTCCCCTATCAGGCCGGCGAGCAATCCATCAGCGCCCCGCCGACCAAGGTCGTCGACCTGCCCGGCGGCCCGTTGAACCACCACTGGACCAAAAACGTCATCGCCAGCCCGGATGGCAAAAAACTCTATGTCAGCGTGGGTTCCAACAGCAACGTGGGCGAAAACGGCCTGGACAAAGAGCAAGGCCGCGCCGCGATCTGGGAAGTGGACCCGGCTACTGGCAGCCACCGTATTTTCGCTTCGGGCCTGCGCAACCCCAACGGCATGGACTGGGAGCCAAAATCAGGAAAACTCTGGACTGCGGTTAACGAACGCGACGAAATCGGCAGCGATCTGGTGCCTGACTACATCACCTCGGTACAGGATGGCGGCTTCTATGGCTGGCCTTTCAGCTACTACGGGCAACACGTGGATACACGGGTTAATCCACAAAACCCGGAGCTAGTAGCCAAAGCCATCGCGCCGGACTATGCCGTGGGCCCGCATACGGCATCCCTGGGGCTCAGTTTTGCGACAAACAGCAAGCTGCCCAACTTTACCGAGGGCGCATTTATTGGCCAGCACGGCTCCTGGAACCGCAAACCCCACAGTGGCTATAAAGTGATTTTCGTGCCGTTCACTGAAGGCAAACCTGCCGGCATGCCGGTGGACGTGCTGACCGGTTTTCTCAATGCCGATGAGAAAGCCATGGGCCGCCCGGTAGGGGTAGTGATTGATAAACAGGGGGATCTGCTGGTTGCCGATGATGTTGGCAACAAGATCTGGCGGGTGTCCGGGAAATAAACTGCAGGAGCGAGCCGCTCAAGGGCTCGCTCCTACTGGTTCGGCTTTGGCTTACGGGTTGTGGGCCAGATGCTGCTCGGTCGGCAGTACACGCTTGGCCTCCAGATAGGCTTTCTGCCAGTAGGCCTTGTTCAGGCTGTCCAGCTTGACCGTGCCACCTGTTGCAGGCGCATGCACGAAGCGGCCCTCACCGACATAAATCCCGGCATGACTGACCCGGGAACCACCACTGGTAGCGAAAAACAGCAAGTCACCGGTTTGCAGCTTGTCTTTGCCAACACTCTGCACCCGCATCACGATCATCTCGCGAGTGGTACGGGGCAAGGAAATACCTGCGGCATCGTTGTAGACGTACTTGATCAAACCACTGCAATCAAAACCGGAATCCGGGGTATTACCGCCCCAGCGATAAGGCGTACCGACCAGCCCCAGGGCACGGAACAGCACATCCGCAGCAATCGGCGAAGCGTCTTCAGGGGAGTTGGAAAACACCACCTGCTTTTGCACCACGGGGGCTGGCGGGGGGTGGCTGGCGCAGGCACTGAGCAGTGCTGCTAGAGTCAGAAGGGCAACGCGGGCCATGGTCGACATAAACAGAATGTTCCTGATTCTGGATACGGCTACTGGGGCCGCGAAACCCGAAACCGCGACAGGGGGCACCTTCGCGGCTTCAGGAATTAACTATGCGACTGAATTCTAGACCTTAGAGGCCAAACTTCAAGTAAGACTTTAACTTTACTTGCGCGCTACAACGTTTGTAGGCGCCATCGCCAATGCACGCTTGGCTTCCATAAAGGTCTTGTTCCAGTAGGTATCGCCCAGGCTGTCGATCCGCACACCACCGCTACGGCGGCTGCTGGAGTGAATAAACTGGTCATCGCCCAGGTAAATCCCGGCATGGCTGACACGGCCGCGACCATTGGTGCTGAAGAACAGCAAGTCACCCGGCTTGAGGTTGTTTCGCGCGACCAACGGTGCTTTTACGTTGATCATTTCCCGCGTTGAACGGGGCAGTTGCATGCCCGCTTCTTCTTTGAACAGGTAGCCGATGAACCCGCTGCAATCAAAGCCTGCCTCAGAGGTGCCGCCAAAACGGTAACGGGTACCGATCAAGGACATGCCACGCTCAAGAATGCTGTCAGCCAGGGCTGGCAGTTCATAAGGCTTGCTGTTGGCGGAAAATTGGGCCAGTTCTTTTTCAGTCGCCAGTTCTTCCTGATAAACAGCGGAAGCCTGGGACGCTGATGGCTTTTGAACCTGTTGTTCCACAACTTGCTGTGACACTGGTGTGTGTGCAGCGCAGCCGAACAACAGGGTAACGAGTGCGAGGGGCACGAGGGGTGCGAAGCGCTTTAGCATGGGCACGACCGTGGCTTGAAAGAAAAGTAGCCGCGACTATGCCTTCTATGATCCTCATTTGCAAATTCAATCGATCTAAATGTGACCTGAGCGTTTTGTCATGACATCTAAGGCTTTACACCCCTGACAATCGATTTTGTGCGCGCAGCCCTCTGCCACGCAGGTTTTCTGACGCCTGGATATTGTCAGCAGCCCCGCAGGCACACATGACAAGGCGTGGACGAACGAGGGCGAGTTACCAGCCGAGGGTTTCTTTCAGGAAGGGGATGGTCAGCTTGCGCTGCGCTTGCAGGGACGCCTGATCAAGCCGCTCCAGCAGATCAAACAGCGCGCTCATGCTGCGGGTACCGCGGGTGAGGATAAAATGCCCCACCTCGTCGGTCAGGTGCAGGCCGCGACGGGATGCACGCAATTGCAAGGCGCGCAATTTGTCTTCATCGGACAGGGGGCGCATCTGGAAAACCAGAGCCATGGTCAGGCGTGACTTGAGGTCGGCCAGCTTGATCGGCAACTCACGGGGCGATGCCGAAGCTGCAATCAACAGGCGGCGCCCGCTGTCGCGCAGACGATTGAACAGGTGAAACAGCGCTTCTTCCCAATCAGCACGCCCGGCCACCGCCTGCAGGTCGTCCAGGCAGACCAGCTCGTACTGTTCAAGGTTATCGAGGATTTCAATCCCGCGATCCTGCAACTCGGCCAGCGGCAGATAGACTGCCGGCTCCCCCATCTGTTCAAAGCGCAGGCATGCAGCCTGTAGCAAGTGCGTACGGCCTACGCCCTGCTTGCCCCAAAGATAGATCAGGCTTTCTGTCCAGCCGGCGTCGGCTTCGCACAGACGCTCGACATAGCCTAGTGCAGCGGCATTGGCGCCTGGATAGTAGTTTATGAAGGTAGCGTCATCACGCAGACGCACACCTAGGGGCAGCTGAATCGGTTTCATGCTGACTGAACAGTTCAAACGAACCGTTAGTGGCCTCTGTGTAAAGTTTGCAAAGTTTATACCCGTGTAGCCGGGCGCACAATGTAACAGACCACGAACAAAATCAAAGGTTTGCGTTAAGGTCTTGGATTGAATGAGCTTTATCTCATGGATCGGCAAAATCACGGGGCAAGAAAAAAGGCCGGTTCATTGCAGAATGAACCGGCCTTCGTCAAACCCTCACACCGTTACAGCTGAGGGTCCTCATCGCCTTTGTATACCTGGGAGTCCTTGTACGCATCCTGCACATGGCGCACCAGCACCATGATCACGGCCGCCACCGGCAGCGCCAGCAACACCCCGGTAAAACCGAACAGCTCGCCACCGGCCAGAATGGCAAAGATCACCGCTACCGGGTGCAGGCCGATCCGGTCCCCCACCAGCAATGGCGTGAGCACCATGCCTTCCAGCGCCTGCCCGACCATGAACACCGCAACGATGCCGAGCATCGGGTAAAGGTCACCGCCGAACTGGAACAGGCCTGCGGTCAACGCCGCGCCGATCCCGATGATAAAGCCCATGTAGGGCACGATGGCCGCCAGACCTGCCATCAGTCCAATCAACAGCCCCAGCTCAAGCCCGACCAGCATCAGCCCGGCCGAGTAGATAACCCCCAGGGCCAGCATCACCAGCAACTGACCGCGAACAAACGCACCGAGTACGTCGTGACATTCTTTGGCCAGGGACACAATCCGCTCTTCACTGTCACGCGGCAGCAAATTGCGGATTTTTTCCAGCAAGATGTTCCAGTCCCGCAACAGGTAAAACGCCACCACCGGAATCAGCACCAGATTCGCCAGAAAGCCTACCAGCGCCAGACTTGAAGCGGTCGCCTTGGACAACACCACCCCGACGATGTCGCCGGCCTGCCCCACGTGCTCGGTGATCGCCGCCTTGATCTTGTCAAACTGCCAGAAACCGTCACTCAACCCGAACTTGGCCTGTACCCAGGGCATGGCCGTGTGCTGCAGCCAATCCAGCACCAGAGGTGCCAATTGATAGAGTTTCAGCAACTGCTTGGCCAGCAACGGCACCAACACCAGGAGCAGAGTCATGAAAATGACGGTGAACAGAGCGAAAACCGTGACGACGCCCCAGGTTCTTGAAAAACCGTACTTTTCAAGACGATCAACCACAGGGTCGAACATGTAGGCCAGAACGATCGCGACCAGAAACGGCGTGAGTATTGGATGCAAAAAATACACGAACAAGGCCGCTGCAAACGCTACGCCCCACCATACCCAACGCCGCGAATCTGCCATGAACTACCCATCCTTTATATAGAAGAAAAAAACCTACCAGCGAAACCGTAACTGCACGCCCGACGCATCAGTTGCGCCCTGCGCCTGATCAGCAGTCACTTCATGCAACTGGGCCAGGCCCAGCTGTGAGCGCAACTGTTCGGCACTACCGTTGACCTGATAAACAATGCGGTCACCCTCGACGCTTTTGAGCTGACCACCAAACGGCTCGAGCAAACGCCCCAACTGCGCGTAACGCTCCAGCGTCATGCCCTGCACCTGCAGCAACTGCTCAGTGGAAATACCGGGCTTGACTGCATAGCGCGGGGCCAGCCGCTGACTCACGGCCAGCATCACCGCATCAGCCAGAGCGGCCTGATCGGACGCCTCAGCAGTGCCTTGTTCTTGCTGATCGCCAACCCATAGACGCCACTTGGCGCTCCACTTGCCGTCATCCTCACGGGCATGCACGGCCAGCAACGCATCTGCGCCGTAACGCTCGGAAGCATCCTTCAAGGGGGCCGGGTTACTGCCCTCGAGATTTTCCGCAGTTCCGACCAGTTGCTCACTCAAGTCCGCCAACGGCAGGCGCAGCGGCAGACCGCGGTGTTGCGCCGCGAGCCGCAAAGGTCCGGCAGCCGACTGGCCATCACCGACCAGGCTCGATCCGTCAACCGAATCATTCAACCACCAGCCGAGCAGCGCCGGACGGTTGGTGCCCCATAGCGACAATCCGGCCTGGCGCAGAGCCCGGTCAGTGCTTACAGGATCGAAGTCAACTTGCAGGCTTTCGGGCGGGCCTGCGTCATAGCCGTATTGGCTGATGATTTGCTGCGGGTCTTTGCGAATCGCTTCCAGCGCCGGGTTCTGTACAGCCTTGGCATCGCCCGTGAGGCGCAAAACCAGGGTTTCCAGGGCTTTTTGCGTGGCTTGGGTACGCTCTTCTGGCGTTTGACTGGAGACCGGTTCCCGAACTTGATACAGACCGGTCAGAATTTCGGCGTGACTGGCCAGGCTAAAAAATGACAAACAGCCCACAGCTAAAAATTGATGAAAGCGCATGAAAAATTCCCGACGGCAAAAGACACTATAAAAGCCGTATAAAAACACTCGACAAGGCTTCAGACAGGGCCGCAGCCGAATCATTCACCCCAACCCAGCAGTTTTCATTCGGTATAACAAATAGAAACCAGACATCTATACCTTATACAGGCCCGGGCACAGACCCTAATACGACTAAAAAAGGTTTTTTTCGACAGATATAACCCTGCCTGTCGGCCCGAGGATGGCCGCTGCCCTTCAAGCCTGATAAAATCGCGCGCCTTCGCAGACCGGCAACAGCCGGGCGCCATGTAAATGCTCCGTTCAATACCTGAGCACGTGCAAGCCAGCCCTCTGAACTCGGTCGATACCCCCGAATCCCCCCTAAAGGCCTGGATTATGAGCAAGCAACCATCCCTGAGCTACAAAGACGCCGGTGTAGACATCGACGCCGGTGAAGCATTGGTCGAACGCATCAAGAGCGTGGCCAAGCGCACTGCACGCCCGGAAGTGATGGGCGGCCTCGGCGGTTTTGGCGCCCTCTGCGAAATTCCGGCTGGCTACAAGCAGCCTGTTCTGGTTTCCGGCACCGACGGTGTAGGTACCAAGCTGCGCCTGGCACTGAACCTGAACAAACACGACAGCATCGGCATCGACCTGGTTGCAATGTGCGTTAACGACCTGATCGTGTGCGGCGCAGAGCCACTGTTCTTCCTCGATTACTACGCCACCGGCAAGCTCAACGTAGAAACCGCGACCCAAGTGGTTACCGGTATCGGCGCTGGCTGTGAACTGTCCGGCTGCTCGCTGGTAGGCGGCGAAACCGCTGAAATGCCGGGCATGTACGAAGGCGAAGACTACGACCTGGCCGGTTTCTGCGTTGGCGTTGTAGAGAAGTCCGAAATCATCGACGGCTCCCGGGTTGCTGCCGGTGATGCCCTGCTCGCCCTGCCATCTTCGGGCCCGCACTCCAACGGTTACTCGCTGATCCGCAAGATCATCGAAGTGTCCGGTGCCGACATCGAAAATATCCAGCTCGACGGCAAGCCGCTGACCGATCTGCTGATGGCTCCGACCCGCATCTACGTCAAGCCGCTGCTCAAGCTGATCAAAGACACCGGCGTTGTCAAAGCCATGGCCCACATCACCGGTGGCGGCCTGCTCGACAACATCCCGCGCGTTCTGCCAAAAGGCGCTCAGGCGGTAGTTGATGTTGCCAGCTGGCAGCGCCCGGCGGTATTCGACTGGTTGCAGGAAAAAGGCAACGTGGCCGAAACCGAAATGCATCGCGTGCTGAACTGCGGCGTAGGCATGGTGATCTGCGTAGCCCAGGCCGACGTAGAGACCGCCCTGAACGTACTGCGTGAAGCTGGCGAGCAGCCATGGGTGATCGGCCATATCGAAACGGCCGCCGAAGGCGCGCCACAAGTTGAGCTGCAAAACCTCAAGGCGCACTAATGCCTGACACCTGTGATGTAGTGGTGCTGCTTTCCGGCACCGGCAGCAACTTGCAGGCCTTGATCGACAGCAATGACATCAAGGACAGCCCGGCTAAAATTCGCGCGGTGATTTCCAACCGCGCAGATGCCTACGGCCTGCAACGCGCCAAAGACGCAGGTATCGATACCTGCGTACTGGATCACAAAGCATTCGAGGGCCGAGAGGCCTTCGATGCTGCACTGATCGAAGTCATTGACACTTTCAAACCGCAACTGGTGGTTCTGGCCGGATTCATGCGCATTCTCAGCGCAGACTTCGTACGCCACTATCAGGGTCGCCTGCTCAATATCCACCCCTCGTTGCTGCCCAAATACAAAGGCTTGCATACCCATCAGCGCGCGCTGGAGGCGGGTGATCGCGAGCATGGCTGCAGCGTGCACTTTGTAACCGAGGAACTCGATGGCGGGCCTCTGGTCGTACAGGCAGTAGTGCCGGTAAAGTCCGACGACTCGCCACACAGTCTGGCGCAACGGGTTCATACCCAGGAACACCGGATTTATCCGCTTGCAGTGCGCTGGTTTGCCGAAGGTCGTTTGGCACTTGACGAGCAAGGCGCATTATTAGACGGTCAATTACTTGCGGCCAGCGGCCACTTGATACGAACCTAGGAGACATTATGCGTCGTGCCCTGCTCCTCGCCCTCAGCCTGCTGACTATTCCAGCAGTGCAGGCGGCCGATCTTCAGCCTTTCAACGCCAGCTACACCGCAGACTGGAAACAGTTGCCGATGAGCGGTTCTGCCGAGCGTAGCCTGACTAAAAACAGCGACGGCAACTGGACCTTGAACTTCAAGGCCTCGATGCTGGTGGCCAGCCTGAACGAAGAAAGCACCCTCAAGCTGGAAAAAGACAAGCCGGTTCCGCTGACCTACCACTTCGAACGTGGCGGTCTGGGCAAGGCCAAGAACATCGATCTCAATTTCGACTGGTCCGACATGACCGTCACCGGCACCGACAATAAAGAGCCGGTGAACGTGAAGTTGCTGACCGGCATGCTCGACAAGTCCACCTACCAACTGGCCCTGCAGCGCGATGTGGCTGCGGGCAAAAAGTCGATGAGCTATCAGGTGGTCGATGGCAACGATGTGGATACCTATGACTTCCGCGTCATCGGCCCGGAAGTGGTCGAGACCAAAGCCGGCAAGGTAGACGCGATCAAGGTCGAACGTGTTCGCGACCCGTCCCAGAACAAGCGCATCACTGAAATGTGGTTCGCCAAGAACTGGGATGGTCTGCTGGTAAAACTGCGTCAGGTCGAAAAAGACGGCAAGGAATACAACATCATGCTGCTGGACGGCACGGTGAATGGCAAAACAGTCAAGGGCAACTAAGCGGCAAGCCCTGAGCTGCAAGCTGTAAGCTGTAAGACAAAACCTCGCTTCGGCGAGGTTTTTTCGTTTCTGAACCTCATATCTGAGTGCAAAGCGCTATCCCCGCAGGAGCGGTCTCTCCTGCCATCAGAAAGCCTTCCAACATGAAACATTTGTCATAAAACTATTGGATCATTTCGTAAACACCCCGTAGTTAAAGGGCTGCAGCGATATGACGTTTTTAACAACATGACAGCATGACAATTGGCTATTTACTTAGGAAGCTAACAAATTCTATAAAGAAGACCTGCGACGCCTTGCCGCAGATCCCCATCAGAATTTGGAGCAAGCAGATGACTATCAAAGTAACTGAACGCGACGATTCACGTATGTTCCACCAGCTTGTGGCCCACGGTATTCACCTGTGGGACGTGCATCAGGAAGACGTACTGGTTGGTATGTTCCACCGCGAAAGCGACGCTCAAAGCTACAAGGCTGAGCTGGAAAAGCTGGAAGCGCAGAAACATCAGGCATGAGTCACTAAGACCACAGACTTGAAAAACACAAACCCCGCCGAAGCGGGGTTTGTCGTATCCGGGGCAATCAACACCTGCAGGAGCGAGCTCGCTCCTGCGGGGTTACCACATCAGGTCGTCCGGAATCTGATAAGCCGCGTACGGATCGTCTTCTTCCGGCGTCTTCGACTCCACCAGGATGTTGAGCTGGACAATACGGCGCGGGTCGCGCTCCTGGATCTTCAGTGCGGCCTCACGGGGAATCACTTCGTAACCACCCTGGTGCTGCACAATTGCCAGCGAACCATTGGCCAGCTTGTTGCGCATCAAGGTGTTGACCGACAGGCGCTTGACCTTCTTGTCGTCAACGAAGTTGTAATAGTCCTCGGTGGTCAGCTTGGGCAGACGCGATACTTCGATCAGTTGCTTGATCTGCGCCGCGCGGGCCTTTTGCTCGACCTTTTCCTGTTGCTGACGATTGAGCTCCTGGTCGCGCTTGACCTTTTCGGCCTTGGCTTCGGCAGCCAGACGCTGCTGAGTATCGTCCTGCTCAATCTGGCCTTTGTGTACCAGGCGTTGCTGCTTTTGCTTTTCTTTGCCGGCCTGTTTGGCCTGCTTCTCGTTGACCAGTCCGGCTTTGAGCAACTGGTCGCGTAGGGAAATGCTCATCTACTTACTCACTTAGGCAAACTCAGCCGCAGCTGGGTAAATTCTTTTCCTGACGCTTGGCTTCGCCCCACAGGGCGTCCAGGTCTTCAAGGGTGCAATCTTCAATGGGACGCAGGGTATCGCGCAATGCCTGCTCAATAAACCGGAAACGTCGGTCAAATTTAGCATTGGCACCGCGCAAGGCTGTTTCGGGATCAACTTTAAGGTGCCGGGCGAGGTTTACCACTGAAAACAGCAGGTCTCCAATCTCATCATGGATCGCCACCGAATCGTTATCCGCCATGGCCTCCAGCACTTCGTCCAGCTCTTCACGAACCTTGTCCAGTACCGGCAAAGCAGCAGGCCAGTCAAACCCGACCTGAGCCGCGCGCTTTTGTAACTTGGCGGCCCGGGACAAGGCCGGCAAGGCCACAGGCACGTCATCGAGCAACGACAACTGCTCGGGTGCCGCAGACTTTTCTGCTCGCTCCTGGGCCTTGATCTCATCCCAGCGCACCTTGACCTGCTCTTCGCTCAGGCGCGGCACATCCAGCGGCGCATACAGATCGCCAGTCGGGAATACATGGGGATGACGACGAATCAGCTTGCGGGTAATGCTGTCGATCACCCCGGCGAATTCAAACCGCCCTTCTTCGCGGGCCAGCTGGCTGTAATACACCACCTGAAACAGCAGATCGCCCAGTTCGCCCTGTAAATGCTCGAAGTCGCTGCGCTCAATGGCATCAGCCACTTCGTAGGCTTCTTCGAGGGTATAGGGCACGATCGTGGCGTAGGTTTGCTTGATATCCCACGGGCAGCCGTACTGCGGATCCCGCAGTCGGGTCATCAAAAACAGCAAATCGTCCAAGGTATGCATCAGGATCCTTCAGTTTTTTAGCGGCAAGCTGCAAGAGAAAACCAAGACAGACCGCGCCCGGCTTTAACTTGCTGCTTGCTGCTCAAAGCTCGCCGCTAGCGTGGCTCGCTGCGCCCTATGCGGCGGGTTTCGATGATGTTCGGCAGCTGCGAAATCCGCCCCAGCAAACGCCCCAATGCATCCAGCCCCGGGATCTCGATGGTCAAGGACATCAACGCCGTGTTGTTCTCCTTGTTCGAGCGGGTATTGACCGCCAGCACGTTGATCCGCTCATTGAGCAGCACCTGGGACACGTCACGCAACAATCCCGAACGGTCGTAGGCACGGATCTCGATATCGACCGGATAGGTCGAGACCGGGATCGGCCCCCAATTGACCTGAATGATCCGCTCTGGCTCACGACTACCCAGTTGCAGCACCGAGGCGCAGTCCTGACGGTGAATGCTCACACCACGACCCTGGGTGATGTAGCCGACAATCGCATCGCCCGGCAGTGGCTGGCAGCATCCGGCCATTTGGGTCAGCAGGTTGCCCACGCCCTCGATCTGGATATCTCCACGCTTGCCCGGCTTGTAGCCGGTGGCCTTGCGGGGAATGAGCTCCATCTGCTCGTTGCCGCGCTCCGGCTCCACCAGCTGTTGCGCCAGGTTGATCAGTTGCGCCAACCGCAGATCGCCGGCACCAAGGGCCGCGTACATGTCCTCGGCGGTTCGCATGTTGGCTTTGTCAGCGAGCTTCTCGTAGTCCACACCCGGCAAGCCCAAACGGCTCAGCTCGCGCTCGAGCAAGGTTTTACCGGCGGCAACGTTCTGGTCGCGGGCCTGCAACTTGTACCAGTGAACGATCTTGGCCCGCGCCCGGGACGTGGTGATGTAGCCCAGGTTCGGGTTCAGCCAGTCGCGGCTCGGCGTGCCGTGCTTGCTGGTGATGATCTCGACTTGCTCACCCGTTTGCAGGGTGTAGTTGAGCGGCACGATGCGCCCGTTGATCTTGGCGCCACGGCAGTTGTGGCCGATCTCGGTATGCACCCGATAAGCGAAGTCCAGCGGGGTGGAGCCTTTGGGCAAGTCGATCGCATGACCGTCAGGGGTGAAGATATAAACCCGGTCCGGCTCGA
Source organism: Pseudomonas sp. Lz4W (assembly GCF_000346225.2). Classification (NCBI taxonomy): domain Bacteria; kingdom Pseudomonadati; phylum Pseudomonadota; class Gammaproteobacteria; order Pseudomonadales; family Pseudomonadaceae; genus Pseudomonas; species Pseudomonas sp. Lz4W. The sequence continues at coordinate 1,206,820 of NZ_CP017432.1, read as the reverse complement.
TATCGACCCGCAGCTGCTCGGCAAGGCCGCCAATGTCTCCCAGCTCTTCGTGCCATTCCAGCACCTGGCGCAACCACGAGATTTTCTCTTCGTACTGGTTGGACCCGGCTTTAACGTCAGTGCCCTTGTAACGCCAGTGTGCGCAAACCCCCAGCTCCGCTTCTTCGTGCATGGCGTGGGTGCGGATCTGCACTTCCAGCACCTTGCCTTCAGGCCCGATCACCGCAGTGTGCAGCGAGCGGTAGCCGTTTTCTTTGGGGTTGGCGATGTAATCGTCGAATTCTTTGGGAATGTGTCGCCACAACGTGTGGACGATACCCAGCGCGGTATAGCAGTCGCGCATCTCCGGGACCAGAACCCGGACCGCACGCACGTCATAGATCTGGCTGAAGGCCAGGCCCTTGCGCTGCATTTTGCGCCAGATGGAATAGATATGTTTGGCCCGGCCGCTGATATCGGCGTCAACCCCGGTGGCCACCAGTTCAGTGCGCAACTGGTTCATCACGTCACTGATAAAGCGCTCGCGATCAAGCCGGCGCTCATGCAGCAAAGTGGCAATCTGTTTGTACTGTTCAGGCTCGAGGTAGCGGAAGGACAAGTCCTCCAGTTCCCACTTGATATGGCCGATACCCAGACGGTGTGCCAGCGGCGCGTAAATATCGAACACTTCGCGGGCAACCCGGTTGCGCTTTTCATCCGGCGCATTCTTGACCGCACGAATGGCGCAGGTGCGCTCGGCCAGCTTGATCAGTGCCACACGCACGTCATCGACCATGGCGACCAGCATCTTGCGCAGGTTTTCGACCTGGCCCTGGGTGCCCAGCACCATGGACTGACGGGGACTGAGACTGGCGCTGATGGCCGCCATGCGCAGCACGCCATCAATCAGTTTGGCCACCACCGGACCAAAGCGCTGACTGACGGCAGGCAACTGCACCTGCCCTTCGCGAACACAGCGGTAAAGAATCGCTGCCACCAGAGAGTCTTGATCCAGCTTGAGATCAGCGAGAATCTCGGCGATTTCCAAACCGGTGCGAAAGCTCGACATACCTTCGGCCCACAGGTTTTTAGCCGCATTGGCCTGCTGTTCCGCCTCACGCGCAAACTCGCACGCTTCCTTCAAGGCTTCACGGTCCAGCGCCGCATCGACACTCACCGCGTGATCAAGCCATGCCTCGAGGTTGAGACTGCCGTCGGTGTTGATCGGCTGGTGTGCTCTGACCTGTACCATCTTGCTTACCTTCCCTACGACACAGATTCAATGTGTCAAAATCACCGCCCCTAATACCAACCACGCGCTGCAGGGCTCAGCAGCACGGGGTTGCGGGCCAGTTGAAATAGACAGACGTCCTAGTCTGCTTCAAATAACGCCATCGCCTCGACATGCGCTGTTTGCGGGAACATATCGAGGATTGCGGCACGTTTTAACCGATAACCCTGCTTCATCAACTCAAGGGTGTCGCGCGCCAGCGTTGCCGGGTTGCACGACACATACACCAAACGTTTGGCACCCAGCCCCGCCAGTTTGCGCACCACTTCATAAGCCCCGTCACGCGGCGGGTCGAGCAGTACGGCGGCAAAGCCCTCTTTGGCCCAGGCTGCGTCGTCCAGCGGCTGCGACAAGTCCGCCTGGAAAAACGCTGCATTATTCAGCTTGTTACTGACCGCGTTTTGCGCGGCGCGTTCGACCATGGTCGCAACACCTTCGACAGCCACCACCTCGCGCACCTGGCTCGCCAGCGGTAATGCGAAGTTACCCAGCCCACAGAACAAGTCAAGAACCCGTTCATCAGCTTGCGGAGCAAGCCACGCTAATGCTTGAGACACCATCGCTTCGTTGACGCCGGCGTTGACCTGAACAAAATCGCCCGGGCGATAGGCCAACTCCAGATTCCACGTCTGCAAACGGTAGCCCAGGTTCTGGTTCACATCGACCGGCTGTGGCCCGGCGTCGCCATGCAGCCACAGCTGGGCGTCATGGGTACGGCAAAATGCTTGTAAAACCTGCATGTCGGCATCGTTAAGCGGTGCCATATGACGCAGCAACACGGCAATCGCCGAACCGCTGAACAGTTCGACATGCCCCAAAGACTTGGGATTGCTCAGTTGACGCAACATGGCAGGCAACCCGGCCATGATAGGTTGCAATGCCTGTACCAACACCAAACAGTGATCGATGGCCACGATGTCCTGACTGCCGGCAGCGCGGAAACCGACCTCCAGGTGCTTGGCCCGCGCATCCCAGCGCACGGCAATGCGTGCCCGGCGGCGATAGCCAAACTCGGGGCCGGTCAGCGGCGGCGCCCACTCCTGAGGTTCGACACCGGCCACGCGGGACAGTTGCTCGGCGAGCATGCGCTGTTTAAGTGCAAGCTGCTCTTCATGGGGCAAATGTTGCAGGCTGCAACCACCGCATTTACCTGCATGGGCACAAGGGGCCACGCGTCGTACGTCGCTGGCCTTGAACACGCGCTCGGTGCGCGCTTCGACGACTTTACCGTGCGCCCCCAGAACCCGTGCTTCTACTTCCTCTGCGGCCAGGGCGCCCGAGACAAACCAGGTACGCCCTTCTACAAAGGCTATGCCACGGCCATCGTTGGCCAGACGCTCGATGTTCAAACGCTGTTTTTTGCCCACAGGCACTTGCGCAGCCTTGGTACCGCCAGCTGGCTGGAAGCGCAGCCCTCTTTCTTGCTTAGCCATCAGTTCGGCTCATCGTAAATGCCGGTCGACAGATAACGATCGCCCCGGTCGCAAATGATCGCGACCATCACCGCATTTTCGACCTCCTGGGACAAGCGCAGCATCGCTGCCACTGCCCCGCCTGAAGACACACCGCAGAAAATGCCTTCTTCCCGGGCCAGGCGACGCGTCACGTCTTCGGCTTCGCGCTGGGCCATGTCGACGATCCGGTCAACCCGGTCGGCCTGATAAATCTTGGGCAGATACTCATGTGGCCAACGACGGATGCCCGGAATGGCGGCGCCCTCCATCGGCTGCAAACCGACGATCTGCACGTTCGGGTTTTGCTCTTTGAGATAGCGCGAAACGCCCATGATGGTGCCGGTGGTACCCATCGAACTGATGAAGTGGGTGATCGTACCCTGGGTCTGGCGCCAGATTTCCGGGCCGGTGCTGGTGTAATGCGCCTCGGGGTTATCACCGTTGGCGAACTGATCGAGCACCTTGCCACGGCCTTCGGCCTGCATCTTGTCGGCCAGGTCGCGGGCCCCTTCCATGCCCTCTTCCTGGCTGACCAGAATCAGCTCGGCGCCATAGGCGGTCATGGCGGCCTTGCGCTCGGCACTGGAATTGTCGGGCATGATCAGGATCATCTTGTAGCCCTTGATCGCGGCAGCCATCGCCAGCGCAATCCCGGTATTGCCCGAGGTGGCTTCAATCAAGGTATCGCCGGCCTGGATCTGGCCGCGGTTTTCGGCGCGGCTGATCATCGACAGAGCCGGGCGATCCTTGACCGAACCCGCAGGGTTATTCCCTTCGAGCTTGAGCAACAAGGTATTGGTGGTGTCTCCCGCCAGGCGCTGCAAGCGCACCAGCGGGGTGTTGCCGACGCAATCGGCGATAGTTGGGTACTGCAATATCATGGCGTATTCGCAATCCAGACCGCGGGGCCGCACATCATACCGACAAACGCCCACAGCCCATATCACGCAAAGTACGGTGCTTATGGCGAAAGGCTATAAGCCTCCCGGGCAAACACTGCAAACCCGGTGGCAGACGGCTTGCCTGTGAGGTGAACAACCGGGGTGAAAAAACCCCAGCGCCGGCAAGCCCCCACAAGTAATCAGGGCTGCCCGGAACTGGCCGGTAACCGGATATGCACCCGCAAGCCCGGCCCGACATTTTCCGCCCACAAACTGCCGCCCTGCAGCCGCAGCGCATTGCGCGCAATGCTCAGGCCCAGACCAAAGCCACCATCACCCGGACGTGAACCATCGAGCCGGGTAAAGGGGGCGAAGATCCGTTCCAGCTCTTCAGGCGCCACCCCGCCGCCCTGATCATCGAGCCACAAATGCCACATCTCGCCCTCGCGCTGCCCGTTCAGACTGACAGTACCTTCGGCCGGAGAGTGACGAATGGCATTACGCAGGATGTTCTCCAGGGCCTGGGCCAGGCTGTTCAAATGCCCTCGCACCCAACAATCAGCTTCAACAAAGCAGGGCAACCGCGATTGCGGCCAGCCACTTTCAAAGCCGGCGTTTTCAGTGAGCATCTCCCACAGCGCCTGGATCTGAATGTCTTCCACCGGCAACGGCCCGCGTTCGGCATCCAGCCAGGCCAGTTGCAGGGTGTCTTCGACCAGCCGCTGCATGCCATCAACTTCACGGCCCAGACGTTCGCGCAGGGCCTCAAGGTCCTGCTCGCTGTCACAGGCCACCCGCAGCCGACTCAAAGGCGTTCGCAGCTCATGGGACAAGTCGCGCAGCAGTTGTTGCTGCTGGTTGACGGTACTTTGCAGGCGCTCGGACATTTGATCGAATGCCCGCCCCAGGTCCCCCAGCTCGTCCTGACGGCTGGTGGTCTGGCTCGACAGCCTTGTACCCAGCTGATCGGCCCGCCAGGCGCTGGCCTGCTCGCGCAAATGGTTCAGCGGCACGATCAGTAAGCGGTACAGCCCCACACACAGCAGCAACGTGAACAGGCCCGGAATCACACCGTTGGTGAGAATGCGCCAGATCAGTTGCGAATGGCCCGGCATAAAGCGCTGGGGCAGTTCAATAATCAGGTACCCCGCAGAACTATCCTTGGGGAACGGCACCTTGATCCACGGCCGGGCCGTTCTGACGTGGCTGATGGGCCAGTCCAGACCGCGCAGAAAGGTCATTCGCTGACTTTCGGTCTCGCTCAACGGATAACTGCTGAGTACTTGCAGGTCCTGCCCCACCACACCGATCCAGCCCGGTTCCTTGCGCCCCATCTTCTGCAACCACTGGTCGACACCCGCTTGCTGGCCGGTCTCCCAGGCGCGTTCGGCCTCCCCCGCATAGCGCACCAGGGTGCTCTGTGCCAGCTCGGTTAAATAGCCGGTGCGCTTGTCCATGTAGCGGCCCCATGACCAACTGAGCCAGATCATCAACAAACAAAAAGCCACCAGCAAACACGCCAGTTTCCAGAACACCGAATGCTTGCCGGGCACCTTACAGCGCATCGCTGGCACTCAAGACGTACCCCTTGCCCCACACGGTACGCACTTCCCGTGTGTGGTAGCCGATGGTTTTGAGTTTTCGCCGGATCTGGCTGATATGCATGTCCAGGCTGCGGTCGTGGGCCGCATAGCCACGCTGCAGCACCTGTTGATAGAGGAATGCCTTGCTCAGTACTTCATCAGGATTGCGCTGCAGCGTGTCGAGCAAACGGTATTCACTGCGGGTCAGGCCGGCCCATTGCTGGCCATAGCGCACATCGGCAGTTTCTTCATCGACAAACAGCTCGCACTCGCCCGGGGCCCCATCCGCCACCGGTGCCTGGCGCGGCATGCGGTCCAGCGCGACCCGGCGCAGGATGGCCTGAATCCGCACCCGCAATTCGGCCATGCTGAACGGTTTGGGCAAGTAGTCATCGGCTCCCAGCTGAAAGCCGCTGATACGATCCGCCTCGGCCCCCAGGGCAGACATCAGAATCACTGGCAGTGCATGGGTCTGGCGCAATTGCGTGAGCACCTGCAGGCCATTCATGCCCGGCAGCAGGATATCCATCAGCACCACGTCAAACGGTTCTTGCCGGGCACGTGCCAGCCCCTCCTGACCGTTTTGACACCAAACGACCTCAAACCCGCAGCGCAGCAACTGCTCATGCAGGTAGGCGCCCAGTACAGGGTCGTCTTCAATCGCCAACAGGCGGGACGGGCTAACAGCTACGGGATTCATTAGCGTCTGCAAGTAATTCTCAATCATCGATTATTCAATATTGGGCCACCACGAGCAACCGGCACAGGGTCTACAAAGCCTGATCCAGGCCTTGACGACAAATTTTCACGGATTTGCCATGCTTCAAATGGCTACACTGGCACCTGGCCTGCGCCGGACGCTCAGGAAACACTTATAAGAATGTAGGGCTGGAGAGTTGCGTGCTTAAGAACCTGGGTATCAAAGGTCGTGTGTTGTTGCTCACGTTATTGCCCGTCACGCTGATGGCGATGGTACTGGGTGGCTACTTCACGTGGTTGCAGCAGTCAGAGCTGCAAGCGCAACTGTTGCAACGCGGCGAAATGATCGCCGAACAGCTCGCCCCCCTGGCTGCCCCCGCAATGGGCCGCAATGACATTGCCCTGCTGACCCGCATCGCCAACGAAGCCCTGGAACAACAAGATGTAAGGTCCGTGGCATTCCTTGATGCCAACCACGAACCCCTGGTGCATGCCGGCCCGACCATGATCAACCAGCCGCCACTGGGTTACGGCACCCAACTACAGCAGCGCTCCGACAACGATGCCACACGCTATCTGTTGCCCGTATTTGGTCGTCATCGCAACCTGGCGGGCGATGTAATACCTAACGAAGCCCATCGCCTGCTGGGCTGGGTCGAGCTTGAACTGTCCCATAACAACATGCTGCTGCGCGGCTACCGCAGCCTGTTTGCCAGCTTGATGCTGATTGTCAGCGGACTGGTGTTTACCACGCTGCTGGCATTGCGTTTGAGTCGCACGATCAATGCTCCCCTGGACCGGATCAAACATGCCGTGTCCCAGCTCAAGGACGGCAAGTTGCAAACCCGCTTGCCACCCCTGGGCAGCCACGAGCTGGACGAACTGGCCTCCGGCATCAACCGCATGGCCGAAACCCTGCAAAATGCCCAGGAAGAACTGCAACACAGCGTCGACCAAGCCACCGAGGACGTGCGTCAAAACCTCGAAACCATCGAGATCCAGAACCTGGAGCTCGATCTGGCCCGCAAGGAAGCGCTTGAGGCCAGCCGCATCAAGTCCGAATTTCTGGCCAACATGAGCCACGAAATCCGCACCCCGCTCAATGGCATCCTGGGCTTCACCCACTTGCTGCAAAAAAGCGAGCTGACACCCCGCCAGTACGATTACCTGAGCACCATAGAGAAATCTGCCGACAGCCTGCTGGGCATCATCAACGAGATTCTGGACTTCTCGAAAATCGAAGCCGGCAAGCTGGTACTGGACAGTACCCCGTTCAACCTGCGCGACCTGTTGCAGGACACCTTGACCATCCTTGCCCCGTCAGCCCACGAAAAAAGCCTGGAGCTGGTCAGTCTGGTCTACCGCGACACCCCCCTGTCGCTGATTGGCGATCCGTTACGGCTCAAGCAAATCCTCACCAACCTGGTCAACAACGCCATCAAGTTCACCCGCGAGGGCACGATTGCGGTGCGGGCCATGCTCGAAGATGAAGATGACAATAATGCCGACGGCTGCGTGCAGTTGCGCATCAGCGTGCAAGACACAGGTATCGGCCTGACCAGCCAGGATGTACGGGCACTGTTCCAGGCCTTTAGCCAGGCCGACAATTCCCTGTCACGCCAACCCGGCGGTACTGGCCTGGGACTGGTCATTTCCAAGCGTCTGGTGGAACAGATGGGCGGCGAAATTGGCGTTGAGAGCACCCCCGGCGAAGGCTCGGTGTTCTGGATCAGCGTCAAGCTGCCCAAAGCCCGCGACGATGCTGAAGATTTGCCCGCCGCCCCGCTGCCGGGCCGGCGCGTAGCCTTGCTGGAGAAACACGATCTGGCACGCCAGGCATTGCAGCATCAACTGGAAGACTGCGGACTTGAAGTCACGCCGTTTACCACCCTGGAGAAGCTCACCAATTGCGTGACCGGTGCCCATCAGACGCCTCAGGCCATTGATCTGGCGGTCCTTGGGGTCACGGCCAAAGACATGCCGCCCGAGCGCCTCAACCAGCATATTTGGGACCTCGAACATATGGGCTGCAAAGTCCTGGTGCTGTGCCCGACCACCGAGCAGGTCCTGTTCAATACGGCGGTGCCCAATCCCCACAGCCAGTTGCAATCCAAACCTGCCTGCACCCGGAAACTGCGGCGCACCCTGGCCGACCTGATCAACCCGCGACAGGCCCGCACCGAGCCCGGCGAACTGCTGGCCAGCCGTGCACCGCGGATTTTGTGCGTCGATGACAACCCGGCCAACCTGTTGCTGGTGCAAACCCTTCTGGAAGACATGGGGTCCAAGGTAACGGCCGTGGACAGCGGCTATGCAGCCATTGAAGCGGTCAAGAATGAAGCCTTCGACCTGGTGCTGATGGACGTCCAGATGCCCGGCATGGACGGGCGGGAAACCACCGAAGTGGTGCGCCAGTGGGAAACCGGGCAGCACAATGCGCCGCTGCCCATTGTCGCGCTGACGGCCCACGCCATGGCCAACGAAAAACGCGCCCTGCTGCAGAGCGGCATGGACGACTACCTGACCAAACCCATCAGCGAACGGCAGTTGGCGCAAGTGGTGCTGAAGTGGACCGGGCTGGCGTTGCGCAATCAAGTCCAGGACAGCGGCTACGAGCCTGCCCGCCCCAACGCCAAACTACCGATTCTTGATCACGAAGAAGGCCTGCGACTGGCCGCTGGCAAAGCCGATCTGGCTATCGACATGCTGGCCATGCTTCTGGCCTCGCTGGAGGCAGATCGTGAAGCGATCCTGTTGGCGCGCAAGGACCAGGACAACAATGCACTGATCGAACGCGTACACCGTCTGCACGGTGCAACACGTTACTGCGGGGTACCGCAATTGCGTGCCGCCTGCCAGCGCAGCGAAACCCTGCTCAAGCAAGAAAGCCCGCACGCCTACGCCGCCCTCAACGAACTGGACGAGGCCATTATCCGCCTGGCCAAAGAGGCACGCAGTACCGCGTAACCAGGCAAGACCGTCACCACCCCACACACCCCAAGGAAGATCTCATGCGCACGATCCTGTTCAGCAGCCAGACCTACGACCGCGACAGTTTTACTGCCGCCGCGCAACCCGAGGGTCTTGAACTGCACTTTCAACCGGCGCGCCTGAGCCTCGATACTGCGGCCATTGCCCATGATTACGAGGTGGTCTGCCCGTTTATCAACGACGATTTGAGTGCCCCGGTACTGGAGCAACTGGCCGCTGGAGGAACCCGCCTGATCGCCCTGCGCTCGGCCGGCTACAACCATGTCGATCTTGCCGCCGCCAAGCGCCTGGGTTTGAGCGTTGTGCGGGTTCCCGCCTACTCGCCCCATGCTGTGGCAGAACATGCCGTGGCCCTGATCCTGGCGCTTAACCGCCGCCTGCACCGCGCCTACAACCGAACCCGCGAAGGCGACTTCACTCTGCACGGGCTGACCGGCTTTGACCTGGTCGGCAAGACCGTCGGCGTGGTCGGAACCGGCCAGATCGGCGCGACCTTCGGCAAAATCATGGCCGGCTTCGGCTGCAAGCTGCTGTGCTTTGACCCGTATCCAAATGCACAACTGCTGGCACTGGGTGCGCAGTATGTAAGCTTGCCCGAGCTGCTGGCAGGCTCGCATATCATCAGCCTGCACTGCCCGCTGACTGCGGATAACAAGCACCTGATCAACAGCCAGTCGCTGGCGACCCTCAAACATGGCGCCATGCTGATCAATACCGGGCGCGGTGCACTGGTCAACACACCGGCACTGATCGAGGCGCTGAAAAGTGGTCAGTTGGGCTACCTGGGACTGGATGTGTACGAGGAGGAAGCCCAGCTGTTCTTTGAGGACCGCTCCGATTTACCGTTGCAGGATGACGTGCTGGCGCGGCTGCTGACCTTCCCCAACGTGATCATTACTGCGCACCAGGCCTTTCTCACCCGCGAGGCACTCAGCGCGATTGCCGGCACCACACTGGACAACATTGCGGCCTGGAGCAACGGCACGCCACAAAACCTGATCGAAGGTTGAAAGGCCAGACCTCGGCTGCGTGCTAGCATAGCGGCCTATTTGGAGGACCCATGGTCGAACACGATTTTCGCTACAGCCTGCTTAACCCGCAGCACACCCTGATTGAATGCCGCGCCCTGGCGCCAGGCCTGTATCAAGTCACCGGCAACGGTGGCTCGATCCAGACCGGTGACGTACTGATCGTGACGCTCAAAGGCAGCAAGGACTTGTCCATGCGCCTGACCGTCGACAAAGTGCGCCACCTGATCAACCCGCGCGGCCAGTGGGTTGCCGTCACCAAAGGACCGGTTTTCGGTGAGTTGGCGATTCATCAATGGCAAGTCAATTGCGATGCCTGTGGCAAAGAACTGAAGTTCGAGTTCGCGGTAGACGCCAAGCTCGGTACCAAAGCGCAGAAACCTGCCGCCAGCCTGCGCATTGCCGAGCTGGGCTGGAGCACTGAAGGCAGCAAGCACCAGTGCCCGCAATGCCAAAAGGCCGCGCTATGAAACACCTGACCCTGTTGGCATTGCTGGGCGCAAGCCTGGCAGGCTGCGCAGGCGATCCGGTGCAATTGCAGCACAACCGTGCCTACGTCGTGGAATGGATTGGCGAGCGGCCACTGATGGATTACAGCCATCTGACCGTGACCTTCGATGAAGGCGGCCGGGCCTATGGCAACGGTGGTTGTAATCATTGGTTTGCGCCCTACACTCTGGACGGCGACAAACTGACCTTTGGTGGCGTCGGCAGCACTCGCAAAGCCTGTGCTCCGGCGTTGATGGAGCAGGAGCAACGATTCTTCGAAGCCCTGCAAACCGTACAGCGCTGGGACATCTCCCCGATCGAACAGGTGCGTTTCTGGCCTGCCGAAGGCAAGCCGTTGCGGCTGTGGCCTGAAGAAGGCTGATTGCCGCGCCACTGCAGCAGCGGGCCGGTTCGTGATCTTTGAAGATTAAAAGATCACGAGCACGCTCGCTTCTACAGGGCAGCGGGCTTAATTACCGCGTAGTTCCTTGATCTTGGCCAATACCCCGGCGGCGGTCTGCTCGCCCATCATCTGCGCCATGACCTTGCCCTTCTCATCAATGATGTAGGTCACCGGCAATGCTTCGCTGCGCGGCAGATCAAAATGCTCGGCCGGATCTTGCGCCAGCACGGTGAAGGTGATGCCCATCGCAGAACTGGCATCGCTCAGTTCCTTGCCCTGCAAGCCATCGTAGTTCACCCCGAACACGCCCACCGACTGCCCCTGCAACTGCTTCTCCAGCTCATTGAGTTCCGGGATTTCAATGCGGCACGGGCCACACCACTCGGCCCAGTAATTAATGACCTTCCATTGCTTGTCCAGACGCTCGGATGCGACCTTCTGTCCATGTTGATCGACCCCGTAATCAATACCGCAACCGCTCAGCAGTAACGTGGTGGCGACGGTAACTACCGCCAAAAGCCGCTTAAACATGTGTTGATCCTTGTGGGTAAATACAGTCAAAAAGTCTTTGTACGGCGGCCAATCACCGCATGCGGTTCAGACACGCTCGCCAGACGGGTAGAATAGCCGCCACCTTACGCAAGATGCGACCCGCACATGACCGATCTGACGCTTTATCACAATCCGCGCTGCTCGAAATCCCGCGGTGCGCTGGAAATCCTTGAAGCCCGCGGCCTCACCCCGACCGTGGTGCGCTACCTCGATACCCCTCTGGACGCTGCGCAATTGCACAGCCTGCTGGGCAAACTCGACATCAGCCCGCGCCAGTTGCTGCGCACCGGCGAAGAGGAATACAAAACCCTCAACCTGGGCGATGCCGGCCTCAGTGACGAGGATTTGATCGCCGCGATGGCCGCACACCCCAAATTGATCGAACGTCCGATTCTGGTGGCAGGTGATAAAGCGGTCATTGGCCGTCCGCCTGAAAAAGTCCTGGAGATCCTGCCGTGAGCACACCCTACATTCTGGTGCTGTATTACAGCCGCAATGGCTCGACCAATGAAATGGCCCGGCAAATCGCCAGGGGCATCGAGCAGGGCGGCCTTGAAGCGCGCTTGCGCACCGTGCCGGCCGTCTCCAGCGAATGCGAAGCCGTGGCTGCGGACATTCCGGCCGAGGGCGCGCTGTATGCCAGCCTTGACGACCTGAAAAACTGCGCCGGTCTGGCGCTCGGCAGCCCGACCCGTTTCGGCAACATGGCCGCCCCGCTCAAGTACTTTCTGGATGGCACCAGCAACCTGTGGCTGACCGGTGCCCTGGTCGGCAAGCCTGCCGGCGTGTTCACCTCCACCGCCAGCCTGCACGGCGGCCAGGAAACCACCCTGCTGTCGATGATGATGCCCTTGCTGCATCACGGCATGCTGATCACCGGCCTGCCTTACAGTGAGACATCGCTGCTCAATACCACGGGCGGCGGCACTCCCTACGGTCCCAGCCACCATGCCGGAGCGGATGGCAAGCGCAAGCTGGACGAGCACGAAGTAGCCCTGTGCCGGGCACTGGGGCAGCGCCTGGCGACCACCGCCCTGAAACTGGAGAACACCCGTGGCTAAAAAGCCAAAAGTGTTGCCCTCCATCGAGTGGCTGGCACCCCGGGTAAAGCTGATGCGGGTACTGAGCCTGGTGAGCTTCTTCGGGCTGGTCGGCCTGCTCTGCGTCTATTACCTGGGGTTCGCCAACCTGCATGGCGCGCGCCCCTGGGTGATCTTGCTGATCGAACTGGTGCCGCTGATGTTTCTGGTGCCGGGCATGCTGATGGGCAGCGCACGCGGGCACTCGTTCACCTGCTATGTGGTCAACCTGTACTTGATCAAAGGTGCACTGGCCGCATTCGACCCGAACCGGCAGGTGTTCGGTTTGCTGGAAATCGCAGCCAGCGTGGCAGTGTTTTGCAGTGCCATGCTGTATGTGCGCTGGCGCTATCAACTGGACCGCCGGCTGGCGGGTGAAGGCGCTTGAACCCATCGCTGGCAAGCCAGCTCCCACAAGTTAAATGCACGCTCTGTGGGAGCTGGCTTGCCAGCGTGGCAGCGTTTGGCAGCGCCATGCAGCATGTGCGCTGGCGCTATCAACTGGACCGCCGGCTGGCGGGTGAAGGCGCTTGAATCCATCGCTGGCAAGCCAGCTCCCATAAGTTATATGCATACTCTGTGGGAGCTGGCTTGCCAGCGATAAAAACGCCCTAATGTCAGTGATTAACCGTGAACGCCAGCATCTGTGACAACTGACACATGGGCCGGCCGCTTTCGGCATGCCATTGATTGAAAGCGTTCTGCACTATCGCCAGGTCGCGCAAGCTGGTCGGTGCCTTGTCCACCAGTTGCTGCGCATTCAGCGCCGCCACCACGTCATAGCTCGGCACAAAAGTGTCCTTGCCGACCATGCGTAAAAAGCGCGGCGCCGACAGCCCGCCCAACTGGTGACCGTGCTTGGCCAGGTATTTCCACAGCCCAACAATATCGGTCACCGGCCAGTCGGCAATAAAGGCGCCGAAACTGCCGTGTTCCCTGGCAATGTCGAGCACCATCTGCGCGTTGCGCGGCACGCTTTTGAGCTTGCCCAGGTGACGGATGATCCGCGCATCCTGCATCAGACGCTCCAGATGCTCGGCCCCCATCAGCACCACTTTTTCAGGGTCGAAACCGAAAAAAACCTGCTCAAATACCGGCCACTTGGCATCCACCACACTGTGCTTGAGCCCCGCGCGAAACACCCGCAAGGCCAGGGTCGACAGGTAGCGATCGTCACTGATCCGGCGCAACTGCTCAGCAGTTTTGGGGACGGGCAACTCGGCTTCCAGGGCGGCTGACGAACCAAAGCGATTCAAACAATATTCATGCAGCCATTTGTAGTCGCGCATGCCCTCTCCTCTTGGCTATCAGACTTACAGATTGAGCAGATTGACGAACCGCGGTGCGGCGTTTTGGTCAATCTTCAGGCTCTTGAAGTCGTACAGGTTACGGTCCGCCAGTTGCGACGGCATCACGTTTTGCAGGCTGCGAAAGATACTCTCGGTGCGGCCCGGCGTCTTGCGCTCCCATTCCACCAGCATGTCTTTAACCACCTGACGCTGCAGGTTCTCCTGGGAGCCGCACAAATTGCACGGAATAATCGGGAACTGCTGCCAATCGGAGTAGGCCTGGATGTCTTTCTCGTTGCAGTAGGCCAACGGCCGGATGACCACGTTGCGACCGTCATCGGAGCGCAGCTTGGGCGGCATCGCCTTGAGGTTGCCATTGAAGAACATGTTGAGGAAGAAGGTTTCAACGATGTCATCGCGATGATGCCCCAGGGCCATCTTGGTCGCACCTATCTCATCGGCAAAGGTGTACAGCGTGCCGCGCCGCAAGCGCGAGCACAGCGAGCAGGTGGTTTTGCCTTCAGGAATCAGTTCCTTGACCAGCGAGTAGGTGTCTTTTTCAACGATGTGATATTCCACACCCAATGACTTCAGATAGGCCGGCAACACGTCCTCGGGAAAGCCCGGCTGTTTCTGGTCCATGTTCACGGCGACGATTTCGAACTGGATGGGCGCGACCTTTTGCAGGTGCAGCAGCACATCCAGCAGCGTGTAGCTGTCTTTACCACCCGACAGGCAGACCATCACCTTGTCGCCGTGCTCAATCATGTTGAAGTCGGCCACAGCCTCACCGGTCAGTCGGCGCAAGCGTTTCTGGAGTTTATTTTGAGAGACCGAAAGAGTGCCCATAGCGCTTCAAATCCGCGAGTTAAGACCAAAAACCGGGGATTTTACTTAAAAAAACCCGCTGTACGAAGCCCCTGCAAAGGTTAAAGACAGCAACGCGATAAGCCGGCGCCTGACAGCGCAATATGCTCTAAGGGCCCGGGTTCATTGGGCATCAGTTTTCCTATACTGCGACTAAGGCCGCATGCCCATGTATCTGAACCCACCATCTGGCTGCGCGACCGGCACGTGTCCCTCTGGGGGCGATGCGTTTTTTACAGGAGCGATAGCCATGATCCATCACGTAGTGGGGCTTTTCACCCATCCCGATCAAGAGTGGCGCGAAATCCGTGGCGATGCAGAGGAAAGCATCGGCCACATGTACTTCACCCACACCCTGATTTTGGCTGCCATACCGGCCATTTCGGCGTTTATCGGCACCACACAGGTCGGCTGGTCCATCGGCAGCCGGGCAGCAGTGATGCTGACCACCGACAGCGCCTTGTGGATGACCCTGATGTCCTATATCGCGATGCTGGCGGGCGTAGGCGTGATGGGAGCCTTTATTCACTGGATGGCGCGTACTTATGATGCGCAACCAAGCATGGCCCGTTGCATCGCCTTCGCCACTTACACTGCTACGCCCCTGTTTATCGGGGGACTGGCCGCTCTGTATCCGCATATGTGGCTGGGCATGATGGTCGGCACCGCGGCCATTTGTTACACCGTGTACCTGCTTTATGTCGGCCTGCCGACCTTTATGAACATCGACCCGGACGAAGGGTTTTTGTTTTCCAGTTCAGTGCTGGCAGTCGGCCTGGTGGTGCTCGTCGCGATCATGGCGTTTACCGTGATCATCTGGGGCCTGGGGGTAGGTCCGGTCTATACCAACTGAGCGCAAACCCTGCAGGCGCGAGGGTTGGGGTTGAAAAACCTCGCGAGCACGCTCGCTCCTGCAGGTACAGAATGGTTGTATGACCATTGGGCGTGATCAGCTTCGGAACTCCTGCCGCTTGCGGCATAATCGCCAGCTCTGGAGAACCGAACCGCATGCCCGAGTTGCTCAATACCCGCGTCGAAGACTGTTTTCAACAGGCCGAAAAATTTTTCAAACGCCCTTTCAAACGCCCCGTGGTCAGCCTCAAGCTACGTGGGCAAAAGGCCGGTGTCGCGCATTTGCACGAAAACCTGCTGCGTTTCAATCCACAGCTGTACCGCGAAAACAGTGAAGACTTCATCAAGCAAACAGTCGCTCACGAGGTCGCTCACCTGATTGCCCACCAATTGTTTGGCGACCGCATCACGCCCCATGGCGAAGAGTGGCAGTTGATCATGCGCGGGGTCTATGAACTGCCGCCCAACCGCTGCCACACCTACGCCATCAAACGCCGCAGCGCCATGCGCTATATCTACCGCTGTCCTTGCCCGGACAGCGATTTTGCGTTTTCCGCCCAGCGCCACGGCCTGGTCAAGCAAGGTCGTGGCTACCTGTGCCGGCGCTGCCGCAACACGCTGGTGTTCAGTGGTGAAACCCGCGTCGAATGAACAGGCATAAAAAAACCCATCCGAAGATGGGTTTTTTATCCGCCTGAGCTTACTTCGACAGTACCGGGGCCGCGCCTTCAGCTACGCCCAGGTCGTCCACAGGACGCATGTCATTCAACGGGCTGCCACCGGAGCTGAGCTCCACCTGCAGCTTGTCTTCGTCCAGTTCCTTGACCCACTTGGCAACCACCAGCGTGGCGACAGCGTTACCAATCAGGTTGGTCAGGGCACGGGCTTCGGACATGAAACGGTCGATACCCAGAATCAGCGCCAGACCGGCAACCGGCAAGTGGCCTACAGCCGACAAGGTCGCGGCCAGTACGATAAAGCCACTGCCGGTCACGCCTGCAGCGCCTTTGGACGACAACAGCAGCACCAGCAACAGAGTGATCTGGTGAGTGATGTCCATGTGGGTGTCAGTCGCTTGCGCAATGAACACGGCAGCCATGGTCAGGTAGATCGAAGTGCCATCGAGGTTGAACGAGTAGCCGGTCGGAATGACCAGCCCCACTACCGACTTCTTCGCCCCCAGACGCTCCATCTTCACCAGCATGCGTGGCAGGGCCGATTCCGACGAGGAGGTGCCCAGAACGATCAGCAGCTCTTCACGGATGTAGCGAATCAGCTTGAGGATGCTGAAGCCGTGAGCGCGAGCGATGCCGCCCAGTACGACCAGTACGAACAACACGCAAGTGATGTAGAAGCAGATCATCAACTGACCCAGCTGCACCAGCGAACCCACACCGTAGGCACCGATGGTGAACGCCATGGCACCCAGCGCACCCAGTGGCGCCAGCTTCATGATCATGTTGATGATGTTGAACATCACGTGGGCGAAGCGATCGATAAAGTCCAGCACCGGCTTGCCGTAAGCACCCAGTCGATGCAGGGCGAAACCGAAGATCACCGAGAACATCAGCACTTGCAGGATGTCGCCATTGGCAAACGCGCCGACGATGGTCGAAGGGATCACGTTAAGGATGAAACCAACGATGCTCTGGTCCGCACCGGCAGTCACGTAGGCCGCTACTTTGGAGGCGTCCAGGGTGGCCACATCAATGTGCATGCCCGCGCCCGGTTGAACCACGTTCACCACAACCAGCCCGATCAGCAGGGCGATGGTCGACACTACTTCAAAGTAGAGCAACGCATAACCACCGGTCTTGCCGACCGACTTCATGCTTTGCATGCCGGCGATACCGCTCACCACCGTACAGAAAATAATGGGCGCGATTACCATCTTGATCAGTTTGATAAAGCCATCACCCAGGGGTTTGAGTGCAACCCCGGTTTCCGGGTAGTAATGGCCCAGCAAAATACCGATAGCAATCGCTACGATCACTTGCAAATACAGGGATTTGTACAGTGGCTGACGAGTCGTCATTGCAAAGTTCCTCAAGTGCATCACTCAGTCGTCATTCCATCTGAGACCGGTGATACCCAAAGCGCGAACCCTCCTGTACTTGGAGGGATTTGTTGTGTTGAGCTGCTCTAGCGGCAGACCTCTCACAACACACTTTGCAAGGCGCGGGCCACATTGAACAAAAGCCTCGCAATAGCGCAGGCGACTCGCCTGGAGGGAAATAGCGCAGGGATCTTGTCGGACAATAGTTGGCGGGTTTCCGCCTTTTCGAAGGGGAGAGGCGGCGCAGATGGCGGATATCCGCCTTAAACAGACCGCCCCTGCTGGGGATTACAATGCCGGGAAATGAATTCGAAATGCCGCCCCGCCCAGGGATGAGTCATCCAGGGTGAGTTTGGCGTCATAACTTTCAATGATGTCCTTGACCACTGCCAGCCCGATACCCTGCCCCGGGTGCTGGCGATCCAGACGTTCGCCGCGGCGCAAGATCCGAGCGCGCTGATCAGCCGGTACGCCGGGACCATCGTCTTCCACGCAGACTTCAACCCCATAAGCATTGCGATGCAAGCTGATGCGCACTTGTCCAAGACACAGTCGATAGGCGTTTTCCAGCAGGTTGCCCAGTAACTCCAGCAACGCATTTTGTTCAATGGGCACATGACTCAATGGCGGGATGTCACAACTGACCTTGACCCGTTTGTCGCGGTAGACCTTGTCCAGCGTGTTACACAGGCTTTCAACCACCGGAATCAGCTCCACCTGGTGGCGTACCAGACCGCTCTTGCGCAAGCTGGCGCGCTGCAACTGATAGCTGATTTGCTGATTCATGCGTTCAATCTGACTTTGCAGCACCCAGGCCTGTTCACGATCTTGCGGACGCTGGGCCATGCTTTCACTGACGCCTTGCAGCACCGCTAACGGGGTTTTCAAGCTGTGGGCCAGATCGTCGAGGGAATCACGATAACGCGTACGTTGCTCGCGCTCACTTTGCAGCAGACGGTTCAATGAGCCGGTCAAACGCAGCAACTCACGAGGATGCTGTTCGCTGAGGCTTTCGCGCTCACCGGATTCAATCTGGTCCAGCTCCTGGCTCAAACGTCGCAAGGCACGTAACCCCCAAGTCAAACCGATCCACAGCAAAGCCAGCAGTACACCCAGGGCCGCACCGAACCCCAGATAGAGGTTTTCACGCAGCCCCTCGAGGGTCAGGTTGTACTCTCGCATTGGTTGCAGGGCGACAAAGCTGAACGCTGCACTTTTGCCGCCCAGCAGTTTGACCTCGACATCGTAGACAAAGAACTCTTCGCCATTGTCTTCACGAATACTCGCAAACTCGTTACCGCGCCCGTCGTAGCGAGGTTTGTAGTTGATGGATTCTTCTTGAGTCGCCCGCGAGCGCCAGACCTGACGCCCCTCGCGGTCATAGATATAGCCGAGCATCCGGCTGTCAGGCAGATTCAGCTCTTCGTCCGGCAGCAATGCCGGCATTTTCAAATGATTTCTTTCAACCCTGGCCGCCGAGATCAGCGTACTCACATCGGATGCCAAGCGTTGCTCGATCGCATCCTTGAGCGCCAGGCTGAACGCCCCCTGCATCGCCGGTAACAGCGCAAGCATAAAGAGCACGGCCAACAGTGTGGCCGCCAGCATCAATCGAACGCGAAGCGAACGGATCAACGACAGCGCTCAGTAAACAGGTACCCCAAACCGCGTACCGTATCGATTGGCTTAAAGCCGTTTGCCCCCTCAAGCTTGCGTCGCAGGCGCCCGACCAGCACCTCGATCACATTCGGATCACGTTCCTCGTCATCCGGGTACAGCTGTTCCATCAGTCGGTCCTTGGCCACCACCTGCTGGTGATGGCGCATCAGGTATTCAAGTATCCGGTATTCATAGGCGGTCAACGCCAGGGGTTCGCCCTCAAGTACTGCCTGCTTGCGATTGATGTCCAGCACCAGTTCGCCAGCGACAATGGTTGAATGGGTGAAACCACTGGAACGACGCAGCAATGCATTCAGACGTGCTTCCAGTTCTTCGAACTGGAACGGCTTGACCACATAATCGTCGGCCCCTGCTGCCAGCCCTTCGACCTTGTCCTGCCAGTTGCCACGAGCCGTGAGGATCAGGATCGGGAAAGTCTTGCCGCGCTTGCGCAGTTCGCGAATCAGCTCGAGACCGCCCAAACCCGGCAATCCCAGATCAATCATCGCCAAATCATGATTGAACTGCCCGGTCTGGTACAAAGCCTCTTCGGCATTGGCCACCGACTCGACCACATGGCCATTTTCGGTCAGACGGGTTTGCAAGTGATGGCGCAATAACGCCTCATCTTCAACCACCAGCAATTTCATTGCGCTCTCCCAGGCAAAAACCGCGTCTTGAAGGACGTGCGTCCTATATAGCTTAGCCACACACAGTATGTCGTGTGCCCTGAACATACTCTGAACAATTGCACAGCATGGCCGCCAGCCTGCAAAATGCCCGACATGAATCGACTCCCCGCACTGCCTGCCTGTTGCACCCCGCTGCGTGACGAATGGCCCTTGCCCCAAGCGTTGCCGGGCAGCGTATGGTTCAGCACCGGTTTCACCCCTGCCCGGCTCACGGCTGACGATTTTGCGAGCAGTGCCATTGAGATGCCTGCAAGTATTCAACGCTCTGTGGCCAAACGCCAAACCGAATTTCTCGCCGGCCGGGTCTGCGCTCGCGCCGCCATGCTGCAACTGGACGGCACCCGGGCCATCCCGGCCATTGGTGAAGATCGCGCCCCCGTGTGGCCCGCCCACATCAGCGGGGCAATCACCCACAGCAATGGCACCGCTGCGGCCATCGTCGGCCTTAAAAGCCAGTGGCAAGGGCTGGGCATGGACCTCGAAAACATGCTCAGTACCGAGCGGGCCGAACGCCTGGCCAAGGAAATCCTCACCCCCGATGAACTGCGGGCCATGGCCGCCGGTGCAGCCCAAGACATTGCGCTGCTGGTGACGCTGACCTTTTCCGTCAAGGAAAGCCTGTTCAAGGCCCTCTTCCCGCTGGTGAAAAAACGCTTTTACTTTGAGCATGCGCAGGTGCTGAGCTGGTCCCGCGAAGGCCATGTCCGCCTGCGCCTGCTCACTGACCTGTCGCCTGAATGGCAGCAGGGCCAGGAGCTGGACGCGCAATTTGCGCTGTACCACGGGCAATTGCTGAGCCTGGTAGCGATCAGCGCTGCAAGCGACTTCCCCGCATGCCGCTAACCTCCCGAGCCCTGCGACTGACGCTGTATTGCCTGTTGATTCTGGCCGGCGCAGTGATTGCCGGCGGCTGGGCCGTGCGCCAGGCCGAGCAGCATGCACTGGAAGAAAGTGCCCGCCGTGGTCCCGAGCAACTGAGTTTGTATGCCAACTCACTGCACACCCTGATTGAGCGTTATCGGGCTTTGCCCGCAGTGCTGGCGCTGGACTCTGAACTGGTCGCCGCCCTGAGTGCTCACATCACCCCTGAGGTCCAGGCGTCACTCAATCAAAAACTTGAGCGCATCAATGGCGCGGCACAGTCCTCAACCCTGGAGCTGCTGGACAGAACCGGGCTGGCGGTGGCTGCCAGCAACTGGAACACCTCCAACAGCTATGTAGGCCATAACTATGGCTTTCGGCCTTACTTCAGCCAGACCCGCAGCCAGGGCTCCGGGCGTTTTTATGCAGTGGGCGTGACCAGCGGCATTCCGGGGTATTTTTTGTCCAGCGCGGTACTCGATGCCCAGGGGCAATTTTCGGGGGCAATGGTGGTTAAACTGGAGTTTCCGCAGCTGGAGCGGGAATGGAATCATGGCAACGACATACTGCTGGTCAGCGATGCGCGGGGCATCGTATTTATCGCCAACCAGCCAGGCTGGCGTTACCGCCTTTTACGGCCGTTGAGTGACAGTGACCGCAGCGAAATCACCCTCACACGCCAGTATCACAACCAACCTCTGACCTTGCTCAAAACCCATACTTTGCGCAGCTTTGCCGAAAACAGCTTTCTGACCCGGGTCGACGCCCCCACTGGAGCGGCAGATTATTTGTGGGAATCTTTACCGCTAACGGCTGAAGGCTGGACCTTGCATCTGTTACGCCACCCCGTGGTCGCAGCCGAAGACAGCCGCAATGCCGCATTGGCGGCGATCGGCCTGTGGCTGACGCTGGTCTTTTCAGGATTGTTTCTCCTCCAGCGCTGGCGACTGGGCCGTTTGCGCCAGCGTAATCGTGAAGAACTGGAGCAACTGGTAGAAGCCCGCACCCGGGATCTGCGTACCGCTCAAGATGGCCTGGTGCAATCGGCCAAGCTCGCGGCGCTGGGGCAAATGTCGGCAGCGCTGGCCCATGAAATCAATCAACCGTTAACGGCTCAGCGCATGCAACTGGCAACCTTGCGCCTGTTGCTCGATCACGGCCGGGTCGACGATGCCTATAAAGCCCTGGTACCACTGGAGCAGATGTTGACGCGCATGGCGGCCCTCACGGGCCACCTCAAAACCTACGCCCGGCAAAGCCCGAGCGGCTTGCGCGAACGACTGGATCTGGCCAGCGTTGTGGATCAATCCCTGCAATTGCTCGAACCACGACTGAAGGAAGAAGAGATAGACCTGCAGGTTGAACTGGTACGCCCGGCATGGGTACGGGGCGATGCCATTCGCCTGGAACAGGTGTTGATCAACCTGTTGCACAACGCGCTGGATGCCATGGCGGACAAACCGCGCAAGCAATTGCAAATCCGCATCGAAGCCGATCAGCAACTCTGGAAATTGAGCGTCAGCGACAGCGGTGGCGGAATCGCCGAGGAGCACTTGGGTAAAGTGTTCGACCCTTTCTTCACCACCAAACCCGTGGGTGAAGGTTTAGGCTTGGGGCTGGCGGTGTCTTACGCCATTGTTCATGAAATCGGTGGACGTCTGACAGCCTGCAATCAGGTTGACGGCGCGCTCTTCACGCTGACGTTGCCCATCGCACAGGAATCTTGAAACATGCTCAATTCGGTTATCGTGGTCGATGACGAGGCCAGTATTCGCAATGCCGTTGAGCAATGGCTGAGCCTCAGCGGTTTTGACGTGCAGTTGTTCAGTTGCGCTGAAGATTGCCTGAGCCAGTTACCCGCACATTTCGCCGGTGTGATTGTCAGTGATGTGCGCATGCCGGGGATGGGGGGCCTGGCCCTGCTGAACCGCTTACAGCAGCTGGACCCGGATCTGCCGGTCATTCTTCTGACGGGCCATGGCGATGTCCCGATGGCGGTCGAAGCCATGCGCGATGGCGCTTACGACTTTCTGGAGAAGCCTTTTAGCCCCGAAGCGCTACTGAGCAGCCTTCGGCGCGCGCTGGAAAAGCGCCGGCTGGTACTGGAGAACCGTCGTTTGCACGAACAGGCAGACCTGCGCCAGCAGATCGACGGGCGCCTGCTCGGCATGTCCCGCAGCTTGCAGACCTTGCGCCGCCAGGTGATGGAACTGGCGCCGCTGCCGGTCAATGTGCTGATTCGCGGCGAAACCGGCAGCGGCAAAGAACTGGTCGCCCGCAGCCTGCATGACTTTGGCCCGCGGGCCGACAAACCTTTTGTCGCGCTCAATTGCGCGGCGATCCCCGAACAATTGTTTGAAGCCGAATTGTTCGGTCACGAAAGCGGCGCGTTCACCGGCGCCCAGGGCAAGCGCATAGGCAAACTGGAATATGCCGATGGCGGCACCTTGTTTCTGGATGAAATCGAAAGCATGCCACTGGCCCAGCAAGCCAAATTACTGAGGGTGCTGCAGGAGCAAAAACTCGAGCGCCTGGGCTCGAACCAGAGCATCGCGGTAGATTTGCGGGTGATCGCCGCAACCAAACCCGACTTGCTCGAAGAAGCCCGCGCCGGACGCTTTCGCGAAGACCTGGCCTATCGCCTGACGGTGGCCGAACTGCGCCTGGCACCTCTGCGCGAACGCCGTGAAGACATTCCGTTGTTGTATCAGTACTTTTCCCACACCGCGGCCGAGCGTCTGGGCCGTAGCGCGCGGCCACTCAGCGGGCCGCAGCTATCGCGTCTGCTGAGCCACGACTGGCCCGGCAACGTACGCGAACTGGCCAACGTTGCAGAACGTGACGTCCTGGGCCTGAGCGAACCCCAGTTTGAAGACCTCAATCCTGGCCAGTCCCTCGTGGCGCAACAGGAAGCCTTTGAAGCGCAATGCCTGCGGGCCGCCCTTAGCCGGCATAAAGGCGATATCAAGGCCGTGCTCAAGGAGCTGCAACTGCCGCGCCGCACCCTGAATGAAAAAATGCAGCGTCATGGACTGGTACGTGAGGCATTCACACAACCTCTGTAGGCCCGAGCTCTTCAGAGCGGCCGCGAACAGTTTGCGCGCCATATAGGCGGATTTCCGCTCATCCAAACATCCAGCCCGGCGGATACCCGCTCATTTCCTATCGTTCCCCCTTATAAACCGGGGGTTCAAGCCTTGGCACAACTCCTGCTATAGCCCTGCAAGCTCGCGTTTTGACGCGCTATAAAAAAACAAATAAAAGAAGGATCCATTTAATGGATAACTCAAGCTCCCTGTCTGCCGGGTCTGCTGCAACCCCGAAAGAAAGAACCACCTCCAGCCGCATCAAATCCATTTTCAGCGGTTCCGTCGGCAACATGGTCGAATGGTACGACTGGTATGTTTATGCCGCGTTCTCGCTGTACTTCGCCAAAGCCTTTTTCCCGAAAGGCGACACCACTGCCCAATTGCTCAATACCGCCGCGATCTTCGCCGTCGGCTTTTTGATGCGCCCGATCGGCGGCTGGCTGATGGGCCTGTACGCTGACCGCAAAGGCCGTAAAGCCGCGCTCATGGCTTCGGTACTGCTCATGTGCTTCGGCTCGCTGCTGATTGCCCTGTCCCCAGGTTACGAAACCATCGGCGTATGGGCGCCGGTCCTGCTGGTCTTCGCCCGCTTGCTGCAAGGCTTGTCGGTGGGTGGCGAGTACGGTACCTCGGCGACCTATCTCAGCGAAATGGCGACTAAAGAACGTCGCGGTTTCTTCTCCAGTTTCCAGTACGTCACCCTGATCTCGGGCCAGCTCATCGCGCTGGGCGTGTTGATCGTGCTGCAACAGACCCTGACCGAAGAGCAGCTGTATAGCTGGGGCTGGCGGATTCCGTTCGTGATCGGTGCCCTGTGTGCAGTGGTTGCCCTGTATCTGCGTCGCGGAATGGAAGAGACCGAGTCCTTCAAGAAGGTCAAAGCCGAGCCTAAAGAAAGCGCCATGCGCACGCTGATGCGTCA
Source organism: Pseudomonas sp. Lz4W (assembly GCF_000346225.2). NCBI lineage: Bacteria > Pseudomonadati > Pseudomonadota > Gammaproteobacteria > Pseudomonadales > Pseudomonadaceae > Pseudomonas > Pseudomonas sp. Lz4W. The sequence goes on along the minus strand of NZ_CP017432.1, from coordinate 1,182,104 downwards.
TCCAAAAGAGTTGATGACCGTAGTCGGCCTGACCATGGGCGGCACACTGGCGTTCTATACCTACACCACTTATATGCAGAAATACCTGGTGAACACGGTCGGGATGAGCATCTCCGACTCCACCACCATTTCGGCCGCCACGCTGTTCCTCTTCATGTGCATCCAGCCCCTGGTGGGCGGGCTGTCCGACAAGGTTGGACGACGTCCGATCCTCATCGCCTTCGGTGTACTGGGTACCCTGTTCACCGTGCCGATCCTGACCACACTGCATACCATCACCACCTGGTGGGGTGCGTTTTTCCTGATCATGGCGGCGCTGATCATTGTCAGCGGTTACACCTCGATCAACGCCGTGGTGAAAGCCGAACTGTTCCCGACCGAAATCCGCGCTCTGGGTGTAGGCCTGCCTTACGCACTGACGGTATCGATCTTCGGCGGCACTGCTGAATACATCGCCCTGTGGTTCAAAAGTGCAGGTATGGAAACCGGCTATTACTGGTACGTGACGGCGTGTATCGCCTGTTCGCTGCTGGTGTACATCACGATGAAAGACACCCGCAAACATTCGCGGATCGAGACCGACTAAACGTCCCGGGCTCTGCAGGAGCGAGCTTTTAACAGAGCGCCAGACAAGCTCGCTCCTGCAAGTTCATCGTTTAAGACAACCCGGCCACCGCAGGCCGGGTTTGTTTGTTTTTGACATAGGCGGCGCCGGCGATCATCGCCACCAGTATCCCTGCCAGTACCAGCGACGAGCCGACAGTGCCGAAATCCAGTCCACCCTTGTCATGGGGCTTGGTCAGGAAGTCGCCCAGGGTCGCGCCAAAGGGTCGCGTCAGCACGAACGCCACCCAGAACAACACCACCGACGAGATGTTGCTCAAGTAACGTGCCAGCACCACAACCGCAATGGTTGCCCCGATGAACAAGGCACCTCCCGCAAAACCCAGCCCCGAATCATCCGCCAGGTAATCGCCCAGGGCGGTACCCAGGGTGTTGGAAAACAGAATCGCCACCCAATAGAACATCTCGCCGCGCGGGGTCTGCACCTTGCTGACGTTGAGTGACTCGCCGCTCCATTTCCACAGCGCAAAAATCGCCACCAGTATCGATACCAGAATCAATGAGCCCGTGGCGTAACCCAGGCCCAGTGTGCGGTCCATAAAGTCCGACATGGTGGTGCCGGCCGTACTGGTGGACAGAATCACCAACCAGTACAGCACCGGGTTGTAGGTTTTCGAGAACAACTGAGTCAGCAAGGTCAGAACGAACACGCTGATAAGGATCATCGAGCTAACGGCATAACCCACATTGAGGGTCATGGACAGCAAATCGCCGGCGGTTTCTCCCAGGGTCGTGGCGCAGATTTTCATCACCCAGAACGCAAGGGTGATTTGGGGAAGTTTATTCATCGGGTAAAGGCTCCAGGTGGCAGGGTGCAAAGCCGTTGCAGTTGTCGGCTTTTTTGCCCGCAGAAGACTGCTGCCCGCCCGGTGAAAAATAGGTAACGCGAAAATGAAAAGTCCGTCCGCGGGTGCAGTTTTTTTCAAGATTAATAGTCAGTTAATGCTGATAGCCCACTATCAATCTCAGCGAAACATCAGTTCATGGATGATTCGCAGCGCCCTCGGCCAACAAGCTGAGCAGCCTGCAGATCACATGATTGAGCGCGCCAATACATCGAATAAACTGATTACTTAGTGCTAATTTTTGCGCTTTTTAATCAATTTAATCGGCGTAGTCTTAAACCCATAGCAACGAAACATCCCGCTCTTCACAAGAGTCCGCAACAAGGAGCACGACCATGAAAACCAAATTTATCCTCGCCGCCGCCCTCTCAGTCCTGGCCTTCAACGCTTTTGCAGGCGACGGATTTGATCGCACCCAATCAGCAACCTTTGCTGAAGATGGCTACAGCCGCACAGGTTCTGCCGCAGTCGCTGCCGACGGTTATGACCGCACCGGTTCTGCCACCTTTGCCGAAGACGGTTACAGCCGCACCCAGTCGGCCACCTTCGCCGCCGATGGCTATGATCGTACCCACGGCGCCCGCTTCAGCTAACACCTGAAGTTGCCACTCCAGCCCGGCTTCGGCCGGGCTTAGTCGTTTCTGGAGCAAGGTAAAAGGCAATGGCCTCCTACTTGTAGGCGCGAGCTTGCTGCTGCAGGTAGAAAGGGGCTCAATCACGCCCAAAATCTCAAAAAGCCAATCTTGTTTTGTCATTCAACAAAATGGCTTGCACTATATAGCCCCTCTATCCCAGCCGTTTGCGGACTCCTGCCATGCATGACGACATCCATTTCTATGAGCCCGCCAAGGGCCACGGTTTACCCCATGATCCATTCAACGCCATCGTCGGGCCGCGGCCGATCGGCTGGATTTCGTCGCAGGATGCCCAGGGCCGGCTGAACCTTGCGCCCTACAGCTTTTTCAATGCGTTCAACTACATCCCGCCAATCATCGGGTTTTGCAGTGTGGGCCGCAAAGACAGCCTCAATAACATCGAGCAAACCGGCGAGTTCGTCTGGAACCTGGCTACCCGGCCTTTGGCCGAGGCGATGAACCAGAGCTGTGCGATGGTCGCGCCAGAGATCAATGAATTCGAATTGGCCGGGCTGACGACCGTGGCCTCACGGGTAGTAAGCGTGCCCCGGGTGGCCGAAACCCCGGTGTCGTTCGAGTGCAAGGTGACGCAGATCATTCAGCTGCAAAGGGCAGACCAGGAACTGGTGCCAAGCTGGCTGATTCTGGGGGAAGTGGTGGCGGTACATATCGCCAGGCATCTGCTTAAAGACGGGATTTACGACACTGCCGCCGCTGAACCTATTTTGCGCGGCGGCGGCCCGGCGGATTACTTCCAGCTGGGGCCTGAGGCGCTGTTCAAAATGCACCGCCCCCGCTAGTCGTTACCAGACCAGTTCGGCGTCTTCAGTAACGCCCTGCAGGTCTTCAAGCTTTTGAGCGGCGGCCGCATCGGCTTCGGTCGCTGTTTTAAAAGTCTGATCGATCAACACTTTGTGAAAGCGCGGCGCGCCGCCTTCGTACAAGGCTTTGACTGCAATCGCCGCATGGTAAGTACCGGGCTCTACCGGAACAACCGCTGATACCGCTTCAAAATGTGCAAACTCTTTACGCGCCATGCTGAAAACTCCGGCCACAAAAAACCGGCATTCTACCTGTTCAACCCGCCTGCATCGCTGAAGGTTTTAAAATCGATGCTTTCAACCACCTGTTGGTGCACCAGCACGCTGTAAACCTCCATCACCGGGGAGTTGAAGTAGGCTTGCATCGAGGGTTCATCCTGCCAATGGCCCACGACGTGCCACAACAGCGGGTCAGTGTCGCAATGCTGCAAGGCAAAGTGCATACAACCGGCGGCTTTACGGGTGGGCTCGAGCAGTTGGTTGAGGCAGGTCTGCACTTGGGCCGAGCACCCTACGCGAGCGCGGACCAAGGTCATATGACTGACGGCACTGGACTGGGGCATGGTGGCCTCCACAAAAGAAAGTGGCATGGGTGAGAGGTTCAAAGCTTATAGCCCGGCGCTCCTGGCCGTTAGTCGATTCCTGCCCCTGGCTTGCACAATTCTGCAAAACCTTGCACGTCCCCCTCCTCTGCCCAGGTACTCACCAGACTGACTGGGCGCTATGCTTTCAAGCAATCATCGACCTCTGCCACGGCCTCGCCGGACAGCCAACCCCGGACAGCGACAGAATCAGGCAAGCCTTCGACAGGAATCGACTACCCCTGCGCCTTGCACAAATTTAAGCTGTGCCCACTCTGCCGCTTTAACGAGGATGCTCCCATGTCACTGCTGGAACCGCCGCGCCCCGCGCTCGACCCCGCGCTAGAAAAGCAGCGGGTGGAACTGGCTGACCTGATCCACCGTCACGCCCGTGAAGACGGCACGTTCACTACTCCCGTCGAGGCGCTGTTCGTTTCGCGCTACAGCCGGCCCAGTGACTTTTCCCCCAGCCACCCCAAACCGGCCCTGTGCATCATGGCCCAGGGCCGCAAGGAGGTGCGGTTAGCCGATGAGTACTTTGCCTACGATCCGCTCAATTACCTGGTGGTTTCGGTGTCGATGCCCATCAGCGGCCGGGTTCTGGAGAGTGATCCCGAACAGCCGGTACTGGCCCTGCGCTTGGATATTGATCCGGTAGACATCACTACCTTGATCAGCGACGCCGGGCCCATGGGCGTACCGTCACGGCCTGCGGGGCGGGGCCTGTATGTCGAACCCATCGACCAGCCGATGCTCGACGCCTTGCTGCGCCTGACCCGCCTGCTCGACACGCCGAAAGATATCGCCATGCTTGCGCCCTTGATCCGCCGCGAGATTTTGTACCGCCTGTTGCGCAGCCCGCAGGGCTACCGGCTGTATGAAATAGCCAGCGAGAACAGTCAGACGCATCGTGTTAGCCGGGCGATTTCCTGGCTCAACGGTAACTTCGAACAGCCGCTGCGCATCGACAGCCTGGCCCGGGAGGCCAATCTCAGCGTGTCGACCTTGCACCACCGCTTCAAGGCGATGACAGCCATGAGCCCGTTGCAGTACCAAAAACAGCTGCGCCTCAACGAAGCGCGGCGGTTGATGCTCAGCGAGGGGCTGGATGCATCGGCCGCCGGCTACCGTGTGGGCTACGAAAGCCCTTCGCAATTCAGCCGCGAGTACAGCCGCCTGTTTGGTGCGCCACCGGTACGGGATCTGGCGCGCCTGCGAATGAGCCTATAGCGCCAGAGACTGTTGCCAGTGCAGCTCGTCGATTTCGATCAGGGTCGGCCCCTGACGGTCGGCGGCACTGGCCAGCGCTGCGCGCAGTTGCCCTTCGCCCTCCACCGCCAGTGCGGCACAGCCCATGGCTTTAGCCACACCGATAAAGTCCGGAGTGTAGATATCGACGCCCACCGGCTCGATGGCACGATTGAGCATGTACTTCTTGATTTCGCCGTAACCCTGGTTGTTCCACAGCAACAGGATAATCGGCGTGCGAGCTTCAACCGCGCTGGCCAGTTCGGACAGGGTAAATTGCAAGCCGCCATCGCCGATCAGGCATAACACCGGACCACCCGCCTGGCCGCCACTACGACGCCCCAGCCAGGCACCAACGGCCGCCGGCAAGGCATACCCCAGGGTGCCGTAGCCGGTGGAAGAGTTGAACCAGCGCCGCGGCTGATCGGGATTGAAGGTCAGGTTGCCGGTGTATACCGGCTGGGTCGAGTCGCCGACACATACTGCATCCGGCAATACATCGAACAGGGTCTGCAAAAAGTGCGTTTGCGCCCGGGTCGGCGCATCCCAGTCACTTGCCAGTTGCGCCTGCAAGCGGCTGACCCGCGCCGCGCCCCATTCGGCACCGCGTGCCGGCAAGACGCCAAGTTCAGCCAGCAAGGCTTCAGCCGCCACTCTGGCGTCTGCCACCAGGGCCAGCGCGGGTGCATAGTTGCGAACCGTCTGATCCGGGTCGATATCGATCCGCAGCAAGACCCCGGGAATTTCAAAGCCACCGGCAAAGGTGATGTCGTAATCGGTTTCGGCCAGCTCGGTGCCAATGGCCAGGACTACGTCCGCTTCGGCGACCAAAGCGCGGGTGGCCACCAGGGACTGGGTGGAGCCGATCAGCAGCGGATGGGCGGCAGGCAGCATGCCCTTGGCGTTGATGGTCAAGGCCACGGGCGCACCCAGCCGTTCGGCCAGTTGTTGCAGCGCCGGGGCCGCGTCAATTGCACCGCCACCGGCCAGAATCAATGGCCGTTTGGCCTGGGCCAGACGCTGGCCCATCTGTTCGATAGCAGCGGGCGCCGCGCCAGCACGAGCAATGCTGACCGGTTGGCTGGCAAGCAGCGCATCAGCATTTTCCACCAGCACATCCAGCGGAATTTCGATATGTACCGGCCGTGGTCGTCCCGCCTGGAACACGGCAAAAGCGCGGGCCAGTACGGCCGGCAGTTCAGCCGCCGACATCAGGGTGTGGGAAAACGCCGCCACTCCAGCCACCATCGCACTCTGGTTCGGCAACTCGTGCAGCTTGCCGCGGCCACCGCCCAACTGACTGCGCGACTGCACACTGGAGATCACCAGCATCGGAATCGAATCGCCATAGGCCTGGCCCATTGCCGTGGTGATATTGGTCATGCCCGGGCCGGTAATGATGAAGCACACCCCGGGTTTGCCACTGGTACGGGCATAGCCATCAGCCATGAAGCCGGCACCCTGTTCGTGACGCGGGGTCACGTGATTGATCGACGAGCCCGCCAGCCCGCGATACAACTCAACGGTATGCACGCCGGGAATGCCGAATACCTGCTCAACCCCGTAGGCCTCCAGCAACTTGACCAATACTTCGCCGCACGTCGCCATCTGTCCTGCCCCTCTTGTTGTTCTAAATGAACCATTGAAGCGGGCGAGTGTGGCGCGCACAACGCAAACCTGCTCATACTAGCCATGTCCTGTGCTCATGGCTGACTCCTGATGAAACGCCTTCCGCCACTCCCTGCGCTGCATACTTTTTTAATCACTGCCCAATGCTGCAACTTCACCCGGGCCGGAGAGCAGTTGCATATCTCCCAGGGTGCCGTGAGCCGGCAGATTGCCGGGCTTGAAGATCACCTGGGCTATGCCCTGTTCCACCGCCAGGCACGGGGCTTGAGCCTGACCGAGCAAGGCCAGGCGCTGTACCCGAGGATCGAGCAGGCCTTCGATCTGATCGGTGAAGCGGTCGAGCAGGCCAGCGTGCGCCGTACCCCGCTGCAGATAAAAGCTCCGACCTGCATGTTGCGCTGGCTGTTGCCCAAATTGATGGAATGGCAAAAGCTGCGCCCGGACGTGCCGGTAGAACTGACCAGCAGCATGGAGCACGGGGTGGATTTTCGCCGTGAGACCTTCGATGCCGCGGTGATTTACAGCGCCACCCCGGGACCAAAGCGCCTGGGGCAACACCTGCTGGATGAGCAACTGACCCCCGTATGCGCCCCGCAGTTACTGGAGGGCAGCGAAGCCATCAATAGCCTGGACGACCTTAAGCACCACACGCTACTGCACCCCAGCCGCGATCAACGGGACTGGAGCAATTGGCTGAATGCTGTCGGAGGCGATGTCGCGAGCATCTGCAAAAGTCAGTACTTCGACACCCTGGACCTGGCCATGACGGTGGCAGCCCAGGGCAACGGTGTCGCGATCGGTGACTGGTCACTGATCGGCGACGACCTGAAGAGTGGCCGCCTGGCCCTGCCATTTGATTTGAAAGTACGCACCGGAGCGGTGTATCAGCTTGTCTGCTCGCCGCGCGCAGAAGCTTCGGCGCCGCTGCGCGAATTAATGGAATGGCTGGTCAAGCAGGCAACAACAACGCCGTAGGGGCGAGCTCGCCTCGCGACAATACTGTCACCAGACCTGCTCGCCCCTGTCACAGCCGGTAATCAGTAACCGACCGTAAACCGCTGACGCGAATGCTTGGGGTGCTCCACTTCATCGAGCATGGCGATGGCGAAGTCGGCGAAGGTGATCCAGCTTTTGCCTTCGGCACTGACCAGCAAATGATCTTTGCCCAAACGGAATTTACCGGTGCGCGGGCCTTCTACAAACTCGGCAGACGGGGAAATAAAGGTCCAGTCCAGGTCCTTCTCGGCGCGCAGGGTATCCAGATAAACGCCTCCGGCTGTGGCTTCCGGCTTGTACTCGGCAGGGAAACCCGGGCTTTCGATGACCTTGGTATTGTCGGGCAGCAACAGCGAACCCGCACCACCGACAAACAGCAGGCGCCTGACACCGGCTTTTTTTACCGGGTCGATGATGGCCGCAGCCGGCAGGGTCGAGAAGTGCGCAGCACTCAACACCACATCGTTACCTGCCACCGCCTCTTGCAGCGCGGCTGCGTCGTTGATGTCCACATCCTTGGTCACAACTGCGTCACGGGCGCCGATTTTCGAAGCATGGCGGGCAATGGCCGTAACGCTGTGACCGCGACGCAGGGCTTCTTCCAACAATTGACTACCCGCACGACCGGTAGCGCCGATAATTGCAATCTTGCTCATGACATTCTCCAGCTGGATTGATGGGTGGCAGGTAAATCCTGCCTCACCACTGCACTTCGTCTTTGGCTACTTTGGCGCTCAGTTCCAGCGAAGATTCTTCGCCCAGATCCGGGTAGCGTTTTTTCATCGCGGCGATCAGTTCTCCCGAATTGCGGGCCTTGAGGGCTTCTTCGTCAAAGGCCTTGATGTAGTCGCGGGTGAAATGTACGGCGTTCAGGGAGCGGTCGTTCTGCCCCAGGTAATGACCGGGCACGACCACTTGCGGTTGCAGGCTGTCGATACGTTTGAGAGTGGCCAGCCACTGGCGGTGGGACTGCGGGGTCTGGGTATCGGCCATCCACACGTGCAGGTTGTCGGCCACTACCACGCCGCCGACCACCGCCTTGAGCGAGGGAATCCAGACGAAGGTGCGATCCGGCTGTCTGCCGCCCAGACCTACGATATCCAGCTCACGCCCTTCAAGCTCCAGGGTGTTGCCCTTCAACACCTGCGGCACGATCAACCGGCCCGATACATCCTGGCCCATCTGCGGTCCCCAGTACGCCAGCTTGGCGTCCTTGGTTTTATTGATGTGCTCGACAGTCGGCCCCGAGGCCAGCACTTTGGCGTCCGGGAAGGCCCGGGTCAGGGTTTCCAGGCCGAAGTAGTAATCCGGGTCGCCATGGCTGATGTAGATGGTGGTCAAGTGTTTGCCGCTGGCGCGGATCTTGTCGACCACTTGCCGGGCCTGGGCGGCGGCAAACTGGGCATCAATCAGAATCGCGTCTTTTTCACCGCTGACCAGCACTGAGGACACCGGGAAAATGGCCGCAGCACCGGGGTTGTAGACGTCCAGGGTCAAGGGGGCCGGGGCCGCCGCCGCGTGGGCAGCAAAGCCCAGTACGGCAGCACCGAGAATGAAACGGCGCAGGGTGGAAAATCCAGGCATGGGAGGTATCCAGAGTCGTGGGACGATGCAGGTGATGGACAGAGCTTAGTAGCACCCCAGCCAACTAAAAATGCGATGCTTGAACATAGTCTGTTTCGGATATCGGGCAAATCATGGATCGTCTTACTGCAATGCGGGTGTTCACCACCGTCGTCGACCTTGGCAGCCAGTCAGCGGCGGCCGATCATCTGGACCTGTCGCGGCCTGTGGTGTCGCGGTACCTGGCTGAACTCGAAGAGTGGGTGGGCGCCCGCTTGATGCACCGCACCACCCGCAAACTGAGCCTGACCGCCGCCGGTTTCGAAACGCTGCCCCGCTGCCGGCAATTACTGGAACTGGCAGATGACCTGCAGGCCACAGTCAGTGTTCCCGGTGATGCGCCGCGGGGTTTGCTGCGGATCAGCGTCAGCACCTCATTCGGCCAGGCCCAACTGGCCGCTGCCGTTGCTGACTATGTGCGGCTCAACCCGCAGGTCAGCGTCGATCTGCAAATGCTCGACCGCACAGTGAATCTGGTGGATGAACGGATTGATCTGGCAATTCGCACCAGCAATGACCTGGACCCGAACCTGATTGCCCGCAAGCTGACGGTCTGTCGTTCGGTGTTATGCGCAGCACCGGCCTATCTGCGCGAGCACCCGGCACCGCAACAGGTCGATGACCTCAGCCGGCACAACTGCCTGACTCACTCCTACTACGGCAAAAGCCTGTGGCATTTCACCCGGCGCGGCGAAGAAATAGCGGTGCCGGTGCAAGGCAACATCAGCGCCAATGAAGCCAGCACCCTGTTGAGCGCCACACTGGCAGGGGCCGGAGTTTCATTGCTGCCCACCTATCAGGCCGGGATACATGTGCGCCAGGGCACACTGGTCCGTCTGCTGCCAGATGCCGAACCCCGGGTGATGAACATTTACGCGGTGTATGCCTCGCGCAAGCACATGCCCGCCACGTTGCGCAGCATGCTCGACTTTCTCGCCGGGCGCTTTACCGAAAAACCGGCGTGGGATGCCTGAAAAAACATCTAGAGCGCGGCCACATAATCTTGCGAATAGTCCATTTGGAGGATGAAGCGCTGCAACTCCACTCGTACAACTAGCATGGCAAGTCCTTAGGTCTGAACTAGCCTCAATGGTGTGACGTCTAGGAGATGAATGCCATGACCACTAAAACAAAAACCAGATGCATGACCTTGTTTCTCATTTTTGCTGCCGCTGTCATCTTTGCTGGCGCTTGCTACCGCGCCGAACAAACCCGGCAAGCAGTCGGATATACCGTCAGTTGCAATGGCGGGCACTGTAATTCTGCGTTTAGCGCTCTGAGGTAAGGATGCCCCGGAGTCAGACCGGACTGCTGTTGTCAGTCCGGTCTGTACGAAACGCGCTGGGCGAAGTCCCGGTCAGGCGCCGGAAAAAACGCGCAAAATACGCCGGGTCGGCAAAACCCAGGCTATCGGCCACTTCGCTGATGGTCATCGGTGTGTAAATCAAATGCCGTTTGGCCTCCAGCAACAGGCGCTGATGAATGATCTGCAACGCTGACTGCCCCGCCAGTTCACGGCAGATGCTGTTTAGATGCGCCACCGAAATGCCTACCTGATGCGCTAACTGCTCCACGGCGGGTTGTTGGCGAAACAGGATCTCGACCCGTTGATTGAACAGGCTCAAATACTCCCGGCCACGTTGTGGCAATTGCCGCGCTTCACGCCGTGCGATGACCTGGCGCGTGACCCACACCAACAGCACGCTGATGAGCGATTGCAGGAGCATGTCCCGGGCCGGCCGGTCGCCCGCATATTCGCTTTGCAGCACACTGAACAGATTATTCAGGTAATGCCGATCCTTGCCCGCCGGGTAACTGGCCGCCCTTTGCAAAGCACTCAGCGAACCGCCCAGCTGGGCTTGCAACTGCGCCACCAACGGCGCGGCCAGCGTCAGGACATAGCCGTCAACGTCAGGGGAAAACTGAAAACCGTGGACGCATAACGGCGGGATTACCTGAATCGCAGATTGCTCCAGCACATGCTGCTGGCCTTCGATTTCAACCTGCGCCCGCCCCTTGTGCACGTACAGCAACTGGCACAGATCTGCATGCCGATGGGGGCGAATCTCCCAGTCGTGGACGCGGCTGCGCAACGAAATGGTTTCGCAGTGCAGCAGGTCGGGACTGAGCCAGTCCTGCTGCTCACCATAAAGCTTGAAGACCGGGATCGACGGATAAGAGGAAAGATTCATAGCGCCAGTGTCTAAAGATGGGTCAAGGGCCGATAACCGCACCGATTAGCGAAAAGTACCGGTAATGACGTGGTTATCACCTTCTATTGCCCGCTTCGCAAGCGAAAAATACAAGCACAAACTAATAAGAACCACCTCGCCCTTAACGGCCGGGGCTTGCGAGAGACCACCACGATGAGAACTCAAGTCGCCATTATCGGTGCCGGCCCTTCAGGCCTGTTGCTCGGTCAACTGCTGCATGGAGCGGGCATCGATAACATCATTATCGAACGCCAGACTGCCGATTACGTCCTGGGGCGAATCCGCGCCGGGGTGCTTGAGCAAGGTATGGTCGACCTGCTGCGACAGGCCGGAGTCAGCCAGCGCATGGACGCTGAAGGCCTGGTGCACGACGGTTTTGAACTGGCACTGGATGGCCGCCAGGTCCATATCGATCTCAAGGGTCTGACCGGCGGAAAAACGGTGATGGTCTACGGCCAGACCGAAGTGACCCGCGACCTGATGGCTGCACGTACGCAAGCAGGCGCGCAAACCCTGTACAGCGCCAGCAACGTCCAGCCCCACGACATGAAAACCGATGCGCCCTACCTGACCTTTGAGAAAGACGGCGAAAGCTGGCGCCTGGATTGCGACTACATTGCCGGCTGCGATGGCTTTCACGGAGTGGCGCGCCAGTCGATTCCCGGCGACGTACTGAAAATCTTCGAGCGCGTTTACCCCTTCGGCTGGCTCGGGGTGCTTTCAGATACCCCGCCCGTCAACGACGAACTGGTTTACGCCAAACATGAGCGCGGTTTTGCCCTGTGCAGTCAGCGCTCGGCAACCCGTAGCCGTTATTACCTGCAAGTGCCGGCCGATGAGCAGGTCGAGGACTGGTCCGACCAGCGCTTCTGGGACGAACTCAAGGCCCGCCTGCCGCAGCCCCTGGCCGAACGTCTGGTGACCGGGCCGTCAATCGAGAAAAGCATCGCGCCGCTACGCAGCTTCGTGGTCGAGCCCATGCAGTACGGGCGGATGTTTCTGGTGGGGGACGCCGCACACATCGTGCCGCCCACCGGGGCCAAAGGCTTGAACCTGGCCGCCAGTGATGTCAGCACCCTGTTCAATATTCTGCTCAAGGTATACACACAAGGTCGCACCGATTTGCTGGAGCGCTACTCCGAGGTGTGCCTGCGCCGAGTATGGAAGGCCGAACGCTTTTCGTGGTGGATGACCTCGATGCTGCACCGTTTCCCTGACAGCGACAGCTTTAGCCAGCGGATTACCGACAGTGAGCTGGCATATTTCGTCGACTCTGTGGCAGGGCGCACGACCATTGCAGAAAATTACGTGGGCCTTCCTTACGAGGCTATCGAATAGCAAGCTATCGAGTAGACTGGGCGGCATTCCACCACAGGCATGCCGCGCACAGGTGTTGTAGTGACCAATCTGAATCAGCCCCCCCAATCCAGACCCGCCATTCGCAGCATTCTGGTTGCCCTGATGCTGGCGATTTTCCTCGGCGCGCTGGACCAGACCATCGTAGCCGTCTCCATCCCTGCCATCTCCGCCCAGTTCAAGGACGTCAGCCAGCTGGCCTGGGTGATTTCGGGCTACATGGTGGCCATGACCGTGGCCGTTCCCATCTACGGCAAACTCGGCGACCTGTACGGGCGCCGACGCCTGATGCTGTTCGGCATGGGCCTGTTCACCCTGGCCTCGCTGTTTTGCGGGCTGGCGCAGAACATGGAGCAACTGGTGCTGGCGCGCATCATTCAGGGGATCGGCGCGGGCGGGATGATTTCGGTAAGCCAGGCAATCATTGGCGACATCGTGCCACCCCGCGAGCGCGGGCGTTATCAGGGCTATTTCAGCGGCATGTACGCCATTGCCAGCGTTGCCGGGCCGGTTCTGGGCGGCTATATGACCCAATACCTGTCATGGCGCTGGGTATTTTTGATCAATTTGCCCCTGGGCCTGGCAGCGTGGTGGATCTCGTACCGCACACTGGTCGGGCTGCCCGTGCCGCAACGCAAACCGATCATTGATTACCTAGGTACGGTATTGATGATTGTCGGGCTCACGTCATTGCTGCTGAGCATCACCTTTATCGGTCAGGGCCATAGCTGGCGGGATACTCAGGTGCTGGGGCTGCTGCTGGCTGCGCTGATTGCCCTTGGCCTGTTCGTACGGCATGAGCGCCGCACCCTGGAGCCGTTGCTGCCAATGCACCTGTTTGCCAACCGCAACGCGGTGCTGTGCTGGTGCACGATTTTCTTCACCAGTTTTCAGGCAATTTCGCTGATCGTGCTGATGCCGCTGCGTTATCAGAGCATCACCGGCGCGGGCGCTGACAGCGCCGCCATGCACCTGTTGCCACTGGCCATGGGCCTGCCGATGGGCGCTTACTTTGCGGGACGCATGACCTCGGTTACCGGCTATTACAAACCGATGATTCTGGCGGGCGCGGTGCTGATGCCCCTGGCCATTTCCGGCATGGCATTCAGCCCGCCAGGTTCGGAGGTATTGAGCGGCGTCTTTATGTTGTTCGCCGGGATTGCCGCCGGGCTGCAGTTTCCGACCTCGCTGGTGGGTGCACAAAATTCGGTACAGCAGCACGACATTGGCGTGGCCACCAGCACCACCAATCTGTTCCGCTCACTGGGCGGCGCAGTGGGTGTGGCGTTGATGTCGGCCTTGTTGCTGGCGCTGCTGCACGGTTCCTTGCTGGCCCCTGCCGGCGGCACAGGGATGCTGGTTGAAGGCAGCTCGGGCAACCTGTTGCTCGACAGCCTGAATACAGTGCAAGGCCCTGCACTGGCGAGCCTTCGCGCAGAATTGCTGCAGACCTTCCGTCACCTGTTACTGATCAGTGCGGCAATCTCGCTGCTGGGGTTGAGCGCCGCGATAGCCATGCCCAATCAGGTGCTGCGCGGGCGCGAAGACAAGGCGCAGTAAATTATTGGGCCATCGGTGCAGTCGTGAACACTGCACCGATGCCATCGCCAGCAAGCTCGCGGCTAGAGGTGTTGCACCCCATCAAGGCCGGGCGCTGATCTGCTTCTGCAAGTTTTGAATCTGGCTTTGCAGGGTGTTGATGTTGCGCGTCACCTGGCCACGGAAGGCGTCAAACTCAGCGGTATTGGTGCCCTGGGCGGGTGCCGGGCGGTTCTCCAGTTCACTTTTGAGCACCATCAAGTCCTGCTCCAGACGCTCTACCGCTGCACCCGGGTTGCCCTGTTTTTTCAGGGCCGCCACGTCCACCGCTTGTTGCGCGACGCTGGCTTTGAGTGTGGTCAGTTCACTGCCCAGGCTTTTGATATCGGCTTCGAGTCTGGTCTGGCTTTCTTTCTGGGCCGTCACCTGCAGCAACATCGCGGCATTGATCTGCTCAAAACGGTTGTCCAGTTCGCCCTGCTGCCCCGCCACCATGCCTTGCTGGCGCGTGCTCTGCTCCTGCAGCTGCTCTTCAATCTGCTTGATCTGCAACTTCAGGGCTTCGCTGCCGTTATTGATGTTCGACTCGCTGGCCACCACCTTGCCCGATATGGCCTGCAAGCGTCCCGCCGCATCCTCGCTGATACGGGCAAAGCTTTCCTGGGTCGCCACCAGTTGCTGCTCCATCAGCGAAATCTGCTGAAAGCTCCACCACCCCAGCCCCGCAACCGCCAGCATCAATGCACCGACAAGCACCCACAAAGGTCCGGTACTCGGCCCCTTGACCTTGATCACCGGCGTGTTGCGCGAGTACACCGTGGTGCGTTCACGGGCACCGCCAGCCGGCTCCAGCGGGTCCTGATCAGCCGCCGTGGCGCGCAGGAGCGGTACATCGTGAAAGTCGTCGCGGGCATCATTACGCATGGCTAAACCTTTTTTGAATCCTGAAAATGGGGTCAAGGTACAAGCTTCGGACACCAGAGGGTTAACGGTAAGGCGATTCCTGGGCTTTCCACCAGCCGCAAAACTCGTCAAGCGCCGCCCACAGACTGACTTTAGGGTCGTAGTCCAGATAGTGCCGGGCGCGGCTGATGTCGAGAGTAAAATCCTTGTCCATGATCTGCACGCCCAGGCGCGACAGGGTCGGCTCAGGCTGACCCGGCCACAGTTTGCAGGCGGCCTCGTTGAGCGCTCCCTGGCTGTAGGCCAGACCATAGCCTCGGTAGCGGGTAACTTGCGGCACGTTCATCTGGCGCATCACGTAATTGATCACATCCCACAGCGGAATGGGTGCGCCATTACTGATGTTGTAGGCCTTGCCCAGGGCCGAACCCGTGGTCAGCAGGCTGCTCATCAAGGCTTCGTTGAGATTCTGGATGCTGGTGAAATCGACCTTGTTCAGGCCATTGCCGACGATGGCCAGCCGACCTTTGCGTTGCAGCTTGAGCAGGCGCGGGAACAGGCTCATGTCCCCCGCCCCGGTGACGAATCGCGGACGCAGGGCAATCACCTCAAGGCCGAACTCCTGGGCACCGAAGACTTTTTGTTCCGCCAGGTTTTTGGTCGCGGCACAGGGATGCCGGAAACGCCGGGGCAACTGTTCTTCAGTCAAATCGGTATGGGAGCGGCCATCGAAGTACAGCGATGCCGAAGACAAATGCACCAGGCGCCGTACTCTCTGCTTCAGACAGGCTTCCACCACATTCTCGGTGACCAGCACGTTGTCGCGGTGGAAGTCCTGATAGCGACCCCAGGCGCCCACGTGACCGGCGCAATGCACCACGGCATCGACATCGACACACAAATCGCGCACCAGCAAGCCATCGGTCAAATCACCCGGGATAAATTCAGCCCCGCGCCGCACCAGGTGTTCAACACCTTCGGCCCGTCGCCCGCTGACCCGTACGTCAAAGCCCTGCTCCAGGGCAGAACGCGCAAAGCGTCCGCCAATAAAGCCGCTCGCGCCGGTGACCAGAATCTTCATCAATCACTCCAAATGCTGTAATTCTTGTTGCCTGCTGTTTAAACGCTGGTTGTCAGGCCAAAGGCACTAACCAGCGGGGTGCCGAGCGCGTTAAATGCTCGGTCAGTTGCCCCAGCAGTTGCCCACCGTTGCGCCAATGATGCCAGTACAGTGGCACGTCGATCGGTTTATCTGCCAAAAGCTCCACCAAAGCCCCGCTTGCAAGCTGCTCGCGCACCTGCAATTCAGGTACCAGCCCCCAGCCCAGGCCGGCTTCGGTGAGGCGAATAAAACCTTCGGAGGACGGACACAAATGGTGCTCGAAGCCGCCGTCGACCCCAAGGGATGCCAGGTAGCGATGTTGCAAAAAGTCATCCGGGCCGAATACCAGCGCGGGGGTTTTTGGCAACAACCCGGCACTCACCCCCTCGGGAAAATGCCGGGCAATGAACGCCGGGCTGGCCAGTGCGCGGTAGCGCATGGCGCCCAGCAATACGCTACGGGCCCCGGCCACCGGACGCTCACTGGCGCACAGGCAGGCGGCCACTTCACCGGCCCGCATCCGTTTGAGGCCCACGGTTTGATCTTCAACCACCAGGTCCAGCAACAGGTGCTGGTCGGCACAAAAGTCCCCCACCGCCACGGCCCACCAGGTGGCCAGACTGTCGGCGTTCAAGGCAATGCGCAGCCGTTCGGGCAGACCTTCATCGTCCAGGGCCGGGACCGCACTCTGCAAGTCACGCTCAAGCAGACGCACTTGCTGGACGTGGTTGAGCAAACGCCGACCAATCTCGGTCGGGCTCGGCGGTGTGGCGCGAATCAGCACCGGCTGGCCGATGCGTGCCTCCAGCAGCTTGATCCGCTGGGAGATGGCCGATTGCGAAAGGCCCAGGACCTGGGCCGCCCGTTCAAAACCGGCCTGTTCTACGACTGCGGCAAGGGCAGAGAGTAATTTATAGTCGAACATCAGTTTTCCTAATGAGCGATCAGCAATATTGGTTTTTCTTATACAGCTTCAGCCCCGAGAATAGCCAGCATCACTTTTCACTCTTCAAGGACTTACTCCATGGCCGGCGAAACCGCCCTGGCAACTCTGTTGCGCAGCATGAGCCCGCACCTCAACCAGGGTGACTACGTGTTTTGCACCCTGCCCGACCACCGCATCCCGGACAGTTGCGAGGTGATCGGCAGCTTTCGTGAACAAGAAGGCCTGACACTGATTGTCGAGCGCCAACAGGCCGAACAGGCCGGGCTTGCCTATGACTACATCGCCGCCTGGATCACCCTCAATGTGCACTCGGCGCTGCAGGCAGTCGGCCTGACAGCAGCCTTCGCCACTGCCCTGGGCCAGGCCGGAATCAGTTGCAACGTGATTGCCGGTTATTACCACGACCATCTGTTTGTCGGCCGCAGCGATGCAGATCGCGCCATGACAGTACTGAGTCAATTGGCAGCCAGCGCGGAGTAAGAACCATGTGGCAAAGTTATGTGAACGGCTTGCTGGTGGCCCTGGGTTTGATCATGGCCATTGGTACCCAGAATGCCTTTGTGCTGGCGCAAAGCCTGCGCCGGGAACATCACCTGCCGGTGGCGGCCCTGTGCGTGGTATGTGACGCCCTGCTGGTGGCTGCCGGTGTGTTTGGCCTGGCCACAGTGCTGGCGCAAAACCCTTTGTTGCTGGCCATCGCCCGCTGGGGCGGCGCAGCCTTCCTGCTGTGGTACGGCACCCTGGCCCTGCGCCGGGCCTGTTCGAAACAAAGCCTTGGGCAAGGTGAAAACCATAAGGTGCGTTCATTACGCGCGGTGATGCTCAGTGCCCTGGCGGTGACCCTGCTCAACCCCCATGTGTATCTGGACACCGTGTTGCTGATCGGCTCCCTGGGCGCCCAGCAAACTGAACCCGGCGCTTATGTCGCAGGTGCCGCCAGTGCCTCGCTGCTGTGGTTTTCCGCCCTGGCCCTGGGTGCCGCCTGGTTGGCCCCGTGGCTGGCACGCCCGGCAACCTGGCGCTGGCTGGACCTGCTGGTGGCGGTGATGATGTTCAGCGTGGCGTATCAATTAATAAGTGCCGGCTGATGCGGGCCAGAGCGTTTGCAAAATCTTTGGAACCTCTATTCCACACAGTTGTTGCGTGGTTTTGCCGCACCCCCGGTGCTATGATCCAGCCCCTGCGCCGCGAAGAGTAAAAACTCATCGGCGCGTGTTTGGCCGCCCGTGATCGGCCTTGCGCTCATCGCAACTGACCTGATTAGGAGAATCATCATGGCTTTCGAATTGCCGCCGCTGCCCTACGCACACGATGCCCTGCAGCCGCACATCTCCAAAGAAACCCTGGAGTTTCACCACGACAAGCACCACAACACCTACGTCGTGAACCTGAACAACCTGGTGCCAGGCACCGAGTTCGAAGGCAAAACCCTGGAAGAGATCGTTAAAACCTCTTCGGGCGGTATCTTCAACAACGCCGCTCAGGTCTGGAACCACACTTTTTACTGGAACTGCATGACGCCAAACGGCGGCGGCGCACCTACTGGCGCGCTGGCTGATGCCATCAACGCAGCCTTCGGTTCGTTCGACAAGTTCAAGGAAGAGTTCAGCAAGACTTCCATCGGCACCTTCGGCTCCGGCTGGGGCTGGCTGGTGAAGAAAGCTGACGGTTCCCTGGCCCTGGCCAGCACCATTGGCGCCGGCAACCCGCTGACCAGCGGCGACACCCCGCTGCTGACCTGCGACGTTTGGGAACACGCTTACTACATCGACTACCGCAACGTGCGTCCGAAGTATGTTGAAGCGTTCTGGAACCTCGTTAACTGGAAGTTCGTTGCTGAGCAGTTCGAAGGCAAAACCTTTACTGCTTAAGCCTGACTCCAGGTAAAAAAAACCCGGCATGCCGGGTTTTTTTTGTCTGCCTGAAAGTGTCTGCCCCGCCCCTGCCCGGTTTCGGGCCAGCCGTATCAAGACACCCGATATTTTTCATTCAGCCCCTCAAGTTAAAGAAGCCGCAGACCGACACATTAGCTGCCGTGGATATCTGCAGCGGCACTCAGGCACCTGGCCAAAAGCATTAGTGGCAGAAACAAGGAATAGCGCTTTGAAGCCGGAACTCAAAAACAGCTTGTCGTTCAAGTTGCTGCAGATCGTGTTGCTGTCGGCACTGGGCGTTGGAGCAGTGCTTGGTTGCGGGCAAATTGTGTTCTACGCCTACGAAACACGGCAGACCGTCAACAATGATGCGGGGCGTATCCTCGGCATGTTTCGCGACCCCTCGACTCAGGCGCTATATAGCCTGGACCGCGATATGGCGATGCAGGTCATCGAAGGCCTGTTTCAGGATGATGCCGTGCGTCAGGCGTCCATTGGTCACCCCGATGAAGCCAGCCTTGCGCAAAAGTCACGGCCCTTGCACACGTCCTCAAGCCGTTGGCTGACCGACCTTATTTTGGGCCGGCAACACACCGACAGCATTGCGCTGACGGGCCGTGAACCGGACCGCGAGTATTACGGCGACCTGAACATAACCCTCGACACCGCCCCTTTTGGCAAAGATTTCTTAACCAACGCCGTGATCATTCTGATCTCCGGCGTGCTGCGCGCGCTGCTGTTGGGGCTGGTGCTGTACCTGGTGTATCACTGGCTACTGACCAAACCCTTGTCAAAAATTCTCCGCCACTTGACCAGTATCAACCCCGATCGCCCCGGCGAGCACTGGATGCCGCCACTCAAGGGGCATGAAAACAATGAACTGGGGATGTGGGTCAACACCGCCAATCAGCTGCTGAGCTCAATTGAGCGCAATACCGATTTGCGCCGCGAAGCGGAAAACTCCTTGTTGCGCATGGCCCGGTATGACTTTTTGACCGGTTTGCCAAATCGACAGCAACTGCAGGCCCAACTGGGCAAAACCCTGGTGGAGGCTGGACGCTCGCAACGTCGTGTCGCGGTGCTGTGTGTGGGGCTGGACGATTTCAAAGGCATCAACGAACAGTTTGGCTATCAGACCGGTGACCGGCTGTTACAAGCCCTGACTGACCGGATTCGTGCCCACAGCGCATGCCAGGGCACTCTGGCACGCCTGGGCGGCGACCAGTTCGCGCTGGTCCAGGCCCATATCGAGCAGCCCTACGAGGCCGCCGAGCTGGCCCAGAAGATCATTGATGATCTCGAAATCCCCTTCAGTCTGGACCAGCACAACATCCGATTACGCGCCACCATTGGCATCACCTTGTTTCCCGAAGATGGCGACACATCTGAGCAGCTGCTGCAAAAAGCCGAGCAGACCATGACCCTGGCCAAAAGCCGGTCGCGCGGCCGTTATCAGTTTTATATCGCCAGCGTCGACCGCGAGATGCGGCGCCTGCGCCAGCTGGAAAAAGACTTGCGCGAAGCACTGCTCAATAACCAGTTGCACCTGGTCTACCAGCCGCAGATCCGTTACAGCGACCATCGGGTGGTCGGGGTCGAAGCGTTGCTGCGATGGCAGCACCCCGAGCACGGCCTGGTCCCTGCGGATCTGTTTATTCCGCTGGCCGAAAAAAACGGCAGCATCATTGCCATCGGTGAGTGGGTACTGCACCAGTCCTGCCGCCAACTGCGCGAATGGCATGATCAGGGCTTCAGCGAGCTGCGCATGGCAGTCAACCTTTCGACCGTGCAACTGCATCACGCCGAACTGCCACGGATGGTCAACGAGCTGTTTCACAACTACCACCTGGCACCCCGCAGCCTGGAGCTGGAGGTCACAGAAACCAGCCTCATGGAAGACATCGGCACTGCCGCCCAGCACCTGCTGAGCCTGCGTCGCTCCGGCGCCTTGATCGCGATTGATGACTTTGGCACCGGCTACTCATCCCTGAGCTACCTCAAGCGACTGCCGCTGGACAAAATCAAGATCGATAAAAGTTTTGTGCAGGACCTGATTGACGATGACGACGATGCGACCATCGTGCGGGCCATTATTCAGCTCGGCAAAAGCCTGGGCATGCAGGTAATAGCCGAAGGCGTCGAAACCGCCGAACAGGAAGCCTATGTGATCAAGGAAGGGTGTCACGAAGGCCAGGGCTATCTGTACAGCAAACCCCTGGGAGCACGGGAGTTGAGCGCTTACCTGGAGCAGGCCCGGCGTAATCGACTACTGAAGCTGCAACCCGGTGTTTCGTGATTGCCCCTGAATCGGGGTTGCCTGAAGGTAAATAAGAAATATTTACAACGCTAACCCTTTACACAAAATGCATATCTTTCGCATCATGTCGCAGTTTTGCGTGCAGCCGCACGCTTGTCCCACCTCTCGAAGCAGGATTTTCGCCATGATTCGTATGCCCCTGGCTACCGCCAGTCTGCTGGCCATTGCTATCTCACTCGCCGGTTGTGGCGACAAGGACAAGGAAAAAACTGCGGCGGCCCCTACGCCGGCAGCAGCCACCAGCACCGCAACGCCAGCGACCGATGTCAGCGCGGTGAAAATTGATGAAGCTGCCGCCAAAGCCGTTGTCGCGCATTACGCCGACATGGTTCACGCAGTATTCAGCGACGCCGAGTCGGGTGCGAAAAAACTGCAAACGGCTATCGACGCCTTCCTCGCCAAGCCCAACGATGACACCCTCAAAGCCGCCCGCGCGGCCTGGGTTGAGGCGCGCGTACCTTACCTGCAAAGCGAAGTATTCCGTTTCGGCAACACCATCATTGATGACTGGGAAGGTCAGGTTAATGCCTGGCCACTGGACGAAGGCCTGATCGACTACGTTGACACCAGCTACGCCGGTGCACTGGGCAACCCGGGTGCCAACGCCAACATTATTGCCAACACCCAGATCCAGGTCGGCGAAGACAAGGTCGACGTCACCGAAATCACCCCCGAGACCCTCGCCAGCCTGAACGAACTGGGCGGCTCCGAAGCCAACGTGGCGACCGGCTACCATGCAATCGAATTCCTGCTCTGGGGCCAGGACCTCAACGGTACCGGCCCTGGCGCGGGCAACCGTCCGGCGTCCGACTACCTTGAAGGCGAAGGCGCCACCGGCGGCCACAATGACCGTCGTCGCGCGTACCTCAAAGCGGTTACCCAACTGCTGGTCAACGACCTGGACGAAATGGTCGGTAACTGGGCACCGGATGTAACCGACAACTACCGCGCCACACTGCAAGCTGATACCCCGCAGAACGGCCTGCGCAAAATGCTGTTCGGCATGGGCAGCCTGTCGTTGGGTGAACTGGCAGGCGAACGCATGAAAGTGTCGCTGGAAGCCAACTCTCCGGAAGACGAGCAAGACTGCTTCAGCGACAACACCCACAACTCGCACTTCTACGATGCCAAAGGCATTCGTAACGTGTACCTGGGTGAGTACCTGCGTACTGACGGCACTAAAATGACCGGCCCGAGCCTGTCGTCGCTGGTTGTGGCGGTTGATCCGGCCACAGACGCCACGCTGAAATCCGATCTGGCAGACACCGAAGCCAAGATCCAGGTCATGGTTGATCTTGCCAACAAGGGCGAGCACTACGACCAACTGATCGCCGCGGGTAATGAGGCGGGCAATCAGGTTGTACGTGACGCCATCGCCGCCCTGGTCAAACAGACCGCGGCCATCGAGCAGGCAGCCGGCAAGCTGGGCATTAACGATCTGAACCCGGACACTGCCGACCACGAGTTTTGATCCGCAGGGTTTGAGTGAATGATGAGGCGGCCTTCGGGCCGCCTTTTTTATTCGACGCCACCTGGCTCTGCACAAGCGAGCTTTTTATCGAGCCCATGTTGATGGGCGAGTGAACGCGACATTCCCGGGAAGCTCGCTCCTGCAGTGCCGGGTCGGAGCAGCTTGCAAGGTGAGCAATTCCCTCCGTGCACAGGAACGAAAGCCTGCCCCTGATCAAACCAAATGCTAATCCCTCTTATTTCAATTCACCTTCCCTGATAAACTTTGCGCCCTCGATTTTGCTCGCTGATCTGGACGCTTGATGCCTTCGCTGCCTCTTCGCCTGTCTCTGCTGCTATTGGCCCTGGGCCTTGGCGGCTGTGATGATGCCCCGCGTTTTACCCAACCCGAGCCCGGTGAAGCCCGCTCCGGCGGGGATACGACAGTGGGTAAAGCCGATCGAAATGCGTTCTCCATGCCCTCCGCCAACCTTTCGCCAAGCCGGCGTCTGGATTTCAGTGTCGGCAACAGTTTCTTTCGCAGCCCCTGGGTCATAGCCCCCTCCACCACCACCGCCCGTGACGGCCTGGGCCCGCTGTTCAATACCAATGCCTGTCAGAACTGCCATATCAAGGACGGCCGCGGCCACCCTCCTGCGCCGGACGCCGTCAACTCGGTGTCCATGCTGGTACGCCTGTCGATTCCCGATCAACCCGCCTATGCCAGGTTGATCGAGCAGACCGGCGTAGTGCCGGAACCGGTTTATGGCGCTCAGTTGCAGGACATGGCCGTGCCCGGCGTTGCCCCCGAAGGCAAGGTGCGGGTCGAATACCAGCCGGTGCTGGTACATTTCAAGGACGGCACGGCAGTCGAGCTGCAAAAACCGACACTGCAAATCACCCAGCTCGGTTATGGCCCGATGCACCCGGACACCCGTTTCTCGGCACGCGTTGCACCGCCGATGATTGGCCTGGGTTTGCTTGAGGCCATCCCCGAAGAGGCGATTCTGGCCAATGCCAACACAGGTGACGGGGTTGCCGGACGTCCGAACCGGGTCTGGGATGATGCGCAACAAAAGACTGTTCTGGGGCGCTTTGGCTGGAAAGCCGGTCAACCGAACCTCAATCAACAAAACGTTCACGCCTTTTCTGGTGATATGGGGCTCACCACGTCCCTGAGACCCGTTGATGACTGCACCCCGGCCCAAACTGACTGTCTTCAAGCCCCCAACGGCAATGGCCCGGATGGCGAGCCAGAGGTCAGTGACAACATTCTGCGGCTCGTCGAGTTCTATACCCGCAACCTCGCCGTGCCTGCACGACGGGATGTCGGCTCGCCCCAGGTGCTGGCCGGCAAAAACCTGTTTTACCAGGCAGGCTGTGCGTCGTGCCATACGCCGACGTTCACCACCTCGGCCAACGCCGCTGAACCCGAACTGGCCAACCAGGTGATTCACCCTTACAGCGACCTGTTGCTCCACGATATGGGCGACGGTCTGGCCGACAACCGCACAGAGTTCGCCGCCTCCGGGCGCGACTGGCGCACCGCGCCACTGTGGGGTATAGGTCTGACCCGGACAGTCAGTGGACACACCCGGTTTTTGCACGATGGACGTGCACGCAACCTGCTCGAAGCCGTGCTCTGGCACGGTGGTGAGGCCGAACCGGCCAGACAGCAGGTGCTGCAATTCGATGCCGGGCAGCGCGCAGCGTTGCTGGCGTTCCTGAACTCTCTTTAACGCCTTACAAGATCGGGGACCCCGACATGTTTCGACCCAAGCTTTTGTTCACCAGCCTTGCCGCGATCGCTCTGGCCGCATGCTCGCCACAAGACCCGCAAGCCGTCACCTCGGCGGCGATTGCCAAACAGGTGATTTTGCCGACCTACAGCCGCTGGGTCGATGCCGACCGCCAACTGGCGGTCAGTGCCCTGGCCTTCTGCCAGGGCAAAGAAACACTGGAAACCGCCAGGGCTGACTTCTTGCACGCGCAAAAAGCCTGGGCCGAGCTGCAACCCTTGCTGATCGGTCCGCTGGCCGAAGGTAATCGCTCGTGGCAGGTCCAGTTCTGGCCGGACAAGAAAAACCTGGTCGGACGTCAGGTTGAGCAACTGGTGGTAGCCCAGCCCCAGATCGATGCCGATGCCCTGGCCAAGTCCAGCGTTGTGGTGCAAGGCCTGTCAGCCTACGAATACATTCTGTTCGACAGCAATATCGACCTGGCTGATGCTGCACAAAAAGCCCGTTACTGCCCGTTGTTGAGTGCCATTGGCGAACGCCAGAAACAACTGGCCGAAGAGATTCTGGCCAGTTGGAACAGCACCGACGGCATGCTCGCGCAAATGACCAAGTTCCCTAACCAGCGCTATGCCGACTCCCACGAGGCCATTGCTGATCTGTTGCGGGTACAGGTCACGGCACTCGATACCCTGAAGAAAAAGCTCGGCACCCCGATGGGCCGCCAGAGCAAGGGCATCGCCCAGCCATTCCAGGCCGACGCATGGCGCAGCCAGTCATCGCTGCAAAGCCTGGCTGCCAGCCTCGCTGCCGCCCAGACCGTCTGGGTCGGGGTCGACAACCAAGGCTTGCGTGGCTTGTTGCCTGCTGATCAAAAGCCGTTGGCTGACAAGATCGACGCTGCCTATGCCGCTTCGCTCAAGCTGTTCAATGACAACCAGCGTTCGCTCAATGAATTGCTGGCTGACGACGCAGGTCGCGCCCAGCTGGACGCCATCTACGACAGCCTGAACGTGGTTCACCGCCTGCACGAAGGCGAACTGGCCAAGGCCCTGGGCATTCAGCTGGGCTTTAACGCCAACGACGGCGACTGATGAAAGAGGGGTCGATGATGCGCAGGCAAGCTCTCAAGCTCGGTGGTTTACTACTGAGCGCCGTCACGTTGGGCGGCTGGTCACTGTTTAAACAAAAAGGCCAGAGCCCGCTGCTGTTGAGTGCCCGTGACGATGTGGACGGCAATCACTTTGCCGTCGGCTATCGGCTGGACGGCACCCAGGTGTTCAGCACCCGGGTCGGCCAGCGCTGCCATGACATCATCAATCACCCTTCGCTGCCCGTTGCGCTGTTTGTCGCGCGGCGCCCCGGCACCGAGAGCTACCTGATCAACCTTGCAGACGGGCAGTTGCTACAAACCCTGACATCGCTGCCCGATCGACATTTCTACGGCCATGCGGTGATCCATAAAGACGGCGAATGGCTCTACACCACTGAAAATGACACCACCGACCCGGGACGTGGCTTGCTGGGGGTTTATCGCTTTGCAGACGGGCGCCTGGTTCACAGTGGCGAAATACCGACCCACGGCGTTGGCCCGCATCAGGTGTCGTGGATGCCCGACGGCGAGACGCTGGTGGTGGCCAACGGCGGGATTCGTACCGAGGCCGAAAGCCGGATCGAGATGAATCTGAATGCGATGGAGCCCAGCCTGGTCCTGATGCAGCGCGACGGGACGTTGCTGAGCAAAGAGACCTTGAGCCAGCAGATGAACAGCGTGCGCCATCTTGCAATTGCAACTGACGGCACCATCGTTGCGTGTCAGCAATTCATGGGCGAGGCCCACACATTGTCCGAATTGCTGGCGATCAAGCGTCCTGGTCAGCCCTTCGAACCCTTCCCGGTGGCAGAGCAGCAACTGCGTGCCATGGGCCATTACACGGCCAGTGTGGCGGTACACAGCGGGTTGCGGCTGGTTGCATTGACCGCTCCGCGGGGCAACCGGTTCTTTGTCTGGGATCTGGACAGCGGTGACTTGCGCCTCGATGCGCCGTTACCCGATTGCGCCGGGGTGGCTGCGGTAGAGGATGGCTTTGTGGTTACATCCGGTCAGGGTCGTTGCCGTTTCTATGACTGCCGCCAGAGTGAGCTGACAGCCAAACCGCTGGATTTGCCATCGGGGCTGTGGGACAACCATTTGCATGTGATGTAAATCCAGAGCCCCATGACTCAAGGTCCCGGGGCCCCTGGCACAGCCTGCGGCTTCAGCCCTGGGATTTCATGCCCTGGGCCATGCCAAACATGAACAGCAACAGGTCGTGATCTGGCGTCGCTACGCTCGCCACTTTCGCAACTCGCGGTAGCGGGCAACTGGCCCCGCTGACTGCACCGCTGAATACCTGGGGCTTGGGCTGCTCCCAGGCGGCCAGCGCCACAGAAGCAATGGCCAGAGCGACCAGTAGAAACAAACCTCGTGCTATTTCTCTCTTCATCACCGTAAACCTTTGATGGCGCTGCCAAACACCTTCTCGTAAAAGTAGATCAATTTGTTCCAGTCGGCGGCATTCCACGACGAGTGGCGACGCAGTTGCTTGAGATCATGGGAGGCAGCTTTGTGCGGAGTCAGGCGTTGCCGGCTTTTTTCAAGGTCCAGCAGGGCGATGTCGACCACGGCACTTTCACCGTCTGCGGTGACCCGTACGAAGACGTGCTTGGGGTACAGGCAACCATGCTGCCAACGTCCCAGATGCATGCGCGCCAGGGTATGGGCAATGGCTTCCAGCACCCGCTCATGGATCGCTTCACCATGGCGTTCACGCCCACCGGCGGCGTACCAGTTGTCAATTTCGATAAAGCCGTCAAGGGCTGCGGTCACCAGCAGTGCGCGCCATTGACGGTCTGCACCCTGTTTTGCCCCGCAGTACACCAACTCGGGTACCCCCACCGCCAAACCCTGCATAGCCAGCAGTGCATCACGCTCACGCAATACCGTCGGTCGGCCCAGCGGGTAACGCCAGCTACGGTAGGTATGACCGACCTGGCGTTTGGCATAAAGCAATCGTCCACCGGCATCGCGAATTCGCTGCACACCACTCTCACCGCCGCGACGCTGATTCGGCTCCTCGACCCACTCGCCTTGCTGCTGCCAGTAGTACTCGAAGCGGTCTTCAGTTGCAGCTTGGGGTGGAGATACAAATTCAACGGCCATGGGTTACCTCTTGCGTAATATGTAAACCCGCCACATCGCATACAGCGGGATAAAATCCAAATGATTCTGAACAACGAACCCGGCTTTTTTAAACTCGGCTTCAACAGTCACCGCCGGTAACACAAAACGATTCTGATACCCGTCCGACCCGCCATCGGCTTCACGCTGACGTTGCAGGCGGTTGCGTTTCCAGGCTTTGAAATTGCCATCGACCCACAGCGAAATGATCACACTGTCCCGGCTGACACGGTGAAACTCCCGTAACAGAGCCATCCGGTGACTTGCATCACCAATGTGGTGCAGCAGGCGCATGCTGAAAATACTGTCGACCGCGTTATCTGGCAGATCGATATCAAATGCAGATGTCTGCAAACGCCGTACCCGTTTGACCACTTGCGCAGGCTGTGCCTTCGATGCCACTTCCAGCATGGATGCAGAGTAATCCGCACCAATGATTTCGCGGTTGGTCTTTTCGGCCAGCAACGGCCAGAAACGCCCTGCGCCACAAGGAAGATCCAGTACCAGGCCCGGCTCGCCGGCCAATGCCAGGGCCTTGCGCGCCAACTGCTCATCACGCTTGTGCGAAAGGCGTCGGGCGAGCCCGTCCTGATGTTTTTCCAGGTACTCGGCGGCGTGCTTTTGATCGTACTTTTCAGAAAACTTGAGTTTGATTGTGGAGCTCATGACGGCTCTCCTGAAGCGTGTAAGCGCTACCTTAATCAGGAGAACGTATGCATCAGGTCATCACCGGGTGAAAATTTCGTGCCTTGGCCCGATCAGACGTTACAGGGTTTTACAGACCACCAATAATGGCTCTGGGCCACTTCAAAAACTAAACCCTGAAAGGGGAATGGCCAGCAGGACGCTGGCCATGGCAGGACATATCAGACATCAACCGGGTTCAATTCAACGTGAAAGCGGCACCCGTTGGGCTCCATGGTGGTCAGCGTTACCCGCCAGCCCTGGCTGTCACAGATCCGTTGCACCAGCGACAGCCCCAACCCCAGCCCTTCCCCGCGTTTTTCACTGCCCCTTACAAAAGGCTGGAACATGGCCTGGCGTTTTTCTTCGGGAATCCCCACACCGCTGTCTTCCACCACAAATCCGGTGGGCTCGAGGCTCAACCGGATGAAACCGGTGTCGGTGTAATGCAGGGCATTTCGTAGCAAGTTGCCCATGACGGCGTGCAGGAAGGTCGCGTTATAACGGGTATCCAGTGGCTGCCCCGGATCGTAGATCAGGGTCAGGCCCTTGGCTTCAATGGGGCCGCGCCACAAACTGATCAGGCCTTCGGCCACGGTAGTGAGGGTCACTTTCGGCGACATGCTGGCATCTTCGTGCTGTGCCCTGGCCAGCATCAGGAAGGTCTGTACCAGCTCGCGCATTTCTTCACAGGCGCGCGAGATTCGCTCGACTTGCGAGCGGCTGCGCGGGTCCAGCGCCGGATTTTCCAGCAAAAGCTCGCATGAACTGGCCAGTACCATCAGCGGGGTACGCAACTCATGGCTGACATCGCTGGTGAACAGCCGCTCACGGGTCAGGGTGTCGCGCAGGCGCCCCAGGGTAGCGTCGAACGCCACCGCCAACTCGCCCACTTCATCGGCCGCATAGTCCGGCGCCAAAGGCGGAGCCAGGCCCAGCAACTGATCACGATGACGCACCTGGCGCGCCAGACGCACCACGGGGGCCATGACCCTGCGGGCCAGAATCCAGCCTAAAAAGACCGCCAGGGCCAATGCCAGTACAAAACCGACCACGACCACGGCAAACAACACGCGCTCACGTTCTTCGAAATCACTTTGGTCCTGCAGCAATACATAGCGCCGACCGTCAACCACTTCGACCATGGCGTGGTACGACAGCTGGTCGCGGAACACTTCATGAAAACCCGGATCAAGATGACGCAGGTCTTTGGGCAAAGCGAAATCGCCGCGCCCGCCACTGTAATAAAACAGCTGGTCAGGCTCCGGTCGATGGTTCCAGTCGGCAATGTTGTCCATCAACAACAGGCGTTGCAGGTCGCCGCCCAGGCCCGCTGAAATGAGTTTTTCTTCGACCAGGTGAACGGTGGCAACAATGCCCAGGGCGAATGTACCTGCCACCAGCGCACTCATGAGTGCGAAGGCAATGATGATCCGCTGGGCAAGGCTTTGCTTAAACTCCATCACGACTCTCGGCGAGGCGGTAGCCGACACCATGTACGGTTTGCAATAACGGCTTGTCGAACGGCTTGTCGATCACCTGACGCAACTGGTGCACGTGGCTGCGCAGGCTGTCGCTGTCAGGGCAGTCATCGCCCCACAAGGCCTCCTCCAGCACTTCACGGCGCAACACGTGGGGGCTTTTCTGCATTAATACGGCCAGCAACTTGAGCCCCACCGGGTTGAGCTTGAGCAGGCGCCCTTCGCGGGTTACTTCAAGGGTATCGAGGTCGTATTTCAGATCGCCCACTTGCAGCTCGCGTCGCCCGCCACCCTGAGCCCGGCGCAATACTGCTTCAATGCGTGCCGCCAGTTCCGACAAGGCAAAGGGTTTGAGCAGGTAGTCATCGGCGCCGGACTTGAAGCCCTGCAGGCGGTCGTCGAGCTGGTCGCGGGCGGTGAGCATGATCACCGGAGTATCGCGTCGCGCATCTTCACGCAAGCGCTTGCACAAGGTGTAACCGTCGATCCCGGGCAACATGATGTCGAGCACGATAAGGTCGTAATGCTCGGTGGCCGCCAGATGCAGACCTGACAAACCGTCCTGCGCGCAGTCAACGGTATAGCCCTTAAGCCCCAGGTAGTCCGCCAGATTGGCAAGGATATCGCGGTTGTCTTCAACCAGTAGAACTCTCATGGGCACTTTCTCCGTACGCAGTTACGACCGTCTTGGCCCGCGCAGCTTAAGTCTTAGCACGACCGAGAGCCAGCGCTGCAAGACCATCACTCTATTTAGTTGAAGAACGCCCAAATCTGACATTTTTTTTACTCACGGTTCACAAAGCCAATACAGTGGCGCCCGCACACTCACGCCCCCCACGGGTTTAAGGAAAAACACTAATGCGTCTGCTG
Organism: Pseudomonas sp. Lz4W; assembly: GCF_000346225.2. Taxonomy (NCBI): domain Bacteria; kingdom Pseudomonadati; phylum Pseudomonadota; class Gammaproteobacteria; order Pseudomonadales; family Pseudomonadaceae; genus Pseudomonas; species Pseudomonas sp. Lz4W. Next base: position 1,151,412 of record NZ_CP017432.1, on the reverse strand, counting down.
TCCACCGCGCCAATGCGCTATCTGCTTCTGTTGACAGGCTGTTGGCTGGCGACCTTTTTAATCACCCGAGGCGTCTTGCTGTTCACCCATTTGGGCGAGGCTGGTAATAGCTGGTTGCCGGTGTTTGGCATTGGCCTGCTCTACGATCTGGGATTTTTGACCTACGCCGCCTTGCCGCTGGGTCTGTATTTGCTGCTGTGCCCGCCCGCCCTGTGGCGCCGTCGTGGTCATCGCTGGTTCCTGCAAGGCCTGCTGACCGTGAGCCTGTTCGCCATGCTGTTCACCGCAGTGGCCGAATTCCTGTTCTGGGACGAGTTCGGTGTGCGCTTTAACTTTATCGCCGTGGATTACCTGGTTTACTCCGATGAAGTGCTGAATAACGTGCTGGAGTCGTATCCGATCGGCCTGCTGCTCAGTGCCATCGGCGTCGCGGCCATTGTTCTGAGTGTTGCCTTGCGCAAACCGTTCAATGCCGCCATGAATGCCCCGCTGCCCACCTTTCGCGCTCGCCTGGCAACCTTCGCCGGTTTGCTGCTGGTGGCAGGCTTGAGCCTGCAGTTGCTTGATCAGGACGGCCCGCGCGGCCAGGGCGGCAACGCCTATCAGCACGAACTGGCGAGCAACGGCCCGTACCAGTTCTTCGCCGCATTCCGTAACAACGAACTGGACTACCAGCAGTTCTACGCCAGCCTGCCTGCCGACGTGGTCGCCAGACAGCTGCGCACCGAGCTCACGGAACCCAATGCCACGTTTGTCGGCAAGGACCCGCTGGATATCCGGCGCAACATCGACAACCCGGGGACTGCGCGCCAGCCAAACATTGTGCTGGTGACCATCGAAAGCCTGAGCGCCAAGTACCTGGGCAGCAATGGTGACGGCCGCAACCTGACCCCGAACCTGGATCAGTTGCGCAAAGAGAGCCTGTACTTCAATAACTTCTATGCCACCGGTACCCGTACCGATCGGGGCCTGGAAGCCATTACCCTGGCCATTCCTCCTACCCCGGGCCGCTCGATCGTCAAGCGTATCGGTCGTGAAAGCGGCTTTGCCAGCCTTGGCCAGCAACTCAATGCCGTGGGCTATGACAGCGTGTTCGTCTATGGCGGCCGCGGGTATTTCGACAACATGAACGCATTTTTCAGCGGCAACGGTTACCGCGTGGTTGACCAAAGCAGCGTCAATGAAGCCGATATCCACTTCAAAAATGCGTGGGGCATGGCTGACGAAGACCTGTACCGCGAAACCCTGAAGCTGGCCGATGCCGATTACGCCCGGCAAAAGCCGTTTTTACTGCAGTTGATGACCACCTCCAACCATCGTCCTTATACCTATCCAGAAGGCCGTATCGACATCAAGTCGGGTAACGGTCGCGACGGTGCGGTGAAATACACCGATTACGCCATCGGCCAGTTCCTCAAGGATGCCCGCCAAAAGCCGTGGTTCGACAACACGATCTTCATTTTCGTGGCTGACCACACGGCAGGCAGCGCCGGCAAGGAAGACTTGCCCATTACCAACTACCAGATCCCGCTGTTCATCTATGGGCCAAAATTCATAGAAGCCCGCGAGAGCGCACAACTGGCCAGCCAGATCGACCTGGCTCCGACCTTGCTCGGCTTGCTGAACATGGACTATCAGTCGACCTTCTTTGGCCGCAACCTGCTGCAGGAAAACCCTCTGCCACCCCGCGTGGTAGTGGGTAATTACCAGCATCTGGGCTTGTTCGACGGCAAGGACCTGGCGATTCTCAGCCCGCGCCAGGGCCTGCGCCGTCACGACGAAGCACTGACTGCCAGTATTGAATCCCGGGTTCCGGCCACCGATCCGTTGATTGAGCGTGCGATCACCTACTACCAGGTCGCCAGCTACGGCTACAAGCAGCAGTTGCTGAGCTGGAAACCGGTGTTCGCAGCACCGTTGCAGATCTCGCAGAAGTAACCATTTCCCTGCAGGAGCGAGCTTTTAAAGCTCGCTCCTGCAAGGTTCAACTGTTTCTTCAGACACAAAAAAGCCCCGCCTGATTACTCAGGCGGGGCTTTTGCGTTTCGGGGTAAAGCCGGCTTACATCATGCCGCCCATACCACCCATGCCGCCCATGTCTGGCATACCGCCGCCAGCTGCCTTGTCGTCCTGGATCTCAGCGATCATCGCCTCGGTGGTGATCATCAGGCTGGCAATCGAAGAAGCTGCCTGCAGAGCCGAACGAGTCACTTTGGCCGGGTCAAGGATACCCATTTCGATCATGTCGCCGTATTCGCCAGTGGCTGCGTTGTAACCGTAGTTACCCGAACCCTGCTTCACTTTGTCGACAACTACGCTTGGCTCGTCGCCGGAGTTGGCAACGATCTGGCGCAGAGGTGCTTCAACAGCACGACGCAGCAGAGCGATACCTACGTTCTGATCAGCGTTGTCGCCTTTCAGGTCAGCGATTGCTTGCAGAGCGCGAACCAGTGCCACGCCACCGCCAGGTACCACGCCTTCTTCAACGGCTGCACGGGTAGCGTGCAGGGCGTCTTCAACGCGGGCTTTCTTCTCTTTCATTTCTACTTCGGAACCAGCGCCAACCTTGATCACTGCAACGCCGCCGGACAGCTTGGCCAGACGCTCTTGCAGTTTTTCACGGTCGTAGTCGGACGAAGTGTCAGCTACCTGGGCACGGATCTGAGTCACGCGAGCCTGGATGTCTGCTTCAACGCCAGCACCGTCGATAACGGTGGTGTTTTCTTTGGTTACGGTTACGCGCTTGGCATTACCCAGGTGTTCCAGGGTAGCGCTTTCCAGGCTCAGACCGATCTCTTCGGAGATAACGGTACCGCCAGTCAGAACAGCGATGTCCTGCAGCATTGCCTTGCGACGGTCACCAAAGCCAGGTGCTTTAACAGCAACGACTTTAACGATACCGCGCATGTTGTTCACAACCAGAGTCGCCAGGGCTTCGCCTTCAACGTCTTCGGAAACGATCAGCAGCGGACGGCCGGCTTTGGCAACAGCTTCCAGAACTGGCAGCAGTTCACGGATGTTGGAGATTTTTTTGTCGACCAGAAGGATCAGCGGACCGTCGAGCTCGGCAGTCATGGTTTCTGGTTTGTTGACGAAGTACGGGGACAGGTAGCCACGGTCAAACTGCATGCCTTCAACTACAGACAGTTCGTTTTCCAGGCCCGAGCCTTCTTCAACAGTGATCACGCCTTCTTTACCGACTTTTTCCATGGCTTCGGCAATGATGTCGCCGATGGAGCTGTCGGAGTTGGCAGAGATGGTACCTACCTGAGCGATTGCCTTGCTGTCAGCGCATGGCTTGGCCAGGGTTTTCAGCTCTTTGACAATGGCGATGGTCGCCTTGTCGATGCCGCGTTTCAGGTCCATCGGGTTCATGCCGGCAGCGACGGCTTTCAGGCCTTCGTTGACGATCGACTGAGCCAGAACGGTTGCAGTGGTAGTACCGTCGCCTGCGTCATCGTTAGCACGGGAAGCAACGTCTTTAACCAGCTGCGCGCCCATGTTTTCGAAACGGTCTTTGAGTTCGATTTCTTTGGCAACAGAAACGCCGTCCTTGGTGATGGTCGGAGCGCCGAAGCTCTTCTCGATGATCACGTTACGGCCTTTAGGACCCAGGGTCGCTTTTACTGCGTCAGCCAGGACGTTTACACCGGCGAGCATTTTTTTGCGGGCGGAATCACCAAATTTAACTTCTTTAGCAGCCATGTTCGTTCTTCCTTAAATACTTTGTAGTAACGGGAAAAGGAGCGGGAGATCAGCCTTCGATTACAGCGAGAATCTCGTTCTCAGCCATAACCAGCAGGTCTTCGCCGTCGACTTTTACAGTGTTGCTGCCGGAGTAAGGGCCGAACACAACCTTGTCACCCACTTTCACAGCCAGCGCACGTACTTCACCGTTGTCCAGAACGCGACCAGTACCCACGGCAATGATTTCACCGCTGTTGGCTTTTTCGGCAGCTGAACCCGGCAGAACGATACCGCCAGCGGTTTTCTTTTCTTCTTCGCTGCGACGGATTACGACGCGGTCATGCAGAGGACGAAGCTTCATTGTCGATCTCTCCTAATTGTGGTGTTCATCGGCCGATGTTAAAACCGGCGGGGTTTGCAAGTCCGGAAATGCCGGGTGCGATTCGCTCAAAGGTGCCTGCTGTTGCCAGCAAAACCCTGCGGTGTCCGTTACATAAGGGCGTATCAACTGATTACAAGGGCACGCCAATGAAATTTTTAGCCCTGTGTAATCCCTGAAAACAAACACGGCACCCAGGGTGCCGTGTGGAAAACGTCAAAACCTTACTTGTCGCGATGTTCGAACTCGCCTTCAATCACGTTCGGCTCACGGCCCAGGGGCTGGTGTGTACCGGGTCGGCTCTGCGCTGCAAATTCATCGGCAAATGCACGCTGACGGATGGCCTGTTCCTCTGCACGCTTGCGCAGACGGTTAACCAGAAAACGACGCACCGGCGGGAACAGCAGCAACAGACCCGCGATGTCACTGATGAAGCCCGGGAGCACCATCAGGCCGCCACCCAGAGCCAGCATCAGGCCTTCCAGCATTTGCTGGGCCGGCAACTCGCCACGACTCAGGCTTTCACGGGCCCTCAGGGCTGTGGCCAAACCTGCAACGCGTACCACCAGAACACCCAGCATGGAGCCGGCAATGATCAGCAACAACGCCGGGAAAAACCCTATAGCGGTGCTGACCTTGAAAAAGACGTACAGCTCTAGCACTGGAAACAACAGAAAGAGCAATAGAAAAGCGCGCATCGAATGATTCCTCTCCGGAAGAATATCTTCCAACCCAGCTTAGATGACGGCGCGCCTTCCTGAATTCAAGGCTATGCCGTCTGTTTTTTCGGCCACTCCTGCGCGCGGGCCAGAAAAACCAAGGCTTCGCGTACTTGTGTCGAAGTATTGCAGGTTTCTGCAAAGCCCAGCCAGTAAAGGCCGTCACCAATACGCAAGTGCATGCCTTCGCTGTCGATACCGACCATCTGCGCCGGTTCGGTGCGGGGCAGCCCTGCCAGTTCGACGTAATGCGCAATGGCACTGGCATGGTCACTGTTCATATGCTCAATCATCCGTTGCTCGGCGGCTCCGGCAAAGGGGTTGGGCAAAGTCACCTGGTCGAGCCAGTGAATGGCGCCAAAACCGCCGATATAACGGTGGCGTACCGGGTTCAACACCCAAAAGTCGAAAGCGTGAGCGGTGTCATAGCTGCGCGACTCGGGGAAGTAGCGGTAGTAACGCTCGGCGGCGGCTTCAATGGCCTCGGCCCCGGTCAATTGCTCGGCTTCGGCCAGACAGGTCAGTCGACCGACCGCCTGAACGTCTTCAGCGCCCCGCTCGCCCACCATCAGCGAGCACTTGGGATCCTTGCGCAAGTTGTGGGTGTGCTGGGCAATCCGGCTGATCAGGATCAGCGGCCGGCCCTGTTCGTCCAGGCAGTAGGGCACCACTGACCCGAAGGGAAATCCCGGCATGGCTTTGGAGAGGGTGGACAAGGCGCCACGGTATTCCTTGAGCAGTAATTCTCGGGCATGCTTGGCAGCTTCAACGCTCAACTTGTGACTCCTTAATAAAAAATCCGCCGAAAACGGACGAGTTCAGGGCGCATTTCAAAGGCCTGCGAGGACTCACTCTGATTTGCTGCCGAGGGCTGTTATGCAACTGAAAGACAAAGTAATCATTATCACTGGCGGTTGCCAAGGACTTGGTCGTGCCATGGCCGAGTATCTGGCGGCCAAGGGCGCCAGACTGGCGCTGGTTGACCTGAACCCGGAAAAACTCGAACTGGCCGTGGCAGCTTGCCAGGCTCAGGGGGTCGAGGCCCGGGCCTATCTGTGCAATGTCGCGGACGAAGAGCAGGTTACCCGGACCGTTACCCAGATTGCAGAAGACTTTGGTGCGATCAACGGCCTGATCAATAACGCCGGGATCTTGCGCGACGGCCTGTTGCTGAAGGTCAAGGACGGCGTCATGACCAAGATGAGTCTGGCGCAATGGCAGGCGGTAATCGACGTCAACCTGACCGGGGTTTTCCTGTGCACCCGTGAGGTGGCGGCAAAAATGATCGAGCTGAACCAGCCCGGCGCGATCATCAATATCTCGTCGATCTCGCGCGCAGGTAACGTCGGGCAAACCAACTACTCTGCGGCCAAGGCCGGGGTAGCGGCTGCGACAGTCACCTGGGCCAAGGAACTGGCGCGGTACGGCATTCGCGTTGCCGGAATTGCCCCCGGCTTCATCGAAACCGAAATGACCCTGGGCATGAAACCCGAAGCCCTGGAAAAAATGACTGCCGGCATTCCCCTCAAGCGCATGGGCAAAGTCGAAGAAATCGCCCATTCGGCGGCCTACATCTTTGAGAACGACTACTACAGCGGGCGGATTCTGGAGCTCGATGGCGGTCTGCGCATCTAACCTGCTGCGCCTGCTGCAGGAGGCCCGCTTGCTCGCTCAGGCATTAGAGCAAGCGGGTTATCCGTATCGCCGGCAAGCCGGCGCCCACTGCCTGGCCCAGCGCTCAGACAATCACCAGGTCACGCCAAAACCCGCGCTGTAGCGGGTTTTGTTGAGCGTATTGTCATTGCCCCCACCGCTGCCGATCAGATCTTTTTCAGCCTTGAGGTTTAACGAAGCCCACTCGGTGACTTTGTAACGCAGGCCGATTTCGGCATCCAGGCTGTAATCCGAAGCGCCTTCCAGAGGCTTGCCCAGCTCTCCGTTGGTGAAGAGCGAAACCGTTTTGCCCAACAGAAAGCGGTTGTAGTCCCACTTCATGGCCAATGAGTAGAAGTTGTCCTTTTGGCCGTCGGAGTATTCATAGTCAGTGCGGTTCAACAGTGAACCCAGGGAGAAAGACCCCAGCTCGTCATCCCAGAACTGGTAGCCCGGGCCAGTACCCACAGTGCGCTGGCGGGAAATGTCTTCCACTTTGTCTCTTTTGTAGGTCAGCCGGCCTTGCCAGTACCATTTTTCGTCAATGAAATGGTCAAGGGCATATTCGGCGCTCCAGTTATCGGTGGTCACCACGTCGTTCTGGAACTCGCGGTTGTACTCACCTTCGGCATGGTGACGCCAGGCCCCATGGCGGGCAGTGGTCTTGAAGTCGATGTCGTAGTCGTCGGTCTTTTTCTCGGCACGCTTGTAGTCCAGCGCGACATCGACGTTACCCTTCCAGACCAGATCTTCAATCACTGGCTTGGGCTTGATGATCTGCTCGATGCTGGACAGTTCTACCGTTTTCGGTGCTTCTCCGTTGGCCAGGGTGACCTTGCCGTCCCCTGCCGCCGTTAGCGACTTGGCCTTCTCGCCAACATAAGCATCCTGCTTGACCAGCAATTCCTGATCGCTTTCCAGGGTTTTGACTTGCTTCCAGTCAACGGGAATAGTCCCTGCGTATTCGGTCTGAATGAGCAACTTGCCACCATCAAACACTTTGATCTTGCCGCTCAGGCGGTCACCATTTTTCAACCACACTGTATCGGCAAGCAAAGGCGTAGACACATTCAAGACAGCAAGGCATAACAGGGTTCTGGACAACATAAGCAGATGCGAAACTCAGATTTGCGAAAAAGTGCCGGCATTATCCTGATGGACACACCCCAGGCAAAGAAAGACCGGATGTATCCCCTGTAGTTCATTTCCCGGGATCGATGAACAAAGCATCTGCTTTATTTTTTAAGGTCCTGTCACTGAATCCGGTTCACCTATGAGTACAGCCACCAGCCACCAGCCATCCCCCGCCGAAATCCGCCGTACGGCGTTGTATTCGACACTCATGCAGGTTCCCCCGGGTTATGTGGTGACCTATGGCCAGCTCGCCGAACTGGCGGGCCTGGGCCGGGCGGCACGCTGGGTGGGGCGCACGCTCAGCCAGCTGCCCGAAGGTTCCCGCCTGCCCTGGCACCGGGTACTGGCCGCCGGGGGGCGCATCAGTTTGCCAGCAGGTAGCCCCTCAGGTGATGAGCAGCGGGCGCGTTTGCGCAGCGAAGGCCTGATGATTGTGAATAGTCGGGTGGATTTACAACGCCATGGCTGGCGCCCGATAGAGCACTACGGTTAGAGTGCGCCCTTTGATTCCGCAATCAGAGGCAGACTCGAGTCCATGCCCCGTAAAACCTGGCGCGAAGCGCTAGCTGCCTATTCCAGCCCCTCAACCCTTGTACTGTTGCTGCTCGGTTTTGCCGCCGGTTTACCGTACATGCTGGTGTTTTCAACGCTTTCTGTCTGGTTGCGCGAAGCCGGTGTGGCTCGGGAAACTATTGGCTATGCAAGCCTGATCGGTCTGGCATACGCCTTTAAATGGGTGTGGTCGCCGCTGCTCGATCAATGGCGCCTGCCGCTCCTCGGAAAACTTGGCCGACGCCGCTCATGGCTGGTGTTGTCCCAGACCCTGGTGATCCTCGGCCTGATCGGCATGGGCTTTTGCGACCCGCAAAAACATCTTTCCTGGCTGATTGCCATTGCTGTTGTCGTGTCGTTCGCGTCTGCCACCCAAGACATTGCCGTGGACGCCTACCGCCTGGAAATTGCCGACGACAGCCGTCAGGCCGCGCTGGCAGCCAGCTACATGTCCGGTTACCGGGTGGCGGCCTTGCTGGCCACTGCTGGCGCCCTGTTTTTTGCCGAAGGTTTCGGTTCAACGGGCTTCAACTATAAGCACTCCGCCTGGACCGGCACCTATGTGCTCTTCGGCCTGCTGATGGTTCCGGCGCTGCTGACCACCTTTTTCATGCGCGAACCACCGGTACCACTACGCACCCAGCTGCAGGCAGGACGTTATAGCTTTGGTCACCAGCTGGCGTCGGTTTTTGTCCTGATCGTGCTCCTGGTCTCGGTTCCGGCGATGTTCACCCAGCTCTATAACACCGACTTTGCCGGGGTATTGTTTGAAGGCGTGAGCCCGGTCAACCTGGTACTCGAAGACCGGGCTTTCCTGCGCGCCATCCTCTACACCCTGCTCACTGTGCTCTGCCTGTCGTCCATAGGCCGTCGCGGACTCGCGCCGGTGCTGACACCGGTCAACGACTTTATCCTGCGGTATCGCTGGCAAGCCTTTCTGCTGCTTGGGCTGATCGCCACCTATCGCATGTCGGACACCGTCATGGGGGTCATGGCCAACGTTTTCTACATCGACCAAGGGTTCACCAAGGATCAGATCGCAGGCGTGAGCAAGATTTTCGGCCTGATCATGACCCTGGTTGGCGCCGGCATGGGCGGCTTGCTGATCGTGCGGTTCGGCATCTTGCCGATCCTGCTGATTGGCGGTGCGGCTTCGGCAGGCACCAACCTGCTGTTTATGCTGCTGGCCGACATGGGCCCCAACCTGCAGATGCTGGTTGTCACCATTTCACTGGACAACTTCAGCTCCGGCCTGGCGACTTCGGCGTTCGTGGCGTACCTGTCGAGCCTGACCAACCTCAAGTTTTCCGCCACCCAATACGCCCTGCTCAGCTCAATCATGCTGCTGCTACCGCGCCTGATGGGCGGTTATTCAGGGGTCCTGGTGGAAAAGTTCGGTTATCACAACTTCTTCATCATCACTGCCGTCATGGGGGTCCCCACCCTGCTGCTGATCAGTCTGCACTGGTATCAGGAAAGCCGCCGGGCACGCCTCAACCCCCCGGTAAATCTCGAAAAAGTCCCATAACAGCCCGGGGGATTCCAGCTCCCCCGTCCGCCCTGTACGCCAACCCATCTCGGCCGTACAATGCCCAGTCATTTCTAGTCATCAGCACGGCAACGACTAACCATGCGCACCAGTCAATATTTGCTCGCCACACAGAAAGAAACGCCTTCCGACGCGGTCGTTATCAGCCATCAGCTGATGCTGCGCGCCGGCATGATTCGCAAACTTGCTTCCGGCCTGTACACCTGGCTGCCCATGGGCCTGCGGATCATGCGCAAGGCCGAAGCCATTGTTCGCGAAGAAATGAACGCAGCCGGCGCTCTCGAAGTGCTGATGCCGAGCATTCAACCGGCTGAGTTGTGGCAGGAATCCGGCCGCTGGGAAGAGTACGGTCCCGAGTTGCTGCGCCTCAAGGATCGCCACGGCCGCGAATTCTGCGTGGGCCCGACCCACGAAGAAGTCATCACCGATCTGTGCCGCAACGAGCTGAACAGCTATAAACAGTTGCCGATCAACCTGTACCAGATCCAGACCAAGTTCCGTGACGAAATCCGTCCGCGCTTCGGTTTGATGCGCGGCCGCGAATTCATCATGAAGGACGCCTACTCGTTCCATGCCGACAACGCTTCGCTGCAGGTCACCTATGACCGCATGCACCAGGCCTACTGCAATGTATTCACCCGTCTGGGCCTGAACTTCCGCCCGGTAGAAGCTGACAACGGCTCCATCGGCGGTGCCGGCTCCCACGAATTCCACGTGCTGGCCGAGTCTGGCGAAGATGACATCGTGTTCAGCAATGCTTCGGACTACGCGGCCAACATCGAAAAAGCCGAAGCCATCCCGACTGAAACCTCGCGCGCGGCAGCCACCGAAGAACTGCGCCTGGTCGACACGCCTGACGCCAAGACCATTGCTCAACTGGTTGAAGGCTACAACCTGGCGATCGAGAAAACCGTCAAGACCCTGATCGTTCACGCTGCCGAAGAAGGCAAACTGATCGCACTGGTCATTCGCGGCGATCACGAGCTGAACGAAATCAAGGCCGGAAACCATCCGCTGGTGGCCAGCCCGCTGACCATGGCTTCGGACGCAGAATTGCGTGACGCCATTGGCGCAGGCGCAGGCTCCCTGGGCCCGCTGAACCTGCCACTGCCATGCATCATTGATCGTTCAGTCGAGCTGATGAGCGACTTCGGCGTCGGTGCCAACATCGATGACAAGCACTACTTCGGCGTGAACTGGGAGCGCGATCTGCCTGTACCTACCGTTGCCGACCTGCGCAACGTGGTGGCTGGCGACCCGAGCCCGGACGGCAAAGGCACGCTGGAAATCAAACGCGGTATCGAAGTCGGTCATATCTTCCAGCTGGGCACCAAGTACAGCGAAGCGATGAAGTGCCAGGTACTGGGCGAGAACGGCAAGCCCGTGACATTGGCAATGGGCTGCTACGGCATTGGGGTTTCCCGTGTGGTCGCTGCTGCCATCGAGCAGAACAACGACGAGCGCGGCATTATCTGGAGCGATGCCCTGGCACCTTTCCAGGTGGCACTGGTACCACTGCGCTATGAAACCGAAGCCGTTCGCGAAGCGACTGACAACCTTTACGCCCAACTCACGGCCGCCGGTTTTGAAGTTCTGCTGGACGACCGCGACAAGAAAACCAGCCCTGGCATCAAGTTCGCCGACATGGAACTGATCGGTATTCCGCACCGGATCGTCGTCAGTGACCGTGGCCTGGCCGAAGGCAACCTGGAATACAAGAGCCGTACCGAAGCAGAAGCGCAAGCCCTGCCCGTTGCCGATGTCCTTGCATTCCTTCAGGCGCGCATCAGCCGCTGAATCCAGATAGAGACGTCATGTTCAATCGAAACACCCTGACCCTCGGGGGCGCCGCCATGTGCGGCGCCCTGCTGCTGAGCGGCTGTGCCAATCACATGTCGCAACGCAGCGAACACGAGGAGCGCATCGAGCGCAAACTACTGGCCCACAGCCTGCAGATTGATGTCGGTTCACCTTCGGTGCTGGAGCTGCCGCAACGCCGTGTGCGCATCAACGAACAAAAGACTTTTGAAGTCACTGAGTTCGATGTCACCCGTCATTACGACCGCTACACGCCCTATCAGCCCTGGCGCGAGATCTATGAAGTGCCACTGGGTGCGGTGGCGATTGTCGCCGGGGTGGGCGCCAATGTGCTGAACGTGTTCATGTTTGGGCAACTGCCTGACAGCGTGACCAAAGACTGGATCAACTACGGTTTCGCCGGCGTGAACCCGGCCATGAACGTACAGTCCCACGGTCGCGCCGAGCAGAACCTGGCAGGGATCGAGGATGTTCAGCGCGACAAGCGCCTGGAGTATTCAAGCCTGCCATGGGCTGAGCGTCCGGTGGTGGTAAAAGCCGGCAAACAGACCCACGAACTCACCACCGACCGCAATGGCGTGTTGCGCCTCAACCTGCTGGACAGCCCTTTTGCCGAGCAGGACCTGAATCACATCGGCAAATTGACCATCATGGTTGAGGATGCCCAGGACGAGACCCACTCGGACTCGACCCTGTCGATCAGCAGTGGCCTGCGCGGAAAGCTGCTGGAAGCGCACAACCTGATCTACGACGACCTTGAGGGTGACGACGTCAACCAATGGGTGCATCGGGTCAAGCGCCTGTCGGAACTGGGTCTGGAAGAAGAAGCCAGCGAACTGGAACAAAGCCTGATCGAACTCACCCGTAACGATCCCGAGTTACAACGTGAATTCCTTCAATCCTTGACCAAAAATGCCGGTCGGCTGGTGGCTGATCCCGGGATCAGCTAACGCCTGAACAGCTCCAGCTGTTCAAACCCGTTGTTCAAGTCCTGCAAACGCACACCAAGCCCGAGCAATCGAACGGGCTTGGAACCGCGTGCAAATGCCTGACTCAATAAATCCTGGTAACTCTCAAGATCAAGCCCCGCACCGGACTGCTCCAGTGTGGTCTGGGTGAAATCGTGAAATTTCACTTTAACGAACGGCTTGCCGGGACGATAACTGCTGTCGATGCGGGCAATGCGTCCATTAAGGGTCGCGAGCAGCTCGGGGAGTTTGCTTAGACAGCTGGCCAGATCAGGCAAATCCGTATCGTAGGTATTTTCAACACTGACCGACTGACGTCGGCTGTCGCTCTGCACCAGACGCTCATCTATCCCGCGTGCCAAACCCCACAATCGTTCACCGAAACTACCGAATTCACGCACCAGCGCCAGCTTGTTCCAGTCCCGCAATTGCAGGCAGGTTTCAATCCCCAGCCGTCCAAGCTTGTCGGCCGTGACTTTGCCCACCCCATGCAGCTTATTGACCGGCAACGCCGAGACAAAATCCTCGACCTGATCCGGAGTGATCACGAATAGTCCGTTGGGTTTCTTCCAGTCACTGGCGATCTTGGCCAGGAATTTATTGGGCGCCACACCGGCAGACACGGTGATGTGCAACTGGTTGGACACACGGCGCCGGATATCCTGGGCGATACGCGTAGCGCTGCCGGCAAAATGCGGACTGTCAGACACATCCAGATAGGCCTCATCCAGCGACAGCGGCTCAATCAGCTCGGTGTAATCACGCAGGATGCCGTGTATCTCTCTGGAGGCTTCTTTATAGGCATCCATCCTGCCATTGACGATGACCAGATCCGGACACAATTTCAGTGCATGTCTGGATGCCATCGCCGAACGCACGCCAAAAGCCCGCGCTTCATAGTTACAGGTAGAAATAACCCCACGATGGTCAGCCGAGCCCCCGACTGCCATGGGCTTGTTCGCCAGACTCGGATCATCACGCATTTCAATAGCGGCGTAGAAACAGTCACAGTCGACATGGATGATTTTGCGCTGAGTCATGTAGGGCGGTGTTCTTTATAGGGTAGGCAATACAGAAGATCAGTATGTCACCGGGAACTGTATATAGCACCAGTAGTGTGGATTCTCCCCGACAGGCGTGGGAAATACCGCTCATGAATTTGTTTTTCTAATCGAATTACACCCTCTAATAGAGCTGGACCCCATACGCTACCTGCCCTGTCGCCGTTTTTATAACCCGCACTTTTATCTAAGCGATTGAACCAGAACACTTTTTTCTAAATTAAGGTTTGACAGCCCGGCGTATCGCTGTAGAATCCACCCCACAGACGCGGGATGGAGCAGTCTGGTAGCTCGTCGGGCTCATAACCCGAAGGTCGTCGGTTCAAATCCGGCTCCCGCAACCAAACATCGAAAAAGGCCACTCGAAAGAGTGGCCTTTTTTGTGCGTGCCTGTTTTATGACCCGCCGCACAAAGAGCGATCTGCTCGCAACAACCTCTCCCCTTGTACAGCGGAACAATCTTGAAGACCGGGGAGCTCTCCTGCAGGATCGAGCCGATCAGGATCAGGCCGTCGCCTGAAAACCAGCTGCATTGATCTTATTTAGTACATTTTCGCATTAAAGGTTGACTCCCCACCGCATCACTGTAGAGTGCGCTCCACAGACGCGGGATGGAGCAGTCTGGTAGCTCGTCGGGCTCATAACCCGAAGGTCGTCGGTTCAAATCCGGCTCCCGCAACCAAACATAAAAAGGCTGCTCGAAAGAGTGGCCTTTTTTGTGCCCGGGTGTTTTTGCTCCCCCTCCCCGACCGGAGGAGCAGGATTAAATCCGGACATTTCAATCGCTTACGAGATTCAGGGGTTGACAGCCCGGCGATTCGCTGTAGAATCCACCCCACAGACGCGGGATGGAGCAGTCTGGTAGCTCGTCGGGCTCATAACCCGAAGGTCGTCGGTTCAAATCCGGCTCCCGCAACCAAACATCAAAAAAGGCTACTCGAAAGAGTGGCCTTTTTTGTGCGTGCTCGAAAAGTCTGCAATAGACGACCAGCGAAAAATAAACATCATATTTCTGAAAATCCGTTCGACTATGCTGTGGGCCGGCAATTACCTTTTTTTCAAACGCCAAACCTGAACCTCAGACAAACAACTGGCAATATTTTGAAAAACTTTAGCCAAAAGGATTGGTAACTTGAGTTTATGCCCCCATCCTGTCGCGCACGATCCACGAGGTGATTGATGCCCGATAACTCGCCAGAACTTAAAGAAGCCGTTACAGCAGCCCACCCGATTGCCGCAACTCGTTTGCGCTGGCTGGATTTGTTGAGCAAATACCGTCAACCCATTGGCCTTGCACTCACTTTACTGTTGTTTGCGATTGCGCTGATCGCGTGCCGGCATCTGCTCAGCGAGCTTGATCTATATGCCCTGCAAGACTCAATTCTGGAAGTCCCCAAGCCCGCCCTCCTCGGCGCCCTGGCTGCGACGGCCGTAGGGTTCGTGATTTTGCTCGGCTACGAGTGGTCCGCCAGTCGTTATGCAGGGGTCAAGCTACCCCCCAAAACCCTGGCCCTGGGGGGCTTTACCGCCTTTGCCATTGGCAACGCCATCGGCCTGTCACTGTTGTCCGGCGGCTCTGTGCGTTATCGCCTGTATGCACGACATGGTGTTGGCGCCTCCGAAGTCGCCCATATGACGCTGTTTGCCAGCCTGTCCCTGGGCTGCGCACTACCGCCCCTCGCGGCGCTGGCAACCCTGAGCAACCTGCCTGCGGCCTCCGCCGCCTTGCATATTCCCGCCTATCTATTGGGGGCGATCGCTTTTGCGGTTCTGGCGTTATTCGGTTTGTTGGCGCTGGGTATTTATCGACGTCGCCTGCCCGAGCAGCCGATCCCCGACAACCTGCTGGTAAAGGCCGGACGCCGCACGCTGCGTCTGCCAAGCCCGCGCCTGACCCTGTTGCAGCTGGTCATTACGGCACTGGATGTCGCCGCTGCGGCCACAGTCCTGTATTTATTGCTGCCTGAAGCACCGCCTTTTGGTCCATTCCTGCTGGTTTATCTGCTGGCGCTGGCTGCCGGCGTACTCAGCCATGTGCCGGGCGGCGTCGGGGTCTTTGAAGCCATCTTGCTTGCCGCCTTTGCCAACCAGCTGGGTGCCGCACCCCTGGCTGCGGCCCTGCTGCTGTATCGCATGATCTATGTGATCATGCCGCTGCTGGTCGCATGCCTGATGCTGCTGATCAACGAAGCCCAACGACTGATTCATACCCGCCAAAGCCTGCGGGTGGCCTCAGGCCTCGCGGCACCGGTCCTGGCTGTTCTGGTGTTTATGTCCGGGGTGGTTTTGCTGTTCTCGGGCGCCACTCCCGAGATCGACACCCGCCTGGAACACATCGGCTTCCTGATCCCCCATCGCCTGATTGACGCCTCGCACTTCGGCGCCAGCCTGATCGGGGTTCTGTGCCTGCTACTGGCCCAGGGCCTGCGCCGGCGCTTGTCGGCAGCCTGGATGCTGACCACCATTTTGCTGCTGGTGGGCGCCGTGCTTTCCCTGCTCAAAGGCTTTGACTGGGAGGAAGCCTCCATTCTGGTTCTCACCGCCAGCCTGCTGGGACTGTTTCGCCGCTCGTTCTACCGCCCGAGCCGCCTGACCGAACTACCCTTTTCGCCACTGTATCTGGTGGCCAGCATTTGCGTCCTGGGTGCCTCGATCTGGCTGCTGCTGTTCGCCTATCAAGACGTTCCTTATAGCCATCAGCTGTGGTGGCAGTTCACCCTTGATTCTGACGCCCCGCGGGGCCTGCGCTCACTGATGGGCGCGGCAGTGCTGCTGGTGATTGTTTCGCTGACCTGGCTGCTGCGCACCGCGCGCCCGGTAATCCACTTGCCGGACGCCGGGGAGCTGGAAAGGGCCGAGAAAATCCTCCTGGCCTCCGATCAGCCCGATGGCGGCCTGGCCCTGACCGGCGACAAGGCCCTGCTGTTCCATCCGGACGACAACGCCTTCCTGATGTACGCCCGCCGAGGCCGCAGCCTGGTAGCTCTGTATGACCCCATCGGGCCTAACCAGCCCCGGGCCGAGCTGATCTGGCAGTTCCGTGACCTGTGCGATATCTACCACGCCCGGCCGGTGTTTTATCAAGTGCGCGCCGAGAACCTGCCGTTCTATATGGACATTGGCCTGACCGCGATCAAACTCGGCGAAGAAGCCCGGGTCGACTTGCACCGTTTTGATCTCGAAGCCAAAGGCAAAGAGATGAAAGACCTGCGCTACACCTGGAATCGCGGCACACGTGATGGCCTGTCACTGGAAATCCATGAGCCGGGAGAGGCGCCGATGGATGAGCTCAAGGTGATTTCCGATGCCTGGCTGACGGGCAAGAACGTGCGCGAAAAAGGCTTTTCCCTCGGAAGATTCAGCACCGAGTACATCAAGCACTTTCGCGTGGCCATTATCCGCTTTGAAGGCAAACCGGTGGCTTTCGCCAACCTGCTTGAGACCCACAGTCATGAACTGTCGAGCCTCGACCTGATGCGCGCCCACCCGGAGGCCCCAAAACTGACCATGGAATTCATGATGGTCGGCCTGATTCAACATTATAAAAAGCATGGATACGCACGTTTCAGCCTGGGAATGGTACCCCTGTCCGGTCTGCAACCGCGTCGCGGAGCGCCTTTGACCCAGCGTCTGGGGTCGATGTTGTTCCAGCGCGGCGAGCACCTGTACAACTTCCAGGGTTTGCGTCGCTTTAAAGACAAATTCCAGCCTGACTGGGAACCTCGTTATATGGCCGTGCCCGCAGGACTTGATCCGCTGGTGGCACTGGCTGATACCGCCGCCCTGATTGCAGGCGGCTTGACTGGATTGGTGAAACGTTAATGAAACATCGTTCCTGGCGGTTTTTATTGCTTACCTTGATAGTTCTGGTCGCGCTTGCAGCAGGCGGCTACTGGTTCTGGAATCGTCCTGCCCCGGAACCGACGATAGAACACCTGAGCCAAACCGACGGCTCGACCCTGACCAAAGTGATACCCGGCCAGAAAGCCAGGGCCCGGATCGTAATAGCCACTCCGGTCGAAGAAGCACTGAGCGACACCCAGCTGATGGCCTTGAGCCGTGGCGGCAAAGCACAACTGGTGCAGGTGATCCTGCCCAAGGAAGATTGCACCCTGCAGCAACAGGCCCTGCAGAACGCACTGCAAGAGCTTGACGGCCCTGCCACGCTGGTCAGTGGCATAGGTCCTGGCGCAACCCTGGCCTGGCGCTGGCTGGCCGGGCAAACCGATGACAAGGCGCAAGCCGTGTCAGTCGGTTTCATGCTCGAACAACCCGGCTGCACCCTGCCCTTGCCCAAGTCGGCGGCACACGGCAATTGGCTGGTGGCCTGGAACGACAACCCTGACGACCCGAGCGCCGCCTTCGTACGCGATCAGCCGAATGCTCAGACCAGCATCAGCGACTACGACATTCACTACCCCCAAGTACTCAGCAATGAGCTGCGCAAAATACTGGTGGGGGATGAAAACGGCGGGCTGAACATGCCTGTGGTCGAAGTACCGGCCGGCCAGCAAAACAGCACCGTGACCCTGTTCCTGTCCGGTGACGGCGGCTGGCGCGACCTGGATCGCGACGTGGCCGGCGAGATGGCGAAGATCGGCTACCCGGTGGTCGGCATCGACATGCTGCGCTACTACTGGCAGCACAAGACCCCGGAGCAAAGCGCTACCGATCTGACCGAGCTGATGCAGCACTATCGGCAAAAGTGGGGTACCCAGCGCTTTGTACTGGTCGGCTATTCATTTGGTGCCGACGTGTTGCCTGCCACCTTCAACCGCCTGCCTGAAGCCGAGCAAAAGCGCGTTGACGCCATCATCCTGCTGGCTTTTGCCCGTAGCGGCAGCTTTGAAATCCACGTCGACGGCTGGCTTGGCAAAGCCGGCGCAGAAGCCGATACCGGCGAAGAGATGTCCAGGCTGCCTGCCGCCAAAGTGGTGTGCATTTATGGCGCGGAAGAAGTCGATGAAAGCGGCTGCACTGCCAAGACCGCCGTCGGTGAAAGCATGAAGCTGCCAGGGGGTCATCACTTTGACGAGAACTACCCGGCTCTGGCCCAGCGCCTGGTAGACGTCATCAAGAAGCATCAGGCAACCGCACCGTAATCCCCCGCAACCCTGCAGCAGTCAGCAACAAAAAAGCCCCGGTTCTCACGAACCGGGGCTTTTTTTGGTCATCTCGACAGGGCTACATCTCGACCTGGGTTCCCAGCTCAATTACCCGGTTGACGGGTAGCCTGAAGAATCGCAGGTTGCCGTTGGCGTTCTTCAGCATGAAGGCAAACAGCGTCTCGCGCCAACGCGCCATGCCCACAATCTTGGAGGCAATCACCGTTTCCCGGCTCAGGAAGTAGGTGGTGCGCATCGGACTGAAATCCAGCTCGTCGAGATGGCACAGTTTCAACGCCTCAGGCACATCCGGCTCATCCATAAAGCCGAAGTGCAGGATCACCCGGAAGAAGCCGTCGCCATAGGAGTCCACCTCGAAACGCCTCTGGGCAGGCACCCGCGGCGAATCTTCGTTGACCACGGTCAGCAACACCACCTGCTCATGCAGCACCTGGTTGTGCAACAGGTTGTGCAGCAGCGCGTGGGGCACGGCATCTGGCCGGGCGGTCAGAAACACGGCCGTACCCTGTACCCGATGCGGCGGCTGCACCCGAATGCTGCTGATGAACAGCGGTAGCGGCAACGCGCTTTCATCAAGACGGTCGACCAATAGCTGTTTACCGCGCCGCCAGGTGGTCATCAGGATGAACAGCACAATCCCCGCCAGTACCGGGAATGCACCGCCCTGGACAATTTTCGGCACGTTGGCGGCAAAGAACAGGCCGTCCACCAGGAGAAAGCCGATCAACACCGGGACCGCCAGAACTGGCGGCCACTTCCACAGCAGCAGCATCACCGCCGATACCAGAATACTGGTGATCAGCATGGTCCCGGTCACGGCCACACCATAGGCCGAAGCCAGAGCGCCGGAGGACTCAAAGCCCAGCACCAGCAAAATAACCCCGACCATCAAGGACCAGTTCACTGCTCCGATATAAATCTGCCCCTGCTCGGCACTGGAGGTGTGCTGGATATGCATACGCGGTACATAACCCAGCTGAATGGCCTGATGGGTCAAGGAGAACGCACCGGAAATCACGGCCTGGGATGCAATCACGGTCGCCAGCGTAGCCAGGCCCACCAGCGGGATCAGTGCCCAGCTGGGTGCCAACAGATAGAAAGGGTTGCGGGCCGCCTCCGGGTTTTCCAGCAACAAGGCCCCCTGGCCGAAGTAGTTCAGCACCAGCGCCGGCAATACCAGAATGAACCAGGCCCGGGCAATCGGCTTGCGCCCGAAGTGCCCCATGTCGGCATACAGCGCTTCGGCCCCCGTCAAAGCCAGCACCACGGCGCCCAGAATGGCAACGCCCATGCCCGGGTGAGAGACAAAGAAACGTACACCCCATACCGGGTTCAGCGCGTTCAACACTTCAGGATGCTGCAAGATACCGTGTATCCCGAGTCCGCCCAGCACCACAAACCACAGCACCATGATCGGGCCAAACAGCTTGCCCAGCATGGCGGTACCCCGGCGCTGGATCAAAAACAGCGCAATCAGGATGACCAGGGACAGGGGCACCACCCAGCGCTCCAGCCCGGTGAACGCCAGCTCAAGCCCTTCGACGGCAGACAGTACCGAGATCGCCGGAGTGATCATGCTGTCGCCGTAAAACAGCGAAGCCCCGATCAACCCCAGAATGACCAGCACCGAGCGCAGCCTGGGATAAGGCGCAGCAGCCCGTCGCGCCAACGCGGTAAGGGCCATGATCCCGCCCTCGCCCTCGTTGTCGGCCCGCAGGATAAACAGAACGTACTTGATCGACACGACCCAGATCAGCGACCACAGGATCAACGCCAAAATGCCGAACACGCCATCGTGGCTGACCTGTACTCCGTAGCCGCCCGAAAACACCTCTTTAAGGGTGTACAGCGGACTGGTGCCGATATCGCCGTACACCACGCCAACTGCAGCAACCAGCATCCCGATGGGCTTTACCTTTGCGTGACCGTCTTCTGCAGCCTGACTACTTACCTGCCCCATCAACCACTCCTACGATCACGGACCGTGCTTCTTAATGGTTTGCGCCACTTTTGATCAGCAGCATGCGCTGATTTTCCGACTCACATTGACGAAATTGCGCTGTTTAAAAACCCTATTTTCGCAACGGCGCGCAGCATAGCGCAGCACTCGTCGTAAATCCCTGTATAACGCTGGTCAACTGCGTTGACCATAGCTAAAATTGCGCACTTTTTTTGATCAGAGGCGCATCAAGCGCCCGTTCGTCGTGCAGCCTTTACGGGCATGTAACGTCACTACATACCGAGGTTCGCCATGTCCACCGTTACCACGCCAGCCGCCCCCAAGGTCGGCTTCGTCTCCCTGGGTTGCCCCAAAGCCCTGGTCGACTCCGAACGCATCCTCACGCAGCTGCGTATGGAAGGCTACGATGTCGTCTCTACCTACCAGGACGCCGATGTCGTGGTGGTCAACACCTGCGGTTTCATCGACAGCGCCAAGGCTGAATCACTGGAAGTGATTGGTGAAGCCATCAAGGAAAACGGCAAGGTTATCGTGACCGGCTGCATGGGCGTGGAAGAAAGCGCCATCCGCAATGTTCACCCGAGCGTGCTGGCCGTCACCGGCCCGCAGCAGTACGAGCAAGTGGTCAACGCCGTGCACGACGCCGTGCCCCCCAACCTGAACCACAACCCGCTGATCGACCTGGTGCCGCCTCAAGGTGTCAAACTGACGCCGCGTCACTACGCGTACCTGAAGATATCCGAAGGCTGCAACCACAGCTGCAGCTTCTGCATCATCCCGTCGATGCGCGGCAAACTGGTCAGCCGCCCGGTAGGCGACGTCCTCGACGAAGCCCAGCGCCTGGTCAAGGCCGGCGTCAAAGAGCTGCTGGTGATTTCCCAGGACACCAGCGCCTATGGCGTAGACGTGAAATACCGTACCGGTTTCTGGAACGGCGCGCCGGTCAAGACCCGCATGACCGAACTCTGCGAAGCACTGAGCTCGCTGGGTGTCTGGGTACGCCTGCACTACGTTTACCCGTACCCGCACGTTGACGAGCTGATTCCGCTGATGGCCGCCGGCAAGATCCTGCCGTACCTGGACATCCCGTTCCAGCACGCCAGCCCGAAAGTGCTCAAGGCCATGAAGCGCCCGGCATTTGAAGACAAGACCCTGGCCCGCATCAAGAACTGGCGCGTCATCTGCCCGGACCTGATCATCCGCTCGACCTTCATTGTCGGCTTCCCGGGCGAGACCGAAGAGGACTTCCAGTACCTGCTCGACTGGCTGACAGAAGCGCAACTGGATCGCGTAGGCTGCTTCCAGTACTCCCCTGTGGAAGGTGCTCCGGCCAATTTGCTGGACGCGGCCATCGTGCCGGATGACATCAAGCAGGACCGCTGGGACCGCTTCATGGCCCACCAGCAGGCCATCAGCGCGGCCCGCCTGCAGATGAAAATCGGCAAGGAAATCGAAGTCCTGATTGACGAAGTAGACGAGCAAGGCGCTGTTGGCCGTTGCTTCTTCGACGCTCCGGAAATCGACGGCAACGTATTTATCGCCACCGAAAAAGACATCAAGCCCGGCGACAAGATCATGTGCCGTGTGACCGATGCTGACGAGTATGACTTGTGGGCTGAAGTCATCTAAACAGCGACCGCGTCTCAAAAAGCCCTGCCGCCCTGGCGTCAGGGCTTTTTTTACGGCTATCGTAAACCTGTCGCTTCCATCGTCAGGAGACATGCACGATGCAACAGAAATGGGCTATCCATACACCCCGCCTTACGGACTTCGAAGAATTGACCGACGTGTGGGAAGCCTCGGTTCGCGCCACCCATGACTTTTTGCCCGACAGTTATATTCAACAACTGCGCCAACTGGTCAAAGACCAGTATCTGGACGCCGTGATGCTGATCTGCTGCAAGGATCCTGTCAGCAAACGCATCAGCGGTTTTGCCGGAGTAGCTGCGGGCAAGGTTGAAATGCTCTTCATCCACCCGCACTTCCGGGGCCAGGGCATTGGCAAGTGCCTGCTCAAATTCGCCATCGACGAACTGAATGCACAGGCACTGGACGTCAATCAGCAAAACCCGCAAGCCATCGGCTTTTACCTCAAGCAGGGCTTTGAGGTGGCCGGACGCAGCGAAAAAGACGGCATGGGCCAGCCTTATCCGCTACTGCACCTGCGGTATAAGCGCCCAACACGCGCATAAGGCAAATGTTGCCGGGCTTAACCGGCGCCAGGCGGGTACAATAGCCGCCCAATTCCTTTACGGCCCCTGTCATGTCTGAACCGATACGTCTCTCCAAACGCCTCATCGAACTCGTCGGCTGCTCCCGCCGTGAGGCCGAACTGTTCATTGAAGGTGGCTGGGTCACGGTAGATGGCGAAGTCATCGACGAGCCGCAATTCAAGGTCGACAACCAAAAAGTCGAGCTGGACCCGCAAGCCAAGGCCACGGCCCCCGAGCCTGTGACCATTTTGCTGAACGCTCCGCCAGGCCTGGATACTGACAGCGCCATGGCCCTGATCGGCCCCGAGTCACTGAGCGAAGAACACCGCTACGGCAAGCGTCCGCTCAAGGGCCACTTTCTGCGCCTGAGCGTTGGCAACGAACTCCAGGCCAACGCCAGCGGCCTGCTGGTGTTTACCCAGGACTGGAAAATCGTCCGCAAGCTGACCGCCGACGCCAACAAAATCGAGCAGGAATACGTGGTCGAAGTCTCTGGCGAGATGGCTCCCCACGGTTTGAACCGGCTCAATCACGGCATGACCTACAAAGGGCGCGAGCTGCCTGCGGTTAAAGCCAGCTGGCAGAGTGAAAACCGCCTACGCTTTGCAATGAAAAACCCTCAGCCGGGCGTTATTGCACTGTTCTGTCAGGCTGTAGGCCTTACCGTCATTTCCATGCGCCGGATTCGCATTGGCGGGGTCTCGATGGGCAAGCTGCCTACAGGCCAATGGCGCTACATGACGACCAAAGAAAAGTTCTAAATAGCGCACCGCCCCGAACATTTCGACACCGCAGCAACGCCTGCGGTGCTCACTGCTGAATATCAGGATTGACCAAATGATTCATAACGACGTACTGCGCAGCGTGCGCTACATGCTCGACATCAGCGACAACAAGGTCGTTGAAATCATCAAACTGGGTGGCCTGGACGTCACTAAAGAAGACGTCCTGACCTACCTGAAAAAAGACGAAGAAGAAGGTTTTGTGCGCTGCCCTGACGAAGTGATGGCGCACTTCCTTGATGGTCTGGTGATTTTCAAGCGCGGCAAGGATGACAGCCGTCCAGCGGTCAAGATTGAAGTGCCGGTGACCAACAACGTGATCCTGAAAAAACTGCGCGTCGCTTTTGAACTCAAGGAAGACGACATGCACGCCATCCTCAAGGCTTCGGAGTTTCCAGTCTCCAAGCCCGAGCTGAGCGCCCTGTTCCGTAAATTCGGCCACACCAACTACCGCACCTGTGGCGACCAGTTGCTGCGCAACTTCCTCAAGGGTCTGACCCTGCGCATTCGCGGCTGATACTCGGCCTTCAGGCGCCATAAATCCTGTAGGAACTGGCTTGCCTGCAATGCAGACAACCCGATTGTTCTGGATAACCGCAGTGATGCGATCGCGAGCAAGCTCGCTCCTACAGAGGCATGACTTTTGACCTACAGCGTCTCCCCGATCGGTTTTGTGCGCTCTTGCTTCAAAGAGAAATTCGCCATTCCGCGCCAGCCGCAACTGGCCCCGGCCGCCCGTGGCGTGCTGGAGCTGGTCGCGCCCTTCGATCAAGGCGATGCCGTGCAGGGCCTGGAGCAGGTCAGCCATGTCTGGCTGCTGTTTGTGTTCCATCAGGCACTGGAAGACAAACCCCGGCTCAAGGTGCGTCCGCCGCGCCTGGGGGGCAACAAGTCGCTGGGGGTGTTTGCCACCCGCGCCACCCATCGCCCCAATGGCATAGGCCAGTCCGTGGTGAAGCTGGACAGGGTTGAAGCCGGTCGGCTGTTTATCTCGGGAATTGACTTGCTGGACGGGACGCCGATTCTCGACATCAAACCGTACGTGCCCTACGCCGATATCATCGATAGTGCCAGCAACAGCATGGCCAGCGCCGCGCCGGTGCTGATTCCCGTGCACTGGACTGACTCTGCCCTGCAACAGGCACACAGCCAGGCCCTGCGCCTGCAAGAGCCGCTGGTGGAGCTGATTGAGCAATGCCTGGCCCAGGACCCACGCCCGGCCTACCAGATTCCTGCTCCAGAGCGCGAATACGGTGCCCGCTTTTGGGATCTGGACGTACGCTGGCATTACCCGCAGCCGGATGTGATACGTGTGCTGGAAGTGATCCCGAAGCAATAGCCGCAAACAAAATGTGGGAGTCTGGCAAGCCAGCTCCCACATTTTTCAATCGGAGACGCTTACTTCTCGACGAAGGCGCGCTCGATCAGGTAGTCACCCGGCTCGCGCATACGCGGCGAAACTTTCAGCCCGAAGCTGTTGAGCACTTCGCTGGTTTCATCAAGCATGCTCGGGCTGCCGCACAACATGGCGCGGTCGTCCTGCGGGTTGATCGGTGGCAAACCAATATCGCTGAACAGCTTGCCGCTGCGCATCAGATCGGTCAGGCGGCCTTCGTTTTCGAATGGCTCACGGGTCACAGTCGGGTAGTAGATCAACTTGTCACGCAGCGCTTCGCCGAAGAACTCGTTCTGTGGCAAGTGCTCGGTGATGAACTCGCGATAAGCAACTTCGTTGACGTAACGGACACCGTGGCACAGGATCACTTTTTCGAAACGCTCGTAGGTTTCCGGATCCTGGATGACGCTCATGAATGGCGCCAGGCCCGTACCGGTGCTCAGCAGATACAAATGCTTGCCCGGCTTCAAATCGTCAAGCACCAGGGTGCCTGTCGGTTTTTTGCTGATGATGATCTCGTCGCCTTCCTTCAAGTGCTGCAACTGGGAAGTCAGCGGGCCATCCGGCACCTTGATGCTGAAGAACTCCAGATGCTCTTCCCAGTTCGGGCTGGCAATCGAATAGGCACGCATAAGCGGACGGCCATTGGGCTGTTGCAGGCCGATCATCACGAACTGACCGTTCTCAAAGCGCAGGCCCGGGTCGCGGGTGCACTTGAAGCTGAACAGGGTGTCGTTCCAGTGATGAACACTGAGGACACGTTCGTGGTTCATGTTGCTCATGTACGGGGCTCCTAAATTCGCCAGCGCTGACTATGGGCGCGATTGCATAACATTCTAATGGCGACGACAATATCTGTTAACTGAATTATTAAGATAAGGGTTATCGGTTATATCGATATGCGATTTACTCTCAGACAACTCCAGGTATTCGTTGCCGTCGCCCAGCAGGAGAGCGTGTCTCGCGCTGCCGGCTTGTTGGCCCTATCTCAATCTGCTGCCAGTACTTCAATCACCGAACTCGAGCGCCAGACCAGCTGCCAGTTGTTCGATCGCGCAGGCAAACGCTTAAGCCTCAACGCGCTGGGCCGCCAACTGCTGCCACAGGCAGTCGCCCTGCTGGATCAGGCCAAGGAAATCGAAGACCTGCTCAACGGCAAGTCCGGCTTTGGTTCATTGACCGTGGGCGCGACCCTGACCATTGGCAATTACCTAGCCACCTTGCTGATCGGCAGCTTCATGCAGGCTCACCCGGAAAGCCAGGTGAAACTGATTGTGCAAAACACTGCGCATATCGTGCAGCAAGTTGCGCATTATGAAATTGATCTGGGTCTGATTGAAGGCGATTGCAGCCACCCCGACATCGAAGTCCAGAGTTGGGTTGAAGATGAACTGGTGGTGTTTTGCGCCCCACAACATCCACTGGCTGCGCGCGGCCATGCCTCCCTGCAAGAGCTGGCCCATGAAGCCTGGATTCTGCGCGAGCAAGGCTCCGGCACCCGCCTGACATTTGATCAGGCGATGCGCCATCACCAAAGCACGCTCAATATCCGTCTCGAACTGGAACATACCGAAGCAATCAAACGCGCCGTGGAGTCAGGCCTGGGGATAGGCTGCATCTCTCGCCTGGCATTGCGTGACGCCTTTCGACGCGGCAGTCTGGTCGCTGTAGAGACCCCCGACCTAGATCTGGCCCGGCAGTTCTTCTTTATCTGGCACAAGAAGAAGTATCAGACCTCGGCCATGCGCGAATTTCTGGAACTGTGCCGCGCTTTCACCGCGGGGGTGCAGCGCAGCGACGAGATCGTATTGCCTACAATCGCTTAAAGCAGAATCACTGCCCACACCACAGCAATCATGGTCAGCACCACAAACTGGGCGGCGCTGCCCATGTCCTTGGCGTTTTTGGACAGCGGGTGCAGATCGAGCGAGATGCGGTCGATGGCCGCTTCGATCGCCGAGTTCAGCAATTCAACGATCAGTGCCAGCAGGCATACCGCGATCAACAAGGCGCGCTCTACCCGGCTGACATTCAGAAAGAAGCTCAGCGGGATCAACACGACATTGAGCAGTACCAACTGGCGAAAAGCGGCTTCACCGGTAAAGGCCGCGCGCAAACCGTCCAGCGAGTAGCCGCCGGCATTCAAAATCCGTTTAAATCCGGTTTTACCTTTAAAAGGCGACATAGAGAGGCAACTGCGTAAAAAATGAGAGGGGAACGCTAGTTCACGCTTTGTCAAAAAAACGTGAAGAGCGGCAAGTTTAATGGCTCGAAATTGATTCAAGTTGCTGCAAGAGTAACGCGGCCTGGGTCCGGGTACGAACCCCCAGTTTACGGAAAATGGCGGTTACGTGCGCCTTGATGGTCGCTTCGGAAACACTCAGCTCATAGGCGATCTGCTTGTTCAGCAGACCCTCGCAGACCATGGTCAGCACCCGGAACTGCTGGGGCGTGAGACTGGCAAGGCCCTCACTGGCAGCCTTGGCCTCGGCTGACACCTGTACATCCTCAAACGCCTGGGGCGGCCAGCACACATCGCCATCCAGCACAGCCCGTACCGACTTCTGAATGTCTTCCAGCGAGCTGGACTTGGGGATAAAGCCACTGGCTCCAAACTCACGGGAGCGCACCATGATCGAGGCTTCCTCCTGGGCTGAAACCATTACCACCGGAATTTGCGGGTACTGGCCACGCAGCAATACCAGCCCGGAAAAACCATAGGCGCCGGGCATGTTCAAGTCGAGCAGTACCAGATCCCAATCGGCCTTTACTGCCAGCTGTGTTTCAAGCTCGGCAATACTGGCGACTTCAACCAGACGAACATCAGAACCCAGCCCCATAGTCACGGCTTGATGCAATGCACTGCGAAACAGTGGATGGTCGTCGGCTATCAGGATTTCGTATGTGGCCATTTTTTAAATGATCCTGTTTTTCAGGCGAGCCCTGATGTATTCCAGTACTCGCTAAGGCAATTCGAGCAACAGCGCAAATACTGTGCATCAAAGGGCGCGATTTACGCTAAACGTCGGAAAATATGGGCGCTTTAGCAGCAGTTGCAGCCGAATCGGCGCCAAGCATGCCCAGCACGACTGGGGTGGTCAAGTTGAAAACTTGAGGTCCCGATCCAAACTGAAGCCATCACGGCGCTATCATCCTCACCCTCTCGGGCACTCAACTGCATTTGCGCGAAAATTGTAGCGCTACTTCTTTAGTCTATTGAGACCGATTCCTGGGAAGGTCTTTTACAAAAAGTACCCAGTTCCAGATGCGCCGCGCTGGACTCATTCATCGGCAGTTGATTCCGGGCATCCAGATAATGCTGGCTGAAGACATCGAAATACGCGTCCAGCGCCGTGGATGCGTCGCTATCGCCCGCAAGATCGAGGCACAAACTGGCCACTTCGGCGGTACACAGGTGCTCACTGCGGGTGGATCTGCGCAAACGGTAGCGTGAGAGTTTCTCCGGCAGCAGGCTTAAAATAGGCAAGGCATCGAAGTACGGACTCTTGCGAAATATCTTGCGCGCTTCAGTCCAGGTAGCGTCGAGCAAGATAAACAGGGGGCGCTTGCTGCTGTCGATATCCACTGTGTGGGTCACACGTCCTGGCTCGACATATTCTCCGGGGAATACCAGATAGGGTTGCCACTGCGGATCAGACAACAAAGCGAGCAACGCCTCATCGGTCTCGGTTCGCGACCAGATAAAGGCGAAGTTGTCACTCACCACATCAGCGATCAGCCAGCCTGTATTGCTGGGCTTGAACACTTCCTTTTTGGTCATGATCAGGCACACACCCGAGCGCGCGTTAACCCTGGGCCGCCAACTGCACAGGCAATGGCTTTCTATAACGCGACAGGTATGGCAACGCGGTGCCCGTGACCCCCGCGACAAATAGGGTTTGGTGCTCTCCTCTTCACGCTCGTCTCGTAAACGGGCCACTGCATTAGGGGAAAAGGTCATCTGGGTCATGGTTTTTTACTTAAGGCGCCAACCGCTTATTCGCCATGAGTGGCGCACAAGCAGATAAACAATAGAAAGGCGCGAAGTCTAACAGAGGCAGAGCGCCGGCACTCGCCCCCATGACCTTTGGCATTTCCTGTCAGCTCATGCTGGCCTTATACTCCTGCGCCACTGAACGCACAGATCTATGACGGGTCAAACCCTGCGTCACGTCAATCAGGAGAGATTCATGTTGCGCACCATTATTCCAGCCGTAGCTCTATTGCTTGCACTGCCATTGGGCGCACAAGCGGCCTCTCTTGCAGAATTCAATCTGAATAAAAACCTGCAGCAGGTGGCTGAAAAAAGTAATGAAGGAAAGCCGCGCGCAATCAATGCCGACCTTCTGGATAAAGGTTTTACCGTCGATGGCACGGTATTGATCAATAATCTTGAAGCCAGCCCGACCCTGGCTGCACAAATGCGTTCCGCCCCGGAAGCCGCAGTGCCACAACTGGGCCGCAGCGTGTGCAGCAACCCGAACTTCCGCAAACTGATGGCCAAGGGCGCCACAATGCGCTTCGCTATCACGGAATATAAAACCGGCAAGTCGGTCTTGGTCCAGGACATCGGCGCTGACAATTGCCAGCGGAAAAACTGATTTTCTCTTCATTGCGTCAACACGCCGTAACTCCATACGGCGTGTGAACCCTGCCTCCTCCCCCTTGCACTGCAGCGACCATTCTTCATGCACATCAGGCAATTAGCTATTGCCAGTCAGGATGCGGCAAGACCATGATCAAGCCATCAGCTGGACACTAAGTGTCTGCGCGCCAGCCCCGTTTGCGGCGCCATCCTGGATGTTGTACACAAGGAGAAGTACATGCCTGATCAACCCAATGAGCCACTCGCGCTTCTCGAAAGCCAGGGCCTGGACCTTGCGCGACAGGTCGATGAACAATTGCAGCAGATTGCGTCAAATAGTCCGAATCGCCCGCTTTATCGCGAGATGATCCTGACCATATTGCGCATGGCCCACGACGACTTTGATCGCTGGAATGCCAAGATCACCCTGCAAGCCATTCGCGAACTCGAAAAAACCTTCCGCGTGCTGGAGCAGTTCAAGGGCCAGCGTAAAGTGACAGTCTTCGGCTCGGCTCGCACACCCGTTGAGCACCCGCTGTATGCACTGGCCCGCCAGGTGGGCGCAACCCTGGCAAAGTCAGATTTCATGGTGATTACCGGAGGCGGCGCCGGCATCATGGCGGCGGCCCATGAGGGCGCAGGGCTGGAACACAGCCTGGGCTTCAATATCACCCTGCCGTTTGAGCAACGGGCCAACCCCACCATCAACGGCACGGCCAACCTGCTGGCATTTCACTTCTTCTTTACCCGCAAGCTGTTTTTCATAAAAGAAGCAGATGCGCTGGTCATGTGCCCGGGCGGCTTTGGCACCCTGGATGAAGTGCTGGAAGTACTGACATTGATGCAAACCGGCAAAACGCCCTTGGTACCCGTGGTGTTACTGGATATGCCCGGTGGAACATTCTGGCAAAGCGCACTGGACTTCATTCGCAATCAACTGGAGGCCCACCAGTACATTCTGCCCAATGATTTGAAGTTGATGCGCCTGGTCCATACAGCCGAGGAGGCCGTGGCCGAGATCAATCAGTTCTACAGCAACTTCCATTCAAGCCGCTGGTTGACCAAAGACTTTGTGATACGCATGAAGCGCCCCGTGAGCATTTCGGCTCTGCAACATATACAGCAGACATTTGCCGATATCTGCCTGAGCGGCAGTTACGTGCAACAGGGCTATGAAGGCTTTGAACATGAAGATCCCAAGTTCAGCCACCTCACCTGCCTGAGCTTTGCATTTAGTGGCCGTAATCAAGGGCGACTGCGAGAGTTGATCGATTTTATCAACCTGCCGCAGAACTGGGCTGAAGTAGATAATGGACCCGGGCCAGTACTGAGTGAGTCAGTAACTCGGTAAAAGGTGAGCGTTCGTCAAACACTTCAAACGTCCTGCAGGAACAGAGTTTGCTCTGCGAGCTGATCCGAGTGTTTCAACTCAGGATCAGCTCGCAGAGCAAACTCGCTCCTGCAACAAGTTCGCGCCGACAAGTAGCACCTTTGTGCCCGGAATGCAGCAGAAGGCTATATGACAGAGCAACACTGAGTGCTATCAGTCATCGAACTCTCGGCCACTTAGCAGACGGCCGATCATTTCAAGCGGATAACCCCGGTAACTCAAGAAGCGCCCCTGGCGAGCACGCTCTTTTGCATCGTCCGGCATCTGCCCGGAAAACTTGCGCCGCCAGGTATCTTCCAGCTTTTCTTGCCAGTTGAAGCCGCATTCGCGCAACGCTTCCTCGACATCCCCACGGGGCAAGCCACGCTGGTTAAGCTCTTCGCGAATACGCAAAGGGCCATAACCAGAACCGGCACGGTAGGAAATATAACTTTCGAGGTAGCGCGACTCCGATAACAGCCCCTCTTCCGTTAAACGGTCGAGGGCGATATCGATCATGTCGGGGCAAGCGCCTCGCTGACGCAGCTTGCGCGTCAGCTCGACTCGACCGTGCTCACGTCGCGCGAGCAGGTCCATTGCAGTTCGTCGTACCGCGACGAGGTTATCCAGAACAGCCGTCATGGTATCTATCAGTTATCGCTGTCGGTAGCGTTTTCCATTTCTTCGGCTTCAGCCAGCGCTGCAGCTTCTTTGGCAGCCTTGCTCATCTTTGGCATGCTCTTTATTTCTGCAAGCTCACTATCGGTCTTTGGACCCAGCAGTTTTTCACGCAGCTGCTTCTCAAGGGTGTCCTTGATATCAGGATTGTCGTCCAGGAACTTGGCGGAGTTGGCCTTGCCCTGGCCGATCTTGCTGCCGTTATAGCTGTACCAGGCGCCCGCTTTCTCGACGAAGCCGTGCAAAACGCCCAGGTCGATCATCTCGCCATTGAGGTAGATGCCCTTGCCGTAAAGAATCTGGAACTCAGCCTGACGGAATGGCGGGGCAACCTTGTTCTTGACCACTTTGACACGGGTTTCGCTACCGACAACCACGTCGCCTTCTTTCACCGCGCCGGTGCGGCGGATATCCAGACGAACCGAAGCGTAGAACTTCAGCGCGTTACCACCCGTGGTGGTTTCCGGGCTACCGAACATCACGCCGATTTTCATCCGGATCTGGTTGATGAAGATCACCAGGCAGTTTGCGTTCTTGATGTTACCGGTGATTTTACGCAGCGCTTGCGACATCAGACGGGCTTGCAGGCCGACGTGCATGTCACCCATGTCGCCTTCAATTTCAGCTTTGGGCGTCAGTGCAGCAACGGAGTCGATAATGATCACGTCTACTGCATTGGAACGCACCAGCATGTCGGTGATTTCCAGAGCCTGCTCACCGGTGTCCGGCTGGGAGACCAGCAGGTCATCAACGTTCACACCCAGCTTGGCTGCGTATTCAGGATCAAGAGCGTGCTCGGCATCAACGAAGGCGCAAGTTGCACCGGCTTTTTGCGCCTGGGCAATCACCGACAGGGTGAGCGTGGTTTTACCCGAAGACTCAGGACCGTAGATTTCAACAATACGGCCTTTAGGCAGACCGCCAATGCCCAGTGCGATGTCCAGACCCAGCGAACCGGTAGAGATCGCCGGAACTGCCTGGCGTTCCTGATCGCCCATGAGCATCACGGCGCCCTTGCCGAATTGACGTTCGATCTGACCCAAGGCCGCAGCCAAGGCTTTCTTCTTGTTGTCGTCCATTAAAGTCCTCTCGTAATCAATAAGGCCTGACGGCCGATAACTGTATAAGTAGCCAGTATTATTCCACAGCGATAAACGATCGCCTACCCCTGATTTTTTATTTCTCGTACCGTTCGGCGTATTAGCCCTTCCAGAGCGGCAATCACCGTTTGCCGACGTACTTCATCGCGATTCCCGGCAAAGTGCCTGCGCTCGGCCGAAACCTCATTGCCAACCCCCCACGCCAGCCAGACAGTACCAACCGGCTTGTCCAGCGAACCGCCGCCCGGCCCGGCAACACCACTTACCGCTACGGCAAACCGCGCAGCACTTTGCACCTGCGCGCCACGCACCATCGCCTCGACGACCTCGCGACTGACTGCGCCTACCTGGGTAAACAAAGGTTGCGGGACATTCAGCTGCCGGGTCTTTTGCTGATTGGAGTAGGTTACAAAACCCGCCTCAAACCAGGCGGAACTGCCGGCAATTCGGGTGATGGCTTCTGCAATGCCCCCCCCGGTGCAGGACTCGGCGGTCGTTACTTGAGCGTTCAGAGTTTGTAACTGGTGCCCAAGTTCAGCTGCGAGTCGAGATATTGGGTCCATGGTTCTCTCCCGATGGGGTCAGTAAGCGCCATAACCTACACGAGCAGCCGGGTGTTGCAAGACGGCTCCACTGTCATGACAGACATCCCACAGGAAAAAGCTCCCGCTCTTACGGTTCAATCCGAGAATCGGCAGAACCATCGACCCCAAGCCGCTTGGCCGCCCAGCGCTGGTACAGACTGATGGCTGCATCCGCTCCGGCCAAAGCGGTCAGGCAACCAAAAGCACCGGCCGCCAGGATAGACATCCCTGCCGCGTACAGCAGCATGAAAGTCGAGACACCGCACACCATGCAGGCCCCCGAACGCAGGGCCAGGCGCCGCACCAGCAACCATCCGCTGGCGCCGTCTTTGTCGGCCCGCCACATTTCACCAAAAATGCCACCCACCAGGGCGAGAAGAATGACCAGCAAAACCGGCATCTCCAGCAGTAGTTGCGGTTCATTCAGCATGTCATCACTCCTGATTCCTTAATTGATAAGCGCCAGTTTCTGGCCTGGACTGAAAGCGGGCGCTATCGGTTACGTCGCCTCCCTGCACTTGAAAACTGCCATGAAGCAAAGACTATGCATGTATGGATATACAGTCAATGCATCAGTGCATATATTTTTCAGCGCACCTGTACAAGCCAACAAAGAGGGCGCAGACCGTAGGATTGGTCTTTAAAAAGACAAAAAAAAGCCCACGTTCATGTGGGCTTTTTTTTGAAATTTGCGCTAGCGAGCGTACATCCCCCACCAGAACACATGTCCGAGGATCACCAGTTGTTCATCCTCCAGATCGTTGTAGGCATAGTCTTCATCCGGGTATTCATCCCGGTTGAAGCTGCGCAAACGAATCCCGCCTGCCAGACGATAGAGCTGCTTTACCCGCAGCTCACCGTTGTGATTGATCGCATACAGATCACCGTCGACGACCTCATCGAGCATGCGCTTGCCTGCATTGACGCCAACCGTTGCACCATCGCGCAACACCGGCAGCATGCTGTCGCCGCGCACTGTCACGCACTTTGCCTGGTCAAACTCCACGCCATTGTGGCGTAGGCTGCGCTTGCCAAAACGCAGCCGGGCACGCTCGCTCTCTTCAATGGCAAAGCGCCCCGTCCCGGCTGCCAGCTCCACCTGACGCAGGAACGCAATGGAGACTTCGTCATCCGCCACCGGGGTGTCGTCATCCCACAGACAGATATCATGCAACTCCGGGTGCAGGTGCTCGCTCGGGACAAGCAGATGACTATCGTCCCGACCCCGCAGCCGATCCGTACTGATGCGGAAGTATTCGGCAATTCTGGAGATGTGCCGATCAGAGGGATCGGCAATCTTGCCGCTCAAAATTCTCGACAGCGTGGACTGCGGCACACCGGTACTGCGGTGCAGCGCCATGGCGCTGATCCGGTGACGAACCAGCAGTTCGTTGAGGACAGTTGAAACAGTTCGTTTAGACATGACGGGAATAGTGCTGGCGCTGTTTGCAGATGGCAAACGCAATTTCTTCTATTAATAGCAGCCCGGAGTCCCCCTGTAGATGCGGGTAGCTGACATGTTAACCTTGCGACCATTATGAAAATCTCAGGCTGCGCGCCTGCCTTTCCCCACTTTCAAAACGAATCCGCCTAAGCCTCTCATGAGTAAAAACAGCTCCGACCTCTCCAGCCACACACCGATGATGCAGCAGTACTGGCGCCTGAAAAACCAGCACCCTGATCAGTTGATGTTCTATCGCATGGGCGACTTCTACGAGATCTTCTATGAAGACGCGAAGAAAGCCGCCAAGTTGCTGGACATCACCCTCACGGCGCGCGGGCAGTCGGCCGGACAGGCGATTCCGATGTGCGGGATTCCTTACCATGCCGCCGAAGGGTATTTGGCCAAGCTGGTAAAACTCGGCGAGTCGGTGGTGATTTGTGAACAGGTCGGCGATCCGGCGACCAGCAAGGGCCCGGTTGACCGCCAGGTGGTGCGCATCATCACCCCGGGTACGGTCAGCGATGAGGCGCTGCTTGATGAGCGTCGTGACAACCTGATTGCAGCGGTGCTGGGCGACGAACGCTTGTTTGGTCTGGCGGTACTGGACATCACCAGTGGCAATTTCTCGGTACTGGAAATCAAAGGCTGGGAAAACCTGCTGGCCGAGCTGGAGCGCATCAACCCGGTTGAATTGATGATCCCGGACGATTGGCCCCAAGGCCTGCCTGCGGAAAAACGCCGTGGCGTTCGACGCCGTGCACCCTGGGACTTTGAGCGCGACTCGGCGCTGAAAAGTCTGTGCCAACAGTTTTCAACCCAGGACCTTAAAGGCTTCGGTTGCGAGAACCTGACCCTGGCCATTGGCGCTGCCGGTTGCTTGCTCAGTTACGCCAAGGAAACCCAGCGTACCGCCCTGCCCCATTTACGCAGCCTGCGTCATGAACGCCTCGACGATACCGTGGTGCTCGACGGTGCCAGTCGACGCAACCTGGAGCTGGACACCAACCTGGCCGGTGGTCGCGACAATACATTGCAGTCCGTGGTGGACCGCTGCCAGACGTCAATGGGTAGCCGTTTGCTAACCCGCTGGCTGAACCGCCCATTGCGCGATTTGCCTGTGCTGCTGGCCCGCCAGTCGTCGATTACCTGCTTGCTGGATGGCTACCGTTTCGAAAAACTGCAGCCGCAGCTTAAAGAGATTGGCGATCTGGAGCGCATTCTGGCCCGTATCGGCCTGCGTAATGCGCGCCCGCGAGATCTGGCGCGCTTGCGCGATGCCTTGGGTGCCCTGCCCGAACTGCAAGACGCGATGATCGGGCTCGAAGCACCACACCTGCAGCAATTGACCACCAGCACCGGTACCTATCCCGAGCTGGCGGCATTGCTGGAAAAAGCAATTAACGACAACCCGCCGGCGGTGATCCGCGATGGCGGGGTATTGAAAACCGGTTATGACGCCGAGCTGGATGAGCTGCAATCACTGAGCGAAAACGCCGGACAGTTTTTGATCGATCTGGAAGCCCGGGAAAAAGCCCGAACCGGGCTGGCCAACCTCAAGGTCGGTTACAACCGGGTACATGGCTACTTTATCGAGCTGCCAAGCAAGCAGGCCGAGCAAGCCCCGGCTGATTACATCCGCCGCCAGACGCTAAAAGGCGCCGAGCGTTTTATCACCCCGGAACTCAAAGCTTTCGAAGACAAAGCCCTGTCGGCGAAAAGCCGTGCACTGGCCCGGGAGAAAATGCTCTACGAAGCATTGCTCGAAACCCTGATCGGTGAGCTGCCGCCGCTGCAGGACACCGCCGCTGCCCTGGCTGAGCTGGATGTCCTGAGCAACCTGGCCGAACGCGCGCTGAACCTCGATTTGAACTGCCCGCGCTTTGTTGACGAACCCTGCATGCGCATCAACCAGGGCCGCCATCCGGTGGTAGAGCAAGTGTTGACTACGCCGTTCGTGGCCAACGACCTGGCGCTGGATGACAACACCCGCATGCTGGTGATTACCGGTCCTAACATGGGCGGTAAATCGACCTACATGCGCCAGACCGCATTGATCGTACTGCTGGCGCACATAGGCAGCTTCGTTCCTGCTGCCAGTTGCGAGCTGTCGCTGGTGGACCGGATCTTCACCCGAATCGGTTCCAGCGATGACCTGGCGGGCGGGCGTTCGACCTTTATGGTTGAAATGAGCGAAACCGCCAACATCCTGCATAACGCCACCGAGCGCAGCCTGGTGCTGATGGATGAAGTTGGACGCGGCACCAGTACTTTCGACGGCCTGTCACTGGCCTGGGCTGCGGCAGAACGTCTCGCCCAATTGCGCGCCTACACCCTGTTTGCCACGCACTATTTCGAGCTGACCGTACTGCCCGAAAATGAGCCGCTGGTGGCCAACGTGCACTTGAGCGCAACCGAGCACAATGAGCGAATCGTGTTCCTGCACCATGTATTGCCGGGCCCGGCGAGTCAGAGCTATGGCCTGGCGGTAGCCCAGCTGGCCGGCGTGCCGCCCGAAGTCATCACCCGGGCCCGCGAGCACTTGAGCCGTCTGGAGACCACCAGTCTGCCCCATGAAGCACCCCGTCCGACGCCCGGTAAAAAATCGCCGCCACAGCAAAGCGACATGTTTGCCAGCCTGCCGCATCCGGTGCTGGACGACCTGTCCAAGGTCGATCTGGACAACATGACGCCACGTAAAGCACTTGATTTGCTCTACACATTAAAGACACGCATCTAACGCTGATGCGTTCAAGCTGATAGAATCGCGCGCGGTTCGGGATGCTACTGACCTTTTAGCCTGGTCTGTAGATATCACTCCCGAGCCCGGCGAACCCGTCCTGGAAGGGATTCGCTGCCGCCGCCTGAGGAGAAAATTAGAAATGACCTTCGTCGTCACCGACAACTGCATCAAGTGCAAGTACACCGACTGCGTAGAAGTCTGTCCGGTGGACTGCTTTTACGAAGGCCCGAACTTCCTGGTGATTCACCCGGATGAGTGCATCGACTGCGCGCTTTGTGAGCCTGAATGCCCGGCGCAAGCCATCTTCTCTGAAGATGAAGTGCCCGCTGACATGCAAGAATTCATTCAGTTGAATGTTGAGCTGGCTGAAATCTGGCCAAACATCACTGAGAAGAAAGACGCTCTGCCGGACGCGGAAGAGTTTGATGGTGTGAAAGGCAAGATCAAAGATCTGGAACGCTGATTCACGCTGCAGCAAAAAGCCCCGTCTCCTGCGAGCCGGGGCTTTTGGCGTTTTTGGCACAGCTATCGCACCGCCTGTATCGCCGGCAAGCCGGCTCCCACAAGCAGCGGGCGGGATATCAATCCCTCAGCCCGCCACAGCTCCAGTGCGGGAGCCGGCTTGCCGGCGATGCGACCGCCGCCCGCCAGTCATCCGGTTAGCCATTAATTGCGCAGCCGGTCGCCTCTTTGAGCTGTTCCAGCGTCACGCCTGAGGCCAGCTCAACCAGCTTTAGCCCTTGATCGGTCACATCAAGCACGGCCAGATCGGTGATGATACGGTCAACCACCCCCACCCCTGTCAGCGGCAGATCGCACTGCTTGAGCAGCTTGTGCGTGCCACCCTTGGCGGTGTGTTCCATAAGCACCACCACACGTTTGACTCCAGCGACCAGGTCCATGGCACCGCCCATGCCTTTCACCATCTTGCCCGGAATCATCCAGTTCGCCAGGTCGCCTTTTTCGGAGACCTGCATCGCCCCCAGAATCGACAGGTTGATATGCCCGCCGCGAATCATCGCGAACGAGTCGGCGCTGTTGAAAAAACTGCTGCCAGGCAACGTGGTGATGGTTTGCTTGCCGGCGTTGATCAGGTCCGCGTCCACTTCGTCTTCACCAGGAAACGGGCCAATGCCCAGCAGGCCGTTTTCACTTTGCAGCCAGACATCCATGCCCTCGGGTATATAGTTGGCTACCAAAGTCGGCAAACCGATACCAAGGTTGACGTAAAAACCGTCCTGCAATTCTTGGGCGGCGCGATGCGCCATTTCTTCACGAGTCCAGGCCATGTTCAGGCGCTCCGCACAGTGCGTTGTTCGATGCGTTTTTCCGGAGTGGGATTAAGTACCAGACGCTGTACGTAAATCCCCGGTAAATGCACCTGATCAGGTTCGATCTCACCTGTTTCGACGATTTCTTCTACTTCAACCACACAGACCTTGGCCGCCATTGCAGCCAGCGGGTTGAAATTGCGCGCGGTTTTGTTGAATAACAGATTGCCGGATTTATCGGCCTTCCAGGCTTTGACCAGCGCTACGTCGGCACGCAGTGAACGCTCCATGACAAACCACTCGCCATCGAACTCACGCGTTTCCTTGCCTTCTGCCACCAGGGTGCCGTAACCGGTTTTGGTGTAAAACGCCGGGATACCCGCGCCGCCTGCACGCAACTTCTCGGCCAGAGTACCTTGGGGGGTAAACTCCAGTTCAAGCTCGCCGGCCAGGTATTGGCGCTCAAACTCTTTGTTCTCGCCTACATAAGAAGAAATCATTTTGCGGATCTGACGGGTCGTCAGCAGTTGGCCAAGTCCGAACCCGTCCACGCCCGCATTGTTACTAATAACCGTCAACTCACGCTTGCCCGTGTCACGCAAGGCTGCAATCAGGGCCTCCGGGATGCCGCACAACCCAAAACCACCCACTGCCAGGGTCATCCCGTCTTCGACGATCCCCTGCAAGGCGGATTCGGCACTCGAGTAGATCTTGTTCACTGGTTATTCCTCGAATTGGCCACGACGCCTGCATCCCGGTCGCAGCATCTTTGCTTTCGTCCAGAGCGCACAAACATGCTGGCAGTCGCCCGCTCTGCGATTTTGGCTGCTCCGGCCACCGACCCAAGCGCTCTTCGAGTGTAGGGGAAGCAGATGCGCGAACTCTAGGGATGAGTGACAGAGGCGCAGAAATAAATACCCGCAGCCCCCAGTTTGTCAGCACTGACGTACAGACTGAGCCGACTTGACCCAGGATCGACGGGGGGCTTAACAATTGCATTACAAAATACATAGCTCGCTACCTTTAAAGCCGCGCCCTAGACGTATATAAAGGCATCTCGAAGCCATACCGAAAGTAGAGTTGAATCTTCCCTCGCCTTATCGTTCGATCGGACTAGACTCTTCACCAATTTGCTCTCGGCTGCGCAAGCTTGGGCTCAGGCTCAGCATCTCTATCCCTGTGTCGACCCAGGTCTCAGCTTCCTTGTGCAGCTCAAAACTATCGGGGACCAGCAGCCATTGGCCGAGAATACCGTCGATATAGGCGTGCAGACAGATAGCCGCGCGGCGGGCATCAAGGGTCTTCGGGAGTTGCTCGCGATGGATGGCATTATTCAGGGCAAGCTCGATTCGACTGTTACAGTCGACACTCGCCACTTGGCGTTGACGGCGCAGGTCACACATTTCGTCAGTGAATTCGCACTTATGAAACAAAATCTCATTGATACGCCGGGTTTGAGGATCGATGGCAACCTGGCGAAACAAATGAACCAGCAGCTTGCGCATGCACCCGAGCGGATCAAGTTCGTCCTGACTTTCACTGGCTTTGGCCAGTTCATCCAGTGGCTCATGCAAGCTGTCCAGCATGGCCTGCACCAGGTCGGCCTTGTTACTGAAATGCCAGTAAATCGCGCCACGGGTTACACCCGCCAGTGCTGCAATATCAGCCAGCGTGGTACGCGCAACACCCCGCTCATAAAAGGCCTGCTCGGCAGCTTCGAGGATTTTGCTCCGGGTTTCCTGAGCTTCTTCTTTGGTACGACGGACCATGGCAATACAAACCTCAATCAGGAGGATCTGGACAATTGCGGCCGCTCGTCCAAACCAACATCGGGTGGCGTTTGTTATGCCTTATCCCGGACTACTTCAAAAATAGAAAAGGGCCTTGTGACGCATGCTGCGGCACGCCGCCGCTATTTACAAACAGACGTGAATGTAAGTATATTCCTTAGCAAGCTACTTATCCACCCGGAACAGCTTTCTTTACCCTTCCACTATTCTTGTGCGCTTTCGCGTGCCTGACCCGAGGATTTTCATGCAATTCAAGCCAGCTGTTACCGCTCTGGTTGCTGCCATCGCCCTAGCTTCGCTGCTCAGCGGATGTAAAAAGGAAGAGGCGGCACCTGCCCCACAAATCCCTCAGGTCGGCGTCGTGACGCTGAAAACCCAACCTTTTACCCTGACCAATGACCTGCCAGGCCGGACTACGTCCTATCGCTCGGCAGAAGTTCGCCCCCAGGTGAACGGGATTATTCTCAAGCGCCTGTTCAAAGAAGGCAGTGACGTTAAAGTCGGCCAGCAGCTGTATCAGATCGATCCAGCCATCTACGAAAGCAACGTCCTGAGCGCCAAGGCCACTTTGCAGTCGGCCAAGTCCCTGGCTGAGCGCTACAAGCAGCTGGTTGCAGAACAAGCCGTAAGCCGTCAGGAATACGACAACGCCGAGTCCGCCCGCCTCGAAGCCGAAGCGACTTTGAATACCGCCCAGGTCAACCTGCGCTACACCAAGGTTTTGGCACCGCTGTCCGGCCGTATCGGACGCTCGCTGTTTACTGAGGGCGCACTGGTGACCAGTGGCCAGGCAGACGCATTGGCAGTGATCACCCAACTGGACCCGATCTATGTTGACGTGACCCAATCCTCGGTCGAAATGCTCGAGCTGCGCCGCGATCTGGCCAGTGGCCGCTTGAAGAGGGCCGGAGATAACGCCGCCAAGGTCAAGCTGACCCTTCCGGACGGCAGTGAGTACCAGCAAGAAGGTCGCCTTGAGTTCACCGAAGTATCGGTTGACGAAACCACCGGTTCCGTAACCCTGCGCGCGGTGTTCCCGAACCCTGATGACACTCTGTTGCCGGGCATGTTTGTCCACGCGCAACTGGAAGCTGGCATCAACAGCGATGCGATTCTCGCGCCTCAAATCGGCGTGACCCACAACCTCAAGGGCCAACCGACAGCTTTGATCGTTGGGCCGGACAACAAGGTAGAACTGCGCGTGCTGCAAGCTTCGCGCACCGTGGGCAGCAACTGGCTGGTAGAAAAAGGCCTGAACGCTGGTGATCGCCTGATCGTCGACGGTCTGCAATTCATCAAGCCTGGTGCTGAAGTGAAAATCATGGAAAAACCACAAGGCGAAACCCCGGCATCTGCCCCGGCAACAGAAAAAGCTGCAGGCAGTAAAGGGGAGTAAACCATGTCGAAATTTTTTATCGACCGTCCGATTTTCGCTTGGGTAATTGCCCTGGTGATCATGCTGGTCGGGGCTCTATCGATCCTCAAACTACCGATCAACCAGTACCCGAGCATTGCACCGCCTGCCATTTCGATCGCTGTGACCTACCCGGGCGCTTCGGCGCAAACTGTGCAGGACACCGTGGTTCAGGTAATCGAGCAACAGCTTAACGGTATTGACCACTTGCGTTATGTGTCCTCGGAAAGCAACTCCGACGGCAGCATGAGCATCACCGCTACGTTCGAGCAAGGTACCGACCCTGACACCGCTCAGGTTCAGGTGCAGAACAAGCTCAACCTGGCAACGCCCCTGCTGCCTCAAGAGGTTCAGCAGCAAGGTATCCGTGTAACCAAGGCAGTGAAAAACTTCCTGATGGTTATCGGTGTGGTGTCTGAAGACGGCAGCATGAACAAGGACGACCTGTCCAACTACATCGTTTCCAACATGCAGGACCCGATCTCCCGTACCGAAGGTGTGGGCGACTTCCAGGTGTTCGGTGCCCAGTACGCCATGCGTATCTGGCTCGACCCGCTCAAGCTGAACAAGTACAACCTGACTCCGGTGGACGTTAAATCGGCCATCAGCGCACAGAACGTACAGGTGTCCTCCGGGCAACTGGGCGGCCTGCCTGCGGTAAAAGGTCAGGAGCTGAACGCGACCATCATCGGTAAAACCCGTCTGCAGACTGCAGATGAGTTCAAGAAGATCCTGCTCAAGGTCAACACCGACGGTTCCCAGGTACGCCTGAGCGATGTCGCCGATGTTGCCCTGGGTGGTGAAAACTACAGCGTCAGCGCGCAATTCAACGGCAAACCGGCATCGGGTATCGCGATCAAGCTGGCTCCGGGTTCGAACGCCCTGGACACGGCAAAGGCATTGCGTGAAACCATCAACGGTCTGGAACCCTTCTTCCCGGAAGGCATGAAAGTCGTTTATCCGTATGACACCACGCCAGTGGTTTCGGCATCGATCGAAGGGGTTCTCGAAACCCTGGTCGAAGCTGTCGCCCTGGTGTTCCTGGTGATGTTCCTGTTCCTGCAGAACTTCCGTGCCACCATCATCACCACGATGACAGTACCGGTTGTATTGCTGGGTACCTTCGGGATCCTGGCCGCTGCAGGTTTCAGCATCAACACCCTGACCATGTTCGGCATGGTATTGGCCATCGGCTTGCTGGTGGACGATGCGATTGTGGTAGTTGAAAACGTTGAGCGGGTAATGTCCGAAGAAGGACTACCGCCCAAGGAAGCCACCAAGAAATCCATGGAGCAGATCCAGGGCGCCCTGGTGGGTATTGCCCTGGTACTGTCGGCGGTACTGCTGCCGATGGCCTTCTTCAGCGGTTCCACCGGTGTGATCTATCGCCAATTCTCGATCACCATCGTTTCGGCGATGGGCCTGTCGGTACTGGTTGCACTGATCTTCACCCCGGCCCTGTGCGCCACCATGCTCAAGCCGATCCAGAAGGGAGATCACGGCGAGAACAAGCGCGGTTTCTTCGGCTGGTTCAACCGTACTTTCGACAGTGGCGTGAAACGCTACGAGAAAGGTGTCGGCAGCATTCTGCGTCACAAGGCTCCGTACTTCCTGGCTTATGTCCTGATTGTGGTTGGTATGGTGTTCCTGTTCACCCGTATCCCTACCTCCTTCCTCCCGGAAGAAGACCAGGGCGTATTGTTTGCACAGGTTCAAACTCCCGCGGGCACCACTGCAGAGCGCACTCAGCAGGTGGTAGACCGGATGCGCGAATACCTGCTGACCGATGAATCGGGCGCTGTGTCTTCGGTGTTTACCGTGAACGGCTTCAACTTTGCCGGCCGTGGCCAGAGCTCTGGTCTGGCGTTCATCATGCTCAAGCCATGGGGCGAACGAGATGCGGACAACAGCGTGTTTGCGCTGGCCGCACGGGCGCAGAAAGTGTTCTCCAGCTACCGCGATGCAATGGTCTTCGCCTTTGCCCCGCCAGCTGTAATGGAGCTGGGTAACGCCACAGGTTTTGACGTTTACCTGCAAGACCGTTCCGGTATCGGTCACGAGAAGCTGATGGAGGCCCGCAACCAGTTCCTGGGCATGGCATCTCAAAGCAAGATTCTGGCCGGTGTGCGTCCAAACGGCTTGAACGATGAGCCGCAATACAAACTGCTGATCGACGATGAAGCCGCTCGCGCCCTGGGCCTGAGTCTTTCGGACATCAACAACACCCTGTCCATCGGTCTGGGTGCTAGTTATGTCAACGAC
This sequence comes from Pseudomonas sp. Lz4W, assembly GCF_000346225.2. Taxonomy (NCBI): domain Bacteria; kingdom Pseudomonadati; phylum Pseudomonadota; class Gammaproteobacteria; order Pseudomonadales; family Pseudomonadaceae; genus Pseudomonas; species Pseudomonas sp. Lz4W. Next base: position 1,107,178 of record NZ_CP017432.1, on the reverse strand, counting down.
TTCATCGACCACGGTCGGGTCAAGAAGGTATTCCTGCAAGGCGAAGCTGACTCGCGGATGAACCCCGAAGACCTGAAGAAGTGGTATGTGCGCAACGACCAGGGAACCATGGTGCCTTTCTCGGCCTTCGCCAAGGGCGAATGGATCTACGGTCCGCCCAAGCTGTCGCGTTATAACGGCGTGGAAGCAATGGAAATACTCGGTGCTCCGGCCCCGGGCTACAGTAGCGGTCAAGCCATGGCTGAAGTCGAAGCCCTGGCCAAGAAGCTGCCGCCCGGTGTAGGTATTTCCTGGACAGGTCTGTCTTACGAGGAACGTCTGTCAGGTTCGCAAGCACCTGCCTTGTACGCAATTTCCTTGCTGATGGTATTCCTGTGCCTTGCAGCCCTGTATGAAAGCTGGTCGATCCCGATTGCGGTAATGCTGGTTGTTCCGCTGGGGATTATCGGTGCACTTATGGCTACCAGCCTGCGGGGGTTGTCCAACGACGTGTACTTCCAGGTAGGCCTGCTGACGACCATCGGTCTGGCATCGAAAAACGCCATTCTGATCGTCGAGTTTGCCAAGGAACTGCATGAACAGGGACGAACACTGACCGAGGCGGCCATTGAGGCCTGCCGCATGCGTCTGCGGCCAATCATCATGACCTCGCTGGCGTTTGTCCTGGGTGTGATCCCGCTGGCCATCTCCACGGGCGCAGGCTCGGGCAGCCAGCACGCTATTGGTACCGGCGTAATCGGTGGCATGATCACCGCCACAGTACTGGCCGTGTTCTGGGTGCCGCTGTTCTTTGTCGCCGTATCGTCCTTTGGCAGCAAAAAAGATTCCGAGAAGAAAGTGGACCTGACTAAAACACCAAACAACGAGGCTGGCCAATGAGCAAGTCCCTTCTAGCCCTCGCTGTCGCCGCATTTACCCTGGGCGGCTGCTCGCTGATCCCGGACTACCAGCGCCCTGAGGCGCCGGTAGCGGCGCAATACCCGCAGGGCCCGGCCTACTCGCCAAACGAGGCGGCCAACCAGGCCGCTGCAGAACAAGGCTGGCGTCAGTTTTTCCATGACCCGGCCCTGCAGCAGCTGATTCAAACGGCCCTGGTCAACAACCGCGACCTTCGGGTCGCCGCGTTGAACATCGACGCGTATGCCGCGCAGTACCGTATCCAGCGTGCCGACCTGTTTCCGGCGGTTAGCGCCAATGGCAGCGGCAGCCGTCAACGGACCCCGGCGAACCTGTCGCAAACCGGCGAAGCCGGTATCACCAGCCAGTATTCGGCGACCCTCGGGGTCAGCGCGTACGAGCTGGACCTGTTCGGCCGGATACGCAGCCTGAGCGACCAGGCGTTGCAGAACTACTTTGCAACCGAAGAAGCCCGACGCACCACCCAGATCAGTCTGGTGGCCAGTGTCGCCAATGCCTACCTGACCTGGCAGGCTGACAAAGAGCTGCTGAAGCTGACCGAAGACACCCTCAAGGCGTTCGATCAGAGCTACAAGCTCACCCTGCGCAGCAATGAAGTAGGGGTTGCCTCTGCACTGGATGTCAGTCAGTCGCGCACCTCGGTCGAGAATGCCCGGGTGCAACTGGCGCGCTACACCCGCCAGGTCGCTCAGGATCAGAACAGCCTCGCGCTGCTGCTCGGCACCACCATCCCGGACAACTTGCCGGCCAGCCAGCCACTGGCAGCTGATCTGTTGAGCGAAGTACCGGCCGGCCTGCCATCCGACCTGCTGCAACGTCGCCCGGACATCCTCGAGGCCGAGCACAAGCTGTTGGCCGCCAACGCCAACATCGGCGCGGCGCGTGCAGCGTTCTTCCCGAGCATCAGCCTCACGGCCAATGCCGGGACCTTGAGTCCGGATCTGTCGGGCCTGTTCAAAGGCGGTTCGGGTACCTGGTTGTTCTCGCCGCAAATCAACCTGCCGATCTTTAACGCAGGGGCTTTGCGCGCCAGCCTGGACTACTCGAAAATCCAGAAAGAAATCACCGTTTCACAGTACGAAAAAACCATCCAGACGGCCTTCCAGGAAGTCTCTGACGGCCTGGCAGCACGTCAGACCTACAACCAGCAGTTGCAGGCACAAACCGACTTCGTGAACGCCAACCAGGATTACTACCGGTTGGCTGAGCGTCGCTACCGGATTGGCATCGACAGCAACCTGACCTTCCTCGATGCCCAGCGTTCATTGTTCAGCGCGCAGCAATCGTTGATCACCGACCGCCTGTCACAGCTGACCAGTGAAGTCACGCTGTACAAGGCTCTGGGTGGCGGCTGGTTCGAACAAACCGGGCAAAACCGGCCTGTTTCGGATCAGCCACCGAAGGCCTGATGCACTCTGGTTAAACAACAAACCCGCCAATTGGCGGGTTTGTTGTTTCTGAGTAGTGCTGCCCCTGTAGGAACGAGCTTGCTCGCGAGCTGTTAAAAGCTCGCGAGCAAGCTCGCTCCTGCAGAAATGCAGGAAGGCGCTGCTATTCCCGCGATTCGACTCCCAGCTCGTCCCACACTGACTCCGCCAGATGGAAGGTGGCATTGGCCGCCGGGATACCGCAATAGATAGCGCTCTGCATCAGCACTTCCTTGATCTCGGCACGGGTCACGCCGTTACTGGCCGCCGCACGCAAATGCAATTTGAGCTCTTCGCTGCGGTTCATGCCGATCAGCATCGCAATAGTGATCAGGCTACGGGTGTGACGCGTCAGGCCGGGGCGGGTCCAGATATCACCCCAGGCGTGGCGGGTGATCATTTCCTGAAATTCGCTATTGAACTCGGTCAGGGCATTGAGGCTGCGATCGACATGGGCATCACCCAGCACTTCACGGCGTACGCTCAGACCTGCGTCGTAACGTTGTTTCTCGTCCACAAAACAGCTCCTTAAACGGCTGACAGGAAGGCCAGCACTCTTTGGCTGAAGGCATCACCCGCCTGCACGTTGGACAGGTGCGCGGCATGGAACTCGGCGTACTGGGCGCCCGCTACCTGTTCTTGAATAAAGTGACTGCCGGAAGGCGGCGTTACTGCGTCCTCGGTACCGGCAATAACCAGGGTAGGCACCTTGATGGCCGCCAGTTGATCACGAAAATCAGCATCGCGAACCGCTGCACAGTTGGCGGCGTAGCCTTGGGGCGAGGTCGCAGCCAGCATGTCGGTGATGCGCTTGACCTGCTCGGGATGTGCCTGGGCGTAATCGGCGGTGAACCAGCGGGCAATCGAGGCATCGCGCAGACCGGCCATCGCCGCAGGACCGTCGCGCAGTACCATTTCGATTCGCGGGTTCCACACCGACGGCTCGCCTATTTTGGCCGCGGTGTTGCACACCACCAGCTTGTTCAGGCGCTCGCCGGCATGGATGCCCAGCCACTGACCAATCAACCCGCCCATCGACAGCCCGCAAAAGTGCGCACGCTCGATATGCAGCGCATCCAGCAGCGCCAGTACGTCACGCCCCAGCTGTTCAATACTGTAGGGGCCCTCGCTGACCAGTGACTGGCCATGACCACGGGTGTCATAACGCAGCACCTGAAAATGCTCGGTAAACGCCGGGATTTGCGCGTCCCACATCCCCAGGTCGGTGCCCAGCGAGTTAGATAGAACCAGCACCGGCGCGCCTTGCGGGCCGTCAAGCCGGTAGTTCAGTTCACCTTCTTGTATAGGTCCCACGAACTTCTCCTTTTATGGCGTCAATGCAAAATGTTCAGCCCGGGCACGCTCCACCCATGTCACCGCCTGGCCGAGGTAATTGGCCGGATCAAGCAAGCGATCCAGATCTTGTGCGCTCAACTGCGCGCTTATTTGCGGCTCGTCGTCCAGCACTGAGCGCAGATGACGCTGCTCGGCCACCGCACGCTTGCAGCATTGCTCCAGCAGATGGTGCGCGGTTTCACGCCCTACCCTCTGTGCCAGCACGATACTGACCGCTTCGGCCAGCACCAGCCCATGGGTCAAATCAAGGTTGTGCAGCATGCGTTCGGCATCCACTTCCAGTCCCTGGGCAATATTCAACGCCTGCACCAGTGCCCCCGAGACCAAACAGCAAATCTCGGGCAGGGTTTCCCATTCGGCGTGCCACAAGCCCAGGCTACGTTCGTGCTCCTGGGGCATGGCGCTGAACAAGGTACTCAGCAAGCCCGGAACCCGGGTGGCGGCGCTGATCAACACCGCCGAGCCCACGGGGTTGCGCTTGTGCGGCATGGTCGAAGAGCCGCCCTTGCCCGGTGCCGCGGGCTCAAACACCTCCCCTGCTTCGGTCTGCATCAGCAAGCTGAGATCACGCCCCACCTTACCCAGGCTGCCGGCAATCAACCCCAGTACCGCGCCAAACTCCACCAGCCGATCACGCTGGGTGTGCCACGGCTGATCCGGCAGGCTCAGCCCCAGTTCCTCGGCCAACGCCTGCGCCACCGGCATCGCCTGATCGCCCAAGGCGGCCAGGGTTCCCGAAGCACCGCCAAATTGCAGGCACAGCAAGCGCGGCTTTAATTCCTTGAGGCGCTGACGGCTGCGAGTAACCGCACCCAGCCAGCCAGCGATTTTCATGCCGAGGGTGACCGGAGTCGCCTGCTGCAACCAGGTTCGACCCGCCAGAGGCGTGGTCGCATAGCGCAAAGCCTGTTGCGCAAGCACGGCTCCCAATTGCGCCAGATCCTGCTCAATCAAGCCCAGGGCTGAGCGCAATTGCAGCACCAGGCCACTGTCCATCACATCCTGGCTGGTGGCACCCAGATGCACATAACGCTCGGCCTCAGGTGCGGCGCTGGCAATCTGTTTGCCCAGCGCCTTGACCAATGGAATTGCCGAGTTGCCGGCGCTGGCGATCGCCTGGCCCAACGCCGCAAAGTCATACAGTTCAGCGCAACACGCCCGGTCAATCGGCGCAACGGCTGCCTGGGGGATCAGGCCAACCCGCGCCTGCGCCCGGGCCAGCGCCGCCTCAAAGTCGAGCATGGCCTGCACCCGGCCATGATCAGAAAACACCTCACCCATGGACTTGGCCGTGAAGTAGGCATCGAACAGTTGATTGCTCCTTCGGTCACTCATAAGCCTTCCTTTGAAGGCGCGCGCCGGTTATGGACGCGCGCGGTACATCACAGATCGTGGTGCAGATACTTGGGCTGCCTCGGCAGACGCAAGCTGAACAGGAAGGCGATAGCCATCATGACTGTCACATACCAGTAGAAGGTGTTTTCCATACCTTTGGCTTTCAGCGCGAAAGCCAGCACCTCGGCCGTACCGCCAAACAGGGCGTTGGCCACGGCATAGGCCATACCGACACCCAGCGCGCGGATGTGCGGAGGGAACATTTCAGCTTTCACCAACCCGCTGATGGATGTGTAAAAACTGACGATAGCCAGGGCCAGGGTAATCAGCACAAAGGCCAGAAATGGACTGGTGATGGTTTTCAATGTCAGCAAAATCGGTACCGTGCACAAGGTACCCAGCGCACCGAACCACAACATCGAGTTACGCCGACCGATTCTGTCGGCCAGCATGCCAAACAGCGGCTGCATGCACATATAAAAGAACAGCGCGCCGGTCATGATGTAGCTGGCAGTTTTGACTTGCATGCCGGCTGTGTTCACCAGGAATTTCTGCATATAAGTGGTGAAGGTGTAGAAAATCAGCGAGCCACCGGCGGTGTAGCCCAGCACGGTAATAAATGCCGCTTTGTGATCACGAAACAAAGCGCCAACGCTCCCGGCGTCCTTGTTCTTGCGCGACTCCTCGCTCGTGGTTTCTTTAAGGGTACGACGCAGCAATAGCGAAATCAGCGCCGCCACGGCGCCAATGAAGAACGGAATGCGCCAGCCCCAGGCCCGCAGTTCGTCCTCTGACAGCAGTTGCTGAAGCACGACCACTACCAACACTGCCAGCAGTTGCCCGCCGATCAGGGTCACGTACTGGAAGGAGGCGAAAAAACCGCGCTCGCCCTTGGGCGCCACTTCACTCATGTAAGTGGCGGTGGTGCCGTACTCCCCGCCCACTGACAAGCCCTGAAAGAGTCGGGCCACCAGCAACAAAGCCGGAGCCCAAGCACCGATCGTGTCATAGGTCGGCATGAAGGTGATCACCAGCGAGCCGGCGCACATCATCAGTACCGCAATCATCATCGAGTTCTTGCGCCCGTGCTTGTCGGCAACCCGGCCAAACAGCCAACCACCGATGGGACGCATCAAAAAGCCTGCCGCAAACACGCCGGCAGTGTTGAGCAACTGCACGGTCGGGTCATCGGAGGGGAAAAAAGCCGGGGCGAAGTAGATTGCGCAAAAGGCATAAACGTAGAAGTCGAACCATTCGACCAGGTTGCCGGAGGAGGCACCGACAATCGCAAAAATCCTTTTTCTACGTTCCTCTCCCGTGTAGTGAGCTTCTGTTGTCATGTTTTTTACTCATCAGGTTTAGTTGCAGTTAGACATACCTTGCAACAACTATCACCGCAACCACAAGTAAGCCGAACGACTGAGACAGTGGTTCGGCCCTGTGTTCAATGCCTGACTGTCAAACCCGCTCGATGGCCAGTGCCAGACCTTGCCCGACACCGACACACATGGTGGCAAGCCCTTTTTTGCCACCGGTTTTTTCAAGATGATGCAATGCGGTCAGTACAATTCGCGCACCGCTCATGCCCAACGGATGGCCCAGGGCAATTGCTCCGCCATTGGGATTGACCTGTGGCGCATCGTCCGCCAGCCCCAGCTCGCGCAGAACCGCCAGGCCCTGGCTGGCGAAGGCTTCATTGAGTTCAATCACGTCAAAATCGCTGACGGCCAGGCCCAGGCGTTCAACCAGCTTGCGCACTGCAGGTACCGGACCGATACCCATTACCCGCGGTGCCACTGCGGCGCTGGCCATGCCCAGTACCCGGGCACGGGCGGTCAGGCCGTGACGTTTGACGGCATCAGCCGAGGCCAGAATCAGTGCCGCGGCGCCATCGTTCACCCCTGAAGCATTGCCGGCAGTCACGGTTTTGTCCGGACCATTGACCGGCTTGAGCTTGCTCAAGGTTTCAAGGGTGGTATCGGCGCGCGGATGCTCATCGTGTTCAACGACGGTTTCACCCTTTTTGTGCGCAACACGCACCGGCACTATCTCTTCAGCAAAGTAGCCGGCAGCCCGGGCTGCGGCTGTGCGTTGCTGGCTGCGCAGGGCGAAGGCGTCCTGATCGGCGCGGGAGATGTGATAGTCATCGGCAACGTTATCGGCGGTTTGCGGCATCGGGTCGACACCGTACTGAGCTTTCATCAGCGGGTTGATAAAACGCCAGCCGATGGTGGTGTCTTCGAGCTTCATGTTGCGCGAGAAGGCAGCGTCCGCCTTGCCCATCACAAAGGGCGCGCGGGACATCGACTCGACGCCGCCAGCAATCGCCAGCTCCATCTCGCCGCTGGCAATCGCCCGGAAGGCTGTACCAATGGCATCCATACCCGAGGCACACAGCCGGTTAAGGGTCACGCCCGGAATGGTTTCCGGCAGCCCGGCCAGCAGAGCAGCCATGCGTGCCACGTTGCGATTGTCTTCGCCGGCCTGGTTGGCACAACCGAAAAATACTTCATCAACTTCGTTCCAGTTAACCCCGGGATTACGCTCGATCAGCGCCTTGATCGGCACTGCCGCCAGATCATCGGCACGCACTGCGGCCAGACCTGCGCCAAAACGGCCAATGGGGGTGCGAATCGCATCACAGATAAAAACTTCACGCATCAGGCTTCTCCTGGTGTTGGCCACGGGCCAGCGCTGTAGGCGCGGTCACGCAAGCCGCTGAGTTCAACATCGAGCGGCCCGCGGTGAGCGGCAATTACATGCTTGACGGCGTAGTGCAACGAAATGATGTCTGGCAGGTTAAGCCGCCGACTCAACCTGAACAATCCGATAATCGACTATGTGTGCGCTAATCGAACACATAGTTAGCTTGCTGACTAATCAACCCGCAATCAGGTTGCATCGGCGTGACTGACCATGCCTTTGATCAGTACCGCGGTGGTCGCCAGAGCTGCCGGAATCACCAGCGCCGTCAGCACTTGCTCGAAGTTCCAGCCCAAGCCCAGCAGGGTTGCGCCCATCCAGGCCCCCAGAATGGCGCCGAAGCGACCAATCCCGAGCATCCACGAAACGCCCGTGGCCCGCCCTTGGGTCGGGTAAAAACGCGCCGCCAGGGACGGCATCGCAGATTGCGCGCCGTTTACACACATACCGGCCACCAGAACCAGAGTGGCCAGGATCGTGATATTGCCCAGGCTCTGCCCTACTGCGTAGGCAAACACCCCAGCCAGCAGGTAGAACACACCTATTACCTTGTGCGGATTGAATCGATCCATCGCCCATCCCACACCCACGGCACTCAAGACTCCGCCGAACTGGAAAAGCGCACCAATAAACGCGGCCTGCTCCATGCTGGCCCCGCTGTCACGCATCAGGGTCGGCAGCCAGCTGGTGAGCAGATACACAATCACCAGCCCCATGAAGTAGGTGAGCCACAGCAACAAGGTGCCGGCGCTATAGGTCCCGGAGAAGATCACGGCAAATACATTGCGCGCCTTGACGGTCTGCTGCTCGGGCACGCTGAAGCGGGTGGCGCCGGCAACAATGGCCGGAGCAATGGGTGCCAGGGTTTTACGAATCAGCTCAATACTTCGATTGCGTACCACCAGAAAACGCGCAGATTCCGGCAGCCACACCACCAGAACCAATGTCAGCAGCAACGGCAAGATCCCGCCGATCAGCAACAGGCTGTGCCAGCCGTACATCGGGATCAATTTGGCCGAGATGAAACCTCCGCCTGCCATGCCCAGATTGAAACCGCAGAACATGCTGGTCACCAACAGCGACTTGTGGCGCTCCGGTGTGTACTCAGACAGCAAGGTGGTGGCGTTCGGCATCCCGGCGCCAAGGCCCAGGCCGGTTAAAAAGCGCAAGACCAGAAGTTGATCGACATTAGTGCTGTAGGCCGAGGCCAGGCTAAACCCGCCAAACACCAGCACGGCCCCCACCAGCACCACTTTTCGCCCGAAACGGTCAGCCAGCGGCCCCGAACCCAAGGCTCCGAATACCATGCCTATCAGCGCCGCGCTCATGACCGGGCCAAGGCTGGCGCGGTCTATCCCCCAGTCCTGCGACAGGGCCGGAGCGATGAAGCCCATGGCTGCGGTGTCCAGACCATCCAGAAAGACAATCAGAAAACACAGAATGACTACTCGCCACTGGTAACGCGAGAGCGGCTGAGTATTGATAAAGGACTGCACATCAAGGCAGTTTCCTGCTGCAGACTGAGACGAATTCATTATTTTTATTCCGGGAAAACGCAGGTGAACGAAAGCCTGCCAAGGAGCGGCTGCTCACACAAGAAACCTAAAAGAGGATGTCAAACCGGTCTTGGGAGGACCGTCGAAGACTGCTTCCAGATCAGGAAGTGGGGGGTGTTCATGGCGTTCGGCCTCTTCTTTATTATAGTGGGCGAACCCTGGTTGAATGCTTGGGCAGACTGCATTCCAGGGCGCTCCCGGACAATAATCAGCCCGCCGCCGGCATGCAATTCGATAAACGCTTAACTGTGCGTTTATCGAACGCTTAGTGCGCCCACCTCAGCTGAACAGCTGGGCACTCAGGTCGCGACTGGAGCTCAGCATGATCGGCAGAAAGCGCTGCTCCAGTTCGGTACGGCTCACTCTTGCGGCATGGGTACTGACGTTCAAGGCTGCGAGCACTTGCCCGGAAGCGTCATATACCGGAACTGCAATGGAACGCAGGCCCTGCTCCAGTTCTTGATCAACCACACACCAGCCTTGTTCCCGCACCTGCTGCAAACACTCAAGCAACGCTTCGGGCGTATGCAGAGTACGGCTGGTCTTGGCCTGAAACTCAGCATGGGCCAGGTACTCGTGCAATGTCACATCATCCAGTGCCGCCAGGAGGATGCGGCCCATGGAGGTGCAATACGCCGGCAACCGCCCGCCCACGGAAAGATCTACCGAAATCAGGCGCTGAGTGGTAGCCGAACGGGCAATGTACAGAATGTCGTCACCCTCGAGGGTCGCCATGTTGCAGGCCTCATGCAGCTGCTCGCTCATACGGTCCAGATACGGCTGGGCCGACACCGCCAAAGGTGTCGATGACAGGTAGGCATGACCGAGAGTCAGTACTTTGGGCAGTAACGAATAAGTACGGCCATCAGTAGTGGCATAACCGAGCTTGATCAGGGTGTACAGGCAGCGGCGCACTGCGGCCCGTGGAATCTCGGTGCGATGGCTGATCTGGGCAATGGTCAGATGGCGCTTGCGCTCCTGAAAGGCCTGCACCACCGCCAGCCCCCGGGCCAATGACGCCATAAAATCGGGATCGCCGGTGAACGCCTGGATACGCTTGGCGGGCGACGCCACAATCGGAGGCGCGATACAGGTAGCGGCATTGCGCAATACATCATTCATCTTCAATCCCCCTGCTTGAATTTATTGTTATTAACCACCTGTCCAACCCGCAGAACGCGTTTGACCCACACAACAGAGGGCGATTATCGAACTGTCGGGCGATAATCGCAATCGACTCGGCATTGCCCTGCCTTTGCCCGCGCGGGTAATGGAGGGATCATTTACATGCCGATCGATGATCTTCAATCAGCGCACTTAATCAACGCCTGCGGTCTTTATTAAAAAACCAGCCCTTTCACATTTCATGTGCCAAGCGCCCGACACAGATAGAAACCGTCTGTATAAAGCGCACAGATTAAACCCGGGCGCCGACTTGAAACTTGTGCAGCCAACTCCCCGCCCCCTCAACTAATAGATAAGGTTCGTATCATATCTAGTTAAGCCTTTAGTGCCGTGACTCGCCGATCACCCGAAAGTTGACGCGCCCGAAGTTATTGGGCGATAGTAGCAACATTACTTGGGCCAGCATGCTTCCTAAGTAAGTGAGTGCACAGAATCAAGCACCCTCAGTTATTGGATCCAAGTCGCCGAGTGAATTCAACAAGCCCCGCGGCTTAACATTCAAGTGCACTGCATGTTGTCCCCCTCGAGGGTGAACACTTACCGTGGCGATCTGCATTTTTAGTTGATGACATGCGGCGTGCAAAGAACGGCTTGTTTAACCTTGTCATTGCTTACAGGCCGTGCACAAGGCGAGCACACACGTTAAATCGAACGCCCTCTCGTACACGATGGTTCACCGGATTTAATCTCAACTCAATTAGGTAATACTGTGACGAAAGACGAACTGCGCGCAGAACTTGAGCGTCAGGAGCAACGTTACAAGGATGTTTACGGTGGCGAAGTGACTATCTACGCTGCCCAGCCAGAACCGGAGCGCAAACCCTGGCGCAAACGGGCCAGCCTGCTGGATCAGGCATTCTCCCAGGAAATTCAAAAAATTGAACAAGAGCTCAAGCCAGAGGAACCCTGAACCTTTGGCCTGAATGCAGCTATTGAGCGCGGCTGGAGGTCCCTGACGACTGGCCATTCACGCGCGCATTGCAGTGGTTTGTGACGCCGAGGCTGAAACTACCCCTTCTCACGGGCCGGATTGAAGAAATTTCATCCTTCAGTCGTAGCCTTCACAAGGGCAGGTATCAGCCCCGCAAGAACGCGTACAGCCTTTGATATCAGCGGCTTGGAGAGGAGTTCAGGTTCTCTGCCGGGAATAGCCCTCACTGGTTTTTTCATTTATAGATGTTACCAACGGACAGCTAGTGCATCGATTAGCGGGGTTTTCTGGCATAATCCGCACCCCTTTATGACCGTGTCAGAAAACCTTCATGATCGATCTATTAAGCGGATTGGACGCCTGGGTTCTTATCAGCCTCTTCTTCGCCCTAGCCTTTGTTCTCGCATTTGAGTTCATAAACGGCTTTCATGACACCGCGAATGCGGTAGCAACAGTCATCTACACCAAAGCCATGCCGCCTCATCTGGCGGTGTTCTTTTCCGGTGTGTTCAATTTTCTCGGCGTTCTGCTGGGCGGGGTCGGTGTGGCATATGCCATCGTCCACCTGCTTCCGGTAGAGCTCCTGGTCAATGTAAACACCGGACATGGCCTGGCCATGGTGTTCTCGCTGCTTGCCGCTGCCATCACCTGGAACCTGGGAACCTGGTATTTCGGGATTCCCGCGTCGAGTTCACACACCCTGATCGGCTCTATCCTCGGTGTCGGCCTGGCCAATGCCCTGATCAACGGAATTCCGGTGAGTGAAGGTGTTAACTGGCAGAAGGCCATCGACATTGGCGCCTCGCTGGTGTTCTCGCCAATGGCCGGATTCGTGATTGCGGGACTGTTGCTGGTTGGTCTCAAGTGGTGGCGTCCTAACTCCAAGATGCACAAGACCCCGGAGCAACGCCGCAAACTGGACGACAAAAAGCATCCGCCGTTCTGGAACCGTCTGGTTCTGGTGATCTCGGCCATGGCGGTGAGTTTCGTTCACGGCTCCAACGATGGCCAGAAAGGCATCGGCCTGATCATGCTGGTTCTGATCGGCATCGTGCCAAGTGCGTTCGTTCTGGACCTCAACAGCACCACCTATCAGATCGAGCGGACTCGCGATGCAACCCTGCACCTGAGCCAGTTCTATCAGCGTAACAACGCCTCCCTGAGCGAGTTCCTGGCACTGGGCAAAAGCGTAAAAGACGACTTGCCGGATCAGTTCAGCTGCAACCCGCAGCAAACCGAGCCGACCATCGCCGCGCTACTGAGCTCGCTGAAAGGCGTAGCAGACTACCACTCGCTCCCGTCTGAAAAGCGTATCGAGATCCGTCGCTACCTGCTTTGCCTGGACGACACCGCGAAGAAAGTCAGCAAATTGCCAGCACTTGAAGCCCGTGAAAAAGCGGACCTCGAAAAACTGCGCAAAGATCTGACCGCCACCACTGAATACGCGCCATTCTGGGTGATTCTGGCAGTTGCTCTGGCTCTCGGGCTGGGCACCATGGTTGGCTGGAAGCGCGTGGTGAAAACCATCGGCGAGAAGATCGGCAAGCAAGGCATGACCTATGCACAAGGCATGGCGGCCCAGATCACCACGGCCTTTGCCATTGGCCTGGCCAATGTCTTCGCCCTGCCGGTATCGACGACACACATCCTGTCATCGGGTGTTGCCGGCACCATGGTCGCCAACAAGAGCGGCCTGCAAAGCAGTACGATCAAAACCATCCTGATGGCGTGGGTGCTGACCTTACCGGCCACCATCGCACTGTCTGCGGGGCTGTTCTGGCTGGCATCGAAAATGCTCGCCTGATTTAGCGTCGAACAAAAAAGGTACGCCCCTCACGGGTCGTACCTTTTTTTATGCCTGGGGTACGGGCAAAAAACCCACGCAAAAAAATAGGCGACCGAAGTCGCCCAAAATGCCTTGCGTGCTCATACCCCGAAAAGACCTGCGCTATTTGCGCTTGCGGGAGTCTTTCCAGATAAAAATGCCCAGTCCCGCGAAAAACAAGACCATGAGGCCGACGGTAAATACTCCAGCGATAACCACATTATCGAGAAACATGACGGCCTCCTGCGGGTCTGTTGTGTGTTGCAGCTAGATTAACCAGACGCGCAGGCGCAGAACTTGACCAGGATCAATAGTGATCCACGGCGACAGGGACTTGGACGGGATATTTGACACAGATCATCTAAAACGCCGCTGTTCAGCGCTTTTTAGGTTTTTTCTTCGGCTTTTTTGCGGGTTTTGCCAACGGCATTGCTTGCTCGAAGGCTTGCCGTACTTCATTCAGCTTCTTTTCTTTAAGGTCGTGCACCCGTTTGGCGCGTTCGGCACCCAGGTCGACCAGCTTGTTGTCTTGGCTCATAGCGCAATCAGGTCACTGTCAGTGTTTGAGTCGGTGCACCGCAGACCGCAAAGGTCTCAGGCAATGGGCCAATAATGCGACGCCGCGCCACCCCTGACCAGAAAAAATCGCCTCAGACCTTTATATCAACCCACAAACCCAAGCGCTGTGTGCCATCGACCGCTGGCAATTGCGGCCCTGCATCTTCAGCATCAGAGGGGCTTTGAGTCTCCTGTTCCTCTGCTTCACTGCGACGCTTTTGCTGTTGACGCTGCTGCTCCTCGCGCAGCAACAGCGTGGCCTGCTCGCTGTCATGATCGCTCAGGTTGATCGCGCTTTCACCCGCAGCTGCCTGGGCGGGCACCACCGGTGGAATGTCCGGCCGTGGGCGCACCGGATCTTGTTGAGACGTCACGGGGACTACACTCAGAGGCAGGATGGGCGGCAACATGGCGATTGTTCTCCTATTCCTGATGCTCGATCAACGTGAGCCACTCATCGAAAACCGCTACCGGCCCAAGTAAAGCCGAACAGCTTTTTATGAGAGTCCTTTGGACTGAGGCCCCTGATCCGTTAATATACTCGGCTTTTTCGAAGCGGGAGTCAGGCAGCATGGCGCAGCAGTATCAACCGGGGCAACGCTGGATTAGTGACAGCGAAGCAGAGCTAGGTTTAGGCACCGTTCTGGCACAGGACGGTCGCTTGTTGACCGTGCTCTATCCGGCCACTGGCGAAACCCGCCAATATTCGCTGCGCAACGCACCGCTCACGCGCGTACGGTTCTCGCCGGGTGACACCATCATCCACTTCGAAGGCTGGAAGATGACCGTGCGCGAAGTCGACGATGTCGACGGGCTGATGGTCTATCACGGGCTCAACGAGCAAAACGAGCCTGTTACCCTGCCAGAAACCCAACTGTCGAACTTCATCCAGTTCCGTCTGGCCAGCGACCGCTTGTTCGCCGGCCAGATCGATCCGCTGTCCTGGTTCTCCCTGCGTTATCACACCCTTGAACACACCAGCCGCCAGTTGCAGTCGCCACTGTGGGGCCTGGGCGGTGTGCGTGCACAACCTATTGCCCACCAGTTGCACATCGCCCGCGAAGTTGCCGACCGGATAGCACCAAGGGTCCTGCTGGCTGACGAAGTAGGCCTGGGTAAAACCATCGAAGCCGGTCTGGTCATCCACCGCCAGCTGCTCAGTGGCCGCGCCAGCCGCGTGCTGATCGTGGTGCCGGAAAACCTGCAGCACCAATGGCTGGTGGAGATGCGCCGGCGCTTCAACCTTGAAGTCGCGCTGTTTGACGAAGAGCGCTTCATCGAAAGCGATGCCAGCAACCCGTTTGAAGATACCCAGCTGGCGCTGGTTGCACTGGAATGGCTGGTCGACGACCCCAAGGCTCAAGACGCTTTGTTTGCAGCGGACTGGGATTTGCTGGTGGTCGACGAGGCCCATCACCTGGTGTGGCACGAAGACCAGGTCAGCCCGGAATACGCCTTGATTGAACAACTGGCAGAAGTGATCCCGGGCGTATTGCTGCTGACCGCTACCCCGGAACAACTGGGCCAGGACAGCCACTTCGCCCGCTTGCGCCTGCTCGACCCCAACCGCTTCCACGATCTGGCCGCCTTCCGTGCCGAGAGCGAGAACTATCGCCCGGTCGCCCAGGCCGTGCAGGAGCTGCTGGACAAAGGCCGCCTGTCGCCTGAGGCCCACAAAACCATTCACGGCTTCCTCGGCGCCGAGGGTGATACCTTGCTGGCCGCCGTTAACGATGGCGATGCCGAAGCCAGCGCACGTCTGGTACGCGAACTGCTCGACCGTCACGGCACCGGCCGCGTCCTGTTCCGTAACACCCGCGCAGCCATTCAGGGCTTCCCGGAGCGCAAGCTGCATGCTTATCCGCTGCCATGCCCGGACGAATACCTGGAACTGCCGCTGGGCGAACATGCCGAGCTCTACCCCGAAGTCAGCTTCCAGTCCCAGCCGGACGCCAGTGAAGAAGAACGCTGGTGGCGCTTTGACCCTCGGGTCGAGTGGCTCACCGACACGCTGAAGATGCTCAAACGCACAAAAGTGCTGGTGATCTGTGCCCACGCCGAGACCGCAATGGATCTGGAAGACGCCCTGCGCGTGCGCTCCGGCATCCCTGCAACGGTCTTCCACGAAGGCATGAACATTCTTGAGCGCGACCGCGCAGCGGCCTACTTCGCAGACGAGGAGTTCGGCGCCCAGGTACTGATCTGCTCGGAAATCGGCAGTGAAGGTCGTAACTTCCAGTTTGCTCATCATTTGGTGCTGTTCGATCTGCCGTCCCACCCGGACCTGCTGGAACAACGAATTGGTCGTCTGGACCGGATCGGCCAGAAACACATTATCGAAGTCCACGTGCCGTACCTTGAGACCAGCCCGCAACAGCGCCTGTTCCAGTGGTACCACGAAGCGCTGAACGCCTTCCTCAATACCTGCCCTACCGGCAACGCACTGCAACACACGTTTGGCCCGCGCCTGCTGCCGTTGCTTGAAGCTGCTGACGATGAAGAGTGGCAGGCATTGATCGACGAAGCCCGCGCCGAACGCGAGCGTCTGGAGCAAGAACTGCACACCGGTCGCGACCGCCTGCTGGAGTTGAACTCCGGCGGCTCGGGCGAAGGCGAAGCGCTGGTTGAAGCGATCCTTGAACAAGACGATCAATTCACCCTGCCGATCTACATGGAAACCCTGTTCAACGCCTTTGGCATCGACAGTGAAGACCACTCGGAAAACGCCCTGATCCTCAAGCCAAGCGAAAAAATGCTCGACGCCAGCTTCCCCCTTGGCGACGACGAAGGCGTGACCATCACCTACGACCGCAACCAGGCCCTGTCGCGCGAAGACATGCAGTTCATCACCTGGGAACACCCGATGGTGCAGGGCGGCATGGACCTCGTATTGTCCGGTTCGATGGGCAACACCGCTGTCGCACTGATCAAAAACAAGGCTCTCAAGCCCGGAACCGTACTGCTTGAACTGATTTACGTCAGCGAAGTGGTTGCCCCGCGCTCGCTGCAGCTGGGCCGTTACCTGCCACCTGCCGCTCTGCGCTGCCTGCTGGACGCCAACGGCAATGACCTGTCATCACGCGTGGCCTTCGAAACCTTGAACGAACAACTGGAAAGCGTGCCCCGTGCCAGCGCCAACAAGTTCATTCAGGCCCAGCGTGACAACCTCACGCCGAAGATCAACGCCGGTGAAGCCAAGATCGCGCCACGCCACGCAGAACGTGTTGCCGAAGCACAGCGTCGCCTGGCCGCCGATACTGAAGAAGAGTTGGCACGCCTGACAGCATTGCAAGCGGTTAACCCGAGCGTGCGTGACAGCGAACTGGTTGCCTTGCGCAAGCAACGGGAACAAAGCCTGGCCATGCTTGAGAAAGCCGCCCTGCGTCTTGAAGCCATTCGCGTATTGGTCGCAGGCTGATTGAAAACCCGCTTGCGCAAGGCAAGCGGGTTTATTGATTCCCCCTGAGCAGGAGCCCAACCTGCTCACGCAGCAGGCTTCAAGCCTCGTGATCAACAGCGCGAGGCTTGCCCCTTGCCGCCTTAGCGCTAAGAGGAATAGCGATCCTAATTCTCATAACATAATGATAGACATCATCTTGCCATCATTGCTGCAGCCAAAATTCCAGCCTCTATACTTGAGACCGAGCTAGCGCCTGACGACTAGCAAATCTGCAATCAGTGCCGAGGCACGCTATGGAATGGCTGGACTTGCAGTTTTTTGGTCCGCACATGGATAACGGGCAACAACTGCTTTACAGCAGCCATAACCCTTATCTGGTATTTCTCGCCTATCTGGTGGCCTGTGCGGCTGCTTTAGCTGTGCTGCACATGGTGGAACGTACTACCAACAGCGAAAAAACCATGGCAAAAACCGTGTGGCGATGGCTTGGCGCCAGCTGCCTGGCAGGCGGTATTTGGGCCATGCATTTCATCAGCATGCTGGCATTTGAATCCCGGTCCGAAACCCACTACGACCTTGGCATCACCAGCGTCTCGCTGTTCATTGCATGGATTGGCACCCTCATCGCCATGCAAATCCTCAATAGCCCTGCCCCCAGTCGTGCCCGGCTACAGCTGGCGGCGCTGGTTTTTGGGGTGGCTGTTTGCTGCATGCACTATGTCGGCATGTCAGCCATGCACTCCAACAACCTGACCCATTATCAACCGCAGCTGATCGCTCTCTCCTTGTTCACGGCCGTCGCAGCAAGCTATGGCGCGCTGCTGATGACCTCTTGCCTGCTCTCCACCAGCGGTTTGCCCCATCAGCTTTTCAAATACGCCATCAGCCTCGCTGCCGGAGCAGCCCTGCTCAGCGTGCACTTCATCGGCATGTGGGCGATGCACACCTACTCGCCTTCTGGCGACACCGGTCAGGCATTCATTGAAAACAACCACTGGCAACTGGCCTTGATGGTGGCCCTGATCAGCTTGTTGCTGATTGGCTGCAGCATCAGCGCAGCCTTGGTCGACAAGAAACTGCAGCACAAAGAGCATGACCTGAAACGGGTCAACGCCCTGCTCAGCCAACTTGACCTCGCCCGCGTGTCCTTGCAGCAGGTGGCGCTTTACGACCCGCTGACCAATCTGATCAACCGGCGCGGGTTCAACCAGATTTTTGCCGAAAAGCTGATCGAGCGCACGGCACACAACGGCAAGCTGGCGGTGATGTTTCTCGACATTGATCACTTCAAGCGCATCAACGACAGCCTGGGCCATGATGCCGGGGACCAGTTGCTCAAGACCATCGCCACCCAAATCAAAAGTGCCACCCGCAGCCATGATGATGTGGTCGCGCGTTTTGGCGGCGATGAATTCTGCATTTTAGTCAGCCTCAACCACCGCGATGAAGCTCAAAGCATGGCCCAGCGCATCATGCTTAAACTCAAAGAGCCCATCGAGTTGGCCGGCAGACGCATGGTGATGACCACCAGCATCGGCATCAGTGTGTTTCCGGATGACGGCACCACCAGTACCGAGTTGCTCAAACACGCAGATCTGGCGCTCTACCAGTCCAAAGGCAATGGTCGCAATAGCCTGACCTTCTTCAGCTCGAACCTGAAAGCCCGCGCGTCGCTGGAACTGCAGATAGAAGAAGAACTGCGCAATGCACTGATCGATGGCAGCGGATTACTGGTGCATTACCAACCCATCTTTGACCTTAAGACAGGCCGTGTCGCCAAACTCGAGGCCCTGGTGCGCTGGCAGCACCCTGAGCATGGCTTGCTCGCCCCGGACCGTTTCATCAGCATTGCCGAAGCCAACGGTCTGATCGCCGAACTGGACCACTGGGTGTTGCGCAAGGCCTGTCAGGACCTGGCTGCCCTATCACGCATGGGCTGGCAGCAACTGGGGGTCGCGGTTAATTGCTCGGCACTGAATCTGGTACGGGTAGAGCTGGCCGACGAGATTGAAAATGCCCTGCGAACATCCGGCATAGCCCCCCATCGACTGGAGCTGGAAGTCACAGAAAACGCCTTGATGGGAAATATCAACAGCACCTCGCAACTGCTTCGGCAGATTCGCGCCCTCGGCGTGTCACTGTCGATTGATGACTTCGGCACCGGGTATTCCTCCCTCGCCTATTTAAAGCGCCTGCCTCTGAACACGTTAAAAATTGACCGTTCATTCATTCAGGAAATCCCGGCCTCCAGCCAGGACATGGAAATCGTCCAGGCCATTATCGTCATGGCCCACACCCTGCACTTGCAGGTGGTCACCGAAGGCGTTGAAACCAATCAGCAATTCGAGTTCCTCAGGCAATACGGCTGCGACTATGTCCAGGGCTTTCTGCTAAGCCGCCCGGTACCTTTTGAGGCTCTGCATGAGTTGCTCGATGAACTGAATAAACGCTCCCTGGCCGAGCCCGGGCACACAGCCTTTCAACTCTCGAGCCAGTAAGCCCGAAGCCATCTGGCAGGCACAAAAAAACGCCACAGTCGGGACTGTGGCGTTTCTCTACGGCAACTGGCCACTACGGCGAAACCAGTTACTGCCCTACACACTCACGACCTGAAATGCCTACGGCAAAAAACGCTCTAACTTGGTGCTTTATATTATTTCTCTGCCCTTTCCTGGACCATAACCCAGGGGGAAACCACCACTGCCCACAACTGCGGGTTACGCTCAAGAACGTCTAGCGCCTGCGCTTCGGTCATCTTTCCAAGCACTCCGGACGCCATCCAGGCGGCCACTTTCTCTGCATCATCCTGAGTCACGGCCTGCGCCGCTTCGATCAGGTCCAGTGCAGGATCAACCCACAACAGATCGCCTTTGGCGAAGAACGGCTGCAAGGCATCCCATTCAATAGTTGAGGTCTCGCCAAGCAGCTTGGCATAGAGGGTGCTAGGTTCTTGGTTCATGGGTTTCACCTGGTAAAAAATCGGCGTAATGATAGCGCCGCTCACCGGGTAGAAAAACCCGAATAAAGGTGGAGACGCCAAGAAAGAGTAAGGGCTAAGGACGGCAAGGCTGATCTGGCAACATTCAGATAAAAAACATCAGCATATTCCGCCGCCATTCTGTCTCTTTCTTTCGTTTAAGCGACATTTCCTGCTTTTTCCCTCGGATACACGCTATTCAAGCGCTAAACCGGCGCTCTACACTGTACCGGTACAGTTGCAGGGGGGATTGGCCGGGAATTTCGCTAGAAAAGACCCGGTCCGGCTGCCTTGGCTTCCAGGACTATAAAAATTACAACAGAAGAGTGGAGCACCAATAGAGATGGCTACTAAGCAAATTACCAAATTGTTTGCCGCGATGGTTTTGGCCGGGGTTGCCAGCCATTCGTTTGCAGCAGACACCATCAAGATCGGTATTGCGGGTCCTAAAACAGGCCCTGTTACTCAGTATGGCGACATGCAGTTCACTGGCGCCAAACAGGCTATTGCAGACATCAACGCCAAAGGCGGAGTTGACGTCGACGGCAAAAAGCTCCTGCTTGAAGCCAAGGAATACGACGACGCCTGCGATCCAAAACAAGCCGTTGCAGTAGCCAACAAAATCGTCAACGACGGCGTCAAGTTTGTAGTCGGTCACCTGTGCTCCAGCTCCACCCAGCCTCCTTCGGACATCTACGAAGACGAAGGCATCATCATGATTACCCCCGCCGCCACCGCGCCGGAAATCACCGCCCGTGGTTACAAGAACATCTTCCGCACCATCGGTCTGGACAGCGCTCAAGGCCCTGCGGCCGGTAACTACATCGCCGATCACGTCAAACCGAAAGTCGTCGCTGTGCTGCACGACAAGCAGCAGTACGGTGAAGGTATCGCCACCGCGGTCAAACAGACTCTGGAAAACAAAGGCGTCAAAGTCGCAGTCTTTGAAGGCGTCAACGCTGGCGATAAAGACTTCGCGGCGGTCATTGCCAAGCTCAAGCAAGCCAATGTCGACTTCGTTTACTACGGCGGCTACCACCCTGAGCTGGGCCTGATCCTGCGCCAGGCCAAGGAAAAAGGCCTGAACGCCAAGTTCATGGGCCCGGAAGGCGTGGGTAACGACTCCATCTCGCAAATCGCCCAGGGCGCTTCCGAAGGTTTGCTGGTGACCCTGCCACAAGCATTCGACCAACAGCCTGAAAACAAGGCACTGGTAGCGAAGTTCGTCGCAGACAAAAAAGACCCGACCGGTCCGTTTGTATTCCCTGCCTACACCGCAGTTGAAGTCATTGCCCAGGGTATTGAACAAGCCAAAAGCGAAGACACTGCAAAAGTGGCCAAAGCCATCCATGACGGGACATTCAAGACCCCGATGGGCGACCTGAGCTTTGATGACAAAGGCGACCTGAAGAACTTCAAGTTCGTGGTCTACGAATGGCACTTCGGCAAACCTAAAACAGAGGTTAGCCCTCAGTAAGTCCCGGTTCCTGATCTGACAACGAAGCCCACTGCGCGAGCAGTGGGTTTTGTTTTACGAACCCTGGATTCACAGAAAAGGGGCCGCGCTTTCGTGATCCGGAAGTCTGCCCACCTGAAAATCTTTAAAACCGTCACCAGCGGTTCGCTGGCAGAAGACCTGCGCTCAAAGTGGGTGAAAACCCCCATGACCCAGGCCGGAAAATGACTCCACCAGTGAAATGCGTCTCAGGTTTTTAGGAGCTTTGTAATGCCTGACATCTATCACTTCTTCCAAATGCTGGTTAACGGCCTCAACGTTGGCAGCACCTATGCCCTGATCGCCATCGGCTATACGATGGTTTACGGCATTATTGGAATGATCAACTTCGCCCACGGCGAGGTGTACATGATTGGTTCCTACATTGCGTTTATCGCCATCGCCGGCCTGACCATGATGGGTCTGGACAGCGTGCCATTACTGCTGACCGGGGCGTTTATCGCCAGCATCGTGGTCACCAGTGCTTATGGCTACAGCATTGAACGGGTGGCTTACCGTCCTCTGCGTGGCAGTAACCGCCTGATCCCCTTGATTTCTGCCATCGGCATGTCGATTTTCCTGCAAAACATGGTGCTGTTGTCCCAGGACTCGAAAGACAAATCGATCCCTAACCTGATCCCCGGCGGCTTCACCTTCGGTCCGGGCGGGGCTAGCGAAGTCGTTGTCTCCTACATGCAAATCGTAGTCTTCGTGGTCACCCTCCTGGCCATGCTCGGCCTGACCCTGTTCATCTCCCGTTCACGCCTTGGCCGCGCCTGCCGCGCCTGCGCCGAAGACATGAAGATGGCCAACCTGCTGGGCATCAACACCAACAACGTGATTGCCCTGACGTTTGTGATCGGCGCCGCTCTGGCAGCCGTTGCCGCCGTTCTGATCAGCGTGCAATACGGCGTGATCAACCCCGGCTCCGGTTTCCTCGTGGGGCTTAAAGCCTTCACTGCTGCAGTATTGGGCGGGATCGGCAGTATCCCCGGCGCAATGCTTGGTGGTCTGGTGCTTGGTGTGGCTGAAGCCTTTGGTGCCGATATCTTTGGCGACCAGTACAAAGACGTAGTGGCTTTCGGCCTGCTCGTATTGGTACTGCTGTTCCGTCCGACCGGCATTCTGGGACGTCCGGAGATTGAAAAAGTATGACTAGGAATCTTAAATCGGCGTTCTTCAGCGCCCTGCTGGTATGGGCCGTCGCCTACCCGGTACTCGGTCTGAAACTGACTATCGTCGGAATCAACATCGAAGTTCACAACACCAGCACCTTTACCCTGAGCGTGATTGCGATCTGCTCGCTGCTGATGTTTGTGCGCGTGTTGTTCAACCAGCAACTGAGCGCGGCCTGGAAGGCTTCGCCCAACATGCCAAAAGTGCCGTCCAAAGCCACTGACTTCCTGACCCTGCCCAGCACCCAGCGCTGGATCATTCTGGGTCTGGTGATCGTGGCCCTGATCTGGCCGTTCTATGGTTCCCGCGGTGCCGTGGACATCGCCACCCTGATCCTGATCTACGTGATGCTGGGCCTTGGCCTGAACATCGTGGTCGGCCTGGCCGGACTGCTCGACCTGGGTTACGTGGGCTTCTATGCAGTGGGTGCCTACACCTATGCATTGCTGGCGCACTACTTCGGCCTGAGCTTCTGGATCTGCTTGCCGCTGGCCGGTTTGATGGCAGCCACCTTTGGTTTCCTGCTGGGTTTCCCGGTCTTGCGTTTACGCGGTGACTATCTGGCCATCGTGACCCTGGGCTTTGGTGAAATCATCCGCCTGTTCCTGCGTAACCTGACGGACATCACCGGCGGGCCGAACGGCATCAGCAACATCCCGAAACCGACCCTCTTCGGCCTGAGCTTCGACAGAACCGCAGCCGAGGGCATGCAGACGTTCCACGAATACTTTGGCATCGCGTACAACTCGATCAACAAGGTGATTTTCCTGTACCTGATCGCGCTGGTGCTGGTGCTTATCGTACTGTTCGTGATCAACCGCCTGCTGCGCATGCCTATCGGTCGCGCGTGGGAAGCCCTGCGTGAAGACGAAATTGCCTGCCGTGCACTGGGCTTGAATCCGACCATCATCAAGCTGTCGGCCTTCACCCTGGGTGCCACCTTTGCAGGCTTTGCCGGCAGCTTCTTTGCCGCCCGCCAGGGCCTGGTGACCCCGGAGTCGTTCACCTTCCTCGAGTCGGCGATCATTCTGGCCATCGTGGTACTGGGTGGCATGGGCTCGCAACTGGGCGTGATTCTGGCAGCCGTGGTGATGATCCTGCTGCCGGAAATGATGCGTGATTTCAGTGAGTACCGGATGCTGCTGTTCGGCGCCCTGATGGTGCTGATGATGATCTGGCGTCCGCAAGGTCTGCTGCCAATGCAACGTCCTCATCTGGAGCTGCGAAAATGAGCCGCGAGATACTGAAAGTCAGTGGCCTGTGCATGCGCTTTGGCGGCTTGCTGGCGGTGAATGGCGTCGCGCTGACCGTCAAGGAAAAACAGGTAGTGTCAATGATCGGCCCTAACGGCGCCGGCAAAACCACGGTGTTCAACTGCCTGACCGGCTTCTACAAGCCATCGTCGGGCAGCATCCTGCTGGATGGCGAACCCATTGAAGGCCTGGCAGGCCATGAAATTGCCCGCAAGGGCGTGGTGCGTACCTTCCAGAACGTGCGCCTGTTCAAGGACATGACAGCCGTTGAGAACCTGTTGATTGCTCAACATCGCCATCTCAACACCAACTTCCTCGCGGGGCTGTTCAAAACCCCGGCGTTCCGTAAAAGCGAGCGCGATGCCATGGACTACGCCGCGTACTGGCTGGACAAGGTCAACCTGACCGAGTTCGCCAACCGCCCGGCGGGCACCCTGGCCTACGGCCAGCAACGGCGCCTGGAAATCGCTCGCTGCATGATGACGCGCCCGCGCATCCTCATGCTCGACGAACCGGCAGCCGGTCTCAACCCCAAGGAAACCGAAGACCTCAAGGCGCTGATCAGCGTTTTACGCAACGAGCACAACGCTACGGTGCTGTTGATTGAACATGACATGAAACTGGTCATGAGCATTTCCGACCATATCGTAGTGATCAATCAGGGCACACCTTTGGCCGACGGGACTCCGGAGCAGATCCGCGATAACCCTGAAGTGATCAAAGCCTATCTGGGGGAAGCGTAAATGCTGCAATTTGAAAACGTCTCTACCTTTTACGGCAAGATCCAGGCACTGCACGGGGTGAATGTCGAGGTACGTCAGGGCGAGATCGTGACCCTGATCGGCGCTAACGGCGCTGGCAAGTCGACCTTGATGATGACCCTGTGCGGCTCGCCCCAGGCCCAAAGCGGCAGCATTCGCTATCTGGGCGAAGAGCTGGTGGGGCTGACTTCGGCGCAGATCATGCGCAAGAGCATTGCCGTGGTACCGGAAGGCCGGCGGGTATTTGCCCGCCTGACCGTGGAAGAGAACCTTGCCATGGGCGGGTTCTTTACTGAGAAGCACGAATACCAGGAGCAAATGGACAAGGTTCTGCACCTGTTCCCGCGCCTGAAAGAGCGTTTCAATCAACGGGGCGGCACCATGTCCGGTGGCGAGCAGCAAATGCTTGCGATCGGCCGGGCGCTGATGAGTAAACCCAAGTTGCTGTTGCTCGACGAACCATCACTTGGGCTGGCTCCGATCATCATTCAGCAGATTTTCGACATTATTGAACAACTGCGGGATGAGGGCGTGACGGTGTTTCTGGTGGAACAGAACGCCAACCAGGCGCTAAAAATTGCTGACCGCGCCTACGTGCTGGAAAACGGCCGGGTGGTGATGCAAGGCACTGGAGAGCAATTGCTCAACGATCCAAAAGTGCGTGATGCCTATCTGGGCGGCTGACGCTGCCTGCGACACAAAACGGCCCTTCGGGGCCGTTTTTCATGGGCGCCGGAAAAGGTTGCGCCGACCGGAACCCTAACTTCTTTTCAGTCGCCTGTAACAAATCCCGGGCTGCTCTCTCTCTAGTGGGGTAAGCCGGCAGCATTCAGTGGCCGGCGTAGTAAATATCACCCCTGGAGACTCACCATGAACAACAAAACCACCCGCACTTTTTCCGCTGCAGCCCTGGCTCTTGCCCTGGGCTCTGCTTTGACCGTTGCCGCTTTGCCAGCCCAGGCGGCCGGCGATATGGAGAAGTGCTTCGGGGTTGCCTTGAAAGGCCAAAACGATTGTGCCGCAGGCGCGGGCACCACCTGCGCAGGCACCTCCAAAACCGACTACCAGGGCGATGCCTGGAAACTCGTGCCTAAAGGTACCTGCGATAAAACGGCCAGCCACACCTCATCCACCGGCTTTGGCCAACTTGCCGCTTTCACTGCCAAATCCTGATATCCAGCCATGGGTCCTGATGATGCACAGTTCAACTGCTTCGCTCATCGCGCCTCGTATCTCCCAGCTCCCGCCGCGTGCGGGCCTGGGGCTCAAGGCCGAACACTTCAAGGATGTACTGGAATCCCTGCCTGATGTCGGGTTCTTTGAAGTACATGCAGAAAACTACATGGTGGCAGGCGGCCCCTTCCATCATTACCTGGGTCTGATCAGAGAACGCTACCCGTTGTCGATTCATGGGGTCGGCCTGTCGATTGGCAGCGACACCCCACTCAATATCGAGCATCTGCAACGTTTACAAACTTTGCTTGCCCGCTACCGGCCCCGGGTGTTTTCAGAACATCTGGCCTGGTCCAGCCACGGACCGCATTTTCTCAACGACTTGCTGCCTTTGCGCTATGACCTGAGCACCCTGCAGCGGGTCTGCGCACATATAGATCAGGTTCAAAACACCTTGCAGCGCCAGATACTGCTGGAAAATCCCGCGACCTATGTGGAGTTCGACCAGACACATTTCGACGAAGCGAGCTTCATTCATGAAGTCATCACCCGTAGCGGCTGCGGCCTGTTACTGGACGTGAACAATGTGTACGTGTCCTGCGTCAACCATGACCGCGATCCCCTGGCCTATATCAACGCACTGCCCTTGCACGCGGTGGGCGAACTTCATCTGGCAGGCTTTGCAGAAGATATCGACCAGTCAGGGCAGCGCTTGCTGATCGATAGCCATGGCGCCCCCGTCGACCAGGCTGTCTGGGCGTTGTACCAGCAGGTACTGGAATGCGTTGGCCCGGTGGCCACGCTGATCGAGCGCGACAACCAATTGCCTGTTTTCAGCGAACTGCTCGCCCAGGCCGAACTCGCTGACTGTTACCTGCTAACGACCCGGGAGCGAACATGAGACTACAAGAAGCGTTCAGCGCAGCCGTGCTTGACTCCCAACAGCCATGCCCGCGAGGTTTGGTATCGCGCAACGGGCACATCGAGAGCCGTTTCGCGGTGTATCGCAACAATGTCCAGAGAGGGTTGATCAATGCGCTGGCATTCAGTTATCCCGTAGTGGCCAGGTTGGTGGGCGAGTATTTTTTTCAGGAAATGGCACGGCTATTCATTAAAAAAAGCCCGCCTGACAGCCCGATAATGAGCACCTATGGCGTCCGTTTTGCTGACTTCATTGGCGATTTCGAGCCCGCCAGGAGCCTGCCCTACCTGGCCGATACCGCACGTCTTGAGCGCTTGTGTGTAGCGGCCTATCACGCAGCAGACGCCTGCGCGGTGGATCCGCAGGTACTGGCCCGGATGCTCAAGGTGCCAGAAAGTCTCGGTCAGTTGCACCTGCAGCTGCACCCCGGCGTTGCAACCCTGGACTCGCCTTACGCCGTAGCCGATTTATGGGCCGCACATCAAAACGAGGAGCTAAGCCAGGGACTTGACCTGAGCCTGCCACAAAGCACCGTGGTGCTGCGTTATGGATTATCTGTCGAGGTATTCGCCGTCAGACCCGGTTACACGGCCTTTATCAGGCATCTGCAGAGCGGCCATGCCCTGGGGCCCGCCGCGGAACATGCGCTGCAGGTTGATCCTTACTTTGACTTGAGCCAGGCCCTGGCGCTGCTGATTACCCATGACGCCATCACTGATTTGTCCCCTGCTCCCGAGATTTCGCCATGAACACGCCTGTCGCAACCTCCTGCCTGTTACGCCGTTGGATCGAGTACGCAATTGCACTCATGCAGCGCATCCCCCACAGTTTGATCGCTTTGATCGCACGCTTTTCCATTGCCGCCGTGTTCTGGAAGTCAGGCCAGACCAAAGTCGAAGGTTTTGCCATCGACCTGGTTAACGGTACGTTCCAGCTCGGCGTACCGCACCTGGCCGCGTCCACCACCTACCTGTTCAGCACCGATTACCAGGTGCCACTGCTGCCCCCTGATGTAGCTGCATACGCGGCGACCCTCAGTGAGCACCTGTTCCCGGTGTTGATCCTGCTGGGTTTCGCTACCCGCTTTTCGGCGCTGGCCCTGCTGGGCATGACCCTGACCATTCAGTTGTTCGTCTACCCTGATGCTTACCCGACCCACGGCACCTGGATCGCAATTCTGTTGTACCTGATGGCAAGAGGTCCGGGCGCCTGTTCAATTGACCGGCTGATTGCGCGCCGCTATGGCTGAAGCCGGGCTAATGCCTCACCGCTACGCTGAAACCAGCCCGTCAGGTAGTCCGCCAGCACCTGGGTGCGCCTGGGCAAGCCCCCCTGATAGGGATGCACCAGATACATGGGATTGCTGCGGGTCTGATAATCACGCAACAAGCCGCGCAAGCGTCCGTCCGCCAGCTCAGCCTGGAGCATGTAAGACGGCAAACGGGCGATTCCCGAACCGATCAGGGCGGCTTTTTTCAGCAAACTGTAGTGATTACTGGCGAACACCCCCGATACCCGAACCCGATGCAACTCATGCTGCTGGTGGTACTGCCACTCCTCACGCCCACTGTAGTGACTGTTCAGCAAGCACTGATGCTCCACCAGTTGTTGCGGGGTATCCGGCTCGCCGTGTTGCTCAAGATAGGCCGGGCTGGCGCAAGTGACTTCATGCCAGGTCAGCACGGGCCTGGCCACTAACCGCTCGTGACTGCTCACTTGCGAGCGGATCGCCAGATCAAAACCGTCCCGCGCCAAATCGCGATAACTGTTGTTGAGCTCCAGCTCAATCTGCACCTGCGGGTAATCCCGGGAGAACTCCAGCAGCAGTGCATCAAAGAAGGTTTCACCCAGTGACACGGGCACAGTCATACGCACCGGACCTGCCATGTCGTCCTTTAGCCGTGCCAATGCCTGACGCGCACGCTCCACTTGTACTACCAGCGCCTGAGCCTGAGGCAGCAATGCAGCGCCGGCTGCAGTCAGACTCAGGCGCCTGGTAGTGCGGTGCAGCAACACCACCGAGAACTGCGCTTCAAGGTGGCTGATGCGCTTGGACAACTGCCCTTTGCTGCACCCCAGCTGCTGGGACGCCAGGGTAAAACTGCCGGCATCGATCAACACCGCGAACGCCGCCAGGTCATCCACTTCGCTCATTGATTGTTTCCATATGAAAACCAAAGGTTGCCCATTAGTGCGCTTATCACCTTAAAACACCAGCATTAGACTCAACCCACACCCCATCACTGAAGGAACATGGCAATGAAGATTCTGTTGATCGGCGCTACGGGCACCATAGGTTCAGCCATTGACCGCGAGTTGTCGCCCCGCCATGAAGTCGTGCGCATTGGTCGCAGCAGTGGCGATTTCCAGGTTGATATCAGCAACAGCCCTTCGATTCGGCAACTGTTTGAAAAGACCGGTCGCTTCGACGCCCTGGTGTGCGCTGCAGGCAACGTCAATTTCGTGCCATTGGCCGAGATGAGTGAAAAAGACTTCACCCTGGGCTTGCAGGACAAACTGATGGGGCAGGTCAATCTGCTGCTGATCGGTCGTGAATTTGCTAACGACGGCGCCTCGTTTACGTTCACCAGCGGTGTAATCAACCGTGAGCCGATTCGTACCGGCAGCAGCGCAGCCCTGGTAAACGCCGCACTGGATGGCTTCGTAAAAGCCGCGGCGATCGAACTGCCCCGCGGCCTGCGGGTGAACTCGGTGAGCCCTACCGTGCTGACCGAAGCCATGGGCAAATATGCCGCATACTTCCGCGGATTCAAGTCGGTCGCAGCAGCTGACGTGGCGTTGGCCTACGCCAAAAGCGTAGAAGGCCTGCACACCGGGCAAACCTATCAGGTCGGCTAATCGACCAGTCCCTTTGCAGGGGCGGGCTTTGCGGATCAAAAAATCTCGAACGGGCATGCTCGCGCAGGGCCTGCCCGGCGGAAAAAAAGATCGCCCCTTGTGCAGCACTTCGCGCCTAAGTAACGTGGCAGCACTAGTCAGGAGTCTCAATGATGCGTGCTGCTCGTTCCTTGGTTTTGTTCGCCCTGTTGCCCCTTTTTGCGGGCTGCCAAATGTTCAACAGTAAACCCGCTGACAGCAATGCCGGCATGACCCGTCTGCAAGGTGAGCTGGTTTCGGCCAATGGCCAGTTAATTTTCCAGCCATGCGTCGGGCAACAGCGCTATGTGGTGCGTGACAGTGCCAGTACCACCCTGGTGCAAGACGCCACGGACATGCCTGACAAGCCCGGCAAGTTGTTCGCCGACATTCGCGGCAGCTTTGTCACCGGTAAAGTCCCCGGCACTGACGGCGAAGTTCAGCTGCAACAACTGTATCGCCTGGAGCGCAACAGTTCCGCCTGCAAAGACCCCAACTTCAAACAAATCACCGTGCATGCCAACGGCAATGGCCCGGCGTGGGAAGTCCAGGCAGGCGCCAAGGGCATGGTGCTAAAACGCGAAGGCCAGCCACAACTGGCACTGCCTTTTGTTGAGGAACAGGTCGGCGACGGTCGCTTCTCCCTGTCCACAGAAGCCAACAACCAACACATCGAACTCTGGGTCGCCCCGCAACGCTGCACGGACAGTGTCAACGGCAGCATTCAGCATCTGGGCGCTGAACTGCGGGTCAACGGTCAGGTACAGCGTGGTTGTGGCTACTTCGGTGGCGCACGTAACGACTAAACGACAAATGTTGCTGACGGTCTGACCTCCAGGCAGCTTATAATCGCCGGTTCGCGTTAAGGCTGCCGGGGTTTGCCTGGCCCCTCTATTGGACACTGTCATGTTACGAATTACCGAACTCAAGTTGCCGATCGACCATCCCGAAGAAGACCTGCGCCCTGCCATCGTGCAGCGCCTGGGCATCGCCAGCGATGACCTGCTCGATTTCACCTTGTTCAAGCGCAGCTACGATGCGCGCAAAAAAACCTCCGAATTGTGCTTCATCTACACCATCGACCTGAGCGTGCGCGATGAAGCCCCGCTGTTGCTGCGGTTCGCGGATGACCGCAACGTCAATCCTGCTCCGGACGTCAGCTACAAAGTTGTCGGCCACGCGCCCCAGGATTTACGCGAACGCCCGATTGTGGTGGGTTTTGGCCCATGCGGTATTTTCGCTGGCTTGCTGCTGGCACAAATGGGCTTCAAGCCGATCATTCTTGAGCGCGGCACTGAAGTGCGCCAGCGCACCAAAGACACTTGGGGCCTGTGGCGCAAAAACGTCCTGAACCCCGAATCGAACGTGCAGTTTGGCGAAGGCGGCGCCGGGACCTTCTCGGACGGCAAGCTCTACAGCCAGATCAAAGACCCGAAACACCACGGTCGCAAAGTGCTGCACGAGTTTGTCAAAGCCGGTGCGCCGGACGAAATCCTCTATGTCAGCAAACCGCACATCGGTACGTTCCGTCTGACCGGCGTAGTCGAAAACATGCGCCAGCAAATCGAGGCGCTGGGCGGCGAGGTACGCTTCCAGCAACGCGTTACCGACGTATTGATCGATGACGGACACTTGACCGGTGTGGTCCTGGCCGATGGCGAGCAACTGAACTCGCGGCACGTGATCATGGCCCTGGGCCACAGCGCCCGAGACACCTTCCGCATGCTCCATGAGCGCGGTGTGTATATGGAGGCCAAGCCGTTCTCGGTGGGCTTCCGTATCGAGCACCCGCAGTCGTTGATCGACAGCGCGCGCCTTGGCAAGTACGCCGGTCACCCGAAGCTGGGCGCCGCTGATTACAAGCTGGTTCACCACGCCAAAAACGGCCGCTCGGTCTACAGCTTCTGCATGTGCCCCGGCGGTACAGTGGTTGCAGCCACCAGCGAACCCGGCCGCGTCGTGACCAATGGCATGAGCCAGTACTCGCGTAATGAACGCAATGCCAACTCAGGCATCGTGGTCGGCATTACCCCCGAGGACTACCCGGGTGGACCTCTGGCCGGTATCGAGTTGCAAGAGCGTCTGGAGGCCCACGCCTATGTGTTGGGCGGCAGCAACTACGAAGCGCCGGCGCAATTGGTTGGCGACTTTATTGCGGGCAAGCCGTCCACCGCACTGGGCAGTGTTGAACCGTCCTACAAGCCGGGCGTATCCCTGGGTGATTTGGCACTGGCTTTGCCGGCCTACGCCATTGAAGCCATCCGCGAAGCCTTGCCGGCATTCGAGAAGCAGATCAAAGGTTTCTCGATGCATGACGCGATCCTGACCGGGATCGAAACTCGCACCTCATCGCCATTGCGCATGACCCGCGACGGGTCGATGCAGAGTCTCAATGTCAAAGGCCTGTTCCCGGCTGGCGAAGGCGCAGGATACGCCGGCGGAATTCTGTCGGCGGGCGTGGATGGCATCCGGATTGCCGAAGCCGTTGCCCGGGATATTCTCGGTATCGAAGCCTGACCCTGTACCGCTGCCGCCAGGCTTCGACAAGGGCTGTTACGCAGCCCTTTTCAGCTCCAGGCAGCGGTACAGTTTGATCCACAGGACAGTTCCTGCAGTCTGCTCAAACTCAACGCGGCTCCATTGGGCACTCAACTGCTAGGCTCTTTGTCGAAGTGAGATCAACGCGTTGTTTGAAACGAAAGCCAACCCGGTTTTTGTTTTAACCAGCGGGTTCACAAGTCCGGGTCTCGCACCCCATAACTATCCGATGGAGAGCCACCTTGCCTCTGCGTAGCACTTTCACTCGTTTCTTTCAGTTGGAAGCTGCCAGCGGTCTGTTGTTGATTGCAGCTGCGGCTCTGGCTTTGATCATCAACAATTCACCGCTTTCCCACTACTACACAGCCTTTCTTGACGTACCGGTGGCCGTGCAGATCGGTGCCTTGCAAATCGCCAAGCCCTCGCTGCTGTGGATCAACGATGGCCTGATGGCTTTGTTCTTTCTGCTGATTGGCCTGGAGGTCAAACGCGAACTGCTCGACGGACAACTGTCCAGACCATCCCAGGTAGTATTGCCCGGTGCAGCCGCAGTTGGCGGCATGGTAGTGCCGGCACTGATTTACTGGTACATCAACAAAGATTTCCCGGACGCCCATGGCGGCTGGGCAATCCCGATGGCCACTGATATTGCCTTCGCCCTTGGGGTGCTGGCCCTGCTCGGCAAACGTGTCCCGGCGTCACTCAAACTGTTCTTGATGACCCTGGCGATCATTGATGATCTGGGCGCAATCATTGTGATTGCGGTGTTCTACACCACCGAGCTGTCAGGGGTATCCCTGATGCTGGCTGCGGCGTGCCTGGTGCTTTTGATCGCGATGAACCGCATGGGCGTGGTCAAGATCGCCCCTTACATGATCATCGGACTGATCCTCTGGGTATGCGTGCTTAAAAGCGGCGTGCATGCCACGCTGGCGGGTGTGACCCTGGCATTCTGCATCCCGCTGCGGACCAGGAACTCCGAACCGTCACCACTGATGGGCATCGAACATGCGCTGCACCCCTGGGTGGCTTACGGGATTTTGCCATTGTTTGCTTTCGCCAATGCCGGCGTCTCGCTGACAGGCGTCAACCTGCACAGCTTTACCCACCACGTGCCGATGGGGATCGCCACAGGCTTGCTGCTCGGTAAAACCCTGGGCGTGTTTGGCTTGACCTGGATCGTGATTAAAACCGGCTGTGCAGCGCTGCCGGCCGGTGCTAACTGGGGTCAGGTGTTTGGCGTAGCGATTCTGTGCGGTATCGGATTCACCATGAGCCTGTTTGTAGGCTCCCTGGCGTTTGTGGCGGGAAGCAGTGATTACGTGGGAATGGACCGCATGGGCATCCTGACCGGCTCAATTCTGGCGGCGCTGATTGGCTACGGGGTTACGGCGTTCTTTAGCCGTAAACAACAGGTCGCCTGACCTTGCGCGAGCCCGCTCCCGGATAAGGGTCATAGACAAACAAAAACCCCGGCCAGTTCGCACTGGCCGGGGTTTTGTTTTTAGCGGTGTCGCCTGGGCGTTACTGGGTAACGCGGCTGGTACCGTCAACAGTCATGATGCGTACACGCTCACCGGTACGGAACACCTGGTTCGGCTCAACCTGCTGCACGTAGGCACGGGTGCTGCCGTCGTCTTCACGTACGGTGATTTCTACACCCTGGGTCTTGGTCAGGCCCGACTCGGCTGCCGAGCCCAGCAGGCCACCAGCTACTGCACCGATAACGGCGGTCACGATGCTGCCACGGCCACCACCGATAGCACTGCCACCAACGCCGCCGATGACAGCACCTGTTGCAGCGCCGATCGGGGTTTTGGTGCCTTCAATCTGTACCGGACGCAGGGCAACGATGGTGCCCATGCGAACAGTTTGCACGCGGCGCGCTTCATCGCGCGAGTAGGTGTCGCCGGTCAAGCTCGAGGTGCAGCCGCCCAACAAAACTGTCATGGTCGAAAAAGCAGCAACTAACAGTACGGACTTACGCATAGGATCAACTCCAAAAGATCAGGGATACATTAAACTCTGCAGCCGGGTACATGTCACCGCGCGGCGCAGATAAACAGCCTTTATTCAGCGCCTGTACAGTCTCGTCAGGCCTGACAACTCTCTAAAAACTCGTGTAAGGGTAGCGCGTAATTACCGTTTTGCATTACGCAGCTTCCCGGTAGCGACTTCAGGGCGCCAGCCGCTCAAGGGTCCAGCGAGCTCCGTCAAAACGATAGTTCAGCCGGTCATGCAGACGGCTTGGACGCCCCTGCCAGAACTCGATGCGCTCGGGCAATAACCGATAACCGCCCCAGTGTTCAGGACAGTGCGGCTGGGTCTCGCTGAAACGCGCCTCTGTGGCTTCAAGCAGCCCGATCAACTCTTCGCGACCCGCAATCACCTGGCTTTGTGGCGAAGCCCAGGCCCCGATCCGGCTACCCAACGGGCGAACCTGATAGTAGGCATCGGACTCTTTCGCCGACACCTTGATCACCTGACCTTCGATACGCACCTGGCGCTCCAGGGTAGGCCAGAAAAAGGTCATCGCCGCAAAGGGACATGCAGCCAATTGCTGGCCCTTGGCGCTGGTGTAGTTGGTGAAAAAGGTAAAACCCTGATCATCCAGACCTTTAAGCAGGAGCACCCGACAATGCGGGCGACCCTGTGCATCGACCGTGGCCAGGGTCATGGCGTTGGCTTCGACCGGTGGCTGCTCGGTTTTGACCGCGTCACTGAACCACTGATGAAACAGCGCGAAAGGCTCATCCGGAGCCTGAGCCTCGGTCAGCCCGTCACGGGTGTAATCACGGCGCATATCTGCCAGCGATTGAGTCATGAGCCAATCCTTTCCTGAATCAATCAGTTCTTGGCCTGATCGTTAGCAGCAACCTTTTTACTGGTGTCGGCTTTAGCCACTACCGGCTTTTTGGCTGGAGCAGCTTTCACTGCCTTTTTAGCCGGGGCTTTAGCCGGGGCGCCTTTTTTGGCAACCACCGCTTTCTTGGCAGGAGCAGCCGCTTTTTTCGCAATCGACGGCGCAACAGCCGGCTGCACTGCAACCAGATCAGATGGCGACAAGGCAGGCTGGCTGTATTTGCTGACCAGCGCGACCATGGTCGCTTGCGGAGTCATGAGGATTTCAACCCGGCGGTTCAGTGCACGACCTTCATTACTGTCGTTGGCTGCACGAGGCATTACCGAGCCCATGCCACGCAGGGTCAGACGATTGCTCTGCAGGCCGCTCATGCGGAAGATAGCCGCCACTGATTTGGCACGATCCAGGCTCAGTCGGGTGTTGGCTGCCATGGCGCCTGTGGCGTCCGCATGGCCAAGCACCAGTACTGCAGTTTTGGGATCGCCTTCAACCACTTTGGCCACACGTGTGAACGGGCCAAGCATGGACGGCATCAACAAATCCGGGCGTGTAGCCTTGAACGAGCTATCAGCCGAGGCCACGATCACCAGCAAGCTTTCGCGACGCTCCAGTTGCAGGTTGGTGTCTTTGATTGCTGCACGCAAGCGAGGCTCGTACTCGTCCAGCCAGGCCTGAGTGATTTTCGGATCTGGCATTGGAATCACGCCAACCGTTGCGGGCTTGCTGTCTTTGGCAGCGCTATCAAACGGCCACCACCAATTCTTGGTCGATGTTGTTGCAGGAGCTGCGGCGCCAACCACTACCTTTTCTTTCTCCGCCGGGGCATCTTTTTTGGCCGAGTCGGAACCAAATGGCCACCAGCTGAAAGCGCTTTCTTTGGCTTCGGCTACAGCAGGAGTCGCAGGCGCTGCGGCAGTTTTGGCGACCGGCGCAGTTACTTTAGTGTCTGCAGGCTTGGAAGGTGCGCTGGCGCTTTTATCGGAAGGCGTCGACGCTTGGTCGGAAGAGCCCAGCTGCCACCATTTGTGGCCACCTGCGGCGTCATTCTGTGGAGTTTGTGCACAACCGGTAATTGCCAGGCAAAGAGCCAGAGCGAGGGTCTTATTAGATGACATTGAATATCCACACAATGAATTAAGAATAAAAGGCGCTATGCCTACATAAAAAAACGTATTAAACGCATAAAAGCTACAGGGTTCCGACCTACGGCCTACAAATACCCGGTTATAGACACCTCGCCAAGACTTTAACCAGCTTTTGCGCCCGTGGGTCCATCAATACATAAGGCCCAAGTGTATTAGTAACAAAGCCAAAAGCCACATCCCGCTCCGGATCGGCAAAGCCTATCGACCCTCCTGCCCCGGGATGACCAAACGCCTTGGGGCCCAAGCCGAAGGTAGCGTTGGCTACATCCGGTTGATCCAGCATGCAGCCCAGCCCGAAGCGAGTCTGCGTCAGCAAGGTTTTATCCGGACCGATGCTGTGCTCACGGGTCAATTGCCCGAGCATTTCGGCTTCAAGCAAACTGCCATCCAGCAAACCGCTGTAGAAACCGGCCAGGCTTCGGGCATTGCCGTGGCCGTTGGCCGCCGGCTGCTCCATCCGCCGCCATTCCGGCTTATTGGTGCTGGTCATGATAGACGGCGGGTTGGTGAATGCCCGAGTGCTGATCGAAGCCGGCTCATTCATCATCGCTTTCAACAGGCGTTGCGCTGCCGCATCGCCCATCGTGCCTTTGCTGCGAGCAATATGGGCCACCCGGTAAAACTCTTCATCCGCCAGCCCGATATGGAAATCCAGCCCCAAAGGCCTGGCGGTACGCGCCATTATCGATTGGCCCGCACTGCGCCCGTCGGCCCGACGAATCAACTCGCCTACCAACCAGCCATAAGTGATTGCGGCGTAACCATGCCCTTCACCGGGGGTCCACCAGGGCGCTTGCGCGGCCAGCGCATCTACCATGGTCTGCCATTCATACAAGGCAGCCGCCGGCATTGATTCACGTATTGCCGGCAAGCCGGCGCGATGGCTGAGCAACTGGCGCAACGTGATCGACTCTTTGCCCGCAGCAGCGAACTCAGGCCAATACCGGGCAACAGGCACATCGAGCTCCAGCTTGCCCTCTTCTACCAACTGCAACGCAGTGACTGCGGTAAAGGTCTTGGTACAGGAAAACAGATTGGCAATGGTGTCGGTGTGCCAAGGTTGCTCTGCGTCCTTGTCAGAGGTGCCGGCCCACAAATCGAGCACCGTTTCGCCGCCGATCCGGATGCACAGTGCCGCGCCGCGTTCTTGCGGATCATTGAACAGATCGGCAAACGCCTCACGTACTGCTTCGAACTTAAGGTCGTGAAAACCCTGAATCTGCACCCGCACCTCCTGAATCAAGCATGGCTCTACAAGGCATGCATTGTTCCAGTCCCTGTGAGATTTTGAAACAGAGCAAACCGCTACCAACGCACAATTTTTGTGCATTACGCAGTCGGCGCAGAAGGTATCAGCGTGAGAGTGGATTTTTTGTGAAATCCCTGCCGAACAGTCGTAGCGGGCCCGAATCGCATGCGTGCACGCTGAACGGCTTCGACCCCACTTGCCCACCTCCCTTTTGCATCCATTTCGAAGCCTCCATTCAGTTGAATGGAAGCTCCAGGTTTTCAAATGCTATCTAGAAGGGCGCAGGCCCCCTGAAGCGACGCAGTGACTCGCCGCCCGGTTTCGCAGATCAGTGACCTTTACCTGAATGACCGCCGGCATGGCCCGGGCCAGAGCTTCCAGCGCTGCCATCCTGAGGTGTATGCACCGGGGCTTTGGCGGCCTGGTCAGCATCGACCTGGGCCTTGGCGGCCTCTTGGCCGAGTTGATCGAGGACCAGCAGGTTGGTTTTACGCACGCTGTCGACAAAGCCGGTAAACGGCAGGTCGGTGATACCGATCATGCCGAAGTGACCATTCTCGCCATCGAGTAAACGGCCGGTAACCGGCTGATCCAGGTACTGGAACCAGTGCACGCCGACAATCGACGGCTCAGCCACTGCCTGCTTGAGAAACCTGGCATAGGCCGGACCGCGGGCTTCTTCGCTGGCCACTTCGGTCATGCCGCCCCAGAACGGGCCGCGGTCGCGGGAGCCAAAGTTGAATTCAGTGATCATCACCGGCTTGTCCAGTTCGCGCAGTTTGGCGAAGTCATAACCGTCCTGCGGCTGCAGGGTATAGAAGTTGAAACTCAGTACGTCGCAATACTTGGCGCACGAGGCCACGGCTTCTGGTGTGCTCACGGCAAAGCGGCCGCCCAGCAGCAAGTGATTCGGGGCATGCCACTTCAGCGAGTCGGAAATGGTCTTGAAATAGGTATCGGCGAAGACCTTTTGGAAATACTGATAATCCGCTTCAATTTCCGGGTGCTCGGCGTTGGGCAGCGGCGCCTCGAAACCCGGGTCTTCCATCAGCTCCCACGCCGGGATATCGACACCCCAGGCTTTGGACAGGCCTTGCTGGTTACGGTACTTGTCGCGCAACTGCTTCAGAAATGCACGTTTGGCCGGTACGTCCGTGGTCAGCCGCAAGGTGCCCAGGGCCAGTGCATAGCGT
Source organism: Pseudomonas sp. Lz4W (assembly GCF_000346225.2). Lineage (NCBI taxonomy): Bacteria > Pseudomonadati > Pseudomonadota > Gammaproteobacteria > Pseudomonadales > Pseudomonadaceae > Pseudomonas > Pseudomonas sp. Lz4W. Next base: position 1,068,362 of record NZ_CP017432.1, on the reverse strand, counting down.
GATGCCGGATCATTACCGGGGCCGGCCCAGGCCAGTTCGTTGTCCGCGAAATAACCGATCAGCCATGGGTCATCCCGATGGTCGCGGGCAGCAATCGCCACTGCGCGCTCGGTGGCCATGGCAAAGCGCGGGTCAAACGGATCGGGCATGCCGCCCCACCAGTCGGCACCCGTGCTGATGCTGGCGTAGTCACCGACTATCGACAGCGGCAAGGTGTAAGGCACCCGATCATTGAGCCCCAGTTCGGGATCGCTCCAGTTGCCGATGGTGTTAAAGCCCCAGGCTTGCAGGCGATCCAGGGCGTGTTCCTGCCAGCGCTTGGCATCAATAACTTGTGGCGCACATGGAATAACAGGCTCGGCCCCGGGGACTGTTTTGCCGGCGTCGCAAGGCTGCGCGTAAATCCGTTGCAGGTTGGCGCCATAGAAGTTGTACCAGCGGCCAACGTTGTAACCTCGCCCCTGCGCGGAACCGTTACCGTTGTTGCTGTTCGATGAACCGTAATAACCGGCCAGAGGCGCCCCCTGCTCGGGCAGATCGGTGAACATCCACTCACGCCCGGCAACGTAGGTCTGGCTATCGTTGGCCGTCACGGCATTCAGGCCCAAGGAATAAAACGGATGGCCTTGCGGGGTCACCAGATTCCAGCGTCCATTGCGTTTTTCGGTGTAAAAAAAGCCGGTAGCCTTGAACCCCGGACCTTTGAGCGAACCGCCAAACTTGTCCTGATCCCCCCGTTTGGCCAGCCAGCCCTTGAGCAACTGCTGTTCTTTGGCAGCGGCGGCTTTGAGCTGTTCATCATTGGCCACTCGCTCCGGCCACTTGGCCCGGGTCGACTGGCCGTAGCCATCCACGATCGAGCCGTATACGGCCTTGATCACACCGGCATCATCCTGCACGCCAAAGCGTTCGAGCAAAATGCTTTGCGCGGCATTGGGTTGCGGGATGGACAAGGTGACCGATACCACCTGGCTGAGATCAATCGCACCTTGGGTGCTGGCCAGCAAGATACGTTGCCCGTCGACAGTCATCGGCATCGGCGGTCCCGCGCGCATACCCTGGCTGTACGGCGAATTAGCCTGCAACGGCAGTAACAGGGTTTGCGCCGGTCCCGCAGGTAAGTCGACCCGGCTGGTGAGGGTCTTGCCGTTATTGCTTTGCACGGTCACATCGAGGGTGAGCGCCCAGTTCATCGCATTCTGGATACGCAGGGTCATCATCCCCGACTGCGACCAGTCCCATGCGCCGGTTTGCGGCGTGAGACGCAGGCTTGGCGCAGCAGCCGGGTTAAAGGTCACGCGGCGCAGCACTTCACCTTCCGCCGTTTGCTCCGCGTTGTATTGCGGCAAGCTCGCATCCACGGTCGCCACTTGCACCACATCGGCAGGACGAACGAAGTTGAACAAGGTTTGTTGACCGGCAGGTGCCGCCAATAGCGGGGTCGTGACCAGCAACGCAAAAACAGCAGACAGCGAACGGCGAATCATATGGATCAGGTTCTCCCAAACGGCCGAAAACAGCCTGTGAGGTGTTGAAGAAACAGCATAGACAGCAAAGCCGGCAAAGACGCCGGCCCGGGCTTAAGAAATTTCGCGACGGAAAGGCGGCAAGGCGTTGAGGATGGCCTTGCCATAGCGCTGGGTGACCAGCCGCCGGTCGAGCAATGTAATGGTGCCGCGGTCCTGTTCGGTACGCAGCAGACGGCCGCAGGCCTGAACCAGTTTGAGCGAAGCATCCGGCACCGAAATCTCCATGAACGGATTACCGCCCCGCGCTTCGATCCACTCGGCCAGCGCCGCTTCCACAGGATCATCAGGCACCGAAAACGGAATTTTGGCGATTACCACGTGCTCGCAATAGGCGCCGGGCAAATCGACCCCTTCGGCAAAACTGGCCAGGCCGAACAGCACGCTCGAGTCCCCGCCATCCACCCGTGCCTTGTGCTTGTTGAGGGTTTCCTGTTTCGACAGGTTGCCCTGGATAAACACCTGCTTGCGCCAGTCGCGCTCCAGACCGTCAAACACGTCCTGCATTTGCTTGCGCGAGGAAAACAGCACCAGCGTACCCCGCGAGCCTTCTACCAGAGCGGGCAAGTCGCGAATGATCGCCGCGGTATGGGCCACGGCATCCCGCGGGTCAGCCTTGAGGTCCGGCACCCGCAGGACACCGGCGTCGGCATGATGAAACGGACTCGGCACCACTGCCGTGACGGCGGCTTTGGGCAGCCCGGCACGCATGCGGAAACGGTCAAAGGTGCCCAGCGCGGTCAGGGTGGCCGATGTGACCAGGGCTCCGTAGGCCACGTTCCACAAGTTGCGACGGAGCATTTCCGCGGCAAGGATGGGGCTGGCATTGACCTCGATATCAAACAGCGAACCACTTTCAGCCAGGGTCATCCAGCGCGCCATGGGCGGGTTGTCCTCGGGGTCTTCGGTGGTAAAAGCGGTCCATAACTCCCAGTTGCCCTGGGCGCGGGACAGCAGGCTGCCAAACAGCGGATACCATTCTTCGGCCTGGTTGCTGGTGATGCCAATATTGACCTCGCCGTCCATGCCGTCCTTGAGAATTTCTGTCAGACGGGTGAACAGGTCGGTCAGACGCGAAAAGCCTTTCTTCAGCTCGATCCCCATTTCACGCATGTGATCGGGGATCACGCCGCCGATAAAGCGATGACGCGGGCGCTCACGACCTTCAGGCTCTTCGCCCACTTTGAAGTCGGCCACCTGCTCACAGGCAGTGAACATGAACTGCTGCTGGGCCTTGATCTCTTTCGCCAGCTCCGGCACCTGCTCCAGCAAACGCCCCAGGTCACCCGGCAGCGGATGCTGGGCAAGCAGTTTGGTGAGATTTTTGGCCGTTTGCTCAAGCCAGTCGGCCGTTGAGCGCAAACGGGTGTAGTGGGCGAAATGGCCGATGGCCTTGTCCGGTAAATGGTGACCTTCGTCGAACACGTACAGCGTGTCACGGGGGTCAGGCAGCACTGCACCGCCGCCCAGCGCAAGATCCGCCAGAACCATGTCGTGGTTGGTGACAATCACGTCCACCTTGCTCATGCCTTCGCGAGCCTTGTAAAAGGCGCACTGGCCGAAGTTGGGGCAATGCCGGTTGGTGCACTGGCTGTGGTCGGTGGTCAGGCGCGCCCAGTCCTGGTCTTCCAGGGCTTGGGGCCAGCTGTCGCGATCACCGTCCCATTTATTACCGGCAAGCTTCTCGATCATGCTGGTGAACAGCTTCTGACTGGCCTCATCCACTTCGATCTTGAAGCCTTCTTCCTCGAACAGCTGCGCCGTCGCGGTTTGCGCGTGGCCTTCTTGCAGCAGCATGTCGAGTTTGGACAGACACATATAACGCCCGCGGCCTTTGGCCAGCGCAAAGCTGAAATTCAGCCCGCTGTTACGCATAAGGTCGGGGAGGTCTTTATAGACGATCTGCTCTTGCAGGGCCACGGTCGCCGTGGCGATAACCAGACGCTTGCCGGCGGCCTTGGCCGTAGGGATGGCGGCCAGGCTATAGGCGACAGTCTTGCCGGTACCGGTGCCGGCCTCGACGGCGACCACAGCCGGTTCGCCACTGCGGTGGCCTTCTTCATCGGTATCGATATCGCCCAGCACTTTGGCCACTTCGGCGATCATCAAACGCTGGCCGTAGCGTGGTTTGAGGCTCTTGGCTTCGAGAAAACGCGAGTAAGCGCCCTGGATCTGGGATTTTAGTTCGTTACTAATCATGGTTCTTCGGGCGCGAGAAACGCTGGATAAATTTTCAGTGGTTCGAATGGCCGCTATCATACCCCGCTAATTCATCCTGCGCCGCACGGAGTACCCCAATGACCGCCTTTAGCCTCGCCTACAGCCTGCATTTACTGGCCGCCCTGATCTGGGTGGGAGGAATGTTTTTTGCCTGGATGATCCTGCGCCCGGCAGCTGTGACGGCCCTTGAAGGCCCTGTGCGGTTAAAACTATGGGTAGAAGTGTTTCAACGGTTTTTTGTCTGGGTATGGCTGGCGGTGGTGATTTTGCCGATAAGCGGTGTAGGGCTGCTGCAGATGCGCTTCAGCGGTTTCGAAACCGCCCCGCGTTATGTCCAGATAATGATGGGCTTGTACATTGTGATGGTGGCGCTGTTTATCCGGATTCAGTCTCTGCAACTGCCGGAGTTGCGCAAAGCCGTGCAGGACCAGCAGTGGGCCGCAGGTGCGGCGGTCATGGGCCGGATCAGGCGCCTGGTGGGATGTAACTTGATCGTAGGGCTGGTGCTGGTAGCCATTGCGGCGGCCCGCCCCATGTTTTAAGGGCTGCCCTGCCGGGAGGCCGGGCTTCCCGGCAGGGCTCTAGATCAAAGGTGGCGTATTACCGTTACAAACGCTCAATGGTCACCATGCCGGCGGCTCCAGCATCGCCCGGTTGTCCGGCCAGCCCCGGGCGACCGGATTTTCCGCCGTCGGTACGGTACACAATGCAACCCTTGGATTTGCCACCAGCGCCCGCACGCCCGGCTTCGCCCGGCTTGCCCCCTGCCCCGCCATCCACACGCACGCTGATCAGCTCCGCCGGGTAGTCGCGCGGCAGTTCAACCCGTACCCGTGCACCCGCAGCACCCGCCTGACCATTACCTCCGTCGTCGCCATTGGCCCCGGCACCCGCCGCACCCCAGGTACAACCCGGCGCCTGGCCATTACCACCATCAAGCCCGGAAAAACCCGGCGCACCCGTGCCGCCACGGGCATCAATGAGCAATTGCGGTGCTTGCAGCGATTCAATCCGTACACTCAGATCCCGTGCCGCTCGGGCAGGCTTTTCAAAGGTGCCCGGAGCCCCTCGGGCATTGATTTGACTGCCTTCGTCAAACTCGGCCCGGCCAACCCGCAGCTCGATGCCAGGCTCGGCAGGCACCAGGGTGATGCGCGCCTCGCGCCCCAGGTGCAACTGGTCGATGTCGACCCGGGTGACGCCAGCGGGAATCAGCAGCGTGCCGTAGTCCGCCACTTCGAGTTTTTCCAGCTGCAACACACTGGCGTTACCCGGCAGGCGCATCAGAGAGTTGGCTTGCACCATGACCACGTCGGCATGGGCAAAAGGGCTGCACAAGGCGGCCAACAGACAAAGTTTACGCATGGCTGTCGTCTCGCTTTGAAGAAGTACCAAGGGTTTGCACGTGAAGGATTCCAACCAGAAGGATGTAAAGGCGATCACGCCAAGGGTGCGGACGGTCCCTCAGACTGCTGTTGAACAACAGCAATTCAAGTACATGGGTCAGCAGTAGCAGACTGCCAGCCAGATTAATCAGTAAATCGAGCGGGTTGATCAGCGGCTTGTAAATGTTGCTCAGCGCAATCCCCCAGAACAACAGCATCAACACTTTCCCCAGCCCCCTAAGTACCTGCATACCCCTGCCCTTTTATGTTTTTCTTTGAGCGCACATTAACGGCTTGCAGGAGGCCGGCGCCAGTGAACCTTGCAAAAAAACAGCCCGGGGTTGATTGGTCTGATCAAATCCGGGCGCCCTGCGGACCTTGAAGATATCGTTCTGGCCTGAGGCTTTCGCCAGAGCGCCGAGGCAGGTTTAACGAATGATTTTTATCTCGGTACGACGGTTCAGGGCACGGCCCTCCGGGGTTTGATTACTGGCCACCGGATTCGACTCTCCGGCGCCGGCCACGGATACGAACTGGCTGCGTGGTATACCGCTGCTGATCAGGTACTCGACCACAGAGTGCGCGCGCTCTTTGGACAGTTTGAGGTTGTAAGCTTCCTTGCCCACGCTGTCGGTATAGCCTGTGACTTTAAGCTGAGCATTGGCCGCGTCTTTTTTCAGCCGCGTCGCAATCACATTGAGTTTTTCCTTATCGGCGGCCGTCAGCCTGGCCGAATTGAACTCGAAGTGAACATCACGTACCACGATGGTTTCTTCTTTAACTATCACCACCTCTTCAACCACCACAACCGCCACTATCGGGCAGCCTGCGGCATCGACCTTCACCCCTTTCGGAGTGTTCGGACATTGGTCACGGCTGTCCGGAACTCCGTCGCCATCCGCGTCGCCATCGCCGTGCACCCAGCAGTAAGCCGCGGCCATGCCGGCACCGAATACCGCACCGCCGCCCGCCCAGGCGGTACTGTTTATCGCCCCCAGCGCCGCTCCGCCAACGCCACCTACAGCAGCACAGGTAGGCCAGTCGGTTTTTTGCAAACCGGCGCAACCCGTTAATACACTGGTGAGAACAATCAAAGGTACGGCTGTCCTGATGATGCTCATATGGGGTCTCTCCTGGGGGTCGGCATTGGGCCGATGCCCCGAAAGTAAAGACCGCGCCGGGGTTATGCGCCAGCAAAGGCAATGCACGGACAAGTGCCCACTAGGCCCCGGGGCTTCAGCACGCTAGTCTTGGGGCTCTGATTGAGGACTTTCGATGACGTCTGGTATTTCTACCCGTACACCCCAGCAAGCACTGGCGGCGCTGCTTGAGCGTTCTGCGCCTCAACGCCTGCTCGTGGTCGGCGCCAGCCAGTTTCCGGCGCTGGCAGCTTTTGCACAGACTCACCCCGAAGTTGTTGTCGCTCACGCGGCCCCCGGTGCTTTACCGGCAGAACTGGCCGCACAGCGCTTTGACCTGGCCCTGGTGATCGACTGTCTGGAACATCTGCCCAAGCGCGAAGGGCTGGAACTACTGGGCGGAATTCGCAACCTGAACGCCAGCCGCATTGCAGTGCTGGCAGATCTGAGTGCCTGTAACTGGAAGGACACCGATTTCTTTTCGCTTGCCCTGCAAAGCAGTGAGCGTTTTCAGCGCGATGAACAGGTACTGACCCTGTTCACTTACGATTTGCGCGAGTACAAACAAGTACCCGACTGGCTGAATGCCAGATTCTGGGCCAATCCGGAAAATTTTGGCAAATATTGGTGGTAAGCCGATGAGTACATCCATTTGCCCTTGTGGCAGCGGCAACTTGCTCGACGCCTGCTGCGGGCACTATCACGCCGGACACCCGGCCCCAAGCGCAGAAACGCTGATGCGTTCGCGTTACAGCGCCTATGTCCTGGGCTTGATTGATTATCTGGTCAGTACCACGCTGCCAATACAGCAGGCCGGCCTCGATTGTCAGTCCATTGGCGACTGGAGCGCGCAAAGCACCTGGCTGGGACTGGAAGTTGAAAGCAGCGAAGTTTTCGGCGGTCAACCCGAACATGCCTTTGTGACCTTTACCGCACGCTGGCACGATGCCAACGGCGAACATAGTCATCGCGAGCAGTCATCATTTGTACAAAGTGCTGGACGCTGGTACTTCATTGATCCCACAGTGCCGCTTAAGGTCGGGCGAAATGATGCCTGCCCTTGCGCCAGCGGCTTCAAGTTCAAAAAGTGCTGCGCCAGCTATCTGGGCAACTGAGACAAAAGAGGAATTAAGGAATGGATTCTCGGGCTCGAATAACAAGAACAATTGCCCTGATGATGATTCTGGCGCTGTCGGGTTGCGCCTCCTGGTTTGACTCGGGTGAAAAAGACCCGGACGTACATCTGATGCGCGTAGAGCTGGTCAAGGCCAAAATGCTGGAGCAGCGCTTCAAACTGTACTTTCGGATCGACAACCCCAACGACTCGACGCTGACCGTACGCGGCCTGACCTACAGGATTCAGCTGGACGCCATAAAACTGGCCGAGGGGGAGTACAGCCAGTGGTTCAGCGTCGAGGCAAAAAGCCACGCCGTGCTCGTGGTGCCGGTGCGCACCAACCTGTGGCCGCAGGTGCGCCCGCTGATCAAATTGCTTGAATCTCCTGACCAACCCATCCCCTATCGGCTGGATGGCACATTGGAGACCGGCCTTTTCTACGGTAACGACGTGCACCTGACCCGCAAAGGCGAGATAATCCCTGCCGATTTTATTCCAGAGTGATTGAGTAATGACCCAACAACCCCACGTTCATGGCCCGGACTGCAACCACGATCATGAGCAGCATGATCACGCCCATGACCACCACGACCACGGTCACGTACATGGCCCTCATTGCGGCCACGCGCCCCAAGAGCCCGTGCGCAACGAACTGAAAGACGTTGGCCGCAACGATCCGTGCCCATGCGGCAGCAGCAAAAAATTCAAGAAGTGCCACGGCGCCTGATAGTTTCCAGGCAGCTTGTACACGCCGCACCTGCCTTGGGCACGTGCGGCGTGTTTGTTTGTGGCCCTGCAAAGTTGCCCTGTCCCGGCAAAACTTTCATCCGCAGGTAAAACTGGCCGGGCGCACTGAACACAGCCCCTCTGGAACCCTTTGAGATAGCGCTTGCGCGGCGTCATCGGCCTCACTAACGTAGCGCCTTTCGATGACATTCCCCCCGCAGGAGCTTTGCCATGGCCTCGCCAGCCCTTACACATTTCTTACCCCGGTTCGGCGTTGCCGCGGCAGTGGTCGGCCTGCTGGGCCTGACTGGTTGCCAGATAAACAACCACTCCTCAGAAAGCCTGGTCCCGACCTCCGGTGTACAGCCGCTTAAAGGCCTGGCGCAGAATGTGTCTGTACGCCGTAACAGTCAGGGCATGCCGCTGATCGAAAGCAGCAGCTTTCATGACGCCCTGTTCACCCTTGGTTACGTGCACGCCAGCGACCGCATCAGCCAGATGGTCCGTTTACGCTTGCTGGCCCAGGGCCGGCTGGCTGAGTTGAACGGCGTCGATGCACTGGACAGCGACCGGTTGATGCGCAGCGTTAACCTGAAAAAGAACGCTGGCGAGCTCTATAAAAGCGCTTCGCCACGGCTAAAGAAATTCTTTGAGGTGTACGCCCGCGGGGTCAACGCCTACCTGTTCCGTTATCGCGACAAGCTCCCGGCCGATCTGGCGCAAGCCGGCTATAAAATCGAGTACTGGAAGCCTGAAGATTCAGCGCTGATTTTCAGCCTGCTGAACTTCTCCATGTCGGTCAATTTGCAGGAAGAGCTCAATTCGTTGGTCCTGGCGCAAAAAGCCGGTACCGCCAAGCTGCCCTGGCTGACGCCGACCTACCCCAATGAAGCCCTGGCCACAGGCGAAGCAGACAAACTCAAAGGATTGATCCCGGGCAGCCAGTTGCCTGGATTAAGCGCTGTGACCCAGGCCCTTGAACAAGTCACTCGCTTGAGTCTGCCCGGAGTCACGGCGTCGAGCGACTGGGCGATTGGCCCGCAGCGCAGCCGCAGCGGCAAAAGCCTGCTGGCCAACGACATCCACCAGCCCATCGGTGTGCCTTCGGCCTGGAGCTATGTGCAAATACGCGCACCTAAATATCAGGCCGCAGGTGCTTCCATCGCCGGCTTGCCAACCCTGTTTTCCGGGTTCAACGGCAAGGTAGCCTGGGGCATGAGCATGGCCATGGGTGATAACCAGGATGTATTCCTGGAAAAACTCAAGCATCAGGGCAACAGCCTGTATTACCTGGCTGACGGCAAATGGCTGCCCGCAACCGTGCGTAACGAGACCTTTTTCGTCAAAGGTCAGCGCCCGATTCGTCAAACCATTTACGAAACGCGCCACGGACCGTTGCTCAACAGTTCCTGGAGCACTGCGGCCGATTTAAACGCCAGCCTGGGCCTAGCGTTACAAACCCCCGACTTGAAGGGCGACAAAACCCTTGATGCCTTTTTCGACCTGTCCCGCGCCCAGGACAGTGAGAAAGCCTCTGATGCCAGCCGCGAGATCCGCGCTGTGGCGCTGAATTTGTTGTACGCAGACGCGAACCACATTGGCTGGCAAGTGACCGGGCTGTACCCCAACCGCCGTGAAGGCCTTGGCCTGTTCCCCTCGCCGGGCTGGGACGGCCGCTACGACTGGGACGGCTACGCCGATCCGATGCTGCATCCCTACGATCAGGACCCGGCACAAGGCTGGCTGGGGACGGCCAACCAGCGCACCGCTGCCTATGGCTACGGCATGCAGCTGTCCAACTCGTGGTTATCCCCGGAGCGCAGCGAGCGCCTTGCGCAGCTGGCCGGCAGTGGCAAACAGGACGCTCGCAGCATGATCGCGATGCAGTACGACCAGACCACCCTGTTCGCTGCCAAATTAAAAACCATGTTTACTGCTCCCGGCATGGCGCAGCCGCTGAAGCAGGCGATCGCCGCCTTGCCTGCGGCTGATCAGGGCAAGGCCCGCGAGGCCCTTGGCCGGTTAATGGCGTTTGACGGCAAACTCGGCCCGGCCTCGGCGGATGCCGCGCTGTACGAGCTGTTCTTGCAAGAAAGCACCAGGCAGATCTTCCTGGATGAGCTCGGGCCAGAAACCAGTGCCAGCTGGAAGGCCTTTATCGCCAACGGCGGGCTGTCGTACTCGGCACAGGCCGATCACTTGCTTGGGCGCGAGGACAGCCCGTTCTGGGACGACATTCGCACCCCGCAAAAAGAAGATAAACCAACCATTCTGGCCCGCAGCCTGGCAGCCGCCATCAACGCCGGCGACAGCTTGATGGGCGCTGATCACAAGGCCTGGCAGTGGGGAAAATTGCATTACTACCTGTGGCGCAATGCCGATGGCCAGACTGTGCGTGGCCCCGTTGCGGCTGGCGGCGACCAGAGCACCCTGAATATCGCGGCTTACAACGTTGGCGGTAGCAGCTTCGAGACCACGCTGATCCCGGCCATGCGCATGATCGTCGACTTCGGTCAGATTGAACCGATGATGGGCCAAAACAGCACCGGACAGTCCAGCAACCCCGCCAGTCCATATTACACCGATGGCATCGATCCCTGGCTCAAGGGCCAGTACATCAGCTTCCCGATGCAACCGCAGAACTTCGACAAGGTGTACGGCAAGACCCGCTTGACCCTGGTTCCCGGCAAATAAAACGCTGTAAGCGGTTAATGCCATTGCCGGCTCCCACAGACTGAGTGCCACCGCACAATCCGGTCTGTGGGAGCAAACCTGCCAACTCCCACAGATAAAACTGGCCGCGCACTGTTTGTGTGCGCACGTTTTATCACGCGCTTTTTTCGGGCACTGGCCGTCGCTTGACTGGCCTGCCTCACCCTTAAATCCACCCCCTGTCCCACTGTGGTTCGGAACTTGCTACTTCTGACCTGACGTAGCACTCCAGTAGCAGTCATCACGCGCCACAAGCGCCCATTGGTTTTAGGGATTGAATAATGAAAAAAGCATTTCTGGTCCTCTCTGCACTGACTTTATCCATGGCAGCAGGCACCGCATTGGCCAAAGACTATAAAGAGCTGCGTTTCGGGGTCGATCCGTCATATGCACCGTTTGAATCCAAGGCCGCCGATGGCAGCCTGGTGGGCTTCGATATCGATCTGGGGAATGCCATCTGCGCCGAGCTGAAAGTGAAATGCAAATGGGTCGAAACCGATTTCGACGGCACCATTCCCGGGCTTAAAGCCAACAAATTCGATGGTGTGATCTCGTCCATGACCGTGACCCCGGCCCGGGAAAAGGTCATCGATTTCTCTAACGAACTGTTCTCCGGCCCAACCGCGCTGGTGTTCAAAAAGGGCGCGGGGCTGGACGCCACACCTGAATCGCTGAAGGGCAAAAAGGTCGGTTATGAGCAAGGCACCATCCAGGAGGCCTATGCCAAGGCAGTGCTGGACAAGGCCGGGGTTACCACTCAGGCCTATGCCAACCAGGATCAAGTGTATGCCGACCTGACTTCAGGCCGTCTGGATGCATCGATCCAGGACATGCTGCAAGCCGAACTGGGCTTTTTGAAAACCCCGCAAGGCGCTGATTACGAAGTCAGCAAGCCCGTGGACAGCGAGTTGCTACCGGCCAAAACTGCGATCGGCCTGAAAAAAGGTAACAAAGATCTACAAGACCTTTTGAACAAAGGTATCAAAGCGTTACACGACGATGGCAGCTACGCCACGATCCAGAAAAAACACTTTGGCGATTTGAATCTGTACAGCGGCAAATAACGCCCTGGCGCCCACACTTGGGTGGGCGCTTTTTTGACTGCCATAGGTTCAATTCAGATGTTTGAAAACCTTTTACAGAACCTTGGGCTTGCGAATTTCAGCCTGCAGGGTTTCGGTCCGCTGCTGCTGCAAGGCACGTGGATGACTCTCAAATTGGCAGTGCTGTCACTGGCAGTGAGCGTACTGCTCGGACTGCTCGGCGCCAGCGCCAAACTCTCCAGCCACAGGCTGCTGCGTGTGCCTGCCCAGCTCTACACCACCCTGATTCGCGGGGTACCTGACCTGGTACTGATGCTGCTGATTTTTTACAGCCTGCAAACCTGGCTCACCAACTTTACGGATGCGATGGACTGGGAATACATCGAAATCAATCCGTTCAGTGCTGGTGTCATAACCCTGGGTTTTATCTACGGCGCTTATTTCACAGAAACCTTTCGCGGCGCGATCCTCTCCGTCCCCCGCGGCCAGATCGAAGCAGCTACCGCCTATGGCCTCAAACGCGGCCAGCGGTTCCGATTTGTGGTTTTCCCGCAGATGATGCGCTTCGCCCTTCCGGGCATTGGCAACAACTGGATGGTGATGCTCAAGGCCACTGCGCTGGTGTCGATCATCGGGCTGGCCGACCTGGTCAAGGCGGCTCAGGATGCGGGCAAAAGTACCTACCAGTTGTTTCTGTTTCTGGTCATCGCCGCACTTATTTATCTGGCGATCACCAGCGCCTCGAACTTTGTTTTACGCCGCCTTGAACGCCACTACGGCGCGGGCGCCCGAGAGGCAGTGCGATGATTGAGTTACTACAAGAGTACTGGCGACCGTTCCTCTACAGCGACGGCTACCACATCACCGGCCTGGCGATGACATTGTGGCTACTGAGCGCATCCCTGGTGATTGGCTTTGTACTGTCTATTCCGCTGTCCGTGGCACGGGTTTCATCCAGACGCTGGGTGCGCTGGCCGGTGCAGTTCTACACCTGGCTGTTTCGTGGCACCCCGCTGTATATCCAGTTGCTTATTTGTTACACCGGGATCTACAGCATCGAGGCAGTCCGTGCTCAGCCCGAACTCAATGCATTCTTTCGGGACGCCATGAACTGCACGATTCTGGCGTTTGCCCTCAATACCTGTGCCTACACCACGGAAATCTTTGCCGGTTCCATTCGCAGCATGGCCCATGGCGAAGTGGAAGCGGCCAAGGCCTATGGTCTTGACGGCTGGAAACTCTATGCCTACATCATTCTGCCTTCGGCCTTGCGCCGCTCATTGCCGTATTACAGCAATGAGGTGATTCTGATGTTGCACTCGACCACCGTGGCCTTTACCGCAACTATCCCCGATGTACTGAAAGTTGCGCGGGACGCAAACTCGGCGACCTTTCTGACGTTCCAGTCCTTCGGGATCGCGGCCATCATCTACTTGTGCGTTACCTTTTTGTTGGTCGGTTTATTCCGCCTGGCGGAGCGCCGCTGGTTAGCCTTTCTCGGCCCTGCACACTAGGATTTTTCCATGCAGCGACATCAAACCCATCCCTTGCTGGCCCCCGTCCCGGGCACCGAACGGCATATTCACAGCTTCCACTACGGCCCCTCGAAGCCACAGGGCAAGGTCTACATTCAGGCCTCGCTGCATGCCGACGAGTTGCCCGGCATGCTGGTGGCCTGGCACCTGAAGCAACATCTGGCGGCCCTGGAAAGTGCTGGCCGGTTGCGCAGCGAAATCGTGCTGGTGCCAGTGGCCAATCCGGCGGGACTGGAGCAAGTCTTGATGGACATCCCGCTGGGCCGGTATGAACTGGAAAGCGGGCAAAATTTCAATCGCAACTTTCTGGATCTAAGTACACAGATCGGTGATGAACTTGAGGGTTTGTTAAACCAGGACCCCTTGTACAACCGGCAACTGATCCGTCGTCACCTGCGCGAAGCCCTGGGGTCACAAACCGCGACAACGCAACTGCAGTCGCAACGGCTGACCCTCCAGACACTGGCCTGCGACGCCGATCTGGTGCTGGACCTGCACTGTGATTTCGAGGCCGTGGCGCACCTGTACACCACGCCCGAGGCCTGGCCACAGGTCGAGCCGCTGGCACGCTATCTCGGCGCCCAGGCCAGCCTGCTGGCGACCGATTCCGGCGGTTTGTCATTCGATGAGTGTTTCACGCTGCTGTGGTGGCAGTTACAACAACGCTTTGGACATGACTTCGCCATGCCACAGGGCAGTGTTTCCGTCACCGTCGAATTGCGCGGCCAGGGCGATGTCAGCCATGCCCTGGCCGAGCAGGACTGCCAGGCCCTGCTCGATTATCTGATCGGGTTTGGCGCCATCGAGGGAACCACCGGAGTGCTTCCCCCGCTGCTCTACCCCGCGACCCCGCTGGCAGGTGTCGAACCCGTCATGACGCCGGCCGGGGGAATTCTGGTGTTTTGTGCCAGCCCCGGAGATTACCTGCAGGCGGGCCAATTGATTGCCGAGGTCATTGACCCTGTCAGCGACCGGCTGACCCCGGTTTATTGCACCACTGCAGGCCTGCTCTATGCCCGCTCATTGCGGCGCATGGCCACCGCCGGGATGGTCATCGCCCATGTTGCCGGGCAGCAAGCCTATCGCAGCGGCTATCTTCTTTCCCCTTGAGGTCAGCATGTTCAAACTTACCGTCGAAGGCCTGCATAAAAAATATGGCACCAACGAAGTGCTCAAGGGCGTGTCACTCAAGGCCAAAACCGGGGATGTCATCTGCCTGATCGGGGCCAGCGGCTCCGGCAAAAGCACCTTTTTGCGCTGTATCAACTTTCTTGAAACCCCCAACGACGGAACCATGACCCTTGATGGTCAGTTGATTCGTATGGTCAGCGACAAACAAGGTATGCGAGTGGCCGATGATGACCAGCTGCAACGCTTGCGCACCCGCCTGGCCATGGTGTTTCAGCACTTCAACCTGTGGAGCCACATGACGGTGCTGGAAAACATCACCCTCGCACCGCGCCGGGTGCTGGGGGTCAGCAAAAAAGACGCTGAAGAGCGGGCTCACCGCTATCTGGACAAGGTCGGCCTGCCTGCCCGTGTTGCCGATCAATACCCTGCATTTCTGTCCGGCGGCCAGCAACAGCGCGTGGCTATTGCCCGGGCACTGGCGATGGAACCGGAAGTCATGCTGTTCGACGAACCCACTTCGGCGCTGGATCCTGAGCTGGTTGGGGAAGTCTTGCGGGTGATTCAGGGCCTGGCCGAGGAAGGCCGCACCATGATCATGGTGACCCACGAGATGAACTTCGCACGCAAAGTGGCGAGCCAGGTGATGTTCTTGCATCAAGGCCTGGTGGAAGAACAGGGCACACCACAGGAGGTGCTGGATAATCCCAAAAGCGAGCGCTTGCGTCAGTTCCTCAGCGGAAATCTGAAATAGGCCATCCCTTGATTGGCATTCATGCCCTGCCAGCCAGGCTCTGCGCCTGGCCATTGCACGGCAAAGGGCTAGCGGGGGCGCAAGGTAACCTGCGCGCGATCAGGCTACTGGCGCGGGTGGAGGCTCATCCGGAATGGTAGGTACGCCCGGCTCGGTCGGTAGCGGGGTATCAGGGTCAGGCTGACCGGGAATGCCACCTGCCTGCACCTGGGGCTGAGCCAGCAGCGACCAGGCCAGCAAGCCCACCTGGTTAGGCTCAAGACTGGCCAGCTGGGCGCGGATACTCGGATCGATCTTCATAGGGCAACTCCTGAGCGATAAACCGGCCCGCTGGGTGCGTGACCGGAAATACACTCAATAGAGTATCAATTCGCCCAGGAATTCCCTCAGCTCGTCAGGTGCGGGGCAAGGTTACGCCGCGCTGACCCTGATATTTGCCGCCACGGTCCTTGTACGACACTTCACACTCTTCATCCGACTCGAAGAACAGCATCTGCGCCACGCCTTCGTTGGCGTAGATTTTGGCGGGCAGCGTGGTGGTGTTGGAGAACTCCAGCGTGACGTGGCCTTCCCACTCCGGCTCAAGCGGCGTCACGTTAACGATGATCCCGCAACGGGCGTAGGTGCTTTTACCCAGGCAGATGGTCAGCACGTTGCGCGGGATACGGAAGTATTCAACCGTACGGGCAAGGGCAAAGGAGTTCGGCGGAATGATGCACACATCGCTGGTGACATCGACAAAGCTGCCTTCATCGAAGTTCTTTGGATCAACGGTGGCCGAATTGATGTTGGTGAACACCTTGAATTCGTTTGCGCAACGAACGTCGTAGCCGTAGCTCGACACACCGTAGGAAATCAGGCGGTTTTCGCCTTCGCCACGCACCTGACGCTCGACGAAAGGTTCGATCATGCCGTGTTCTTGCGCCATGCGGCGAATCCACTTGTCTGGTTTGATGCTCATGGCGGGAGTCCTGAATAGCGAGGTAGAAAAATTCTGTCGGGCATCTTACCGCCCCCCAAGGCCCGGTTCAAAAGTCTGGGACAAAAATATCGAAAATAGCTGCACAACCCCTGAATACAGGCTGCACGGACAACCGCCAGTCACGTTTTTAGAGAAACCTTTGCAAAGACCCTTTGCACGTTCGGCAAAAAGGGTTAAGGTGGCGCCACTGTGCTGCTTGTGTCACTGAGAATCTCTACACGATATGTTGAATTTCGATCCAACCATCTCCAAGAATTTTTCCTGCTCTTTGCACTCAGTCTCGGCCAGGGCTTTTCCTGCGTCGCAGTTTTCTTTGTTCAAGGAGTTACACCATGTCTAATCGCCAAACTGGTACCGTTAAGTGGTTCAACGATGAAAAAGGCTTCGGCTTCATCACTCCACAATCCGGTGACGACCTGTTTGTTCACTTCAAAGCAATCCAATCCGACGGCTTCAAAAGCCTGAAAGAAGGCCAACAGGTTTCTTTCATCGCTACCCGCGGTCAGAAAGGCATGCAAGCTGAGGAAGTTCAAGTTATCTAACTTGTACTGATCCAGTAAAAAACCCCGCCCTTAAAAGCGGGGTTTTTTTATGCCCGCAATAAATGCACCCGGCAACCCTTTGTAATCCCCTGGCTTGCCAGCGATGCAGGGGATGCGGTTCGACTTCAGACCATGTAGATGTAATCGCTGGCGAGCCAGCTCCCACAGTTACTCAGCGCTTGCGCCAAACTGCACCCCCTGCTGCCAACCGTCAGTCGTCGCTGCTGGTGATTGTAGGCATGGCCTGCGAGGCAGCCTCAGACATAACTATGCGCGCCCCGACATGCCGGGCCAGTTCCTGATAGATCAACGCAACAGGGCTGTCCGGATCTTCAATCGCAGTTGGCTTGCCATTATCGGCCTGCTCACGAATCGCCATCGACAGCGGCAGTGACGCAAGCACTTCAACGCCGTACTGAGTGGCCAGCTTCTCGCCACCGCCTTCGCCGAACAGATGCTCGGCATGACCGCAGTTCGAGCAAATGTGCACCGCCATGTTTTCCACAACACCCAGTACCGGGATATTCACCTTGCGGAACATCTCGACACCTTTACGCGCATCCAGCAACGCCAGATCCTGCGGGGTCGTCACTATCACCGACCCGGTCACCGGGACTTTTTGCGCCAGGGTCAGCTGAATATCACCCGTGCCGGGCGGCATATCGATGACCAGATAATCCAGATCATTCCATGCCGTTTGCGTAACCAATTGCAGTAATGCGCCCGACACCATCGGACCGCGCCATACCATTGGCGTGTTGTCGTCGGTCAGAAACGCCATCGACATCACTTCGACACCATGGGCCTCAATCGGCACAAACCACTTCTGATCACGAATTTTCGGACGGGTGCCTTCAGCAATACCAAACATCACCCCCTGGCTCGGACCATAGATATCCGCATCCAGAATCCCCACCCGCGCGCCTTCACGCGCCAGCGCCAGCGCTAGGTTGGCAGCGGTAGTCGACTTGCCTACACCACCTTTCCCGGAAGCCACGGCCACAATGTTTTTCACATTGGCCAGGCCCGGGATCTGAGCCTGGGCCTTATGCGCAGCAATCACGCAGCTGACCTCAACCTTGGCCGAGGACACCCCGTCCATGTTGCTGATAGCCATTTGCAACATTTGCCCCCAGCCACTCTTGAACAGACCGGCGGCATAACCCAGCTCCAGCCGAACGCTGACGTGCTCACCCTGGACTTCAATGTTACGTACGCACCCGGCACTGACCGGATCCTGATTCAAATAAGGGTCGGTGTATTGGCGAAGGACGGCCTCCACCGCTGCGCGATTGACTGCGCTCATGGGCAACTCCCGAAAAAGACTGAGTAATACAGCCCGCTATCGTACCTACAAAAACACCGTAAACGATCAGATACACGTCGACGGGGTGAAATAAATTGCCCGGCGCTTTATAGTGGCCGACCACCGTCTCATCAAGTAGCCGAGCCCCATGTCCGAGCCACGCAAGATCCTCGTCACCAGCGCCCTGCCCTATGCCAATGGTTCAATTCACCTTGGCCATATGCTTGAGTACATCCAGACCGATATGTGGGTGCGCTTCCAGAAGCATCGCGGCAATCAATGCACTTACGTCTGCGCAGACGACGCCCACGGCTCGGCAATCATGTTGCGCGCCGAGAAAGAAGGCATCACGCCAGAACAACTGATCGCCAACGTCCAGGCTGAACACAGCGCCGATTTTTCCGAGTTCCTCGTCGATTTCGATAACTTCCATTCGACCCACTCCGAAGAGAACCGTGAGCTGTCGAGTGCGATTTACATCAAGTTGCGCGAAGCAGGGCATATCGCCACCCGCTCGATCACCCAGTATTTCGACCCGGAAAAGAAAATGTTCCTGGCCGACCGCTTCATCAAGGGCACTTGCCCTAAATGCGGCACGGATGATCAGTACGGCGACAACTGCGAAAAATGTGGTGCGACCTATGCACCAACCGACCTGAAAAATCCAAAGTCAGCGATCTCGGGGGCAACCCCGGTACTCAAGGACTCCCAGCACTTCTTCTTCAAGCTGCCAGACTTCGACGCCATGCTCAAAAGCTGGACCCGAAGCGGCGCACTGCAAGATGCAGTCGCAAACAAAATCGCCGAATGGCTGGATGCAGGACTGCAGCAGTGGGACATTTCCCGTGATGCGCCCTACTTCGGGTTCGAGATTCCGGACGAGCCGGGCAAGTACTTCTATGTCTGGCTGGATGCGCCAATCGGCTACATGGCCAGCTTCAAGAACCTGTGTGCTCGCCGTCCGGAACTGGACTTCGATGCGTACTGGGCCAAGGACTCCACCACCGAGCTTTATCATTTCATCGGCAAGGACATCGTGAATTTCCACGCCCTGTTCTGGCCTGCCATGCTCGAAGGCGCTGGCTATCGCAAGCCGACAGCGATCAACGTCCATGGCTACCTGACCGTCAACGGTCAGAAAATGTCCAAATCCCGCGGCACCTTCATCAAGGCCCGTACTTACCTTGATCACCTGTCGCCGGAATACCTGCGCTACTACTACGCATCCAAACTGGGCCGTGGCGTCGATGACCTTGACCTGAACCTGGAAGACTTCGTACAGAAGGTCAACTCGGATCTGGTGGGTAAAGTTGTGAACATTGCCAGCCGTTGCGCAGGCTTCATTCACAAGGGTAACGCCGGGGTAATGGTCGAAGGCAATGCGGCTCCCGAGCTCACCGATGCGTTCCTGACTGCGGCACCGAGCATCGCCGAGGCTTATGAAGCCCGCGACTTCGCTCGTGCCATGCGTGAAATCATGGGCCTGGCCGATCGGGCCAACGCCTGGATTGCCGAGAAAGCGCCATGGGCAATGGCCAAACAGGAGGGCAAGCAGGACGAAGTTCAAGCGGTCTGCGCATTGGGCATCAACCTGTTCCGTCAACTGGTGATCTTCCTCAAACCGGTTCTGCCAGTGCTTGCCGCTGACGCCGAAGCCTTTCTGAACGTTGCGCCACTGACCTGGGCAGATCACAGCACCCTGCTGGCCAACCATCAGCTCAATGCGTTCAAACCGCTGATGACGCGCATCGATCCGGTAAAAGTACAAGCCATGAGTGATGCATCTAAAGAAGACCTGGTTGCCAGCCAGACAGATACCGGCACAGCCGCTCCTCAAGGCAACGGCGAACTGGTAAAAGAACCGCTTGCAGCCGAGATCGACTTCGATGCTTTTGCCGCGGTGGATCTGCGGGTAGCCCTGATCCTCAAGGCCGAAGCGGTTGAAGGCGCAGACAAACTGCTGCGCCTGACCCTGGATATCGGCGACGAACAACGCAATGTGTTCTCGGGGATCAAAAGCGCTTATCCGAACCCAGCTGAACTTGAAGGTCGCCTGACCATGATGATTGCCAACCTGAAACCGCGAAAAATGCGCTTCGGGATGTCTGAAGGCATGGTGATGGCTGCCGGCCCCGGCGGTGAAGAAATTTACCTGCTTAGCCCGGACAGCGGCGCCAAGCCAGGCCAGCGCATCAAGTAACATGTCCTCCCCATCCGCTAACGGCCAACTAGCCGTTAGCGGATGTGATCCCTAGCCGCCCTTCTTGTCTTGCCGGATAATCAGCGCCGCTCGTTTAACCGCCTCACACCCTCTTATTCACTGCGCATGATGAGTGTCGCCCGGGTGCGGCCCGCCGTCGCTGGACTGATCACACCATGAGCCTGATTCAACGTATTGATGCCTTATTGCCGCAAACCCAGTGCGGAAAATGCGGCCACCCCGGCTGCAAACCCTATGCGCAAGGTATTGCCCAGGGCGAGCCCATCAATAAATGCCCGCCCGGCGGGACCGAGACCATCGCCGCACTGGCTGATTTGCTTGCCATTCCCGTGGTGGCCCTGGACACCGGGCGTGGTACCGCGCCGGCACAGGTAGCCTACATTCGCGAAGCTGAGTGTATTGGCTGTACCAAGTGCATCCAGGCCTGCCCTGTCGACGCGATCCTCGGCGCAGCCAAGCTCATGCACACTGTAATCATTGATGAATGCACCGGTTGCGACCTCTGTGTTGCGCCCTGCCCTGTCGATTGCATAGAGATGCGCCCTCTGCCGGCCAATGTAATCCCGATTGTTGCCGGACTTGCCCACGAGCCCGAACAGTACAAGGCTCGTCACCAAAAGCGCGATCACGCACGCAGCCGCTTTGAGCGACGTACCGAACGCCTGCTCCGTGAGGAGCAACACAAACAGGCAGAACGCCTGGCACGCGCCCAGCGTTCGTCAGCCGTCGACGGCACCGGGCAACTCAAAGAGCCGACAACCGGGTCTTCCAGTGCCGACGAAATGGCGCTGAAAAAAGCCAAGGTCACACTGGCAATGGCACGCGCACAGTTAAACAAATCGCTTAAAGCCTTTGGTCATCCTCCTACTGCGCAACAGCAATCCCAGCTGGTGCTCCTGCAACAACAATTTGAGGCCGCCGAACAGGCACTGGCGCAATTTGAACCTGCCCCTGAAGCCTCAATTAGCGCACCGGCCATAAACAACGCGGAACTTAAACGTGCAAAAATCCAGCTCGCCATGCGCCGGGCAGAACTTAAAAAAGCCACCACCCAAGAACAGCCCAGTGCGCAACTGGCGCTTTTGAATGACGCGGTTACACAGGCAGAATTGGCAATCAGCGCTTTGGAGTCACCCAAAGCCTGATGGAATTTAGCCATGAAATAACTGACCGCTCTCCAGGAATTGTGTTTACCCATGAACGCCGCAAAGCGCCTTGAAATATTTCGCCGGTTTCACGAAGACAATCCCGAGCCCAAAACCGAACTGGCCTACACGTCTCCCTTCGAATTATTGATTGCCGTTATCTTGTCTGCGCAAGCCACCGACGTAAGCGTGAACAAGGCAATGGCCAAATTGTTTCCAGTCGCAAATACCCCAGAAGCCATCTACGCTCTGGGAGTGGAAGGGCTGTCGCAGTACATCAAAACCATCGGCCTGTATAACAGCAAGGCCAAGAACGTTATCGAAACCTGTCGTTTACTGATTGAACGGCATGCCGGCCAGGTTCCACAAACCCGCGAGGAGCTTGAAGCGCTTCCCGGTGTAGGTCGTAAAACAGCAAACGTCGTGCTTAACACCGCCTTCAGACAGCTGACCATGGCCGTAGATACCCATATTTTCAGGGTCAGTAACCGAACCGGTATTGCACCAGGCAAAAATGTGGTCGAGGTTGAAAAGCAATTAATGAAATTCGTACCCAAGCCTTATCTGCTCGACGCCCACCACTGGCTCATCCTGCATGGTCGTTACGTTTGCCAGGCGCGCAAGCCGCGCTGCGGGAGCTGCCGCATAGAAGACCTGTGTGAATTCAAGCAAAAGACCTCTGACGATTGAGCGATAGAGCGTTTATGTGCTGATCGATTGAGAAAATCTTTTTTACCCGCGCAGCGATTATCGCTATAAGGGGCGCCATTGAATGTCTTAGCCTGGAGTGAACTGAATGAGCACTGGCAAAGAACAACTGGAAGTGGAAGAAGATTTTCCTGTCTCAGATCCGGAAGAGATAGTGGAACCTGTGGTTGAGGTAGCTAAAACCAATTTGGCCAAACGCCGGACGATTGATGCGCTTTTAGCTGAAAAGCGCCTGAAAAAAGAGCTGGAAGATTATCCTTACGATCTTTGACTTTTAGCTCGCGAGATCAAAAGCCTCCATTAACGGAGGCTTTTTGTTTTCAGGAGCTGTCGAAGAGCAACGGCTCACATCCTATTCATTCCAGACCATTACGCTGCGCCAATTCAATAAGATCAACCAGCGAGCGGGCATTGAGTTTCAATAGAAGACGCGTTTTGTAAGTACTCACGGTCTTGTTACTCAAAAATATGCTGTCGGCTATTTCCTTGTTGCTCTTACCCCTTGCCAGTTGTTGCAGCACCATCATTTCCCGCCCCGACAGACGATTGATCATATCTGTTTCACTGGTACTACCAAAATTGGAACGCGTGGAGTGCAAGGCCTGGCTCGGAAAATAGCTATACCCTGAAAGCACTGCCTTGATCGCACTCAACAGCTCAGTCAAACCTTGCTGCTTGCAAACGTAACCCGCGGCCCCCGCCTGCATGCAACGCATGGAAAAATGACCGGGCACTTGCGAGGTCAACACCAATATCTTTATAGGCATTACAGTTGTTGACAAGCGAGCTATAACTTCAAGGCCGTCAAGCCGGGGGATTCCGATATCCAGAATCACAATATCGGGTGTGTGCTCGCGAGCAAGTTGCAAAGCATCCACACCATTGTCCGTCTCTGCTATGACTTCGTATCCATGTCGCTCCATGAGCACGCGCACAGCAAGACGAACTACCGGGTGATCATCCACGATCATTACTTTATTCATGGGACAATTCCATTTTTCGCCGTTCTAAATTTTAGAGCCAATACAATAACCTAGTCATAACAGCCTGGGCATACCTCCTTGCCAGGTACCAACATTCAAAGAAAAATCCTACAAGAAATAAAGATTTATCCTAAAAAACAACACTAAACGATTATTACTCCCTCTCGCAAAACCTGTGGGCACTGTGTGCCGCACAAGAAAGACCTCAGATTGTATATTCAATCTTCATTGCGACTCACAGGCATTACTACAAACTGTAGTAAGTTCCATCAGATTCACCTGGCGACTTGAAGTGCGCACGCTGCGCCAACCCGAAATCAAGCCCATGATCATGCCGACAATAGCCCTGGCATTGAATTTTTCAAATTGATCCGTATCAAAATATAACATCAGAAAACATTAATCTGTTTCTGATTAATTCAAACTATGCCGCAAGTTTTTTACCCGCAAAGACATGTGTGTGTATACCTCTAATGTTGACAACGACACTTCAGGCAGAGCAAAAAAAACCCGGCCTGAAGGCCGGGTTTTTTCATGTGTGCATATATCAGAACAGTTTACGGCCTTTATTCGCAGCAATACGCATGCGCAAGGCGTTCAACTTGATGAATCCAGCGGCATCAGCCTGGTTGTAAGCGCCGCCGTCTTCTTCGAATGTTGCAATATTTGCATCAAACAACGATTCATCAGATTTGCGACCGGTAACGATCACGTTGCCTTTGTACAGCTTGAGGCGAACTACACCGTTAACGTGAGCCTGGGAAGCATCAATCATTTGTTGCAGCATGATGCGCTCAGGGCTCCACCAGTAGCCGGTGTAGATCAGGCTGGCGTACTTGGGCATCAACTCGTCTTTCAGGTGTGCAACTTCACGATCCAGAGTAATCGACTCAATGGCACGGTGAGCGCGCAGCATAATGGTGCCGCCCGGAGTTTCGTAGCAGCCACGGGACTTCATGCCGACATAACGGTTTTCAACGATGTCGAGACGGCCAATGCCGTGCTCGCCGCCGATACGGTTCAAGGTCGCCAGGACTGTAGCCGGGGTCATTTCAACGCCGTCCAGCGCGACGATATCACCGTTGCGGTAGGTCAGTTCCAGGTACTGCGGGGTGTCAGGCGCTTTCTCCGGGGAGACGGTCCAACGCCACATGTCTTCTTCGTGCTCGGTCCAGGTGTCTTCCAGCACGCCGCCCTCGTAAGAGATGTGCAGCAAGTTGGCGTCCATCGAGTACGGCGATTTTTTCTTGCCGTGACGTTCGATCGGGATCGAGTGCTTTTCAGCATAATCCATCAGCTTTTCACGGGAGAGCAGATCCCACTCACGCCATGGCGCAATTACCTTCACACCAGGCTTCAGTGCGTAGGCACCCAGTTCGAAACGAACCTGATCGTTACCCTTGCCTGTCGCGCCATGGGAGATGGCATCTGCACCGGTTTCGTTGGCGATTTCGATCAGGCGCTTGGCAATCAGCGGACGTGCGATGGAAGTACCCAGCAGGTACTCGCCTTCGTAAACGGTGTTGGCGCGGAACATAGGGAACACGAAGTCTCGAACAAACTCTTCGCGCAGGTCATCAATATAGATTTCCTTGACGCCCATGGCTTGCGCCTTGGCGCGTGCAGGCTCGACCTCTTCCCCCTGACCCAGGTCAGCGGTGAAGGTTACGACTTCACAGTTATAAGTATCCTGCAGCCACTTGAGGATCACCGAAGTGTCCAGGCCGCCCGAATAAGCCAGAACGACCTTGTTTACGTCCGCCATGCCATCACTCCACGGGTTGTTCGAAAAGCCGAACAGTCTACCGCTCAAGTGCGAGAAATTACAGAGGCGCGACACGTTAAGACGACAAAGCGACAGTAAGTTTCAACAAGGCGACCAGTCGTCGCTACTCAGGACGGCGTACCCAAACTCGCCACACTGGCTGACGGGGCGGCTTTTCCGGGCTCGGGCACACGCTCCATGCGCACGCTGACACGACGGTTTTTAGCGCGGTTGCTGGCACTGGTATTAGGCACCAAGGGGTATTGTTCGCCATGGAAGCGCAACGTCATCTGCGATTCTTGCATGCCGTTTTCCTTGAAATAGTTCATCACCGCCAGGGCCCGGCGCCGCGACAACTCACGATTGGTCAAACGATTGCCGCTATTGTCTGAATAGCCGTCAAGGATGAGGTGATTGACCGTAGGGTCTGCCTTTAAGTAGTCGAGCATGACTTGCAAATTGGTCCGGGCCTTGATGTCCAGCTCGATGCCACCGTCTGGAAATCCGATCTGGCTTTGGCGCACCTGCTCGAAGTTTTTGGCCAACAGCTTTGTAGTACAGGCCTCATAATCGCCGTAGGCCTGACGAAACTTGACCGGCAATAAACGAACCTCCGACAAACCGCCCGCAGGCGAGTAATGCCTCACCAGGGGGCTACGGCCTTCCAGCAGGCCACGAAACAAGCGCCCTGCCTGGGCCTGCGAACTGTTGAAAAGTACGTGGCCGCGCCCGATGCGCACCGGCCCCAGATCAATGTCACCCCGACCCGGCTGCCAAGGCGCAGCGGCTGCCAGCAAGGTTGCAGAACCTTCACCCAGCATTGAGTTGTAGGCATTGAGGCGAAATACGGCCTGCTCACCAGCCCGGCGCACGAAGGCTCCCGAACCGAAATCGGTAATCGGCTGGATCAGCCGGCATTCAAATTTGTCGCCCTCGACCTTCCACTCAATATTCTCCAGTCGAGTCTGAAAAGTCAGGGCCATGGCTGGCAGGCTGGCAAACATGCCGAGCAGAATGAAATAACACTGGCGCACCGCAGCCTCCACAGCCTTGTACTGCAAAAAAACAGTCCGTCGGTTTACCGCAGACCCTTCGTATATCGGTTAGCCGCGACAAAACTTGATAGCGAGTGCCTGAGAGAGTCTTTTCCGGTAGCATTCGCATCAGTTTGACCCGCCTGGAATTCCCAATGTCTGACCGCCTGACCCTGCTGCGTCCCGACGACTGGCATATACATCTTCGCGATGGTGCTGTGTTGCCCCACACTGTCGCAGATGTGGCGCGCACTTTTGGCCGCGCCATCATCATGCCAAACCTGGTACCTCCGGTGCGTAATGCCGCCGAAGCAGATGCCTACCGCCAGCGCATTTTGGCTGCTCGCCCGGCTGGTAGCCGTTTCGAGCCGCTGATGGTGCTTTACCTCACTGACCGTACCCAGCCTGAAGACATCCGCACGGCCAAGGCCTGTGGCTTCGTGCACGCCGCCAAGCTGTATCCGGCTGGCGCCACGACCAACTCCGATTCTGGCGTGACCAGCATCGATGCGATCTTCCCGGTCCTTGAAGTCATGGCCGAAGTCGGCATGCCCTTGCTGATACACGGCGAAGTTACCCGCGCCAACGTCGACGTGTTTGACCGCGAAAAAATCTTTATCGACGAGCATATGCGCCGCGTTGTTGATCGCTTTCCGACCCTCAAAGTCGTGTTCGAGCACATCACCACCGCAGATGCAGTGCAGTTCGTCAATGAAGCTTCGGCTAACGTAGGCGCAACCATTACGGCTCACCACCTGCTTTACAACCGCAACCACATGCTGGTTGGCGGCATTCGCCCGCACTTCTATTGCCTGCCGATCCTCAAGCGCAACACCCATCAGGAAGCCCTGCTGGATGCGGCCACGAGCGGCAGCGAGAAGTTCTTCCTGGGCACAGACTCGGCGCCCCATGCCCAGCATGCCAAAGAAGCCGCGTGCGGATGTGCCGGGTGCTACACCGCCTACGCAGCCATCGAGATGTATGCCGAAGCATTTGAACAGCGTAACGCGCTGGACAAACTGGAAGCCTTTGCCAGCTTGAACGGCCCCCGTTTCTACGGACTGGCCACCAGTACCGAACACATCACCCTGGTTCGCCAGGAGTGGACCGCCCCAACCAGTCTGCCATTCGGCGAGCTGACCGTAATTCCGCTGCGCGCCGGTGAAAAACTGCGCTGGCGCCTGCTGGAGGAACAGCTGTGAGTGACGACCATTATGATGACGAACACGAAGGCGGTCATGGCGGCGGCTCACGCCACCCGATGGCCGAGCGTTTTCGCGGCTATCTGCCGGTCGTAATCGATGTTGAAACCGGCGGTTTCAACAGCGCCACTGATGCCTTGCTGGAAATTGCAGCGGTCACCATCGGCATGGATGAAAGAGGCTTTGTGTATCCCGAACACACCTATTTCCACCGTGTTGAACCCTTTGAAGGCGCGAACATCGAAGCTGCGGCACTGGAATTTACCGGTATCAAGCTTGATCACCCGTTGCGCATGGCTGTCAGCGAAGAAACGGCCCTGACCGACATCTTCCGTGGCGTGCGTAAAGCCCTGAAAGCCAACGGCTGCAAACGCGCCATTCTGGTGGGTCACAACAGCAGCTTTGACCTGGGTTTCCTCAACGCAGCTGTCGCGCGTCTGGACATGAAACGCAACCCGTTTCACCCGTTCTCCAGCTTCGACACCGCCACCCTGGCAGGCCTGGCATACGGCCAGACGGTATTGGCCAAAGCCTGTCAAACAGCCGATATCGACTTTGACGGCCGTGAAGCTCACTCGGCACGCTATGACACTGAAAAGACCGCCGAGCTGTTCTGCGGCATTGTTAACCGCTGGAAACAAATGGGTGGCTGGAAAGACTTCAACGACTGATCCTGTGGTCAAGGCTTACTTCACCCCATAAAAAAACCGGACCCAGGGTCCGGTTTTTTTATGCCTGAAGCAGACCCTTACAGCTGGTCAGCATTCTCGGTCAGGTAAGCAGCAACGCCTGCAGTCGAAGCAGTCATGCCTTTGTCGCCTTTCTTCCAGTTGGCAGGGCAAACTTCGCCGTGCTCTTCGTGGAATTGCAGAGCGTCAACCAGACGCAGCAGCTCATCCATGTTACGGCCCAGTGGCAGGTCGTTAACGATCTGGGAGCGAACAACGCCTTTGTCATCGATCAGGAATGCGCCACGCAGAGCAACGCCGCCTTCGGTTTCAACATCATAGGCCTTGCAGATTGCGTGATTGATGTCGGCTGCCATGGTGTATTTCACCTGGCCGATGCCGCCATTGTTCACTGGCGTGTTGCGCCATGCGTTGTGAGTGAAATGGGAGTCGATGGACACGGCCACCACTTCAACGTTACGCGCCTGGAACTCAGGAATGCGGTGATCCAGAGCAATCAGCTCGGACGGGCAAACGAAAGTGAAGTCCAGCGGGTAGAAGAACACCAGGCCATATTTACCTTTGATGGCAGTGGACAGCGAGAAGCTGTCAACGATTTCGCCATTGCCGAGTACGGCTGCGACGGTGAAGTCAGGGGCTTGTTTGCCTACGAGTACGCTCATTGGATATCTCCTGGTGTGCAACGTGAAAAACGGGACCCGGCCAGGCTGCCATCGTGAAACAACAGCCTTGAAACCAGCTCTCGCGGAAAAAATGACCGTCCATCATACACCGCTCGTCCGAACCGGCCTTAACCCTTTTTCACCACCCGAAAAACTCTCGACTCGTACCGTTCGTCACTACAGGACCGCCAAGGCCTGATTGAGACTCAAGGTACTTTGACAATCATTCTCGTTAACATTAAGATCCTTCGCATTGAATCCCAACCAGCGATGGTTCTTATTTATGTACGTTTGCCTTTGCACTGGCGTCACCGATGGAAAAATCCGCGACGCAATCTACGACGGTTGCTGCAGCTACCGTGAAGTGCGTGAAGCGACGGGTGTCGCAAGCCAATGTGGCAAATGTGCCTGCCTGGCCAAGCAAGTGGTTCGTGAAACCCTGTCCTCGTTGCAAGCCAGCCAGTCTGTGATGAGTTATCCGGCGGAATTTTCAGTCGCCTGAATCGAGAATTTTGAAGAGCCGGACTTAATGTCCGGTTTTTTTATGTCTAAAATTCAAGCGCTTAGGACCAAGACGCGGAACACAAACATTCTTATTCCGATTAATTTTCATTTATTATTCAAACACTTAGGTTTGACAGTCGTAAGTACGCGGATCAAACTCTGCCTTATATACGGTTACTTAAGGCAGGCCCTAGCCATGAAAGGCGACATTTCAGTCATCCAGCACCTCAACAAAATTCTCGGCAACGAACTGGTCGCTATCAACCAATACTTCCTGCATGCACGCATGTATCAGGATTGGGGCCTGGAGAAGTTGGGTGCACACGAGTACCACGAGTCCATCGACGAGATGAAACACGCGGACAAACTGATCAAGCGCATCCTGTTCCTTGAAGGCCTGCCAAACGTACAAGACCTGGGCAAGCTGCACATCGGCGAGCACACAAAAGAAATGCTGGAGTGCGACCTGCGCATCGAAAGGACCGGCCACGCCGATCTCAAGACCGCGATCGCACACTGCGAAGTTGTAGGTGACTTTGGCAGCCGTGAACTTCTGGAAGATATTCTTGAATCTGAAGAAGAGCATATCGACTGGCTGGAAACACAGCTGGGCCTGATCGACAAAGTAGGGATTGAGAATTACCTGCAGTCGCAAATGGGTGAATAACCAACACGCCACGGCTCAATAAAAAAGCCCCGCCCTGTTTAATCAGGAGCGGGGCTTTTTATGCACGGTCACTTAACTAAAAGTGACCGTGGCGATTGTCTTCACGCTTCAGTCTTGCTCGCTGCGGCTTTTTCTACAGCGGCTTTGATCGTCGACTGCAAAGAACCGTCTGCTGCCATCTCGGTCATGATGTCGCTACCGCCGATCAATTCACCACCTACCCACAGCTGCGGGAAAGTTGGCCAGTTGGCGTATTTCGGCAGGTTGGCGCGAATTTCAGGATTCTGAAGGATATCCACGTAAGCGAATTTCTCACCGCAGGCCATGACAGCTTGCGCAGCTTTAGCCGAAAAGCCGCACTGCGGGGCGTTCGGGGAGCCTTTCATGTAGAGCAGAATGGTGTTGTTAGCAATCTGTTCTTTAATAGTTTCGATGATATCCATGGAGCACCTCGGCTGAACTTTCCGACTCAGTTGTCGGCACGGTGGCGCATTGTAACGGAAAGCCGGGCCTGACGCTCGGTCTCCCCGACAGACAATAGTCCGAATTCCCACCTGCGGAGCAGCGCCAACATGGCACACAATTGCCAAGCAGCCTGAGGGCAGTGTACAAATGGGCCGCTGAGGTGAGGCAAACCACTCAATGGTGGTTCAAGCCTGGTGCTCATATAGCGCAAGTCTCGCTCGAACCTCTAAACGCACGACCCTTATTGGCAAGACGCGACATTTCCTTATAAGATCGCGCCTTCCCCTATTTCCGTCGCCCCGTGCGGCTTTCGCCGCAGGTCTCGCCCGTTTTTCCGAAAAACCCGGCTTTGAGCATCTGCGATCGTTGCAAAAAAGGTAGTTTATGATGAGCGCAAGGCACTTTCTCTCCCTGATGGATTGCACGCCCGAAGAACTACTCAGCGTGATTCGTCGCGGTATCGAGCTCAAGGACCTGCGCGAGCGCGGCGTACTCTTCGAACCCCTGAAGAACCGCGTTCTGGGAATGATTTTCGAAAAATCATCGACCCGTACCCGACTGTCTTTTGAGGCCGGCATGATTCAACTTGGCGGTCAGGCCATCTTCCTGTCCCCACGCGATACCCAGTTGGGTCGTGGCGAGCCGATCGGCGACTGCGCCATTGTCATGTCACGCATGCTTGACGCTGTCATGATCCGCACCTTTGCCCACAGCACCTTGACCGAATTCGCAGCCAATTCCCGGGTACCGGTCATCAACGGCCTCTCGGACGATCTGCACCCCTGCCAACTGCTGGCCGACATGCAGACCTACCTGGAACATCGCGGCTCGATCAAAGGCAAAACCGTGGCCTGGATCGGCGATGGCAACAACATGTGCAACAGCTATATAGAAGCGGCAATCCAGTTCGACTTCCAGCTGCGTGTGGCCTGCCCTGAAGGCTATGAGCCCAACCCCGGGTTCGTGGCCCTGGCAGGGGATCGCGTAACCATCGTCCGCGATCCCCGTGAGGCTGTAGCGGGCGCCCATCTGGTGAGTACTGACGTCTGGACCTCGATGGGTCAGGAAGAAGAAACGGCCAAGCGTTTAAAGCTGTTTGCACCGTATCAGGTTAACCGCGCCCTGCTCGACCTTGCCGCCGAAGATGTGCTGTTCATGCACTGCCTGCCTGCGCACCGGGGTGAAGAAATCAGCCTCGACCTGCTGGACGACCAGCGCTCTGTCGCGTGGGATCAGGCCGAAAACCGCCTGCACGCGCAGAAAGCACTGCTCGAATTTCTCGTTCAACCGGCGTACCAACCCGTATGAGCCAGCCGCTATTGCTCAACCTGCGCGACCTGGCCTGTGGATACCAGGGCCAGAGCGTGGTGCAAAACCTCAACCTGCATCTCAATG
This sequence comes from Pseudomonas sp. Lz4W, assembly GCF_000346225.2. Classification (NCBI taxonomy): domain Bacteria; kingdom Pseudomonadati; phylum Pseudomonadota; class Gammaproteobacteria; order Pseudomonadales; family Pseudomonadaceae; genus Pseudomonas; species Pseudomonas sp. Lz4W. The sequence continues at coordinate 1,036,807 of NZ_CP017432.1, read as the reverse complement.
CAGGGGACATTGGCTGCCTGCTTGGCTCCTCGGGGTGCGGGAAAACCACTACGTTGCGCGCTATTGCCGGCTTCGAACCCGTACACCAGGGTGAAATCCAGCTGGCCGGCGAAGTCATCTCCAGTGCCGGTTTCACACTGGCACCCGAGAAACGTCGCATCGGCATGGTGTTTCAGGACTACGCTCTTTTTCCGCATCTAAGCGTGGCCGACAACATCGCGTTCGGCATCCGCAAACACCCTGACAAAGAGCGCGTAACCCAAGAGCTGCTTGAACTGGTCAACCTCAAGAACCTTGGCAAACGCTTCCCCCACGAGCTTTCCGGCGGCCAGCAGCAACGGGTCGCTCTGGCCCGTGCTCTGGCCCCCGAGCCACAGCTGTTACTGCTTGACGAGCCCTTCTCCAACCTCGATGGCGAACTGCGGCGCAAGCTCAGCCATGAGGTGCGCGACATCCTGAAAGCCCGTGGCACCAGCGCAATTCTGGTAACCCACGATCAGGAAGAAGCCTTCGCTGTCAGCGACCATGTCGGCGTCTTCAAGGAAGGCCGCCTTGAACAGTGGGATACCCCCTACAACCTTTACCACGAGCCTCTGACGCCGTTTGTTGCGAGTTTTATAGGTCAGGGTTACTTCATTCGCGGGCAGTTGCTGAGCCCGGAGTCGGTACAAACCGAGCTGGGCGTATTACGAGGCAATCGTGCCTACACCTGGCCGACCGGAGGTGCAGTTGATGTGCTACTGCGTCCGGACGATATCGTCTACGCCCCGGACAGTGAGCTGAAGGCGCGAATTATCGGCAAAACCTTTTTGGGCGCATCGACCCTGTACCGCCTGCAACTGCCTACCGGCAGCCAGCTGGAGTCGATTTTCCCGAGCCATGCCGATCACTTGCCGGGAGCAGAAGTCGGTATTCGCGTTGCAGCCGAACATCTGGTGATGTTCCAGACCAGCGGCAGCACGGCTGCGCAAATTCAACACACCGAGTCTGGCGTAAGACGTTTCAGTACAACTGGTTAGGCGGTCGCTGCCAGACCAGATCCCACATTTTTGAACTGCAAAACCCCGCAGGAGCGAGCTTTCAACGCAATAACGAAGAGCTCGCGGGGCAAGCAGGTTCCTGCAACCCCCTCAGATACGGCCCATAGGCGCAAAGATTGCCTGGGTGTGCTCTGCCAGTACCGCAGGCGCCAGTTCCACTTCCAGTCCGCGTCGACCGGCGCTGACAAAAATCGTCGCAAAACCCTGTGCACTTTGATCAATAAAGGTGCGCAGGCGTTTCTTCTGCCCCAGCGGACTGATGCCGCCCAATAGATACCCCGTCGCACGCTGTGCTGCCGCAGGGTCCGCCATTTCGACTTTCTTGACCGCAGCCGCCTGGGCCAGCGCTTTTAAATCGAGACTTCCGACGACCGGTACAACGGCCACCAGCAGCTCACCCTTTTCACTGCTGGCCAACAGTGTCTTGAACACCTGCGCCGGCGTGAGACCAAGCTTTTCCGCGGCCTCCAACCCATAGGACGCGGCCTTGGGGTCGTGTTCGTAGCTGTGTACCCGGTGTTCGGCGCGAACTTTTTTCAGCAGGTCCAGTGCAGGCGTCATGACAGCTCCAGTCAGGAATCGGACGAAGTAAACCAAGCCCGAATATTAGGCTATTGCACGGCAAAAAGGCGCTGGAGCAGGCCTTTCAGCGCCCCATCAAGCTGAAACGTTAAACTCGAACCTACCAATTTGTGTTCTTTGCTTACACAAAAATAAGTACCAAACCTGCGGTAAAAAGTCAGAATGTGGCTGAGCGTTCACTTTCGACCTTTGACAGCAGTGTTTCTTGTCTATATTTTTTCGAATATGAATATACCCGAGCATTTCAGCCATTCTGTTACCCAGGCCTGAAAAACCCGGATCGAGACGCTCCGGTTTTAATACAGCCCCATTGGCAACCCGGACTGACAACGTAAAAAAACAACAAAAACGAGGTTTAAAATGACGACTGCTACCCGGCACCCCACACTTTCAGGCCAGTGCATGGCCGAGTTTCTCGGCACCGCGCTGCTAATCTTCTTCGGCACAGGTTGTGTTGCAGCCCTCAAGGTAGGCGGTGCCAGCCTGGGCCTGTGGGAAATCAGCATCATCTGGGGGGTTGGGGTAAGCATGGCGATCTACCTGACTGCGGGCGTGTCCGGTGCGCACCTGAACCCCGCCGTCAGCATCGCACTCTGTCTGTTTACCGATTTCGACAAGCGCAAACTTCCCTTCTACATCATCGCCCAGGTCGCGGGAGCCTTTTGCGCAGCGGCTTTGGTATACACGCTCTACAGCAATTTATTTTTCGATTACGAACAAACCCATCAAATGGTTCGCGGCAGCCAGGCAAGCCTGGAACTGGCCTCGGTGTTCTCGACCTATCCACACCCTGCACTCTCGACCTTGCAAGCTTTCCTCGTCGAAATGGTCATTACCGCAATCCTCATGGGCGTGATCATGGCCCTGACCGATGACAAGAACGGTTTGCCTCGCGGCCCATTGGCGCCGTTGCTGATTGGCTTGTTGATTGCGGTAATCGGCAGCTCGATGGGTCCGCTGACAGGTTTTGCAATGAACCCTGCGCGTGATTTCGGGCCCAAGCTGATGACTTTCTTGGCTGGCTGGGGTGACATTTCGCTTACTGGCGGGCGCGACATTCCTTATTTCCTGATTCCAATCTTTGCCCCGATCGTGGGTGCCTGCCTCGGCGCAGCCATATATCGCGGGATGATTGCCCGCCACTTGCCTGCTGACGAACCCGTGGCAACGGACGCCCAAGCCATCGCAGAGGTAAAAACCCAGGCTTCCTGATATCGACTTATGAAACGGGGCGCACGAGACTACTGCCCATAACTTTCTCGCGCCCTGAACCCATTACTTCATTCTGCAAGGCAATCAAATGACCGACATTCAGAATAAGAACTACATCATTGCGCTGGACCAAGGCACCACCAGTTCGCGAGCGATCATCTTCGATCGTGACGCAAACGTGGTCTGCACCGCGCAACGCGAGTTTCAACAGCACTATCCGCAGCCAGGCTGGGTCGAACATGACCCGATGGAAATTTTTGCCACCCAAAGCGCGGTCATGGTCGAAGCCCTGGCTCAAGCCGGCCTGCATCATGATCAGGTTGCGGCGATCGGCATCACCAACCAGCGGGAAACCACGGTTGTCTGGGACAAAATCAGCGGGCGTCCGATCTACAACGCCATTGTCTGGCAGTGCCGGCGCAGCACCGAGATCTGCGAGCAGCTCAAGCGCGACGGTCACGAGCAATACATCAGCGACACCACCGGCCTGGTGACCGACCCGTACTTCTCCGGCACCAAGCTGAAGTGGATCCTCGACAACGTCGAAGGCAGCCGCGAGCGCGCACGTAATGGCGAACTGCTGTTCGGCACCATCGACAGCTGGCTGATCTGGAAATTTACCGGCGGCAAAACCCACGTCACCGACTACACCAATGCTTCGCGCACCATGCTCTTCAACATCCACACCCTGGACTGGGATGCCAGGATGCTTGAGGTGCTGGATATCCCTCGCGAAATGCTGCCTGAAGTGAAATCGTCTTCAGAGATCTACGGGCGCACCAAAAGCGGCATCGCCATTGGCGGTATTGCCGGAGACCAACAGGCCGCGCTGTTCGGTCAGATGTGCGTTGAGCCGGGCCAGGCCAAAAACACCTACGGCACTGGCTGCTTCCTGTTGATGAACACCGGCTCCAAGGCCGTCAAGTCGACTCACGGCATGCTGACTACCATTGCCTGCGGCCCACGAGGCGAAGTGGCCTACGCACTGGAAGGCGCTGTGTTCAACGGCGGCTCCACAGTGCAGTGGCTGCGTGATGAATTGAAAATCATCAACGACGCCCATGACACCGAATACTTCGCCAACAAGGTCAAAGACAGCAATGGCGTGTACCTGGTACCTGCGTTCACCGGCCTGGGGGCTCCTTACTGGGACCCGTATGCCCGTGGCGCACTGTTCGGTCTGACCCGTGGTGTCCGCGTGGATCACATCATCCGTGCCGCGCTGGAGTCGATTGCCTACCAGACACGCGATGTACTGGATGCCATGCAGCAAGACTCGGGCGAACGCCTCAAGGCCTTGCGCGTAGATGGCGGCGCTGTCGCCAACAACTTCCTGATGCAATTTCAGGCAGACATTCTCGGCACCATGGTTGAACGTCCGCAAATGCGTGAAACCACTGCCTTGGGCGCGGCCTACCTGGCCGGTCTGGCCTGCGGCTTCTGGAGCAGCCTGGAAGAGTTGCGCGGCAAGGCGGTGATTGAACGCGAGTTCGAACCTGCACTTGAGGATGCTTGCAAAGAGAAGCTCTACGCGGGCTGGAAAAAGGCCGTGAGCCGTACTCGTGACTGGGAACCCCACGAAGAAAGCAACTAAACACGCTCTGATAAGCGAGCAGCGGATACCTTTGGTATTCGCTGCTACGCCTATGGTTCATGGCACCTGCGAGTAGCAGGCGGCGCTTTCCTGCGGCATGATGGGCGAATTTGCTTCGCCGCCCAAAGGAAACTCCATGAATCTGCCTCCACGCCAACAGCAGATCCTCGAACTCGTTCGCGAACGTGGCTATGTCAGCATCGAGGAAATGGCTCAGTTGTTCGTCGTTACACCGCAGACCATCCGTCGCGACATCAATCAGTTGGCAGAAGCCGACCTGTTGCGTCGCTATCACGGTGGCGCCGCCTATGACTCCAGCGTTGAAAACACCGCCTACGCCATGCGCGCCGACCAGATGCGCGATGAAAAACGCCGTATTGGCGAAGCCATCGCCGCCCAGATTCCCGATCACGCCTCGATTTTCATCAATATCGGTACCACTACCGAATCCATTGCCCGGGCGCTGCTCAACCACAATCACCTGAAAATCATCACTAACAACCTGCATGTCGCTTCAATCCTGAGCGCCAAGGATGATTTTGAAGTCCTGATAGCCGGCGGTAACGTGCGCCGCGATGGCGGCATCGTGGGCCAGGCCAGCGTCGACTTTATCAACCAGTTCAAGTTCGACTTTGCACTGGTCGGTATCAGCGGCATCGATTCAGACGGCAGCCTGCTGGATTTCGATTATCAGGAAGTGCGTGTTTCCCAGGCCATCATCGCCAATGCCCGACAGACCATTCTCGCCGCTGACTCCAGTAAATTCGGGCGCAACGCGATGGTCCGCCTCGGGCCTATCAGCCTGATCGATTGTCTGGTCACCGACCAGCCGCCGGTCCCGGAACTTGCGCAACTGCTCGCCCAGTACAAAATCCGCCTGGAAGTGGTTTAACACCACACCGCACAAACTCCTGCAGGAGCGAGTGTGCCTCGCGATGACAGCACGGCCAGGCCCATGCATGCCTCGCGTGAATCGCGAGGCAACTGGCCCACGCGCTAAAATGTTCGAAATTCTTCCTTTCCCCCTCCTTCGATGAGTTTTTTCAATCGAAGCGCGCTGGCTCTGTCGGCCTTTATCCGCTACCATTTTCGAAAATGAACATTAATGTTCGAATTCAAATATGCGTAAAGAACGCGAGGCCTACATATGTCCCTGACCACCTTGCCTGCCACTCCCCTCGCCGAGGTTTACGATGTCGCCGTCATTGGCGGTGGAATCAACGGGGTAGGGATCGCGGCAGACGCTGCCGGTCGAGGCTTGTCTGTGTTCCTTTGCGAAAAAGACGATCTGGCCAGTCACACCTCGTCCGCCAGCAGCAAGCTGATTCATGGTGGCCTGCGCTACCTGGAGCATTACGAGTTCCGCCTGGTGCGCGAAGCCCTGGCCGAGCGCGAAGTGTTGCTGGCAAAAGCCCCGCATATCGTCAAGCCCATGCGCTTTGTCTTGCCCCATCGCCCGCACTTGCGCCCGGCATGGATGATCCGTGCCGGTCTGTTCCTGTATGACCACCTGGGCAAGCGTGAAAAGCTCGCCGGTTCTACCAGCCTCAAGTTCGGTACCGACAGCCCGTTAAAAGCAGAAATCACCAAAGGCTTCGAATACTCGGACTGCTGGGTGGATGACGCACGCCTTGTAGTACTCAACGCCATGGCTGCGCGGGAAAAAGGTGCGCATGTACATACCCAGACCCGATGCGTCGGAGCTCGTCGCAGCAAAGGCTTGTGGGAGCTGAATCTTGAGCGCGCTGACGGCAGCCTGTTTTCGATTCGCGCCAAGGCTTTGGTCAACGCTGCCGGGCCCTGGGTGGCCAAGTTCATCAAAGACGATCTCAAGCTGGACTCGCCATACGGCATTCGCCTGATTCAAGGCAGCCACCTGATCGTTCCGAAGCTGTATGACGCACCCAACGCCTTCATCCTGCAGAACGAAGACCAACGGATAGTGTTCACCATTCCGTACATGGACCAGTTCACCATCATCGGTACTACTGACCGCGAATACACCGGCGACCCGGCCAAAGTCAGCATCACCGAACAGGAAACCGACTATCTGCTGAACGTGGTCAACGCCCACTTCAAACAGCAAGTGAGCCGTGCCGACATTCTGCGCACTTACTCCGGCGTACGCCCGCTGTGCAATGACGAGTCGGACAACCCGTCGGCGGTCACCCGTGACTACACCCTGGCACTGTCCGGCGTGCCGGGCGAAGCACCTTTGCTGTCGGTGTTTGGTGGCAAGCTGACCACTTACCGCAAGCTGGCTGAATCGGCCATGGCCCAACTGACGCCGTACTTTACTCAGATCAAGCCAAGCTGGACCGCCAAGGCCACCCTGCCGGGTGGCGAAAACATGACTACCCCGCAAGCCCTGAGCGCTGCCCTGACCAGCAAATACAACTGGCTGGATGCTGCCATTGCCAAGCGCTGGGCAATCACCTATGGCAGCCGCTCATGGAACCTGCTGGACGGTGCGCAAGGTCTGGACGATATGGGTGAGCATATCGGCAGCGGTCTCTACAGTCGTGAAGTCGACTACCTGTGCACACAGGAATGGGCACTGGATGCACAGGACATCCTGTGGCGCCGGACCAAGCTCGGCTTGTTCACCACGGCCCAAGAGCAGGAACACCTGGCGCAATACATGGCCACACTGGACTTGAAGCATCGCAAGGTAGCAGCCGCTTGATGGCATGACGCGCGGCATGAACGAGCCTGCTCGCGAAGGTACCCTCCCCGGTTTTCTGACAACCGGATTGCCTTCATCGCGAACAGGCTCGCTGCTACAGCCCGGTTTCATTCGGTTTTCCGAACGGCAAGCCCCACATTGATTCGGCTTTCCGGGCATTCCCTATCGACAGCCATTCTTGAAATATTAAAAAATCCTTACAAATCATATAGATGAGCATTATTCACGCGTTTGGCACGACTCATGCTCTACACTCTGAGCCGAATGCTTAAACAGTGCTCAAGCCTGTTGGGCTATTCCTAGTACAAAAAGGGTCCGCAAACGGGCTCAATAAAAAAAACAATGTCGAGGAAACATCGATGCGCATCGTTCCGCAACTTTTGAGCGCAGCTATTGCTGCAGCTCTGATTAGCACTCCAGTTTTTGCAGCCGAATTGACCGGCACACTGAAGAAAATCAAAGAATCCGGCACCATCACCCTCGGGCATCGTGACTCCTCCATCCCGTTCTCTTACATCGCTGATGGCTCCGGCAAGCCGGTTGGCTACTCCCACGATGTGCAACTGGCAATCGTCGAAGGGCTGAAAAAGCAACTCGACATGCCCGACCTCAAGGTCAAGTACAACCTGGTCACTTCCCAGACCCGCATCCCGCTGGTGCAGAACGGCACCGTTGACGTTGAGTGTGGTTCCACCACCAACAACGCGGAACGCGCCCAGCAAGTAGACTTTTCGGTCGGCATCTTCGAAATCGGTACTCGTCTGCTGTCCAAAAAGGACTCGCCTTACAAGGACTTCGCTGACCTGAAAGGCAAAAACGTGGTCACCACCGCGGGCACGACTTCGGAGCGCATCCTCAAGGCGATGAACGCCGACAAGCAGATGGGCATGAACGTGATCTCGGCAAAAGACCACGGCGAAGCCTTCAACATGCTTGAGTCGGGCCGCGCTGTAGCCTTCATGATGGATGACGCACTGCTGGCCGGTGAAATGGCCAAGGCCAAGAAGCCAACAGACTGGGCCGTGACCGGCACGCCACAGTCGTACGAAATTTATGGCTGCATGCTGCGTAAAGGTGATCCTGACTTCAAGAAAGCCGTGGATGACGCCATCATCACTTACTACAAGTCTGGCGACGTCAATAAATCCTACGCCAAATGGTTCCAGTCCCCTATCCCGCCAAAAGGTCTGAACCTCGACTTCCCGATGAGCAAAGAGCTCAAAGAGCTGATCGCCAACCCGAACGACAAGCCGGCACCTGAAGAAAAACCAGCGGCCTGATCCCTGGCTGTGGCGACTTGTGAGCGCGATTGAACGCGCTCACAAGTCTTGTTCACCGGCTGTACTGCTTCTTACTGCATTAGAGAACACTCGAACCCCTGATGATCGAGCGGGCTCGGTGTGCCTGACGGACCCTGTCGGGTGAGAACGGATTCCCTGAAGCAAGTGCTTTTTTATAGACCCATCTGAGGGGAGACCCTGCATGAATTACAACTGGGACTGGAGCGTGTTCTTCAAGTCCACCGGCATAGGCAGCGAGACATATCTCGACTGGTTTATCTCCGGTCTGGGCTGGACCATTGCGATCGCTGTTGTCGCCTGGATTGTTGCACTGATACTGGGTTCGATGCTGGGCGTCATGCGCACCATGCCAAACCGCCTGGTAGCCGGCATCGCCGGGGTGTACGTGGAAATCTTCCGCAACGTACCACTGCTGGTTCAGCTGTTTATCTGGTACTTCCTGGTACCCGACCTGCTGCCGCAGAACCTGCAGGACTGGTACAAGCAAGACCTCAACCCGACCACCTCGGCCTACCTGAGCGTTGTCGTGTGTCTGGGTCTGTTCACCGCCGCCCGTGTCTGCGAACAAGTACGTACCGGTATTCAGGCCCTGCCCCACGGGCAAGAAGCCGCCGCGCGCGCCATGGGCTTCAGCCTGTCGCAGATCTACTGGAACGTGCTGCTGCCACAAGCCTACCGAATCATCATTCCACCGCTCACCTCCGAATTCCTGAACGTGTTCAAGAACTCGTCTGTGGCATCGCTGATCGGTTTGATGGAGTTGCTGGCGCAAACCAAACAGACGGCAGAGTTTTCCGCCAACCTGTTTGAAGCCTTCACCCTGGCCACGCTGATTTACTTCACCCTGAACATGAGCCTGATGTTGCTGATGCGCCTGATCGAGAAGAAAGTCGCGGTGCCCGGCCTGATGTCATTGGGGGGCAAATAATGGACTTCTTCGATTTCAGCGGGATTGTTCCTGCCCTGCCGGGCCTGTGGAACGGCATGCTCATGACCTTGAAACTCATGGTCCTGGGCGTTATCGGCGGTATTGCCCTGGGCACCGTGCTGGCGTTGATGCGTTTGTCGTCCAGCAAGTGGCTGGCCAACCTGGCCGGCGCTTACGTGAACTACTTCCGCTCCATCCCGCTACTGCTGGTCATTACCTGGTTCTACCTGGCGGTCCCGTTCGTACTGCGCTGGATCACCGGCAAAGACACCCCGATCGGTGCATTCGAATCATGCATGGTGGCATTCGTCATGTTCGAAGCCGCCTACTTCTGCGAAATCGTGCGGGCCGGCGTACAGGCCATTCCCAAGGGCCAGATGGGCGCAGCCAAAGCGCTGGGCATGAGTTACGGCCAGGCCATGCGCCTGATCATCCTGCCCCAGGCCTTTCGCAAAATGACCCCGCTGCTGTTGCAACAGAGCATCATTTTGTTCCAGGACACCTCGCTGGTTTACACGGTTGGCCTTGTGGACTTCCTCAATGCCTCGCGCTCCAGTGGCGACATCATCGGCCGCTCCAATGAGTTCCTGATCTTCGCCGGTCTGGTGTATTTCATCATCAGCTTTTCCGCCTCGCTGCTGGTCAAGCGTCTGCAAAAAAGGTTTGCCGTATGATCTCGATCAAGAACATCAACAAGTGGTACGGGGACTTCCAGGTACTGACCGACTGCAGTACTGAAGTCAAAAAAGGCGAAGTGGTTGTAGTCTGCGGCCCGTCCGGCTCCGGTAAATCGACCCTGATCAAGTGCGTCAACGCCCTGGAACCGTTCCAGAAAGGCGACATCGTGGTCGATGGCACTTCGATTGCCGACCCGAAGACCGATCTGCCAAAACTGCGCTCGCGGGTGGGCATGGTGTTCCAGCATTTCGAACTGTTCCCGCACATGACCATCACCGAAAACCTGACGATCGCGCAGATCAAGGTATTGGGGCGCAGCAAGGAAGAAGCCACCAAAAAGGGCCTCGAACTGCTGGAACGCGTTGGCCTCTCGGCACATGCCCACAAGCACCCGGGACAACTCTCCGGCGGCCAGCAACAGCGCGTAGCCATTGCCCGCGCACTGGCCATGGACCCGATCGTCATGCTGTTTGACGAACCGACCTCGGCCCTCGACCCGGAAATGGTTAACGAAGTACTGGACGTGATGGTGCAACTGGCCCACGAAGGCATGACCATGATGTGCGTCACCCATGAAATGGGCTTTGCGCGCAAGGTCGCCAACCGGGTGATCTTCATGGACCAGGGCAAAATCGTCGAAGACTGTGAGAAAGAAGAGTTCTTCGGTGATGTAACGGCCCGTTCCGAGCGTGCGCAACACTTCCTCGCCAAAATCCTGCAGCACTAAGCAGCACCATTCCTTGCAGGAGCGAGCTGGTCTCGCGATCTTCCAAAAGATCGCGAGACCAGCTCGCTGCTACAGGAGATTTCTGTTAATCGGCTGCTCTTGCGCAGTGGTTGACCCAAGGCATCTGTGATGAAATGCGACCCCACTATTTATCGCGGTGCCCCGCCCTCACTTGCCGTGAAACCTCGTCTGCTCCGCCATTTGCTGTTACCCCCGCTCATCCTGCTGCTAACCATCGGGCTGGGCTACGCGGGCTATCGCGTCAGCGAACACTTTGGCATCCGCAGTCTCAGCGAGAACGGTGAGCGTCAACTTGAACTCCATGCACGCACTGTCGAGAGTGAGCTCGGCAAATACACCTACCTGCCCAGCCTGCTGGAGCTGGAGTCCAGTGTTTCGCATTTGCTGGCAGATCCGACCGCGCAGAACCGGGTTACCGTCAATCAATACCTCGAAGGCCTGAACCGCCGCAGCCGCAGCCGTGCCATTTATGTACTGGACACCACGGGCCGGGTAATGGCCACCAGTAACTGGCGCGACGCCGACAGCTACCTGGGCGAAGACCTGTCTTTCCGGGCCTACTTTCAAGACGCAGTGCGCGGTCAGCCGGGACGTTTTTACGGCATTGGCAGCACCTCCGGCGAGCCGGGCTACTACCTGGCCCACGGTCTGGAAGAACAAGGCAAAATCATTGGCGTTGCGGTGATCAAAGTACGCCTCGAAGCCCTTGAGGAGCGCTGGCAACGCGCCCGGCTCGAAGCCTATGTGAGCGATGAAAACGGCATCATCATTCTGTCGAGTGATCCGACCCGCCGCCTGAAATCGGTCCGCCCCCTGACCGCCGACACCAAAGAGCAGCTGGCGCGCAGCCTGCAGTATTACTGGTGGCCGCTTAATGAGCTGCAACCTGTGGAACGTGAGCATCTGGCCGAAGGCGTAGAAACCGTCACCTTTGCCGCCAGTAGCGGACTGGCCAAGGATGAAAAGGAAGTCAGCTATCTGGCCCAGACCCGCAAGCTCAACGACACGCCCTGGGAAATAACCCTGCTCACCCCATTACAAGACTTGCGCCGCGAAGCTGCCAATCAGGGCATGCTGGTGGCCGTGGCCTTTGCCCTGCTGGCCTTCTTGCTGATTGCCTGGAATGAGCGGCGCAAAGTGATAGCAACCAGGCTTGCGGCCCGCGAAGCCCTGCAAGAAGCCAATAACCAGCTCGAACGCAAAATCACGGAACGCACCGCCCACCTGCGTGCCAGCAACGAACGGCTCAAGGGCCAGATTCGCGAGCGCCGTCAGGCCGAAGACACCCTGCGCCGGGCCCAGGATGAACTGGTCCAGGCCGGCAAACTGGCCGCCATCGGTCAAATGTCCACCAGCATTGCCCATGAACTGAATCAGCCATTGGCCGCCTTGCGCACACTGTCGGGCAACACCATAAGGTTTCTCCAGCGCGGCGACCTGAAGGTAGCGGCGGACAATCTCAACACCATCAACAATCTGGTGGACCGCATGGGCCGCATCACTGCCAACCTGCGCTCCTTTGCCCGACGCGGCGATGACCAGGGCCAGGCCAGCCTGGGCAAGGCAGTGGAGGCGACCCTGCAACTGCTCGCGCTTCGCCTGGAAGCAGCCGGAGTTGAACTGCAGCGCGATTTCAGCGACGTCCAGCTCAAGATCGACCAGACCCGGCTGGAACAGATCCTCGTCAACCTGATTGGCAACGCTCTGGACGCCATGCAGGACCAGGCAGCCCCCAAAAAGCTGTGGCTGGAAGGCGAACCCGGCGACGGCAAGTACCGCCTGCGAGTACGTGACAACGGTCCCGGCATCGACCCTGAAAGCCGAAAACACCTGTTTGAACCCTTCTTCACCACCAAACCCGGCGAGCAGGGTCTGGGCCTGGGCCTGACCCTGTCGGCCAGCCTGGCCGCCGCTGCCGGCGGCAGCCTCAGCGTCGAGTTCCCAGCCACTGGTGGTGCTGCGTTTGTCCTCTTATTACCGCTGTTGCAACCCGCTAAGGCCGAGCCGATATGAATAACGAGCTGACCGTCCTGATTGTCGAAGACGACCCCCATGTCCTGCTCGGATGCCAGCAGGCGCTCGCGCTCGAAGATATTCGCAGCGAAGGCGTGAGCAGTGCTGAACAAGCCCTGGCAATGGTCGGGGACAACTTCCCCGGCATTGTCATCAGTGACATCCGCCTGCCCGGGATCGATGGTCTGGAGCTGCTGAAACGGCTCAAGGCCCGTGATCGCAGCCTGCCGGTGGTACTGATTACCGGGCATGGCGATATTTCCATGGCCGTGGGCGCCATGCGCGATGGCGCCTATGACTTCATGGAGAAACCTTTTTCTCCTGAACGCCTGGTCGACATCGCACGCCGGGCTCTTGAGCAACGCGGCCTGGCCCGGGAAGTGTGGTCACTGCGCCGGCAGCTGGCCGAGCGTGATTCCCTTGAGGGCCGGATCATCGGCCGCTCGCCCGCCATGCAGCAATTACGCGAATTGATCGCCAACGTCGCCGATACCTCGGCCAACGTGCTGATTGAGGGCGAAACCGGTACCGGCAAGGAACTGGTCGCCCGCTGCCTGCACGACTTCAGCCGTCGCCAGCCCCGGCAATTCGTCGCGCTCAACTGCGGCGGGCTGCCGGAAAACCTGTTCGAAAGCGAGATATTCGGTCACGAAGCCAATGCCTTTACCGGTGCCGGCAAGCGTCGGATCGGCAAGATCGAACATGCCGACGGCGGCACCCTGTTTCTCGACGAAGTAGAAAGCATGCCGCTCAACCTGCAGATCAAACTGCTGCGGGTGCTGCAGGAGCGCTCACTGGAGCGCCTGGGCTCCAACCAGAGCATCGATGTCGATTGCCGGGTGATTGCCGCCACCAAGTCCGACCTCGATCAGCTGAGCAAAGTCAGCCAGTTTCGCAGCGACCTCTATTACCGGTTGAATGTGGTGACACTCGAGCTGCCGCCTCTGCGCGAGCGCCGCGAAGACATCCTGCAACTGTTCGAGTACTTCCTGCAGCAATCGTCTCTGCGTTTCGACCGCACGGCGCCTGAACTGGATAACCAGACCCTGTCCAACCTGATGAGCCATGACTGGCCGGGCAACGTGCGAGAGCTGCGCAACGTGGCCGAGCGTTTTGCTTTGGGCCTGCCGGCCTTCAAGAAATCGGGCAGCAACGTCGCCCAGGGCCTGGGCTTTTCGGAAGCGGTGGAGGCGTTCGAGCGCAATCTGCTCAGCGATGCACTACAACGCAGTGGCGGCAACCTGACCCAGGCCAGCCAGGAGTTGGGCATGGCCAAAACCACACTCTTCGACAAGGTCAAAAAATACGGGCTGGCTCACTGATGGATTTAATTCTGAAAGCTGCACTGGGCGCCGCCGTGGTAATCATCCTGGCGATGCTGGCAAAAACCAAAAACTACTACATCGCAGGTCTGGTCCCGCTGTTTCCGACTTTTGCCCTGATTGCCCACTACATCGTCGGCAAAGGGCGCTCACTGGACGACCTGAAAACCACCATCGTCTTCGGCATGTGGTCGATCATTCCCTACTTCGTCTACCTCGCAGCACTTTACGTACTGGTGGATCGCATGCGCCTTGAAGCCTCTTTGGCACTGGCCGCCGTGGCCTGGCTGATCGCCGCAACCGTACTGGTCAGTGTCTGGGTGCGCTTGCACTGATCGCTAGGAGCGAGCTTGCTGGCGGTAGCAACGTCGCGCTGCACTTGAAATACCCGGGGGCCTGGATCGCAAGCTGTCTCGTTCCAGCAGAGATCCACACCCGCCGAAATTCTGGCCCGCCCCTTGCATTTACCCCCTGACGCCCGCCTGGTCTGACCCGGCGGTGAACAAACGGGGGTACATAGCACATGAACATTCTCGATCTGGATCACAGCCTGACCCACCAGGCGCCCATTGCGCTGCGGCTGGCCGATGGTCGCGCGATCCGTATGGATTTACTGGCCCTGGGACCGAAATTGCGCCTGTGGTCCACCGAACGCAATTACCAGCGCTTCGCCAAATTACTGCAGGAACGTCCCAGGCGGGCGGCCCACAGGCCTGAAATATTCTTCGTCGGCTCCGGTGATTATCATCACCTGACCCCGGCCCTGCTGGCAGACCTGCACGAGCCTGTCACCCTGATCCATTTCGACAACCACCCCGACTGGGTGCGCTTTGCTCCCCGCCGGCATTGCGGTTCATGGATCAACCGGGCGCTCAGACTGCACAATATCAAGCGTATCGTCACCCTTGGCCCCTGCAGCGATGACCTGAAAAGCCCGCAGTTCAAAGGCGCCAACCTGGGGGCCCTGCGCAGCGGGGCTCTGCAACTCTTTCCATGGCGCCATGCGCCCACCAAAGTCTGGGGCCGCATCGGCGATGGCGCAGGCCATGAGCAACACGAAAATCTCCTGTACTGGCGCAACCTGGCCGATCAGGACTGGCCCACCTTTATCGACAATCTAATCAAGAACCTGCCCACCACAGGGGTGTGGATCAGCATCGACAAAGACGTGCTGGCCAGCGAAGACGCCGCCACCAACTGGGATCAGGGCGGTATGCGTCTTACCCACCTGCTCCACGCCATACGCGCCCTGGCCACCAGCAAGCGCGTACTGGGGATCGACGTCTGCGGCGACTTCGCCAGGGCCCCACACAGCAACCTGTTCAAACGCTGGGAGGCCAAGTCAGATCAGCCGCCACCAGAACGCTGGAGCGAAAGCGATTTGTTACGCAACTCAACCACCAACAAAGCCCTGATTTCGTTGTTTGAGGAGCTGTTTCCGTGACTTTGACTGTTATTGCGCTAGTGGCGTTTTCCATCGTTCTCGATGTGATCGGCCAACTGTGTTTCAAAATCGGCCTCGACCGGTTACCCGAACTCGAAGGCGGCTTTCGCCTCAACGCGTTCTGGGGCCAGGTGTTCCAGGCTCCCATGCTGTGGGCGGGTATCGCTGCCTACGTGATCGAATTTTTCATCTGGCTTGAAGCCTTGTCCCGGGCGCCGCTGAGTTTGTTGTTTCCGGCCGCAGCGCTGGCCTATTGCGGCGTGGTCTTCGCCGGCAAGGTGTTTCTTGGTGAACACGTCAGCCGTCGCCGCTGGATGGGCACTCTGGTGATTACCCTCGGCGTGTTGCTGGTCAGCATCGCCGGAGCTTAGGAGATTAATCATGCAAAACTCTGAACCGATGAATCCGCCACAAAGTGGATGGCTGCATGGGCGGCTGGGTACGGTTGTACTGTGGGCATTGCTGATCATCCTGGAAAGCGCAGGGCAAATCGCGACCAAAGTCGGCGGCGATCAGTTGGGCAATACGGATTTCACCCTGCAATGGCTGCACGACATGCTGCTCAATCCCGGGGTATGGGCAGCCATTGCCTGCTATATCGGCGCATTTTTCGTGTGGATGCTGATATTGCGCCGCAGCAGCCTGTCGTTGGCGTTTCCGCTGAGTTCGCTGGTATTCGTGGGGGTGCTGCTGGGGTCGTGGCTGGGCCTGGGTGAGCACATCAGCGCGCTGCACTGGGCGGGCGTGGCGGTGATCATTGGCGGGATTGCCTTGCTGGCTGACGGCGAGCCGGAGCACTGAAAGATCGACTGATGAGCAACTGCGGGAGCCGGCTATCCAGCTCCCGCAGAGTCAGACAGCACTCTAGAATTTATAGCTGATCGCGGTCTGCACTGTGCCCTGATTCACGTCGCCCACATCCTTGACGATGCTGCTGTCTGCCGCTGTACCCACCAGACGAACCCAGCTGGCACTGGCCACCAGTGACCAATGTTGTGCCAGCGCAAACTCGAAGTTCTGGGTCAATGTCACGTTCTGAAAACCACCGCCGGCCTTGTACGCAGAAAAACCCGAAGCTAGGGCTTCACTGGCGCTTACACCAAAGAAAGTCGACATTTGCCGGGCATCGGCAAAGTTCACCGCCAACTGGCTGCTGCCGATAATTCCCAGGCCCAGCGGATAACCCAGCTCACCGCCCACTTGCCCCAATAACCCTCCCTGCCCGCCGGCACCGCCCACCGCCTGGCCCAGTTGCGCATACACGCGCCAGAACTCGGCCGGACTGTATTGCACGAAGCCGCCCAGCTGCGCCATGTCCGAAACATCCCGCAGCCCGCGCAGCGAACCGTTGGCGTTACGCCCCGACAAGTAATTGATAAATGGCCCGGCGCTCCAGCCATCAGCTTTGAAGCTGCTCCAGGTCAAGCCATTGTCGGTATCCAGACTGACATCGCCCCAGTCCACATCGAAGTACGGCAGCGGTACTGTCTGATAGCGGCTGCCACTGGGGTCGTAAGGCTGATAGCCAATCCCGCCCCCCACTTCGCCACTGGGGCCGTCGGCAGCACGCGCCACGACCCCGACACCCAACAATGAGAGCAGCAAAAAAACAGGAGCGCAGGTTTTCATGACAGAGGTTCCATATGAATTCATGCGCGCATAAGTCGCTTTTTTGAGAATTCGACGCAAGCACTGATGTTGTTTGTAGCAAGCTACAAAAATTGTAGCCTGCTCGGGGATTCTCACCGCGGGCAACGGCCAAAGCCCCGGCCCATGGGGCTTTGGCAACTTGGCACAGTCCGTGCTCTGTCCTGTACATGCGCAAAGTGCGCGTCTCCACAACAGGACAATGCAGATGATGCAATGGCATATCGTGTGTGATTTCGACGGAACCATCACCCGCACCGACGTCATCGACAACATTCTTCAACGTTTCGCCGACCCCAGCTGGGAAGCGATCGAAGAACAATGGGTGCAAGGTGAGATTGGTTCGCGTGAATGCCTCAGCCGCCAGCTGTCGCTGGTTAAAGCCTCCCCAGCCGAACTGCTGGCCTATTTCGATACCGTTGAGATTGACCCGGACTTTCCGGATTTCGTTGATCACGTCATCGGCCTCGGTGCTTCTATCGAAGTGGTCAGTGACGGCATCGAACAGGGCATCGCGCGCATCCTGGCCCGCAACTATGTGAGCCTGTTGCCGATCCTCGCCAACCGCCTGCGCCAGGTCGACCACAACCGTTGGCGCATCGACTTCCCCCATGCCAGCGACGCCTGCCATGCGGCTTCAGGCAACTGCAAATGCAAATCCACGCCTGGCGGCAAACGCGTGCTGGTGATTGGCGACGGGCGCTCCGACATGTGTGTGGCCGCAAGCGCCGACTTCGTATTCGCCAAAGACAGTCTGGCTGAACACTGCGAGCGCAACGGCATCCCGTACGCACGCTTCGACACATTCTCTGAACTTGCGGCCCTGCTGGCCAAATTGCCAAGCAACGCCGCCAACGCCCCCCACTATTCTCGTGAACAACAGGAGCTTTTCAATCATGTCTGATATCCGGATCGCCTCACCTGAAGACCAGATTCTTCTGGAAAAAGAAGCCAAGTACTGCTCGTACGGCGACACTGTCCACTACATCGAACCACCGCGCATTTTCAGCCGCTGCGAAGGCTCTTATGTATGGGACACCAGTGACCAGGCTTATCTCGATCTGCAAATGTGGTACTCGGCGGTTAACTTCGGTTACTCCAATCCGCGCTTGAACAACGCCCTGAAACAACAGATTGATACCCTGCCGCAGATTGCCAGCCAATACCTGCACAAAGGCAAGATCGAGTTGTCGGAGCGCATCGCGGTCGACGCCAAAAACAAGTTCGGTCTCGACGGACGCGTGCACTTCAACGTTGGCGGTTCACAGTCCATCGAAGACTCGTTGAAAGTGGTCCGTAACGCCACCAACGGCAAAAGCCTGATGTTTGCCTTCGAAGGCGGTTACCACGGTCGTACGCTAGGTGCTTCGTCGATCACCTCCAGCTACCGCTACCGCCGTCGCTATGGCCACTTCGGTGAGCGCGCCAATTTCATCCCGTTTCCGTATCACTTCCGCGGTCCAAAAGGCATGACCAAAGAAGAATATGGCAGCCACTGCGTACAGCAATTCGCCCGTTTGTTTGAAACTGAATACAACGGTGTATGGGACCCTAAAGTCGGCCAGAGCGAATATGCCGCGTTTTACGTCGAGCCGATCCAGGGCACCGGCGGCTATGTGATTCCCCCCATGAACTTCTACAGCGAACTCAAGCAGGTTCTGGATCAACACGGCATTTTGATGGTGGTCGATGAAATCCAGATGGGCTTCTGGCGCACCGGCAAGCTATGGTCGATCGAGCACTTCGACGTCAAACCCGACGTGATCGTGTTCGGCAAGGCGCTGACCAACGGCCTCAACCCGCTGGGCGGCATCTGGGCCCGTGAAGAGCTGATCAACCCGAAAATCTTCCCGCCAGGCTCGACCCACTCCACCTTCGCCTCCAACCCGCTAGGCACTGCGGTGGGTCTGGAAATGTTCAAAATGACCAGCGAAATCGACTACGGCGCGATGGTCATGGAGAAAGGCAAATACTTTCTGGCAGGCCTGCAGGACCTGCAAAAACGCTACCCGATCATCGGCGATGTCGACGGCCTGGGCCTGGCCCTGCGCTGCGAAATCTGCGGTCCGGACGGCTTTACCCCGGACAAGGCAACCCTGGACTACATGGTTGAAGAAGGCATGAAGGGCGATATCGAAATCGACGGCAAGCGTCTGGGTCTGATTCTGGACGTCGGCGGCTACTACAAAAACGTCATCACCCTGGCTCCATCGCTGGAAATCAGCTACGCCGAAATCGACCTTGGCATCGCCCTGCTCGACCGCCTGTTGCATCGGGCCATGAAGCGGTGAAGCGGTCAGAGATCGACCTGGGCGAAGGCGACGCCGGTTTCGTTCTCGGCACGGGTGAGGTCGGGATCCTGTTGATCCACGGCCTCACCGGCACCCCGACGGAGTTGCGGCGGGTGGCCCAGGGGCTGGCCAAGGACGGTACATGCACAGTGTACGTACCCACCCTGGCCGGCCACTGCGGTGACAACAGCGACCTGCAGGCCACCGGCTGGCAAGACTGGTACGAAGGGGTGCGTAAAACCTTCGTCGATGTCCGCCAGCGCCATGCCCGGGTTTTCGTCGGCGGTCTGTCGATGGGTGCAGTGATGTCGATGTACCTGGCCTCCGAACACCCGGGGCAAGTGGCGGGCCTGTTGATGTACTCCACCACCTTGCGCTACGACGGCTGGAGCATTCATAAACTGGCGTTCCTGACACCCTTGCTGATGGCCATTCCGTTCGGCGTGCACCTGTGCAGTTTCGAGGAGAAACCGCCCTACGGGATCAAGAACGAGCGCCTGCGAGCGATCGTTGAACGACAGATGAAAGCCGGTGAAAGCAGCAATGCCGGGTTACTGACAATGGAAGGCATCACCGTGCGCGAGCTGCACCGGATGAACGCCGTGGTGAAAAAGCGCATGCCGTCGATCACCACCCCGGCACTGGTACTGCACTCCATCGAAGACGACATCACCAGCCGCTGGAATGCCGATTACGTAGAGCGCCATCTGGGCGGCCCGGTGACCAAAGTGCTGCTCGATAACTGTTACCACATGATCACCGTCGACCTGCAATACCGCCGCGTGATTGAACTGAGTGACGCTTTCATCAAGCACCACAGCACCGTTGCCCAGGGCTCTGTCGAGTACCTGCAGCAAGCCTGACCAAGGAAGATCCATGATTACAGCCCAAGCCTTTTCATCAATCCAGGCCATCGAACGCGAGGCCTGGAATGACTGCTTCCCAGATTCTCTGGAGGATTGGGACTACATCGTGGCAGTGGAAAACGCCGGCATTGAGGGCTTCGAGTGGCGTTACCTGACGCTGTACAGAGGCTCGACCCTGATTGCCGCCGCCACCGCATTCACCACCTCTTATCGCCTCGACACCACGGTTCAGGGGATCGGTAAACGATTTACCGAAAAGCTGAACCATATTTTGCCGGGGCTGGTGCAGTTACCTCTATACGCCATCGGCTCCCCGGTAACCGAACAATGCAACGCGGGCACCGCCAGCCATATTCCGCCTGACCAGCGCCCGGCCCTGCTGGCACGCCTGCTGCTTCTGGCGCAGCACGACGCCCGCCAGCTGGATATCGGCCTGATAGCGGTCAAGGACGTCCCCAGCCATGACGATGACTGGTCCCATAGCTGCAAGGCGGCGGGCTATCAGTCCATGCCCAGCCTGCCCAGGGCCGTGCTGCCCGTACCTTTTGGCTCGGTTGACTGCTACCTCGGCTCCCTGGGTAAATCCACCCGCAAAGACATGCGCCGCAAATTGCGCTCACCCGGACCCAGGGTGGAATGGCGCAGCAGCATTGACGATGTCCTGCCCGACATCATGCGTTTGTACGAAGCCAGCCTGGGCCGCAGCGACCTGCAATTCGAACGCTTACCGCCCGCTTATTTCACGGGTATCCTCCAGCAACTGGGAGACAGGGCGCTCTGCGTGCTGTATTGGCTCGATGATCAACTGGTAGCGTTCAATCTGCTACTGATCGACGAACATCGGCTGGTGGACAAATTTTTCGGTCACGACCTTGAACTGACACGTGAGTACAGCTTGTATTTCAGAAGCTGGATGGAGAACGTCGACTACTGCATCCGTAACAGAATTGCGCTATACGAATGTGGCCAGGCCGGATACGCCAGCAAAGTTCGCCTGGGCTGCACCTTCCAGAGCAATACGCTGTTCTTCCGCCATCGCAACGGGTTGGTCAATAACATGCTCAAGTTAGTAAAACTATTCGTCCGCCCAGACCGTCATGACCCCGCCCTTGCGGCAGCGATAAGCGAGCATTAATGCCAATCACCTCTGAATCAAAGCGCAATGCTCCAGCGTTCAAGGTCTCGCGCTGGACGGTTCAGCGCAAACTGGTACTGGCCTTCTGGCTGGTCAGCGTCATCCCCACCATGATCGCCGCCGAACTGGCCGCCACCACGCTGTCGCATATTTTCGACAACAACGTGCGCGTCTGGCTGCAGGAATCGACCGAAATCGTCAAAGACGAAATCGGCGAAATCGTTCAAGACAATGCCCGCGCGGCGCAATTGTTCCTGCGCTATACCCACCCGCCTACCTCCCATACAGCCCTGCGCCACGACAAGTTGACCGCCGACATTGCCAGTGCAATGGACATTAACGTGGTGGCGCTGATTCGCAGCAGTGACCACAAAGTGGTATTCAGCACGGCCAGTGAAGCCATCGTTGACCAGATCAGCATGGCGCCCAATGCCGTGCTGCAAACCATCGACGTGGGCGGCGTGCCCACCGGCACAGTGGTTTCGACCTTTCCTACCACCCAGGATGGCGAGGCGTATCAATTACTGGTTGCCACTTACATGGACAACAGCTTTTTGACCAGCGTCGCTGACGTCCACTCCCTGGACCTGCGCCTGTACCTGGCCAGTGGTAATGGCTATTCCGAAATTTTCTCCAGTCAGCACTTTGATGACCGTGAGCTTCAGGTGCCGACTGCCATCGAGCAAATACTGCGCGAGACCAAACAGCCCAGCGAGCAATTCACCACTCGCTACAGCGGACTGTACTGGCCAATCCTCAACGGTACCGGTGAACTGCAAGGCGTGATTTACAGTGGTTTGCTACGCCATACCAGCCTTGTCGGCCTGGTCAATCAGAGCAACCTGTTTGCACTGATTTTCCTGGTCGGCTCGATACTTTCGCTAAGCGTTGGCTGGCTGGTTTCCGAGCGCCTGACCCGGCCACTGCGCGGTCTGTCTGAAGGTGTACGGGCAGTGATTGCCGGGGATTACACGCAACTGGTCGCGGTGTCTGGCCGGGACGAACTGGCTGAGTTGAGCAGCACCTTCAACCACATGACCGTACGCCTGGCCCAGTTGCATCATCTAGAGGCCCAGTTGCGCCGGCGTGATCGCCTGCATGCCCTGGGCGAGGTCGCCATGGGCCTGGCCCACGAAATCCGCAATCCGCTGGGCATTATCAAAACCGCCACCCAACTGCTGCACCGGCGGGCCAATCTGGACGAAACCGACAAGCGCCATCTGGAGTACGTGGTCAGCGAGGTATCTCGAATCAACGAGCTCATTACCGACTTTCTGGACTTTGCCAAACCCAGTGCACCGGTGCGTTCAGTTCAGCCGGCACGACTTCTGGTCGAAGATATTCTGGGCTTCTGCAAGCCCGAGCTGGACAGCCACAACATCAGAACCGAAATAGACGACAAAGCCCCCGGGGCAACCATTTATGCAGACACCCGGCAACTGAAACAGGCTTGCCTGAACCTGATCATCAATGCCATAGACGCAATGCCTGACGGAGGGCACCTGACATTGCGCATTGCCCGTGACACCAACAATGACACCGTGATCAGCATTATCGATAACGGCCAAGGTATTGAACCTGACATGATCGAGCGAATTTTCACGCCTTTTGTCACCACCAAGGCATCGGGTACGGGCCTGGGTCTGCCCAAAGTGTTCTCCATTATGGAAAACCACGACGGCCGGATTGAATGCATCAGCGAGAAAAACGCCGGAACCACCTTCAACCTGTATATTCCGGCCCACGGAGGGGATGAGTCATGAGTCACAACATCCTGGTGGTCGACGACGAGCCGAAACTTTGCGACCTGCTCAGTTCCGCGCTGAGCCAGAACGAGGTGCAGGTATTTACCGCAGGCAACGGCCTGCACGCACTGGCCATTCTGGAACAGGAAGACATCGACCTGATCATCAGCGACTGGCGCATGCCCGGCATGGACGGCTCGCAGTTACTGGCCGAGGTCAAGGTGCGTTATCCGCATCTGCCAGTCATTGTGATGACGGCCTACAGCACGGTGAAAAACGCCGTACAGTCGATGCGCGATGGCGCCTACGACTACATTGCCAAACCCTTCGATATCGACGAACTGGACATCACCGTCAGCAAAGCCCTGCAGTTTCGCGACATCCTGCGCGATAACGCACGCATGCGCGCCGAACTCGACGAGCACTGGCATATCGAGAGCCTGATAGGTGACAGCCCGAGTTTTCGCCGGGTGTTGCAGGCCATCGACTCGGTGCGTGACAGCAACGCCACCATCCTGCTGACCGGTGAAAGCGGTACCGGCAAAGAGATGGTCGCCCGTGCCATCCACAACCACGGTAGCCGGGCCGACAAACCCTTTGTCGCGGTCAATTGTGCGGCGATTCCTGAAGGGCTGCTGGAAAGCGAGATGTTCGGTCATCGCAAAGGCGCCTTTACCGGTGCCGTCGCTGATCGTGTCGGGCGCTTCATGCAAGCGGACAAAGGCACTTTGTTTCTCGATGAAGTGGGTGATATGCCCCTGGCCCTGCAGGCCAAGATCTTGCGCGCGCTGCAAGAGCGAGTCATTGAGCCCGTTGGAGATCCCCGCGAGCGCAAGGTCGATGTCCGGGTCATTGCAGCCACCAATAAAAACCTGCTGGAAGCCGTGGCCAACAAAGAGTTTCGCGAGGATCTGTACTACCGCCTGAATGTATTCCCGATTCCCCTGCCTGCCTTGCGCGAGCGGGTTGAAGACATCGCTGCGCTGGCGCGGCACTTCGCCCACAATCTGGGGGCTACTGCTGGCAAACGGATCAGCGGTTTCAGCCCCAGTGCCTTGCGGGCAATGGCCGAATACAGCTGGCCCGGCAACATTCGCGAACTGCAGAACTGCGTCGAGCGCGCCACCATTGTGGCCACCAGCAGCACAATCCAGGACAGTGACCTGCCGCCGTACCTGTTCAGTGCCCAGCCGAGCCAGACCAGCGCCCTGCCGAGCCCGGGCCCGAGCGTACCGCCCGATCTGGAAGCGGCGCTGGCTGAAGTGGAAAAAGCCTACATCCTGGCGGCCCTGCAACAAGCCCACGGAGTCCAGGCTGCTGCAGCGCAGTTGATTGGCATATCAGAACGCAGCTTCTGGTACCGCCTGAAAAAGCTCGATATACACGTCGACAAAATCATCAGATAAAGCCAACCCCAGTTTCAACATCAAATGCTCGCGAGCTTTCAAGCTCCAATGCTCGCGAGCAAGCTCGCTCCTACAGGTGCTGCGCCGGGTTCAGGCAACCTGCGCCCGCAACTGCCGCGCCGCCGCCACCATGTTGATCAGTGCCGCTTCGGTCTCGGCCCAGGCGCGGGTTTTGAGGCCGCAGTCGGGGTTTACCCACAACCGCTCAGCCGGAATACGTTGGGCCGCCTTGCTCAGCAACTTGACCATCTCGGCCGTGTCCGGAACCCGTGGCGAGTGGATGTCATACACCCCCGGGCCAATGTCGTTCGGGTAATCGAATGCTTCAAACGCATCCAGCAGTTCCATATCCGAACGCGAGGTTTCGATGGTGATGACGTCAGCGTCCATCTCGGCAATCGACTTGATCACATCGTTGAACTCGCTGTAGCACATGTGGGTATGAATCTGTGTTTCGTCCCCGACTCCCGAAGCACACAGGCGAAAAGCCTCCACTGCCCAGTCCAGGTATTCCTGCCACTGCGCCCGACGCAACGGCAGGCCTTCACGCAAAGCCGCTTCGTCAATCTGCACAATCTTGATCCCGGCTTTTTCCAGATCGATCACCTCGTCACGAATCGCCAGCGCCAGTTGCTGCGCCTGCACTTTGCGCGATACATCTTCGCGGGGGAATGACCACATCAGCATGGTCACCGGGCCGGTCAACATGCCCTTCATTACCTTGTCGGTCAGGCCCTGAGCGTATTTGATCCAGTCCACGGTCATGGCTTGAAGACGGCTCAGGTCGCCGAAAATGATCGCCGGCTTCACACAGCGCGAACCGTAGCTCTGCACCCAGCCATATTGCGTAAACACGTAGCCATCCAGCTGTTCGGCAAAGTACTCGACCATATCGTTACGTTCGGCTTCGCCGTGGACCAACACGTCCAGCCCCAAACGCTCCTGGGTTTGTACGGCGTTGCGAATTTCGCTGTGCATGGCGTCGGTGTACTCACTGACCGACAATTTGCCCTGTTTGTAAGACTGCCGCGCCAGCCGAATCGATGCTGTCTGCGGAAACGATCCAATAGTGGTCGTAGGAAATGCCGGCAGATTCAGGCGCGCGCGCTGCAACTGGATACGGGTGGCAAACGGTGACTGACGCTGGCTGTCCGCAGCGGTGATCGCTGCGGTACGTGCTTGCACCGCAGGCTTGTGAATTCGTGGCGAGTTGGCGCGGCTGGCCTGCACCGCACGGCTTTGGGCCAGCGCCTGCTGCACTTTGGCATCCTGGGGGATATTCAGCGCATCGCGCAGTACGGCAATTTCGTCGCACTTTTGCCGGGCAAAGGCCAGCCAGCTTTTAAGCTCGGCATCCAGCCGGGTTTCGCGGTCCAGATCAACCGGGCTATGCAACAGCGAGCAAGAGCCGGCAACCCACAGATTGTCACCAAAGCGTTCTTCGGCTTCCTGCAATTGGGCCAGGGCGTTTTCCAGATCACAGCGCCAGACGTTGCGACCGTTCACCAGACCCAGCGACAACACTTTATAGGTCGGCAGGCGATCCAGAATGGCATGCAACTGGTCAGGGGCACGCACCAGGTCAACGTGCAAACCTTCCACCGGCAGGCTGACAGCCAGCCCCAGATTGTCTTCCAGACCGCTGAAGTAAGTGGCTACCAGCTTCTTCAGAGGTGAGTACTGAAGGATGTGGTAAGCACGCTCAAAGGCGTTTTTCCACTCCTGGGGCAGGTCAAGCGACAGAATCGGTTCGTCAATCTGCACCCATTCCACACCTTGTTCAGCCAGACGGGAAAGAATAGCGGCGTATATCGGCAACAGGTTTTCCAGCAGATCGAGTTTGTTGAACTCATTGCCCTTGGTCTTGCCCAGCCACAGGAAAGTCAGCGGTCCTATGATCACCGGCTTGACCTTGTGACCCAGGGCCAGGGCCTCGGCAGTTTCTTCAAACAGCTGATTCCAGCTCAGCTCAAAACGCTGATCCTGACTGAACTCCGGCACCAGGTAGTGATAGTTGGTATCAAACCATTTGGTCAGTTCTTGAGCGTACTGGCCTTTGCCGTGTTCGCCGCAGCAACTCTGGCTCGCACCACGGGCCATGCCGAACAGGGTATTCAGGGTTGGACGGCCCTGGGCGTCCAGGGTACTGGCGAACCGCTCGGGAATGGCACCGAAGGTCAGCGAGTGGGTCAGCACCTGGTCGTACCAGGCAAAGTCACCCACCGGCAGTAAGTCGATCCCGGCGTCTTTTTGCAGTTGCCAGTGGCTGGCGCGCAGTTCACGCCCCACAGCTTGCAGGGCAGCCTGGTCAATATCGCCCTTCCAGTACGCTTCGAGTGCTTTTTTCAGTTCACGATCCGCACCGATACGCGGGAAACCAAGATTGTGTGCCAGGGCCATAACGACATTCCTTCGTGTAAGTAATGGCACAATTATCGACACGCACTGCAACATGAGACAAACTCAACGTTTTCGTGTTGATCATCAAATTTACTCATGGAGTCACCGTGCTGGAAATTCGTCACCTCAAAACCCTGCACGCATTACGCGAGTCCGACAGCCTGGTCGAAGCGGCTGAACGGCTGCACCTGACACAATCTGCTTTGTCCCACCAGTTCAAAGAGCTGGAAGAACGCATGGGCATGCCGCTGTTTGTGCGCAAAACCAAACCGGTCCGTTTCACCAGCGGCGGGTTGCGCCTGCTGCAACTGGCCGATGCCATGCTCCCGCTGCTGCGCGGCGCCGAGCGCGATATCGCCCGTTTGGTCGGCGGTACGGCCGGACGTTTGCACATGGCGATTGAGTGCCACAGTTGCTTCCAGTGGCTGATGCCCACCATCGATCAGTTCCGCGACGCCTGGCCCGAGGTCGAACTGGACCTGGCTTCGGGCTTTGCCTTCGCCCCCTTGCCTGCACTGGCCCGGGGCGATCTGGATCTGGTGGTTACTTCTGACCCGCAAGAGATTGCAGGGCTGACGTATGTGCCGCTGTTTACCTACGAAGCCATGTTGGCCGTTGCCAATCAGCATGCTCTGGCCAGCAAGCCGTTTATCGTACCGGAAGATTTGAGCACTGAGACTCTGATTACCTACCCGGTGGAGCGCGACCGGCTCGATATTTTCACCCGCTTTTTAGAGCCGGCAGACGTTGAACCGGCACAAGTGCGCACCTCCGAGTTGACCGTCATGATGATGCAGCTCGTAGCCAGTGGCCGTGGTGTATGCGGGATGCCGCACTGGGCCTTGCATGAATACAGCTCGCGCGGCTACGTGAAAGCCAAGCGCCTCGGTGAGAAAGGGTTGTTTGCCACGCTCTACGCGGCGGTACGTGCCGATATGCTCGACGCCCCTTATATGCGCGACTTTTTGCTGACGGCCAAAGACACATCCTTCTCGACCCTGGACGGGGTGAGTGCCGTTCGCTGAACCTGTACAACCTGCGGGAGCAAGCTCGCTCCTGCAGGGGCGGGTCGCTTATACCAGCCGGCGCATATGCACCCGGTCGTAATACTCCTCCCCCACCCGGATCGCGCAATCTTCAAGCCCCGACTGTTCAAACCCGCAGCGGTGATACAAGGCCAGCGCCGCTGGACTGTTGGCGCTCACGCTCAGTTGCAGCACTTTTATTTCGGGCTCCTGCTCTGCCATGGACAACACTGCCTGCACCAGGTGCTCGCCCAGCCCCTGCCCGCGAAAGCCCCCGGATACGTACAAGCCAAACAGCGTGGCCTGATGCCGGGCGTCTTCCCACGGCTCGAAAGCCAGACCCACTACCCCCACCAGCCGGTCATCGACAAAGGCGCCGAACAGCGCGCTCAATTCATCATCCAGCTGTGCTTGCCACCAACTCAGTGGCAACTTTTCACGGTTTGACAGGCTGGAAACAAAAGCCTCGGGGTGCAGCGCGTAGGCCTCCAGCAGTAACTGGCGATACGCACTGGCGTGTGAGGGATCAAGCAGTTCTATAGCCATATCGGGGCCCAATCATAGGGTTTTACGTTGTTCCAGCATCAATTTTACCGCCAGACCGGCCAGTACAAAGCCCATGACATAACGCTGGACAGCCAGCCACAGCGGATTACGCACAAACCAGAAGGCAATGCCTGAAGCAAACAGCGCAATCAACAGGTTCACGGTGAAACTGACGCTGATCTGGGTCAGGCCCAACAGCAGGCTCTGGGTAAACATCGAACCATGCTCGGGGCTGATGAATTGCGGGAACACCGACAGGTAAAACACCGCGACCTTGGGGTTCAGGACGCTGGTCATAAACCCCATCAGCACCAGTTTGGGCGATGAGTCCGGCGCCAGCTCCTGCGCTTCAAAAGGCGAGCGGGCACCCGGCTTGAGCGCCTGCCACGCCATCCACAGCAGATACAGGGCCCCCGCCCACTTCAAGACCTCATAGGCCATTGGTACTGCTAAAAATACCGCTGTCAGCCCGGCTGCGGCGGCAAACATGTGCACCAAAAAACCTGCGACCACACCGACCAATGAGGTCACCCCCGCTTTTCGCCCCTGACAGATCGAGCGCGAAATCAGGTAAATCATGTTTGGCCCCGGCGTCAAAACCATCAGCAAACACGCCGCAGCGAAAATCAGCAGGTCTTGAGCAGGAATCATGGTCAGTCCTTGTCAGAAAAGGAATCAGGCTGAGGTCAGCATGGTGTCGCGATAAAACGGCAGGATCAGGTCTCGGGTCAAGGGAGCCAATATCAGCCCGCCATCACCCTGCGGATCGATCCACTGCACTTCTTCAATCTCGGCGGCGGGCGCCACTGACTGCTGGATATGCAGCAGAAACAGCTCGGCCTGCACTTCAAATCCCGGCTCATTGACCGCCGGTGCCGAAAAGTGGCCCAGGTAGGTGGCATTGGCCGGATCAATCTTTAATGCCAGCTCTTCTTCCAGTTCACGGGCCAGGGCAGCGATCGGCTGCTCGTGGGGTTCGATCTTGCCACCCGGCTGCATAAACGCCAGGGTGCCGCGCTTGCGCACCAGCAGGGTTCGGCCATCGGGACCGATCAGCAGAGCAGCAGCAATACGGATGATGTCAGGGGTTGCGGTGCAGCGTTCAGAAGACGTCACAAGAATCGGCCAGCAGCGTAGAAAGAGCGCGAAGGATCACATGGCTTGGCGCCCATGCAAAGACACAGATGCCGCGCATAACCGAACCCTCTGTATGGACATTTGCCGTCTTTAAGACACTAAGCCCCGTTCAATGGGTAAGATGCCTTGTCAGCAAACCTCCAGTCCAGAGAGGGAGCCGACTGCTACAGCTGTATCGCCGGGGGTTTACCGCCCCGTTTTTTCTGTTCGACGCCCGCCTGAACAGACAAGCCTGAAACAGGAAACCCTATGAGCCTGTCACTGCTAAGCCGCTATGCGTTTTTTGCCTTCTGCGTGATTTTCACTCTCGCCAGCCTGCCATTTATGCACTACGAGTGGTTATGGCCATTCACCACCGTGACCCTTATCTTGAGCGTGCTGGGGATTTTCGACCTGCTGCAAAGCCCCCACGCGGTGCGCCGTAACTATCCGATCCTGGGCAATATCCGCTATCTGGTGGAGGCTATCCGCCCGGAGATCCGCCAGTACCTGCTGGAGTCCGACAGCGACGCACTGCCCTTCTCGCGGGCGCAACGCTCCCTGGTCTATTCCCGCGCCAAGAACGAAAGCGCCGACAAACCTTTTGGCACCCTGGTTGACGTGTACCAGCCCGGCTTCGAATTTATCGGCCACTCCATGCGCCCGGCACCGCTCACCGACCCCGCCAGCTTCCGCATCATCATCGGTGGCCCGCAATGCACCCAGCCGTACTCGGCCTCCATCTTCAATATTTCGGCGATGAGTTTTGGCTCGCTGAGTGCCAATGCCATTCGCGCGCTGAACCAGGGCGCCAAGCTCGGTAACTTTGCCCACGATACCGGCGAAGGCAGCATCAGTTCCTACCACCGTGAAAACGGCGGTGACCTGACCTGGGAACTGGGCAGCGGCTACTTCGGCTGCCGTACCTCTGACGGTCGATTCGATCCCGAGCGCTTTGCCGAACAGGCCCGCACCCCGCAAGTACGGATGATCGAAATCAAAATGAGCCAGGGTGCCAAACCGGGCCATGGCGGTATTCTGCCCAAGCACAAGGTCACCCCGGAAATTGCCGAAACCCGCGGCGTCCCCATGGGCGAAGATTGCATCTCGCCTTCGCGCCACAGTGCATTTTCAACACCACTGGAACTGATGCAATTCATCGCCCAGTTACGTGAGCTATCCGGTGGCAAGCCTGTCGGCTTCAAGTTCTGCCTGGGCCATCCGTGGGAGTTCATGGGGATTGCCAAGGCCATGCTCGAAACCGGCATCCTCCCCGACTTTATCGTCATCGATGGCAAGGAAGGCGGTACCGGCGCCGCCCCGGTGGAGTTCACCGACCACATCGGCGCGCCGATGCGCGAAGGCTTGCTGTTCGTCCACAACACCTTGGTGGGCTTGAACCTGCGGGACAAAATCAAGCTGGGAGCCAGCGGCAAGATTGTCAGCGCCTTCGACATTGCCAGCGTGCTGGCCATTGGCGCCGACTGGGCCAACTCGGCCCGGGGCTTCATGTTTGCCGTCGGCTGCATTCAGTCGCAATCGTGCCACACCAACAAATGCCCGACCGGCGTCGCCACTCAAGACCCTCTGCGCCAGCGTGCGCTGGTGGTACCGGACAAGGCGCAGCGGGTGTTGCAGTTCCACACCAACACCCTCAAGGCACTGGCCGAAATGCTCGCGGCAGCAGGCCTGGAACACCCGGCACAACTCTCGGCCAAACACCTGGTGCGCCGTGTCTCGGCCACCGAAATCAAACTGTTCTCGCAACTGCACGTGTTCCTCAAACCCGGCGAGTTGCTGACCGGCGAGATCAATGGCGAGTTCTATTCGCGCATGTGGCAAATGGCCCGGGCCGACAGCTTTGAACCCAATGAAATTGCCGCAGCCTGACCAGGACTGATCAACATGTTGAAAGTGATTGCCGAAGACTTCATCAAGCACGAACACCTTGAAACTGTGCGCCCGTGGTACGCCGAGCTGGTGGAAAAAACCCGCCTGGAGCCTGACTGCATCGCTTACGACTTGTATGTGGATCACCAGGATCCGGGGCATTTTATTTTTGTCGAGCAATGGCCCGATCAGGCCGCTCTGAATGCTCACTGCCAAAGTGAGCATTTCAGGCGGTTGGTGCCGCAGATCAATGCATGCCAGTCGCAGGAATGCAGGTTTATGTTCATGAATGCCTTTTGACGACACCAACCTGTGGCCCTTGAGATATTCTGCAATATCCAACCTTTGCAATTAGCTACCAATACCCGCACCCTGCGCGCCGCCGATGTACGGCGCGCATCATCTGTTACGCGCGCCGGTCTTAATTCAACCTTTCGTTTGAGTACTCACCGTGACGATTAACGGACGCGACCACCGCATCGATTTCTTTCGCGGGCTGGCGCTGATCTTTATCTTCTGGGATCACATCCCGCACAACCCGTTGGCCGAACTGAC
This sequence comes from Pseudomonas sp. Lz4W, assembly GCF_000346225.2. Lineage (NCBI taxonomy): Bacteria > Pseudomonadati > Pseudomonadota > Gammaproteobacteria > Pseudomonadales > Pseudomonadaceae > Pseudomonas > Pseudomonas sp. Lz4W. The sequence goes on along the minus strand of NZ_CP017432.1, from coordinate 1,004,637 downwards.
CGTGCGTAATTTCGGCCTCAGTGATGCCGCAGAAATCTTTGTCTTCCTGGCCGGTTATGCCGCGGTACTGGCCTACGGAAAAATCGCACAGCGTGACGGCCTGCTGATCGCCGGAGTAAAAATCCTGCGCCGCGCCTGGGTGCTGTATGTGGTGCATATTTTCTTGCTCGCGGTGCTGATGGGCATCGTGTTCTTTGCCAACAGCCATGTAGAGACCCGGGATCTGGTGCAAGAGATGGGCTTGCAGTATTTCCTGAGCAACCCGCAACAGGCACTGACCGACGAGCTGCTCCTGCGTTTCAAACCCAACCTGATGGACCCGCTGCCGCTGTATATCGTGCTGTTGCTGGGCTTGCCGCTGGTGCTGCCGATGTTGCTGCGCAAAGCCCGATACGTGTTGGCCGTGTCGTTCGCGCTGTACTTGCTGGCACCGGTGTGGAACTTCGCGGCCCAGGAAGGCGGCGTGTGGTTCTTTAACCCGATGGCCTGGCAATTCCTGTTCATTCTGGGGGGCGCGGCTGCGCTTCACGGACAACAAGGCAAGGCGCCTGAAACTCGAGCGTTGTCGCATCAACCCCTGTTTATGACGGCTGTGGTGTACCTGTTGCTCACAGGTCTGCTGGCGTTGTCATGGAAGTGGCCTCAGTTGCACGACGCAGTCATGCCGCCATGGCTGGGGGAATACCTGTATCCGATCAGCAAGACCAATCTCTCGCCGGTTCGCTTGCTGCACTTTCTGGCGCTGGCTTACGTGGTTGCCAGGTTGGTGCCCCACAGTGGCTGGCTGAACAACTGGTTCGCCCGGCAAACCTGCCGCATGGGTCGCTACTCTCTGGAAGTGTTTTGTCTGGGGGTGATTCTGGCGCCGCTGGCCGACATGCTGAATGCACTGGGGGGGGACGTCATGGTGATGCAGATTTTTAGCGCCCTGATGGGCGTGGGAATCATGGCCGTGCTGGCCGCATGGCTGGACTGGAACAAGCGCCTGGCCCGACCTGCCAAGTAAGCAGCACTGTGGGAGCTGGCTTGCCAGGTAAGCAGCACTGTGGGAGCTGGCTTGGCAGATAAGCAGCACTGTGGGAGCTGGCTTGCCAGCGATGCAATCACTTCGGTTTAACGGATTGACCGAGGTGATTGCAGCGCGAGCAAGCTCGCTACTGCAGAATGAGCGGTGCAGGGGGAGTTAACTACGGACCGCTGGCGATGTTGTCTGGGTCGGCTGCAGCTTGAACACGTAGAACAGCACCGTCAGCAGAATCAGGAACGCCGGGCCCACGAACAGGGCGATCCGGGTTTCCTCGAAGTAGGCCATCAGCCCTACAACCATCAGCAAGAATCCCAAAGCGGCGTATGAACTGTAAGGGTACAGCCACATGCGGTACTTCAGGCCGGCGGCTTCTTCAGGGCTCAGACTTTTACGGAAGCGCAGTTGAGCCAGCAGGATCATCAGCCAGGTCCAGATCGCACCAAAGGTCGCAATCGCAGTCACCCACACGAACACTTGTCCGGGCGCCAGGTAGTTAAGCAATACGCCCATCAGCAACACCGCAATCGACAACAGCAATGCCTGACGCGGCACACCATTTTTCGAGGTGGTGCCGAAGTTGGCCGGGGCCTGACCGTTTTGCGCGAGGCTGTAGAGCATGCGGCCCGTGCTGAAAATACCGCCGTTGCACGATGACAGTGCTGCCGTAATCACCACGAAGTTGATGATGCCTGCCGCTGTCTTGATACCCAGACGCTCGAAGGTCATCACAAACGGGCTGCCCGAGGTGCCGATTTCGTTCCACGGGTAGATCGACAGAATCACAAACAGCGCGCCGACGTAGAACAGCAAAATGCGCCAGAACACCGAACCGATCGCGCTCGGGATAGTCTTTTGCGGGTTCTTGGCTTCACCGGCAGTCAGGCCGATCATTTCCACACCAAGGTAGGCGAACATCACCATTTGCAGGGACATCAGCACGCCCTGGATGCCATTGGGCAAGAAGCCGCCATGGGTCCAGAGATTGGAAATACCCAACGCTACGCCATTGTTGCCAAAGCCGAACGCGATAATGCCGATGCCGCCGATCACCATCGCAATGATGGTGACGATCTTGATCAGAGCAAACCAGAATTCAAACTCGCCGAAGGCTTTGACTGCAATCAGGTTGATCGAGCCCATGCTGATCAGCGCAGCCAGCGCCCAGATCCAGCGCGGGACATCGGGAAACCAGACACCCATGTACACCGCCACCGCGGTGATTTCGGCAACGCAGGTCACCAGCCACAGGAACCAGTAGTTCCAGCCGGTCAGAAATCCGGCCAATGGCCCCAGGTAATCCTGGGCGTAGCGACTGAACGAGCCGGCTACCGGGTTGTGCACGGCCATTTCGCCGAGTGCGCGCATGATCACCAGAATGGCCAGGCCACCGATGATGTAAGACAGCATGATGGCCGGGCCGGCCATTTCAATTGCTTTGGCCGAGCCCAGAAACAGGCCGACACCGATGCAGGCGCCAAGGGCCATCAGGCGAATGTGGCGTTCGCCCAGCTCGCGCTTGAGCGGACCGCCTTGTGCGGTTTCACCGTGGGGCTGGTGGTTGCCGACTGGCATAAAAGTACAACCTCGTATTGTTTTTGGATGTGCATCAACTGAGCGCTCGACCAAACCGGGTGAGTGACCTGGCTTGCCTCTTGATCGGCCCTGACCTTGTAGGTCGATGGACCAAAAGGGAAATGCCCTGTTGAGATCGGCGGCGAGTATTGCATAGGGCTGGTGCACAGTCATGCCCCGTTCCAAGACCTGTTTTGCTGCTTGAAGGCTCTAGTCCTGCACTTTAGGACTAATACCACTTAACACTTGGGTAACGGCCAGGGTCGCAAAATTCTGTTCACTTCCACGGCACAAATCTTTTCGCCTGCTTGCGTCAGCGTCTACGCTTCATTCAAGCGCAGCCAATATGCGCATCTGGATCTGCAAACTATGGGCGTACTGTGGCATTCCAATTCCAATAAAACCGCAGAGCCATCAACGACAATGGCGGAACCTGTGCCCCAACCAGAAAAGGGCAAATCGGGGCGCTATGGCTGGGGTTTATTCTGGCTCCTGGTGTTAATCACACTGATCGTCTGCGGGTTTGCCATTGCCAACGAAGTGCGCACTTCAAAACTCCAGGCCCGGGAGTTCAGCCGTTTTGCTGCGTCCCTGAGCTACTCGATGCATGCAGGTCCCACAGACTCGATCCGCTATCCCGGAACAGGCCCTTTCGACCAGCGCCTGGGCTACAGCGCCCTGGGTGATTTCCTGCCGCGTCTGTTAAAGCGTGACTACATAATCGCTGAGCAAACCCGCTTCTCCCCTGAGCTCCTCAGCTACAGCGAGAAAGGATTTTTCGTGCCCTACGCCGAAAAAATCCAGGCCGGGCTGTCTATCACCGACTGTGCCGGCAGCCCCCTGTACCAGTACGATTACCCGCAGCATCTGTACTCCAGCTTTGCGAGTATTCCGCCACTGATGGTTCACAGCCTGCTGTTTATTGAAAACCGCGACCTGCTGGACCCAAAACTGCCAATGGCCAACCCTGCGGTCGACTGGCCGCGTTTCGCCATGGCGGCATACTCTCAAGTGGCCAAACTGTTGCACTTGCCCGGCCAGTCGGCAGGGGGCAGCACCCTGGCCACACAACTCGAAAAATACCGCCACTCTCCGGATGGTTTGACGTTGTCCGGTGGCGAAAAGCTGCGGCAAATGATTTCAGCCAGCGTGCGGGCTTATCAGGGTGGTCCGCAAACACTGGAAGCACGCCAGAAAGTGGTACGCGACTACCTCAACAGCGTGCCGCTTTCCGCGGTACCCGGCCACGGCGAAGTGCATGGTATGGCTGAGGGTCTGCGCGTGTGGTACGGCGCCGACTTCAATCAGGTCAATCAACAGTTGAGCAGCCCCGCTACTGACCCAAAAAGCCTGGCAGATAAAGGCCTGGCGCTGCGCGAGGTGCTGTCGCTGATGATTGCCCAGCGTCGCCCGTCACATTATTTGACCAAGGGCCGCGATGAACTGGCGCAACTGACCGACAGCCACATACGATTGCTTGCGCAGAGCAATGTGATCGATCCCGCACTGACAACCGCCGCCCTGGCCAGCCGCGTGACCTACCGCGACTGGCAACAGGCGCCGACGATTCAACCCGTCGAAACCAACAAGGGCATCAGCCTCGCCCGCAGTCGGCTATCGGTCCTGCTCAAGCGCCCGCTCTATGATCTCGATCGCCTTGACCTGTCAGCCACCAGCACCTTGCAGGGTGATTTGCAGCAGCAGGCCAGTGACTACCTGCGCAAACTGGCTGACCCCGTGTTTGCCGGCAAGCTGGGTCTGTTGGGCCCGAGCTTGCTGACGCCAACCAGTACCGCGCAAGTGCGTTACAGCTTCACTCTGTTTGAACTCACCCCCGATGGCGCGCGCGCGCGGGTGCAGACCGACAGCACCGACCAACCCTTTGATATCAATGAAGGCAGCAAGCTGGAGCTGGGTTCAACCGCCAAACTGCGGGTCATGACCACCTACCTGCAAATCATTTCCGAGCTGCATGAGCGTTATGCCAGCCAGTCGAGCGCCGACCTGAAAAAAATCCAGATTACCGATCAAGACCCTCTGACTCGCTGGGCCCTGGCCTACATGATCCAGAACCCCGGCGCCAGCCTCGCCAAAATGCTCGATGCGGCTCTGGACCGGCAGTATTCAGCCAACCCCGGGGAAGGTTTCTTTACCGGGGGCGGCATGCATCACTTCCACAACTTCCGCAATCAGGACAACAACCGCAGCCCCTCCCTGCGGGACGCGATACGGGAATCGATCAACCTGCCGTTCGTGCGCCTTATGCGCGATGTGGTGCGCTACACCTCTTACCAGGCACCCAGCAACAATGCCGAATTGCTTCGCGATGACCAGAACCCGCGCCGGCAGGAATACCTGAGCCGCTTCGCCGACCGCGAAGGTACGACCTACATGCTCAAGTTCTGGAAAAAATACAAAGGCAAGGATTCCAAGGCGCGCCTGGAGACCTTTCTCGACAGCATGCACCCCACCGCCATTCGCATGTCCGCGGTGCACCGCTATCTGTTCCCCCATGCTGAGCAGGCCACGTTCAACAGGTTCGTACGTTCGCACCTCAGCAGCGACAAGATCACCGACGAACGTCTGGCCAGGCTTTACCAAGGCTATGGCCCCGGCACCTACGACCTGCCGGACCAGGGCTACATTGCCAAAGTCCATCCACTGGATCTGTGGCTGCTGGGCTATCTGCTGAACAATCCCCAGGCCACCTTCCAGCAAGCAATAGCCGCCAGTGAATTCGAGCGTCAGGAAGTCTACAGCTGGCTGTTTAAAAGCAAGCACAGAAGCGCCCGGGACAGCCGGATTCGCACCATGCTGGAAATCGAAGCCTTCCTTGATATTCACCAGCGCTGGCAACAGGTGGGCTACCCGTTCGACCATCTGGTACCGTCCCTCGCCACAGCACTGGGCAGTTCCGGTGACCGTCCGGCAGCGCTCTCGGAGCTGATGGGGATCATCCTTAACGATGGCGTCCGTTTGCCGGTGTTGCGCATTGATACCCTGCATTTCGCCGCAGATACGCCGTACGAAACCCGCCTGGTAAACGATCCCGACAAAGGGGTCCGGGTGATGCCCAGCGAAGTTGCCAGCGCACTGCGCGATGCCCTGTCCCAAGTGGTGGATGCAGGTACGGCGCGACGCGTATCGGGCAGCTTCAAACTGGACAATGGCACCCCGCTGGCCATGGGCGGCAAAACCGGTACCGGTGACAACCGGATCGAAAGCATGGGGGCTGGCGGACGAATCCTCAGTTCCAAATCAATCAACCGCACCGCCACTTTCGTGTTTTACATCGGCGACCATCATTTCGGCACCTTGACCGCCTTCGTACCCGGGCGCTCGGCCGAAGCCTTCAAGTTCACCTCGGCATTGCCGGTGCAAGTGCTCAAGGGCATGGCGCCCATTCTCACCCCTTACCTGCAACCCGGCACCCACACCCTGTGCCAGATCCCGAAACCCGCACAAACCCTCTGACCCCCTCTTCTCCTGTAGGAGCGAGCTTGCTCGCGAGCTCTTCTGCAAGATCGCGCAAAGCTCGCTCCTGCAGTTCATCATCAATTCGTAGCCGGCTCGCCACCGGGACGCGAGTGTTGAGAATCATTACCGTTCGTCTACTGCACTTGCGCTCTTCTTAAGATATATCTTAAGTTGTATCTAACTTGCAGAGAGGACTAAGAGAAATGAGAGAACATCATCCCCATCACCGCGACCATGGCGCGGGCCCGGACAGTTTCGAAAAACGCTCAGGCCGCGAACGCGGTGGCCGCGGCCCACGGGTATTTGCACCTGGCGATTTGAAATTGCTGCTGCTGGCCCTGATTGCCGAGCAGCCTTGCCACGGCTACGACCTGATCCGCCAGATCGAAACCATGTTCGACGGCGCCTATAGCCCCAGCCCCGGTGTGATCTACCCGACCCTGACCTTCCTTGAAGAAAGCGAAATGATCCAGGGCGATGCTGAGGGCGGGAAAAAACGCTATTGCGTGACCGACCTGGGTCGCCAGTCCCTGACGGATCAGGCCATTGCCCTGGATGGCGTGCGTATGCGCATCGAGGTCAGCAAGCGCTCACTGCGCGGCCATGATCGTCCGGCAGAAATCCACGAAGCGGTGCACAACCTGCGCCACGCCCTGCAAATGCATCACGGTCGCTGGAGCCCGGCAGAAATTGTGCGGGTCCGCGATTTGCTCAACAACACTGCCAAAGCCATAGTCGACGGCCCTGTTACCGCACAGGAGGATGCTCAATGAATACCGCTGATACCCGGACCATTCACCGGGTCACCCACGAAATCAAACGTCGTAAACTTGAAGTGCTGCGGGTGGTCGACCTGACCCCGCGCATGCGCCGCATCACCCTGGGTGGCCCTGAGCTCACAGGCTTTATCAGCCTGGGCAGCGACGACCACGTCAAACTGTTTTTCCCGCAGACCGCCGAGGAACTGGCGACCCTGGAAAATCTGGAATTGAGTGCAGGCATGAAGAGCAAGACCATGCCACCGATGCGCGACTACACCCCGCGTCGCTATGACCTGGACACACTTGAGCTGGACATCGATTTTGTTTTGCACGGTGACGGCCCGGCAGCCACCTGGGCGGCTCAGGCCAGCCCGGGGCAATCGTTGTATATCGGGGGTCCGCGGGGCTCGATGGTAGTACCGGACATGTTCGACAGCTACTTGCTGATCGGCGACGAAACCGCGTTGCCAGCAATTGCCAGGCGCCTGGAAGAACTGCCCGCCAATCGTCGCGCCCTGGTGGTGGTCGAGGTGGAGAACGCCGCTGAAGAGCAGGCTTTGAACAGCGCAGCCTCAGTGGAAGTGATCTGGGTTCACCGCGACGGCTCAAACAACTTGCTGGAGATCGTCGAAGGACTGAGCGTTCCACAAGGCAAGCTCTATGCCTGGGTCGCTACCGAAACAGCGTTGTCGCGCAAAGTGCGCAGAGTGTTGCTGGATAGCCACGGGCTGGATGAAGAATTCGTCAAGGCTGCAGGCTACTGGCGGCTGGACAGCAGTTCAGAAGAATAGCCCTGCCTGACCTGCAGGAGCGAGCGCTTCCAGGCACCATCAGCTCGCTCCTACAACAACAGGGTTGTTCGGCCGCGCCAGCGATCCAGCCCCACGACAACCAGCGCCACCAGCACAAACCCCGCCAGAATCCCGCAGGCATTTACGAACACCTGTGCATAACCAAGGGTTTCAACGTCAACAAACGGATACGGGTACGTGCCCAGCAAGTGACCGCGCAACAGGATGTAGGCGAAATACAGCGCGGGGTACAAAACCCATAGCCCGATATGGCTCAGGCGCAGCGACCCTTTGGGTACGCAGAACCACCAGTACAACGTGAACAGCACCGGCATTACGTCGTGCAGCACTTCATTGGCCAGCCATTGCAGGCCCTGCGGTTGCCAGAGCTGGCGCAGCAGCAGGCTATACGCCACACCCACCACGATAATGCTCACGGCAATGCCGCTGCTGACCCAGGGCTGCAGGAAAAACCCCTTGCCTGTGGCATTTCGCGTGCCAGCGGCAAAGGTCAACACTGTCGCGGCCAGGGTGTTGCTGAGGATGGTGAAAAAACTGAAGTAGGCCACCAGCCCCCCCACCAGACTCGCTCCCGATGTCCAGCGCGCAAACAGCACCAGATCAAGCTGAATGGCCAGCCCGATCCATCCCAGTATCGCCACCAGTCTGCATAGCATGCGCTGCCGGGCTTCGCTCAATCCCATCGCGGTTGCGTTCATGGGTCTGTCAAAGTTCGCGTTTGGTACGGGCGTATTTCACATACAGCTTTTCGACCTTTTCCCGCGCCCAGGGCGTTTTACGCAAGAAGGTCAGACTCGACTTGATGCTCGGGTCGCTCTTGAAGCAGCGAATATCAATGCGCTCGGCCAGCCCTTCCCACTCGTAATGCGCCACCAGCGCAGTGAGGATCTGTTCCAGCGTCACGCCGTGCAATGGGTTGTTGTTGGGTTCAGTCATGCCGAGCCTTTTAAGCAATAGAGGAAAGTCGCGCACCTTAGCCGAGCACCTGCTCAGGGGGAAGAGCATTCGCTATGCAGCCAGTCTAGCGGTGACCTGACGGCCAAATGAAAGTTCCGCTTGGCGACCATTAAAGCAATGTTATATTGTAACTATAACTTGCCACTCAAAGAGCGCTCAGCGCCCCCTGTCCTCCCCTGCCCCTTGCCAAGGAACCTGCAATGTCCGCCCCTGCTTTCCCACGTAACCTGCGACGCCTGCGCCTGCGCCTGACGCCGCTGGCCACCGCACTGCTCATCGCCTCCCCGGCCTATGCCCTCGAACTGCAACCCCAAGTGATTACCGGCAATCCTCTGGGCAGCAGCCAGCTGGCCTCGCCGACCACGGTGCTGGAGGGCGACGACCTGACCCTGCAACAGCAAGGCAGCCTGGGGGAAACCCTGAACAAACAGCCCGGCGTGTCTTCGTCCTACTTCGGCCCGGGCGCCAGCCGACCAATCATTCGCGGACTGGATGGCGACCGGATCCGCATCCTGCGCAATGGTGTCGGCGCGCTGGATGCCTCGTCGCTGTCATACGACCACGCGGTGCCACTGGACCCGGTCAATGTTGAGCGGATCGAAATCGTCCGTGGCCCGGCGGCTCTACTCTATGGCGGCAATGCCATCGGCGGCGTGGTCAACACCTTCGACAACCGCATCCCGACTGAAGCCATCGACGGAATTCATGGCGCCGGTGAACTGCGTTATGGCGGCGCCGCAACCACCCGCAGCAGTGCAGGCAAACTGGAAGCTGGCGATGGCACTTTCGCCTTGCACCTGGATGCCAACGCCCGCGAGTTCAATGACCTGAAAATTCCGGGCGAGGCCCGCAGCCGGCACGCCCCGCAAAGTGACGACGACGATAATAAAAGGGGCCGCCTGGGTAACAGTAACGGCCGTCAGGATGGCGGTGCCTTGGGCGGTTCCTACACCTGGGATGACGGTTACGCCGGGTTGTCCTACAGCACTTACGACGCCAATTACGGCTCGCCTGCAGAGCAGGACGTACGCATCCGCATGAAGCAGGACCATTACGCTTTCGCCTCGGAAATACGCAACCTGCAAGGGCCGTTCAGCGCCCTGAAACTGAATGCCGGGTACACCGATTACGAGCATCGCGAAATCGAAGGGGGTGAAGTGGGTACCACCTTCAAGAACAAGGGCTACGAAGCCCGGGTCGAAGCCCGTCACCTGCCGCTCGGGCCGTTGAACGGGGTGATCGGCGCGCAGGCCAATCGCAACGAATTCTCGGCGCTGGGCGAGGAAGCTTTCGTGCCGCAGACCGACACCAACAGCGGCGCGCTGTTTATTCTCGAAGAACTGCAGGCCACTGACAGGCTGAAACTCAGCCTCGGCGGGCGCCTGGAACATACCGTGGTGGACCCGGATGCCAAGGGTAACGAGCGTTTTTCTGCCGCTGACAGTTCCAAAAGCTTCACCGCCGCCAGCCTGTCGTCAGGCGCCGTGTTTACCCTCACCCCCATTTGGTCGCTGGCCGCCACCCTCGGCTACACCGAACGCGCACCGACCTTCTACGAGCTTTACGCCAACGGTGCCCACGTTGCCACCGGCACCTATGAGGTGGGCAACGCCAGTCTGTCCAAAGAAAAAGCCGTGTCCAGCGACCTGGCCCTGCGCTTTGACAACGGCACCCACAAAGGCAGCTTCGGCGTGTTTTACAGCCACTTCTCCAATTACATCGGCCTGCTGGGTACAGGTCGCACCCTGAACGACGAAGGTCAGCCCGATGCGGACGGCATACCGGAGTACACCTACTCCGGAGTACGGGCTCGTTTCACAGGTTTCGAAGCCAAGGATCATTGGACGCTCGGGGAAAGTGCCTACGGCAAGTTCGCACTTGAACTGTCGGGTGACTACACCCGCGCCACCAACCTCGACACCGGTGAAGCCTTGCCACGAATCGCCCCGCTGCGCCTGAGCAGTGGCCTGCTGTGGGAGCTGGATCGCTGGCAGGCACGGATCGATGTCGAACATGCCAGCAATCAGGGGCGAGTTCCGGCCAATGAGTCCGGTACCGACGGCTACACCACCCTGGGCGCCAGTGCCGGCTATCACTTTGATGTGGGCAGCAGCCAATGGCTGGCGTTCGTCAAAGGCGACAACCTAACCAACCAGACAGTGCGTTATGCCAGCTCGATTTTGCGTGATATTGCCCCTGCTCCGGGGCGAGGGATAGAGGTCGGCCTGCGTACCACCTTCTAGCGCTCTCGCCTCTGTACCCAATCTTGTGGGAGCCGGCTTGCCGGCGATGGCTGTACTAGGGTCACCTGCATCGCTGGCAAGCCAGCTCCCACCATTCAAACATGAGGCAAAAAGCCCCTGGGCCGAACGGGCGAAGCGCACTGTTACCGAAAATAATCCATGCCACTTAGTGCCCAATCTCCTGTGGGAGCCGGCTTGCCGGCGATGACTGCACTGCACCTGTGCAGGGAAACAGCATTCCCTGCATCGCTGGCAAGCCAGCTCCCACCATTCAAACATGAGGCAAAAAGCCCCTGGGCCGAACGGGCGCTGCGCACTGATACCGAAAATGATCCATGCCACTTAGTGCCCAATCCTTTGGGAGCCGGCTTGCCGGCGATGGCTGCACTGCGCTTGCGCAGGCAAACAGGGTCGCCTGCATCGCTGGCAAGCCAGCTCCCACCATTCAAACATGAGGCCAAAAACCCCTGGTACGAACGGGCGCTGCGCACTGTTACCGAAAATGATCCATGCCACTTAATGCCCAATCTCCTGTGGGAGCCGGCTTGCCGGCGATGGCTGTACTGCGCTTGCGCAGGAAAACAGCGTCGCCTGCATCGCTGGCAAGCCAGCTCCCACCACTCAAACATGAGGCAAAAAGCCCCTGGGCCGAGCGGGCGCAGCGCACTGTTACCGAAAATGACCCATGCCACTTAATGCCCAATCTCCTGTGGGAGCCGGCTTGCCGGCGATGGCTGCACCGCGCTTGCGCAGGGAAACAGGGTCGCCTGCATCGCTGGCAAGCCAGCTCCCACATTCAAACATGAGGCAAAAAGCCTCTGGGCCGAACGATTGCAGCGCACTGTTACTGAATCAGAAATGATCCATGTCACCAGTGCCCAAGCCAGCTCCCACCCTTAAATATCCATTTGCGCCCCGCCCGGGGCCTTATTATTTCGACGCTTCTCAATAAAAATCTGGTCCGCATATACCGCTATCCGCCTCAAACATGAGGCAAAAAGCCTCTGGGACGAACGGTCGCAGCACACTGTTACCGAATCAGAAATGATCCATGTCACTTAAAGTGCTGTTTCTAAACGTTTCGGGGCTTTATCATTTCCCCATCGAAGGCTGAATCGATTCACTCTGCCTTCAAATCTCCAAGTGCTAATCCTGCCTCCAAAGACAGCGCTACCCACTGCCATAGCCGTATTTATAAAGACCTACATCTCGACCATGTCTACATTTCAGATTTTGCGCAAACCCGGCGCACGACGCCCTATTGCCGGGCAAAAGGCCCTGAGCCTGCTCGGTTCCCTGGCTGTTTTGGGCCTTGCCTCCAGCGTGCAGGCGGCCCCGGCTTTCGACAGCGACTCCAAATGGATGCTCGGCGACTGGGGCGGCACGCGAAGCGAGCTTGAAAAACAGGGCTATGCGTTCTCCCTGGACTATGTCGGCGAAGTGGGTTCGAACCTGCATGGCGGCTATGACCATGACCGCACTGCGCGCTACAGCGATCAGTTCGGCCTGGGCACGCATCTGGACTTGCAGAAGATTCTGGGCTGGAACGACGCTGAATTTCAGCTGACCATTACCCAACGCAGCGGTAACAACATCAGTAATGACCGGATCAACGATCCGCGTGTGGGCGGCTTCACTTCGGCCCAGGAAGTCTGGGGCCGTGGCCAGACCACCCGCCTGACGCAGATGTGGTACCAGCAGAAATTTTTCGATCAGAAACTCGACATCAAGGTCGGTCGTTTCGGTCAAGGCGAAGACTTCAACACCTTCCCCTGCGACTTCCAGAACCTGGCTTTCTGCGGCTCCCAGGTCGGCAACTGGGCCGGCAGCATCTGGTACAACTGGCCGGTCAGCCAGTGGGCGCTGCGGGTCAAATACCACCTGACGCCCGAGTTGTATGCACAGGTCGGCGCCTATGAGCAGAACCCTTCGAACCTGGATCGCGGCAATGGCTTCAAGCTCAGCGGCAGCGGTACACAAGGCGCGGTGCTGCCGATCGAACTGGTGTGGACGCCAAAAATTAATGGCCTGCCAGGGGAATATCGGGCGGGTTACTACTACAGTAATGCCAAGGCAACAAATGTTTACAAAGATGTAAATGGCCAACCGGCCGCGTTAACCGGCGAAGCATATCGCAGCAGTTCAAGCAAAAACGGGATGTGGCTGGGCGTGCAACAACAGCTCACTTCCCGCGCCAGCGACCAGTCAAGGGGGTTGAGTGTTTTTGCCAATGCCACCGCTCACGACAAGAAAACCAACGCCGTGGACAACTATGTTCAGGCAGGTCTCATCTACAAAGGCGTGTTCGATGCGCGCCCCAAAGACGACATCGGTTTCGCCATGGCCCGGGTGCATGTCAACCCGGCCTACCGCAAAAATGCCCAGGCCACCAATCAGGCCCGCGCCCTCTACGATTTCGATAACCCGGACTACCTGCCGCCCCAGGATACCGAGTACAGCGCCGAGCTTTATTACGGCGTGCATGTCACCAATTGGCTGACCGTTCGACCGAACCTGCAGTACATCCGCCACCCCGGCGGCGTCAGCAAGGTAGATGACGCCCTGATCGGCGGTTTGAAAATTCAAAGCTCGTTCTGAGGAACGAGCTGCAAGTCCCGTGTTTGAAACGAGCAACAAAGAACCTATTTCGATGAATCATCCCCGCCTCGAATCGTCCTTCAAAGGCAGCCTGCGCGGGAACACCTCTAACGTAACGGAGAACCACACTATGAGCACTGATGGTGCTTTCAGTCGAGGCCGCTTGCTACCAAGCCTACTCGGTATCTTGCTGCTGCTAATGGGCCTGGCCATGTTGGTCGGGGGTATCAAGCTGTTGACGCTCAGCGGGTCGAGTTATTACCTGCTGGCCGGTATCGGCTTTGGCTTGTCCGGCGCGCTGCTGATTGCCGGGCGCCGCGCGGCGCTGGGTCTGTACGCGCTGGTGCTGTTTGCAAGCACCGTCTGGGCGCTGATGGAAGTCGGTCTGGACTGGTGGCAGTTAGTGCCGCGTCTGGCGCTGTGGTTTGCCATCGGCATCGTGTTGCTGCTGCCATGGTTTCGTCGTCCACTGCTGCGCGGTCAGCCAGCTCCGGTTGCTACCGGCGCGCTGGGCGTTGCCGTAGTGCTTGCCGGTGCCGCTGCACTGGCCAGCCAGTTCACCAGCCCGGGTGAAATCAAAGGCCAGCTGGACCGTGATGCCGTACCTGGCATGACCAACACCGCTCCGGCCATGCCCGATGGTGACTGGCAGTCCTACGGTCGTACTGCCCATGGCGACCGCTACTCGCCGCTGAAAGAAATCACCCCGCAGAATGCCCACAAGCTGGTTCCAGCCTGGACATACCGCACCGGTGACATTCCTGGCGCTGGCGATCCCGGCGAAACCACTGCCGAAAACACTCCGCTGAAAGTCAACGGCATGCTGTACGTGTGTACCCCACACAGCCAGGTGATTGCCCTTGACCCGGATACCGGCAAGGAAATCTGGCGCTTCGATCCGAAGATCAGCACCATGAACGAGGCCAACTTCAAAGGTTGGGCGCACATGACTTGCCGTGGCGTGAGCTATCACGACGAAGCGGCCTACGCCAAAGCCGGCAGTGAACAAAGCCCTGCCGAGCCTGCGGCCGCTACTGCGAGCAACTCGTGCCCGCGTCGTCTGTTCGTGCCGACTGCCGACACCCGTCTGATCGCCATCAATGCCGACACCGGTAAAATGTGTGAAGACTTCGGTGACCATGGCCAGGTTGACCTGCGCCACAACATCGGTGACTTCACTCCGGGTGGCTACTACTCCACCTCGCCACCTGCCGTGACCAAAGACCTGGTTGTGATTGGTGGTCACGTAACCGATAACCTGTCCACCAACGAGCCATCCGGCGTGATCCGCGCGTACGACGTACGTACCGGCAAACTGGTATGGAACTGGGACAGCGGCAACCCGGACGACACCACGCCGATTGCCGAAGGCAAAACCTACACTCGCAACTCGCCCAACATGTGGTCGATGTTCGCAGTGGACGAAAACCTCGGCATGCTTTACCTGCCGATGGGCAACCAGATGCCTGACCAATATGGCGGCGACCGTACCGAGGACTCCGAGAAGTACAGCGCAGGCGTGACTGCTCTGGACATCAATACCGGTAAAGTTCGCTGGACCCGTCAGTTCACTCACCATGACCTGTGGGACATGGACGTTGGTGGTCAACCGACCCTGATGGACATGAAAACAGCCGATGGCGTGAAACCGGCACTGCTGGCTTCGACCAAGCAAGGCAGCATCTACGTGCTGGACCGTCGCACTGGCGAAGACATCGTACCGATCCATGAAGTGCCAGCACCTGGCGATGCGGTCAAGGGTGACCACACCTCGCCAACCCAGCCTCGCTCGGACCTGAACCTGAGCCCGCCGGATCTGACCGAGCGCGACATGTGGGGCGTTACCCCGTTCGACCAGATGCTGTGCCGGATCAACTTCAAATCCCTGCGTTATGACGGCATGTACACCCCGCCATCGCTGCAAGGTTCCATCGTGTATCCAGGCAACTTCGGCGTGTTTGACTGGGGCGGCATCTCGGTTGATCCGGTTCGCCAGATCGCCTTCCTGAACCCGAGCTACATGGCGTTCACTTCCAAGCTGATCCCCCGTGAAGAAATTGCTGCACTGGGTCCGCGTGTCAGTGAAACCGAAGGCGTGCAACCTAACGAGGGCGCTCCGTACGGGGTCATCCTCGAGCCGCTGCTGTCGCCACTGGGCTTGCCTTGCCAGGCTCCGTCCTGGGGTTATGTGGCTGCAGTCGACCTGACCAACAACCAGCTGATCTGGAAACACAAAAACGGCACCGTGCGTGACAGCTCGCCGGTTCCACTGCCACTGCCAATGGGTGTTCCAAGCCTGGGCGGGACCTTCACCACTGCCGGTGGTGTAGCCTTCCTCAGCGGTACCCTTGACCAGTACTTGCGCGCTTACGATGTAAGCAACGGCAAGCTGCTGTGGGAAGGTCGCCTGCCTGCTGGCGGTCAAGCCACACCGATGACCTACACCGGCAAGGACGGCACCCAGTATGTGCTCGTTGTCGCTGGCGGCCACGGCTCGCTGGGCACCAAGCAAGGTGACTACGTGGTAGCGTTTAAACTGTCTGAGTAAGCTTACAGCCGGTTCCGGGAAAGGCGGCCATCGCGAGATGGCCGCCTTTTTTTGTGCCTGCGAATCCGCCTGGAACCATGACAATCCCGGGGCCCGGGGCTGCCACCGGCCCATGCCCCTGATGATGAAAAACCCTTCACCTTGAAACCACTGGCAATACGCCCCATCTAAGACACATACCCAATTGCGCAGGTGCCCCATGAGCGACCAGCAAGAATTCCCGGACAATACAACTGAGTACACCGATGTAGAGCACACCGAGACCGAATCAACCGAACACGCTGCAGGTACTGAGCTGGCCTTGCCGGGGCAGAATCTGCCGGACAAGGTTTACATCATCCCGATTCACAATCGGCCGTTCTTCCCGGCGCAAGTGTTGCCGGTCATCGTCAATGAAGAGCCCTGGGCCGAAACCCTGGAGCTGGTCAGCAAGTCGCCGCATCATTCGCTGGCGCTGTTTTTTGTCGACACCCCTCCCGATGATCCCCGCCACTTCGACACCTCCAGCCTCCCGGAATACGGCACGCTGGTGAAGGTGCATCACGCCAGCCGCGAAAACGGCAAACTGCAGTTCGTGGCCCAGGGCCTGACCCGCGTACGCATCAGCATGTGGCTCAAGCACCACCGTCCACCGTATCTGGTGGAGGTTGAATACCCGAAAGAAAATACCGCCCCCACCGACGAGGTGAAGGCGTACGGCATGGCGCTGATCAACGCGATCAAGGAGTTGCTACCGCTCAACCCGCTGTACAGCGAAGAGCTGAAAAACTATCTCAATCGCTTCAGTCCGAATGACCCGTCGCCGCTTACCGACTTTGCCGCGGCATTGACCTCGGCCACCGGCAACGAGCTGCAAGAAGTGCTCGATTGCGTACCGATACTCAAGCGCATGGAAAAAGTCCTGCCGATGCTGCGCAAGGAAGTCGAAGTCGCGCGGCTGCAAAAAGAAATTTCGGCCGAGGTCAATCTCAAGATCGGCGAGCATCAACGCGAGTTCTTCCTCAAGGAACAGCTCAAGGTGATCCAGCAGGAACTGGGACTGACCAAGGATGATCGCAGCGCCGATATCGAGCAGTTCAAGCAACGTCTTGAGGGCAAGACCCTGCCCCCCCAGGCACAAAAACGCATCGACGAAGAAATGAACAAGCTGTCGATTCTGGAAACCGGATCGCCCGAATACGCGGTGACCCGCAATTATCTGGACTGGGCGACAGCGGTGCCGTGGGGCGTGTTCGGTCAGGACAAGCTCGACCTCAAGCACGCGCGAAAAGTGCTCGATGCCCACCATGCCGGGCTCGATGATATTAAAAACCGTATCCTCGAGTTTCTGGCCGTAGGTGCCTACAAAGGCTCGGTCAGCGGCTCGATCGTGCTGTTGGTCGGCCCTCCCGGGGTGGGTAAAACCAGCGTCGGCAAATCCATTGCCGAATCCCTGGGGCGCCCGTTCTATCGCTTCAGCGTTGGCGGCATGCGCGATGAAGCCGAGATCAAGGGCCACCGGCGCACCTACATCGGCGCCCAGCCGGGCAAGCTGGTACAGGCACTGAAAGACGTCGAAGTGATGAACCCGGTGATCATGCTCGACGAGATCGACAAGATGGGCCAGAGCTTCCAGGGCGACCCGGCCTCGGCGTTGCTCGAAACCCTTGATCCGGAGCAAAACGTCGATTTCCTCGACCACTATCTGGACCTGCGCCTGGACCTGTCCAAAGTGCTGTTCGTGTGTACCGCCAACACCCTGGACTCGATCCCCGGGCCATTGCTCGACCGTATGGAAGTGATTCGCCTCTCCGGTTACATCACCGAAGAAAAGATCGCCATTGCCAAGCGCCACCTGTGGCCCAAGCAACTGGAGAAAGCCGGGGTATCAAAAAACAGCCTGAGCATCAGCGACAGTGCCCTGCGTGCCGTGATCGACGGCTACGCCCGTGAAGCCGGGGTGCGCCAGCTGGAAAAACAGCTGGGCAAGCTGGTACGCAAAGCGGTGGTCAAGTTGCTGGATGATCCCGAGGCTGTGATCAAGATCGGGCCCAGGGATCTCGAAGCTTCGCTGGGTATGCCGCCGTTTCGTAACGAGCAGGTCATCAGCGGCACCGGAGTCATTACCGGTCTGGCCTGGACCAGCATGGGCGGCGCCACCCTGCCGATCGAGGCAACCCGCATCCACACCCTCAATCGCGGCTTCAAGCTGACCGGACAGCTGGGGGATGTGATGAAAGAGTCGGCCGAAATTGCCTACAGCTACATCAGCGCCAATCTGCAGAAATTTGGCGGCGACCCGCGCTTCTTCGATGAAGCCTTTGTGCACTTGCACGTGCCGGAAGGTGCGACGCCCAAGGACGGTCCGAGTGCCGGTGTGACCATGGCCAGTGCCCTGTTATCGCTGGCCCGCAATCAGGCACCGAAAAAAGGCATCGCCATGACCGGCGAGCTGACGCTGACCGGGTACGTGTTACCGATTGGCGGCGTGCGTGAAAAAGTGATTGCGGCACGCAGGCAGAAAATTCACGAGTTGATTCTGCCCGAACCTAACCGGGGCAACTTTGAGGAGCTGCCGGACTACCTGAAAGAGGGCATCACCGTGCATTTCGCCAAGCGCTTTGCCGATGTGGCCAAAGTACTGTTCTGAAACAAGGGAGAATTTTCCGGCCCTTACTGCAGGCTCATTTCACTCGCCAGCGGCTACGGCAATCGGGTCGTTACCACACCCGAACGCCGTGGCGTCGCTGACGAGGTACGGGGCTGCGATAGACGGCGCAGCAAGCCCCCCCTGACTGAAGCCCCGTGCCTCGTCAGCGACTACAGGAAGCTACGGGAATCATGGGTTATGCTGCGCCCTTGTATTCGTCTGACCGGAGCCATCAATGCCCCATGCACGTATCCTCTCACTGCTCAGCCTCAGCCTGCTGACAGCCTGTGCGCACCCGCCTGCGAACAACCTCACCGTTGAAGATCAAAGCGACTGTCCGATACAACTGCACAACGGGCAAAATTTGACCCTGTCGCTGCCAAGCAATCCCACCACGGGTTACCGCTGGGCGATTCAGGACTCTGCCGGGGGCATTCTGCGCAGCCTGAGCCCTGAGGTTTACAGCAGCACCGACAACGGCCAGTTACTGGGAAGCGGCGGGCAATCGACCTGGCGCTTTCAGGCATTTGCCACCGGCAACGGGCGCCTGCGCCTGACCTCTCAGCAGCCCTGGGAGCCAGAAGCCGAACCCGCGCAAACATTCGATTGCCAGATCACGGTGAACTGACATGCCATGGCTGATTCTCGCGGTCATGGGTGCCGGCGCGTACCTGTACGGCCTGAGCATGCACGCCACGCTCCTGTGTCTGATCAGCAAAGCCGTCCCGGTGCTGGCCCTGCTCGGCTGGCTGCAGGATGCACCGCCCAGTGCCTATCGGCGCTGGATCAGCATCGGCCTGATGTTTTCCCTGCTCGGCGACATACTGCTGGCCTGGCCGGTGGACCTGTTTGTATATGGCCTGGGCGCGTTTTTGTTTGCCCACCTGGCTTACCTCAAGGCCTACCTGGTGGACTGCCGCCGCCCGGCGCTGCCGGCACTGGCATTGGCGTTACTGGCAGGCATCAGTCTGCTGAGCGTGATGGCAGCCAAGGGATTGGGGGACTTGTTGATCCCGGTCTGCATTTACGCCCTGACCATCAGCGCCATGCTCTGGCGCGCGCTGGCCCGGCTGGGCAGTGGCGTACCCGGGCGCTCGGCGTGGCTGGCAGCGGCCGGGGCGCTGGCATTCGTCGCCTCCGACAGCATGATCGGAATCAACCGTTTTGTGCTGTCGTTCGATGCTGCGCCCTACCTGATCATTCTCACTTACTGGCTCGGGCAATGGGGTATTGCCGCCTCGGCGTTTAGCCAGAGCAAACGCGATCACTGACAGGCTGGCGCCCCGGCGCGTTGAAGATGCGCGGTTTATCAGACAGACCGCGCATCCCGGCGCCAACTTGGCTAAAATGCGCGCCCTTCAAATATTCCAGCGCCGGAACCGTCGTGAGCAAAGAACCTGACCGTATTTTCGCCCAGCCCCTGGCCCAGGTGCCGGACTTCGCCTTTAACGAGGACGTGGTGCGGGTGTTCCCGGACATGATCAAGCGCTCGGTGCCGGGCTACCCGACCATTGTCGAAAACCTTGGTGTGCTTGCTGCCCAGTTCGCTCAGCCCGACAGTGTCCTGTACGACCTGGGCTGCTCGTTGGGTGCCGTCACCCAGGCCCTGCGCCGACATGTACGCAGTGAAGGTTGCCAGGTGATTGCGGTGGATAACTCGCCAGCCATGGTCGAGCGTTGCCGCGAATACCTCAACGCCCAGAACTCGATGTTCCAGGAGTTGCTGCCGGTTGATGTGATTGAAGGCGACATCCTGGCGCTGGAGTTCAAGCCCGCCTCGGTGGTGGCATTGAACTTCACCCTGCAATTTATCGCCCCCGAACAGCGCCTGGCCCTGCTCGCACGGATTCGCCAGTCATTGCTGCCCGGCGGCGCACTGATCCTCTCGGAGAAGCTGCGCTTCAATGATCCCGAGGAACACGCCCTGCTCACCGATTTGCACGTTGCCTTCAAGCGTGCCAATGGCTACAGCGATCTGGAAATCGCGCAAAAGCGCAGCGCCATCGAAAACGTCATGAAGCCCGACAGCCTCGAAGAACACCGCGAGCGCCTGCTGGCGGCCGGGTTCTCGAAAGTCGTGCCGTGGTTCCAGTGTCTTAACTTTGCCTCGTTGATTGCCTTGCCATGATTGATCTTTCCCCCCTCGCCCGGCGTCTGGCCGGCACTCCACTGGCTGCATGGGCCAACACTCTGCAAGCGCAGCTCGATGTCAAAATGGAGAAAGGCCACGGCGACCTGGAGCGCTGGCAAAGCGCGCTGGATGCCTTGCCCGACGTGAAGCCGACCGAGATCGACCTGCTCAACGGCCTGACCCTGGACACCGACTGCGACGATGCAACCCGCACGCAAATGCGTCAGGCACTGATGGGCCTGTCGCCGTGGCGCAAAGGACCGTTCGACCTGTTCGGCGTACACGTCGACACCGAATGGCACTCGGACTGGAAGTGGTCACGGGTCGCACCGCATATCAACCTCAAGCACAAACGCATCCTCGATGTCGGTTGCGGCAACGGTTACTACATGTGGCGCATGCTCGGCGCCGGCGCCCATAGCGTGATCGGGGTTGATCCGAACTGGTTGTTCTTCTGCCAGTTCCAGGCCGTGCAGCGCTTCCTGCAACAAGAAGCTGCCTGGCACCTGCCCTTCCCGTTTGAAGACCTGCCGCCGAACCTGGAAGGTTTCGACACCGTGTTTTCCATGGGCGTGTTTTACCACCGCCGCTCGCCGATCGAACACTTGCTGGCCCTCAAGGATTGCCTGGTCAAGGGTGGCGAACTGGTGCTGGAAACCCTGGTCATTGAAGGCGACGTCAATCAGGTGCTGGTGCCTGAAGACCGCTATGCGCAAATGCGCAACGTGTGGTTCCTGCCGTCGATCCCGGCGCTGGAGCGCTGGCTGCGCCGTGCCGGTTTCAGCGACGTACGCTGCGTGGACGTAAGCACCACCACCGTAGAAGAACAACGGGCGACTGAGTGGATGAAGTTCCAGTCCCTGAGCGACTACCTGGACCCGAACGACCCCGGCAAAACCGTCGAAGGCCTGCCGGCGCCGATGCGCGCAGTGATCATCGCCAGGAAATAAGAAACCAGAGACGCTGTAGGAGCGAGCTTGCCTCGCGAGCTTTTCCGATGCACCACGAACAGCTCGCGAGCAAGCTCGCTC
Organism: Pseudomonas sp. Lz4W; assembly: GCF_000346225.2. Lineage (NCBI taxonomy): Bacteria > Pseudomonadati > Pseudomonadota > Gammaproteobacteria > Pseudomonadales > Pseudomonadaceae > Pseudomonas > Pseudomonas sp. Lz4W. Next base: position 982,851 of record NZ_CP017432.1, on the reverse strand, counting down.
CTACAGTTAATTCATGTGCCCGGCAGCTGAAGCGCAAAGCCCACGCCCCCGTAGGAGCGAGCTTGCCTCGCGATGCAGGCTACGCGGTCCCTCCATGAATCTGCGTTGAGCCTGTCGCGAGGCAAGCTCGCTCCTACAAAGGCAGAGGGGCGTTATTTGGCCCGACGGGCCTTGAAGAATTCGCTGAGGATAGCTCCGCACTCTTCGGCCAAGACCCCGCCTTCGAACAGCACCCGGTGATTCAGAAAGCCCTGGCTGAAGAACTGCCCCTGACTTTGCACAATTCCCGCCTTGGGCTCCAGCGCGCCGTAGACCACCCGAGCCACCCGGGAGTGGACGATCAGGCCCGCGCACATGCTGCACGGCTCCAGGGTCACGTACAGGGTGCTACCGGGCAGCCGGTAGTTGCTGGCCGCCGCTGCGGCTGCACGGATGGCAACCATCTCAGCATGGGCGCTGGGGTCGCTGCCGCTGATCGGGCAGTTAAACCCGCGGCCGATAATTTCACCGTTTTGCACCAGCACCGCGCCCACCGGCACTTCGCCCAGGGCCGCGCCCTGAGCCGCCAGCGCCAGCGCTTCACGCATGTAGTCCTGATCGCGGCTGCGATCGATGATTTGCGGTTGACGCCCTTGTCGCATCAGGAAACCTCAATTGCGGCCATAAGGCCGGTTTCCATGTGGTCAATCACATGGCAGTGGAACATCCACACGCCGGGATTATCCGCCACCAGGGCCACGCGGGCACGTTCGTTTTTACCCAGCAGGTAGGTATCGGTGAAGTAGGGAATGATTTTTTTGCGATTGGACGCCAGCACCTTGAAGCTCATGCCGTGCAGATGGATCGGGTGCTGGTACTGGGTCATGTTCTTCAATTCGAAGATATAGCTCTGACCCAGCTTGAGTTTGGCTATCGGCCGATCGGCGCAGGTCTTGTCCTTGATGTCCCAGGCCACGCCGTTGATCTGCCACAGGCTGGGCGGCTGGTCAGGGCCCAGGTTCTCGGAAACCGAGCCGACCCATTCAAAGTTGAAGTTGATCTTTTCAGCGTTCGCCACATCGGGCTCGGCAATCGGGTTGGCGGGCAACGCCGGTGGCCATTCCACCGCCGCAGCGTTGCTGGCAACCGAGCGCAGCGTGCCCAAACGTACGGGACCGTCTCGCAGTGACAACTCTTGCCCTGCCGCCGGAGCCTTGATCGCCAGGCAAATACGCATGCCGGGGCCCAGCCAGTATTCCTTGCCCAAAGGCCGTGGCTCGACGGGGTTGCCATCCAGGGCATAAATTCTGGCTTCGATGCCCGGGATGTTCAGACGATAGGTCAGGGTATTGTCGAGGTTGAGGATGCGCACCCGGGTGATCTGTCCGGCTGGCAAATCAATGGTCGGCACGTGGCTGCCATTAATCGTCGACAGGCGTCCCGGGGTGCCGCCACGGGCGGCTTCACGGGTAATGCTGAACGGCAGAAAACCGCCCTCTTCATCCACGTGCCAGTTTTTAATGCTCAGGGTACGCTCGTGCTGGAAACCGGTGGGCTCGCGCTCCTCGACAATCAGCGGCCCGACCAGACCACGGCCCAGTTCTTCGCTGCTGTTGACGTGGGGGTGGTACCAGAAACTGCCGGCATCCGGCACACGGAACTTGTAGTCGAAGTATTCACCGGGCAATACCGGCAATTGCGAAACATAAGGCACACCGTCCATTTCCAGCGGCAGTCGGATACCGTGCCAGTGAATGGTAGTGGCTACCGGAAGGTGGTTGATAAAGCGCACCCGCAGCCACTCCCCCTGTCGCACCCGCAGCTCGGTGCCGGGCGCCGACGGACCGAAGGCCCAGGCTTCGGTTTGATGACCGGGCACCAGTTCCACATCCAGCGGCGCGGCAATCAGCTCATAGTCGTGGCCAGCCTCGGCATCGGCCATCTTGCCCAGCCAGTAACGCGAAGCGCCTCCTGCGCCAACACCCACCACTACCAGGCCGGCCAGACCACCGAGTATTTGTCGACGGGTAAAGGACATTGATTCAACTACCTCTCGTATCCGGCGCGGGCGTGCAGCCCGCAAAAGGCGAATACGATACACCTGCAATTGCGAAACAGTAAGGGCTGCATCCTGCTTCTGTCGGAGAGAGCTGTTGAAAAGCTCGCGCCGACAGGTTGGGGGTACAGAAATAAAAAAAGGGCGGTCAACACCCAGTGTTGACCGCCCTTTTCAAATCAGACCGGTTACCCGGCCGGACTTATTCCCACTCTATTATCAACAAGCGCAATAAAACCTTTAAAAGCAGATAACTATCAAACAAAACAAAAGGCATACCATGAAAAGAACCATTCCCGAACGACGCTCTAGATGCTCAGCCCTCCCGCCTCTCATCGCATGACAAGCACCTGTAGAGGGGGTATAGCGCTCTTTGATAGGGCGCACGTGACTACGGCACGATCAGGGCCTACAAACATCCGAGTCAAACCATGAGGAAGAACGCCATGTTCACGCGGAGCCTATTACTGAGTTTTTGCGCGGTGTTACTGGTTGGCTGCACGGGAAGGGGCTTTCAAACCGGCGGTCTAGGAAACACTCCCCTAGTCCTCTACGGCTCAGCCGTTTGCCAGCGAGGAAAAATCACAAGCGAAGCGATGATCGCTAAAAGTGCACCACCGGTGCTGTAGAGCATTCGTAGAAATACCAAATCCAGCTCCGATCCTCCTGACTGGCCAACCTGCGCGACCAGTATGAAATGTGGAGTGAGGAACATCAAATAGCTGATGTGGCTCACAGAGCGCCCTGCCAGGGTGCCAATAGAAACAGGCAGTATCAGTGCAGCCAACAAAAACGGATCATGGATTGCGTAACCAAGAACGGCAGCAATGGCTCCCCCTAAGAAGGTGCCGCCGACTCGCTCCAGAGACATCCTCAACGTTGAATGCATGTAGGGCTGCATGATCAGAAACACCGTAAGGGTCATCCAGTATCCGTAATGCAACGACCACAATTGAACCAACCAAACTGACAGTGCTCCCGACAGCGCAACGCGAAGCCCATGCAGAAAGAAGTTAGATTTCGGTGTGAAATTTGTTCTGAGTGCCGACCATAAAACTGGCCGCTTTGCAGCATCAGGCTGGTCGTACTGACACCATTGGAACAGCAATGCGGAGCCTGTAGCCCATAGGCTGCCATATAGAAAGTAACGTGCATAAGCAAATCCCTGGGCAAAGTCCTTTGCCGGGAATGCAGTGGATACCGCAAATGCCGTCGCTGTCAGCAAAGCGGGAATGCTAATGCGCGCGCCGCAAACCTGGGCGTAAGCGCCAGCAAACGCAAAGAGGGCCGACAGTGCTATAGCCAGTTGCGGCCATACCATCGTCCAAGCACCTAGCCCTGACGCCACGGCGCCGGTGATGCCGAAAACCAGGCCGAAGATACAACCCTTTGGGGACTTATCGCTCGGAATCGACAGATAGCTCCAGAATGCGGCAATCGCTGACCAACAGAACAAGGGGTTGTGTAAGCGAGCCGCGAGGAGCGCCGGCACAGTACAGACAACACCACCACACACTACGTAGCCAATCGGTACATTGCGTACCGCTTCCAACATCTTAACGGTCAGTGATTGCGACATGATCGAACCTTCATTACTCAACTGGAACCAATGCGGTTCGATCGATCTTGTCAATCGAGGTAACACCAGTGAGCGTCATTGCCACGCGCATTTCTTGCGAGAAGATATCCAGCATATTCTCTACCCCGTGCTGTCCGTCGGCGGCCAGAGCGTAAACCGTCGAGCGCCCCAGCAGGCATGCCTTGGCGCCTAAGGCGAGCATGCGCACAACATCCAGCCCGGAACGAATGCCAGAGTCCACCAGCACCGTCAGGTCATCACCCACTACTTCGGCGATGGGAGGCAAAGCCCTAGCGGTGGACAGCACACCGTCCAATTGGCGACCGCCGTGGTTGGAGACCACGATGCCATCAGCGCCGAAACTTACTGCGTCCTTGGCGTCCTGTGGATCAAGGATGCCCTTGATAATCATCGGGCCCTTCCAAAACTCGCGGATCCATTCCAGGTCCTTCCAGCTGATAGAGGGGTCGAAGTTATTGCCTAACCAGCCAACATAATCTTCCAGGGTGGTGGCTTTGCCCAGGTACTTGGAGATGTTGCCCAAATCATGCGGACGACCGAGGATACCGACATTAAACGCCCAATCCGGCCTAGTGGTGGCTTGCAGGATGCGCCGTGAAGCTGCGAGTGGCCCAGACATGCCCGAGTGGGCATCACGGTAACGAGCGCCTGGCGTCGGCATGTCTACGGTGAACACCAGCGTGGTAACGCCGGCTGCTTGAGCACGCTCTAGGGCATTACGCATAAATCCGCGATCCTTGAGCACATAGAGTTGAAACCAGATCGATTGCGAACTCTGGGAACTAACCTCTTCAATCGAGCAGACCGATACTGTGGACAGGCAAAAGGGAATGCCTTTCGTGGCCGCAGCCTTGGCCGCTTGTACTTCACCACGACGGGCATACATACCGGTCAGTCCGACGGGGCTGAGGATGATCGGCAGACTCTGTTCCTTTCCAAAGAGCGTCGTCTTGAGACTCAAACTGTCAACATTTCTCAAGATGCGTTGACGCAAGCTGATGCTGGCGAGGTCAGCGCTATTGGCACGCATTGTGTGTTCGGCATAGGCGCCGCCGTCGATGTAGTCGAACAGAAATCGCGGCAATTTGCGTCTCGCGGCTTCGCGATAGTCGGATGCCGATGAAATAATCATTATCTACAACTCCTAGGTCTCTAGAAAATTTCAGCGACGTAGGACGTTGCTGAGTGAATTTCACGATAAGGGATTGTTGAGTATGATAAAAACAACTTTTTCTACTCGAATTGAGTCGCTATTGGAATACACATGAATCTCAGAACGCTGCGGGTGTTTGTAGAAGTGGTGCGCCAGGGAGGTTTCTCCCAAGCTGCGGAGGTTGTGTCTTTGACTCAGTCCTCAGTCAGCAAGGCAGTCAGGACGCTCGAGGATGAGCTAGGTACGCCACTGCTGAACCGTATCGGCCATAAAAGCGAGTTGACGGCCGCAGGTGAGATTGCCTATCGGCGCGCACTGGTATTACTCGCAGATCGGAACGATCTGATCGCAGAGATCAATGAACTGCGCGACCTGAAGGGCGGTACGCTGCGGATCGGCTTGCCGCCTGTAGGCTCCGGGGTATTGTTCGCTGAGATGTTTGCTACTTATCGCAGCCGCTATCCGATGGTGAATATAGAACTGATAGAGCACGGTAGTAAGAAACTGTGTGAGTGCCTGGAGGCCGGAGAGGTGGACTTGGCAGCACTACTGATTCCGATCGATGAAACTTTCGCTTATCAGGAAGTGCGCAACGAGCCTTTAGTGGTTGTGCTGCCTAGCGCCCATTCGCTTTCGCGACGCAAGCGAATGAACTTCAGTGATCTGGCGGATTCGCCATTCATCCTCTTTGATGAGGGGTTTGCGCTTAACGCATTAATTATGGCCGCTTGTGATCGAAGAGGGATTGTGCCCCGGGTGACGGCCCGCAGCGGGCAGATTGATTTCATCGCCGACCTGGTAGCTGCAGGTTTAGGGGTGGCATTTTTACCGCGAATGCTTGCGCAAAAACATAAACATGCGGGCATCGCTCTAGTACCTCTTGAAGAGCCACACACGGATTGGAATATTGCACTCGCTTGGCGTGCCGGTGCGCATTTGCCTCCGGCTGCAATGGCTTGGTTAGATCTGGCCAAAGAGCTGAGATAGTGCAATGGCTTTTGCTCGGATATCCAAGCGCTGGTAGTCAATAAAAACACCGGCCTACCTGGTGAAGGGGTCGGGTGGTTTTTAGTTAAGGAAGAAGAGTTCGCTACTCTGCCCCGCCATCAGAAGCAGGTAATTGTCAAAGCCGAACTCAATCACGTTTTTACGTTTCCACAATGGGACAAGGTCCTAAAAACTTTAGACCTTGAACTGACCGAAACCGATTTCTCGCACGCTCTTGAGTTGGCTTGTCAAATCGCCGGAGGAGGTGAAAGCGAGCACCATAAGAAATTAAAGGATTTCGTAGCACACAACCCCCTCTCAATCTCTTCGGTCCCCGATATCACTAGAGGCCTGTTCCAGTGCGTAAAATACCGGACTGTGATGGAGGCAGTACTACTTGCGCATTCGCAGATACAGCATTTAATGCTGTCTGCTGGTGCTCACGCAGTTGCTTCTTGGATTTGAGTGCGACCGCTTTGCTGGACTGGTACTTGGCCCAGTCAATCTGGCTGTCTTCCAAGGCTTGCAGATCGATCTTGCTGACCGGAGGCTGTTGGCCCTGCAAGGCATCCTCGGCGTGCTCGCTCCAGTTGTTGGTGGTGGTAACGATGATGCGGTGCGAGAACGGCGCTTTGCCCGAGGCGGTGAAGAAACTGTCGATGTCCTTCTTCTGGACTTTGTAGTCCTCGGCGAACAGCTTGCACTGGATGGCGTGATACTCGCCGGTGCCCTGGGTACGAGCCACAAGATCAATGCATGCATCCTTACCACTCAAGCCCTGCTCCTTGGCCCAGTCGGCATACGTCCATACTTGATCGTACAGATCGCGGTAGGTCGCTTCATTGCGCAAGTAAACGCAGATCAGTTCCTCAAAGTAGGTGCCCTTCTCGCGCTCGGTGACAGAGGCAGAACGATAAGAATCCAAAAGCGCAGCAAGAGCCGACATGTGCATTTCCTTTCAAAGCGGCTAACGGGAAAAATGCGCAATTCTAGCAACTGTCAGCACTGAATTGGATTGCACAATCCAAAGAGTTTCGGCGTCAAGCCCTACGCTTTTCTAACAAAAACGACAGCGCTCATCTTTTCCCGAACACCCGCCTGCAGCTCTCGAAACTCGACCATCATCCGCTCGATCTCGACCGAGCTTGCTCCCTGCCCGTTTTTCTCCAAAAGCCACAGCTTCAACAAACCGGCAACCCGCCCCAAGTCGCCGTTAATTCTGCAAAGATCAGCCACCGCTTTCAGATCGACGACCGAGCGAATGGGTGTATTCAGACCCAATGCTCGGAGGTAACCGGAGCGGGACATACCAGCCTCTTCGGCACGCTCAGTGATGGTCGCCTTTTCCTCATCTGTAACCCACACCTCTATCGGCTTTCCGCGCCGTCGAGGCTGGGCTTTTCCTTTGGTGTCCTCTGTCATTGCTTCTGCTCCTGTTGTTGCTTTTCGCTCTTAGACGAGGCAGCGGCGGCGGGCCTCGCAGAGCAAGATACCGTTGAGCCGCAGGCGAATAAGGGGCGGTGTTGGATGGGTTCGGGCTTGCCCGTACCCGTACAACACACATCTTGCCATACTGTTGTAAGCGATTTAATGCGATTTAAAACTAAAAACTCATCAATCGCTTTGAATTTCGCTAAATCGCATACAGTCGCATTGAATTGCCTAGAGTTGCCTTAAACTTCCTTGAGCTGCATACAATCACGCTAAATTTCATTAATTTTAGCTGCGCAGTTATTGTATGTTTCCCTAGGCTTTTATCCGTGCTAAAACCAATAGGAACAAACGGAGAAAGTCGATGCAAAGTAATAGTCTAAAGCCTATCAAAAGAAGAGCTGGCCGTGCTGAGTTCTTCTCGATCAGGAAGGAGTTAGAAACGAAAATACTGCTCGGCCACCCCCTTACTCGGCTCTACACCGAATACGCTGATCGATTTAGCTTTGGATATGTGCAGTTCACACGTTACGTCGCTCGCTATTGCAAGCAATCGCGTTCATTTATCATGACAGGCTCGCATTGGAGACAAAAATGATAAATGGATGGAGATTATTAATAACAGTTTTTACTTTGCTTTTTACATGGCAGAACGCCTTTGCTATCTACTGCACAAACTGCTCTACATTCTATCAACAGATGTTCGAGTACGCAGAAGCAGTCAATACGGCGTTGAACACTGCAGAGCAGCTTTCGACACAAGTTCAGCAATACAACAATATGGTCACGCAGGGGACTCCGTTGCCAAACAGCATGTTTGGCCGGATCACCCAAGACATGCAGCGTGTAACAAGCATCTACAACAGGGCGCAGTCATTAGGCCGCAATGTGGCGAATCTCGATTCGCAATTCAATACGCAGTTTCCCGGGTATGAGGCGTATTTGCAGAAATTTCTCCAGTCGAGCAGTAAGGCGACTGACGTAATGCCGGATCGCTACGAAAAATGGTCGGCGCAAGGCTTTGATAACGCAAAAAGAGCTATGCAGGCAGCAGGCATGAATACCAGCACATTTGAGACGGAAGATGCACACTTGGAACAACTGGTGAACCGTTCGCAGTCATCATCGGGTCGGATGCAGGCCATCCAAGCTGGGAACGAGATTGCCGCTTCAAACGTGCAGCAGCTTCAGAAACTGCGCGACTTGGTGGCGACTCAAATTACCCTGCAGGGCAATTACATAGCCCAAGAAACCGCGCGTCAGTCGGTCGGCGACGCCGCCTCCGAGCAATTCAACAAGCGCCCAAATACTCGCGGCGGCGCGAAGGGGTACTGACTATGAAGTTCTCTAAATGGCTTCTTATTGTGCTGTGTGTAGCATCTGGACTTGGAGGGGCAGCTCTGGTCGGCATCATATGTTCCATCTCTAATGACCGCATAGTGGTTACCGAAAAGATCAACCAGTCTCATGCCGCCGACAAACAATTCAATGAGCGCCCGAACAGTCGCGGTGGCGCCAAGGGGTACTGACATGCGCGTACCTATGATTGCTGGCTGCAGCGGACTATTTCTAATGCTGCTTGCAGGGAGTGCAGCTGCAGGAGTCGATCTAGCCCAAAGCGACACCTCAATGCAGGGCTTGCTGGACATGATTCTTGAGGCTTCTAACGAATGGGCCCCTCGCCTTCATGGCTATGCGGTGAACCTATTTTGGAGTCTGGCACTCATCCAGTTTGTGTGGACATTCTTCCCGATGGTATTCAAACAAGTCGACTTCGGCGAGCTAGTTGGCGAGCTAATCCGCTTCATCATGGTCATCGGTTTTTTCCTGATACTGCTCGATCACTCAACGGAGTGGGCAAGCGCGGTTGTGAACAGTTTCCGACAAGCTGGGGCACATGCAGCAGGCTTGCCAAGCCCTGAGCTAATGCCAGGAGATATGTTTGCGACGGCGGTCGAGTTTTCTCGTGCCATCCTGACCGGAATGAGCGTTTTCAACCCTTCGCAGAGTATCGTCGTTGCCTTGGCTGCCATCCTCGTTCTGATGGCTTTTGCTTTCATCGCGGCATTCATTTTTGTGACATTGGTCGAGGCTTATGTCGTTATCAACGCCTCTGTTCTATTCATGGCTTTCGGCGCATCGCAGTGGACACGGGAATACACGATGGCTGTTATTCGCTACGCAGTTTCCGTGGGTGCCAAGCTATTTATGGTGACGTTGATAGTCGGCTTGATTCTGACTGTCGCGAAGAAGTGGCAGGTTGCTTATACCAATGACGAAGCCTCTCTGATGACCTTGGTGGGGTTATCGCTGGTATGCGCCTACCTGACCAAGACCATTCCCGAACTGATCGCGGGCATGATTAGCGGCGTTTCTTCGGGTGGCGGCGGTGCGATTGGCGGCATGGCCGCGGCTGGTGTAGCTGGTGCAGCAGCCGCGGCGGCTACCATTGCCACGGCAGGCGCATTAGCTCCGGCAGCGGCCAGGGCAATCGGTGCGAGTGGTAGTGGTAGTGGCGCAAGTGTAGCGGCCGCGCCCGGGGGTATTGGCACCGGAGGTCTGGCCAGCGCAATCAACTCCAGCTTTGCCGGTGGTGGTGGCACAGCCAGCACTGGCGCTATTAGCTCGGGCCTCGGGTCCAGCACTGGCGGTAGTTCTGCCGCTAAATCAGCCGGAGCTAAAATCGGCGGTAGCGCCTCTAGTGGCCCTAGCGGCGGCAGCCCACTGACGCAGCCAAGCCAAGGCGTGCAGCAGGCAGCCAAAAAGGCGGCGAAAGCTGCGCTAGGCAACGGCGACGATTCCAAGGGCAAAGCCGCCGCGCAGCCGCAGACGAATCCACAAGAGGATCAGGGCGGCAGTAGTTTGCAATCGACCTTGCAAGCCTCTCAGCAGTACGCAGGAGGTGCGCAAGACAATGGTGGAGGGTTGTCTGCCCATAACGTGGCATCAGCCGCAACCCGAGCAGTTGGACTCATGGCCGCTATGTCTGTGCCCGGTATGGAGGGGACCGCAGGAATTTCGCTGGGCGCCGGTACTCCACAAGCTGTTCCTAACTCAGGTGGTGACAACGTGGACAACGGAGAAGGAAGGGAGCCTGCAAACGTAATACATGGAGCTGACTTGGCCACAGCTGCAGAAACTGAAAGCGGCACCAAAGAAGCGGCTCCGTCGCCTAAGACTCAATCACCGGGTGAACAATCATGATTGCAGACATTCTGTTTGGCTTTTTCATGCTGGGTAGCTTCTTCGTTCTTGGTGTAGGTTTCTGGGCGCTTGGACGACTTCTGCGAGCCAAAGGGCATGGCCCTTTACTAGATACGCTTGACGGACGTTACATCCGCCTACACGCGGAGGTGCAACTGGGGATGGTACCTGTGGGATAAAGACATTTTCCGACTTGGGCGATCTTCATCTGTTGCCATTCTTTGGTTCCAGACGTCAACGCAAGCACCTCGACGAAATCCGGCTGGACCTGCTTGCTGAACAGCAGAGGCTCAACGAATCCAAGCATTGATGACATGCCCCGCTTTGCGGGGCTTTTTATTCCCGTCTATTACACACCACCAAGACTCTCTAGACCATCTTGTGCGAAGCCCGAGCCAGAAAGTGCGCCCTTGCATTGCCAATGAAATCACTGAATAGATCGAGAGCTCGTCCAGTGTGTTACGTAATAGTCGGTGCTGGCTGCTTGGCTGCCAAATTACCTGAAATCGCTCACATGCTCTCTTTTTGGTGTCCGTCGTTGCTCTCTACGATCTGTCTGGTGGCAGACCTGCCGGAATCTGGTTCGATGATATGGATGTGCGCTACGACGGCCGCAGTCGATCTCAAGCAACAGTTTGTGAGCGTAGGGAACGCTTTTTCATATCAGAGAGGGCAGGTGCTTAGAGGACGGACACTGCCAAAGCAAAATAGGCTTTAAGAGATTTAATAGATTTAAATAAAGATTTAGGAAGAAAAACGGTTTTATTACCCATTGATTTCAATCACTTACAACAATATGCAGTCCCTGATAGACGGTGATGCGCCCCCTAATAGACGGTGGATCAGCCCCTAATGGACGGTGAATGGCCCCCAATAGACGGTCTATCCACAGGAGTACACATTCAAACGGAAAAATGGCCATCTCCGGGCCTTTAGTGTTCTGGAGTACCGTCTATTAGGGACCTTATTTCAGTATTTTCTTATCTGATCGACGCATCATTACAAGCTGCGGCCCACTCAGGCCAACTTCTTCCACCAAGCCGTACTCGGGTAAATCATCTGTTGCGATGACCTTGCGCAGGTTCTCCGAGAACTTTTTGAGCGTCCCGGTGCTGCCGCTACGCGCATATAGAGTTTTAAATGCCCACTTTGCATCGTCTTTACCTGCGGCACGGCGCGCCAATCGGTAGACAAAACGCCCTATTCCCGATTCGATCAGGAAATAATCAGGGTGCACTGTCAGAATGTCCGGCTTTGCCCCCGAAGTGACTTCCCGATATATCCAGTTAGGTGCCTCAATCTCGACACTGGCCACCTTGCCGGTGTCAGTACGCGAAATTACGCGATAGTGGCTAATCAATCCCTCGGACTCTACCTCCCGCATGCTGCGCTTACCGTTTCGTGGGGAGCTTTCCCGCACGCTTTTGATAGTCGTACCTTTGAGGCGATCTAGAGCACCCTCTACTTCTTTAAATTGGCGGCTTCCGTCGCCCTTCCGGCAGAATTTCAAAATGTCAGACACGTGCGATTTGAACACACGACACGGCTTCTCACCCTTCCCTTCTCGGTAGCGATTCATAGCCTCTGTTAGATAAGAAATCAGCATTAGCACGATGTCATAATCCCAAATTGACGCCATGCCATATGGGCCAGCTGTGACCTCGACGTAACCGTCTGAAAGGTTGTAGCGGCTGATTTCTCCCGCCCGTTTTTTCTGCTTGGATATTCGGAACACAGCCACATCCATCATGCTGCGGCTATCGCGGGCGCTTACTTCGTACCGCGAAGGTACAACGGAATCAGCCTGCCTTTCGTGTTCACGCGGGCAAGGTATCGCCTTTTTAGCTGCAACTGGCGACCTTGGCGTTGGCAGATCCTGGCGTGGAGGCCTCTTTTTTTCTTCGGTACGCAGTCGCTCCTCTATTTCCCTAATCGACTCGCCCGGAAGTGCTGCGGCCTCCAGCTTCTTGCGGTACGCGGCGTGATTTTCTTCGATCCGTGACAACAGACTGCCAACTAGAAGTTGCCCATGGCCGCCGCTAGTCAAGGGATTGGCCCAGCATATGACGCGATGCATGCCAACAGCTCATCCCGCAATCAAGTTCAGATCCATCTACAACCGGCAGCATAAAACTCAGCACAAGCGGTTCATTCCCGGACACCGCCAGTACATCACTCGCCACGGCTAAACCCCCATTCCTGGGCGAATAGCGTGAGTGCCCGACGATTTGCGCGCGTCAATCCATTCTTCGATTTCAGTCAGATCCCACGCAACGTTCCGACTGGTTAGTGCGATACGGCGCGGGAACTCGCCCCGCTGCTCCATGTTGTAGATGGTGCGCTCAGCAAGCGGGATCATCGCGTGCAATTTCTTGCGGTTGATGAGCGTCTTACTCTTTGGCTTGTTCTCCATGAGGTCACTTTCCTTCAGAGTTATCAGATGCTTGACAATGCCTTCTAACGCCAGAATCAGGACGCAAAAAAGTTAGAATTTAGTTGTCATCCAGAGCTATCATCGGGCGATGGGAAAATATGAAAAAGCGTCGAGCACATACGATCCGCTTCTGAAAGTGCTGGTTAGAGAAAGCGATACATCGTCTGATCGCATCCGTGCGAAGTTGAGCAACCACTACGAGTGGTGCTTCTGCGAGCTATGCTGGCGATCTACCGAATATGCGATCAGCATGGCGGCGCCAAAGGTCTTCAAGCGTCTAAAACGCGGAAATATCAAAGCAGTGCCGCTAACAGAATCTATTCGTACAGAAGCCCGGAAAAAAACCGATACCTTGGTGGCTCGCTATGAACGAGCATTGAAGGGAGAGTTCGGCAAGTACGAACCCCCGCGCATGCTGGGGAGATACTGCGACATGCAGGAGTTGCGCGGGGACTTTTCGGTCGCAGCATTCCGTGAGCATGTGGAGCGCCGAATGCTAGTTTCTACTTGGGCACGCCACGGCGAATTACTGCGGCCTTCAGCCCTACCGGCCCATCCCGAGGGCGCAGCGAGACCGAGTAAACTCTACTGTGAAGTTCACAATCCGCGGCGTAGCGATGAAGCTCGCCGCGCTTACCAGCGCGACCGGAGGTTCACACTAGAGTATGAGGATTTAATTGAAAAAATCTGGTCCCAAGGAGCTGCCGTCCTCCCTAGGTGGGATATCGAGACATGGGCAGAAGTCAGGAAAAATGCCTATAACCAGCTCCAGGCACTCAAGTCACCAACAAGCTCAATGGATGATTTGTTAAACCAAGGCATTACGAATCAAGCGGAAATCGCCCGCCAACTTGGCGTATCACGCCAAGCAGTTTCTGCCGCCATCAAGCGACGGGGGCGAAAACAGGCAATGAGATAAAAACGACCGAAGCTCTAACTTGATTATCTGTAACCGTCGCCCGAACGGGGCCGATTGGCTGTCCACTCATCAATCATATCGGCCCAGTCCTGTAACATCGCAGTACGCTGCTCTCGATACTCGGCCTTGTTATAGACAGCCCTAACACCCTTCTGCTCGTGTGCAAGACATTTCTCAATCCAGTCTGAGTTGTAGCCCGCCTCGTGCAGCAGCGTGCTAGCTGTCCGTCTCAAATCATGCGGTCCGAACTTACTCAGCGGCTTCCCTTCTTTCTGCGCGAGCCGATAGCTCAGCGTCAGTACCTGATTGATGGTTGCGGTACTCATTGGCAGATCAGAATCGTACCGGGAAGGAAAGACGTATTCTGAACCACCGGCAAACGTCTTCAACGCGATGAAGAAATCCAGCACCTGCCGAGACAAGAACACCAAATGGGGGTTGCGTCGCTTCATCCGCTCTTTCGGAATGGTCCACAGGGCTTCACTAAAATTGATCTCATCCCAGGTGGCGTTGGTCAGCTCACTTTTTCGAACCATGGTGAGCAACAGCAGTTTAGCCGCCGCTCTCACGGAGGAGGCGGTGCCGATACGGTCCAAGTACTGGTACATCAACGCGATTTCGTCTGGACCCAAAGCGCGGTCACGAGGCTCAAATTTAGCGATGCTCGCAGAACGTACCAGATCGGCCGGGTTCTCGACCTTCTGGCCACGCTCAATCGCCCATCGGAAAACCTGCATTACGATCTCACGGGAGTGCACCGCCGTTGCTGGAGCACCTCGCTCCACGATTGCATCGGTCAGCGCTCGCAGGTCCTCATGGTTGATTTCCACCAGCTTCTGATTACCAAACTTCGGTTTCAGCTCACGCTCATAAACAGAGCGCCGCATATCACGGGTCGAGTCAGCCATCTGATACCCGCGAAGCCATTTCTCGGCCCAGGCATCAAACGTTTCTGCTCCCTTGCTACGTGCCTTGTCACGGGCTTTCTCCTTGGCAGGTGACTTGCCAGCCGCAACCATCTTTTTGGCTTCACCAAGCCGCTCTCGCGCTTCTGCAAGCGTGATTCCACCTACACCATAGCGACCAAACGTGATCGTCTCCTGTCGTCCATTGATGGAGTAGTTGTAGCGAAACGAGATTGCGCCCGCAGCCGTGACAGCTACGTAAAGTCCATCACGGTCGTTCACTTTGTAGAGTTTTTCTTTCGGTTTGAGATTACGTAGCTTGGTATCGGTCAGCATGAGGCTCGCGAATTCCGTTCAAAAAATACCATGCTCAGAAACACACCCAAAACCGCGAGAAAACCCAATAAAACCGGGTGGATTATGAGTCTTGATACCATGCCCTTACCCACAAAGGCGACATGGTATCGAACACCGAGCATGGCATTTGGCTCAGTCAATGCCCCGTACCATGCCACATAAACACGGTGCTTGGCGATGCACAAAGCTGCCAGAACTTGCCAGACCCAAAAAACCAAAAGCCCGCAATTACGCGGGCTTCAGGGTGTTTCTTGCTAGTTGGTGCCGGTCAGTGCCGGACGTCCAATCATTCCCACTCAATCGTTGCCGGCGGCTTGCTCGACACGTCGTAAGTAACGCGGGAGATGCCTTCGATTTCGTTGATGATTCGACCGCTGACGGTTTCAAGCAGCTCGTAAGGCAGGTGTGCCCAACGCGCGGTCATGAAGTCGATGGTTTCAACGGCACGCAGGGCTACAACCCAGGCGTAACGACGGCCATCACCTACCACGCCAACCGATTTCACCGGCTGGAACACCACGAATGCCTGGCTGACTTTGTGATACCAGTCGGCCTTGCGCAGCTCTTCGATGAAGATGTGGTCAGCACGACGCAGAATGTCGGCGTATTCCTTCTTCACTTCACCCAGGATGCGCACGCCCAGACCCGGGCCCGGGAACGGGTGACGGTAGACCATGTCGTACGGCAGGCCGAGTTCCAGACCCAGACGGCGGACTTCGTCCTTGAACAGTTCGCGCAGAGGCTCGACCAGCTTGAGGTTCATCTCGTCCGGCAGGCCGCCCACGTTGTGGTGCGACTTGATGACGTGAGCCTTGCCGCTTTTGGCGCCAGCCGACTCGATCACGTCCGGGTAGATGGTGCCCTGGGCCAGGTACTTGATGTTGTCCAGCTTGCAGGATTCGGCATCGAACACGTCGATGAAGGTACGGCCGATGATCTTGCGCTTTTTCTCCGGATCGCTTTCGCCAGCCAGGTTGTTCAGGAACTGGTCCGCCGCGTTGGCGCGGATCACTTTAACGCCCATGTTCTCGGCGAACATGGCCATTACCTGCTCACCTTCGTGCAAACGCAGCAAGCCGTTGTCCACGAATACGCAGGTCAGCTGATCGCCGATCGCCTTGTGCAGCAATGCCGCCACCACCGAAGAGTCAACGCCGCCGGACAGGCCGAGCAATACGTTGTCAGTGCCGACCTGGGCGCGGATGTTGGCGATTGCGTCTTCAGCGATTTTCGACGGCGTCCACAGGGCTTCGCAGCCGCAGATGTCGAGGATAAAGCGCGACAGGATGCGGCCGCCTTGCTTGGTGTGGGTCACTTCCGGGTGGAACTGCACGCCGTAGTAGCCGCGGGCATCGTTGAACATGCCGGCAATCGGGCAGCTCGGGGTGCTGGCCAGAATGTGGAAGTCGGATGGCATTCTGGTGACCTTGTCACCGTGGCTCATCCACACATCCAGACCGAACAGGCCGTCAGCGTCGATGTGGTCTTCAATGCCGTCGAGCAGGCGGCTTTTGCCGACTACGTCTACGCGGGCATAACCGAACTCGCGCAGCTCGGAACCTTCAACCTTGCCGCCCAGTTGCTCGGCCATGGTCTGCATGCCGTAGCAGATACCGAAAACCGGTACGCCCAGGTCAAACACGGCTTGTGGCGCGCGCGGGCTGTCGGCTTCGTGCACGGATTCCGGGCCACCGGCAAGGATGATGCCTTTAGGTGCGAATTCGCGGATCGCTGCGTCATCCATGTCGAACGGGTGCAGTTCGCAGTAAACGCCGATTTCGCGCACGCGACGGGCGATCAGCTGGGTGTACTGGGAACCGAAGTCCAGAATCAGGATACGGTGAGCGTGAATGTCGAGGGCCATGACAAAATCTCGATTAATTTCAGAAACGACACGGGGCTGAATCAAACAGCCCCGGTGACTTAATTCGTATCGCACCCGGGTTTTGACCCGGATGCGATCACTATCAACTTACGCGATAGTTTGGCGCTTCCTTGGTGATCTGCACGTCGTGGACGTGGGATTCAGCCATACCGGCGCCGGTGATGCGTACAAACTCGGGCTTGGTGCGCATTTGTTCGATGTCGGCACAGCCGGTGTAACCCATCGAAGAACGCAGACCGCCCATCAGTTGGTGCACGATTGCGGTCAAAGAACCTTTGTACGCCACGCGACCTTCGATGCCTTCCGGCACCAGCTTCTCGGCACCCGCAGAGGAGTCCTGGAAGTAACGGTCGGAGGAACCCTGGGATTGCGACATCGCACCCAGCGAACCCATACCGCGGTAGGCCTTGTACGAACGGCCCTGGTACAGCTCGATTTCGCCCGGTGCTTCTTCAGTACCGGCAAACATCGAACCCATCATCACGCAGGATGCACCGGCGACGATGGCCTTGGACAGGTCACCCGAGAAGCGGATGCCGCCGTCGGCGATCAATGGTACACCGCTGCCTTCAAGGGCTGCGGCTACATTGGCAATGGCACTGATTTGCGGCACGCCGACACCGGCAACGATACGGGTGGTGCAGATCGAACCAGGGCCGATACCGACCTTGACCGCATCGGCACCGGCTTCAGCCAGGGCCAGGGCAGCAGCGCCAGTGGCGATGTTGCCGCCAATTACCTGTACTTCAGGAAAGGTTTGCTTGACCCAGCGAACACGGTCGATCACGCCTTTGGAGTGGCCGTGCGCGGTATCGACAACCACCACGTCAACGCCTGCAGCCACGAGGGCGGCAACACGGTCGGCGGTGTCTTTGCCGGTTCCCACTGCCGCGCCTACACGCAGACGACCCTGGTCGTCCTTGCTGGCCAGCGGGTAAGCCTTGGCTTTTTCGATGTCGTTGACGGTCATCATGCCTTTAAGGGCAAATTTGTCGTCGACGATCAGTACGCGCTCGATGCGGTGCTTGTGCAACAGCTCGCGGGCTTCGTTCTTGTCGGCGCCTTCCTTGACCGTGACCAGACGCTCTTTAGGCGTCATCACTTCACGAACGGTGGCTTCCAGACGGTTTTCGAAACGCACGTCACGGGACGTCACGATGCCGACCAGGTCGCCATTGTGCAGTACAGGAACGCCGGAGATGTTGTGCAGGCGGGTCAGTTCGAACAGTTCGCGAACAGTGGCATCGGCTTCGATAGTGATGGGTTCTTTAACCACACCGGCTTCGTAGCGCTTCACTTTGCGCACTTCGTGAGCTTGCTGCTCGATGGTCATGTTCTTGTGGATGATGCCGATACCGCCTTCCTGAGCCATGGCGATTGCCAGACGGGCTTCAGTCACGGTGTCCATTGCAGCGGAAACCAGAGGAATATTCAGTTCAATGCCACGGGTCAAACGAGTCTTAAGGCTGACTTCGTTCGGGAGAACCTCGGAATAACCGGGGACGAGAAGGATGTCATCGAATGTGAGTGCTTCTTGGCTGATACGCAGCATCGCTGGGGCTCCCGAGCGGGAAAATGGAAGCGCGTTATTGTACTCAAAACACCTTCATCTCTCAACGGAAACCTTTAGAGAGTTTTGCGCTAAAGGCCATGATTTATTGACTCCCAGGGCAGATTCCAGATGATAGTGCGGCCTTGATTCCTGCAGGAGCCGGCTTGCCGGCGATTCAGACGGCCCGGCGGGCAGAGCCAGCTCAGCGATGCTATCGCTGGCAAGTCAGCTCCCACAGCTTCAGAGCTCGACCTTGACCCACGCCACCGGCTGGTCGAGCCAGTCGGCGAATTCGTCGAGGAAGCTCTGTTTGAAGCCCGCCTCGGCCCAGTTGTTGAAAATGAAGCCCAGATTGGAGAATGCGCACGGCTGCAGGAACAGAAAACCGTTGATGTCATCTTCATGGGCGCACAGCGGACAAATGAAGTTGTCGGTTCGGCCCGGCATCCACTCTTCCAGGCTTTCGAACAGCGCTTCACCGACTTCCTTGCGGCATTCGGCACAGCCTGCCTCTTCGAGAAACCCCTTGGCCGGGGTGTAGATGCAGCGCTTGGTGATGATTTCCAGACCATTGACCGGCTGACCGAACGGCAGCGCTTCAGGGTGCAGCACCACACTGGCGGCGCCCGGCGCGATGGCGTAGGCCATACGGCTGCCGCCGCGGCCACAGGTGCTCAGCTCTTGCTCAATGATGTTCTTGCGCACCAGCCAGCGCACGATGGCCCGGGCCCGGGGTTCGTGAACCGGCAAGGTGGATATTCTGGGAACGATGATGCTTTGCGAATTCATGGGTACGGCACATGTACGTGAGATGGAAGCAGCACACATAACCTGCGGGAGCCGGGCTAGCCCGCGATGGCACCATCGCGCTCAAGCCATAAACCGGGCAATTTTTTGCATCGCCGGCAAGCCAGCCCCCACAGGAGATAGCGTTTGGTGCGCAGCTTAATGCCTCACCGTGGCAGGTCAAGCACTCAGATAACGCGCAATCAACGCAATCCCGCTGGCCAGTACCAGCCATGTGACCAGCCGCACAAAGGCTTCGCGAGACAATTTGCGGGTCAATCGGCGACCGATCCACAAGCCCAGCGCCATCGCCGGCAACAGACAAGCGGCAAGCAACAGCAGCGCACCATCGGCATAGACGCCAGCAATTACAAACAGGCCCAGGCGCACCATTGTGCTGCAACTGATCAACGCACTTTGCGTTGCCCGCGCAGCATCCTTGGGCAAGCGCGCATTCAGATACAGCGCGTATAGAAAGCCGCCACTGCCAAACAACGCACCAAACAGACCTCCCGTAATACCGGTGGGAATCGCCCAGCCTGCAGCTACCCGACCCGGGCGCACCGTCACTGCCAGGCTATAAATCGCATAGGCGGTAATGAAAATGCCCATCAACAGCAACAACAGATCTGACTTCAGATTGAGCAAAAACACTACCCCGACCGTGCAGCCCAGCGCCATGCACGGCAACAATCGCAACAATTCGGGGCGGGCTACATCACGTCGCGCGGGCAGCCAGTTGCCAAAGGCCGCGACAAAATCCAGCAGTACCAGCAACGGGATGATTTTCGATAACGGCAGGCACAGGATCAAAATCGGTCCGGCCACCAACGCCGTGCCAAACCCCGCGACTCCGAACACGATATAGGCCAGAGCAATGCCCAGTTCGATCAACACCCACTCGGCACCGGTAAAAGGCAAGTCCATGGCTTTTCATCCTTGTTTTAGTGGCGCGACTTTAACCAGACAGGTGCAGTGATAACAATCCACCCTTATGATGGCGCGCATGATTAAAGATCCTTTTGCACGACTCAACCTCGACCGAGAAGTCCTGACTGTCAGCCAGCTCAATGGCCGGGCGCGGGTCTTGCTCGAAGACGTGTTCAGCAACATCTGGGTAGAGGGCGAAATCTCCAACCTCGCCCGCCCGGCCTCCGGCCATGTTTACTTCACCCTCAAAGACAGCGGCGCCCAAGTGCGCTGTGCACTGTTTCGCAATAACGCAGCCCGGGTGCGCCAGGCACTCAAGGATGGCCTGGCAGTAAAGGTGCGCGGCAAGGTTTCGCTGTTTGAAGGCCGCGGTGATTACCAGTTGATCCTCGATACGGTTGAGCCGGCTGGCGATGGCGCGCTGCGACTGGCCTTCGATGCACTGAAAGAAAAACTCGGCGCCGAAGGCCTGTTCAGTGCCGAGCGCAAGGTGCCCTTGCCGGCTCATCCGCAACGGATCGGAATTATCAGCTCACCTACCGGAGCGGTGATTCGCGACATCATCAGCGTGTTCCGCCGCCGCGCGCCGCAAGTTGAGCTGACCCTGATTCCCACCGCGGTACAGGGCCGAGAAGCCACGGCGCAAATTGTCCGGGCACTCAAGTTAGCCGATGCCCGGGGGTTCGACGCGCTGATCCTGGCCCGTGGCGGCGGCTCGCTGGAAGACCTGTGGTGTTTTAACGAAGAAGCCGTGGCCCGCGCCGTGGATGCCTGTGTCACCCCTATCGTCAGTGCGATCGGGCACGAAACCGATGTTTCGATCAGCGACTTTGTCGCCGACGTGCGCGCGCCAACGCCATCGGCTGCCGCGGAGTTGCTGGCCCCGGACTCCAGCGACCTGCAACGGCGTATCGACAGCCTGCATCGACGTCTGGTGATGCGTATCCGCGACCGCTTGATGCGTGACCGCCTGCGCCTGGATGGTCTGGCCCGCCGCCTGCGCCACCCGGGCGAGCGGCTGCGCCAGCAGGCCCAGCGCCTGGATGACCTGGACATGCGCATGCGCCGCGCCTTTGAGCGCAGCCTCAATACCCGTCGCGAACGCTTGATCCGGCTCGAAACGCGGCTGGCAGCGCAGCATCCGGGCCGGCAACTGGCCCTGTTGCGCCAGCGCCTGGACAGCCTGGCCGAGCGCTTGCAGCGGGCCATGGGTGAAGGCCTCAAAAGCCGGCGCCTGCAACTGCAAAGCCAGATCCAGACCTTGCATGTGGTGAGCCCGCTGGCCACCCTGGGCCGGGGTTACAGCATCTTGCTGGATGAACGCGGCAACGCCATCCGCAGCGCCACACAAACCCGTCCCGGCCAGCGCTTGCAGGCCAGGCTGGGCGAAGGCCAGTTGCTTGTACGCGTGGAGGACAACCACCTCACGCCTGTCACCCTTTCATTACTGGATTGATCGATGCCGCGTTTTCTCTCTGCACTATTGCTGCTGTGTCTGACCTGTAACGCTCACGCAGCCGACAGCTACATCACCCGCTTGCTGAACAAGCCGGTACCGGGCGGAGTTGCCGTCATTGAACTGGGCACCGGCGCCCAGCCCCCCAAGGCCAGCTATCAAGGCAAGCCGGTGCTGGTGGTCAAGGAGCAAGACACATGGCGAGCGATCGTCGGTATCCCCTTGACCGTAAAGCCCGGCCCCCAGCAGATCAGCTCCGCCGGACGTGACCTGAGTTTCACGGTCGGCAGCAAGAAATACCCTGAACAGCGCATTACCCTGAAGAACAAGCGCCAGGTCAATCCGAACCCGGATGACATCAAGCGTATCGACAACGAACTGGCAGTGCAGCTCAAGGCGTACCGCACGTTCAGCCCCAATACGCCGAGCAACCTGTTGCTGGACAAACCGGTCAACGGGCCGCTGTCGAGCAAGTTCGGCGTGCGTCGCTTCTTCAACGGCGAAGAACGCAATCCCCATGCGGGACTGGACTTCGCTGTGCCCGCGGGCACCCCGATCAAGACCCCTGCCGCTGGCAAAGTGATTCTGATCGGCAATTACTTCTTCAACGGCAACACCGTCTTTGTTGACCATGGCCAGGGGTTTATCAGCATGTTCTGCCATATGTCGAAGATCGACACCAAGGTTGGCCAGCAATTGGCACGGGGTGATGTGGTGGGCAAAGTGGGATCGACCGGACGCGCTACCGGTCCGCACATGCACTGGAATGTCAGCCTGAACGATGCCCGGGTCGATCCGGCGATTTTCATTGGTGCGTTCCAACCCTGATCCGGCCCTTGCAAGAGGCGGCTGCTCGCAGCATCAGACGCCTTACAGCCGCCAACCCGCGCAATAATAATTACCACAGCGATAAGTAACCGCAATAAATGCTCGAATATTGACCATATTCGAGCAGTTCTCTCAATGTTTTTTCGTCGCTTGCCATCTTCCAGCCCAATGGTTAGGGTTGAAGTCATGAAAACCTCTCACACCCTCATTCTGCTTCGTCAACACCGCAGCCTTTGCCTCGTCAGCGCACGACTGCAAAGCTAATCGCGGTGCCTCGCCCTTGTGCTTTGTATTTCTTCGGCTGGCCGCCTCTTGATAGTCGGCAAGCAAAATAAGGATTGCCTGATGACCATGCTCAAAGACCCTTCTTCCAAGTACCGCGCCTTCCCGGTCATTGATTTGCCTGACCGTACCTGGCCATCGAAAACCATCACCAGCGCGCCAATCTGGTGCAGCTCCGACCTGCGCGACGGCAACCAGTCGCTGATCGAGCCGATGGATGCGGTAAAGAAGCTGCGCTTCTGGAAGACCCTGGTCAGTGTTGGCGTTAAAGAGATTGAGGCTTCGTTCCCGGCCGCATCCCAGACCGACTTCGACTTCGTGCGCAGCTTGATCGAAGACGGCCACATCCCGGACGACACCACTATTCAGGTGCTGACCCAGGGCCGTGAAGACTTGATTGCCCGCACCTTTGAATCCCTGCGCGGGGCGAAAAAGGCCATCGTTCATTTGTACAACGCGACTTGCCCGGCATTCCGCCGCATCGTGTTCAACCAGGACAAGGAAGGCATCAAAGAGATCGCCGTCAGCGCTGCCAAGCTGTTCGTCAAATATGCCGCTCAGCAGCCTGAAACCCACTGGACGTTCGAGTACTCGCCCGAAACCTTCAGCGCCACCGAACTGGAGTTCGCCAAGGAAGTCTGTGACGCAGTGATCGAGGTCTGGAACCCGACGCCCGAGCACAAGATGATCCTCAACTTGCCTGCCACCGTTGAGTGCGCCACTCCGAACATCTATGCCGACCAGATCGAATGGTTCGGTCGTCATATCAATCGCCGTGACAGCGTGCTGATCAGCCTGCACACCCACAATGACCGCGGCACCGGCGTTGCCGCTACCGAGCTGGGCTTGATGGCCGGGGCTGATCGGGTTGAAGGCTGCCTGTTCGGCAATGGCGAACGTACCGGTAACGTCGACCTGGTGACTGTGGCCCTGAACATGTACACCCAGGGTCTGAACCCCGGGCTGGACTTCTCGGACATCGATGGCGTGCGCAAGGTCGTCGAAGAGTGCAACCAGATCCCGGTCCACCCGCGTCACCCCTATGTGGGCGATCTGGTGCACACCGCGTTCTCCGGCTCGCACCAGGATGCGATTCGCAAAGGCTTCTCTCAGCAAAAACCGGATGCCTTGTGGGAAGTTCCATACCTGCCGATCGATCCGGCTGACATTGGCCGCAGCTACGAAGCCGTGATCCGGGTTAACAGCCAGTCAGGCAAAGGCGGTATTGCTTACCTGCTGGAGCAGGAATACGGCATCAGCTTGCCGCGCCGGATGCAGATCGAGTTCAGCCAGGTGGTTCAGCGCGAAACCGACCGCCTGGGTCTGGAGATGACTGCCCAGCAGATCCACAGCTTGTTGCACAGCGAATATCTGCAGGCCAACACCCCTTACGCACTGGTCAGCCACAAGCTGCAGGAAGAGAACGGCCATAGCGCGGTAGAAGTTGAAATCTCTGCCAAGGGCGCTGGCGAGACCAACCTGCGCTGGAGCGGCAAAGGCAACGGCGCGCTGGAAGCGCTGGTGGCAGGGCTGCCGGTGAAAGCCGAGATCATGGACTACAACGAGCACGCTATCGGCGCTGGCACCAATGCCAAGGCAGCGGCCTATATCGAGTTGCGAGTCAATGGTGAGCGTGCCGTGCACGGTGTGGGCATTGATGAAAACATCACCACCGCCAGCTTCAAGGCCCTGTTCAGCGCCCTGAACCGCTCGCTGAGTGAAGCAGAAGCCAAGGCTGCTTAAAGCCGCCGGCCTGAAACGCAAAAGCCCCCAAGGTGTAAAGACCTTGGGGGCTTTTTTGTGCCGGATGTTCAACCCTCTGCAGGCGCGAGCTTTTCCATGCGCAGAGCTCGCTCCTGCAGGTGCCGTTTAGTGCAGGTCGAAGGTATCCGCATCCAGATAGGCCGGGAAGCGCTCGCGGTAGGCCGCCAGCTCACCCGCCGTCAGGCATACCTGAAATACCCCGTCCGCTTCGCCGGCACTGAGCAGCGACTCGCCCTGAAAGTCAAAGACATGGCTGTCACCGGTATAAACCATGCCCTTGCCGTCTGTCCCCACCCGGTTAACCGCCGCCACATAACACAGGTTCTCGATGGCACGCGCTGGCAGTAACCGGTTCCAGTGCAGCCGTCGCGCACCCGGCCAACTGGCTGTATACAGCAGCAGATCGGTATCGTGGGGGTCGCAACTCCACACCGGAAAGCGCAGGTCGTAACAAATCAGCGGGCGAACACGCCAGCCCTTCACTTCGAATTGAACCTGACGCTCACCCGGCGTGAAGTGCTCGTGCTCACCGGCCATGCGAAACAAGTGACGCTTGTCGTAGTGCAGCACCTCGCCATCCGGGCGTGCCCACAACAGCCGATTGCGATGGCTGCCGTCAGCGGCCCGCACAATCACGCTGCCTGTGACCACCGCATCGAGATCCTTGGCCCGGGCCTGCAACCACTTGCTGGTGGGACCGTGCTCGGGCTCCGCCAGGGTTTTGGACTCCATGCTGAAGCCGGTTGTGAACATCTCGGGCAAGACCACCAGGTCTGCCCCCCGCGCCTGTTCGAGCAACTCGTCAAAGTGCGCAAAATTGGCCTCGCGATCGTGCCAGGCCAATGTGGTCTGCACCAGGGCAACGGTTAAATCGGGTAACCCACTTAGATCACGCATAGTTTTTCTGCTGCTGCACGCAGCGTCTCCTCGCGTTTGGCAAAACACAGGCGGACCAGACGCTGCCCTGGGGGCGGGGTCTGGTAGAACACCGAAACCGGAATTGACGCCACCCCGTGTTCACGGGTCAGCCATAGGGCCATGTCGACGTCATTGAGATCCGGACGAATAAGGGAATAGTCCACCAACTGGAAATAGGTCCCGGCCACCGGCTTAAAGGTAAAGCGCGACGGGCTTAACAGATCACAAAACAGGTCGCGCTTTGCCTGGTAAAACGCCGGCAGTTCTTCAACATGCTCGGGGTGGGCCGCCATGAAGTCGGCCAGTGCGTACTGCAAAGGGGTGACTCCGCAGAAGCTGACGTACTGATGGACCTTGCGCAGCTCTGCCGTCAGGGCCGCTGGCGCCACCACGTAGCCAGTTTTCCAGCCGGTGACGTGATAGGTCTTGCCGAAGGAACTGACAACGAAGGCCCGATGGTACAGCTCGGGATGGGACAAAACACTGACATGGGGCACGCCATCGAACACCAGATGCTCATACACCTCATCGCTGATGATGTAGATATCGCGGTCCGCAATCAGCGCAGCCAACTGGTCCAGCTCGGCCCGGCTGATCAGGGCGCCGCTAGGATTATGCGGGCTGTTGAGGATGATCATGCGAGTGCGGGGCGTCAGTGCGTCTTCGAGCTTCTGCCAGTCGATGGAGAAATCAGCCAGCCCCAGTTGCACATGCACACAACGGCCACCGGCCAGCTCGACCGAAGGCTCGTAGCTGTCGTAGCACGGGTCAAACACAATGACCTCGTCACCGGGGTGAATCACCGCCTGAATCGCACAGAAGATGGCCTGGGTGGCACCGGGGGTGATGGTTACCTCGCTGTCGGCATCGACTTGCACAGCGTAACTACGGGCAATTTTCGCCGCGACCTGCACCCGCAAGGCAGGCAAGCCGGTCATGGGCGAGTATTGATTGTGGCCACTGGCGATGTGATGTCCCACCGCATCGCGCAAGGCTTGCGGGCCATCGAAGTCAGGAAACCCCTGAGACAGGTTGAGCGCGCCGGTTTCAGTCGCGAGCTGCGACATGCGCGTGAAAATAGTGGTGCCGACATTCGGCAACTTGCTGGTAATCATGGCCGTTCCCTGTGATGTTCCCGGCTCTGACTACGGCACAGGACCCATCGAGGATAGCCCAAACCCCAGACACGAAAAAGGGCCGATCAAGGCCCTTTTTCGTTGCGACAAGAGGTTGCGGATCAGCGCTTGTCTTTGCGCTTCTTCTCGGCTTTCTTGTGGTGCGACATCATGCGGCGCTTCTTGTTGACCTGACGGTCGGTCAGCGAGTTCTTGTTGGCTTCGTACGGGTTCTCGCCACCTTTGAACTCGATGCGGATCGGCGTACCGACCAGCTTCAAGACACGACGGTAGGTGTTTTCGAGATAACGGACGTAAGACTTTGGAACCTTCTCGACCTGGTTACCGTGGATCACAATAATCGGCGGGTTGGCACCACCCAGGTGGGCATAGCGCAACTTGATGCGGCGGTTGTTGACCATCGGCGGCGCGTGCTCGCCAACTGCGTCTTCCAGGATCTGGGTCAGACGGTTGGTCGGCCAGCGGGTAACCGCTGACTTGAAGGAGTTCTGCACCGACTGGTACAGGTTACCTACGCCCGTGCCGTGCAGCGCCGAGATGAAGTGGATGTCGGCGAAGTCGACAAAGAACAGGCGACGGGTCAATTCGACCTTGACGAACTCGCGCTCGCTCGGCGTCATGCCGTCCCACTTGTTGATCGCGATGACCAGAGCCCGACCGGCCTCCAGCGCAAAGCCCAACAGGTTGAGGTCGTGGTCGACCACGCCTTCGCGGGCATCCATCACAAAGATCACCACGTTGGCGTCTTTGATGGCCTGCAGGGTTTTGACCACGGAGAATTTTTCTACTTCTTCGTGGATCTTGCCGCGCTTGCGCACACCCGCGGTGTCGATCAGCGTGTACTTCTCGTCGTTACGCTCGAACGGGATGTAGATACTGTCGCGCGTGGTGCCCGGCTCGTCATAAACGATAACCCGGTCTTCACCCAGCATGCGGTTGACCAGCGTTGATTTACCAACGTTAGGCCGACCGATGATGGCGATCTTGATCCCGTCTTTTTCGCTCGGGCCCGGGATGCGCTTGGCTTCCTGACCTTCAAGAACGACTTCGGCTTCGCCTTCTTCTTCCTCTTCCGGATCTTTCGGGAAGTCGCTCAGGGCGATTTCCAGCATCTGGGTGATACCACGACCATGGGCACCGGCGATCGGAATCGCATGGCCCATACCCAAGGGGGCAAATTCTGCACGCGCCAATTCAGGATCGATGTTGTCGACCTTGTTGGCGACAACATACGAGCGCTTGTTACGTTTGCGAAGGTGTTCGCCAATCATCTGGTCAGCGGCTGTGAAACCCGCTTTTGCATCTACCAGGAACAGAACGACGTCAGCTTCTTCGATAGCCAGCAGCGACTGCTCGGCCATCTTTTCGTCCATACCGTGCTCGTCACCGGAGATACCGCCGGTGTCGACCAGAATGTAGGAACGCCCTTGCCACTTGGCCTCACCGTATTGGCGATCACGGGTCAGACCGGACAAGTCGCCGACGATGGCGTCGCGAGTCCTGGTCAGGCGGTTGAACAAGGTGGACTTGCCGACGTTAGGTCGGCCCACCAGGGCGATTACGGGAACCATGCGGCTCTCCACTTCGTTATTTCAGAAAATACAAAAGCCGCTGCAAGGCAGCGGCCAGAGTTCGGAACAGCACAAATGTGCCGCAAGCCTTGCCAGGGCAAGGCTGCCTGAGACCCTAGAGCCTCAAGCATAGACGCCTTAGCGAATGGTCAGGGCTTCCAGTTTGCCGCTGTTACCAAACACGTAAATCATGTCACCGACCACCAGCGGACGCGCCCGAAGACCATCACTGTCTATGCGGGTACGGCCCACGAAACGACCATCGACCTGGCTTAGCAGGTGCAGATAGCCTTCCATGTCACCGACTGCCACATAGCTGGAGAAGACTTCCGGAGCCGACAATTGACGGCGGGCCAGAGCGTCGTTGCTCCATAGTGCAGTGGTCGAACGTTCATCGATGGCTTCAACAGTACCGGACGCCAGACTGACGTAGACGTTACCAAAACCTTGTGCGACACCTGCATAACTGGAAGCATCACGCTGCCAGAGCACGCGGCCGGATTCCATCTCCAGTGCTGCCATGCGGCCCTGGTAGCTGGCAACATACAGCGTGCCACCGGACAGCAGCAGACCACCGTCGATATCGACGATACGCTCGAGTTCCGAACGGCCTTGCGGGATGGCAACACGTTGCTCCCACACCGGCACGCCGTTTCGAGTATCAAGGGCAACGATTTTACCGGTCGAAAGACCGGCAATTGCCAGGTGGTTGGTTACCAGCGGTGCACCGGTACCACGCAAGGTCAGAACACCCGGCGTGCTGTCGTAGATCCAGCGCTGGTCACCGGTTGAAGCATCCAGACCTACCAGATGGTCGTCCTGGGTTTGCACCACGACGATGTCACCGTTGGTCTGTGGTGGAGCAAGCACTTCGCTGTTAACACGAGAGCGCCATTTTTCTTCACCCGTGCTGGCGTCCAGGGCTACTACGTCACCTTGCAAGGTACCGAGCATCACCAGGCCATAGCCAACACCTACGGCGCCAGAAACAGGCAGTTCGAGGTCTTTCTTCCACTGAACGTCGCCGTTCATGCGGTCCAAGGACATCACTACACCGGTCACGTCAGCCGCGTAGATGGTATTACCTTCAACAGCCGGAACCAGCATGTTGTAGGTCTTACCCTGACCGTCACCGATCGAGCGATCCCACTGCTTTTGCAGAACGACTTCTTCTTTGAAGTCAGTCAGCTCGGCTGGCGGAAGTTCTTTTTTGCTGTTGCTGCTGCAACCCGCGGCCAAAATGACCAGAGCCAGCAATGCCGCATGTTTCCAACGCATCACTTCACGCATCTCCTTTGGCCAGGTCGTCGAGCTTGATTTGTAAGCCACCGACAGCCGCTTCATCGGAGAGCGCTGCTTTGGCTTTTTCGTAGGCGCTGCGTGCGTCGTCAGTGCGACCCTGCTGAACCAGCAAGTCGCCCTTCAGCTCTTCACGGCTGGCCAGGAATGCCTTGTCGGAATCGACTTCGAGCAACTTCAGGGCATCGTCAACTTTGCCCTGGGCTGCCAGAACCTGAGCCAGACGCTGACGCGCCACTTCACCCAGGGTCGAATTCGCCGGTTTGTCGACAATGATTTTCAGCTCGGTGGCGGCGTCATCAAGCTTGCCGTTGTCCACTGCAACCTTGGCCACAAAAAGACCGCCAAACTGTGCGTAGGCCGTACCTGCGTATTCGTTTTTCAACTTGCTGGCCAGATCCGCCACACGGGCCACATCGGGCTGACCGTCAGGCGTGAGGGTGGCCTCAAGCAATTGCTGGTAGAGCATCGACGCGCCTTGCGACTGATTGCTCTGATATTTGTGCCAAAGCTGCCAGCCAGCCACTACCACCAGTGCCAGCAGGGCGCCAGTAACCAGGGGTTTGCCGTTACGCTGCCACCAGTCTTTCAACTCGCCCAGCTGATCATCATCGTTACTCGACACCCCAACACTCCTTATTCGCTAATTCGGCTGTTTTACAGCTTCAACCCTGCACGATGCAGGTGGCCAAGTGCTCGGCAAGAGCATCCCAGGCAATCGTTTGTTGTTCGCCCTGGCCACGCAGGGGTTTGACGCCTACTACTTGCTGGGCCAATTCGTCGTCACCCAGGATCAGTGCATACAGCGCACCGCTCTTGTCGGCCTTCTTGAACTGGCTTTTGAAGCTGCCAGCGCCGGCATTGATCTGCAAGCGCAGGTTTGGCAGTTGATCACGAACACCTTCGCTCAACGTCAGGGCAGCCAGTTCAGCAGCCTCACCGAAAGCACACAGGTAAACATCAACCTGACGTGCGATTTCTGCCGGGACTTGCTCAAGGGTTTCGAGCAGCAGGATCAAGCGCTCGATACCCATTGCAAAACCGACGCCCGTGGTGGGCTTGCCACCCATCTGTTCGACCAGACCGTCATAACGACCACCGGCACACACGGTGCCCTGGGCACCGAGTTTGTCAGTGACCCACTCAAATACGGTTTTGCTGTAGTAATCGAGCCCGCGAACCAGCTTGGGGTTGATCACGTAAGGAATCCCGGCAGCATCCAGGCGCGCCTTGAGGCCCTCAAAGTGCACACGGGACTCTTCGTCCAGGTAATCCACCAGCTTCGGGGCATCAACCAGAACCGCCTGGGTATCGGCGTTCTTGCTGTCGAGCACCCGCAGCGGGTTGGATTTCAAGCGACGCTGGCTGTCTTCGTCAAGCTCGCTCAGACGCGAGGACAGGTATTCGACCAGCGCGGCACGATAACGTGCACGGGCTTCGCTGGTGCCCAGGCTGTTGAGCTCAAGCGTGACCGCATCGCGGATACCCAGTTCGCCCCACAGGCGCCAGGTGAGCACGATCAGTTCGGCATCGATATCCGGACCATCCAGGTTGAATACTTCAACCCCGATTTGATGGAACTGGCGATAGCGGCCTTTTTGCGGGCGCTCGTGGCGGAACATGGGGCCGATGTACCACAGCTTTTGAACCTGGCCACCACCGGTAATGCCGTGTTCCAGCACCGCACGTACGCAGGCAGCCGTACCTTCGGGACGCAAAGTCAGCGAATCGCCGTTGCGGTCTTCGAAGGTGTACATCTCTTTTTCGACGATATCGGTCACTTCACCGATCGAGCGCTTGAACAGCTCGGTGAATTCAACGATAGGCATGCGGATTTGCTTGTAACCGTAGTTATCCAGCAAACGCGAGACCGTGCTCTCAAAGTAGCGCCATAGAGGCGTCTGCTCAGGCAGGATGTCGTTCATGCCACGAATGGCTTGCAAAGACTTGCTCACAGAAAATCCTTTATTCGTTTGATTAGCCGCGCGCGATAACTGCTGCGTCAGCTTCGACCTTTTCGGCCGCTTTCTGCCGGATCAGCCTTTCGAGCTCATCCACCAGATTTTCATTCGTCAACTTCTGCGACGGCTTGCCGTCGATGTAAATCAGGTTCGGTGTACCGCCGGTCAAGCCCACATGGGCTTCTTTCGCCTCGCCGGGGCCGTTGACCACACAACCGATCACCGCCACATCCAGCGGTACCAGCAGGTCTTCAAGCCGCACTTCGAGTTCGTTCATGGTTTTCACCACGTCGAAGTTCTGCCGCGAGCAGCTTGGACAGGCAATAAAGTTGATGCCACGCGAGCGCAGGTGCAGGGACTTGAGGATGTCGTAACCGACTTTTACTTCCTCGACCGGGTCTGCCGCCAGAGAGATGCGAATAGTATCGCCAATCCCTTCGGCGAGCAGCATACCTAGGCCCACGGCAGATTTCACTGTGCCTGAACGCAAACCGCCGGCTTCGGTGATACCCAAATGCAGTGGCTGGACGATTTCCTTGGCCAGCAAACGATAGGCCTCAACCGCCATGAATACGTCCGAGGCCTTTACGCTGACCTTGAAGTCCCTGAAATTCAGGCGTTCGAGGTGCTCAACGTGACGCAGTGCCGACTCAACCAGAGCAGCAGGCGTCGGCTCGCCGTATTTCTTTTGCAGGTCTTTTTCCAGCGAACCGGCGTTGACCCCGATACGGATCGGAATACCGCGATCACGGGCAGCATCAACCACTGCACGCACACGGTCTTCGCGACCGATGTTGCCCGGGTTGATCCGCAGGCAGTCCACACCCAGTTCGGCCACGCGCAAGGCGATCCGGTAATCGAAGTGGATATCGGCAACCAGGGGCACCTTGACCAGTTGCTTGATGCGACCAAAAGCTTCGGCTGCATCCATATCGGGCACGGAAATGCGCACGATATCGACGCCTGCGGCTTCCAGCCGGTTGATCTGGGCAACAGTCGCAGCCACGTCATTGGTGTCACTGTTGGTCATGCTCTGTACGGCAATAGGGGCATCGCCACCTACTGGCACCGAGCCAACCCAGATTTTTCGCGATTCGCGACGTTTGATTGGTGATTCGCCGTGCATGACTTATTGACCTAACTTCAGGCGAGCAGTCTCGCCACTGGTGAAAGGAGCCACATCCACAGCCTGACCGTTGTAGGTCACCTGTGCGCCACGGGCATAGCCCAGACGCAGGGTCAGTGGAGGCTTGCCGCTCACTTCAAGATTCTCGCCCTTGCGCTTCAGACCACCAAACAGCACTTTGCCGGTGCCATCGGTGACTTGAGTCCAGCAATCGGCGGTGTATTGCAGATTGACCTTGCCAGTGCCTGCAACCGGTGCCGCGGGCGCCGCCGCATCAGGGGCTGCAACAGGTGCCGGCACAACCGGGGTCGGGGCAACAGGGGCTGGCGTAGCGGCAGGCGTTACAGGCGTAACCGGCAATGCCGGCGCATCTGTCCCGGCCTGCTGCGCAGCAGGATCAGTCGCCACAGGCGTCTCGCCTTCGACCTTGGCTTCTGCCACTGCCTGGTCTTCCGGCTCGTCGAGCGGGTGAATCCGGGTCGTACCGTCAGCACCTTCAACTTCGACATGTTCCGGAGCCAGACCGATCAGGTCCTTGGCGCGCATGGACGTCTGGTCCTGCCACCAGATGAAACCGCCACCTATCACGGCGATCAGCAACAGCAGGCTGACAATACGCAAAATGGTGTGGGAAACCCGCACAGGCTCTTCAATCCGGCCAAGACTGTGCACGTTGCTGCCATTGGCATCAGTCCCTGTGTACAAATCAAACTCATGGACCAGGCTGGTCTGATCCATGCCAAGCAATTTGGCATAGGCACGGATGTAACCGCGCGCAAAAGTATGGCCTGGCAGCTTGTCGAACGCCCCGGTCTCAAGGTTGCTCAGGGAACTGGCCGTGAGATTGAGTTTCAAGGCGACTTCAGCCAACGTCCATCCATTGTTTTCACGGGCCTGACGCAGAGTCTCACCGGGATTGACACGAGTCGCTGCTAGAACTTCGGGTTGCGCCGCTTTCATCATTGCTCCGACAGGTATTGCTGATATTCCGGCGTGCCGGGATAGAGTCGTTTTAGTTGCTGGCCATAATTGGCAGTTGGGGTGCGCTCGTCGAAAACACTCGCCAGTCGCGCACCGAGCAATAGACTACGTGCATTTTGCCCGCTAAGCAGGCTAAAACGATCGTAATAGTCACGTGCGGGCACATAATGCCTGTCTTCGTAAGACAACTCAGCCATTTCGAGCAGTGCACGGGGTTGTTGACGGTTCAGGCGCAAGGCTTTTTCGAGCTGCTGGCGACCTGCATCCCGTTGCCCCAGCCTGAGTGAAGCGACCCCCAGGTTCTCGTAGATGCGCGAACGCTCGGGATAAAGGTTGTCGGCCAGGGCTTTGTGGAATTGATCATGGGCCTCCTGATAACGCTGCTGCCCGAAAAGCAGGCTGCCATAGTTATTCAGGATCCGGGCATCGTCCGGCCGCGCACGCAGTGCTGTGCGAAAGGCCTGCCCGGCCAGTTCGAACTCCTGCTCGGACTGAAACACCAATGCCAGGGCAGCATTGGTGTCCGGATCAGTCTTGTCGAGTTCCAGGGCTTTACTCAAGGGGATCCTGGCCTGCTCGGTCATCCCCTGCTGAAGATAACCCAGTCCCAGTTGAACATATACCTCGCGCGCCGCGTTACGCCCCTTGTCAGTGGTCATCGGGTTTGAGCCGCCCGATGACACACAGCCAGCCAAAAAGCTGAGCAAGCCAAAAGAAAGCGCGGCGCGCAGGATCATGGATGTCCTCTCTCAGGGAGCCGGCGAAGCATTTTGCGTTACATCGCCTTCGCCGCTCTGCTCGTGCCCGGCAACCCAGCGCTCGCTACGACGGGTACGGTCATTGACCTGACCGACCAACTGGCCGCAAGCAGCGTCGATGTCTTCACCGCGAGTGGTACGCACTGTCACGTTATAACCGGCTTGATGCAGCAGATCCTGGAAACGGCGAATGGCGTTATTGCTTGGACGCTCATAGCCCGAATGCGGGAACGGGTTAAACGGGATCAGGTTGATCTTGCAAGGGGTGTCCTTGAGCAACTCGATCATTTCCACGGCATGTTCGACGTGGTCGTTGATGTCTTTGAGCATGGTGTACTCAACGGTCAAGACACGCTTCTCGCCCAGGGTCGACATATAGCGACGGCAGGACTCAAGCAGCATTTTGAGCGGGTACTTTTTGTTGATCGGCACCAACTGGCTGCGCAATGCATCGTTGGGTGCATGCAGCGACAACGCCAGGGAAACGTCGATGTGCTTGGCCAGCTCATCGATCATCGGCACCACGCCCGAGGTAGACAGTGTCACCCGGCGCTTGGAGATGCCGTAGCCCAGGTCATCCATCATCAGATGCATGGCGGCAATCACGTTGTCAAAGTTCAGCAGCGGCTCACCCATGCCCATCATCACCACGTTGGTGATGGCACGGTCGGCGGTTGCCGGGACGCTGCCAAAGGATTTGTTGGCAATCCACACCTGGCCGATTACTTCGGCGGCGGTGAGGTTGCTATTGAAACCTTGCTTGCCGGTGGAGCAGAAACTGCAATCCAGGGCACAGCCTGCCTGGGACGAAACGCACAAAGTGCCACGTTTGCCCTGGGGAATGTAAACGGTTTCGACGCAGCTGCCGGACTCGACACGAACCACCCATTTACGGGTGCCATCGGTGGAGATGTCCTCGCTGACGACTTCAGGTCCACGAACCTCAGCAATGGCCTTGAGCTTGTCGCGCAAGGCCTTGCTGACGTTAGTCATGGCGTCGAAATCATCGACGCCAAAGTGGTGAATCCACTTCATGACCTGACCGGCACGGAAACGCTTCTCCCCGATTGAGTCGAAGAATTTCTCCATTTGGGGCTGAGTCAGGCCCAGCAGGTTTGTTTTGCCAGTCGTTGCAATCATGTCTTCACCCTCACTCACGAGCCAATACTTAGCGAGTGGTTACTTCAGTAGCTGCGAAAAAGTAGGAGATTTCGCGAGCAGCAGCTGCTTCAGAGTCGGAACCGTGAACAGCGTTAGCGTCGATGGATTCAGCGAAATCAGCACGGATAGTGCCGGCAGCTGCTTCTTTAGGGTTGGTAGCGCCCATCAGTTCGCGGTTCAGAGCGATGGCGTTTTCGCCTTCCAGAACCTGAACAACAACCGGACCGGAGATCATGAAAGCAACCAGGTCGCCGAAGAAGCCACGAGCGCTGTGCTCAGCGTAGAAGCCTTCAGCTTCAGCTTTGGACAGTTGCTTCAGTTTGGAAGCTACAACCTTCAGGCCGGCTTTTTCAAAACGGGTGGTGATCTCGCCGATAACGTTTTTTGCAACAGCGTCAGGCTTGATGATGGAGAAAGTGCGTTGAACAGCCATGGTGTAACTCCAGAAACAGTGATTTAAGCGAAAAATTAAACCCGCGAATTATACGCGGGTTCTTGGGTATTTCATAATTACGCGCGTTGCAAGTTTAGTCAGCTTCTTCGATCCACAAGCCCTGAATGGCTTCGAGGACCTTCTCGCCGCCACGATCAGGGATGTCATCGAACTCAGGCAACGCCATGACCAGGTTGCGCAGCTTGACGAAATTCACCGTCAGCGGATCGACATCCGGGTGGGCTTCGGCCAGTTGTATCGCGATTTCCTGCACATCAACCCATTTAAGGCTCATGACAATTCCTTATCAGTGCGGCGCTTCGGCGGCGTGGTTGAGCGAGTATTTCGGAATTTCGACCGTGATGTCTTCAGTGCCAACCCGGGCCTGACAGCTCAGGCGCGAGGTCGCTTCCAGACCCCAGGCCCGATCGAGGTAATCTTCTTCCAGCTCGTCAGCCTCATTGAGGGAGTCGAAGCCTTCACGAATCACACAGTGACAAGTGGTGCAGGCGCAAACACCGCCGCAAGCGCTTTCGATTTCGATGTGATTGTCGTGGGCCACTTCGAGAATGGTTTTGCCGGTCTCAGCCTCAACAACCATACCGTCCGGGCAATGCTCGGCGTGTGGCAGAAAAATGATCTGCGGCATCAGTTATTCCTCGATTTCATTCAAGTTGCGTCCCGACAGGGCGGCTTTAACCGTCAAGTCCATGCGCCGGGCAGCGAAGGCATCGGTCACTTGCGACAGACGCTTGGTCTGCTGCTCGATGGCATAACCATCGGTGCCTTTCAACAATTGGGCCAGTTCCTGCATTTGCAGTTCGATGACCATCCGCTCTTCGGCGTCCAGCAAACGATCGCCATCAACATCCAGCGCCGCCTGTACCGCCTCGATCAGACGCTGAGCATCGACCTGCTGCTCACGCAACACCCGTGCGACCTTGTCGTCACTGGCGTACTGGAACGAATCCTTGAGCATTTTGGCGATTTCACCATCGGTCAGACCGTAGGACGGCTTGACCTGAATGGTTGCCTCGACACCCGACCCCAGCTCGCGGGCCGTCACATTGAGCAAACCATCAGCATCGACCTGAAAGGTGACGCGGATTTTGGCGGCACCGGCCACCATGGGCGGAATGCCACGCAATTCAAAACGCGCCAGGGAGCGGCAATCACTGATCAGCTCGCGCTCGCCCTGCAGCACATGAATCATCATGGCCGTCTGGCCGTCTTTATAGGTGGTGAAGTCTTGCGCACGAGCCACCGGGATTGTGGTGTTGCGCGGAATGACCTTCTCCATCAGGCCGCCCATGGTCTCAAGACCGAGCGACAGCGGAATCACGTCCAGCAATAACAGTTCGCCACCATCACGCTTGTTACCGGCCAGGGTGTCGGCCTGAATCGCAGCACCAATGGCGACCACCTGATCGGGGTCGATATCGGTCAATGGCTGACGACCAAACATTTCGGCAACCGCTTCGCGCACACGCGGCACGCGGGTCGAACCACCGACCATCACCACCGCCTGAACTTCATCAAGCTCAATATTGGAGTCACGTACAGCACGGCGACAAGCCTTCAGACTGCGGGCTATCATCGGCTCGATCAGGGCATCGAAAGCTTCACGGGTCAGCTCGGCCTGCCAGTCGCCATAAGCGACAGATACGGACGAAGCATCGGTCAGACCTTCTTTGGCAGCGCAGGCAATTTGCAGCAATTGGCGCTGGGTGCCCGGATCGAGATCCGCCGACAAACCTGCCTGCTCGACAATCCAGCTGGCAATCGCATGGTCAAAGTCGTCGCCGCCCAGGGCGCTGTCGCCGCCAGTGGCCAGGACTTCAAACACACCGCCGGTCAAACGCAGGATCGAGATATCGAAAGTACCGCCACCCAGGTCATAGATGGCGACCACGCCTTCAGCGTGCTGGTCAAGACCGTACGCCACGGCAGCAGCAGTCGGCTCGTTGAGCAGGCGCAAGACATTGAGCCCGGCCAGTCGCGCCGCATCCTTGGTGGCCTGACGCTGAGCGTCATCGAAATAAGCCGGCACGGTGATCACCGCCCCTACCAATTCTCCGCCCAAGGTTTTTTCAGCACGCTCGCGCAGCACTTTCAAAATGTCGGCTGACACCTCTACCGGGCTTTTCGGGCCCTGCACGGTGTCAATGAACGGCATGTGCGACTCACCGCCCACAAAGCGATAAGGCAGCTGCTCGCCCAATTGCTTGACGTCGGACAGACCACGACCCATCAAGCGCTTGACCGACAGCACGGTATTGAAAGGATCACTGGAAGCCGCCAGACGGGCAGACTCGCCCACCTCGATGCGATCGGCGTGATAACGCACCGCAGACGGCAGGATGACTTTGCCGTCAGCATCGGCCAGCGGCTCGGAAAGACCGCTGCGCAAAGCAGCGACCAGCGAATTGGTAGTGCCCAAGTCGATCCCCACAGCCAGACGTCGCTGGTGCGGTTGAGGACTTTGGCCGGGTTCGGCGATCTGCAGTAGGGCCATCGTAATCAGGACTTATCTGTATATCAGGCGTGCAACCGTGGCGGCACTGGGTTAATCGTCGAGGCGCTCTTCTAACTGGCGCACTTCGTAAGTGAGCTTGTCGAGGAACTGCATGCGGCGCATCAGGCGCTCGGCCTGTTCGCGCTGCGCTGCATCATTCCAGCAAGCAGCGAAGCTGTCGTTCAACTGATCCTGAGCGGCTTTGAGCCGACGCTTGAATGCAGCAATACCTGCCATATCGGCGCTGTCCTGCAAGTCTTCAAGCTCTTCGCGCCAATGCATCTGCTGCATCAGAAACTCGGGATCATGCACCGTGACTTCCAGCGGCATCTCACGCCCATTCATCGCAAGCAGGTATCGCGCGCGCTTGGGTGGGCTTTTGAGCGTCTGGTAGGCCTCGTTGAGGCTGGCGGATTGCTCCAGCGCCAGTCGTTGCTCACGCTCGGAAGCATCAGCAAATCGATCCGGATGCACACCACGCGCCAACTCACGGTAGCGCGTGGCCAACTGCTCGAGATCCAGCGTGAAGCTCGGCTGCAGTTCAAATAATGCGAAATGACAAGGAGTGCCCACGAGTAGCCTCAGATGTTGAAGCTTTCGCCGCAGCCACATTCACCGCGCACGTTGGGATTGTTGAACTTGAAGCCTTCGTTCAACCCTTCCTTGGTGAAATCGAGTTCGGTACCGTCGAGATAGGTCAGGCTCTTGGGATCGATGATCACCTTTTCGCCATGACTCTCAAACACCTGGTCCTCACTGCCGACCTCATCAACGAACTCCATCACATAGGCGAGACCGGAACAGCCCGTAGTGCGAACACCCAGACGAATCCCCTCACCCTTGCCGCGCCCGTCAAGGGAACGACGAATATGCCGGGCCGCCGCTTCTGTCATGCTGATAGCCATCAGGACTCCTTACGAATCGCCAGTATCATCACCCTGCCCGCGCCATTGCTGGCAGCGGGCAAACGGATCAGATCAAACCTTTCTTCTGCTTGTAATCGCGAACAGCTGCCTTGATGGCGTCTTCTGCGAGTACCGAGCAGTGAATTTTTACCGGTGGCAAGGCCAGCTCTTCAGCCAGCTGAGTGTTTTTGATGGTCTCTGCTTCATCCAGAGTCTTGCCCTTCATCCACTCGGTTGCCAGGGAGCTGGAAGCGATTGCCGAACCGCAACCATAGGTCTTGAACTTGGCATCTTCAATGATGCCCTGCTCGTTGACCTTGATCTGCAAACGCATCACGTCGCCGCACGCCGGTGCACCCACCATGCCGGTGCCGACATCCGGGTCTTCCGCGTCCATCTTGCCGACGTTGCGCGGGTTTTCGTAGTGGTCGATGACCTTTTCGCTGTAA
Organism: Pseudomonas sp. Lz4W; assembly: GCF_000346225.2. Taxonomy (NCBI): domain Bacteria; kingdom Pseudomonadati; phylum Pseudomonadota; class Gammaproteobacteria; order Pseudomonadales; family Pseudomonadaceae; genus Pseudomonas; species Pseudomonas sp. Lz4W. The sequence continues at coordinate 943,130 of NZ_CP017432.1, read as the reverse complement.
GCCATGGTACTAATCCTCACTCATCAGAGAGTCGCTCTTGAGACGCTGCAATGCTGCTGTTCGCTGCGTTTACAGCGCCTGCCTGTGGCGACTTAAATTGTTAGTGCGCCGCCCATTCGATTTTCGAAATGTCGATGCCGTCTTTGTACATGTCCCACAGCGGCGACAGTGCGCGCAGCTTGGTAACAGCCTCGCAAACCTTCTGCGCGGCGTAATCAATTTCTTCTTCAGTGGTGAAACGACCGAAGGTGAAGCGGATCGAGCTGTGTGCCAGTTCGTCGTTACGGCCCAGGGCGCGCAACACGTAGGACGGCTCAAGGGAAGCAGAGGTACAGGCCGAACCGGACGACACGGCCAGATCCTTGAGCGCCATGATCAGCGACTCGCCTTCAACATAGTTGAAGCTCAGGTTCAGGTTGTGCGGTACGCGGGCGGTCATGCTGCCGTTGACGTACAGCTCTTCAAGGTGTTCAACCTGCTTGAAGAAACGGTCGCTCAGGGCTTTGATCCGGATGTTCTCGGCGGCCATTTCTTCTTTGGCGATCTGGAACGCTTCGCCCATGCCCACGATTTGGTGGGTAGCCAGGGTGCCCGAACGCATGCCGCGCTCATGACCGCCGCCGTGCATGGCAGCTTCGATACGTACGCGAGGCTTGCGGCTTACATAAAGTGCGCCGATACCTTTAGGACCGTAAGTCTTGTGAGCCGAGAAGGACATCATGTCGACTTTCAGTTTTGCCAGGTCGATTTCTACCTTGCCGGTGGACTGGGCCGCATCGACATGGAACAACACGCCGCGCGAGCGAGTCAGCTCACCAATGGCGGCGATATCGTTGACGGTGCCGATTTCGTTGTTAACGTGCATGATCGAAACCAGGATGGTGTCATCACGCATGGCCGCTTCAACCATGGCCGGCGTTACCAGACCGTCGGTACCCGGTTCGATATAGGTCACTTCAAAGCCTTCGCGCTCCAGCTGACGCATGGTATCGAGGACGGCTTTGTGTTCAATCTTGTCGGTGATCAGGTGCTTGCCTTTGGTGGCATAGAAATGCGCAGCACCCTTGATCGCCAGGTTGTTGGCCTCGGTTGCACCGGAGGTCCAGACAATTTCACGCGGGTCGGCGTTAACCAGATCGGCGACCTGACGACGGCCATTCTCCACCGCTTCTTCAGCCTTCCAGCCAAATACGTGGGAGCGCGACGCCGGGTTACCGAAGTTGCCGTCAACCAGCAGGCAGTCGCTCATTTTTTGAGCAACACGCGGATCAACCGGGGTAGTGGCTGAATAATCGAGGTAAATTGGCAATTTCATGGACTATCTCCTAAATCAGGCTGGCTGGCGCACCGTCGTTTTTATGCAATCACTCGACGGCGGACGCTTCGATCTTATCCAGGTGTGGCGCCTTGCCATTACAGCGGCGTTGATCCTGACGCTGGGCTACCTCTTGTACCTCACGGCGAGTGACAAGATCAGCCAAGCTGATACCGCTGAGAAAATCGTGGATCTGCAGGCTCAGGTCGCACCACAAATGGTGGGTCAGGCACGTGTCGCCGGCATGGCAATCGCCAAGCCCCTGGCAACGCGTGGCATCGACGGACTCGTTCACTGCATCGATAACCTGGGCTACCTGAATACCCTGCATGTCGCGCGACAGCTGATAGCCGCCGCCCGGGCCACGCACACTGGAAACCAGACTGCTGCGGCGCAACTTGGCAAACAGTTGCTCAAGGTAGGATAGGGAAATGCCCTGGCGTTCGGAAATATCAGCCAGGGACACCGGCCCGTGCTGTGCGTGCAACGCCAAATCAAGCATTGCAGTAACGGCGTAACGGCCTTTTGTAGTCAGTCTCATGGACAGGTACCACGGAATTCGGAATGGAGGCGAGTATGCTATTCCCGACTATTTAAGTCAAGTATTAGACCTAGTACTTTAGTCGGGATTACCCGCAAAACAGCGCGCGCATTGTAGCAGGGTATGCGGCGTAATGGCACATGAGGCATCAAGGCCTGATGCGCAAGACCCCAGGGCCCCCAGAGGCCGGCGACTGCTCAGCGCAGCGTCACCAGACCAGCTCCCCCAGGGTCAAAGCAAGACCTAGACCGCCTTGCCTTGATCCTTGTCCTTGACGCAGGCGAAGTCCTCTTCGCGCAGCTGCGGCAGGTCCTGAGCGCAATAAGTGCTGCCCAGATCCTTGAGCGCCCCGCACATACCATCAAGCTTGCCGTCGACCGCCTGCAGATGATCCAGCAACTGACCAATGGCCCGCGCCACCGGATCCGGCATGTCCTCGCCGACACCGTAAGCATCAAAGCCAATCTTCTCGGCCATGGCCTTGCGCTTGGCTTGTGCCTCATCGTCGCTCTTGATGATGATGCGCCCCGGGATCCCGACAACTGTCGCCCCGGCAGGCACCTCTTTGGTCACCACGGCATTGGAGCCAACCTTGGCTCCGGCACCCACGGTAAACGGACCAAGAACCTTGGCCCCCGCCCCCACCACAACCCCGTTTTCCAGAGTCGGATGGCGCTTGCCCTTGTTCCAGCTCGTGCCGCCCAGCGTCACACCCTGATAAAGGGTCACGTCGTCGCCGATTTCAGCCGTCTCACCAATGACGATACCCATGCCGTGGTCGATGAAAAACCGACGCCCCACCTTGGCCCCCGGGTGAATCTCGATCCCGGTCAGCCAGCGCCCGAAGTTCGACACCAGCCGAGCCAGCCATTTCCAGCCAGCCCCCCACAGCAAAGCGGACAAGCGGTGAATCCAGATGGCATGCATGCCCGGGTAGCAGGTCAACACCTCAAAAGCATTACGCGCAGCAGGATCACGATGAAACACACTCTGGATATCTTCACGCAGACGCTCGAACATCATTAATCCTTGCGCTTGAGCAACTCGCCACGAGCTGCTTTTTGGGTTTCGGTGAGAATGCCACGCAAAATGTTCATTTCTGCACGACTGACCGAGCTGCGCCCGTACAGTCGGCGCAAGCGCGCCATGAGGTGACGCGGTTTTTCCGGATCCATGAACTCGATGGCCACCAGGGTCTGCTCCAGATGCTCATAGAAGCGCTCCAGCTCATCCATGGTCGCCAGCTCGCCACTTTTAGTGGAAGCCACTTCCTCTTTTTCGATTTTGCTCGGCTGACCCTGAGCCGCCAGCCATGACATGCGGATCTCGTAGCTCAAGACCTGCACGGCAGCACCCAGATTCAGAGAGCTGAATTCGGGGTCCGAAGGGATATGCACATGAAAGTGGCAACGCTGCAGCTCTTCATTGGTCAGGCCGGAATCTTCACGACCGAACACCAGGGCGATTTCAGCCCCCTGCCCCGCTTCTTCCACCACTTTCTGCCCGCACTCGCGCGGGTCCAGCAGCGGCCAGGGGATACGACGATCACGGGCACTGGTGCCCAGCACCAGATTACAACCCACCAGGGCATCTTCCAGGGTGGCAACGACTTGTGCATTTTCAAGAATGTCACCCGCCCCCGACGCCCGGGCATCAGCCTCATGGTGTGGAAACAACCTGGGCTCCACCAGAACCAGCCGCGACAATCCCATGTTTTTCATGGCACGCGCAGCACCGCCGATGTTCCCGGGATGACTGGTATTGACCAGAACGACACGAATATTAGGCAGCAAAGGAAGCGCTCACAGGCCAACAAAAGGGAGCAAATCTTACCTAAGCGAAACGCCATAAGCTACGAAAGCTAATGCAAACCTTCATCTACTGAACTTTTCTGATAGAATATTCGGCTTTCTTTAACGACCTAGGTGAAACGTCCATGCAGCCCATGCTGAATATCGCGCTGCGCGCCGCCCGCAGCGCCAGTGAATTGATTTTCCGCTCCATCGAGCGCCTGGATACCATCAAGGTCGACGAAAAAGACGCCAAGGATTACGTCTCTGAAGTCGATCGTGCTGCTGAACAGAAAATCATCGACGCCTTGCGCAAGGCCTACCCGACACACGGCATCCGCGGTGAAGAAACCGGCATGCACCCAGGCAGCGGTGAAGGTGAAGACTACCTGTGGATCATCGATCCGCTGGATGGCACCACCAACTTCCTGCGCGGCGTTCCACACTTCGCCGTAAGCATCGCCTGCAAATACCGTGGCCGCCTTGAGCACGCAGTGGTTCTCGACCCGGTTCGCCAGGAAGAATTCACCGCCAGCCGTGGCCGTGGCGCCCAGCTCAATGGTCGCCGCCTGCGTGTCAGCGGTCGCACCAGCCTTGATGGCGCCCTGCTGGGTACCGGCTTCCCGTTCCGCGACAACCAGATGGACAACCTGGATAACTACCTGGGCATGTTCCGCAGCCTGGTTGGCCAGACTGCCGGCATCCGCCGCGCCGGTGCTGCCAGCCTGGACCTGGCTTACGTTGCAGCCGGCCGTTATGACGCATTCTGGGAGTCGGGCCTGTCCGAGTGGGACATGGCAGCAGGCGCCCTGCTGATCCAGGAAGCCGGCGGTCTCGTCAGCGACTTCACCGGCGGCCACGATTTCCTTGAAAAAGGCCACATCGTTGCCGGCAACACAAAGTGCTTCAAAGCTGTACTGACCGCAATCCAGCCACACCTGCCGGCCTCGCTGAAACGCTAAGCGAACTCCGCGCATAAAAAAAGCACCCTTCGGGGTGCTTTTTTTTGACTGCCATTCCAACAAAGACCTGGCCAACCTTTGACCGGACTCCGGATACCTGCAGGAGCGAGCTACATACCAGCAGACTCGATATCCGCAATGCTCCGCTGAACAGCCCGCCCCGACAGTGGCATTAATTCAGGATCAACTTGCCCTGCTTGTCGACGGCAATTTCATTGCCCGGCTCATGATCCATCCGCACCTTGCCTTCCTTGCCATCCAGCGAGTAACGCACGTCATAACCGACAACCTTGTCGCTGATGTCGTTGACCGTGTTGCAGCGCGTTTGCGTCGTGGTATAGGTATCGCGGTTCTGCATGCCTTCCTGAACCTTGTTACCGGCATAGCCACCACCGACCGCACCAGCCACCGTGGCGATCTTCTTGCCGTTACCACCGCCCACCTGATTACCCAGCAAACCACCAGCGACTGCACCCAGTACGCTACCGACGATCTGATGCTGATCCTTGACCGGCGCCTGACGCGTCACAGTCACATCCTTGCACACCTCACGCGGTGTCTTGATCTGTTGCGTGACCGGCTGAACAGCCAATACCTGCGCAGACTCAGGGCCTTTAACCAGGGTGTAGGTGGCAAAAGCGCCCCCGGCGGTCACAGCCACCGCACCTAAAACAGCACCTACCAGCAAAGACTTGTTCACTTGAACCTCCAAACCATCACAGATGGGAAAAATCCCACGCTAATCCCAGCCTTGGAGCACAAAAAAAGGCGCGAGTTCAATACTCGCGCCTTTTTAGGTAACAACTCGAAGATGATTAACCGTTATGGACGGTCATCGATCTCCTTGTCGGTCACAACAGGAGGAATCAAATCCTCGGCACTCAGGTTCAACCAGATCAGCACCACGTTGGCGATGTAGATCGACGAGTAAGTACCCGCCAATACGCCCACGAACAGCGCGATCGAGAAGCCCCACAGGTTATCGCCACCGAAGATCAGCAGTGCCGCGATCGCCAACAGGGTGGAGATCGAGGTCGCCATGGTGCGCAACAGGGTTTGCGTGGTCGAGATGTTGATGTTATCGATCAGGCTGGCCTTGCGCAGCACCCGGAAGTTCTCCCGTACCCGGTCGAATACCACGATGGTGTCGTTGAGCGAGTAGCCAATAATGGCCAGCACCGCCGCCAGCACCGTCAGGTCGAAGGTAATCTGGAAGAACGACAGCACGCCCATGGTCACGATCACGTCGTGAACCAGAGACACGATCGCGCCCACCGCGAACTTCCACTGAAAGCGGAAGGCCAGGTACAGCATGATGCCGCCCAGCGCCATCAGCATGCCGAGGCCGCCCTGGTCGCGCAGTTCTTCACCCACTTGCGGGCCCACGAACTCAACGCGCTTGATGACCGCAGGGTTAGCCGTATCGGCCTGCCCCAGAGCCGCTGCAACCTTGTTGCCCAGCAACGGATCATCGCCAGGCATACGCACCAGCAGGTCGGTGGTAGCACCAAAGCTCTGTACTACAGCGTCATGGAAGCCTGCCGAGGCAAGCTCGGTACGCACCTTGGTCAGATCTGCCGGCTTCTCGTAGGTCAGCTCGATGAGCGTACCGCCAGTGAAGTCCAGGCCGTAGTTCATGCCCTTGTGGAACATGCTGAACAAAGCCAGCACGGTGAGTACTACAGTGACGCCGAACGCAACGTTGCGAACGCCCATGAAGTTGATTGTACGTAACATGGCAGCCCCTTAAATCCACAACTTCTTGAAGTCCCGACCGCCGTACACAAGGTTGACCATTGCGCGGGTCACCATAATGGCCGTGAACATCGAGGTAAAGATCCCGAGGGACATGGTCACCGCAAAGCCTTTGACCGGCCCGGTACCCATGGCAAAGAGAATCCCGCCAACCAGCAGAGTTGTCAGGTTGGAGTCGACAATCGCCGTAAATGCACGACTGAAGCCTTCATTGATCGCTCGCTGCACCGTCATGCCATTGGCGATCTCTTCACGAATCCGCGAGAAGATCAGCACGTTGGCATCGACCGCCATACCCATGGTCAAGACGATACCGGCAATCCCCGGCAGGGTCAGGGTTGCACCCAGCACCGACATCAGAGCCAGCAGCAAGACCATGTTACCCGCCAGTGCCACCGTCGCAATCACACCGAAGAAACGGTAGATGGCAATGATGAAGATCGACACGAACAGCATGCCCCACAGCGATGCATCGATACCCTTGGTGATGTTGTCAGCACCCAGGCTCGGACCAATGGTGCGCTCTTCAGCGAAGTACATTGGCGCTGCCAGACCACCGGCACGCAACAGCAAGGCAAGCTCGGAAGCCTCACCCTGGCCATTCAGACCGGTAATCCGGAACTGGCTGCCCAGTGGCGACTGGATGGTCGCCAGGCTGATGATCTTCTTGTCTTCCTTGAACGTCTGGGTCGGCACGTCCTTCTCGACACCGTCGACCACTTGCTTGGTGTAAGTCGTCACCGGGCGCTGCTCGATGAAGATTACCGCCATGCTGCGGCCCACGTTGCTGCGGGTCGAACGACTCATCAGCTCGCCACCGTGACCATCAAGCTTGATGTTCACCTGTGGACGACCGTGCTCGTCAAAGCCTGCCTGAGCGTCTGTCACCTGGTCACCGGTGATGATCAGACCGCGCTCGATTTGCGCGCCAGGACGATTGCCTTCGCGGAATTCGAACGTCTCGGAAGTGGCTTTGGAAGCGCCCGGCTCTGCTGCCAGACGGAACTCAAGGTTGGCCGTCTTGCCCAGAATACGCTTGGCTTCGGCGGTGTCTTGCACGCCCGGCAGTTCAACCACGATGCGGTTGGCACCCTGACGCTGAACCAGAGGCTCGGCAACACCCAACTCGTTGACCCGGTTACGGACCGTTGTCAGGTTTTGCTTGATGGAATACTCACGGATTTCCGCCAGCTTGGCCGGGGTCATCGCCAGACGCAGAACCGGCTGACCGTTGAGATCGGCTGTGGTTACGTCAAAGTCATTGAAGTTCTTGCGGATCAGACTACGCGCTTGCTCACGGACCGCTTCATCAGTGAAACCCAACTGAATGGCGCCATTGAGTTGCGGCAGGCTGCGATAACGCACCTTCTCTTTACGCAGCAGACTTTTGACATCGCCTTCGTACACTTTCATACGTGCATCGACGGCTTTATCCATGTCCACTTCCAGCAGGAAGTGCACACCACCAGACAAGTCCAGACCCAGTTTCATCGGGTGAGCACCCAGACTACGCAACCATTGCGGCGTGGTCTGTGCCAGGTTGAGCGCTACGACATAGTCGTCACCCAAAGCCTTGCGCACCACATCCTTGGCGGGTAGCTGGTCGTCTTTCTTGACCAGACGCAGCAAACCACCTTTGCCGCCCTGGGCCAAAGAGGCTGCCTTGACTTCAATGCCTGCATCGGTCAGTGCCTTGCTTGCACGATCCAGATCAGCCTGGCTGACCTGCAAAGCCGTGCTCGCACCCGAAATCTGGATTGCCGGGTCATCAGGGTACAGATTGGGAGCGGAATAAATAAAACCGATCGCCAGCACAGCCAGGATCAGAATGTATTTCCACAGAGGGTATTTGTTCAGCATCAATCACGCCGCCCGCTTAAAACGCGGGGCGCCTTGCGCGCCCCGTCGATTGTTAAAAGTTGAAACTTTAGATCGCTTTCAGCGTGCCTTTAGGCAACGTGGCTGCAACAGAGCCTTTCTGAATTTTCAGTTCAACAGTGTCCGACACTTCAATCACAACGAACGCATCGGAAACTTTGACGATTTTGCCGGCGATACCGCCAGTAGTTACGATCTCGTCACCTTTTTGCAGGTTACCCAACAGGGCTTTCTGCTCTTTGGCGCGCTTGGCCTGTGGACGCCAGATCATCAGATAGAAGATGACCAGGAAGCCGACCAGGAAAATCCATTCAAAACCGCCACCCATAGGGCCAGCAGCGGCAGGTGCAGCAGCGTCCGCGAAAGCGGAAGAGATGAAAAAGCTCATTAAGCACTCCAGTTGCAATGTTGTTTCTTAAAGGTCCGAAACTCAGTCCAAGGGCGGCACAGGCAGCCCGCGCTTGGCATAGAAGGCGTCGACAAAGGTGGCCAATGTACCCTGTTGAATAGACTCGCGCAAACCAGCCATGAGCACCTGATAGTGCCGCAAATTATGGATGGTATTGAGCATGCTCCCCAGCATTTCGCCGCACTTGTCCAGATGATGCAGATAAGCGCGGGAGAAGTTCTGGCACGTATAGCAGTCACAGGTCGGATCCAGCGGCGAATCATCATGGCGATGAAACGCGTTACGGATCTTGATTACACCGGTATCAATAAACAGATGCCCGTTGCGGGCATTGCGGGTTGGCATCACGCAATCGAACATGTCCACACCGCGGCGCACACCCTCAACCAGATCTTCCGGCTTGCCAACTCCCATAAGGTAACGAGGTTTGTCAGCAGGCATCATCCCGGGCAGGTAATCCAGCACCTTGATCATTTCGTGCTTGGGCTCGCCCACCGACAGACCGCCGATGGCCAGGCCATCAAAACCGATCTTGTTCAGGCCTTCGAGCGAACGCTCGCGCAGGTTCTGGTGCATGCCGCCCTGAACGATGCCGAACAAGGCCGCCGTGTTGTCACCATGGGCAATCTTGGAACGCTGGGCCCAGCGCAACGACAGCTCCATGGAAACCCGCGCCACGTCTTCATCGGCCGGGTACGGCGTGCACTCGTCAAAAATCATCACCACGTCGGAGCCCAGATCGCGCTGGACCTGCATCGACTCTTCCGGCCCCATGAACACCTTGGCGCCATCAACCGGCGAAGCAAAGGTCACGCCCTCTTCCTTGATCTTGCGCATGGCGCCCAGGCTGAACACCTGGAAACCACCCGAATCGGTCAGGATCGGACCTTGCCACTTCATGAAATCGTGCAGGTCGCCGTGCTTCTTGATCACTTCAGTGCCAGGACGCAACCACAGGTGAAAGGTGTTGCCCAGAATCATCTGCGCGCCGGTATCGACGATATCGCGCGGCAGCATCCCCTTGACCGTGCCGTAGGTACCGACCGGCATGAAGGCCGGGGTCTCGACCACACCGCGGGGAAAGGTCAGACGACCGCGACGAGCCTTGCCATCAGTGGCAAGCAGCTCGAAAGACATACGACAGTTGCTCATGCTTGATCCTCAGGGGCCGGGGCAGGAGCCGTCGGCGCAGGATTGCGGGTGATGAACATTGCATCACCGTAACTAAAGAAGCGGTACCCATGCTCAACCGCAGCCTTATAGGCCGCCATGGTTTCGGGATAACCGGCGAACGCCGAAACCAGCATCAGCAGCGTGGATTCAGGCAAATGGAAATTGGTCACCAGGGCATCGACCACATGGAACGGCCGGCCCGGGAAGATAAAGATATCGGTATCGCCACTGAACGGCTTGAGCACGCCATCGCGGGCAGCACTCTCCAGCGAACGGACGCTGGTCGTACCCACCGCAATCACCCGCCCGCCCCGTGCACGGCACGCCGCCACGGCATCCACCACATCCTGGCCGACTTCCAGCCATTCAGTGTGCATATGGTGATCTTCAAGACGCTCGACCCGCACCGGCTGGAACGTACCGGCACCTACGTGCAGGGTCACGAACGCAGTCTCGACGCCCTTGGCGGCAATCGCCTGCATCAACGGCTCATCGAAGTGCAGCCCCGCCGTCGGTGCCGCGACCGCACCGAGGCGCTCGGCGTACACCGTCTGATAGCGCTCGCGGTCCGAACCTTCATCCGGACGGTCGATATAAGGTGGCAACGGCATATGCCCGACGCGGTCCAGCAGAGGCAAAACCTCCTCGGCAAAGCCCAGCTCGAACAACGCATCGTGGCGCGCCAGCATCTCGGCTTCGCCGCCGCCATCAATCAGGATTTTCGACCCTGGTTTCGGCGACTTGCTGGAGCGCACATGCGCCAGTACCCGATGACTGTCGAGCACCCGTTCAACCAGAATTTCCAGCTTGCCGCCCGAGGCCTTCTGGCCGAACAAGCGAGCAGGAATTACCCGGGTATTGTTAAACACCATCAGATCGCCCGGGCGTAAATGCTCAAGCAAATCAGTGAATTGACGATGTGCCAGTGCCCCGCTCTCCCCATCCAGGGTCAGCAGGCGACTGTTGCGGCGCTCCGCCAAAGGATGGCGTGCGATGAGTGAATCAGGGAGCTCGAAAGTAAAGTCAGCAACGCGCATGATAGGTTTCGTCTAGCAGGGCCGGGAAGTTTAACGGACTTAGTAAAAATAGACCAATAAGTTGTTGACCGACCTAAACCTCATCTCTATACTTCGCCGCCATTGAGCCCTGATGGCGGAATTGGTAGACGCGGCGGATTCAAAATCCGTTTTCGCAAGAAGTGGGAGTTCGAGTCTCCCTCGGGGCACCAAACAGCAGCAACTGCAAGTCTCTTACAGGACTTGCAGCACAGAGAAACCGGCCCCCGAGCCGGTTTTTTTGTGCCTGACGATCTACCCCTGCCTGCCCCTATCCGCTGTACCCCCCTCCTCCCTATATCCCCAGCTGAATCCGCCAATCAAGTTCAAGCAGGACTCACACTGCTGTGCAGCGGCACCGAGCTCTGCGCCTGCGCCCTGTAGCGAGTCTTTGATCGACTCCACCATCGGGGGCCTATGCTGCCTGTTCATCGCTGACCACCGGGATGAAGCTGAACTCAGGTATCCGCGGACCCGGGCATCGAGGCGTTTCAGTTCGCACAAGTCACGGGCGTTGCGCACGCTTAATGCTGTTAGATCGGAGCGGGATAGAATCAATATATGACGACCGTGATAAAAGCTTGTGGACTGTACCTGCGGAAAAAAAGAAGATGCACAGCGGCTCAATGAGCCTCACCCCTGAATGGCATTGATAACGCCACCTTCTACGATGCAGGCCAGGATTGATCCCGCGCCACTTGGCGTATTTCTGCAAGCCCCGTGAAAATCCGCGCAAATGCACCTAGGGTTAATCATCCAGCACTGCATGCCTGGAGGGTTTATTGTCGGGCCGCGAAAAAAATATTGCTGTCCATTACCGCTCCTGAAAGCGATTAATCACTCAAACAAATTTTCAAAGCTGCCCATTTTTTGGCGATCCGGCACCTTGCAGGCAAATTGCACTATCGTTCCAACACCGCAGCTAATGCCTTATCCAGCATACGATTTTCTGTTTATCACGCTCATGCAATGTGGGATTTAAAAGAGTCTTAATTACAACTTCCCGATAAAAATTATTATCCAGCATTACATATAACGTCAAAAAAACGACAACCCCTCAAACAATCCGCAACTCTGCCATTGTATTGACACGACAGTTTGCCCCCGGTAATAATCTTCCCCGGTCATAAAACATGTTGATGCCATCAGCACACAGAAGTGTGTTATTCGACATTAAACGACCTCACACAGCGTAATCGATAGTTCCTGGAAGCAATGGCCCTTGCCATTGCTGAACGCGCTCGCATGGTGATTATTGGTTTTCTGTGAATTCAATCACCGCTTAGTTACGAGTTTGTTCCGGGCAGTTCTGCTGGCTGTTTACTTGATTCTCTATTTGATGAGTAATAAAACATGAAAAAAATTCTAGTGTCCCTGGCTGCACTGAGCCTGTCCGTTACTGCTTACACTGCAGTGGCTGCAAGTGGCAATGTTGCCTTTACCGGTGAAATCGTACAGTCCACCTGTAAAGTTTCAGATCGCGACCAAAACAAGCAAGTTTACCTGGGCAAGTACCCGACTACAGCATTCCCGACTTCAGGCTCCACCAGCGGTGCCAAAGCGTTCGATATCAATCTGGAAAAGTGTGAAGCCGGTGATTACACCTTGCGCTTTGATGGCAACACTCCAGCCGGTCACCCTGAGTTGCTGGCCGTTACCGGCGGTGCAGCCGGTGTAGGTATTGAAGTCCTGGACCACAATGGCGCCACGCTGCCAATCAGCCAGGATGTTACCAGCCCGGCGCTGGTCACTGTTGCCGCTGACGGCGCCAACCCGGGTTCTGCCACATTCAACCTGCGCGCCCGCTACAAGTCCTACCAGGACGTGGTGACTGCCGGCCAGGCGAACTCGACCGCTACCTTCTCTATCGAATACAAGTAATTAAACCCGCTGGAGCATTACTGGCCAAGGACGGCCTATTTCCGAGCGCTGAAACCTTTATGAAAAAAGTACTCTTGTGTGCTTTGCTCGCCTGTTCCGCGAACACGTTTGCTGGCATTCAGGTGGACGCAACGCGGGTTATTTATAACAGTGAAAATCAATCGACATCACTCTCTATCCATAATGACAGCGACGCGACCTATATGGTTCAAAGCTGGCTGGATACGGGGGATGCGAGTCGCATACCGCAGAATATACCGATCATTGTGACACCCCCTATTTTAAAGCTGGCCCCGGATAAAGACGCCATTTTGCGCTTTATCTATTCAGGCGAAGGATTACCGCAGGATCGCGAATCGTTGTTCTGGATCAACGTACAGGAAATTCCGCCGGCGCCGAAACAGGAGAACGTGCTGCAAGTTGCAATTCGCACCCGGATTAAATTGTTTTATCGCCCTGAGGTGTTAAAAACCAACTTGCAGGCTGAGGCGCAAGCCTTGAAGTGGCAGCATCAAGGGCAGAAGTTAATCGTGACTAATAACGGCCCCCTGCACGTGACCCTGGGTGTATTGACACTTAACCAGGGTGACAAGACCTGGAAAGTCAATGCCGACATGGTGAAACCTTACGACAGTTTGAATATAACACTGCCACCCGATGCTCAGTCCGCCAATGGCCTGTCGTTTACCTATATCAATAATTATGGTGGCCATACCGAGATTAAAAATGTCTCGTTAAATTGAGTCAGGTTATTCAGGGGATACACAAAGTGGTACACAACAAAACAGCAACGTCCACGCTGGCACGCAACACCAATATGGGTCACAGCGCAGGTTATTTTTTTATTGTGCCATTTTTGCTTTCTCCTGTTGCCATGGCCACCGAACAGTTCAATACCTCCTTTATCCGTGGCAACGACTCTATCGCCCAGGTCAGCGCTTTATCCGGCAGCGATGACATCCTTCCCGGACACTATCCGTTCGATATTTATTTGAATGGCCAGCGTGTTGACCATCGCGATGTCGAATTCAGGAAAGCGGCCCCGGACCAGCCCATAGTGCCGTGCCTGTCAGCACAGGACTACCAGGGCTATGGCATCAAGCTCAGCGACCGCCAAGTGCAGGATGCCAGCGATTGCTTTGCCTTGAACCAGCAAGTTCCGGGCACAAAGCTGAACTATGACGCGGCACTGCAGCACCTGGATATCGATGTGCCGCAGCTGTATCTGGCGCCACGGGCACAAGGCTCCATTTCACCCAAGGTGTATGACCGCGGCATCAATGCCGGTTTTGTTAACTACAACTTCAACGGCAGCCACAACCGCTATGGCAATAATCAGGCAGACAAAACCTCTGACTACTCGTTCCTGAGCCTCAACAGCGGGGTCAATCTCGGCAACTGGCGTTTGCGCAACAACTCGACGCTCAGCCAGCAATCGGGTGCGGGCTCCAGTTTCGATAACATTTCGACCTGGGCACAAACGGATATTGTGTCCTTGCGCAGCCGCCTGGTGATCGGTCAGACCAACACCGACAATAACGTTTTTGACAGTGTTCAATTCCGTGGCGTGCAGCTGTCCAGCGCCAATGACATGTTGCCCGAGAGCCTGCGCGGATATGCCCCGGTGGTACATGGCGTAGCGCTGACCAGTGCCCGGGTTGAAGTCCGGCAGAACGGTTACACCATCTACAGCACCAATGTGCCTCCTGGGCCCTTTGCCCTGACCGATATTTACCCGAGCACTTTGAGCGGCAATCTGGATGTCACGGTCATTGAAGCCAATGGCTCCAGAAGCAGTTTCAGCCTGCCCTTTTCTTCAGTACCCAATATGTTGCGTGAGGGGATCTGGGACTATCAGCTAACAGCGGGCAAGTATCACGATGGCACCACCCGCTATAAGCCCAACTTTGTACAAGGCACCTTGTCCGCCGGGATGGCGTACGACATCACGCCCTACGGCGGCCTGATGATGGCGCAGAACTATCGCTCGGCCGTCGCCGGCCTGGGTAAAAACCTGGGTAACTGGGGCGCCGTGTCGGTCGACGCGTCTTTTTCCGATACCGACCTGGCCAGTGGTGACAGCAAGCAGGGGCAGAGCGTGCGCTTCCTGTACTCCAAGTCGCTGAACAACCTGGGCACTGAGTTTCGCATAGCCGGCTACCGTTACTCGACCTCGGGTTATTACGATTTCACTGATGCCGTTGCCGAACGCGACCGTTATGAAAACGGGGCTTACCGCAACGAGTACTACGACGAAAACGACAATGACAACTTGGGCGTTCCGGGTTGGGCCGAGTCCCGTCGCCGCACCTATTACACCGATACCTTCGGCAATAAACGCCAGCGTGTGGAACTGTCGGTCAATCAGCGCCTTGGGGGCAGTTCGACCCTGTATGCCAACCTGAGCAACCAGTCTTACTGGGGCGGCAGCGGTGAGGATCGAACCCTGCAAGCGGGCTTTAACAGCAGCTACAAAAACACCAGCTATGGGGTTTTTTATCAGGACAGCCGCAGTAACTATGGCTACAAGGACCGCAGCCTCAACCTGACCGTCTCGATTCCGTTCAGCTTTTTGCGCAAGGAATCGTCCGACATGAATGCCAGTTTCAGTGTCGGTCACAGCAAGCAGTCGGGTAACACCTACAGCACTGGCCTGAGTGGTTCTGCACTGGACGACAACCGGCTCAATTACGTGGTGCAGACCGGACACGACGAATATTCCGGGCAGACGTCCTCGGCCAACATCGGCTATCAGGGGAGCAAGGGCCTGATCAACGCGGGTTACAGCTACAGCAACGAATATCAGCAAACTTCGCTGGGTGTGTCCGGCGGCATCGTCGCCCACCCGGGAGGGATCACGCTGACCCAACCGCTGCAGAACACCTTCGTGTTGATTGAAGCCGAAGATGCCAAGGGCGTGCGTCTGGAAAACCAGCCCGGCGTGGCGATCGACGGCTCCGGGTATGCGGTCATGACCTCTGCCACCCCGTATCGCCACAACCGTGTTGCGCTGCGTACCGAAGACATTGGCAGTGGCCTGGATATTCCCCTGGCCTCCAAAGATGTAGTGCCCACACGTGGCGCCATTTCCCATGTGAAGTTTGAAACACATACCGGCCAAAGCCTGCTGGTACACAGCAAGATCAATGACGCTGACTCCCCGCCCCTGGGCGCCAGTATTTTCAGCGCGTCAGGCAAGAACAGCGGCACCGTGGGCACCAACGGAGATATTTACATCTCGGGTGCCTCTGCAGGTGACCGGTTGATGGTCAAGTGGGGAGAAGACCCAAGCGAAAGTTGCTCGTTACAGGTGCCTGAGTTGAAACCCATGGGCGAAAAGGCCACGGGCTATCAAGAACTTTCGCTGGTCTGCGTAACACCATAAAAGGAAAGTCCATGTTTTTCTTGTTGAAGCATAACCGTCCGGGGCTCGCTGCCGGATTGATGATCATGTTGGGACTGTTCTCGCAGAGCAGCCATGCCTTGTCATGTAAAGAAAACGGTAATATTCGCCAGGATATTGTGCTGGCCCAGTTAATCAGGGTCTCGACTGCCAATACAGCAGCGGGCGCCTTGTTGTGGCGTTCCCCGACATTCACTTCAACTTTCCAGTGTACGGATGACCGAAACAAACCCGCCGGGGAAAATGCCTATCTGTATTGGGACCCTAAAATGAATTTGAAGAATATTCATAATTCAATTGAAGTCGGGGTCAACTACAACAGCATCGATTACAAACTGGTCAATTCCGCGAGACAGGATGTCGGCCCCGGAACCCGCTGCCGCAAACAGGGCAGCCGATGTTTATCCCCGGCACAGTCGCTCAGTATTACCGTGTCGTATTCAATCTATATCAAGGCCACGGGAGCACCGCCGCCTGCGGGCGGCAAGATCACCAACACCGGTGCTTATTCCTTGTTTCAGGTCGACGGTGTAGGCGGGCTTAATAATGTCGCCGACAGTAACTTCAACGCTTATATTTCCGGGTTGGGCAATATCCGTTTCATCTCCTGCAATCCGAAAATAACGGTCAGTGCCAATAATGGCTCGGCGGTAAACTTTGGCAGCATCCCGCGGCAGAATGCGCGGGTCGGTTTTATAGAGAAACAGGTGCCTTTTTCCGTGACTGCCGACACCTCGGGCCCGGAGAGTGGCCAGGACTGCCAGGGCCAGGTATTGAACGCCAGTTTCAGTTCGACTTACCCCGTGCAGGACACCACGACCATTCTGCCGACCAGCGACAGCGGCTTCGGAATTTTACTGTCACAACAAGACACGCCGATGACCTTCATCCCGATGAATACCCCCGTGGAAATGGGACTGGTGAATGGCTCCAGCGTCAGGAAAAACTTTCTGGCGAGCTTGAAATGGCTTAATACCAATCCGAAAGTCGGCCCCTTTCGAGCCTCTGCGAATATTGATGTCACCTTTAAATAAGCCATTGAACCCTGCGCCTCAGACAGGTAACTACAGTGACTCGACCCGTTCAAGAAAAATGGATAGGTTTGGATTAACTATTTGGCTTAAGTTATAGTAGTCAAGTCTAAAACCGGACAAGCGTTATAAAAATAGAACTAAAATCAGCCTCCTTTGCACGGGCATGGGCGACACCGATAACACTGATTTAACTATATTTTAAACCGACCATTAAACTCGATAGTTTAAGGGTTGGTGACGGCTGCTTATCGGCTTTAGCAACGGACTTTTCTAACCCGCGACGCCAATAAAAACAATGTTGCCTTAGGAATATACCCCACACTCAAGGAGGAAGAAGCACCATGAATACCAGCCCTGCATTTAACGTTGAACCTGCTGACAAACTCGAATTGAGTATTCCGCAGAACCTCTATGAATCGCTGGCTTTTCTGGCCGCCCGCCATGACCGCAGTATCAACGGCGAAATCAAACAAGCCTGGGTGCAATGGACCGACCAGTTGTCTGACCTCAAGGTGATACTGGCACTTTTAACATCCCGTTATGGCAATGAACATAAAGCCGAGGTCACTCGTATTGATCTGCGCACCCCGCCCGACAACATCAAACATCTGCCCTGCAAGTTTAAAAAAGGACAAGTCCATCAAATAAATGAACAAGCCAATATTTTAAGGGTGTCCATGAACTCAGTCATTCTGAAGGCATTGGCATGGTGGGTTAATACCTGGAGACAGGTCGATCGGCTGAATGCTGGCGCAGGGTCCGGTTCCCAACCCTATCCGTGCTGGTAACGAGGAACGCTCACAACCAGCATGGGGGACTCAAGTAACCACCGGG
Source organism: Pseudomonas sp. Lz4W (assembly GCF_000346225.2). Lineage (NCBI taxonomy): Bacteria > Pseudomonadati > Pseudomonadota > Gammaproteobacteria > Pseudomonadales > Pseudomonadaceae > Pseudomonas > Pseudomonas sp. Lz4W. The sequence continues at coordinate 925,100 of NZ_CP017432.1, read as the reverse complement.
CAAACCCTGGAAATACCTGCTTACTCCGCCTCCAGCGCCACCAGCCAGCGCGCTTCGGAGCGCAGCAGATGCTGGCGCATGGCTGTCTGGGCTGCGATCACGTCTTTGCATTCCAGTGCCCGCAGGATCGCCTGGTGTTCGATCACCGCGGCGTCCCAGGTGCCAGGATTTTCCAGATGCTCGCTGAGGTGCGATGAGATCGGGCTGTGGCGCTCATCGAACAGCGAGGTGATGATCCGCACCAGCGCCGAGTTGCCGGTCATTTTTGCCAGCCGATGGTGAAACTTGCGGTCGTCAGCCAGGGGCGGACGATTGGCTTCGATGCTCGCGCGCATGGCATCGATGCAGTCCTGCAGGTAGCGATAATCGCTTTTTTTCCCGTGCAGGCACGCCAGCACCACGGCTTCGCCTTCGATCAGCGCCCGGGCCTGCATCAACTCGTTGGGGCTCTCGCCGAGGGTTACGGTGCGTGTGCCACCCTCTTGCAGGCGCGCAGCCACATAGACCCCGGAACCCATCCTGATTTCGATACTGCCTTCGATTTCCAGGGCAATCAGCGCCTCGCGCAGCGACGGCCGCGACACCCCCAGCAACTGGGTCAGATCGCGCTCGGGAGGCAAGCGCGAGCCGACCTTGAAGTCGCCCTGGACGATGTATTCACGCAGCCGGTCGGCGATTTTCTGATAGAGCTTGCGCTCTGAAGGAGGATACGAGGAGACCATCGAGGCAGAGTCCGGGAAATGATGCCAAAGGCTATCACACAGCCCGCTGCGGGCAGCAGAAACCTCGCCGCCAGCCTGACAGTCATTTCCCGGCATTGGGTACAGAGCCTATTGCTGGTCTTGCCACTGCGGACCATTGGGGTATTCAAAGTGCTCCAGCGTGGACTCCTTCATGGTCACGCTGTACCCCGGCTGTTGTGGCGGCATGTAGCGCCCGCGGCGGATCACGATCGGCTCGAGAAAGTTTTCGTGCAGGTGGTCGACATACTCCAGTACCCGTTTTTCCAGGGACGCCGACACCGCTATGTAATCGAACAGCACAATGTTCTGCGAGTACTGGCACAGGCCGACGCCGCCGCCATGGGGGCATACCGGCACGCCGAATTTGGCCGCCATCAGCACCACCGCCAGCACTTCGTTCAGGCCCCCCAGACGCGCCGGATCGAGCTGGCAAAAATCCATGGCAGCGGCCTGGAAGAACTGCTTGAACATCACCCGGTTGTGCGCGTGCTCGCCGGTGGCGACACCGATCGGATGGATACGCTGGCGAATCGCTGCGTGGCCAAGCACATCGTCCGGGCTGGTGGGTTCTTCAATCCACCAGGGATCGAATTCGGCCAGCCGCCGCATGTTGGTCACCGCCTGATCCACGTCCCACGTCTGGTTGGCGTCCATCATCAACTTGCGATCCCAGCCCAGCTCTTCACGCAGGATTTGCGCGCGGCGCATGTCCTGCTCGATATCGGCCCCGACCTTTTGCTTGAGATGCGTCCAGCCGGCCTCGACCGCTTCACGGGCCAGGCGGCGCATTTTCTCTTCGGAGTAACCGAGCCAACCGGCGGCGGTGGTGTAACCGGGGTAGCCCTCATCCAGCATTTGCTGTTCGCGCGCGGCCTTGCCCGGCGCCGCCCGACGCAACATTGCGATGGCTTCCTGGGGCGTCAGCGCGTCGGTAATAAAGGTGAAGTCGACACAGCGCACCAGCTCTTCGGGACTCATGTCCACCAGCAGTTTCCAGACCGGCTTGCCCTCCTTCTTCGCCCACAGGTCCCACAGCGCGTTGATGATGGCCGCGGTCGCCAGATGCACCACGCCCTTTTCCGGGCCGACCCAGCGCAGCTGGCAGTCACCGGCAACGATTTCATGCCAGTAGGCGCCAAAGTTGTCGGTGATGCTTTCCAGGGTGCGGCCGGTGACAAACAATTTGGCCAGGGCCTTGACCGCTTCGACGCACAAATCGTTGCCGCGACCGATGGTGAAGGTCAGCCCGTGGCCTTGCAGGCCATCGTCCGAATCCGTGTGCAACGTGACATAGGTCGCGGAGTAGTCGGACGTCGAGTTCATCGCATCCGAGCCGTCCATGCTCTTGGAGGTGGGGAAGCGAATGTCACGTACAGCGACCTGGGTAATGAGGGTAGACATGGGGTTATCCTGAAATTGAAGCCGGCTGCGCCGTTGCCGCTGGCAGCAGGCTTATTCATGTTATTTTCGTGCCGCGGGCGCAGTCTGTCCTGCGCTGCCAGTACGCGAAATTGAATGTTTCGACTACACCGATCACCTCAGGTAATAGCCCCATGATCAACTCCCTCGAGCAGTTGCGCAGCCGCCTGCGAATGCGCCATTTGCAGTTGCTGTTTGTGGTGTCTGAACAAGGCTCATTGCGCAAGACCGCGCAAATCATGGCGCTGACCCAGCCAGCGGTGACCAAGGCACTGCACGAACTCGAGAACCTGGTGGGCGAGGCATTGTTTACCCGCACCCATCAGGGCTTGCTGCCAAACAAGCTGGGGGAGGCGGCGATTCGTTATGCTCAACTGGTGTTCGCCGATCTCAGCGGCCTGCACGAAGAAATGAGCGCACTGCAATCGGGCAACCTCGGAACCCTGCGCCTGGGCGCCATGGGCTCGCTGGCGGGCGACCTGCTGCCAAGGGCCCTGGCGCAATTGACCCGGCGTCACCCCAAGCTGAACATCACAGTGGTGATCGATACCAGCGACGTACTGCTGCAGGCCCTGAGTCTCGACCAGCTGGACCTGGTCGTGGCCCGTGTCGCCCAGGGCCGGCCCACCGACGAACTGAACTTCGAGGAGTTCGATGAGGAGCTGATTCAGATCGTCGCGCGCACCGGCCATCCGTTGCAGCACAGCACCGGGCTGAACCTGGAGACACTCGCCCGCTATCCCTGGATCGTGCAATCGCAGCCGGCACCGCTGCGGGAAATCTACCAGCAGATTTTCCGCCAGGCCCAGTTGCAGGCACCCGCCAGCCAGCTCGAAACAGCCTCGACGATGCTGACCGTGGCGCTGCTCCAGCAGACCGACATGATTACCTTGATGCCGCTGTCGCTGGTCGAGTACTACAGCAAGCTGGGGGTGCTGGCAGCGCTGCCGGTCGCGGTTTCGGCGCGCCTGATGCCATTCGGCCTGATCAGCCGCAAGGGCCGGATACCCACTGCGGCCATGGAGGTGGTCAAGGCCGAACTGCGGGTGCAGGCCGGCCTTGAAGGTCAAGGCGTGATTACGAGCGACTAGACGTCAGATCCGCCGGCGCCGGATAAGTCGCTACCCGGGACGGGGTGCGCTTCAACAACATCAGCAACAACACGCTGACAAAACACAGCGCCGCCACCACCTGGAAGCCGGTGCTGCTGGTCCCCGTCACGCTATCGGCATAGGCCTTGATCTGCGGCGAAACAAAGCCGCCCAGATTGCCGATGGAAATGATAAAGGCGATCCCGGTGGCCGCACTGGTGCCGCCCAGATGGCGGGTCGGCAGACTCCAGAACACCGGCTGGCTGGCCACCAGCCCGGGAATGGCGATACAGAACGCCAGCAGGGTCAGCACCGGCGTATTGATCACCGAAATCGACGCGAAGGCCAGCGTGCCTACGGCAAGCATGCAGGTGGCAACCAGCCGGTGGTTGTTGTGCTTGTCGGCGTACACCGTGGCAATGCGCATGGCGACAATGGTGCACAGCCAGGGAATCATCAGTAGCAGCCCGACCGAGGTGTTGACGTGACCGTCCAGGGTCGAGGCCAGTTTGGCCGGCAGGTAGAACGCCAGGGGGGCGTTGCCGATCTGCACGCAGAAGTAGATGGCGATAAACATCAGCACGCGCTTGTCTTTGAGTACACCAAAAATCGAGCTGTGGCTGCTGCAGCCTTTCTCCTTTTCCTCGGCTTCGATGACGGTGTTCATGGCGTGCTTCTCTTCGGCGCTGAGCCATTTGGCATCGCCGGGACGGCTCGCCAGATAGAAGAACGCAATCACCCCGACCACCGAGGCGGCCAGGCCTTCAACCACGAACATCCACTGCCAGTTGGCCAGACCGAACGGGTTGTGGGTATCGAGGATAAAGCCCGATAGCGGACTGCCGATCAACATCGCTACCGGCACCCCGAAGTAGAACAGGCCAATGGCCCGCGAGCGTTGTTTGGCCGGGAACCAGTAGGTCAGGTACAGGATGATCCCGGGCATGAACCCGGCTTCAGAAACCCCCAGCAAAAAGCGGATCACGTAGAACGAAGTTTCGCTGTTGGCGAACATCATCGACGCCGAGACCAGCCCCCAGGTGACCATGATTCGCGCCATCCACACTCGCGCGCCAACGCGCTGCAGGATCAGGTTGCTGGGCACTTCAAACAGCGCATAGCCGATAAAAAAGATCCCCGCCCCCAGGGCAAAGGCCGCGTCGCCGATACCGGTGTCGGCCTGATAGGCAATCTTGGCAAAGCCGACGTTGGCCCGGTCGATAAATGCCAGTGCGTACATCAGTGCGAGAAACGGCAAGAGCCGGATAGCGGCTTTCTTTACACCACTCGCCAGCGCGGGCGAGTCATACAGGTCTTGATAACTCATGGAGCGTACCTCTTCTTATTGTTGGAGTAGGTGTTATCCAGGATGCCTGCAGGCATCTTTACTGCGGGTGTCAGAACTGTTCTGCAAACCTCTCGAGTTCAGCGCGAGTGGGTAAACCATCGCTGTCACCCGGGAAGCCCAGCACCCGGGCGCCGATGAGATTGCCCCGGGCCACAGCCCCGGCGACGCCGAGACCTTCGAGCAAGGCGCTGATCACGCCCACGGCGAAACCGTCACCCGCGCCCACGGTGTCCACCACCCGGGTCACCGGGTACCCGGGGCAGTAGCCGCTCTCATTGGCGGTTGCGTAATAGGCACCTTCGGCACCCAGCTTGAGCACCACCAGCGAGCAGCCCTTGGCCAGGTAGAAGCCGGCGATATCGGCCGGGTGTTCAAGGCCGCTCAGCAGCCGGCCCTCCGCCAGGCCGGGGAAGACCCAGTCAGCCAGACCGGCCAGATCGTTCAGGCACGCCACCATGCTGGCTTGGGATTGCCATAACCGCGGGCGCAAATTCGGGTCGAACGACACACTGCGGCCCGCCGCGCGCATATCGCCGGCCATATGAAAAATCAGTTCGCGCACGCTGTCGCTCAGCGCCGGGCTGATGCCGGTGATGTGCAGATGCCTGGCGCCACGGCAGTAATCGCCGGGGTAATCGGCCAGGCTCAGATGACTGGCCGCCGAGCCTTTGCGGTGATATTCGATGTCGGGGTCGCCGCCGTCCGAACGGCGTGACTTGAACATCAGGCCGGTGGGATGCGCGGGGTCCAGCACTGTGTAACGGTGATCAATGCCGTCGCGGGCCATGACATCGCCCAGCCAGTGGCCAAGGGTGTCATTGCCAAGACGGCTGATATAACCGACACCAAAACCCAGACGTGCCAGGCCGGTGGCCACATTCAACTCGGCGCCGGCAGCGCCGCGCACATAATCTTTGGCCTCGCGCAGGCTGCCGTCATCCCGGGCGCTGAACAGACCCATGGCTTCGCCGCAGGTAACGACTGCAATCGATTCGGTGAGTTGGCCCATGTCACATCACCGCGCCGATTTGCCAGGGCAGAAACTCGTTGTCGCCCAGCCCGTTTTCTTCACTGCAGGTTTTGCGACCAGAGGCCGTTGCCAGCATCAGCTCGAACAGACGCGCCCCCGCCTCGGCCACCGACTCTTGAGCGTCGACAATCGCCCCGGCATTGAAATCCATGTCCAGCGACATGCGTTGAAACAGCCGGGTATTGGTGGCGATTTTCAGCGACGGTGTCGGCTTGCAGCCGTAAGTCGAGCCGCGTCCGGTGGTAAAGCAAATCAGGTTCGCCCCGCCCGCCACCTGACCGGTGGCCGACACCGGGTCGTAGCCCGGGGTGTCCATGAACACCAGGCCGTTTTGTTCAATCGCCTCGCCGTACTGATACACCGCCATCAGCCCCGTCGCGCCGGCCTTGGCCACCGCCCCAAGAGACTTTTCGAGAATGGTGGTAATGCCCCCGGCCTTGTTGCCCGGGGACGGATTGTTGTTCATGTCGCCGTCATGCTGACGTACATAGTCTTCCCACCAATGAATGCGGCTCATCAACTTGTCGGCAACCTGCGCAGATGCAGCACGGGCGGTCAGCAGGTGCTCGGCGCCATAAATTTCCGGGGTTTCCGAGAGGATCGCGGTGCCGCCATGGCCCACCACCAGGTCGACCGCCGCACCCAGCGCCGGGTTGGCACTGATCCCCGAATATCCGTCTGAGCCACCGCATTGCAGGCCCACGGTGAGGTGTCTTGCCGACACGCTGCTGCGCTGCTGGCGGTTGACTCCGTCGAGCATCGCCTCTACCAGCGCTATCCCGCGCTGCACCGTTTCCCGGGTGCCACCGGCGTCCTGGATCACCAGGCTGGCCTTGAGCAACGCCGGGCGATCGGCCAGTTGCTCCATGAGCGGGGCCAGTTGATTGACTTCACAGCCCAGGCCGATCACCAGTACCCCGGCGAAATTGACGTGGTCGGCATAGCCGCGCAGGGTGCGCTGGAGGATCTCGATGCCCTCGCCCTTGGCGCCCATGCCGCAACCGCTGCCATGGGTGAAGGCGACCACGCCGTCAACATTGGGGTAATCGCGCAGACGCCCGGCGTCGAATGTCGCAGCGATCTGTTTACACACCGTGGCCGAGCAATTGACGCTGGAAATCACCCCGATGTAGTTGCGCGTGCCGACCCGGCCATCTGCACGTACATAGCCGGCAAACCGGGCCTCGTCGGCGTGATAAACCGTGGGTTGATAGACATTGGCCAGCGCCTGGGTGGAACTGGCCGCAGGCATCTGCAGGTTGTGCACATGGACGTAGTCGCCAGGTCGCAAGGCAGCGCTGGCCTGGCCGATGATTTGCCCGTACTTGCGCACCGGCTGCCCCTGGGCGACACCGCGCAGGGCGATTTTATGCCCCGAGGCAATATCGGCCAGCGCCGTCACGCCCAGGCCGTCGGCGAACAGTTCCTGGCCCTTGGCGATGTCGCCGCGGGCAACGGCGACGTCATCTCCCGGGGTCAGTACAAGTAAGGATGAGCTTGCAAGGTTCATGGTGGATCCTCAACGGTTCTGGTGCGCCGCTCAGTGCTGGCTGAGCAGGACGGCCCGTAATATCGGTTGCTCAAGGCCTGGCGCAACCTGCTCAGCGAGCTCGATCAGGGGCAGAAGGCGGCGCTGTTTCTTGTCTTTATGGTTAGCGGCGATGTCAGCCAGACGATGTTGCAAGAACGGGTTGGCGAAGCGCTCGCGCACGCTGTCGACATAGCGCCGGGCGGCATCCAGCTGACCGAGGGCGGCGAATACCGGGAGCACTTCGCTGGCCCACAGTGCTTCCAGATCGGCGCGCAGTGCCGGGCTATGCATGGCCTGGTACACAGTCTCGTGCTCGGGGCGCCCGTCACTGAGCCAGCGCTCGGCCAGATAGCTGTGGCCCAGATTCAGGGTGAACAGTTTTAGCCGCTCGTAATGATCGAGGTCATCGGTCAGCACAATGGCTTCGTGGCTGCAGGGCAGCGTCAGCCCCTCCTGACGCTCGATCGCCCACAGCGCATAGGGTTCAGCCACCGCGCCCACCGGCTCAAGGGCCTGGGAAACGATGCGGTCCACCAGCGAGTTGGCCCAGCGGCAGTTCTGCGTCAGGTAGCTCTCGAATGCGTCGCCCAGTGCCCAGCTGCGGGCCAGGCCCACCAGCAGATCACGCAACACATCGCCATTGCGCGCCACCAGTTCACAGGGGAACAGCGACAGCGTGGAGTGCGGGTTGTGTTGCCAGCGATCGTGGAGCAAAACCAGAAGTTTGGCCGGGAAGCTGATCGGCGCCGGGGCCTGGGCGCCGAGCAGCACGGGAGTGTCCCGCGGGTCCAGCAGATAACCGCGGTCACCGGTATTGGAAATCACCACCCGGACCTGTTCGATAAAGCACTGGCGCAGCGCCGGCCACTGCTGGGCGGCATGTACTGCGCGGCTGATCGCCGAAGCCTGGAGGTTTTGTTCGACTACCTGACCCCGGTCGATGCCCTGGATCAGCACCCGGTACGGCTTGCCGCTGGCCAGCGCCGCGGTGCGGGCAGTACTGGCCGGGCTGTCGGTGGTCTGCACCACGGCAATACGGCCCAGGGCTGCGCCACGCTCCAGCGCCTGGGACACGAAAAGATCGACATGGGCCTGAAGAAAGCGGCTGGTGCCAAACTGCAGGATCGGCGGAAATTGGTTATCGCTCATCGCCTAGCACTCGATAATGGCTTTGACCACGCCTTGCTGCGGGTCCAGCAAAGTGGGGAACAGATTGACCACCTCGCTGAGTGCAATGCGATGGGTGTTCAGGGCCCGGTCGGGAATCAAGCCGTCGCGCAGGCATTGCTCGACATAGCGGAAGTCTTCGACGGTGGCGTTGCGGCTGCCCATCAGGGTGGCTTCGCGCTTGTGGAACTCGGGGTCGGAAAAGGTGATCGAGTCACGCACCACCGAGATCATCACGTAGGTGCCGCCGTGGGCGATAAATTCGAAGCCGCGCTCCATGGCCCGGGCGTTACCGGTGGCGTCGAATACCACGTCATAAAAATCGCCTTCGGTGAGGTCGGCCAGAGCGTCCTTGTCGCCCTCACCGATTTTCACCGCGGCGTGAATGCCCAGGTGCTGGCGGCAAAAATCCAGACGATCGTCGCGGGTGTCGAGCACCGTGACTCTGGCCCCGCGCAACCCGGCAAAAATCGCCGCCGCCATGCCAATGGGCCCGGTGCCGACCACCAGCACCCGCTGCCCGGCCTGCAGGTTCGAGCGACGCACGGCATGGGCCCCGATGGACAGGAACTCGATCATTGCCGCCTGATCCAGCGACACCCCGTCAGCCTTGTGGATGAACTGATGGGCAACGCTCAGGTATTCGGTAAAGGCGCCATCGCAGTGCACGCCCAGTACCTGGATCCGGGTGCAGCAGTTGGTCTTGCCTTTGCTGCAGGCGATGCAGGTGCCGCACGAGATATACGGCATCACGTAGACCACGTCGCCGGCCACCAGGCCACTGCCTTCATCGCTGGCTTCAACGATGCCGGAAAACTCATGGCCCATGACCCGCGGGTATTCAAGGAAGGGCTGATTGCCGGTGAAGATATGCAGGTCGGTGCCACACACCCCCACCCGTTTGACCCGGATCAGGGTTTCGCCGGGCTGGCGGGCGGGTATCGGGCTCTGGACAGCAGTGAGCGAGCGCGGCTCGTTACAAATCACAGTCAGCATTTTTATTCTCCGGCAATAGCACGCGGGCTACGGGGTATGGGCAAGGCGAGACAGGGGGCGGGGAACGGCAGCAACGGGAGATGGAGACAGGGCATGGGGATCTCCTCTTATTGTGTGCAGCGTGAGTGCCGCCTGGATGATCACGGCTCGAAAACTACACGCGGCAAAATACATTGGCAAGACCAATTTATAAAAAATATGAATTGGCCTTACCAGATTGCAATCAGGTGCGAGTGATCGCCGAGAGCGCTTGATGCTCTTGGAACATGGCTTTGATCAGGGCTTGGAGGAGCGCAGTGGCAATTTTTAATGGACGACTATTTTTCAGAGGGCTCTGATTTATTTTCGAAGGTTACGGCATCAAGGTGCAGCGCTGCTGACACCCCTAGAGCAACAACATGAATGGATCGCTGCCCGCGCTTTATCCCCACCCACTCGCCCCTGAAACTCTGCGCACACTTGACAATTCGCCCTGCACAAAGCGACAGCGAGCCAAAGATAGGATCAGCCTGATGTATGGCTTATTCACACCTGGAAATGCTGTTCTACATATTGCGCAGAGAGTGAGTTATTCGCAGCGGATGTCTTTACCCGACAGAAAGCCAAGTAGCGCTATGGACTTTAACTTTAAATACATCGCCACCATAAGTGTTGAAAACAAGGACCGACATAAAGTTAAATCCCGCTGATTTAGACTCCGAATCTACTGATTACATAACAATAAATAGCGGCCGACACAGGGTTCTTCCTCAATGAACAAAGCTATTGCCATTGCGCATGGCTTGACCAAATAAAAACCAAGGATAACAAATGACTCGACCTTTTTTCTCTGTTGCCTGGGCTGCTTCACAGCGAATTTACGACCCTGTCAACTCCGGCGCAAAAGTTGCACAAATAATTGGTGGATATGTTGAAAAGAATATCAACAACCCCATACCCCAGCAGCGCTGGAGTAATACCTGTGCCGTTCGAATTAGTTATATTTTGAATCAATCTGGCATGAACATTTCAAAAACTCCAGGACAGACAGTATCAGGAGCGGACAATCGCCAATATTTTTTCCGGGTAAGGAATCTTGTTGCATTCCTCGAGGAGCGTTGGGGGCAACCTGATATCATGGAATACCCGCCCACTGGTGGAGGATCCCTTGCCGGTAGAAAGGGGCTGATCCTGTTTGAAGTTACAGGCTGGTCAGATGCTCAAGGCCACGCAACACTATTCGATGGCAATATCTGCTACGACCAGTGTTACTTCAATGAACCAGAAGCGAGATACAGCACCGACCGCGCTAACTTTTGGAATTTGCCATGAACATAATCTGGAGAGGTGGCCTGACTGTTTCGGCCCTGGCCCTCTATCTGTCAGTTTGCCATGCACAGAACAGCCAGTTTAGCTTTCCTGGCGCTGGGGCACGTCCCCATGCCCAGAACTATAAAGACATGATCCTGGCCACCTGTGTCGCGAACGCCTACCAAAATGACAAGAGTGCTGCTATTGATGCCGGCAGTAGTGTGAGTGCATTACGCGACTGGACCGAATACGATTTGGAAAGGGCGCCAGATGCTATCAAGTCCCTGGTCGATAGTTATTTGGCGCGCAATTACCACAACCCGTTAGTCGAACCGGAAATCAAGGATGTACGTTTCGACTTTCTGAAATGTCTGGACCTCTATCACAGCAGCGAACTGGACGAACAGACGAAAGACCTGGTAATCAATCCCGGGCATAAATACAGGAAGGATAATCTGTGATCCAGACACCGGGTTGATCATTCCGCTCTCGTAAAATAGTTGCAGGTAACCTCCGTTAGTCCCCCGCCATCATCAAATCCAGGTTCTGCACCGCCGCTCCGGCAGCCCCCTTGCCTAGGTTGTCGAATACGGCAGCCAGCAGTACCTGGCCGGTCTGCTGGTTTTCACACACCACCAATTGCAAATCATCAGTCCCGTTCAGCGACTGCGGATCAAGGCCGGTCAAGGCTTTGGCCTCCTGCAGCGCCATCACCTGAACATGGGCCGCAGCGGCGTAGTGCTGCACAAGGCATTCGTGCAACCGCAACCCGTCCACCCCCGGCGCCAGCAAGCGCAGTTGCAAAGGTATGGTCAGCACGATGCCCTGGCGAAAAGCACCATAGGCCGGGATAAATACCGGCCGCTGCAGCAGGCCGCTTTGCTGCTGGATCTCCGCCACATGTTTGTGCGCCAGCCCCAGGCCATACACCTGGAATGCTGCCCCTCCGATGGCACCCTCCCCTTCAAACTCCTCTACTGCGGCCCGCCCCTTTCCGGAATAACCCGACACGGCATTAATGGTCAGCGGGTAGTCCCCAGGCAGTAAACCGGCCTCCAGTAGCGGACGCAGCAGCCCTATTGCCCCGGTGGGATAACAACCCGGGTTACTGACCCGCCGCGCCGTGGCAATACGCCGGGCCTGTTGCGGGTTCATCTCGGCGAAACCATAGGTCCAGTGCGGATCGGTACGGTGCGCCGAGCTTGCGTCGATTACCCGTACGCCAGGGTTTTCGATGCTGGCTACAGCGTCCCGTGCCGCGTCATCGGGCAAGCACAGAATCGCGATGTCGCAGGCGTTGATGATTTCGGCGCGACGCCGGGCATCCTTGCGATGCTCGGGATCGAGCTTGATCAAACGCAGGTCGGGGCGATCCCGTAGCCGTTGATGAATTTGCAACCCGGTGGTGCCTTGGTCGCCGTCGATGAAGATCAGAGGACTTGCCATGGAATGCTCTCGAACTCAGGAAATCAGGAGCGGCAATCTTCAGCGAGGGGCTAAGATAGGAAAAGTTGAATTTCCAAACGATTAACTTCAGTTTTTCTGAACAAGGAATGATCCATGCGCGAAATCAGCCTGGACCGGCTGCGCACGCTGGTGGCTATTGCCGACCTGGGCTCGTTTGCCGAGGCGGCCCGGGTGCTGAACCTGGCCCCGCCCACGGTCAGTTTGCATATCGCCGACCTGGAATCGCGAGTAGGCGCCAGGCTGTTATCCCGCAGCCGGGGCCGGGTCCAGCCATCGGCGATTGGCGACACCCTGGTGGAACGCGCGCGGCGTCTGCTGGCAGATGCGCAGCAGGCCCTTGAGGACGTGCAGCGACAGGTGCAGGGGCTGGCCGGACGCGTGCGGCTGGGGGCCTCCACCGGGGCCATCGCCCAGTTGCTGCCGCAAGCGCTGGAGACCTTGAGCCAACATCATCCCGCTATCGATGTGCAGGTCGCCGTGCTCACCTCCCGGGAAACCTTGCACAGGCTGGCCGAAGGCTCTCTGGAAATCGGCCTGGTGGCGCTGCCACAGACCCCGGTCAAACAATTGCGGATCAAGCCCTGGCGGCGCGACCCGGTCATGGCCTTCCTGCCGGCGCGCGGGGAATGCCCGCAGGTAGTGACCCCCGCCTGGCTGGCAGCGCAGCCCTTGATCCTGAATGACAACACCACCCGGCTTTCACGCCTCACCGCGGAGTGGTTCGCCAGCGATGGGCACCAGCCCGCAGCGCGTATTCAACTGAACTACAACGATGCAATCAAAAGCCTGGTGGCGGCCGGTTATGGGGCCACGTTGTTGCCCCATGAAGCCTGCACCCCGCTGCCTGACAGCCGGATCGCCATGCGCCCGTTACAGCCCCTGTTGTGGCGCCAACTGGGGATTGCCCACCGTGACGGCGATGTGGAGCGGGCCACGCAACATGTGCTGGATGTGTTGTGGGGGCTAAGCTCGCAGCCGGCCGAGGCTGGCGCACCCTGAGGGCCTGCCCGATTCAGGGGTGCGCAGGGCCAAGGCTTTTTTTTCGCCGGCAGAACAGCGATGATCGCCGCCCCGCTCCACAGCACAGGAACCCGCTTCATGGAATTGCCACTGGAAACAGTCGCCCTTTTCGCGCTGAAACTGGCCTACGAGACCGAAGGCTCAAGCCCGATATTGCGTGACGACCTGGTCATGGCGGACTACGAGCGCGAGGTCTTTGCCCTGCTGGTGCGCAAGGGCGATATCGGCGCCATTCAAGCCAAGCTCGATGCCTGCCTGGGCCTGGCCCTGAACGCCCTGGGCGGCACCGACAAGCCCATGGGCCGCGAGCTCGAGCGCCTGTCCCTGGATGTGAAAAACGCCCGCACGCTGGAACAACTCGACGCCCCGCTGCTGACCCTCAGGGACTATCTCAAAGATATTCAGTGATCACTGCCCCTGAAAGGTCTCAAGGTACGCCAGCAAATTGTCGATCTTCTCGGGGTCACTGATGCCCCAGAAAATCATCCGCGTACCGCTCACCACTTTCTTCGGGGCTTCGATGTACGCGGCCAGTTTGTCCCGCGTCCACACCACACCCGAGTTTTTCATCGCCTCGGAGTACTGGTAGTCCGCCGTGGTCCCGGCTGGCCGGCCGATTATGCCGTTGAGCTGCGGCCCGAACCCGCCCCGGGCGTTTTCGCCAATGCTGTGACAGCCGCCACAGGTTTTGCTGAACAGTCTGGCTCCCGCCTCGGCATCCCCGGCCGCCACAGCGGTGCCGGTGAATCCGGTTGCGAGGATCAGGGCCAGGCTCAGTAATGCTGTTTGTTTCATGGGCGGTTCCACACTCCGTGGTCAGGGTCGGGCTCGCCGGCAATCTTACAGGCTCAACGCAAAACCTGCTCCGCCAGCAGTCCCAGCGCGATAAGGATCATCACCGTCCCGGACACCCGGCTGACCTTTTTCGCCGCCCCCGGCCGGGTCTGCAATACCGCCTGGGCGCTGAACCCCACCAGCAGATAAACCACTGCGCAACTCACCGCATGCAATGAACCCAGGGCGATGATTTGCGCCGGGATCGGCCACGTCGATAACGGGTCGGTGAATTGCGGCAACAGGGCCAGAAACAGCAGAAATACCTTGGGGTTCATGCCACTGACGCACGTGCCCTTCCAGGCCCAGCGAAACCATGAATCCGCCACCTGCATCTGCCCGGCCTCGGGGGTGGACGGCTGGCGAATCATGCTGATGCCCAGCCACAGCAAATACAGGGCCCCGCCGAGGGTGAGCAGCGACATGATCAACGGACTCCTGACCAGTAACGCGCCGACCCCTGCAGCCACAACCAGGGTCGCCAGCAAGTGGCCCGAGAGCAGGCCCGCGACCGCAGGCGCAACCCGACGGCCGCGAATACCGGCTGAAATCGCGTAAGCCCAGTCGGCGCCGGGGGTGATGATGAACAGGAACGACACCGCCCAAAAGGCGGCCAGGATGCTGAGAGTCACGGAGTGTCTGCCTTCTACGAAGCCGGGGGGATTGTGCAATGCGCCGAATGAAGCGAATGCGCTCAGTAGAAGATTAGAGATTTGCTGATAGGATTATCTTTCGTTTATCCCAATCATTAATGACCAGATTAGAAGGTTCTTCCAGGTGGATCGAATTGATCGAAAGATTCTCGCGGAGCTGCATGGGGACGGCCGTCTTTCTCTCACCGAACTGGCGGACCGGGTCGGGCTGAGCCTCTCGCCCTGTCATCGGCGGGTGCGGGCTCTGGAAGAGTCGGGGGTGATTTTGGGCTATCGGGCCCTGCTGGCGCCGAAAGAACTGGGCCTGGGCTTTTCTGCGATTGTGTTTGTGACGTTGCGCGAAGTGACCCGCCAGGCCGTCGCCGACTTCGAGGCGGCCTTGCCGCAGATTCCACAGATTATCGAAGCGCAAAGACTGTTCGGCGATCCGGACTACCTGCTGCAAGTGATTGCCAAAGACCTGCAGGCCTTTCAGCAACTGTACGACGAGCGCCTGACCTCGCTGCCCAACGTACAACGGCTGGTCTCGACCCTGGTGATGAAAAGCGTGATCCACGACAGGGTGCTGCCGCTGTAGCCGAAAACCGGTAGTCGCTGCCGCCATTACCGGTCGAGGGGCATCAGCCCGGCCGCCAGGGCATCCAGCAAAGCGCTGACTTTGGGCAAAGCCTGGCGGCTTTTCGGCCACACCAGATTGATCGCCAGGCCGTCGCTGGCCAGATGCGGCAGCACCTGCACCAAAGACCCGTCGGCCAGCTGTTGCTTGATCAGCCAGGTCGGTAATTGCGCAATGCCGCAACCCGCCAGCACCGTCATGACCTGCCCTTCGCCATCACCGACGATGTATTTGGCCGGCATCACCCGGCGCTCGGTCTCACCGGGCCGATTGCCGGAAAAACTCCAGGGGCTGACCGTGCCATCGGCCCGGCCATAGGCAACACACTGATGATGCTCCAGGTCGCGGTCCGTCACCGGCGTACCGTGAATCTTCAGGTAAGCCGGGGCGGCGCAGAACACATGCCGCTCACGTCCCAGGTAACGATGCCCCAGTGCACCGGGCCAGACATCCGAACCGCCGACCCGGACGACGATATCAACCCCCTCTTCAACCGGGTCGATAAAGCGGTCCGAAAACGAAATGTGCGGCAGCAACAGCGCATGTTGCTGCACAAATTTCAGCACCACCGGCAACGCCTGCAGACGCCCGAACGCTGCCGGCAGGTCAATTCGCAGCCGGCCCCGCGGCTCGGTATTTTCCGCCTGCATGGACAACTCGGCCTCTTCCAGTTCGGCCAGCACCCCGGTACAGGTCCGATAGAACGCGGCCCCGGCATCGGTCAACGACAAACGCCGGGTGGTGCGATTGAACAGGCGCACCTCCAGCCGGCTCTCCAGTCGGGCGATGCCTTTGCTGATGGCCGAAGGGCTCAGGTTCAGGCGCTCGGCAGCAGCTTTGAAGCTGCCGGCTTCGGTCACGCAGACAAACACATCGATGCCCTTCAGGCGCTCGGAAGTAAACATACCCGCCTCGTATTCGTGAACTGAATTCATGTCATTCGGTAAAAGGTATCGTAAATAAGACCGTTTTTCCCCAGTAAACTGGAGCCCATGCCACTCCTCAACCTACAGGCGCTCCCATGACCCCGCAAAAACCAACGGTGCTGATCACCGGTGCCACCGGCCAGATCGGCGGCGACACCCTGCGCAACCTGCTGGCCGACGACAGCATCACCCTGGTGGCCGCCGTCCGTTCACCGGCCAAGGCCAAACCTTTCGAGGCCCAAGGCATTCGCACGGTGATTATGGATTTCGACAAGGAACACACCCTGGCCCCTGCCCTGCAAGGTATCGATCGCGCGTTTCTGGTGACGGGCTACACCGTGGACATGCTGCGCCAGAGCAAAGCCTTCGTGGACCAGGCAAAAAAAGCCGGCGTGCAACACATCGTTCACCTGGGTGCCTGCGGACGGGACGACACCACCATCGGACACTGGGCCTGGCACCAGTTCGTGGAGCGCTACATCGAGTGGTCAGGCTTTTCGTTCACCCACCTGCGCCCTGAATGCTTCATGCAGAACCTGCTCAGCTACGACGGCACCCAGGCAGTGAAAGCGGGGGTTATCGAGCAATACACCGGCGATGCACGTTTCAGCTGGGTGGATGGCGAAGACGTCGCCCGCGTCGCCGCACAAACCTTGCTGCACCCGCACAAACATGCCGGCAAGACCTACCGCCTGGGCTACGACGTGCAGTCCTACGGCGACATCGCCGCCATCATGACCAGAGTCCTGGGCCAGCCGTTCCGTTACGACGCGAAGTCACCTGACGTATTTCTGGAAAACATGCGCGCGGCCGGAGCCGAAATGGCCTACATGACCTGCGTGCACGACAACTTCACGCGCATGGCGGCCCGGCAGATTCCCGGGGTTGAAGAGACCTTCGACAACTTCCCCGCCATCACCGGCCGCCAGCCCGTGACCTGGGAAGATTTCGTGCAAAAGCACCGCAGCGCTTTTGCCTATTGAGCACCTCGCCCCCCTGAATTCAGCGCGAAGCTCGCTGGCACCGCAATCTGCCCCTCCCCCCTGTGGGAGCGGGCCTGCCCGCGATGGCGGCGCTGCTGGTTTCATGGCAGAGCTCGCTGGCAAGCCAGCTCCTACAGAAAAGCCTCGCAATCTGCCCGCTCCTCCTGTGGGAGCGGGCTTGCCCGCGATGGCAGCGCCGCTGACTTCAAGCCAGAGCTCGCTGGCAAGCCAGCTCCTACAGAAAAGCATCGCAATCTGCCCGCTCCCCCTGTGGGAGCGGGCTTGCCCGCGATGGCGGCGCTGCTGGTTTCAAAGCAAAGCTCGCTGGCAAGCCAGCTCCTACAGAAAAGCACCGCAATCTGCCCCCTCCCCTTGTGGGAGCGGGCTTGCCCGCGATGGCGTCGCCGCTGTCTTCAAGGCAGTGCTCGCTGGCAAGCCAGCTCCTACAGAAAAGCACCGCAATCCGCCCATCCCCCTGTGGGAGCGGGCTTGCCCGCGATGGCAGCGCTGCGGGCTTCAGGCAGAGCTCGCTGGCAAGCCAGCTCCTACAGAAAAGCAGCATCGCAATCTGCCCCCTCCTTCTGTGGGAGCGGGCTTGCCCGCGATGGCAGCGCCGCTGGTTTCAAGGCAGAGCTCGCTGGCAAGCCAGCTCCTACAGAGAAGCATCGCAATCTGTCCCCTCCTCCTGTGGGAGCGGGCTTGCCCGCGATGGCAGCGCCGCTGTCTTCAAGGCCGAGCTCGCTGGCAAGCCAGCTCCTACAGAAAAGCATCGCAGCCTGAATCGCCCCCTCAAACCCATTTCTGGATTGCCTGACAGAAGTCTGCGATTGCAGTGGCCATCATGTGGCCGCTAATATTGAGAACTATTCGCACTCACATCTGGAAACCCGACCGGTGCACCCTCTTGCGACCCAAAAACTGGGCTTCTTTTTCAGCAGCCACCATCGCTGGCTGCTGCAACATATTCAGCGCCGCCTGCGTAATCACGCCGACGCAGAGGACACCGCCGCCGATACCTTTTGCCAGATGCTGGCGGCGCGGGTAGATCCGGACAGCATTGAGCAGCCCCGGGCCTACCTGTCCACCATTGCCCGGCGCCTGATTTTCGACCGCCACCGTCGGCGCAAACTGGAAACCGCCTATCTCGATCGCCTGGCCTTGCTGCCCGAGGCCGTGGCGCCGTCCCCCGAAGAACAGTTGCAGTTGATCGAAGCTCTGGTTGCCATCGACAGGGCGATCGACGGTTTGCCGATGATCGTCAAAGCCACCTTTCTTTACAGCCAGCTGGATGGCCTGAGTTACGTGGCAATTGCGCAAAAACTGGGGCTGTCCGAACGCACGGTCAGCCGCTACATGAAACAGGCATTGCGCCAGTGTTACCTGAGCGAGGCCGGCCTGTGAGCAAGCAGCGGCTGGACCCGGTGAGCGAACAGACCATCGACTGGATGGTGCAACTGCGCGCCGGCACTCCCGACGTAATGCTGCAAGAGCGCTTCAACGCCTGGCTGGCCAAAGACCCCGCACATGCTCAGGCCTGGGACAAATTGCAGCAGCGCCTCAGCGGCTCCTTCAGCCCTCTGCGTTCACTGGATGATCGGCTGCCCGGACAAGCCGGTGAAGCCCGTCAGTTGCTCTTGCAACCCCACACAACCCGGCGCGACACGCTGCGCGCTATTGCCGGTCTGGGCCTGCTCGGTGGCGGTTTGTGGCTAGGCGCGCGCAGCCCGATGGGTAATTCGCTGCTGGCCGATCTGTCCACCGGCCGTGGTCAGCGCCAGGACTTCAACCTGGCTGACGGCAGCCGCCTGCGCCTGAACGCCAACAGTGCCGTGGACCTGAGGTTCGATAACCGGCAACGGCTGCTGATTCTGCGTCACGGCGAGCTGGTGATTGAGGTGGCCGCGGATGCGGGCCGGCCCTTTTGCGTACGCACCGCAGAAGGTGAAATCCGCGCTTCGGCAAGTCGCTTCCTGGTGGCTCAGGAACCTGCAGCAAGCCGGGTGGTGGTGCTGCAACACGCCGTGCAGGCACAGCTGTTCAACGGCATGTCCCTGAATCTGGACGAAGGTCAGTCGGCCCTGCTGTATGCCAGGCAAATCGTCCCTGTGGAGGGTGACCAGCGCCGTCGCGCTGACTGGCTTAACGGCAAACTGAACGTGCTGGACGATCCTCTGGAGCAAGTGGTCGCGGCCCTGCGCCCTTACACCCGTGGTTTGGTGCGGGTTGCTCCCCAGGTTCGCGGCCTGCGGGTGCAGGGTGTGTACCCGCTCAACGATCCCGACCGGGCCTTCACCGCACTGGCTGAAACCCTGCCAATTCGTGTGGATCGTTACAGTCCATGGCTGACTCTGATCGGGGCGGTATAACGGCCGTGGAAAGTTTTTTTTGATAATTGTTCGCATCGGTGTCCGGTTTTGTTTTCTCGGCGCACCTATCTCCTGAGACTTTCACACGATCAGGAGAATGCCGTGCTCAACCCGTGGCCCCACACCCTTTGCCTCGCCGTTGCTCTGGCAACCATGGCCAGTCCTGCCCTGGCGCAAGACCTGAGCTTCAATCTGCCGGCCGGCAACCTGGCCAGTACCCTTAACACCATCGCCAGTCAGAGCGGCCAGATCGTGTCGCTGGAACCCGCGCTGGTGCAGGGCAAACAGGCGCCAGCGGTGATCGGCCACATGTCGCCCGAACAGGCCATGGAGGCCGCCCTGCGGGGCAGCGGTTTGCAATTGCGTATCACCGGGCAAGGCAACTTCAGTGTCGAACCGGCACCGCAAACCGGCGAAGCATTGCAACTGGGGGTCACCAGCATCACCGAGCGCAGCACCGACGCCACCACCGAAGGCTCTGGCTCCTACACCGCACAGGCGGTGACCATCGGCAAGGGTTCACACAGCCTTAAAGAGACCCCGCAATCGGTTACCGTCATTACCCGCAAAATGCTCGATGACCAGAACCTGAACACCATTGAACAGGTCATGGAAAAGACTCCGGGCATTACCGTTTATGACTCGCCCATGGGTGGCAAGTACTTCTACTCCCGGGGCTTTCGCATGACCGGCCAGTACCAGTACGACGGCGTGCCGCTGGACATCGGCAGCAGCTACGTCCAGGCCGACAGCTTCAACAGCGACATGGCGATCTACGACCGGGTCGAGGTACTGCGCGGTGCCGCAGGCATGATGAAAGGCGCGGGCGGCACGGCCGGGGCGGTGAACTTCATCCGCAAACGCGGCGAATCCACCCCTCACACCCAGCTGTCACTGTCTGCAGGCACCTGGGACAACTATCGGGGTCAGGTTGATACCGGCGGCCCTTTAAATGATTCCGGCACCCTGCGCGGCCGGGCGGTGCTCACCCAACAGACCCGGCAGTACTTCTATGACATCGGCGCACGCAAAGACCAGATCTACTATGGCGCCCTGGATTTTGACCTGAGCCCCGATACCACCCTCGGTGTGGGCCTGGCTTATGAAGATGTGGACGCCACCCCCTGCTGGGGCGGGCTGCCGCGCTACGCCGATGGCAGCGACCTGAAACTCAAACGTTCAACCTGCCTGAACACCGCCTGGAACAACCAGCGCAGCAAGCGCACCACCTGGTTCGGCGACCTCAAGCAGCAACTCAATGACGACTGGTCACTGAAGGTCGCGGGGGTCTATTCAAAAAACACCCAGGACATGGAATACGCGTTCCCCAGCGGTTCGGTACCGGTCGGCGCTACCAGTACCAAAACCCTGATGCTGGGCAGCATCTATGACTATGACCAGACCGACTATGGCTTCGACGCTTACCTGAACGGCAAATTCGACGCACTTGGCCTGGAGCAGGAATTGACCATCGGCGCCAACGCCAGCCGTTCGCACAAGGATGACTTTTACGCCGTGGCAGTCCTGCCCCAGCGCCAGAATGTACTCAACCCCGATCATCACCTGCCCAAACCTGATGACAGCTACTACCTGAGTAATGCCTCACGTGGCGGGCCGATGGACATGAGGATCAAACAATACGGTCTTTACTCCACGGCCCGCCTGAAGCTGGCCGAGCCGCTGACCTTCGTGCTGGGTAGCCGCGTGAGCTGGTACAAGTCCGACAGCGATAGCGAGTCCTGGTACCAGGGCGAAAGCACGCCAGTCAGTTCCAGAGCGACCGAAACCGGCCAGGTCACCCCGTTCGCGGCCGTACTGTTCGACCTCAACGACAACCTGACCACCTATGCCAGCTACACGGACATCTTCACCCCGCAGGGCGGCTACAAAACCCTCAACGGCGAAACCCTCAAGCCATTGATCGGCACCAGCTATGAAGTGGGGATCAAGGGCGAATGGTTCGACGGGCGCCTGAACAGTTCCTTCAACCTGTTCCGCACCATTCAGAAAGACGCGGCCCAGGACAATCCGCTGTGCCCGGACAGTACTTGCTCACAGAACTCCGGCAAGGTGCAGGCTCAAGGTTTCGAAGCTGAAGTCAGTGGCGAAGTCATTGAGCGCCTGCAAGTGCTGGCCGGCTACACCTACACCCAGACCAAGGTTCTGGAAGATGCCAATGACGATCAGGATGGTCTGGCCTACAACACCTATGTGCCGCGCCACCTGCTGCGCGTGTGGGCCGACTATGCCCTGGACGGCTCACTGGACCGCATCACTGTCGGCGCCGGAGTCAATGCCCAGAGCAGCAACTACCGGGTCTCGCCCATCAGCGGCATCGACATCAGCCAGGCCGGTTATGCGATCTGGAACAGCCGCATCGGCTACCGCATCGATGACACCTGGTCCGTGGCACTTAACGGCAACAACCTGTTCGACAAGCGCTACTACGCCACCGTCGGCACCGAAGGCTTCGGCAACTTCTACGGCGAGCCGCGCAACTTCGTGATGTCGCTCAAGGCAGATTTCTGAGTGCAGATCCCAGGCCTCGCAGCCTGAATTACTGGCAAGCCAGCTCCTACAGAGAAGCATCGCAATCTGCCCCCTCCCACTGTGGGAGCGGGCTTGCCCGCGATGGCAGCGCCGCTGACTTCAAGCCAGAGCTCGCTGGCAAGCCAGCTCCTACAGAAAAGCAGCATCGCAATCCGCCCCCTCCTTCTGTGGGAGCGGGCTTGCCCGCGATGGCGGCGCCGCTGACTTCAGGCAGAGCTCGCTGGCAAGCCAGCTCCTACAGAAAAGCATCGCAATCCGCCCACCCCCCTGTGGGAGCGGGCTTGCCCGCGATGGCAGCGCTGCTGACTTCAAGGCAGTGCTCGCTGGCAAGCCAGCTCCTACAGACAAGCACAGTAACCCGCCCCTCCTTCTGTGGGAGCGGGCTTGCCCGCGATGGCGGCGCCGCTGACTTCAGGCAGAGCTCGCTGGCAAGCCAGCTCCTACAGAAAAGCAGCATCGCAATCTGCCCCCTCCTTCTGTGGGAGCGGGCTTGCCCGCGATGGCAGCGCTGCTGACTTCAAGGCAGAGCTCGCTGGCAAGCCAGCTCCTACAGAAAAGCAGCATCGCAATCTGCCCCCTCCTTCTGTGGGAGCGGGCTTGCCAGCGATGGCAGCGCCGCTGGTTTCAAGCCAGTGCTCGCTGGCAAGCCAGCTCCTACAGAAAGGCATCGTAATCTGCCCATCTCCCTGTGGGAGCGGGCTTGCCCGCGATGGCAGCGCCGCGGTCTTCAAGCCAGAGCTCGCTGGCAAGCCAGCTCCTACAGAAAGGCATCGCAATCTGCCCCCTCCTCCTGTGGGAGCGGGCTTGCCCGCGATGGCGGCGCTGCTGTCTTCAAGGCAGCTCCTTCAGATAAGCATCGATATCTACGTGCTACTTTTCGCAGCACTTGCACCAGGGCCTGCCCGCTTGCGGGGCATTCGCGGCCCGCCGCAGCGCTGGGTTTCAATTCAAAACCGGTTCTCTTTTACATATTGGCGACGAACCCTTAACGCTGGGCGTCAATTGTTCAAGAAGTCGATAAAGGGGCGCACATCATGCAAATGGTCTAGACGTATTGCCTCAATCCAAAAAGAAAAACTCAAGGAAGACGTTGTGATCAAACCTCTCGCACTCGCTGTCAGCGTTGCCGGCGCCCTGCTGTCAACATCAGGCCAGGCCCATGACTACGGCGAATACGCTGGTGACACCCTCGACACGCTGATTCATGACTACCCGGGCCGCTATCGGGGCACGGCCAATTTCGCCGGGGCGGCCGACTGGATGCAAAGCCGGATGGGCGACGCCTACAGCATCTCCCGCCAGGATTTTTCCTGGGGCGCCGACAACAGTCGCAGCTCGCAAAACGTCGTGGCTTATGCCCCGGGCACACTGCCGCAATACGTGGTGGTCGGCGCCCACTTTGATACCTACTTCGGTCGCCCTGCCCTGCAAGGGGTCGACGACAACGGTTCGGGCGCCAGCGTGCTCACCGAAATCGCCCGCAATCTCAATGGCCTGCCGCTGGAGTACGGGCTGCAGGTGATCGGCTTTGGCGCCGAAGAAGAAGGCCTGCAAGGATCCAAGGCCTTTGTGAACAGCCTGAGTACCAGCCAGAAGAACAACATGCTGGCCATGATCAACCTCGACAGCCTGATCACCGGCGACATGATGTATGCCCACTCCGGCAAGAACAGTGCGACCAACCCGGGGCTGGCGGCACTGCGCGAACATGCGTTCAAGCTGGCCAAAGAGCTCAATATCGACCTGCACACCAACCCCGGTCTGGACGCGGCCTATCCTGCCGGCACCGGTTGCTGCAGTGATGGCGAATCCTTTGAAAAACTGAATATTCCGGTGCTCTACGTCGAAGCCACCAACTGGGAACTGGGGGACATGGACGGCTACACCCAGACCGACAACCCGGCAATCCCGGGCGGAGCGACCTGGCATGATCCCCAAAAAGACAATGAAACCGTGCTCACCGATGCCTTTGGCCAGGAACGTATCGAGCAGCGCCTGCGCGACTATTCGCGCCTGCTCAGCCGTCTGGTGCTGGAGCTGACCAATGCCGACCTCATGGCGTCAACGGCGTCTGGCGGGGCCGTCGCCCGCGCGATGCAGGACAGCCTGCAACGTCAGCACCAGGCTCAGGTAAACCTGCTGGACCGGCGCTGGCTGACCTTGCAGTCGGCCAGTCGTGAGGCGGGCACCTTTGATGGCGAAATAGGCATTGATGGTGAGTACACCGCAGACAGTGGCCCCTTCCACGAAGGCCGTCGACTGGGCCTGCATGCTCTGGGAGATTATCAATTGACCCCGAGCCTGACCCTGGGCGCCAGCCTCAGTTACCTCAATGGCCGCGACAAGCTGGAACATGGCGGCAAGCTCGACAATGACAGCTGGCAGGCGGCGCTCTATGCCTTGCTCAATGACGGCGGCCCAGCATGGCTGGCAGGCGACCTGAGCGCCGGGCAGAGCAGCTTCGACAGCAAGCGCAATCTGCTGATCCAGGCCAACGGTGGCCCGGTGCTGCTGAGTCAGAAGCAGACCGGTGAAACCGATGCCCTCAGCCTCGGTGCGCGGGTGATCGGCGGCTATGACTTCGACGTCGGCCCAATCAAAAGCGGTCCTTTCGCCGGGCTTGATTACAGCCATTACCGGATCGACAAGTTTCACGAAAAACAGCAGTTGCGTACTGCCCTTACCTATGAGGAGCAAAGTTTCGACTCCCTGCAGGCCAGCCTCGGCTGGCGTGTACGGGGCAGTTTCGACCTGCCGGCCGGCATGAGCCTGCAGCCGTACGGCGACATTGCCTGGGTCAGGGAAATGGGTGACGGAAGTCTGGACGACATCCTGTTGACCAGCCTCGCGGACGGAAAAGCCCGAGAGGCAAAACTGGGCGGCGTCGACAAGAGCTTTGGTCGGGCCCAGGTCGGCAGCCAGTTGGCGATCACCCCGCAACTGGGGCTTTACGCCGAAATCAATGGCCGCCTTGGCAATGATGAGGGCAGCCAGACCGGCTACTCCCTCGGCGCTCAATGGCTGTTCTGATTCACCACCGCACTGCCTGCAGGAACGCGTTGCGCGCCTGCAGGCCTATGCCGGGTTTCACCCCTGACACCCAAGGCATGACCAGCACGTTCAAGGGGATTGAATACACACCCTGGATAGCCGGTCTTAAATGTTCATGAGCTTTGCCGCAATGGCATTCCAGCCTGCGGGTTCATTGATCATGGCCATATAGTCGTGCCCCGAGCAGAACTGCCCTTGCAGGGTGTATTTGGCCATGATTTCTTTAATGATCAGAGTTGCCGGTCCTAACCCGGTGTTGCCGGTACGGGCGTCCAGCGCACTGCTGCGCACCTGGCCGGTTATTGCCGCACCCAGCAGCATTTTTCTCTGCTCGAGTTTTTCGATCATGGCCGCCGGGGATGATGCGTTGAAATTGAATTCCGGCAGACCGGCGTTACTGTTGTTTTGTTCGAGAAATGCGGCCCATTGCAGTTCCATTGCCGCGATCTTGCACAGGGCGGCATATTTATTACTGACCCCTTGTCTGGCCAGTTCAAGTTGCACGCTGATCATGATCATCGGGATCTTTCCAGCCAGCCCGATGCCGGTAAACGAGAGCAGAGTCGAGGTGGTGGACAATGCGGTTTCTGTTCCCCGAAATGCCAGTTTTACCAATTTTACTTCTATGGCCAGTTGCAGCCATTTGATTGCATGGGCGACCTGTTCGTCGCCAACGGCAAATGGTTGGCAGGACGCCAGCAATCTTGAAAGCCGGTGTAGATGCAGGGTGGTCGAGGCGGTTGCAGACGCGTGACGGATGGCCGCGAAGGGAGCCGGAACGGGCGAGATGGCAGGAGCCAATGCAGCCAGTCCAAGACTGGTAGACGTAACGCCCAACCCCTTGAAATTGCGATTGGCAAGCATTCTTGCGGTTTTAGGGGAGGGTCGGGAATTGCCGTCTTTGACAAAGTAAGGGTTGAGCTTCAACCCGCTGACGGCACAGACTTTCATATAGCTTCGTGCAAGGTTTATGGCCGACATTCCCGGATGTACACCGGTCATTCCAGCAAGAATGGCAAATAACATGTCCTCTTTTGATTGTTCTGTTTGCGCTGTTTCACGTACTTGTTCTGCCAGGGATCCGTACATTTTTTTATCTCCACGACCAGGAATAAGACAGGACTTCACAGGCAATTAATCCGTCAATGTCTTTGCTGTTTATTGATAAAAAAACCAACAGCGGCACCTGCTGACTGAAGCAAGTACCTCCTTGACGGGACGGGCTGGTAAGTTTGCAAACACTCTTCCAGAGTGGTTTGCCACCTGTGCCGCTTTTTGAATGAAACCAGCCTGCGGGCACACTATGGCAAGGACTCCTGGCTGTCTTTAGGATATTTCCTAGTTGAACTCCTGATGCCGGACAGGTAGCAAAACGGCTCTTGGGCATAGTGCTGTATGGCCCCCGGGGCCAGCGTCACGTGCCCTGAGCGCGCTCAATTGCAAAGTTGCTCCACGACTGGCTGACGGGCATCAGTTCAAGGCTATTGATGTTGATGTGCGCCGGCTGGTTGAGCAGCCAGAAAATCGTCTCGGCAATATCTGCTGGCTGAATGGCCTGGGCGCCGGTGTATAACGCGTCATACCGGGCCTGGTCGCCGGCAAAGCGCACTTGGGAAAACTCGCTCTCGCACAACCCCGGCTCCAGATTGGTCACCCGCACACCAGTGCCTTGCAGGTCACAACGCAGGCTCAGGGAAAACTGCCGGACAAAGGCTTTGCTCGCGCCATACACATGGCTGCCGGGGTATGGCCAGTTACCCGCGATCGAACCCAGATTAACGACTCCCGCTCCGGCGCCGTGGGCAATCAGACGCGGCAACAGCAAGCGCGTGCTGTACAGCAGGCCCTTGATATTGGTGTCGACCATGGTGTCCCAGTCATCCAGCGAACATTGCTGGGCCGGGGTGGTGCCCAAGGCCAGACCGGCGTTGTTGATCAGACCGCGCAAGGTGCTGAAGGCCGGGGGCAGTTGCTCGATGGCCTGTTGCATGGCGTCGCGATCGCGGACATCGAGCACCAGTGCCAGGACTTCGGTCTGCGCCCCCAGTTCATCCGCCAGCTCCTGTAATCGCTCGGCGCGGCGCCCGGTCAGCACCAGCGCCCAGCCAGCGGCAGCAAAACGCCTGGCGCAGGCTTCGCCAAAACCGGAAGTGGCACCCGTGATAAAAACACTCGATCGCATAAGTTTCCCCCTGGAAAAAATCAGGACCACGCCCGCCCCAACAGGCCTGTGCCTGCCAGTAACAGCAATAGCCATTGAGTAAAACGGGCAGCCTGTTCGGCCTCGATACGCAAAAACAATTGCTGGCCCAGCCACAGCCCGAGCAGTAATGCGGGCAACATCTGCAGCGCTTGCCAGCCTGTATCCGAAGGGATAGCCGAGGCCATCGCCAGCCCCACCAGTGCAGCAATATCCACAGCGAAAAAGAACATGATCAGCGTCGCCCGCAGCACCTGTGCCCGCAGCCCGCAATGGCTGAGCCACGCCACCACCAGTGGGCCGCCAATGCTGAACGCGGCAATCAACGCGCCGCTGCTGCCACCCACCAGCCAGGCCCCCGCCCGCCCCTCGCCCATTGGCAGGCGAACCCGCGCCAGCCCCAGAACCGCCAGCAACCCCACCAGCCCGTAAACCCCCAGCGTCAGCCCGCGGCTGTCGCTGCCGGTCAACAGCAAAATCCCGCAAGGCACACCGCAGGCCGCCGCCAGCAATAGACGCCTGAGCAAGGGGTAATTGGCCCCGCGCCAGGCACTGCGTAACAGCATCAAGCTGGATGCGACCTCCAGGAACAACACCAGTGGCACCGCCTGCTGCAACGATCCAAGCATCGCCAGCCCGACCACCGCGATGGCGGCAAAGCCGAAGCCGGTCAGCCCGCGTACCACCGCTGCCACCAACACACAGAGAGCGCTCAAGGCCCAACTCGTTTCAGGGTTCATGCGCCGCTCCGGGGTGCTCGATGGCGCCACTGTAGTCAGCACGCCCCCACAGGCTTAGAGCCAGCCGGCGCTTTCGATGGTGCCAGAACTGGCTCCATCGAAAAGCCCGTCTGGATCTAAGTCACCGGCTGTTGCGGTGCCTAGTCTGCGAGCAACTGGAACACCCGGACTGCCCCTCAGGAGTGATACGCATGACGATGAATCTGAATCACCAATGGCTGCCTTTTACCGATAACCGCGAGTTCCAGCGGGCCCCGCAATTGTTTGTCCGCGCCGAGGGTGTGCACTACTGGAATAGCGAAGGTCGCGCGTTGCTCGATGGCAGCTCGGGGCTGTTCTGCAGTGCCGCCGGCCATGGCCGCAGCGAGATCGCCGAAGCCGTTTGCAAACAGTTGCTGACCCTGGACTTCACCCCGCACTTTCAGCGCGCTTCGCCGTTGTCCTTTGAACTGGCCGAACGCTTGAGCGAACTGCTGCCTGAAGGCCTGAACAAAGTGTTTTTCACCAACTCCGGCTCCGAGTCGG
Organism: Pseudomonas sp. Lz4W; assembly: GCF_000346225.2. Lineage (NCBI taxonomy): Bacteria > Pseudomonadati > Pseudomonadota > Gammaproteobacteria > Pseudomonadales > Pseudomonadaceae > Pseudomonas > Pseudomonas sp. Lz4W. Next base: position 896,554 of record NZ_CP017432.1, on the reverse strand, counting down.
TGGACAGCGCGATGAAAATCGCCCTGGCGTATCACCGTGCTCGCGGCGAGGCCCAGCGCACGCGATTTGTGTCCCGCGAATGGGCATATCACGGGGTAAATTTCGGTGGCGTGGCGCTGTCCGGGATGATGCGCAACCGTCAGGCATTCGCGGCGGGCGGGCTGCCCCACGTCAGTCATATGCGTCATACCTGGCAAGAAAATCAGCGCTATCAATTGGGCGAGCCGCAGCATGGTGCAGACCTGGCAGACGATCTGGAACGGATCATCGCCATGCATGGCGGCGACAGCATAGCCGCGTGTTTCGTTGAGCCGATTGCCGGTTCCATCGGCGTGTATGTGCCGCCTGCCGGCTACCTCAAGCGCCTGCGCGAGATTTGCGACAAGCACGCAATCCTGCTGGTATTCGATGAAGTCATCACCGGCTTCGGCCGTACCGGGCAAGGGTTTGCGGCGCAGAGTTTCGAGGTCAGGCCCGACCTCATCACCATGGCCAAGGCCTTGACCAACGGCGCGATCCCGATGGGCGCAGTGGCGGTCGACGAGCAGGTCTACGACACCGTGATCAACGCCAGCAAAGGCGCCGGGCCGGAGCTGTTTCACGGTTATACCTACTCAGGGCACCCGGTGGCCTGTGCGGCGGCATTGGCGGCGCTGGATATTTACCGTGATGAGGACTTGTTCAATAAAGGCGCGCAGCTGACGCCTTATTTCCTGGAGTCATTGAGCGCTTTGCGCGGCTTGCCCCAGGTCAGCGATTTGCGTGGTTACGGGTTGCTCAGCGGGATTCAGCTGACCCCTGGCGAAGCCCCAGGGGCCAAGGGCGCGCGGGTCCAGCGTGCGCTGTATGACGCCGGCCTGCACGTCAAAACCACCGGTGATGCAATCATCTTCGCCCCGGCGCTGGTGACCTCGCGGGTGGATCTGGATGCGATGTTCGCGGTGCTCAAAGACACCCTCGGCCGCGAACAGTTGTAACCCTAAATCCTGTAGGAGCGAGCTTGCTCGCGAGCCTTTCAGGCCGGCAACGAAGAGCTCGCGAGGCAAGCTCGCTCCTACAATTAGGGCGCGCTGTATGACGCCGGCCGTAACTCCGCGGGTGGATCTGGATGCGATGTTCGCGGTGCTCAAAGACACGCTGGGCCGCGAGCAGTTGTAACCCCCTCCTGTAGGAGCGAGCTTGCCTCGCGAGCCTTTCAGGCCGGCAACGAAGAGCTCGCGATGCAATCACCTCGTTGCCTCTGCAAAACCGCGCCGCCGTCATCGCGAGGCAAGCTCGCTCTTACTCATCTCCCGCCATGCCGCGCCCAGCGCGGTAATCCCGGGTTCGATCAGCTCTTGGGCAATCGCGCCAAACCCCAGCCGGAAACAATTGCGCGGGCGATGTTCGCTCAGGTAGTGGATATCCCCCGGCTCGATCAATACCCCGCGCCTGGCCGCCAGCCGTTGCAGGACCCAGGCATCGACACCCGGCGGGCAACGAACCCACAACGATGACCCGCCCGCCATGCCGGTGGCATTGAACTCGGGCAGGTGTTCGGCCATCGCCCGGCTGATTACCCGCCATTTACGCGCCAGCCGGTCACGCAAGCGCCGCCCATGGGCATCGTAATGGCCCATGGACAGGAACAGCGCCAGCGCACGCTGGTTATTCGACGGCGGATGCCGGTAGATGTAGCGGCGCAGCGCACGCAGCTCATGGATCAACTCCGCATCGGCCGCAATAAACCCCAAACGTAGCCCCGGCAACAGGCTTTTGGTGAGGCTGCCCAGATAGATCACCCGGCCACTGTCATCAAAACTCTTGAGCGCCGGATGGTTACTGCCCAAAAAATTCTGCTCGCTTTCGTAGTCGTCTTCGATGATCAAAAAGTCCCGCTCCCGGGCGCAGGCCATCAGCTCCAGGCGCCGATACAGCGGCATGGTCACCCCGGTGGGCGATTGATGGCTGGGGGTACAGAACAGCATCTCGCAGCCATCCAGCTGTGCATCGACCACCAATCCCTGACGGTCAATGCACAGCGGTTTCAGTTCACAGCCGCTAAGGCCGAAAATATTGCGTGCATCGACATAGCCCGGCTCTTCCAGCCCCATCACCAACCCCGGGCGGCCAAGCAGTTGTCCCAGCATGTACAGCGAATTCTGGGTGCCGATGGTCACCAGTATTTCTTGCGCCGAGACGCTGATGCCGCGCCTGGGCAGTACCCGCTGGATGATTTGTTCCACCAGCAATGGATCGTCGAGCATCACCTGATCATCGACCCAGCTGCGCATATGCGCGCCGGTGCTGGCGATACGCGAACAGTCACGCCAGCGGGCAGCCGTTTGTTCGTCGGCCTCGACCTGGCCATAAATAAACGGGTAACGGTACTCGCGCCAGTTGCGCGGTTTGACAATGGCCCGCAAACGCGACGAGCTGCTTTGCAGGCGGGCCTCCCAGTCCGGCGCGTGATCGGGGCGCTCGAAAATCTTGCGGGTGGCCGGCTTGAGGCTGAGGTTGAGTTGCTGACGCAGGTACTTCTCGTTAATGAAGTAGCCGCGCCGATCCGAGGGGATCAGGTAACCGTCCTGTACCAACTGTTCGTAGACCAGCACCACGGTGTTGCGCGACACCTTGAGCAGTTCACACAGTTTGCGCGACGACGGCATCGGCTCACTGGGGGGCATGGCGCCGTCCAGAATCGCGCTGACCAGACTCTCACGCAGTTGCTCCTGTAACCCGCGCCCGGTTTCAAAGGGCCGGAAATAACGCTCCAACATGGCTCAAGCTCCTGCCCCGGCGCACCCTTATGACGCACCCGATACGCTACAGCCCTTGCCCCGCAAGGCCTGCAACGACCTCTGGCACCACAGGTTGCAGCAACTGGATCTAAAGCAAGCTTCGGGCCGCCGCCTAAGATCGGGCTGACTCAAACAACGCCTTCCCCTTCCCGGAGCCTCACCATGCTCAAGCCCCTGAATAAATGGATTCGTCGCGCGGTGTTGCTGCCGCTCACCGCCCTGACCCTGGGTCTGGCGGTCAATGCCCAGGCGCAAACCGTCACCATCGGCGTGCAAAGCATGTTTGCGCCATGGAAGGACGCCATCGCCCGGCAAGCTTTCGAAAAGGCCACCGGCTGGGACATCAAGTGGCGCAACTTCGACAGCGGCGGCGACGTGATGCTGGCCATGGCCTCGGGCGATGTGCAGATCGGGGTGGCCGGCAGCAGCCCGATTGCCGCGGCGCTGAGTCGCGGCGTGGACGCGCAACTGTTCTGGATTCTCGACAACATCGCCGACGCCGAGGCGCTGGTGGTGCGCAATGGCAGCGGCATCGTCGCGCCCCAGGATCTGGCGGGCAAAACCCTGGCGGTGCCGTTCGTCTCGACCACCCACTTTCACGCCTTGTTTGCCCTTGAGCAGTTCGGCCTGACCGGCAAGGTCAAGGTCATCAACCTGCAACCCTCGGACATTCCGGCCGCGTGGGAACGTGGGGATATCGATGCGGCGTTTATCTGGGACCCGGCACTGGGCCGCCTCAAACAGAGCGGTCATGTACTGCTGACGTCCGGCCAGTTGACCCACTGGGGCAAGGCCACGTTTGACGGGCTGGTGGTGGACAAAAAATTCGCTGCCGAAAACGGCCCGGGCATGCAGGCCTTTACCCAGGTGTTGCAAGACAGTACCGCCAGTTACGTCAACGCGCCAAAAACCTGGACCGCCGATTCGCCGCAGGTGATCAACGTGGCCAGACAATCCGGGGCCAAACCTGATGAAGTGCCGCAGGTACTGGCGCTGTACCGGTTCCCGCTGGCCAGCGAACAGGCAGGTACCGCGTGGCTGGGCGGCGGGGCCGCCAAGGCCCTGGGAGCCACCGCGGACTTCCTCAAGGCGCAAAAGAAGATCCCGGCGCTGTTGCCCGACTACAGCGTGGCGATCAACCCGGCATTTGTGCAAAACATCAAATAAACCAGTCACCCGATTGTGGGAGCGCGCTTGCCGGCTCCCACATGACTCAGCGAACAAAAGAGGAATCCACCATGAGCCTCAGCCTTAAAATCCATGATGTTTCGGTGCTCTATCCGGGACAGCAAAAGGGTCAGCCGGTGCGTGCCTTGTCCGGGGTCAACCTGGACATCGCCGCCGGAGATTTTGTGGTCGCCCTGGGCGCCTCGGGTTGCGGTAAGACCACGCTGCTGAATTTGATGGCCGGGTTTATTCAACCCAGCAGCGGCGTGATTACTTTGGGCGATTATCACGGCCTGGTGCCGGCACGGATCCATGGCGCCGAGTTGCGCGATCAAGTCACCGGCCCCGGTGCCGAGCGCGGCGTGGTGTTCCAGAAGCACGCGCTGTTGCCGTGGCTGAATGTGATCGACAACGTCGCCTTCGGCCTCAAGTTGCGCGGTATTGCCCGCGCCGAGCGCTATGAGCGGGCCATGCATTTTTTGCAATTGACCGGGCTCGCGGAGTTTCGCGACCACGCCACGTATCAACTGTCGGGCGGCATGCAGCAAAGGGTCGGGATCGCCCGGGCCCTGACCAACGATCCGAAAATGCTGTTGCTGGACGAGCCCCTGGGGGCGCTGGATGCCCTGACCCGGGAACGCTTGCAGGAGCTGATTCTGGAGATCTGGCAGCGCACGCAAAAGATGATGTTTTTCATCACCCACGATGTGGAAGAAGCGCTGTTCATGGCCACCCGCCTGATCATCATGTCACCGCGTCCGGGGCGTATCACCCATGAATTCGCGGTGGATTTCGGCCAGCGTTTTCTCGAATGCCGGGATGCCCGCGCGGTGAAATCCAGCCCTGACTTTATTGCCCTGCGCGAGCAGATCCTGAGCATCATCCACGGTGATGAGGAGGCGGCGTAATGAGCCTGCTAGATGAAAAACAACGCAATGCCGTACTGCGCACCCTGAACGAACTGCGCCGCGCAGCTCCCGCCAGACCGGGCGAGCAATACGGTGCCCCGGGTAACGGCTCAAGTCTGCTGCTCAGCTTCGGCACCGTCTGCGTGATAGTCGCCCTGTGGTTCTTGGCCACCCGTAACGGCTGGATCAAACCGTTGTTTCTGCCCTCACCGCAAGCGGTATGGGCGCAAATCGTGGATGTCAGTCGCGACGGTTTTGCCGATGCCAGCCTGCTGACCCACATAGGCTGGAGTGCCTTGCGGGTATTTGGCGCCTTTGCACTGGCCGCGTTGACGGCGATTCCGGTGGGTATTTTGATGGGCGTCAATCGGGTCGCCCGCGGGGTGTTCGACCCGCTGGTGGAGTTTTATCGACCCTTGCCGCCGCTGGCCTACCTGCCGCTGGTGGTGATCTGGATGGGCATCGGCGAAGGCTCGAAAGTGCTGTTGATCTACCTCGCAATGTTCGCCCCGTTGGCGCTGAGTGCCCGGGCCGGCGTCAAGTCGGTGGCCATCGAGCAAATCCATGCGGCGTACTCGATGGGCGCCAGCCGGGGGCAGGTGCTCAAGTACGTGATCCTGCCCGCCGCGTTGCCCGAAATACTCACCGGAATGCGCATCGCCATAGGTTTTGGCTGGACCACCCTGGTGGCGGCGGAAATGGTCGCAGCCACCGCAGGGCTGGGGTTCATGGTACTCACAGCGTCCAAGTTCATGGCCACCGACGTGGTGATCATGGGCATCCTGATGATCGGCGTACTGGCGCTGCTGTTCGACCTGGGGATGCGCTGGCTAGAGCGCAGACTGGTGCCGTGGAAAGGCCGGGGGTAAATGCAACATCATTCCTGTAACCCTGCTCAAGCGAGCGTCTCAAGAAGACTGCATTCTTTTGCCAATCAATATCGGTTCGATAAAAGCTCGCTCCTGCAGAGGACGGCGCGGGCATGCCCGTTTGTTTGCAGCGGTTTTATCGCGCCAGGCCGCGCAACAGGGCCACGGTCTGCTCGTGCACTATCTTCATCAACAGGGCGTAGCGCTTCGGCGTCAGCACATCCCAGTCCAGCGCCCTGAGCGAGCTGGCACGGGTCAGGTGGAATGGCAGCAACTGCCCGGTCAGGGTCATGGAGCGCAGGATGCACTCCTCCTGACTCGCCTGCGGCCCCATCAACCGCGAGATGATGCCACTGGTCACACCGATAATGCGCTGGCCAATGCGCTGGTTGATCACCTCTTCACCTGCATTCGGCCCCAACCCGGACTGCTCGCGCGCATAAAACTTGCGCCAGCTGCTGGTGCGGTTGGAAACCAGCATGAACTCGGCAATTCTGCTCTGGATCGAGCAGAAGGTTTCAATCAGCTGCTCAGTGTCGGGCCGGCCACCCAGTTGCGCCTGCGCCTCTTCGATGGTCGGCGCCAGGAAGTCCCAGATGTGCTCGACCATATGTTCGATGCAGGCGTTATAGACCCCTTCCTTGCTTTTGAAATAGTAATTGAGCGCAGGCGCATTGGCCCCTGCCAACTCGGCAATTTCCCGTGTCGATGCACCCTCGTAACCCTGCTCGCCGAACAGCTTCAACGCTGCTTCGATAATCCGCGCACTGGTTTCATCCCCACAGGGGTAACCGCCTTCGCTGGCTGATCGGCGCCGGTGAATGGTGCTCATGGGTTTCTCCTTGATCGATGAGAAGACGAGTGTGCCTCAATTTATATCGATAGAAATAACTTTACCGATCGCAGTAATTATTCAACGGCTAACAATTCAGGCCACCATGACCGTACATCAGCCGGCTGACCGACCAACTCAACGGCATCACTCGCGCAAGCCGCTGAAAACCGTACCCGGTACCGCGCGGAGCTGGACCGGGTGCACAGTGACGGGCAACTGATCAAAGACTCCATAGCGCTGCAAAAGAGTCTTGGGTTAGGGTGGCGTTCCGCCGAATGATCCAGGGTTACCCATGCGCTCCAGCCAGCATGATTTGATGTGGCGCCAGTTGCTGCCCAAAGTGCGCAAGCATGATGAACCGCTGCAGGTTCAACTGTGCACCGCCTTTGTCACAGCCATGCTGGAGGGACGTTTGCCCGCCGGTACACGCCTGCCGTCGAGTCGGGATCTGGCGCTGCTGACCGGGGTTTCGCGCAACACCGCGGTGCTGGTGTATGAGCGACTGGTGGCCGAGGGGTATGTGGATTCACGCCCCCGCGACGGGTTCTTTGTTTGCGGGGCCATTACCCCGACGCAACAGGCCCGGGCCTCGCCCGCCCCGATAGCGCAGCCGCCGGACTGGTCTGCCCGCATGCACCGCGCCGGGCCTGAAATAGTGTGGGCAGATCGCCCGCCGATCTGGCGCGAAGTGCGCTACCCCTTCATCTACGGCCAGTTCGATCCCAAGCAGTTTCCGCTCTCGCAGTGGCGCCAGTGCAGCCGTCAGGCCCTGGAGGTCAAAGCGGTGGATCGCTGGTGGCAAGAAGGCGAGAACGTTGGTGAAAGCCAGTTGATCGACCAGTTGATTCGTCGCGTGTTGCCCCGCCGCGGAATCGCTGCGACCCACGATCAAGTTCTGCTGACCCTGGGCCGTCAGCAGAGCTTTTACTTGCTGGCGCGATTATTTGCCCGACCGGGCAGCGTCATCGGGGTTGAAGAACCCGGCTATCGCGATCCGCGCAATGCCTTTGCCCACGATGGCGCCCAGGTGCTGCCCTTGCCCGTCGACGAGCAGGGGCTGCAAATTTCCCCGGCCCTGGCACAGTGCGACTACCTGTACTGCACGCCGGCCTACCAGTGCCCCACCGGGGTGACCATGAGCCAGGCCCGGCGGCTGGCCCTGCTCGAACATGCGCAACGGCATGACCAGGTGCTGTTCGAGGACGATGACGACCCCGAAACCGAATATGACGGCCACGCCTTGCCGGCCCTCAAGGCCATCGACCCGGCGCAGCGGGTGATCTATCTCAGCAGTTTGTCCAAACTGCTGTCACCGGGGCTGGGCATCGGCTACATCGTGGCACCCGCCCCCGTCATCGAGCAGTTGCGTCAGTTGCAACGCCTGATGATTCGGCAAATCCCCGGCAACAATCAGATCACCGCAGCGCTGTTTATTCAGCAAGGCCACTACGACCGTCTGTTGCAGCAGGCCAGGGAGAACCTGCAGCTGCGCGCCCTCGCGGTAACCCGGGCACTGCGTGAAGCATTGCCCGACGCCGAGTTCGCCATGCCCAGTGGCGGCGCTACCCTGTGGCTGAAACTGGCGGGCCGGCATGACCTGCTGAGCCTGTACTACGCAGGCGTGGCCAAAGGCGTGCTGTTTGATCCGGGCAATGCGTTCTGCCTTGATCCCGACACCCTGACCCGGCCGAGCATTCGCCTGGGATTTGGCTCCATTGCCCAGGAGTTGATTGCGCCCGGGATCCAGCTATTGGGCCAGGTCATCAACAGCCACGCCCGGCGCCCCGGGGTTGTGCGCTCCTGAGGGACTTGCACCACAACAACACTTTCCCCAGCGCTGATCGCTGACGAGGCACAAGGCTGCGATGGGTTACGCAGCGACCCTGAAATTTTGCCGGGCCTGCGGCCCTTATCGCAGGCTCGTGCCTGGTCAGCGACTACAGATTTTGCCTTGGCTGCTGGCCTCATCGATACTCACCGTTGGCCCCATCCGCTGGTTGTGAAAATGCAGTACTAATGCTGACCACCACACACCTGGCGTCGTCCTGAAAACATTTTAAGGATGGGAACCTCACACTATGTGCTCCAAGTCTTCGTTAGCCGTCTGCGTTGCCGCGACAGCCTTTGCTCATCACGCGCTGGCCGCTGACACTCCAGCAGCGCCAGCGTGCGCGCAATACGAAAAAACCCTGACCCGCGCCGAACTGTCATTCAAGAACGTGCCGGTTTGTGCACGCATCAACCCCGAACTGTGGGGGCTGCGCAAGGAACTGGCCGAGCACGGCATCGGCTTCACCGCCACCTCGTACAACGGCTACACCTATGACGTGCTGGGCCACAATGGAAAACCCCAGGTGTACAACGGCCAGAACCCCAGCTACAACACCTCGGTCAATCTGTACCTGACCTACGACCTGACCCGCATCGGTTTTGCCAACGATGCCCAGCTGACGCTGTCGGGCAACTGGGTGGACTCGACTTACACCCCGGCCAACCCGCGGGTCAAAACCATGTCGGTGTTTGCCATCAACCAGTCCTTTTTCGACCACCAGCTGGAGCTGGAATACGGCTTTATCCCCGGTGTGCGGTTGTTCTACGGCATGGCCCTGGGTGGCAGTGCGTCCACCGCCGCTCTGGGGCCCAGCAGTGTGGTGCCGTTCCAGGTCGGGATGTCCGCCACCGAGCCGACGCCCACCTTCAACGTCATCGTCCGCGACCCGTCGCTGCACTTTTACAACAGCACCGCCGTGACCCGCAGCGTCAGCCCCGAAGGCATTCAAAAAGACATCGATCTCAACCCCAGCGGCTTTCGCCTGAGCGTGCAGGATGCCCGCGCCCTGTTCATCAACGAGGCCGGCTACAAACAGGCCGCCTCCCCGACCACCAACGGCATGTGGCTGCGGGCCGGAGCGATGTACAACAGCAGTGAGTACACCGAGTTTTTGAGCACCAGGAAGTCGGACAACAACTACGGGGGGTATCTGGCCGAAACGGTGCAGGTCAGCAAGCCCTACGGCGATGCACGGGGCTGGTACCTGGACAGCAAAATCGATTACTCCCCCGACTCGGTCAACGCCATCAACAAGGCATTCCAGATCAGCGCCTTCAACATCGGCCCGTTCGCCAGCCGCCCCGCCGACATGGCCGCCGTGGGCCTGACCAAAAGTTACTACAGCGACGATTTACGCAAAGCCACCCGGGCCTACGGCCAGGAAAGCGCACCCTATACCCTGGCCGTGACCGCCTCCTATGCCGCCCGGCTGATCCCCGGGGTGTACTTGATCAGCGGCCTGACCTACACCAAAAACCCGGTATTTACCCCGATTCATTCCGATGCCCTGTTGTGGCAGGAATCGCTGAACTTCCTGTTTTAAGACCCGGACCGCAGCCCATAGCAGCCTGATTTCGCCCCGTCACCTGCAGGGCGAAATCCTTTCGCGAGGCCAGAAAACATGAGCACTGAAGTGAATCAATTATCCGCCGCTGACTACTTGTCGCTGGACGCCACGGCCATGGCCGAAGCGGTCCGCTGCGGCGAACTCTCGGGCCAGGCACTGCTCCATGGGGCGCAAGCCCGCTGCGATGCAGTCAACCCGCAGATCAACGCCGTGAACATGCGCCATGACGACCATGCTGCGACGATCCTGCAGGCACGCCGTGCCACCGGTACAGAACGCTCGGGGCTTCTGGCCGGGGTGCCGATGCTGCTCAAGGATCTGAACACCCACCTGCGGGGCACCGTGACCAGCAATGGCTCGCGGCTACTGGCAGACGCGCCGCCTGCCACCTTTGACAGCACCATCGTCCAGCGCTATCAGGACGCAGGCATGCTGATTTTCGGCAAAACCGCCAGCCCCGAATTTGGCCTGAGCACCACCACCGAGTCGTCGCTGTGGGGCCAGACCCGTAACCCGTGGAACCTGGCCCACAGTGCCGGTGGCTCGTCGGGAGGGGCGGCAGCGGCCGTGGCGGCAGGCATAGTGCCGGTGGCCCACGCCACCGACGGCGGCGGTTCGATCCGCATCCCGGCGTCCTATTGCGGGGTGTTTGGCCTCAAGCCCACCCGCTACCGCAACCCCCAGGGGCCACAGGCCTTTGAAGGCTGGTTCGGTGCCAGTTGCGGGCATGTGGTGTCACGCAGCGTGCGCGATTCGGCGCTGTTGCTGGATGCCAGCCACGGTCACGAATATGGCAGCCCGTACTGGCTGGCACCGCAGACCGGGAGTTTCAGCGAAGCCGTGGGGCGAGCCCCCGGTTCGTTGCGCATTGGCGTGGTTGATCAGGCCATGACCGGCATTGAACTGGCCCCCGATATCCGCTCGATTCTGCACAGTACTGTTGAATTGCTGTTGAGCCTCGGACACCGGGTTACGCCTTTGACGCTGCCGATTGATCCACAACAGCTATACAGCGCCCACGGGACTGTCGGTGCGGCAACCCTGCTGGCCGCCGTACGTGATCGCGAAGCGGTGCTGGGCCGCAGCTTTCACCCCCATGAGCTGGAGCGTATCAGTCGTCATTTACTGACGGACGCCACCGCCCTCAGCGCTGAAAGCCTGTACCGTGCGCGACGCGCCTTTGAACTGATCGGCAGTGGCATGGAGCATGTATTCAACGACTACGATCTGTTGCTCAGCCCGGTCACCAGCAGTGTCACCCCCGAGCTGGGGCTCGCCAGCCTGGACCAGGACTATGGGGATTATATTCAGGGTGTCGTCGCCAGCATCGGCTACACCGTGCTGGCCAATGTCAGTGGCCAGCCTTCGATGTCGGTGCCGCTGGGCACCAGCCCTGAGGGCTTGCCCGTGGGCATGATGTTTACCGCTGGCCTGTGCCGCGAAGACCTGTTGCTGCAACTGGCCGGGCAACTCGAACTGGCCAGCCCCTGGGCCGCTCGGCGCCCGCAGCTGTAACACCCTCAACCATCAACACTGCCGCACAGGATTGAAATGATGAACACCCAGGTCAGCGGATTTCGCCGTCATTACACCTTGTTTGTGCTGTTCCTGATTTCGGCTGTCAGCCTGATTGATCGCCAGGTCATGGGCGTGGTGATTGAACCGGTCAAGGCCGAGTTTCAGGTTTCCGACACCCAGATCGGTCTGCTCACCGGCCTGGCTTTTGCGTTGATCTACTGTGTGTTTGCGATCCCCCTGGGACGCTACGCCGACCGTGGCAACCGACGCAATCTGATTGGCTGGTGCTGTGCTTTCTGGAGCGTCATGGCCATGCTCTGCGGGTTTTCCGGGAACTTCCTGAGCCTGGCACTGGCCCGCATCGGTGTCGCTGTAGGCGAGTCCGGCAGCGGTGCCGCGTCGATGTCGATGATCGTGGATCTGTATCCACCGCAGCAGCGATCCAAGGCCATCAGCGTGTTCATGCTCGGTGCTCCCATCGGCGCCCTGCTGGGCATGAGCCTGGGAGCCTGGATTGCGTATTACCACGGCTGGCGCGAAGCGTTTATCTGGATGGCCGTTCCGGGGATCATTGCCGCCGTGCTGCTGCGCTTTACGGCGACCGAGCCGTTGCGCGGACTCTGGGAAAAAGCCAGCCAGTCACGCCCCGACTTACCCCATGAAAGCCTGATGCAGGTGATGCGAGCCGCCTGGCAGTGCACAACCTTTGTCCGGATTGCCATGGCCGGAGCCCTGCTGGCCTTTGCCAGTTACGCCTTCAGCATCTGGAGCACTGCCTTTCTGGTGCGCAGCCACGGCCTGAGCCTCAAGGACGCCGGGATCATCATGGGCCTCGCTGCCGGGCCGGGGGCCATTATCGGTTCACTTTCCAGCGGTTGGCTGAGCGCAGGCCTGGCCCGGCATGACAGCCGCTGGCAACTGGGTGTGCCCATTGTCGGGGCGTTGATCGCCTGCCCTATGGCCATTGCGTTTGCCCTTTACCCGGCGGGCAATCCCTGGTCGCTGGGGGCGCTGCAAGTACCGCAAGCCGCTGTCTTCATGTTCGGCATGTCAGTGTTCGGCATGTGGTGGATGGCACCGAGCTACACCGCCATCGCCCAGCTGGTCGCCCCTGAGCGCCGGGCGACCATGATTGCCCTGTATAACTTCGGGATCATGGCCCTGGGTGCGGGTTTCGGGCCCTTGGCGGTGGGGGTACTGAGCGACCATCTGACGCCCGCCCTGGGGGTGGATGCGCTGCGCTGGTCGCTGGTGATCTGTGCCAGCAGCTACCTGCTGGCCAGCGGGTTGCTGCTGAGCGTGCTGCGGCCTTATGCCGATAATGCGGCAACCCGGTTAAACCCCTGAGCCACAGGAATCGGCGGCAAAAAAAAGCCCCGCTCTTCTTTCGAAGGCGGGGCTTTTTTGATCTGGCTAACTCAGTGCGCGTAAGTCAGTAACAACTCAGCAGGCACTTTGAAGTCCAGGGACATCATGACGCTCAGGGCGGTAATGGTGAAGATCGAGAACACGAACAGCTTGCGTGCCCAGACCTTGTCGTCGACCGCCTTGTAACCGGTCCACGCCATGTACAGCCAGTACATGCCCATCGCAGCTGCCACGGCCATGTAGCTCATGCCGGCGTAACCGCCAAGGGTGAGCATCAGGGTCGCGATCAGGAACGCGAGGATGTAGAGCAGGATGTGCTTCTTGGCAACCTTGATCCCGCGCTTCACTGGCAACACCGGAATCGATGCGGCCAGGTAATCGTTGAAGCGGAAGATCGCGATGGCGTAGGAATGCGGCATCTGCCACAGGCTGAACATCACCAACAAGGTCAGCGCGGCCATGTCGAAGTTATTGCTGACTGCGACGTAGCCGATAACCGGCGGCATTGCACCCGACAGACTGCCTATGAGCGTGCCGTGAACCGACTTGCGCTTGAAGTACAGGCTGTACAGACCGACGTAGATCACGAAGCCGATCGCGGCGAACAATGCCGCCAGCGGGTTGGCCACGCGATACAGCAGTACCAGGCCGGCAACCCCCAGCAAGGTGGCGTAGATCAATGCCACCTTGAGGGAGATCAAACCTTGTACCAGTACCCGGTTCTTGGTGCGGTCCATCTTGATGTCGATGTCGCGGTCGATGCAGTTGTTGAACACGCAACCGGACGCAACCACCAGGGAGGTGCCGATTACCGCGGCCAGGAAGAGGGCAAGATCGAAATGCCCCTTCGAGGCCAGGAAAAACCCGCCTGCCACAGAAAGCACGTTACCGAAAATGATCCCCGGTTTGGTGATTTGGATAAAGTGCTTGAAGGACATCGGGTTTTACCTCACTTCGCCATCATTTCGGTGTGGATACTGAACATGATCCACAGGGACAAGCCCACCAGCAGAACGATAACCATCGCGGCAAATACCAGCGCCGTGACGTTGTTGCGTTGTGCCGCCGAGCGGTCCAGGTGCAGGAAGTACACCAGGTGAACAACTACTTGCACCACGGCGAACAACAGCACGATCGCCAGGGTGGTCATTTTCGGCAGGCTTGGGTACATCACCAGGCCGAACGGAATGACAGTCAGGATTACAGACAGGATGAAGCCAATTGCGTAGGACTTCACGCTGCCGTGGTTGGCGCCGTCGGAATGTGCGTTAGCCATTACAAAGTCCCCATCAGGTAAACAACGGTGAATACGCAGATCCAGACCACGTCCAGGAAGTGCCAGAACAGGCTCAGGCAGCTCAGACGGGTCTTGTTGGTCGACGTCAGGCCATTCTTCTGCACCTGATACATCATGATCGCCATCCAGATCAGACCGCTGGTCACGTGCAGACCGTGGGTACCGACCAGGGTGAAGAACCCGGACAGGAAGCCTGAACGGCTAGGGCCGTAGCCTTCGGAGATCAACAGATGGAATTCGTTGATTTCCATGGCGATAAAGCCGGCGCCCAGCAGGAACGTCATGGCTAGCCAGAACAATACCTGCTGTTTCTTGCCCTTGAACAACGCCAGCATGGCGAAGCCGTAGGTGATCGAGCTGAACAGCAACAGGGCGGTTTCACCCAGTACGTAAGGCAGCTCGAAGATGTCGTGGCCCGACGGGCCACCCGCTACGTTGTTAACCAGAACTGCATATACCGCGAAGATCGACGCGAACAAAATGCAGTCGGTCATCAGGTAGAGCCAGAAACCGAATACGGTGGTCTCGCCCGCGTCGTGGTGTTCCTCGTGCTCATGGTCGTGACCATGAGCGTGTCCAGCAGTGGTCGCTAAGTTCGACATGGTTTAAGCCTGTTCCAACTTGGTTTCAACACGGGTAGCCGGGATTGCTTTGGCGGCTACCAGACGCTTGTGCTGCTCGGCCTCGATACGCTCGATGGTCTCAACCGGCACCATATAGCCCTGGTCGTCACGGGCAGCGTGGGCAACGAAGACCACGACAGTGCCAACCAGACCAACGATGGCCAACCACCAGATGTGCCAGATCATTGCGAAACCGAACACGGTCAGCAAAGCACCCATGTACACACCGGTAGCAGTGTTGTTAGGCATGTGGATCGGCGAGTACTTGGCCGGAGCCTGGTAAGCAGTGCCGTTTTCCTTGGCTTCGGTGAACGCATCGATAGTGTCAACGCGTGGCACGACAGCAAAGTTGTAGAAAGGAGGTGGCGACGAAGTCGACCATTCCAGGGTGTGGCCATTCCATGGATCGCCGTGTTCGCAGGCGTTCTGTGGCAGCTTGCGGTCACGCACGCTGACGTACAGCTGGATCAGCTGGCAAGCGATACCGATAGCGATCAGTACAGCGCCGAACAGAGCCACGTACAGGTAAGGCACCCACTCAGGGTTGGTGCTGGCGTTCAGACGACGGGTCATGCCCATGAAGCCCAGTGCATAGAGCGGCATGAACGCGACGAAGAAGCCCGAGATCCAGAACCAGAATGCTGCCTTGCCCCAGGATTCGTTCAACTTGAAGCCGAACGCTTTAGGGAAGTAGAAGCTGAAGCCTGCGATGTAGCCGAATACTGCGCCGCCGATGATCACGTTATGGAAGTGAGCAATTACGAACAGGCTGTTGTGCAGTACGAAGTCAGCACCCGGAATGGCCAGCAGTACGCCGGTCATGCCGCCGATGGCGAAGGTCACCATGAAGCCCAGGGTCCACAGAACCTGGCTGGTGAAACGCAGACGACCTTGATAGATGGTGAACAGCCAGTTGAATAGCTTCACCCCCGTCGGGATCGAAATCAGCATCGTCGCCAGGCCGAAGAAGGCGTTGACGCTGGCCCCCGAACCCATAGTGAAGAAGTGGTGCAGCCAGACCATGAAGCCCAGGATCGAGATCGCGCCGCTGGCGTAGACCATCGAGTGGTGACCGAACAGACGCTTGCCGGTGAAGGTCGAGATGACTTCAGAGAAGATCCCGAATGCCGGCAGAATGAGGATGTATACCTCAGGGTGACCCCACGCCCAGAACAGGTTGACGTACATCATCGGATTGCCACCAAGTTCACTGGTGAAAATGTGGAAATCCATGTAACGGTCAAGTGTCAGCAGTGCCAGGGTAGCGGTCAGGATCGGGAACGAAGCCACGATCAGGACGTTGGCCCAGGTGCAGGTCCAGGTGAAGATCGGCATGTCCATCAGCTTCATGCCAGGAGCACGCATTTTCAGCACGGTCGCCAGGAAGTTAACCCCGGTTAACGTCGTACCTAGCCCCGATAGCTGTAGCGCCCAGATGTAGTAGTCCATCCCCACGCCAGGGCTGTACTGCAGGCCCGACAGTGGCGGATAGGCAACCCAACCGGTTTTGGCGAACTCGCCGACGCCCAGCGACAGGTTGACCAGCACAACGCCGGACACCAGCAGCCAGAAGCTCAGGGAGTTAAGGAACGGATAGGCCACGTCACGCGCGCCGATCTGCAGCGGCACTGCAAGGTTCATCAGGCCGGTGAAGAATGGCATCGCCATGAAGATGATCATGATCACACCGTGAGCGGTGAAGATCTGGTCATAGTGTTCAGGCGGCAGGTAGCCAGGCGAACCCTCGGTGGCCATGGCCAGCTGGGTACGCATCATGATGGCGTCGGCAAAGCCGCGCAGAAGCATGATCATGGCGACGATGATGTACATCACGCCGATTTTCTTGTGGTCGACTGACGTTAGCCATTCGGTCCACAGGTAGGTCCACTTCTTGAAATAGGTGATTGCTGCAAACAGTGCCAGACCACCGAGCGCGATCATGGCAATAGTGACCATGACAATCGGCTCGTGGAACGGGACCGCTTCCCAACTTAATTTACCAAACATCGTTTACTCCTCTGCCCCGGCAGCTGAATTCGAACTCGTGTCCAACCCATCGGTCCCGGCCACTTCTTTCTTCTCGTGTTTCACCGGCTTGCCTGGATTCATACCTTCGTACTTGTCGACGATTTTCTGAAACAGGTTCGGGGTGAACGAGGAGTAGAGCTCAACGGGGTTGTTCTGACTTGGCTTGGACAGAGCTTCGTATTCAGCTTGTTCAAGCTGTTTAGGTGATGCTTTGACTTCACTTACCCAGGCATCAAAGTCAGCCTGAGAAGTCGCGATCGCTTTGAATTTCATGCCCGTGAAACCAGCGCCGCTGTAGTTGGCAGAAATGCCCTCCAGCTCAGCGTTGTGGTTGGCAATCAAGTGCAGCTTGGTGGTCATACCGGCCATGGCGTAGATCTGACCGCCCAGGCCTGGAATGAAGAACGAGTTCATGACCGTGTCGGAAGTGACGCGGAAGTTAACCGGAGTGTTAGCCGGGAACACGATCTTGTTGACAGTGGCGATACCCTGTTCCGGGTAGATGAACAGCCACTTCCAGTCCATTGCCACCACTTCGATGGTAATCGGCTTGACGTCAGATTCGAGCGGACGATATGGATCCAGCGCGTGGGTCGACTTGTAGGTCAGGATGCCCAGGGCGATGATGATCAGGATAGGTACAGTCCAGATCACGACTTCGATCTTGGTGGAGTGAGACCATTTTGGTGCGTAGGTCGCCTTGGTGTTCGACGCACGGTATTTCCAGGCGAAGATAAAAGTCATCGCAATGACCGGAACCACGACCAGAAGCATCAGCAGTGTTGCGGTGATGATCAGATTTTTCTCTTCGATCCCGACCTGCCCCACCGGATTGAGCAATGTCCAATTGCAACCTCCCAGCAGCAACGTGCCGAAAAGTGGCAATAAGCCAAGGAGTCTGGGGTACCTTTTTTTAGTCATCTCACGACCTCTAAAACAGCTTGCACAATGCAGTTGGTTTTTTTCGCCAACACTTCGCCCTGCCAAGGGTTGGCTCTTTTCCGGAATTGCATGTCGCCCTGCTCTATCACCATCAGGCAGATAGGCAAATTCCGGGTTAGCAGTGGTTTCTTATTCGATACGTGGTCAATGGCCTTGTTACAGACCAATTCCATTTGGTGCGGAACTTAGAAGGGTTGCCAGTACCTGGGAGTCGCATGGGACGCCTGTCATGAACTGCCCAGTCGCCCTTCAACTTCCCGCTTGGGCTCAGGGACGAGCAGGCTGGACGTTCAGTGCGGGCGATTGTAGTTAGGTAGCTCCCTATAAACCATGTCTCATCCAGAAATAATTCTTCTCGGCTACGGTAACAATCCCTACTTATTGTTACGCTGCGAGCCGGAAAACCTCCTTTGCGGCGGCATGTAGCACGTCATTGCCGCAGTCGATACGCGCCCCTTTTTAGCGCATGCCCCCATGACTGCCAACCCGCCTGAACGCCCAAATAAAAAGGGCTACAGGCGATTTTCATGGAGCCACCAAGGGACCTTTTCAAGCCCCCCCGCGCTCAGAAAATCGACGGTTGCCAGTTGTACCCGGCGCAGGGTTTTTTCAGCGCTGAATCAGTTCCGGCCACAGGCTGCGACCACTTATCCGTGACAATATGTCGCAGTGTCGCACCCCCTGTTTGCGGGGCTTCATCACAGGCTGTTGACATTTGAGCGGCGACAAAAAACGCCCCGCACTTCAAGACCGAAGTACGGGGCGGCGCAGGTTTAATTCAAACGGCCTTGTTGCGATTGCGATAAATCCCCAGGGGTACCAGAACCGCGGTCAGCACAAAGGCCACCAGCGCCCATTGCGCCAGGGACAGGCCCAGCACCGGCGGGTATGGCGTGGAGCAGAACCCGTCGACCTGAAAGCCCAGCGGGAAAATGCTCGCCAGGGGCAGGCCATCGACGATCGGTTGCAGCACATCAAGCCCGCAGCTCACCGCCGGGTTGGCCAGAATAAAGACGTGGCGTGCAGCAGCGACGATTCCGCCAATGGCACTGAGCACCACCAGCACTTCAAACACCGTCATGCTGCGCCGGGTGGGCATCGCCGCGCCAATAAAGGCAAAGATCGCGATCAGCAGCAACGCATAGCGTTGCAGGATGCACAGTGGGCAAGGGGCCTCACCGAGCACGATTTGCATGTACAGCGCGCCGCCGATCAGTGCCAGGCAGATCAGCCCCAACAAGACCAGAAAGCGCTTTTCCGGGCCCAATCGCATCATGTCTTCCGTCATCCCGCTTCCCTTAGCCTGAGTGTGTAAAACCCGCAGTTTACACCCAGACCTGCGGCCTGGAGGTATCTGAACGGAGCGGCGACGGTGGCGCAGGCAGATTAATCCAGTGTTAAACCCCCGCCCCACCCTGCCACCCTGCAGGAGCGAGCTGTTTCAAGAGCAAATGCTCGCTCCCGCAGATTTTCGCGATTCCAGGGTTATTGCAGGTCAGCTGCCGGGCCAAAGAACTCGTAGCGGCTTTGGCTCTGGGGCACGCCCAGGGCCTTGAGCTGACGTTTGACCGCGCCCATGAAACCTTTAGGCCCCAGGAAGTAGGCATCCACGTCGCGATCGGCAGGCAACCACTGGGCCAGCACGTCTTCGGTCAACAGGCCGACATGATCCGCCGCAGCATGCTGCTCGGCGTAACAGTAGAAGCGCTGCAACTGCGGGTGCTGCGCTGCCAGCTCGTCGACCCAGGTACGGAATGCATGCACATCGGCATTGCGCGCGCAGTGGATAAAGTGGATCGGGCGCCGGGTGGCCAGCGCGGCTTCCAGCATCGGCAGGGTCGGGGTAATACCCACGCCGCCACTGATCAATACCAGCGGTTTTTCGCTGTGGGTCAGGGTGAACTCGCCTGCCGGCGGGAACAGTTCCAGGGTGTCACCGACTTGCAGCCGGTCATGCAGGAAGTTCGAGACCACACCACCGGCCTCGCGTTTGACGCTGATGCGATAGCGTCCGACCCGGGCCAGGGCCGACAGTGAGTAGTTGCGACGCACTTCCTCACCATCGATGATCAGCTTGAGGCCTATGTACTGGCCGGGGGCGCAATCCAGAATCGCCTGTTGATCCACCGGACGGAAGTAGAACGAGGTGATTTCCGAACTCTCTTCAACCCGGGACACCAGCTTGAACTCACGCCCGCCTCTCCAGCCGCCGGGCGCAGCGGCCTTTTCGTCGTAAATTGCAGCCTCGGCACCGATCAGGATATCGGCCAGCTGGTTGTAGGCTGCGCCCCAGGCCGCCAGAACCTGGGCAGTAGCAATGTCGCTGCCCAGTACTTCTTCGATTGCCCGCAGCAGGCAGCTGCCGACGATCGGGTAATGCTCGGGGAGGATTTGCAGAGCAACATGCTTGTTGATGATGCGGGCCACCAGATCGCCCAGCTGGTCTAGCTGATCGATGTGCCGTGCATACATCAAAACCCCGGTGGCCAGCGCCCGCGGCTGGTCACCACTGGCCTGGTTGGCCTGATTGAACATCGAGCGGACTTCGGGATGTTCCGCGAGCATCATGCGGTAGAAGTGGGTGATCAAGGCCTCACCGCCGCTTTCAAGCAATGGCACGGTGGATTTGACGATGGCACGGTCCTGGGCAGTAAGCATAGGGTGACTCCTGAGTACATAGACTTGACTATTACCCTTTACTTATCAGTATTCGTGCCAAGTATAAAAACCTTTAAAATCAATAAGATAAAAACATTATTGTCATTTTGACTCACCCTGATTTAGAGTCATATCGACTAGATGAGGTCAAAATGACTGCAAAACCCTTACTCACTGCCCTGCTGCCGCTGGTGGCCGACCTGTCCCGGGATCTGCCAGACAGCGAACGCTTTCGCCGCCTGCTGCAAGCGCTGCGCGCCGTGTTGCCCTGCGACGCTGCGGCCCTGTTGCGGCTGGACGGCGAATGGCTGGTGCCGCTGGCCGTTGACGGCTTGAGTCTCGACACCCTGGGCCGACGTTTCCGAATCAGTGAACACCCGCGCTTTGAAGCGCTGCTCAGCAGTCCGGGGCCAACGCGCTTTCCCGGCAACTGCGAGCTGCCCGACCCCTATGACGGCCTGGTCGACGGACTGGCCGAGCACCTCGAAGTGCACGACTGCATGGGCTGCCCGCTGTTTGTCGAAGAGCGGCCGTGGGGGTTGCTGACCCTCGATGCACTTGACCCCAAGCGCTTCGAACCCATCGATCTGGACGACCTGCAAGCCTTTGCCAGCCTGGCCGCCGCCACGGTCAACGTGGCCCGGCGTATCGAGCGTCTGGCGTTACGGGTTGAAGACGAGCAGCAAAAAGCCGAGCTCTATCGACAGGCCCACGGCACCCCGAATAAAGAACTGATAGGGCAAAGCAAAGCCCACAAACACCTGCTCGAAGAAATCGCTCTGGTGGGCGGCAGCGATCTGACCGTGCTGATCACCGGTGAAACCGGGGTCGGCAAGGAGCTGGTGGCCCAGGCGATTCATGCCGCTTCGCCCCGGGCTGAAAAACCGCTGATCAGCCTCAATTGCGCCGCCCTGCCCGACACCCTGGTGGAGAGCGAGCTGTTCGGCCATGTGCGTGGTGCCTTTACCGGCGCAACCCATGATCGACGGGGCAAGTTCGAGCTGGCCAATGGTGGCACCCTGTTTCTGGATGAGGTGGGCGAGCTGTCCCTGACGGTGCAGGCCAAGCTGCTGCGGGTGCTGCAAAGCGGACAGTTGCAGCGCCTGGGCTCGGATCAGGAGCATCAGGTTGATGTGCGGCTGATCGCAGCCACCAACCGTGATCTTGCAGAAGAAGTGCGCGCCGGCCGTTACCGCGCCGACTTTTATCATCGCCTGAGCGTTTACCCGCTCAAGGTCCCCGCCCTGCGTGAGCGTGGCCGTGATGTGCTGCTGTTAAGCGGTTTTTTTCTGGAGCAGAACCGTTCACGTATGGGGCTTGGCAGCTTGCGTCTGAGCGCGGACGCCCAGGCCGCCCTGCTGCATTACGACTGGCCGGGCAACGTGCGCGAACTGGAGCACCTGATTGGTCGCAGCGCGCTCAAGGCCTTGGGCCGCTGCCATCCGCGGCCACGGATCCTGACATTGACCGCGGCCGATCTGCAGTTGCCCACAACCACTATTGTTCCGGCAATGGCCAAGCCTGAGGCCGTACCGGACGCCGTGGGTGACTTGCGCCTGGCCACCGAAAATTATCAGCGCCAGCTCATCAGTGCCTGCCTTGAACGCCATCAACATAACTGGGCCAGTGCGGCCCGGGAGCTGGGGCTGGACCGGGCCAACCTCGGGCGGATGGCCAGGCGGCTGGGGTTGAAATAAACGTAGTCGCTGACGAGGAACGGGGCTGCGGCGATTACAGAATTCCGGTTCCAGGTCGATAACCCTGTATCACTGCCCCTCCAGAAGGTTTTTATGTCATCGAACAACGCTCGCGCAGATTCACTTTCGCTTCTGCTGTTCACTTTGCGCAGCGGCAAGCTGATGGCAATCAATCTGCTGAAGGTCAGTGAAATCATTCCCTGCCCGGCGCTGACCAAAATGCCCGAGTCGCACCCCCACGTGAAAGGGGTGGCGGTATTGCGCGGCGCATCCCTGGCGGTGATCGACCTCAGTCGCGCCATCGGCGAACAACCGCTGCTTGATCCTGACGGCGGCTGCCTGATCGTCACCGACGTCAGTCGCTCCAAACAGGGGCTTCACGTACAGGCGGTAAGCAAAATCGTGCACTGCCTGAGCACCGACATTCGCCCGCCACCCTACGGTTCGGGCAAGCGCTCTTATATCACCGGGGTGACCCAGGTCGACGGGGCGCTGGTGCAGGTGCTGGATATCGAAAAAGTGATTCATGGCATCGCCCCCGCCCGGATCGAAGACCTCCCCGAGGCCCTCAGCCGCGAAGACAGCAAACTGCTGGCCGGGGCCCGGATTCTGGTGGTGGATGACAGTCAGGTCGCGCTGCAACAGTCGGTGATTACTTTGCGCAACCTGGGGCTGCATTGCCACACGGCCCGCAGCGCCAAGGAGGCCATCGAGCGACTTCTGGAGCTGCAGGGAACGCCGGAGCAAATCAATGTGCTGGTGTCAGACATCGAAATGTCCGAGATGGATGGCTATGCCTTCACCCGCACCGTGCGCGAAACCCCGGACTTTGCTCATCTTTATGTGCTGCTGCACACCTCGCTGAACAGTGCCATGAACAGCGAAAAAGCACGCCTGGCCGGAGCCAACGCAGTGCTGACCAAGTTCTCGTCGCCGGAGCTGACCCAGTGCCTGATCAAGGCCGCGCGCACGGTTGCCGAGCAGGGTTACTGAATTCAATGAGCGAGTATTGCCTGCTGTTGCGCAAAGACCTGAACCAGCCGCCGGAGCCTGTACAGTGGCCCCGGGGAGTAACTCTGGTGACGCTCAACGAAGCGCTGCTGCAACCCGCCCATGACTTGCTGGTACAGGGCTACGGGCAGGGCGAGGGCAGTGTCCCGTCGCTGCAAGAGTGGCAAGACTGCCTGCAGCATGACGCCGAATACGATGCGCAACTGTGCTTTGTGGTGCTGCTCGAAGGCGAGGTGGTGGCGGTTGCCCAGGCCTGGACCAGCGCCTACCTCAAGGATTTGGTGGTGCATCCCCGGCAGCAGGGCCGAGGATTGGGCGGCACGCTATTGCGCCATGTGTTTGCAGTGTTCCGGCAACGCAATGAAGCCTGGGTTGACCTTAAAGTCATGGAGCACAATCAGCGGGCCTTGCGCCTGTACCACAAACACGGCATGCGCCAGGTTCAACGGCTGGCACTGTAGAACCTGAAATCAGCGCTTGCCCATGGTGCGACGGGTACCGTGGGGTGGAGCGCCCGGGGTTTTATCGTGACCGCCCAGACCGCTTTTCTGGTAGTAGGCCTGACCTTCGGCCTTGGCCTTGGCAAACTCCGAAGGCTTGAACGGAAAGGTGAAGGCTGGAATGACCGGTTTTTTCGGGGTGTCGAGGCCGGTTTCGCTGTCAACCTGCTCAGTGCCCACGGCATCAGGAGCGGTCGTTGGTGTAGGAGTAGTCATGAAAGCTCCGTAATACGGGGGAAATGATCAGGCCGGGTGGCGCAAGACCGCGCAGTATACCTGCCTGACCTTCCCCGCGGAGCAATCAGCGGTAGGAAATAGTCACCACGCCTTTTTTCCCCGACGACAGGTTTGCGCCGGGGTTTGGCGGATTTTTCAGCTCGGTGAAAGACATGGAATACAGAGGCTCGCTGCCACGGCCTTTGCGCAAGGCCATATTCATGGCGATGACCACACCCGGCGCGACTTCAATCAGTTGGCCGGACTCGCCGTAGTCCACATTACTGGCCAGCCCCAGCTCGTAGGCCGGCTCGACAATAGCGCCATGGAACTGAATCTGGCCACTGCCGATCAGGGTCTGAGCCTGAGTCGGCTGACAAAGGAGGAAAATCGAGCAAGCTGCAAAACCCAACGCCAGGTTTTTCATAATGACCGCCCCTTGAATGGGAACGCGTAAGTGCTCCCTTTAAAGAACTATCGACGCCGGGGCGGTTTACTTGACCACCAGAACACTATTTTTATCTGCCTGTCGGTAATGTCAGTTTGCGGTCACTTTATTGACCCGGTTGACCGGCTATAACCTTAGCGTCCCCTAATTCCACGTACACGGCGTTTACCCGGCATGCGCACTCAAACAAAAAAAATCCTGCTGGGCATGCTTATGGTAGCCCTGATTGGTTGCGGCGCCTGGTGGGCGACTCGCCCGACCCCCGTTAAATCGACCGCCGGTGTGGCGGTTCCGGTCCGGGTGGTTCAGGTGGCCCGGCAAGATGTGCCGCACTATGTCAGCGGCATAGGCGCTGTGCTGTCGCTGCACAGTGTGATGATTCGTCCGCAAATCGACGGCATCCTCACCCAACTGCTGGTCAAGGAAGGCCAGACCGTCAAGGCCGGTGACCTGCTGGCAACCCTGGATGACCGCTCGATCCAGGCCAGCCTCGATCAGGCCAAGGCCCAATTGGGGCAAAACCAGGCCCAGCTGCAAGTCGCCCTGATCGACCTCAAACGCTATCAGTTGCTGAGTGTCGACAACGGCGTGTCCAAACAAACCCTCGACCAGCAACAGGCCCTGGTCAATCAGCTCAAAGCCACCGCACAAGGTAATCAGGCTTCGATTGCAGCGGCGCAGGTGCAATTGTCGTACACCCGGATTCACTCGCCGGTAAGCGGCAGAGTAGGGATTCGCGCTGTCGACCCGGGCAATTTCCTGCGGGTCAGTGATACCCAGGGGCTGTTTTCCGTCACCCAGATCGATCCGATTGCCGTGGAGTTCTCACTCCCCCAGCAGCTCCTGCCCACTTTGCATAAGTTGCTCGGCGCCAAAGACCCGGCCCTGGTCAAAGCCTTCCTTGGCGACTCAAGCCACAGCGGCACGGCACTGGGGGAAGGCCGGCTGAGCCTGATCGACAATCAGGTGTCGGCCAGCACCGGTACGATCAAGGTCAAAGCCCGGTTCGACAACCCCGAGCACAACCTGTGGCCCGGCCAGTTGGTTAATGTCGAGATTCAGACCGGTGTTTCGCAAAACGCACTGGTGGTACCGCCCCAGGTGGTGCAGCGCGGCCTGGATAATTATTTTGTGTATCGCATCGTGGGCGACAAGGTCGAAACCGTGCCGGTACAGATGCTGTATCAGGACAGCGGACTCAACATCATCAGCGGCGTCAACCCGGGGGACACCCTGGTCAGCGATGGTCAGTCGCGTCTCAAACCGGGATCACGGGTTGAAGTCTTGAGCGAGCCAGCGCTGACCAGCGCTCAAGCGGTGCAACCATGAATAACGGTCGTTCACTGTCAGCCTGGTGTGTCGATCACCCGATCGCCACGGTGTTGCTGACCTTTGCCCTGGTGCTGCTGGGGCTGATCGCCTTCCCGCGGCTGCCCGTCGCCCCCTTGCCCGAAGCGGAGTTCCCGACCATTCAAGTGTCGGCGCAACTGCCCGGCGCCAGCCCCGACACCATGGCATCGTCGGTGGCCACACCGCTGGAGGTGCAATTCAGCGCCATCCCCGGCATGACCCAAATGACCTCCAGCAGCGCGTTGGGCTCCACTACCCTGACCTTGCAGTTCACCCTCGATAAAAGCATCGATACCGCTGCCCAGGAGGTACAGGCGGCAATCAATACCGCGTCCGGCAAATTGCCCAAAGACATGCCCACTCTGCCGACCTGGAGGAAGGTCAACCCGGCGGACAGCCCGGTATTGATTCTGAGCATCAGCTCGATGCAGATGCCCGGCACCGAACTCAGCGATTACGTCGAAACCCTGCTGGCACGCCAGATCAGCCAGATCGACGGTGTAGGCCTGATCAATATCACCGGCCAGCAACGTCCGGCGATCCGGGTCCAGGCCTCAGCCGACAAGCTGGCGGCCATCGGCCTGACCCTGGCCGATATCCGCCTGGCGATTCAGCAAACCAGCCTCAACCTGGCCAAAGGTGCGCTGTACGGCCCCTCGAGCATTTCCACCCTGTCGACCAACGACCAGTTGTTCGATGCCGACGAGTACGGCCAGCTGATCGTCTCGTACAAGGACGGCGCCCCGGTGCAGTTGCGCGACGTGGCGCGGGTGATCAACGGCTCCGAGAACGACTACGTGCAGGCATGGTCTGGGCATCAGCCGGGGCTGAACCTGGTGATCTCGCGCCAGCCGGGGGCCAATATTGTTGAAACGGTGGACCGCATCCAGGCCGCCCTCCCCGCCCTGCAGGCCATGCTCCCGGCTTCGGTGCAAGTCACGGTCCTCAGCGACCGGACCAAAACCATTCGGGCCTCGCTGCACGAAGTGGAAATTACCCTGCTGATTGCGGTGCTGCTGGTGATCGCAGTGATGGCGCTGTTTTTGCGCCAGTGGTCGGCAACCCTGATCGTTTCGGCGGTACTGGGGGTGTCGCTGATTGCCAGTTTTGCCCTGATGTATGTGCTCGGCTTCAGCCTCAACAACCTGACGCTGGTGGCGATTGTGGTGGCCGTGGGGTTTGTGGTCGACGATGCGATTGTGGTGGTGGAGAACATCCACCGTCATCTCGAAGCGGGCCAGAGCATGCGCGATGCGGCGATCAAGGGCTCCAGCGAGATTGGCTTCACCGTGGTCTCGATCAGCCTGTCGCTGGTGGCCGCCTTTATTCCGCTGCTGTTCATGGGCGGAGTGGTGGGTCGGCTGTTCAAGGAGTTCGCCCTGACCGCGACCTCGACCATTTTGATTTCGGTGCTGGTATCCCTGACCCTGGCGCCCACCCTGGCGGCGCTGTTCATGCGCTCGCCAGTGCACCACGCCGATGCCCGCCCCGGTTTTGGTGAACGCCTGCTGGCGCTGTATGACAAGGGCCTGAAGCGGGCACTGGCCCACCAACGGCTGATGCTGGGGGTTTTCGCGGTGACGCTGGCGATGGCCATTGCCGGCTACGTGCTGATCCCCAAGGGCTTCTTCCCGGTGCAAGACACAGGTTTCGTGCTGGGTACCAGCGAAGCGGCGTCGGATATTTCATTTGCCGACATGCGCAAAAAACATCTGCAACTGGCCAACATCATCAGTGCCGACCCGGCGGTGCAGGCGTTCTCCCATTCGGTGGGGGTGACCGGCAGCAACCAGACTATCGCCAACGGTCGCTTCTGGATTGCCCTCAAGGACCGTAGCGACCGCGATGTGTCGGCCAGTGAATTTATCGACCGGATTCGCCCGCAGCTGGCCAAAGTCCCGGGCATCGTCCTGTACCTGCGCGCCGGCCAGGACATCAACCTCAGCTCGGGCCCCAGCCGCAGCCAGTATCAGTACGTGCTCAAGAGCAATGACGGGCCAACGCTCAATACCTGGACCCAGCGTCTGACCGAAAAACTGCGCACCAATCCGGCATTCCGCGACCTGTCCAACGATCTGCAACTGGGCGGCAGCATCACCCATATCAGCATCGACCGGAACGCCGCCGCCCGCTTCGGCCTGACCGCCACCGATGTCGACGAAGCCCTGTATGACGCCTTTGGTCAGCGTCAGGTCAATGAGTTCCAGACCGAGACCAACCAGTACAACGTGATTCTGGAGGTCGACGCGCAGCAGCGTGGCAAGGCCGAAAGCCTGAATTATTTCTACCTGCGCTCGCCGCTGACGGGCGAGATGGTGCCGCTGTCGGCCGTGGCCAAAGTCGATGCGCCAGTCAGTGGTCCGCTGTCGATCAGCCATGACGGCATGTTCCCGGCGGCCAACCTGTCATTCAACCTTGCCCCCGGCGTAGCCCTGGGCGATGCCGTACTGATGCTCAATCAGGCGAAAAATGAAATCGGCATGCCAAGCACCATCAGCGGCAACTTCCAGGGCGCGGCGCAAGCCTTCCAGAGCTCGCTGGCCAGCCAGCCGTGGCTGATTCTGGCGGCGCTGGTGGCGGTCTACATCATTCTCGGGGTGCTGTACGAAAGCTTCGTGCATCCGCTGACAATCATTTCCACCCTGCCCTCCGCAGGCCTGGGGGCGCTGGTGATGCTATGGATCTGCGGCCAGGACTTTTCGATCATGGCGCTGATCGGGCTGGTACTGCTGATCGGCATCGTCAAGAAAAACGGCATCCTGATGATCGACTTCGCCCTCGACGCACAACGCACTCGCGGGCTAAGCCCGGAAGAGGCGATCTATGAAGCCTGCCTGACGCGGTTCCGGCCGATCATCATGACCACCCTCGCCGCCTTGCTCGGCGCCCTGCCGCTGATGCTCGGCTATGGCACCGGTGCCGAACTGCGCCAGCCGCTGGGGATCGCCGTGGTCGGCGGGTTGCTGGTGAGCCAGGCGCTGACGCTGTTCACCACGCCGGTCATATACTTGTGGCTGGAACGACTGTTCCAGCGTTCCAAACCCGTCAGCTTGCTGGCGACGAATCACTGAGGCGGGTTATGCGAGTCCTGATAATTGAAGATGAAGAAAAAACCGCCGATTACCTGCATCGCGGCCTGACCGAGCAAGGCTACACGGTGGATGTTGCGCGGGAGGGGATCGAGGGTTTGCACCTGGCGCTGGAGAGCGATTACGCCGTGATCGTGCTCGATGTGATGCTGCCCGGCCTGGATGGCTTCGGCGTGCTGCGGGCACTGCGCGCGCGCAAGCAGACGCCGGTGATCATGCTGACGGCCCGCGAGCGGGTCGAAGACCGGATTCGCGGCTTGCGCGAAGGCGCCGACGATTATCTGGGCAAGCCGTTTTCATTTCTGGAACTGGTAGCCCGTCTGCAGGCCCTGACCCGGCGCAGCGGCGGCCACGAACCGGTGCAGGTAACGGTCGACGACCTGTGGATAGATTTGATCAGCCGCAAGGCTACCCGCGCCGGCAGCCGCCTGGACCTGACCGCCAAGGAGTTCTCGCTGCTCAGCGTACTGGCGCGGCGTCAGGGGGAGATTCTGTCCAAAACCTCCATCGCCGAAATGGTCTGGGACATTAACTTCGACAGCGACGCCAACGTGGTCGAAGTCGCGATCAAACGCCTGCGCGCCAAGCTCGACGGCCCCTTTGAGCACAAGCTGCTGCACACCATTCGCGGCATGGGATACGTACTGGAGCGGCGCAGTGTTTAAGCGGCCCGGTCGCCTGAACTCCATCGCCCTGCGCTTGAGCGCGATGTTCACCCTGGTGGCGCTGCTGGTGTTCGTGCTGATCGGCTGGGCGCTGTACCAGCAGGTCGACAAGGGTATCGGCCGTCTGCCCGAGGCCGAACTGGATGCGCGCTTCAGCGTGCTTGAGTCCTCGATCAATCGCTATGGAACCCCCGAGCACTGGGCCAAGATCAGCGCCAAACTCAAGCTGCTCAGTGAAGAAGACAAGCGCCTGCGGTTTTGGGCCATCAGTGGCGACCCGGAGTATGAGTACGGCAATCCCGAGGCGCCGGTACGTGAGTTTGCCAGGGGCCCGACCGGGATCCGCGACCTGTATCTGCCCGGCCAGACCTACCCGCTCAAGGTGTTGATCAGCCAGATCCCGGCCAAGGAACAACGACCGGCCCTGCGCTTCCTGACCGCCATCGATACCGAAACCTTCCGCCAGACCCAGCACCACTTGCTGGTGGCGTTGATCAGCCTGGCATCTATTGGTGTGGTCCTGGCCTCACTGCTGGGTTACTGGGTGGCCAGAATCGGCCTTAAGCCCTTGATCAAGCTCTCTGAAGAAGCGCTGAAACTGGCCCCGCCACGCCTGTCCGGGCGCTTGCACTTGTCGCCACTGCCGCCGGAACTGGATCAACTGGTGAGCGCTTTCAATTCAACCCTGGAGCGGGTCGAGCAGGCTTATACGCGACTGGAGTCGTTCAATGCCGACGTGGCCCATGAACTGCGTTCGCCGCTGACCAATCTGATTGGCCAGACTCAGGTGGCGCTGACCCGGGGGCGCTCTGCCGAACACTACTTTGAGGTGCTGCAGTCCAACCTGGAGGAGCTGGAGCGCTTGCGCAGCATCATCAACGACATGCTGTTTCTGGCCAGCGCCGATCAAGGCAGCAAGGCCAGCAAGCTGACCCGTGCCTCACTGGCGGATGAAGTGGCGACGACCCTGGAGTATCTGGAGTTCATTCTTGAAGACGCACGGGTCGAGGTGCAGGTCAACGGCGATGCCCAGGTCAATATCGAAAAGCCCCACCTGCGCCGGGCGTTGATCAACTTGCTGAGCAATGCCGTACAGCACACCGAAGCCGGGCAACGGATTGAGGTGCAGATCGATCAAAGCGCCGGGGGCGTGACCATCGGCATCAGCAACCCGGGCGAGCCAATTGCCGACGAGCACCTGCCGCGGCTGTTCGAGCGTTTTTATCGCGTGGATGCCTCGCGTCACAACAGCGGAGCCAATCATGGTCTGGGGCTGGCCATCGTCAAAGCCATTGCGCAGATGCATGGCGGGGATGTCTTTGTGCGCAGCGCCGAAGGGCGCAATACCTTTGGCCTGTTTTTACCGGCTTGAGGCCCGGGCCTGTTGTGGGAGCCAGTCTGCTGGGGATACAGGCACATGGGTGTCACTGACTTGATGCCATCGCTGGCAAGCCAGCTCCTACAAGACTCAGGCACCTCGGTGTCACTGACTTGATCCCATCGCTGGCAAGCCAGCTCCCACAAGACTCAGCAGAGGCCTGTTGTAGGAGCCAGCTTGCTGGCGATACAGGCACATCGGTGTCACTGACTTGATGCCATCGCTGGCAAGCCAGCTCCTACAAGACTCAGCAGCCCCTTAGCTCTCACATGACTCAGCAGTGCCTGAATACAGGCACATTGGTGTCACTGACTTGATCCCATCGCTGGCAAGCCAGCTCCTACAAGACTCAGCAGCCTCTTAGCTCTCACAAGACTCAGCAGCCCCTTGCTCCCACAAGACTCAGCAGTGCCTGAACACTCAATGTGCCTACCCGGCACCTCCCCGGGTTTGTTACCCCAAACGCAAAAGTCCTTGTATGAAACAGGGCTTTTTCACTGGTCAGGATCGCTATAAATTGCTGACACCACACAGAACTTGCTCAGCAAGAAGGTCTTTGAAATGTCCAGCAGTATGGGTATGGCCAGCGTTTTCGTTTTGTCGTCTTTGTTGTTGTCGCCTATGGCCATGGCGGAAGAGTCACCCGCGTTTGTCGCACAAAATGCAGCCCGCGCAGCTTCTTTTGATCAGGCTCGAACAGAGTTGGCAACACGTCCCGACAACGACGCCAAGCCCCAGCAAACACAGGCAAAACACAGCATTTCTGATGAGTCTGAAGACAGCTGAACAGACACCTGAAAACTTCCCGACCCAGTTGGTCACTCGTTACAGATGTGACTAACTGTTTCAAAAGCCGCTATCATAGCGGCTTTTTTTTGGTCTTTAATTAAGGCGCCTGCTCCTTTGGCGCCCTATGCCGGGCACCGGATTCATCGAGAATTACAACAATTTTCAGCACTAAAAAGGAGCTCAAAACCGGTGAAGCATTCACTCAAACTCAGTCCTTTATTCATTGCCCTGGCTGCAACGATCCCCGCTTTCGCCCACGCAGACGACGAAGCGTCCAAAGACGGTTTTATTGAAGGCTCGAGCCTCAAGATTCATACCCGCAACTATTACATGAACCACGATATCCGTAGCCCCCATGCCGATGACAGCAAGGAATGGGGTCAGGGCTTTGTGGGGAAATTTGAGTCGGGCTTCACCCAGGGTGTAGTCGGCTTTGGCCTGGATGCCTACGGCATGCTCGGCCTGAAACTGGACGGCGGTGGCGGCACCGATGGCAGCAGCATCCTGCCGGTCAGTGATGGCAATGGCAAAGCGCCTACTGCCTTTTCATCAGCCGGTGCAGCGCTGAAAATGCGCGCCTTTGATACCGAGCTCAAAGCCGGTGATCTGTTCTTGACCAACCCGGTCATCGCCGGCGGCGAAACCCGCATGCTGCCCCAGACCTTCCGTGGCGTCAGCCTGACCAACCACAGTTTCGACGGCTGGATGTTCGAGGGCGGCCAGGCCAGCTTCAACAAACCCTACAACCAGAGCGGTATGCGTCGCCTGACGACCACCTACGGCAACCTTGACGACCAGACCAGCAAACACCTGACCTGGGCCGGCGCGTCGTGGAGCGCCATTCCCGAGATCACCAGCAACCTGTATGCCGCCCAGCTCAAGGATGTGTGGGATCAGTACTACTACGATCTGGATTACACCTACGCCCTGTCTGACAGCATCAGCCTGAACCCGGGGCTGCATTACTATCACACCCGCGACAGCGGCAAAGCACTGCTGGGGGATATCAACAACAACACCTTCAGCCTGCACCTTGCGCTTGCCATGGCCGGCCACAAGTTCACCACCGTGCTGCAAAAGGTCAATGGCAACACGCCGTTTGACTACATCAATCAGGGCGACAGCGTTTACCTCGACAACTCGCAGCAATATTCGGACTTCAACGGGCCTAACGAGCGCTCCTGGAAGCTGCAATATGAATACGACTTTGCCGGTCTGGGTATCGCCGGTCTGACTTCCAGCATCTCGTATTCGCGCGGCGAACTGGACCTGACCAAGGCGAGCACCAACAGTATCGGTTACGGTAACTGGTACAACCCCCAGGGCAAGAATGCCCATCACTGGGAGCGCGACATGGCTCTGAAGTATGTGGTTCAGGATGGCAAGGCCAAGGATCTGGCGGTTAGCCTGCGCTGGGCAACCAACCGCGGCAACGATGCCTACCGGACGGTGGACAACGATGTAGACGAATACCGCGTGATCATCGACTATCCTATCGATGTGTTCTAAACAATGACCATAAGGCCAGCATCCCAGCTGGCCTTATGCCAATATGGCGTAACCTTAGGTCTGGGCACCAAACGCATCAGTGAGGTCAAGGCCATTCCACATTCCCGCCGCACATCCTTCATTACCCGGCGCATGCTGATCAGGGCAACAACGCTGTCAGTGGTTGCCATCCTCGGCATCGTTGGCTATTTGCTGGTCAGGGAGTATCGCAATACCGAGCAGGATGCCACGCGTTCAGCCCTGAACCTGGTGCAACTGATCAATCGCGACATTCGTAACACCTTTTCGATTTATGACTCCGCGCTCACCAGCCTGATCGATTTTCTGCAAAGCCGGGAGCTCTCCACCCTTCCCTCTGCAACCCGACAGTCGCTGCTCTTTGCCAGGGCCAATGAAGCCCCGTCCAATGCCGGATTCTTCGTTCTGGATGCCGCGGGCCAACTGATTGCCAGCTCTGCACCGGGTATGCCCGTGCCAGACCAGGCCAGCCAGCAGCCTTGGTTCAAGGCCCACCTCGGTGCGGCAGACGACAAAATCTTCATCAGCCGCCCATTTC
Organism: Pseudomonas sp. Lz4W; assembly: GCF_000346225.2. Classification (NCBI taxonomy): domain Bacteria; kingdom Pseudomonadati; phylum Pseudomonadota; class Gammaproteobacteria; order Pseudomonadales; family Pseudomonadaceae; genus Pseudomonas; species Pseudomonas sp. Lz4W. Next base: position 862,955 of record NZ_CP017432.1, on the reverse strand, counting down.
TCGCCGGCCAGGGCGCCAATGACTGGAATATTATTCTTAGCCGCAGAGTCTCAGGCCCGGAAGGCGATTTCCGGGGGGTTGCGGTGGGCCAGATAAAATTGAGCTACTTCCAGAGCATGTTCCGCGGTCTGGACATAGGGCCTACCGGCAACATCAGTCTGGTCAGCGCTGACGGAATTCTGTTGACCCAATATCCCGGGACAAACCGCGTCAGTATCGGCCAGGACCTTAGCCGGACCCCTAACTTCATTCGCTTCCTGGAAGAACGACATGGCAGCTTTACTGCCATGTCCGGGGTCTATCATCAGGAGCGTCTGTACAACTTCGCTCAGGTGGGCGAGTTGCCGCTGGTGGTGGTGGTCGCCATCTCCACCTCGAGTATTTTCGACAACTGGTGGCATACCGCCCTGTTGATCGGCAGTGCCACCCTCCTGCTCTGCCTGGGCTTGCTGTGGCTCACCTGGCTGCTGACGCGGGAGCTGCGCTTGCGGCACAAGGCCGAGCGGGTGCTGGCCGAGCTCGCTGCAACCGACCCCCTGACCGGACTGGCCAATCGCCGTACCCTGGACACAACCCTGGATCTGGAATGGCGCCGGGCGCAGCGCTCGGGCAATCCTGTATCCCTGGTCATGATTGATATAGATAATTTCAAGGCTTTCAATGACTGCTACGGCCATCAAGCCGGGGATGAAGCCATACGGCGGGTTGCCCAGGTGATCAAGTCCCACACCCGTCGCCCCGCCGACCTGGCCGCCCGCTATGGCGGTGAAGAGTTCGCCGTGATACTGACCGAGACCGAGGCAACAGGTACACGCCTGCTGGCCGAGAAGATTCGCTGCGCAGTGGAGCAGCTGGAGCCTGTTGCCGAGCACAGGAAACTGACCATCAGCCTGGGCGCCTGCAGCCGCTACGCAAAACCCGGGGATGACCAGCAAGCCCTGATCAGCACGGCCGACAAGGCGCTTTACCAGGCCAAAAAAGGCGGGCGCAACCGGGTGGTTTGCATCAATGAAACGGGATTGAACGCGCTGCAGCCGAAGCCAGAGGCTTGAAGACTTCCCCAGCGGCAGCAGATTTTGCAGGAACTGGCTTGATCGCGATCTTTTCAACCAGGCCGCCAAGAGCTCGCTCCGACAGAACTTGTTCAGCCCCCACCAATTTCAGGGCAAAAAAAAGCCACCCGGGGGTGGCCTTCAAAAACTAGAGAAAGAAGTTTTACTTAAACTGCTGCAACCGGACGCATGTACGAAATCGGTGCTGTGCTGGCGTCTTCAAAGGTCACGACTTCCCACGCATCTTTCTGTTCAATCAGCTTGCGAAGCAGCTGGTTGTTCAGTGCATGGCCAGACTTGAAGCCCTTGAACTCACCAATCAGGCTATTGCCCAGCAGGTAGAGGTCACCAATAGCGTCGAGAATCTTGTGCTTCACGAATTCGTCTTCGTAGCGAAGGCCGTCTTCGTTCAGTACACCATTGGCGTCGACCACGATCGCGTTTTCAACGCTACCGCCGAGTGCGAGGTTGTGCTTGCGCAGGTACTCGATGTCACTCATGAAACCGAAAGTACGCGCGCGGCTGACTTCTTTTACAAACGAAGTGCTGGAAAAATCCACGGTTGCGCTTTGGGTACGGTTACGGAAAACCGGGTGATCGAAATCGATCTCAAAGCTCACTTTGAAGCCTTCGAAAGGGACGAAAGTGGCGCGCTTGTCGCCATCTTCCACTGTCACTTCACGCAGGATACGGATGAACTTCTTCGGCGCGTCCTGTTCTTCCAGGCCGGCAGATTGAATCAGAAACACGAAAGGTCCGGCGCTACCGTCCATAATCGGGACTTCAGACGCGGAGAGTTCGACGTAGGCGTTATCGATCCCCAGGCCAGCCATGGCCGAGAGCAAGTGCTCTACCGTGTCTACTTTGGTATCGCCGTTGACCAACGTGGTCGACATCGTTGTCTCGCCGACGTTTTCCGCGCGGGCAGGAATCTGCACAACAGGGTCAAGGTCTGCACGACAAAACACGATGCCGGTATCCACAGGCGCAGGCTTGAGGGTCAGGTAGACCTTCTCACCGGAGTGCAGGCCGACACCTGTGGCACGGATAATATTTTTCAGGGTGCGTTGTTTAATCATGGCATTGGCCGCTTCAGCGCAAATTGCGAACTGGTATCAACAAAGGCTGGCGATAATAGCAGACCGAACCTTTGCTGAATACCAATCACCTTAATCCCCCTGATTGATTTCATTAATCAGCCTGTCGACGCAGGAAAGCCGGGATATCCAGATAATCCAAATCGTCTTGCGGGTTGAGCTTGGCAGCGGTAGTCGCGCCTTGCTGGGCCTGATTACGCATCACGGTCGGGCGGTCCAGATCACGGTAGTTAACCACTGGCTGTTCCTGACGCTCGGTACGTGCTTCCTGACGAGTAGAAGCTGCGTGTGCCGAAGAGGCTGCGTAAGAGGCTTGAACGCTGTTGTCGATAACCTTGACCGGCTTCTCGATTTTCGCGCCCAGACCGGTCGCAACCACGGTCACATGCAGTTCGTCGCGCATGTCCGGATCGATAACGGTACCGACCTTGACCATGGCGTGCTCGGAAGCGAAGGCTTCGATGATGCTACCCACGTCGGAGTACTCACCCAGGGACAGGTCAGGACCGGCGGTGATGTTCACCAGGATGCCGCGTGCACCTTCCAGGTTCACGTCTTCGAGCAACGGGTTGCGGATCGCCGCTTCGGTTGCTTCACGTGCACGGTTCGGACCGCTGGCGCAGCCAGTGCCCATCATCGCCATGCCCATTTCGCTCATCACGGTACGTACGTCGGCAAAGTCGACGTTGATCATGCCCGGACGCTTGATGATGTCGGAGATACCGCGAACGGCACCGGCCAGTACGTCATCGGCCTTGGCGAAAGCCGACAGCAAGCTGGCGTCCTTGCCCAGGATGGTGAGCAGTTTTTCGTTCGGAATCGTAATCAACGAGTCAACGCTTTCGGACAGCAGACGAATACCTTCGTCAGCGATCTGCATGCGCTTGCGGCCTTCAAACGGGAACGGACGGGTCACCACCGCAACGGTGAGGATCCCCATTTCCTTGGCCACTTCGGCAATGATCGGCGCTGCACCGGTACCGGTACCTCCGCCCATGCCCGTGGTGATGAACACCATATTGGTGCCCTGCAGCACTTCAGCGATGCGCTCTCGGTCTTCCAGAGCGGCCTGACGACCGACCTCAGGATTTGCACCCGCACCCAGGCCTTTGGTCACACCGGTGCCCAATTGCAGGATGGTTCGGGCGCCGATGCTTTTCAGCGCTTGCGCGTCAGTGTTGGCGCAGATGAATTCCACGCCTTCGATGTTGCTCTTAACCATATGATTAACAGCATTGCCACCGCCACCACCAACACCGATAACCTTGATTACCGGGCTTTGCGGGATGTTGTCTACGAGTTCGAACATTTTCCCTCTCCTTTCATTTCTCTAGTTTTTTCGCCTACTTCTACTGCTTTGAATCTTTTACTGCTCAAGCTTTAAAAGTTGCCCTGGACCCAGCGCTTCAGGCGCTCAAGCACAGGGGCTTTTTGTTCATCACTGCTGTAGTTGTCGCGGTTGCTGATACCCGACATGGAGATGCCGTCTGACTGCTTTTGCAGCCCGTACAGCAACAAGCCCACAGCGGTGGAGTAAATCGGATTGCGCACAACATCGGACAAGCCCTTGAAGCTGTGCGGCACGCCCAGACGAACCGGCATATGGAAGATTTCTTCGGCCAGTTCGACCGCACCTTCCATTTTCGAAGTACCGCCGGTCAGCACGATGCCGGCCGGGATCAGGTCTTCGTAGCCGCTGCGACGCAACTCGGCCTGAATCAGGGTGAACAGCTCGTCGTAACGCGGCTCGACCACTTCGGCCAGGGCCTGACGGGACAGTTCGCGCGGTGGACGGTCGCCTACGCTCGGGACTTTGATGGTTTCACCGGCGCCGGCCAGTTTGGCCAGGGCGCAGGCGTAACGGATCTTGATTTCTTCGGCGTACTGGGTCGGTGTGCGCAACGCCATCGCGATGTCGTTGGTCACCTGGTCACCGGCAATCGGGATCACCGCCGTGTGGCGAATGGCGCCTTCGGTGAAGATCGCGATATCGGTGGTACCGCCGCCGATGTCGACCAGGCACACACCCAGTTCTTTCTCGTCATCGGTCAACACCGAGTAAGCCGACGCCAGTTGCTCGAGGATGATGTCGTCCACCTCAAGGCCACAGCGGCGCACACATTTCTCGATATTCTGTGCTGCATTCACTGCGCACGTTACTACGTGCACCTTGGCTTCCAGACGTACGCCCGACATCCCCAGTGGCTCACGAACGCCTTCCTGGTTATCGATCACGTAGTCCTGGGGCAAAGTGTGCAGCACGCGCTGGTCTGCCGGAATCGCAACGGCCTGAGCAGCGTCAAGCACGCGCTCAAGGTCGGCGGAGCTGACCTCACGGTCCCGAATTGCCACGATGCCGTGGGAGTTCAGGCTGCGGATGTGGTTGCCGGCAACACCGACAAACGCCGAGTGAATCCGGCAACCGGCCATCAGCTGCGCTTCTTCGATGGCGCGCTGGATCGATTGCACGGTGGACTCGATATTCACCACCACGCCTTTCTTCAGGCCACGGGACGGATGCGTGCCAATACCGACGATTTCGATGGTGCCGTCTTCCCCGACCTCGCCCACCAGCGCCACCACCTTGGAGGTGCCGATATCGAGACCGACGATCATTTTTCCGCTTTGCACGTTTGCCATGGGTCCTGCCTCTTCTTAATTCTTCGCGACAGCGGGTTGGGCTATCGTCGGTGCCACAGGTTCCCGCCAGCCGACGGCCAATCCGTTGGCATAACGCAAATCGATGCGCGCTATGTTTGTAATCTGTTCTTTCAGCGTTTTTTCATAGATGGCTATGAAGCGACGCATTTTTTCTACCAGGTGATCGCGCCCCAACAGCAACTCGATCCCGGGCCCTGCACTGCCGGCTCCGGTGGTCAGGAACCAGCTACCGCGTTCACGCAATTCCAGCCGGGCAATGGAGAAGCCCATCGGACGCAGCATCTGGCTCAACACCTGATACTGCTGCATCACTTGCTGCTGAGCCCGTTGTGGGCCGAACAGCTGCGGCAAGTGTTCGTAATTGGCCAGCTCACGCGGGGTGAATGCCTGGCCCTGGTTGTTCAACAGCGCTTCATCACCCCAGCGGGCTACCGGCAACTGTTCTTCGAGACGGATCACCACCTGGTCAGGCCATACGCGCCGGACTTCGGCGTGGGCAATCCAGGGCATCTGTTCCAGCTCGGTACGCATGCCTTCCAGGTCGACGGTGAAGAAGCTCGCCGCCATGTAAGGGGCAATGCGCTGCTGCACGGCCTGCTGGCTGATGTAGGTCAAATCACCCTGCACGTTGATGTTGGTGATCGGCCGGTCGGCGTACGGCATCAGGCGCTGCGCACCTTCGTACGTGCCGTACCCCAGCACCACCAGCAACACGGGCCAGAACAAGACTTTCAGGAAGCCAAAATTGGCTTTCGGCAGACGCACTGACATCGGCTCTTTAGCCACCATCCGGCTTGCGCCCCGAGGCACCGGCTTGCGGCCGGGAACGGGTTGCTGATGACGAAGCGATGCGCCTTGCATGTTTTTAACCTCGAGCCTCGACGCTGGCTGCCAGAATCGACAGCACCAGCTGTTGAAAATCCAGACCGGCAGCACGGGCCGCCATCGGCACCAGGCTGTGATCGGTCATGCCCGGAGCGGTGTTGACTTCGAGCAGCCAGAACTGGCCATCGGTGTCCTGCATCACGTCCAGACGGCCCCAACCGGCGATACCTATCGCCTCACAGGCTTTAGCCGTGAGGTCCATGAGTTCTTGCTCCTTGGTGCTATCGAGCCCGCACGGGATCCGATACTGAGTATCCGAGGACAGGTACTTGGCGTCGTAGTCGTAGAACGAATGCGGGGTGCCCAGTGCAATAGGTGGCAGCACTTGGTCACGCAGGGTGGCGACGGTGAACTCGGGACCGGTGATCCATTGCTCAACCAACACTTGCGAGTCGTACTTACTGGCCTCTGTCCACGCAACGATCAACTCGTCAGCGCTGTTCACTTTGGCCATACCGATACTTGAACCTTCATGTGCCGGTTTGACGATCAAAGGGAAGCTCAGTTCCTTCGCCGCAGAAATACAATCGGCTTCGCTGGTCAGCACGGCATGACGCGGGGTTGGAATACCCAGGCTGTGCCACACCTGCTTGGTGCGCAATTTGTCCATTGCCAGCGCCGAGGCAAGGATGCCGCTGCCGGTGTAAGGGATGCCCATGTATTCGAGCAGGCCCTGGATGCTGCCGTCTTCACCGCCACGACCGTGGAGAATGATGAAGGCACGGTCGATTTTTTCGTGCGTGATGCGGGCGATGAAATCGTCGCCGACATCGATCCCGAAGGCATTCACGCCGGCACTTTGCAGTGCTTCAAGCACGGCATTGCCCGACTTCAGAGACACTGCGCGCTCAGCGCTTTTGCCGCCGAACAACACGGCAACGCGACCGAAGTCGGCAGGGGCAATGGTGGAGAACAGATTGGCGTAGGCAGCGGTCATTTCAACTTCCCCCCGCTGGCTGCGACAACGGCACCGGCGAATAGTGGACTGTTAATAAGTTGCGGTGCCAGACGGCCGATATCGCCCGCCCCTTGGCACAACAGGATGTCGCCGGCACGCAGCAGCGGCTTGACGATCGGCGCCAGCTCAACGCCACGCTCGATGTAGATCGGGTCCAGCTGGCCACGCTGGCGGATGCTGTGGCACAGCTGGCGGCTGTCGGCGCCCGGAATCGGCTCTTCGCCGGCCGGGTAGACTTCCATCAACAGCAGTACGTTGGCGTCGGCCAGCACCTGCACGAAATCGTCGTACAGATCGCGGGTACGGCTGAAGCGATGGGGCTGGTAAACCATGACCAGACGACGGTCCGGCCAGCCACCGCGCACTGCTTTAATCACGGCCGCAACTTCGGTCGGGTGGTGACCGTAATCGTCAACCAGCATCACGTGACCGCCTTCAACCGGCAGCTCGCCGTAGACCTGGAAGCGTCGGCCTACACCCTCGAAGCCAGACAGACCCTGGACAATGGCCTCATCGCTGATGCCTTCATCAGATGCGATGCAGATGGTCGCCAGAGCGTTCAGCACGTTGTGGTTACCCGGCATGTTCACCGACACATCCAGCGGCTCGCGATCGGGGCGCAGCACCGTGAAGAAGGTCTGCATGCCTTGCTGACGAACATTGATCGCACGCACATCGGCGGCTTCGCTGAAGCCGTAGGTGACGGTGGGACGCTTGACCAGGGGCAGGATTTCACGCACCACCGGATCATCCAGGCACAGCACGGCCAGGCCGTAGAACGGCAGGTTGTGCAGAAACTCGACGAAGGTTTTCTTCAGCTTGTTGAAGTCACCCTCATAGGTCGCCATGTGGTCGGCGTCGATGTTGGTCACCACCGCAACCATCGGCTGCAGGTGCAGGAAGCTGGCATCGCTTTCGTCAGCTTCGGCAATCAGGTAACGGCTGGTGCCCAGTTGTGCATTGGTGCCCGCTGCATTCAGTCGGCCACCGATCACGAACGTCGGATCGAGGCCACCGGCTGCGAACACCGAGGCCAGCAGGCTGGTGGTGGTGGTCTTGCCGTGGGTACCGGCTACGGCGATGCCGTGGCGATAACGCATCAGCTCGGCCAGCATTTCAGCCCGCGGCACCACCGGAATACGGCGTTCCAGGGCAGTCGCGACTTCAGGGTTGGAGGTGTTGACCGCACTCGACACGACCAATACATCGGCAGTGGCAGCGTTCTCGGCGCGGTGACCGATAAAGATGTGCGCACCGAACGACTCAAGACGCTCGGTAACTGGCGATGCGTTCAGGTCGGAACCCGACACTTCATAACCCAGGTTCAGCAGCACCTCGGCAATACCGCACATGCCCACGCCGCCGATGCCGACGAAGTGGATGCGACGAATACGGCGCATTTCCGGTTGCGGCATGGCTTTCTGATTCTCAACCATTGGCCACCTCCAGGCAGATATCTACAACGTTGCGGGTTGCATCAGGTTTGGCCAGGCGGCGAGCATTGGTCGCCATGCTGTTCAGTCGTTCCGGTTGCATCAAAACCTCTGTCAGGCGTGCGGCCAGTTCGGCTGCGCCAGTTGTCGCTTGCGGCATCAGGAAGGCAGCACCTTCGCGAGCCAGAAAGTCGGCATTACGGCTCTGATGGTCATCAATCGCGTGGGGCAATGGCACCAGCAGCGATGGCAGACCGGCCGCAGCCAGTTCACTGACGGTCAGCGCGCCTGCGCGACAAACCACCAGGTCGGCCCAGCCATAGGCTTGGGCCATGTCTTTGATAAAAGGCTGCACTTGAGCCTCGACGCCGACCGCGCCATAGCGCTCGGCGGTAATTTGGTCGTGCTGTTTGCCGGCCTGGTGAAACACTTCAGGACGCACCTCAACCGGTACTTTGGCCAGTGCTTCAGGCAACAACTTGTTCAACGGCTCGGCACCCAGACTGCCGCCCAGCACCAGCAGGCGCGCCTTGCGGCCTTCGAGTGCGGCCCGTGGCGCCAGGCTGAACAATTCAGGGCGAACCGGGTTACCGGTACTGCGCAGCTTGTCCGATACCGCGAAGGTTCCGGGGAAGGCTTCGCACACACGGCTCGACATCGGCACCAGCAAGCGGTTGGCAGTACCGGCCACGGCGTTTTGCTCGTGAATGATCACCGGTACACCGCAGGTTTTGGCTGCCAGACCACCAGGCCCGGTCAAATAGCCACCAAACCCGAGCACGCAGACCGGCTTGAGCTGGCGAATGATTTTGCGCGCCTGAAACATGGCCTTGAGCAATACAAACGGCGCCTTGAACAGCGACAGCTTGCTCTTGCCACGCAGGCCGGTGACGTTGATCCGGTGCAGGGTAAAACCGGCAGGTTCAACCAGTTCGTTCTCGATCCCGCGCGGGGTTCCAAGCCAGTGCACGCTGTAGCCGCGTGCTTCAAACTCACGGGCGCAGGCCAGCGCAGGGAACACGTGTCCGCCAGTACCGCCCGCCATGATCAGCACATTAGCGCCCATTGTTCGGCTCCTCTGCGAAATCACTTTCTTTGAAATCAGTCTCTTCGCTGCCCAGGTGGGTTCGACTCTCCCACTCGATTCGCAGCAGCAGACCCATACATACGCAGCAAATCACCAGGGAACTGCCGCCATAACTGAGGAATGGCAAGGTCAGACCCTTGGTTGGCAACAGGCCGACGTTCACCCCGATATTGATCAGGAACTGGCCGATCCACAGGAACGACAAGCCGTACGCCATGTAGGCGGCGAAATACTGTTTGGCCCGCTCGGCCCACATGCCGATGTACATGCCGCGTACGCAGACGAAAACGAACAGGGCCACGGTCAGCAAGGAGCCGACCACACCCAGCTCTTCAGCCAGTACCGAGAATACGAAGTCGGTGTGCGCTTCCGGCAGGTAGAACTGCTTCTGTACGCTGTTGCCCAGACCGACCCCGAACCACTCGCCACGACCGAATGCGATCAGGGCCTGGGTCAGCTGATAACCGGAGCCGAACTGGTCGGACCACGGGTCGGTAAAGGTGATCAAGCGGGCCATACGATAAGGTTGCGCCTGCACCAGCACGAAGACCGCACCGACTGCCAGCGCCACCATCAGGGCGAAACGGAACAGGCCAACACCGCCCAGGAACAACATCGCTGCCGCTGCCCCCATCATTACGACGGTGGCACCGAAGTCAGGCTCCATCAGCAACAGACCGGCCATCGGCAGCAACACGATGAAAGGCTTGAAGAAGCCCATCCAGCTTTCGCGGACTTCCTTCTGCTGACGGACCAGATAACCGGCGAGGTAGATCACCACGAAAACCTTGGCGATTTCCGAGGGCTGTACGTTAAAGAAGCTGAAGCCGATCCAGCGCATCGAGCCGTTCACTTCACGGCCAATGCCCGGCAGCAGCACCATCACCAGCAAGCCGAACGCACCGATCAGCAATAACCAGCCCAGGCGCTGCCAGGTGGCAATCGGCACCATCATGGTCAGCACGCATGCAACAAGGCCAAGCACGATATAAAACAGGTGGCGGATCATGTGATAAAGGGTGTTGCCCGACTGCAGGGCGGCCACTTCAGACGATGCCGAGGTGATCATCACCAGGCCCAGGCCGAGCAAGGCCATGCAACCGGCCAGAAACGGGAAGTCGAGGTCAATGCCACGGCCCGTGATCAACGGCGAAGGGTAAGGTTTGAGAATGCCGAAAATCATGCCTGGGCCTCCACTGCACGCGCAAACAGATGGCCACGCTCTTCGTAATTTTTGAACATGTCGAAACTGGCGCAGGCCGGCGACAGCAATACCGCGTCACCCGGGCGGGCCAGCGAACGGCTTTGGGCAATGGCTTCGTCCAGGGAGCTGACGCGCACCTGGGGCACGCTATCGCCCAAGGCGTCGGCGATCAGGCCGGCATCGCGGCCCATCAGGACCACTGCGCGGCAGTACCTGGCCACGGAGTCGTGCAGGCCACTGAAGTCTGCACCCTTGCCGTCACCGCCGGCGATCAGTACCAGCTTGCCGTCCATGTCCGCTCCCAGGCCTTCGATGGCGGCCAGTGCGGCCCCCACGTTGGTGGCCTTGGAGTCGTTGTAGTAGCTCACACCCTCAAACTCGCGTACCCACTGGCAGCGATGTTCAAGACCGGTGAAGCTGCGCAGGCCGCTCAGCATGGCGTCGAACGGCAGGCCCACGGCATGCCCCAGCGCCAGTGCCGCCAGGGCATTGGCCTGATTGTGGGCGCCGCGCACTTTCAGCTCGCGGACCGGCATCAGGTTTTCAAATTCGAAGGCGAGATATTTTTCGCCGTTTTCTTCACGCAGGCCGAAAGCCTTGAAGTCGGGCGCGCTCAAACCGAAGGTCCAGCACGGCAGCCCTTCGCTCATCAGCGGCCGGGTCAAGGCGTCCTGACGGTTGACCACCACCTGCCTGGCACCGCGGAAAATCCGGTGCTTGGCCAGGTGGTAGGCCGGCAGACCGCTGTAACGGTCCATGTGGTCTTCGCTGACATTGAGCACGGTGGCCACTTCTGCGCCCAGCTGGTTGGTGGTTTCCAGCTGGAAGCTCGACAGCTCCATGACGTACAGCTCGATGTCATCACTGAGCAGATCCAGCGCCGGCGTGCCCAGGTTGCCGCCGACGGCAACACGCTTGCCGGCAGCCAGGGCCATTTCACCCACCAGGGTGGTCACGGTGCTCTTGGCGTTGGAACCGCTGATTGCCACGATCGGTGCCTTTGCGTTACGCGCGAACAGATCGATATCACCGGACAACTTCACGCCACGGGCAGCCGCTGCCTGCAGTGCCGGAGTTGCCAATGCCAGGCCGGGGCTCACGTAGAGCTCATCGGCGCGGCACAGGAACTCGACATCCAGTTCGCCACAACGCACCTCCACCTGGGGGTAGTCACGGCGCAGCGTGGCCAGCTCCGGCGGATTTTCCCGCGTATCCGCCACAGCAAAGGACACGCCCTGCTGCGCCAGAAAGCGCACCAGGGACATGCCGCTCTTGCCGAGGCCGACAACGATGCGGAAGTGGTCAGAAGCGATCAGAGACACAGGTTCTACCTCAGCTTCAGCGTGGCAAGGCCGACCAGTACCAGAATCACGGTGATGATCCAGAAACGGACAATCACGCGTGGCTCAGGCCAGCCCTTGAGTTCAAAGTGGTGATGGATCGGCGCCATGCGGAACACCCGCTTGCCGGTCAACTTGAAAGACGCTACCTGGATCACCACAGACAGGGTTTCCATCACGAACACACCGCCCATGATGAACAGCACGATTTCCTGACGCACGATCACGGCAATGGTGCCCAGGGCTGCGCCCAGCGCCAGTGCGCCAACGTCGCCCATGAAGACTTGTGCGGGGTAGGTGTTGAACCACAGGAATCCGAGACCGGCACCGATCAGTGCGCCGCAGAACACAATCAGTTCGCCTGCGCCCGGGACATACGGGATCAACAGGTAGTCGGCAAATTTCACGTTACCCGACAGGTAGCAGAAGATACCCAGGGCACCACCAACCATAACGGTCGGCATGATCGCCAGACCGTCCAGGCCATCAGTAAGGTTGACTGCGTTGCTCGAGCCTACGATCACGAAGTAGGTCAGCACCACAAAGCCGATACCCAGCGGAATGCTGGCGTCTTTGAGTATGGGCAGAATCAGCGTGGTTTCGACTGCGCTGGGTGCCGTCATATATAGAAAGATCGCCGCGCCCAGACCGAACACCGACTGCCAGAAATACTTCCAGCGGCTAGGAAGACCGCGAGAGTTTTTTTCGATCACCTTGCGGTAGTCATCGACCCAGCCAATTGCACCGAACAGCAGAGTCACAATCATCACGACCCACACATAGCGGTTGCTCAGGTCAGCCCAAAGCAGGGTGCTGATGGTGATCGCCGACAGGATCAGCGCGCCGCCCATGGTTGGCGTACCGGACTTGGACAAATGCGATTGCGGACCATCGTTACGCACCGACTGGCCGATCTGACGGTTTTGCAGGGTGCGGATCATCCACGGCCCCAGGCACAGGGACAAGGTCAACGCGGTGAGCACCCCAAGAATCCCGCGCAGGGACAGGTACTGGAAGACTGCGAAGCCCTTGTAGAACTGTTGTAGATACTCCGCTAGAAGCAGCAGCATTAATGTTTCTCCCCGCTGGAACCGCACAAAGCCGCAACGACGTTTTCCATCGCTGCGCTGCGCGAGCCCTTGATCAAAATAGTGGTGTTTGTTTCGTGCTCAGCACGAAGCGCCTGGATCAGGTCAGCCTGATTGGCGAAGTGACGAGCATGGTGTCCAAATGCAGTGACGGCATGAGCCATCATGGGTCCCACCGCATAGAGCGCTGAAACTTTGTCGGCGGCATAAGCGCCTACTTCACGATGTCCTTGCTCCGCCCACTCACCTAACTCGCCAATATCTCCGAGCACCAGGACGGTGCGGCCGGAAAAGGCGGCGAGTATATCAACGGCAGCGCACATTGAGGTGGGGTTTGCGTTGTAAGTGTCATCAATAATTCGCAGGCCGCCAGCGGTCAGTTGCGCCACTGCGCGACCTTTGACCGCAAGCACGGCTTGCAAGCCGCTGGTTATGCCAAACAGCGAGATGCCCAGAGCATGGGCAGCAGCTGCTGCGGCCAGGGCATTGGCGACGTTATGCGTACCCAGCAGGTTGAGCTGAACGCGGGAAACACCCAACGGGCAGTGCAAATCGAACCCGGGGCAACCCCGTGCATCGCGGGCCAGATTGCTGGCGTAAAAGTCTGCTTCTGGGTTTGTCAGGGCAAAGCTGAGTACCTTGCGGCCAGCAGCCCGGGCCTGCCAGATGCCAAAAGCCTTGTCATCCAGGTTCAGAACCGCGACGCCATCAGCGTCCAGCCCTTCGAGAATTTCGCCCTTGGCCTCGACGATTTTTTCCGGCCCGCCGAATTCGCCAACATGGGCGGTTCCGGCATTGTTGAGCACGGCAACATGGGGCTTGGTCATGCCGACGGTATAAGCAATTTCACCCAGGCGCGAAGCACCCAGCTCAATCACTGCCGCCGTGTGTTCCTGGGTCAGTTCGAGCAACGTCAGCGGCACGCCCAGGTCATTGTTCAAGTTGCCTTTGGTCGCCAGCACCGGACCACGGGTGCGCAGGATGCAGGCGAGCATTTCTTTAACTGTGGTTTTGCCACTGGAACCGGTAATCGCGGCAACCGGCTTGTGGTAGCCGGCACGATTGAGCGCACCCAGCTGACCCAATGCCACCCGGGCATTCTTGACCACCAGCTGCGGCAATGCCGACTCGGGCACTTCGCGTTCGACCAGTGCCGCAACCGCACCTTTGGCCGCCACTTCATTCAAATAATCATGGCCATCGAAACGCGGGCCGGTCAGGGCAATAAACAGCTGGCCCTTGGTGATCCCGCGGCTGTCGATGCTGACACCGTTGAAAAGGCTGTCGGCAGCGACCAGCCGACCACCCAGGGCAGCGGCAACTTCGCTCAGCAACAGAGGCTTAAGCATGGGCGGCCTCCCAGGCATTCAGGGCTTTCTCGGCTTGCACCAGATCAGAGAAGTCATGACGCTCGCCATTGATTTCCTGATAGTCCTCGTGACCTTTACCGGCCAGCACAATGACGTCTTCGGCGTTGGCACCTGCAATCAATCGGGCAATGGCCTCACCGCGACCGGCGACGAAGGTGACGCTCTGGGGCGTAACAAAGCCTGCGCGGATGTCGTCGAAAATTTGTCCAGGTGCTTCCGAACGGGGGTTATCGTCCGTAACCAAAACCCCGTCGGCCAAGCGTTCAACCACTTCGGCCATCAACGGGCGCTTGCCGCGATCGCGATCGCCGCCGCAACCGAACAGGCACAGCAGTTGGCCTTTGGCGTGAGGACGCAGGGCCAGCAAGACTTTTTCCAGGGCATCCGGGGTGTGGGCGTAATCAACGACTACCAGCGGCCTGGTGCCGCCGCCCAGACGCTGCATGCGCCCCACAGGGCCTTCAAGCTTTGGCAACACGGCGAGGATTTCATCCAGCGCGTAGTCCAGGCCGAGCAAGGCGCCGACCGCAGCCAGTACGTTGCTCAGGTTGAAACGACCCAGCAGGCTGCTGCGCAAATGGTGCTCGCCCTGTGGCGTGACCAGTGTGGCGCGCACGCCATCGTCGTCGAAGGTCGCTTCGCGGCAGTAAAGGTAGGCGCTGCTGTCTTCGAGGCTGTAGCTGATCAGGCGCGAATCATGTTTTTCTGCCGCCAGCTGGCGACCGAAGTCATCGTCAAGGTTAAGCACGCGGCAACCCAGGTCAGGCCAGGCAAACAGCTTGGCCTTGGCCTCGGCATACGCCTGCATGGTGCCGTGATAATCCAGATGGTCGCGGGACAGGTTGGTCAGGACGGCAACATCAAACGCCAGAGCACTGACCCGGCCTTGATCCAGCCCGTGGGACGACACTTCCATCGCCACGGCCTTGGCACCGGCTTTCTTCAGGTCAGCCAGCATGGCCTGTACGGCAATCGGGTCCGGGGTGGTATGGCGACCGCTTTGCAGTGCGCCATAAAAGCCCGTGCCCAGGGTGCCAACAATGCCGCAATGCTGCCCCAGCAGGTCCAGCGCTTGCGCAACCAGCTGGGTAACGCTGGTTTTGCCGTTGGTACCGGTAACGCCCACCAGGTTCACGTGATGGCTCGGGTCACCATAAAAACGCCCGGCGATAGACGACAGTTGCGCCGCCAGCCCCTTGACCGGGATCAGCGGTACGGCGGTGATCGGCAATACGTCCGCGCCTTCTACTTCATAGGCCACGGCCGCTGCGCCACGTTGCAGGGCGTCAGCGATATGTTCACGACCATCGAGCTTGCCACCCGGTACCGCGAGGAACAGATCCCCGGCTCGCACATTGCGGCTGTCGAGGGTCAGCTCACGGATCAACAGATCGTGACCTGCGTGAGGGAAAATCTTGTTCAGGCTCAGGGACATTAGCCGCGCCCTCCTTTGGCTGCTGCAGCGGTCGCGGCTGCTTGTTGCTCCGCGGCCGTCGGCAAGTTATCCGGCGTCACGTTCATCAGGCGCAGGGTGCCGGACATTACTTTGCTGAATACTGGAGCCGAAACCAGACCACCGAAGTAGCCCGCCTTGCTTGGCTCATCGATGACCACAACGATTGCGTAACGCGGATCGCTCATCGGGCCAAACCCGGCAAACAGGGAGCGGTACGAGTTGACGGCATAACCCTTGACGCCACCCGAGGATGTTTTACGCGCAGTACCGGACTTGCCGCCCACGTGATAGGCCGGCACCTTGGCCCGCCAGACGCCGCGCGGGTTCTCGATAACTTCCTGGAGCATCCCCTGAACAGTCTTGGCGACCTGCTCGGGCATGACTTGCGCGGCCTGCGCCGGCTTGTCGGCCTTGAGCAGGGTCAGCGGGGCGAGCTTGCCGTTGTTGGCCAGCGCCGAAAATGCGTGTACCAGCTGGATCGCCGTCACCGAAACGCCGTAGCCATAAGACAGGGTCGCGGTTTCAGCCTTGCGCCACTCGCGGTAGTTCGGCAGGTTGCCGACGCGCTCACCCGGGAAGCCCAGGCCCGTGTCCTGACCCAGACCCATTTTCGCCATCTGGCGGAAAATCGCTTCACCACCGATATCGAAGGCAACCTTACTCATGCCGACGTTACTGGAGTTGATCAGAATGCCCGTCAGATCAAGGATCGGGCCTTCAGTGCGCGATACGTCGCGAATGGTGTATTTGCCCAGTTGCAGCGTGCCCGGATACACCTCGACCTTATCGGTGGGTTTCCAGCGTCCGGTTTCCAGCGCAGCACTCATCGAAATCGGCTTTACCGTTGAGCCCGGCTCGAACACGTCGATCATGGCGCGGTTACGCATCATCGCCGGCTGCAGGTTGCGACGGTTGTTCGGGTTGTAGGTCGGCTGGTTGACCATGGCCAGAATCTCGCCGGTCTTCACATCCATAATTACCAGGCTGCCGGCCTTGGCACCGTTTTCGACCAGCGCATTGCGCAGTTCGCGGTTGGCCAGATACTGCAGGCGCAGGTCAATCGATAACGCCAAGGTCTTCCCTGCCTTGGCGTTTTTTGTAACCTGAATGTCTTTGATCAGACGACCGCGCCGATCCTTGATTACCTGTCGCTTGCCCGGCACGCCGGCCAGCCACTCGTCATAGGCCAGCTCAACACCTTCGCGGCCTTTATCGTCGATATCGGTAAAGCCGACCATGTGCGCAGTCACTTCACCCGCCGGGTAAAAACGACGGAACTCTTCGATGCCATATACACCCGGCACTTTAAGGTCGAGCACCAGCTGGCCCTGCTCGGGTGTCAAGCCGCGGACCAGATAGATGAATTCTTTATTGGCTTGCTGTTCAAGACGCGCCGTCAGCACCTTGGGATCTTGCCCAAGCGCGTGGGCCAGGGCCGGCCAGCGATCCTTGGCCACCTGCATTTCCTTGGCGTTGGCCCACAACGTGGTCACCGGGGTACTGACGGCCAGCGGCTCGCCATTACGGTCAGTAATCAGGCCGCGGTGTGCCGGGATCTGGATGTGCCGCAGACTGCGGGCATCGCCCTGCCCCTTGAGGAAGTCATGGTCGATCACCTGCAGGTAGACAATTTGACAGGCAATCGCACCTACCAGCAGTGCCAGCAATGCCAGCACTACACGAAAACGCCACGGATAGAGTGCGCCTTCGAGTTTGATCATGGCGCCACCATCCGAACTTCTGCTGCGCCCGGGATGCGCATTTTCAGTTGTTCGCTGGCCAGGGTTTCGATACGGCTATGGGCGGTCCAGGTGCTTTGTTCGAGGATCAGACGCCCCCACTCGGCCTGGGCCTTGTCACGCACACTCAGCTCCCCGTACAGGGTGTTGAGCAGCTGGCGGTTCCAGTGGGCGCTATAGGAAACGCCCACTGCCGAAACCAATACGGCAATAAACAGCAGCAGCATGAAAAAACTTCCGCCGGGAAGTGGTTTGGCGAAGAGCTTGTTCAACGAAGCTTCTCCGCGACGCGCATGACAGCGCTGCGCGAGCGCGGATTGGCTTTGAGCTCCGCTTCAGATGCGAACTGGGCCTTGCCATGGATTTTTATAATGGGATCGAAACTGGTGTGCTGAACCGGCAGGCCGCGGGGCAGGTTGTCGGGTTCACCTTTGACCAGGTCACGCATGAACAATTTGACGATGCGGTCTTCCAGGGAGTGGAAGCTGATCACCACCAGGCGACCGCCGACTTCCAGGGATTCAAGTGCCGCTTCGAGGCCGGCCTTGAGATCACCCAGCTCGTTATTGACGTGGATGCGCAGGCCCTGGAAGGTGCGGGTTGCAGGGTGCTTGCCCTTTTCCCAGGCCGGGTTGGCCACTTTCAGCACTTCAGCCAGATCGCCCGTGCGTTCAAACGGGGTAATTGCCCGGCGCTCAACCACCGCGCGGGCCATACGCCCGGAAAAACGCTCTTCGCCATATTCTTTGAATACGCGGGCAATTTCGTCCTGGGATGCGGTGTTTACAAACTCAGCCGCGCTGATCCCTTCATCCGGGTTCATGCGCATGTCCAGCGGGCCGTCGTTCATGAAACTGAAGCCGCGCTCAGGATCGTCGAGCTGTGGCGAAGAAACCCCCAGATCGAGGAGAACACCGCTGACCTTTCCGGCCAGGCCGCGGGCGGCGATCTCGGAGCCCATCTCGGCAAAGCTGCGTTGCACAATGACAAAGCGGCCGTCTTCGGCCGCTAGCGCTTGCCCGGTGGCAATCGCCTGGGGATCTTTATCAAACCCGAGCAAACGGCCCTCAGGGCCAAGCTTCTGGAGTATCAGGCGGCTATGTCCGCCGCGACCGAAGGTGCCATCCAGATAGCATCCATCAGGACGTACGGCGAGAGCCTCTACGGCTTCGTCGAGCAGTACGGTGATGTGGTTGAAGTCGCTATCTATAGTCACAGGATTAAATCACGCAGTTCTTCAGGCATCGCGCCCGGTTGTTGAATGGCTGCAAGGTCAGCGGCAGAAACAGCTTCCCAGGCATCCTCGTCCCACAGTTGAAACTTGTTTAACTGGCCTACCAACATCGCGCGCTTATCCAACCTGGCATATTCACGCAAACGCGGTGGCACCAGAAAACGACCACTGCCATCGAGCTCTAGGTCGACGGCGTTACCAATCAACAGACGTTGCAAACGGCGGTTCTCTTCACGCAACGAAGGCAACGCCCGAAGCTTGGTTTCAATCAGCTCCCACTCGTCGAGGGGGTACACACACAAGCAGGGATCTACCGCATCAATGGTCACGATCAGTTGCCCGGAACTTCTCGAAATCAACTCGTCACGGTACCGGCTCGGCATTGCGAGACGGCCCTTGGCATCGAGACTGATTGCGTTAGCTCCGCGAAACACGAGGCGTCACTCCCAAAATTAGCGTTTTACGTCTAAAAAACCCACTTTATGCCACTTTTCGCCACTTGCGCACACTATAGGAATGCGCCCACCACACCGTCAAGGAGCGGCCCGAAGGAAAATCCTTACATAACTGAGATTTAGGAGGGTAAACAGACGTGCAGCAATAACCGGAGGGATTTTTTGACTCGCGAAGTGCAACAAACTCAAAGCCCTGGACTTCAAACTTAAAGTAGTTTGTTAAGAGTAAGAACTTTTTGGCATTACTCGGCAGATTTTCTTGCGAATACATCGGGGGAGATGGAGCGCTTGTTTCTTGTGGCAATCTGCCTGCAGCGCAAGCAGAAGAAAAAAGGTGGAGAGTCGATCTGTAAGCCGGGTTCTGTCGTGAACAGTCATTCGTCTACGATGGCCATCACTGGACATCTTTAGCAACCTACCCGGTTCCAGCGCGGGCCACGCCTTGGAACCCTATTTGGTCTTGCTCCAAGTGGGGTTTACCTAGCCACGAACTGTTGCCAGTCGTGCGGTGCGCTCTTACCGCACCTTTTCACCCTTACCGGCGCCGAAGCGCTTAGGCGGTTATTTTCTGTGGCACTTTCCGTAGGCTCACGCCTCCCAGGCATTACCTGGCACTTCGCCCTATGGAGCCCGGACTTTCCTCCCCCCCCTAATTTTCATAGAGGGCAGCGACTGTCCAATCGACTCTCCGGCGCGAAGATTAACTGTACAGAGCGTATAGAACAAGCGTTAAAAGCCAGATGGCAGTTTCATTCACCCTGCGCAAAGCCTTTGCCTGTCAGCCCGGACAACAAAGAAATAGCAAAAGGCCACTACTTAAACAGAGGCCTTAATCAACTTTTTGTTTTTCCAGCGCCACTTGATACAACACATTCTTTCGCTCGCCGGTTATTTCAGCTGCAAGTGCGGCCGCGCGTTTTAGCGGCATTTCTTTTAGCAGCAAGTCGAGAATGCGCATCGCTTCACTGCTGACTGCTTCGTCTGTTTCAGGCGCAGTCCACCCTGCAACCAGCACCACGCACTCGCCACGCTGCTGGTTACTGTCGCCCTCGACAAAGGCGCGCAACTCGGACAATGGCAAACCCTTGAGGGTTTCGAAGGTCTTGGTCAGTTCCCGCGCCAGCAAGGCCGGGCGGTCCGGACCAAATACCAGCTCCAGATCTTGCAGGCACTCAAGGATACGATGTGGTGCCTCGTAAAAAATCAGAGTGCGCGGCTCTTCCTTCAGCAACTCAAGGCGCGTACGGCGCCCAACAGCCTTAGCCGGAAGAAATCCCTCGAAGATAAATCGGTCGGAAGGCAAGCCCGCAGCTGACAACGCCGCAATCAGGGCGCAGGCACCCGGCACAGGCACCACCTTGACCCCGGCCGCGCGTGCCTGGCGTACCAGGTGATACCCCGGATCGGAGATCAACGGCGTCCCGGCATCGGAGATCAGGGCGACATCTTCGCCAGCCAGCAAGCGCTGAATAAAGCGACTACCCTCATCACGTTCGTTATGTTCGTGACAGGCACCCAGGGGAGTGGTGATGCCAAAATGCTGCATCAAACGCAGGGAGTGACGCGTGTCTTCGGCCGCAATCAGCGACACGTCACGCAGCACTTTGAGCGCACGCGC
The DNA here is from genome assembly GCF_000346225.2 of Pseudomonas sp. Lz4W. Lineage (NCBI taxonomy): Bacteria > Pseudomonadati > Pseudomonadota > Gammaproteobacteria > Pseudomonadales > Pseudomonadaceae > Pseudomonas > Pseudomonas sp. Lz4W. The sequence goes on along the minus strand of NZ_CP017432.1, from coordinate 842,278 downwards.
ACTGATGTCGTCCAGGTTCCCGATGGGCGTCGCCACCACATAAAGCGACCCGACAACGGAATTCATAGCACCTGGAGCAGTCAAAACGCACACCTCATGAGAGTTAAAGGCGCCATTGTAGCGCGTAGACCCCTCCTGAACGCACCTTCCAGTCAGACTGCAGAGTGCTTATTCGCAAAAATTTCACCGCCACAACCCGCAGAACTCATCTAAATTCAGGCTTTATCGCCTGTAACATCGCGCCCCGGCCAGTGCTTGGGTACAATTCCCGCTCTTTTGTTCGAGTAACAGGAACACTACATGATCGCTTGCCTGCGGCTGTTCACTGCCCTCTGCCTTGCTGCCCTGTTGGCGGCTTGCGCCAGCTCGCCCTCGTCCAGCCTTGGCGAACTCCCCCGAACCCCGGATGCCAGCCTTGAGCAGTTGCTGCAGCAGGCCTCCGAAACCAAAAATCCGGAGAAGGCCGCCTTGCTGCGCCTGTCCGCGGCTGATCTGGCCATGGGCCAGAACAATGATCAGCGCGCCGCGCAGATTTTGGCCCAGGTCCCGCTGGATCAGCTCAAGCCAGCACAGCAAGTCTTTGCCAGCACGCTGACAGCCGAACTGGCAATGAAGCGCAATGATCCCAAGGCTGCCGTGGCCGCCCTGAATCATCCAAGCGTGTCGCGCATCGGCGAGCTACCGAACGATTTGCAAGTACGCACCCATACCGTGCACGCCCGTGCCCTTGAAGCAGACGGGCAAACACTGGCCGCAGCACGCGAACGTGTAGCGATGAGCCCGATCCTGACCGGCGATGCTGCCAACAGCAACAATGACGCCATCTGGACATTGGTTGCCGCATTGCCAGTGGAGCAACTGCAGGCACAAAGCAACGATGTTCTGGGCGGATGGATGTCCCTGGCCCTGGCCGTGAAGAGCGCCGGCACCGTTCAGGACCAGCAAAACGCCATAGACCAATGGCGTGCGCAAAACCCGAATCACCCCGCTGCCATCCAGCTACCCGCTCCACTGATCAAACTCAAGGAGCTGGCCAGCCAGCCTTTGACCAAAATCGCCCTGCTACTGCCTCAGGACGGCCAGCTGGCCTCTGTGAGCAAGGCATTGCGCGACGGCTTCATGGCTGCTCACTATCAAGCTCAGCAGGCCGGGCAAAACCCGCCAAGCATCCAGTTTTATGACAGCTCGCGCCTGGTATCCCTGGACGACTTCTACAACAAGGCACAAGCCGATGGCGTGCAACTGGTGATCGGCCCGCTGGAGAAATCACTGGTCAAGCAGCTGAGTGCTCGCCCGCAGCTGCCCATCACTACACTGGCCCTCAATTACAGCGAAAGCGCACATGGCCCGGCCCAACTGTTTCAGTTTGGCCTCGCCGCTGAAGACGAAGCCCGTGAAGTGGCTCGCCGCGCACGCGCCGACGGCCTGACCCACGCCGGCGCCATGGTTCCGAAAGGCGAATGGGGCGAGCGCGTACTCAATGCATTCCGTCAGGAATGGGTCGCCCACGGCGGCTCCATCGTGGGTATCGAGTACATCGACAAACCCGTAGCCCTGGCCCAGCAGGTCGGCGATCTGGTGCAACTGCGTAAAAACGCCGCCGAGCCGCTGCAGTTCCTGTTCCTCGCCGCCACGCCCCAGCAAGCCCAGCAGATCAAGCCGACCCTGAACTACCAATACGCAGGCGATCTGCCGGTTTACGCCACGTCCCACGTCTTCAGTGCCAGCGGCAATCAGGACCAGTACAAAGACATGAATGGCGTGCGCTTCTGCGAGACCCCATGGCTGCTGGAGCCCGGCAACCCGCTACGCCAGCAAGTGGCTGCACAATGGCCACAGGCTTCAAGCAGCATGGGCCGCCTGTACGCCATGGGCGTTGACGCTTACACCCTGGCATCGCGCCTGGGCCAGCTCAAGGCTCTGCCAGACAGCCGGATCGACGGCTTGTCGGGCAGCCTCAGCATGAGCCCGACACAACATGTCGAGCGTCAGCTGCCGTGGGCCGAGTTCGTTAACGGCCAGATTCAACGTCTGCCCGATACTCCCAACTGATGCCCGACCGCTCAAGCCTGCAAACAGGCAAGGATGCCGAGCGCCTGGCGCTGCGGCATCTTGAGCAACAGGGTTTACGCTTGCTGGCACAGAACTGGCTTTGCAAGCGCGGCGAGCTGGATCTGGTCATGCTTGACGGCGATACAGTAGTATTCGTCGAAGTTCGTTACCGGCAACACGCGCAATGGGGTGGCGCACTGGCCAGCATTGACGCACGCAAGCAGCAAAAGCTGATACTTGCAGCTCAGTACTTTTTGCAACGCGAGTCGCGCTGGGCCAATCATCCCTGCCGCTTTGATGTCGTAACAATGGACAGCGCAACACCTCACTTGAACTGGCTACGGAATGCCTTTGACAGCTGACCCGCTGTCAGGCCGATTCCAGCACCCTTTTATTAAACGATTTTGCTTTGCTTTGCGGGCTGCACATTCTTGTGCCGGGAAGTCACCCAGGAACACCTGGATCACGCTCGACCAGCCGCCCTACTTAAGGTCACATAGATGGACATGCAATCCCGGATTCGCCAGCTTTTTCAGGCCAGCATCGACACCAAGCAGCAGGCGATGGACGTTCTTGCACCCCACATCGAGCAAGCCAGCCAAGTGATGGTCAATGCCTTGCTCAATGAAGGAAAAATGCTTTCGTGCGGTAACGGTGGCTCGGCAGGCGATGCCCAGCACTTTTCATCCGAGCTGCTCAATCGCTTTGAGCGCGAGCGCCCCAGCTTGCCCGCCATTGCACTCACCACCGACACCTCGACGATCACCTCGATCGCCAATGACTACAGCTTCAACGAGATTTTCTCCAAGCAGATCCGCGCCCTTGGCCAGCCCGGGGATGTATTGCTGGCCATTTCCACCAGCGGCAACTCGGCCAACATCATCCAGGCAATCCAGGCGGCCCACGACCGCGAAATGATCGTGGTTGCCATGACCGGCCGCGACGGCGGCGGCATGGCCTCGCTGCTGCTGCCTGAGGACGTGGAGATTCGCGTCCCGTCCAATGTCACTGCACGTATTCAAGAAGTCCATCTGCTGGCGATCCACTGCTTGTGCGACCTGATCGACAGCCAACTGTTCGGGAGTGAAGAATGACCTTTAAACGCCTTAGCCTTGTGGCACTGACTCTGTGCCTGGGCCTGACTGCCGGCTGCAGCTCGGTGCTGACAGCTACCCGCGATACGCCTATTGAAGATGATCGCGGCACCCGCACTTTCGGCAGCAAGATCGATGACTCGCTGATTGAAACCAAGGTCGCCGTGAACGTGGCCAAAGCCAGCCCTGACCTGGACACCGGCTCGCATATCGTCGTCACCAGCTACAACGGTATCGTATTGCTGGCCGGCCAGACTCCCCGCGCCGAGCTCAAGGCCCAGGCCGAGCAGGCTGCCGCCGCGGTTCAACGGGTGAAGAAGGTCAACAATGAGTTGCAGGTCATGGCTCCGTCCTCGATCCTCGCCCGCAACAACGACGCCTGGCTGACCACCAAGATCAAGACCCAGATGCTGACCGACAGCCAGATCCCGGGCTCACGGATCAAAATCGTTACCGAGAACGGCATTGTCTACATGCTGGGCCTGGTGACCAAACAGGAAGCCACCCGCGCAACCAATCTGGTGCAAAGTGTTTCCGGCGTACAGAAAATCGTGAAGCTGTTTGAGTACATCGACTGACAAGCTCGCTCCTGCAGCCCGGACACAAAAAAGGCGACCCTTGCAGGTCGCCTTTTTTTGTTACTTGACCACTTTCAGGCTAGGCCGACCCGTAGGTCTTGGCGGCTCAGTACCTGGCGGCGGCCCATCGTCATCCGGCTCAACCTCGTCATCACCGTCCATAGGCTCTTCCAGGTCAAACACCATACCCTGACCATTCTCACGGGCGTAAACCCCCAGAATGGCCGCAATAGGCACGTACAACGTGTGCGGCACACCACCAAAACGCCCTTCAAAGCTCACTGCTTCGTTGTCCATGTGCAATTGACGCACGGCGGTTGGCGAAACATTCAGGACAATCTGCCCGTCACTGGCAAAACCCTGGGGCACTTGCACCTTCGGGTAGTCAGAGTTAACCAGCATGTGCGGAGTGCAATCGTTATCAACAATCCACTCATAGAGCGCACGCACCAGATAAGGTCGACTTGAATTCATCAAGGGCTCCTAAAGCCTTAGCGCATGTCGCGTTCGACACCAGACAAACTTGCCCGGAAGGTCTCACGCGCAAACTGGCGCTCCATATAGTCAAGCAGCGGCTTGGCCGGCCGCGGCAATTCAATACCCAAAATGGGCAAGCGCCAGAGTATCGGCAATAGACAGCAGTCGACCAGACTTAGCTCTGTACTGAGGAAAAAAGGTTTGTCTGCAAACAATGCAGACACGCCTGTCAGACTCTCACGCAGCTCTTTACGCGCCTGGACCCGAGCCGACTCCTTGGTACGCGAATCGAGAATCAGGTCCACCAGCACACACCAGTCGCGCTGGATGCGATGAATCAGCAGACGGCTATTGGCCCGCGCCACCGGATAAACCGGCAACAGCGGCGGATGCGGATAACGCTCATCCAGATATTCCATCACCACAGTCGACTCCCACAACGCCAGGTCACGATCGACCAGGGTTGGCAGGCTGCCGTAGGGGTTCACTTCGATCAGCTTCGGCGGCTGACGGCCCGCCTCCACACTGATGATCTCGGCGCTGACACCTTTCTCGGCGAGCACGATACGTACTCGATGGGAATAGTGGTCGGCGGGGTCGGAGTAACAGGCCAACCGATTGGTCACGCCCATGGCGGTCCTCCTCGCTTGTTGAAATTATCAGGAGCGGAAAAACGAACGCGCCCAAGGAACGTCTCCGGCAACCGCAGAACCCGGGCGGGCAAGGCCTTGCGACCTTGCCCGCCACTCATCCTGCACTGTTACCTTTTCAGAGACACCCTCGGGCGCGCACGATTAACAGCGATGCGTGTAACGATATCAGTGCACATCTTTCCAGTATTCGCGCTTGAGCAGATAAGCGAATACGAAGAAGAAGGCCAGATAGAGCAGTACGTAGGTACCGATGCGCTGATGCTCCAGCTTCACCGGGTTGGCCGAATAGGCCAGGAAGGTCACAAGGTTCTTGATCTTCTCATCGAACTGCTCTTCAGTCAGCGTGCCGGTTTTAGGCAAAACTGTCAGCTGGTCGCATGCTTCATGTGTCAAAGGCGTGCCAGTGAGCGGATCATACTGCTTCTTGCCGTCTTCGACGATCTGAACTTGCTTGCAGCCTACCACCTGACGACCTTGCAACGGTGCCAGAACGTTCGGCATCCCCACATTCGGGAAGACTTTGTTGTTTACACCCCATGGCCGTGACGGGTCTTCATAGAAAGACCGCAGGTAGCTATACAGCCAGTCAGTACCACGCACACGCGCCACCAGGGTCAAGTCTGGCGGTGCAGCACCGAACCAGGCCTTGGCGTCTTCCGGCTGCATGCCGATGTTCATGTGGTCGCCGATTTTGGCCCCGGTGAACACCAGATTCTCGAGCATGAGCTCATGGGGAATCCCCAGGTCATCGGCTACACGCTCGTAACGCTGGAACTTGGCACTGTGACAACCCATGCAGTAGTTGGCGAACGTACGTGCGCCGTCCTGCATGGCTGCCTTGTCAGAAACATCGATGTCGACCTTGTCGAGCTGAACGCCCTGCTCCGCCGCAAAGGACAGCACAGGCATCACCGCAAGCATCAATACAGCAAATAGCTTTTTCATCAGCCAGTCACCCTTTCCGGAACCGGTTTGGTCTTCTCAAGCCTGGTGTAGAACGGCATCAGAATGAAGTAGGCGAAGTACAGGAACGTACAGACCTGCGACAGCAACGTACGACCCGGGGTCGGCGCCAATACACCCAGCACGCCCAGAATCACGAACGAGATGCAAAACACCCAGAGCCAGATTTTGCTCAGCCAGCCCTTGTAGCGCATGGATTTGACCGGGCTACGGTCAAGCCATGGCAATACGAACAGCATGGCAATAGCAGCCCCCATGGCGATGACGCCAAGCAACTTGTCCGGGATTGCACGCAAGATCGCGTAGAACGGCGTGAAGTACCAGACAGGCGCAATGTGCTCCGGCGTTTTAAAGGCGTTAGCCTGTTCAAAGTTCGGTTTTTCCAGGAAGTAGCCACCCATTTCCGGGAAGAAGAACACAATCGAACAGAAGATAAACAGGAACACCACTACGCCGACGATATCTTTCACGGTGTAGTACGGATGGAAGGGAATGCCATCCAGCGGTACGCCGTTTTCGTCTTTATGCTTTTTGATGTCCACGCCGTCAGGGTTGTTCGAGCCGACTTCATGCAAGGCCAGAACGTGCAGCACCACCAGCCCCAGAATCACGATAGGCAAGGCCACAACGTGCAAGGCAAAGAAGCGGTTCAGGGTAATGCCGGAGATCAGGTAGTCACCGCGAATCCACTGTGTCAGGTCGTTACCGATAACCGGAATCGCACCGAACAGCGAGATGATCACCTGGGCACCCCAGTAGGACATCTGCCCCCAAGGCAACAGATAGCCCATGAAGGCCTCTGCCATCAGGGCCAGATAGATCATCATACCGAACAGCCAGACCAGTTCCCGCGGCTTCTGATAGGAGCCGTAGAGCAGGCCACGGAACATGTGCAGGTAGACCACCACAAAGAACGCCGACGCACCCGTTGAGTGCAGATAGCGCAGGATGGAACCGTATTCGACGTCACGCATGATGTATTCGACAGAAGCAAAAGCTTCTTCTGCCGACGGCGTGTAGCTCATCGTCAGCCACACACCGGTGACAATCTGATTAACCAGAACGAGCAATGCGAGAGAACCGAAGAAATAGAAGAAGTTGAAGTTCTTCGGGGCGTAGTACTTGCTGAGATGGTCTTCCCACATTTTAGTCGCGGGGAAGCGGGCATCAATCCAGTCCATGAACTTGCTCATTACGCGCTCTCCCCTTCAAGGCCAACGACAATCACATTGTCACTGCCCTCAACATAGTAGTAAGGCGGTACTGGCAGGTTCAATGGAGCAGGTTGCGACTTGTAGACGCGGCCGGCCAGGTCATAGTGGGAACCATGGCAAGGGCAGAAATACCCCCCTACCCAATCCTTGCCCAGGTCAGCAGGAGCGACCTCGGGGCGGAAAGTCGGCGAACAACCCAAGTGAGTGCAAATTCCGATCAACACCAAAACTTCTGGCTTGATGGATCGCCACTCGTTTTTTGAGTTTTCAGGTTGATCGGATTGATTGGATTCGGGATCAGCGAGCTGCCCTTCAATCTTCTTGAGATTTGCCAGGATCTCCTCAGTGCGGCGGACAATGAATACTGGCTGACCACGCCATTCAGCAATCATCTGCTGCCCTGGCTCAATCTTTGCAATATTCACTTTCACCGGTGCGCCTGCGGCTTTCGCCTTGGCACTGGGAAACCACGACCCCACGAACGGGACCGCCGCCCCCACCGCTCCTGCAGCACCCACCACGGATGTGGCTGCTACGAGGAAGCGACGCCGGCCGACATTTACGCCGTCATTGCTCATTCAGTCCTCTCCCATCAGCTTTGTGGCCTGTTAAATCAGGCATCTACTAAGTAAAAATCTGAACTTATAAAAATTTTGCAGAATGGTAATGAAAAGCCCCTACTCTGACAAGGTAATTACCGCTCTGGGTCGGCTACAGGCCTTGTAGTATAGGCATTTGCTGAATGTGGCAAGTTGTCACACCAACAATTCATCACCCATAAAAAAAGCCCAGCTCCTAAGGAGACTGGGCTTTTTTGAACGAAGCTGCGAATTAACGCTTCGAGTACTGCGGACGCTTACGCGCTTTACGCAGACCGACTTTCTTACGTTCAACTTCACGAGCATCGCGAGTTACGAAGCCTGCTTTGCGCAGAGCGCCACGCAGAGTTTCGTCGTACTGCATCAGTGCGCGAGTGATACCGTGGCGGATTGCGCCAGCCTGACCACTTACACCACCACCGATCACGGTGACGTAGATATCGAATTTCTCGACAGTCTCAGTCAGTTCCAACGGCTGACGAACTACCATGCGGGCAGTTTCGCGACCGAAGAAATTCTCCAGAGTGCGGTTGTTGATCGAGATGTTACCGGTACCTGGACGCAGGAAAACGCGTGCAGTTGCGGTTTTACGACGGCCAGTGCCGTAGTTTTGAGTCGCCGACATAATGAACTATTCCGTTAAAACTTCAGTTCTTGGGGCTGCTGAGCAGTATGAGGGTGAGCAGCGCCCGCATATACTTTCAGCTTACGGTACATGTCGCGACCCAGCGGGTTTTTAGGCAGCATGCCTTTAACCGCGGTCTCGATCACGCGTTCAGGAGCTTTGGCGATCAGCTTTTCGAAGTTGATCGACTTAATCCCGCCCGGGAAACCGGAGTGAGAGTAGTACATTTTGTCAGTGGTTTTAGCACCAGTGACACGAATCTGCTCGGCATTGATAACAACGATGTAGTCACCGGTGTCAACGTGCGGAGTGTATTCAGGCTTGTGCTTGCCACGCAGACGGCTCGCGATTTCGGTGGCCAGACGACCCAGTGTCTGGCCAGCAGCGTCGACGACAAACCAGTCGCGCGTAACTGTTTCCGGTTTAGCAGTAAAAGTTTTCATTCTTTATAGCCTCAGGGGCCGCCCTGTAAATTAGACGGCGGATCTTACTGAATAGTGCGTACTTTGACAAGTCAAAGGCAGCCGGATACAGACGCTATCGGGGGCTCGGGTCAGCGCGTCCGTTCAACGGCAAGATTCTTCGGCAGGCGGCGCATCACTTCCACCGCAGAAAGAGGTCGGCAATTATCCAGATTGCGAAAAAAAATACAACCTGCTTTTATGATTCTTTACCCGAAGGAGTCACTGATGGACTATCGCCAGCTAGGCCGCACCAATCTGCAAGTCAGCGCCATTGCCCTCGGAACCATGACCTGGGGCGAGCAAAACACCCAGGATGAAGCCTTCGCACAAATCGATTACGCGAAAAACGCCGGGATCAATTTCATCGACACCGCCGAAATGTATCCGGTGCCACCCAAAGCAGAAACCTACGCCAGCACCGAGCGTTACATCGGCAACTGGTTCAAAAGCCGGGGTGATCGGGCCGACTGGATCCTGGCCAGCAAGATCGCCGGCCCCGGCAATGGCATCGACTACATTCGCGACGGCCAGCTCAAACACAACCGCAATCATATCGTCCAGGCACTGGATGCCAGCCTTGAACGCCTGCAAACCGACTGGATCGACCTCTACCAGCTGCACTGGCCAGAGCGCAGTACCAACTTTTTCGGGCAACTGGGCTACAAGCACAACGCCGATGAAGACTTTACCCCCCTCGAAGAAACCCTCGAAGCCCTGGACGAACAAGTCAGGGCCGGCAAAATTCGCCATATCGGCCTGTCCAACGAAACACCCTGGGCCACCATGAAATTCCTGCAACTGGCTGAAAGCCGTGGCTGGCCGCGCGCCGTTTCGATCCAGAACCCCTACAACCTGCTTAACCGCAGTTTTGAAGTCGGCCTGGCTGAAATTGCCATTCGCGAACAATGCGGCCTGCTCGCCTATTCGCCCCTGGCGTTCGGCATGCTCTCTGGCAAGTACAACGGCGGCGCCCAACCTGCAAAAGGCCGCCTGACCCTCTACAGCCGCTTCTCGCGCTATTCAAACCCGCAGGCAGTGGCTGCCAGCGAACGTTACGTGGCCCTGGCTCGCGAACACGGCCTGGACCCGGCGCAAATGGCGCTGGCCTATGTCACGCAACAGCCCTTCGTCACCAGCAACATCATCGGCGCGACGACGATGGAGCAACTTGCCAGCAACATTGGCAGCTTCGACCTGAAACTGTCGGATGAAGTGCTCGCCGGCATTGAAGCCATCCACAGGGACCAGCCGAACCCGGCACCCTAGCTGTCCCGCTTCCGTAGCAGCCTTTGGCTGCTACGGAATTGGCCTCTACCCCTTCCCCCTAGACATACAGGATAAAAAATAAGACGATCCAGCCGTAAGTTGACCAATTTCACCTATAAGAATAATCAAATCATGTCTAACCATCTCTCCACGCCCCTGCGGCGCGTCAGCATTTTGGCCATCGATCGGGTATTTGCCTCGACCCTGATGCAAGCCAAGGATTTCTTTCACCTCGCCAGCCTGCGCCATGGCAAACAACTGGGCCAGGGCCTCAACGCCAGCTTCGAAACCCGACTGGTCAGTCCCGACGGCAAACCTGTCACCAGCTTCAGCGACGTGGTACTGCCGGTCGATGGCGCACTGGAAGACACTGACATCATCATCCTCCCGGCCTTCTGGGACGACTTTGACACTCTGTGCCAACGCTACCCGCAGATCCTGCCCTGGCTACGCGCACAACATGCCCGCGGTGCCGTTCTCTGCGCAGAAGCCAATGGCGCGTTCTGGCTGGCCGAAGCCGGGCTGCTGGACGGCAAGGAAGCCACCACCTACTGGCGTTTTTTCAGCACCTTCGCCGAACGTTTCCCACGGGTGCACCTGAACCAGGACAAACACCTGACCGATGCCGACAACCTCTACTGCACCGGCGGCCCGACCTCTGCCTGCGACCTCTATATTTATCTGATCGAGCGCTTCTGCGGCGCCAACATCGCCCAGGCCGTGGCCCGCGACATCCTCTACGAAGTGCAGCGCAACTACACCCCCGGGCGTATCGGTTTTGGCGGGCAAAAGCTGCATCAGGACGTGATAATCCTGCAAATCCAGCACTGGCTCGAAGAGCATTTTGCGGACAAGTTCCGCTTTGAAGACGTAGCCCGTGAACACGGCATGAGCATCCGCAACTTTATGCGCCGCTTTCAGATGGCAACAGGCGACAAACCCTTGCACTACCTGCAACGCCTGCGCATAGAGACCGCCAAGGGCCTGCTCTCGGCCTCCCGCAAGAGCATCAAGACCATAAGCTACGACGTGGGTTACGACGACGCCAGCTTCTTTGCACGGCTGTTCAGGCAGCACACCGAACTGTCGCCCAATCAATACCGCCAGCAGTTCCAGCAGGCCGCCTGACCTTCAACCAGGCGCTCTGTGGCAGCGAGTCCGACTCCTGCATGGATCGCGAGATATAAAAAAGGCCTGCAATGCAGGCCTTTTTTGATACAGCGCTCGACTATGGCTTGTGCGCCCGCGTCAGGTATTCATGGGACTGCATCTCAAGCAGGCGGCTCAGGGTGCGCTGGAACTCGAAGTTCAGGCGCCCGCCCTTGTACAGATCTTTAAGCTCGACTTCAGCCGAGATGATCAGCTTTACGCCCCGGTCATAGAACTCATCGACCATGTTGATAAAGCGTCGCGCGATGTCGTCAGTCTTGACGTCCATCTGCTCCACACCGCTGATGATCACCGCATTGAAAATCTTGCCCAGTTCGATGTAATCGTTCTGGCTACGCGGGCCATCGCACAGCTCGCGGAAATCAAACCAGGCCACATCATCACAGGTACGCAGCGCGCGAATGGTCCGGTTCTCGATCACCAGATCGTCATTCTCGATCACCTTGGAAGAGTTATGCGTCAACGCTTTAAAACTCTCGCGCAGGCACTTCTCGGAAGCCTCATCCAGCGGGAAATGGTAAAGCTCGGCCTGCTCCAGGTGGCGCAGACGATAATCGACGCCGCTGTCGACGTTGACGATATCGGTGTTCTGCTTGATCAGCGCAATCGCCGGCAGGAAGCGCGCCCGCTGCAGACCGTCCTTGTACAGACCGTCCGGCACGATGTTCGAGGTCGCGACCAGGGTCACGCCATTTTTGAACAACTCTTCCATCAGGGTGCCGAGGATCATGGCATCGGTAATGTCCGATACAAAAAACTCGTCAAAGCAGATCACCCGCGCTTCATCGGCGAACCGCCTGGCGATGATGGTCAGCGGGTTCTTTTCACCATTGAGGGTGCGCATTTCTTCATGCACACGCTTCATGAAACGGTGAAAGTGGGTACGCACCTTCTGTTTGAACGGCAGCGCATCAAAGAACGTATCGACCAGGTAAGTTTTACCCCGGCCCACACCGCCCCAGAAATACAGCCCCTTGACCGGAGCCTGTTCTTTTTTGCCGAACAGCTTGCCGAACAGGCCTGGCTTGCTCTGCGAAGAGGCAACCAGGTCGTCATACAGACGCTGCAGATGGCGCACAGCGTTTTCCTGCGCGGCATCGTGGAAGAAGTCCGGGCGTTTCAGATCAGCTTGATATCGTTCTAGAGGCGTCATAATTCGTTAGCAAGGCAACAAAAACGGGCCGCCACTGTAGCGACGGCCCTTGGGAATGGCAATCAACCCTGAGTCGAAACGCCGCACTTTTTAATCCTGCGCAGGCACCAGCGCCACACGCAAGGCTTCGATTGCCGCGTCACGGGTCGCACTATCGGCGAATGCCGGGCTGTCGGCGACGCACCCGTCATCCACCCAGACGCTGAAGCTCAGGTCCTGAGGACGAATATCAAGCACGCCCCCCGCCTGCAGCTGTTTGCTCACCTGACCTGCGGTTTTGCCATCCGCAAAGTTGCGCGACAACAGCAGTTGCTCGCCATCGGCTGCCAGCAGGCGGAAACGGAAGCTGCCGTCTTCATCGCGGAAGCTGACGAAGCGCGGGCCCTTGGTGGCTTTCTTCTTGCTGGTCGTGGCCGTCTGGGCAGCGCCGACAAACGAGCGCAGGCCAACCGCTTCACGCAACTGCGCCAGAAACGGGGTCGCGGTTTTGCGGGCTTTCTGGGCTCCGGCCAGAAGGATGTCTTCCATATCGGACGGGCGCGACATCAGTTCGTGATAACGCTCGCGGGACTCGCCCAGGTCGGCATCCAGCAGCTTGAACAGACGCTCTTTGGCTTCGCCCCAGCCCAGGCCCTGCAACAACTCGCCACGGAACTCTGCGCACTGCTCAGGCGTAGAGAAGGCTTGATACAGAGTGAACAGGTGCGAATTGTCCGGATCCTTGGCTTCGCCCGGCGCACGGGAGTCGGTGACGATCCGCGAAATCGCGCTTTTCATGTCTTTGGCGCTACTGAACAACGGAATGGTGTTGTCATAGCTTTTCGACATCTTGCGCCCGTCAAGACCCGGCAAGGTGGCAACGCTTTCTTCAATTATCGCTTCCGGCATGGCGAAAAAATCTTTGCCATGGCCGAACAGGTGATTGAAGCGCTGGCCAATATCACGGGCCATTTCAACGTGCTGGATCTGGTCGCGACCGACCGGCACCTTGTTGGCGTTGAACATCAGGATGTCTGCAGCCATCAGCACCGGGTAGCTGAACAGCCCCATGGTGATGCCCGCATCCGGGTCCTCGCCGTTTTCCAGGTTCTTGTCGACCGAAGCCTTGTAGGCGTGAGCACGGTTGAGCAAGCCCTTGGACGCTACGCAGGTCAGCAACCAGGTCAGCTCCGGGATTTCCGGGATATCTGACTGGCGATAGAAGGTCACACGCTCGACATCCAGCCCTGCCGCCAGCCAGGTCGCAGCGATTTCCTGACGCGAGCGCTGAATGCGCTGCGGGTCATCGCATTTGATCAGGGCATGGTAGTCAGCCAGGAAGTAAAACGAGTCGGCATTACTGTCCAGGCTGGCCACGATTGCAGGGCGAATAGCCCCGGCATAGTTGCCCAGGTGCGGCGTGCCGGTGGTGGTGATACCGGTGAGAATACGGGTACGAGTGGTCATGGGTAATCGCTTATCAGGCTGCAATCAATTCGAAAGGCGTGGCGCTACCAACTCTTTGAGCTCAGGCAGCTTGCCGTGAAAAAAGTGCCCGCATTCTGCCACTTTAAGCAGCTCATGGGGGCGTGACAGCGCGTTTGACCAGTCATAGACCAGTTGCGGGTCGATCACTTCATCGGTTTCGGGCTGAATTACGGTCACCGCACAGGCTTGGGGCAAATCGTCTTCGGCGCGCAAACGCATCACCGCCGGGGCCACCATGAACAGGCGCGAAAGTTTCTCGCCCCGGGCTTCAAGGCGACCGCCCAGGCTGGCTGCCACAAAACCGCCAAACGAAAAACCGAGCAAGGTGATCGGCAGTTCCGGGTGCCGGGCGCGCAACCAGAGGGCAGCCGCCAGCGCATCGTCGACTTCGCCGCTGCCCATGTCATGGCTGCCTTCGCTGGCTCCCGTACCGCGATAATTAAATCGCAATGTAATCAGGCCAGCATCACGGGCGGTACGTTGCAGGGTCGAAACCACTTTATTCATCATCGTCCCACCCTGAACCGGGTTGGGGTGACACAGTAGCGCCAGGCCTTTTGGCTCAGGCAAATCGAGGTACAAGGCTTCCAGTTGGCCCACAGGGCCATCAATTACTACAGGGGTTTCGCGGGTAAGCAAGAAGGAACTCCGTGACCTCAAACTGGGTCGACTCGTCTAGCTGATAGATTCTGTCTGGCATATTTGCGAGTGCATCGCGGTATACAGCGCAGGTCCGAGCCGTTAACGTAAAGCAAAGCCGTTTATAGAGGAAGGACTCGTGGAACACTCGCTCTTGATTTGGTTATTGCCGACTCTAGCCCTGGTTGCAGGTGTCGCCATTGGTTTTCTGATCGCGCGTCTGCTGCCTAATGCCGCGCCTAACAGCACGCAGCGTCAGCTGGACGACATTCAGAAACGTTTTGACAGTTATCAAAGTGAAGTGGTTACCCACTTCAACAGCACCGCCAATCTGGTGAAAAAACTCACTCAGAGCTACCAGGACGTACAAGACCACCTCGCCGAGGGCGCCAACCGTTTGGCCCTGGACGAGCAAACTCGCCAACGTCTGCTGGCCGCTCTGCACTCTGATGTCCCTCAACCGCATCGCGAGCGCATCACCCCGCCGCACAGCACTGAGCCACCATTGGACTACGCGCCAAAAACCCCGAACGCCCCCGGCATGCTCGATGAGCATTACGGCCTGAAGAAGTAATTCATCCGGTAAAGCGCTCAACAAAAAGCCCCGTGATCGGTAAGGATCACGGGGCTTTTTTTATGCTGCCAGCAAATGCCTGCGGCACCTGCAAGACCTGGGTCTTACGGGTACTGCTGAACTTGCCCCTGCTGCTGGTAGTTCACGCCCGGAATCGGTGCCAGGGTGATCTGCACGCGGCGGTTCTGAGCACGGCCATCAGGCGTGGCGTTACTGGCAATCGGGTCGGCCGGGCCTTTACCGCTGACCGACAGGTACTGACCACTGACACCCTGGGACGTCAGATAGGTCGCCACGCTTTGCGCACGCTGCTGGGACAACTGCATGTTGTAGTTGTAGTTCCCGGTGCTGTCCGTATAGCCGACGATCTGAATCAGGTTCTGGTTGTTGAACTGCTTCAGCGAGTTCGCCAGGTTGTTCAACGGCTGATAGAAGCTGGGAGCAATGTTCGCCGAGCTGGTGGCAAACGTAATGTTGCCCGGCATCACCAGGGTGATGTTGTCGCCCTGACGCTGAACTTCAATCCCGGTGTTGGCCGTACTCGCGCGCAACGCAGCTTCCTGCTTGTCTGCGTAGTAGCCGTAACCTGCGGCCCCCAGACCTGCCACTGCGGCACCGATCAATGCACCCTTGCCACGGTTGTTATGGTCGATGGCAGCACCGGCAACGGCACCGGCCAACGCCCCAAGACCACCATAGGTAGCGGTTTTGCTCATGCCCGAAGAGGCCTGGCCTTGATTGTCATATGGGTTGGGCGAGGCGCAGCCTGCCAGCAAGGCGATAGCACTTGCGGCAATAATCAAACGACGCGAGGTGAACATGGTGAAGCTCCTGTCAGTCTTTCTGGAGGCAAAGGTCGTTGGCATTAGACCTCTGTGGGCGTTGGAACGCGACCAGCGGTAAAAATTCCTCAGGCCGCCAATATTCGTGTTCCATAAACGATAGTCGTCCGATCGCCTGCCCACAAATAGATATGCCCTGCCCACACCGGCATCGCTGATTACTTTTTAGTCAATTTACTGCCCACAGGAATATGCAGGTAAGACATGACGCTCTCTGTCAGTTCTGTCGCCAGTTTGACCGCCTCCTTGTTCCGCGCCATGACGCCCGCCACCAGTCCTTCGATCAAGGCAAGTACTGCGATGCTGGAGCTGGTCAGCACCGGATGGTCGGCCGGGGCAAACAGCACATGCCGGGCAATGCTGCTCAGAGGCGAGGCAGGTGAGTCGGTAATGGCCAGCACCGTGGCGCCGCGCTCGCTGGCGAAGCGGGAAAGTTGCAGGGTGTCGATGGAATACCGCGGCAGAGAGATCGCCAGTAAAACGTCCTGATCAGTGATCGCAGCCAGTCGATAGGCGGCGTTTTCGTTACCGCCTTCCATGCTGATAGCCGTGGCATCGGCACAAAACGGAATCAGGGTCGAGGCCGCCAGGCCCGCGAAATAGACACTGTTACCGAAGCCCAGGATGTAAATCTTGCGCGCCTTGACCAGGTGATTCACAAAGGCTTCAAAGGTGTCCGGATGATTGCTGGTCGCGGCCGTGGCCAGGTTGCTGCTGGCACTTTGAATTTGTTCATGCAGGCCAAACGCCCCGTCCGGACGATGGGCCAGTTCGTTACGCAGCTTGTCCACCGGAGACACCACTTGTTGCAGTGTTGCCACCAGCTCGGCCTTCATGCCGCTGTACCCGCCCAGATTCAGGGCTTTGGCCAGGCGATTGACCGCCGCTGGCGAGGTGCTGGTCTCGTGGGCCATTTCCTCAATCGTCAGGGTCGCGGCACGCAGCGGATGACGCAGGATAAAATCGGCGACCTTGCGCAATGAAGGCTGCAACTCAGGCACGATCTCTGCCAGCTTGCGCATGACCGCGGCGGCATAAATCGTGGTGTCTTTGGATGGGCTTGGCATATCCGGCTCAACATTCCCTGTGGATAAAAAAGGGGCGGCGCCCAAAGCCGGTCCGTGCAGTAGACACTGCGTCGGCTTGTGACGCCCCGAAGTGTATCCGAAGCGGTCGCCGGCTATTTCAAACTGCCGCAAAGAAACTGCTGCAGGCGTTCAGACTGAGGATTGGCCAGCACCTTGCGCGGGTCGCCACGCTCTTCAACCACACCCTGATGAAGGAACACAAGCTGGTTGGAAACCTCACGGGCAAAGCCCATTTCGTGAGTGACCACCACCATGGTCCGCCCCTCCTGCGCCAGATCCTGCATCACTTTGAGCACGTCCCCCACCAACTCAGGATCCAGGGCCGAAGTCGGCTCGTCGAACAGCATCACTTCCGGCTCCATGGCCAGGGCCCGGGCAATCGCCACACGCTGCTGTTCACCGCCGGACATATGGGCCGGCCAGGCGCGCATGCGGTGCGCCACGCCTACCTTGTTCAAGTAATGCTCGGCCCTGTCCCGCGCTTCGCCCTTGCCCATGCCGAGCACGTGCACCGGGGCCTCCATGACGTTTTCCAGAGCATTCATGTGGGACCACAGATTGAAATGTTGAAACACCATCGACAGTCGCGACCGCATGCGCTGCAACTGTTTCGGATCTGCCGCCTCAAGCCCTCCCCGCCTGCTACTGATCAGTTTGAGCGGTTCGCCGTCGAGCACGATACTGCCGCCGCTGGGTTGCTCCAGCAGGTTGATGCACCGCAAGAACGTACTTTTCCCGGAACCACTGGAACCGATGATACTGGTCACATCCCCGGCCTTCGCCTGCAACGAAACGCCCTTGAGCACTTCATGGGAGCCGTAGCTTTTGTGCAAATCCTGAACTTCAAGTTTGTACATGACATCCACTCTCGGGATCAGTCGCTAAGCAAGCGACCTTGGCGAATAAGGGTATTGCCGGCAACTTTGGCCAGCCACAAACCGGGCTGGGCAAAGCGCAGGCGTTCACGGGCATAGAGGATGCCGTCGGTACTGGCGCGCACCACACTGTGGCGATCAGTCAGCGGGTCCATCACTTCAAACAGCGGATCGCCCGCCTTGACCCGCGCCCCCAGCGGCTGGATAAAGCTCACAACCCCCGGATGCGGTGCATAGGCGTACTGGGCACCCGCAAACGGCATGGCCTCACAGCTGTGAACCGGCGCGTCCGGCCATGCACCGCTGATCAGCCCTTGCTCGGCGAGATAGCCGAGAATCGCCTCCGCACTCTCCACGCATGGCCCCGACTCGGTATCCGCCATGCCGCGCAGTTCAATGGTGGTGGCGATACAGCCCAGGGCAATCTCAGCCTCGGGAAAGCGCTCGGCCAGGTGCAACCAGGGCAGCGCACAGGCTTCATCAAACGCACTGCCCCCCGCATCCTCTGCCAACAGGGCCACCCCGGCGCGCAAACGCGCGGCCAGCGAGCGCAAGCGCGGCCAGTTTTGCGGCAAGGCGTACAGCAGCATGATCGACTCGAAATCACAGTGCAGATCCAGTACCACATCGGCGTCACAGGCATGGCGCAGCAACAGGCAACGCAAGCCATCGAGCTCCGAGGCCGGGGCTGGCTGCTCACTCAGCACATCGAGCATGGCCCGGCGGATGAGCAGTGTGTTGGCCTCGGCATCGCCACCCAACTGGCCGGCCACCCGCGCAGCCACGCCGTCTGCCAGCACTGGGAAGTCGCGATTGAAATTCTTGCCGCTGGAAAACTCAAAGCGCCCCTGGTGGGTCGCCTGAAACATCTGGGCAATGCCGATGGGGTTGGCCATCGGCACCAGCTCGATCACCCCGTTCAACCGGCCTTGCCCCTCAAGCTCCAGCAGGCGACGCTTGAGCTCCACCGCAACGCGCATCCCCGGCAGCTCGTCCGCGTGCAGCGAGGCCTGGATGTAGGCCTTGCGCGTGCCCTGGCCAAAACGAAACAGGGACAGGTGGCGCTCAGTGCCCGAGGCACTCCACGGCAACAGGTATTTAATGTGTTCCATAACACGCCCCTCAGTATTTGCGCGGTGCCAGATACGCCAGCCAGCGGCGCTCGGCCAGCTTGAACAGACGGGTCAAAATAAAGGTCAGCACCAGATAGAAAACCGCCGCGGTAATGAACGCTTCAAACGGCAGGTAATAACGTGCACTGACCGTACGGGCGGCCCCGGTGATATCGACGAGGGTGACAATCGACGCCAGGCTCGTGGTCTGCATCATCATCAGCACTTCGTTGCTGTACTGCGGCAACACCCGGCGCAGGGCCGAAGGCAGGAGAATCCGCCGATACAAAGTCACTCGCGACATGCCCATGGCTTTGGCCGCTTCGATCTCGCCATAGGGGATGGACTTCAGACTGCCCGCCAGCAGTTCCGCGCTGTAGGCACTGGTATTGATCGCAAACGCCATGCACGCACAAAAGGTGGCGCTGGACAGGTATGGCCAAAACACGCTCTGGCGCACGGCTTCAAACTGCGCCAGCCCGAAATAGATCAGAAACAGCTGCACCAGCATCGGCGTGCCACGAATGACATAGGTGTAGAGCCAGGCCGGAAAGTTGATCAAAGGCGATCGCGAGACTCGCATCAGCGCCAGCGGAATCGCCAGCACCAGGCCAAAGAACAGGGAAATCAGCAGTACCTTGAGGGTTATCAGCGCGCCACCGAAATACAGCGGCAGGTTTTCCCAGATCAGGTTGTAATCAAGAATCATGAGGTGCTCCCAATCACAACTCAGCGGCTTTTATGCCGACCGAGTAGTGTCGTCCCAGAAAGCGCAGCACCAGCAATGACACGCTGGTCAGCATCAGATACAGCCCCGCCACGGCGAGAAAAAACGTAAAGGGTTCATGGGTCGCATCTGCTGCGCTTTTGGCCTTGAACATCATGTCCTGCAAGCCAATGACCGAGATCAGCGCAGTGGACTTGGTCAGCACCAGCCAGTTATTGGTGAACCCCGGCAGTGCGAAACGGACCATCTGCGGCACCAGAATTCGCCAGAACACCTGGGCGCTGCCCATGCCATACGCCAGCCCCGCCTCGATCTGGCCTTTGGGGATGGCCATAAATGCACCGCGAAAGGTTTCCGAGAGATAGGCACCAAAGATGAAGCCCATGGTGCAGACCCCCGCGACAAAGGGGTTGATATCGATATAGTCCGTGGAGCCCAGGGCCATAGCGATGCGGTTCACCAGATCCTGACCGCCATAGAAAATCAGCAGAATCAGTACCAGATCCGGAATACCGCGAATCAGGGTGGTATAGACCTCTCCCAGCCGTGCCAGCCACTTGATCGGTGACAAGCGCAGCGTCGCGCCAATCAGTCCCAGGACAATGGCCAGGGCCATGGCGGTCAGAGCCAGATTTACGGTCAGCCAGGCACCCTCGAGAATGCTCGATCCGTAGCCGTGGAGCATGATGAAGTTCCTCAAGCGAGCGCCAAAAAACGCGCGAGACAAGCCCCGGCGACTCCCTCCGGGGGAGCCGCATCAGGGATACGGGTTGACTTACCTTTGACCGTAGATGTCGTACGTGAAGTACTTGGTCATCACTTGTTCGTACTTGCCGTTGGCGCGGATTGCATCAATGGCGGCATTCAGGCGTTCGGCGTTGGCCGTGTCGCCTTTACGCACAGCGATGCCTGCGCCCCGGCCGAAGAAGGCAGGGTCGTTGATATCCGGTCCGACCAGGGCGTATCCCTGGCCCAGCGGGGTTTTGATAAAGCTTTCATCGGTGTAGATGATGTCGGCGAGCGTGGCATCCAGACGGCCCGAGACCAGATCGAGGAAGGCTTCACTCTGGGTCGAGTAGCGCACCACCACGACCCCGGCCGTCTCAAGCTTTTGGGTGGCAAAGCGGTCATAGGTCGAAGAGCGCTGCACCCCGACACGTTTGCCCTTGAGATCCACCAGCGGATCGTTGATCACAGTGCCCGCCTTCATCGCGAACTTGCCGGGGGTGTGGTAGTACTTTTTGCTGAAATCGACGGACTTGAGCCGGTCTTCGGTAATCGACATGGAAGACAGCACCGCATCAACCTTGCGCACTTTGAGCGAAGGAATCATGCCGTCGAACTCCTGGACCACCCAGGTGCATTTGATTTTCATCTCCTCGCACAGCGCGTTGCCAATGTCGTAGTCAAAACCGCTGATCTCACCTTCAGGGGTTTTCATCGAAAACGGTGGGTAGGCCGCTTCGATACCAATACGCAGAGGCGCGTCATCGGCGCGGGCCACAAAGCTGAAAGCGCACAGGGCCAGTGCACCTAGAAGTACTGTCTTGTTCAAATTATTGACTCCTGAAGGGCGTTCGGGGGTGAAGAAACACTTGCCATCCAAGCTGGCGCGCAGGATCAGTCCGTCGACTGTGTGCGGCTATAGATGACACGTATTATTTCATAAATCAACAAAGTGAAAATATTTATATCAAAAAGCGCCAGCCACCCCCTTCTCCACGGGCTCTGAGCTGCGGCTTAAAACTTTACCCCCACCGTCAGCGTCATAAAGTCCCGGTCGCTGACCGTGCTGTAACGCCCACCAAAGAAATTGGTGTACGAAAGGCTGCTGGTATAGGTGTTCTGGTACTCGGCATCAATGCCCATGCTCACTGCCTTGCGCCCTTCGGCAAAGGTATTGTCGGGGCCCGGCGAATAGCCGCTGACATCGTGGGACCAGGCCAGATTCGGCTTCAGGTTGAGGCTGTTAAACACGTTGTTGTAGGCCCACACGGCACGTGCGCGATAGCCCCATGAATTAGCCGTGGTGAAGCCGTCGTTGCCGTCGCTACCAAATACCGGATCACGCCCGTAGCGCAAACTGCCGCCGAGACCGGCCACGTGGCTCACGCCAACCTCACCGATCAAGGTCAGCCGGTCAGCTCCCATGGCATTGTCGAAGACATGGGTCAGAGAGGTCTGAAACTGAGTGATCTCCTTGCGCCGATAGCCCTGGGAATCGGCACCCGGAGTAACGCTCAGCGGCGATGCAGCGGCCAGTCCCGGCAACAGGGTCACATTGGCGTACAGCAGATCATTGCTGTTGAGCTGTACCGGCGCATTGGGCCGATAACTCAGTTCACCTTTCCATGCCGAGCCTGTGGACAAGGTGGTGGCGAAACTCAGGCCGTACAGGCGGATATCCTCGGGATACTCGACGTAGTAACTGGAGTTACCGGCGACGATCATCGGCGCCAGAGCGCCTGCAGCCGAGGCCGAGTCGTAGGCCGACTGCGATGCCGCACGCCCGCTGAGGATCGGATCGCGGCTGTGGTAGTTCATGAAGTAGGCGCCGAAATCGGTGTCCAGCGGCTCAAACACGTAGTGCATGGCCACGCCGAACTGCCCGCTGTTGCGCGCATCGCGATCAGCACCACGACGCACCAGCACGCCCTCGCCGTTCACATCGACACCCGCCGACGTCAGGGCTGAAAGGTCCGCCACATTCAGTGCCGAACGCTTGCTCATCACTCGATAATTGCCGTCACAACCGTCGGCGGTTACATCGGACTGGGAGAAAAATGTTCCGCAGTTATCGGTTTCTGACTGCTCCCAGTCCAGTTGATAAAAGGCTTGGGCCGAGAGGTTGTCGGTGAGGTTTTGCGAAATGTAGAACAGGTTGACCGGCACCAGTCCGTCTTTGTACTCAGTGCCCGGTCGCCGATACGCCGCGACATCTGTCGGGTTGATGGCATTGATCCCGCCACCGATAAAGCTGCTCTCACCCCAGTTGACCACCTGTTTGCCCAAGCGCACGGCCCCGGGCTGATCGGCAATGGCGTAGTTGTGATAGGCGTAGGCATCCAGCCACTGGGCTCCGGCAGACTGGGCCGAGGCTTTGCGCCCACTGTCGCTGACTGGTTTGAAGGGACGACTGTCATCCTGCAGTTCAAAGTCGTACCAATACTTGCCCCGGACATACACACCGCTGTCGCCGTACTTGAGCTCCAGCCCGTGGATGCCGGTAAAAATCTTGGAGAAGGTTTCGCCGCGCTTGAAATTGAGACGGCCATCATCCGAGATTTGCGATTGCCCCTTGCCGCCGTTGTTGGCGCCGATCAGCTTGCGATCGGCCTTGGCCGTGGACCAGCTGGCGCCAATGGACAGTTCGGAATCGATCTGGCCTTCGATCTCGCCTATGTTAAAGCTCACGCCCCAGGCGGGCCCGGCGAGCGTCGAGACAAGGCTGACTGCCAGTGGCAGTTTGACCTGGCGCCAGAACCGGTTGACTGAGGACATCGATACTTCTCCGAGGGCACGCACAATGAGCCGCAAGGATGAAGGAAAACCAGAAATTGACAAGATCGCCGGTGGCGCAACGCCAAACCTGTGGCCAACTGGCTGGCTCGCGTTGCGGGCAAGCCAGCCCCTGCAGCGTTCCCGCTAGCCGGGGTGGGCCCATGGAGCGATACGAAAAATCAATTCATCTCAGTGAACGCAAGCTTCACACCCAGGGCGACCAGCACCGCGCCCATGGTGCGATCAAACCAGTGGCCCATGCGTGCAAAGCCGGTGCGTACGCGCTGATGGCTGAACAACATCGCAACCATGCAAAACCACAGCCCCGTCGCGACCGCCAGGTACACGCCATACCCGGCCTGAATGGACAATGGCGTATGCGGATTGATGACCACGGTAAACAACGACAGGAAAAACAGCGTGGCTTTAGGGTTCAGGCCATTGGTTACAAAGCCCGAAGTGAAGGCTCCGCGCGCAGTGCGCTCGCCAACCGGCAAAGAAGCAGCCACGGCTGCCGGATCAGCAGGCCTGGCGCGCAATGCCTTGATCCCGATGTACAGCAGGTAGGCAGCTGCCAGCCATTTGAGGGCGTTAAACAACACAATCGACTGCGAGACAATGATCCCGATCCCCAGCAGCGAATAGCCGACATGGACGAAAATTGCCGTGCCCACGCCGAAGGCGGTAAACATCCCGGCGCGACGGCCGTGAGTCACGCTTTCACGCACCACCACAGCAAAGTCGGGACCGGGGCTGGCCACGGCCAGCAAGTGAATCAGGGCAACGGTCAAAAATTCTGTCCAGTACATGCACGGCTCCATTACAAATTGTTTCTTCTGTTAGGCTCGCCACATTACGCCTTCACTCGACAGCACAAAAGGTACAGTTGATGACGAACACTCAGCGCGCAGTATTCCTGGATCACACCTCACTGGATCTGGGCGACCTCGACCTTGCCCCTCTGCGCCAGTGTTTCAGCGAGTTGCAGCTGTGGTCGGACACCGACGCCGATAACCTGATCGAACGTCTGCAAGGCGCCAGCGTGGCCATCAGCAATAAAATCCAGCTCAATGCCCGAACCCTCGCGGCCTGCCCCGAGCTGAAGCTGATTCTGGTGGCGGCCACCGGCACCAATAACGTTGACCTTGAAGCCGCACGCGCCCGCGGCATTACCGTCGCCAACTGCCAGGGCTACGGCACCCCCTCGGTGGCCCAGCACACTCTGGGGCTGTTGCTGGCACTGGCCACCCGCCTTGTCGACTACAACAAAGCCGTGACTGCGGGCCAGTGGCAACAGGCCAGGCAGTTCTGCTTGCTGGACTTCCCGATTGTCGAACTCGAAGGCAAGACCCTGGGCCTGTTCGGTCACGGTGAACTGGGCAGCGCCGTGGCCCGGCTGGCCGAAGCCTTTGGCATGCGCGTCTTGCTGGGCCAGATCCCCGGCCGTCCGGCCCGAGCCGACCGGCTGCCACTGGATGAGTTGCTGCCACAGGTCGACGCCCTGACCTTTCACTGCCCGCTCAATGAACACACTCGCAATTTTATCGGCGCCCGTGAACTGGCACTGCTCAAGCCGGGGGCCTTTGTGGTCAACACTGCCCGCGGCGGCATGATTGATGAACTGGCCCTGGCCAATGCGCTGCGCAGCGGCCATCTGGGCGGCGCGGCCACCGACGTACTGAGCGTCGAACCGCCGCGCGACGGCAACCCGCTGCTGGCCCATGACATCCCGCGCCTGATCATTACTCCGCACAGCGCCTGGGGCAGTCGTGAAGCGCGCCAGCGGATCGTCGGCCAACTGACGCAAAACGCCGAAGCATTCTTTAACGGTACAGCGCTGCGGGTCGTCAGTTGATAGACTGCGGCCCTTTTTGAGGAGCAGATTATGGATCCGCGCAGTGAAGTACTGCTTCGTCAGCCTGAATACTTTCAGGGCTCGTTGCTGTTGGTAGGTTTACCGGCTGACGAATTGCTCGGCGAACTGCCAAATGCCCACGGCTGGTGCTGGCACGCCGGCGACCAGGCCACCCTGGATGCGCGCTTTGAAGGACGGGTGCATTTCGGCATCGAGCTGCCTGAGCGCAGCTTCGACACCGCCGTGGTGTTTCTGCCCAAGTCCAAGGAACTGGCTGATTATCTGCTCAACGCCGTGGCGGCTCGCCTGCCCGGTGCGGACGTATTTCTGGTGGGCGAAAAGAAGGGCGGAATCGAAGGCGCATCCAAGCAACTGGTTCCGTTTGGCAAGCCGCGCAAGCTCGACAGCGCGCGTCATTGCCAGCTGTGGCAAGTCACTGTGGTCAACGCCCCGGCCGCACCGGTGCTCGCCGACCTCGCCCAGCATTACGAACTGCCGCTGGCCGAAGGCCCGTTGAAAGTCGTCAGCCTGCCGGGTGTGTTCAGCCATGGCCGCCTGGATCGGGGCAGCGCCCTGTTGCTGGAGCACCTGGACAAACTGCCCAGCGGCCACGTGCTGGACTTCGGCTGCGGTGCCGGGGTGCTGGGAGCCGCGGTCAAGCGCCGCTACCCGCATAACAACGTCACCCTGCTCGATGTCGATGCCTTTGCCACCGCCAGCAGTCGTCTGACCCTTGCCGCAAACGGTCTGGAAGCCGAGGTCATTACCGGCGATGGCATTGATGCGGCGCCCATGGGCCTGAACTCGATTTTGAGCAATCCGCCGTTTCACGTCGGGGTTCATACCGATTACCACGCCACAGAAAACTTGCTGCAAAAAGCAGTCAAACATCTGAAAACAGGTGGCGAACTTCGTCTTGTAGCCAATAGCTTCCTGCGCTACCAGCCGCTGATCGAAGAGCAGTTCGGCCACTGCACAGTCAAGGCGCAAGGTCAGGGTTTCCGGATTTACAGCGCCAAACGCCGCTGACAGAAAAGCGCAATAAGGGCTTGCCGGATCGGATTTGCCTAGGCAGAATCCGCTCCGTCCTAGGGGAGTAGTCTCCCACGAGCCTCGCGCTCGTCCGGCATGCGTCAACATACTTGGTCAACAGACCATGGTGCATGCGACCCAGGTGTCCGCACAGACGGACCGGGGTTTGACAAGACCTATGACACGAACACCTTACCCGGGGCGGGAAGGCTGTACGTGTCATAGCCGTGTCGACCCGCCCCTGGAAAACTACCTGATGATGCTCGATTCCTTACTCGTTCCTACAGCAATCGTTGCCTTGGCCGAAATCGGTGACAAGACGCAACTGCTCGCGCTGATTCTCGCCGCACGCTTTCGCAAACCCTGGCCGATCATCGCCGGCATCGTGGTGGCAACCCTCGCCAACCATGCGGCAGCCGGTGCCGTGGGCGCCTGGTTCAGCACCTTCTTCACCGATGTGATGTTGCACTGGGTGCTCGCCGCGAGCTTTGCCGCCACGGCCCTGTGGACTCTGGTCCCGGACAAAATGGACGACGACGAGGCCAGTACAGCCCGCAAATACGGCCCCTTCATCACCACGCTGATTACATTCTTCATCGCTGAAATGGGTGACAAGACCCAGGTTGCGACCGTGATGCTGGCGGCGCAATACCCGGATTTGTGGCTGGTGATTATCGGTACCACCCTGGGCATGCTGATTGCCAACGTGCCGGTGGTGCTGGCGGGTAACTTTGCGGCCGACAAACTGCCATTGACCCTGATTCGCCGACTGGCCGCGACCGCGTTCTTCGTGCTGGCCATAGTGGCGGTGTACAAGGCGATGGTGATCAGCGGCTGGCTGTAACGGCCACTGATCCCTGCAGGCGCTCTGCGATGCAGGCCAATGCAATCGCCGGCAAGCCAGGCTCCCACCAGGCGGTCTGAATTGTGGGAGCTGGCTTGCCGGCTATGGGATCACTGCGGTCTTAACCCTACTGGGTCTTCGGCGCTTGCTCATACAGCGGCATCACCTTGGGGATCGCCGCTTGCAATGCCGCAATCCGGCTGCTGGAAGCCGGGTGGGTGCTCATGAATTCCGGCGGCGCATCTTGCGCTTGCGCGGCCATTTTCTGCCACAGGGTAATCGCTGCATTCGGGTTGTAACCCGCCCGGGCAGCCAGCTCAAGGCCGATCAGGTCGGCTTCGTTTTCGTTGCTGCGGCTGTTGGGCAGCGTCAGGCTGTAGTTGACCACGGTATCGGCCAGCTGCAGGCTGTCCTGGCCCAGGCCCAACAACGCACCCGCGCCCTGTTTGGCGATCTCGATGCCATAGGCTTTGGACATGGATTCACGCCCGTGCTCGCGCAAGGCGTGGGCAATTTCATGGCCCATGATGGCGGCGATTTCGTCGTCGCTGAGCTTGAGCTGATCAATGATCCCGCTATAGAAAATGATCTTGCCGCCCGGGCCGCAGTTGGCGTTGAGCTCGTCGCTCTTGATCAGATTGACCTCCCAGTTCCATTGCGCGGCATCCGGACGAAAAAACGGCGCCTGGGCAACCAGGCGGTTGGCAATGGCTTGCAAACGCTTGGCGTTGGCGCTGGTTTTGTCCAGTGCGCCTTTGCTGCTGGCCTCGGTGACAGTCTGCTGGTACGACTGCGCATACATCTGATCCACTTGCTGACTCGACAGCATGCTGAACATGTACTGCTTGCGCTCAACCCCTACCGCGCCGCCACTGGTGGTGTTCACCGCTTGGCAACCTGCGAGCAATACCCCGGCGCCCACCGCGCACACTACCGCTAACTTACCCATCATGACTCTCCATAAACATGGCGCGCATCGTATCTCAACCCGGTGTCAGACACTCGGGCGCATTAAGTTTTGGATCATTGACCAGATTGGCCAGCGGCCGTTCGCGCAATGGCGTTTGCGGGCTGGCGAGCAATGCCTGAAGGTCCTGCAGCGGGGTTTCAGGGTCGAGCCAGGCCTGCTGCCCGGCCTCATCCAGAATCAGCGGTCGACGCTGACTGGCGGCGGCCTGAGTAATCACCGCAGTACTGAGCCACACATGCCCCTCGACCGGATAGGCCTCCCAGATGCCGGCAAAAAACAGCGAAGCGCCCTCACCCGGCGTCAGCCAGTAGGGTCTTTTACGCGTGGTCCCACGCCATTCGTAAAAACCGTTGGCCGGGATCAGGCAGCGGCGCTGGCGCAGGGCATCGCGAAACATCGGTTGCTCGGCCACGGTTTCGGCCCGGGCATGGGCCGGGGTGCGCGACAGGTCAGTCAGCCACGGCGGAGTCAGCCCCCAGCGTGCCCGCGCCAGTTCACGCTGGCCGGGTTCGGCACCGGCACGCAGGATCAATACCGAGTCATTGGGTGAAATGTTCCACTGGGCCTGCTGATCCGCCGGAAAACCGGGCAAGGCTGCAAATGCAGGGTTCCAGCGAAACAGGGCAAAACGTCCACACATGGGGCAGCACAACTCTTCTATATAGATGCAAAAAATATTCACTGATCAGCAGATCAGCACATCCGGGAAGCTTTCAGGCTCATCGCCCGCCACGGGTGACGCCGCATTGTACGCATCGATCAACTGGCGCGCGTATTGCGCCTGATCATCGGCCACCGTCAACCCCAGCAACCCGAGCGCCGGCAACTCGCCGGTCCCCCCGACCAGATCAGCCCCGTCCAGTCGGGCCTCGACCCCTTCACTGGCAAGCATGCCCAGCAATAGCTCGGCTTCCATCAGATTCTGGGGCTCGTAGATACGGCGCATGGTGATCACTCGTTCTCGCTACGCACATCAAGCATCCACTCCTGACCGTCGGTTTGAAGATGGAACACAATCGGCCGGCAACACACGGGGCAATCTTCAACGTAGGTCTGATCGCCACCCGAGAGGTCGAGCACGGCTTCAGCCACCTCACCGCAATACGGGCAATCGTAGTGTTCAGTCTCAAGCATCGCGGTCTCCAGAGTGACTTGTGCGTATAATCGCCGTCTATTTGCAGGGCTATTATTTTTGTCCTGCCCTGTGTACTAACCCTAGCCGTTTCCAACAAGAGAGCATGATGGGCGAATTCGATACCATCCGACCTTACGACGACGCAGAAGTCCCAGCAGTGCTGGCCCGGCTGCTCGGCGACAAGGCGTTTCTAGATATCCTGACCCACTTTCGCTTTCCGCGCCTGGCCGGCGCTTTCGGCTGGTTGTTAAAACCCCTTATAGCGCATCGTCTGCGTAAAGAGTTCGCCAGCGTTACTTCTGTCGCCACCTTACAGGACAAGGTCGAAGTCTATGTCGACCGCACCATCGAAAACGCAACCGACGGTGTAACCTACACCGGCGTCGAGCAGTTGAAGGCCGGCAATGCCTATCTGTTTCTGGCCAACCACCGCGATATCGTGATGGACCCGGCCTTCGTCAACTACGCGGTTTATCACGCTGGCCTGCCAACACCGCGGATCGCCATTGGCGACAACCTGCTGCAAAAACCCTTTGTCAGCGATCTGATGCGCCTCAACAAGAGCTTCATCGTGCATCGCTCGATCACCGGCCGCCGTGAAAAGCTGGCGGCGTATCAGTTGCTGTCGGCCTATATCAACCATTCGATTCGCAACGACTGCCAGTCGATCTGGATTGCACAGGCTGAAGGCCGCGCCAAGGACGGTGATGAC
Source organism: Pseudomonas sp. Lz4W (assembly GCF_000346225.2). NCBI lineage: Bacteria > Pseudomonadati > Pseudomonadota > Gammaproteobacteria > Pseudomonadales > Pseudomonadaceae > Pseudomonas > Pseudomonas sp. Lz4W. The sequence continues at coordinate 812,597 of NZ_CP017432.1, read as the reverse complement.
CGTACTGATTCGGCGATTCTGAAAATGTTCCATATGAGCCGTAAAAACGAGCCGTTTGCCGAGGTTATTCAGTCACTGAACCTGACTCCGGTGTCCATCAGCTACGAATACGACCCCTGTGACCAGGCCAAGGCTCGCGAGCTGTACATACGCGCCACCACGGGCACTTACAGCAAGGCTGCGGGCGAAGACGACACCAGCATTGCCAACGGCATTACCGGCTACAAGGGCCGTGTGCACGTTAACTTTTCGACACCTGTCAGCGAGCCATTCGAGGACAGCAAATTGCTGGCCAGCGAAATGGACCGGCACATTCTGAGCGGCTATCGCCTGTTCCCGGCGCACTACCTGGCGTACGCACAATGGAGTGATGCCGACCCGCAACTGCAGGTTCCACTGGCTGCGCAAGTGTTCCCTGCCGAAGAACTGGCCAAGGCCCAGGAAGAATGGCAACGCCGCCTGGACGCCTGCCCTGTCGAACACCGGCCGTATCTGGTGTTGCAGTATGCAATGCCGGTGCGTAACCAGTATCGGGTCAAGGCCGGCCTGCCTCTGTAACCCCTTCTCTGCTGCAGGCGCGGGCTCGCGAGATTTCAAGAGCTCGCGCCTGCAGGCACAGGGTAATTTCAGCTGTCACCGTATCGTCATGTAGAGAGGTCACTCTATGGCCCCTCGACACCGACACGGAGCTTGTCATGCTGCACGCAGAAAACCAGGACCGCCTCTACCTCATCACTCCCAGCGATGAACAGCAGGCGTTGATCGAAGGTCTGGCATTCAACGTCCAGGATCACCATTGGCTGGTCTATTGCGCACTCAGCGGCCACACCCATGCCGACTTGCCCGAGCTGGACCTGCTGACCGGCGTCAGCCGGCTTGAACTGTATGCCGAAGCCGCCTGAAACCTTTGCCCATAAAAAAGCCCGAACTCACAGAGTCCGGGCTTTTTGTCTTACTGGCATTACTCGCCGAGCAAACGACCAATAGCCGGGTCTTTAAACACTCGGGTCAGGGCATCACTCAGTACGTCACTCACCAGTTTGGTGTTGGTTTCCTGGTTCGGTGCCATGCCAAAGCGCTGGTCCAGCGACGCGCCGTAACGGCCACTATAGGTACGGCCGCCGTTTTTCACATCAGAGCGAAAGGTTGCGCCGATGGTCGCTTCGGTCACGTACATGGTGTCCTTGGGCGACTGATATTTCAGTTCGGCCAGGGTCACGGTCAGGGTTGGCGCATTCATCGCATTGGACGTCGGCGTGTAGCCCAACAGACGCACAGCCGCTTCGGCCTGGGCTTGCAGCTTGGGGATCAGATCTGCGCTGCTGACGCTGATCGCGCTGGTCTCCGGATACATGCCGCCACGGGTGCCCAGAGTCGGCCCCGGACGACCGTCCACCACACGCACCACCACCGGTTGACCACGTCCCACTGGCGCCAGTTGCGCGGTCAGCTTGGGTTGCGGGCTGAGTTGTTGCGGGCTGTGGGCACAGCCGACCAGGGTCAAACTGGTCACAGTAATCAAACCGAACAACAGGCGTTGCAACATGCTCATCTCTCCAGGACTGGGTAAAACAGGCCGCCAGTATAGCGGTGCACTGCACTTGCTAACTAGCCGCTTGCTGTCACCCCCTTGTCATGACCGATACATGGGGCTGTCACCTCATGCCGGTAGTGTTTGCGTTACTGACTCCCGAGGTGCCCGCCCATGAACAGTCTATGGTCGCTGCTCAGCTTTACCCGCCCCCGTCGCTGCTTCGCCCGACTGGACAGCGCAGGCCGCTGCCAGGCATTCAAGCAATGCAAACAACCGCCCGTCGGCGATGCCTGGGTCGAAATCGAAGAAATCCGCCTCAACTGGTTACACCAGGTACTACCCGCCAGCGCCCGTATCCCCTCGCGTGCAACGCGTTCGGCGGTGCTACCGCTGTTAGGTCTTTGACTGGCGAACCAATAAAAGTCATTTAACAGGATCAATTGCCCGCGTTTCTTCGTTACAATCTCCCCCCGATTATAAGGACGTCTCCTGATCGGGCCTCGCAGCACCGCTAATGCGCTTGTATTAGCTCCCCGGCACCGCCCACAGAGAGTCGCCCACACAGATCATGTGAAGCTGGCGAGCTTGCTGTTCACTGCGCAAACCACCGCCTTTACTCGATCTGCCAGAGCTGCCATTGGCCAGGCCACTGCTTTTTTCCCGTTATGCCGTTTGCGGCATGCCATTCACGGGTCAGGTACCAGGCTTGCGGCAGCCCTTTTTTGAGGTTCACGTCTTCAAAAGAGCGTGAAAAAAAAACGGGTTTCACAACTTCACAAGAGTGTGGCGAGCAAATGAAAAGTTTTGCGTCTGAACATGCACCATTAGCGTCTGAAACAGTCTCACCAAGCAGGACAGTCGCGGGCTACTGCGCACACGACTGAAAGCCTGTCCGCTTACGGATTTGGTTGCACAAACGGACGCTCTAGACCTTAAGTCGAATTGCCTCACGGGTACTGAAATGCGTTCATATGAACCCTGAAGGCCCTGGTCTGAGCGTGCGCTGAAGCTGCAAGAAATTGCGAATAATCGGACATGGCGATCCTGGCCATGAGTGACCCGGGGCCCTGACTCAAACATGCCCCGGGTGACCTGGCAGCTATGCCGTCAATTTGGTGCCGTAGATTTTGGAGACGCGTTAATGGCGCATAACGAAGCAGTCGACGTAGTACTGGTTGGAGCGGGCATCATGAGTGCCACCCTCGCCGTACTGCTCAAAGAGCTCGACCCCGGCCTCAAGCTGGAAGTTGTTGAGCAGATGGACTCGGGTGCCGCGGAAAGTTCCAACCCGTGGAACAACGCAGGCACCGGTCACGCTGGCCTTTGTGAATTGAACTACACGCCGCAGGCGGCAGATGGTTCGATCGATATCAAAAAGGCTGTGCATATCAATGCCCAGTTCGAGGTATCGAAGCAGTTTTGGGCCTATCTGGCGCAAAAAGGGACCTTCGGCTCCTGCAAATCCTTTATTAGCCCGGTGCCTCACCTGAGCTATGTCGAAGGCGAAAAAGGCGTGTCCTTCCTGAAAAAACGCTTTGAAGTGCTGAGCCGGCACCACGCGTTTTCAGACATGGAATACACCGAAGACAAAGGCAAAATGGCCGAATGGATGCCGTTGATGATGCAGGGCCGCCCTGCGGACCAGGCCATCTCGGCGACCCGCGTGATGCAGGGTACCGACGTCAACTTCGGGGCCCTGACCCAGCAACTGCTCAAACACCTGGGCAGCGCACCGGACACGCAGATCAAGTACAGCAAAAAGGTCACCGGCCTCAAGCGCAACGGCAGCGGCTGGACGGTGAGCATCAAGGACACCAATAGCGGCACTACCCGGCACATCGATGCCAAGTTCGTATTCCTGGGCGCTGGTGGCGCGGCATTGCCGTTGCTGCAGGCTTCAGGCATCGAAGAGAGCAAAGGCTACGGTGGCTTCCCGGTAAGTGGCCAGTGGTTGCGTTGCGATAACCCTGAAGTGGTCAAACTGCACCAGGCCAAGGTTTACAGCCAGGCGGCAGTGGGCTCGCCACCGATGTCAGTACCGCACCTGGACACCCGGGTGGTGGATGGCAAGAAATCGTTGCTGTTCGGACCCTATGCCGGCTTCACCACCAAGTTCCTCAAACACGGTTCATTCCTTGATCTGCCGATGTCGATTCGTCCGGGCAACATCGGGCCAATGCTCGCTGTGGCACGGGACAACATGGACCTGACCAAATACCTGGTCAGCGAAGTGCGTCAGTCGATGGAACAACGCCTGGACTCCCTGCGTCGCTTCTACCCGCAGGCCAAAGCCGAAGACTGGCGTCTTGAAGTGGCCGGACAACGGGTACAGATCATCAAGAAAGACCCGAAAAAAGGTGGCGTGCTGCAGTTCGGCACCGAACTGGTTGCAGCAAGGGACGGCTCGCTGGCCGCTCTGCTGGGCGCGTCTCCAGGTGCTTCGGTAACTGTCTCGATCATGCTCGACCTGATCGAACGTTGCTTCCCTCAAAAGGCTGCTGGCGAATGGGCGACCAAGCTCAAGGAAATTTTCCCGGCCCGGGAGAAGGTCCTCGAAACCGATGCTCAGCTGTACCGTGAAGTCAGCACCCGCAACTCCGAGTTGCTGGAACTGGTTGAACCGACCACCACCAGCATCGCGTAACCTCTGCGCCTGAAAAAAAGCCCGTCCCCTTTTGGGGGACGGGCTTTTTTGTTGCTTCGACAATGCTGCACCCTGGTCGCCGCCTCGTACCTCGTCAGCGGCGCGTCTGGTTAACCGCGGGCGTTGTCGATGAGCTCGATGTAATCGGCAGCGTGGCGCTGATCCTTGATGATTTCGACGAACGTCTGGCCCTGTTCATCCTTGCCATCCAGGTCATACCCGGCTTCCTTGAAGAAGGTCAGGAAACGCTCGAAATCGTCGATGCGCAGACCACGATAGGCTTTGATCAGTTTGTGCAGCGACGGCGAAGTGGCGTCCACGGGCTCGAAGTCCAGGAACAATTTGATCTGCTCATCGCCGATCTCGTCACCAATCAACTGTTTCTTATCTTTACGCATGTCCGACTCCAGCCTGCTGATACTTCACGGGGCCCGCAGTTTACCCAAGGCTCAACGCGCGCGCACGCTGCCGGTGTGCAAGTCGGCCCAAACATGGCCATTGGCGTAGGTCAAAAACTGACAGTAGACCGTGTCGTTGCGCAGCAGATCCATCACCACCCGGTATTGGGACTGCGGATAGGAAAGGCTCAAGGTCCGGGTTTTACTGTCAAACACAGGCTTTTTCAGGCTTTTGCTTTCGCCATCGAACGATATCAGCACCTGGCGCACGGTCGCCCCCTGACTCATCGGCTTGCCCTTCAATCGCACCGACAAGGGAGACGTTACGGGAATCGGCTGCTGATTGGACTGGCGCTGACTGCCCAGCACCACGGAATACGAGGTCACCAGCATCAACTGCTGTTGCTCGGGCTGTCCGGCCCGCAGCTGAAGATCATCGGCAGGCAAGAACTGCCCATGCAGGGGCGGTGTAGCGGCGGGTGCCGCCACCAGAGGCAGGCTGGCCAGCATCAGGCTCAGAGCAGCACAGCGAAGTAAAAGACTCATGTCGGGCTCCAGAACGCAGGGAGCCGCACTCTAGCATGCGGGCTGCGGGCATCGGGAGACCCTCGCAGCCTCCCGCCCGCCTCCCTAGCGGGCAATCAACTGCCCGTCCTGAATCCGCACATGCCGTGGATGGAAGCGCGTCAGACTACTGCGATGCCCCACACTGACAATGCTCAGCCCCGGCAACTGATCAATCAGGGCTTGATACAGCATGGCCTCATCTTCCTCATCCATCGCCGAGGTCGACTCGTCCATATACAGCCACTGCGGGCGATACAGCAGCACACGGGCAAAGGCCAGCCGCTGTTGCTCGCCCCCGGAAAGCAGGCGCTGCCAGTGGTTGGGCTCATCCAGCTTGGGAATCAGATGCTCCAGGCGACAGGTACGCAACACTTGCTCATAACGCTCGGACGGATAGCTGTCGCCGGTCTGTGGATAACTCAATGCGTCACGCAAAGTGCCTATGGGCAAATAAGGTTTCTGCGGCAAAAACAGCCCGCGCTCCTCTGGCAGGCGAATAGCCCCGCCGCCTTGCGGCCAGAGGCCTCCCATTGCCCGCAGCAAGGTACTTTTACCGCTGCCGGAACGACCACTGAGCATCAATCGTTCCCCCGGCGCCACTTGCAGGCTGGCCTCATGCAGCAAATGCCGGCCATCGGCCAGGTCCAGGCTCAGATCATCAATCTTCAAGGCATGCCCCCGGGTCTCGAGGTCAATCGCCGGCGGACGCTGTTCGTTGTCGGTCATGGCCTGCCGGAAACTCAGCAGACGGTCGCAGGTGGCGCGCCATGCGGCCAGGGTGACGTAGGCATCGATAAACCAGCTGAAGTTCTCTTGTACGTTGCCAAAGGCCGAGTTGATTTGCATCAGCTCGCCCAGCTCGATCTTGCCGGCGAAGTACCGCGGTGCCGCAACGATAAACGGAAAAATAATGGCGATTTGCGAGTAGCCCGCGGTGAAGAACGTCAGGCGTTTTTGCACCTTCATCTGGGTCCAGAAGTTTTTCCAGACCTTGTCGAAGCGGGTGCTGAGGCGCTCATGTTCATTGGGTTCGCCGTTGTACAGAGCAATACTTTCGGCGTTTTCACGTACCCGGACCATCGAGAAACGCAGGTCAGCTTCAAAGCGTTGCTGTTGGTTGTTCAGACCGATCAGACGTCGACCGATCAAGTGCGCCAGCCAACTGCCGACAGCGGCATACAGCAACGCACACCAGAACATGTAACCGGGAATAGTGATGCCGAAGACTTCGATGCTGCCGGAAACGCCCCACAAAATAATCGAGAACGAAACCAGACTGACCACGGTGCGGATCAAGCCCAGTCCCAGGGTCAGGGTGCTGTCGGTGAACGAGTTGAGGTCTTCACTGATACGTTGGTCAGGGTTGTCGGTATAACCGCCCTGCTCCAGCTGGTAATAATTTTTGTGGGCGAGCCAGCGTGAAAAATGCTGCTCGGTCAGCCAGCGTCGCCAGCGGATAGTCAGCATCTGGGTCAGATACAGCCGGTACACCGCACCGACAATCCCCACCGCAGCGATGATCCCGAAGTAACCGATCAGGCTCCAGAACGCCTCGCCGTCCTTTTTCTCCAGCGCGTTATAGAAGTCCTTGTACCAGTGGTTGATCCACACCGAGATGCCCACGCTGACCAACGACAGGGCAATCACCGCGATCAACAACAGCCAGGCCTTGGCCCGCTCTTCACTGCGCCAGTAGGGTGTTATGAGGCCCCAGACCCGAGGTATGAAATCTCCACGCACAGCATCATTCACCACAGAAGCCTCAGCGTTCTGATTCATCGTTCAGCCTCGGTTGGAGTAAAGAGCACTCTGCAGGCCGGTCAGGACAACCGGCCTGTAACGCCATGACACGTTTCGATACAGATTAGGGGCTGCAGCCATTTGGTTGCAAGCCGCAACACCATGGCTACAGCTGCGGTTCAGCGTCGAACCGGACGCTTCTGCAATTTGCGCTGCAACGTGCGGCGGTGCATGCCCAGGGCGCGGGCCGTAGCGGAGATATTGCCTTCATGCTCACCCAGAACGCGCTGGATGTGTTCCCACTGCAAGCGGTCAACCGACATCGGATTGTCCGGCACCAGGGTTTCAAGGTCGGCATGCTGGGAGAGCAAGGCTGCCAGCACATCGTCAGCATCGGCCGGCTTGCACAGATAATTGCAGGCGCCGCGCTTGATCGCCTCGACAGCAGTGGCGATGCTCGAATAACCGGTGAGGATCACCACCCGCATTTCCGGGTCAAGTTCGAGCAGCTTGGGCAGCAATACCAACCCCGAGTCACCCTCCATTTTCAGATCCAGCGCAGCATAATCAGGCAGGTCCTGCTGTGCCAGGATCAGGCCTTCTTCAGCCGACCCTGCGGTGCTGACGCGAAATCCGCGGCGGCCCATGGCCCGTGCCATGACGCGGGTAAATGTGGCGTCGTCATCCACCAGCAGCAAATGTGGCAGCTCTTCGCCTTCGACCTGGATTTCTTCACTCATTTTCGTTTCCTCGGGCGACACGTGGCAGGCGCAGCTCGGTGAGCGTGCCGCCATCCTCGTGACTGTAGAGTTTTACCGAGCCGCCGGCGCGTGTCACGCTGGCTTTGCTCAAGAATAGGCCCAGGCCGAAACCTTTGCCCTTGGTGGTAAAAAAAGGTTTGCCGATTTGCTCGGCGATGGCCAACGGTACACCCGGACCGTGGTCGCGAATACTGATCGTCAAATCCACGGCATCCCAGTCCAGGCAAACCTCCAGCCCTTCAGGGCAGGCATCCGCTGCATTGTTCAACAAGTTGAGCAATGCCTGGGTCAGATCGGGGGGCGGTGCCATACGCGGAACCGGCGCGTGTCCCAGGCATTGAAAACGATAGGTCGCTTCCGGGCGCATCAAGTGCCAGCGATTCAAGGCTTCGTTCAGCCAGTCGGTAACATCCTGCTCTTCAATGGCCAGGCGGCGATTGGCTTCGGCGGCACGTACCAACTGCTGCAACGTCTCTTTGCATAATTTGACCTGGTCCTGCAGCACGCTCAGATCATCCTGCAGCTCCGGATCGAGGTGATCGCGGCGCATCTCTTTGATCAGCACGCTCATGGTCGACAAGGGCGTCCCCAACTCATGGGCCGCACCTGCCGCCTGGGTGGCGACCGCAAGCAATTGCTGGTCGCGCAAACCTTCTTCACGGCGCAGGGCGCGCAGTTCTTCCTGACGGCGCAGCTCATGGGCCATTTTCGTGGCAAAAAAAGTGATCACTGCCGCTGATAACGCAAAGCTCAGCCACATGCCGTAAATCTGCAGCTTTTCGCGGAAGAAGGCGCCCGCATCCAGCGGGTAGGACTGCATCATCAATAGGGTGTACAGCGCCAGGGCGATGCCGGAGAGCACCACGGAAAAACGCCAGGGCAGCGTCACTGCGGCAATGGTCAGGGGCACCAGATAGTACGAGACAAACGGATTGGTCGAGCCGCCCGAGAAATACAGCAATGCACTGTGGATAAACAGGTCGCACGCCAGTTGCAACGCGTACTCCAGTTCAGTCACCGGCCATGTGGTACGCAGCCGGATAGCGGTAAACGCACACAACAGCATGGAAAACCCGAGGGTCACACTCAGCTGGAACCAGGGCAGCGGCAGCAGATCGAATGCGTAGGCAATACCGACGGAACCTGCCTGCGCGGCCAGCACCAGAGTGCGGATAAGGGTAAGACGCCAGAGGTTTTGGCGTGTTTCTGACAATAACTGTACGGGGGCGAGCATGAGCTCTCCTGATGAGCGCTGCAGGCGAATCGCCGGGAGTATAACCAAGCAGGCGACCTGACAGACAGAAGTGCGGCAAACGGCCACAGTGTATTTGTCAGAAAACAGGCTAACAGCCCCTCAACCCGCAGGAGCGAGCTTGCTCGCGAGCCTGGATCCAGCAGCGAAGAACTCGCGAGCAAGCTCGCTCCTGCATACGGCTGGAAGATGTATTGAAAATGTAACTGGGCGAACTGATGGCCACTCTCTACAGTCTTAAGGATCTGACGCAGCTGGCACGACTGGACTGCGTTCCCCACCCCAGGAGCCTTTATGTCTACTTTCCAGCCCACCGCTGCCCTTTTGACCCTGAGCCTCGGCGCACTTGCCAGCTTGCCAGCCCTGGCTGAAGAGGTTCATTACAATCAGGTTTCCTTGCGTGCCGAAGCCAGTCAGGAAGTGCCGCGCGACTTGATGATCGTGACCCTGTACACCGAAGCCCAGAACACCGACTCGGCCAAGCTGGCCGCAGAAATCACCACCGCGATGAACAAGGCCATTGGCGAGGCCAAGCAAGTCAAGGCCGTGACCCTGCGCCAGGGCAATCGCAGCAGCTACCCCATCTATGACAACAAGACCCAGAAGATCACCGGCTGGCGCGAGCGCGCCGAGCTACGCCTGGAGAGTACAGATTTTGCCGTACTGTCCAAGCTCACCGGCGATCTGATGCAAACCCTGAAAATGGGCAACATGCAGTTCACCGTCGCCAACGCCACCCGCAAAACCAGTGAAGACGCATTGCTCAAGGATGCCGTCAACGCATTCAAGGCCCGTGCTCAACTGGCCACCGACGCACTGGGCGGCAAGGGTTACAAGATCGTCAACCTGAACCTCAACACCAACGGTTATCCGCAACCCTACATGCGCAGCGCGATGATGATGAAAGCCGCCGCACCGGCGATGGACTCCGCACCGACTCCCGATGTCGAAGCCGGCACCAGCGAAGTCAGCATGAGCGCCGATGGCGTGATTGAAGTCCAGATGCAATAAGTCCCCGACGCGACACCAAAAGCCCTTGCCGTGCTCACGCCGCAAGGGCTTTTGCGTTTTCAGAAGCCGCACCTGAAACATTCGGATGAACAATCGGATAAATCCTACATCCCCAATCAGCACTGGCTGACATCTTTTCCCGACTGAAATCCAGATAAGTAACAGCCCGCTCCATACCAGTGCAGAGCAGCACCCGAAATGTCGCATACGTGTAACTAAATGAGTCGAAAAACGCCACGCAAACGATCAAATGCGCCAGAAGTTATACATAAGCGACATTCTTGTACGATCGTTCCACGTTTTATCAGTTCGTTGGCCTACGCATATTGCATTGGGTATGGGCTGTGCATAAGTATCGCCGGGTCGACTCACAAGGTCGCCCTCAAACCAAAAATGACAAAAATCATGAGGTCACCATGTTCAAACACGCGGTCATTCCGTTTCTAGTGGGCGCCAGCCTGCTCGCCAGTGCACCTTTCGCCCAGGCGGCGACCAATCTGGTGTTTTGCTCCGAAGGCAGCCCGGCCGGTTTTGACCCGGGTCAGTACACCACTGGTACTGACTTCGATGCATCAGCAGAAACCATCTATAACCGCCTGAGCCAGTTCGAACGTGGAGGCACCAACGTTGAGCCCGGTCTGGCCACCAGCTGGGACATTTCGCCGGACAACCTGACCTACACCTTCCACCTGCGCGATGGGGTCAAGTTTCACACCACCCCTTATTTCAAGCCTACGCGCGATTTCAACGCCGATGACGTGCTCTTCACCTTCAACCGCATGCTCGATAAAGACATGCCGTTCCGTAAGGCCTACCCCACCGAATTCCCTTATTTCACCGACATGGGCATGGATAAAAACATCGCCAAGGTGGAAAAAATCGATGACAAGACCGTCAAGTTCACGCTGAACACGGTTGATGCTGCGTTTATCCAGAACATGGCGATGCACTTTGCATCCATAGGCTCTGCCGAGTACGCCGACAAACTGCTCAAGGAAGGCAAGCCTTCCGATATCAATCAAAAGCCGATCGGCACCGGGCCTTTTGTATTCAAGAGCTACCAGAAAGACTCCAACATCCGCTACACCGGCAACAAGGATTACTGGAAGCCTGAAGACGTCAAAATCGACAACCTGATCTTCGCCATCACCACTGACCCGTCAGTGCGCATCCAGAAGCTGAAAAAGAACGAATGCCAGGTCACCATTTACCCGCGCCCGGCTGACCTCGCGGCACTTAAAGCCGACAAAGACCTGCAGATGCCCGAAAAGCCTGGGTTCAACGTCGGCTATATCGCTTACAACGTCATGGACAAGATCAAGGGCAGCAACGAACCCAACCCGATGGCCCTGCTCAAGGTGCGACAGGCACTGGACATGGCGGTAAACAAACAGCAAATCATTGATTCGGTATATCAGGGGGCGGGGCAATTGGCGGTTAACGGAATGCCGCCCACCCAGTGGTCTTATGACGACACGATCAAGGACGCGCCCTACAACCCTGAGAAAGCCAAAGAGCTGCTCAAGGAAGCAGGCATCAAGGAGGGCACCGAAATCACCCTGTGGGCCATGCCGGTTCAACGCCCCTACAACCCCAACGCCAAGCTGATGGCTGAAATGCTGCAGTCGGACTGGAGCAAGATTGGCATCAAGGCCAAGATCATGACCTACGAATGGGGCGAGTACATCAAGCGTTCCAAGGGCGGTGAAAACGGTGCGATGCTGATTGGCTGGAGCGGCGACAACGGTGACCCGGACAACTGGCTCGGTACGCTGTTCGGTTGCGATGCCATTGAAGGCAACAACTTCTCCAAGTGGTGCAATCCAGAGTTCGACAAGCTGATCAAGACTGCCAAGGCCACCACCGACGTGGCTGAGCGCACCAAGCTGTACAAACAGGCGCAGCACCTTCTCAAAGAGCAGGTTCCGATGACACCTATCGCCCACTCGACGGTGTATCAACCGATGCGCAGCACCGTCCAGGACTTCAAAATCAGCCCCCTTGGCCTGACGTCCTTCTACGGCGTAGGCATCAGCAAATAAAAGCACTGGCGAGTGCGGCCTGAATGGCGCACTCGCTTGCCTGCCAGAACAACGGAAATCCCCCTCATCTTGAAGCTGCTGCGTACTGACGCAGAGGCTATAGGACGTCGAGACGTTTCCTACGTGATTGTCAGGCCTGGCGCATTTACGGCTGCACGCCGACGTCCTAACGTCGAGGTACAGCAAGTTTATTGCGCAGGGTGCGGCTCTCTGGCTGATGCTACCGAACCACTGAACAGCCCAGCCCACGGCGCGCGTTCAGGGACCAAAAACAAAAAAAAGGATTGGGAACGCCATGCGCAACCCACTGGTTTTATCTGTGCTATTGAGCGCCGGCGTACTTGCCGGCAGCCCGCTCGCGAACGCCGCCAACAGCCTGGTGTTCTGCTCCGAAGGCAGCCCGGCCGGTTTTGATACTGCGCAATACACCACCGCCACCGACAACGACGCGGCCGAACCCATTTACAACCGCCTGGCCGAATTTGAAAAAGGCGGCACTGCTGCCGGTCCGGCGCTGGCCACCCGCTGGGATATTTCCGAAGACGGCCTGACCTACACCTTCCATCTGCGCGACGGGGTCAAGTTTCACACCACCAAATGGTTCACCCCGACCCGTGATTTCAATGCCGATGACGTGCTGTTCACCTTCAACCGCATGCTCAGCGCCGACCATCCCTTCCGTAAGGCCTACCCGACCGAATTCCCGTATTTCACCGGGATGAGCCTGGACAAGAACATCGCCAGCGTCGAAAAGACCGACCCGATGACCGTGGTCATGAAACTCAACTCGGTGGACGCGGCGTTCATCCAGAACCTGGCCATGAGCTTTGCCTCGATCCTGTCGGCCGAATACGCCGACCAGTTGCTCAAGACCGGCAAGCCCAGCGACATCAACCAGAAACCTGTGGGCACCGGGCCGTACGTATTTCAGCGCTATCAAAAAGACTCGAACATTCGCTACGCGGCCAACAAGGATTACTGGAAGCCGGACCAGGTCAAACTCGACAACCTGATTTTCTCGATCAACGTCGACGCGTCTGCGCGCATGCAAAAACTGCGTAAAAACGAATGTCAGGTTTCCCTTAGCCCGCGCCCTGCGGACGTGGCAGCCCTCAAGGCCGACCCCAAGCTGCAAGTCATCGAAAAGCCGGGCTTCAACCTGGGCTACATCGCCTACAACGTGCAACACAAACCCTTCGACCAACTGCAAGTGCGTCAGGCGCTGGACATGGCGGTCAACAAGGACGCCATCCTCAAGGCGGTTTACCAGGGCGCCGGGCAAAAAGCGGTCAACGCCATGCCGCCAACGCAGTGGTCCTATGACGAAACCATTGTCGACGCACCTTATAACCCCGAAAAAGCCAAAGAGCTGCTGAAGGCCGCAGGCGTCAAGGAAGGCACCGAAATCACCCTGTGGGCCATGCCCGTACAGCGCCCGTACAACCCGAACGCCAAACTCATGGCTGAAATGCTGCAGTCGGACTGGGGCAAGATCGGGCTCAAGGTCAAGATCGTCAGCTATGAATGGGGCGAGTACATCAAGCGCACCAAAAATGGCGAGCATGACATCAGTCTGATTGGCTGGACCGGTGACAACGGTGACCCGGACAACTGGCTCGGCACCCTGTACAGCTGCGATGCGATCGGCGGCAACAACTACTCCATGTGGTGCAACAAGGAGTACGACACCCTGGTCAAGAACGCCAAGATCGTTACCGATCGCGACCAGCGCACAGTGCTCTACAAACAGGCCCAGCAATTGATCAAGCAACAGGTGCCGATGACTCCGATAGCGCACTCGACGGTCAACCAGCCGCTCAGCGCCAAGGTGGAAGGCTTCCAGGTCAGCCCGTTTGGTCGTAACGCCTTCTCCGGCGTGAGCCTCAACGACTAACTGCTCCGATTCGCTACAACCTCGGCAGGCCACCTCCAGTGGCCCGCTGAAGTGTCGCCGATCGTGCGCAGCGCAAACGTTTGCAATGCTTCAAAACGTTCCACAACAGCCGATTCAAACAAAAAAGAACGGCAATAAAAAAAGAAAGCCAAGGAGCCTCAACCATGAAAGTCACAAGCAGCGCATTGTTAGCTTTATCCATCAGCGGCCTTGCCTCGATGGCAGTTGCTGAAGAATTCATCGCGACTGAACTTAAAACCGGCGCCAGCGCGCAAAGTGAAACCAAGGGTTTTGTTGAAGAGCAGACACTGGGCGGTACCACGCGTAACTGGTACGCCAACGAGCTCAAACGCCGTGATGACCGCTTTACCTACAACCACAACGGCACCCGGGAAACCACTCCGCGCCGGATCAACTGGGTACAGGGCACCATCATCGACTACCGGTCGGGGTTCACTGAGGGTACCGTCGGTTTCAGCACCCAGGTCGCGGCTTACAACGCCGTTGCCCTTGACCGCGACGCCAAGGACATCGCCGGACCGAACAACCGCACCCTGACCCACAGCGATGGTGATGCTGTCGGTCAATGGAGCAAGCTGGGCCTGGCCAACCTCAGCGCCCGCATCTCCAACACCACGCTGACCGTAGGCCGACAGAACTTCAGCAGCCCGACCATCGACGTGATCGGCAACCGCGCATTGCCTTCCAGCTTCCAGGGCGTGGGATTGCACAGTGAAGAGTTCAACAACCTGTCCTTCGACGCCGGCTCCTTCGATCGTGTATCGCCACGGACCGAGCAAAGCCTGAGCAAGTTCCGCAGTGAATACGGCGCCACCGGCGTAGAAACCGATCGCGCCAGTGTGGCCGGCCTTAACTACCAACCGTTCAAAAATCTGAAAACCACGCTGTATGCCACCCACGTTGAAGATTTCTGGAACCAGTACTACTTCGGCGCCGTGCACGATATCGGTGACAGCGCCGTACTGGGCCTGAACACCAACTTCAACTACTACAAGACCCTCGACACCGGCAGCAAGGCCCTGGGCAACATCAACAACGACGCCTACAGCCTGGCCTTCGCCCTGAGCCACCAGGCTCATACCCTGTCGCTGTCATTCCAGCAAATCGTCGGTGACGAGTACTTCGACTACCTGCACGAAACCAACGGCATTTACCTGGCCAACTCCTTGCTCTCGGACTTCAACGGCCCGAACGAGAAATCGCTGCAACTGGCCTACAGCATCAACATGGCGCAGTACGGCATCCCGGGCCTGAAGTTCAACGCCTACCACGCCCGTGGCTGGGACATTGACGGTACCCATTACAAGGGCACCGCCTATGACGTCAAGAACATGGACGGCGAAACCCACTACGAGTACAGCGTTGGCACGTCTTATGCTATCCAGAGCGGACCACTCAAGGCCACCGCGATCCGCGCGACCTATACCACGCACCGCGCCAGCAAAAACCAGTCTGACGGCAACATCAACGAGTTCCGTCTGGTAACAACCATTCCATTCAACATCCTTTAATCACCCGATTAAAAAACAAGGTTACGGCTGATCCGGGCATCAGCCGTAACCCTCTAGCTGGTTCAAGCGATTGGAGAAGGGTTGCCATGAAAAGACTTCCACTACGCACCGCTCTTGCTGTGGCACTGCTCAGTACAGCGGTCAGTGTTTCGGCGAAAAACCTGGTGGTCTGCACCGAAGCCAGCCCGGAAGGGTTTGATATCGTTCAGTACACCACTGCCGTGACGGCCGACGCCTCTGCGGAAACCGTGCTCAACCGCCTGGTCGACTTCGCCCCCGGAACCACCGATGTAGAACCGGCCCTGGCCGAACGCTGGGACATCAGCCCCGACGGACTCGAATACACCTTCTATCTGCGCCCCGGCGTGAAGTTCCACAGCACCGACTATTTCAAACCGACCCGCACCCTCAATGCCGATGATGTGCTCTGGAGCTTTCAGCGCCAGCTGGACCCGAATCACCCGTGGCACAAACTTTCCCTGGTCGGCTACCCCTACTTTGAAAGCATGGGCTTTAAAGACCTGCTCAAGAGCGTCGACAAAGTTGACGACATGACCGTCAAGATCACCCTCAACCACGCCGAGTCGCCGTTTCTGCGGGACATCGCCATGCCGTTCAACTCTATCTACTCTGCCGAGTACGCCGACCAGTTGCTCAAGGCCGGTAAAACCGCAGAGCTGAACAGCAAGCCGATCGGCACCGGGCCGTTCATTTTTGTGCGCTACAACAAGGACGCACAGGTGCGCTTCAAGGCCAACCCGGATTACTTCCGTGGCAAGCCGCCCAGCGACGTACTGATCTTCGCCGTCACCACCGACAGCAACGTGCGCCTGCAGAAACTCAAGGCCAACGAGTGCCAGATCGCGCTGTACCCCAAGCCCGATGAAGTCAAAAACATCCGCAAGGACCCGAACCTCAAGGTGGATGAACTGGCCGCACTGATGACCAGTTACATCGCCATGAACTCCAGCCACAAATACCTCAGCGATGTGCGGGTGCGCAAAGCCATAGACATGGCCTTCGACAAACAGACCTACCTCAACACCGTGCACGGTGAAGGCAATGCTCTGGTTGCCATCAACCCCTACCCGCCGACCATGCTTGGCTTCAACAAGGACATGCAAAGCCCGCCCCGGGATCTGGACAAGGCCCGGGCGCTGCTCAAGGAAGCAGGCGTTCCCGAAGGTACGGTACTCACCCTCTTCACCCGCAATGGTGGCGGTCCGACCAATCCCAACCCGATGCTCGGAGCGCAGCTGTTACAGTCCGACCTGCAGAAGATCGGGATCAAACTCGACATCCGGGTCATGGAATGGGGCGAAATGCTCAAGCGTGCAAAAAGTGGCGAGCATGATCTGGTCTCCACCGGTTGGGGCGGAGATAACGGCGACCCGGACAACTTCCTGACTCCACTGCTCAGTTGCGAGGCGGCCAAAAACGGCGAAAACTACGCCCGCTGGTGCAGCAAGGACTTCGAATCACTGATCACCAGGGCCCGCAACATCACTGAACCCGAGCAGCGCGCTGCACTCTATGAGCAGGCACAGGTGATATTCCATCAGGATCAACCCTGGATTAACGTAGTACACCCAATGCTCTTTACCGCCATGCGCAAAAACGTCGAGGGCTACATCCTTAGCCCCCTGACCAACAACAACTTCGCCACCACCCGGGTGAAGTAGAACAATAAAAACACCCGCCATTGCCCACCCGGGCTCTGGCGGACCTGCCTAACCGGCTGATGAGGTACACCACACGATGTTTAGTTTTATTGCCCGCCGAGTGGGGTTGTTGATACCCACTTTCTTCGGCATTACCTTGCTGACTTTTGCCCTGATCCGCATGATTCCGGGCGACCCGGTCGAAGTCATGATGGGTGAACGTCGGGTTGACCCTGAGATGCACGCCCAGGCCATGGAACGGCTTGGCCTGAACAAGCCGCTCTATGAGCAGTATTTCGACTACATCGGCAAGCTCGCCCACGGTGACCTGGGTGAATCACTGAGAACCCGTGAAAGCGTATGGACCGAGTTTTCAGCGCTGTTCCCGGCCACCCTTGAACTGTCGATGGCCGCGCTGTTGTTCGCCGGCATCCTCGGGCTTCTGGCAGGGGTCATTGCAGCACTCAAACGAGGCTCGCTATTTGACCACGGGGTGATGGGCATCTCCCTCGCGGGATATTCGATGCCCATCTTCTGGTGGGGCCTGATTCTGATCATGTTCTTCTCGGTAACCCTGGGCTGGACCCCGGTTTCCGGACGCATCGACCTGCTTTACGACATTGAGCCGAGAACCGGTTTCATGTTGATCGACACACTGCTCAGCGACGAGCCAGAAGCTTTCTGGGACGCGCTGCACCACATGATTCTGCCGGCCATCGTGCTCGGCACCATTCCATTGGCCGTGATCGCCCGGATGACCCGTTCATCCATGCTCGAAGTGCTGCGCGAAGACTACATCCGCACGGCCCGCGCCAAAGGCTTGTCACCTGCCCGGGTCGTATTCGTGCACGGCCTGCGCAATGCGCTGATCCCGGTACTGACCGTCGTGGGTCTGCAAGTCGGCACCCTGCTGGCCGGCGCCGTCCTGACCGAAACCATCTTCTCCTGGCCCGGCATCGGCAAGTGGCTGATCGAAGCCATTGGTGCCCGGGACTATCCCGTGGTGCAAAACGGCATCCTGTTAATCGCCTGCCTGGTGATTCTGGTCAACTTCGTAGTGGACATCCTCTACGGCTTTGCCAACCCACGCATTCGCCACCAGCGCTGAGATTCTGACCATGAGTACATCGACCAACGCTACCGAAGTGGATCAAAGCCTGCTTTATCCCTCGCCTTACAAAGAATTCTGGCACGCCTTTTCCAGGAACAAAGGGGCCGTTGCCGGCCTGATGTTCATGTGCCTGATTGTGTTTTGCGCCCTGTTTGCCCCCTGGGTCGCACCCCATAACCCGAGTGAGCAATACCGCGACTTCCTGCTGACCCCGCCGGTGTGGCTGGAAGGCGGCCAATGGCAATTTCTGCTGGGCACCGACGAACTGGGCCGCGACCTGCTGTCACGCCTGATCGAAGGTTCGCGCCTGTCACTGCTGATCGGCTTGTCCTCGGTGGTCATTTCCCTGATCCCCGGCGTGATTCTGGGCCTGTTTGCCGGGTTCTTCCCGCGCATCCTCGGCCCGGGCATCATGCGTCTGATGGACATCATGCTGGCCCTGCCGTCCTTGCTGCTGGCGGTGGCAATCGTCGCCATCCTCGGCCCTGGCCTGATCAACACCGTGATCGCAATTGCCGTGGTTTCATTGCCGTCCTATGTGCGTCTGACCCGTGCTGCGGTGATGGGCGAACTGAACCGCGACTACGTGACCGCTGCCCGCCTGGCCGGTGCCAGCTTGCCGCGCCTGATGTTCGTCACCGTACTGCCCAACTGCATGGCTCCCCTGATCGTACAGGCCACCCTGAGCTTCTCCTCGGCGATTCTCGACGCTGCGGCTCTGGGCTTCCTCGGTTTGGGCGTACAACCGCCAACCCCTGAATGGGGCACCATGCTGGCCTCGGCCCGTGACTACATCGAACGCGCCTGGTGGGTCGTCAGTCTGCCCGGTTTGACCATTTTGCTCAGCGTGCTGGCAATCAACTTGATGGGCGACGGTCTGCGCGATGCGCTGGACCCGAAACTCAAGAACGCCGCCTGAGGAGATTCCCATGTCACTTTTAGAAATCAAGAATCTCAACGTCCGCTTTGGCGACGCCAAGGCTGTGCCTGTGGTCGACGGTTTGAGCCTGTCTGTGGATAAAGGCGAAGTTCTGGCCATTGTCGGCGAATCCGGTTCCGGTAAATCCGTGACCATGATGGCGCTGATGGGCCTGATCGAGCATCCGGGTATCGTCACTGCCGACGCGCTGAATTTCGACGGCAAAAACATGCTGACCCTCAGCGCCCGTCAACGCCGGAAAATCGTCGGCAAGGACATGGCCATGGTCTTCCAGGACCCGATGACCGCGCTCAATCCCAGCTACACCGTGGGTTTCCAGATCGAAGAAGTCCTGCGCCTGCACCTGAAGATGTCGAAGAAAGAAGCACGCAAACGCGCCATCGAGCTGCTGGAAAAGGTCGAAATTCCCGGCGCGGCCAGCCGCATGGAAGCCTACCCGCATCAGCTTTCGGGCGGCATGAGCCAGCGCGTAGCCATCGCCATGGCGATTGCCGGCGAACCGAAACTGCTGATCGCCGACGAACCGACCACTGCGCTGGACGTGACCATTCAAGCCCAGATCATGGACTTGCTGCTCAATCTGCAACGTGAGCAAAACATGGGCCTGGTGCTGATCACTCACGACCTGGCGGTGGTTGCCGAAACCGCGCAACGGGTGTGCGTGATGTACGCCGGCCAGGCGGTCGAAGTCGGTAGCGTGCCAGGGTTGTTTGACGTACCGGCTCACCCTTACAGCGAAGCCCTGCTGGCGGCGATCCCGGAACACAGCATGGGGGCTTCCCGTCTGGCGACCTTGCCCGGCATCGTGCCGGGGCGTTACGACCGTCCCCAGGGCTGCCTGCTGTCGCCGCGCTGCCCTTATGTACAAGACACCTGCCGCCAGCAACGTCCGGCGCTGGAGCCCAGAGCTCACAGCCAGGTACGCTGCTTCTTCCCCTTGAACCAGGAGGTGGCGTAATGACTGTCGTTCTTACCGCCCGTGACCTCACCCGTCACTACGAAGTGTCCCGCGGCATGTTCAAGGGCCACGCCCTGGTACGCGCCCTCAACGGCGTATCCTTTGAACTGGAGGCAGGCAAAACCCTCGCCGTGGTTGGCGAGTCCGGGTGCGGAAAATCCACCCTGGCCCGCGCCCTGACCCTGATCGAAGAGCCGTCTTCAGGTTCGCTGAAAATCGCCGGCCAGGAAGTCGCCGGGGCCAACAAGGCTGAACGCAAGCAACTGCGCAAAGACGTTCAGATGGTGTTCCAGAGCCCTTACGCCTCGCTCAACCCGCGGCAAAAGGTCGGTGATCAGTTGGCCGAGCCGTTACTGATCAACACCAGCCTGAGCGCCAGCGAACGCCGCGATAAAGTGCAGGCGATGATGAAGCAAGTGGGTTTGCGCCCTGAGCATTACCATCGCTACCCGCACATGTTCTCGGGTGGCCAGCGCCAGCGGATCGCCCTGGCGCGCGCCATGATGCTGCAACCCAAGGTGCTGGTGGCCGACGAACCGACCTCCGCCCTCGACGTATCGATTCAGGCGCAGGTGCTCAACCTGTTCATGGATTTGCAGCAGGAGTTCAACACCGCCTACGTGTTCATCTCCCACAACCTGGCGGTGGTCAGGCATGTCGCCGATCAGGTCCTGGTGATGTACCTCGGCCGCCCGGTAGAAATGGGGCCCAAGGAGGAGATCTACACCCGCCCGTTGCACCCCTATACCCAGGCGCTGCTGTCGGCCACACCGACCATCCACCCGGACCCGAACAAGCCGAAAATCAAAATCGTCGGCGAGTTGCCCAACCCGTTGAACCCGCCGTCGGGCTGCGCCTTCCACAAGCGCTGCCCCTATGCGACCGAGCTGTGCAGTACAGAGGAACCGGCCCTGCGCCTGCTGGACAACCGCCAGGTTGCCTGCCATCACGCGGAGCAGTTCTTGAGCGTTTAACACCGACAAACAACCTGTGGGAGCCGGGCACCCTTATCGCTGGCAAGCCAGCTCCCACGGGCCATGTAACATCCAGCTCATAACCCTGCAGGAGCGAGCCTCTCAACAATACAGCGCTCGATAAAAAGCTCGCGAGCAAGCTCGCTCCTACATCATGTCACCGCGTCACCGGGCCGGGGAGCAGGGACAAAGCCGGATTCTGACTGTCAGGACTGGCTGTCCCCCTCGTCGCCTTCATCACCGTTGTCGCCGTTGTCGCCACCGCCATCCGCGCCGCCATCACCGTCCGTTTGATCATCATCCCCCGAACTGCCGCCCTGCCCCTGATCACCAGGTTCAGAGTCAGACTTGTAGATGGCATGCACCGTGGGGCCAGCGACACCAGTGGCCGAAGCCCCGACTCCCGGAAGCGTCAGCGGATTGCTCGCCCATGCGGCTGAAGCACTCACCGTCAGCAAGACCAATACTTTGAGCAACAACACCATGCGTTGAAAAAGCCTCATCGCGAACTCCACCTTGTCGTAGGAAAGATACGATTTAAACCTAGTCCGCCTGCGGCGCTTTTTCCCGAAAAGCTTTTGCCCGCAATAGATCTATTTGGACTTACCCGACCGAAATTGTTATGGGCTTTTGTAACCCGAGGTTCGAGGATTTACGGGCAAAAAAAAGCGAAGCCCGCAGGCTTCGCTTTTTTAACCAGAACCCCGTAGCTCTTAGTGATGCTCACGGGTGGCGCGGAATTTCACATCTGGCCAGCGCTCTTCCATCAACGCCAGGTTAACCCGGGTCGGCGCCAGGTAGGTCAGGTGACCACCGCCGTCAATCGCCAGGTTTTCCACTGCCTTGATCTTGAACTCCTCAAGCTTCTTCTTATCGTCGCAATCAATCCAGCGCGCCGAGTACACGGTGATCGGCTCATAGGAGCATTCCACCTTGTATTCGCCTTTCAGGCGGCTGGCGACCACGTCGAACTGCAGCACACCAACGGCACCCAGAATGATGTCATTGCTGCGCTCCGGGAAGAACACCTGGGTGGCGCCCTCTTCGGCCAGTTGCTGCAAACCCTGACGCAGCTGCTTGGATTTGAGCGGATCGCGCAGACGGACGCGACGGAACAGCTCCGGGGCGAAGTGCGGAATACCGGTAAAGCTCAGGCTCTCACCTTCGGTGAAGGTGTCACCGATCTGGATCGTGCCGTGGTTGTGCAAGCCGATGATGTCCCCGGCAAACGCCTCTTCCAGCTGTTCACGCTCGGAAGAGAAGAACGTCAGGGCGTCGCCGATACGGATGTCTTTGCCGGTGCGCACGTGGCGCATTTTCATGCCCTTTTCGTATTTGCCCGAGCAGATACGCATAAAAGCGATACGGTCACGGTGCTTGGGGTCCATGTTCGCCTGGATCTTGAACACGAAGCCACTGAACTTCTCTTCAGTCGGCTCCACCGTGCGCTCGTTGGCCACCCGGGGCAACGGCTCCGGAGTC
Source organism: Pseudomonas sp. Lz4W (assembly GCF_000346225.2). Classification (NCBI taxonomy): domain Bacteria; kingdom Pseudomonadati; phylum Pseudomonadota; class Gammaproteobacteria; order Pseudomonadales; family Pseudomonadaceae; genus Pseudomonas; species Pseudomonas sp. Lz4W. The sequence continues at coordinate 790,096 of NZ_CP017432.1, read as the reverse complement.
CAGTTGACCACCGCGTCGAGCACGTGATCGACACCAAAGTTGCCCAGTGCCGTACCGAAGAACACCGGTGTCAGCTGGCCGTCGAGGAACTCCTGCTGGTTGAATTCATGGCAGGCACCCTGGACCAGCTCCAGCTGGTCAACAAAGCGCTGGTACTCGTCACCCAGGTGCGCACGGGCCTCATCGGAATCGAGCTTCTCGATGATTTTGGTTTCAGTGCGCTCATGGCCATGACCGGCGGTGTAGACAATGATGTAGTCATCGGCCAGGTGGTAAACACCCTTGAAATCGCGGTAGCAACCAATCGGCCAGGTGATCGGCGCGGCCTTGATCTTGAGGACAGCTTCAATCTCGTCCAGCAACTCGATCGGGTCGCGGATATCGCGGTCGAGTTTGTTGATAAAGCTGACGATTGGCGTGTCCCGCAGACGACAAACGTCCATCAGGGCGATGGTCCGGGGCTCAACACCTTTACCGCCATCGAGCACCATCAAGGCCGAGTCGACCGCGGTCAGGGTGCGGTAAGTATCTTCCGAGAAGTCTTCGTGGCCCGGGGTGTCGAGCAGGTTGATCATGTGGTCGCGATACGGGAACTGCATGACCGACGTGGTAATCGAAATACCCCGTTGCTTCTCCATTTCCATCCAGTCGGAGGTGGCATGGCGGTCGGACTTTCGCGATTTCACCGTACCGGCGATCGCAATCGCCTTACCCATCAGCAACAGCTTTTCGGTGATGGTGGTCTTACCCGCATCGGGGTGGGAAATAATGGCGAAAGTGCGGCGTTTCGCGACTTCGGCGGCCTGGTTGGTCATGGGAAATCGCCTGACGATTGATTCAAAAAAGGGCGCGGATTATAGCTCAAATTAGGCCCATGCAGCCACCGTTGGTGCCATGGCTCGTCGGACAAGGGTGGCAATCTGCCGTAAAAAATGTGAACCTTTTGTGCAGTGGAGGCGTCCACTCTCCTGATACGACAAACCGTCAGGTGCTGAAATATCAGCAAGTTAGCCTGACGAGGCTGCGCTAATGACAGGTGATGGCGGCGCTTTTTCGCCCCCCACCCGTTGCTCTTCGCGAACTCATCGTCGGCAGCCAGGAATGGCATTGCCACACGACAATGTGTTCGCCGACCAAGAAAAAAAAGGAGTCCGCCTGTGGCTAATCGCTATGGAAAAGGGCTTATAGGAGGTGTGATTGTTCTCGCACTCCTGGCCCTGTTGGTCCACTGGATCGGCATCAGCACTATCGAACACTATCAAGATGATCTGTTGTTCTACCTGCAAGCCCATCTGTACCTCGTACTCGTTTCAATGTTTGCCGCCCTCCTTGTAGGGATCCCCGCGGGCATTTTCCTCAGCCGACCAAGTATGGCCGGACGTGCGGAACGCTTCATGCAAGTCTTCAACATCGGCAACACCGTGCCACCGCTGGCCGTACTGGCCATTGCGCTTGGCTTTCTGGGGATCGGTAGCGGCCCTGCCATCTTCGCCCTGTTTCTCGCCTCGTTGCTGCCCATTGTGCGCAACACCTATGAGGGCCTGAAAAACGTTCAGGGTTCACTCAAAGAAGCCGCCGTCGGCATCGGCATGACCCCGCGCCAAGTGCTGTGGCGAGTCGAAATGCCCAACGCCGTGCCCATCATCATGGGTGGCGTAAGGGTCGCACTGGCGATCAACGTCGGCACCGCCCCTTTGGCGTTCCTGATTGGCGCCAACAGCCTGGGCAGCCTGATTTTCCCTGGTATCGCCCTCAATAATCAGCCGCAACTCATCCTCGGCGCAGCCTGTACCGCGCTGCTGGCATTGCTGCTTGACGGCCTGGTGATCTTCATCAGCCGCCGCTGGCTGGAACGCGGTCTACGACCTGCATAAGGTCTGGCTGAGCAAAGGAATACGCATGAAAAAATTAAGCTTGTTTTTAGGCTGCATCCTGCTGTTCGCAGGAATTGCCCAGGCCGCAGAAAAACCCCTGGTCCGGATTGGGGCGCGGGTTTTTACCGAGCAAACCCTGCTCGCTGAAATCACCTCGCAATACCTCAAGAGCAAGGGCTACAACGCTCAGGTAACCGGCGGGCTGGGCAGCAGCCTGGCGCGCAGCGCCCAGGAGTCCGGGCAGCTGGACCTGATCTGGGAATACACCGGCGTGTCACTGGTGGCCTATAACCACGTGACCGAAAAACTCGACAGCGAGCAATCCTTCGAGCGGGTCAAAGAGCTCGACGGTAAAAAAGGCCTGGTCTGGCTGCACCCGTCCAAGTTCAGCAACACCTATGCCCTGGCGCTGCCAGAAAACGTGGCCAAGGAACACCCGGAAATCAACAGCATCAGCGATCTGAACAAGGCCCTGCGCGACCCGGCGAATAAAGGCGCCCTGGTCTCACTGGATACCGAGTTCGCCAATCGCTCCGACGGGTTGATCGGCATGGCCGAGCTGTATGACATGGACCTGACCCGCAAAAACATCCGGCAAATGGACGCTGGCCTGGTCTATACCTCGCTGAAAAACGGCCAGGTGTTTGCAGGGCTGGTCTACACCACTGACGGTCGCCTGAGCGCTTTCAACCTCAAGTTGCTCGACGACGACAAGCATTACTTCCCGGATTACACCGCCGCTCCCGTAGTACGCAAAGCCTACCTGGACCAGCACCCGGATCTGGCTGACCTGCTCAAGCCACTGGCGGACCTGTTTGACGACGAAACCATGCGCCAACTCAACGCCCGGGTCGACGTCGACCACGAAAGCCCGTCCAAGGTGGCCGCAGACTTCCTGCGCCAGCACCCACAGCTTTTAGCTAACTGACCCGGAGGAAAAGACATGGAATTTCTAAACGCCTTTTCCAACATGGACTGGAATCAGGTCATGCACCTGACCCTGCAACACATTGCTCTGGTCGGGATCGCCGTGACCCTGGCCATTGTGGTTGGCGTACCGCTGGGCGTACTGATGACACGCTTCCCGTCACTGGCCGGCCCCATGCAGGCCAGCGCCACCGTGTTGCTGACCATCCCCTCGATTGCCCTGTTCGGCCTGCTGCTGCCGTTCTATTCCAAGTTCGGCCAGGGCCTGGGCCCGATGCCCGCCATCACCGCAGTGTTCCTGTACTCATTGCTGCCGATCATGCGTAACACCTTCCTTGCCCTGACCGGCGTGGAACCGGGCATACGTGAAGCCGCCCGCGGTATCGGCATGACCTTCGCCCAGCGCCTGCGCATGGTTGAACTGCCGATCGCGGTACCGGTGATCCTGGCCGGTGTGCGCACCGCCGTGGTGATGAACATTGGTGTAATGACGATTGCCGCCACCATCGGTGCCGGCGGTCTGGGTGTACTTATTCTTGCTGCAATCAGCCGTAGCGACATGTCGATGCTGATCGTCGGCGCGGTACTGGTCAGTCTTCTGGCCATCTTCGCCGACCTGCTTTTGCAATGGCTGCAACGCACGCTGACTCCAAAAGGATTACTCAAATGATCGAACTTCAAAACCTCAGCAAGACCTTCCAAAGCAACGGCAAAGATGTAAAAGCCGTGGACTCGGTAAGCCTGACCGTCAACGAAGGCGAAATCTGCGTGTTCCTCGGGCCTTCGGGTTGCGGTAAAAGCACCACGCTGAAAATGATCAACCGCCTGATCAAGCCAACCTCCGGCAAGATCCTGATCAACGGCGAAGACACCACCGACCTCGACCCGGTCACCCTGCGCCGCAATATCGGTTATGTGATCCAGCAGATCGGTCTGTTCCCCAACATGACCATCGAGGAGAACATCACCATCGTTCCGCGCCTGCTGGGCTGGGACAAGCAAAAGTGCCATGACCGTGCCCGTGAACTGATGAGCATGATCAAGCTCGAGCCCAAGCAGTACCTGACCCGCTACCCCCGTGAACTGTCGGGTGGCCAGCAACAGCGCATCGGCGTGATTCGCGCCCTGGCCGCCGACGCACCGCTGCTATTAATGGATGAGCCGTTCGGCGCGGTCGACCCGATCAACCGCGAAATGATCCAGAACGAATTCTTCGAGATGCAGCGCGCGCTGAACAAGACCGTGATCATGGTCAGCCACGACATTGACGAAGCGATCAAGCTGGGCGACAAAATCGCCATCTTCCGCGGCGGCAAGCTGCTGCAGATGGATCACCCGGACACTCTGCTCGCCCACCCGGCCGACGACTTTGTCAGCAACTTTGTCGGTCAGGACAGCACCCTCAAGCGCCTGTTGCTGGTCAAGGCTGAAGACGCGGCCGACAACGCGCCGTCGGTCAGCCCGGAGACACCGGTGGCCGAAGCACTGGAACTGATGGACGAGCTGGACCGTCGCTACGTCGTCGTCACCTGTGCCGACAACAAGGCCCTGGGCTATGTGCGCCGTCGCGACCTGCATCGCCAGACCGGCACTTGCGGCCAGTACCTGCGCGAGTTCACCGCCACTGCAGCCTCCGACGAACACTTGCGCATCCTGCTGTCGCGCATGTACGAGTTCAACCGCTCATGGTTGCCGGTAATGGATGCCGAACGGGTATTCCTCGGTGAAGTGACCCAGGAATCCATCGCTGCCTACTTGAGCTCCGGCCGCTCCCGCGGGGCCAAGACCAGCATTGTTTCACCGGCTGATATGGCCACTGCCTAGATAACCGATCCTGCGGGAGCCTGGCTTGGCGGCGATGCAAACAACGCGGTTTTACTGACAGACCGTGCAGATGCCATCGCTGGCAAGCCAGGCTCGCGCAGCAGGGCACAACTCATCGCTCCCCTTCAAATCCCCTTCTGCGGGAACATCACACTGTCATCAAGGTCGGTTACTTAAATAGCCGAAATTGAACCCCCGACGAATTCGTGCAAATACGCGACATTTTTAGTTGATCAAAGGGCAATCACGCCCTAAAGTTCGCGCCGAACATCCATGCTGGAAACGATCCATCCGGCTCAAGTACTGACGACGAGACAGCAAGGTTCATTTACCTTTTTTGCTTTCGGCGGACATGCCTTGGGAAGTAGGCGAACCAAAGTGGGGATACGGAGGATGTTCAGTTGCACCCATTTATCTATGACGTTTGCCACTTGGAGTCCCTCCTCATGTCGATTCAGGTCGAAGACTATTACGCGCGCGAAACCTTCAACAAAATGAAGGCTTTTGCCGACACCCAGGAAACCCCGTTCGTGGTGATCGACACCGCCATGATCAGCAAGGCTTACGATGACCTGCGCGCAGGTTTCGAGTTCGCCAAGGTGTACTACGCGGTCAAGGCCAACCCGGCAGTCGAAATCATCGACCTGCTGCGCGACAAGGGCTCAAGCTTCGACATCGCGTCGATCTATGAACTGGACAAAGTGATGGATCGGGGCGTTTCCCCGGATCGCATCAGCTACGGCAACACCATCAAGAAGTCCAAGGACATCCGCTACTTCTACGAGAAGGGCGTGCGCCTGTTTTCCACCGACTCCGAAGCTGACCTGCGCAACATCGCCAAGGCCGCCCCGGGTTCGAAAATCTACGTGCGTATCCTCACCGAAGGCTCAACTACGGCTGACTGGCCACTGTCGCGCAAATTCGGCTGCCAGACCGATATGGCCATGGATCTGCTGATCCTTGCCCGTGACCTGGGCCTGGTGCCTTACGGCATTTCGTTCCACGTGGGCTCGCAGCAACGGGACATCAGCGTGTGGGACGCGGCGATTGCCAAGGTCAAAGTGATCTTCGAGCGCCTCAAGGAAGAAGACGGCATTGTTCTCAAGCTGATCAACATGGGCGGCGGCTTCCCGGCCAACTACATCACCCGCACCAACAGCCTGGAAACCTACGCTGAAGAGATCATCCGTTTCCTCAAGGAAGACTTCGGTGACGAACTGCCGGAAATCATCCTTGAGCCTGGCCGTTCGCTGATTGCCAACGCCGGGATCCTGGTCAGTGAAGTGGTGCTGGTTGCGCGTAAATCCCGTACCGCTGTCGAGCGCTGGGTTTACACCGATGTGGGCAAATTCTCGGGCCTGATCGAAACCATGGACGAAGCCATCAAGTTTCCGATCTGGACTGAGAAGAAAGGCGAGATGGAAGAAGTGGTCATCGCCGGCCCGACCTGCGACAGCGCCGACATCATGTATGAAAACTACAAATACGGCCTGCCACTGAACCTGGCAATCGGGGACCGCCTGTACTGGCTGTCCACCGGTGCTTACACCACCAGCTACAGCGCAGTTGAATTCAATGGCTTTCCGCCGCTGAAATCCTTCTACCTGTAAACGCAGCCCCTAAAAAAACCCATGACCTGTCATGGGTTTTTTTATGCCCGCAGCCTGTAGCCGCGAGCTCGCGCCTACAGAATCTCGGCTGCCCGCTGCTGGTAAGCCGTGGCCAATGCCCGGATTTGCGGGTGCCCGGCATTCAATAAGGTCAGGGCCGCGACCTTGAGAAATTTAAGATTGCCCCCCGCCAACGCGCGCTCAAACCAGATCAACGCCTGATCGATTTCCCCCGACTCGGCCAGCACCGAGGCGTGGCTGAACTGCCCACGAAAGTCCCCCGCTTCAGCCGAGCGCCGGTACCACAGGCATGCTGCCTCTTGATCGGCAGGGCAATGCACACCCTCCTCCAGATAACGCCCCAGCAAGTTCATGGATTTGGCGTGCCCCAACTGCGCCGCCCGACGGTAATAAAACTGAGCCGTGATCTGGTCTTCAGCCACGCCGCGCCCGGTGGCCAGCAAGTTGGCGTAGTTGTACATCGCCCAGTCCAGCCCGGCTTCAGCCGCCTGGCGATACTCCAGGCTGGCCAGGGTCCAGTCCACAGGCCCGCCCCAGCCCAGTTCCCAGCAGCGCCCCAACATGTTGCGCGCCATCAGGTGATCAGCATTGGCGGCAATCTGAAACCAGCGTCTGGCCAGAGCCGGGTCGCGCTCAATCCCCTGCCCGTCCAGCAGAATCTGCCCCAGCAAGGCCTGACCGTCGACGATGCCCTGGCGGGCCGCGAGCAAAATCGCCTGCGCTGCCCGCGCCGGGTTTTCAGCGAGCATGGCTTTGAGCTGCTCGCCGTCGAGTACTTCTTCACGACGCAGTTGAAATGGCATCCCTAAACCTCAACCCAGCGCCGCAACAGGTTGTGATAAGTGCCCGTGAGCCGGATCAACGAGGGGTGATCGGGTACGTCGCGGGTCAGCTGCTGAATGGCGTTATCCATTTCAAACAGCAAGGTGCGCTGGCTGTCTTCACGCACCAGGCTTTGGGTCCAGAAGAACGAGGCATAGCGTGCGCCACGGGTGACCGCATTGACCTTGTGCAGGCTGGTACCGGGGTACAGGACCATGTCGCCAGCAGGCAATTTGACCTGCTGCACACCGTAGGTGTCCTGAATCACCAGCTCGCCACCGTCATAGTCATCGGGGTCGCTGAAAAACAGGGTGGCCGACAAGTCAGTCCGCACCCGCTCGGGACTGCCCTTGGGCTGGCGCACGGCGTTGTCGATATGAAAATCGAAACTGCCACCGCCGGTGTAGCAATTGACCAGCGGCGGGAAGACTTTGTGCGGCAAGGCAGCCGACATGAACAACGGGGTTTGCCACAGCCGGTCAATCATTGCCGCGCCAATTTCCTTCGCCAACGGGTGCCCTTCAGGCAACTGCAGGTTGTGCTTGGCCCTGGCGGACTGAAAGCCGGCGGTGATTTTGCCGTCAGCCCACTCGGTCTGCTCCAGCGCCTCACGAATGCGCTGCACCTCTTCACGGGAAAACAAGCCGGGAATATGCAACAGCATGGCGCGATACCAGTTAGCGAAGGGACGGCAATGGTATTGATTCTTATTGTTCGTGTAAAACCCTGTTAGGACACCGGAGACGAATGAGTGTGAAAAAACCGTAAAGGGAAATTGTAAAGATTGTAAATTTAGCGCTAATAGTAATTGATCTCAATTGATACAAGGAATTGTTTGCACTATATTTCGCGGCTCAAATTCTGGGGCAAGGGATCTTCACATGTCGCGCCAACTTATAAAAATACCTGTCAGCTCACCGCGTTTACTGGCTTCGGCTATCGGTGTCGCGATTACCGCGACCTCTGCAGCCCATATGGCTCAGGCTGCCGAAAGCACGGACAGCAAAGCACAGGGCAACAGTATTTCCCTTGGCGCGACCACGGTTTCAGGCGAGCAGAACGAGCAGTCCTACCAGATTGAAAAAGCCGACTCCCCGAAGTACACAGCGCCCCTGATTGATACGCCCCGCTCGATCACCGTGATCCCGCAACAACTGATCAAGGATACGGCCGCAACTTCCCTGCAAGACGCATTGCGCACCGTTCCAGGCATTACCTTCGGCGCAGGTGAAGGCGGTAACCCGCAAGGCGACCGGCCGTTCATTCGCGGCTTTGACGCCCAGGGCGACACCTATCTGGACGGCGTGCGCGATACCGGCGCCCAGACCCGCGAGATTTTCGCCGTTGAATCGATTGAAGTCGCCAAAGGCCCGAACTCGGCCTTCGGCGGTCGCGGTGCAGCCGGCGGCACCATCAACATGGTCAGCAAGAAAGCCCATCTGGGTAATTCGTTTGATGGCGGCTACACCTGGGGCTCGGATCAGACCCAACGCTATACCCTGGACGGTAACTATCAGTTCAGCGATACCGTTGCCGGTCGTCTGAACCTGATGAGCCACGAAAGCAATGTGGCCGGTCGCGACAATGTCAATTACGACCGCTGGGGTATTGCTCCTTCCCTGGCGTTTGGCCTGGGCACCGATACCCGGGTCAACGTCGATTACTACCACATGGAAAGTAACGACCTGCCGGACTCGGGTATTCCTTACGGTTTCTCGGTGGGCAAAACCCATACCGCAGACAGCCCGGACAAGCCGAACGACGGTGGCGACAGCAGCAATTTCTACGGCCTGAAAGATCGTGATTTCCGCAAAACCCGCGCCGATATCACTACTTTTTCGTTTGAACACGACTTCAGCGAAGACCTGCACGTCAAGAACACCCTGCGCCACGGCAACACCCTGCAGGATTACATCCTGACCCAGCCGGACGACAGTAAAGGCAACGTCAACAACGGCAGCGTCTGGCGCCGGGCCAACACCCGCGTGAGCAACACCGCCACCACCACCAACCAGACCGATCTGTTTGGTGACGTATATATCGCCGGCTTCAAAAACAGCTACTCCACCGGTATCGAACTCAGCCGCGAGACCAGCAGCAAGTCGTCCTATACCGTTAATACCAGCACCACCCCGGGTACCGCTGGCGGCTCTAACTGCACTCCTGGCATGATCGGCGCCCCAAGCGACTGGAACTGCACATCCCTGGGCAACCCGAATGCCAATGATCCATGGAACGGCTCGATCGCACGCAACTATGCCGGTACTGACAGCGCCAACACCACACGCGCCATTTATGCGATGGACACGCTGGAACTGTCACCTGAGTGGCTGCTGAACATGGGCCTGCGTTACGACCACTTCGAGACCAAGTACAAATCGTACACGGCCGCCGGAGCGACCACTTACAAGGGATCTGACACTAGTGACTTCTTCTCCGGCCAGCTCGGCCTGGTGTGGAAAGTCCAGCCTAACGGCAGCGTCTACGTGTCTTACGCCACCTCGGCCACCCCGCCGGGCTCGATGCTGGACAGCAATGAAACCAACCCGTTGAGCGGTACTCCGGATCGCACCGGCAAGATTCTGGCCAGCGACATGGAACCGGAAGAAACCACCAACTATGAACTCGGTACCAAGTGGGATGTGTTCAACGACCGCCTGTCTCTGACGGCAGCCATCTTCCGCACCGAAAAAGAGAACACCCGGGTCCAGACAGACGCTGACACCTACGAGAACGCCGGCAAAACCCGCGTCGACGGCATCGAACTGTCTGCCTCCGGTAAAATCACCGAGCAATGGCAAGTGTTTGCGGGCTACACCTATCTGGACGGCAAGCAGCGCGATGGCGGCCCTTTGAACAAGGCTACCGATGGCAACCAGCTGCCCAACACCCCGAAAAACAGCGCCAGCCTGTGGACCACTTATGCGATCACACCCAAGCTGACCATCGGCGGCGGTGCATTCTACGTGGATGAAGTATTCGGTAACGTCGCCAACTCGACTTACGTTCCGGCTTACACCCGCTACGACGCAATGGCCAGCTACAAGCTGACCAAAAACGTTGATCTGCAACTGAACGTACAGAACCTGACCGACAAGACTTACTACGACAAAGCCTTTTCGACCCACTTCGCCAACCAGGCGGCGGGCCGTACAGCCTTGTTGACCACCAGCGTTCATTTCTGATGCCAACCTGGTAATGATCACAGGTGGGAGCTGGCTTGCCAGCGATGCAAGCGATACGGTTTTACCGTTAAACCGTGCAGCTGCAATCGCTGGCAAGCCAGCCTCCCACACAGAGATGCCACAGCTTTAGCGCAAAGCCCTGTCCAACGATGGTCGGGGCTTTTGTGTGTAAACAACCTGCACGGCAAACTGCGCCGTGAAGCATTCAATTGAGCGAGCAAGGCGGTCGTCGTGTTTAAGAAAACCCTTTTTCAGCTGCACTGGTTTTTCGGGATCACCGCAGGGCTGATCCTGGCCGTCATGGGGATTACCGGCGCGACGGTGTCGTTCCAGGACGAACTGCTGAACTTGCTCAACCCCTCGGTGCTCAAGGTCGAGAAACTCGACAGCGGCACCCTGGCGCCCGCCGAACTGGTACGCCGGGTCGAGGCCACTGAAGGCAAACAGGTGTCCATGCTCTGGGTCGGGGTGGACAGCGACAGTGCCGCACGGATTTTCTTCACCCCGCCGCCGGGGGAGCGCCGCGGTCAACTGCGCTATGTCGACCCTTACACCGGCACCTATCAGGGCGACGCCAGCGGCCAGGGCTTCTTCGATCTGATGCTGCAACTGCACCGCTTTCTGGCCATGGGCCAAACCGGTCGCCAGATCACCGGTGCCTGCACCCTGATGCTGATTTTCTTCTGCCTCTCGGGCCTCTACCTGCGCTGGCCGCGCCAGGCACTGAACTGGCGTGCCTGGCTGACCCTGGACTGGGCAAAAAAAGGCCGCAGCTTCAACTGGGACCTGCATTCCGTGGCGGGTACCTGGTGCATGATTTTTTACCTGCTGGCCGCCCTGACCGGCTTGTCGTGGTCCTACGAGTGGTACAACAAAGGCCTGCAAAAACTGTTTTCGGACAGCCCCAACAGCCAGCAGCGCAAAGGCGGTCGCGGTCAGCCCGGCCCTGCGGGGCCGGCCCCTGTAGCCGATTACGATGCCATCTGGGCCACTATCCAGCAGGCTGCAGGGCCGCAACTGAGCCTGTACAACGTGCGGATGCCACCGGTGGCCGGGCAGCCGGCCACGGTTTTTTATCTGCGCAGCGACTCGCCCCATGAGCGGGCCTTCAATCAGATCGTGCTCGACCCGGTCACTGGCGTAATCAAACAACACCAGCGCTACGCAGACAAAAGCTACAAGGCGCAATTGCTGACCAGCATTTACGCGCTTCACGTGGGCAGTTACTGGGGCCTTCCCGGGCGCATCCTGGTGACCATCGCCAGCCTCAGCATGCCGTTGTTCTTTATTACCGGCTGGTTGCTGTACCTGGATCGGCGCCGTAAAAAGCGTCAGATCAAACAGGCGCGCCAGGGTTTGTCCACGGCGCACAGCGATGCATCGCCCTGGTTGATCGGCTTTGCCAGCCAGAGCGGTCTGGCCGAACAACTGGCCTGGCAGAGCGCCGGACAATTGCAGGCCGCCGGATTTGCAGTGCGGGTGCAACCGCTGGCAGCGCTCAGCGAGCAGGACTTGCAGCAGGCCAGCAATGCACTGTTTGTCGTCAGTACCTTTGGCGATGGTGAAGCCCCCGACAGTGCCCGCGGCTTTGAACGCAAAGTCCTGAACCAGCCTTTGGCCCTGAGCAGTCTCAAGTATTCGTTGCTGGCCCTGGGCGATCGCCAATACCCGCACTTCTGCGGCTTTGCGACCCGGGTTCAGCAATGGCTGAACGAGCGTGGCGCACAATCATTGTTCACTCCGGTCCAGGTCGACAGCGGCGACCCCGAGGCGCTGCAGCACTGGCAGCAACAGCTCGGTCAACTGACCGGTACTGCGCCGGCGGCCAACTGGCAGGCACCGGGTTACAACAACTGGACCCTTGAACAACGCCAACTGCTCAACCCTGGCAGCAGCGGCTCCGGGGTTTACCTGCTGGGGCTCAAGGCCCCCCATGCCAGCGATTCATGGCAGGCAGGTGATCTGGTTGAGGTCATGCCACGGCAGTCCCCGGCAGCGATTGAGCATTTCCTGCAAGGTCTGGGTCTGTCGGCAGACACCCCGGTACAGCTCGATGGTCTGCAAGAAACCCTGGCCCAGGCCCTGGGCGGGCGTCAGCTGCCGGACAATCGCGGGCATCTGGTGGGCATGCATGCACAGGCATTGGTCGACGCCTTGATCCCGCTGCACATGCGTGAATACTCCATTGCCTCGATCCCCGAAGATGGCCTGCTGCAACTGATCGTGCGTCAGGAGCGCCATGCCGATGGCAGCCTGGGCCTGGGTTCGGGCTGGCTGACGGAACACGCAAATGTGGGTTCTGCCATCAGCCTGAGGGTACGGCGCAACAGTGGTTTCCATCTGCCCGCCGAACCTTGTCCGCTTATTTTGCTGGGCAATGGCACCGGACTGGCGGGGCTGCGCAGCCTGCTCAAAGCGCGCATTGCCAAGGGCCAGCAGCGTAACTGGCTGTTCTTTGGTGAACGCAATGCCGCCCATGACTTCCACTGCCGCGAAGAACTGCAGGGCTGGCTGGCCAGTGGTGATCTGGCGCGGCTGGATCTGGCGTTTTCACGGGATCAGGCACAGAAGATTTATGTACAGGATCGCTTGCGCGAGTCGGCTGATGAAATACGCAGATGGCTGGCAGACGGCGCCGCTATTTATATCTGCGGCAGTCTGCAAGGGATGGCGGCGGGTGTGGATCAGGCCTTGACCGACCTGCTGGGCGAGCCAGCGCTGCAAGCACTGATCGAACAAGGGCGTTATCGGCGGGATGTGTATTGAACCGATGCCCGCCCCCCTGCAGGAGCGGGCTTGCCCGCGAGCGGTTCAAGGGCTCGCGAGCGGTTTGAGTCAAGGCCTCAGGCCTTGGCAGTCTCCAGCGCCATTTCCGCCGGTTCCGCACGTTTGATCACGGCATACACCACTGCCGTCACCAGGCTACCGGCGACAATCGCCAGCAAGTACAGCAGCGCATGGTTGATCGCATTCGGGATCAGCAGCACGAACAAGCCACCGTGCGGTGCCATCAGCTTGCAGCCGAAGTACATCGACAGTGCACCGGTCAAGGCGCCCCCCAGAATGCTCGCCGGAATCACCCGCAGCGGGTCTTTGGCGGCGAACGGAATCGCACCTTCGGAGATAAAGCACAGTCCCAGCACCAACGCGGCTTTGCCCGCCTCGCGCTCGGTCTGGGCAAATTTGCGCCGGGCAATAAAGGTCGCAATCCCCAGGCCGATCGGCGGCACCATGCCGGCAGCCATGGTGGCGGCCATCGGCGCGTAACTCTGCGAAGCCAGCAGCCCCACCGAAAACGCGTAGGCCGCCTTGTTGATCGGCCCGCCCAAGTCGACACACATCATGCCGCCCAGTAGAACGCCCAACAAAATGGCGTTGGTGGTGCCCATGCTGTCGAGGAAGTGGGTAAGGCCTTCGAGCATGCCGGCCACTGGCTTGCCGACCACATAGATCATCACCAGGCCGGTAAACAGGCTGGCAAACAACGGGATGATCAGAATCGGCTTCAGCGCTTCCAGACTTTGCGGCAATCGCGCATAGCGATTGATCGCCTTGGCGCAGTAACCGGCGATAAACCCGGCAATGATCCCGCCGATAAACCCGGCACCCAGGGTACTGGCCAGCAGCCCGCCAATCATCCCCGGCGCCAGGCCCGGGCGGTCGGCAATCGAGTAGGCGATATAGCCCGCCAGCAATGGCACCATCAGTTTGAACGCCGCATCGCCACCGATCTGCATCAGTGCCGCCGCCAGCGTGCCGGGCTCTTTATAGGCCGTGATCCCGAACACGAAGGACAGGGCAATCAGCAAGCCGCCCGCCACCACCATTGGCAACATGAACGACACGCCGGTCAGCAGATGTTTGTAGACCCCGGTTTTCTCTTGCTTGGCCGGCGCTGAACCATCAGCCGCTGCCGTCTCTTCCCGGCCTTCGCTCAAGGCTTTGTTCAGGGTGGCTTCGGCTTGCTTGAGGGCGATGCCGGTGCCGCAGCGGTAAATCTTCTTGCCGGCAAAACGCTCGGTCGGCACTTCGATATCAGCCGCCAGCAGCACCACATCGGCTTCTCTGATGGCCTGCGGGCTCAGCGGATTGCGCGCACCGACCGAGCCCTGGGTTTCGACCTGCAGCTCGTAGCCCAGACGCTTGGCCGCCTGCTGCAATGCTTCGGCGGCCATAAAGGTGTGCGCCACCCCGGTCGGACAGGCGGTGATGGCGACGATTTTCGGCCCGTGCTGCGGGCTCTCCGCCTCGGTAGTAACTGCTGGAGCGACATACACCCGGGCTTCCTGGGCGCCGCGCTGCAGTATCGCTTCGACATCCTGCAGGGCCTGGGCCGGGGTGCTCTGGAACACGGGTTTGCCAACAAAGCGTTGCATGTCCAGAGGCGTGCTGCTGACCACCAGAACCCATTGCGCTTGATCGATGGTTGCCTGGGACAGCTGGCGTTCCGGATGCTTGGGGTCATGCACTTCAACACTGGTGCTCCACCCCTGACGTTGCGCCGCTGCGTCCAGCAATCGGGCGCACAGCACGCTGGTGACCATGCCGTTGGGGCAGCCCGTGACAATGGCTAATTTCATGTGCAGTCCTCTTATTCTTGTGTCAGGGGGCAAAGGCTGACACCGCTTTCAAGCGTCGCCAGGTGCACCGCATCGCTGATGCCAAAACCGATTTGCGTGACCGCCAGCGCCCCGATGGCGGTGGCAGTGCGCAAGGTCTGCTCGGGGGTGTGGCCGCTGAGCAGGCCATGCAGCATGCCCGCCAGCAGTGAATCGCCGGCACCCACGGTGCTGGCGACGCGAACCTTGGGCGGCCGCGCCTGTAAGGCAAATGCCGGGTTGAACCAGTTCACCCCTTCAGCACCGTGGGAAATCACCACATGCTCAACGCCCCGGGCCTGCAATTGCGCGGCAGCCGCGGTCTGCGCCTCAAGGCTGGCAATGTCGTGCCCCAGCGCGGCGCTGAGTTCTTCGGTGTTGGGTTTGATCAACCAGGGGCCCGCACTCAAACCTTGCTTCAAGGCTTCGCCGCTGGTGTCCAGCACCACTTTCAGGCCAAGGGACTTCAGACGTCGCAGCAATTCACACAACCACTGCGCGCTGATGCCTTGGGGCAAGCTGCCAGCCACCACCACCGCGTCATGGCTGGCGGCAATCTGATCGAGCTTGTCGAGCAAGGCCTGTTGCGCCAGCTCACTGACCTGTGGCCCCGGCCCGTTGAGGTCGGTTACGCGGCCATCGTCTTCAGCCAGCTTGATGTTGCTGCGGGTGTCACCGGGCACGCGGATAAAGGCGTCGACAAAACCGCGGCTGGCAAACAAGGCGTTGAACGGCGCTTGATTGTTTTCACCGAGAAAACCGCTAACGGTGACGCTGTGACCCAGATCGGCCAGCACCTGTGCGACATTCACCCCCTTGCCCGCGGCATGGCTCAGCAAAGCCTGGCTGCGGTGGACTTGCCCCGGTTGCAGATGGGACAGGCGCACGGTCAGGTCCAGGGCCGGGTTAAGGGTTACGGTCAGGATTCTGGCCATCAGAGCGCCTCCACCAAGGCCCGGACTTCTTCCGGGCTACCGACGCTCAAGGCCTGGGTAGCCAGGGTCTTGAGACGCTCCATGCTCAATTCGCGAACCCGCGCCTTGACCTCGGGAATGCTGCGCGCAGACACACTCAACTCATCCACGCCCAGGCCAACCAGCACCGGCACCGCCAGCGGATCGGCCGCCAGCTCGCCGCATACGCCGACCCATTTGCCATGGGCATGGGCGGCACGCACGGTGATGTCGATCAATTGCAACACCGCCGGATGCAAACCGTCGGCCTGTGCCGACAGGGTCGGGTGGCCCCGGTCGATGGCCAGGGTGTACTGGGTCAGGTCGTTGGTGCCGACGCTGAAAAAATCGACTTCCTTGGCCAGCACCGGGGCCAGCAAGGCGGCGGACGGCACTTCAATCATGATCCCCAGCTGTAAGTCAGCCACCGGGATTTCCAGGCGCAGACGTTCGGTCATGTCACGGGCGGCGCGCCATTCGGCCACGCTGCCAACCATCGGGAACATGATGCGCAGCGGGCGGTTATCCGCTGAGCGCAACAGCGCCCGCAACTGGCTTTCCATGATGTGCGGACGTTGCAAGGTGAGACGAATACCCCGTACTCCAAGAAACGGGTTTTCCTCTTTCTCGATCGGCCAGTACGGCAGCGGCTTGTCGCCGCCCACGTCCAGGGTGCGTACCACCAGAGGCCGCCCGTCCAGGCCATCGAGCACCCGACGGTACTCGGCTTCCTGGGTGGCTTCGTCCGGCGCCTGGCTGTGGGCCATGAAAATCAGCTCGGTGCGCAGCAGGCCTATACCTTCGGCGCCCTGCTCGACCGCGTTGGCCACACCCTTGCTCTCGCCGATATTGGCAAACACTTCGACCCCGTGCCCATCCACAGTAACGGCCGGTTCATGACGTTGCTCGGAGGCAGCCAATAAGCGCTGTTCGCGGCTGTCACGCTCAGAAGTGGCGCGCTGCAGGGCGTCGGCATCCGGTGCGACATGCAGCCGGCCACGCTGGCCATCAATCAATAGTTGAGTGCCGGGCGCCAGCAGCAATACTGCTTCGCCAGCTCCGACCAATGCAGGAATCCCCAAGGCCCGGGCGACAATCGCACTGTGCGCGGTGGCGCCACCACGGGGCGTCAAAATGCCTGCAACCCGTGCCGGATCAAGACGCGCCACGTCGGACGGGCCCACTTCGTCCATCACCAGCACATAGGGTTGATCAGGTTCGGCCGGGGTTTGCACGCCACACAACTGCGCCAGAACACGGCGCCCGATGTCACGTAAATCCGCGGCGCGCTCGGCCAGCAATGCATCCTGCAACGACTCTTGCTGACGTGCAGCCGCCTCGATGACCGACATCCACGCGGCCTCGGCGCTTTCGCCCTGCTTGAGCCGGGTATCGACCTCATCGGTCAGCTCCGGGTCATCGAGCATTTCCTGATGGGTGATAAAAATCTCGCGAATGGCCTTGGACTGGCTGCGCTGAATCAGGCCTTCAATGTCCTGACGCACCTCGGCCAAAGCTTTTTTCAGACGTTCACGCTCAATCGCCGCTGATTCGCCACGCAGCGGGTAATCAATAATTTGCAGCACTTGAATGTGTGCCGGGCCGATGGCAATTCCGGGCGCGGCGGCGATGGCCTGGATCACGCTGCCGTCAGCCGGGGCTGTGAGCAGCGTGGCGATGTCGGCCACGGGTGCTGCTGACTCGGCCAGCAGCGGCAGCGGCTCGACTTCTTCGCCCAGGCCTTCTTCAATGGCGGCCAGTATCGCCGGCAATGCATCACCGGCAATTGCGGGTTCGGCGACAAACTCCAGCACCTGGCCGCGACGTGCGCCCAGGCTGAGCAATTTGCTCAGGCTCTTGGCCGATACTGCCGACTCCTGGCCGTCAACAATTCGTACACGGATCTCGCCATCAAAGCTCTTCGCCAGTTGCGCGAGTATTTTCGCCGGACGGGCGTGCAAGCCGTGGGCGTTGGCCAGGGTGATACGGGCACTCGGCCAGTCAGCCGGTAATTCGCCGCCCAGCACTTCAAGTACTGCGCGACTGCTGGTGGCGCGTCCCAGTTCATGCCCGCGACCTTCGATCAGCAGCGCACACAAGCGTTCAAGCAATGCCTGGTGGGCTTCTCCCAGGCTTGCCAGGCAGAACAGCCCGCTCAGTGGCTGGCCCAGATAGCGCATCGGCTTGTCCGGGGTCACGAAAGCCAGGCCCGGGCGCTTGACTGTTTGCTCGCTGTGCAGCCACCACAAACCATCGCCCAGGGGCAATGCGTCCACCTGTTGCAACACCGCAGCAAAGCCGTTGCTCACACAATCGGCCTGACGCAGCAGGCGGGCACCGCGCCAGACCAGTTCTTCGAAATCATCGGCGGAGACACCGAGGCCGATCATCTGCGCATCCAGTGCCAGTTCCTGTGGCGCGCCCTGGAGCAATTTGAGCAAGGCTTCGGCGGAACTGGCACGACGCAATGCCTGGCCCAGATCGGTTTCACCCAAAGCCCGGGTCAGCAGTTGCAGCAGGCGCAAATGCTCGTCGGACTTGGCCGCAATGCCGATCGCCAGGTACACGATCTGACCGTCGCCCCAGTCCACTCCATCGGGAAACTGCAATAAACGCACGCCCGTGGCATACACCAGGTCGCGGGTTTCAGGAGTGCCGTGGGGAATGGCAATTCCCTGACCCAAGAAGGTCGAGCCCTGAGCCTCACGCGCTTGCAAGCCTTTCAGATAACCTTCGGCCACCAAACCATCGGCGACCAGCTTATCGGCGAGTAAATGCAGCGCCGCAGACTTATCCACAGCCGTCTGGCCCATGGAAATCTGCTCTATGGTGAGCTCGAGCATGCGTTCTCCTTTTCCGGCGCTCCGTGGCACCAGGTATTGTTTTGAATTAAGTCAGCGTAGATAGCTCCCCCCGAAGGCCTGAGTCATGTGTGGCAAGCACATTGCTCTGCGGGGTAAAGATCCATTAAACACGCCTGCTGAAACGTTTAATCAAGAATGTCCGGCACGTTACTGCATAATTGCCCGCGCTTGAAGCCCAACTTGTCGTATTGATCAATGCAAAACGGCCGGGCTTGCAAAAAAACCAGATGCCGACAAGGCAGACGAAGATCGACTGCCTTTATCGGTTAGGATTGGCCAAAATGTCGACATGTACTACAAAAAATAAGGAATTTCCGGCGTGAAGCTCAGTGATATCGCTCAACTGGCAGGTGTTTCCGTGACCACCGCCAGCTACGTCATCAATGGCAAGGCCGAACAGCAGCGCATTAGCAGCAGCACAGTCGAGCGTGTCCGCGCGGTGGTCGAAGAGCATGGTTTTACCCCCAACCCACAAGCCGCAGGGCTGCGCAGCCGGCACACGCGCACCCTGGGCTTTATCCTCCCGGACCTCGAAAACCCGAGCTATGCGCGCCTGGCCAAGCAACTGGAACAAGGGGCCCGGGCCCGCGGCTATCAATTGCTTATCGCCAGCTCGGACGATGCGCCGGACAGTGAGCGCCAGTTGCTCAAACTGTTTCGCGCCCGCCGCTGTGACGCCCTGTTCGTCGCCAGTTGCTTGCCTGCGGACGATGACAGCTACCGTCAACTGCAAGACCTGGGCATGCCGATCATTGCGATTGACCGGACTCTGGAGCCTTCGCGCTTTTGCTCGGTCATCAGCGATGACTGCGAAGCCAGTCTGCAATTGACCCGCAGTTTGCTACAACCGATGCCACGGCAAATTGCATTGATCGGCGCGCGCCCCGAGCTGAGTATCAGCCAGGCCCGGGCGGCGGGGTTCAAGCAAGCCCTGGAAAATTTCGAAGGCGAAATCCTGATCGAGCATGGTGCTGCCTTCAGCCGCGAATGCGGACGCCGGATCATCGATGATCTGCTGGCTCGCCAGGGGCACTTCCCCGAGGCGCTGATCACGACCTCATACGTTCTGCTGCAAGGGATGTTTGATGCACTGCTGGAGCACCCGAGCCAGCGTCCGCCGTTGCGTCTTGCCACCTTTGGCGACACTCAACTGCTGGACTTCCTGCCATTGCCGGTCAATGCCATGGGCCAGCAACACAGGCTGATTGCCGAAAAAGCCCTGAGCCTGGCCTTGTCGGCGATTGAAGAGCAGCACTATGAGCCCGGCATTCATGCCATTGCCCGAGTGTTCAAACAGCGCATCCATCAGGCCTGAGCATGCAACTGATCGACAGCCACACCCATCTCGATTTCCCGGACTTTGACGCCGACCGCCTGCCGTTGCTGGCACGCAGCAGAGCACTGGGGGTTGAGCAGATGGTGGTGCTGGGGGTTGAGCAGAATACCTGGCAGCGGTTGTGGGATCTGGTGCAAACAGACAGTCAGCTATATGCCGCCCTGGGTTTGCACCCGGTGTACCTCGACCGGCATCGACCTGAGCATGTGACTGAACTGGGTCAATGGCTGAACCGTCTTGCCGGGCATCCGCAGCTATGCGCCGTAGGCGAAATCGGCCTCGACTTCTTCCTTCCCGAACTTGACCGCGACGCTCAACAACAGCTGTTTGAAGCGCAGCTGAAGCTGGCGTCGGACTTCCAGCTCCCGGCCCTGCTCCACGTTCGCCGCAGCCATGCGCAAGTGATCGCCACGCTCAAGCGTTTCCGGCTCCAGCGCGGCGGGATCATTCATGCGTTTGCGGGTAGCCGGGAAGAGGCGCGTGAATACCTGAAGCTGGGGTTCAAGCTGGGCCTGGGCGGTGCGGCGACCTGGCCACAGGCATTGCGCCTGCGCAAAGTGCTTGCCGACCTGGCACCGGACACAATAGTGCTGGAAACCGACTCCCCCGACATGGCCCCGGCCATGTACCCCAACCAGCGCAATAGCCCCGAACATTTGCCGGATATTTGCCGGGCACTGGCCGAAGTGATGGGCCTGCACCCGGAGCAACTGGCCAAGGCTTCAACAGCCAATGCCTGTGAAGTGTTTGGCTGGACGCTGCCGGTGTAGGAGCGAGCCTGCTCGCAAGGGTTTTAAATGGCCATCAGAGCAACAATGTCCATACCGCAAAACCTGCATACCACAGCACGGCAGCCCGCAGCAGCAGCGCCCACAGGGTATCAAGGCTGGCGACGCCTTCAGGGCCGGCCTGGGGGGCGGGGATTTCAGCGGCGGCACAGCCAGCCTTGTTGATCAACTGTTCGGCGCTGATGTCCCAGCTCAGCAGTTCATGCAACATCACCCGGCTGACGGCCGCGAAGTTGCCCACCAGTGCAAAACTTGCCCCCAGCAACCGAACCGGCAACCAGTCAAAAGCGTGACGCAGCTGCTGTGCACGCTCGACCAGTTCCGGGTTGTTGCCATGCTCGGCAGCCAGCGCCAGCAGGCGATAGCTCAAGGCGGCGACCGGCCCCAGCAGGAAGTACCAGAAAATCACGGCGAAGAAACTTTGATACGCCTGCCATAACAAATGGCTCTGCACCCTTTCCAGCAATTGCTCGCCACTGTCGGCGGTTTCGCCCAGATCGCGCTCGGCAACATGGGCGCAGGCCTGCAAGTCACCACGGCGCCAGGCATCCCGGAACGGTCCGAGCCCGGCCAGCAAGTCGCCTCGCCCCAAGCTGTAAATCACCACCAGCAAATGCACCGGCAGCACCAGCAAGCCATAGGCCACAGGTTCCAGCACCCATAGCAGCAGCCCCAATACAGCCACCGGGAACAGAATCAGGATCGCCAGTACCCACCATGGCCTGCGCCCGAGCCCGGGGCTGGACTCCAGCTTGTGCAGCTCGCGCAGCCAGCCGCCATCGCACTGAAGACGCTGACGCAAACCCGAGAGTTTCTCGATCAGTATCGCCAGCAGTAACACCACAAAACTCATTGCATCTCTCCTGTGTGCTGCAACGCGCCGCGAAAGCGCGTCCAGTCAAAAGCCGGGCCAGGGTCAGTCTTGCGCCCGGGGGCCACGTCACTGTGGCCACATATCCGGTGCAGGGTAATGGCGGGAAAAGCCGCTTGCAATTGCCGGGTCAACCCGATCAGCGCCTGATACTGCGCATCGCTGAACGGCAGGTCGTCGGTGCCTTCAAGCTCGATCCCCAGCGAAAAGTCATTGCAGGTCTCACGCCCCTCGAAGCTCGAGACACCTGCATGCCAGGCACGATCCAGACAAGACACAAACTGAGTGATTTTGCCGTCACGTTCAATCAGAAAGTGCGCGCTGACCCGTAACTCACTGATGCCTTCAAAGTAGGGATGTTCTGTGACATCCAGGCGATTCTGGAAAAATTCCTGAACCTTGCCGGTAGCGAATTGCCCCGGTGGCAGGCTGATGTTGTGGATAACCAGCAAGGAGACTTCGCCGTTCGGGCGCGCATTGAAGTTGGGTGACGGACAATGGCATACGCCTTGGCACCAACCGCTCGCGGGGTCCAGCTGCATACAGGCTCCTTCAACGGGAAAAACGAAAGACCCAGTATGCCGCGATGCGCAGGCCGATGGGGAGCAATCTGTAACGCCGCGTATTACTGCGCGGCGGATTGGCCCAGGCTCTCAATCACCGAGGCCAGTGCCCGGTCGAACAGCAGGCTGTCGTCGAGCAGCAATATCGTGCCGCAACGCAGTTGGCGAATTAATTCGGAACGGTTTTTTTCCAGGGTTTTGATGCCACTGCGATTAACAAAAACATACCTGCCCTCGGGTTCGACTATCGCGATCAGCTTGCAGCGCAGGTGCGAACCCTGATCGTCCTGCTGGTCGATCCAGGTACCGATTCGCAACTGGCTGACCAGCAGCAGCCCTAAATGGTCCTGTTCGTCGAGGACGGGCAGAGGCAATGACGACACCAGCCACGGCCTGATTGCCTGCAGCTGGCGATGTGTCGCCAGTTCGTTGTCGCGGATATGCTGTTCAAGCAATTCAACACGGTCATGTTCGGTCTGGGTAAGCATCAAAAAGTCGTGCAACCAGGACTCGAGCAGACCGGGATCGTGCCCCGAGTAACTCGCCAGTTGCTGAACCACGTGACTGATTTGCCGGTGCAACGGATGGCTACGGCAATCGACACTGGAGTCCCAACCGATGGCAGCACTGGCGATTGCATTGAGCAAACGGCGCGCCGGGTGGCTATCACAGCTGAAAAAGTTCTGATCCATCTGCGCAATTCTGAACATCGGCGCCTGTAACTGGCCGACGATGTTTTGCAACGGCGCCGACAGGTTGCGATCGCCGCGGATGTAATCGAATAACAACTCCACCAGGTTGCCCGCATGTTCACCCGTTTCAGGGGATTGCTGCGGGTGCCCGGCCGGTTGTGCGGAGCAGCAGGACGTTGCGGACACCAGGTCGGGCAGCGCGCCAGTGGCGATCAGCAGCTGGTTGGCATCGGCATACAATTGCCCGGTATGGCTGAGCAGATACTTTTCAAACAGTTGCAGCATGATCAACTTGACCTTGATCTCGATGCCCTGATCACGCTCGGCCTGCAAAAAGTATTCGCACAGCATGGCCGGCCCCAGCGGGTTGTTCTGCTCATTGAGCACGACCCGGCTCAACGTATTGAGGCGAGTGCTCAAGTGGCACAGGGCCGACTGATCGCGTACCAGCACCTTCGCCACCATGGCATTGATGACCTGGGCGCGCTCAAGGTCGTTGCCCAAGAGCGAAAACACGCCCTGTGCGGGGGTTGCCATCAACAGCGTGGAGTCACTGACAGCGGGTTGGGTCAACTTGATAAATGCGTAGAGCAACCGCTCGAGAAAACTGCGCTCGATGTTTTTGCGCTTGAGCCGTACATCGCGCATGGCTTCAAAAAACAGGCTCTGTTCTGCGTCGCTGCGGGCCTTGTCGGCCATTTCGAACAGGGTTGCATCGGCGTTATCGAACAGTACTTGCAAGTGGGACTTGAGCTGCTGTGCGGCCTTGTCATGGACCTGCAACAGGATCACAGGCAGGCGGGCGAGAGGCGAGTGAATCGCCAGCTCGATTGAGGACCTGTTGTCAGCCCCCGCTTTCCCGTCAATGTGCATCCCGGCCTCCAGCGCTGGACGTCAAACTCATGACGCCAAATAGAAGGCGGATTATCTTGTAAAAGCTGTCGCTTGTGCCAGCAGACTCTGCATTTCAGTCTGTGCGCCGGCAAATTAATCCCGAAAGTGCCAAAAGCCGCACAGTTGCAGAGAACCGGCAGTTACCCCGCACGCTCCTTGGGTTCACCGCCAGCATGGCCCTATAATCGGCGCACTTTGTTTGTGGAGCCCGTTATGCCGAATTTATGCCTGGCCGACCTCACCGCCGAAATCGAAGCCAACGTACGCCGTGCGTTAGCCGAGGACATTGGCAGTGGCGACATCACTGCACGGCTGATCCCGGCCGAACGTCTGGCCACTGCCTCAATCATTACCCGCGAAGCCGCTGTCATCAGTGGTACGGCCTGGGTCGACTGTGTATTTCGCCAGCTTGATCCACGCGTTGCAGTGCACTGGCAAGTGGTCGACGGCGAGCGCGTGAGCCCCGATCAAGTGCTGTTTCACCTCGAAGGGCCGGCCCGCTCACTGCTCAGTGGTGAACGTAGCGCGCTGAATTTTCTGCAACTGTTATCGGGGGTAACCACCCACGCCCAGTCATTGGCCGATCAAGTGGCGGATACCGGGGTCAAGTTGCTGGACACACGCAAAACCCTGCCGGGCCTGCGCATGGCGCAAAAATACGCGGTGACCTGCGGTGGTTGCCACAACCACCGCATAGGCCTGTACGACGCATTCCTGATCAAGGAAAACCACATTGCGGCCTGCGGCGGCATTGCCCAGGCGATCAGTGCCGCGCACAAGATCGCTCCGGGAAAACCGGTGGAAATCGAAGTCGAGAGCCTGTCCGAACTCAAGGAAGCGCT
This sequence comes from Pseudomonas sp. Lz4W, assembly GCF_000346225.2. NCBI lineage: Bacteria > Pseudomonadati > Pseudomonadota > Gammaproteobacteria > Pseudomonadales > Pseudomonadaceae > Pseudomonas > Pseudomonas sp. Lz4W. The sequence goes on along the minus strand of NZ_CP017432.1, from coordinate 765,432 downwards.
GGCAGCCGGGGCCGATATCATCATGCTCGACGAACTGAGCATGGACGACATGCGTGAAGCGGTGCGCCTGAATGCAGGCAAAGCCAAGCTGGAAGCCAGTGGCGGCATCAACCATGCCACCTTGCGCCCGATCGCCGAAACCGGCGTTGACTACATCTCGATCGGCGCCATGACCAAGGATGTCAAAGCGGTGGATCTGTCGATGCGGTTGAGCCTGTAAAAAACCCGCACCTGCAGGAGCGAGCTTGCTCGCGACGGCATCAGCGCAGTCAGCCCGGAACTGCACGTTGCCTGAATCGCGAGCAAGCTCGCTCCCTCAGGGTTGCAGTCAGGACAATACAAAGCCCTGACACTTCACCTCATGTTCCAGTAGCCATTGCTTGGCCGCCAGGCCGCCGCCAAAGCCGGTCAGCGTGCCATTGCTGCCAATCACGCGATGACACGGAATGATGATCGGGATCGGGTTACGCCCGTTCGCCGCCCCCACCGCCCGCGATGCCTTGGGCCGAAGAATTTGTTGCGAGATCTGCCCGTAGCTGGTGGTGGCCGCGTAGGGAATGGTGGTCAGCGCCCCCCAAACCGACTGTTGAAACGCCGTGCCCACAGGCTTGAGCGACAGATCGAAAACCAGCCTTGTACCCGAAAAATACTCCTCGAGCTGACGCCGCGCTTCAGCCAGTTTTGGCGCTGAATGCACCCAGCCCGCCAGTGGCGTATGGGGCCGACGATCCAGCTCAAAACGCACTTCGCGCAACCCTTCGTCATCGGCCACCAGAAACAGCGGGCCAATGGGTGACGGCATTTGATCGTAGTAAATCCGGGTCATGTTGGCTCCTTGCGGGCGGCGGCCGAGTCAGTGGCCGAACGCCATAAGTACATTACTGAATAGGCCCGCCACGGACGCCAGCTTTCGGCCAGGGTTTGCAGGGCCCGGGTACTCAACGGCGTATCGTGGGGATTGGCTTCGCGGCGCAGTATCAGGTCCGCCGCCGGGAATGCATCGGGGTGTTTGAGCACCCGCATGGCGATGTAATGTGCGGTCCACTCGCCGATTCCCGGCAGCTGTACCCAGCGCTGGATAAAGCTGTGCAACGGTTGCTCGACGGCAAAATCCACCCGGCCTTCGATCAGGGCGCGGGCGATACCCTTGATTGTGTCTATCCGCGCCTGGGTAATGCCCATCTGCCCCAGATCGGCCTCTGCCAGTTGCTCGGGCCCCGGGAATAGACGATCAAGCCCTGCCCCTGGCGGGCTCTCAATCGCAATGCCGTAGCGGTGCACTATGCGGCTGGCCAGGGTCCGTGCAGCTGCCACGCTGACCTGCTGGCCCAGTACCGCCCGCACCGCCACTTCAAATCCATCCCAGCCACCGGGCAACCGCAGGCCCGGATAGCGTTCGACAAGCGGCGCCAGCAGCGCACTGCTACTCAAGGTCTGAGCTATTGCCAGAGGATCGGCATCCAGATCAAACATCCGCCGGATCCGGGTGACCACACCAAGCATCTGGCCCGGCGGCACATTCAACAGCTCAAGTTGCAGCGCATGCTGCTCACCCGGCCAGGCACTGACCCGCAACCAGCCGGGGGCATCGCCGGCACCAAATACCCGCTGATAACTGTGGGCGTCCACCTGTTCGATGCCTGGCAGGGCCCGAGTCTGCACAAAGCCCAGTAACGCGCTGAAATCGTAAGGCGGGCGATAGCCCAGACGCAGCACCAATGCCTTGTCGGCCCGGGCTTTCGGGCTGCGCCTGAAGTCTCTGGGCTGCGCATGATTGGCCTCGGCAAACGCGGCATTGAAGCGCCGCAAGCTGCCAAAGCCGGAGGCCATGGCTACTTCGGTGATCGACAGGTGTGTTTCGCTCAGGAGCTGCTTGGCAAACAGCAAACGCTGAGTCGCGTGTACCGCTATCGGGGGGGCGCCCAGGTGCTTGACGAACAGGCGCCGCAATTGCCGGGCACCGATATCCAGACGATCGGCCAGCATCTCCAGCGAGTGATCGGCCAGGAAACCTTCATTGATCAACTTCAAACCACGGGACACCAGATGCTCGCCATGCAGCCACAGCAGATTGCCCGGCGCCAGTTCTGGCCGACAGCGCAAACAGGGTCTGAAACCCTGGGCCTGAGCAGCCGCCGCGCTGGGGTAATACACCACGTTTTCGGGCTTTGGCGGGCGCGCCGGGCATACCGGCCGGCAGTAGATCCGGGTGCTGAGCACCGCCGTAAAAAACACCCCGTCAAAACGCGCATCACGGCTTAACCGGGCGATTTCGCAGGCGGCGGTGCTGGGCGCAAGAAGGCTGTTGTGTGTGTTCATGGAGCGCACAATAGCACTGGGTCATGGCTGATTCTCGCCATTTTCGGACCTCAATGTCGGCCGTCGATCAGCGGGTTCTGGAGAGGGGTTGCACACCCCAATGCCCGCACCGTCGCCCTGGCCGTACTGCATGAGCGGCAATCATCTGCGCCCGGCAGAGGGTTTGATCAGATTGCCCCTGGCTGGCATTTTTTCCGGCATCTCACATTGCAGGAGCCGGCCTGGCTCCTGCAGAACCCTGACTATTTACAGGCACCGCTTTGCAGACAGGTGCCGGTTTGGGTCCACACCAGTGTGCTGCCGTTCAAGGCAGGCGTCATCACGCTGGTCCAGCCACCGGCTGCCTGGGTGCCGGTCATGCTGATCACGCCATCTACCACTGTCATGCCCGCTGCCAGGTTGTCAGTGGCTGCGGCCGGGCCTGGAATGCCGTGGCTGCCCGCATCGCAGACAGTCAAATCATTACTCTCGCTGTAACACAGGGCGACGGCGGTCTTGTAGCTGTTGCTGATTGAGTTCACCTCGGCAAAACGGGCCTTCATGGTGTGTTCGTTGTAAGCCGGCAATGCAAAAGAGGCGATCAGGCCAATGATCGCAACCACAATCATCAACTCGATCAGGGTGAAGCCTTTTTGTTGTTTCACATGAAATCTCCAAAAGTGGGACGCGGCCCTGTGGCCAAACGCCAAAGCAGTACTGAGCCGCCCAAAAAGTGCGCACAGGCTATCAAGGTTAGCGGGCGGTTGCTCCACAACTACATGGCTGACATCTGTGGAAACGCTCCAATGGCCGTCCCGACTTTGGGCCATCTAGCCTTTGAGGCCAGGAGCACAACAAAGCAATCAACTATTCAGGGATGGAAAAAATGCCAGCACAGGCAGATAAAACCAGTGTTTATCGGTGGCAAGGCACTGATCGCCAAGGCGCTCCGGCCAGTGGTGAAAGCACTGGCCACAGCCAGGCAATGATCCGGGCCCGGTTACGCCGACAAGGTATTACCGTTAGTAAAATTCGCCGGCATACAGACCGCGACACCCCCGCAGGCAAACCCGTCAAAGCCGTACAGATCACACTTTTCACTCGCCAGTTGGCCACGCTGATCAGAGCCGGCATCCCGCTGCTGCAAGCGCTGGAGGTAATTGCCAACGGCCTGGAACATCAGGCCATGGGCAAGCTGGTGAATGATCTGCAGCAGGACATCAATGCAGGTATCAGCCTGGCAAGTGCGTTGCGAAAAAGGCCGGCACAGTTCGATGCATTGTTCTGCAATCTGATCGAGGCTGGCGAGCAGGCCGGGGCACTGGATGTGTTGCTGGAGCGGATCGCGACGTACAAGGAAAAAACCGAAACTCTGAAAAACAAAATCAAAAAGGCCATGACCTACCCCATAGCCGTGCTGGTGGTGGCATCAGGGGTCTGCGCAATTTTATTGATTGAAGTGGTGCCGCAGTTCCAGCGCGTGTTCGACTCTTTTGACGCCCAACTGCCACTCTTCACGCTCTGGGTAATCGCTGTCTCCCAGGCGCTGCAACAGTTCGGCCTGTGGCTGCTCGCCGGGGCCGGCCTGGGGTGTGCGGCTCTGGGCTATCGCTACAAACACTGCGCGGCGTTGCGTCAGCGCCTTGATCGCTGGCTGTTGAAACTCCCGGTGCTGGGCAACCTGCTGCATTTTTCGGCCATCGCCCGTTTTGCCCGCACGCTGTCCACCACCGTTGCCGCCGGAGTTCCATTGCTTGAAGCGCTGCACGCAGTCGCCGGAGCCACGGGCAACAGCCTGTTCAAAGACGCGGTACTGCAACTCAGGCAGCGGGTGGCAACAGGCAGTCAGATCCATGTTGCCATGGGCGATGTCGGAGTATTCCCGGGCATGGTGATCCAGATGACAGCAATTGGCGAAGAGTCCGGCACACTGGACGAGATGCTCAACCACGTAGCCACCTATTATGAGAGCCAGGTCGACACTCTGGTCGATAACCTGACAGCATTGATGGAGCCGGCAATCATGGTGGTACTCGGCGTCATGGTTGGCGGACTGGTGATCGCCATGTATTTACCGATTTTCAAATTGGGCCAAGTGATTTGAGCATGATTGAATTTTTCACCCGCCACCCCGACGCTTTTATCGTCTGCGCCCTGATCCTCGGCTTGTTGGTGGGCAGCTTTATCAATGTCCTGGCCTGGCGCTTGCCCAGGATGCTCGAGCAGGACTGGCGAGCACAGGCCAGGGAATTGCTGGAGTTGCCCGCAGCCGAAAAAGTGCCTGTGTATAACTTGATGCTGCCCCGCTCCCACTGCCCGCAATGCCAGCACCCGTTGCGCCTGTGGGAAAAGATTCCGCTGCTCAGCTACCTGCTACTGGGTGGCAAGTGCTCCCGGTGCAGGACCGTTATCAGCCCGCGCTACCCCCTGACCGAACTGGCTTGCGGATTATTGTCGGCGTTTATAGCCTGGCATTTCGGCCTGAGCCTGCAGGCGGGCTGGATGCTGGTGCTGACCTGGGGGCTGCTGGCTATTTGCCTGATCGATGCCGAGCACCAGATCGTGCCCGATGTTCTGGTGCTGCCCCTGCTCTGGATGGGCTTGCTGCTCAACAGCTTCGATACTTTTACCAGCCTGTCACAAGCGGTATGGGGCGCAGCGCTGGGCTATGCAAGCCTGTGGTCGATCTTCTGGATCTTCAAGCTGGCCACCGGCAAGGACGGCATGGGCTATGGTGATTTCAAGCTGCTGGCGATGCTCGGAGCCTGGGGCGGCATTGCAGTATTACCCTTGACCATTGTGCTCTCGTCACTGATGGGTGCGATCGCAGGCCTGAGCCTGCTGGCATTACGCCGGGCCAAAACCTCCACCCCGATTCCCTTTGCACCCTATCTGGCAATTGCCGGCTGGATTGGATTGCTCTGGGGTGGTCAAATAACCGCCTTCTATTGGTAGCTTTCGGTTTGAAATGAATACCTCATCTTCCAGACCCTGGATCCTCGGCCTGACCGGCGGCATTGGCAGTGGTAAAAGCGCCGCTGCCGAGCACTTCGCCGCCCTGGGTGTTCATGTGGTGGACGCCGACCATGCGGCACGCTGGGTGGTAGAGCCCGGGCGCCCGGCGCTGGCGAAAATCGCCGAACACTTTGGCGATGCCGTGCTGCAGGCCGATGGACAGCTCGATCGCAGCGCCTTGCGCAGCCTGATCTTTAGCGACCCTGAACTTCGGCGCTGGCTCGAAGCCCTGCTGCACCCATTGATTCGGGAAGAAATCGCGCTCAACCTGGCCCAGGCAAAATCGCCCTACGCCATTCTGGTTTCGCCACTGCTGATAGAGTCCGGGCAGTACGCAACCACCCAGCGCGTACTGGTGATCGACGCCCCGCAAGCCTTGCAGATTGAGCGCACGTTATTGCGCGACAACACCAGCGAACAGCAAGTACAGGCCATTCTGAAGGCTCAAGCCAGCCGCGAAGAACGCCTGAGTCACGCTGATGACATCCTGGTCAACGATAGCGACCTGAAGACGCTCCAGACTGAAGTCGAGCGCCTGCATCACTTTTACTTAACTTTGCGTGGAGGCCAACCATGACCAAACCTATGACCGTAGACTGCCCGACTTGTGGCACCGCCGTGGAATGGAAAACCACCAACGCGTTCCGGCCATTCTGCTCGGACCGCTGCAAACTGATCGATTTGGGCGCCTGGGCCAGCGAAGAACACAAAATCCCGGTAAGCCCGGATGCAGAAGACGACCTGTTTTCCGAGGACTTGCCAGACCGCCTGCATTAAAATCCCCCCTGCGCCAGCCGGCTCGTCAGCGATTACAGCGCCCTTTGTATCGCTGGCAGGCCAGCGCCTGACCGTCACCTGGGGTCTTCATCCTTCCAGGGGGCGGCCAGGTAACGGGTACGGTTGAAGGTCTCGAGCCATTCAGGACAAAACACTACCAGTGCAGTGACCAGCATCCCGTTGATGAACGCTTCCGGAAAGATGATCAGCCACAGATAGCCAATAAAGTCTTCCAGCCACTGCGCCATGACGAAGATCCCGTCCAGCCACAACACGCCAAGCACTGCCAGCAAACACAACAACGCCGCCAGCGCCGCCGCAAAGAAGCCTGAGCAAAAGATATACACGAAGGGATTACGCGGTTGCGCACGCTCAACCAGTCGCGCGCAACATTCCGTCACTGCAATGGGCAACACAATCAGCAGCATGCCATTGACGCCCATCGCGGCCAGGTCCTGTCGCCCCAGCAGCACCAGCCCTCCTTGCGCCATAAGCGCACCGATAACGGCCAGCGGCCAGTCGAGCAGTAACGTGACCACTGTCAGGCCAATAAAGTGATACGACACACCCGTATCGAAATCACGTCGCACCAGCCACAGCAAGAACAGTCCGAATACAGTCCCGAACAGCAAGTGCTGGCGGCGCGGGTCGGCAAACAGCTCAACCCACGGCGCTCGCCAGATCGCCCAGACCACCACGGGCACATAGAGCATCCAGCCGGTCAACATCGTTTCAGTGGACAACACTGCGGCACTGATCATGTTCGCGTCCTCATCCTGTTAAAGCACACCGCTCAACCCTCCGTGTTTGATGCCCCTGTTGGTGATGCACACGAGTCTACACCGCAGACTTTCAGGAACACCTGTTTCAAGGCTAAGCTGCGTCCATGGACGACTCTGATTATCTGCGCCTGCTCACCATTCAGGCCGAACAGGCCAATGCCTTTTTATCCAATGCCCGCAAGTGGGAGCGTGAGCGTTGGGTCTGCCAGCGCCTGCTCCAGGGCCTGAATATTCCGTATCACTCCGAAGACTTCACCCAGGCCAGCCAGGAACCTCCGGATGTATTGTTTGGCGAGGCCCGCTTTGAAGTGTTCTTTGTACTTGATGAAGGTCGACGCTTGAATGATGAATGGCGTGAAGAGCTCCAGCGCCGCCGCAGCGCCTATTCGCTGAGCCAGCTGGTACGTCGCGAGGCACGACCCAAACGAATTCCGGCGAGCAAGCTACTGCAACGACTGGGCCCTACCCTGCACAAAAAAGCCACCAACTACCGCGAACGCGATATCGATTTAAGTCAATTGGACATCATTGCCTTCTCCAGCCTCAAGCGCGAAGTTCTGGACCTTAACAGCCACTTCCCGCCCCCTACCGAATATTTGCGCATGGGTTGGCGCTCGCTGTCACTGGTGGGCCCTACCTTTGCCCGGGTGTTGTTCGCGCAACCGGATGCGCCGGACTTTTTGCGCAATAACCTGGGGCGCAGCATTATTTTCGATGTCGGGATCAGCCTGTGAGCCCGCTGCAGGAACTGCTTGCCGAGGTACCGCAAACCGGCCGCGTGCGCTGGATCGGCGTACGCCCCGAGTCCCGTGCAGACATGCTGGAACTCGACGCCGTGGAAGCCCGCCGCGAAGCCGGGCTGACTGGCGATCATGCGCGCCCGGGGCCCCGCAATGCCCGGCAAGTGACGTTGATTCAATGGGAGCATCTGGCCGTTATCAACTCGCTGATGGGGCGCCCGCAAGATCAGCCGCTGTTGGCCCCGGATTTGCGACGCAATCTGGTGATCAGCGGGATCAATCTGTTCAGCCTTAAAGGCAGGCGCTTCAGGATTGGCCAGGCCATTTTTGAGACCACCGGCTGGTGCCAGCCCTGTGCCCGACTGGAGCAGCGGCTGGGCCCTGGCACTTTCCAGGCAGTGCGTGGCCATGGCGGAATCACGGCCCGGGTAATCGAAAGCGGGATCATTCGTCTAGACGACGAACTGCGGGTCGAGCCATTGCAGCCCAGCGGCTATGCTCCTTTTAATCCCGGTTGAATCACCGCTGTAGCTTTTACACCTCCCGCAACGTCTATCTGACGAGGCCACAATTATGTCCAGCCGCCTGAACCCAGATGATCAAAAGCATGTCGAAGAGTACCTGCAACTGCCACAAAACCAGGTTGAGCGCCGGCCTTTCAGGCCCTTGCTGCTCCTTGGTGTGGTGGTGATCGTGGTCATTGGCATGGGCTTTTTGAGCCGCCTCCTGAGTTATCTGGCGCTATGAGCTGCATTGCGCTCGCCCGGATCGTTGCAACACAGAATTTTTCAAGCCTTGTGAGTGATACCTATGAACCATCGTATTGTTATCGTCGGCGGCGGTGCCGGCGGTCTGGAGCTGGCTACCCGCCTGGGCAAGACCCTGGGCAAACGCGGCAAAGCCAGCGTGATGCTGGTCGATGCCAACCTGACCCACATCTGGAAACCGCTGCTGCATGAAGTTGCGGCAGGGTCGCTGAACTCCTCCGAAGACGAGCTCAACTACGTCGCCCAGGCCAAATGGAACCATTTCGAATTTCAGCTGGGCCGTATGAGCGGGCTGGATCGTGAGCAGAAAAAGATCTCATTGTCGGCAACTCTCGACGAAAATGGTCAGGAACTGGTGCCCGCCCGCGAGCTGGGCTACGACACGCTGGTGATTGCGGTGGGCAGCACCACCAACGACTTCGGGACCAAGGGCGCGGCTGAGCATTGCCTGTTTCTGGATACCCGCAAGCAAGCCGAGCGTTTTCATCAGCAATTGCTTAACCATTATCTGCGCGCCCATGCCGGGCAAACCGATGTGGTCGAGCAGATCAGTGTGGCCATCGTCGGCGCCGGCGCGACCGGTGTCGAGCTGGCCGCCGAACTGCATAACGCGGCACATGAACTGGCCGCATATGGCCTGGACCGCATCAAGCCGGAAAACATGCACATCACCCTGATTGAAGCCGGGCCACGGGTTTTGCCCGCGCTGCCGGAACGCATTGGCGGCCCTGTGCATAAAACCCTGGAGAAGCTCGGGGTCACCGTTCTGACCAACTCAGCGGTGAGCGAAGTGACTGCTGACAGCTTGATCACCAAGGACGGTCAGGTCATTCCTGCGAGCCTGAAGGTTTGGGCGGCAGGGATCCGCGCACCGGGGTTTCTTCAAGAAATTGCAGGGCTGGAAACCAATCGCATCAACCAGCTGGTGGTTCGCCCTACGCTGCAAACCACCCGCGACGACAACATTTTTGCCTTTGGCGATTGTGCTGCCTGCCCGCAGCCGGGTACCGACAAGATGGTCCCACCTCGCGCCCAGGCTGCCCACCAGCAAGCCTCGCTGCTGGCCAAGTCGCTGAAACTGCGGATTGAAGGCAAGTCGCAACTGCCTGATTACCACTACCGTGATTACGGCTCGCTCATTTCACTGTCGAGCTTCTCGGCTGTGGGTAACTTGATGGGTAGCCTGATGGGAAGCGTCATGCTGGAAGGCTGGCTGGCCCGGATGTTTTACATCTCGCTGTACCGCATGCACCAAATGGCGCTGTACGGAACGTTCCGCACCTTGATGCTGATGCTCGGCAGCAGGATCGGACGCGGTACAGAGCCACGACTGAAACTGCACTGATCACCACTAAACCTGCAGGCGCTTGCTCGGGGCATTTTCGAACAGCTCGCGAGCAAGCTCGCTCCTACAGGGGCGGCTGATGCTCAGAGAGCATAATTACGCACCACAAACTGCGCCGGCTTGTTGCACGCCGAATATGTGGGAGCCGGCCTGACCAGGTGTCTTCATCGCTGGCAAGTCAGCTCCCACAAAGCCCCATGCCAACCCGTCCAGTTTTTCGCAGGCATAAAAAAAGCGACCCGAAGGTCGCTTTTTTTATTGGCCGCTGATGAGAATGTCATCAGTGCCTTATTTTCGCACCCGCTACTGCTGGGCTGAAAATGGTCGGGGTAAGGGGATTCGAACTCCTGACATCCTGCTCCCAAAGCAGGCGCGCTACCGGACTGCGCTATACCCCGGTAAAAAAAAGGCACCTTCTAGAGGCGCCTTCTGCGATCAGTGCTTTTGGCCTCTGATCTTAAGATCTAGCTCCAGAACTAACTGAAGCCAAAAATGGTGGGTCGTGTGGGATTCGAACCTACGACCAATTGGTTAAAAGCCAACTGCTCTACCAACTGAGCTAACGACCCAAAAATGGTCGGGGTAAGGGGATTCGAACTCCTGACATCCTGCTCCCAAAGCAGGCGCGCTACCGGACTGCGCTATACCCCGGCTTGAAAATGGCTCCACGACCTGGACTCGAACCAGGGACCCAATGATTAACAGTCATTTGCTCTACCAACTGAGCTATCGCGGAACTACATATTTCAATCTACAACATTGTGACTCTTTGCAACCCTCGTTGACTTCAGCGTATCTCTACGTTGGCGTCTCTGAGGCGGGCCATTCTACAACCTTTCAAACCCTTGTCAACCCTTATTTTTCGTTAGAAGACAATGATTTAGCTCTTCTAGCGGGCTTCTTGGTTTGGGCCAAGTTGCCGTTGCGGGTGACTTACTGCGGGGCGCATCTTACAAGCGTTTTCCTTACAGATCAACACCCTAAGTAAAAAAAGGCCTCGCAATGCGAGGCCTTCCTTAAAACACTGGCGCCGGAGCTTACGCGAAGACGATTTCGTCGTCTTTTACGCTCGCTGTCACAGTGGTGCCAGGCATGAACTGACCCGAAAGAATCAGTTGTGCCAGCGGGTTTTCGATCCAGCGCTGGATCGCACGTTTCAGTGGCCGTGCGCCATATACCGGGTCGTAACCTACTGCGATCAGTTTTTCCAGAGCATCCTTGTCCAGCTCCAGGCTCAGATCGCGTTCTGCCAGACGACTGCGCAGACGGCTCAACTGGATCTCGGCAATGCCGGCGATCTGATCACGGGCCAGAGGCTCGAAGATCACCACTTCGTCGATCCGGTTCACAAACTCCGGACGGAAGTGGGTACTCACCGCATCCATTACCGCAGCCCGTTGTGCTTCGCGATCACCCACCAGCTCCTGGATCTGTGCAGAGCCCAGGTTGGAGGTCATCACGATCACCGTGTTGCGGAAGTCCACTGTACGACCGTGGCTGTCAGTCAGGCGACCGTCTTCAAGCACTTGCAACAGCACGTTGAACACATCCGGGTGGGCCTTCTCGACTTCATCCAGCAGGATTACCGAGTAAGGCTTGCGCCGTACAGCCTCGGTCAAGTATCCGCCTTCTTCGTAGCCCACATAGCCTGGTGGCGCGCCAATCAATCGAGCCACGGAATGTTTCTCCATGAACTCGGACATGTCGATCCGCACCATCGCCTCTTCAGTATCAAAGAGGAACTCTGCCAGCGCCTTGCACAACTCGGTTTTACCCACACCGGTCGGGCCCAGGAACATGAACGAGCCGCTTGGACGGTTCGGGTCGCTCAAGCCGGCACGGGAACGGCGAACCGCGTTGGACACGGCCACAACAGCCTCGTCCTGGCCAATTACACGCTCATGCAGCAAGCTTTCCATCTTCATCAGCTTGTCGCGCTCACCTTCGAGCATCTTGGATACCGGAATACCGGTCCACTTCGACACGACCTCGGCGATCTCCTCTTCGGTCACTTTGCTGCGCAACAACTGATTCTCAGTTTTGCTGCTGTGCTCGTCGACCATCTGCAGGCTGCGCTCCAGATCGGGAATAACCCCGTACTGCAACTCGGCCATGCGGTTGAGGTTGCCGCTGCGACGCGCCACTTCGAGTTCCTGACGCGCTTGCTCGATCTTTTGCTGGATCTGGGCAGAACCCTGCACTTCGGCTTTTTCCGAGGTCCAGATTTCTTCCAGGTCGGAATACTCGCGCTCAAGGCGCTCGATTTCTTCCTGCAATTTCTCGAGACGTTTTTTCGCCGCCTCATCCTCTTCTTTCTTCAGCGCCTGAGCTTCAACTTTCAGTTGAATCAAGCGACGCTCCAGACGGTCCAGCACTTCCGGCTTGGAGTCGATCTCCATGCGGATACGGCTGGCAGCCTCGTCGATCAGGTCAATCGCCTTGTCCGGCAATTGGCGATCAGTGATATAGCGATGGCTGAGTTTGGCCGCGGCAATGATTGCACCGTCGGTGATAGCCACCTTGTGGTGAACTTCATAGCGCTCTTTCAGACCCCGCAAAATTGCGATGGTGTCTTCTTCACTCGGCTCTTCAACCAGCACTTTCTGGAAGCGGCGCTCAAGAGCTGCGTCCTTCTCGATATATTGGCGGTATTCGTTGAGCGTGGTCGCACCCACGCAATGCAACTCGCCCCGGGCCAGCGCAGGCTTGAGCATGTTGCCCGCATCCATTGCGCCTTCGCCCTTACCGGCACCGACCATCACGTGCAGCTCGTCGATAAACAGGATGATCTGCCCTTCCTGCTTCGACAGTTCGTTAAGCAGCGCTTTCAGACGCTCTTCAAACTCACCGCGAAACTTGGCACCGGCAATCAATGCACCGATGTCCAGCGACAGCAGGCGCTTGCCCTTGAGACCATCAGGCACTTCGCCATTGATGATCCGCTGCGCCAAGCCTTCGGCAATGGCAGTTTTACCCACGCCAGGCTCACCGATCAGGACCGGATTGTTTTTAGTCCGGCGCTGCAACACCTGAATGGTACGGCGAATTTCATCGTCACGACCGATCACCGGATCGAGCTTGCCTTCTTCGGCACGCTTGGTCAGGTCGATGGTGTATTTATCCAGCGCCTGACGCGACTCTTCGACGTTCGGGTCGTTGACCGCTTCACCGCCGCGCAAGTTGTTGATGGCGTTTTCCAGAGCTTTCTTGCTCACGCCCTGCCCCAGCAACAACTTGCTCAGTTTGCTGTTGTCGTCCATGGCCGCCAGCAACACCATTTCACTGGTGATGAACTGGTCGCCTTTTTGCTGGGCCAGACGGTCTGCCTGATTCAGCAGACGAGCCAGATCCTGCGACATATTCACGTCGCCAGTAGGATTCTGGATTTTTGGCAACTGATCGAGCTCTTTGGTCAGCTCTTTACGCAGGCTGTTTACATCAAAACCGACTTGCATCAGCAGCGGCTTGATCGAACCGCCCTGCTGATCCAGCAATGCCTGCATCAAGTGCGCCGGCTCAATGGCCGGATGGTCAAGGCCTACAGCCAATGACTGAGCATCGGACAAGGCCAATTGCAACTTGCTGGTTAATCTATCTATACGCATTCGTCACCTTCCTTATGAGCAGGCCGGAGGGATGGAAACTCCTGAATGAAGAAACCTGCCAGATACCATAGTAGATGCGGGCAATTCCGGGAGTTTCAAGCCTGAAGGAAGTGACGTAGATCAGCTAGGCGGTCTTTTCGATCCAGACCAGAGATGCGAAACGGCCAGTACGAGGACTGCGCCGGTAGGAATAAAAACGCGGGTCGCTCACGGTGCAAAAACCACCGCCGTAGACCGCGCCAATCCCAATGCGAGCCAGACGCAGGCGCGCCAGCTCATAGATATCGGCCATAAAACGACCTTGATTGATGCTGGGCACAAAGGCGGCATCAGCATCGGGCAGGTCATTTATAAAGACTTCCCGCACCTCGGCACCGACTTCAAATGCCTTGGGGCCAATCGCCGGGCCCAGCCATACCAGAATCTCCCGGGGCTCAACATTGAGACTCAGGGCTGCTGCTTCAAGTACGCCTGCTGCCAGCCCGCGCCAACCGGCGTGGGCGGCAGCAACCCGGGTTCCGGCGCGATCGCAGAACAGCACGGGCAAGCAATCTGCCGTCATCGCCGTACAGGCAATACCGGGCGTGGCTGTCCAGCTGCCGTCCGCTTCGACGATACGTTCAGGATTGGCAGGCACGACCACAACCCCGTGAACCTGGCTGAGCCAAGCGGGCTGTACGTCGAAAACATGGGTCAGGCGCTGGCGGTTATGTGCAACGGCTACGGGATCGTCGTCGACATGGTCGCCCAGGTTGAAGCTGTCGAACGGCGCCAGACTGACGCCGCCCGCACGGGTGGTCACACAGGCCCTGATGCCTGCCGGCGCTGGCCAGTCAGGAATCAGGAAGGTATTCACCCGACAAATGCCTCTCGGTCTTGCTTGAGCAACGTCAACAGCCAGACAAAATCGTCCGGAAGTGGCGATTCCCAGCTCATGCGCTTACCGGTCGTCGGATGATCCAACTCAAGGAAGCGCGCGTGCAGAGCCTGACGCGGGAAGTTTTTCAGGGATTCGACCATCGTCACACTGGCTGCCGGCGGGATACGGAAGCGACCGCCATAGGCAGGGTCTCCGACCAACGGGAAGTTGATGTGGGACATATGCACACGAATCTGGTGCGTACGACCGGTTTCCAGCTTGACCCGCACATGGGTGTGGGAACGGAAACGCTCAAGCACACGGTAATGACTCACCGCCTGCTTGCCGCCTTCCATTACCGCCATACGCTGGCGTTGCTGGCCGTGACGGCCGATGGGCGCATCGATCTTGCCCCCGGCAGTAACGACACCAATGACAATGCACTCATAGATTCGGCTGACACTGCGGCTCTGCAACTGTGTAACCAGTTGCGTCTGCGCCTGGATGGTCTTGGCGACCACCATCAGACCGGTGGTGTCTTTGTCCAGACGGTGCACGATCCCCGCACGCGGCACATTAATAATGTCCGGTACGTGATGCAGCAACGCATTGAGCAAAGTACCGTCGGCATGCCCGGCAGCCGGGTGTACCACCAAGCCGGCAGGCTTGTTGATAACCAGGATGTCATCGTCTTCGTAAACGATATCCAGAGGAATGTCTTGGGCGACCCACTCACCCTGGGCTTCCTGCTCGGCAGTCAACTCCAGGATGGCGCCACCATGCACGATGTCACGGGGGCGGATGACCGCTCCGTCCACAGTGAGGCGGCCGTCTTTGATCCAGGCGGAAAGGCGCGAGCGCGAGTGCTCAGCGAATAATTGTGCGGCGACTTGATCGAGGCGTTGGCCACCCAGTTCGGACGGCACCTCTTCGCGAAGTTGAATTTTCTCGGACATGCTCATCAGGACCGCGCCAAGCCTTTGGTTTCGGCTGCGCGCTTGTGGTTAAATACGGCGTCTTTTGCCCCGAGGCTTTTCACGGGGCGCTCATCATAACAGGACGGACCCGCCCAAGACAGCGGCCGTCATAGGGACGCAAGCCGCCATGCAAGTGAGACACCTGCTGCTGATCGCCATCCTCGCACTGACCGCCGCCTGCTCGTCGACAAAAGAAGTCGTGGACGACAACCTGAGCGAAGTCGAGCTGTACCAGCAGGCGCAGGCCGACCTGGATAACCACAGCTATACCAGTGCTACCGCCAAGCTGAAGGCTTTAGAGTCGCGCTATCCGTTCGGACGCTATGCCGATCAGGCCCAGCTCGAACTGATCTACGCCTACTACAAGAACTCCGAACCGGAAGCTGCCAAGTCCGCTGCCGAGCGATTCATTCGCCTGCACCCACAGCATCCAAACGTTGATTACGCCTATTACCTCAAAGGTTTGACTTCGTTTGACCAGGACGTAGGCCTGCTGGCCCGCTTTCTGCCGCTGGACATGACCAAGCGCGACCCTGGAGCTGCACGCGACTCCTACAACGAGTTTGCCCAGCTCACCAGCCGCTTCCCGAATAGCCGCTACGCTCCCGACGCCAAGCAACGCATGATCTATCTGCGTAACTTGCTGGCTGCGTATGAAATCCACGTAGCCGACTACTACCTGACCCGCCAAGCCTATGTAGCTGCTGCCAACCGTGGTCGCTATGTGGTCGAAAACTTCCAGGAAACCCCTGCAGTCGGCGACGGGCTTGCGGTGATGGTTGAGTCCTATCAGCGCATGCACCTCGATCAACTGGCCAACACCAGCCTCGAAGTACTGAAAGACAACTACCCGAACCACCCAAGCCTGGTTGACGGTCAGTTTGTGCCACAGGTTTCCGACTCGGATAACCGCTCCTGGTTGAGCAAGGCCACACTGGGCCTGATCGAATCCAGCACACCGCTGCCACCGGGTGAAACCCGTGCCAACCTGGACATCAAGAAGCAGTATCAGGATGCCAAAGACGCGATCCCGTCTGATCTGAAGCCTAAAGATGCTGACGGCAATGTCATTCCGGAGCCTGAGCCGGAAGGTCCAAGCCGCTCCTGGTTCAGCTACATGACCCTGGGTCTGTTCGACTAATCGTCCAGCCCATGTAAAAAGAGCCCTGCGGGGCTCTTTTTTTATGTTCGATTTGGTCCTGTGCGCCTGCCAATAGCTTGGCTAAACTGGCGCATCTTTTCTCGAATAGCGAATAACCATGCTTCGTTTACTGATCTGGGCTGCTTTGATTGCTGCTGGCGTGTGGTTTTGGCGCAAGTACAAAGCCGGGCTGGCAACCACTAAGAACCCGGTCGACCCGGGTGCTCAACCCATGGTTCGTTGCGCCCACTGCGGAGTTCACCTGCCCCGCGATCGCGCCCTGCACCAGCAGCAAGAGTGGTATTGCACGCAAAACCATCTGGAACAAGGACCAAAGCCCCGGGATTAAAGCCAGCACCCCGGACTTGCGGGAGCCGGCTTGCCGGCAATAGCCGCCAATTGCGGGCTCCCACAGGCTTCAAGCAATATTCTGGATGCGTCCTTGCGGTGCATAGGGCGCCGGATCGATGATCGGTTCACGCCCCAGAAGCAAGTCGGCGAACAACTGACAGGACGCCGGAGCCAGTACCAGCCCATTGCGATAGTGCCCGCAGTTCAGCCACAACCCGCCAACACCTGCGACCCGGCCAATATATGGAATTCCCTCAGGCGAGCCCGGCCGTAATCCCGCCCAATGCCCCACCGGCTGCACACCGGCCAGAGCCGGAATCAGCTCGATCGCAGACGCCTGCAGGCTTTCCAGGGCTGTTCGGGTCGGGGTTTTATCGAAACCTTCGTGCTCGAGGGTGCTACCAATCAAGACATGCCCGTCACGCCGCGGAATCGCGTAGCGTCCTTTGGCCAGCACCATGCAGGACAAGAAGTCAGGTGCGCACTTGTAAAGAATCATCTGCCCTTTGACAGGCACTACCGGCAATTCAAGGCCCAGACTACTGAGCAGTTCACCGCTCCAGGCACCTGCCGCCAGCACCACCTCATCGCCGCGAATGTCCCCCTGAGCCGTGCTCACGCCGCAGACATTCTCGCCCTCACGGATAAATCCCAGAACCTCGCACTGCTCATGGATGGTGACATTGGGCATGGCTTGCAACGCGGCCTTCAGTGATTTAACCAGCCGCGGATTACGCACATTGGCCACTTCGGCCATGTAAATGGCCCTTGAATAACCGCCCCCCAATACCGGTACAGCCCCTTCAACCGCAGAGATTTCGACCGTACTCAAGGGCCGGCCTTCACGCTTGGCCCACACCAGGGCTTGCGCCTCGTCTTCAAGGTCAAGCCAGTACAAACCGGTGGTGTGAACTTCAGGATCTACACCTGTAGCGGCAAACAAACGTTCTGCCAACTGTGGATAAAAGTCCTGCGACCAGTGAGCCAGGGCTGTAACAGCCGGGTTGTAGCGCCAGGGATAAAGCGGAGAAACGATCCCGCCACCGGCCCAGGAGGACTCCTGCCCGACAGCACTCTGGTCAAGAAGCGTTACCTGCCCGACTTCGGCTGCCAGATTGAACGCTGTCAGCAGCCCGATAACGCCGCCCCCTACAATCACTACGCGTTGTTGCTTAGCCATCAATCAACTCAGCCCAAAATGAAAATAAATTGTTAGCGCCCCCAACACTGCTGCACTGTCAGGTCCGGAGCGGCCTGGGTAATTGCGGTCAAACCGGTATGGGCCAAGGTGAAATTCCCACACGCATCGTCCGCCATGGACGAGCCCGCTCTGCGGGTAGCCGTCAGCAAGAAGGCATGATCAGCGAGGTCGTGGGTAATCAGATAGTGCTCGTTGCCCGAACCAAGATTTTCCGCCCCACTGTATAAACCTTTTTTCGTATAAAAACGCTCCAGACTTTGGGATTGCTCCGACAACAAGACCACTATTTGAGCGCGGTAGGCACGCTGGACCGAGCCGCTGTAAACCGGATAAACCACTGCCCCAAGAAAACCGACGATTGCCACCACGATAACGAGTTCGATCAGGGTAAAGCCTGCCCCATGCCTGCGCATCACGCCCTCCTACTGGATTTGCCGCCACATGATCCTGCTCAATTGCCGGGAGCCTGCCCCACCCTCTTCGGCATCCTCGTCCTGATAATGCGCATAAACACTCTCCAGGACGGTACGTGACTGCCCGTACAGGCCAATGCCCGTGACGCGGTACAAACGGGTCAAAGTGGTCGCAGGAAAATCTGCCGGGGCAATGCTCAAACCAAGGTTCTGGAGACCGTAGAGCCCATCCGCAGCTCCTATCCAGTGAACTGCGGATACCGGGTGTATTCCGGGTGATAGCTGAGTGCGCACCTCTGCTGGCGGGGCGCATCTTGCAGGTGAGCTGCAGACCGCGATTGCGGACCACTGCAGAGCCACCCAGGACTCACCGCTGCGCAGTGCAGTTTCGGCAGCCTGAAATGAATGATTGGCATGCTGGACGCTGCCGGTCATTTTCTCCTGCTGCACTGCAGTCTCCATGGCGGTCAGGCCAAGCAGAGTGAGTAACAGCAAGAAAACCATACTGGCCAATAGCGCCACGCCGCGTTGCGTGCTCGAAGAAAAACACATGACGCGCCCTACGCCAGTCGATTACGTAGAGCCACCAGCACGTTATAGCCCTGATCTTTTACCCGCCCCCCGGGATCTCGCAAGACCAGGGCGATACGCACGCTGCGGATACCGGCCACATCGGCAGGACTGTCTTCATAGCGCAAAACTGACTGCGTGCTCGAGGAATCGGCCACCCCAAAGCTCACGTCAAACGCCGCCACATTGTCCAGCAACACGGCATTATTGGCCCCGGACTTCAATTGCCCGTTTTCAAAACGGTAATGCAGCTCACGCAGGGCAAAGGCTATTTCACCGGGTGCCAGAGACAGTCGCGCCCCGCTGTATGCCTGCGCGAACGTCGTACAGTCGGATATGACGGTCCAGTCGGGCTTTGCTCCCTGAAGGCCTATGTCAGCGCTGATCATATGTAACGACCTGGATCCCTTCGGCCCCTGCCAGGAGATAGGTCTCTGAAAAGCGGAAGGTGCATCAATGATGCGATCAGTCGACAGACAACCGAACATGCCGACCATACGAACTTCCTGAGCGATTTTGCTCAGCACGTAGCGCGCGTCTTCTTGTAGCGACGCGGATGATCGCTGGCTGGCGTAGGTTTCGCGCGCGCTTAAAAAAACTTCGGTCAGCCCCAGCACCACCAGCAAACCCAACCCCAGCGACAGCATCAGCTCAATCAGGCCAAACCCCGCTTCAGGACGCCTCACGACGCACGCTCAATGGCATCTGCTGCCACTCGACTGGTCAGCGTAAAGGTTCGAAGCGAACCGGGGCTATTGCTGGCGCGCGAGTCATCCCACTCCAGGGTGATGGTCACCTGCTGACCACTGAGCGCGATGGCTCCCTTGGCACTTGCACCGCCGAACTGAAGAATATTGCGTTTGAAATCATTCAGATCCTGCCCCAGCACGCTCCCCGGGCCGGCAACCCCCTGCTGCAGGTCCGCCCCTGAAAAACTGTAGTCCGCGCCAGCGTTGGCACGAATCCGATCGAGCATGTCGTAGGCAATAAAATTGGCCTGGGTGCTCATCATTGCGCTGTCAGTGTGTTTGAGGGCATTGAGCTGAGCCACGGCGCCCCCCAGCAGGCCCCCGGATAAAATCAACGTCGCGACCAGAACCTCGATCAGGGTCATTCCGGTTTGACGGTTTTTTTCAGATCGAAACATGTGTGCCATCCCTGAGCATTTTCCTGGCGCCACGTCCTGCGTCGCCATAACCAGAGCCTAGTCTGGCGAGATGGTTCTACATGTAGGAGTGCGCCTAAGACGCGCGAGGACAGTTCGTCTGATCAAGTACGCCACGGGACAGGCAATACAGCTTAAACATGATGAAACCGTTGCCCGGCCAGGTCGTCTTTTTTCTGATCTATACATCAAAGGGCGCAAGGATTGCGCATGGTCACGGAGGACATCATGAAGCAACGAGGCATGAGCCTGATCCAACTGTCATTCACGCTGTTGATCGTTGCGCTGACCGTCCAGTTCGCGAGCCCGGTCTACAACACACTTATAGAACAGCAACGGCGCCTGGGCATGGCGGAGCAACTGGCCGGCAGCCTGCGTAATGCCCGCACCGAGGCGCTGGTACGCCATCAATACGTGATCGTACAGGCACAGGAACAAGACTGGAGCCGAGGCTGGAAGACCATTCTGGATCTGAGCGGCCAGGGCCATCTCGATCCGGACAATCCGGTGCTGGCCGAGAGGCAAGGCAGCTTTCAGGTACCGATTGCCGGTAATACGCCCGTTAAGAGCTACGTCCGGTTCAACCCGCTGGGTGAACCTTTGCTGATCGGCGGAGCGTTTCAGGCCGGGACGTTGCATGTTTGCCAGGCACAGACAGCCCTGAGTCACTATCAAGTGGTACTGGCAAAAAGTGGGCGTATCAGCTTGCGCCGCAATCAGGCGGCGCAAGATTTATGCGCTTAAAGCAGCGAGCGAACGCGCAGCTCTTTAGGCATGGAGAATGTAATGTTCTCTTCGCGACCGGCCAATTCATCAGCGCCCGTTGCGCCCCAGGCATGCAATTGGCGTATCACGCCGCGTACCAGCACTTCAGGCGCCGAAGCACCCGCCGTGATACCAATCGACTCGACCCCTTCAAACCAGCTTTGCTGCAGGTCTTCGGCACCATCAATCAGGTACGCCGGGGTTGCCATGCGCTCGGCCAACTCACGCAGACGGTTGGAGTTGGAGCTGTTGGGGCTGCCCACCACCAACACCACATCACACTCGTCAGCCAGTTGCTTGACGGCGTCCTGGCGGTTTTGCGTGGCGTAGCAGATGTCATTCTTGCGCGGACCGCCAATTGCCGGAAAACGCGCGCGAAGAGCGTCGATCACCCGGCTGGTATCGTCCATCGACAAGGTGGTCTGAGTAACAAACGCCAGTTTTTCCGGGTTGATCACATTCAGGTTGGCGACATCTTTTTCATCTTCGACCAGGTAAATGGCGCCGCCATTCCTGGCATCGTACTGACCCATGGTGCCTTCGACTTCCGGGTGACCGGCATGGCCGATCAGAATGCATTCGCGGCCGTCACGGCTGTAGCGGGCTACTTCGATATGCACCTTGGTAACCAGCGGACAGGTGGCATCGAACACTTTAAGGCCACGGCCTGCAGCCTCGGTACGCACAGCCTGGGAAACACCGTGGGCACTGAAAATGAGGATTACATCGTCCGGCACCTGGTCCAGCTCTTCAACAAAGATTGCGCCACGGGAGCGCAGGTCTTCGACGACAAATTTGTTGTGCACCACTTCGTGGCGAACATAGATAGGCGGACCGAATACTTCCAGAGCGCGATTGACGATTTCAATCGCCCGGTCCACCCCGGCGCAGAAGCCACGGGGGTTGGCGAGTTTGATATGCATGCTGGGCCTCGTGGGACGCGCAGAAAAATAATGCCAATCAGGCCCGGCTTGCGCCGGGCACTGAATTACAGCGCTTTTACGTCTTTGATTTCCACGTCGAACGTCAGGGTCTTGCCTGACAACGGGTGGTTGAAATCGATAGTCACTTGCTCATCGTCAAAAACTTTGACCACACCCGGAAGCTCGGTGTTGGCCGCGTCGTTGAAGATCACCAGCAAGCCTTCCGACAACTCCATGTCCTTGAACTGCGAACGTGGAATTATCTGCACATTTTGCGGGTTTGGCTGGCCAAAGGCGTTTTCCGGAAGGATCTCCAGAGTGCGTTTGTCACCGGCCTTGAAGCCGAACAGAGCGGCTTCAAAACCTGGCAACAGGCTGCCATCACCGACCTTGAAAGTGGCAGGCGACTTGTCGAACGTGCTGTCGACGGTGTCGCCATTTTCAAGACGCAAAGCGAAATGCAGGGTGACTTCTGTGTTCTGGCCAATACGTTGCTCAGTCATGAGCTGACTCTCCGGACTTCTTACTTTTGAACATATCCAGTGCCAGCATTACTGCTCCGACACAAATCGCACTGTCTGCGACATTGAACGCAGGGAACAGTCGATGTTCCCAATGCACCAGAATGAAATCGATCACATGCCCGTAGGCGATGCGGTCATACAGGTTGCCCAGCGCACCGCCCAGGATCAGTGCAAGCCCGATGGCCAGCCAGGTGTCGTTACGTCCAAGACGCTTGAGCCACACCAGCAGGACCCCACTGACGACCACGGCAATCAGGGCAAACAGCCAACGCTGCCAGCCGGAGCTGTCAGCCAGAAAGCTGAAGGCAGCACCCGAGTTATAGGCCAGGGTCCAGCTGAAGAAATCGGGGATCACCACGATTCGCTGATACATCTGCAGGGCGCCATCGAAGTAGGTCTTGCTGGCCTGGTCAATGACCAGGACCAGCAACGTCAACCAGAGCCAGCCCAGGCGCCCGAAGCGCCCGGCATTGCTGGTATTAGGCATAGTGACGTACCTCGCCGGCGCCGCTGATGTTGTCGACACAACGACCGCAGATTTCCGGATGCTCCGGATTCACACCGACGTCTTCGCGGCAATGCCAGCAACGGGCGCACTTGGCGTGTGCCGACTTGACCACTTTGAGCTTGAGGCCCGCGACTTCGGTGACTACTGCATCCGCCGGTGCCTGGACAAACGGCGCAACGCTGGCGGTAGAGGTGATCAGTACGAAACGCAGTTCGTTGCTCAACATGGACAGGTCTGCAGCCAGATCATCTTCGGCAAACAGGGTAACTTCCGCCTGCAGGTTGCCGCCAATGGCCTTGGCCGCGCGCAGGTTTTCCATTTCTTTGTTGACTGCAACCTTGACCGCCATGATTCGCTCCCAGTAGGCGCGATCCATCTCGGTGCCTTCCGGCATCTCGCTCAGGCCTTCGTACCAGGTATTGAGCATCACCGATTCGTTGCGCTCGCCCGGCAGGTATTGCCACAGCTCGTCAGCAGTGAACGACAGGATCGGCGCGATCCAGCGCACCAGCGCTTCGCTGATATGGAACAGCGCGGTCTGGCACGAACGACGGGCCTTGCTGTTGGCGCCAGTGGTGTACTGACGGTCCTTGATGATGTCGAGGTAGAAGCCGCCCAGCTCTTGCACGCAGAAGTTGTGCACCTTGGAGTACACGTTCCAGAAACGGTATTCGCCGTAATGCAGCTCCAGCTCGCGCTGCAGCAGCAGTGCGCGGTCAACCGCCCAACGGTCCAGGGCCAGCATTTCTTCGGCCGGCAGGATATCGGTAGCCGGGTTGAAGCCGCTCAGGTTCGAGAGCAGGAAGCGAGCGGTGTTGCGGATACGCCGGTAGGCGTCCGCACTGCGCTGCAGGATCTGGTCAGAAACCGCGATTTCCCCCGAGTAGTCAGTCGAAGCAACCCACAGACGCATGATGTCTGCACCCAGGGTGTCGTTGACCTTTTGCGGTGCAATCACGTTGCCCAGGGACTTGGACATTTTGCGCCCGGCCTCATCCACGGTGAAACCGTGGGTCAGCAGTTCGCGGTACGGCGCGTGGTTGTCGATGGCGCAACCGGTCAGCAGCGACGAGTGGAACCAGCCACGATGCTGATCGGAACCTTCAAGATAGAGGTCGGCACGCGGACCTGTCTCGTGGCCCATAGGGTGCGAGCCGCGCAGAACATGCCAGTGCGTGGTGCCCGAATCGAACCAGACGTCCAGAGTGTCGCTGATCTTGTCGTACAGCGGCGCTTCGTCGCCCAGCAGCTCGGCAGCATCCATCTTGAACCAGGCTTCAATGCCTTCGACTTCGACGCGCTTGGCCACTTCTTCCATCATTTCGACGGTACGCGGGTGCAGCTCGCCGCTTTCCTTGTTCAGGAAGAACGGTATCGGCACGCCCCAGTTGCGCTGACGCGAGATGCACCAGTCCGGACGGTTGGCGATCATCGAATGCAGGCGGGCCTGGCCCCAGGCCGGAACGAACTGGGTGTCTTCGATGGCCTTGATCGCACGGGTGCGCAAGGTGTCGCCGACAACCGGCTCCTTGTCCATACCGATAAACCACTGCGCGGTTGCGCGGTAGATCAGCGGCGTTTTGTGGCGCCAGCAGTGCATGTAGCTGTGGCTGATGGTTTCAGTGAACATCAGCGAACCGACTTCGATCAGCTTGTCGATGATGTTCTGGTTGGCCTTCCAGATGAACTGGCCACCAAAGAATTCCAGCGACGGTACGTAAACGCCGTTGCTTTGAACCGGGTTGATAATCTCATCGTTGACCATGCCATAGGCTTTGCAGGTCACGAAGTCGTCTACGCCGTAAGCCGGGGCGGAGTGAACCACGCCGGTGCCTGCGCCCAGCTCAACGTACTCGGCCAGATAGACTGGCGACAGACGGTCGTAGAACGGGTGACGGAAGTTGATCAGTTCAAGCGCAGTACCGGTGGTGGTGGCGATGACCGAACCTTGCAGGTTGTAGCGGGCCAGGCTCGACTCGACCAGCTCTTCAGCCAGTACCAGTAACCGGTCGCCCACGTCGACCAGCGCATAGGTGAACTCGGGGTGCACGTTAAGCGCCTGGTTGGCCGGGATGGTCCACGGAGTGGTGGTCCAGATCACGATCGATGTCGGCTTGCTCAATGTCGCCAGACCAAAGGCCTCGGCCAGCCTGGCTTCGTCGGCAATCGGGAATGCAACATCGATGGCCGCGGATTTTTTGTCCTGGTACTCGACTTCCGCTTCAGCCAGGGCCGAACCACAGTCGAAACACCAGTTCACAGGCTTGAGGCCTTTAAACACGAAACCGCCTTTGACGATTTCGGCCAAAGCACGGATTTCACCGGCTTCGTTTTTGAAGTCCATGGTTTTGTACGGGTTGGCAAAATCACCCAGCACACCCAGACGGATGAATTCGGACTTCTGGCCTTCGATCTGCTCGGTGGCATAGGCACGGCAAAGCTCGCGGGTTTTATCCGGGCTCAGGTTTTTACCGTGGGTCACTTCCACCTTGTGCTCGATCGGCAGTCCGTGACAGTCCCAGCCCGGCACGTACGGCGCATCGAAACCCGACAGGGTTTTCGAGCGGATGATCATGTCCTTCAGAATCTTGTTCAGCGCATGACCGATGTGAATCGTGCCGTTGGCGTACGGAGGACCGTCGTGAAGTACGAACTTCGGACGATCCTTGCCAATCTCGCGCAACTTCCCGTACAGGCCAATGCTGTCCCAGCGCTGCAAAATTTGCGGTTCGCGCTGTGGCAGGCCGGCCTTCATTGGGAAGGCTGTGTCCGGAAGGTTTAGCGTGGCTTTGTAGTCGGTCATTTCAGGCTCTTTTTAAGCGGTTGACCCAGCCAATAGGCTCGGGCGGCGGCGACGTCCGCATTGATCGCCGTCTTGAGCGCCTCAAGGGAGGCGAAACGCTGCTCATCACGCAGCTTGTGGTGGAATGCCACGGTCAAACGCCGACCATACAAGTCGCCGGCGTAATCCAACAGATGTACTTCAAGATGGGCGCTGCCATCCCCTGCAACGGTTGGCCTGACGCCAATATTGGCGACGCCCGGCCAGGTTTTCCCGTCGACTTCAACGCTCACCAGATAAACCCCGGTCAACGGAACCCGACGACGCTTGAGCTGGATATTGGCAGTCGGCGTACCCAGCTGGCGCGCCAGCTTCTGCCCGTGCAATACCCTGCCAGCAATTTGAAACGGACGGCCCAGCAAGCGCTCTGCGAGACCGAAGTCAGCACCGGCCAGGGCATCACGCACCTTGGTGCTGCTGATACGTACACCATCAAGTTCAACGGTTTGCGCCGCTTCGACGGTAAAGTTTTGCATGACACCCGCTTGTTGCAGGAAATCAAAGTCGCCGACCCGGTCACAGCCAAAACGGAAGTCGTCACCGACCTCCAGGTGCTGTACACCCAGACCGTCGACAAGAATCGTGTCGACGAACTCGGCAGCACTGAGTTCGCACAGACGTTGATTGAACGCCAGGCACAGCACCCGATCTACCCCGGCGTCAGCCAATAGCTGCAGCTTGTCGCGCAGCCGGGCCAGACGCGCCGGAGCGGTCTCAGGGGCAAAAAATTCGCGCGGCTGCGGCTCAAAAATCACCACGCAGCTGGGCACGCCCAACTCCAGTGCACGTTCACGCAGCCGCTCCAGGATAGCCTGGTGACCACGGTGTACACCGTCAAAGTTGCCAATAGTGGCGACACAGCCCCGATGTTGGGGCCGCAGATTGTGAAGGCCTCGAACCAGCTGCATAACGCGCTTCTTGCTCATAAAGTGGCCGATTATAACCACACCCAGCCCTGTACGACAGGCAACAGCGCAAGGCAAATCAGGTCAAATCGACAAAATAGACGTCTGACCTGCAATTACCTCACACAAGAGACTTGCGGGCGAAATCTTTCAAACGCAAGCCCAGCAGCAATAACATGCCGAAATAAACCAGTACACCCGCAACCACCAACCCGCCCAAACGCATGAAGCGCTCCAGCATATGGCCCTGGTCCCAGGCCGGCATCAGTTGCATCAGCCCCAACAGAACAGCGCACATCACGGCCACGGCCAGCACCAGCTTGAACAGGTATTTGCCCCAGCCCGGCTGAGCGACAAACAACTTCTGTTTGCGTATCTGCCAAAACAGCAAGCCGGCATTGATACAGGCACCGACACTGATCGCCAGCGCCAGGCCTGCATGCTGCAACGGCACGATAAATACCAGATTGAGCAATTGCGTGATGACCAGAGTGAATACTGCGATTTTTACCGGCGTGCGTATGTTCTGCTGGGCGTAGAACCCCGGCGCCAGGACTTTGATCAAAATAATCCCGAGCAATCCGAACGAGTAGGCAATCAGGGCACGCTGGGTCATGGCCGAGTCCAGCGCAGTGAACTGGCCGTATTGAAACAGCGACACGGTCAACGGCTCTGCGAGGATGGCCAGCGCCAGAGAACACGGCAATACCAGCACAAAGCACAGGCGCAGCCCCCAATCGAGGATTCGCGAATACTCATGGCGATCCTTGTTGGCGTAGGTTTTTGACAGCGTCGGCAACAGAATCGTACCCAACGCCACACCCAGTACGCCAGACGGCAACTCCATCAAACGGTCTGCGTAATACATCCAGGACACCGATCCGGCGACCAGAAAGGAGGCAAAAATCGTGTTGATAATCAGCGAAATCTGACTGACCGAGACTCCCAGAATGGCCGGCAGCATCTGCTTCATGACCCTCCACACCCCGGTATCCCGCAGGTTGAGCCGCGGAAGCACCAGCATGCCGATTTTTTTCAGGTGCGGTAGCTGAAATAACAGCTGGGCTAAACCGCCGACCAGTACCGCCCACCCCAGGGCCATGACCGGCGGATCGAAGTATGGCGTCAGAAACAGGGCAAAAATAATCATGCTGACGTTAAGCAAAGTCGGCACGAAGGCCGGCACCGAAAACCGGTTCCAGGTGTTGAGGATCGCCCCTGCCAGCGATGACAACGAGATCAGCAATATATAAGGGAACGTAACCCGCAACATATCGGAAGTGAGCTCGAACTTTTCCGGGGTGGTGGCAAAACCCGGCGCCGTAGCCCAGATCACCCAAGGCGCGGCGATCATCCCCAAAATGGTCACGATCGCCAGCACCAATGTCAGCAGTCCGGCCACGTAAGCAACAAATGTGCGTGTCGCCTCCTCGCCTTGCTGACTTTTGTATTCGGCCAGAATCGGCACAAAGGCTTGGGAAAAAGCCCCCTCGGCGAAGATCCTGCGCAGCAGATTGGGCAATTTGAAGGCAATAAAGAACGCATCCGTGGCCATTCCGGCACCAAAGGTGCGCGCAATAATGGTGTCACGAACAAAGCCCAGAACCCTTGAAATCATTGTGATAGAGCTGACGGCCGCTAACGATTTGAGCAAATTCATTGAAAGAGTTTTTGCCTATAGAGAAAGAGCAGGCGAACAAAGCGCCCACTTATGCGATACTGCGCGCCGCAACAGCACAGAGCCAAGCTCGCGAGTTTACAGGTCAAGCGCCGGAAATAAATCTCCCGTCTCCCTCGATCCACCACTCAGCGGATCGTATCAATCGCCCTTGACAAGAGTTGTCGTCATCGGCATGATTCGCGGCCTATTTTGTTTGTTATTTCCCAAAAGTCTTTCGAGGAGCTCGACGGTGGCCAACACACCTTCCGCCAAAAAACGTGCAAAACAGGCTGAGAAGCGTCGCAGCCACAACGCCAGCCTGCGTTCCATGGTTCGTACCTACATCAAGAATGTAGTTAAGGCCATCGACGCAAAAGACGCTGCTAAAGCGCAAGCTGCTTATGTTCTGGCTGTCCCTGTTATCGACCGTATGGCCGATAAAGGCATCATCCACAAGAACAAAGCTGCTCGCCATAAGAGCCGCCTGAATGGCCACGTCAAGGCACTGAACCTTGCGACAGCCGCTTAAGCGATAAGCTTTTTAAAAAACCGACCTCCGGGTCGGTTTTTTATTGCCTGCGTTTTATGCCAGAGCGACCCGGCCTACAGGATCTGCGCGAGACTGCGATCGAGCGCACAGCGCCCGCAAGATATACGGCTGCTGCGTTCGTCAGCACCTACAGAACCACCACAGCCCCAGCATTGCGCAGGCACAAAAAAAGCCGCGAAAGGCTTTACCCCGTCGCAGCTTTTTTTATCAAGAGCCGTTACTCGTGCGGCCACGGCAAAATCGGGATCGCCGTCACCGCATTCTGCGGACTGCCTTCGATCAGGCGGTCGCTATACACCAGGTAAACCAGTGTATTGCGCTTTTTGTCGAGGAATCGCACCACCTGCATGGTCTTGAACACCAGCGATGTACGCTCCTTGAATACCTCCTCGCCATCCTTCAAGTCACCCTTGAAGCTGATAGCGCCCGTCTGACGACACGCAATGGAGGCCTCGGCACGATCCTCGGCCAGCCCCAGCCCGCCCTTCATGCCGCCGGTCTTGGCACGCGACAGATAGCAGGTAACCCCGTCAACCTTGGGATCATCGAAAGCCTCGACCACAATCCGGTCATTGGGCCCGACAAACTTGAACACCGTCGACACCGTGCCGATTTCTTCGGCAGAAGCCAGCAACGGCATCGCCAACATCAACCCCAACAAACCGCTAATCAAGCGCATGCCACACCTCAAAATCAGACCAGGATCAGATTATCGCGATGAACCAGTTCAGGTTCCGCCATATACCCCAACAAACCGACAATCGCATCTGACGACTGTCCGATTATTTTCTGCGCTTCGCCCGCACTGTAGTTGGCCAGACCACGGGCAATCTCTCGACCGTCCGCCGCCACGCACACCACCATTTCGCCGCGACGGAAGCCGCCCTGCACCGCTTTGACACCCACAGGGAGCAAGCTTTTATTACCCTGGGACAACGCAGACACAGCGCCATCATCCAGCACCAGCGTGCCACGGGTCTGCAGATGCCCGGCCAGCCACTGCTTGCGCGCAGCCAGCATGCCGCGCTCTGGAGACAGCAATGTACCCAGGCGCTCCCCAGCCTTCAGGCGATCCAGCACCCGCTCCAGACGACCGCCGACGATAATGGTGTGCGCCCCGGAACGGGCCGCCAGACGCGCCGCCCGCAACTTGGTCTGCATGCCGCCACGCCCCAGCGC
The DNA here is from genome assembly GCF_000346225.2 of Pseudomonas sp. Lz4W. NCBI lineage: Bacteria > Pseudomonadati > Pseudomonadota > Gammaproteobacteria > Pseudomonadales > Pseudomonadaceae > Pseudomonas > Pseudomonas sp. Lz4W. The sequence continues at coordinate 735,570 of NZ_CP017432.1, read as the reverse complement.
ACCGCCCGTACCGCCCGCCACGGCATCCAGCGCCGGATCATCGGCACGCGCCTCGTAGATCATTTTGGCATCCGGGTTGTTGCGTGGATCCGCATCAAACATGCCATCACGATCCGTCAGAATGACCAGCAGATCAGCCTCGACCAGATTGGCCACCAGCGCCGCCAGCGTATCGTTATCACCAAAGCGGATTTCATCGGTAACCACGGTGTCGTTTTCATTGATGACCGGGATCACACCCAGCTCGACCAACGCGCGCAACGTACTGCGGGCATTCAGGTAACGCTTGCGGTCAGACAGGTCATCATGGGTCAGGAGAATTTGCGCGGTGTGCCGGGAATGCTCGGCGAAGCTCGACTCCCAGGCCTGCACCAACCCCATCTGACCAATGGCCGCAGCCGCCTGCAGCTCATGCATCGCACTGGGTCGGACTGTCCAGCCGAGACGACTCATCCCGGCCGCTACCGCACCGGAAGATACCAGCACCAGCTCCACGCCTGCCTCGTGCAGGGCCACCATTTGCTCGACCCAGACGCCCATCGCCGCGCGATCCAGACCCTTGCCATCCGCTGTCAGCAATGCGCTGCCGATCTTTACGACCCAACGCCGCGCACCCGTCACCTTGCTCCGCATCATCATCCAACCTATGCCTGAGAGCAGCACGACCGAGCGCTGCCCATGGAATTATTTTGATTACCGTTTCGTAGATGCCAAAACGCCGCTCGATTGAGCGGCGCTTCAGTTTACTGCAAGGAATCAGTCGCGGACGTAAATGATTTCCGGACCATCTTCATCATCAACATCTTCTTCGTCCCAGTCATCTTCACCGATGTCGTGGACGCTCTTCACGCCGCTGCGGCGCAGGGCACGCTGATCATCCAGCGCCTGCAACTGGGCACGCGCTTCATCTTCGATGCGCTGATCAAGCTCACTCAACTCAGCCTTGTAGGCAGGGTCATTGGCCAGACGATCGGCACGATCTTCGAGATAACGCATGATGTCGTGGCAAAGCTTCTCGGTGCCAATCTTGGCAATGGCCGAGATCACATACACCGGACCGGTCCACTCAAGGCGATCCACAACTTCCTTGACCCGCGCATCGTGCTCTTCTTCAGGCAACGAATCGCACTTGTTCAGCACCAGCCAGCGATCACGCTCAGCCAGCGACGGGCTGAATTTGGTCAGCTCGTTGACGATGACTTCAGCAGTATCTGCAGCGCTGTCGGTGCCTTCAACTGGCGCCATGTCCACAAGGTGCAGCAACAAACGCGTACGGGCCAAGTGCTTGAGGAAGCGAATCCCCAGGCCGGCACCGTCGGAAGCACCTTCGATCAGACCGGGAATATCCGCGATCACGAAGCTCTTCCAGCGATCGACACTGACTACGCCCAGGTTTGGCACCAGGGTGGTGAACGGATAATCCGCCACTTTAGGCTTGGCTGCAGATACCGAACGGATAAAGGTACTTTTGCCCGCATTCGGCAAGCCCAGCAAACCGACATCAGCCAGTACTTTCAATTCCAGTTTCAGGTCGCGCTGCTCACCCGGCTTGCCCGGAGTGGTCTGGCGCGGAGCCCGGTTGGTACTGGATTTGAAACGGGTGTTACCCAGACCGTGCCAGCCGCCATGCACAACCAGCAAACGCTGGCCGGCCTTGGTCAGGTCGCCGATGATTTCCTGGGTGCCTGCGTCAATCACGGTCGTACCGACCGGAACCCGCAGAATCATGTCTTCGCCTTTACGGCCGGTGCAATCGGCGCTGCCGCCATTCGAACCGCGCTGAGCGTCAAAGTGACGCGTGTAACGGTAGTCAACCAGAGTGTTGAGGTTTTCGTCAGCGACCATATAGATCGAGCCGCCGTCACCACCATCACCACCGTTCGGACCACCGTTCTCGATGAATTTTTCGCGACGGAAACTCATGCAACCGTTACCACCGTCGCCAGCTTTTACTTTGATCGATACTTCATCAACAAACTTCATAACAAAACGCGCCTCTCGTCATCAGGACGAGCCGATAAAAACCAAGACATAAGACTCTTGCAAAAATGAGCGCAGCGACCTCAATCAACGACCGTTAAATCCAGCGCCGGCAGCCCATACAAACAGTTTTGCAAGAGACTCACCCCACAAACGAAAAAGCCCCGTCGCAAGACAGGGCTCTTCCAGCTACCAAGCTTTTACGCCGCGACGACTGCAGTCTTCGGAACGATGCTTACATAGCGACGACCGAAGGCGCCCTTAACCTGGAACTTGATCACGCCTTCCACTTTCGCGAACAGGGTGTGATCTTTACCCATACCAACGCCGTAGCCAGCGTGGAATTGAGTGCCGCGCTGACGCACGATGATGTTGCCCGGGATGATAGCCTGGCCGCCATACATCTTCACGCCAAGGCGTTTGGCTTCTGAGTCGCGACCGTTACGGGTACTACCACCAGCTTTTTTGTGTGCCATGAGTCAATTCTCCTAGTGAGGAATTAGGCTGAAATTAAGCCTGAATACCGGTGATTTTGATCTCGGTGTACCACTGGCGGTGGCCCATACGCTTCATGTGGTGCTTACGACGACGGAACTTGATGATGCGGATCTTGTCGTGACGACCTTGGGAAATCACTTCAGCAACAACAGTGGCGCCAGGAACAACTGGAGCGCCGATGTTAACGTCGTCGCCATTGGCGACCAACAGAACGCGATCAAAAGTTACGGATTCGCCAGTGGCGATTTCCAGTTTCTCGATCTTCAGGTATTCACCTGGTGCTACTTTGTATTGCTTGCCACCAGTAACGATTACTGCGTACGACATGGTATTTCTCCGATAATCCTGCTCACCCAGCTCTTTATAGGTAAAGGTATTGGCTGGCATGGCTGCATGGGGCTGGAACGGCCCAAGTGCAATTGCGTAAGGCAGGTGCTGCCCAGGAAGTTCAGGGTGCGCGATTGTACGCAAGCCACGTCAGGGTTGCAAGGGGCCGCCCATCACGCCTTGACAGGCCCAGCCCCCCGACCTAGCATGCCGCGCAACCCTTCTGGAGCAACTGTCGCTGATGCAACCCCAAGCTTTCTACCGCGCGGTGGCGGACGATTTTAGCGCCGTCGACGACATCATCAAGAAGCAGCTGACTTCACGCGTCCCGCTGGTCTCAAAAATCGGCGACTACATCACTTCGGCCGGCGGCAAACGCCTTCGTCCTTTATTAGTGTTGTTGTGCGGCAAGGCCCTGGGCCGCGAAGGCGACGACTTGCGCTTGCTGGCCGCGACCATTGAGTTCCTGCACACCGCGACCCTGCTCCACGACGATGTTGTGGACATGTCCGGCATGCGCCGCGGCCGCAAGACCGCCAATGCAACCTGGGGCAATGCCCCAAGCGTACTGGTCGGCGACTTCCTGTACTCGCGCTCCTTCGAAATGATGGTCGAGCTGGGCTCGATGCCAGTGATGAAAATCCTGTCGCAAGCCACCCGCATCATTGCCGAAGGCGAAGTACTGCAACTGTCCAAAGTGCGCGACGCCAGCACCACCGAAGAAACCTACATGGAAGTGATTCGCGGCAAAACCGCGATGCTGTTCGAGGCCTCGACCCACAGCGCTGCGGCCCTGGCCGGTGCCACACCTGAACAGAGCGAAGCATTGCGTACCTTTGGCGATCACCTGGGTGTGGCGTTCCAGCTGGTAGACGACTTGCTCGACTACCGTGGCGATGCCGAAACCCTGGGCAAAAACGTGGGCGACGATCTGGCAGAGGGCAAACCGACCTTGCCGCTGATCTACACCATGCGCGAAGGCACGGCCGAACAGGCCGCTCTGGTTCGTAAAGCGATTCAAAAAGGTGGCATTGAAGACCTGGAGAGCATTCGCGTTGCCGTGGAGGAGTCCGGTTCACTGGAATACACCGCACAACTGGCGCGTGATTATGTAGCCCGTGCAATTGCCTGCCTTGAAAGCCTGCCGCCCAGCGAATACCGCGACGCACTGGTTGAGCTGAGCGAGTTCGCGGTCGCCCGCACGCACTAAACCTTGTGGGAGCTGGTTTGCCAGCGATGCATACACCTCGATCCATCAGTGATGGCAAGGTGATGCAATCGCTGGCAAGCCCGCTCCCACAGGTTCGTCACATCCCTAACCACCGCGCACCAACAAAACCCTATATAATGCGTGCCTTTTAGCCATCCGGACTCTTAAGGAGCTTTAGTGAGCACGTTGCCACCCTGCCCAAAATGCAATTCCGAATACACCTACGAAGACGGCGTCCAGCTGATCTGCCCGGAATGCGCCCATGAGTGGTCCGCCAGCGGCGACGCCGAAGAAGCCAGCGATGTAAAAGTCTACAAAGACTCCGCAGGCACTGTCCTGACCGACGGCGACACCATCACCGTGATCAAGGACCTGAAAATCAAGGGTACTTCCCTGGTGGTCAAGGTCGGCACCAAGGTCAAAAACATCCGCCTGTGCGATGGCGACCATGATATCGACTGCAAAATCGACGGTATCGGCCCAATGAAACTCAAGTCAGAGTTCGTGCGCAAGGTCTGATCCTGCTGTATTCCTTCCTGCGTTCCGCGCAGGAAGGTGCCACTCCCCTCGCAAAACTTCCGCGCAACATCAAAAAGCCATCAACTTTGACCCGCAGCAGCTTTTACCCACAAAGAAAACAAATCCGCCAATAGGCACTTGCTATTAATTGAATAAGAATTATTCTCATTGGTATTCATCAAGGAGATGACGACCATGACTTATTTAATTGATGCCTGGCTGGACCGTCCACATCCCTATCTGCGAATCCTGCATCGGGAAACCGGGGAAGTCTGTGCGGTGCTGGAAGAAGAAGCGCTCAACGAGCTACAGGATCAGGGCGACCTGGATTTCAACGGACTCAACTCAAGTGAACCGGTGGTGCTCAAAGAACTGGTGCGAAATCTGTTTCTGTTTTGCTATGCCCGGGCATTGCGCCCGATCGGCACGACCGATGCTCACGAGCATCACGCCAAACTGGAAATATGAAGCGCCTTGTGTGACCGCAGGCTTGCGTGCAAACCCGCGGTCACCGTTAAAGCACCGAAGTCTTACAGAACTTCCAGCAGCTCAACGTCGAATACCAGCACGCTGTGCGGAGCGATGCTGCCAACGCCCTGGGCGCCGTAGGCCAATTCGCTCGGCACGTAGATGCGCCATTTGCTGCCGGCGTTCATCAGTTGCAGGGCTTCGGTCCAGCCAGCAATTACGCCGCCGACCGGGAATTCGGCTGGCTGACCACGATCGTAGGAGCTGTCGAACACAGTGCCGTCAATCAGGGTGCCGTGGTAGTGAACACGTACAGTGTCTTCACGGGATGGCTTGGCGCCTTCACCTGCAGTCACAACTTCAAATTGCAGACCCGAAGCCAGGGTGGTGATCCCGTCCTTCTTGGCGTTTTCAGCCAGGAAAGCCTTGCCTTCGCCCGCTGCAGCTTCTGCCTTGGCAGCCGCTTCAGCTTGCATCAGCTCGCGGATAACTTTAAAGCTGGCGCTCAGTTCTTCCTGACCTACACGGCTTTCTTTACCGGCGAAAGCATCGGTCAGGCCAGCCAGGATTGCGTCCAGGCTAACGCCCGGTGGCGGGTTGTCGCGCAGTTGGTCACCCAGCTGACGGCCAATGCCGTAGCTAACGCGGGTTTCGTCGGTCGACAGATTTACTTCGGACATAACACTGCTCCGCTGTAGGGCGATTCAGAAAAAACCAGCTGCAAAAACAGCCGTTCCTCAACCGCCCAGAACCAAAAAAGGGCGAGCAGACTACCACAGCCCCCAAAGCCTTCGCAGCCCGCCTTCATGTAACGCGCGCCACGACACCAATCAATGCTTGGTCAGCTTGTCGAGATAGCCCATGGCAAACGCCGACACCACGAAAGTCATATGAATGATCACGTACCACATCAGATACTGCGGCTCGATGTTGCGTGCATCCATAAACACCCGCAGCAGGTGGATCGAGGAGATGGCCACGATCGACGCTGCGACTTTCATCTTCAGCGAAGTCGAGTCCATGGTACCCAGCCAGCTAAGCTTCTCCTTGTGGTCATCGATGTCCAGCTGGGAGACGAAGTTCTCGTAGCCCGAAATCATCACCATTACCAGCAACCCTCCCACCAGGGCCATGTCGATCAACGACAGGATGACCAGGATCAAGTCCGACTCAGATAGCGCGAACACGTTGGGAATTACATGAAACACTTCCTGGAAGAATTTCAACGCCAGGGCCAGCAAGCCCAGCGAGAGCCCGAAGTAAATCGGCGCCAGAATCCAGCGCGAGGCGTACATTGCGTTTTCGATAAAGCGTTCCATTGAAACTCACAGGAAGTAAAAAAATGGGCGCGAGTATATCAGTGACAAATCGTCAGAGATAAAGCCCTTGAAACAGCCTGTTAAATAAATTATCTGCTAGTGTCGACCTCCTCAGCACCGCTTTCGGACAGGAAAACTGAACAATGGATCTGCGATTTCCCTTGGGTTGTCTCGGGCTTTCAATTGCTTTGCTCATCACGGGTGGCTGCTCGCCTGACGACAAACACCAGCAGGCCAGCCTGGAAGAGCGCAGCGCCGCATTCGAAAAGAGCCTCGATACCATTCAGGACCAACAACTCAAGGATGCGGTAGCCGATCTGGGTGGCTCGTTGCTGTTGCTCGAACGGGCCCGGGTCAAGCTCGAGGAGAAACCGATTGAAACCGAATATGGCGATGACGACCTGGCGCTGCTCAAGCACTACCCCAGCAGCCAGGCCCTGAGCGACACCTACATCAATGGTCTGTTTGTGGTGCGTAAAAACTCCAGCTCCGATTATCTGACCGACCTTGAGCCCGTGTTCCCGTTCCCGGCAAACAGCGATTCCGAGTTTCCGTTCCCCCATGCACTTGAATGGCAATCCGTAACCCTGAGCAACAAGCAAGAGGTGCCCTTCCAGACCGAGTGGTCTGAAATCGATCCCGGCATCCAGCTCAGCCCTTCCAGCGCCAATCTGAGCAACCCGGACGATCTCACGGTCACCTACCCCTATATCGACGGGATTGAAACTGAAAACATTCAGCAACCTCAGCCCCTGATGCTGCACGGCAAGGTCGAGGTGATCGCGCCCGGCAAAGTGGTCCACTTCAACCTGAGCAGCAATGATGTGGGCAAAACCAGCACCGAGGGCACGATCAGTGTGACCCTGCTGGCATTGGGCAAAAACTTCGCCGAAGTCGATATCAACAACAGCGCCGAGCTGGCCGAAGAGGTACGCGATACACCGCTCAATCCGCTGATCATCCAGGCCCGCGACCACAGCGGGCAGTTCCTGTCGCGCTCAGGCTCGATCAATGAGAACGCCGAGCAACTGGCGTTCTATCAGCAGCAACTGGCGCAGATGCTCAAGCAAACCGCGTGGAGCGAAGCATTCGGACAACAGCTGGATAACGAACAGCAGGACTTTGACCAGAAACACACCCATCACTACAGCAAGGTGTATTTCAACGGAAATATCGAAAACCTCGACATCAGCGTGCTCGACTTCTCCACGGCCAATATCACCCGCAAAAACCTCGACCTGCCTGTGCGCCGGCTCGACAAGACGGTAGTGGGCAAAGACATTCAACCCCTGCCGCTGTCGGTGGTGGTGTATGACGATCAGGCCGTCAACTACCTCAAGGACGCGAGCCTTGAGCCTGAGCAACTGATAAAAAGCGTCGTCATCAGCCAGACCGTAGATGACGCCAGCGCCGCCACCCTTGAGTTCAGTCACCCGCAAACCTTCAATGACGAGCTGCTGGGCGCGTTGCCCGACACGGCTGACGCACCTGTCACCTTCTTCGCCGAAGACGACAACGGCAAGCGCAGCGAGCCTCTGGAGCTGCCCATCGAAGCCTTCGATGTTGACCCGCATACCGGGGTCATCACCTATGACCTCAATCTGTTCCCCGAAACTCCGGCTTACGCGATTGGCTCGATGCCCATGTTTATCGCCGCCATCGACAAACAGCCCCTGAACACGGCTCAACTGCCCAAAGGCCTCGAACTCAAAGGCAACGCACTGGTTGTTGATCAGAAACTGTTCCCGTCCGAGGCCTGGCGCTTTTACGCCAAAGACGACACCGGCAACTACCTCAAGGAAGTGCTCGCCGTAAGCCATAGCGCCGAACCCAATGGCCCGGCACTGTTTGACGTGCATTATTTCTATGGACAGCCCACCCAGCTCGAAAGCTATGCCCGCAAAGACCTGCTGCCTGTCGAGTACGGATTTGAAGTCAAGCTCGACAAAGTCCCCGAAGTCACCCCGCCCCGCTGATTCAGCGGCCTAGCGGGAGGCGTGACAGCGTCCACCGTTGATCTGGCGCAACTGGGCCTGCACGTGCAGGCACCAGATCTGCGGGTCATCGGCAAGCCGATAGCCATGCAGCGTCAGGCTTTCAACGATTGATTCCAGAATGGTTTCGGCCACGAAAGGACCGGGGAACGGACCCTGGGCTTTGATCGTAGTCGGCTGCTCGCCTGCCAGACCGGCAGCAAACAACAGCGTCCACATCCCGGTATTGCCTGCCAGCGGACGAATGCTGCATTCAATACGGGTGACCAGACCCAGGCATTGGCGGGTAAGACAAAGGTTGCGCGACATGGCGGCGACCCTCGGTAAATTCTGTCATCAGCCACGCACTACGGGCTGCATCATTCCATTGACGACAGTGGAAGTCCTGCATTGAGAATAGAGGAAGAATCTGACAGCAGAGGCTGCCATGACAAACGGATGCCCTGGCCGCTGCAGGAACGAGCTTGTGCAAGCCGTGAAAGGCTCGCGAGCAAGCTCGCGTCTACAGTTGACCCAGCGTCAGGCCGGCTTTTTAGCCGCCAGCGCCTCGGCAAGTAGTTCCTTTTCGGCTTCCTTGAGGTCCTCGTCGTTGATCATCTCGGCAATCGCCCGCAATCTTTCAACCACCCGGGCATTTACGCTGCCTTCCGGAAACTGACCTTCGGCATCCGGTTCACCGGCCGGCTCGCCGACCAACAGGCTCAACGCCTCATCCGCCTGGCGTACCGCGTAAACGTGGAACTTGCCATCACGTACCGCCTGCAACACCTTTTCATCCAGCATCAAGGTCGCCACGTTGGCTTGCGGGATGATAGCGCCCTGCTCGCCCGTCAGACCACGCGCCTCGCACAGACGGAAGAAGCCTTCGATCTTCTCGTTGACCCCGCCCACCGCCTGCACTTCGCCAAACTGGTTGATCGAACCGGTGATCGCAAAGCACTGCTTGAGGGCTGTTTTGGACAGCGCCGAAATCAACGTACAGGCCTCACCCAGCGAGGCACTGTCACCATCGACGTAACCGTAGGACTGCTCCAGCGCGATACTGGCCGAGATCGCCAGCGGGAACTCCTGGGCATAACGGCTGCCCAGATAACCGGTCAGAATCATCACACCCTTGGAGTGAATCGGCTGCCCGAGGTTAACCTCGCGCTCGATGTCGACAATGCCGCTGCCCCCCGGGTACACCGTGGCGGAAATCCGCGCAGGCACACCGAAGGCCGAGTCCCCCACTTCAAGTACCGTCAGGCCGTTGCACTTGCCGACCGCCGCACCATCGGTGTCGATCAGAATGATCCCGGCCAGCATGTCGTCAAGAATCCGCGCCGAAACCCGGCCGGTACGGGTGGCCTTGGCTTTGAGCGCCCGCTCGATGTGTCCGGCATCCGTCATCTCGTCGTTGGCCAGATGGCGAATGAAGTCTGCCTCGCTGACCAGCTGGAACAGATCACCGATACGCGCCGACAAACGCCCCTGATGCTCGGCAAGACGTGCGCTGTAGGTCGCCAGACGCGCAACGGCATCAGCGGTCAACGGCGCCATGCCCTCTTCCGAGGTGCGAGTGGTGAGCAACTGGGCGAACTGCTCCAGGCTCTCGTCGACCATCGGGATGTCTTCATCGAAGTCCACCAGCACCCGGAACATCTCCTGGAAGTCCGGATCCAGATCCTGCAGCGTGTAGTACAACTGGCGGGCACCGATGATGATGACCTTGACCTGCAACGGAATCACTTGCGGGTTGAGGGTGATGGTGGCCAGGCGGCCCATCTCGCCCAGCGGCGACTCCATCTTCAGCTTGCGCGACTGCAGGGCACGCTTGAGAGCATCCCAGACAAAGGGTTCGCTGAGCATTTTCTCGGCTTCAAGAATCAGAAAGCCGCCATTGGCCCGGTGCAGTGCCCCGGGACGCAGCTGCCGATACGTGGTGTACAGCGCCCCCTGGTCAGTGCTGTATTCGATGCGGCCAAACAGGTTGTCGTAGGTCGGGTGCGGCTCAAACACCACCGGTGCGCCGCCGCTCATGGGCTGGCCCACCACCAGGCTCGGCAGGTACTGCTCTTCGAGCAACTTGCGGGCCTGGGCATCGGTTTTGCTGTCGTCGACCAGTTGCTCGACCACAGTCTTCAGCAGGTACACCTGCATGGCCTGCATATAACCGCAGACCGCACCATTTTCGGCGTACTTTTGCGACAACGGCGCCAGCAAAGGTTGCAGCGCCAGGGTGATGGTTTCTTCGTTCAGGTGGCGTAGCTGATTGTTCGATTCACGCTTCCACTGCGGCAGACTCGCAAGCTCTTCGTTCAGCCGCTCCTCAAGCCCGGAAATATCCTCGTGGAACCGCTCACGCTCTTCGTCGGGCAATTGCGAAAACTCGGCCTCGTCCAGCGCCTTGCCCTCGCTCATCGGGGTAAAGGCCACGTTGCTGCTGTCGCGATACAGCGCCACGCCTTTTTCCAGCGCCAGACGCTCGATCACATCCAGGGCACGGTCGTAACGTTGATTGAAACCGCGATCGATGGCGCTCTTGCGTTGCTGGTAAGTCGGGTGTTCAAACACCGCCGGAAAGGTCGCCAGCAGGTTGTCGATCAAACCATTGATGTCGCTGATGAACGCACCGGCGGTGCTCGCAGGCAGCTCCAGTGCGCGCGGCTCGCGCGGCTCGTCGAAATTATTGACATAGACCCAGTCGCTGGGTGACTTCAGGCGTTTGCCCTCGGCCTTGAGGTAGCGTTTGACGAACGAAAAGCGTCCGGTACCCGGCTCGCCCATGACAAATACGTTGTAACCCGGACGTGGCATGGCCACGCCAAATTGCAGGGCTTCGACCGCTCGCTCCTGGCCGAGAATGCCGCGAAAAGGCTCCAGATCATTGGTGTTGGAGAAGCTGAACTGTTCAGCGGAGAACGGACGGGTTAGCGCGTCAGGCGCTAGACGCAAGCTGGCAGCTACAGGATCAGGCATCGGGCTTCCTTACATCGGGCGGGGCAGATGAACGCATTCTGGCGCTGGCTGTATCCCACTGGCAAGGCGCATAGCACTTGAAAAATCAGGGCCCGGTATTTACAGGCTGAAAATGTGCCCGATCGAAGATTGTTTTACAAAATTTCACGGAACCGTCCGATCGTGCCTAGACTCCTACTTGTTACGCGGCTGGATTAATAACCGGCCCGTTCTGGCGCTTCTGGGCCAGACACCCTTGTCCATTGGTTGCACACTCATAGAGAACAAAGCTTATGAAACGGATTCTTCTTGGTACTCTCTTTACTGTTGTTTCCCTCAATGCCATGGCGCAAGCACCGGGTGGCCCGAACTGCGGTTGGGGCAACATGTTGTTTGAAGGTCAGCGCGGCACACCGGCTCACTTCCTCGCATCAACCACCAACGGCACCTCCGGTAACGCTACCTTCGGTATGACTTCCGGGACCAACGGCTGTACGACCAAGGATGCCCTGACTTACGGCGGCAAATCGTGGATTGCCATGAACGGCATGATGAACGAACTGTCCGAAGACATGGCCAAAGGCAATGGCGAAGCACTGACCACCTATGCGGTGGTACTGGGTGTGGCCCCTGAAGACCGCGATCATTTCGCAGCTGTCACCCACGAGCACTTCCAGCAAATCTTCAGCAAAGCCGACGTAACCGCTGACGATGTACACACCAACACTCTGGCCATCCTCAAAGGCGACGCACGCCTGGCGAAATACGCAACTGCTGCGTAACAAATGAGCACCGCCCGCTCCTCCCGGAGCGGGTATTCTCCAGCTTCACTTCTATTTGTCTGACAACAGTTGCCCACCATGCTCAAACGCCTTGCCTACCTGGCGCTCTGTGCCTGCGCCCCGCTGTATGCCGCACCACATATTGACGATCAACGAGTGCAGCAACTGGCCAACGATCCGTTCTGGATCTCCCTGGGCCATTATGAAGCCCGCAAACTGGGCGGCTGGCGCAGCTATGTCAGCGATGACAAATTCTTTCTCGCCAAAGACGGCGCCGAGCATCCGGATTCCGAACTGCGCGCGACCCTCACGGCGTTGTATGCCCCCCTGAACCTGGGAGACAAGCACCCGCAATGCGTATACCCGGCACGCACCCGCTGGCTCAAGGCCCAGCTGAACCTGACCGACCTGCCCAAGGCCGAGTGCGCAGAGTTCAGCCAGTGGTTTAAAGATGTGGCTCCTGACAGCACGGTGATGATTTTCCCGGCGGCCTACCTCAACAGCCCGTCGTCGATGTTCGGCCACACCCTGTTGCGTATCGACCAGGCCGACGTGCAGAGCAACAAGACCGCGCTGCTCAGCTATGCGATCAACTTCGGCGCCTACATTGAAGGTTCCGACAACAGTATTCTGTATGCCTGGAAAGGTTTGGCCGGCGGCTATCCCGGCCTGTTTGCCCTGGTGCCCTACCAGGAAAAGCTCTCGGAATACCGCAGTCTCGAGAACCGCGACCTGTGGGAATACCGCCTGAATCTGACACCCGAAGAAACCCAGCGCATGGTCGAACATGTGTGGGAACTCAAACAAATCCAGTTCGACTATTTCTTCTTCGACGAAAACTGTTCATACCGCTTGCTTGAACTGCTGCAAGTAGCGCGCCCCGGCTTGCAACTGACCAGCCAGTTCCCGCTGACCGCGATCCCCACCGACACCGTGAAAGCGGTAAAGGAAGCCGGGCTGGTGGAAAGCATCGAATATCGCCCGTCCCGCGAGCGTGAACTGCTGGATCGCGCCAAGGTGCTGGATCCTGAAGAACAGCAATGGGTACTGCAGGTCAGCGCCGATCAGGCCCAGCTGCAAAACCCGCAATTCAAGGCGCTGCCCAAAGAGCGTCAGGCGCTGATTATCGACGCGGCTTATCGCCTTGAACGCTACCGGGCCAATGGCCTTGAGCGGGACACCGAGCGCTCACAGCGCAGCTTCGAACTGCTGCGGGCCATTAACCAGAATCCCGCGCCCGGGCTTGAGGTCGAAAAACCCGAACTGCCCGAAAACGGCCACGAGTCGCGCACCTGGCAGCTGGGCGCCGGTAGCCGGGACGACAAGGCGTTTGCCGAATACGGCCTGCGCATGGCCTATCACGACCTGAACGACAACGCTCCGGGATTTCCTCTGGGTGCCCAGATTGAAATTCTGCAACTCAAGCTGCGTCAGTACGAGGGTAATCACTGGCAGGTCCAGCAGCTGGACCTGGCCAATATCCGTTCATTGACCCCACGCAACGACTTGCTGCAGCCCTGGTCCTGGCAAGTAGGTGGCGGGCTCGAGCGCGTCCTCGGCAAGCACGGCGACGAAAACCTGGTCAGCCACGTCAATGGCGGCGCAGGCGGCACCTGGCAATTGGGCGAAAATATGCTGGGATTCGCCCTGGGCACCCTGCGCGTAGAGCACAACAACGACTTCGCGGCCTTTGTGTCGCCAGCGGCGGGCTTCAACACCGGCGTGTTGTGGCGCAATCCGCTGGGCAACCTGAGCCTGGAAGCCAAAGGCGACTACTTCACCAACGGCGAAATCCGCCGCAGCCTGAGCCTGAACCAGCAATGGGAAGTGTCACGCAACCTCGGGCTGCGATTGACTGCACAACGTGAGTTCAGCCACCTCAGCTCCCCGGTGAACGAAGTCATGCTGGAACTGAAGTGGTATCACTACTGAATGGAGTTTAAAAACATGGCAGTCACCTGTGATTCCCTTGAACAAGTGCGCGGGCAGATCGACCGCCTCGATCGCCAGATCGTCAGCCTGATCGCCGAACGCGGAGCCTATGTCTCCCAGGCCGCAGGCTTCAAGAAAGACAGTGCAGCGGTGAAAGCGCCACAGCGGGTTGAACAGGTTATCGCCAAGGCCCGCGCCCTGGCAGAGGAGCTGGGAGCCAACCCCGATGTCACCGAAAGCGTCTACCGCGCCATGATTGCTGCTTTTATCCAGCAGGAGCTGGCAGAGCATGCAGCGTTGCAGCTGGCTGACTAAATAAAACTGTAGGCGCGAGCTGTTCGCTGCTGGATTGAAAAAGCTCGCGAGCAAGCTCGCTCCTACGGGTTATCTGCCAAACCAGTCTGAACCCTGATTCCGGCGCAGGCTCTAAAGCCTACAGCCCCGGAGGGACACCGCCATGAGCCGCGCATTTGTCAACGAAGACACCGCCGCCGAGCAGGCCAATACGCCGATTGAGCGCCAGATCAGCGACCAGCCCAACTATGTCACCGCTGCCGGCCTTGACCAGTTGCAAGCCAAAGTCAGCGAATTGCAGCGCCAGCACAGTGCCGAGTCCGCCCGCCGCGATGACGCCGACAAACAGCGGTTAGCCGAGATTGAGCGCGACCTGCGCTACTACAGCCAGCGGCTGCAAAGCGCCCACGTAGTCGCCCCCGCGACATCAACGCAAAAGGTGCAGATTGGCAGTTGGGTAACCTTTGCCGAAGAATCGGGCAATGAACAACGGGTGCAATTGGTGGGCGAGGATCAGGCCGATGCAGGCCAGGGGCTGATCAATTGGGGCTCGCCCCTGGGTCGCGCGCTGCTGGGCGCGCAACTCGGAGATGAAGTGCTGTGGTTTCGGCCCGCAGGGGATCTGCAGGTCGAAATCATCAGGATTGATCCGGCTTAAACCACGCCCTGGGCCAGCATCGCGTCGGCAACTTTGACGAAGCCCGCAATGTTGGCGCCTTTCACGTAGTTGATCCGGCCGTTCTCTTCACCGTAGTGCACACAGGCGTGGTGAATCGACTGCATGATGTTGTGCAGCTTGCTGTCCACCTCACCCGCCGTCCATAGCAGGCGCATGGCGTTCTGTGACATTTCCAGACCGCTCACTGCCACGCCGCCGGCGTTGGAAGCCTTGCCCGGGGCAAACAAAATACCCGCTTCGATAAACATGTCGACCGCTTCGAGGGTGGTGGGCATGTTCGCGCCTTCAGCCACGCAGACGCAGCCATTGCCGAGCAAAGTGCGGGCCGCATCGGCGTCCAGTTCGTTCTGGGTGGCGCATGGCAGCGCGATGTCACAGGCCAGGTTCCACGGATGCTGGCCGCTCAGAAACTCAAGACCAAACTGGCCGGCAAGTTCGCTGATACGCCCGCGCTTGACGTTTTTCAACTCCATCAACGCCTCCCATTGCTCCTCGCTCAAGCCGGCTTCGCAAAATAGCGTGCCTTCGGAGTCCGACAGCGAGATCACCTTGCCACCCAGGTCCATGACTTTACGGGCCGCATACTGGGCCACGTTGCCGGATCCGGAAATCGCTACACGCTTACCATCAATGCGCTGGCCACTGCGCTTGAGCATTTCCTGGGCGAAGTACACGCAACCGAAGCCGGTGGCTTCCGGACGGATCAGGCTGCCGCCGTAGCTCATGCCCTTGCCGGTCAACACCGAAGTAAACTGGTTGCTCAGGCGTTTGTACTGACCAAACATAAAGCCGATTTCACGTGCCCCCACACCGATGTCGCCTGCCGGAACGTCAACATCGGAACCGATGTGGCGGTACAGCTCACTCATGAAGGCCTGACAGAAGCGCATCACTTCAGCATCGCTTTTACCTTTCGGATTGAAATCCGAGCCCCCTTTACCGCCGCCCATTGGCAACGAGGTCAGGGAATTCTTGAAGGTTTGCTCAAAGGCCAGGAATTTCAGAACCCCCAGGTTCACCGACGGGTGGAAACGCAACCCGCCCTTGTAAGGGCCAATGGCGCTGTTCATCTGGATCCGGAAGCCGCGGTTGACCCGCACTTTGCCTTCGTCATCGACCCACGACACGCGGAACACAATCGCCCGCTCGGGTTCACAAATGCGCTCGAGAATGCCTGAAGTCAGATAGTGCGGATTGGCTTCAAGAAACGGCCACAGACTGCGCAGAACTTCTTCTACGGCCTGATGGAACTCAGGCTGGTCAGGGTCGCGTTTTTTCAGGCGGGCAAGGAAGTGGTCGACGGATTCGATCATGGAAAAGTCTCGGCAAATTTGTTGTCGTTAGAAGCTGATTGCCCAGAACCTTATCAACTCATGAAGCACCGCGACAGCGCAAAATGTCGCAGTTATGAATTTAAATGGTGCTTTTATATAAATTAGTCCAGTTAAAGCAGTCATTGCGCACCATAAAAGTGATTCTTGTACCCAGTTTTGCACCAACTGAAACCCGCCCCCAGGCGCAACCTTCGTTCCTCGTAGGCAACTACGGAAATCATGCCTGTCTGCACAAAAAAAAACGGAGCCCCGAGGGGCTCCGTTGTTTCTTGCAAACCGGCCTTACTGGGCCAGCTTCTTGTGACGTACACGGTGCGGCTGGTTGGCCGCTTCGCCGAGACGCTTTTTACGATCAGCTTCGTACTCGGTGTAGTTGCCTTCAAAGAAGACCGCTTGCGAGTCGTCTTCGTACGCCAGGATGTGAGTCGCGACGCGGTCAAGGAACCACCGATCGTGAGAGATCACAATGGCAGCGCCCGGGAAGTCCAGCAGCGCTTCTTCGAGCGAACGCAGGGTCTCAACGTCAAGGTCGTTGGACGGTTCGTCGAGCAGCAGCACGTTGGCGCCCTCTTTCAAGGTCAGGGCCAGGTGCAAGCGACCACGCTCACCGCCGGACAGGTCCTTGACGAACTTCTGCTGATCGCCACCTTTGAAGTTGAAACGGCCTACATAGGTACGCGACGGGATTTCGTAGTTACCAATGCGGATCACATCAGAACCATCAGAAATGGCCTGGAACACAGTCTTGCTGCCATCCAGGTCGTCGCGGCTCTGATCCACACAGGCAAGCTGCACGGTTTCGCCGATTTCGATGCTGCCGGAGTCCGGCTGCTCTTTGCCCATCAGCATGCGGAACAGGGTCGACTTACCGGCACCGTTACCGCCGATCACGCCAACGATGGCGCCTTTAGGCATGGAGAACGACAGGTTGTCGATCAGCACGCGATCGCCGTAGCCCTTGGACACGTTCTTGAATTCGATAACCTTGTCACCCAGGCGCGGACCGGCCGGGATGTAGATTTCGTTGGTTTCGCTGCGCTTCTGGAATTCCTGCGATTGCAGTTCTTCGAAACGTTGCAGACGGGCCTTGGATTTCGACTGACGAGCCTTGGCGCCTTTACGGACCCATTCCAGCTCGTCTTTCATGGCCTTTTCATGGGCCGACTGCTGCTTGGATTCGGCAGCCAGACGATCGGACTTGGCTTCAAGCCAGCCCGAATAGTTGCCCTCGTAAGGAATGCCCGCACCGCGGTCAAGCTCCAGAATCCAGCCAGCCACGTTATCCAGGAAGTAACGGTCGTGCGTAATCGCAACCACGGTACCCGGGAAATCGTGCAGGAAGTGTTCCAGCCAGGCCACGGAGTCAGCGTCCAGGTGGTTGGTCGGTTCGTCGAGCAGCAGCATGTCCGGGGCCGACAGCAGCAGGCGGCACAAGGCCACACGACGCTTCTCACCACCGGACAGGTGTTCAACCTTGGCATCCCAGGCCGGCAGACGCAGTGCATCGGCAGCGACTTCCAGCTGGCGCTCCAGGTTGTGACCGTCGCTTGCCTGCAGAATGGATTCGAGCTTGGCCTGTTCTGCAGCCAGCTTGTCGAAGTCGGCATCCGGGTCAGCGTATTCAGCGTAAACCTGATCCAGACGCGCTTGCGCATCCTTGATTACGCTAACGGCTTCTTCAACCACTTCACGTACGGTTTTGTTCGGGTCCAGCTGCGGCTCTTGGGGCAGGTAGCCGATGTTCAATTCCGGCATCGGGCGTGCTTCGCCGTCGAACTCGGTGTCCACGCCAGCCATGATTTTCAACAGGGTGGATTTACCCGAACCGTTCAAACCGAGCACGCCAATCTTGGCGCCCGGGTAAAACGACAGGGAGATGTTTTTCAGGATTTCCCGCTTCGGCGGAACAACTTTGCTCAGCCGATGCATGGTGAATACGTATTGAGCCATGGAGAACCTAGCGTCAGTGACTGATGAATAAGGCGCGAGCATTGCCGGATCAGGCAATAGGAAAAAGTCAGGGACTGATATGCATCAATACCTGCTGACCGTATATGCCTGAGTGTAGGCGCTCGAATAACCGGCAAAGCTACCTGAATGCGTTGATCAGGGCAAACCAGAGCAAAGCACAGGGCTGGCACTTTGCCACAACCCAAGGCATGCTAGGCGCCCTCTGGGCGTCCGGCTTATAGTGCGCGCGCGCCTTGTTTGCCAAACCGCAGGATCACAGCTTGCCCAATGTCACCCCGCCAACACTGCCCCGCAAACCAGGCCAACTCCTTGGCACACCTGTGCGCGGCACGTTAAAAGGCGCACTGGCAACCCTGGTCCTGTTGCTGCTGGCAATGCTGTTCTGGCTATTGATTGAACAGTTCCGGAACGCGATCCAGCAGGAGCGCCTGTCGAGCATCAATTACAGCGCAGACCTGGCCGACCACATCAACCTGAGTATGGAACTCAGGGCCGAAACCGCCCTCAACCTGCTGCCTGCCTATGCCCCCCCCAAAGATTCGCTCCAGCTACAGGAGCTGCTCGAACGGCTGCGCCAAACCTTGCCGCCCCTGCAAAGCCTGGCCTTATTGAGTCCAGCCGGAGAAGTGCTGCTCGACAGCACGGGCATCAGCCCCGATGCGGCCTACCTGGCCGACTGGATAAAAAACATCCGGTTGTACAGCCGTACAGCCGGGTATTTTTACGGCAACAACAGGGATGCCAGCGTTGCTTATCTGTTGTTGCGCCAGACCGGTGACACGACCAACGGTTACTGGCTGCTGCGCATGACCCCGGATCTGCTGCAAAACCTCACGCGCCAGACCCTGAACAGCAACCGCCCCCAATGGCAGGTCGAAAACACCCTGACGGATCAGGTGCTCAGCACCAGTACCGCTCCTGTCACCCGGGTATCAAGCTCCGATCCCCGGGACATGGATGACACAGTACTGCTGACCCCCTTGCGCAACAGCGACTGGCAGTTGCGCGGGCTGTTCAATGACCAGATGGCGGCGCAACAGCTGCTACCCGGGCTGATTGGCAAATGCTTGCTCGGCCTGCTGTTCTCGATGCTGCCGGTGATCGCACTTTTGAATATGCGCCGCCGCCAGCGCCAGCTGCACGAAGGCCGGCGTCGTTATCACGATATTTTTGAAGGCACCGGCGTCGCGCTCTGCGTGCTCGACCTGTCCAGCCTGCCTGGCTTTCTTGAGCGCGAAAAAATCCAGGACAGCCATGCCCTCAAACAATGGCTGAACAACCAGCCGCAGCATCGGCGCCAGCTGTTTGAACAATTGCGCATCACCGAAGTGAACCAGGTCGCCATGCAGTTGCTGGAGGTCGAATCCGAGGACGGCGCCTGGTCAAAACTGATCAGCGGCGCCCCTCAAGCCGGCTCGGCCATTGGTTATCAACTGGTCGAGGCCGTGCTCAACCGGCTGCAACAACTGGAGCTGGAAATCAAACTGGCCGACGCCGGGGGGCGTGACCAGCATTTATGGCTGGTGCTGCGTCTGCCCGATACCCGCCTGGACTATCACGCGGTCATTCTGAGCATTACCGACATTACCAACCGCAAGCTGATCGAGCTGTCCTTGCAGGAGCGCGAAAGCTTTTGGTCCGACGTGGTACGCACCGTGCCGGACCACCTGTATGTGCAGGATGTCACCAGCCAGATGATGATTTTCAGCAATCACCATCTGGGCCACACCCTGGGCTACAACGCCGCCGAGCTCAAGCAAATGGGCGCTTATTTCTGGGAGCTGCTGCTGCACCCCGACGACGCCGGGCACTATCACGAACTGCGCCACCAGCAACGTCACGGCAACTATGTGCGCCGGTTGCAATGCCAGTTGCGCTTTCGTCATCGCAGTGGCGTCTGGCGCAGTTTTGAGATTCGCGAACAGGCTCTGGCCCTGGGTACCGGGGAGCAGGTAACGCGGATTGTCGGGGTTGCCAAAGACATCACCGACCAGATCGAGGCCAGCGAATCGCTGCGCGACAGTGAGCAGCGCTACCGGATGCTGGCGGAAAGCATCAGTGATGTGATTTTCTCCACCGACAGCAGGTTATGCCTGAATTACGTCAGTCCGTCGGTACAGACTGTGCTGGGCTACGACGCGCAATGGGTGTTCAACAATGGTTGGCAATCGACCATCGCCAATCCGCAACAACTGGCGGGTATCTACAGCCTGCTGGCGCGGGTCAGCGCTGCGCTGGACACCCCCGAGCAACTGGCGCCCCTGCGCACTCAAGTGCAAACCCAGGTGTTCCTGCTCGACTGCTTGCGGGCTGACGGACGCAAAATCCCCATCGAGCTGCGTCTGGTACTGGTGTGGGATGAGAGCAATACGTTCGAGGGCATCCTCGGCGTTGGCCGCGATATCAGTCAGCAGCGCAACGCAGAAAAAGACCTGCGAATGGCGGCTACGGTATTCGAACACTCGACCTCGGCGATCCTGATAACCGACCCGGCCGGCTATATCGTCCAGGCCAATGAGGCCTTTAGCCGGGTCAGCGGTTACGCCGTAGCGCAAGTGCTCGACCAGTTGCCAAGCATGCTGACCGTGGATGAACAGCAACAGGCGCATCTGCGTTACGTGATCAAGCAACTCAATCAGCACCGCTCATGGGAGGGCGAGGTGTGGCTCAAACGCCGCAGCGGCGAACACTACCCGGCATGGGTCGGGATCACCGCGGTGCTGGACGATGAAGGTGACCTGGCCAGCTACGTGTGTTTTTTCAGTGACATCAGCGAACGCAAGGCCAGTGAGCAGCGAATCCACCGCCTGGCCTATTACGATGCCCTGACCCACCTGCCCAACCGGACACTGTTTCAGGATCGCCTGCACACAGCACTGCAACAGGGCGACCGGAACAAGTCGTGGGTGGTCCTGATGTTCCTCGACCTCGACCGTTTCAAACCGATCAATGACTCCCTGGGGCACGCCGCCGGCGACCGCATGCTCAAAGACATGGCGACCCGCCTGCTGGCCTGTGTTGACGACGACGATACCGTGGCGCGCATGGGCGGGGACGAGTTCACCCTGCTCCTGCAACCACGGGCAACCCGTCAAATGGCCCTGAACCGGGCCATCAGCGTGGCCGAACAGATCCTCGCCAGCCTGGTACAACCCTTTGTCCTCGAAAGCCGTGAATTCTTCGTCACGGCCAGTATCGGCATAGCCCTGAGCCCGCAAGACGGAAACGAACTCAGCCAGTTGATGAAAAACGCCGATACGGCGATGTACCACGCCAAAGAGCGCGGCAAGAACAACTTCCAGTTCTATCAGGCCGACATGAACGCCAGCGCCCTGGAACGCCTGGAACTGGAAAGCGATTTGCGCCATGCCCTGGAGCAGGAAGAATTCGTACTCTATTACCAGCCGCAATTCAGTGGCGACGGCAAACGCCTGACCGGGGTTGAAGCACTGTTGCGCTGGAATCACCCGCGCCGCGGACTGGTGCCGCCCGGGGATTTTATCCCGGTGCTCGAAGAGCTGGGCCTGGTGGTCGACGTCGGTGACTGGGTGCTGGCCGCAGCCTGTCGCCAACTCAAACACTGGCATCAGGCCAAGGTGCGGGTGCCCAAAGTCTCGGTCAATATCTCGGCGCGCCAGTTTTCGGACGGCCAGTTGGGCAACCGGATTGCCAACATCCTCAAGGAAACGGGCCTGCCCCCGGCGTGTCTTGAGCTCGAGCTGACCGAAAGCATCCTGATGCGCGAAGTCAGCGAGGCGCTGCAAATTCTGGCCAGCCTAAAAAATCTCGGCCTGAGCATTGCCGTCGACGACTTCGGCACCGGCTATTCATCGCTCAACTACCTCAAGCAATTCCCGATCGACGTACTGAAAATCGACCGTACCTTTGTCGACGGTTTGCCCTGTGGCGAGCAGGACGCCCAGATTGCCCGGGCCATTATTGCAATGGCCCACAGCCTGAATCTGGCGGTCATCGCCGAAGGCGTCGAGACCCACGAACAGCTGGTTTTCCTGCGCGAGCACGGCTGCGACGAAGTCCAGGGCTACCTGCTGGGACGACCGCTGCCGGCACACCAGTTAGAGAAACAGTTACTGGCCAAGCAGCGGCACACTGCCAGTGATGAATTACCCATTTGAAGTGGCCGTTACCTGCTTGCAGTTTGATCAGGAACGCCGTGAATCGCTTTCATATGCCAGATAAAACCCATTGGGTTAGAATGCCCTCCTTTTCTGCCCCCGATCCTTGAGGACCGCCATGTTCAGCCGTGATTTGACACTTGCCAAGTTCGACGCCGACCTTTTTGCCGCCATGGAGCAAGAAGCTCAGCGCCAGGAAGAACATATTGAGCTGATCGCTTCGGAAAACTACACCAGCCCAGCGGTCATGGAAGCTCAAGGCTCGGTTCTGACCAACAAGTACGCCGAAGGTTATCCGGGCAAGCGTTACTACGGTGGCTGCGAATACGTCGACGTCGTCGAGCAACTGGCCATCGACCGTGCAAAAGAACTGTTCGGCGCCGATTACGCCAACGTTCAGCCGCACGCCGGCTCCCAGGCCAACAGCGCTGTATACCTGGCCCTGCTGTCGGCCGGCGACACCATTCTGGGCATGAGCCTGGCCCACGGCGGTCACTTGACCCACGGCGCCAGCGTTTCGTCCTCGGGCAAGCTGTACAACGCCATCCAGTACGGTATCGACGCCAATGGCCTGATCGACTACGACGAAGTTGAACGTCTGGCCGTTGAGAACAAGCCAAAAATGATCGTGGCCGGTTTCTCTGCCTACTCGCAGATCCTCGACTTCCCGCGTTTCCGCGCTATCGCAGACAAAGTCGGCGCCTACCTGTTCGTCGACATGGCACACGTGGCCGGTCTGGTTGCAGCGGGCGTTTACCCGAACCCGGTTCCTTATGCTGACGTAGTGACCACCACTACCCACAAAACCCTGCGCGGTCCACGTGGCGGCCTGATCCTGGCCAAAGCCAACGCCGACATCGAGAAGAAGCTGAATTCGGCTGTTTTCCCGGGTTCCCAGGGCGGTCCGCTGGAGCACGTTATCGCGGCCAAGGCCGTGTGCTTCAAGGAAGCGCTGCAGCCTGAGTTCAAGGCTTACCAGCAACAAGTGGTCAAGAACGCTCAGGCCATGGCTTCGGTGTTCATCGAGCGCGGTTTTGACGTGGTCTCGGGCGGTACTGAAAACCACCTGTTCCTGCTGTCGCTGATCAAGCAGGACATCTCCGGTAAAGATGCTGACGCCGCTCTGGGCAAAGCCTTCATCACCGTGAACAAAAACTCCGTACCGAACGATCCACGCTCCCCGTTCGTTACCTCGGGTCTGCGTTTCGGTACTCCGGCTGTCACCACCCGCGGCTTCAAGGTTGAAGAATGCCGTGAACTGGCAGGCTGGATCTGCGACATCCTTGACGACATCAACAACGAAGCCGTTATTGATGCCGTTCGCGAGAAGGTCAAAGCCATTTGCGCCAAGCTGCCTGTTTACGGCAACTGATAGCAAACAGCTGAAAAAAAGCCCGGCTTTCTAGCCGGGCTTTTTTCTGGGCGCTCTGCGGATACGCCCTGTAGGAGCGAGCTTGCTCGCGAGCTTCTTCAAACCATAAACAGCCCGCGCCTACAGATATAAGGCGGTGATGGATCAGAGCCGTGCAAACCCTTCGCGAATGGTGGCCTCCGGCAATTCATCGGCAATAAACACCATCACGCTTTCGCGCAGCTCGCCCTCGGCCCATTCGGTGTCCCAATCAAAACCGTAGAGCTTGAGCACACCCTGAAACACCAGGCGCCGGTCTTCACCGGCAATATTCAATACACCCTTGTAACGCAGCAGCTGTTTGCCGTGCTCTTCCAGCAGCTCGTTCATAAAGGTGCTGAGGCTGTCGATATCCAGCGGTTTTTCGGTGCGCAGCACCATGCTGGAAATACGGTCCGCAGAAGCCGCAGGCTGTACCGGACGCAAATTCAGACCGCCACCTGGATCTGCATTCAGGTTGAACCCGCGCACATCCAGCAGCTCGGCCAGATCAATCTTGCCGTGCTCCACCACCCGGATCGGCGCCCGGCGATTGATCCGGGTCAGGCGCTGGCACAGCGCATCAAACGTGGCGTCATCCACCAGATCACGCTTGCTCACCAACAGCCGGTCGGCAAAGCCGATTTGCGCCTGGGCGATGGTCTGGCTCAGGTGAACCTCGGCGTGGGCGGCATCCACCAGCGTGATGATGCCGTCCAGCAGATAACGCTCACGCAGTTCTTCGTCAATAAAGAAGGTTTGTGCCACCGGCGCCGGATCAGCCAGGCCGGTGCATTCGATGACCAGCCGGTCGAAGGTGATTTCACCGCTGTCCAGACGCTCAAGCAACAGGTACAGCGCCTTGGTCAGATCAGTGTAAATGGTGCAGCACACACAGCCATTGGACAGGGTCATGACTTGCACCGGCTCATCGCCCAACAACTGGGTGTCGATTCCGGCATCGCTGAATTCGTTTTCAATCACGGCGATTTTCAGCCCGTGCTCGGCCTTGAGCAGATGACGCAACAAGGTGGTTTTACCGGCACCGAGAAATCCGCTGAGGATGGTGACGGGGATTGGAGAGGTCATGTCGGGTCTCCTGTTGAACACAAAAAAATGTGGGAGCGGGCTTGCCCGCGAAGGTATCGACAGTCGATGCCATCGCGGACAAACCCGCTCCCACAGTCAGATACAACCCGCCCTTAGCGGATTAACAGCACTTGGGCCCGCCCTTGCCGCCGTAACGCGCCTCCTGGCGCTCCCGAAAGAACGCTTCGTAGGTCATTACCGGCTTGTCCGGGTGTTTGGTTTGCATATGCTCGACGTAATTGTCGTAGTCGGGCATGCCGACCATCAGGCGCGCGGCCTGACCGAGGTATTTACCGAGGCGACTCAGGTCATTGAACATGTTTGCAATCCTCTGTCATGCATCCGGTAGGGAGTGGTACGGCGCTTCTTTATCCGTACGTTCTTTACGCCCCCAGGCCGCGGCACCGACTTTAACGGCATAGAACAGAATGCTGAACACCACGAACAGGAACAGCACGGTCAGACCGGCGTTGGTGTAGGCATTGATGATCACGTGCTGCATCTGATCGATGTTTTTCGCCGGGGCAATCACTTGGCCGGCATCCAGTGCGGTGCTGTATTTTTTCGCCAGGGCCAGGAAACCGACCGCCGGGTTAGCGTCGAACAGCTTGATGAAACCGGCGTAGGTGGTGCAAATCAGCAGCCAGACCGCTGGCAGCATGGTTACCCAAATGTAGCGCTGGCGCTTCATTTTGATCAGCACGACGGTGGCCAGCATCAGCGCAATCCCCGCCAGCATCTGGTTGGAAATACCGAACAACGGCCACAGGGTGTTGATGCCGCCCAGCGGGTCGATTACGCCCTGGTACAGCAGGTAACCCCACATCGCCACACACAGACCGGTTGCCAGCACGTTGGCTGGCCACGACTCGGTGCGCTTGAGGGCTGGCACGAAGCTGCCAAGCAAGTCCTGCAACATGAAGCGACCGGCACGGGTGCCCGCGTCGACCGCGGTCAGAATGAACAGCGCCTCAAACAAAATGGCGAAGTGATACCAGAACGCCATGGTGTTTTCGCCCGGCAGCACGTTGTGCAGGATCTGCGCGATACCCACTGCCAGGGTCGGTGCGCCGCCGGCACGGGCCAGAACCGTGGTTTCACCGATGTCATGGGCCAGTGCCGTCAGTGCGTCCGGGGTAATTGCAAAGCCCCAGCTGCTCACCGTTTGCGCCACAGTCACCACGTCACCGCCGACAATGGCTGCCGGGCTGTTCATGGCGAAGTACACACCAGGCTCGATGACCGACGCGGCAACCATTGCCATGATGGCCACGAATGACTCCATCAGCATCGCGCCGTAGCCGATATAACGGGAGTTGCATTCGTTATCCAGCAGTTTGGGCGTGGTACCCGAGGCAATCAGTGCGTGGAAACCCGACACCGCCCCGCAGGCAATGGTGATGAACAGGAACGGGAACAGACCGCCTTTCCACACCGGACCGGTGCCGTCGACGAATTGGGTCAGGGCCGGCATTTTCAGCTCGGGCATGGTGACCAGAATGCCGATCGCCAGGGCCACGATGGTGCCGATTTTAAGGAAGGTGGACAGGTAGTCACGGGGCGCAAGTACCAGCCACACCGGCAGCACCGCCGCCACAAAGCCGTAGCCGATCAGCATCCAGGTGATTTGCGTGCCGGTGAAGGTAAATATCGGCGCCCACTCCGGGCTGGCCGCAATCTGGCCCCCCAGCCAGATGGAACCCAGCAACAGCAACACGCCGACAATCGAGATTTCACCGATACGGCCCGGGCGGATGTAGCGCATGTAAATGCCCATGAACATCGCGATCGGGATGGTGGCCATCACTGTGAACATGCCCCACGGGCTCTCGGCCAGGGCTTTGACCACGATCAGCGCCAGCACCGCGAGGATGATGATCATGATCAGGAAGCAGCCAAACAGCGCGATGGTGCCAGGCACCTTGCCCATCTCTTCGCGCACCATGTCGCCCAGGGAGCGACCGTTGCGACGAACGGACATGAACAGGACCATGAAGTCCTGTACTGCACCGGCCAGCACTACCCCGGCAATCAGCCAGAGCGTGCCCGGCAGATAGCCCATTTGCGCGGCCAGTACCGGCCCGACCAGAGGCCCGGCGCCGGCGATGGCTGCAAAGTGGTGACCGAAAAGAATGTGTTTGTTGGTCGGGACATAGTCCAGACCGTCGTTATTGACCACCGCCGGTGTCGCCCGCAGTGGGTCCAGTTGCATCACCTTGGTGGCGATAAACAAACTGTAATAACGGTAAGCGACCAGGTAGATGGCAACGGCTGCCACTACGATCCACAAGGCGTTGACCGCCTCGCCTCGGCGCAAGGCCACTACGCCAAGGGCGCAGGCTCCTACAATTGCCAGCACCAGCCACGGGATGTGGCGTAGCAGGCTATTTTTATTATTCATTTTTATATTCCGGCCAGTTGGACAAGAAAGACTGCCACCGGAGTTTAGCGCCCCCAGCTCTAAAGACCACCCCCTTACCTTGGTCTAGAGCCTTCTTTTACGGTTTTATGCTTGGCTATTGATCCGTTTGCGCAGTCAGGCCTGCGCGGTGCTTGCCGCTGTTTGAAGCGCTACTCAAACAATGCATCCAGCGCCTGTTCCAGACGGGTCACGCCAATTACCTTCAGACCCGGCGGCGACTCTTTGGGGGCGTTGCCCATAGGCACGATGGCCCGTTTGAAACCGTGCTTGGCCGCCTCTTTCAAGCGTTCCTGACCGCTGGGCACCGGTCGTACTTCACCCGACAACCCCACCTCGCCAAATACCAGCAGATCGTGGGGCAGCGGTTTATTGCGCAGACTGGACATCACGGCGGCCATCAGTGCGAGGTCGGACGCGGTCTCCAGCACCTTGACCCCGCCCACCACGTTGAGGAATACATCCTGATCGTGGGTCGGAATTCCACCGTGGCGATGCAGGACGGCCAGCAACATGGCCAGGCGGTTTTGATCCAGGCCCAGGGTGACCCGGCGCGGATTGGACATGTGGCTGTCATCCACCAGTGCCTGCACCTCTACCAGCATCGGGCGTGTGCCTTCCCAAGTGGCCATGACCACACTGCCGGGCACTTCTTCCTGGGCCCGGGTGAGGAAAATCGCAGACGGGTTGGAGACCTCTTTCAGGCCCTTGTCGGTCATGCCGAACACGCCCAGTTCGTTAACTGCGCCGAAACGGTTTTTTACCGCCCGCAACAAACGCAAACGACCGTCGGACTCGCCCTCGAAATACAGCACGGTGTCGACCATGTGCTCCAGCACCCGGGGCCCGGCCAGCGCGCCCTCTTTGGTGACGTGGCCCACAAGGAAGATCGCGGTGCCGCTGGACTTGGCATAGCGCACCAGCAATGCCGCACTTTCACGCACTTGCGACACGCCACCCGGGGCCGATTGCAGTTGCTCGGTGAAGATGGTCTGGATCGAGTCGATCACCATGACCTTGGGTTTTTCCAGCTTGGCGGTGGCGATGATGCTTTCGATGCAGGTCTCGGTCATGACCTTGAGCTGATCCTGGGGCAAGCCCAGACGGCGGGCGCGCATGGCTACTTGCTGCTGCGATTCCTCGCCGGTGACATACAGCGCAGGCATGCGCGAGGCCATATGACACAAAGTTTGCAGGAGAATGGTCGATTTACCGATTCCGGGATCGCCGCCGATCAGCACCACCGAGCCGTCCACCAGACCGCCACCGAGCACCCGGTCCAGCTCGCCCGAGGCGGTGGAGAAGCGCGGGATTTCAGCAATGCTGACCTCGGCCAGGGTTTTGATCTGGGCTTGTTGCCCGGTCCAGCCGGTGCGTCCGCTGGGTGGCGCGGCAGCACCACTTTCAACAATGGTTTCGACCAGGGTGTTCCAGACGCCGCACTCACCGCACTGCCCGGCCCACTTGGGGAAAGTTGCGCCGCACTCGGTGCAGCCGTATATGCGCTTGGGCTTGGCCATCTGAACTCCACGGAAAAACCGCGATGATAGCCCAGCACACCCGTATTAGTGCGATCGCGGCATACGGATTTCGCCATCGGCCAGCCGGGCGGCACTATTGCCCTGTGCATCTTCGGCATTCAGGTCGGCCCCCTTGCGCGACAAATCCCTGAGCAATTCGGCCCGCTGAAACAGGCCTGCATACATGGCAGCGGTCTGCCCCGCGCCGTTGCGCTGATCAGGGTTGCAATCAGTGCCCAGTAAACGGCGGGCAATCCGGACTTCGCCCTTGAAAATCGCGCCCATCAGGGCTGTATTACCGCGCAAGTCTTGGGCACAGGGGTTTGCGCCAGCCTTCAGCAAGTGCTCAACCGCCTCGCCCTGACCGTTGTAGGCCGCAAGGATGAGCGCGGTATAACCCTTGCTGTCTTGCACATTGAGGCTGTAGCCGGACTCGATAAAGGTGTCGAGCATGGCCACGTCACCACGGCGCGCCGCATCGAAGTAATAGTTCCGGAGTTCGGCCTGTACATCAGGTTCGGCGGCCAGGGCAAGCCCGCTGACAATAAGCAGAGTCAGGGATAAAAGCGTTCTCATAGGTTCATACCTTAACCGCCCTGTGGGAGCGAGCGTGCTCGCTCCTGCAGGATTGGTAACTAAGTCAGTCGACCAGTCTGGCGGCCAGTGCCTTGACCCGGCCCAGGTCACCCTTGGCCACTTTGGTCACGCCGGTGCCGTATTCAGGGTCGGCCTTGTACAGAAACGACAGCATGATGTGTTTGCTCTCATCGTCTGTTGTCGCCAAAGACTCACCGAAACTTTCAATCAGATCCTGACGCTCTTTTTTGCTGAAGGAACGGTAAAGATCCCCCGCCTGTTTGAAGTTTTGCTCACGCTGAATCTTCGCTTGCTGGGTGGTGCCCGACACTGGCATTTCGCTGTAACGCGCAGCTTGCGGCTCTTCGCGCGGCATCAGGCGGCTCGGCTGATAATTCACCCCGGTGACGGTATGACCGATATTCATCGCACCGTCCTGGTTGCCATTGTTGACACCATTGCGCGGGGCATTTATCGGCAACTGCATGGCGTTGGCACCAAGGCGGTACATCTGCGTATCGGCATAGGAGAACACCCGGCCTTGCAGCAGGCGGTCTTCGGAAGGCTCGATACCCGGCACCAGATTGGCCGGGGCCATAGCGACCTGTTCGGTTTCTTGAAACACATTGGCCGGGTTGCGGTTCAACACCATCTGCCCGACTTTGCGCTCAGGTACCCCCGGCCAGATTTTGGTTGCATCCAGCGGGTCAAAATCGAAGGTTTTCAGATCTTGCGGCTTGAGTACCTGCACGTACAAATCCCACTTGGGGAAATCGCCCTTGTTGATATGGGCCACCAGATCATTGGTCAGGTGGCTGTAATCACGGCCCTGAACCCGGGTGACCTGTGCGGGATCCAGATTGTTGAGGCCCTGGAGGCTTTTCCAGTGGAATTTCACATAGCGCACGTCACCTTTGGCGTTCACCAGTTTGTAGGCGTGTACCCCATTACCGTCCATCTGGCGATAGCTGGCCGGCGTACCTGCGTTGGAGTACAGCTCGGTCAGGGTGCGGGTGGCTTCGGGTACATGGGAGAAGAAGTCGAAGCGCCGTGAGTCGTCGTCAAGGTTGGTGCGCGGGTCGGGCTTGAAGGCATGCACCATGTCCGGAAACTTGATCGCATCGCGGATAAAGAAGGTCGGGAAGTTGTTGCCTACCAGGTCCCAGTTACCGTCGGCGGTGTAAAACTTGGTGGCGAAACCCCGTGGATCACGCAGGGTTTCCGGCGAATGGTTGCCGTGCACCACAGCCGAAAAACGGACAAACACCGGCGTGGTTTCACCCGCGGCAAATACTTTGGCTTTGCTCAGATCACTCATGTCACTGGTCACGGTAAAGGTGCCGTGAGCCCCGGTGCCGCGGGCATGCACCACACGCTCCGGGATGCGTTCGCGGTCAAAGCGCTGAAGTTTTTGCAGCAACTGCACGTCTTGCAGCAATACCGGGCCGTTTGCCCCTGCCGTTTGCGAGTTCTGGTTATCGCCGACTGCGGCACCGTTGTCGCGAGTCAAGGTGGCGGCCTGTACTGAAACCGACAGCAGGCTGGCGCTCAAAACACACAGCAGGCGACGCTGTGAAAACGCTCCAGAGCCTAGGGGGATGGTCATGGGTAAGTCCTCTGATTATTAGGTGCGCATCGGGGCGCTGACCAAAGGCTAGAGGGCCGGGGAGCAAATTCTAAATAGAAAGGTCGCAACTACCTGATTGAAATAAAAGTCTGGCATTAAGGCATCTGAGGGGGTATCGACCGCAAGTTTCCGCGCTTTTTATAAAACTATCGGCACTTGAGCCGGTCGATTAAACAGCCAATAAGCATCACAGCAGGCAAGATCGGCAAGGCTGACTTACACTGCACTCACCAACTTCATATGTAACAAGGAATAACCTATGGGCGTGATAAGTGAGTTCAAGGCCTTCGCGGTCAAAGGGAATGTGGTCGACATGGCCGTCGGTATCATTATCGGCGCGGCATTCGGCAAAATCGTTTCATCCTTCGTTGGCGATGTAGTCATGCCACCTCTGGGTCTGTTGATCGGAGGTGTGGACTTCAGTGACCTGGCCATTACCCTCAAAGCCGCCGTTGGTGATGCACCTGCCGTGGTTGTGGCGTATGGCAAGTTCATCCAGAGCGTGATCGACTTCATCATCGTCGCGTTCGCCATCTTTATGGGCGTCAAGGCGATCAACCGCCTGAAGCGTGAAGAGGCTGTGGCTCCAAGCGCACCGCCCGTACCGACTGCCGAAGAAGTGCTGCTGAGCGAAATTCGCGATCTGCTCAAGGCGCAACACGATCGACCTTAACGATCCGATAAAAAAACGGCGCCTGCGGGCGCCGTTTTTTATGGCCGGCCGGTTACCAGTAGTTTTCAACCGCTACTTGCCCGGGACGGCGACTCAGGCTTAGTTGCAACCCCCGCGCTTTGAGCAACTTTCTGGTGTCATCGATCATTTGCGGATTGCCACACAACATCACCCTTGAATGTTCGGGCGTCAGGCTGATCTTTACCCGCTCTTCAAGTACTCCACTTTCAATCAATGTGGTAACTCGCCCGCTTAAAGCCCCCTCATGCTGCTCGCGCGTGACAATCGGCACATAGGTAAATTTATGTGCATATTCAGACAAGTAATCACGCTCAACCAGACCGGCAATCAAGCCCTGATAGGCCAGTTCTCTGGTTTCCCGCGCACTGTAAACCAGCACGATATGCTCAAACTTTTCCCATACTTCAAAGTCTTGCAGGATCGACAGAAATGGCGCGATGCCGGTCCCGGTCGCCAGCATCCACAGATTCTGCCCGTCAACGAAGCGGTCCAGGGTCAAAAAACCATAGGCCTGGCGCTCGACCAGCAGGGTATCGCCAACTTCCAGACGACTGAGCTCACTGGTGAACTCGCCTCCCGGCACGACAATGGAGAAGAACTCCAGGAACTCATCATGGGGTGAGGACGCCATTGAATAGGCCCGCCACACCGTGCTGCCATCGGCCTTGGTCACGCCCAGACGGGCGAATTGACCCGCAGTGAAACGAAAACCCGGGTCGCGGGTGGTACGCAACGTGAAAAGACCGGGGGTCAGCGGGGTAACCTCAAGCAGCGTCTGGCGGGTAAATTTTTCTGCACTGGCAGTCATGTCGCACTCCATTGGCTAGTGCAGTAGTGTCGCGCAAAGACAGACACAGGAACACCGACGGTTTGTGCTGGCTTTGCACCCACTGCCAGGCGGATGTTGCCCGCCGGGTAAACGCATCAGGTAATCCCCGGCAAAAAAAAGTAAAATCGCCTGCATCTGTAAAACCCACGGACGCCAGTGCTGCGAAGTGGCCCTGCGGCCCGGTTGCCACTGTTGATTCCCCAGAGTTTGTAAAAATGCCTGTGCTCGAAAGCCCTTTCGCCCAACTCCGCTTGATCCGCCAACCAGAACAGCAAAACGAGCCGCTACAGGCTTTCGACGCTGCGGACGAGTATTTGCTTAACCATCTGGCCGAACAGGGTCTGCCCGCCAACAGCCGGGTTCTGGTGCTCAATGACAGTTTCGGGGCCCTGGCGATCAGTCTGGTGGCCAATATGCAGGTCACCAGCAGCAGCGACTCGTTCCTCGCCATCCAGGCCCTGGAAAAAAATCTGGTGCGCAATGGCCAGGCGTTCGATGCCGTCACGGTCATCCCCGCCAGCCAGCCTCTGGTTGGCCCTTTCGATTGTGTGCTGGTGCGCGTACCCAAAACCCTGGCCCTGCTCGAAGAGCAACTCATTCGGTTGCAAGGCCAGCTGGCCCCGGGCGCACAGGTGATTGCCGGCGCGATGATCAAGCATTTGCCCCGCGCGGCAGGTGATTTGCTGGAGCGTTATATCGGCCCGGTCCAGGCTTCGCTGGCCGTGAAAAAAGCCCGCTTGCTGATGGCCACCCCTGAAGCCAAAGAGCCGTTTACCTCGCCCTACCCTTCGCGCTACTTACTGGACGAACCGGCCATCGAGCTGCTCAACCATGCCAACGTCTTCTGCCGTGAAGGGCTGGACATCGGCACCCGTGCATTCCTGCCCCACCTTCCCAAAAACCTGGGCTCGGCCCGGGTAGCAGATCTGGGTTGCGGCAATGGCGTGCTGGCCATCGCCAGTGCCCTGAATAACCCGGATGCGCAGTACACGCTGGTCGATGAGTCGTTTATGGCCGTGCAGTCCGCTCGCGAAAACTGGCAGGCAGCGCTGGGGGAGCGTGAGGTAATAGTACGTGCCGCAGACGGCCTTGCAGGGCAAGAACCTGATTCGCTGGACGTCGTGCTGTGCAACCCGCCTTTTCACCAGCAGCAAGTGGTGGGCGACTTTCTGGCCTGGCGCATGTTTCAACAAGCCCGGGAAGCCCTGGTCGTCGGCGGCGCGCTGTATATCGTCGGCAATCGCCATCTGGGTTATCACAGCAAGCTGGCCAAACTGTTTCGCGGTGTTGAACAAGTGGCGGCTACGCCCAAGTTCGTCATTCTCAAGGCGCGCAAGTAAGCACAGCCCCCAGCGGGAGCAGCCGGGCCACGCTCCATTGCTCGCGCGCTTTTCAAGAAGGCAGTGCTCACTCTTTGATCAATATGGGCCTGGTAAAGAGCTCGCCCCTACTCCGGGCCGAGCCAGAGAATTACCCACAAACAAAAAAACCCTCCGTAGAGGGTTTTTTTATGAGTGGCGACCATCAGTGGCTTTTCATGCCCGCAGCGGTCATGAACAGTCGGATCAGCCAGGCGAATACGCCTAATGACGCCACACTGGCGGTCCAGATCACCAGCAGCCAGCCGACCCGTTGCCATAACGGCTTTTTCTCGGCCTCTTGCACCTCATGTAGATAGTCCTTGCCAGCCATGTTGCGGCCTCCTCTCGGAAAAAGGCTGCGACCATCAGGCCGCAGCGGCACTTCTAACTAGTGATAACCGTCTTCGTGGGTGACCTTGCCGCGGAACACGTAGTAGCTCCAGAAGGTGTAACCCAGAATGAACGGGATGATGAACAAGGTGCCCACCAGCATAAAGCCCTGGCTCTGCGGCGGTGCGGCAGCTTCCCAGATCGTGATTGATGGCGGGATGATGTACGGCCACAGGCTGATGCCCAAACCGCTGTAGCCCAGGAAAATCAACACCAGGGTCAACAGAAACGGCGTGTAGTTGGCGTTGCGGGCAATCGCTTTGAACAAACCGAACATCGTGAGCAACACCAGAATCGGTACCGGCAGGAACCAGAACAGATTTGGCAGGGTGAACCAGCGCGCAGCAATTTCAGAATGTGCCAAGGGTGTCCACAGGCTGACGATGCCCATCAACACCAGTACTGCCAGGGCCAGCGGGCGCCCCAGTTTGTGCATCTGCTGTTGCAGATCGCCCTGGGTTTTCATGATTAGCCAGGTACACCCCAGCAGGGCATAGGCCACGATCAGTGCAAGGCCGCAGAACACGGTAAAAGGAGAGAGCCAGTCCATGCCGCCCCCGGCGTACTCCCGGTTGACTACCGGTATGCCGTCAATGAAGGCCCCCAGTGCCACCCCCTGGAAAAACGTAGCCACCAGAGAACCGCCAATGAACGACTTGTCCCAGATATGACGTTTCTCGGGCCTGGCCTTGAAACGAAACTCAAAGGCCACACCGCGAAAGATCAGGCCCAGCAGCATCAGGATCAAAGGCAGGTACAAGGCTGACAATACGACCGCATAGGCCAGCGGGAAGGCGCCAAACAATGCCGCGCCGCCCAGCACCAGCCAGGTTTCGTTGCCGTCCCAGACGGGAGCAACAGTGTTCATCATCACATCGCGGTCACTTTCGCCCTTGATAAAGGGGAAGAGGATGCCGATCCCGAGATCGAAGCCATCCATGATCACGTACATCATGATCCCGAAGATGATGATGATTGCCCAGATAAGTGGCAGATCAATACCCATGACTCAATTCCCCTTAGTCAGGCTGTCGCTGTGGCCTTCATCCGTACCCTCGTGGGCAGCAGACAGAGGACGGGCAGGCGTGCGTGGCTGGCCTGGACCACCTTCGTTGTGTGTATCGCCTTCATGGGTAATCGGGCCTTTGCGTACCAGACGCATCATGTAGCCCAGACCCACACCGAACAGCGCGAAGTACACCAGCACAAACAGGACCAGCGTGATGCTCATTTGCGTAACGCTGTGATTGGACGACGCGTCGGCGGTGCGCATGAGCCCGTACACCACCCACGGTTGGCGACCGATCTCAGTGGTAAACCAGCCCATCAGAATCGCCACCAGACCCGACGGCCCCATCCACAACACCAGACGCAGGAACCAGCGGTTCTCGTACAGTGTCCCGGTCTTGCGCAGCCACAGGCTCCACAAGCCGATAAAGATCATCAGCATGCCCAGCGCAACCATGATCCGGAATGTGAAGAACACAATGGTCGAGTTCGGACGGTCCGCGGCCGGGAAGTCCTTCATTGCCGGGATCTGTTTGTCCAGACTGTGGGTCAGGATCAGGCTGCCCAGGTACGGCACTTCGATCTTGTAGTCCGTAGTCTCGGTTTTCATGTTCGGGATGCCAAACAGGATCAGCGGCGACGCTTCACCGGGTTTGTTCTCCCAGTGACCTTCGATCGCAGCGATTTTTACCGGTTGATACTCAAGAGTATTCAGGCCGTGGGCGTCGCCGATAAAGGCTTGCACCGGTGCCACCACCAGTGCCATCCACATCGCCATCGAGAGCATGCGGCGAATGGCGGGGGTGTTTCGGCCGCGCAGCAGGTGCCAGGCTGCCGAAGCGCCGACAAAGAACGCCGTGGCCAAAAAGGCAGCCGTGGCCATGTGCGCCAGACGGTAAGGAAAGGAAGGGTTGAAAATAACTGCCAGCCAGTCCACCGGAATAACCCGGCCATCAATGATTTCGAAGCCTTGCGGCGTCTGCATCCAGCTGTTGGACGCCAGAATCCAGAAGGTCGAAACCAATGTACCCAGGGCCACCATCACCGTGGAGAACATATGCATGCCGCGACCGACCCGGTTCCAGCCGAAAAGCATGACCCCCAGAAAACCGGCCTCAAGGAAGAATGCGGTGAGTACTTCATAAGTCAGCAAGGGGCCGGTAACGGCTCCGGCGAAGTCAGAGAACCTCGACCAGTTCGTGCCGAACTGATAGGCCATGACCAGCCCGGACACCACGCCCATCCCGAAGTTGACGGCAAATATCTTCGACCAAAAATGGTACAGGTCGCGGTAGGTGTCCTCACGGGTTTTCAGCCACATGCCTTCGAGCACCATGAGATAACTGGCAAGACCGATGGTAATGGCGGGAAAGATGATGTGAAACGACACGGTAAACGCGAACTGAATTCGGGCGAGATCCAGAGCCTCCAAACCGAACATAAGTCTTCCTCTATCAGGTATCAGGTGGTTCAGGACACAGAAGCGGCGCCTGTATCCAACTTCCCTGCCGATAATGGCCTCAGCGAATCGGTGTCCGCTTTTTCATCCACCACGCAAGGGGTCTGGCCGGCTGGCCATCCAGATAAACCGCAACGGGTTTTGACCTGGATCAAACATTGCTGAAAGAGTAGTCCATTCCCATCAGGGCGCTAATGTGGTTTGTTGCCGCGTGACATGATGTCCCAGGGCCAGTAATACACCCTTGCAGGAATTGAATGTTTTCTCGAAAAAGCCGCGGACAACAGAGTTTCAAGCCCCCTTCGCCTGGCCAATTCGAGTCATTATTTGTTACACAATGATGATAATCTCAATCTCCCCAGCCCTCTGCCCCGACCCTTTCAATGACCAGTCAAACGCTCCTGCTACGTCATCACCGGCCATTCGTGGCCTTCTGGTTCGCCCGCATCTTCACCGCCAGCGCCTTTCAAATGCTGACCGTGGCCATTGGCTGGAATGTCTACCAACTCACCGGCAATGTGATGGATCTGGGCTGGGTCGGGCTGATCGAGTTCGCACCGCGGGTGATGTTCATGCTGCACACCGGGCATGTGGCCGATCGCTATGATCGGCGCCGGGTGGCAGCCCTGTGCCAGACGCTGCAAGCCATGATTGCCCTGACCCTGGCCATCAGCAGTGCAACCGACCATATCAGCCGCGAGCTGATCTTTGTCCTGGCCTTTCTACTGGGGGGGGCCCGCTCATTTGAAATGCCCACCACCCAGGCATTGCTGCCCTCAATCGTGCCTATCGCCCTGTTCCCCAGGGCCGTGGCGGCCGCTCAAGCAGCCCAGCAGTCGGCCACCATCGTCGCACCGGCGCTGGGCGGATTGCTCTATGCGTTTGGCAGCGTCTGGGTCTACGGTCCCACGGTGGTGCTGTACCTCATAGCCGCGCTGTTGATGAGCAACCTGCCCGCGCGCCAGACTGCACTGAACAAAGGCAAGGCCACCCTGGACTCACTGTTGGCCGGCATTCGTTTTATTCGCAGCCGCCCGGACATCCTCGGCGCCATCTCCCTCGACCTGTTCGCGGTGTTGCTGGGCGGCGCCACCGCCTTGCTGCCGGTGTTTGCCAAAGACATCCTGCTCACCGGCCCATGGGGCCTGGGCATGTTGCGTTCGGCGCCTGCGGTTGGGGCCTTGCTGATGTCACTGTGGCTGGCCAGGTTCCCGGTCGAGCGCAAGGTGGGGCGCATCATGTTTACTGCCGTGGGGGTATTCGGTGTCGCCACCATCGCGTTCGGGCTGTCGACCTCGTTCTGGTTTTCGATGCTGGTGCTGGTGGTGCTGGGCGCGGCCGACATGATCAGCATGGTGATCCGTGCCTCGTTCGTGCAGCTGGAAACCCCGGATGAAATGCGCGGGCGCGTCAGTGCCGTCAATGGCTTGTTTATTGGCGCGTCCAACCAGTTGGGCGAATTTGAATCAGGGGCTACAGCGCACTGGCTGGGCACCGTGCCGGCGGTGGTGCTGGGCGGAGTCGGCACCCTGGTCGTCACGGGGCTGTGGATAAAACTGTTCCCCGGCCTGGCCAACCGCGACCGGATGGTGGAAGACAAACCACCTGCTCAGCCCTGATACCTGGGGCGCCACCCCTATATCCGGGCCGCCAGCGCATTGCATCGCGCCTTGCCGCAGAGCTGCTCGACCAGCGCGAGAGCAAATGCCAAAGCCGCCCCGCAACCCTGGGCGGTTATGCAGTTGCCATCCACCACCACCGGCTGGTCAATAAAGTTGCACCCCGAAAGCCGGTCACTGACCGATGGCAGACATGTCATGCGCCGCTGCTTGAGTACCCCGGCAGGCTGCAGCACCAGGGCAGGCGCCTCGGCAATGGCGGCGTAAAAACCGCCGGCCCGGGCCTGATCGGCCAGCATTTGCATTAAAGGCTGGTGAGCCGCCAGGTGCTCGCAGCCCACCGCACCACCGGGCAACACAATCAGGTCGAAAGCCTGGGCCAGCAGGTCAACCAGCATGCCGTCGGCTGTCAGGCGCGTGCCTCGGGCACAGGTCAACATGCGCCGGCCCTCGACACTGGCCACCACCACCTCGACCTCGGCACGGCGCAGAACATCGATCAAAGTCACGGTTTGCAGGTCGTCGACACCTTCAGCGACAGGAATCAGGGCTCTATAGGTCATAGGCTTTCTCGCACAGAGGAGCTATCAGCTTAGGTCAGCTTCGCCGCCATGGGTCTGGCTACTTTATATACAGCCTGGCGCCAAGCCGATTGTGCGGGGGCGTCAGGGAGGTGTTGCTGAACTGGAACCAGCCGCCCTGCCGGTTACCCAGATCGAAGCTGTACAGGTAGCCCACCGTAGTACCGGCACCATTACAGGTCACCAGCCCTTCACCCTGATTGCACACCGGGGTGCGAACGCCATCCACTTCCTGGCCGTCCAGGCTCACATTGGGCTGGCCGCCATAGCCGCGTTCAAGCACGTACACCTTGATGCCGGGAGCCTGATGGTCGCATTTGGTCTGTTCGCGACCATCGGACACATCCTCTACCGCGCAGGAAGCGGATACCACCTTGAGTATTTCGACGCGGCTCAAGGGCATCGCCGGTGCGGCGTTCAACGCAGCACTGAGCAACAGGCTAAAACAGACAAAAACAGGTTTGATCGTGCACTTCATGGCTTGCCCCCGATAACTGGCACGCAGTATGCCTGTGCCCTTGAGGTAACAAAACATGACGCCGCAGGGCATCCAAAGCAGCCAGACGTCCGAGCTGCTGGTATGATGCGCGGCTTTTTCCGACAGACAGAAATTCTCAGGCTATCAGGGTCTATTGACGCTTGGTCATGACACGCGCCCCGAGGGGACGACAGCCAAGGATCAACAGATCCCTAATCTGTGCTTTGCTGTTGAAAACGATTTAATCACGGCGCATTTGGCGCCACGGGGACTGGCATGCTGGAAAGGCTGTTTCAACTCAAAGCACACGACACCAATGTGCGTACCGAGATTCTTGCGGGTATCACCACCTTCCTGGCGATGGCCTACATTCTCTTCGTGAACCCGAGCATCCTCGGCGAAACGGGAATGGACAAAGGCGCGTTATTTGTCGCCACCTGTCTGGCAGCCGCCATCGGCTCGGCAACCATGGGCATCATCGCCAACTACCCGATTGCCCTGGCACCGGGCATGGGCCTGAACGCCTTCTTCACCTATACCGTGGTCCTGCACATGGGCCACACCTGGCAAGTGGCGCTGGGGGCGGTATTCATTTCGGCGGTGCTGTTCTTCCTGTTGTCGATCTTCCGTATCCGCGAATGGATCATCAACAGCATCCCGCTGCCGCTGCGCTCGGCCATTGCCGCCGGCATCGGCCTGTTCCTGGCGCTGATTGCGCTGGGTAACGCCGGTATCGTCGTCGCCAACAAAGCCACCCTGGTGGGCATGGGCGACCTGAGCCAGCCCAAAGTGATTCTCGCCTCTCTGGGCTTTGCCCTGATCGTAGGCCTTGAAGCCCTGAAAATGCGCGGTGCGGTACTGATCGGCATTCTGGCCGTGACCATTGCTTCGATTGCACTGGGTGTCACCGAATTTGGTGGCGTGGTGTCGATGCCGCCATCCCTGGCCCCGACCTTCCTGCAACTGGACATCAAAGGCGCACTGGACATCGGTCTGATCAGCGTGATCTTCGCCTTCCTGTTCGTTGATCTGTTCGACAACTCCGGCACCCTGATCGGCGTTGCCAAGCGCGCCGGCCTGAT
Source organism: Pseudomonas sp. Lz4W (assembly GCF_000346225.2). NCBI lineage: Bacteria > Pseudomonadati > Pseudomonadota > Gammaproteobacteria > Pseudomonadales > Pseudomonadaceae > Pseudomonas > Pseudomonas sp. Lz4W. Next base: position 695,068 of record NZ_CP017432.1, on the reverse strand, counting down.
GGGCAAAGACGGGCACATGCCGAAAATGGGCCGCGCCCTGATCGCCGACAGCACCGCGGCCATGGCCGGTTCGTTGCTGGGTACCTCGACCACCACCAGCTACATCGAATCGGCAGCAGGCGTGAGCGCCGGCGGCCGTACCGGTCTGACCGCCATCGTGGTCGGCATCATGTTCCTGCTGGCGCTGTTCTTCTCGCCACTGGCCGCCAGCGTTCCGGCATTCGCTACCGCCCCTGCGCTGATGTTCGTCGCCGTATTGATGATGAGCGGCCTGGCCGAAATCGATTGGGACGACATCACCGTTGCCGCTCCGGTGGTGATCACCGCGCTGGCGATGCCGTTCACCTATTCCATCGCCAACGGCATCGCCTTCGGCTTTATTTCCTGGACCGTGATCAAGCTGCTGTCGGGCCGCGCGCGCGAGCTCAATGCACCGCTGATCATTCTGTCGATTCTGTTTGTGATCAAGCTGGGTTGGTTTAACGCATGAGTGCTTTGCCGTTCGATTCTGCTACCTACGCCATTGAGCTCGAAGCCAAGGCCAATCGCCTGCGCGAGCTGCTGGCGCCCTTCGATGCACCTGAACCCCAGGTGTTCGACTCGCCCCTCAAGCACTTTCGCCTGAGGGCCGAATTCCGCCTGTGGCGCGAAGGGGGCGAACGTCACTACGCCATGTTTGCGCCGGATGACAAGCGCACGCCGATCCTGATCGAAGACTTCCCGATTGCCAGCCTGCGCATCAATCAACTGATGCCGCAGCTCAAGGCCGCCTGGAAAGCCAGCTCGGCCTTGAGCCACAAGCTGTTCCAGGTAGAGTTCCAGACCACTCTGTCCGGCGATGCGATGGTCACATTGTGCTATCACCGCCCGCTGGACGAGCACTGGCAAACCGCTGCCGAGCAGTTGGCCAAAGACCTGGATATCAGCGTGATTGGCCGCTCCAAAGGTAAACGCGCGGTGATCGGCCGTGATCACGTGGTCGAGCAGCTGGAAGTGGCAGGCCGTACCTTCACTTATCAACAGCCCGAAGGTGCGTTCACCCAGCCAAACGGCACGGTCAACCAGAAGATGCTCAACTGGGCATACGACGCGTTGGGTGAACGTCAGGATGATCTGCTGGAGCTGTATTGCGGCAACGGCAACTTCACCCTGCCGCTGGCCACCCGCGTGCGCAAGGTGCTGGCTACCGAAATCAGCAAGACCTCGGTCTATGCCGCGCTGAACAATCTGCGCGACAACGCTGTGGATAACGTGACGCTGGTGCGACTGTCGGCCGAAGAGCTGACCGAGGCCCTGAACGAAGTACGTCCGTTCCGCCGCTTGCAGGGCATCGACCTGAAAAGCTACGAGTTCGGCAGCGTCTTCGTCGACCCGCCACGTGCGGGCATGGACCCGGACACCTGCGAGCTGACCCGACGCTTCGACAACATCCTGTACATCTCCTGCAACCCGGCCACCCTGGCGGAAAACATCGCCCAGCTGCATGATACCCACCGTATCGAACGTTGCGCCGTGTTCGACCAGTTCCCCTGGACCCACCACATGGAATCGGGCGTATTGCTGGTTCGCCGGTAACCGCCTGCATCACTCATTGGTAGCCCCTGCCCCCCGGCAGCGGCTACCAATAGTCTGCCGGGCATGCCCGGCGATCACGCCTGCAGATAGCGCAAAATCGAGTCAGTAATCATTTCGCGTTGGCGCTGTTTTATCTGGCTGTCAGACAAATCGATCTGAAAAATCTCACCCAGCGTGTAGCGATTCGACACCCGATAAAAACAGAAAGAACTCACCAGCAAATGCACGTCGAGCGCATTGAGCCCCGCACGGAACACTTTCTGCTCAACCCCGCGCTGCAAGATATCCTCCAGCGCATGCACGATTGTGTCGTTCAAGGCCTTGATACCTGACGAGCGCTTGATGTACTCGCCCTTGTGAATATTTTCGACGCTGACCATGCGTACAAAGTCCGCGTTAAGGTCATGGTGATCGAAGGTAAATTCCACCAGTTTGCGAATCGCCGGCACCGGCGCCAGCTCTTCGAGATGCAACTGGCCCTCAATGTGCCGGATCTCACCGTAGAGCTTCTCCAGCACTTCGACGTAGAGCTGCTCCTTGCTGCTGAAGTAGTAATAGATCATGCGCTTGGAGGTGTTGGTACGCTCCGCGATCGCGTCCACCCGGGCCCCCGCCAACCCCTGCTCCACGAACTCGGCAAGGGCTTCGTGCAGAATATTCTCGCGGGTCTTCTCCGGGTTGTTTTTACGGCTTTTACGCGGCTCGACAGCCGGGGCCGTGGCACCGCTGTCGACTTCTGGAATCTGGGTCATTAAAGGCTCACGGCCATCAGGGAATGCCCGCGATTATGGGCTGCCCCGTTCGTCGAAGGAAGTCGCCCGGCCTATAACTTGGCCTGACGTGCCGCGCCACTGCGGGATTTGGCCATTGCTGCCAGGCGAACTGCAACGTTGGCTGCGCCATAACCGGCATAGCCGTTTTTACGCTGCAACAGCTCAAAGAAAAAGCGCCCGGCAAAAGGCTCGGTGTACACGTGGAACAACTCACCGCCCTGGGCGTCACGGTCGTACAGCACGTTGAAGTAGGCCAGTTCGCTCAAGAACTCATCATCAAAATCAAAGCGCGCCGCCAGGTCGTCATAGTAGTTGAGCGGGATATCCAGCAGCGGTACCCCTGCGTCTTTCGCACGACTGACTTCGGCAAACAGATCGTCACACTCGAATGCAATGTGATGTACGCCGGAACCGCGATAGCTCGACAAGGCATGTGAGATAGCGGTGTTTCTGTTCTCGGAAATATTCAGCGGCAAGCGAATGGAGCTGCAGCGGCTGCGCAAGGCCCGGCTTTTTACCAGGCCATAGGGGTCAGGCAGTACCACTTCGTCATCGGCTTCGAAGTCCAGCAGGCTTTTATAGAACAGCACCCAGCTGTCGAGGCTGTCTGCAGGCAACGCCATTGCCATGTGGTCAATGCGTTTAAGTCCGCCCGACGCGGCCCGGGCAGGCGTGAGGTTGAAGTCCGACTGGTACAAGGGGTTGCCGGCGGCGTCCTGGTCCACCAGATAAATCAGGCTTCCATCCGGCGCCCGTACGGCCGCCAGCTCCAGCTCATTGGGGCCGACCAGGCCGCGATAGGGCTGACCTTTGTAGGCCACGGCCCGGGCCAGCGCGCTGGTGCTGTCCTGTACCCGTATTGCCGTGGCGCACAACGACGGCCCGTGGGCCTCGAAGAAGTTGTGGGCAAAGGAGTAAGGCTCAGCGTTGAGAATCAGATTGATATCGCCCTGGCGCAACAAGCTCACATTTTTCGAACGGTGCTGACCGGCCCTGGAGAACCCCAGACGCTCAAGCCATTGCGTCAACTGGGCGCCCTGACTGTCATCCACGGCAAATTCGAGAAACTCGATGCCGTCGTAGTCGCTCGCCTTTGGCGGCGCGAATAACGGCTCCAGCAGAGTTGCCGGTTCGGCCTGGCGAGCCAGACGCTCACGGGTTTTTTCTTCGAGATACAGCAGCGAGCGAAAGCCGTCGGCGGCATTGGCCCGGGTAGGCGCGGCACGAAAACCGTCGTTGAAGATTTCCAGCGACAAGGGACCTGTGTAGCCACTCTCAATGATCGGCGCCAAAAAGCCTGGCAGGTCGAATTCGCCCTGCCCCGGGAAGCAGCGGAAATGCCGGCTCCACTCCAGCACGTCCATCGCCAGCACCGGCGCATCGGCCATCTGCACGAAGAAGATCTTGTCTCCCGGGATCTGCGCGATGGCACTCGGATCGCCCTTGAGCGACAGGGTGTGGAAGCTGTCGAGCAGCACCCCCAGGTTCGGATGATCAATCTGCCGTACCAGGTCCCAGACCTGTTGCCAGGTATTGACGTGACGGCCCCAGGCCAGGGCCTCGTAGCCGATGCGTAAATTGCGCGCGCCGGCACGCTCGGCGAGCAGGCTCAGGTCATCCAGCAGAATCTGCCGCTCACCCAGGGCGTCAGCAGCGGCATTGCTGCACACCAGCACCAGGTCCGTGCCCAGTTCCTGCATCAAATCGAATTTGCGTTCGGCGCGGTCAAGGTTGCGGGCCAGACGATCGCGGCGGCAGCCTTCAAAGTCACGAAAGGGTTGAAACAGGCTGATGGCCAGGCCCAGGTCGGCACATATTTGGCGCACCTCGCGCGGACTGCCGTCATAATAAAGCAGGTCGTTTTCAAAGATCTCGACCCCGTCAAAACCTGCCGCCGCAATAGCGTCCAGTTTCTCCGGCAAGGTGCCGCTCAAAGAAACGGTGGCAATCGAACGCTTCATTTTTTACTCCCTGAATTGGCACAGCCTGCAAACGACAGCACTTCTTAATAGCCTGATTATTAAGGGCGCCCTATTATTGAGCAATCACTGTGTACTAAACGGTTAGTTTTGCGGGCGATTATCGAACACTATGGCCTATCTCGAATTGACGACTTTTTGTCCAGTCGCCACCATCAATCTGCTGCTCCAGCTTCACCACATAACAATTCCAAGAAACGGATAAACAACCATGGTCCCTTCTCAGACTGCACGTACCAAGCCTGCCCAAGGTCCACACGCGGGTATCGGCGACAAGATCCGCGGCACCATGGCGATCGGCAAGACCCGCTGGGGCATGCTCGCGCTGGTGTTTTTCGCCACCACCCTGAACTTCATCGACCGCGCCGCCCTGGGTGTGATGCAACCGATTCTGGCCAAAGAAATGAGCTGGACGGCGATGGACTACGCCAACATCAACTTCTGGTTTCAGGTGGGCTACGCCATCGGCTTCGTCCTGCAAGGCCGGCTGATTGACCGGGTGGGCGTAAAGCGGGTGTTCTTCTGCGCAGTGCTGCTCTGGAGCCTGGCCACTGGCGCCCATGGCCTTGCCACCTCGGCTGCCGGCTTCATGATCTGCCGCTTTATTCTCGGCTTGACCGAAGCGGCCAACTATCCGGCCTGCGTCAAGACCACGCGCCTGTGGTTTCCGGCCAGCGAGCGGGCGGTGGCCAGCGGCATTTTCAATGCCGGGACCAACGTCGGCGCCATGTTCACCCCGATGATGCTGCCACTGGTATTGCATGTATGGGGCTGGCAAGCCGCCTTTTTGTGCATGGCCGCACTGGGTGGCATCTGGCTGATTTTCTGGGGGTTGAAGTACTACAACCCTGAAGATCATCCGACTGTGTCCAAAGAGGAACTGAACTACATCCAGCAAGAAAAAGAGCCTGAACAGACCACCGTTTCTTTTGCAACCATCCTCAAGATGCGTGGCACCTGGGCATTCGCCCTGTCCTACGCCATGACGGCCCCGGTGTTCTGGTTCTACCTGTACTGGCTGCCGCCCTTCCTGAACCAGCAATACAACCTGGGGATCAGTGTCACGCAGATGGGTATCCCGCTGATCATCATTTACATCACTGCTGACTTCGGCAGCGTCGGTGGCGGGATTCTGTCTTCGGTGCTGATCAAGCGCGGCATGGCGGCGGTCAAGGCGCGCCTGGTGTCGATGCTGTTATGTGCGATCGCCATCATTGGCGTGGTGATGGCCGCAGGCTCCAGCCAGCTGTGGGTGGCTGTCGGCGCGATTGCCCTGGCACTCGGCGCACACCAGGCCTGGACGGCCAACGTGTGGAGCATGGTGATGGACTACACGCCGAAACACATGATGGGCACAGTGTTCGGCTTTGGCGGGATGTGTGCCGCCATCGGCGGCATGTTCATGACCCAGTTCGTCGGCTATGTACTGACCGTCACCAACAACAATTACACATTGTTGTTCACTATGATTCCGGCGATGTACTTCATTGCGTTAGTGTGGATGTACTTCATGGCTCCGCGAAAAATCCCACAAGTATAAAGAGCGGGCCAGACCTCCACACCCAGCACCACCTTGAGGTATTCGATGACAATGCCCACCCCCCTTTCAGGGGTTAACCAGCCTTTGAAAGGCATCTTGCTGATCGTGGCGGCCACGGCCCTGTTCTCCAGTCACGATGCACTGTCCAAATACCTCAGTGGCTTTTACCCGGTAGTGATGGTGGTGTGGGCCCGTTATCTGGTGCACACCCTGCTGATGGCGGGGATTTTCCTGCCGCAGTCGGGGCTGCGGGTCTTACGCAGCAAGCGCCCTTTGCTTCAGGTTCTAAGGGCGATATGCCTGCTGGGTTCAGGGCTGTTTTTCACCTACGGCCTGCTGTATATCCCACTGGCCGAAAACACCGCGGTCAACTTTCTGGCGCCGCTGCTGGTGGCAGCATTGTCCGGGCCCCTGCTGGGGGAGAAAGTTTCACTCGGCCAATGGCTGGCCGTGGTTTGCGGATTTATCGGGGTGGTGATCATTATTCATCCGGGCGGTGAGCTGTTCACCCCCGCGGTGTTATTACCGATGGCGGCAGCGCTGTGCTTCAGCTGCTATCAGATTCTCACCCGCAAACTCAGCCTGTACGACAGCCCCACCACCAGTAATTTCTTTGCCGGGTTATTCAATGTGCTGGTGATGAGTGCGCTGGTGCCGTTCTTCTGGCATACCCCGACTCTGGCCCACGGCCTGCAAATGCTTGCCCTGGGCGCGTTCGGCATGACCGCGCACTTGCTGTTGACCCAGTCTTTTCGAGTCGCCGCCCCGGCACTGCTGGCGCCATTCAGCTATTGCCAGATCGTGTTTTCCGGAATATTGGGCTGGTTGCTTTTTGATCACACGCCAGACTTCACCACCCGTATCGGCATCGCTATTATCTGCATCAGCGGTCTGGCAGCTGCCTTGCAGCAACGTCGCACACGGGCCTGAACACTCTTGTGCAGGAGCGGGCTTTAAAGAGCTCGCTCCTGCAGGGAATGTGTTGTTTACCGGGCCTTAGAAGTCGAAAAACACCGTTTCGTTTGGCCCCTGCAAGTAGATATCAAACCGGTAGGCCGGTTTGCCGTCCACTTCGCAGCGCCGGGCGATCAGGGTTTCGCGACGTTGCGGTTGCTCAATCAGGTTGAGCACCGGGCATTTGCCATTGGCTTCAGGCTCGTCGCTGAAGTACAGGCGGGTTTGCAGGTGGATGTTGATGCCCCGGGCAAACAACGACACGTTGATGTGCGGCGCCATGGGCACGCCGGCTGCGTTGTTCACCACCCCCGGTTTGATGGTGTTCAGCGTCCACTCACCGGCATCAAAGGTGGTGGCGGTACGACCGAAACTGTTGAAGGCCTTTTCCGAGTCAAAGTCTTCGTCGTAGACCCCTTCATGGTTGGCTTGCCACAGCTCCAGAAAGGAGTCGCGCACCAGATGGCCATTACCATCGTGCACGTTGCCCAGCAGCAAGATGTGCTCGCCCGGGGCGCCGGGCTTGGCCATTTCGCTCCAGATTTCCACGGGCCGTGCCGGGTTGCCGGCCGCGGCCAGTGCCAGACCGATATGCACATAAGGGCCAGCCGTTTGCGATGGGGTTTCCTGCAGCAGTTCGATAGGCATGACGGGCTCCTCAGCAGTTTTCGAAGTGAGTCTTGCGCTGACCGCGCAGCACGATATCAAAGCGATACGCCAGGCAATCCATTGGATTGGCCGCGCCCATGTCCAGCCGCGCAATCAGGCTTTGCACGGCGTCAGGATTGGCAATCGACTTGACGATCGGGCACATCGGGATCAACGGATCACCCTCGAAATACAGCTGGGTAATCAGGCGCGTCGCTATGGAAGGGCCACTGATGGAAACGTGGATATGCGCCGGGCGCCAGTCATTGGGGCCGTTACGCCAAGGATAGGGCCCCGGTTTTACGGTGCGGAAACTGTAGTAGCCCTGACTGTCGGTGAGGGTACGACCCACGCCACCAAAATTGGGGTCAAGGGGTGCCAGATAACGGTCATTCTTGTGGCGATAACGGCCACCGGCGTTGGCTTGCCAGAGCTCGACCAGCGTGTGGGGAATCGGCTTGCCATACTGGTCGCATACCCGACCCGCCAGCAGAATCCGCTCGCCCACCGGCAAACCGCCGTTGTTGAAGTTCAACAGCAGGTCATTGTCGAACTTGCCCAGTTGCAGGTGGGAAAAGTCAGGGCCACTGGTTTCACTGACCGATTGCGGGATGCTCACCAGCGCCTGCCGCGGCGAACGGGCAATGGAGGTTTTGTAATCGGGGGTCAGGGCTTTGGGGTGCCAGTTGCGGTCACGGATGACAAAACGCCGGCTGTCTGCATCAGACATGTCGATCTCCTGTTGTTTTTATAAAGGCCAGGCCCCTCCCTCGCTCCGACAAAAGCCAGGGCGGGGGGCAGGCAGATAGTGGTCATTTTCAAACAACAGGCAGGCAAGGACTACTGAAAAGCCAGACTCAACCCATAACCATACGGTTATGGATAAATACCCTCGCAGTAGGCCTGCCCCAGCTCCCGCAGCACCTCGACACAGCCCTGTGCCGCCACCGACATTGGTACATGGGCGTTGCTGCAAATACCGATCGAGCCCCCGGGTTCGCGCTGGCCGAGGTCGACTTCTTGCAGTTCACCACTCGCCAGATCCAGGCGCACAGCGTCCAGCGGCGCTATCCAGACCGCATCGTTATGCAGCACATAACGCCGGCTCAAGGTAATCGACAGGGTTTCCAGACGCTGACGGGACTGGCTGATACCGCACTGTACGAACAGGCTGTCGGCAAAGGCGCGGATGGTGGTATTGGCCAGCGGCAGTACCAGCGGATAGTGTTCCAGCCGACTGCGATCCAGCGGCAATTGCGTCAGCGGATGGCCGGCGCGCACCACCAGGGTCATGGATTCGCTGTAAAGATGTTCAAAATTCATCCCCTGAATTTCCGGACTATCTGTCATCCGCCCCACCACCAGATCGACATCTCCCACCCGCAATTGCGATAACAGGTAGGCACTCGGCCCCGTCACCACACTCACCACCAGTGACGAGTGCCGCGCATGCAGGCGGCTCACCAGTTCGGGTATCAGCAGGCTTTCAACGGTCGACAACACGCCAAGGCGTACCGTCCCGCCCGCATATTCGCCCCCGCGCAAGGCATTCACCCCTTCGCGCAGGGCCTGCACCGAGGGCGTCGCATAGCGCAGGAAGGCCACACCGGCTTCGGTCAGGCTGACCCCGGTTTTGCTGCGCACAAACAGGCTGACCGTCAGTAGCTGTTCCAGCTCCTTGAGGGTTTTTGACATGGCCGGCTGACTCACCGCCAGCACATCCGCCGCCCGCGCCAGACTGCCCTGACGTGCCATCTCCAGAAAGCACACCAGGTGCCGGTATTTGATGCGGGTATCAATGTTCACAGGGCTGACAACTCCGGGGCGAGGACAGGCGGTATTCAACCACTTCAGCGCGGGGCCCGGAACTCTATTCAGGCACTGGCGGTCTTTTTGCCGGGCCGGGCTAATCTGTCACCCGTGCCGACACCTGCTTTTACCTTGCCTGGCGCGGTAACTGCCATACTCCTTGCGCTCTTGAAAGGCGTCTGACAACCGGTCTGGCGAAGCCCCGGCTCAGCAACAACACTATCAACAGGATTTATCAGAGGATTGCCCCATGCTTTGGAAAAAAGGCCGACGCAGCGACAACGTGGAAGACGTGCGCGATCAAAGCACCGGGGGCGGCGGGATGCGCATTGGCGGTGGCAAAGGCCTGAGCCTGATGGCGGTGGTGGTGATTGTCGGGTTCGGCTTGTTGACCGGCCAGGACCCGATGCAAATCCTTGGGCAACTCAGTGGCCAGCTCAGCGAGCAATCCTCGCCCCAGGTCACCCAGCAAGCCGGGCATGCGCCGCCGGCCAATGATCAACAGGCCGACTTCGTGCGCGCGGTGCTGGGCGATACCGAGGACACCTGGCGTCAGATTTTTCAACAGGCCGGCCGTACCTATAAAGACCCGACCCTCGTGCTGTTTCGCGGCCAGGTGAATTCAGCCTGCGGTTTTGCTTCGGCAGCCACCGGGCCGTTTTACTGCCCGGCGGACCAAAAGGTTTACCTGGACATGAGTTTCTTCCAGGAAATGTCCCAGCGCTTCAAGGCCGGTGGCGACTTCGCCCAGGCCTATGTGATCGCCCACGAGGTAGGCCATCACGTGCAGACCCTGCTGGGTATCTCGTCAAAAATGCAAATGGCCCGTCAACAAGGCCAGCGCATGGAGGGTGCAGGTGGATTGCTGGTGCGCCAGGAACTGCAAGCCGACTGCCTGGCGGGGGTTTGGGCCAACCATGCGCAAAAGCGCCTGAACTGGCTTGAGCCGGGGGATGTCGAGCAAGCCCTGAACGCCGCCAATGCCATCGGCGACGATCGCCTGCAGCAACAAAGCCAGGGCCGTGTAGTGCCGGACTCCTTTACCCACGGCACGTCGGCGCAACGGGTGAAGTGGTTCAAGACCGGTTTCGCCCAAGGTGATATCAACCAGTGCGACACCTTTTCGGCAGCAAGGCTGTAAATGGGCACACGCCTGATGGTTTCGATGCTCGGGCTGCTGCTGGTCTGCACGGCGGCACGGGCTGCAGAACAGGGGGTCAGGGAACTGAGCCCCGAGCATCTGCAAATCGGCACCGCACAACTGGCGCTGGGCTTGAGCCAGGACTGGCAACAGCCGCTCCCCCAGGTGCAGCGGGCCCTGATTGTGATCCATGGCCGTTTGCGCAATGCCCAGACCTACCTGCACAGCGTTGAACAGGCGGCGACCCGGGCCGGACAGTTATCCACAACCCTGATCATCGCCCCACAGTTTTTGAATGAAAGCGACACTGCCCGCCATAGCCTGCCCGCCGATATATTGCGCTGGCACGCCAATGACTGGATGGCCGGCGCACCCGCCACAAGTCCTGCGCCCCTCAGTTCTTATGCGGCGCTGGATCAGATCCTGGAGCGTCTTGCTGATGGTAAACGCTATCCGGCCCTGCGCGAGATAGTGGTCGCCGGACACTCGGGAGGCGCGCAAGTGGTGCAGCGCTACGCACTGACAACCCGGGCTGGCAAAGCGCTGCAGGAGCAGGGGATCAAGCTGCGCTATGTGATTGCCAACCCTTCGTCCTACGCCTATTTCAATGCGCAGCGACCGATCCCCACCTTCGATCCGGCCAGTTGCCCGGGTTTCAATAGCTGGAAATACGGGCTCCAGCACCTGCCAGCCTACGCCCGGGGAGAAAGCCCCGAGCAACTGGAACAGGCCTATGTCGGACGTGACATTACCTACTTGCTCGGAGCCAAAGACATCGACCCCAACCACCCGGCCCTCGACAAGGGTTGCGAGGCCGAGGCCCAGGGCGCGTTCAGGCTGGTGCGGGGCAAGAATTACTTCGAGTATCTGACCCAGCGCCATCCGCAGGGGCTCAATCAGCGACTGATAGAAGTGCCCGGGGTCGGGCACAACGGCGACCGGATGTTCACCTCCCCCGAGGGGCAAAAGGTGTTGTTCGGCGAGCAACCTTCCCCCCCATGAACCTGTAACTGCAAAGAGCTCGCGAGACAAGCTCGCTCCTACAGGGGGTGTGCAGTGCAAACATGCGGCAGATCCCAGCCCTCACCCTCCAGACCGGAAGGCACCCCATGCAGGAGGCTGCAATTGCACCTGTAGGAGCGAGCTTGCTCGCGAGCTTTTCAACGCGGCCGCGAAGAGCTCGCGAGACAAGCTCGCTCCTACAGGGGTTGTGCAGTGCAAACATGCGGCAGATCCCAGCCCTCACCGTCCAGACCGGAAAGCACCACATGCAAGTGGCTGCAATTGCATCTGTAGGAGCGAGCTTGTCTCGCGAGCTTTTCAAGCAGCAAAGAGCTTGCTCGCGAGCTTTTCAACCAAACCACGAAGAGCTCGCGAGACAAGGGTTGTGCAGCGCAAACATGCGGCAGATCGCAGCCCTCACTGTCCAGACCGGAAAGCACCCCATTCAGGAGGCTGCAATTGCACCTGTAGGAGCGAGCTTGCTCGCGAGCTTTTCAACCAAACCGCGAAGAGCTCGCTTCTACAGGGTCAGGCGATAAGCTTGCGCAGTTCGAAACAGTCCCGGGCATGCCAGTCGGTCAGTTCCGGCCAAGGATTTTCGGGCACGTTGACCAGTACCGTTTTACTGCCCGCCGCACGACCACAATCCAGGTCAAAACGATAATCCCCCACCATCACCATCTGTGACGGATCGACCTCCCATGCCCGGGCCAGTTGCAACAGGCCGTCGGGGTCGGGTTTGTGCGCAGCATTGTCGCGCCCCAGAACATCCTCTGGCGCAAAAAGCGGGGCCAGACCAATGGCCTCCAAGGTGATATGCGCCAGCTCCCGGGCATTGCGGGTCAGCACTCCCAGGCGACAACCGCGGGCCGCCAGCTCGCGCACCAACTCTACCGCCCCGGGTGCCGGGGTTGAGGCCAGTGCCAGTTCACGCTCGTGCTCCAGCAACCATGCGTGCTTGGCTTGCGCCTCGTGGGCAGGCAAGCCGTTGAGGTGGGTCAAAATATCCACTTGCACAGGGATGTCCAGCGCCCGACGAATCGCGTCAAAGTCATGCACCGCGACGGTCAAAGTACCGTCCATATCAAAAACCCAGTGTTTTACTTCCTTGAGTGTCATGCCCAGTCCTTACGATGACGAATCAAACCTTCTTGTGTGACAGACGCAACCAGCTGGCCGGCGCGGTTAAAGACGCTACCCCGGGAAAACCCGCGTGAATTTCCCGCCCACGGGCTGTCCATGGCGTACAGCAACCAGTCGTCGGCACGCAGGTCCTGGTGGAACCACAGCGCGTGATCAAGGCTGGCTACCTGCATGTCCTTTTGCCACACGCCTTTGCCATGGGGCAGCAGCGAAGTGGTCAGCAAACCGAAGTCCGAGGCATAGGCCAGCAGGTATTTGTGCAGCGCCGGCGAGTCAGCCAGTGCGCCATCGGCACGAAACCAGACGTACTTGATCGGGTCGGTGATCTTGGGGTTGAACGGGTCTTCGCCCACCACCGGACGAAATTCGATGGGTTTGGCGCACAGCAACTTTTCACGCATCGATTCGGGGATCAGATGCGCACGCTGACGAATCATTTCGAGTTCCGAAGGCAGGTTTTCCGGGCCCACCACATCGGGCATCGGAGTCTGGTGCTCAAAGCCGCCTTCGTCGTACTGGAATGAAGCGCTACAGGTGAAAATCGGCTGACCCTTCTGGATCGCGGTCACCCGGCGCGTGCTGAAACTGCCGCCATCGCGCACCCGGTCCACCTGATAGACCACCGGCAACCCGGCATCCCCCGGGCGCAAAAAGTAGCCGTGCATCGAGTGCACGTGCCGCGCGTCTTCGACTGTCTGGCTCATGGCCGACAACGATTGTCCGAGCACTTGACCGCCGAACAACTGGCGAAAGCCCAAGTCCTGACTGCTACCGCGAAAGAGGTTCTCTTCGATCGGTTCCAGGGTCAGTAAATTGACCAGATCTTCCAACACTTGGCTCATTCGGATTCTCCTCACACAGAGCAATACCGGGGTAGCCTTGGCTACGCCGGACAACAAAATTCTGGCTTTCGCCGCTCTCGGCCTGCCTAGCCGTGCAGGGTTTCCAGCCACTGTGCCCGCGTAATGCGATACAGCACATGTGACCTTAGCGGATGCCCTTCAGGCAGCCGGGGATGTTCAAAGTCACCGTCCGGATCGTGCTGCATGCCGATCGCCTGCATGACCTTTTGCGACGGCAGGTTCAACTGGCTGGTAAATGACACCACCTGATCCAGTGCCAATCGGTCAAAGGCGCAGCGCAGCGCCGCCCAGGCCGCCTCGCTGGCATAGCCCAGGCCCCAGTGTTCCGGGGCCAGGCGCCAGCCAATTTCCACGGCCGGCGTGAAAGGTGCGGCAAAATTGACATTGGACAACCCGGTGAAACCGATGAAGGCCCCGGTATCCTTGCGCTCCAGCGCCCACAATCCGTAGCCGTATTCGGCAAAGTGACCACGAATCCGGCCTATCAGCGCGGCACTTTCCAGACGGCTCAAGGGCGCAGGAAAATAGCGCATCACCTGAGGGTCGGCAGACATCGCAGCGAACTCGGGCAAATCTGTGTCGCGCCACGGGCGTAACCGCAAACGGGCACTTTCGAGCTCTTTAATCTGCTCCATCTGTTATCTCCGATTTGTTACCGGGCTTTTCGAATACCTCGCAGTGTACAGCGCTGTTAATATCAAACGCTCGTTCGGTGCGAAATCCCATGCCTTTACCTCTGATTTACCACGATGACTACAGCCCTGAGTTCCCGGCGGAACATCGCTTCCCGATGGACAAGTTCCGCCTGCTGCGCGATCACCTGGTCCAGTCCGGGCTGACCCGCGACGCCGATTTGCTGCGCCCCGAACTGTGCCCTGTGGATATCCTCGCCCTCGCCCATGACCGCGCCTACATCGAGCGTTACATGGCCGGTGAACTGGCCCGCGAGGACCAGCGACGCCTGGGCCTGCCCTGGAGTGAAGCGCTGGCACGCCGCACCATCCGCGCGGTCGGCGGCTCGTTGCTGGCGGCCGAACAGGCCCTTGAGCACGGGCTGGCCTGTCATCTGGCAGGTGGCACTCATCACGCCCACTACGACCACCCTGCGGGCTTCTGCATCTTCAATGATCTGGCAGTCATCAGCCGCTATCTACTGGAAAGCGGCCGGGTAAACCGGGTATTGATCTTCGATTGCGATGTACACCAGGGCGATGGCACGGCCCGGATTCTTGAACATACGCCGGATGCAATTACCGTTTCCCTGCACTGCGAAAAGAATTTTCCGGCACGCAAGGCACAAAGCGACTGGGACATTGGCCTGCCCATGGGCATGGGGGATGCCGAATATCTGCAAGTGGTGGATGACGCGCTCAATTACCTGCTGGCGCTGTATCAGCCCGATCTGGTGCTGTACGACGCCGGTGTCGATGTGCACAAGGACGATGCCCTGGGCTATTTGAAGCTGACCGATGCCGGCGTCGCCGCCCGCGATGAGAGCGTGATGCGCCACTGCCTGGGACGGGATATTCCAGTCGTCGGTGTTATAGGCGGCGGTTACAGCAAAGATCGCAAAGCCCTGGCCCGACGCCACGGGATCCTGCACCACAGTGCACAAAAGGTCTGGCTGTCTTCCGGCTGCTACTAATTACCCACAATGCCTGTGGAACTGCCTGTGGATAACCTGAGTGAAAGCTCTTGCAGGCCACGTAGTCTATGGGCTGCAGAGAGCTGTATGTTTTTCATACAGACAACATCCATCTTCTGTGGGCGCCGGCTTGCCAGCCATGCAGGCGACACAATTGGCTCTATCCTGGCATCGATGGCATCGCTGGCAAGCCAGCGCCCACAAGGCCAACCCAACCCCTGCAGGGGCAGCGGTCTTGCAGGGCATATGGACATTAGTCAGGTAGAATGCGCGACTTATTTCGCCGATTTGCAGCCCCGCCATGACAGAGCCCACCACCTCCCCTTCCCGCCACGTCGCCATTATCGGCGGTGGGCCCGCAGGCCTGATGGCCGCTGAAGTGCTGAGCCAGGCCGGGGTGCGGGTCGATCTGTATGACGCCATGCCCTCGGTCGGACGCAAATTCCTGCTGGCCGGTGTCGGCGGCATGAACATCACCCATTCCGAAGCCTACCCGGCATTCCTGTCACGTTACGCCGAGCGCGCCCCGCAAATGGCTCCGCTGCTGCGGGCCTTCGATGCTACGGCCTTGTGCCAGTGGATTCACGACCTGGGCATCGAAACCTTTGTCGGCAGTTCAGGCCGGGTCTTTCCCACCGATATGAAAGCCGCGCCATTGCTGCGCGCCTGGCTCAAGCGTCTGCGCGAGTCCGGGGTAGTTATCCACACCCGCCATCGCTGGCTGGGCTGGCATGCCGATGGCCAGTTAAGGATCGACAGCCCGACAGGAGAGCAGCAACTCAAGCCTGATGCGGTGTTACTGGCGCTGGGCGGCGGCAGTTGGGCTCGCCTGGGCTCGGACGGGGCGTGGATGCCGCTTCTGGCCGGGCGCGGGGTGGAACTGGCGCCGCTGCAGCCGAGCAACTGCGGGTTTGATGTGGCGGGCTGGAGTGAAGTGCTGCGCAGCAAGTTTGCCGGAGCCCCCCTGAAGAACATCGCGATTGCCCTGCAAAACAGCACCCCGCGTCTGGGTGAGTGCGTGATTACCGCCAGCGGCATTGAAGGCAGCCTGATTTACGCCTGGTCGGCGCCGATTCGTGAGGCGATCAATCAACAGGGGGTGGCCACCATCCTGATCGATCTGCTGCCGGGCAAGCCTGTGGATAAAATTGCCGCAGCACTGGCCAAACCTCGCGGCTCGCGCTCCATGAGCAAGCATCTGCACAGTCAACTGGGGATAGACGGGGTGAAAGCCGCGCTGCTGCGCGAATTGGCGCCGGCCGAGTGCTTTGCCGACCCGCAGAGGCTGGCTCAGGCAATCAAGGGGTTGGCGCTGAACCTGATAAAAACCCGTCCACTGGACGAAGCCATCAGCAGCGCGGGAGGCGTGCGGTTTGAAGCGATGGATGAAAACCTGATGCTTAAAGCCATCCCGGGGGTGTTCTGCGCGGGGGAAATGCTCGATTGGGAAGCCCCCACCGGCGGCTATTTGCTAACAGGCTGTTTTGCCAGTGGCAGGGCCGCAGGGTTGGGGCTTTTGAGCTGGCTCAAAGCCTGACGCTTGCGAGAGCGAGAGCGAGAGCGAGCTTGCCCGCGATGACGTCGCGGACAAGCAGGTTTGGCTTACGGCTTGCGCTTGCGCGGGCCGGTATTGAACACAGGGACTTTACGCACGGGTTTGACCGAAGGTTCAACCGGTGCAGCTTCGCCGCTGTCGACCCATTTACCCAGGTTGCGCTTGCCGCCACCGCCTGAGGTTTTCGGTTTTTTCGGCTTCTTCGGCTTTTTGATCACCTGACCGGTTGCATCAGTCTCGGGCACGCGGTGCTCCGGCTCGAAGTCCTGTTGTTCATGGCGCGGCAAGGTCTGACGGGTCAGCATCTCGATCGCCGACAACATGTTCACTTCATCGGCGCAGACAAACGAAATCGCTTCGCCCTTCTGACCGGCACGGCCAGTGCGGCCAATGCGGTGGATGTAGTCTTCGGCCACGATCGGCATGTCGAAGTTGATCACCAGCGGCAGGTCTTCAATATCCAGACCACGGGCGGCAACATCGGTCGCGACCAGGATTTGCACTTCGCTGGCCTTGAACCGGTCCAGCGCACGCTGACGCGTGGCCTGCGGCTTGTCGCCATGAATGCCGTCGGCGTTGATGCCCAGACCTTGCAGCTTGCCCACCAGTTCATCGACACCGTTACGGGTCTTGGCAAACACCAGCACTTGCTTCCATTGCTGGGTGCGCAGCAAATGCAGGAACAGCTCCGGCTTGCGCTTTTTGTCGACCGGAATGATCCATTGCTTGACGCTGCTGGCCGCTACGTTGCGCGGGCTGACTTCGATGCTCAGCGGGTTGTCGAGCATCTGCTCGGCCAACAGGCGGATGGCATCAGAAAAGGTCGCCGAAAACAGCAGGGTCTGGCGCTTTTTCGGCAATACGCGGTAGATATCCCGCAGCTCTTCGGAGAAGCCCAGGTCGAGCATGCGATCCGCTTCATCGAGGATCAGGGTTTGCAGCTGGGTGAACTTGATCGCCTTCTGCCGATAGAGATCGAGCAGACGACCCGGAGTAGCCACCAGGACATCAACCCCTTTGCGCATTTTCATCATTTGCGGGTTGATGCTGACGCCGCCGTAGACCGCATAGGTGCTCAACGGCAAATGCTCGGCGTACTGGCGGATGCTCTCGTGAACCTGTTCGGCCAGTTCGCGGGTTGGCACCAGTACCAGGGCGCGCACCATGTTACTGGCAACTTTCGGACCTTCCATGGTCAGCGACTGCAGCAGCGGCAGGGCGAAACCGCCCGTTTTGCCGGTGCCGGTCTGGGCGGCGGCCATCAGGTCGCGGCCAGCCAGCACTGCGGGGATCGCTTGGGCCTGAACCGGGGTTGGGGTCTTGTAGCCGAGCGTCTCAAGAGCGCGCAGCAAGGGTTCGATCAGGCCAAGGGTGGCGAATGTCATGGGGATACCGTCGAAAAAGGTCAGCGCAGGGGTGCATAAGTTGCAATGGCGCGCAGTTTACCCTAATTCAGACCGGTTTCTGCTTGCGCCACTGCGGCAAACCGATCAACACCACGGCGCTGATGATGACCGCCATCGCCAGGCACTCCTCGAAACCTATGGTCTCGCCGGCGAATGCGATGCCCAGCATCACCGCCACGGCCGGGTTGACGTAGGCGTAACTGGTGGCCGCCGCCGGGCGTACGTTTTTCAGCAGGTACATGTAGGCACTGAAGGCAATGATCGAACCGAAGAACACCAGATAGAGCAATGCGCCCCAGCCTGCGGCAGTGGGCATCTGGGTCATGCGCTCGCCACTCAACAGGCTGCCAATCAAGAGCACGGCGCCCGCCACCAGCATTTCGGCGGCACTGGCCATGGGCCCGGCCGGCAGCGGCAAGTGCCGGCTCCACACCGAACCGAATGCCCAGGCGGCGGCGGCAAACAAAATCATCGCGGCGCCTATCGGGCTGGCCTGCAGGTTGGAACCCAGGTTGAGCATGCCGATACCGATCAGTCCCAGGGCAATCCCGGCCCATTCCAGACGGGTATTGCGGGCGCCCCAGAAATAGCCGAACAGCAACGTAAACAACGGCACGGTGGCCACGGCCAGCGCCGCGACACCCGAGGCGACCCCGGAGTGTTCGGCCAGCGTCACCCCGCCGTTGCCGCACGCCAGTAACAGAAAACCGATCATGCCGGCTGCGCGCCACTGCACGAAGGTCGGTGCGGGGGCCCCGCGCCAGCGCATGAAACCGTACATCAAGCTGCCTGCCACCAGAAAGCGGACCCCGGCCATCATCAGCGGCGGCCAGGACTCGATGCCGATACGGATGACCAGATAGGTCGAACCCCAAATCACATACAACGCAAAAAAGGCACCGATCAGTTGTAGCGGGAAACGACGTGCGGCAGGCATGGAGGCAGCTCGAAGGCAAAGGCAGGGGATGGAGGAGTTTAGCCAAAGCCAGGGGCAATATTAAGTTACAGAACCGGCCAAAAGTGGCCGTACACTTTTGGCCGCGACAGGGCCGCTGCTAAAGGCTCGCGAGCAAGCTCGCGCCTACACAGGCCCTGGTCTTCAGAACCCGCGACAGCGCTTGAGGTGTTCGTTGATTTTGGCGGCAGGAATTTTTTGCAGGCTGCGCAACAGATCGTGGCTCAACTCTCGCAGGCCGTGCTTTTGACGCAGTTGCTCAGCCAGATGGGTCGTGAGGTTGGCTGCCATTTCGGCATCGGCCATGGCCCGGTGAGCCTGGCCGGTATGGGGCAACTGGGCGAAGGTGGTGAGGGTACCCAGCTTGTGATTGGGCGCCGCCGGCATCAAACGCCGGGCCAGCAGCAACGAGCAGGCAAAGTTCTGCAAGCGGGTGCGCTTGATGAGCCCCATCTCGAAATCCCAGAATTTTTGGTCGAACGCGGCGTTGTGGGCCAGCAAAGGCGTGGTGCCGACGAACTCGTTGACCTCGTTCATCACCTGCTGCGCAGATGGCGCCGTGCGCAACATGGCGTTGCTGATGCCGGTCAGTTGCTCGATGAAGCCCGGCACCCGCACACCCGCGTTCATCAGGCTCTGGTAACGCTCGACAATGCGCCCCTGTTCAAGAATCACCACCGCAATTTCGGTCGCCCGGCAGCTGCTGCTCGGGGAGATACCTGTGGTTTCAAAGTCAATTACGGCGATGCGTTCCAAACCGGGTCAATCCTGTAAAAAATGGAAATTACTTGAGCAGCAAGCTGCCTTCTATCGGTACATAACGGCCAGCAGCACGAATCAATGAATTGGCGGTAAGGCCAGGCACCCCATAAGCCACGGTTTCAACCCCGTGCTTGCTGGCAATGCGTTCGAGCAGCAGATCGAAATCACCGTCACCCGAAGCCAGCACCACCTCATCGACATTGGCCGCAACATCCATGATGTCGATGGTGATACCCACGTCCCAGTCGCCCTTGGCCGAGCCATCGCTGCGCTGGATGTAGGGTTTGAGTTTTACCGTGAAACCGAGGTTGCGCAGGATCTGCTGAAACTGCTGCTGTTTGCTGTCACCCCGGTCGATCGCATAGGCATAGGCCTCGACGATTTCACCGCGCTGACTGATGTCAGCCCACAACGCCGCGTAATTGAAGTGGCAGCCATAAGCCTGGCGAACTGTGTAATAGAGGTTCTGCACATCTGCGAAGACCGCAATTCTTTTCACCGGCAAACCCCATGGTGCCCAGGCAATCGGGCAGCTGCTGAAAAACAAGGCCGCAGTATGCCAGCCTGTCGAGGACTTGCGCGGATAAACCGCCCGGCGTGCTCACAAACACCGGGCGGGTCGTAACAAGAACGTTTACATTTGCTCTCCATCGCCTGGCATCGGTTAAAGTGACGCACCGCTTTTGACTGCTGATACCTGACAATGAATCCGCTGACTGTTATTCGCGACTCCCTGTACTTCTTCCAGCGCAATCTGGGACAAATCGTGACGCTGTGCTTGCCGCTGGTGATCCTTGAGGCCGTGCTGCAGCTCATGGTGGATAACGCCGTGGGCCCCGACCCATCGCCCGGCTATGGCCTGCTCGTGGGTTTGCTTCTGTATCCGCTGTACACCGGCGCGCTGATTCTGTTTCTCGACGCCCGCAGCCGTGGCGAAAGCCCGCGCAATCGTGAGCTGCTGGCCCAGGCACTGACGCTGTGGCCCAGATTCGCCCTGCTCGCGGCCATCAGCACATTGCTGATCGTGCTCGGGCTATCGATGTTTTTCGTTCCCGGGATTTTTCTGACCGTGGTGTTTGCGTTTGCCGAATACCGCCTGGTATTGCGCGGAGATCCACCACTGGCCGCCCTGAAATCGAGCTTCGCCATGAGCCGCGGGCACTTCTGGCGGATTTTTGTCTGCTTGCTGGCGGTACTCGGGCCGTTGATGATGCTCAAGGAGCTGAGCTTCTCGCTGTTCCAAAAGGACGATAACCCGTTGCTCGCTCTGGCCCTGGAAAGTGCCAACAGCTTTTTGCAGCTGTTTTTGTCAGTCGTGCTGTATCGCTTGTTTATGCTCATCGGCGAACCATCCGACAAGTAAGAGGGACGATTCGCTATATACCTCTCCTTGGGTGCCGGACTGCTGTCCGGTATCCTCGGCAATTCCCGCTACGTCTTAAGCCGAGCCCATGCCACGTTTATTACGCCCCATCCTGTCAGGTTTGCTGCTGCTTGCAGCCGCGCTGGCGAGTCTGATTTACAGCGTTACGTGGCGACCCGATGCCAAAGAGGTGCTGGCACTCGTCTGCCCGGCCACAGCCCCGGTGCTGGTACCGGGGCAGGCGCTCAAGGTTATGACCTGGAATGTCCAGTACCTGGCAGGCAAACGTTATGTGTTCTGGTACAACCTGGTTGATGGCAGCGGTCCGGACCTGCGCCCGACCCGTGAAGACATGGCTTTCAGCCTGGATGAAGTGTCGCGGGTGATACGCGATGAGCAGCCCGATCTGGTACTGCTGCAAGAGCTCGATGAAAACGCCAAGGCCAGTGACTATCAAGACCAGCTCGCGCTGCTGCAGGAGCGCCTGGTCGATCTATACCCCTGCAGCACCCAGGCCTTTACCTGGAAGGCTGACTTCGTCCCCGACTGGCATATTCTGGGGAGTGTCGGGCGCAAACTGGTCACCCTCAGCCGTTACCAGATCGAACACGCCGAGCGCCTGCAATTGCCCGTGGCCGAAGCCAATATCATCAGCCGTCAGTTCCAGCCAAAACCTGCGCTGCTGGTTAACTACCTGCCGCTTAACGACGGCGGGCAAATTGTTGCCATCAACACCCAGTTCGATGCCCCGACCCTGGACAACAGCAACCTGCTCCTTCAAATGCAGGCCACCGGTGTGTTGCTCGACAAATTCGAAAGCCAGGGCACGCCCTGGCTGATTGGCGGTGATTTCAACCTGTTGCCGATTGGCCAGTTTTTGCGCCTGCCCGCCGAACTGCGAGCGGGTTATTCGCCGGACAGTGAATTGCACTTGCTGTGGGAAAAGTACCCGATGATCCCCAGCAACCCTGAAGCCACCGGCATCGACCGTGAACTGTGGCTGACCCATTTCCCCAACGACCCGCGTGCCGAAGCCCCTGACCGCACCCTGGACTACCTGTTCTACAGCCCGAAACTGCAACGCATCGAAGGCTATGTGCGCCAGGAAGATACCCTGACCATTTCCGACCACCTGCCGGTGCTGGGACGGCTTCTGTTACCGATTGATTGAGCGCCCCTATATCTGCATCTGTAGGAGCGAGCTTTTAAAGACAACAGCTCGCGTCTATGGGGTCAGGGGTCGAGCTTCAAGGTTTACGCGGTTTGATCCGGGCTGTCGGTTCGGCCACCAACGGATCGTCGGGCCAGTAGTTACCGGCATCGCAATTCAGTTCTATACATTGACACGGTAGCCCCCAAGAAAAACATGAGTTCAGCAGAAAGTAGGTTGACGCACCTTGACTGTCAATCTAACCACGCAAAATTGACAAAACCTTCTCTCTCGCGACAGCAGATTGACAGAGCTCGTTGACATTCGCCTCACATGCGCCTCAAAGGTTGACAGGCTTTTCGATCATCCCGCGGCAGCTCCCATGCTCCTCCCAGCTAAGCATGCATAACGCGCGCCCCCCATCCCCACTGCTACACGAGAGTTCGTTAAGCCGAAGTTCATCCGGACACTTCTTGGACTGATCGCATTACGCTATCATAAGTACAAGCTTATTTTGCTCGCCTCGCTATTAAGGAACAGAGCATGTCTCTGAACAAACGCAAGAGCTTCTCCGAGAATATTGTAGTGGTCAACTGATCCCGGACACTGCGTTAAGTTTTTCCTCGGCAACGGCAGGCGCTAGGCCCTCGTTGAATTGATGCGGTCGCCGCCAGTTATACCGTTCCATCAGGAACCGGCTGATATCCCGTTGTGCTTGCGCGGCGCTCATGTAGCCCGCTGCCGGTATCCATTCAGTTTTTAGGCTGCGAAATAGCCGTTCCATGGGCGCATTATCATGGCAGTTGCCGCGTCGACTCATGCTCTGTGTGAAGCGGTATCGCCAGAGTCTCTGGCGGAAACTTCGGCTGCCGTATTGGCTGCCCTGGTCGCCGTGAAACAATACGTTTTTCGGCCTGCCACGCTGCTCGTAAGCCATATCCAACGCCTTGATTACCAAGTCAGCGTCGGGCTTGGATGAGAATGCCCAACCCACAACACGGCGGGCACAAAGGTCTATAACGGCTGCCAGATATTGCCATCGGCCTTCAGCCCAGACGTACGTAATGTCACCGCACCAGACCTTGTTTGGAGATGCAACGGTGAACCCTCGATCAAGCACGTTCGGAATATCAGGTCGTTCCACGGTAGCCTTTTTGTAGGCATGGGAGCCCGGCTGCTTGCTGATCAAGTTCATCTCCCGCATCAACTTACGTACTTTGAACCGCCCGATTTGTATACCGTCCTCTTTCATCATCAACATGATGCTTCGGCTGCCCGCAGCGCTTCGACTTTGGGTAAATAGCTCGTTCACACGGCTGCGCAAAACCACCCGCTCGGCATCTGGAAATCGACGTTTTCGGCAGTACGTGTAGTAGCAGGATCGGGTTACTTCAAATACCGAGCACAACAGATCAACAGGCTCTTGAGCCCGCAGTTGATCGATTAACGCGAACGCTCGTGTTCCTCGGCCATCAAGAGCGCGGTGGCCTTTTTTAATATAGATTTTTCCCGTTCCAGCCGGTTGATTCGAGCTTCTAACTCTTGGATTTTTTGCTGCTCGGGCGTCAGCGCTTTACTGGTCGGAGTGACTCCGCCGCGCTCCTGCTGAAGCTGGCCAACCCAACGGCGCAGAGCCGACTCGCCAATGCCGAGTGAGCGGCTGGCTTCGATGAAGCTGTAATTTTGCTTGAGTACGAGGTCAGCAGCCTCGCGTTTGAATTCAGCGGAAAAGGTACGGCGTTGTTTGGTCATCTGACACCTCGTTCTGGCGAACATTCTCGCCTAAATGGGTGTCCGGAATCATTAGACCACTACAGTGTAGCAACTAGCATTGTAAAAACTCAGAACCGTAAACGGTTGATCGCACGGTACGCGCGTGAACACTTCAAGAAAGCCGCCGAATATTACAAAATTGTAATTTCTCAATCATGCCCCCGTTATCTACAGATTGCAACGATACAACTCGGCGATGATACAGGAGGCGCGACCAGCTTCCTTCAAACAACAATTCCAGCCGAAGAGCTTTCTAGTTCTGCCGAACCGAAGGAGTGATTAATGATTAACAATACAAAATTTTCGATAGCCGCTATGGCAATGATTGTCAGCTCTGTGCCGCCCATGGTGAGTGCGGAAGAAAAAAACGGCGGTTTTATAGAGGATAGTAGTCTTACCGTCCTTAACCGCAACTACTACTTCAATCGCGAACATCGTAATGGTGAGTCAAGCCCTACAGGCAATGGATATTCCGAAGCATGGGCAAACGCGATTATTACTAAATTCGAGTCTGGATTTACCCAGGGCACAATCGGTGTCGGAGTGGATGCGTTTGCTATGATTGGAATAAAACTCGACACGGGTGGCGGCCGTAATGGCGGCCGTAGTACATTTGATGTCCTTCCAGTCAATAGCAACGGAGAAGCAAGGGACGAATACACAAAAGTGGGAGGTGCTGCAAAAATTCGCGCCTTTGACACCGTAGTAAAAGTCGGTGACGTATTCCCATCCACCCCAGTTGTGGCTGCTGGCGACTCAAGACTACTACCGGAAAGTTTCACTGGTGTCACAGCAACAAATACTAGCATTGAAGGCTTGACCGTTCAGGGCGGTCGCCTACATGCCATGAGCCAGCCAGCTTCGAGCAACATGCGCGACAACTTTGCGACCTTCTATGCCGGGCCTGTTAACTCGCCTTGGGTAGGCTACTTTGGTGGCGATTATAACTTGAACAAAAACGTCACCCTTAGTCTTTACTCCAGTCGCCTCAAGGACGCATGGAATCAATACTATGCTGGCACCGTGCTAAACTACTCATTATCAAATGAGCTTTCCGTATTCGGAGGCCTTAACTATTATAAGGCTGTCGATGAAGGAAAAAAATTACTTGGCGATTTCGACAATAACATATGGAGCGGTAAAGTAGGCGTGAAGTATGGCGCGCACACACTTGCACTATCCCATCAGCGAAATAATGGAAATAACGACTTCGATTACCTGCGTCAGTCGGACTCAATCTTTCTTGATAACTCAATTCAGTACAGTGATTTTAACTCACCTAAAGAACGCTCTTGGATGGTTCGCTACGACCTCGACATGACATCGTATGGTGTGCCTGGCTTGTCGTTTATGACGCGTTACGGTCGTGGCACTGATGCTGATTACTCTAACGCCAATACGACGTACATGAGACGCGATGCGGATGGAAACCCACTTACTGACCAGAAACGTTGGGAGCGTGACATCGAAGTAAAATATGTCGTTCAGACAGGTACCTTGAAAGATATGTCTTTCCGCCTACGGCAAGCTAATACTCGCGCAACCACATTTGAGTCGGATCTGGATGAGGTTCGTGTGATTATTGAGTATCCATTAGCTATTCTTTAAGATCTGCGCAGGATGAATCGTCCTAGACGAACGTTCCGTTTTAGCTGGAAAATTTCAAAAATGTAATTTTTCAATCATCTTCCTGTTAGCTTAAGTCACCTATAGTAAACTGGAGTTCATAGCAATCTGCTAGCGCATCTGGCTAGACTGCTACAGGTAAGTAACACCCTTGCAAAAACCTGGAACTCACTGCTGTCAAGTTGAAGCTCCGCATCCACTTTTAGATTACTCATCTAAATACGATGTATTTTAAGACGCCCTTCGGGGCGTCTTTTTTATGCCTGCAGTAAACACCCCCCACATTTTATGTCTTATGACGCACGTCAAAAATATGACCCCCTATGCCAAGAGCGTAGAGGCTAACCACCTTTACGGCATGTTCCGGCCACTGTGTATCTGACTGTATTCAGTACTCCTTCAGAGTCTTCGTATGTCATAGCTGCGGGCATCACCCCGCACCCTTCCGCTGGTCGTACCATGCTAACTACATTCACAACATCTAATTTCATTCCATATTTATATTGCTTAGCTACGGGAATTTTTTTTCCATGCCTAATCGCATACTGCTCCATAGCTACGGAGTTGGCACTCATTCTTTTTTCAAAAACCTTGTCACTATCTTTAGCAAATACGTTTGAAGAGATCGCAGCGACCACAATAAAAATAACATAATTAATAGTCTTCACTTTTTGCACCTCACATGTCAATAAAAACCCCGCAACCGGAATCGGGGCGGGGCGGGGCTTATGTGTAGCACCACTACATTTACTTACTAATCGGGCCCTTCTCACCGCCTGACATTTTCGGAGGAGTTTTTTTCAGCTCTTTGGCTAAAAACTTCTCCATAGCCTGCTCGGTAGCTTGAGTAGCTCTAGCAATAGTCCGGTCTCCACCACCCTCAGCCAATGCAGTGGAAGAAAGAATCAATGCTCCTACAAGAGCGTAAATTTGTGCGATTTTCATTTCGACACCTCATATTAAATACTGGTATTAGAGTATCAATACGAAGCTATCAATACGGTGGCACTAAGATTACATATCCGTCATCATTGATATAAATAGCCCGCTAATGAGGATCAGCAGCGGGCTTTAAAAACAAACTGCTATACTATTTCTTGTTTTTCGCTGTCTGCTTCTTCATCTTTACGGTGTGCCCAGTGATATAACGCAGGAAGTATCAGTAGGGTCAACGCAGTTGAGGACAGTATTCCGCCGATCACAACGGTAGCTAGGGGCCGCTGGACTTCCGCGCCTGTTCCAGTAGCTAGAGCCATGGGGATAAAGCCAAGGGATGCCACCAAAGCTGTCATTAATACTGGGCGCAACCGCGTCAGCGCTCCTTCATTGATCGCAGAACTCAACGAATGTCCCTCTTCTCGAAGGTTGCGGATAAAAGCAATCATCACCAGACCGTTCAGCACTGCCACACCCGACAATGCAATGAAACCAACACCCGCCGAGATCGACAGCGGGATATCACGTAGCCACAAAGCCATAACACCACCCGTCAATGCGAATGGAATCCCGGTGAATACCAGCATGCCGTCTTTGAGATTGTTAAACATCATGAACAGCAGAGTGAATACCAAGAGCAGAGCCACAGGGACAACTATCTGCAAGCGTTTGGCAGCTGATTGAAGTTGTTCAAACTGCCCACCCCAGGTAGCCCAATAACCGGCCGGAATCTCTACCTGTTGATCAATGGCGATGCTAGCCTCCTTAACGAATGAGCCGATATCCCGTCCACGTACATTCGCGCTGACAATGACCAGACGCTTACCGTTCTCACGACTGATCTGATTCGGGCCAAGTACAAGATCGAGGGTCGCCACTTCTGAAAGGGCAATAAAACCGATCTGATCGGCATTGCCATTGAGCAGCGCCGGGACTGGAATCAGCAGTGTGGACAACCCCTCAACGTCCTTACGCATGGCGTCGGATAAACGCACCACTATGTCGAAGCGGCGATCTCCCTCATACATCGTCCCGGCCTGGCGGCCACCGACAGCCACCGCAATGGTGTCTTGAACGTCTCCAACGTTCAGACCGTAACGTGCGGCTTTGTCGCGGTCTATGTTTATGGTCAGTACAGGTAGCCCCGTTGTCTGTTCGACTTTGACCTCGGAGGCGCCATCGACCCCCTGCATTGACGCGGCAATTTTCGCAGCGGTACTGTTAAGCACTGCCATGTCATCACCGAAGACCTTGACCGCCACATCACTTCGCACGCCTGAAATCAACTCGTTGAAACGTAGTTGGATAGGCTGGGAAAGCTCATAGTTGCTACCGGGCATAGCAGCCGCTGCTTTCTGGATCTCTTCTGTCAACGTCTCCCGGGACTTGCTTGGATCAGGCCATTGATCCTTCGGCTTGAGCATCACATAACTATCAGAGATGTTCGGCGGCATTGGATCGGAAGCAATCTCTGCAGTACCGGTTCGAGCAAACATCCGTTCGACTTCAGGCACTTTTTCCAGCACAAGCTTTTCCAGGCGCTGCTGCATTTCCACCGATTGCGTCAGACTTGTACCGGGTACTCGTAATGCTTGCAGTGCAAAATCGCCTTCGCTGAGACTAGGTACAAACTCACTGCCCATTCGACTGGCGACCACGCCACTCGCAGCGATGACACCTAATGCCATGGCAAATGCCAGCGATCGATGACTCATGACCCAATCCAGCGCGGGGGCATAAGCCCGTCGCGCTCCTCGCATTATCACGTTCTCTTCTTCCTTGACTTTGCCCGTCACGAACATGGCAATTGCCGCAGGAACAAAGGTTACGGACAGCAGCATCGCGCCTAGCAAGGCGATCACGACGGTGAACGCCATGGGGTGGAACATTTTCCCTTCGACACCGGTCAGGGCAAAAATAGGTAGATAAACGACCATGATGATCAACTGCCCGAAAATCAGTGGTCGACGGGCTTCCTTGGCTGCTGCAAACACTTCGTGAAAGCGCTCGGAGCGAGTGAGGAGGCGCCCGTGATGGTGCTGCGCATTGGCGAGGCGCCGTATAGCATTTTCGACAATAACCACTGCACCGTCGACGATAATACCGAAGTCCAGAGCCCCCAGGCTCATCAGGTTGGCGCTGACTTTGTTGGTGAACATGCCTGTGAAGGTAAAGAGCATGGCTAGAGGAATGACCATGGCAGTGATCAGTGCTGCGCGAATATTGCCTAGGAATAGGAACAAAATCGCGATTACTAGGATTGCACCTTC
This sequence comes from Pseudomonas sp. Lz4W, assembly GCF_000346225.2. Taxonomy (NCBI): domain Bacteria; kingdom Pseudomonadati; phylum Pseudomonadota; class Gammaproteobacteria; order Pseudomonadales; family Pseudomonadaceae; genus Pseudomonas; species Pseudomonas sp. Lz4W. Next base: position 666,200 of record NZ_CP017432.1, on the reverse strand, counting down.
AATCAGATTCTTCTTGACCGTGGCAATAGCCTTGTCTACCAAGTTAGTACGGTCGTAAACAGTGATCGCAACCACCCCTTTGGGCAGTGAACGGTTGATTTGCTCTAGCTTGACTGCAACGGCCTGAGAGACGGTACGGCTGTTCTCGCCTATCAGCATGAACACCGTGCCGAGTACCACTTCACGACCGTTTTCGGTCGCCGCACCGGTACGCATTTCACGCCCAATATCCACGGTCGCCACATTTTTAATACGTATAGGGGTGCCATCGACGTTGGCGATCACGATATTGGCGATGTCGTCGGTGGTCGCCACTTGGCCAGGGGCACGAATCAGTAGTTGTTCGCCACTGCGCTCAATGTAGCCGGCTCCTACGTTAGCATTGTTGCTTTCCAGCGCGGTCACAATGTCTGTCAGGGTCAGCTTGTAAGCGGCCAAGCGTTTTGGATCCGGAGCAATCTGGTATTCCTTGGCGAATCCGCCAATGGTGTTAATTTCGGCGACCCCAGGAACGTTGCGCAGCTGAGGTTTAATAATCCAATCTTGGATTACCCTCAGGTCGGTCGGCGTATAGGGACTACCATCCTCTTTTACGGCGTCTTCTTGGGCCTCGACAGTCCACAGAAAAATCTCACCCAAACCGGTAGAAATCGGCCCCATGACAGCTTCCACGCCTTCGGGCAATTGTTCCTTTGCCATCTGCAATCGTTCATTGACCAATTGCCGGGCGAAGAATAGGTCGGTGCCTTCCTTGAAAATCACCGTAACTTGTGAAAGCCCCGAGCGTGAGAGTGAACGCGTCTGCTCAAGTGCCGGCAGACCTGCCATGGCGGTTTCAATAGGGAAAGTGATGCGCTGCTCAGTCTCCAGTGGCGAGAAACCTGCGGCACCAGTATTGATTTGCACCTGGACGTTGGTGATGTCGGGCACGGCGTCGATCGGCAGCTTCTGGTAGCTAGCAATGCCGAGTCCGGCCATGAGGAGAACCGCGAGCAGGACGATTATGCGTTGCTCGATGGCAAATTGGATTAGGCGTTCGAACATGAGAACCTTCTCGTGGAAGTGGCGGATCAGTGGGCGTGTTCAGCCGAGGCTTTACCCAGTTCTGATTTCAGAATGAAGCTGCCGGCAGCAGCGACTTGAGCTCCGGGCTCCAGGCCCTCTGTGATCTCAGCCAGACCTGCTGCACGACTACCTATTACTACTGCTTGCGCCTTAAACCCGTCATCAGTTCGAACGAAAACTGTTGGCCTATCCTCGACCGTCTGGATTGCTGCTTCTGGTACTGCGACTTTCGCCAGCCGGGTATCGGTATCAACCAGTACGGTTACGAACAGCCCGGGACGCCAAGCCCCTTGCGGATTCGCTATGGACACACGGACAGTGGCGGTACGAGTCTGCTCACCCAGTAAACTCCCAACGTAGGCCACGGCACCCGTAACTTCCGCATTCAACTCAGCGGCACTAACCGTGACAGACTTGCCCACCAGGACTTTGCTCAAATCCTTAGGGGAAACGCCAAAAGTCACCCAAACATGCGACAAGTCCGAGAGCGTAAAAGCATTGCTGGTTTCACTGACAACCTCACCAAGGCCCAAGTGCTTTTCGACCACAACGCCATCGAACGGTGCACGCAGCTCATACCGGTTGCCACCACTGATCACCGAGCTGCCACTAAGTACGCTGATTTTTTGTCGGGCATTACTGACAGCGATTTCGGCCTCTTGCAGAGCCTGACGGGCTTGAAGGAAATCCTGTTCGGCAGAGATTTTGTCCTGCCATAACTGGCGTTCACGCTCGTAGGTAGTGCGCGCCAACTCTAGACGACGTTGCGCTGCGGCTTGCTCACTGCGCTGATCAGAAATTTGTTGACTGGCAATCACGGCTAGTAGCTGACCTTTTTTCACTGTTTGGCCAAGATTGACATGTACCGACTCGACGACACCAGGAACCCGGGGTACCACATGCGCAGTACGGTCTTCATCGAAACGGACTTCTCCAGGAAACGGCAATGAGAGGCTGATGCTCTGTTCCTTAGCTTCGATTAACTGAATGCCGGCAGATCTGATCTGATCGTCGCTCAGAGTCAGGTGACCTTCTTCTGCTTCCCCTTCTTCATGCCCGCCATCAACTGACTCCTTGGCCGCACCCTCGTTGCTGTGATCAGCATCGTGGCCCTGCTCTTCTTGCGTCTGTACGCCGGTGGACGCTGTTGACGTGCTACCCATCCAGAGCGAACCAACACATATGCCCACCGTGAGGGTCAGTGCGGTGACAAGGATTTGTTTTTTATCCATGGGACTCCCTACGCAGCTCAGTGGGCAGTCACGGATTACCGTGGCACTGCGATGCTGAGTAGCGGTTAAAAAAGTGTTATATGAAATTCAAGGGGTATGAGTGAGCTTGTCGACATCACCGAAAATTCGCTCGATACGCACCCAGGCGTCTGTCGCCTCGGCAATGGCCTGGATGTACTGGCCGCGCGCGCTGATTAAGGTGCGCTGGGCATCTAGCACATCTAGGAAGTTGAATTTCCCCATTTCGAAACCACGGGTAGCGGTATCTACAGCACTTTGCGCGGCAGGCAGGATGGTTTGATTGAACGACGTGATTTCAGTGTTCGCTGTCTTCCACTGAGCTAGAGTGGTCTGAATTTCTGTGCGCAGGCGTAACTCGCTGGCATTGCGAAGGTCGCGGGCCTGATCAGTTCGGCGGGCGGCTGCCAACACATTGCCCTGATTACGATTGAATAATGGGATGGGCATCGACAGCCCTACGACATTCACGCGCTCACGCTCCCGTTCATCGTATTGGCTACCTAAACTTACGGTTAGGTCAGGAATGCGCTGGGCTTTCTCCAAGCCAAGTGAGGCTTCACGCTGGTCAATTTGCAGCTTTGCCAACCGTAACTCCGCAGTCTGACCGATGCGATTAAGGAGCAGCGAAGGTTCCGGTACAGTTGGCATTGGCTGACTTGAATCACTTACAGACGCAAACGCCGGCAAAGGCACACCAATGACTCGAGCGAGTTGTTGATAGGCATTTGCCTCCTCTCGCTCTGCCCGTTTCAGCTCTAGGCGTACCTCCGACAACTGGACTTCTGCTCGCGTACCTTCAACAGGCGATGACTTGCCACTACTGATGCGACCTTGAGCTACATTCAAGCCACGCTGTGCGAGCTCAAGTGATTGACGTGATAACAGCAACCTTTGCTGAGCCGTAGATGTGTTGTAAAACGCCTGAATGACATCGGCACGTAGAACATTACGCTTGCGCTCCAATTCAATCTCGGCTGCATCTTGCGCTCGACTTGCCACTTCGATCCTAGCGCCTCGCTTACCACCAAGCTCGATCGGCTGATTGATCATCACCGTCGTAGTGCGCGAATTACGCCGGGTATCCTCAGCCTCCCAAGACAACTCAGGATTGGGAATCAAGCTCGCCTGCTGCCGATCTCCCTGAGTGATACCAATTTCCCACTGTGCTGCCGCTAGGTCAGGGTTGTTGGCAAACGCCATTTGAAGCACTTGATCCATTGTCAGCGCCTGTGAAACCGAACCAGCGGAAAAAGCCGTGCCTGATAGTGCAAACGTGCAACTTAGGCCTATTACCAACAAAGATTTTATGGTACGCAAGGGGGTAATTAACTTTCTAAGCCAACGCAATTTTATACTTCCTTTAAAGCGAATTTTCTCAACGTGATAACTGTAGAGTTCTTCATCTATCAACAAGGTGACTGAAGAATTACAAATATGTTATCCAGCTCTACTGCTGTAGGTTTTGCTCTAATATAGGAGGTGTTAAAAAAGAAAAACTTAAGGCGGAAATATGATGAAACAAAAATTCAGCAATTATCTGCCGAAGCGCACTTGTCGAATTGGGGTATTCATATGAGCTCTCTATGGATATATAGCCTCTGGATTATTTCCCGCGACAGATTGTCGCAACCCTAGCTTTGGCGCCTCAAAACCGCAGCTTTGGCTTGACCCTAAAGCAGCTACAGGCTTTAGAGTGAAGGCTGTCATCTCGTAAGTTATTCAAACCATATGAAGATTGAAAATCCTATAAAAAGACAATACCAATCAGAAAACCACAGTATACGTTTATTACTTTTCTGAACCCCTTTAACTCTAGTCATTAAGAAGGTGAAATGTTATGCGAATCCTTGTAGTTGAGGACGAGCTCAAAACTGCCGAATACTTACATCAGGGACTGACTGAAAGTGGCTACATTGTTGATCGTGCGATAAATGGCGCGGATGGACTACATCTGGCGCGCCAACATGTTTATGATTTGGTGATACTTGACGTTAATCTTCCCGAACTTGATGGCTGGGGTGTTCTTGAACGTCTACGACAAAGCAGTAATGCCCGGGTCATGATGTTGACGGCCCGAGGGCGCCTAGCGGACAAGATACGCGGACTAGATTTGGGTGCCGATGATTATCTGGTTAAACCGTTTGAGTTTCCTGAGTTACTTGCACGGGTACGAACCCTGATGCGACGCAGTGAGCACATACCTGTCCCGCAGGTACTAAAAGTAGCCGACCTGGAACTAGACCAAGGACGTCATCGTGCTTTTCGCGGTGAGCAGCGCATAGATCTGACAACCAAGGAGTTTGCGCTGTTGCACTTGCTGATGCGCCAGACTGGAGAAGTGCTTTCTCGCACCCAAATCATTTCACTGGTCTGGGATATGAATTTTGATTGCGACACTAACGTTGTCGAGGTTTCAATCCGTAGGCTGAGGGCCAAAATAGATGACCCCTTCGATAACAAGTTGATCCACACCCTTCGCGGTGTTGGTTACGTATTAGAGGCGCGAGTATGAAGCCGGTCAGCCTGTCAATGCGACTAGGTTTGACAGTAAGTATCTTGGGGGCGTTGTTGGTAGTTTTTTTGGCTGTCTTGGCCTTTTTTGCGCTGACGCATGAGCTGGATAAGTTGGCAAAAAACAGCCTGATCAATAAGATGGAGCAGGTTGAACATAGCCTCTCGCTATACGATGACACGGCCGACGTAAATTCAAAACCGCATTCGTTACTGGATCAAGTCATGGGACATGACAATCTGAATCTGACCATCTATGATCTGAAAAACCTCAGGACGCCCTTACTGAAATTTGGGCCTGGATTGTCGGATCCGCGGACTGAGTTGAAAGCTGCGACTGCTGCCGTTGACAAGGTGTCCTATTCCACCAATTCAGATGGTGAAGGTCGACACTTCCTTACCGCATCCAAGCTCATCCCATTAAAGAACGGTGTAAGCGTTCCCGTATTGCTGTCGATGGATTGTGCGAACGATGAAGCGCTGCTCAGCGCGTACCTTAGGTCGACGATTATTGCACTACCGCTTTTACTAATACTCATCGGAGCAAGTGCTTGGGCCGTAGTACAACAAGGACTTTCTCCACTGAGAGAGTTCCGGAAGGTCGCCGCCATGATCTCGGCTCAAGATCTCAACCATCGACTTTCTGTTGTTAAAATGCCTCAGGAGCTTAGTGAGTTGGCTCATGGCATCAACTTCATGCTGCACCGGCTCGACAGCGGTATTCAGCAGTTGTCGCAATTTTCAGATGACTTAGCCCATGAATTACGATCCCCGATCACCAATTTGATGGGCAAGGCCCAGGTTACCCTTTCTCGGGAGCGTCCGGCAGAAGAATACAAAGCTGTGCTGGAGTCATGCACCGAGGAGTTGGGGCGTGTCACGCGAATTGTCTCGGATATGCTCTTCTTAGCTCAGGTCAGCCATCCCGCGGCACTTGTCCCGTTCGAAACAATTACCTTAGAAGATGAAGCATTTAAGGTGGTCGATCTGTTTTCACTGTCTGCGGAAGAGAAACGTATCACCCTGAATGTTACCGGAACTGGCAAGACGATTGGCGACAGGTTAATGATACAGCGAGCAATATCCAATCTATTGTCCAACGCAATTCGCCATTGCCCTGCGGGACAATCTATTTCAATTGTTATTGAAAACTATGCCAAACAGGTATCGCTACTTGTAGGCAACCCTGGAGCAGGAATCGAACCTCAGCATCTGTTGCACTTGTTTGACCGCTTTTATCGGATTGATACAAGTCGCTCGCGTGCTGAAGGTGGCACTGGTCTTGGCTTAGCTATTGTTCGATCGATCATGAGCCTCCACCAGGGAACTGCGGATGTTCAAAGCATGCCTGGCAGCATGACCGTTTTCAGGCTGAGCTTCCCAAACCTCGACGGACAGACCACTTGGCAACAGGCTAGAAAGGTTCAAGGGTAAATTCCCGCAACAAACCTGTGCAACCCTCCCTGCACCACTGGACATGCGCCTGTGGTCAGGTTTTTTAATGTCCGCTGAGTTCTGAGTAAATCGCAGCAACCCCTACTCCGACATGAGATGTTTGCAAGATCCCGCTCTAGTGCTGCATGCCTTCGTTTTCTTCAAGCGTTGCATGAAACTGCAAGTTTTCCAGTTGAAGAGTCGTATGGCTGATATGGAATACCTCGCTCATCAGCCGAGTCACCTCAGCCAATATATCTTGCTCAGCTCGGGAGCTACGCAAGATTACAAGGTGAGCACTCATGACATTCTTGCCGCTGGTCAGGGCCCAGATATGCAGGTCATGGATATCCTCAACGCCTTCAACCGCCCTGATGCACGCATCCACTTCAGCGATATCGATGCCATCCGGAACCCCTTGCAACAGGATGTTCATGCTTTCTTTGAGCAAAACCCAGGTTCTGGGAAGCACCCACAGGCCGATAGCTGCGGCAACGATCGAGTCAACCCAAGTGAATCCGGTAAAACGAATGATCAATGCCGCCCCTATTACGCCCATGGAGCCCAACATGTCGCTCCATACTTCTAGGTACGCGCCTTTTACGTTAAGACTTTCGGCACTGGCAGACATTAGCAACCGCATTGAAACAAGGTTCACAACTAGTCCGATCACTGCGACGATCAGCATCCCTGTCGATTGGATTTCTGTCGGGGCTTTAAACCGCTGATAAGCTTCATACAAGATGTACACCGCCACCATGAACAACAAAATCGCGTTAAAAGCAGCTGCGAGGATCTCAAATCGTGCATAGCCGAATGTCCGCTTTTTATCCGCAGCGCGTTTGGCAATTTGAATAGCTATCAATGAAATAGCCAAGGCAGTGGAATCGGTTAGCATGTGAGCCGCATCGGATAACAACGCCAAGCTGCCTGTCACAAAAGCCCCAATGACCTCCGCGATCATGAAGCTTGTCGTTAACACCAAAGCGATCCACAATTTTTTCTCGTGTCCTGCACGAGCTTGACCGTGACTATGACCAGCGCTCATATGACTCTCCATGCGGGTGAAAGGATGCGGCAACTACTCAAAAGATCGTCAGCGGGTCAATCTTCGTCAAGAAGAGATTTCGGTTTTGGAGAGAGGCATCAACTGAAAAGCGCTTATTTTGGCACGACCTGTGTTCCCCCAAGGCACCCATACTCTAGAAAATAGCAGCACTGCAAATACGCGTATTATTTGTACCAAAACTTCCCGAAACCCCACCTGTCATGATGCCTACGCGCAACATCCAAACATGGGATTATGTATGCAGGAGGGTACGACGTTACGTAAGGATATGCGCACGTTCCAGCCAACAGTAGCCGCCCCCATAATCCTTGGAACGAACCGCTATACGGGCTTCGCCGAAGCCCTCATGAAGGTCTGTCGTCTCCCCATGGATCGAATTTGTCCCCATACCTAGCGTGTAAGGCGCGATTGCGTTCGATCCGCCTAATCCACGGATCGTAGGTAAGCGTCCGCTCAACACACCTTGCGCAATTCAGTGGGCGCCCAGCATTTTGATTTGCTTAGGAGCAGCAACCAGAGCGAGCCCCAGCAGCAGGTTCGAACAGTGACTCAACAATCGTACAGTCTGGAGTTTTCGAACCTAGGCATGTTGACTCACACTTGCTTGCCATTGATAGCAGCTCTATACGGATCTGCTGGAGCTTGGCGACCTTCGACTCTACTTCTGCCAAGTGCTTCTTGACCACCGACAGCGCATCAGCACACGGACGATCAGCATCTGCTGCGAGCGCAATGAGTTCTCGGATATCGTCGAGTGGAAAGCCCAATTCACGATTCTGCCGGATGAAGACGAGTCTTGAACGATGCTTTTCGGTATAGATTCGATGCCGCCCTGTCGACCGCAGAGCTGGAGGTAGAAGGCCTATTTTCTCGTAGTAGCGAATCGTTTCAATGTGGCAACCCGTTGATTTCGACAGCGCCCCGATTCCTGACATGCAAACTCCCCAAGCATTTTCTTGAACCTGTAGTAGCTACAGATATTAACCTGTCTTCAGAAAATAATTTCACGCGTTTGAAGGGCATTTCGTGGACAGAGAACAGCTAGAGAAGAACCAGATTCCCGTTTACTTCGTCGCGGTCATTGTCGCGGCCATCGGAGGCCTGCTCGCACCCAATGCGTCTCAAGCTCTAGGGGCGATGGTGACACCCGCCATCGCAGTGCTGATGTACGCCATGTTTCTACAGATTCCGTTCCTGGATCTCCGTAATGGGCTTGCGAATAAGCGTTTCATGGCGGCGTTGCTGACTGCCAACTTCGTGGCCATCCCCTTGTTGGTCTGGGCATTGACGATGGGGCTAACCGATCACCCTGCGATTTTGGTGGGTGCCCTGTTGGTTTTGCTGACGCCTTGTATCGACTATGTGGTGGTGTTTACCCATATCGGTAAGGGTGACTCCAAACTCACTCTGGCGGCGACGCCATTGCTACTTTTGCTACAGCTTGTGTTGTTGCCGCTTTACTTGGCCTTCATGCTGGGTAACGACTCAGCGGTAGCCATATCTATCGGCCCATTTATTGAGGCTTTTGTAGTGCTGATCGCTTTGCCTCTGGTCTTGGCGGTAGCAACGGCTGCCGGGGCAAAGAGATCCAGCATCGTTGAGGGCTGGAATGATGCATGGACTTGGATGCCTGTACCGGCTATGGCGGCTGTGTTGGTCGTTGTGATCGGCTCTCAGATTTCAGCGGTGGTCAGAGACATGGACAAGCTGCTGCCCGTTATTCCCGTCTACATTGGTTTCATGCTCTTGGCACCGTTGGTGGGCGCGCTGGTGGCCGGCGCCTTTAAATTGCCGGCCAGCACGGCAAGATCAGTCGCTTTCAGCAGCTCGACACGAAATTCACTGGTAGTTCTGCCACTGGCACTGGCCTTGCCCGATGAAATCAGAGGGCTCGCGGCGGCAGCAGTCATTACTCAAACGCTGATTGAATTGGTCAGCGAGCTAATTTACATCCGGGCAATTCCTGCTTTGTTGTGGCGCAAAATGTAGATGCCAAGGAAGGCATCAGCCCAAAACACCTTGCGCGATTAAACGGGGGCCCACCTGTGCGGCAGCAGCTCGCTAATCTCACTTGCGCGCTGCGTCGGCAGGCGCGTGAGTACATCTTTCAGATAGGCATACGGATCATGACCATTCAGTCTCGCTGACTGGATCAGACTCATGATCGCCGCTGCCCGTTTTCCGCTGCGTAGCGACCCTGCGAAGAGCCAGTTTTTACGTCCAAGAGCCCAAGGGCGGATCTGGTTCTCACACCAGTTGTTATCTATGGGTACGGCCCCGTCATCAAGGTAGCGCGACAGCGCTGCCCAGCGTTTCAGGCTGTAATCGAGTGCTCTGCTGATGGCTGAGCCTTCGGGCACGAGGTCACGCTGAGCGATCATCCAGGCATGCAACATATTCATCACTGGGACGGCTTTTTCTTGCCGTATTCGGCGCCGTAAATCCGGCCCCAGATCGCGGACTTCGCTCTCGATTTCGTACAACAACTGGATATAGCGCAAGGCTTGCTCGGCGAGCGTGCTTTTATTCGTGGCGTGCAGTTCGAAGAACTTGCGCCGTGCATGGGCCATGCACCCAATCTCGGTCACACCGAGTTCAAAGCTGGCCTTGTAGCCGCCAAAATCGTCGCAGACCAGCTTGCCCCTCCAGTCTTGCAGGAAGTTGCGAGCATGCTCACCGGCACGGCTGGGACTGAAGTCATAAACCACCGCTGCCAAGTCCGAGAACTGGCTGGTGGCGTAGGCCCACACATAGGAACGGTGAGTTTTCTTTGTTCCCGGCATGAGCATCTGCACCGGTGTTTCATCTGCGTGGATGACTTGTTGCCCAAGCACTACTTCGCGCAGCGCGTCGACCAGAGGTTGCAACTGCACGCCCGTCACGCCAACCCATTGAGCCAATGTTGAACGTGGAATCTCCAAGCCTGCTCGACCGAAGATCGATTCCTGACGGTAAAGCGGCAGATGGTCAGCAAACTTGGCAATCATGACGTGTGCAAGTAGGCCCGCAGTCGGGATGCCCTTATCAATAACCTGCGCCGGAACCGGTGCCTGGATCAGCGTTTCGCAGTCATCGCAGACCCACTTGCCACGGACATGGCGTTCGACGGTGAACACGCCGGGCGTGTAGTCCAGCTTCTCACTAACGTCCTCACCGATGCGCTTGAGTGCGCAGCCGCATGGGCAGTGAGTGTTGTCCGGTTCGTGATGCATCAGTGTGCGTGGAAACTCAGCCGGTAATGCAGTGCGCTTGGGTTTCTGCTTTTTCTCGGTCGCAGCTGGCACTGTATGCAAGGCCTGAAGCTCTGCTTCAATCGCTGCGATATCGGTATCGATCAGGTCATCGAGCAAACTGGCCTGCTCAGGATTCATCTGCTCGCTGCGCTTGGCAAACTTCAAACGCTTGAGCTGGGCGATCTCGTGGGTCAGTTTCTCGATCAGCGTTTGGTCGCGGTTGATTTTCTTGCCCATCGTGTCGACTTGCGACAGCAACTGCGCTGCCAAAGCACGCAGTTGGTCGGGGGACATTTGGTCGAGATTGGGAGAAGAAGTCATGCGCCGGATTTTGCCAGAGCAGGCGCTTCGCGGCGATAGACCGATAGACTAATGGCAGCCGTTAAAGCAGTGTGATCGAGCCTCCAGAACCTGCGCGTTGCCATGGCAGACCCAGCACCAATGCCTGAAGTTGCTCGGTATCCAGTTCCATCTCAGAACCATGGCGAATGCCAGGCCAATGGAACTTGCCTTGGTTCAACCGGCGCGCCGCCAGCCATATTCCAAAGCCGTCATGCACCAGCACTTTCATGCGATTGGCGCGGCGGTTGGCGAACAGATAAGCACAGTGCGGCTGCGCCGCACCGAACACGGCGATCACCTTGGCTAACGTCGTTTCGGTGCCTGCGCGCATGTCCATCGGTTCGGTGGCGAGCCAGATGGAGTCAATGCGGATCATCGCAAAAGGTCTCGAAGAAAAGTCGCACAGGCGGCAGCACTTTCAGTCGGCCAGTTCACTTTGATGGTGCCGCGCGGGTGCTGTATTTCAACGCAGATATTCGATGATGCTGGATGGGAGTTTGCCCCGGCCAGCGGCATGGGTAACGGAATAAATGCAGGTGGGAGCGCAGGGCTTTTCTGCGCTTGCAGCCGAATCCATTTGTGGACGAGGTTTGCGTTGAGGCTATGGCCAAGCGCGACGCTGGCAATCGAAGCGCCGGGCTGTGCACACTCTTGAATGACTTGGGCCTTGAAGGACTTGGAATAGGAACGGCGTGTTGGCTGCATGAAATACCCGCTTAAAAGGCTAGAACTGGTGCCCACTTAAATTTAAGTGCACACCATGTCTTAGCTTTGCGGGGCTGGGTAGATGACTTGGCCGGACGCATACGCATATTTCAACAACCGATACCGACCGCGACTATCTAATCCTGTGCGCGATTCGTAGGCGCCGTGGTTTTTTGCAACAGCTGCTGAACGAGCTCGGTTACTGAGCTAAGGCGAGCGTTACAGGACAGATGCCGCTTGAAGCGCTCCGCATGGTGGACTCGGAGCGCAGCAGACTAAAACCGTAAGAGGCCTAGCAAGCGAAAGTTCAGAGGTTTGAGGGAGCTCGAGCAATGAGCTTGTCCTGAATCGACAGCCACTCCTCCATTGAAATGAACACCGCAGTCCTGCGTTCTCCATCAACGAAAACTGGTTTGCGAGTCGTGATCACCTGGTCGAGCAACTCGTCAAAATGGGCTATTGCCCTAACGACTGACCATCGTTCATCTGGCATATGACACGGCCCTACCAGGTTATCAAATGATGGCTTTCATACTACCGATTAGGATCTATCGGCGGACTGGAGAAGCTTCAAAAAGCTAGCTCTGCCCAGGTCTCGCCTGAAGCTAGTGATGACGTAATTACCATCTTGAGTCTCGAGCAACCAAAACCGGCCCTCTTTTCTCGCTGACTGAATTTTACCTGTGAGAAGAATGGAACCATCCACCCTGTGGTATGCATCGTCACGCTTCGAATGGTCGAAGGACACCCCGACGCATGTGTCATCTGCAATAAAAGCGTCGCTGATGAATGCCGTGACAGGCACCGTGTATTTGCGAAAGCTTGCTCGCACCAAACGGTGCAGCTGAAATTCGCTGACATCTTTACTATGAAATTCCAGCTCAATTACTTCAGGCATCCAACTCAAGCTCCAAAACGACCATGAATACACCGTCGGCCAGCATCGCTCACCCTACCTTCATTGAAAAAGCGGCACCAATGCCAGCCTCTTTTCTCAGTCCAGGCCCAAGCAGGAGATAGACAGTATTTTTGGTTTCAAACATGTAAGCGTTGGAAGACACGCCGAAATTACTGCGTACCCACATGGTGGGTTGAAATCGATTACGGCTATCGAGCACGACCTCATGGGCGAACAGGGTCGCGGGCAATAGACCAAGCCCGGTGAGTTTTTCCTTCTCCGCAGGTGTCACAGTGAGGTCGATCAGGATCCACTGCTCCACAACACAGAAGGCTTTGCCAGGGAAGGCGTTTGCGGCCAATGCAATTAGTTCGTCCTGGGTGCCCTGCCAGCCAGGCATCTCTTCCCCTACGCCGTAAAGCAGCTGCGAGATTTCATTTAAAGTGACCATCCACAACCCTCAAATTCGCTCTAAATATCGACCGTTCGAGCAATCTCATACCCGCTAGTTTTGATCTAGCGACTACGAGCCTAAAGCATGGAACTGCAGAGAAATACTCACCATCAAACCTCTACCAAGCACTCAGGATCGAAGCCTGTACTTTGCCCCGGATATCCGCGCGGATTTGAAAACACTCGGCACCCGTTCTTAAGGAAGTCTGCTGCAAAATGCGTGTGTCCATGTATCCACAGATCAGCCTTACTAAGTAGCTCTGACCAATCGTTCGCATAGGCTGCAGCCAGATGTCCGGGGTGATCGTCACCCAGATGATCCAACACTGGTGCATGGTGTGTGACCACCACTGTTTTGCCGTCGAAAGGTCTATTAAGCTCTTGGGTTAACCATCGGTGAGCCCTCATTGATTTCGCGACTAGGTCATCTGGACGCAGGCGTCTGTAATCCAAGTCGGCTCGAATCACCAAGAAATCGTTCATCGAATCCCAAGCAACGCGCTTTGCCGCAACCACATCACCAGTAGCCGAATAATCCGTCCAGGCCGTTGTGACCAAAAAGCGTGTGCCATCGAGAATGAGCATCTCGTTTTCGAGTACATGCACATGGGGCAATGCAGCGTTTTTCATCTTTCGCAGTGTGTGACCTATGTGGCCGCCGTAATATTCGTGATTGCCACACACATAGATAACAGGGCACTGGAATGTGTCGTTCGCCCATGAGACTCCACGCGATTTGATATCAATATCGCCGGCGAGAATCACTACGTCCGCGTCGCTGGTAGGAGGTTCGAATCGCGAGAATTCGTTATGCAAATCTGAATAAATTTGCAGCTTCATAGCATTTTTCTCTTTATGTAGCAGCAGTAGCTAACGAGCCCACTCGCAGTTCCATGCCAGCCTAGTGCGACCGCTGATGCGCCGTAAAAAGATTAAGTGACATCATCCAGAGTCACAGCCATGTGTCCTCCTGATCATGGAACTTCATTGCCTTGCGCTCGTGTAGATCCGGCCTACATCCGTTACGAACTCGTAGACCGGATTCCTTTCGGTACCGGCCTGAATCCGAATATCGGATAGAGGCTCCATGGTGTATGAGCCCTGATTATTCTTTGCAGGCGGCTGGATAAGATGGATTTTGCTCACGCTCAGGAAATTACCAACCTCTGCTGCGCGCATCATTTGGATGGTGCTCACATCCGTGACGAGATGCGCAACCGGGCCTATGCATCCATCCTCCCATCCCATGCCTTCGATCAGAAATGAGTATTCACAACGACTGATGTCCACTGATCTCCAGAGCATCCGAACACTCTCCGGCGCTTTAAATTGCCCCTGCAGTTCACTGTTATAAGTTACAAACACGGCAAAAAACCCAGTCCTTGCCCTGCCAAACCTTTGATCGGCTTAGCTCAAGGCGATCCTCTAGATAAACGCTGCTAATACATTTGGCAGCCAGATAGGGAAGCTGCTGAAGCATCCCCAATTTGCGGGTCAGCGCGCCGCCCATTGAATGGACATGATAAGGAAGCAGCCCACCAATAACAACAAATGATATTTGGTAGGCCTACACGACTGTGGCTCTATTCTTCCTTTTGAGATACTGAACGTGAAGGAAGAGCTAGCCATCACCCTACGCACCATCCGGAAACTGAAAGGATTAGGTTATGAAGCCCTAGCAGGGACTATCAGCCAGAGCAACCTAAGCTTGCTGGAACAAGGGAAAATTCAGGCTACGCTACCGACCCTTGTAAAAGTGGCCGAGACGCTCGGTATCAACCTTCTTACGCTCATGGCGTTGTGCTTGGCGATCCGTGACAAAGAATCTCCCGAGTCCGAGTTGAAAAAGGCGCAAAAGGAACTCCTTTGCTTCATAGAGTCGGGGGGGCTCAATATCATGGAGGATCAAATGCAGGATGGCGCGTTGAAAAAGCGCGGTCGTGGCACTCGAGCGAACGCCCAGAGCGTCAGTGCCGTGATTAACCTGAGAAAGCAGGGCAAGACCCAAGCGGAAGCTGCCCGTGAACTAGGCCTGCCCACATCGACGGTTCAGCGGTATTGGCAGAAGGATTGATCCTTCGGGGGCTGACCTTTGACTGCGCCACGCTCCATCAACTGCCAACCGGTAAACAAGCTCTCATTTCGCAGAGTTAAAATACGATACCTATAAATTGCCTGATGCCTAGCTATGTTCCTCTCGGTTTAGCTCGTGCGGTAGCTTCCGCGATCAAAGGGTCATCAGGCCAAAAATGTTTGGGGTATCTGCCTTTAAGGTCTTTCTTGACCTCGTCATACGTCGACTTCCAAAAGTTCGCTAAATCCTGGGTGACTTGCACAGGACGTCGCGCTGGCGATAACAAATGGAGTTTAAGTACCTGCCGTCCGTTGGCAATTCGCGGTGTGTCTGCTAGTCCGAACAACTCTTGGAGTCTCACAGCCAATATGGGAGGCCGCTCGCTATAGTCGATTCGAATATTCGATCCAGAGGGCACAGAGATTGTCTGAGGCGCCTGCGCTTCAAGTTGTTGCGGCAATGGCCAGGGCAAAAGAGTACGCAGAATTGATGGAAGATCTATCTGCCCGAAGTGGCTGAGCCTGGTTATCTTCATGATGTAGGGGGCAAGCCACTCCCCTAGAGATTCCAGAAGCACCTGGTCACGAAGATCTGGCCAATCACTTGTGCTCCCCTTCTCCAAATCCAGATCCCGCAAAAGCGCCACACGCGCTTGCCACTGACGCAACTCAGGAGTCCAAGGTAAAAGTTCAATTCCCTTGCGCCGGATGTAATTGATCAAAGCCTGGACGCGATATTCGTCATCAAGGTTTGCCAGAGGTGCAGAGGAAAGTAACAACTCTCCGACCTTCAACTGTCGCTCTGCTCGAAGCACGCCTTCCCGCTCATCCCAGTCCAGCTCGTCCACCTGACGGACTTGCTCTTTTAGAACAGATTTAAAGAGCCCCTCATCGAAGTCCGCCGCCAAATAAATACGCTCTTCACGTTGGCCTTGACGACTACCTAGATCAGCGATCACCAACCATGAGTGCTTCATCAGCACATCGCTTTCGGTAAACATAGCTGCACGGCCATTGGCGAGACGGTACTCAGCACCACCAGGCCGACGTTGTTGAGCGACACGGTCGGGGTATGCGAGAGCCAATAGAGCGCCCACCCACCGAGGATGCTCAGGATCAGTCACCGGGTTAGCAATGGGGCCTCGCAGATATGAACGGTATTGCTTGGCAAGCTGCCTAGCTCGCTGCACACCACCTTGCTCGGAACGCTCTGCACGCTGCTCTCCAGAGACGATTGCAATGCGACTGTGGATATCAGCTCCGGCGCCACGCTTGATATCACGCTCCCCCAGCAAAGCGGCGATATCACATGCAAGATGCCCAAGGCCGAAAGCATGACCTCGCAGAAGCAGGTGGGCTATGCGCGGATGCGCAGGCAGTTCCGCCATATCTTGCCCATGCTTCGTGAGCTTCCAATCGTGACCCAGAGCCCCTAATCGAACTAGAAGGTCGCAGGCTTGGGAATAGGCAGCCGCAGGTGGAACATCCAACCATTTCAGATCAGTGGGCTTTACCCCCCATCTGAACAGTTGCAGAGCTAATCCAGCAAGGTCGGCCTGATGTACCTCAGGAGAACCGTAGCTCGGCAGTTGATCGTGCTGGGACTCTGACCACAGGCGATAACAAACTCCAGGTTCGAGGCGACCTGCACGTCCCGCTCGTTGAGTCGCGCTCGCTTTCGATATCCGCTGTGTGTCCAATCTGGTCATACCGCTGCGCGGATCAAACCGAGGCACACGCTCGAGTCCCGAGTCGATTACTACTCGAACACCTTCGATTGTCACACTGGTCTCAGCAATGTTGGTGGCCAGCACAACCTTTCGCTTTCCTGCAGGAGGTCGGTCAATCGCAGCTCGTTGTGCGCCTAGCTCGAGCTCTCCATGCAAAGGGCAAAGCAGCACGTCTGCTCGGTCACCCAAGCTATCTTTCAGAGACTGATATACCCGTCGTATTTCGGCCTGCCCAGGGAGAAACACCAAGAGACTTCCACCTTGGCCTTCCAAAGCATCCAAGCATGTCGAAACCACACGCTGATCCAGATAATCCCCTGATTGATACGGAGCTCCCCAGATCGTCGTAACTGGGTACATACGGCCTTCACTGGTGACAATAGGGGCATCGTCGAGCAATCGAGAGAGCCGCTCTCCCTCCAGCGTTGCGGACATCAGCAATACTTTGAGAGAGAGATCTTCTCGTAGCATCTCACGGCCATTGAGCGTCAACGCCAAGGCCAAATCTGCATCAAGATTACGAAGATGGAACTCGTCGAAGATGACCAGGCCCACGCCTTCAAGTGACGGATCCTCTTGCAGCCTTCGAGCAAGAATGCCTTCGGTCACGACCTCGATACGAGTTTTCGGCCCTACCTTGCTCTCAAGCCGAATACGGTAACCCACAGTTTCGCCCACCCGTTCCCCAAGTTCAGCCGCCATTCGCTCAGCAGCCGCGCGCGCCGCGAGACGTCGAGGTTCAAGCATGACAATGGTCTGACCTTCTAGCCATGACTCGCCAAGAAGAGCAAGCGGCACTCGAGTCGTTTTACCTGCTCCAGGAGGAGCCTGTAGAACGACCTCATTTCGATCATTCAACGCGCTTAGAAGGGCCGGTAGGGCGGCATCGATTGGCAACGTGGTCATGCTGACTCCGAATAGTAGAACGCGAGTAGAAGGTGATCAGTGAATACGCTGCATAGCTCAACCGGACGGCGGGGGCGGTTTCGCATAGATGCTCAGGCTGACCTAAAACAGCTTTACGGCGCTTCGGTCAGGTTTTGATCTCTTTTACATTGTTGTACTTCTTCGCTTGGACTTCCAGGAATCGAACCCTTTCAACGAGTTGTACGTTCTGCGACATAACGTGATATAGCTGCTCCTGGACAATTTCAAGCTCGCTACGAGCCTTGTCCACTTTCTCATTTGCACGCTTAATCTGCTGCGACTTTGAGGCACTCACAGTTCCGAAACTGGTGCGATAAGCTTCGATTTGGGCAATAAGCGGCTGATGACTGGGACGCTTCTTCTTCAAATAACCTCGATCAAAACCAGCTTCGAAGCTGACGATTCCTGCCGTGATCTTCGAGGGGTCGAGACCTACATGAACCGCGAGATTCGGTTTGCCTGTCTTTAAACGCTCAAATGCCTGGACACAAGCTTCAACTCCTTCACCCGCCATTTCAATGCACCTCACGCAGGGGAATAAACTGCTGGTGGAATTTTTTCAAACTAAGCAGTTCAGCCTCAACCACTTGATATTCACCCGAACCTAGCTCGTACATTGCCAGATCTGCTTCATCATCGCGGATAGCACTCTCCAGCTTATCCTTCTCAAGGATCCCGTCCTTGCAGCTCAGGCAGGGGGTGATTTCGCCGAGGAGATACGTCTCGCATTTACCGTTTTTGGTGCATGCACCCAAAAAGGTTGGCCGATAGGAGATCTTTCCATCTTCAGCCTGCTTTTCAGTTTCTTCTCTAAGATCAACCAGATGAATCTCCCCCTTTGCCATTTTCCCACGCTGGTTTGAGATATAGGTACCAACACCTCCGAATAACGGAGCTTCATCACCAAATGCATGAGATAGCAGATCGTAGGCAATATTCATTGGGATGCCTGTCTGATACTCAAACAGGACGTGGTTTTTTGGCAAAACAAAATCGTCTAATTTCTCGTCGTAATAACCGAAGATGGTTTTCAGTCTTTCAAAATTATTTGCGTAATACCGTGTCATCTGAGTAGACAAATGCTTGAATTGCTTGCGAAGACTCGGAAGTGAAATGAAACCACTGCTGCTTCCGTAGAAAGCCAGTGATCGGCGAAACTGATGACTGGTAAGCCGCCAAGGCATTCCGACTTTAAAACGATTATCGCCTGCAAAATGCCGAGTGGGATCACTAGCCTGCAGTTCTTCCATATCATGTGCCTGAATAATATAGCGGGTCAGCAAAAACTTAGGCTTGGACACTTCGTTCCATGTCGGCACACCGATTTTCGTATCAGCTCTATTAATAATCGCTGGATTAAGAAATAGCGGCATATCCTCGTGATTTACCCCAAACAGACGAGAGATTGAGCGACAAAGGGCGCGCGCAACCTCCACAGCTCGTACGACCTCATCCGTAGCTAACCAAGCCGCTGACTTACGGTATCCCGTAAATTTTGTGGTGCTTGAAATCACATTTACCATCATAGGATTATCACGAACAATGCCTTCCTCGTCTTCAGTAGCGGGAACTACTTCCTCTTCCGCAAGACAGTTATAAGGCAAGCGCATTACTTCTTGATCACGCATACCCGTGTAAACGTGTATGACATTTTTCAAAATCCACTGAATTTTCAGAATAGCCGATGACAGGACGCCCCGACCCTCGCAGGATAAGTCACCAGTAAACACATTTTTAAGTTTATGACGCTTTATTGCTTGGGCAAACTCCGGCTGAAAAAATGCAACATCCTTATTAATTACTTTTTGATGATTTACCGTATACCCATAACCTTCATGTTCGAAACAGTTCAAAAACTGCTCAAGGGGATATCTATGGATATACAGAACATCCATCCACTCCCCCAAAGAGTTAATCACATCAAGATAAATTCTAGTAGGAATCACAGGGTGTTGCTGAGTATCAAAATCACCCCCAAAATCAATGTCGAAAACTCCATGAAGTTTGTAACCCAGCCGCTCCTCACCAACAGCAACCATGTGGGAAATTAGGGCACTAGTCAATTTGCGACGAGTTGCGCCTACATCATCCTTGTCCATCCAATGCTTATAGGCATTCAGATACGCCGGATTAGTGAACAACTCTTGCAGACTAATGATACCTACTAACGGATTGTCTTTCATGCTATAGCAAAAACGCGCAGCAGTACGCAAAGTCATAAAATATGAATAAAGCATGCCCGCACTTATTCGGCCAAGCTGCCCGCTGTTGACGTAGAATAGCAGACAAAATAAGAGATACCGTACTTCATGAATGAGCGATTGCTGATCTGGATCATATCTTTCAAAAATTGTATCAAAGCCGATGGTTGAAACCGTATTTGCTTTCAATCGTATAGGATTGAAATCCCAATTAGTCCAGCCATAGGCAGCCGTGACCTTTCCACTCGAGTCTCGACAAATAACAAAATCGTCGGCTGGTCGCCAGGTAGGGTCGACCGGAATCCGCGATACTGACTCGAAATTCAATACGCTCGCATCCAGATCATCAAAAAACTCGGCCATCAGATATAGATTCCCATTTTTTCGTAACGCTGCAGGCGTCTTTCCCAGAAGGGAGTGATTCTTCCCAAATCAAAAACTCGTTCATTCATTGAGTAGACCAATTTAGCTGACGCTTCCGACCTTGCAGCAATTGCATTCAGAATAGCGTCTATGCGGATCGCCACATCTTTGAATGTTTCCTCTGAATATTCAAAATTTGGCGCATTCTCTCTAACTACGTCGATAACATACTTAAAACTCATTAGCTTATGGATATCAGTCTCGTCAGAGTGAACAAGATAATGAATACAGAACAAACATCCATATTGGGTGTTGCAATCGGGCTCAATCGCAACGATAGGGATGTCTTTGCGTGGATTATTCATTTCATCACAGTGACCAACCGCGATTGGCGTTCCTACCTTCTGGCCTGCGTTTTTGACCCTTTCGGCAGCTTTTTTCACTGCAGCCCAGTAATTTCCGAATTCTGCTTTCTGATTGGTCGCCGTCGTTCCGGAGTACGACTGTGCATTTGTGCCCTCACTGTGATTCATTACCGCACTCACCAACAGTGGCGAGTGTTTGAGCTGGTGTAGCGTGAGGCTTTTGAATTTCCGAACCAATAGTGGAGGAATATTCTTGGAATCCTCAGGAACAAAAACTCCTTGAAGTTGATTGTAAAACTTAGTCGAGAAATTGCCTTCTAACATTGCAAAATCGTCGGAGGAATTACCAGATCTATCCAGCACATTGAAAAAAAGATATTCGCATTCGCAACCATCCAGAATCCAGTCTCGAAACTTTAGATATTCACGCAAGAGCTGCATACCCGGCCCCCGCCCGATGGAATACTTAACCTTCAGCCCCTTCGCCCTCAATTTAGTAGCGGTAAGCTCCTTTTTTAGTGGCGACTTAACAAGTTCAACCGCCTCATCGTAAAGAAACTTAATTACCTCTCCAGAGTTGGCACCTACAACAAGGTTTATCAGGCACGCATATGCTCTCATCGCGAGTGCTGCTAGACGCATCCGGAAATAATGATGGGAGTCAGCATTGCAGCTATCGATAAGTTTTTGTGCACGATCAAGCGTTTCGCGAATATCGGGTAACCTCGCGCCTGGCTTAGCGTGTCGTAGTTCTTCAAGCGATAAGAGCCGCCCATCGCGATAGTTATACGCAGAATAACCATACTCCCCTTCTGAATAAGGCGTAATATACCTACCAGTACCAGGAAAAAAATGAGTATGGTATTCCTTGGTTTCAAATCGCATTGGGAATGGAGTCACGCTCACTAAGAATCTAGAAAAAGTCAGTGCGATATTTAGGACAATATCGATGTATTTTTTCACATCATCATCCTCAGGAGGCTCTAAGCCCTCCCTTCGATGCTTGACACTCGAAACTCCCGCTATGATATATTCGTAATCGTTAGGAAACTGCAGTTGAATCGTCCGCCTTAACGCTTGCTGTCGCTGCCCAGCGGTTAAGGGAGCCATGCCCCCTGGCTTGAGAATCGCCTGGAAGAGATAGTTCGTATAATCAAAATATGAGAGTCTGGCAGACTCGGGATTACAAAATACATCGCTGTGCCCATTCGCGTCACACCAGATAATTCCGTAATAAACGTATTTGAAATCGGTTTCGATACTTTTGTGCCCTAGCCCCTTAACATAATAGCTATCAAGCAAGGCTATTATTAGATTCCGTCTGCTGGCAACGAGCGAATCTGGATCTACAGAAACTCCCCCAGTGAGTTTACTCACTTTCCCTCGAACAGTATAAGCGCACACACCTATATCGAATGGGCTTACTCGATGAGTAAGCTTGAGCGCTAGCAATTCAGGGTGGAGAATGTCTGCCTGATTACCCATGTACGATAAATCAATGACTTGGATTTCTCTGGCTTTTAAGTTATTTACCATTATTATCAACCAGTATCAAATCACTATAGCTAGAGAGTTTGAACAAGGAATCCTCGTAATCTTCTTGAGCGCGAATTTTTTCAGGGGTCATCAGAAAGAGCTTCAGGTAGTTCTCCGTCGTTTCTCGGCGCTCATGATGCAAGCGCGACTGAATAATCGAAATTTCGTCTCCAGGTTGTAATGTTCCATCTTTTAACCTTGGCGTTAAATGCTGATACAACTGATACGCAAATGTTGCTCGCAGCCAGTGATATGTAAAGTCCTTTGGAAACTCCGAAGAAGTACTACGCATGAGTTTCTTTTTTAGATTGTCGGTCACCGCACCCAGGGGCCGAGATTTGGCAAAAGGATAGCGAGGGTCAGTGGTTGCCATGTAATAGCAATTGCTCTGCTCGGAAAGAAACACGTACATCTCATCTTCTGCAATAGCTTCAAGATTCGGGTATTTCAACGCATAAGCCGCCTGGAACTTTTGCCGTCGTCTTTTTGCATATGGACTTCTGACGTATGCTATTAAGTCTTCGGCCAACTGCTTCGGTACGTACAAAGCCTGAGACTTACTATTTTTCGTATCAATCCCTGTTCCTGGCCCGGCATTCAGAAGATAAGACCCATCAGATTGAGGCTTGCTGTTTTCCAAAGCCTCAACATGCTTGACGCGAAGAGTTAACACAGTTTGTTTTCTGGCCCCGGTCATCAACGAGGATAGCATTATCAAACGCTCCTGGGCACTCCAACTATCCGCAGTGATAACATCAACTAAATTAGCGAGCTGAACGTTTGTCAAAGGCCTCAAACATTCACCTTCATCGTCCACAAATCCCATTGGGACATTTTTGGTTCGATTATAGCTTTGGGTTTGGCTTCTTTTTTCCACGGTAATTTTTCTAGATATACCGTATGCATTTTCGATATAAAAATTTATCACCCGCACCGTATCCACACGCGCGATATCAATCTCATGCCAGTTACTAGCTACAAACTTATAAAAACTATAAACCACCCCGGTATACTGGTTCGCTACTTGCGCACCGCGCTCTGGCATGTCTATAAGGTGGCGATGATATCGATAGGTTGGTCTTTGAGTGATCCGCTTTCCAGAAAAATTTAGCCAATCAATATTATTGCTTTCGCAGAAGATCAAATAATCAAGCAGACGACTTGCTTTACGCCTCGCCTCGTCTGTAGGGCGGCTTTTCTCATGCTTGTCTTTAACAAGTTTGAGCATGTATGAGTTAGCTTCGATCCAAGGTTCACCATTGCGATGAAACAGAAAAGGCAGATTGAAGATGCTTCGGGATACTGCGTCACCTAGCAACTCGTTTGCTTGGTAGCCATGAACTGAACTATCTACGCCAATGATTGTGACAGGTAGTGAACCAGCTGGCTTTTGGCCAAAATGAAGATCCGCAAAAGCTTCTGGAACGTGCGGTATTACCACCAACCGGCCTAGGTGAGCCAAATTTTCGAACGCAGCCACAAAAACACCTCATGAGAATAAGTGTCAATGATGAACGTTAAGCGATTGATTTTCAATAAAAATGTCAACAAGTGAACGTTGCGCGATCAAGCTGCTTGGCGAACGTCGCGTGATAGTTTCGGATAGCGCCCCTTCAAATCTTTTTTTACTTCGATGTAGGTGCTGCGCCAGAAGTTGGCCAGATCCTGAGTCACTTGCACCGGACGCCTCGCCGGCGACAGCAGGTGCAGCTTGACTACCTGCCGGCCACCGGCAATGCGCGGAGTATCTGCCAGGCCGAACAGTTCTTGCAGGCGCACGGCCAGAATCGGCGGGTGTTCGCTGTAGTCCAGCCGTACCGACGACCCCGACGGCACTTTGATGTGATGCGGCGCCAGCTCATCCAGCCGCTGGGGCAAGGGCCATTTGAGCAAGTTATGCACTATGTTGGACAGGTCGAGGCTGGCGAAATGACTCAGACGCGAGACGCGCTCCAGATACGGCGCCAGCCATTCCTCAAGGGAAGCCAGCAGCGCTGCATCACTCACATCCGGCCATTCGCTTTGCCCTTGGGCGCTCAGATCCAGCTGGCGCAGTAGCATTACCCGCGCCTGCCACTGGCGCAGCTCAGGGTTCCAGGGCAACAACTCCAGCCCCTTGCGCCGAACCAGATTGACCAGCGCCCGGGTGCGCGCAGTTGCGTCCAGCCCGGTTAACGGCTCACGGCTGAGCACCAGCTCACCGACCTTGCGCTGGCGTTCGGCACGCAACACCCCTTCACGCTCGTCCCAGTCGAGCTGGTCGACAACGCTGACCTGCTCGCTGAGCACGTTGTCCAGCAACCCGGGATCAAACTCGGCCGCCAGGTAGATCCGTTCTTCACGTTGCCCCTGACGGCTGCCCAGGTCGGCGATCACCAGCCAGGGCTGCTTCATCAGGCCGTCGACCTCGCTGAACAACGCAGCCCGACCATTGGCCAGCCGATACTCCGCCCCCCCGGGTTTGCGTTGTTGCGCGACGCGGTCGGGATAGGCCAGCGCCAGCAAGGCCCCCAGCCAGCGTGGGTGATCGGGATCTGCGACCGGTTGCGTGGCTTTGCCGCGCAAGTAGCCCCGATACTGCCGGGCCAGTTGTTTGGCCCGCTGCACACCGCCCTGCCCGCCCCGCGCGGCGCGGCTTTCGCCCCAGAGCAAGGTCAGCCGGCTATGCACATCGGCCCCGGCGCCGCGCAAAATATCGCGTTCGCCCAGCAGCGCCGCTACATCGCAGGCCATGTCGGCCAGTCCCAGGTCTTGCCCGCGCAGTAACAAATGAGCAATGCGCGGATGCGCAGGCAGCTCGGCCATGGCTTCGCCGTGGGGCGTGAGTTTCCCGTCGCGCAAGGCGCCCAGGCGTTCCAGCAATTGCCGGGCCTGTGCATAACTTGCCGCGGGTGGCCCATCAAGCCAGATCAGTTGCTCCGGGTTTACCCCCCAGCGCGCCAGTTGCAGCGCCAGCCCGGCCAGATCGGCCTGGAGAATTTCGGCACTGCCATAGGCGGCCAATTGTGCATGCTGGTCTTCGGACCACAGGCGATAACAGACGCCGGGCTCCAGACGCCCGGCCCGGCCGGCGCGCTGGGTGGCGCTGGCCCGCGAGATGCGCTGGGTGTCGAGACGGGTCATGCCGCTGCCGGGATCAAAGCGCGGCACCCGCGCCAGCCCGGCATCAATCACGACCCGCACGCCATCGATGGTCAGGCTGGTCTCGGCAATGTTGGTCGCCAGCACCACTTTGCGCATGCCCCCGGGAGCGGGCTCGATCGCCGCACGTTGCGCGTTCAGGTCCAGTTCACCGTGCAGCGGGCAGAGCAGGATGTCGCTGCGCGAAGCCAGCGCGTCAGCCAATTGTTGATGGACCCGACGAATTTCGGCCTGACCGGGCAAAAACACCAGCAGGCTGCCGCTGTCATCATTGATTGCATCGAGCACCGTTTGCACCACCCGCGGCTCGATAAACTCACCGGGCACAAACGGCCGCCCCCAACGCATGGCCACCGGGTACATCCGCCCTTCGCTGCGCAGCACCGGCGCGTCGTCCAGCAAACTGGCCAGCCGCTCGCCGTCAAGGGTGGCGGACATCAGCAGGATCTTCAGCGGCTGTTCATCGCGAAACAGCTCGCGGCCGTTGAGGCTCAAAGCCAGGGCCAGGTCGGCATCCAGACTACGCTCATGGAATTCGTCAAAGATCAGCAAGCCCACGCCTTCCAGCGCCGGGTCGTGCTGCAAGCGGCGGGTGAGGATGCCTTCGGTGACAACTTCGATGCGGGTGGCGGGCCCCACCTTGCTGTCTAACCTGATCCGGTATCCGACGGTTTCGCCGACCTTTTCCCCCAGTTCGCTGGCCAGACGCTCAGCTGCCGCACGGGCCGCGAGACGCCGGGGTTCGAGCATCAGAATCTTCTGCCCGGCGAGCCAGGGCTCGTTTAACAGGGCCAGCGGAACACGGGTGGTTTTACCGGCGCCGGGGGGTGCTTCGAGCACCGCTTCGTGGCGTTCACGCAAGGCCTGGCGCAGCGCGGGTAAAACTTCATCAATCGGCAGAGAAATCATGGTGGCTCCAGAACAGAGCGACGAGTATAACGGCGAACAGTTCGGCATTAAGCACGGTCTTAATCCCGGTTTCGACTCTTCAAGCTTCTTCGAGGTCTTTTGTATGCGTATGTCTTCCCGTGTGATTGGCGGCGTGGTGGTTGCAGCCCTGCTCAGCCAATTAACTGCTTGCGGCAGTATTTTCTTCCCTGACAGACGCGGCCAGATCGACGGCAAGATCGATCCCATGATTGCCGTGCTCGATGCCGTGGGCCTGCTGTTTTATGTGATTCCGGGCCTGATCGCTTTCGGGGTCGACTTCGCCACCGGAGCGATTTATTTCCCGCCGGGTAAAACCGCGCAAATTGCTCCGGAAAAACTGCGCGAAGCCATAGGCGCAGATGGCAAAGTGGACAACAGCAAGCTCCAGGCCATTCTCGAAAGTGAACTGGGCCGCAGCTTCCCGCTGGACGACCCGCGCCTGATCCAGCACAAAGGCAGCGTGCAACAGTTGGCCATGTACGGTTTGATCCCCGCAGCCTGAAGCCCGTAGATAAGGATGGCCCATGACCAGTAGCCCGGAACACGCTCGCCTGTTACGCCTGGCCACCCGCGCTTCGGTGGCGGTGGCGAGTCTTCTGATCGTGACCAAGGCCATCGCCTGGTGGCTCAGTGGCTCGATCAGCATGCTCGCCGGGTTGACCGACTCACTCCTCGATGGCGTGACCTCGTTTCTCAACCTGCTCGCCGTGCATTACGCGTTGCGCCCGGCTGACGACGATCACCGCTATGGCCACGGCAAAGCCGAATCGCTGGCGGGCATGGCCCAGGCATTGTTTATCGGGGTGAGTGCGGTGCTGATCGCTTTTCAGGCCTTCGAGCGCCTGAAAAATCCGGAGCCGTTGGGCGCGCCGTGGATCGGGATTGGCGTGATTATATTTTCCCTGGTGATGACCGTGGCCCTGCTGATCCTGCAACACCGCGTGATCAAGGCCACGGGCTCCAATGCAGTGCGGGCGGACTCGCTGCACTACCGCTCCGACCTGATGCTCAATGGCAGTATTTTAGTGGCACTGGTGCTGGCCAGCGTCGGTTTCCCGCAGCTTGATGCCTGGTTTGGTCTGGGGATTGCGGTGTACATCCTCTGGAGCGCTATCCAGATCGCCCGTGAGAGTTTTGCGGTGCTTATGGACCAGGAGTTACCGACCGACGTCAGCGATAACATGCTGAAGCTGGCCTGCAGCGTGCCCGGGGTTCTGGGCGCCCACGATCTGCGCACGCGAATTTCCGGCAGTATCTGGTTTGTGCAGCTGCACCTGGAATTGCCGGGAGAGTTGAGCCTGTCAGAGGCTCACGCCATCAGTGACAGAGCGGCAGCGGCAATCGAAAAAGCCTACCCGCGGGCCGAAGTGCTGGTGCACGCCGACCCCCAGGAAGTGGTCAAGCCCAGGGCAACCCCTCAGTAGTTGACCTGGTAGCCGCGACTGCTCAGACAGTTGCCTTGCGCCTGCCGGTAGGTTTGAACCACTGCCGGTGAAGGCGCATAGGTGACCTGGGCCGGGTCAAAGCCGCTTTGTTGCACAGCCCAACGGTAACAGTCGTAGCGATCCTGGTTGATTTGCGCAGGGCTCTGGCCGTTCGCCGGGTAGGCCACCACGTCATAACCATTGCTTACCGGCTGCGGTTGCGGCTGTGTCACGGGCGGCTGAACCACGATGTAGTCCTGGGTTGCAGGCTGATACTGGTAATAGGCCCCCGCCGCCAGGAACATCAAGGTGCTGCCGATCCATAGTTCCCGCGCATAGTCGGGCAAATACCCTACGCGAATCCCGTAAGGCGGTTGCACCACGATGTAACGCGGGCCTTGTGGGCGATACCAGTAACCACCGGAAAAGAAGTAGTTCTGACCGCGATAAGGTACCTGCCAGTGCTGGCCCGGGAATCGGTCGACGATATAACCCGGCCGGTATTGCGGCCCGGCGCCCCAGCCATTGCCATGGCCGCTGGGCCGACCTGCCCAGCGTTGATCGTTGGGATGATTGTTGCCGGGGCCAAAATTGTTACCCGGCCGTGAGCCATGCCCGCCGCCTTGCCAGTTCTGATTGCCACCACGGTTCGGCGCCTGGCTCTGGTGTACGGCATCGGGCCGGGGCTGGATCGGCAGGTTGTGGCCGGGCTGGCCCGGTCGGCCGGGACCGTTGGGCTCTTGATGCGGACGGCTTTGCCACTGCCCGCCCTGGGGCTGGTTGTGCTCGGGGCGCGGCTGATTGCCCGGGTTGCCCTGGGGTCGCCCCTGATTGTGTTCCGGGCGCGGCTGATTATTGCCGCCCTGTCCCTGTTGCCCGTGTGGCTGTCCGTGTTGCTGCCCGTTACCGGGGCGGGCGTGCTGAGAACCTTCATCGCCTCGCTGTTCTTCGGCCAACACCTGGCCGCTGATACTCACGCAAAGCAAGCCAACTGTAGCCAATCGCCAGATGTGCGGTTTCATGCTGTTTCTCGCGGAGGGATAGGGCGTATAGATAAGACTGGAAAACCGGGAACCGGTTCTGCGAAAGACTATCAGTTGCGCGCCTTTTTTTCGGACAATAAAAAAGGGCGACCCGTCGGTCGCCCTTTGAATTTTTCTGTCCTGGCTCAACACTCGTGATGTTGGCTCACCTCGCGCCGTCTTCTGGACAGTGCGTAGCCCGGGGGCCGGTACACCCCTGTGGGGCTGGCGGCCGCGGCTGGCCTGATTCGGCGGGCCGCAGTGGACTGTATGTCCGGGCAGTGATTCTGGTGTTAAGAATAGGCCCGCGACCGCAGCAAAGGATTGCTAATATTGCTCAATAAAACATGACTTGCGCAATTTTTAACTTACAGCGGATACTTTCACGCAATAGTTATGAGAAAGGGTGTCTTCGTGAGCAAACTCGACCGGTACGATCTGAGTATTTTGGCGGAATTACAGCGCGATGCGCGCATCTCGAACCAGGAGCTGGCCGAGCGAATCGGCCTGTCTCCCTCTCCCTGCTCGCGGCGGGTCAAGCAACTGGAGGATGACGGCTATATCGCGCGTCAGGTCGCGTTGCTGGATCGAAAAAAGCTCGGGTTAAGCCTGACTGCCTACGTGCTGATCGGCATGGACCGGCACACGCCAGAGCGTTTCGAGAACTTTGAAGCGTCGATCCGCAGCCTGCCCCAGGTACTGGAATGCAGCCTGGTAACCGGGATGGACGCGGACTATCAATTGAAAGTGGTAGTGCCCGATATGGATCACTATCAAAAACTGCTGCTGGGCCACCTGACCCGCATTGATGGCGTGACCAGCGTGCGCTCGAGCTTTGTGCTCAATCAAGTGCTCAACAGCACTGAGTTGCCGTTGACCCACCTGCGCACCTGAAAGCCTGCGGGAGCTGGCATGCCGGCTCCCGGAGCAGATCAAGTGTCTGCACCTGGATCAATATCCGCTGCAATGCCCTGGCGTATACTGTTCCCGGTTTTTATCCCCGATGACGCTGGAGAACACTGATGGACCCTGCCCTGCTTGAAGAGTGGATGATGACGATTCTGGTCAGCATCCTGATCATTTTCATGGCCTTTATCGTCTGGGATCTGGCGAAGAAATCCAAAGCCGGGCGCTTCGGCTCATTTATCCTGTTTTTCGTGCTGGGCCTGGGCGTTGCTGCGTTCATCATCAAGAGTGTGGTTATCGGTTTGATCGAGTCGGGCGCGCTATAGCCGCGCCGGCACTTCCTTGTATTGCCCCTGGTCCAGCCCTTCAATCGTCCAGTCACCAATGCGCACGCGCACCAGGCGCAAGGTCGGCAAACCCACCGCCGCCGTCATGCGCCGCACCTGACGATTGCGACCCTCGCGAATCACCAGCTCCAGCCATGAAGTCGGCACGCTTTTGCGAAACCGCACGGGCGGGTTGCGCGGCCATAGCTGCGGTTCCTCAAGGGCCCGTGCTTCGGCGGGCAAGGTCTTGCCGTCATTGAGTTGCACGCCGTCACGCAGCTGTTGCAGCTGTTCGGGCGTGGCCTCGCCCTCCACTTGCACCCAGTAGGTTTTCGGCAGTTTGTGTTTGGGGTCGGCAATTCGCGCCTGCAACTGGCCGTCGTTGGTCAGCAGCAGCAAGCCTTCACTGTCCCGGTCCAGTCGCCCTGCCGGGTAAATGCCGGGAATGGGGATAAAGTCCTTGAGCGTCGCCCGCCCGCCTTCATCACTGAACTGGGTGAGCACGTCGAACGGCTTGTTGAACAGATACAGCTTGGGATCAGCCGGCGGCGCTTTGGCCACACGACGACTGGCAGCTTGAGGGGCACAACCTTTTTGTGCCGGGCGGCGTGGGGCGGGGCGAACAGGACGGGACATGGCAAACAGGACATCTGGCGATCAGGGCAGACAATGCTAGGGGCTGTTGGCGCTTCAGTGCAACAGCCCTGGCCCCTGATCGCTAAATGACCCGCCGCCACTAGCGGAACGGTGGCTCGTCGAAGCTGCGCAGTTTGCGCGAGTGCAGCGAGTTGAGCTGGCAGCGCATCAAGTCCACGGCAGCGATACCGATTTTCAAGTGCTGGCTCACAGCCCGTTCATAGAACGCATTGGCCGAGCCCGGCAACTTGATTTCACTGTGCAGCGGCTTGTCCGAGACGCAGAGCAAGGTGCCGTAAGGCACGCGCAAACGATAACCCTGGGCGGCAATGGTGCCGCTTTCCATGTCCACCGCCACGGCCCGGGACAGGTTGATCAGCGGACGCTCCTGGGCCCAGCGCAGTTCCCAGTTACGGTCGTCGTAGGTCAGGACAGTCCCGGTACGCAGACGTTTTTTCAGTTCATCGCCGCGCTCGCCAGTGACCTGGGCCGCAGCTTCCTGCAGCGCCAGCTGTACTTCCGCCAGGGCCGGAATCGGAATATTGGGCGGTACCACCCGGTCAAGGATTCCGTCGCGGCGCATATAGGCGTGTGCCAGCACGTAGTCACCAATGGTTTGCGACTGACGCAGACCGCCACAGTGACCAATCATCAGCCAGCAATGCGGTCGCAGTACCGCAAGGTGATCGGTGATGTTTTTCGCGTTGGACGGGCCCACGCCGATATTGACCAGGGTCACCCCATGGCCGTCATTGGCCTGCAGGTGGTATGCCGGCATTTGATAGCGATGCCAGACCACGCCTGCCGCAATGGCCTGGGCTTCGCCGTAGTCCATGGATTTTTCGATGATCACGTTGCCCGGCATCACCATGCGCACAAACCGCGGGTCGTCGCGCAGTTGCTCAAGGCCATGCAGGATGAACTGGTCAACGTAGCGATGGTAGTTGGTCAGCAGGATCCACGGCTGGACGTGGCGCCAGTCACTGCCGGTGTAGTGCACCAGGCGACGCAGCGAGAAGTCGACACGGGCGGCGTCAAACAGGGCCAGCGGCAGCGGATCGGTGTTTTCCCAGTCGTACAGGCCGTCGGCAATCGCATCGGTCGCGGCAGACAGGTCGGTACTGGGGAATACCCGCGCCAGTGCGGCGGCAGTCACTCCGGAACCGGCGAGCTCATCGCCCTGTTCGACCACATACGGGTAAGGAATATTTTGCTGGCTGACCCCGACTTCGACTTCGACCGTGAAGTCGCGCATCAAGGGCACCAGTTGCTCGAGCAAGTAGTTTCGGAACGCCCCGGGATGGGTCACGGTGATGCTGTAAGTGCCTGGCAGTTGAACCTTGGCGTATGCCCGGGTAATGGTCGGGATTTCGCCATGGATGGTGTTGGTCAGGCGCAGCTCCGGGTAGCGGAACAGGGCTCGTTCTTCGGCGCTGGGTTCGACTCGATCCTTGAGGTAACGCTTGAGTGCCTGGCTCAACGCAACGGTTGCGCGTTCGTGCAGGGCCGCTAGCCGGTCTACGGCCTCTTCAGCGGTTGAAACGACAATAAAAGCTTCGGTCACAATAAGCATCCTGTCTTCTGAACTGGCAGGCCTTTATCTTGCCTGCATCGCAGATCAAAGCACAGGGCCTTGTCGTCGCGGGTGCAGGCTGCGCTAAGGGCCACTACGCAGCCCATCGCAGCCTGCGGCAACTACTACCAGATTGGTGCGCGTCACAGCTGCGCAGTTGAGCGGGCGACAATCGCGGCGACGTTCAGGCCCCGGGGCATAGTTCCGTAGGCCCGGCCGCTGCCTTGCAGGCGACTGGCGATAAATGCGTCGCTGACGTCACTGTCACCCGCCTCCAGCAGTAATTTGGCCTGCAGGCCCAGGGCGATATCTTCTGTCAGTTGCCGCGCCCGGTATTGAATGTCATCGGTGTCCGTGAAGGCTTTTTTCAACTGCCCGATGTGCTGCGCCAGATGCACGCTGCCATGCCCGTCCCCCAGCTCGGCAAACAACGCATCCAGCACCCCCGGCTCTTTGGACAGGGCCCGCAGCACGTCCAGACACTGCACGTTGCCCGATCCCTCCCAGGTTGAGTTGACCGGTGCCTCGCGATACAGACGCGGCAGGATGCTGTCTTCGACATACCCCGCACCGCCCATACATTCGGCGGCCTCGTTGATCATGGCCGGGGCCCGCTTGCAGATCCAGTATTTGCCCACCGCCGTTACCAAACGCGAGAATCGGGCTTCTTGCCCATCATCCAGGTGATCCAGCGCGCGGCCCATGCGCAGGCTCAAGGCCAGGGCGGCCTCGCTTTCCAGGGCCAGGTCCGCAAGGACGTTTTGCATCAAGGGTTGTTCGGCCAGCACCCGGCCACCCACCAGCCGGTGGGCACAGTGATGGCTGGCCTGGGTCAGCGCCTGACGCATCAAGGCACTGGAGCCCACCATGCAGTCGAAGCGGGTCATGGCAACCATTTCAATAATCGTCGGTACGCCGCGCCCTTCTTCGCCAACCATCCACGCCAGCGCGCCGCGAAACTCGACTTCGCTGGAGGCATTGGAGCTATTGCCCAGTTTGTTTTTCAGACGCTGGATATAGAACTCGTTGCGGCTGCCGTCCGGGCGATGGCGCGGCAACAAGAAACAGGTCAGGCCCTTGTCGGTTTGCGCCAGGGTCAAGAAGCCATCACACATTGGCGCCGAGCAAAACCATTTGTGCCCCAGCAGTTCATAAGCCTCCCCCGGCCCGGCCGCGCCCACGGGGTAGGCACGAGTGGTGTTGGCGCGAACGTCGGTCCCGCCCTGCTTCTCGGTCATGGCCATACCGATGGTCACACCGGCTTTGTGGCTGATATCGACATTGCGCGGGTCGTAATGGGTCGCGAGAATTTTCGGCAACCAGATTTGCGCAATGTCCGGCTGCAGGCGCAAGGCCGGAACGCTGGCAAAGGTCATGGTCAGGGGGCAGCCGCTGCCGGCTTCGGCCTGGCTGTGCAGGTAGGTCATGCAGGCCCGTGCCACATGGGC
The DNA here is from genome assembly GCF_000346225.2 of Pseudomonas sp. Lz4W. Taxonomy (NCBI): domain Bacteria; kingdom Pseudomonadati; phylum Pseudomonadota; class Gammaproteobacteria; order Pseudomonadales; family Pseudomonadaceae; genus Pseudomonas; species Pseudomonas sp. Lz4W. The sequence goes on along the minus strand of NZ_CP017432.1, from coordinate 632,636 downwards.
GCCGGGCTGTGGGTCGGTCCAGGGCAACGATGGCAAACCGTGCTCGATCGCGGTTCGCATCAACTCGTGATAGGCCGGGTGGAACTCCACAAGATCAATGCGATGGCCAAAACGGTCATGGCTGACAAATACCGGTTTGTTTTCATTGGCCAGAAAACCCGCGGCCATCAAGGGGCCACCTGCCAGTGCGCCGTAATCATCGATCCGCGATTGCGCCCAGCCCGCACCGAAGTGCCGGCCCCAGTGCTGGAGCGGCAGGTCGATGCGGTACAGGTTGACGCCGTCCAGGGAGGGCGGCTGATTGGTGACCTGGTGAGTTTCGGCGTACTGATGCAGGTTCATGGTGCGGGCTCCAAGAATCAATCTGGTGGACCCAGTGAAGCACGCATGACCATCATCACAAGGGGTATAAGCGTCTAAAGTCCGGCGCTTTTGCCCTCAGGCCCCTGCAGCAACCACTCTGACATCAGGTGCTGCACGTCTTCATAACGCACGGGCTTGATCAGGTAGTCAGTGATGCCATCGACCTGCTGCAGCGCTTGCCGGGCCTCGGTTTCAGATTCAAACAGCGCCAGTACCGGCAGCTTCGCACAGGCCGCCAGGGTCAGCAGCTGGCCGCCCATCGACGTCCCCGAGACCAGGTTCAACGGGCATCCCAGCACCACGGCATCTACCCGTTCGCGACGCAGAACATCGATTGCCTCCCCGCCACTGTCGACACTCAGCACCCGATAACCCAGCTTGAGCAGCATGCCGCGCAGTACTACCTGGCCGGGGCTGCTGTCCTCCACCAGCAAGACCACGCACTCGTTCGGGGTTCGGCTCAGGCCCTCAGCCTGCTGCGTGCTCTCAAGCGGCGATTCAAGCTCCAGCAACAGCTGGAACTGCGAACCCTGGCCCGGTTGCGAGTGATGGGTCAGGCGCCCGCCCAGCAGTTCCACCAAACGCCGACAGATCGCCAGACCGATACCCAGACCACCGTAGCTGCGGGTCATGGAGCCATCGACCTGGAAGAAGTTCTGGTACAGCTCGGCCTCTTCAATGTGGACAAAGCCGATTCCGCTGTCGATCACATTCAAGGCCAGCGCCCAGCGTCCCGGCCCTGCGGTTTTGCCGGTGACCCGTAGAATCACCCCGCCGACGCGAGTGAACTTGATGGCGTTATCCAGCAGGCACTCCAGACACTGACGAATCTTGTCGACATCGCCGACCCATTGATCGGGCAGGTTGCGCGCTATCTCATAGGAAAATTGCAGCCCCTTGTTGCGTGCAGTCGGCCCGTACTGATCGCTCAGGCTCTGCACCAGCTCGCTCAAAGCAAAGGACTGCGCGCGCATGCCAAGCCGGCCGGCCTGCAGCTCTGTGAGGGCCAGGATGCCATTGACCATATGCATCATTTCTCGCGCCGAGCCCTCGGCAGTCTGGGTGTAGAGTTCAAGCTCAGGGCCCATGTCCAGGGTTTTGATCAACTCCAGAGAGCCGATCACACCGTTCATTGGCGTGCGCAATTCATGGGTGACGGTTGCCAGAAACTCATCTTTAAGCTGGTTGGTGTGGGCCAGTTGCTGGTTCATCGCGGCCAGTTTCTGCCCGGACTCTTGCAACGTCCGCGCCTGCAAGTCACGCATGGCATTGATCCGGTCCGCGAGCGCCAGCGACAACAGGCCGACCTCGATGGCCGAGCCGATCTGGCTGGCATACATGGTCAGGAATACATTGGGCAGATAGCCCAGCACCATCAGGGTATTGACCAGACCGCCGAGCAAAAAGGCCGACCAGGCGATCACAAAGTAGCGCGCCACCCGCAAGCCGCGCACCCAGGCCACGACGCCGGAGGTGAAGATCGTGACGATGAATGCCAGGGCCAGGCCGGTTGCCAGGCGCAACGACACGGCATAGCTGGTGGTCAGGGCCAGCACCATGACCAGTACGCCCACGGCCATCAGCAACATCAGGGCACGGTCCAGCCAGCGGCTGTGGGAGGCGGTGTGTAAAAAGGTGCGGGCGAACTGGCAACCGAAAAATGCCGCCGAGCCAATCAAAAATGGCGTGGCGGCATTGGCCCACCACGGATTGTTCGGCCAGAAGTACTGCACCGCCGCGCCGTTGACGGACAGTTGGTACAAACCGAACGAGGCGATATAGAAAATGTAATAGAGGTAGCTGGTGTCCCGCACACTGAGGTAGATAAACAGGTTGTAGACCAGCATCCCCAGCAATACGCCGTAAATCAGGCCCAGGATATAAATCCGTACCGGCTGCTGTTCGAGGTATGCCTGCGCCGACCACAGCGTCAGCGGCGCCTGGACCGAGCCCTGGCTGGCCAGACGCAAATACACGGTCTGGCTTTGCCCCGGGCTGAAGTTGAGCTCAAAGAGGTAATTGTTTTCTTTTATCTGTCGGCTGTCGAAAGGCAGTGCATCGCCGGTGCGCTCGGCCAGGCGATAGTTGCCTGAAGCGTCGGCCAGATACAGATCAATGTGATCCATTGGCGGGTAGGCCAGTTCCAGCAGCCAGGTGCGATGGATGTTCGGGTTCTGCGGCAGGTAGCTCAAGTCCACCTTGAGCCAGAAAGCCGAGTGCGAGTAGCCCGCATTCAACGAGTCTTTCTCATGGTTGCGGAACAGACCGTCCCGGGCGATAACATCTGCCAGCGTCGCCTGACCGTCAACGTCTTCGAATACTTGCATTACCCGGCCCAAGGGCAGGCTCTGGGTGGTTTCATCGAAGTCCACTGCGCTGACCAGCATCGGTAGCCAGCCCAATAACATCACGAACAAATAGCGCATACAGCCCCAGCGGTAGCCCCCGGTGACGTGCGCAAGCTCCTGTTCCCTTGGAGAGCACGTCGACCCGACGACCTGTTATTAATTTGACGTCACTCTAGCATAGCCATTAGTGGCAGATGCACATCACCGTAAAATTATGAGAGAAGGCTCTATTACGGCCATTACAGAGGACATGGCGCGATTTATCCGGATGTTTTTACCAGCAAATGAAATCTGCTGGCTGCCAGATGACCGACGCGGAGCAAGCCGCCCCAAAAAAGCGTTTGGTGGTAAGCTCGCGCACCATGAATATCTACAGTTCTCGCCCCGTTGTCCTCTGTCTCTCCGGCCATGACCCCAGTGGGGGTGCCGGCTTGCAGGCAGATATCGAAGCCCTGCTGGTTCAAGGTTGTCATGCCGCTCCCGTGGTCACCGCCCTGACTGTGCAGAATACCGTCAATGTCAGCGATTTCCGCGTGCTGGATCGCGAGTGGGTACTGGCCCAGGCCAATGCCGTGCTCAGTGACTCCACGGTTGCGGCCGTCAAGCTGGGCATGCTCGGCTCACTGGAAATGGTCGACACCGTGGTCGAACTGCTTCAGGCCCACCCGCACTTGCCGATGGTCTGTGACCCGGTGCTGCGGGCCGGCGGTGGCGGACGACTGGGCAAGGACGAAGTGGGCTATGCCATGCGCGAGCGACTGCTGCCATTGGCCACCATCGCCACGCCGAACCTCCCCGAAGCCCGCATCCTCGCCGAACTGCCCGACGGCAGCGCCGATGAATGCGCCGAAAAGCTGCTGCCCTTTTGCCAGCACCTGCTCATCACCGGCGGACACGGCGATGAACACGAAGTCCATAACCGCCTCTACAGCCGCGACGGCAGCCGTCACACCTTTACCTGCCATCGCTTACCTGGCAGCTATCACGGCTCGGGCTGCACCCTGGCCAGCACCCTGGCCGGGCGCCTGGCCATCGGCGAAAATCTGGTCAGCGCAGTAGAAACCGCACTCAATTACACGTGGCGCACGTTGCGTGATGCCGAGCAGCTGGGGCAGGGACAGTTTGTCCCGCGTCGCTTGCCGCTGGACTTCTGTTCGTAACCATGAGGCTCGACCTATGACCCTGCGCGGCCTGTATGCAATCACTGACAGCCAGCTGCTGGCTGGCAAGCTGCTGCCTTTTGTCGAGGCGGCCCTCGATGGCGGCCTGACGCTGTTGCAATATCGCGACAAAAGCAGCGACGACGCCCGCCGCCTTCGCGAAGCCGAGGCCTTGCGCACTTTGTGTGAGCGCTACAAGGCGCACCTGGTCATCAATGATGATGCCGAGCTGGCGGCGCGCCTTGGCGTCGGCGTGCACCTCGGACAGACCGATGGCCCGCTGACACCCGCCCGCGCCCTGCTGGGCCGACAGGCGATCATTGGCGCCACTTGCCACAGTCAGGTTGAACTGGCCGAGCAGGCCGCCGGGGAAGGCGCGAGTTATGTCGCCTTCGGCCGCTTCTTCAATTCCAGCACCAAACCCGGGGCTCCCACCGCGACCCTGGACGTGCTTGATCAGGCACGCTCGCGACTGGCCCTGCCGATTTGTGTGATTGGCGGCATCACCCTGGATAACGCAGCGCCATTGGTGGAACACGGCGCCAATTTGCTGGCAGTGGTACACGGCCTGTTTGGTGCTGACAGCACCCGGGAAGTGACCCGCCGCGCTCGCGCCTTCAACGCTTTGCTACGCATTTAAATACCGAATCCTGATTCAGAGAGAGCCCATCATGTCTCGTTCCGAAACCCTGTTTGCCAACGCCCAAAAACACATTCCGGGCGGCGTTAACTCGCCTGTCCGTGCATTCAAAAGCGTGGGCGGCACTCCGTTGTTCTTCAAGCACGCCGAAGGCGCCTACGTCACCGACGAAGACAACAAGCGCTACGTGGATTACGTCGGCTCGTGGGGCCCGATGATTCTGGGCCACAGCCACCCGGACGTGCTGGATGCGGTACGGGCGCAACTGGAGCACGGTTTGTCCTACGGCGCTCCGACGGCCATGGAAACCGAAATGGCCGATCTGGTGTGCTCGATTGTGCCGTCGATGGAAATGGTGCGCATGGTCAGCTCCGGCACCGAAGCCACCATGAGTGCCATTCGTCTGGCCCGTGGCTTTACCGGTCGCGACAACATTCTCAAGTTTGAAGGCTGCTATCACGGGCACTCGGACAGCTTGCTGGTCAAGGCCGGTTCCGGCGCACTGACCCAAGGCGTACCGAGTTCGGCCGGGGTTCCTGCAGACTTCGCCAAACACACCCTGACCACTGCCTTCAACGATATCGACGCGGTTGAACAGCTGCTGAGCGAAGTCGGCGACACCGTGGCCTGCATCATTGTCGAGCCGGTGGCCGGCAACATGAACTGCGTGCCACCTGCTCCGGGCTTCCTGCAAGGTTTGCGCAGCCTGTGTGACAAACACGGCGTGGTATTGATTTTTGACGAAGTGATGACCGGTTTCCGCGTCGCCCTGGGCGGTGCCCAAGCCCATTACGGCGTAACCCCGGACCTGAGCACCTTTGGCAAAATCATTGGTGGCGGCATGCCAGTAGGCTGCTTCGGCGGCAAACGCGAAATCATGCAGCACATCGCGCCACTGGGCCCGGTGTACCAGGCCGGCACCCTGTCCGGAAACCCGCTGGCCATGGCTGCGGGCCTGACCACGCTGCGCCTGATCAGCCGTCCGGGCTTCCACGCCGAGCTGAGCGACTACACCACCCGCCTGCTCGACGGCTTGCAGCAACGTGCCGATGCCGCCGGCATTCCATTTGTTACAACCCAGGCCGGAGGCATGTTTGGCCTGTACTTCAGCAGCGCCGATGACATCGTCACCTTCGAAGACGTCATGGCCAGCGATGCCGACCTGTTCAAACGCTTCTTCCACCTGATGCTCGAAGGGGGCGTGTACCTGGCGCCGAGTGCCTTTGAAGCAGGTTTCACCTCGATCGCCCATGGCGATGCCGAGTTGCAACTGACACTGGATGCTGCGGAACGCGCATTTGCCGCGCTGAAGTAACCCGCAAAACCGGCAGGGTTTAGCCCCTTGCCGGTTTTTTATCCCGGTTATGGCTCATTCGTTTATGCCGCCTGTCCAAAATCGTCTTAAATCAATGGATATCGCGCTCAGGCAGCAGAAAAACGAGTAAAGACTTTGTAAGGTTGCCTCCGCTTATTTCATAATGCGCGCCTATACATCCCATGGCCGGGCTTGCCCGCCTTTCAGAGGTACGTCGATTCCCATGAACCGCACCGGCCGCGCCCTTGCTCTGGGCTGCCTGTTGCTCCTACAGCCGCTGCTTGTCCAGGCAGGCGGTAACTCGTTGTTGATCCCAGCAATGGGTCGCTGCACCCTGAATACTCAACCAGAAGACCTGGCTGAGGCATTGGCTGCATGCGAAGCTGCGGCAAAAGACGGGGATGCAGAAGCCGAATACGAGTTAGGCGAGTTCTATTACGACGGTAAAAACACCCCGCGCGACCTCAACAAGGCTCTGAGCTACTTCGAGCAAGCGTCGCTGCAAGGCCACGCCATGGCCCAGTTCCAGCTCGGCACCATGTTCTACAAGGGCGAAGGCGTACCGGCCAATAACATTCAGGCGTATATCGTGCTGAAAATGGCGGCCGTCAATGGCGCCGAAGATGCACTGGACACTGCCGACCTGGTGGCGGAGCAAATGCCCCGCGACCAACTCGAAACCGCGACCCAGGTGCTGGGACAGATTTTCCGCAAGTACTTGCTGGAACTGCAATCGGCGGACGGACGCTCGCCGTTCTCACCGCTACCCTGACCTGCCCGCAACACTCCAGGGCCGGCACAGGTTCCTGAGCCCTACTTCTCCGGCATCGGAAACGGAAACGGCATCACGTTGCTCATGCCACGTGCTTCGCTGATCTTTGGCGTACCCAGGCGCTCAACCTCGTCGATGCGCACAATCGAGTGCATTGGCACAAAGCTGCGCACAACACCTTCAAACTGAGCCTTGAGCTTTTCTTCGCTCGGATCGACGACCATTTGCGTACGCTCCCCGAAGACGAATTCCTCTACTTCCAGGAAACCCCACAGATCACTTTGATAGATCTGCTTGGCGTACATTTCGAACACCTGGCCCTGGTTGAGGAAAATCACCTTGTAGATTGGAGCTTCACGTTTGGTCATGGTGGGCGGGTAAACATCTAAGGATAAAAAAGAGGGCGCAAACTATAGCATAGCCACCCTAGGAAGCAGCGGCCATGCCCCCTATAATGTGCGGTTCTTTGAATCACTTGATGAACACCCATGGCCAAGAAGCTTTACATCGAAACCCACGGTTGCCAGATGAATGAGTACGACAGCTCGCGCATGGTCGACCTGCTGGGTGAACATCAGGCCCTGGAAGTCACAGCGCGCGCTGAAGACGCTGATGTCATCCTGCTTAACACCTGCTCGATCCGGGAACGGGCCCAGGACCGCGTGTATTCGCAGCTGGGCCGCTGGCGCGAGTTGAAACTGGCCAATCCCGACATGGTGATTGCCGTGGGCGGTTGTGTCGCCAGCCAGGAAGGCGCGGCGATCCGTGATCGCGCCCCCTATGTCGACGTGGTTTTCGGCCCGCAGACCTTGCACCGCCTGCCTGAAATGATCGACGCCGCACGCCTCACCAAGCTGCCGCAGGTCGATGTTTCGTTCCCGGAAATAGAAAAGTTTGACCACCTGCCGGAGCCCCGCATCGACGGCCCGAGCGCCTACGTCTCGGTGATGGAAGGCTGCAGCAAGTACTGCACGTTCTGTGTGGTGCCCTACACCCGCGGCGAAGAAGTCAGCCGCCCGTTCGACGACGTGCTGGCCGAAGTCCTGCACCTGGCTGAAAACGGCGTACGTGAAGTGACCCTGCTGGGTCAGAACGTTAATGGCTATCGCGGCCTGACCGAAGGCGGCCGCCTGGCGGACCTTGCCGAACTGATTCGCGTAGTGGCGGCGATCGACGGCATCGAGCGCATTCGTTACACCACCTCGCACCCGCTGGAGTTCTCCGACAGCCTGATCCAGGCCCACGCCGAGGTACCGGAACTGGTGAAACACCTGCACTTGCCGGTGCAGTCGGGATCGGACCGCATTCTCTCTGCGATGAAGCGCAACCATACGGCGCTGGAGTACAAGTCCAAGCTGCGCAAGTTACGCGCTGCGGTACCGGGCATCTGCATCAGCTCTGACTTTATTGTCGGCTTCCCCGGCGAAACCGAAAAAGACTTCGAACAGACCATGAAGCTGATCGAAGACGTCGGCTTCGACTTCTCTTACTCCTTTGTCTATAGCCAGCGCCCCGGCACTCCGGCGGCTGACCTGGCTGACGAGACGCCGGAGGAGCGTAAAAAAGAGCGTCTGAACGCGCTGCAGCATCGCCTGAATCAGCAGGGTTTCGAGATCAGCCGACAGATGGTGGGTTCAACCCAGCGGATCCTGGTCACCGACTACTCGAAGAAAGACCCCGGTGAACTGCAAGGCCGAACCGAGAACAACCGTATCGTCAACTTCCGCTGCGACAACCCGCAACTGATCGGGCAATTTGCCGACGTACACATCGATGCCGCCCAGCCGCACTCGCTGCGGGGCTCGCTGCTGAATTAAGCAACCCTTCCATATTGCAGGAGCGAGCTGCTGGCTTTCAAAAGCTCGCAAGCAAGCTCGCTCCTGCAGTGAAGGTCAAACATTTAGCGAAGTCCTTTCGTACGAGGTCTGCTAGCGTTATCCTTCAACTCATCTCAATTGCCTAAGGGCGGCTAAATACGACCTTGAACGCACCCATCGAACCACATCGTTTTCTCCTTGAGCCTTTTGAGGCTCGCCGCTTCGCCAATCTGTGCGGACAATTCGACGAGCATTTGCGCTTGATCGAACAACGTCTCACGATCGAAATCCGCAATCGCGGCAATCAATTCGAATTGATCGGCGACCCCAAACTGACCTCCTCCGCAGAAAACCTGCTGCGCCGCCTGTACCGCGAAACCAAGGCTTCCGAGCTTTCGCCGGACATGGTGCATCTGTTCCTGCAAGAATCAGCAGTAGAAGACCTGGACAGCAACCCGGTGGCTGAAGCCAGCATCGCTTTGCGCACCAAAAAGGGCATGATTCGCCCTCGCGGCATCAACCAGCAGCGCTACGTCAAAGAAATCCTGGGCAACGACATCAACTTCGGCATTGGCCCGGCCGGTACCGGCAAGACCTACCTGGCCGTGGCCTGTGCCGTGGATGCTCTGGAGCGCGAGCAAATCCGCCGCATCCTGCTGGTGCGCCCGGCGGTCGAAGCGGGCGAAAAGCTCGGCTTCCTGCCCGGCGACCTGTCGCAAAAAATCGACCCGTATCTGCGCCCGTTGTATGACGCGCTGTACGAGATGCTGGGCTTTGAATATGTGGCCAAGCTGATCGAACGCCAGGTCATTGAAGTGGCGCCCCTAGCCTATATGCGCGGTCGCACGCTGAACAACAGCTTCATCATTCTCGACGAAAGCCAGAACACCACCGTCGAGCAAATGAAAATGTTCCTGACCCGTATCGGCTTCGGCTCTACCGCCGTGATCACCGGTGACATCACCCAGATTGACCTGCCAAAAGGCACCAAGTCCGGGCTCAACCATGTCATCGAAGTGCTCAAGGATGTACCGGGCATCAGTTTCACCCACTTCCAGTCCAAAGATGTCGTGCGCCATCCTCTGGTGCAGCGCATCGTAGAAGCCTACGGGCGCTATGAACAGGAAGCTGCAGACAAGCTGGCCGCACTGCCCGCTGCAAAGGATTACCGCCGCGATGCTTGAGCTTGACCTGCAACGGGCCACTGATGCGCCTGCCCCCGACGAAGCCCGGTTCCGCCAATGGTGCGAACTGGCTTTGCGCCAACGTACTGCCGACTCGGAAATGACCATTCGCCTGGTCGACGAAGCCGAAGGCCGTGAACTCAATCGCACCTGGCGCCAGAAAGACTACGCAACCAACGTTCTGTCCTTCCCGGCCGACGTGCCAGACGAATTCCTGGATATTCCGTTACTCGGTGATCTGGTGATTTGTGTTGCGGTGGTTGAGCGCGAAGCGGCAGAGCAAGGCAAGGCGCTGGACGCCCACTGGGCTCACCTGGTGATTCACGGCTGCTTGCATCTTCTGGGTTACGACCATATAGAAGATGAAGAAGCCGAAGAGATGGAAGCGCTGGAACGAACGTTGCTTGCAGAGCTGGGTCACCCTGACCCCTATGCAGACGACGAAGCTGATTAACACCCACTAAAACTACCAAGGGATACGAGTAAATCGCTATGAGCGAAGACCGATCGAGCAACGGGCAAAAGTCATGGTTAGGTAAACTGACCCAGGCCTTTGCCCATGAGCCGAAAAACCGCCAGGAGCTGCTTGAGCTGCTGCGCGAAGCACACCAGAACAAACTGCTGGACAGTGAAGCACTGGCCATCGTCGAAGGCGCCATCCAGGTGGCTGACCTGCAGGTACGGGACATCATGGTTCCGCGCTCGCAGATGATCAGCATCAAGGCGACCCAGACACCCCGCGAGTTTCTCCCGGCGATCATCGATGCGGCGCACTCGCGCTACCCGGTGATCGGCGAAAGTCACGACGACGTCCTGGGCGTCCTCCTGGCCAAAGACCTGCTGCCGCTGATCCTTCAAGAGAACGGCGACAAGTACAACATCAAGGATTTGCTGCGTCCGGCGACCTTTGTCCCTGAGTCCAAGCGCCTTAACGTACTGTTGCGCGAGTTCCGCGCCAACCATAACCACATGGCCATCGTGATTGACGAATACGGCGGTGTGGCCGGTCTGGTGACGATTGAAGACGTGCTGGAGCAAATCGTCGGCGATATCGAAGACGAGCACGATGTTGAAGAAGACAGCTATATCAAACCGCTGCCCAGCGGCGACTTCCTGATCAAGGCCCTGACCCCCATCGAGAACTTCAACGAGTTCTTCGACAGCGAATTCTCCGACGATGAATTCGATACCGTGGGCGGCCTGGTCATGAGTGCATTCGGGCACTTGCCAAAACGCAACGAAATCACTGAAATAGGTCCTTACCGCTTCCGCATCCTGAATGCTGACAGCCGCCGGATTCATTTGATTCGTCTGACGCCTATTGCCCGCTAAACCCAAACCCTAAGGATTGAAATGCGCTGGATAACACCCCCCGGCTGGCCCGGTAACTTGCTGGCCGTGGTGGCCGGCGCACTGACAACCCTGGCGTTGGCCCCCTTCGATATCTGGCCACTGGCACTGGTAGCCCTGGCCTTGTTCTATCTCGGTCTGCGCGACCTGTCGCCAAAACAGGCGCTGGGCCGTGGCTGGTGTTATGGCTTTGGCCTCTTCGGCGCCGGCACCAGCTGGATTTACTACAGCATTCACCACTTTGGTGGCGCATCCGTGCTGCTGGCGGGACTGTTGATGCTGGCCTTTACGGCGGCAATTGCCTGGTTCTTCGCCCTGCCAGCCTGGATCTGGGCACGCTGGATCCGGCGCAATGAAGCTCCACTGGCGGACACGCTGGCGTTTGCGGCGCTGTGGGTGGTCCAGGAAGCCTTTCGCGGCTGGTTCCTCACCGGTTTCCCCTGGCTCTATTCGGGTTACAGCCAACTTGACGGACCTCTGGCCGGGCTTGCCCCGCTGGGAGGCATGTGGCTGATTTCCTTCACTCTGGCACTGACCGCAGCCTTGTTGTGCAACCTGCCACGCCTGATCAAGGCCAAAAACAAAGCCTTTGTGGTTGCCGGCGCCGCGCTGCTGATCGGTCCGTGGGGCATCGGCATGGCGCTCAAGCATCACGCCTGGACCAGCCCCTCGGGTGACCCGCTAAGTGTTGCGGCGATTCAGGGCAACATCGAACAAAGCATGAAATGGGACCCGGCACAGCTTGATGCACAGCTGGCGCTGTACCGCGACATGACATTCAGCTCTAAACGGGCCGACCTGATTATCTGGCCAGAAACAGCGGTCCCGGTGCTCAAGGAGAACGCCGAAGGCTTCCTGAGCATGATGAGCCGCTTTGCTGCCGAGCGGAATTCAGCGCTGATTACCGGCGTGCCGATTCGCCAGGAAGTGCGCCATGAATCGCGCTATTTCAATGGCATCACCGCCGTTGGCGAGGGGGATGGCAGCTATCTGAAGCAGAAGCTGGTGCCGTTTGGCGAATACGTTCCGCTTCAGGACGTGCTGCGCGGGGTCATTGCGTTCTTTGATCTGCCGATGTCCGACTTTGCTCGGGGCCCGGCCGACCAGGCCATGCTGCAAGCCAAGGGCTATCAGATCGCGCCGCTGATTTGCTATGAAGTGGTGTACCCGGAATTCGTGGCCGGCCTTGCCGCCCAGAGCGATATTTTGTTGACCATCAGCAACGACACCTGGTTCGGCACCTCTATTGGCCCGCTGCAACATCTGCAGATGGCGCAAATGCGCGCGCTTGAAGCCGGGCGCTGGATGATTCGGGCAACCAACAATGGTGTCACTGCACTTATTGACCCGAACGGGCAAATCACCACACAAATTCCGCAATTCGAGCGCGGCATCATGTACGGCGAAGTGGTGCCGATGCACAACCTCACGCCTTATCTGCAATGGCGCTCATGGCCACTGATCATTTTGTGCGGCCTGTTGTTAGGCTGGGCACTGATCACCAGCCGGATTGCCAAGACGGTGTGATGCGCATGCACAGCTAAAAGGAATATTGTGGGAGCCGGCTTGTCAGCGATGGACTCGCCACAGCCAGCAGGATAAATCGAACTTCCTGCACGCTGCCAAGCCAGCTCCTACAAAAAAGCACTGTGCAGTCAGCGATACAACCAGGGGTAGGCAATCTGCCCCACCGCTTCATTAAGCAACAGCCCGGACTGCCAGAACGATTTGTACTCTGGCACCCAGCCACCCAGCGGTCTCTCGCTATCAGCGCTGAAGAAACCGACCGGGGCCGGCACTACCTCAAACCCTGCCTGTTGAAAACTCCACACCGAACGCGGCATATGCCAGGCCTGGGTGACCACCACTACCCGCTTGATGCCTTGCGCCAGAAGGATGTCGGCCGTCATCTGTGCGTTTTCCCACGTGGTCCGGCTTTGCTCTTCCTTCCAGCGTACTTGCACCCCGAAATCATCGCGCAACGAGTCCGCCATCATCTGTGCCTCACTGGGCGGTGTGCCGTAATGCAGGCCACCCGTGGTCAATACCGGCAAACCCGAAGCCTTGGCCAGCCGGGCGGCATAACGCTGGCGCTCCAGGCCCATTGCCGTGGGCTGGTCGCTGCCCCATGCAGGGTCACCCCGCTCGCGTCCGGAGCCGAGCACCACAATGGCATCCGCACGCCCGGCCAGGGTCGACCATTCGCTGGGGGCCAATGCCGGCTCACGTTCGATCGCGCGGGCGCCCCATTGCACGACCACCGGCAAACTCATCAGCCACAAACCGCCTACCCCCAATGCAAACAGCACGGCGGCCAGCCGCGGACGGGTGCTACGTAGCCACCAGGCGAGCAGCAACAACAGCAAGAGAATTCCGGGGGGTAAAAGAAGTTGTTTAACGAAATATCGAATAGGCATCGGGCATCTCCACAGATGCCCGAAGCCTAAGGGGGTTAAAGCGACGCATCAACAGGGCAGGTCAAAAACTCAAACACCTGTTACGTCATACCGAGGGTACCTGTGTCGTGACACAGTTTGCATCATGGGCCGGCCGAAACGCCGAGTGCCCCTATACTCCCTGTACCCTGTCCTTCAGCCAGATGACCTTGGCCTTGGGGCGGGTATCCCGTTCGTTCATGCTGCCTTGCGAGCGTCCATCAGCCTCACGCCCGATCCGGTTCAAATAGACGTTGATCAACTCCAACTCGGCACGACTCAAACCACGCAGTTCCAGCTCGACAGGACGTTCGTCTCGTAATCGAACTGCCGTGTTTGCTGAATCAAGAGCCACACTCAAACGATCAATCAGCCGCTCATACACCTGCGTTTTTATAGCTTTGCGTTGCGTCTCTGCCATCCGTTCACCTCATTAAGGAAATAGTTCTTCCCCTCGCAGAGTTTAGCTGCGCTTCAAAAACCAGCGTGCTGCTGCGACCAACGGAGTGATGAGGCAATCAGGGTTTCCCTCGATAGAGTGGGGTCATGTATGCTACGGGACTTCCTGTAACCCCTGCTCCAACCTGACCGGGCAACACAATAGCCGGTATAAGTTGAAGAGGATTAGGCCACCCTTTATTAGTACAAGTAGCCATGCACGAACAATATCAGCCCCGTGAAATAGAAGCCGCCGCCCAATCATTCTGGGACAACCAAAAGTCCTTCGAAGTCAGCGAAGATCTAGGCAAGGAAACCTACTACTGCCTATCGATGTTCCCGTACCCAAGCGGCAAGCTACACATGGGGCATGTGCGTAACTACACCATCGGTGACGTGATCTCCCGTTACCAGCGCATGCTTGGCAAAAACGTCCTGCAGCCCATGGGCTGGGACGCCTTCGGCATGCCTGCCGAAAACGCCGCGATGAAGAACAACGTCGCGCCGGCCAAGTGGACCTACGAAAACATTGCCTACATGAAAACCCAGCTGCGCAGTCTCGGCCTGGCTGTGGACTGGTCCCGGGAAATCACTACCTGCAAGCCCGATTACTACCGCTGGGAACAATGGCTGTTCACTCGCCTGTTCGAAAAAGGCGTGATCTATCGTAAAAACGGCACCGTGAACTGGGACCCGGTTGACCAGACCGTTCTGGCCAACGAGCAAGTGATCGACGGCCGCGGCTGGCGTTCCGGCGCGGTGATCGAGAAGCGCGAAATCCCGATGTACTACTTCAAGATCACTGCCTACGCAGATGAACTGCTTGAAGGCCTCGATGACATGCCCGGCTGGCCGGAGCAGGTCAAAACCATGCAGCGCAACTGGATTGGCAAATCCCGCGGCATGGAAGTGCAGTTCCCCTACGACGTCGACTCCATCGGCGAAGCGGGTACGCTCAAAGTTTTCACCACCCGTCCAGACACCCTGATGGGCGCGACTTACGTGGCCGTGGCTGCCGAGCACCCGCTGGCGACCCAGGCTGCACAAGGCAATCCCGAGCTGCAAGCGTTCATCGCTGAATGCAAGGGCGGCAGTGTTGCCGAAGCCGACATGGCGACCCAGGAGAAAAAGGGCCTGCCAACCCCGCTGTTCGTCAAGCACCCGCTGACCGGTGAAAAGCTCCCGGTATGGGTCGCCAACTACGTATTGATGCATTACGGCGATGGCGCAGTCATGGCTGTTCCGGCACATGACGAGCGCGATTTCGAATTCGCCACCAAGTACAACTTGCCGATCAAGCCGGTTGTTCGCACCAGCGCTGGCGACGAGACACCGGCTCCGTGGCAAGCGGCTTATAACGAACACGGCCTCCTGATCAATTCCGGCGAATTCGACGGTCTGGACTTCCAGGCTGCATTCGACGCCATGGAAGCGGCCCTGACCGCCAAAGGCCTGGGTCAATCCCGCACCCAGTTCCGCCTGCGCGACTGGGGCATCAGCCGCCAACGTTACTGGGGCTGCCCGATCCCGATCGTGCACTGCGATACCTGCGGTGACGTTCCGGTACCACAAGACCAGTTGCCTGTCGTGCTGCCGGAAGACGTCGTGCCCGATGGCGCCGGCTCGCCATTGGCGCGCATGCCTGAGTTCTACGAGTGCAGCTGCCCTAAATGCGGCGCACCGGCCAAACGCGAAACCGACACGATGGACACCTTCGTCGAGTCGTCGTGGTACTACGCCCGCTACGCCTCGCCCCACTATGAAGGCGGCCTGGTTGAAAAGTCGGCGGCTGACCACTGGCTACCGGTTGATCAGTACATTGGCGGTATCGAACACGCCATCCTGCACCTGCTTTATGCACGCTTCTTCCACAAGCTGATGCGCGACGAAGGCCTGGTGAGCTCCAACGAGCCGTTCAAGAACCTGCTGACCCAGGGCATGGTGATCGCCGACACTTACTTCCGTACGCTGGACAACGGCGGCAAGGACTTCTTCAACCCTGACGACGTTGTCATCGAACGTGACGCCAAGGCCAAGATCATCGGCGCCACGCTGAAGAGCGACGGCCTGCCGGTGGAAATCGGCGGCACGCAGAAGATGTCCAAGTCGCTGAACAACGGCGTTGACCCGCAATCCATGATCGAACAATACGGCGCCGATACCTGCCGCCTGTTCATGATGTTTGCATCGCCGCCTGACGCCAGCCTGGAGTGGTCGGATTCGGGTGTTGAAGGTTCACACCGTTTCCTCAAGCGCGTATGGCGCCTGGCTCACGCCCACGTTGGCCAGGGCCTGCCGCAAGCACTGGACATCGCTACCCTGAACGACGGGCAAAAAGTAATCCGTCGCGCTATCCACCAGGCCATCAAGCAAGCCAGCCTGGATGTCGGTCAGCATCACAAATTCAACACTGCAGTCGCTCAGGTGATGACCGTGATGAACGTGCTCGAAAAAGCACCCCAAGCCACCGAACAGGATCGCGCCTTGCTGCAGGAAGGCCTTGAGACAGTTGCATTGGTACTGGCCCCCATCACGCCGCACATCAGCCATGAGCTGTGGAACCAGCTGGGCCACGCCGGTGCAGTCATCGACGCGCCATGGCCGACGCTGGACGAAAATGCACTGGTTCAAGACACCTTGCAGCTGGTTATCCAGGTCAATGGCAAATTGCGCGGTCATATCGAGATGCCGGCCGGCGCCAGCCGTGAAGACGTTGAGGCGGCTGCCCGCACCAACGAAAACGTGCTGCGCTTTACCGAAGGCCTGACGATCCGCAAAGTGATCGTTGTGCCAGGCAAACTGGTCAATATCGTCGCCAGCTAAATTGGAACAGGCGCCCGCCCCCAGTGCGGGCGCCCAATAAAACCTTCAGGGCCGCTCAGTCGGCCTATCTGGTTTCAAGGGGAGCTACACATGATCAAACGCAATTTGCTGGTGATGGGTCTCGCTGTTCTGTTGAGTGCCTGCGGCTTCCAGCTGCGCGGTACCGGCACCAATCAGCTGACAATCACCGAGCTTGATCTCACCGCGCGTAACGCTTACGGCGATACTGTGCGCGAGCTGCGCCAGACGCTGGAAAACAGCGGCGTTAAAATCACCGCCAGCGCACCTTACAAACTGATACTGACCAACGAACAAGAATCCCAGCGAGCAGCCAGCTACGCCGGTACCGGTAACTCGGTCGAATATGAACTGACGAACGTACTTAACTACGAGATTCAGGGTAATAACAATCTGGCATTGCTCAACAACAAGCTAGAAGTGCACAAGATTTACCTGCAGGACCCGAGCAACATCACCGGTTCCGCCCAGGAAGCGGCAATGGCTCGCAAGGAAATGCGCCGCGATCTCGTGCAACAAATGGTCCTGCGTCTTGAGCAACTGACACCAGAACGCCTGGCCGATCTGCAAAAGGTCGCTGACGAGAAGGCCCGGGCCGAGGCCGCAGCCCTCGACGCTGCACGCAAGGCTCAAGAGGCAACCCCTCAACAGTCGCCACTCGAACTGCAAAACCAGTAAGGCATACGGGGCGCTCAGGCGCCCCGCTATCTATCAAGCCCCTATGAAACTCGCCCCCGCCCAACTCGCCAAACACCTGCAAGGCAGCCTTGCCCCGGTCTACATCGTCAGCGGCGATGACCCGCTGCTGTGCCAGGAAGCGGCCGATGCCATTCGCAGCGCTGCACGCCAGCAAGGTTTCGATGAGCGCCAGGTTTTCAGCGCCGACGCCAGTTTTGACTGGGGTTCGTTGTTGCAAGCGGGCGCCAGCATGTCGCTGTTTGCCGAAAAGCGTCTGCTGGAACTACGCCTGCCTTCGGGCAAGCCCGGAGACAAAGGCGCAGCTGCCCTGATCGAATACTGCTCGCGCCCTGCCGAAGACACTTTATTGCTCGTCAGCCTGCCCAAGCTCGATGGCAGCGCACAGAAGACCAAATGGGGCAAAGCACTGATCGAGGGCCCACAAACCCAGTTCGTACAGATCTGGCCAGTGGATGCCAGTCAGTTGCCGCAATGGATTCGCCAGCGCTTGTCTCAGGCGGGCCTGTCCGCCAGCCAGGACGCTGTCGAACTGATTGCGGCACGGGTCGAAGGCAACCTGCTGGCAGCCGCGCAAGAAGTCGAAAAGCTCAAGCTGATGGCTGAAGAAGGCCAGATCACCGTCGAAACCGTACAGGCTGCAGTGGCTGACAGCGCGCGGTTTGATGTGTTTGGCCTGGTCGATGCCGTACTCAATGGCGAGGCAGCCCACGCCCTGCGCATGCTCGAAGGCCTGCGCGGCGAGGGTGTTGAGCCGCCGGTCATCTTGTGGGCACTGGCCCGCGAACTCCGGGTGCTGGCCAATATTGCGCTGCAATACAGCCAGGGCATCCCGCTGGACAAAGCCTTCAGC
This sequence comes from Pseudomonas sp. Lz4W, assembly GCF_000346225.2. Lineage (NCBI taxonomy): Bacteria > Pseudomonadati > Pseudomonadota > Gammaproteobacteria > Pseudomonadales > Pseudomonadaceae > Pseudomonas > Pseudomonas sp. Lz4W. The sequence goes on along the minus strand of NZ_CP017432.1, from coordinate 614,424 downwards.
CAGGCCCGACCGCCCGTCTGGGACAAGCGCAAACCGTTGATGAGCAAAGCCCTGCAACGCTATTCAGCGCAACGCTGGGCACAACTGCTGATGGACGCGCAACGCATCGATGCACAAATCAAGGGGCAGGCAGGCGGGTCCGCCTGGAGCAGCCTGAGTCGATTAACACTGCTGATGTGTGGGCAACGACTGAATCTACCTGCGGAATAATCCTGCGGCAGCTGGCTTTGACGGTACTGGACAACGCAAAAAATCTGGCCGATGATTTGCGTCTGTTCAAACCAAGCGAGAGCAAATGCCATGAGCAAGCGCCCCAACAAGGCCAAATCCATCGTCGCCCAACCCTTGTTCCGCAGCCGCCAGGAACGCCCCGCCAAAGGCAAAGGCAGCTACCGCCGCGAAGCCTTCCAGTCGAGAGACCGGGAGGCTTTTTACTTTCTGGCTGCCTGACGGCGGGGATGATAAGGTCTGCATCTGTTTTGCATTACCTGGACCTGCGCATGCCCTTAAGTCATAAACGTGGTTGGCCGATGCGCCAACTGATCGCTGCTTCCAGCGTCATTCTTCTAGTCGCCTGCGCAGAAAAGCCCACCGCAGCCGATGCTCAGCCTCTGCCTGTCACACCCGCCGCTCCCGTGGCGACCCCTGGTGTGGCCATCGCCGACATGCCCGTCATTGCCCCCGCCCAAAGCTTCAGCGAGTGGCAAGCCAACTTCCGCGAGCAGGCACTCAAGGCCGGGATCCGCCCCGAGGTGTTCGATAACGCCTTTAGCGGCCTCACCCCCGACATGAGCGTGATCAAGGCCGACCGCAGCCAGCCCGAGTTCAGCCGTCCGGTGTGGGAATACCTCGATGGCGCGCTATCGCCGTTGCGCGTGCGTAATGGCCAGCGCCTGCTGGAACAAAACGCCGAACTGCTGAGCCAGATCGAGCAGCGTTATGGCGTTGATCGCCAGGCCCTGGTGTCGGTATGGGGCATGGAAAGCAACTTCGGTACGTTCCAGGGCAATAAGTCAGTGATTCGCTCACTGGCCACCCTGGCCTACGAAGGTCGCCGTCCGGAATTTGCGCAGAGCCAACTGATCGCCGCACTGAAGATCATCCAGGAAGGCGATGTAACCCCCGACAAGATGCTCGGCTCCTGGGCCGGCGCCATGGGCCAGACCCAGTTCATTCCGACCACCTATGAAACCCACGCAGTGGATTTCGATGGTGACGGCCGTCGGGATATCTGGAACAGCTCGGCGGATGCCCTGGCATCGACCGCCCACTATTTGCAGAGCTCCGGCTGGAAGCAAGGCCAGCCCTGGGGTTTTGAAGTCAGACTGCCCGCCGGTTTCGACTATGCACTGGCTGATGGCGCGATCAGAAAAAGCGTCGGCGAATGGCAGAAACTGGGCGTTTCACTGACAGGCAGCGCCACCTTGCCTGCCGGCTCCGAGCAGCTGAGTGCCACCCTGCTACTGCCTGCCGGTTACCGGGGCCCGGCCTTCCTGGTGCTGGATAACTTCCGCGCCATTCTGCGCTACAACAACTCATCGTCCTATGCACTGGCCGTGGGCCTGTTGTCCGAGCGCTTCAACGGCGGCGGGGTTATTTTGGGCGAGTGGCCAAAAGATGAGCGACCGCTGAGCCGTTCCGAGCGTGTCGAGCTGCAAACCCTGCTCAGCCAGCGCAACTACGATGCCGGCAATGCCGATGGCATCATTGGTGCCAACACCCGCAAAGCAATCCGCAGCGCACAGCAAGCCCTGGGCTGGCCGGCAGACGGCTACCCGAGTCACAAGTTGCTGGAGAGTTTGCGCCAGTAGGTGCGAAGGGGTAAGGGTCAGGTTACAACTGGCTGTTCGAGCACCAACTGCTGTTGGTCCGCATCCAGCCTGACCTGAGCCCCCAGTGGCAACGTCAGGTTTGGATTGCAATGCCCGCTGCGCCAGCCAGCCAGTACCGGTATGCCCAAAGGCCCCAGCTCCTGCTGGAGCAGCCGGTGCAGCGCCACGCTATCAACCCCGGCGAAATCCCCCACCAGAACACCACGCAGCCGATTCAGCTTACCTGCCAGACGCAAGTGCGTAAGCAGGCGATCGACCCGGTACAAAGGCTCGTTGACGTCTTCGATAAACAGAATGATGCCTTCATCGTCCAGCTCAAACGCTGAACCGATGGTGGCGCAGATCATCGACAGGTTGCCGCCCAGCAAGCGGCCGCTGGCACTGCCCGGGGCCAGGGTGGTCAGGGCAAAGGCTGGCGGATGCTCCAGGACGGGCGATCGCTGTCCGCTCAACATCTGCCATAAACCGGACTCGGTCGGCTCCAGCTTGTTACCCAGCAAATCGGCGTTCAGCATTGCCCCGTGAAAGGTCACGAAGCCTGCATAACGGGTGATCGCCAGATGCAGCGCGGTGATGTCGCTGTACCCCACAAAAGGCTTGGGGTTGCGGCGCAGCAACGCAAAATCGATACCTGCCAGCAGGCGCGGGCAGCCATAGCCACCGCGCAAACAGAAAATGGCATCAACACTTTCATCCGCAAACGCATCGTGCAAATCACGCAAGCGAACAGCGTCTGAACCTGCAAGATAGCCATCCTTTTCCCACACCCCCGGCAATACCCGAAGCTGATAGCCGCGTGCGGCCATCCATTGGGTGGCGAGTTCGAGATCCAGTTCGGCGGGACCTGCCGGGGCGATCAGGGCGATCACCCCGCCAGTGGGAAGCGCGGGCACCGCGCTGTGGGCCTTGTAAGACACCTGCGCGGTGAGCCGGCTATTCATGGAGTCAGGCGCCTACCAACATGGTCTTGACCAGCTTGGCCTGTTCGTCGGCGTGGTACGACGAACGTACCAGAGGGCCCGACGCCACGTTTTTGAAGCCCATTTTGTAGCCTTCTTCGGCAAACCAGGCGAATACGTCCGGGTGCACGAAACGCTGTACCGGCAAGTGGCTGCGCGACGGTTGCAGGTACTGGCCCAGGGTCAGCATGTCGATGTCGTGTTCGCGCATGCGCTTCATCACTTCAATGACTTCTTCGTCCGTCTCGCCCAGACCCAGCATCAGGCCGGATTTGGTCGGGATGTGCGGCATCATTTGCTTGAAGCGCTTCAGCAAGGTCAGCGACCACTGATAGTCAGAACCCGGACGTGCAGCCTTGTACAGGCGCGGCACGGTTTCGAGGTTATGGTTGAACACATCAGGCGGCTCGGCAGCAGTGATTTCCAGTGCCACGTCCATCCGGCCACGGTAATCGGGCACCAGGGTCTCGAGCAGCACGTTCGGCGACAACTTGCGGATTTCGCGGATGCAGTCGGCAAAGTGCTGGGCACCGCCATCACGCAGGTCGTCACGGTCCACCGAGGTGATCACCACGTACTTCAAGCCCAGGTCAGCGATGGCAATCGCCAGGCTTTGCGGTTCATTCACGTCCAGCGGCTTCGGCCGGCCGTGGCCAACGTCGCAGAACGGGCAGCGACGGGTGCAGATGTCACCCATGATCATGAAGGTCGCGGTACCACCCGAGAAGCATTCGCCCAGGTTCGGGCAGGATGCTTCTTCGCACACGCTGTGCAGCTTGTGCTTGCGCAGCAGCGCCTTGATGCGGTCGACCTCCGGCGAGACCGGGATGCGCACGCGAATCCAGTCCGGTTTCTTCGGCAGCTCGGTGGTCGGAATGATTTTTACCGGGATACGCGCAACCTTCTCGGCACCGCGCAATTTAACGCCGGTCTCGACCTTGGAACGGGCCTCGTTCGCACGGGCCACACGTTCTGAGATATCCAGCGTAGGGATCAGGGTTTGAACAGCGTCTTGCGCAGTAGTCATATCAATCAATTCCGCCCGTAAGGGTCGTCTGCTCAGCATAGTCGAGGTGTTTGACGAGCTGCGTACGCAGCCGGGCACCTACCTCGGCAAATTCAATCGGCCCTGCATGGTCACGCAACTGGGTCATCGCCAGCCCCGCATAGCCACAGGGGTTAATCCGTCGAAACGGTTCCAGGTCCATGTCCACATTCAGTGCCAGGCCGTGGAAAGAGCAGCCATTGCGAATTCGCAGGCCCAGGGAGGCGATTTTAGCCCCCTCAACATACACCCCTGGCGCATCAGGTTTGGCTGCGGCGGTCACGCCGTAGCTGGCGAGCAGGTCGATCAGGCAATGCTCGATCCGGGTAACCAGATCACGTACGCCAAAACCGAGGCGCCGTACGTCGAGCATCAGGTATGCGACCAGCTGCCCGGGACCGTGGTAGGTCACCTGGCCACCGCGGTCGGACTTGACCACCGGGATATCCCCCGGCAGCAGCAGATGTTCGGCCTTGCCTGCCTGCCCCTGGGTAAATACCGGCGGATGCTGCACCAGCCAGACTTCGTCCGCCGTGTGCTTGTCGCGACCGTCGGTAAAGTGCTTCATCGCCAGCCAGGTGGACTCATAGTCGGCCACACCCAGCTCGCGAATACCCAGCACCTGCGACATCAAAGCACCATGTGCACGAAGCCGGTGGCTCGCAGTTCGCTGTTGATGTTGTACAGCTGGTCCTGATCGGTCGCAACGATGTGCAACTGGATCGTGGTGTACTTGCCATTGGTGCTCTGGCGCTCGTCAACACGATCATCGTTTACCGTCGCGTGCTTTTTCACGATATCGATGATCTTGTCCTTATTGCCCACACCCGTGTCGCTGATCACCTTAACCGGATAATCAACGTTCGGAAATTCGATCTTTGGCGCCTTTACTTCGGTATCGGTCATGGCGTATCGGCCTCGTAAGCCCAGAACTACATACGTGCCCCGCGCAGGGTAAGCGCGGGGTCATACAGGTGAGTGCAATCAGTTGAACAAGCCGTAAAAGAATAGACGGATGCTGTCCCATACGCGTCGGAAAATACCACCTTCCTCGACAGGCTCAAGTGCAATCAGGTCAGCGCTGTGCACGACCTTGTCGTCAAGTTTGACTTCAACCTTGCCGATCACGTCACCTTTGGCAATAGGCGCCATCAGCTGAGGATTCATGGTCATGCTTGCAGCCAGCTTTTTCAATTGGCCTTTAGGCAGGGTCAGGGTCAAATCTTCAGCCAGACCGGCTTTGACCTGATTGGTGGTGCCTTTCCAGACAGGAGCCTGAGCCAGTTCAACACCCTTCTGGTAGAAGGTCTGGGTTTCGAAGAAACGGAAACCGTAGGTCAGCAGCTTCTGGGTTTCAGCAGCACGTGCCGCTTCGCTGTTGGTACCGAATACCACAGCAATCAGACGCATGCCATCGCGAACAGCCGAAGACACCATGCAGTAGCCGGCTTCGTCGGTGTGACCGGTTTTCAGACCATCAACGGTCTTGTCGCGCCACAGCAACAGGTTGCGGTTAGGCTGCTTGATACCGTTCCAGAAGAACTCTTTCTGCGAGTAGATCGCGTAGTGAGTCGGATCTTCGTGGATGATCGCGCGTGCCAGCAACGACATGTCGTGGGCAGACGAATAGTGATCCGGGTTCGGCAGGCCGGTCGGGTTCATGAAGTGGCTGTTGGTCATGCCCAACTCACCGGCGGTCTTGTTCATCATGTCGGCGAACGCATCTTCGCTGCCGGCAATGTGCTCGGCCAGGGCTACGCTGGCATCGTTACCCGACTGGATGATGATCCCGTGCAGCAGGTCGCTGACCGAAACCTGGGTACCTACCTTGATGAACATCCGCGAACCACCGGTGCGCCAGGCGTTCTCGCTGACAGTTACCGGATCGTTCTCGCCGATCTGGCCGCGACGGATTTCCAGGGTCGCGATGTAAGCGGTCATCAGCTTGGTCAGGCTGGCCGGCGGCAGACGCTGGTCGCCGTTGTTTTCAACCAGCACGTTACCGCTGTTGGCATCCATCAGGACATAGGCCTTGGCAGCCAGTTGTGGCGGCGACGGCATCATCTCGACTGCCCAGGCAGCCGGGGTGATGATCAGCGGGACAAGCAGGCACAGGCGTTTGGCAAAGGTGGTGATGTTCATCCGTCTCTCGAAATTGTTAATGGAAACTTACCCTCGCGGGCAAAACTGTTCTGACAGCCGTTTGACTGGCTGTCGCGTATTCAGTTGCAAACCTGCCCCTCGAAGGGCTTTTGTTCTTGGCCCTTGCAACTGCGTTTGCGCCCCCAGGCCTGGAGGCACAACGCTTTAACCGGTGTTACTGATCGGTCACAACGCTCGGCTGGCCCAAATTGGCCAGTCGCACGCTGTTTTGTGTCTGCTGCACTTCATTTACCGAGGCAATCGGCCCCATGCGAACGCGGTGCAAGGTTTGTTGATTACGCACAACCGAGCTGATGAACACGGGAGCGCTGACCATGCCACTGAGTTTGGAACGAAGCAACTCGGCGGCATCCGGATTGGCAAAAGCGCCAACCTGCAAATACGTGCCCTGGCCTTTGACCATAGGGCTGACCGGCACGACATCGGCGGCATGCTGCTGGGCTGGCGGCGTCCATTGCTCGACCTTGCCGGTCGTCACTGTCGGGGCGGTGTTCTGGGCCACTTTCGGCTCATTGAGCATCAATGGCGCCGGGCGCCCACGTTGCGCCCACCAGGCTTGCGGGTCAATGCCTTCAACCTTGACCCGTGCGGTGCCGGTTTCGGCATAGCCCAGTTTCTTGGCGGCTGCGTAGGACAGGTCGATGATGCGGTCCGAATAAAACGGGCCACGGTCGTTGACCCGCAATACCACGGCCTTGCCGTTATCCAGGTTGGTTACCTTGACATAGCTGGGCAGTGGCAGGGTCTTGTGCGCCGCGCTCATGCCGTACAGGTCATAAACCTCGCCATTGGCGGTGTTCTGGCCATGGAACTTGGTGCCGTACCAGGACGCCGTGCCCGAGGCCACGTAGGTCTTGGACTCTTGCATCGGGAAGTAGGTCTTGCCCAGCACCGAGTACGGCGCGGCCTTGTAAGGACCGGAGTGCAGGGTCGGCGTCGCGTCCGGGATGCGCGAAACATCGACGTCCCACCACGGCGCGCCGTCCTTGTGGGCACGGTTGATGTCCAGCCCCGGTTTGGAAACAACGGCCGTCGGCTTTTGCGGGCTGTTCGGACGACTGCTGGTGCAGCTCACCACCAGCAGCGCAATAGCGGCGCAGGTTGCGAGTTTAAGAGGTGTGCGGATTGCTAGAAACGGCATTACTTGTTGCCCCGTGCTTGAACCAGCAAGTCGGACAGTTGATGCACTGCCATGGCGTACATCACGCTGCGGTTATAGCGCGTGATCGCATAAAAATTCTTCAGGCCCATCCAGTATTCAGGGCCATTGACGCCTTCAAGACGGAACGCCGTGACCGGCAGGTCGTCCGGCAGCGCATCATGACCCGACCAGCCCAGCGCTCGCAACTCCCCGACGGTTTTGACCGGTTCGATGCCCTGGGTCAAGCCTTCATCTGCCCTGTCGCCCTGTACGTCGGCACGCACCACCACCGGTTCACCGGCCACCCAGCCGTGACGCTTGAAGTAACTGGCAACACTGCCGATGGCGTCGTCCGGATTGCTCCAGATATTAATGTGGCCATCGCCGTCGAAGTCCACTGCGTAGGCACGAAAGCTGCTCGGCATGAACTGCGGCAACCCCATGGCCCCGGCATAAGAGCCCTTGAGGCTCAACGGATCGACTTGTTCTTCGCGGGTCAGCAGCAGAAATTCACGCAACTCCTTGCGGAAAAACTCGGCGCGCGGCGGGTAGTCAAAACCCAGGGTCGACAGCGCATCAATCACCCGATAGCTACCGGTGTTGCGCCCGTAAAAGGTTTCGACACCGATAATCGACACAATGACCTGGGCCGGAACCCCATACTCCTTTTCGGCACGGGCCAGCACGGCTTCGTGCTCACGCCAGAAATCCACACCCCGGGCCACGCGGGCGTCAGAGATAAAGATCGGGCGGTATTCCTTCCACTGTTTGACCCGCTCCGCCGGACGCGAGATCGCATCGAGGATGCTTTGCTTGCGCTCGGCATCACGGAACACGGCCATCAGCTGCTCGCCGGCAAACCCGTAATCGCGAGTCATTTCACCGACAAACTCAGCCACCTGGGGCGAGCCTTCATAGTCGCCGGCCACCGCGCCCTGCGCTGCCCCGAACAGACCCAGCAGGCCCATCCAGGACGCGTATCGAGCGGCCCAGCCACGCATTACTTGCATTGAATTCTTCACCTTAATCAAACTTGTGCGATCCACTTGCGATGAGTGTGGATCGACATCAAAACCCCAAACGCTGACAGCAGCGTCACGAGCGAAGTTCCGCCGTAACTAATGAACGGCAATGGCACGCCCACCACCGGTAACAGGCCACTGACCATACCGATGTTGACGAAAACATAAACAAAAAACGTCATGGTCAGGCTGCCCGCCAGCAATTTGCCGAACAGCGTCTGTGCCTGGGCGGTAATCACCAGGCCCCGACCAATCAACAACAGGTAGATCAACAACAGCGCACAGATACCCACCAGACCGAACTCCTCCCCCATCACCGCAATGATGAAGTCGGTGTGACTCTCAGGCAGAAAATCCAGGTGCGACTGGGTGCCCAGCAGCCAGCCCTTGCCGAATACCCCGCCCGAACCGATGGCAGCCTTGGACTGGATAATGTTCCAGCCCGTGCCCAGCGGATCGCTCTCAGGATCGAGAAAGGTCAGGATTCGCTGCTTCTGGTAGTCATGCATGATGAAAAACCACATGGCAATTGCCACCGGCACGGCCGCCGCCAACACGCTGATAATCCAGCGCCAGCGCAAACCACCCATAAACAGCACGAACGCGCCGCCCGCCAGAACCAGCAGCGCGGTGCCAAGGTCGGGCTGACGCACGATCAGACCAAAGGGAATGCCGATCAGCAGCAAACTGACTGCCACGTGTTTGAGTTGTGGCGGTAGCGTGCGCTTGGACAGATACCAGGCGATGGTCGCCGGCATCAGAATCTTCATGAACTCCGAGGGCTGGAAGCGAATGACCCCCGGTATGTTGATCCAGCGCGTAGCGCCCATGGCGTTGTGGCCCATGACATCCACCACCACCAGCAGCATCACCCCGACCAGGTAGCCCACCGGCACCCAGCGCGCCATAAAGCGGGGTTCGAGCTGGGCGATGATAAACATCGACACCAGGCCGATGCCGAAGGATGTTGCCTGTTTGCTCAGCAAGTCCCAGCTTTTACCGCTGGCCGAATAGAGTACAAACAGACTGCCCGCAGCCAGGGTCAGGAGCAGAATCAGCAGCGGACCATCGATATGCAAACGCTGCAGCAGCGTGGCACGTCGACGCATCACGTCCTCACTGGAGAGGATGCGGTCAAAATTACTAATCATTGGCCGTAACCTCTGCCTTTAAAGGGCTGGCGTATTCGGGTTTGAGCTTGCCGTCAGCATCCAGCAACCAGGCATCCATGACCTTACGCACCACCGGCGAGGCAACCCGACTGCCCGCCTCACCGTTTTCAATCATGACCGAGACGGTAATTTGCGGGTTGTTGGCCGGGGCAAAGCCGACAAACAAGGCGTGGTCACGGTGACGTTCCTGAACCTTGGAGCGGTCGTACTTCTCACCCTGCTTGATCGCCACGACCTGCGCCGTACCACTCTTGCCGGCAATCAGGTATTGCGCCCCGACGCCTGCTACCCGCGCAGTGCCGCGGGCACCGTGCACCACTTGCTGCATGCCGTGACTGACCTTGGCCCAGCTGGACGGGTCGCGAAGAATGATATCGGGCATCGGGTTAGGATCGACCGGCGCCACGCCCTCAATGGTTTTGGCCAGGTGCGGGCGAATCCACTTGCCCTTGCTGGCAATCAGCGCAGTCGCCTGCGCCAGCTGTAGAGGCGTGGACTGCATATAACCCTGACCAATCCCCAGAATCAGGGTCTCGCCCGGGAACCAGGCCTGACGCCGGGTCGCGCGCTTCCACTCCCGGGACGGCATCAGGCCAGCCGACTCTTCGAACATGTCGAGGGAGACTTTTTGGCCGATACCGAACTGGTTCATGTAGGTCGACAGACGATCGATGCCCAGCTTGTGGGCCAGATCATAGAAATAGGTGTCGTTGGACCGCATGATCGCGGTGTCCAGGTCGACATAGCCATCACCGGTGCGGTTCCAGTTACGGTACTTGTGATCGTAATTGGGCAACTGGTAATAGCCCGGATCGTAGACCCGGGTCGAAGCATTGATCACGCCACTGTCCAGACCGGCAATCGCTACTGCCGGCTTGATGGTCGAGCCCGGCGGGTACAGGCCGCGTAAGATGCGGTTGAACAGCGGGCGGTCAATCGAATCGCGCAACTCGGCATAGGCCTTGAAGCTGATGCCGGTGACAAACAGGTTGGGGTCAAAGCTTGGCTGACTGACCATGGCCAGCACTTCACCGGTCATCGGATTCAGGGCAACTACCGCCCCGCGCCGACCGGCCAGTGCTTCTTCGGCCGCCTCTTGCAGCTTGATATCGAGGCTGAGCACGATGTCTTTGCCGGGAATCGGGTCGGTGCGCTTTAACACCCGCAATACCCGGCCCCGGGCGTTGGTTTCAACTTCTTCGTAACCCACCTGACCGTGCAGCTCGGCTTCATAGAAGCGTTCGATACCGGTTTTGCCGATGTGATGGGTGCCGCTGTAATTGACCGGATCGAGGGTTTTAAGCTCTTTCTCGTTGATCCGCCCCATGTAACCCACCGAGTGCGCAAAGTGCGCGCCTTGCGGGTAATGCCGTACCAGCTGCGCAACCACCTCAACCCCGGGCAGGCGGAACTGGTTCACGGCAATCCGGGCGATCTGCTCTTCGTTCAGCTCAAACAGAATGGGCACTGGCTCAAACGGCCGACGCCCCTGTTTCATGCGTTTCTCAAACAACGCACGATCTTCCGGCGTGAGCTGCAGGACTTCAACGATAACGTCGAGCACCTGCTGCGAATCGCCCGAACGCTCACGGGTCATGGTCAGGCTGAAACTGGGACGGTTGTCCGCGATCACTACGCCATTGCGGTCAAAGATCAGGCCGCGGGTCGGTGGAATCGGCTGCACATGCACCCGGTTGTTTTCCGACAGGGTCGAGTGGTACTCGTACTGCACCACCTGCAGAAAATACAGGCGTGCGAGCAGGACGCAAATCAGTACCACCACCGCAATTGCGCCGACCACGACTCGTCCGCGCACCAGGCGTGCGTCTTTCTCGTGGTCTTTGAGGCGTATCGGCTGAGACATTCGGGACGCTGACTATTTGTGATAAGGGTGCCCGGACAACACTGTCCAGGCGCGATACAACTGTTCACCAATCAGAATCCGTACTAACGGGTGCGGCAACGTCAAGGGCGACAACGACCAGCGCTGATCGGCGCGCGCGCAAACTTCAGGCGCCAACCCTTCGGGGCCGCCGACCATGAAGTTCACCGTGCGCGAGTCCAGGCGCCAGCGGTCGAGCTCAACCGCCAGCTGCTCGGTGCTCCACGGCTTGCCGTGGACTTCCAACGTAACGATTCGCTCCCCCGGGCCGACCTTGGCCAGCATGGCCTCGCCTTCCTGACGGATGAAACGAGCCACGTCAGCATTCTTGCCGCGGGTATTGAGCGGTATTTCTACCAGTTCAAGCGCCAGCTCGGATGGCAGACGCTTGGCATATTCATGCCAACCCTCTTCCACCCACTTGGGCATACGCGAACCGACAGCGATCAGACGCAAGCGCACAACGAACCCTTATTCCTGGTCTTTGTTGAGCTTGATGAAGTGCTCGTGGGTGTTTTCCGGGCTGTGGTGAGCAGCGTTCAGGGCACGGCTCTGTTCTGCGCCGGACCACAGGCGTTCCAGGTCGTAGAACTGACGGGCACTGGCAGTCATCATGTGCACGATCACGTCGTCCATATCCAGCAGGACCCAGTCGCTGTCGCCCTTGCCTTCTTCGCCCAATGGCTTCACGCCCAGCGCTTTGACGGCCTCACGAACCTTGTCCAGCATCGCGCCGATCTGACGGTTCGAAGTACCGGTAGCGATGATCATGAAATCGGTGATGCTGTGCTTGTCACGCACGTCGATGATCTGGATGTCCTGACCTTTAACGTCTTCCAGAGCGGCAACGGCTACTTCAACCAGTTTTTCGCCCTTGAGTGGCTCACCGGTGAATTTTTCAACTGGCAGCGGAGCGCTTTTGGCTTTGCCTGTGCGCTTTACTTTGCTTACGTCTTTGTTCGTCATATAAAAACTCGTTTTGCTCATGTGTTCGGGCGTTTCAATACACGTTGAATCGTGCCTTGAAACGCGCCTTTTCAGTTCGACGCACGGTAAAGTCCGTGCGCATCGATGTAGGCCAGGACCGCGTCGGGCACCAGATAACGTACCGACTTACCGCTGGCCAGCAGTTGACGGATCTGGGTGGCGGATACCGCGAGCGGCGTCTGCCAGACGAATGCAATCTGTCCGCCAGGCCCCTTCAGGGCCAGCGGGTCGCTCACCGAGCGCGCTGCCAGCAGGTTGCGCAAGGCATCCGGCGGTTCGCTGTCGGCATCCGGGCGCTGTAGCACCAGGATATGGCAATGCTGGAGTAAATCCTCCCAGCGGTGCCACGTAGGCAGGCCGCAAAAAGCGTCCCAGCCCAGCAGTAAAAACAACTGGTCATCAGCGGCCAGCTCGGCCCGCATCAGTTCCAGGGTATCAATGGTGTAGGACGGCGTGTCCCGTTGCAGCTCCCGGGAATCCACTACCAGCGTAGCTACTCCAGCGACAGCACACTCAACCATCGCCAAACGGTCGAGCGCCGACACCTGGGGCGTATCGCGATGTGGCGGCCTGGCGTTGGGAGTCAGACGTAGCTCATCGAGCTGCATCATTTCGGCCACTTCCAGGCCACCGCGCAAATGCCCGATGTGCACCGGATCGAAGGTGCCACCCAGAACGCCAATGCGCAGGGGTAACAGGCCGATGGCCGGGGCCACCACTAACGGACTGAGGTCAACCAAGTCAGACCGGCTCCTGGCCGCGCAGCTGACCGTCACCGACCACAATGTACTTCTCGCAGGTCAGACCTTCGAGACCCACCGGGCCGCGGGCGTGCAGCTTATCAGTAGAAATGCCAATCTCCGCACCCAATCCGTACTCAAATCCATCGGCGAAGCAGGTCGGGGTGTTGAGCATCACTGAACTGGAGTCGACTTCGGCCATAAAACGCCGGGCGTCGCCCTGATGTTCGGTGACGATCGAGTCGGTGTGATGGGAGCCGTAGTGATTGATGTGCTCAATCGCCTGGTCCAGACCGTCGACGATCAGGATCGACAAAATCGCATCCAGATACTCGGTGCTCCAGTCATCTTCGGTGGCCGGCAGCACGTCGATCAACGCCCGGGTACGTTCGCAACCGCGCAGCTCGACGCCCTTGGTGCGGAACTGTTCGGCCATTGCCGGCAAAAACTGCGCAGCGACGGTCTGATCCACCAGCAGGGTTTCCATCGCCCCGCAGATCCCGTAACGGTAGGTCTTGGCGTTGAACGCGATGCGCTGGGCCTTGGCCAGATCAGCGCGGGCACTGACATAGACATGGCAAATGCCGTCAAGGTGCTTGATGACCGGCACCTTGGCATCACGGCTGACCCGTTCGATCAGGCCTTTGCCGCCACGGGGCACAATCACATCCACGTACTCGGGCATAGTGATCAGCGCGCCGACCGCAGCCCGGTCGGTGGTTTCAACCACCTGTACCACTGCCGGCGGCAGTCCGGCCTCGGCCAGACCTCGCTGGATGCAGATGGCTATCGCACGGTTGGAGTGAATCGCCTCGGAGCCGCCACGCAGAATGGTGGCATTGCCCGACTTGAGACACAGGCTGGCGGCATCGATGGTCACGTTCGGACGCGACTCGTAGATGATTCCGACTACTCCCAGCGGCACGCGCATCTTGCCCACCTGGATACCCGAGGGGCGATAGCTCATGTCACGAATGGCCCCGACGGGGTCCGGCAAGCTTGCCACCTGACGCAAACCGACAATCATGCTGTCGATACGGGCAGGGGTCAGCGCCAGGCGCTCCAGCATGGCTGGCTCAAGGCCATTGGCCCGGCCGGCGGCCAGGTCCAGTTCGTTGGCCGCAACCAGCTCCGAACGGGCCGCATCCAGGGCGTCGGCAGCGCCGTGCAGGGCACGGTTTTTCTGCGCCGTGCTGGCGCGGCCGATCACGCGGGAGGCTTCGCGAGCAGCGCGACCCAGGCGGGTCATGTAGTCAAGAACGGACTCAGTCATGGTCTCAAGGGTCTTGGCAGGGAGGAAAGCGGCCGATTATAGCTGTCGCGCCGTCTCACGCACAGCGGTGACAGGCGGATGGTCGAAATCGGCCGTAAATACACAGTGTTCAGCCCCGATTAAGCATCCCTTGCTATGATTGGCGACTTTTTAGCCATCTGCTGACCCCCCTGAAGATGCCAATCACGTTGCCCGATACTTTTTTCAATCGCGACGCCCAGCTGCTCGCTCGCGAACTGTTGGGAAAAGTCATTCGTCACCGGGTTGACGGTTTGTGGCTTAGCGCGCGGATCATCGAAACCGAAGCCTATTACTGCGCAGACAAGGGCAGCCACGCGTCCCTGGGCTACACCGAAAAGCGCAAGGCGCTGTTTTTCGATGGTGGCCACATCTATATGTACTACGCACGGGGCGGCGACTCGCTGAACTTCAGTGCCCAGGGCCCCGGCAACGCGGTACTGATCAAGTCGGCCTACCCCTGGCAGGACCCGTTGTCCGGCCCGGCCAGCCTGGCCCGGATGCGACTCAACAACCCTGACACCCAGGGTCGGCCACGCCCGGACCAGAAACTCTGCGCGGGGCAAACCCTGCTGTGCAAAGCACTGGGGCTGAAAGTACCTGACTGGGATGCAAAATGTTTCGATCCCGAACGTTTACGGGTCGATGACGTCTCAGAGGTGCCGTCGCAGATCATTCAAACCACCCGCCTGGGCATACCCCATGGCCGGGACGAGCATTTGCTGTACCGATTTGTCGATGCCGACTACACCGCGTACTGCACCCGCAACCCACTGCGCCGCGGCCAGGTTGAGGGGCGCGACTATATAGTGTTGGAAAACCGGCCCCCTCTGTAGGAGCAAGCTGTTCAACACAGCAACGCAGAGCTCGCATCTGCAGACGATTGAAACAACGATTAAAAAGGAAGTTTTAGCATGGGCCCATGGCTCGATAGCATGACCGGCTGGTTAACGGCCAACCCGCAATGGCTGGGCCTTGCCGTATTTTTAGTGACGTTCTTTGAATGCCTGGCGATCATCGGCTTTATCATTCCGGGCACCATATTGCTGTTCGCGATCGCCGTTCTGGCAGGCAATGGCGCGATGTCACTGGGTGAAACATTGTTACTGGGGCTGCTCGGAGGTCTGACCGGAGACGTTGTGTCCTACGTTCTGGGCAGACGTTTCCACCAAAACATCCGGCGCCTGCCCTTGCTGCGCCACCATCCTGAATGGATAAACCGCGCCGAAGGCTATTTTCAACGCTACGGGATTGCCAGCCTGCTGGTCGGACGCTTCATCGGCCCGCTGCGTCCTATGCTGCCCATGGTGGCAGGCATGTGCGACATGCCGGTCCCGCGCTTCATCATTGTCAGCCTGCTGGCCGGGGCTGGCTGGTCGGTGGCCTATCTCCTGCCGGGCTGGGCAACAGGGGCCGCGATTCGCCTGCCGTTGCCTGAAGGGTTCTGGCCGCAAGCAGCCATCGTTGCCGCGGGTCTGACTGCACTGCTGGGGCTGAGCATCAATGCCAGCATCCGCCGCCAACCCAAAGCCACGTTATTGATCGGCGCCCTGGGTCTGGCGCTGCTGATCGCGGTGTTCGCGGGCTATCCGTACATGGGCGCTTTTGACCGTGGCATCAGTGCGCTGCTGCAGGAGCACCGCAGCAGCGCGATGGATCTCGGCGCCGTGCTGGTCACGCAAATAGGCAACTTCCACACCCAGTTTGTGGCCGCGGCGCTGCTCTGCGGGTTGCTGCTGGTCACCAAGCAGTGGCGGGCGATGATCTTTTTTGGCGGGGTGACGCTGTTTACGGCCCTGGCCAACACCGCCACCAAACACTTCTTTGCCCGCATGCGCCCCGAAGTGCTGGTGGATCCGCTGACCACCTACAGCATGCCCAGCGGCCATAGCTCCGGCTCATTTGCGTTTTTTATCGCCCTGGCGATTCTGGCCGGTCGCGAACAACCCCAGCGCATGCGCATTACCTGGGTCCTGCTGGGCTGCTTGCTGGCGATCAGCGTGGCGCTGTCGCGGGTGTATCTGGGAGCCCATTGGCCAACCGACA
Source organism: Pseudomonas sp. Lz4W (assembly GCF_000346225.2). NCBI lineage: Bacteria > Pseudomonadati > Pseudomonadota > Gammaproteobacteria > Pseudomonadales > Pseudomonadaceae > Pseudomonas > Pseudomonas sp. Lz4W. The sequence continues at coordinate 598,144 of NZ_CP017432.1, read as the reverse complement.
TCATGGCCGGCGCCCTGCTCGCCATCCTGGTCAACGCTTTTGCCCTGGCGCTGAGCCAGCGCTACATGCCGCTGCAGCCGATACCGCAGAAGATCTGGTGGCTGATCCTGCCGGCAATCGTTGCTCTGTATGGCTTTTTCATGCTGCACGACTTGTCCCGCGAGTTGCTGCGCTACACCTATTGATGCAGCCCGACGCCTACATCAGGGTTTCGCCCAGCGCCTCGCTCTGCATCTCGTCGAGCAGCACCTGAATCCCGTCCAGACGCTGCTGCGGGTCATCGACCTGCAGCAGTTCGAGCTTGTCCTGTTCGGCAAAGGGCAGCAGGTAGGCCAACTGGTTTGCCAGTGCCTGCTGACCCGGCACTTCAGTGCTCATGTTCAACGCAGCCACCATCGGGTGTTCCGCCAGGGCTTTGAGCAATGCCAGCAGGTCCTGGTCTTCGTGCTCCAGCGGCTGTTCGGGAAGCTCGTCCAGCCAGTCGACCTCGGCCAGCAATAACTGATTGCCCTGAAGCTCGGTGCTCAACACCTCAAATCGCCGTCCGCCCTCGACCCGTATCCCCAGCAGGCCGTTGTCCTGCTGCTGAAAATCGCGAATCAGCGCTTCACAGCCAATCCGGGCGATATCCTGGGGCGCCTCTCCTACCTCGCCGCCTTCCAGGATGCACACCACACCAAAACCCGTGCCTTGCTTCATGCAACGGGCAATCATGTCCAGATAGCGCGCCTCGAAAATCTGCAAGTCCAGCACGCAGCCCGGAAACAGCACGGTGTTCAATGGAAACAGCGGCAAGCTCATATATTTTTCCTTAGACAACCAGGGTTACAGCCAACGGCAGGAAAACCGCCGTACCTACGCCCATCAGACTCATGGCCAGCGCTGCAAAAGCGCCGCACTCCTCGCCTTCTTGCAACGCGACCGAGGTGCCCACCGCGTGGGCGGTCATGCCCAGCGCCATACCCCGGGCCTCAGGGCTATGCACCCGCAAAAGCCGCAACAGCCCGGGGCCGACTATCGCGCCGATTACTCCGGTAATCAGCACAAATACCGCCGCCAGGGGCGCAACACCGCCGATCTGTTCTGCGACCAGCATCGCAATCGGCGAAGTAACCGACTTCGGCGCCAGGGTCATCAGCATCATATGCTCGGCGCCAAACCACCAGCCCAGCAAAACCACCAGTCCGGTGGCCAGGACTCCGCCAATCACCAGCGTAGTAAAAATGGGCCAGAACAGTTGACGGATTCGCCGCAGATTCAGATACAGCGGCACCGCCAGCGCCACAGTGGCCGGGCCAAGCAGGATGCTGAGGATTTCCGTGCTTTTACGGTACTCGACATAGCTCAGACCGCAACTGACCAGGACCCCGATCACCAGTAACATCGACGCCAACACCGGCTGCAGGAAAATCCAGCGGGTTTTTTCATAGGCCGCCAGCACCAGTTGATAAGCGCCCAGGGTAATCCCGATGCCAAACAGCGGGTGATGGATTACCGACGCCCAGGCGCCCTGCCACTCAAGGTTCATGGCCGCTCCCCGGGGTGACTGTGCCCTTTGAGCAAGCGCTGCATCAGCACACCGACAAACGCCATAGAGATCAGCAGTGACAGCACCAGGGCACCGGCAATGGCCCAAAAATCAGCCGCGATATCGGCGGCATACACCATGACTCCGACGGCAGGAGGGACGAGCAGCAGCGGCAGGTAGCGCAACAAACTGCTGGCCGCCTGGCTCAGGGGTTCGCCGACCTGGCCGCGCAGCAGCAAAAATACCAGCAGCAGCAACAGACCGATAATGGGGCCGGGCAACACGGGGACGAACAAGTGATTAAGGGCAGTACCGAGCAATTGAAACAGCACCAGCCACGTCAAGCCGCGTAACAACATCTCACTTCTCCAGCAAATATTTTTTGCGTCGCATTATAAGCACGTCCCCTCACAAGCCGGCATTGCCAAACCATGGCGATGGTCACGCAATTACCAGGATGTTTCATCCAGCCCTATAGAGCGGCTCTCCTTGCTACGGCATACTCGCAAGCCTAACTATCCGGATCCCGCTATGCGCCCACTTGCCCCCCTTGCTTTGACCCTGCTGTTGACGGCCTGCGGAGACGGCGAATCGCTGATGCCTCCCGACGCACGCCTGCCTGATGGCGGCCGCTATCGAGGCGAAGTGGTCAACGGGCTATTGCAAGGTCAGGGCCGTATCGACTACCCGAATGGCAGTTGGTATACCGGCGATTTCAAAAATGGCCTGTGGCACGGTCAGGGTGAATGGCACGCCAGCAACGGCGACGTCTATAGCGGTGGCTTCGAACAGGGCCAGTACAGCGGCCAGGGCAGCCTGACCACCCACGACAGCACCTATGTCGGCGGCTTCAAGCAGGGCCGGCGCGAGGGTGAGGGCACGCTCAAAGAAGGTGGCATGAGCTACCGCGGCGAGTTCAAGGACGATCAGTTCTCCGGCGTTGGCCATCTTGAACTTGAAGACGGCAGCCAGTACCAGGGGCAGTTCGCCCACGGCAAACCCAACGGCGAAGGCAAGCGCAGCGATGCCAGCGGCAATGAATTCAGCGGCCAGTTCGTCAATGGCGAGCTGGAAGGCAACGGCGTGTTCAACAGTGCCGATGGCGACCAGTACGAAGGCGCATTCAAACACAATCAACTGAACGGCAAAGGCCGCTATGAAAACGCTGACGGCGATGTCTGGATCGGCGAGTTCAAAGATGGCGCCCTGACCGGCAAGGGCGAGCTGATCGGCATTGATGGCTCGCACTATCGCGGCATGTTCAATGAGTGGCGGTTCAATGGCCCCGGCCACCTGAGCATGGCCGACGGCAGCAGCTATATCGGTGAATTTGCCGCGGACACCTATCAGGGGCATGGCACCCTGACCCTGGCCGATGGCACCGTCGAAAGCGGCTACTGGCTTAACGGACAACGGGTACGCGATGCCAATGGCAACCTGCTGCCCGACCCGCTGGAACTGGGCCTGCTCAATCAGGGAACGCTGCTCAAAGACGCACTGGATGCAGTACCTGCGTCGACCCCCGACGTAGAGCTATACAGCCTGGTGCTGGCGGGCGACGGCAAGCAAAGTGTGTTCATGCGTGAAGCCGAATACGTCAACAACATGCTCGCCACCCGCTTCGGCAGCCACGGCCAGATCAACCTGGTGAACCATCGCGATCATCTGCTGGACCAGCCCATGGCCACCCGGGAAAACCTGCACCGCGCAGCCAAAACCCTGGCCGAGCGTACCGGCCCCGAAGACCTGGTGTTTATCTACCTCACCAGTCACGGCACCCAGGAGCATGAACTGGTGCTGGATCAACCGCGCCTGGAGCTGGCAGACCTGCCTGCCGACGAACTGGCCGCAGCCCTGGCTCCGCTGAAAAACCGGGACAAGATTATCGTGATTTCATCCTGCTACTCCGGCGGGTTTATCCCGGCGCTCAAAGATGACAAAACCCTGATCATGACCGCATCCCGGGCCGACCGCGTGTCTTTTGGCTGCTCGGAAGAAGCCGACTTCACTTACTTCGGCAATGCGCTGTTCGCTCAGGCGCTGAATCAGACCGACGACCTGGAAAAAGCTTTCAAACTGGCCAGGGGTTATATCACCGAGCGCGAGCAGACTGACGGCTACGAGCCCTCCGAGCCGCAGATATGGGCGCCAAAAGGTGTCCTGGCGCACTGGCAACGCTTGCGCCAGCAACAGGCAAAACAGGCCTTGCAGTCACCTGAATGAACTGCAAGTCAGCTAACTAAGACTAAGCTGGATGTATCAAGGGAGAACCACGCATGTACTTGACGCCTCAGCACATCCTGCTTGCAGGAGCTACCGGTCTTACCGGCGAACATCTGCTCGACCGGTTGCTTAACGAACCCACCATCACCCGAGTACTTGCGCCCTCACGGCGACCACTGGCCAAACATCCGCACCTGGAAAATCCGGTGGGCGATCCGTCGGTGTTTCTGCCAGAGCTGAGCGGACAGGTCGATATCGCATTTTGCTGCCTGGGTACCACCATCAAGCAGGCGGGCTCGCAAGAAGCCTTCCGTGCGGTCGATCATGACATGGTCGTAGCCTTTGCCAAACGCGCACGGGAAATGGGCGCGCGGCACCTGATAGTGCTCAGCGCGATAGGGGCCGATCCTAAATCGTCGGTGTTCTATAACCGGGTCAAAGGCGAGATGGAGCAATCATTGCGCGTCCAGGGCTGGCCGCAGCTGACCATTGCCCGCCCGTCGCTGCTGATCGGTGAGCGTACAGAACCGCGTTTGGCGGAGCAGCTGGCGGCGCCCCTGTCCAGACTGATCCCGGGCAAATACCACGGTATCGAGGCCTGCCAGCTGGCTCGTGCCCTATGGCGCCTGGCCCTGGAAGAGCAGGATGGGGTGCGGGTGGTCGAGTCCGATGAACTGAGAAGGCTGGGTAAATAATCCGCCCTGTGGTCGCTGCCAAAGGCTGCGAGCTTTATAAAACCGGGGGGCGTAGTCCTGCGCAGCACAGAGCCAGCAGCCTTTGGCAGCGACTACAAACCACCGCTGGCCTGATAGCCCACACCCAGCACCGTCAACACCGACAAGGGCAACAGCAGCGTATCGAGCAATGCGCTGGCTGGCAGGTCCAGCCCCGGGTAGCGCGGGGCATCGGCACCAAAGCGGTCCATCGCACAGCACCCGCCCTGTAACGCGTACATGTCCAGTCGGGTGCCGGAATAGACAATCGGCGCCCCCGGCTTGGCCGCGTCCAGCGTGCGAACACTGGCGCAACCACAGACATGCATAGCCGCAAGCATCAGCAGCACAACCTTACTCATCGCCGCCCACATGGTGCTCGCCCCAGCGTGGCAGCATGTCTTGCGGGATATTGAGCAGGTTGAGAATTCGCGCCACCACAAAGTCCACCAGGTCATCGATGGTTTGTGGCTGGTGATAGAAGCCCGGCGAGGCGGGCAGTATCACCGCCCCCATGTTCGACAGCTTGAGCATATTCTCCAGATGGATGCTGGAATACGGCGCCTCACGGGGCACCAGAATCAGCTGCCGGCGCTCTTTGAGCGTGACATCCGCAGCCCGCTCAACCAGGTTGTTGCAGGCGCCGGTGGCAATGGCCGACAGCGTCCCCGTAGAACAGGGCACCACTACCATGGCGGCCGGTGCTCCGGAGCCTGACGCCACCGGTGACATCCAGTCTTCCTTGCCGTAGACGCGAATCTGCCCGGCGGCAGCTCCTGTGTATTCGGTCAGAAAAGTCTGCATGGCCTGTGGCTTGGGCGGCAGGCTGACATCGGTTTCAGTGGCCATCACCAATTGCGCGGCCTTGGAAATCAGGAAATGCACCTCACGGTCTTCCCGCACCAGGCAATCGAGCAGGCGCAGCGCGTATTGCATGCCAGAGGCACCGGTTACCGCCAGGGTGATGCGTTCCGGGCCACTCATTGCAGGGCTTCCGCCAATTTGCCGTGCAGGCCGCCAAAGCCGCCGTTGCTCATGATCACCACCTGAGTACCGGGTTTGGCATGGCGCTTGACCTCGGCAATGATCGCCTCCAGCGAATCGCATACCAGAGTCGGCACAGGGCTTGAGGCCACCGTCGCCGCCAGATCCCAGCCCAGATTGGCCGGGGCATACCAGACCACGTGATCGGCCTGCACCACACTTTGCGGCAAGCCGTCGCGATGGGCGCCCAGTTTCATGGAGTTGGAGCGCGGCTCGATGACGGCAATCAGCGGCGCGTCGCCGATGCGTTTGCGCAGACCATCAAGGGTCGTGGCAATGGCAGTCGGGTGGTGGGCAAAGTCGTCGTAGATGGTGATGCCGTGAACTTCAGCGACTTTCTCCATCCGCCGTTTCACGCTTTTAAACGCGCTCAATCCGTCAATCGCCAGGCTTGGTACCACACCCACATGGCGTGCCGCCGCCAGGGTCGCCAGGGCATTGGCCACGTTGTGCTGGCCGGTCATGTCCCACTCGACGGTGCCTTGAACGCTGCCTTCAAACAACACTTCAAAGCGCGAACCGTCTTCGCTGAGCAGTTTGGCCTGCCATTGGCCGGCATCGCCTGTGGTTTGCACCGGGGTCCAGCAGCCCATCTCGATCACGCGCTGCAAGGCCGGCTCGGTGGTGGGATGAATCACCAGGCCTTCGCTCGGGATGGTGCGCACCAGGTGATGGAACTGGCGCTCAATGGCCGGCAAGTCCGGGAAGATGTCCGCGTGATCGAACTCAAGATTATTCAGGATCGCGGTGCGCGGACGGTAATGCACAAATTTTGAACGCTTGTCGAAGAAGGCGCTGTCGTACTCATCGGCCTCGACCACGAAGAACGGCGTATCACCCAGACGGGCCGACACCGCAAAGTTTTGCGGCACACCACCTATCAGGAAGCCCGGGGCCATGCCCGCATGCTCCAGAACCCAGGCCAGCATGCTGCTGGTGGTGGTTTTGCCATGGGTGCCAGCCACAGCCAGTACCCAGCGGCCTTGCAGCACGTGATCGGCCAGCCATTGCGGGCCCGATACGTAAGGCAGGCCTTTGTTCAGCACGTATTCGACGGCCGGGTTGCCACGGGACAGCGCGTTGCCGATCACCACCAGATCGGGTGCCGGGTCGAGCTGGGCCGGATCATAGCCCTGGGTCAACTCAATGCCTTGAGCTTGCAGCTGGGTACTCATTGGCGGATAGACGTTAGCGTCGGAACCGGTAACGTGATGACCCAGTTCTTTGGCCAGAACAGCCAGCGAACCCATGAAAGTGCCGCAAATACCAAGAATATGAATGTGCATAGTCGACCTCGAAAATCATCGGCGAAGGGTATCGCAGGGGGTTGTTTTTCGCACCTGATGATTCAAATGCCTTCTTTTGCGGGAGCCGCCCGGCCGGCTCCCGCAAAATAAGCTATCGCTCTATCCCGTGCTTGCGCAGCTTTCTGTACAGCGTATTGCGACTGATCCCCAGCTGCACGGCGGCATGGGTCATATGCCAGCGGTGCAGCTCCAGTACCTCGAGCAGGGCCAGTTTTTCAGCGTTTTCCAGCGGCTGCGCACAGGGGACGGCAGCCGTGGCGGGGGCCTGGCGAATGGCCATGGGCAAGTCATCGAACTCGATCGTCTGGTTTTCACACAACGCCGCCAGAGTGCGCAACACGTTGCGCAGTTGGCGGACGTTGCCCGGCCACTGAAAATCCAGCAAAGCCTGGCGTGCCGCTGGCTTGAGCACGAGGTGCTGGTCAGCCGCTTCTTCGGCCAGGAGAAAATCCAGCAACTGCGACTTGTCACTGCGCTCGCGCAACGCCGGCAAACCGATTTCCAGACCATTGAGACGGTAATACAAGTCTTCGCGAAAACTGCCGTCAGCCACGCGCTCCTGCAAGTTGCGGTGCGTGGCGCTGATGATGCGCACATTGACTGCCAGCGGTTCACCGCCAATCGGCACCACCAGGCGATCTTCCAGCACTCTCAAGAGACGGGTTTGCAGCACCAGGGGCATATCGCCAATCTCGTCCAGAAACAGGGTGCCGCCATCGGCCTGCTGCAACTTGCCCTGCATCCCCTCTTTGCGCGCTCCGGTAAAGCTGCCGCCGCGATAACCGAACAGCTCGCTTTCGATCAGGCTTTCGGGGATCGACGCACAATTGAGGGCGACGAATGCTTTGCCGTTACGCAAGCTGGCCTGATGCACCGCTTTGGCAAAGGCTTCTTTACCCGAACCGGTTTCGCCATTGATCAATAACGGCACATCCCGCTCGAACACCCGCAAGGCACGACGAAAATCGGTCTGCAGGGCCTGGTCCCCCAGGCAAATGCTACTCACCCGGGGCACCACGGCTTCGACCTGCGGCTTGACCGCGCACGGCACGCTGCGCGGCTGACCACGCACCGCCGCATACAAGCGGCGACCGTCGCGGGTGCGCAGGGGCCAGTTGGTGCTGGCCTGGGTGCTGGCACGGGCGAACAGTTCGTCCCGCGGACAATCGAACAGGCTGTCGACTGTTAACCCCAGCAGACCGCCCCGCTCATGCCCCAGCAAATTCAGGGCGCTCTGATTGACTGCGCAGATGGCGCCGTCGCCATCGAACGCCAGCATCCCTTCGCTGAACAGCCCCACCGACTCGGCCTGCAGGTGAAAGCGCAGCAGCCACTGGTTTTCGAAGTGCCGCAGAAAATAACTGTTTTCGATAATCCGCGCCGAGAGGTTGACCAGGGCCATGGTGTGAAACTGGCTCTGGCGCGAAACGTCATGCCGCGCCGAGGACACGTCCAGCACCGCCAGCAATTCGCCCTGGGGATCGAATACCGGACTTGCCGAACAGGTCAGCCCGGTATGGCGGCCACGAAAATGTTCGTCCTGATGAATGGTCAAGGCCTGGCGTTCCACGACACAGGTGCCAATTCCGTTGGTACCCTCGCGGGCCTCGCTCCAGTCAGCTCCCAGCCACAGCCCGGCCCGCTCGAACACTTTGCGTTCGGTCGCCGCCGTTACACAGTTGAGAATGACCCCGCGGGCATCGGTCAGCAGTACCGCGTGCCCGGCCCCCGACAGTTGCTGATGCAGACTGTTCATCTCGTGCCCGGCGATTTGCAGCACCTGCTGCAAACGCTCGCGACCTTCCAGAATGCGCCCGTGCTCCAGCACCGTCGGTGCAATGGTTTGTGCGGGATCGAGGTGGTAGTCCTCCAGGCAGCGCTGCCAGGAACGGACAATAGAAGGGTCGCACCCCTGAGGGCGGCCCTGGGTGACATCGAGAACCTGCCGGGCGTGCCGGCTTAAATCACTGCTGTGCATTCTTATTATTCTCCGCGCTGTATCGGCGGTCTCATGTCCGGCAGGGGCACATTTACCCTCTTCGCCAACATGGATCCAGGTCCAGACCGAACACTCAGCATCTGCTTGCCGGCCGGGCTTTGCAATCGCCAACTGACCCGTCGGTCATCATCTGCACCTGTTTTGGTACAAAGTGTCACGGCAACTGTATCGAGCCCGTGACAGCGACTGCCACCCCTACTGCCCCTATATCCATGTGAGCCCCAGCCTAGAGCCCTGCAGACAATATGGCCCGGCCTTTGCTCTTGCATATGACAACGCCACAGCGCGTCCTCCCATAAGCACAATAAAGCCAGGAGACACTCCCCATGCGTTACGCACAACCCGGTACCGAAGGCTCTGTCGTCTCGTTCAAGAGCCGCTACGGCAACTACATCGGCGGCGAATTCGTGGCGCCCGTCAAAGGCCAGTACTTCACCAATACCTCGCCTGTGAACGGCAAACCCATCGCCGAATTCCCGCGTTCAACAGCAGAAGACATCGAAAAAGCCCTGGATGCCGCCCATGCCGCTGCTGACGCCTGGGGCTCGACCTCGGTTCAGGCCCGTTCGCTGGTGCTGCTTAAAATTGCCGATCGTATCGAACAGAATCTCGAACTGCTGGCCGTGACCGAAACCTGGGACAACGGCAAGGCGGTACGCGAGACCCTGAACGCCGACGTCCCCCTGGCAGCTGACCATTTCCGTTATTACGCCGGTTGCATCCGCGCCCAGGAAGGCAGCGCGGCAGAAATCGACGGCAACACCGTGGCCTATCACATCCACGAACCGCTGGGCGTGGTCGGGCAGATCATTCCGTGGAACTTCCCGCTGCTGATGGCCGCCTGGAAACTCGCTCCGGCGCTGGCTGCCGGTAACTGCATCGTGCTCAAACCGGCCGAGCAAACCCCGCTGAGCATCACCGTGTTCATGGAACTGATCGGTGATCTGCTGCCTCCGGGCGTGCTGAACGTGGTGCAAGGCTTCGGCAAAGAAGCTGGCGAGGCGCTGGCCACCAGCAAACGCATCGCCAAAATCGCCTTTACCGGCTCGACCCCGGTGGGCTCGCACATCATGAAATGTGCCGCCGAGAACATCATCCCTTCCACCGTTGAACTTGGCGGCAAGTCGCCGAACATCTTCTTCGCCGACATCATGCAGGCCGAACCGACTTTCATTGAAAAGGCGGCCGAAGGTCTGGTGCTGGCATTTTTCAACCAGGGCGAAGTGTGCACCTGCCCTTCCCGCGCGCTGATTCAGGAATCGATCTACGACGACTTCATGAAAGTGGTGATGAAGAAGGTCGCGTCGATCAAACGCGGCGACCCGCTGGACACCGACACCATGGTTGGCGCCCAGGCCTCGGAGCAGCAGTTCGACAAGATCCTGTCTTACCTTGAAATCGCCAAGGCTGAAGGTGCCGAGCTGCTGACCGGCGGCCAGGTAGCCAAGCTCGAAGGCGACCTGGCAACCGGCTACTACATCCAGCCGACGCTGCTCAAGGGCACCAACAAAATGCGTGTGTTCCAGGAAGAAATTTTTGGCCCGGTGGTCAGCATCACCACCTTCAAGGACGAAGCCGAAGCCCTGGCGATTGCCAACGACACCGAGTTCGGCCTGGGTGCCGGCCTGTGGACCCGCGACATCAACCGCGCCTACCGCATGGGCCGCGCCATCAAGGCCGGTCGCGTCTGGACCAACTGCTACCACCTGTACCCGGCCCACGCCGCGTTTGGCGGCTACAAAAAGTCCGGGGTCGGCCGTGAAACCCACAAAATGATGCTCGACCACTATCAGCAGACCAAAAACCTGCTGGTGAGCTACGACATCAACCCGCTGGGCTTCTTCTAACCTCTCTGACCTCCGTAGGCGCGAGCTTGCCCGCGAGCCGTAAAAAGCTCGCGAGCAAGCTCGTTCCTACAGAGCAAGCCGCTCTACATCAGGCCCCATGGCCCAGCTCTTGCTTTGCTCCCTGTCATATTTTCCAAACTATAAAAGAACAGGTGCACTCACATGCCTAGCGAACCCATTGGCGCTCCGGCGTCAGCTTCCTCGGTCGACTTTGAAAAGGTCGGCTCCGAATATTTTCAACAACGCGAACTGAAAAAAGGCGCTGCCGGCTGGGTCCTGCTGGTGGGCCTGGGTGTGGCCTATGTCATCTCCGGCGATTATGCCGGCTGGAACTTCGGCCTGGCCCAGGGCGGCTGGGGCGGAATGTTCATCGCCACATTGCTGATGGCCACCATGTACCTGTGCATGTGCTTTTCGCTGGCCGAACTGTCATCGATGATTCCCACCGCTGGCGGCGGCTATGGCTTTGCCCGCAGCGCATTCGGGCCGTGGGGCGGGTTCCTGACCGGCACCGCGATCCTGATTGAATACGCCATCGCCCCCGCGGCAATTGCCGTATTCATCGGCGCTTATTGCGAGTCGCTGTTCGGGATTGGCGGCTGGATGATCTATCTGGCGTTCTACATCATCTTTATCGGCATTCACATTTTCGGCGTGGGTGAAGCCCTTAAACTGATGTTTGTCATCACCGCCGTGGCCGCGATTGCCCTGGGCGTGTTCCTGGTATCGATGGTGCCGCACTTCAGCGTCGCAAACCTGCTGGATATTCCGGTTACCGAGGCCAAAGGCGCCAGCACCTTCTTGCCATTCGGCTATGTCGGCGTGTGGGCCGCAATCCCTTATGCGATCTGGTTTTTCCTCGCCGTCGAAGGCGTGCCGCTGGCCGCCGAAGAAACCAAAAACCCTAAGCGCGACCTGCCTCGCGGCCTGATCGGCGCCATGCTGGTACTCGTCACCTTTGCCCTGCTGATTCTGGTCATCGGCCCCGGCGCTGCGGGCGCGCACCACTTGATGGCCTCGGGCAACCCGCTGGTTGAAGCACTGAGCAAGGCCTATGGCGGCTCAACCTGGATGGGCAGTTTCGTCAACCTGGTGGGTCTGGCCGGTTTGATCGCCAGTTTCTTCTCGATCATTTACGCCTATTCGCGTCAGATCTTCGCCCTGTCCCGTGCCGGCTATTTGCCGCGTAAATTGTCCGAAACCAACAAAAGCAAAGCGCCGGTACTGGCGCTGATCATCCCCGGCATCATCGGTTTTGGCCTGTCACTGACCGGCCAGGGGGACTTGCTGATTCTGGTGGCGGTGTTTGGCGCGACCATTTCCTACGTGCTGATGATGGCTGCACACATCACCCTGCGTATTCGTCGCCCCAAAATGGAGCGTCCATACCGCACTCCGGGCGGAATCTTCACTTCAGGCATCGCTTTGGTGCTGGCTTGCGTCGCGGTCGTGGCCGGTTTCCTGGTGGACCCGCGCGTTGTGATTGGCGCTGCCGTGATCTATGGCGTATTAATTGCCTACTTCGCTTTTTACAGTCGGCACCACTTGGTGGCCGGTACGCCTGAAGAGGAATTCGCGGCGATCCAAAAAGCCGAGCAAGCCCTGCACTAGTCGCTGAGAAACCCGCCAGACGCGTGGCGTCTGGCGTTGAGGAGCATCCTGAATGGCAACTTTTTCTCACGCGGTAGGCACTCAGACTTACCGTTTTGACAGCCTCAAAGACCTTATGGCCAAAGCCAGCCCGGCACGCTCCGGGGATTTCCTGGCTGGAGTGGCCGCGCTCAACGACGGTGAACGGGTCGCTGCGCAAATGGCCCTGGCTGACATCCCGCTCTCCTGGTTCCTGCAGGAAGCGCTGATTCCCTACGAATCCGATGAAGTTACCCGGCTGATCATCGACAGCCATGACCCGCTCGCCTTCGCCGCCGTCAGCCATCTGACAGTGGGCGGTTTTCGTGACTGGCTGCTCAGCGACGCCGCCGACGAACAGAGCCTGCGTGCCCTGGCGCCGGGCCTGACCCCGGAAATGGCCGCTGCGGTGTCAAAAATCATGCGCGTGCAGGACCTGATTCTGGTGGCGCAGAAGATCCGGGTGGTCACCCGTTTTCGCGGCACCATGGGCCTGCGCGGGCGGCTCTCTACCCGCCTGCAACCCAACCACCCCACGGACGATCCGGCGGGGATTGCCGCCAGCATTCTCGATGGCCTGCTGTACGGCAACGGCGACGCCATGATCGGTATCAACCCGGCCACCGACAGCATCGCCTCGATCTGCGACCTGCTGAACATGCTCGACGCCATCATCCAGCGTTATGAGATCCCGACCCAATCCTGTGTGCTGACCCATGTCACCACCTCGATTGAAGCGATCAACCGTGGCGTACCGCTGGATCTGGTATTCCAGTCGATTGCCGGTACAGAAGCCGCCAACGCCAGCTTCGGGATCAATCTGAATCTATTGCAGGAAGGCTACGAGGCCGGTTTAAGCCTCAACCGCGGCACCCTGGGCAACAACCTGATGTATTTCGAAACCGGCCAGGGCAGCGCGCTGTCGGCCAACGCGCATTTCGGCGTCGACCAGCAAACCTGTGAAACCCGGGCCTATGCGGTAGCGCGGCATTTCAAACCGTTTCTGGTCAACACTGTGGTGGGTTTTATCGGCCCCGAGTACCTGTACAACGGCAAGCAAATCATCCGCGCCGGGCTTGAGGACCACTTCTGCGGCAAGCTGCTGGGCGTGCCGATGGGTTGCGACATCTGTTACACCAACCACGCCGAAGCCGACCAGGACGACATGGATAACCTGCTGACCCTGCTGGGTGTGGCCGGGATCAACTTCATCATGGGCATTCCGGGCTCGGACGACATCATGCTCAACTATCAGACCACCTCGTTCCATGACGCGCTGTATGCGCGAAAAACCCTGGGCCTCAAACCTGCCCCCGAGTTCGAGCAATGGCTGAGCAAGATCGGGATTTTCACCCAGACCGATGGCCGCATCGAATTCGGCCATCAACTGCCGCCGGCATTTCGCCAGGCACTGGCTCATCTGGGAGGACGCTGAACATGGCCACTACCCCCACCGACAGTCTCAACCCCTGGCTGGAACTGCGCCGCCTGACCCCGGCGCGCATTGCCCTGGGCCGCACCGGCACCAGCATGCCCACCGGGGCCCAGCTGGATTTTCAGTTTGCCCACGCCCAGGCCCGGGATGCGGTGCATTTGCCGTTTGACCACGCAGGGCTGAGCAGCCAGCTTGCCGAGCGCGGACAGCAAACGCTGCTGCTGCACAGCGCCGCCATTGATCGCCACAGCTATCTGCAACGGCCGGATCTGGGGCGCAAACTTGACGACGACTCGGCGCAGCAATTGCGCGACTACGCCCTGGCTCATCCTGGCGCGATCGATGTCGCCATAGTGGTAGCCGACGGGCTATCGGCGCTGGCGGTTCATCGCCACACCCTGCCCTTTCTGGACCGCATGCAGGAGCAAACGGCCACTGAAAACTGGAGCCAGTCACCGGTGATTCTGGTGGAGCAAGGACGGGTCGCCGTCGCCGATGAAATCGGCGAACTGCTGGGTGCAAAAATGGTGGTGATGCTGATCGGCGAACGCCCCGGCCTCAGCTCCCCAGACAGCCTGGGTCTGTACTTCACCTACGGGCCAAAGATCGGCTTGACCGATGCCTATCGCAACTGCATCTCTAACGTGCGGCTCGAAGGGCTGAGCTACGCCATGGCCGCCCATCGGCTGGTTTACTTGATGCGTGAAGCCTGTCGTCGGCAATTGTCGGGGGTCAACCTGAAGGACGAAGCACAGGTACACACCATAGAATCAGCGGCCCCCAGCGAGAATTTCCTGCTCAAGGGTGAATAAACACTGGGCCAGACTCTGTAGGAGCGAGCTGTGTGCTTGGCGAGGCACGCTCGCTCCCAGGGTTGATTAGCCAGCCGCTGCGAGCCAATACACGCCTCGCTACAAACTCAACCAACAAGACTTGCACCAATCCGTATAATCCGCTTTTTTAAGAGATGTACGAAAAAACTACATCTCTTGTAGTTAAATACCCTTCCCTTTCCCGCACGGACCTGCAGAGCCGGGTCATCAGCACAGGTGCTTTACATGGATTTCAACCCGATCGACATTATCCTGCATCTCGATGTGTACCTGGACATGCTGGTAAGAGATTACGGGGTGTGGATCTACGCCATCCTGTTTTTGGTGATCTTCTGTGAAACCGGCCTGGTGGTCATGCCGTTCCTGCCGGGTGATTCCCTGCTGTTCATTGCCGGCGCAGTGGCTGCGGGCGGTGGCATGGACCCGGTATTGCTGGGCGGCCTGCTGATGGTGGCGGCAATTCTGGGCGACAGCACCAACTACGTCATAGGACGAACCGCCGGCGAGCGATTGTTCAGTAATCCGAACTCGAAAATATTCCGCCGCGATTACCTGGAAAAGACCCACGATTTTTACGAACGTCATGGCGGTAAAACCGTGACCATGGCGCGCTTCCTGCCAATCTTCCGCACCTTTGCGCCTTTTGTTGCCGGCGTGGCACACATGTTCTACCCGCGCTTCCTGATGTTCAGTGTCTTCGGCACCATCCTCTGGGTCGGCGGCCTGGTAACCCTGGGCTACTTCTTCGGCAACGTGCCCTTCATCAAGTCCAATCTGTCGTTGCTGGTAGTGGGCATCATCCTGCTGTCTCTGGTACCGATGATCATTGGTGTGATCCGCAGCCGCATGGGCCGCAGCCCATCCAAAGCCTGATAGGGGGCCGCCCGTATGTGGTCTCTGAGTGAATGGCGGCGCCAGCGGATTCTGGCGCAACACCCGGTCGCGGCAAACGTATGGCATGACGTGCGCCAGCACCTGAGTATTCTCGACGGGCTGGACGACGCCCAGGACAAATGGCTGCGTGAGCACAGCGTGTTATTTCTGCAAGAAAAACACCTGACCCCCATGCCCGGGGTTGAACTCACCGATGCAGGCCGCCTGTTGCTGGCCGCCCAGGCACAGCTGCCGCTGCTCAACCTGGGCGAACTGGACTGGTATCAGGGTTTCCACGAAATAGTGCTCTACCCCGATGATTTCATCAGCCCCCAGCGTCATCGCGACTCCAGTGGAGTCGAGCACGAATGGCAAGGCACCCACAGCGGTGAGGCCTGGCAACATGGCCCGGTGGTGCTGGCCTGGCCTGGCGTGTTGTCCAGTGGCGGCTGGGAAGGCTACAACCTGGTGATTCACGAACTGGCGCACAAACTCGACATGCTCAATGGTGCCGCCAATGGCATGCCGCCCTTGCACAGCAGCATGCACCTGGGCGACTGGACCGAGGCCATGCAACAAGCCTACGACCATCTCAATCACTACCTCGATCACCACGACCCGGCTCACGCGCCCATTGATCCGTATGCGGCCGAAAACCCGGCAGAGTTCTTCGCGGTCACCAGCGAATACTTCTTCAGCGCACCGGACCTGCTGACCCACGCCTACCCCAAGGTGTACCAGCAGCTCAGCCTGTTCTACCGGCAAGACCCGCTGACCCGGCTGCAAACGCTACAAAGCGGGCACCCCGAGTACCGAGGGTCCGTTAACCGGACGTGACGCACCACTAAACCGGCCAGACGTGACGGCGTTAGCGGAATACGCCTATAATCGCCGCCACTTTTTGGCCAAATCGGCCAAGTAAACTGGCCTATACACGGGGGCACCGCCCAATGAGCTACAGCAAGATTCCGGCTGGCAAAGACCTGCCGAATGACATCTACGTCGCCATCGAGATTCCGGCGAACCACGCGCCGATCAAATATGAAATCGACAAAGACAGCGACTGCCTGTTCGTTGACCGCTTCATGGCAACCCCGATGTTCTACCCAGCCAACTACGGTTTCATCCCTAACACCCTGGCTGACGACGGTGATCCCCTCGACGTGCTGGTTGTTACCCCTTATCCGGTAGCGCCAGGTTCGGTAATCCGTGCCCGTCCGGTTGGCATCCTGCACATGACCGACGACGGCGGTGGCGATGCCAAAGTCGTTGCAGTCCCTCACGACAAGCTGTCCCAGCTGTACGTTGACGTGAAAGAGTACACCGACCTGCCACCTTTGCTGATTCAGCAAATCCAGCACTTCTTCGAGAACTACAAAGATCTCGAGAAAGGCAAATGGGTGAAGATCGAAGGTTGGGGCGATGCAGAAGCAGCCCGTACCGAGATCATGAAGTCGGTAGCGGCCTACAAAGGCTAAGTGAACCCCGGCCTGCGTTGCTGCAGGCTTGGCTCACACCAAAACCTCGGTTCGCCGAGGTTTTTTTATGCCTGAAAATTGAGCTGTTTTCGCTGGGAAACGACATTGAATCCCAGTATGATTCGTGCCACATAAGCACCGCGCCCTGCATCGAGCAGGCCGGATTGCAGGCAAGGCAGCAATAAGCCGCCACGCCCCACCCCTGACACTCAGGGCCTGGATGTCTAAATTGAAGGCGAGTACGGCTTACCAAAAATAAGCCAAACCCGCCCCCGAGAAGCCGGCCACAAGCCGGTTTTTTAATGCCTGCCACAAAGCCGCAGCCTGCCAGCCCTGCAGGGGCGAGCTTGCTTGCGAGCACCGGCGCCACAGCCCTTCAGGCAGGCCGCCATCGCTGGCAAGCCAGCTCCCACATGGTTGTCGACAGCCAACATCAATCCTGCAAACTCGCCGGTGCTGCTGATCAGTGTTTGTCCGGGTATCCGGCTTCGCTGAGCGCTGCGTGGAACAGGCCCTCGTCCAGCTGGCTTTCGACTCTGGCTTCACGGGCCGCCGGGTCGGTTTCGATTCGCGCTTGCGGGTCGACGGCCAGTAGCGCTTTGGTGACGGATCGGGCGCAGCCGCCGCAGGTCATGTTGGGGATATGAAAACGATGCATGGGGATCTCCTGATTATTTAAGGTGAACCGCTACGTTGAAGTTTGCCAGCGTGACAAGGTCAATCACTTTTCAGCAAACTGCCGCTGGTGGGCTGAGGCCGGTGTGTCGAGCCCGAACCGCGGTGTCCGGCGCGGGGCTTGCGGCGCTGCAGCCAAAGCATTGAGCTCGGCCAGCCCGGCTATGATCGGGCAGTCCGGACGGTCATTGCCGCGACAGTGACTGGCCAGACTTTCGAGGGTTTGCGCCATCGCCTGCAGTTCGGCGATTTTCGCTTTCAGACCCGCGACATGGGTCAGCGCCATGGCCTTGACCACAGCGCTGACACGATCACGGTCGCGCCACAACTCCAGTAACTCCGAGATCTGTTCAACAGAGAACCCCAGGTCGCGGGCGCGCCGGATAAAGCCCAGGGCATTGGCGTCATGGGGGCTGTAAAGCCGGTAGCCGGCCTCGGTTCGAAGGGCTTTGGGGATCAAGCCAGTCTGTTCGTAGTAGCGGATCATCTTCGCCGAAACCCCGGAAAAACTGGCCGCCTGACCGATATTCATCATGTTCCTCTCCCTGGCTCCTGCCCGCGAAAAACTGCCCCCGTTTACACGCCACTCACCGCCATCGGCGCCTTGAAGCCCTTGAGCCGGAGCGCGTTGACCAGCACAAAGATGCTGGAAAGCGCCATCGCAGCCGCCGCAAAGATCGGCGACAGCAATGTGCCGTTCACCGGGTATAGCGCTCCCGCCGCGACCGGGATCAGCACTGCGTTGTAAGCGAAGGCCCAGAACAGGTTCTGCTTGATGTTGCGGATCGTCGCCTGACTCAGGGCGATGGCATTCGGCACGCCACGCAGGTCGCCTGACATCAGCACCACGTCTGCCGCCTCGATGGCCACATCGGTACCGGTGCCGATGGCCAGCCCCACGTCCGCTTCGGCCAGCGCCGGGGCGTCGTTGATGCCGTCGCCGACGAAGGCCACCCGTGCACCATTGACCCGGAATTTCTTCAGTGCCGCGACCTTGCCGTCGGGCAGGACCTCGGCCGCCACCTCATCAATCCCCAACTGGCGGGCGATGGCATTGGCCGTGGCCGCATTGTCACCGGTGATCATCGCCACCTTGAGGCCCAGGGCGTGCAGCGCCTTGATCGCCTCTAAAGTGGTCTCCCTGATGGGATCGGCCACCGCAATCACCGCCGCCAGACGACCGTCGATGGCGGCATAAAGCGGGCTCTTGCCCTGTTCCCCCAGACGTTGGGCGGTCGCGACAAAGCTCGACACATCCAGCCCCAATAGCGTCATGAAACGGTCTGCGCCGACCGACACGGTCCGCCCCGACACCTTGGCCGTCACCCCGAAACCCGGGGTTGCCTCGAAGCTGTCGATGGAACCCATCACCAGACCACGTTGTTTCGCCGCGCTGACGATGGCTTCGCCGATCGGGTGTTCGGAGCGGGTTTCGACCGCCGCCACCAGCCCCAGCACTTCGTCGTAATCAAAGCCTTCGGCAGGCACCAGATCGGTCAGTTCCGGGCGGCCCTTGGTCAGGGTGCCGGTCTTGTCGAGGGCGATCACACTCACATCCCGCAACGCCTGCAAGGCTTCGCCTTTACGAAACAGCACCCCCAGTTCCGCCGCGCGCCCGGTACCGACCATGATCGAGGTCGGCGTAGCCAGCCCCATGGCGCACGGGCAGGCGATGATGAGTACCGCCACCGCATTGACCAGGGCAAAGGTCAGCGCCGGGGTCGGCCCGAAGATCAGCCAGACCACAAAGGTCAGGGTGGCCGCTGCCATCACGGCCGGGACGAACCACATGGTGACCTTGTCCACCAGCGCCTGGATCGGCAGCTTGGAACCCTGGGCCTGCTCGACCAGACGGATGATCTGCGCCAGCACCGTGTTGGCCCCGATTCGGGTCACGCGAAAACTGAAAGCGCCGGTCTTGTTGATCGTGCCGCCAATTACTTGAGCACCCGCAGTTTTATGCACCGGCACCGGCTCGCCGCTGATCATGCTCTCGTCGACATAGGAGGCGCCTTCGACAATCTCGCCATCGAGGGCGATTTTCTCCCCCGGACGTACCAGCACCACGTCCCCGGTTGTCACCTGCTCGAGGGGCAGTTCAAGGGTTTCACCGTTGCGCTCTACCCGCGCGGTTTTGGCCTGCAGCCCGACCAGACGTTTGATCGCCTGTGAGGTTCGGCCCTTGGCCCGGGCCTCCAGCGAGCGGCCAAGCAAAATAAGAGTGACGATGACCGCGGCCGCTTCGAAATACACATTGGCGGTGCCCTGGGGCAGCACTTGAGGGGCAAAGGTCGCGACCAGCGAATAACCGTATGCCGCCGAGGTCCCGACAGCCACCAGCGAGTTCATGTCCGGAGCACCGCGCAGCAGGGCCGGAACGCCCTTGCGGAAAAAACGCAGCCCCGGCCCGAACAGCACCAGGGTGGCCAGCACGAACTGGATGTTCCAGTTGGTCTGCTGACCGATGACCGTCATCACCCAATGATGCATGGCGGGAATCAGGTGCGAGCCCATCTCCAGAATGAACACCGGCAAGCTGAGGATGGCGGCAATCAGCAAGGACCGCTGCAGCCCCCGGGCCTCGCCCTCGCGCCGCTGGTCGTCCTGCTCGCCCGCATCCGGGAGGTCGGCAGACAAGCGTCGCGCCGTATACCCCGCCCGCTCGACTGCGGCCTCAAGGTCGGCAGCAGAAACGGCACCGGCGAGGTGAGTGACCCGGGCGCGCTCGGTGGCCAGGTTGACGCTGGCCTGCCGCACGCCGGGCACCTTCGCCAGCGCCTTCTCGACCCGGCCCACACACGAGGCACAGGTCATGCCTGCAATCGACAGCTCGGTGGTTTCTTCACGCACCGAGTAGCCCACGCGCTCGATGGCATCTACTACCGCCTGCGGATCGGCCACGCCACTGAAGCTGACATCGGCGCGCTCGGTGGCCAGGTTGACCACGGCCGACTGCACACCCGGGACCGCCTTGAGCGCACGTTCGACCCGACCGACGCACGAGGCGCACGTCATGCCTTCAACCGGCAGACTCAGGCGCGCGGATGCTTTGGACTCTGGTTGAAGCGAAACGCTAGCCATTGGAAATTCTCCTTGAATGTCACGATTGAGCCGATCTTGAAGCTTCCCAGCATGGTAAGGTCAAGGGGCTTGACCGCCATAAGATCTCTGCGCAGTGCATGCCGCATATCGTAGTCGCTACCAAGCAACGCGCGGCTGCGAGCTGTTGAAAACGCCAAAGCAAGCATCCCGGTGTATCCCCTGCTCCGGGGTTTAAGGTTTTACGGACGTTGCCCGATCGCAGAGATGCCATCGCTGGCAAGCCAGCTCCCACAAGATACGCCAGCCACCACAAACCCCTGTAGGAGCGAGCTTGCTCGCGATCCGCTGCACCTCGGTCGTTCCGCCAGACCGCAGAGATGCCATCGCTGGCAAGCCAGCTCCCACAAGATTACCGCCAGCCACCAAAAACCCCTGTAGGAGCGAGCTTGATCGCGATCCTCTAGCCCCCCGGTCGTTCCGCCAGACAGCAGTGATGCCATCGCTGGCAAGCCAGCTCCCACAAGATCCGCCAGCCACCACAACCCCCTGTAGGAGCGAGCTTGCTCGCGATCCTCTAGCCCCCCCGGTCGTTCCGCCAGACCGCAGAGATGCCATCGCTGGCAAGCCAGCTCCCACAAGATCCGCCAGCCAGTACAAATCCCTGTAGGAGCGGGCTTGCCCGCGATCCCCAGGCCGCGCGATCTTGCAGATCGGCCATTGTGTTGCCATCACGGGCATTCAGGTCCCCGTCAGGGCGGACAGGCAGGGGCCGAGGATTTGCCCCGGAACCCGCCGTCTGCTAGTGTCAGCCGGTTTTAACGCCTACCGAGAATGCCGCTATGGCCCGCAAAAAAGTTGCCCTGGATTTCGAACAGTCCCTCGCTGACCTGCAATCATTGGTCGAGCGTCTGGAAAATGGCGAGCTGTCACTGGAAGATTCGTTGACCGCCTTCGAGCAAGGCATCCGCTTGACCCGTGATTGCCAAGGCGCACTGGCTCAAGCTGAACAGAAAGTGCAGATTCTGCTTGAGCGTGATGGTGAACTGGCCCAAGAGCCCTTTGAAGCGGAACAGCCAGAATGATTGATGCCTACCAGACCAGCAGCCAGGACCGCGTCAACGCGGCCCTTGAGCGCTTGTTTGTCGCTCCGTCTGCGGAGTTGGTCCGCCTCTATGAAGCAATGCGCTACAGCGTAATGAACGGCGGCAAACGGGTCCGCCCGCTTTTGGCCTATGCCGCCTGCGAAGCCTTGGGTGCCGCGGCCGAGCAAGCCAATGGTGCGGCCTGTGCAGTGGAGCTGATCCACGCCTACTCGCTGGTGCATGATGACTTGCCAGCAATGGACGATGACGACTTGCGTCGCGGCCAGCCGACCACCCATAAAGCGTTCGATGAAGCCTGCGCGATTCTGGCCGGCGACGGCCTGCAAAGCCTTGCATTCAGCGCCCTGCTGGATCCGCAACTCAATACTCTGGATGCTGAGACACGCTTGCGCATGGTCGCAGCTCTGGCCCTCGCTGCCGGCCCGGCGGGCATGGTTGGCGGACAGGCGATCGATCTCGGTTCGGTCGGAATCAAACTTGATCAGACCGCTCTCGAATTCATGCACCGGCACAAGACCGGCGCTCTGATCGAGGCCAGCGTACAGCTGGGCGCCCTGGCCAGCGGCCATGCCAGTGCTGATGATCTGCAGGCTCTGAACATCTATGCACGGGCGGTTGGCCTGGCATTCCAGGTTCAGGACGACATTCTCGACGTTGAAAGCGATACCGCAACCCTGGGCAAACGCCAGGGCGCCGATATTGCACGGGACAAACCGACCTACCCGGCACTGATGGGTCTGGATGGCGCCAAAGCCTATGCACTGGAGCTGCGTGACCAGGCACTCAATGCGCTGCAATCTTTTGACACTACAGCCGATCCGCTGCGCGCACTGGCTCGATACATAGTCGAACGTCGCCACTAGACCTGGAAAATCCGGTTTTTCAGGCAGTGTCTAATGCCAAGGTCTGACTAACGATTGCCTCCGCGCGTGGGCAGCTTACGTTCCTTAAGGTAAACTGCCACCTCTTCTATATTTATAACGATTCGCCTGATGCCAACGACGTTTCAAGAGATCCCCCGCAAGCGCCCGACTACGCCCCTGCTCGACCGAGCGGGCACGCCTGCGGGCCTGCGCCGACTGGCTGAAGCCGAGCTGGAACCCCTGGCCGACGAATTGCGCCAGGAATTGCTCTATACCGTCGGCCAGACGGGCGGGCATTTTGGCGCCGGCCTGGGCGTCATTGAACTGACGATTGCGTTGCACTACGTGTTCGATACCCCGGATGACCGGCTGGTATGGGACGTGGGTCATCAGGCGTATCCGCACAAAATCCTCACCGGCCGCCGCGAGCAAATGGCGACATTGCGCCAGAAAGACGGGATCGCCGCTTTCCCGCGCCGCGCCGAGAGCGAGTACGACACCTTTGGCGTCGGCCACTCCAGCACCTCAATCAGTGCCGCACTGGGCATGGCCATCGCTGCCCGCCTGCAAAATAGCGAGCGCAAGGCCATCGCCGTGATCGGTGACGGCGCGCTGACCGCCGGCATGGCTTTTGAAGCCCTGAACCATGCGCCTGAAGTCGATGCCAACATGCTGGTCATCCTCAACGACAACGACATGTCGATCTCGCGCAATGTCGGCGGCCTGTCCAACTATCTGGCCAAAATCCTCTCCAGCCGTACCTACGCCAGCATGCGCGAAGGCAGCAAGAAAGTGCTGTCGCGTCTGCCAGGCGCGTGGGAAATTGCCCGGCGCACCGAAGAATATGCCAAAGGCATGTTGGTACCCGGCACCCTGTTTGAAGAACTGGGCTGGAATTACATTGGCCCTATCGATGGCCACGACCTGCCGACCCTGATCGCCACGTTGCGCAACATGCGCGACCTCAAGGGTCCGCAGTTCCTGCATATCGTGACCAAAAAGGGCAAAGGCTTTGCCCCGGCCGAGGCTGACCCGATCGGCTACCACGCCATCACCAAACTTGAGCCGCTGGACGCACCGAAAGCAGCGCCAAAAGCTGCGAGCGGGCCGAAGTACTCTGCGGTATTCGGCGAGTGGCTGTGTGACATGGCCGCTGTCGATCAACGCCTGGTCGGTATTACCCCGGCCATGAAAGAAGGCTCGGACCTGATCGCGTTCAGCGAGCGTTTCCCGTTGCGTTATTTCGACGTGGCCATTGCTGAACAACACGCCGTGACCTTTGCCGCGGGCATGGCCTGCGAAGGCGCCAAGCCTGTGGTGGCGATCTACTCGACATTCTTGCAGCGCGGTTACGACCAGCTGGTGCATGACGTAGCCGTGCAGAATCTGGACGTGCTGTTCGCTATCGACCGCGCGGGCCTGGTGGGCGAAGACGGCCCCACCCATGCCGGCAGTTTTGACCTGTCTTACCTGCGGTGCATCCCGGGTATGGTGATCATGACCCCGAGCGATGAAAACGAACTGCGCAAAATGCTGACCACCGGCCACCTGTACAACGGTCCGGCGGCAGTACGCTACCCGCGGGGCAGCGGACCGAATGCAAGCATCGAAAAAACCCTTGAACCGCTGGAAATCGGTAAAGCCGTGATACGTCGCAAAGGCAGCAAGGTGGCGATGCTGGTGTTTGGCGTGCAATTGGCCGAAGCACTGCAAGTGGCGGAAAAAATCGACGCCACCGTGGTCGACATGCGCTTCGTCAAACCTATGGATGAAGCACTGGTGCGCGAAATGGCCGACAGCCATGAACTGCTGGTGACCATTGAAGAGAACGCCATCATGGGCGGTGCGGGTGCGGCAGTCAGCGAGTTGCTGGCCCGTGAAAACGTGCTCAAGTCGGTATTGCATCTGGGCTTGCCGGACGTCTATGTCGAACATGCCAAACCGAGCCAGATGCTCGCCGAATGCGGGCTGGATGCGGCAGGTATCGAAGCATCGGTGCGCCAGCGCATGCAACTGCTGGGGCTCTGAGCCAATCAGACTTACTGCAGGAGCGAGCTTGCTCGCGAGCTTTCCAACGAGCTCGCGAGCAAGCTCGCTCCTACAGGGTTAATTGAGAACACATGAAACACCTTCGTTTGGCTTTAATCCTCGGCATCATCCCCGCCAGCCCTTTGCTCGCCGACACGCTCGAACGGGAAGACGCACTCAAACTCCCGCAAACACTGATCACCGGCAACCGCCAGGTCGAAGCGCGCTCTGACAGCAGCAGCGCCAACACGGTGTTCACCCGTGCCGACATCGATCGCTTGCAACCCACCAGCCTCACCGACCTGCTGGGCCGGGTGCCCGGCGTGCAGGTGGCACGTAGCGGTGGCCGTGGCGGCTTGCCCGGGATTTACATCCGCGGCACCAAAGCGGCACAAAGCCTGGTGCTGGTCGACGGCCAGCGCATGGCCAATGCCACCTCGGCCGACAGCAACCTGCAGTACCTGAATATCGATCAGGTCGAGCGTGTTGAAGTGCTGCGCGGCTCACGGTCGGTGATCTACGGCAGTGACGCGATTGGCGGGGTGATCCAGATTTTCACTCGCCGCGGCGCAGACCAGGCCCCTCAGCTGCGGCTACACAGTTCAGTGGGCAGCTATGGCAGCTCCGACAACAGCCTGGGCGTGTCCGGCGGCGATGCCCAGACCCGCTACAACCTCAGCGGCAGCCTGGAAGAGACGGCCGGGATCAATCGCACGCACCAGTCCTTCCCCAGCGACAACGATCACGATGCCTATCGCAACAAGTCCCTGAGCCTGAATCTGAGCCACTTCCTGAGGGATGATCTGGAAGTCGGCCTGACGGCGATGAAGAACATGGGCAAGACCGAGCTCGATAATTCCTTTGGCCGCTGGGACCCGGACAGCATGACGGTCAGTGGTCAGCAGCTCTACAGCGACTTCGATATCAGCAGTGTGGGCAGTTTTATCGACGCCCAACTGAGCGAGCGCTGGAACTCGCGCCTGGAACTGGGCCACAGCGAAAATCGCGAAAAAACCCGCGACAAGCTCAGCACAGACAACTACAGCTTCAACACCTATCGCGACTCATTGAACTGGCAAAACAACCTGACGCTGAACGGGCAAAACAGCGTGATACTCGGTGCCGATGCCTATGAAGATCGCGTGCGCAGCAGCACGGTGTTTGACCAGGACAGCCGCTGGAATCGCGCCGTATTTATTCAGCACCGCTTCAATGGCGATTATTTCTCTACCGAACTGGGTCTGCGTCACGACGACAACCAGCAGTTCGGCAGCAATAACACCTGGAGCGCCAGCCTGACGGTACCGCTCAACCCGGACAACGATGTGCTGCTGTCTTACAGCGAAGGGTTCCGGGCGCCGACGTTTAACGATTTGTACTACCCGCAGTACGGCAACCCGGCCCTGAAGCCCGAACATTCCAAAAGCTACGAGCTGCAGTGGCGCAGCCAGTTGAGCGAGAGCAGCCGCCTGGAAACCTCGCTGTATCGCACCGACATTCGTGATGCGATTGTGGCCGATGCCGATTTCATTCAGCAGAACATTGGCGCCGCCCGGATCATCGGCTTTGAAAGTGCCTTGCAGCAAGAATGGTTCGGCTGGCAGAGCAGCCTCGGGGTCGCCATTACCGACCCCCGTGATCGCGACACCGGCCATACGTTGAGCCGCCGTGCCCGCCGCACCCTGAACCTTGATCTGGATCGCCAGTTCGACCGGGTAGGTGTCGGCGCCAGCTGGCAGGCGGTGAGCAGCAGCTTTAATGACGACGGCAATACGCAACCGATTGCCGGCTATGGACTGCTGGGGGTGCGTGGCAACTGGCAAGCCAGCGCTGAAGTGAGGCTTGATTTAAAAGTCGACAACTTGCTGGACAAGAGCTTCACCCGCGCGCTCTACAGCTATGACGGCAGTTACTACGGCTACCGTGAAGAAAGCCGCAGCGTGCAACTGGCCGTGACCTGGACCCCGACGCTCTAAAAACCCGATATCCCCCATATCCCCTGTAGGAGCGAGCTCCTACAGGGTGAGAGTCAGTCAGCCAGTTGCTCGCAAAGTCGGGCCGTTGCTTCAAGCATCTGCGCACTTGGGCGTTCAAGGCCTTTGTCGGTCAATAACAGCAAACGTCCGTGCTTGACCGCATCAATCTGCGGCCAGGCTTTCCAGGCATCCAGCTGCGCCTGGCTGCTGGCGATGATCACTTGCGGATTGCGCTGCAATACCGACTCCACGCTGACCTGCGGCGCAGGCAGTTTGAGGTCGGCAAATACATTGCTCGCCCCGCACACCGCCAATGCGTCACTGATGATCTGCGTACCGCCAACGGTGTACAGCGGCTGATCCCACACCTGATAAAACACCCGTAGCGGTATGTCGCGCCGATATTGCACACGCAGCCCGGCCAGACGCTGACGCAGTTGCGCTGCCAGTTCACGGCCACGCTCAGGGCGGTTCAGCGCCACGGCCAGGGCTTCAACCTGATCGGCCAGTTGCTCAAGGCTCGCAGGCTCGGCGGTGTAAGTCGGGATGTCGAGATGGCGCAGCTGTTCGCGCTGGGCAGCGGCAACACTACCCGGCCAGAGCAAAAGTAAATCGGGTTGCAGGCTGATCAGGCGCTCCATGTCCAGCTGGCCGTAACGGCCCACGGAAGGCACGCTGCGCAGCTGCGGCAAAGGCTCACCCGCCTCCAGGCGGCCCACCAGCAGATCAGCGGCGCCCAGTTCGACAACCATCTCTGACAAGGAGGGTGACAGGCTGATCACCCGTGTAGCCGCCCCGGCCGGGGTGCCGATGGCCAGCAGCAGAACCGCCAGCCAGGCGCGCATCAGCCGATCTGGCGCGGGATGCGATAGAGGTAAAACAGTACGAGCGTCGACACTGAAAGCAGCAGCAACGGCACGCCTTCAAGCCCGACAAACACCGCCAGCGCAGCGATCCACACCGGCAGGCCGGCAGCCAGCAAGGCGCGGTAGCGGGCACGGGCAAGCTCGGCCCAGGCAGCGGGCTCCTGGGGCGTATCAAGGGCTTTTTGCAATGCGATCAGCCCATGTTTGTACGGCCCGAAAAAGCGCAGCGTGACAAACATCGACGCAACACCGGCAATGAAGAACGGCATCGTCAGCCCGGGCAACAAGGGCTCGGACTTGCCGAACAACCAATTGGCCAATACCAGCGGCAGCAGGGTCAGCACCAATTGCTGCCACCAGCTGAAGCTCATGCGGCGACGGATCTGACCACGGGTCACGCCGGGTCGGCCTCGCTTTGATGCTGGTTGCCCATCATGTGCCCGAGCTTGTTGGCTTTGGTCGCCAGGTACAGCTTGTTGTGCGGGTTATGCCCGGTGTGCAGAGGCACCCGTTCGGCCACGTTGATGCCCATGTCGGTCAAGGCTTTGACCTTGCGCGGGTTGTTGGTCATCAGACGCAACGACTTCACACCCATGTGCTCCAGCATCGGCAGGCAGATCCCGTAGTCACGCTGATCGGCGGCAAATCCCAGACGCTCATTGGCCTCAACCGTGTCGGCGCCGCCATCCTGCAGTTCGTAAGCACGAACCTTGTTCAGCAAGCCAATGCCCCGGCCTTCCTGACGCAAGTACAGCAACACGCCACGGCCTTCGCGGGCGATGGCCTGCATGGCGGCTTCGAGCTGCGAACCGCAGTCACAGCGCTGGCTGAACAAGGCATCGCCGGTCAGGCATTCAGAGTGCACCCGGCCTAGTACCGGAGCGCCGTCCGCCACGTCGCCCAAACTGAGCACAACGTGTTCACGACCCGTGGCTTTCTCGAGAAAGCCATGCATGGTGAATTCGGCAAAGGGGGTGGGAAGCTTGCAAGCGGCAACGAAAACGACGGGCACCGTGTGCTCCTGATCAGTTTGAGTACTGGAAATTCGCAGAGGCGGCATTGTAACAGGACGTTCCTATAGACGCTTAGGCTGAATTATCGGAGATAAAGATCTAAAAGTTTGATCGCTCTTGCAGCAGCTGGCCACGTAGTTATTCACCGCGAAAATGCTGATAACCGCGTATGCCAGGGGTGATGTCCCGGCCATCGACGTCCAGCAAACCGACGCCCTGCCCTTCGACCACTCGGCCAATCACATGAATCGGCCAGCCATCGGCCAGCAGGGTCGGCAACTCAACGGCCGGCAAAGTGAACGCCAGCACATAATCGTCACCCCCACTCAACGCCGCTTGCTGCGCAGCGGCGTCACCCAGAAATTCCTGCAAGGCGAGGGAAACCGGCACGCGGTCATTTTCGATCAGCAAGCCGACTTTCGACGCCAAGGCAATATGCCCGCAGTCGGCCAGCAGGCCATCGGAGATATCCAGCGCCGAGCTGGCCTTGCCGCGCAGTGCCTGGCCCAGCGCCAATTGCGGTTGCGGCGACCAGTAGTGCGCCAGCAACGGCTCGGCGATGACGGGTGTGGCGCTACGCTGGCCGAGCACCAGAGGCAAGGCGCCAGCGGCATTGCCCAGCTCGCCGCCAACACACAGCAGGTCGCCGGGCCGGGCTGCACTGCGGGTCAATGCCTGGCCCCGAGGTACGCGGCCAAAAACCGTCAGCGTCAGGCATAGCGGCCCGCGCGTGGTGTCGCCACCGATCAGGCGCAAGCCACAGCCTTGAGCCATCAGGTTCAAACCGCGGGCGAACGCTTGCAACCAGTCGGCTTCAACCGCAGGCAAGGTCAGGGCAAGGGTAAACGCGAGGGGAGTTGCGCCCATGGCCGCCAGATCGCTGGCCGCCACTGCCAGCGAACGCTGACCGAGCAAGAAAGGGTCGCATGGATCTGCGAAGTGCACCCCGGCTACCAGGGTGTCGGTGGAAATCGCCAGTTGTTCCCCGAAAGGAACATCCAGCAGGGCGCAGTCGTCGCCGATGCCCAGAGCAACACCTTCGCCGCCTTGCGCACAAGGCGCGGCAGCGAAGAAGTTACGGATCAGCTCGAACTCGCCCATGGCCGACAGCGCTGATCAGCGCTTGTAAGCCTTTACTTCAGCTTCACGCAGGCGTGGCGCCAGTTTGTCGAGCACACCGTTGACGAACTTGTGGCCGTCGGTAGAACCAAACACTTTCGCCAGCTCGATGCCTTCGTTGATCACAACGCGGTAAGGCACGTCGACACGCTTGATCAGCTCCCAGGTGGACAGGCGCAGAACGCACAGTTCAACCGGGTCGAGCTCTTCGATGGTGATGTCCAGGCATGGTGCCAGGGCGGTATCGATTTCAGCCTTGATTGCAGGTACGCCGTGCAAAATTTCACGGAAGTACGCGGCATCAACGTCGGTGAAGTCGTTATCGACCCGAAACTGGGCTTCGATTTCGTTCAGGGACTGCTTGGCCATGTGCAATTGATACAAGGCCTGAGTCGCGAGTTGACGCGCTTCACGGCGCTTGGCGCTCTTGGATGGTTTGCCGGCGTCCGCAGGTTTAGGATCGCGCGGGTTAAAACGATCGCTTTCGTCGGAAATCACTTGGCCTCCAACTGTGCCAACAGGCTGACCATTTCAAGGGCGGACAAGGCAGCTTCAGCGCCTTTGTTACCGGCTTTGGTGCCGGAGCGCTCAATGGCCTGTTCGATCGAATCGACCGTCAACACACCGAATGCAACCGGTACGCCGAACTGCATGGACACCTGGGACAAGCCCTTGGTGCATTCGCCGGCAACGTATTCAAAGTGCGGAGTACCGCCACGAATCACGGCGCCCAGGGCGATGATGGCGGCGAATTCGTTGCGCTGGGCAACCTTTTGCGCAACCAGTGGAATTTCGAACGCACCCGGAGCACGGATGATGGTGATGTCGCTTTCGTTCACACCGTGGCGAACCAGGGCATCAACGGCACCACTCACCAGGCTTTCGACGACGAAGCTGTTGAAGCGGCCAACTACCAGAGCGTAGCGACCTTTGGGGGCGATGAAGGTACCTTCGATGGTCTTCAGGGTCATTCGGTATGTCTCGTATTAAAGAGCCAGAACGCACTCGCGTGCGTTCTTTAAGGATATTGGGCCACGAATTCGGACAGGACACGACCGGTCTTTATTCGGAGGGCACGTATTCTACAACTTCCAGATCGAAACCGGATATGGCATTGAACTTCATTGGTGAACTCATCAAGCGCATTTTGCGCACGCCGAGGTCACGCAGGATCTGCGAACCGGCACCCACGATGCTGTAAGTGGTCGGTTTTTTCACCGGCACCTGGTCAGCAGTTTCGCGAATATGGGCCAGTAATACGTCACCATCCAGCGGATGACCCAGCAACAGCACTACACCACTGCCGGCCGCTGACACCGCGCTCATGGCGGCGCGCAGGCTCCAGCGCCCCGGTTGCCTGACCATCAGCAGATCACGCAGCGGGTCCATGTTATGCACACGCACCAGGGTCGGCTCTTCAGCGCAGATCTTGCCCAGGGTCAGTGCCATGTGCACATCGCCTTCGACTGAATCACGATAGGTCACCAGGTTGAATTGGCCCAGCTCGCTGTCCAGTGGCTGTTCGGCAATCCGCTGAACGGTACGTTCATGGATCATGCGGTAGTGGATCAGGTCGGCAATTGTGCCGATCTTGATGCCGTGTTCAGCAGCGAAGGTTTCTAGTTCCGGACGGCGGGCCATGGTCCCGTCGTCGTTCATCACCTCGCAGATAACACCGCTTGGCTCGAACCCGGCCATACGTGCCAGATCGCAGGCAGCTTCGGTGTGACCGGCGCGGGCCAGAGTACCGCCCGCCTGTGCCATCAACGGGAAAATATGCCCCGGGCTCACGATGTCTTCTGCTTTCGCGTCCCTGGCCGCAGCCGCTTGCACGGTGCGCGCACGGTCCGCTGCCGAGATGCCGGTGGTCACACCGGTAGCCGCTTCGATCGAGACAGTGAACTTGGTGCCAAAGCCGGAACCGTTGCGCGGCGCCATCAATGGCAGTTGCAGCAGCTCGCAACGCTCGCGGCTCATGGGCATGCAAATCAAGCCACGGGCAAAGCGCGCCATGAAGTTGATGTGCTCGGCCTGGCAGCACTCGGCAGCCATGATCAGGTCGCCTTCGTTCTCGCGGTCTTCGTCATCCATCAGGATGACCATCTTGCCTTGGCGGATGTCTTCAACCAGTTCTTCGATGCTGTTGAGCGCCACGCGGCACCCCCTTAATTCAGGATTTGAGGTAGCCGTTGGCGGCCAGAAAACTTTCACTGATGCCGCCCGAAGTCGGCTCGGCGGCTTTATCGCCCAGCAGCAGACGCTCAAGGTAACGCGCCAGCAGGTCCACTTCGAGGTTCACCCGGCGACCCGGACGATAGTCGTCCATGATGGTTTCGCTCAGGGTGTGGGGAATAATGGTCAGCGAGAACTCGGCGCCATTGACCGCGTTCACGGTCAGGCTGGTGCCGTCGACGGTGATCGAGCCTTTATGGGCGATGTACTTGGCCAGCTCTTTGGGAGCGCGGATGCGGAACTCGATAGCCCGGGCGTTCTCTTCCCGCGAGATCACTTCACCCACACCGTCAACGTGCCCGCTCACCAGGTGACCGCCCAGACGCGTGGTCGGGGTCAGGGCCTTTTCCAGGTTGACCCGGCTGCCGCTTTTCAAATCGTTGAACGCGGTGCAGTCGAGGGTCTCGCGGCTGACGTCAGCCATAAAACCGTTGCCCGGCAGTTCCACGGCAGTCAGGCACACGCCATTGATTGCAATACTGTCGCCGAGTTTGACGTCGCTCAGGTCGAGCTTGCCGGTGTCTACATAAACCCGCACATCGCCGCCTTTGGGGGTCAGTGCACGGATGCTGCCGATGGATTCAATGATGCCGGTAAACATGGCGTTCCCCTTGAGAACAGAACCTGCGTAGAACGGAGGCTGATAATTATACGCTCGCGGATGGCACAGGTATGGCGGTGACTCGCCAGTCATCACCCACCGCGCGCATTTCAATGATTTTGAGCAAAGGCGCTTCGCTCATATGGGTCAACGGCAGCTCAAGCAATGGCCGGGCAGTAGAGCCGAGGAACTTGGCGGCGATGAAAATCTGGTATTCATCCACCAGCCCCTGTTCGGCAAAAGCCCCGGCCAGACGCGGCCCGGCCTCCACCAACACTTCGTTCACCCCGCGTGCGGCCAATGCAACCAGCAACTTGCGTAAATCGACCTGGCCGTTGGCACCGTGGATCACCAGGCATTCCGGCCCCGTGCGGTATTGCTCGGCGGGAGGTACGCAGGTGGCAACCAGCGCCGGACCTGCCTTGAAAAACGGCGCATCCAGCGGCACCCGCAAACGCCCGTCAATCAATACCCGCAGCGGAGGACGGCTCAATGCCAGCGCCGTGAGCTCGGGGCTCAGGCCCAGCTCCGGACCGCGCACGGTCAGGCGCGCGCCATCGGCCAGAACCGTGTCGGCACCGGTCAGCACCACACTGGCCTGCGCCCGCAGCCGCTGCACCGCAGAGCGTGCCGCAGGGCCGGTGATCCATTGGCTTTCGCCATTGGCCATGGCCGTGCGGCCATCAAGACTCATCGCCAGCTTGACCCGCACAAACGGCAGGCCGTGCTCCATACGTTTGAGGAAGCCCGGGTTCAGCGCCCGCGCTTCACTTTCGAGCACGCCGCTGCACACTTCAATCCCGGCGTCAGCCAGACGCTTGAGGCCGCGGCCGGCAACTTCCGGGTTGGGGTCCTGCATGGCCGCCACCACCCGCGCCACGCCGGCATGGCGCAAGCCGTCGGCACAGGGCGGAGTGTGGCCATGGTGGCTGCACGGTTCCAGCGTGACGTAAGCCGTGGCGCCACGGGCCAGCTCGCCCGCCGCACGCAAGGCGTGGACTTCGGCGTGGGGTTCACCCGTGCGCACGTGCCAGCCTTCGCCGACAATCTGTCCGTCACGCACTATCACGCAACCGACTCGCGGGTTGGGATGGGTCGTATACAGGCCGTTACGCGCCAGTTCGATGGCACGCGCCATGTAATGGGCGTCTAAAATTGATTGTTGCGTAGTCACAGTCATTCTTTGGAGGGCTCACGGGCGAGTCGGTCGATTTCTTCGCGGAACTCGTTGAGATCCTGGAAGCGTCGATAGACAGAGGCAAAACGGATATAGGCCACTTCATCGAGCTTTTGCAGCTCGCCCATGACCAGCTCACCGACAACCAGCGATTTGACTTCGCGTTCACCGGTGGCGCGCAGCTTGCTCTTGATATGGGCCAGCGCGGCTTCGAGTCGCTCGACGCTGACCGGGCGCTTTTCCAGCGCCCGCTGCATGCCGGCACGCAGTTTTTCTTCGTCGAAAGGCTGACGACTGCCGTCTTGCTTGATAAGGCGCGGTAACACCAACTCGGCTGTTTCAAAGGTGGTGAAACGCTCACCACAGGCCAGGCATTCACGCCGGCGGCGCACCTGGTCGCCCTCGGCGACCAGACGCGAGTCGATGACTTTAGTGTCGTTGGCACCGCAGAAAGGACAGTGCATGGTGGCGGCAACAAAAAATGGGGAGTGCCATGGTAGCGCATCCCACTGGCAAGACAAGCCATAGCCTTTACGGTATACAGTCCGCCTACTATGTTTCACCCATCTGATACATCGACAGACCTGCCGCTGGAGCCTTCCATGTCGCTACGAACGCTTTTTTTGTTGTGCCTCGCCGGTTTCCTGGGCGCCTGTAGCAGCGAACCGCCAAAACCGGTGCAGACTCAGGTGCTGGCACAGCCGAAAACTGATGCTCCAAAAGACCTCGGACCACTGCCGGCCTATCAGCGTGAACTCAGCGGCGTGTTGACCGGCGTACCCGCAGGGGCCGAGGTTGAACTGGCGATGCTGATCATTGACGAACGTGGACGCCCCCAAGGCCTGATGGCCAGCAGCAAGATCATCGGCAATAGCCAGCCGCTGCCGTTCAAGCTGCGTTTTAACCCCGAAGCCTTCCCCGCCGGAGCGCGGGTTGAACTGCGCGGACGCGCCAGCCAGTCCGGGCAATTGATCCTGCATCTACCTTCAAAAATCATCAGCCAGCCTGCGACCCAGGCCATGGG
Source organism: Pseudomonas sp. Lz4W (assembly GCF_000346225.2). Classification (NCBI taxonomy): domain Bacteria; kingdom Pseudomonadati; phylum Pseudomonadota; class Gammaproteobacteria; order Pseudomonadales; family Pseudomonadaceae; genus Pseudomonas; species Pseudomonas sp. Lz4W. The sequence continues at coordinate 563,516 of NZ_CP017432.1, read as the reverse complement.
CACCCTGGCCTTTGTCCAGGCACCATGAATACACCGCTGCATCTGCAACAGTCATTGAGCGAGTTGGTGGGCGATGCCCGGCTGATCATTACGGATTTGCCGGACACGACACTCAAGTTATGGCTGCTTGACCCGCAACGGATGGATCGTTGCTTCACGGCCGACGAGACCCGGCGCATCCTTTACGAGCCACCGTACTGGGCGTTTTGCTGGGCCAGCGGTCTGGCTCTGGCACGTTATCTGGCCGAGCAGCCGCACTGGGTGCAAGGCAAGCGCGTGCTGGATTTTGGCGCAGGTTCCGGAGTGGCAGCAATTGCAGCGGCCAGGGCCGGGGCGCTCGAGGTGCTGGCTTGCGATCTTGACCCGCTGGCGCTGGCTGCCTGCAGGGCGAATGCCGAGCTCAATGATGTGCAGCTCCATTATTCCAGCGACTTTTTCGCCGAAGCCGACCGCTTCGACCTGATCCTGGTGGCGGACGTGCTTTACGACCGCGAAAACCTGCCACTGCTGGATCAGTTTTTAACCCGTGGCCAACAGGTCCTGGTCGCCGATTCCCGGGTGCGCGACTTCAAGCATCCGCTGTACCGCCAGCTGGACAGCCTCAAGGCATTGACCTTGCCCGATCTGGCCGAACCCCATGAATTTCGTAACGTGAGCCTGTATCACGCGCAACGCGAGCCTATGGCTTTCGGCCTGCCCGTACAGCCTTTATAGTTGCCCTCATTTACCTGTTTCGAGACACCTAATGAATCAGCCTACGCCTTCTTCCCATAGCTTCGACGTAACCTCCGCGGACTTCGACAGACTGGTTGTCCAGGCCTCTTTTGAGCAGCCCGTTCTGGTGGATTTCTGGGCCGACTGGTGTGCACCGTGCAAGGTGATGCTGCCGATTCTGGAACAGATCGCGGTGGACTATCAGGGCGAGTTGTTACTGGCCAAGGTCAATTGCGAAGTCGAGCAGGACATCGTGGGCCGTATCGGCATTCAAACCCTGCCCACAGTAGTGCTGTTTAAAGACGGCAAAGTGGTGGATGGCTTCCAGGAAGCGCAACCCGAATCGGCGATCCGCGCGATGCTCGCGCCCCATGTCGTGATGCCCGAGCCAGAGGCCGAAGACCCGATGCTGCAAGCCCGGGCACTGTTTTCCGAAAGCCGCTTTGCTGACGCCGAAGCCCTGCTGAAAAACATCCTCACCGATGACAACAGCAACGCCGGCGCACTGATTCTGTATGCCCGCTGCCTCGCCGAACGCGGTGAACTCACCGAAGCACAAGCCGTGCTGGACGCGGTTAAAAGTGACGAGCACAAAGCCGAACTGGCCGGGGCCAAGGCGCAACTGACGTTCCTGGGTCAGGCCGCGGATTTGCCGGATGTGGCGGATTTGAAAACCCGCGTTGCACAAAACCCGCAGGACGACGAAGCCGCTTACCAACTGGCGATCCAGCAATTGGCGCGCCAGCAATATGAAGGTGCTCTGGACGGGTTGCTGAAGCTGTTCACCCGCAACCGCAGCTACAACGAAGGCATCACCCACAAGACCTTGCTGCAGGTCTTCGACTTGTTGGGCAATGATCATCCGCTGGTGACCACCTACCGCCGCAAATTGTTTGCTGCGCTGTACTAGGCATCGGGCTGCAGGAGCGAGTTTGCTCACGAGCAACTCGCGCCTGCGGGTCTTGCGTCATCTTTGCTATTCGATCCAGCTGTAAATCGGTGAGTCTGTGCCGCTCACCACTTTCACCTCGGGGCAATGACGCAGGCGTACCAGCAGCCGCTTGCCCGCGCCGGTGCTGCCGGTCAGGGCTTGCAGCTGCCCGAGCAGCTCAGGCCCGCTGATCTGCCCGGCCTTGCGCAACAAGTCTTTAGTCGTTTCCCACACGGCATCGTCCTGATTCACCGGTCTGGCAGGGGGCTGGCTGACAGGCGCGTCACTGACCTGCAACTGTGCACCCAGTGCAGCCCAGTCGCCGGCATCCAGTTCCACCGTCAAATCCACCGGCCAGTCGCCGATTGTTCCGCGAATGCGCACCATCGCTCTACTCCTCAAGTTTCATCAAACCATGCTCCCATGCGTATTGCGTAACGCCAAGCACACGGGCAAACTCTCGCAAATATTGTTATAAGATCACATAACAAACTGGTCCTCCCCCTTCTGCTGGAGTCACGCTATGCGCCGTTTGCTTCTTGCTATACCGTTTGCCCTGTTGCCGCTGGCCATGGCCCATGCTGCAGATGATCACGACCATGAACACGCCAGCCTGGGAGCCCACGAGCATGGCGCAGGCAGCCTCGATGTGGCTCTCGATGGCCAGACTCTGGAACTTGACCTGGATGGCCCGTCAATGAACCTGGTCGGATTTGAGCACCTTGCCACTACCGACGCTGACAAAGCCAAAGTCGCGGCAGCCCAGGCCCAGCTGGGCAATCCGCTGGTGTTGTTCAACCTGCCCAAAGCTGCCGAGTGCAGCGTTGAAGCCCAGGACCTGCAGAGCCCACTATTTGAAGCCGCCCCTGAAGAGGCTGCCGGCGTGGCAAAAGGCGAGCACCATCACAGCGATATCGAAGCCCACTATGCCTTTACCTGCAGCAAACCCGAGGCGCTGAAGACGCTGGATCTGAGCACATTCTTCAAGACGTTCCCGGGCACCCATAAAATCAAGGTACAACTGATTGGCGCAAGTGGTCAGCAAGGTGTAGAAGCCACACCTCAAGCCCCCACCGTCAAGTTCTGACCGGTTTGAACCTGCAGGAGCGAGCTCGCTCCTGCAGATACCGCCCCGCTATTGGCACCCCATACAGGCGTTTTCTCTTCCCCATGACCCAAGCACTTATCGAACTCAATGACCTGAGTTTCAGTTGGCCGGGGCAGCCCGTGTTGCTGGATATTCCGGAATTTCGCCTTGAGCCGGGCGAAACCCTGTTCCTCAAGGGCCCCAGCGGCAGCGGTAAAACCACGTTGCTGGGCCTGCTCGGCGGCGTGCAAAAAGCCGATAGCGGCACGATCCGCCTGCTCGGCCAAGAACTGGGCGAACTCGGCTCGGGCGCCCGCGATCGCTTTCGGGTCGATCACACCGGTTATATCTTTCAGCAATTCAATTTGCTGCCGTTTTTATCGGTACGCGAGAACGTTGAACTGCCTTGCCACTTTTCCAGACTGCGCGCCAGCCGCGCCGTGCAACGCCACGGCAGTGTGGATAACGCCGCGCAAACCCTGCTGGCGCACCTGGGTCTCAAAGACCCGGCTTTGCTGGAGCGACGTGCAGACTCCCTGTCGATTGGCCAGCAGCAACGGGTCGCCGCTGCCCGCGCCCTGATCGGCCAGCCCGAGCTGGTAATTGCCGACGAGCCGACCTCGGCCCTCGACGCTGACGCCCGCGAAGCGTTTATCCAGTTGCTGTTTGCTGAATGCCGCGAGGCGGGCGCCAGCCTGCTGTTTGTAAGCCACGATCAAAGTCTGGCCCCCCTCTTCGACCGAAATCTGTCGTTGTCCGAACTCAATCGTGCCGCCACGTCGGCAGAGGTCTGAGATGTATCTGTTTCGACTAGCCCTGGCCAGCCTGGCTAACCGTCGCTTCACCGCGATCCTGACCGCCTTCGCCATCGCCCTGTCGGTGTGCCTGTTGCTGGCGGTCGAGCGGGTACGCACCGAAGCCCGCGCCAGCTTTGCCAGCACCATCAGCGGCACTGACCTGATCGTGGGCGCCCGCTCCGGCTCGGTCAATCTGCTGCTGTACTCGGTATTTCGCATTGGCAATGCCACCAACAATATTCGCTGGGACAGCTTTGAGCACTTCGCCAACAACCCGAAAGTGAAATGGGCGATTCCCATGTCACTGGGCGACTCCCATCGCGGTTATCGGGTGATGGGCACCAGCGAGGCGTATTTCGAGCACTATCAATACGGCCGTCGGCAGAACCTGGAACTGGCTGCCGGCCGGGCGTTTGCCACCGACCCTTTTGAGGTGGTGCTGGGCGCCGAAGTGGCGGATGCACTGCACTACAAACTGGGTGACCAGCTGGTGCTGGCCCACGGCGTGGCCGCGGTCAGTCTGGTCAAGCATGATGACAAACCGTTCACCGTGGTCGGAATTCTCAAACGCACCGGCACCCCGGTTGACCGTACCCTGCATATCAGCCTGGGCGGTATGGAAGCGATACATGTCGATTGGCATAACGGTGTTCCGGCCCGTGGCGCCGGGCGGGTAAGTGCCGATCAGGCGCGCAACATGGACCTCACCCCGCAGGCCATCACCGCCTTTATGCTGGGTCTGAACAGCAAGATCTCGACCTTTGCCTTGCAGCGTGAAATCAATGATTTCCGCGGTGAACCGATGATGGCGATTTTGCCCGGGGTGGCGCTGCAGGAACTCTGGAGCCTGATGAGCACCGCTGAAAAAGCATTGTTCGTGGTGTCGCTGTTTGTGGTGCTGACCGGCTTGATCGGCATGCTCACTGCGATTTTGACCAGCCTCAATGAACGTCGGCGCGAGATGGCCATTCTGCGTTCGGTCGGTGCCCGGCCATGGCATATCGCAACCTTGCTGGTCTTCGAGGCCCTTGCCCTGGCATTGGCCGGTGTAGTGGCCGGCGTGGGGTTGCTGTACCTGTGTATCGCCGTGGCCCAGGGTTATGTGCAATCGAACTACGGGCTGTATTTACCGCTGGCCTGGCCAAGCGAATATGAATGGGCGCTGCTTGGCGGTATTCTTGCGGCCGCCCTGCTGATGGGCTGCGTGCCGGCATGGCGCGCCTACCGACAATCGCTGGCCGATGGTCTGTCCATTCGTTTATGAACCCGGGGTTATAACAATGTCCGTGTTGCCACGCGTGCTGCTGGCACTGCTTGTGCTGATCACTACTCCTTTGTGGGCAGCAGAGCCGAAAGAGTTGACGTGGTCGGAGATGATTCCGCCCGACGCGCCGGCTGAAGTGCCAGACATGGCACCGCTGCACGACCTGTCACAGATGGGCGACATGGAGGCCGCCCCGGCAGCCAGGCAGGACTTGCCCAATGCGCCGGTGGTGACGACGCTGGACGGTCAGTTGATTCGCTTGCCGGGCTATATCGTGCCCCTTGAAGTCAATGAAGAAGGCCGCACCACCGAATTTTTGCTGGTGCCCTACTTCGGCGCCTGTATCCACGTGCCGCCTCCGCCGTCGAACCAGATCGTGCATGTCACCAGCAAGGTCGGGGTGCAAGTCGATGAGCTGTACCAGCCGTACTGGATCGAAGGCGCGATGCAGGTCAAATCCAGTACCAGTGAACTGGCAGATGCGGGCTACCAGATGGATGCGCAAAAAATCGTTGTGTACGAACTGCCGGAGTAACCCCCCCATCGCTCCTGCAGGGACGATGAGCACGGGCCAGCTCACGAAATTTTCACAAACTCACCGTTCATTGAGCTGGGTCAACTGAGCGCGGCATGGCGCTCTTTACCATTGGTTATATAAATTTCAAATATCCCAATGGAGCTCCCATGCACAAGTCTTTGCTCAGCGCAGCCGCGCTTGCGCTCGCCGTCGTCGCCCCGCTTGCCCACGCCCACACTGAAGGTGACATCATTCTGCGTGCCGGTGCGATCACGGTAAACCCGAAGGCCGACAGCTCCAGCGTCAAGGTTGATCAGGGCCCGCTGGCGGGCGCGGATCTGGGTGGCAAGGCGACCATGAGCAGCGACACGCAATTGGGCCTCAACTTCGCCTACATGATCACCGACCATGTCGGTATTGAACTGCTGGCAGCCACGCCGTTTGAGCATGACGTGAAACTTAAAGGCACCGCCTTGTCTGCGGCAAACGGCAAGCTGGGCAGCCTCAAGCACTTGCCGCCAACCCTGAGTGTTGTGTACTACCCGCTGGACTCCAAGTCGGCGTTCCAGCCTTACGTGGGTGCCGGTATCAACTACACTTGGATCTATGACGAGCACGTTGGCAGCAGCGCCAGCGCGGCAGGCTTTGACAACTTCAAGGCAAAGAACTCGTGGGGCATGGCATTCCAGGTCGGTGCTGACTACATGCTGACCGATAACATCATGATCAACGCCCAGGCACGCTATATCGATATCGATACCCGCGCCACGGTGGAAAACAACGCAGTAGCGCCTGGCACCCGCGCCAAGGTCAATGTAGACGTGGATCCGTTCGTTTACATGGTAGGTCTGGGTTACAAGTTTTAAGCGACAAACAACATCAAAAAAGGCGCCCTGGAGGCGCCTTTTTTTGTAGCCAGGGGCTTGTCAGCGTCCGAGCAAACGCGCCAGACCAACACTCATGGGTGTGGTTTCGCCAAGCTTGAAGCGTTGCAGCAAGCGGCTGTTGTCTGCCCGTGAATGGCGGATATCGCCGGAGCGGGCCGCACTGTAGCTGATGGGCGGCAGTCCACCGACCACGTCGCCCAGCGCCTCGAGCATTTGCTTGAGGGTGGTGGCTTTGTTCAGGCCGACGTTGACCGCGCCTTCTTCAACCTGCCGGGCTTCGACAGCCTGAACCAGGATGTTCACCAGGTCACCGACATAGATGAAGTCACGGGTTTGCTCGCCATCGCCGAAAATGGTGATGGGCAGGCCCTTTACCGCGCGTTCGCTGAAGATGCTGATCACCCCGGAGTACGGCGATGACGGGTCCTGGCGCGGGCCAAAGACGTTAAACAGACGGAAAATCGCCGGTTCCAGCCCGTGTTGGCGACGGTAAAAGTCCAGATAGTATTCACTGGCCAGTTTGTCGGACGCATAAGGCGTCAGTGGCGCCTTGGGGGTGTCTTCGACAATCGACTCACCTTCACCGTTATTGCCATACACAGCAGCGCTGGAGGCAAAAACAACCCGTTTGACCCCGGATTCACGCATGGCTTCGCACACGTTAAGGGTGCCGATGAAATTGCTTTGATGGGTACGTACCGGGTCGTCCACCGAGGCTTGCACCGAGGCAACTGCCGCCAGGTGAACCACGGCACTGCAACCGGCCATGACCCTGGCAACCAGGGCAGCATCCGCCACGTCGCCTTCGATCAGCTCGACCTTGGGGTTGTCCATTGGCAGATTGCAGCGCTTGCCGGTGGACATGTCGTCGAGAATGCGTACGGCATGCCCCTTGGCCAACAAGGCATCAACCAGATTGGAACCGATAAATCCGGCGCCGCCGGTCACTAAAACGGGTGAATCAGCCATGACGATAAAGTCTGTCCAGTAATGTCGGGAGTGCCGCACGCCAGGCGCGAGGCTTGATCCCGAAGGTGTGTAAGATTTTCTTGCAGGCCAGCACAGCATGCTGGGGCTCTTCCGCGGCGTCCGGGCATGCCGCATGCGCCTGCGGTACAGGTGCTTCGACAGCCAGTGGATGCAGGGTGCGCGCTTCGCTCAGGATCGCTTGCCCCAGCGCCAGCGGCGTGGTCGCCTCGTGCCCCGCGTAGTGATAAGTACCCCACAGCGGCGCGGCGCAATCCAGCTGCTTGAGCACTGAGATAATCACCCGTGCGGCGTCATCTACCGGTGTCGGATTGCCCCGGCGATCATCGGCCAGCAACAATTCTCCCGGCTTTTCAGCCTGGGTCAGAAACCGCCCGAGCAGACCTTCCGGGCTGTCATCCAGCAGCCAGCCAAAACGCAGCAGCACGTGCTGCGGGCAGATGGCCCGCACACTTTGCTCGATTCGCCACAGTGCCTGACCGCGTAACCCCAGCGGAACGGGTTCGTCCTTTTCGCTGTAGGCCGTCGCCCGCGAACCGTCGAAAACCCGATAGCTGGAAGGTTGCAGCAAAATGATGTTGTGGTGCTGGCACAACTCGGCCAAACGTTCGACAGAGCGCTCCTGGCCAGCAAGTCGGGACTCGCTGACTGTCGGCGCCTGAAACCAGTCGAAGTAATACGCGAGGTTGATGACCGCATCCGGGCGGGTGTCATCCAGCAGCTGCGTAAGGCTCGCAGCGTCCCAGCCGTCTTGCGGCGGACGCGGGGCGAGGAAATTAATGTCTTCCTCGGCACCCTGACGAATCAGCGCCTGCCCGAGAGCATTTCCGCCGCCCAATAACATAAGGCGCATTCGCATAGAGTGTGCAGACTCAGTCTATTCAGAACGGTGATGTATACCAGAAAACCAACGGTGAAAGCTGCTGGCCATGATCAAGACCTCCGTATTTTGCGGGTTTATGGCCCCGCCGTCACTGACAAACTGCACCCCTGCGGGTCAACGGGCTCACTACAGCTGCGGCGGCATGTCAGTGAGCAGCAACCTGGAAGGCGGCTGCCCGGCAGCCGGTGCCGGTTCGCCGGTATCGCGTACGGGCATCAGGAATCCCTGTGGATAATGTTGCGCAAAGTGGACATCGTCACACTTATCCACAAGCTTTTTGAGCCGGTCATTGAAAGCCCGACTGACGGAGCTCTGGGCGCCGGACATGGTTCTGAACTGAGCGGTAATGGTTACGCCATCGAGATTCATACTGTCGACCCCGAATACCGTCAGCGAGCCCTGCAGGCTGAGACTGAGCAAAGGATCGTCACTGATCTGGCTTCCGGCCTGGCGGATCATGTCGATGGCCTGATCGGTGTCGGTGTCGTAGGTGAACTGAACCGAGAAAAATGCGTACGCAAACTGCCGGGAATGGTTGATCACCGCCTTGATCTGACCAAAGGGCACCGAATGCACGAAGCCACGCGAGTCCCTCAGGCGCAAGGTGCGAATGGTCAGCCCCTCAACGGTACCCGCATGGTTGGAGTCGACCACCACCCAGTCGCCGACCGAGATGGTGTCCTCAATAATAATGAACAGCCCCGTAATGACGTCTTGTACCAGCTGCTGGGAACCAAAGCCGATTGCCAGCCCGATGACCCCGGCACCAGCGAGGAAAGGCGCGACGTTGACACCCAGGTTGGCCATGGTGGTGATGGTGCAGACCACCACCAGAATTACTTTTATTGCATTGCGCATCAGCGGCAGGATGGTTTTGACGCGGGTGCTCGGTTCGCGGGTGCCATGTCGGGTCACTGTAGGTTCCAGCGTTTGCTGGATGGCGGTATCGAGCACCACCCAGGCCAGCCATGTCACCAGCAGGATCAGCAGGATGCGCCCCAGCGAATCGCTGATGACCTTGCCGGTGTTGCTGTCCGAGGCGAATGCCAGCAGGGAGAACCCCCAGATCTGGGACAGGAGCTCGATAAAGGTCACAGCCAGAGCAATACGCAGCAATGCATAAAGCACATTCAGTAAACGCTCTCGATAGATGCTTGTACGGCGGGTCGGCGTACGAAATGAGTGGTGCAAAATCGTACTTAAAAAAACCGCGCCGATGATCAGCCCTGAAGTCAGCAGCGCACCGCGCATGGCACGCTCACTGCCCTCGCCAATTCCCAGCAAATTGAGCGCCGTGACCACCAGCATCAGCAGTATCGGCCAGTACCACAACGCCGAAAAAATACGCAACGACTCCTGCAGTGCAGGCTGACCAAGACGCTGCGCCAGTGCACGGTCCCGAATCAGGTGCGCCACGGGGCGACGCAACCGTATGGCCAGAAAGGCAAAAATGATGCACGCCAGCAACCCGGCAAAAACCGACAGACAGCTCGCAATGTTATCGCCAATTTGCAGCGCAATTTGCGGGCTGTTCATCCCGTCACTCAGCGCGGCAAAAAAGCCGATCAGGAACAGTGGCCGGCGCGAATACTTGCGAATGATCTGAACTGCAATCCGCTTGTGTCCGACTTCAAACATCGCACTGAGTGCCAGCACCAGCGCCACACTGAACACCCCGGCACTGCCCGCATAGGTCAGGGTCATCCCCAGTGAACGGCCAATGGTGTCTTGCAGATAACGACTGGCATACAAGGTCAGCACCAGACTTATCACTGCAGGCAAAAGGTACTGCACCACATAACCGACAAGTGCCTGTATGCGCGGCCTGGTGTTGATCGCACGCGTCATATCCAGGTATCGCACCAGCAAGCGCCCCGCCAGCATCAGCCCGAAAAAAGCCCCGAACCAGATGGCTGGCAACAGGACGAAGTCCCCCAAGGCGCCCCATGAGGGATGAGCCGATGCCTGTTCGACCAGTTCACCGACTTCATCCACCGCAAGCTCTGAGCGCAAACTCCAGGAGCCCAGCAGACGAGCGCTCAGGCCGAGCCGTTCCTGGATCTGGTCCATACCCTCGCCCAAGGCACCCAGCAAGCCGCCATCGACCAGCACCGGGGGCTTGCCATCCGTCTCTTCTGCCTTGATAACCGAGGCCAGCGTGGGGGCTGCCTGGAGAATGCCGTTGCCTGAGAGCAACAGGATGAGAAGCACAATCGCTGCTTTGAAATTGAACAAACCCGGGAGTCCTCCTGGACATCTTTGACGGAACCGCTGACGTTGGCCAATTGGCCCGCCGGTACTTGAGATCAGTACAGCGTAGTCAATGAAGCGCCAGGCGCCTGGCGTAACACGCAGGCTTTTGACCTGGACTGCCCGGATCAGCCCGGTTGCCATTTTTTGCAGGACGGATCTGAGTGTTGTCAGCGCCCTGCGCGGCGCAGCCATTTCCGGCCCCAAACAAAAGGCCCGTTGCTGAACCAGCGACGGGCCTTTGTTGGTTCTGAGTATGTCGCCCGAAGGCTAGTCGCTAGAACGGGATATCGTCATCAAAGCTGTCGAAGTCCGGTGCAGGTTGAGGTGCCTGCTGCTGCGGCGCTGGGCGCGACTGCTGCTGTTGAGGCTGTTGCTGCTGCGGCGCAGGGCGTTGAGCCTGCTGACGCGGTGCAGACTGCTGTGGCTGGTAGTTGTTACCACCGCCCTGGTTTTGTTGGTCGCCCTGCGGACGGCCGCCCAGCAGTTGCATGGTGCCTTGCATGTCGACCACGATTTCGGTGGTGTAACGCTTGATACCGTCTTTTTCCCACTCACGGGTTTGCAGCTTGCCTTCGATGTACACCTGCGAACCCTTGCGCAGGTATTCGCCAGCGATCTCGGCAACCTTGCCGAACATCGATACACGGTGCCATTCAGTCTTTTCGACTTTCTGGCCGGTTTGCTTGTCGGTCCACTGTTCGCTGGTTGCCAGACTCAGGTTGGTCACGGCATTACCGTTAGGCAAGTAGCGAACTTCGGGATCCTGGCCGCACGTGCCGACCAATATAACTTTGTTAACCCCACGGGCCATAACGTTCTCCTAGGCTTCGCACGTCGGCGCTGGGTTAACCAACTGCTCGAGTGTCGCGCGATCCAATAGTTCGGTGTCCAATTTGATATAAATGGCAGCCTCTTGTGCTACCACCACTGCATCTGTAACGCCTGTAACAGCCTTTAAACGCTCGGCCAGACCTGCTTCGCGAAGCGCTTCAGGCGATAGCGGCAAGCGCAAGCTTGTCACATAAGGCGGTTCACGCATGGTAACAGCAAAGACCAGCCAGAGTGCAGCCAGACCTGCGCATCCAAGGAACACAACCGACAAACCGCCATGCTGAAATAACCAGCCGCCGAGTATGCCGCCCAGTGCCGAACCGAGGAACTGGCTGGTGGAATAAACCCCCATCGCCGTACCCTTGCCACCCGCCGGAGATACCTTGCTGATCAACGAAGGCAATGAAGCTTCGAGCAGGTTGAACGCGGTGAAAAACACCACGGTACCTATCACCAACGCTCGCAAGCTGTCGCCGAACTTCCAGAAGAATAGCTCAGTGAGCATCAACGTCACGACGGCGCCGAGTAAAACTCGTTTCATTTTGCGTTTCTTTTCGCCGTAGATGATGAACGGAATCATGGCGAAGAAAGAAATCAGCAAGGCAGTCAGGTACACCCACCAATGTTGCTCTTTGGGCAGGCCGGCTTTTTCGACCAGCGCCAGCGGCAATGCGATGAAACTCGACATCAGCATGGCGTGCAGTACGAAAATCCCCAGGTCCAGACGCAGCAGGTCAGGGTGCCGCAAGGTCGGCAGCAATGCCTGCCTGGCGACCCCCGACTCGCGGTGCTGCAAGGTACCGGTTGAGCGCGGCACCATGAACATGACGATGACGATCCCGACCAGCGCCATGCCGCCGGTGGCCAGGAACAGGCCCGACAACCCGAAGGCCCGGGTTAACAACGGGCCTACGACCATCGCCACCGCAAACGACAAGCCAATGGTCATGCCGATCATGGCCATGGCTTTGGTGCGGTGCTGTTCGCGAGTGAGGTCTGAAAGCAACGCCATTACGGCGGCAGAGATTGCGCCTGCACCCTGCAGGATCCGACCGGCAATGACGCCCCAGATCGAGTCCGAGTTGGCTGCCAGCACACTACCGAGGGCGAAGACGATCAACCCAAGGTAAATAACCGGACGCCGACCAATACGGTCAGAAATAACCCCGAAAGGAATCTGAAAAATTGCCTGAGTCAGGCCGTATGCGCCTATGGCCAGGCCGATCAGGGCTGGCGTCGCACCGGCGAGGTCCATCCCATAGGTCGCCAGAACCGGCAACACCATAAACATGCCAAGCATACGGAAGGCGAACACAAGGGCCAGACCGCTTGCTGCCCGGGTCTCGCTACCACTCATGCGGTCGCTGTGGGGATCGTGCATGGAATAACCTCATGTGAACCGGCGGCGATTCTACCAGTCCCATCGAGTAACAGCACACACACGAGAGAGGCGCGACGCTTTGTCACGTAAAAGTTATAAAGGCTCATTAATACCAACATGCCATTAAGAGCCTGCACAGCTTTCGTACAGATCCGTATACTCATTCGTTTACGTTATGCCCGCCAAGCGAGGCCGCAGTGGACAAGATCCTGATACGTGGGGCACGAACCCACAACCTGAAGAACATCGACCTGACCCTGCCCAGGGACAAGCTGATCGTCATCACCGGACTGTCTGGCTCCGGCAAATCATCCCTGGCGTTTGATACGCTGTACGCTGAAGGCCAACGCCGTTATGTCGAGTCGCTGTCGGCCTATGCCCGGCAGTTCTTGTCGATGATGGAAAAGCCTGACGTCGATACCATCGAAGGTCTGTCACCGGCGATATCCATCGAGCAGAAATCAACATCCCATAACCCGCGTTCCACTGTCGGCACCATCACCGAAATTTATGATTACCTGCGCCTGCTGTATGCCCGCGTAGGCATCCCCCGCTGCCCCGATCACGACATCCCGCTTGAAGCCCAAACCGTCAGCCAAATGGTCGACCTGGTACTGGCGCAGCCGGAAGGCAGCAAACTGATGCTCCTGGCCCCCGTGATTCGCGAGCGCAAAGGTGAACACCTTTCGGTTTTTGAAGAGCTGCGCGCTCAAGGTTTCGTGCGGGCCCGGGTCAATGGCAGACTCTGCGAACTGGACGAGCTGCCCAAGCTCGACAAGCAGAAGAAGCACACTATTGATGTAGTGGTTGACCGCTTCAAGGTTCGCCCTGACCTGCAACAGCGCCTGGCCGAGTCATTCGAGACCGCGCTGAAGCTGGCCGACGGCATTGCTCTGGTTGCACCTATGGACGACGAGCCGGGCGAAGAGATGATCTTCTCCGCGCGCTTCGCCTGCCCGATCTGCGGCCATGCCATCAGCGAACTTGAGCCCAAACTGTTTTCCTTCAACAACCCTGCCGGGGCGTGTCCGACCTGTGACGGTTTGGGGGTCAAGCAGTTTTTCGATATCAAACGCCTGGTCAATGGCGAGCTGACGCTGGCCGAAGGCGCCATACGCGGCTGGGACCGGCGTAACGTTTATTACTTCCAGATGCTCGGGGCGCTGGCCAAGCATTACGACTTCAGTCTGGAAGTGCCCTTCGGTGAACTCCCGGCCGACAAGCAAAAAGTCATTTTGTATGGCAGCGGCACCCATAACGTTGATTTCCGCTATCTGAATGATCGGGGCGATATCGTCAAGCGCTCGCACCCGTTTGAAGGCATCGTGCCCAACCTGGAGCGCCGCTATCGCGAAACCGAATCGGCCACTGTGCGCGAAGAGCTGGCCAAGTTCCTGAGCACTCAGTCTTGCCCGGATTGCCGCGGTACCCGCCTGCGTCGCGAAGCCCGTCACGTCTGGGTCGGCGAGAAAACCCTGCCGGCCGTGACCAATATGCCGATCGGGGATGCAACCGAGTATTTCAGCACCCTGAGCCTGACCGGGCGCCGCGGGGAAATCGCCGACAAGATCCTCAAGGAAATTCGCGAACGCCTGCAGTTTTTGGTGAACGTGGGCCTGGACTATCTGTCGCTGGATCGCAGTGCTGACACCCTGTCTGGCGGTGAGGCGCAACGTATCCGTCTGGCCAGTCAGATCGGCGCAGGTCTGGTCGGAGTGCTGTACATCCTCGACGAGCCCTCCATCGGTCTGCATCAGCGCGATAACGATCGCCTGCTCGGCACCCTCAAGCATCTGCGCGACATCGGCAACACAGTGATTGTGGTGGAGCATGACGAGGATGCGATTCGTCTGGCGGACTATGTGGTTGATATCGGCCCGGGCGCCGGGGTGCATGGCGGACACATCGTTGCCCAAGGCACGCCTGCCGAGGTGATGGCGCATCCGGATTCGCTGACCGGTAAGTACCTGTCGGGCCGTGTGAAAATTCCCGTGCCGGCCAAACGTACGCCGCGCAACAAGAAGATGACGCTGTCGCTCAAGGGCGCCCGCGGCAACAACTTGCGCAACGTGGATCTGGAAATCCCTCTGGGGCTGCTGACCTGTGTGACCGGGGTTTCGGGTTCGGGCAAGTCGACGCTGATCAACAACACGCTCTACCCGCTCAGTGCTACCGCCCTGAATGGCGCGACCACCCTGGAGGCCGCGGCGCACGACAGCATCAAAGGCCTTGAGCATCTGGACAAGGTGGTCGATATCGACCAGAGCCCGATCGGTCGTACCCCTCGTTCCAACCCGGCAACGTACACCGGGCTGTTCACGCCTATCCGCGAGTTGTTTTCCGGCGTACCGGAATCCCGCTCCCGGGGCTACGGGCCAGGGCGTTTCTCCTTCAACGTGAAGGGCGGACGCTGCGAGGCATGTCAGGGCGATGGCCTGATCAAGGTGGAAATGCACTTTCTGCCCGACATCTATGTTCCTTGTGACGTGTGCAAGAGCAAGCGCTACAACCGTGAAACCCTTGAAATCAAATACAAGGGCAAGAGCATTCACGAAGTGCTGGAGATGACGATCGAAGAAGCCCGTGTGTTCTTCGACGCGGTGCCTGCGCTGGCGCGCAAGCTGCAGACACTGATGGATGTAGGTCTGTCGTACATCAAGCTGGGGCAGTCCGCCACGACGCTGTCAGGCGGCGAGGCGCAACGGGTCAAACTGTCCCGCGAGCTGTCCAAGCGCGATACCGGCAAGACCCTGTATATCCTCGATGAACCTACAACAGGCCTGCACTTTGCTGACATCCAGCAATTGCTGGATGTGCTGCATCGACTACGAGACCACGGCAATACGGTGGTGGTGATCGAACACAACCTGGACGTCATCAAGACTGCTGACTGGCTGGTGGATCTTGGGCCAGAAGGCGGCTCCAAAGGTGGGCAGATCATAGCGGTCGGCACACCGGAAGACGTGGCTGAGATGGCGCAATCCCATACAGGCTTCTATTTGAAGCCGCTGCTGATCCGCGACAGGGATTAAATCCCGGGCATGAAAAAGCCCCTGCCATTGTGAAGTGGCAGGGGCTTTTTCATGGGTCAGACTTCTGCTCGCAATCTTTTAACGGCTCGCGGGCAAGTGCGCGCCTACAGATCGAGGTCGGTCAGAACTGCGATTGCAGGTAGTTCTGCAGGCCGATGGCCTTGATCAGGCCCAACTGCTTTTCCAGCCAGTAGGTGTGATCTTCTTCAGTGTCTGCCAGCTGAATGCGCAACATGTCGCGGCTCACGTAATCCTTGTGCTGCTCGCACAGAGCGATGCCCTTGCAGAGCGCTGCGCGAACCTTGTACTCAAGACGCAAGTCGGCAGCAAACATCTCAGGCACTGTGGTACCGACATCCAGATCATCCGGGCGCATGCGCGGAGTGCCTTCGAGCATCAGAATCCGGCGCATCAACGCATCAGCGTGTTGTGCCTCTTCTTCCATTTCGTGGTTGATACGCTCGTACAGCTTGGCAAAGCCCCAGTCCTCGTACATACGGGAATGGACAAAGTATTGGTCACGTGCAGCCAGCTCGCCGGTGAGCAACGTGTTGAGATAATCGATTACGTCCGGGTGCCCTTGCATCGCCGCACATCTCCCTGCTTGAAAGACTGTAGTTTGAACCAAGCTGACCGGGAGGTCACGACTCAATCGCTATAAAATCCTGCATTTGTAGAGAAAACAGAGCTAAATAACGCAAAAACCGCCCAATTGAGGGCGGTTCTGCTTCTCACTTAGACTTACTTAGCCTTTACACCCAGTGCTTTGGCAACACCGTCACCGTAAGCCTGATCGGCGTTGTAGAAATGCTGCAGCTGACGCTGCACAACATCTGGCGTAACCCCGTCCATGGCGCCTGCAATATTGTTTATCAGCAGGGTTTTCTGCTGGTCATTCATCAGACGGAACAGCGCACCGGCATGGCTGTAGTAATCGCTGTCAACCCGATGATCGTAACGATCGGCCGCGCCACTCAGGGCCAAAGGCGGCTCTGCATACTGCGGCGCCTGCTTGGGTGCATCGGCATAGCTGTTGGGTTCATAGTTGGGTGCAGCGCCACCGTTGTTGCCAAAAGCCATCGAGCCATCGCGCTGGTAGTTATGCACAGGCACCCGCGCAGCGTTGATCGGCAAGTGCTGGTGGTTGGTGCCTATACGGTAACGATGGGCATCCGCGTAAGCGAACACACGGCCTTGCAGCATGCGATCTGGCGACAGACCGACACCCGGAACCATGTTGCTTGGACCAAATGCAGCCTGCTCCACCTCGGCAAAGTAGTTAAGCGGATTGCGATTCAACTCCAGCTCGCCAATTTCAATCAGCGGGAACTCTTTCTGCGACCAGGTTTTGGTCACGTCAAACGGGTTTTCGTAGTGGGCCGCAGCCTGGGCTTCAGTCATGACTTGCATGCATACGCGCCATTTCGGGAAGTCGCCCCGCTCGATGGCATCAAACAGATCACGCTGCGCGTAGTCCGGATCACTGCCTGCAAGACGCTCGGCTTCCGCTGGCGGCAGGTTCTTGATGCCTTGCATGGTTTTATAGTGCCATTTGACCCAGTGACGCTCACCGGCCGCATTGATCAGGCTGTAGGTGTGGCTGCCGAACCCGTGCATGTGGCGATAGCCATCCGGGATGCCACGATCGGAAAACAGGATGGTGACCTGGTGCAGGGATTCAGGGGAATGCGACCAGAAGTCCCACATCATCTGTGCACTTTTCAGATTGCTCTGCGGAAGGCGTTTTTGGGTGTGGATAAAGTCAGGAAACTTCAACGGATCACGAATGAAGAATACCGGGGTGTTGTTACCCACGATGTCCCAGTTGCCTTCTTCGGTATAGAACTTGAGGGCAAAACCACGTGGATCACGGGCAGTGTCTGCCGAGCCGCGCTCGCCGCCTACGGTAGAGAAACGCAGAAAGGTCGGGGTTTGCTTGCCTACGGTATCAAACAGCTTGGCGCTGCTGAGTTGAGCCATGTCACGGGTCAGCGTGAAGGTGCCATGTGCACCCGAACCCTTGGCGTGGACACGACGCTCCGGAATGTTTTCACGGTTGAAGTGAGCAAGCTTTTCGATCAGATGAAAATCATCGAGCAACAATGGGCCACGGGGGCCAGCAGAACGAGAATTCTGGTTGTCAGCAACTGGAGCGCCGCTGGCGGTCGTAAGCGTTTTGGTCTGGCTCATGCTTTTGCTTCCTCAGTAAGTCTTTGTACTGCCGGCTAATCGGCTGAGGAGGAGTATTGACCATGAACTCTACGCGGGCAAATTCATTAATTGATCGCGATCAATAGAAAATAATAATTAATCAGACACAAAAAACCGGGCACTAGGCCCGGTTCTTTGTAGAGACTGACGTCTTACTCAGCGGATACAGCTTCACCGCCAACTGGACGATCAACCAACTCGACGTACGCCATAGGCGCGTTGTCGCCAGCACGGAAACCGCACTTGAGGATGCGCAGGTAGCCACCCTCACGAGTTGCATAACGCTTGCCCAGATCGTTGAACAGCTTACCAACGATGGCTTTCGAACGCGTACGGTCGAATGCCAGACGGCGGTTAGCCAGACAATCATTCTTGGCCAGAGTAATCAGCGGCTCAGCAACGCGACGCAATTCTTTGGCTTTCGGCAGAGTCGTTTTGATCAGCTCGTGCTCAAACAACGACACTGCCATGTTTTGAAACATAGCCTTGCGGTGGGAGCTAGTGCGGCTCAGGTGACGACCACTTTTACGATGACGCATGGTTCATTCCTTACCAAACACAACGTTCGGTGATTACGACGATCAGGCAGTCGCCTTGTCGTCCTTCTTAAGACTTGCAGGCGGCCAGTTGTCGAGGCGCATGCCGAGGGACAGACCACGGGAGGCCAGAACGTCCTTGATTTCAGTCAAGGATTTCTTGCCCAGGTTCGGAGTCTTCAACAGTTCTACTTCGGTGCGCTGAATCAGGTCACCGATGTAGTAAATGTTCTCCGCCTTAAGGCAGTTGGCCGAACGCACGGTCAGTTCCAGATCGTCAACCGGACGAAGCAGGATCGGATCGATCTCGTCTTCCTGTTCGATAACCACTGGTTCGCTGTCACCTTTGAGGTCGACGAATGCAGCCAACTGCTGTTGCAGGATGGTTGCAGCACGACGAATAGCCTCTTCAGGATCCAGTGTACCGTTGGTCTCCAGATCAATAACCAGCTTGTCCAGGTTAGTACGCTGCTCGACACGGGCGTTTTCCACCACGTATGCGATACGGCGAACCGGGCTGAACGAAGAGTCAAGCTGCAAGCGACCAATGCTGCGGCTTTCGTCTTCATCGCTCTGACGCGAGTCTGCTGGTTCATAACCACGACCACGAGCTACAGTGAGCTTCATGTTCAAGGCGCCGTTAGACGCCAGGTTGGCGATTACGTGATCGGGATTAACGATCTCGACATCATGATCCAGCTGAATATCGGCAGCGGTAACCACCCCCGAACCCTTCTTCGACAAGGTCAGCGTAACTTCGTCACGGCCGTGCAGCTTGATAGCCAGACCTTTAAGGTTCAACAGGATTTCAATTACGTCTTCCTGTACACCTTCGATGGCGCTGTACTCGTGGAGCACACCATCAATCTCGGCCTCGACTACTGCACAGCCTGGCATTGAGGACAACAGGATGCGTCGCAGCGCGTTGCCCAGGGTGTGGCCAAAACCACGCTCGAGAGGCTCGAGTGTGATTTTAGCGCGGGTTGGACTGACAACTTGCACATCAATATGGCGAGGTGTCAGGAACTCATTTACCGAAATCTGCATGGATGCACCTATTTTCTAGCCCTTACTTGGAGTAGAGCTCGACAATCAGGCTTTCGTTGATGTCGGCGGACAGATCACTGCGAGCAGGAACGTTCTTGAAAACGCCCGACTTCTTCTCAGTGTCTACTTCTACCCATTCTACGCGGCCACGTTGGGCACACAGATCGAGAGCTTGGACAATGCGAAGCTGGTTCTTTGCTTTCTCGCGGATAGCGACCACGTCACCAGCACGTACCTGGTAGGACGGAACGTTAACGGTCTGACCGTTTACGCTGATCGACTTGTGCGATACCAACTGACGGGATTCGGCACGAGTAGAACCGAAACCCATACGGTATACGACGTTATCCAGGCGGCATTCGAGCAGTTGCAACAGGTTTTCGCCAGTTGCACCTTTCTTGCCAGCAGCTTGTTTGTAGTAGCCGCTGAACTGACGCTCGAGAACGCCGTAGATACGACGGACCTTCTGCTTTTCACGCAGTTGGGTGCCGTAGTCGGATTGGCGACCGCGGCGTTGGCCGTGGATGCCTGGAGCAGCTTCAATATTGCACTTCGATTCGATAGCGCGCACACCACTCTTCAAGAAGAGATCGGTGCCTTCACGACGTGCCAGTTTGCATTTTGGACCAATGTAACGAGCCATTCTTTACAGTCTCCTGGATTACACGCGGCGCTTCTTCGGCGGACGGCACCCGTTGTGCGGGATTGGCGTCACGTCGGTGATGCTGGCGATCTTATAGCCACAGCCGTTCAAAGCACGGACAGCGGACTCACGACCTGGACCTGGACCTTTAACGTTAACGTCAAGGTTTTTCAGGCCATATTCCAGCGCAGCTTGACCAGCACGTTCAGCAGCTACTTGAGCAGCGAACGGGGTGGACTTGCGAGAACCGCGGAAACCCGAACCACCGGAGGTAGCCCAAGAAAGCGCGTTACCCTGACGGTCGGTGATGGTCACGATTGTGTTGTTGAAAGACGCGTGGATGTGGGCGATGCCATCAACCACTGTCTTTTTGACTTTTTTACGAGGACGAGCAGCAGGTTTTGCCATGACTAAATTCCTGTCGATTCGCTGGTGCGATTACTTGCGGATCGGCTTACGCGGACCTTTGCGAGTACGCGCGTTGGTCTTGGTACGCTGACCGCGTACTGGAAGACCACGACGATGGCGCAGACCGCGGTAGCAGCCCAAATCCATCAAGCGTTTGATTTTCATGTTGACTTCACGACGCAGGTCACCTTCAGTGGTGAACTTTGCCACTTCGCCACGCAGCAACTCAATCTGCTCGTCGCTCAGATCTTTGATCTTAGCGGCTGGGTTTACCCCAGTCTCTGCGCAAATTTTCTGCGCAGTAGTGCGACCAACACCAAAGATGTAGGTCAGCGAGATAACAGTGTGCTTGTTATCTGGAATGTTAACGCCTGCAATACGGGCCATTCAGTGGGACTCCAATTGACAGCTACCTACGCCCCGGAAGCCAAGAAATAGGGCGCGAGATAATATCGCTGTAATAACAAATAATCAACCCAGCAGCGCACTAGCTGCTGGGCTTCAAACAGATCACACTCAGCCTTGGCGCTGTTTGTGACGTGGTTCCGCGCTGCAAATTACCCGAACAACACCTTCGCGGCGAATAATCTTGCAGTTACGGCACAGCTTTTTCACCGATGCACGAACTTTCATCACCAACTCCTCTCACCTTATGGGTACTTCAGCGAAGCATGCCGCTGCCGTAGCCCTTCAGGTTGGCTTTCTTCATCAGGGATTCGTACTGGTGCGAAACGAGGTGCGATTGTACTTGGGACATGAAGTCCATAACAACCACGACCACGATCAGCAACGAGGTCCCGCCAAGGTAGAACGGAACGTTTGCCGCAACCACCAGGAACTGGGGCAACAGACATACGGCCGTCATATAAAGAGCACCGAACAGAGTCAAACGAGTCAAAACGCCATCAATATAGCGCGCCGACTGCTCACCTGGACGGATACCCGGAATAAAGGCACCGGACTTCTTCAGGTTTTCCGCTACGTCTTTCGGATTGAACATCAACGCCGTATAGAAGAAGCAGAAGAAAATAATCCCTGCACTAAACAGCAGAATATTCAACGGCTGACCAGGAGCGATCGACTGCGAGATGTCCTGCAACCAGCCCATACCTTCAGACTGACCGAACCAGGCACCCAGCGAAGCCGGGAACAGCAAAATGCTGCTCGCAAAAATAGCCGGAATAACACCGGCCATATTCACTTTCAGCGGTAGGTGGCTAGTCTGCGCAGCAAACACCTTGCGGCCCTGCTGACGCTTGGCGTAGTGAACAGCAATACGACGCTGACCACGCTCAATGAACACCACGAAACCGATAATCGCTACTGCCAGCAAACCGATAGCAACCAGAGCGAAGATATTGATATCGCCCTGACGCGCAGACTCGAAAGACTGCCCAATTGCTCTCGGAAGACCGGCGACGATACCCGAAAAAATCAACATCGAGATACCGTTGCCAACACCACGCTCAGTAATCTGCTCACCCAGCCACATCATGAACATTGCACCAGCCACAAAAGTGGTTACTGCAACGAAATGGAAGCCCAGGTCACCAGTGAACGCTACGCCTTGCCCTGCCAGACCTATGGACATGCCAATAGCCTGAACAAGAGCAAGAGCGACAGTGAGGTAGCGGGTGTACTGGCTTATCTTGCGACGACCAGCTTCACCTTCCTTCTTCAACTGCTCCAGCTGCGGGCTGACAGCGGACATAAGCTGCATGATGATCGATGCCGAAATGTACGGCATGATCCCCAGCGCAAAAATACTCATCCGCTCCAGCGCGCCGCCGGAAAACATGTTGAACAAGCTAAGAATGGTCCCCTCATTCTGTCGAAACAGGTCCGCCAACCGGTCCGGGTTAATACCTGGAACTGGGATGTGTGCGCCTATTCGGTAGACGATAATCGCCAGGAATAGAAAACGCAGACGAGCCCAGAGCTCGGATAACCCGCCTTTGCTGAGCGCTGAGAGAGCACCTTGCTTAGCCATTTATTCCTCGAACTTGCCGCCAGCTGCTTCGATAGCCGAACGCGCACCTTTGGTGGCGCCGATTCCCTTGCCGATTGTGACAGCGCGAGTAACTTCACCGGACAGCATGATTTTCACACGCAGTACGTTGACGTTGATCACGTTGGCATCTTTCAGGGTCTGCACAGTAACGATGTCGCCTTCCACTTTAGCCAGCTCGGACAAACGCACTTCTGCGCGATCCATGGCTTTCAGGGAAACGAAACCGAACTTAGGCAGACGGCGATGCAGCGGCTGTTGACCGCCTTCAAAGCCTGGAGCAATTGTGCCACCGGAACGGGAGGACTGACCTTTGTGACCACGGCCACCAGTCTTACCCAAACCGCTACCGATACCACGGCCCGGACGATGCTTTTCGCGACGGGAACCCGGCGCTGGACTCAGATCATTGAGTTTCATCGATTAACCCTCTACACGCAGCATGTAGTAAGCCTTGTTGATCATCCCGCGATTCTCGGGAGTATCAAGTACTTCTACAGTGTGACCGATGCGACGCAGACCCAGACCCTTAATGCACAGTTTGTGATTAGGGATGCGGCCGGTCATGCTTTTGATCAGCGTTACTTTAACGGTAGCCATGATCAGAAGATCTCCTTAACGCTTTTGCCACGCTTAGCGGCAATAGACTCAGGAGACTGCATAGCCTTCAAACCCTTGAAAGTGGCGTGAACCACGTTTACCGGGTTAGTCGAGCCGTAGCACTTGGCCAGAACGTTCTGAACGCCAGCAACTTCGAGGACAGCACGCATAGCGCCGCCAGCGATGATACCGGTACCTTCAGAAGCAGGCTGCATGTACACCTTCGAAGCGCCATGAGCGGACTTCATTGCGTACTGCAGAGTTGTGCCGTTCAGGTCAACTTGGATCATGTTGCGGCGAGCAGCTTCCATTGCCTTCTGGATCGCAGCAGGCACTTCACGTGACTTGCCACGGCCGAAGCCAACGCGCCCTTTACCATCACCAACCACGGTCAACGCGGTGAAAGTGAAGATACGGCCGCCTTTAACGGTTTTGGCTACGCGGTTAACTTGAACCAGCTTCTCAATGTAGCCTTCGTCGCGCTTTTGGTCGTTATTTGACATAACTTAGAACTCCAGCCCAGCTTCACGAGCAGCCTCAGCCAGCGCTTTCACGCGGCCGTGGTACTTGAAGCCAGAGCGGTCGAAAGCCACCTGCGAGACGCCAGCGGCTTTTGCACGCGTAGCGACCAGCTGGCCAACCTTTGTGGCCGCGTCGATGTTGCCAGTAGCAGCATCACGCAGTTCTTTGTCCAAAGTCGAGGCACTTGCCAGGACTTTGCTGCCGTCGGCCGAGATGACCTGGGCGTATATATGCTGCGACGAGCGGAACACGCAGAGACGCACGACTTCGAGTTCGTGCATTTTCAGACGTGCTTTGCGAGCGCGACGCAGGCGAGTAACTTTTTTGTCGGTCATTTGCTATGCCCTACTTCTTCTTGGCTTCTTTACGACGGACGACTTCGTCCGCGTAACGTACACCCTTACCTTTATAAGGCTCTGGCGGACGGAAACCGCGGATCTCAGCGGCCACCTGACCTACCAGCTGCTTATCAATACCCCGGATCAGGATATCGGTTTGGCTAGGAGTCTCAGCGGTGATGCCTTCCGGCAGTTCGTAATCCACTGGGTGCGAGAAGCCAAGAGCCAGGTTCAGCACTGTGCCTTTTGCTTGCGCTTTGTAACCAACACCGACCAGCTGGAGCTTGCGCTCGAAGCCTTGGCTTACGCCTTGGACCATGTTGTTTACCAACGCACGAGTGGTACCAGCCATTGCGCGAGTTTGTTGATCGCCATTGCGAGCAGCGAAACGCAGCTCACCAGCTTCTTCAACGATCTCAACGGACGAATGGATGTTCAGTTCTAGAGTGCCCTTGGCACCCTTCACCGAAAGCTGTTGGCCGGCGAATTTTACTTCGACACCAGCTGGCAGCTTAACGGGGTTCTTAGCGACGCGTGACATGCTTATCCCCCCTTAGAACACAGTGCAAAGAACTTCGCCGCCGACACCGGCAGCGCGCGCAGCACGATCCGTCATCACACCTTTGCTGGTGGAGACGATAGACACACCAAGACCGCCACGAACTTTCGGCAGATCTTCGGAGGACTTGTACTGACGCAGGCCTGGACGGCTAACGCGCTTCACTTCTTCGATAACCGAACGGCCTTCGAAGTATTTCAGCTCGATAGACAGCAGTGGTTTGATTTCGCTGCTGATCTGATAATCCGCGATGTAACCTTCGTCTTTGAGAACTTTGGCTACAGCTACCTTCAACGTGGAAGATGGCATGCTTACGACGGACTTTTCAGCCATCTGGGCATTACGGATTCGAGTTAGCATGTCCGCTAACGGGTCCTGCATACTCATGGGCTAGACGCTCCTGTTACAAAAATAATTAGCCTCGCGGCTACATCTGTCGCCGAGTGACTCAATGCTTAAAAAGCACGGGCTCAGGCGAGCCGGTCATTCTAGACACACGCCAGAAATGAATCAAGCCCCAATAGGGGCTTGATTCATATTCAAGGTCACCGACTGTCAGGATCTTGCGATCCTGACAGTGACAACTTTGCCTGTACGCCTTACCAGCTGGCTTTAACCAGACCTGGTACGTCACCGCGCATTGCTGCTTCACGCAATTTGTTACGGCCAAGGCCGAACTTGCGGTAAACACCATGCGGACGACCAGTCAGGCGGCAGCGGTTACGCATGCGCGCAGCGCTTGCGTCACGTGGCTGCTTCTGCAGAGCTACCTGAGCTTCCCAACGTGCTTCTGGACTTGCGTTCAGATCCACGATGATGGCTTTCAGTGCTGCACGCTTCTTGGCGAACTTGGCAACCGTGAGCTGACGCTTCAGCTCGCGGTTTTTCATGCTCATCTTGGCCATTTTCCTACTCCAATCAGTTGCGGAACGGGAATTTGAAAGCACGCAACAAGGCGCGACCTTCATCATCTGTCCGAGCAGTGGTGGTCAGGGTAATGTCCAGACCGCGAAGGGCATCGATCTTGTCGTAGTCGATTTCCGGGAAGATGATCTGCTCTTTCACGCCCATGCTGTAGTTACCACGACCATCGAAGGACTTGGCATTCAGGCCGCGGAAGTCGCGTACCCGAGGCAGGGAGATCGACAGCAGACGATCCAGGAATTCGTACATACGCTCACGGCGCAGAGTAACTTTAACGCCGATCGGCCAGCCTTCGCGAACTTTAAAGCCTGCGATGGACTTGCGAGCGTAGGTCACAACACATTTTTGACCCGTGATCTTTTCCAAATCAGCTACAGCGTGCTCGATGATTTTCTTATCACCGATCGCTTCGCCCAAACCCATGTTCAGGGTGATTTTGGTAACGCGCGGAACTTCCATCACGTTCGAAAGCTTAAGTTCTTCCTTAAGTTTCGGAGCGATTTCCTTCCGGTAAATCTCTTTTAGTCGTGCCATGGTCTTATCTACCTAGCAGTGTTCAAGCATCAACCGCTTTTTGGGTCGACTTGAAGACACGAATTTTCTTGCCTTCTTCTACTTTGAAACCAACGCGGTCAGCCTTGTTGGTTTCGCCGTTGAAGATGGCGACGTTAGAAGCGTCCAGTGGAGCTTCTTTTTCGACGATACCGCCTTGCACGCCCGACATAGGGTTAGGCTTGGTATGACGCTTAACCAGGTTCAGACCGCCAATAACCAAACGGTTGTTAGCGAGAACCTTAAGCACCTTACCGCGCTTACCTTTGTCTTTGCCGGCGATCACGATGATCTCGTCGTCACGACGAATCTTTTGCATGTCGGATCTCCTTACAGCACTTCTGGGGCGAGCGAGACGATCTTCATGAACTTCTCAGTACGAAGTTCACGGGTCACTGGCCCAAAGATACGGGTGCCGATCGGCTCTTGCTTGTTGTTCAGAAGAACAGCAGCGTTGCCATCAAAGCGGATAATGGAGCCATCAGCACGACGTACGCCGTGACGAGTGCGGACTACAACAGCAGTCATCACTTGGCCTTTTTTCACTTTACCGCGAGGAATTGCTTCCTTCACGGTAACTTTGATGATGTCACCGATACCAGCGTAACGACGATGGGAGCCACCCAGCACCTTGATGCACATAACGCGGCGTGCGCCGCTGTTATCGGCCACATCGAGCATGGATTGAGTCTGAATCATATAATTTCTCCGACCCCTAGTCCTTAGACTTCCACAGCGCGTTCGAGAATATCAACCAATGCCCAAGACTTGGTCTTGGCCAGCGGACGAGTTTCACGAATAGTGACCTTGTCGCCGATGTGGCACTGATTGGTTTCGTCGTGCGCGTGCAGCTTAGTCGAACGCTTAACATATTTACCGTAGATCGGGTGCTTAACGCGACGCTCGATCAGTACGGTGATGGTCTTGTCCATCTTGTCGCTGACAACACGGCCAGTCAGCGTACGGACAGTTTTTTCGGCTTCAGCCATGATTACTTACCTGCCTGCTGTTTGAGCACAGTCTTCACGCGAGCGATGTCACGCTTAACTTGCGAGAGCAGATGCGACTGCCCCAACTGGCCAGTTGCTTTCTGCATGCGCAGATTGAACTGGTCGCGCAGCAAGCCGAGCAGTTGCTCGTTCAGCTGCTGTGCGGATTTTTCACGAAGTTCATTCGCTTTCATCACATCACCGTCCGTTTAACAAAGGAGGTGGCGAGCGGCAGCTTTGCAGCAGCCAGGGCGAAAGCCTCACGCGCCAGCTCTTCAGTAACACCCTCGATTTCATACAGGACTTTGCCTGGCTGAATCTGGGCAACCCAATATTCCACGTTACCCTTACCTTTACCCATCCGAACTTCGAGTGGCTTTTTGGTTACAGGCTTGTCCGGGAATACACGGATCCAGATCTTACCGCCACGCTTAACGTGACGGGTCAGTGCACGACGCGCTGATTCGATCTGACGAGCGGTGAGACGACCACGAGCAACAGACTTCAGCGCATATTCGCCGAAGCTGACTTTGCTACCGCGCAATGCCAAGCCACGGTTGTGGCCTGTCATCTGCTTGCGGAACTTCGTACGCTTAGGTTGTAACATTTGGCGTACCCCTTACTTAGCAGCTTTTTTACGAGGCGCTGGTGCTTGTGGCTTCAGTTCTTCTTGGCGACCACCAATTACTTCGCCTTTGAAGATCCAAACCTTTACACCGATCACACCGTAAGTGGTGTGAGCTTCGTAGTTGGCATAGTCGATGTCGGCACGCAGGGTGTGCAGTGGCACACGACCTTCGCGATACCATTCAGTACGTGCGATTTCAGCACCGCCGAGACGACCGCTCACTTGGATTTTGATGCCTTTGGCACCAATGCGCATAGCGTTCTGTACAGCGCGTTTCATCGCGCGACGGAACATTACACGACGCTCCAGCTGCTGAGCTACGCTCTGCGCAACCAGCATACCGTCGAGTTCCGGCTTGCGGATCTCTTCGATATTGATGTGCACAGGCACACCCATTTGCTTGGTCAGGTCCTGACGCAGTTTCTCAACATCTTCACCTTTCTTCCCGATAACGATACCAGGACGAGCAGTGTGGATGGTGATACGTGCAGTCTGAGCCGGACGATGGATATCGATACGGCTTACGGACGCGCTTTTTAGTTTGTCTTGGAGGTATTCACGCACCTTCAGATCAGCGAACAAATAGTCCGCATAAGTCCGGCCGTCTGCGTACCAGACGGAGGTGTGCTCCTTGACGATTCCCAGGCGAATGCCAATGGGATGTACTTTCTGACCCATCTCTTCGACTCCGTTACTTGTCAGCAACCTTGACAGTGATATGGCAAGACCGCTTGACGATGCGATCAGCGCGGCCTTTGGCACGCGGCATGATGCGCTTCAGCGAACGCCCTTCGTTGACGAAAACGGTAGCGACTTTAAGGTCGTCAACGTCTGCGCCTTCGTTATGCTCGGCGTTGGCTACGGCCGACTCCAGCACTTTCTTGATGATCTCGGCGGCTTTCTTGTTGCTGAAAGCCAACAGGTTGAGCGCTTCGCCCACCTTCTTCCCGCGGATCTGGTCGGCGACCAAGCGGGCTTTCTGGGCGGAGATTCGAGCGCCCGACAACTTAGCGGCTACTTCCATCGTTCCTTACCCCTTAACGCTTGGCTTTCTTGTCTGCCACGTGCCCACGATAAGTGCGGGTACCGGCAAACTCGCCTAGTTTATGGCCAACCATGTCTTCGTTCACAAGAACTGGGACATGAAGACGACCGTTATGCACAGCGATGGTCAGACCGACCATTTGTGGCAGGATCATAGAACGGCGCGACCAGGTTTTCACCGGTTTGCGATCGTTCTTTTCCGCCGCCACTTCGATCTTCTTCAGTAGGTGAAGATCAATAAAAGGACCTTTTTTCAGAGAACGTGGCACTGTCGTATCCCTCTATTTACTTGCGACGACGGACGATCATTTTGTCGGTACGCTTATTACCACGAGTCTTCGCGCCCTTAGTCGGGAAGCCCCATGGCGATACCGGATGACGACCACCAGAGGTACGACCTTCACCACCACCATGTGGGTGGTCAACCGGGTTCATGGCAACACCACGAACGGTTGGGCGAACGCCACGCCAGCGTTTGGCACCAGCTTTACCCAGGGAACGCAGGCTGTGCTCGGAGTTCGAGACTTCGCCAAGCGTTGCACGGCATTCAGCCAATACTTTACGCATTTCACCAGAGCGCAGACGCAGGGTCACATAGACACCATCACGAGCGACCAGCTGAGCCGAAGCACCAGCGGAACGTGCGATTTGCGCGCCTTTACCCGGCTTCAATTCGATGCCGTGTACGGTGCTACCAACTGGAATGTTGCGCAGTTGCAGAGCGTTGCCCGGCTTGATCGGTGCCAAAGCACCTGCGATCAGCTGGTCACCGGCACTCACGCCTTTAGGGGCGATGATGTAGCGGCGCTCGCCGTCTGCGTACAACATAAGAGCAATGTGAGCAGTACGGTTTGGATCGTATTCGATACGCTCAACAGTGGCTGGAATGCCATCTTTGTCGTTGCGACGGAAGTCGACCAAACGATAATGCTGCTTATGACCACCACCGATGTGACGCGTGGTAATACGGCCATTGTTGTTACGACCACCAGTCTTCGATTTCTTCTCGAGCAGCGGTGCGTGAGGAGCGCCTTTATGCAGCTCCTGGTTGACCACCTTGACCACATGACGGCGGCCAGGGGAAGTCGGTTTGCATTTAACGATTGCCATGATGCACCCCTTCCTTACTCAGCACTGCTGCTGAAATCGAGATCTTGGCCTGGCTGAAGGGAGATTACTGCCTTCTTCCAGTCATTACGCTTGCCCACGCCGCGAGCGGTGCGCTTGCTTTTACCCAGAACATTCAGGGTAGTAACACGCTCAACTTTCACGCTGAACAGGCTTTCGACGGCCTTCTTGATTTCCAGCTTGGTTGCATCAGTAGCAACCTTGAAAACGAACTGGCCTTTCTTGTCTGCCAGAACCGTAGCCTTCTCGGAAACGTGCGGGCCAAGCAGAACTTTAAATACGCGTTCCTGGTTCATCCCAGCAGCTCCTCGAATTTCTTCACGGCCGACACGGTGATCAACACCTTGTCGTATGCGATCAGACTAACTGGATCGGAACCTTGCACGTCACGTACATCAACGTGTGGCAGGTTGCGAGCAGCCAGGTACAGGTTCTGATCAACAACTTCGGACACGATCAGGACGTCTGTCAGACCCATGCCATTCAGTTTGTTCAGCAGATCTTTGGTCTTCGGTGCTTCAACTGCGAAGTCCTGAACCACGATCAGACGATCAGTACGAACCAGTTCAGCAAGGATGGAACGCATTGCTGCGCGGTACATCTTCTTGTTGAGCTTCTGAGAGTGATCCTGTGGACGAGCTGCGAAAGTGGTACCGCCGCCACGCCAGATTGGGCTACGGATAGTACCGGCACGAGCACGGCCAGTACCTTTCTGACGCCATGGGCGCTTACCGCCACCACGAACATCGGAACGGGTCTTTTGCTGCTTGCTACCTTGACGGCCGCCGGCCATGTAGGCCACGACTGCTTGGTGAACCAGCGTCTCGTTGAACTCGCCGCCAAATGTCAGTTCGGAAACTTCGATCGCTTGAGCGTCATTTACGTTTAATTGCATGTCAGCTTCCCCTTAACCGCGAGCCTTGGCCGCCGGACGTACAACCAGGTTGCCGCCAGTAGCGCCAGGAACAGCACCTTTGACCAACAACAGATTGCGTTCAGCGTCGACGCGCACTACTTCGAGGGACTGCACGGTCACGCGCTCAGCGCCCATATGACCGGACATTTTTTTGCCCTTGAATACACGACCAGGAGTCTGGCACTGGCCAATAGAGCCCGGGACGCGGTGGGAAACGGAGTTACCGTGAGTGTTATCTTGGCCACGGAAATTCCAACGCTTGATCGTACCCTGGAAGCCTTTACCTTTGGACTGACCGGTCACATCGACCATCTGACCTGCGGTGAAGATTTCAGCGTTGATCAGATCGCCTGCCTGGTACTCGCCTTCTTCAAGGCGGAATTCCATTACGGTACGACCAGCTGCAACGTTTGCTTTAGCGAAGTGACCCGCTTGAGCAGCAGTTACACGCGAAGCGCGACGCTCGCCGACAGTGACTTGCACTGCACGATAGCCATCGGTTTCTTCAGTTTTGAACTGGGTGACGCGATTCGGTTCGATCTCAATGACCGTGACCGGAATGGAGACACCTTCTTCGGTGAAAATACGGGTCATACCGCATTTACGACCGACTACACCAATAGTCATGTTGTAAACCTCATGAGTGTACGGGGCTTTCACCCGCTATGGCCGCCCATTTCAGAGCGTTACACGACTAAGACCCAAGTCTTAGCCGAGGCTGATCTGCACTTCCACACCGGCCGCAAGATCAAGCTTCATAAGTGCATCAACGGTTTTATCCGTTGGCTGGACGATGTCCAGTACGCGCTTATGAGTACGGATCTCGTACTGGTCACGCGCGTCTTTGTTGACGTGCGGGGAGACCAGAACGGTGAACCGCTCTTTACGGGTAGGCAGTGGAATTGGACCACGCACTTGAGCACCAGTACGTTTCGCGGTTTCCACGATTTCCTGGGTTGATTGGTCGATCAGGCGATGGTCAAAAGCCTTCAACCTGATACGGATTTGCTGATTTTGCATTGGATTTCAGACTCCAGATTGCTATTCCCACCGAGCGCAATACGCCCGTTAAAAGGAGGCGCAATTCTATAGACGACCCCAGTAGGTGTCAACTCAATAAAAAAAGCCCCCGCTGAGCGGGGGCTTTTTCAGGCAATCATCACTTACGCGATGATTTTGGCTACAACGCCAGCGCCAACGGTACGACCGCCTTCACGGATTGCGAAACGCAGACCGTCTTCCATTGCGATGGTTTTGATCAGGGTGACAACCATTTTGATGTTGTCGCCTGGCATTACCATTTCAACGCCTTCCGGCAGTTCGCAGTTACCGGTCACGTCAGTGGTCCGGAAGTAGAACTGTGGACGGTAGCCTTTGAAGAACGGAGTGTGACGACCGCCTTCTTCTTTGCTCAACACGTACACTTCAGCTTCGAAGGTAGTGTGTGGCTTAACCGAACCCGGCTTAACCAGAACCTGGCCACGCTCTACGTCGTCACGCTTGGTGC
This sequence comes from Pseudomonas sp. Lz4W, assembly GCF_000346225.2. Lineage (NCBI taxonomy): Bacteria > Pseudomonadati > Pseudomonadota > Gammaproteobacteria > Pseudomonadales > Pseudomonadaceae > Pseudomonas > Pseudomonas sp. Lz4W. The sequence goes on along the minus strand of NZ_CP017432.1, from coordinate 531,392 downwards.
CGCGCAGCAGCACGCCGCAGTTCTCGCCAGCACGACCTTCGTCGAGCAGCTTACGGAACATTTCAACGCCGGTGCAGGTGGTAACAGTAGTGTCACGCAGACCAACGATTTCCAGCGGATCTTGAACGCGAACGATACCGCGCTCGATACGACCGGTTACAACAGTACCGCGACCCGAAATCGAGAATACGTCTTCGATTGGCATCAGGAACGGCTTGTCGATAACACGAACTGGATCCGGAATGTAAGTATCCAGAGTTTCAACCAGTTTACGAACGGCAGTGGTGCCCATTTCGTTGTCGTCTTTGCCTTCCAGCGCCATACGAGCAGAACCGATAATGATCGGAGTGTCGTCGCCCGGGAAGTCGTAAGTGCTCAGCAGATCGCGCACTTCCATCTCAACCAGTTCCAGCAGCTCAGCGTCGTCTACCAGGTCAGCCTTGTTCAGGAAGACCACGATGTACGGAACGCCAACCTGACGGGACAGCAGGATGTGCTCACGAGTTTGTGGCATCGGACCATCAGCGGCCGAACAAACCAGGATCGCGCCGTCCATCTGGGCAGCACCAGTGATCATGTTCTTCACATAGTCAGCGTGACCTGGGCAGTCAACGTGAGCGTAGTGACGGATCAGCGAGTTGTATTCAACGTGCGCAGTGTTGATGGTGATACCACGAGCTTTTTCTTCTGGCGCGCTGTCGATTTTATCGAAGTCAACGATGGCCGAACCGAAAATCTCGGAGCAAACACGAGTCAGAGCTGCGGTCAGCGTGGTTTTACCATGGTCAACGTGACCGATAGTGCCAACGTTGACGTGCGGTAGGGAACGATCAAATTTTTCTTTAGCCACGACAATTAACTCCTTGCCTAAAGGACTGAACTAAATCAGCCTTGTTTTTTAGTAACAGCTTCGACGATGTGCGACGGAGCTGTATCGTATTTTTTGAATTCCATAGAGTAGCTTGCGCGACCCTGAGACATGGAACGAACGTCGGTCGCATAACCGAACATTTCACCCAACGGAACTTCAGCACGAATTACTTTGCCGGAGACCGTATCTTCCATACCCTGGATCATGCCGCGACGACGATTCAAGTCGCCCATCACGTCACCCATATAGTCTTCAGGTGTAACAACCTCTACCGCCATGATCGGCTCAAGCAACTCACCGCCGCCTTTGGAGGCCAGTTGCTTGGTAGCCATGGAAGCAGCCACCTTAAACGCCATCTCGTTGGAGTCGACGTCGTGGTAAGAACCATCAAACACGGTAGCCTTCAGGCCGATCAGCGGATAGCCGGCAACAACACCGTTCTTCATCTGCTCTTCGATACCCTTCTGGATAGCCGGGATGTATTCCTTAGGAACCACACCACCTACCACTTCGTTCACGAATTGCAGACCTTCCTGACCTTCGTCAGCAGGAGCAAAACGGATCCAGCAGTGACCAAACTGGCCACGACCGCCGGACTGACGAACGAACTTGCCTTCGATCTCACAGCTCTTCGTGATGCGCTCACGATACGAAACCTGAGGCTTACCGATGTTGGCTTCGACGTTGAACTCACGGCGCATCCGGTCAACCAGGATGTCCAAGTGCAGCTCGCCCATGCCAGAAATGATCGTTTGACCAGTTTCTTCATCAGTTTTTACGCGGAAAGATGGATCTTCCTGAGCAAGTTTGCCCAGAGCGACACCCATTTTTTCCTGGTCATCTTTGGTCTTTGGCTCAACGGCAACCGAAATAACCGGCTCCGGGAAGTCCATACGAACCAGGATGATTGGCTTGTCAGCGTTGCACAAGGTTTCACCAGTGGTGACGTCCTTCATGCCGATCAAGGCCGCGATGTCACCAGCGCGTACTTCCTTGATCTCTTCACGGGCGTTTGCGTGCATTTGCACCATACGACCCACGCGCTCTTTCTTGCCTTTAACCGAGTTGATTACGCCGTCGCCGGAGTTCAACACGCCCGAGTAAACTCGAACGAAGGTCAAGGTACCCACGAATGGGTCGGTAGCGATCTTGAACGCCAGAGCCGAGAACGGCTCGCTGTCGTCTGCATGACGCTCCAGCTCGATAGTCTCGTCATCCGGGTCAGTACCCTTGATGGCAGGAATATCGGTAGGTGCAGGCAGGAAGTCGATAACGGCGTCGAGAACCAGGGGAACACCCTTGTTCTTGAAGGAAGAACCGCAAACAGCCAAGACGATCTCACCAGCGATAGTACGCTGACGCAGAGCAGCCTTGATTTCTTCGATGGTGAATTCTTCACCTTCGAGGTACTTGTTCATCAGCTCTTCATTGGCTTCGGCAGCAGCCTGAACCATGTTGTCGCGCCATTCGTCAGCCAGTTCCTGCAGTTCAGCAGGGATAGGCTTACGAACAGGAACCATACCTTTGTCAGCATCGTTCCAGTAAACAGCTTCCATGTTGATCAGATCAATCTGACCCTGGAAGTTGTCTTCAGAACCGATAGCCAGCTGGATTGGAACCGGAGTGTGACCAAGACGCTTCTTGATCTGCTCAATCACGCGCAGGAAGTTAGCACCGGCACGGTCCATCTTGTTTACGTAAACAAGACGCGGAACGCCGTATTTGTTGGCTTGACGCCATACGGTTTCCGACTGAGGTTCAACACCCGAAGTACCGCAGAACACAACAACCGCGCCATCGAGTACACGCAGGGAACGTTCAACTTCAATAGTGAAGTCAACGTGGCCCGGGGTATCGATTACGTTGAAGCGATGCTCGTCTTTGTACTGCTTGGCAGAACCTTTCCAGAAGGCGGTAATAGCAGCAGAAGTAATGGTAATACCACGCTCCTGCTCCTGAACCATCCAGTCTGTGGTCGCGGCGCCATCATGCACCTCGCCCATCTTGTGACTTTTGCCAGTGTAAAAAAGGACGCGCTCGGTGGTGGTGGTTTTACCAGCATCCACGTGAGCAACGATACCAATGTTACGGTAGCGGTTAATCGGTGTAGTACGAGCCATAAAGCCCTCGCAAAATGAGTAGCGCTGAAATTAGAAGCGGTAGTGCGAGAAAGCTTTGTTAGCTTCAGCCATACGGTGCACGTCTTCACGCTTCTTAACTGCTGCGCCCTTGCCTTCAGCAGCATCCAACAGTTCGCCAGCCAAGCGCAGAGCCATAGACTTCTCGCCGCGCTTGCGGGCGAAGTCTACCAACCAGCGCATTGCCAGGGCGTTACGACGGGACGGGCGAACTTCGACCGGAACCTGGTAAGTAGCACCGCCTACACGGCGCGACTTCACTTCGACCAGCGGAGCGATGGCGTCGAGAGCTTTCTCGAAGATTTCCAGGGGATCGCTGTTCTTGCGTTCTTTAACCTTGTCCAGCGCGCCATAAACGATACGCTCGGCAACGGCTTTCTTGCCGCTTTCCATCACGTGGTTCATGAACTTGGCCAGGATTTGGCTTCCGTATTTTGGATCGTCAAGCACATCGCGCTTGGCTGCTACGCGTCTTCTTGGCATGGATAAGCCCTCAAACGGTCTTCAGGTTAGCTCGGAACCATTACACCCAGAGGATGCACGTCCGACCTTACTCTTATCGACTCAGAAAAAAAGAAATCTGCATTATTTACAAGCGACCGAAAACTACTTCGGCTTCTTGGTACCGTACTTCGAACGACCCTGGTTACGACCTTTAACACCGGAAGTATCCAACGAACCGCGAACGGTGTGATAACGAACACCTGGCAAGTCTTTTACACGACCGCCACGAATCAGTACCACGCTGTGTTCTTGCAGGTTGTGACCTTCACCACCGATGTACGAGGAAACCTCGAAACCGTTGGTCAGGCGCACACGGCATACTTTACGCAGTGCCGAGTTAGGTTTTTTCGGCGTAGTTGTATACACACGGGTGCATACGCCACGACGTTGCGGGCAGTTTTGCAGCGCAGGCACGTCGGATTTCTCGACGATACGCTTACGCGGCTGACGTACCAGCTGGTTGATAGTTGCCATCTACTAGCTCCACTGTTGTCTTGCGACGCTATTGTCTTGCAAGAAAAGCAAAATGGCAGGAACGAATTCCCGCCAAATTTAGGGGTACAAGAGTCTAAAGAGGATCTTGTCCCCAGTCAAGGCAAGGCCCCGACCTTCCCACTCATCTAACCAAGACAAAATGTCTCGATTCGATGAACGGAACGACCGGGGCCTACCTTTCAATCAGCTCAGAACTCAGTTACCGCTCGAGTTCAGTGCTTCGGTCAGTGCAGCTTCCACTTCACTGGCGCTTACGCGCAACGGTTTGTCAGCCTCACGACGACGCTTGCGCTCGCTGTGGTATGCCAGACCGGTACCAGCCGGGATCAAACGACCCACGACCACGTTTTCTTTCAGGCCGCGCAGGTAATCGCGCTTGCCGGTTACCGCTGCTTCGGTCAGTACGCGGGTGGTCTCTTGGAAAGAGGCCGCGGAGATGAACGATTCAGTCGACAACGACGCCTTGGTGATACCCAACAGAACGCGAGTGAACTTGGACACGAACTTGTCTTCGTTGCCCAGGCGCTCGTTCTCGACCAGTACATGCGTCAACTCCATCTGGTCGCCCTTGATGAAGGTGGAATCGCCAGACTCGGCAATCTCAACTTTACGCAGCATCTGACGCAGAATGGTCTCGATGTGCTTGTCGTTGATTTTTACGCCTTGCAGACGGTAAACGTCTTGAATTTCGTTAACGATGTACTTGGCCAGCGCACTCACACCCAGCAAACGCAGGATGTCGTGTGGATCGCTCGGACCGTCGGAGATAACTTCGCCGCGGTTCACTTGTTCGCCTTCGAAGACGTTCAGGTGACGCCACTTTGGAATCAGCTCTTCGTACGGATCAGTACCGTCGTTCGGAGTAATGACCAGACGGCGCTTGCCCTTGGTCTCTTTACCGAACGCGATGGTGCCGCTGACTTCAGCCAGAATCGAGGCTTCTTTCGGACGACGGGCTTCGAACAAGTCAGCAACCCGTGGCAGACCACCGGTGATGTCTCGAGTTTTCGAAGTTTCTTGCGGAATACGAGCGATAACGTCACCGATCGCGATTTCCGCACCATCCGCTACACCGACCAGGGCGTTCGCCGGCAGGAAGTACTGAGCCGGTACGTCGGTACCTGGCAACAGCAGATCCTTGCCATCAACACCAACCATCTTGACGGCTGGACGGATGTCCTTGCCGGCAGCTGGACGGTCTTTGGCATCAAGTACTTCAATGTTGGTCATACCGGTCAATTCGTCAGTCTGACGCTTGATCGTGATGCCTTCTTCCATGCCCACGTAGGTCACGGTACCTTTCATTTCGGTAACGATTGGGTGAGTGTGCGGATCCCACTTGGCTACGATAGAGCCAGCGTCGACCTTGTCACCTTCTTTAACCGAAATCACGGCACCGTACGGCAGCTTGTAGCGCTCGCGCTCACGACCGTAGTCATCAGCGATTGCCAGCTCACCGGAACGGGATACTGCTACCAGGCAACCATCTACCCGCTCAACGTGCTTCAGGTTGTGCAGACGGACAGTACCGCCATTCTTCACCTGAACGCTGTCAGCAGCAGAGGTCCGGCTAGCCGCACCACCGATGTGGAACGTACGCATGGTCAGCTGTGTACCCGGCTCACCGATCGACTGGGCAGCGATTACGCCGACAGCTTCACCGATGTTCACCTGGTGACCACGGGCCAGATCGCGACCGTAGCACTTGGCACAGATACCGAAGCGGGTTTCGCAGCTGATTGGCGAGCGTACGATTACTTCGTCGATGCTGTTCAGCTCGATGAATTCAACCCACTTCTCGTCGACCAAGGTGCCTGCAGGAACGATAACTTCATCGGTACCCGGCTTGAATACGTCACGGGCGATTACTCGACCCAGTACGCGCTCACCCAACGGCTCAACAACGTCACCGCCTTCAATGTGCGGAGTCATCAGCAGACCGTGTTCGGTCCCGCAGTCGACTTCAGTCACAACCAGATCCTGCGCAACGTCTACCAGACGACGCGTCAAGTAACCGGAGTTAGCAGTTTTCAAGGCGGTATCCGCCAGACCCTTACGAGCACCGTGAGTAGAGATGAAGTACTGAAGTACGCTCAAACCTTCACGGAAGTTCGCAGTAATCGGCGTTTCGATGATGGAGCCATCCGGCTTGGCCATCAGACCACGCATACCGGCCAGCTGACGGATCTGCGCTGCAGAACCCCGTGCGCCGGAGTCGGCCATCATGTACATCGAGTTGAACGACTCTTGCTCAACCTCAACGCCGTGACGGTCAATAACCTTCTCTTTCGAGAGGTTCGACATCATTGCCTTGGAGACTTCGTCGTTAGCTTTCGACCAAAGGTCGATTACTTTGTTGTACTTCTCGCCCTGTGTTACCAGGCCCGAGGCGTACTGACTTTCGATCTCTTTCACTTCATCGGTTGCAGCCGCGATGATGCGGGCTTTTTCATCCGGGATAACGAAGTCGTTAACACCGATGGAAACGCCGGAAATGGTCGAGTAAGCAAAACCGGTGTACATCAACTGGTCAGCGAAAATCACGGTCTCTTTCAAACCAACCACGCGGTAGCACTGGTTGATCAGCTTGGAGATCGCCTTTTTCTTCATCGGCAGGTTGACGACATCGTACGACAGACCTTTTGGCACAACCTGGTACAACAAGGCACGGCCGACAGTGGTGTCGACAATACGAACGTTGCTCACGCTGCCGCCGTCACGGTCGTTGACGGTTTCGTGGATACGCACTTTGACCTTGGCGTGCAGTGCGGCTTCGCCGGCACGGAACACACGGTCAACTTCCTGCAGATCCGCGAACACACGACCTTCGCCTTTGGCGTTGATCGCTTCACGCGTCATGTAGTACAGACCCAATACAACGTCCTGCGACGGAACGATGATTGGCTCACCGTTGGCTGGCGACAGAATGTTGTTGGTCGACATCATCAACGCACGCGCTTCCAGCTGGGCTTCCAGCGTCAGCGGTACGTGCACGGCCATTTGGTCGCCGTCGAAGTCGGCGTTGTACGCAGCACAGACCAACGGGTGCAGCTGGATAGCCTTACCTTCGATCAGTACCGGTTCAAACGCCTGGATACCCAGACGGTGAAGGGTCGGTGCACGGTTGAGGAGAACCGGGTGTTCGCGAATGACTTCTGCGAGAACGTCCCAAACCTCTGGCAATTCGCGCTCAACCATTTTCTTGGCGGCTTTGATGGTGGTCGCGAGACCGCGCATTTCAAGCTTGCCGAAGATGAACGGCTTGAACAGCTCGAGAGCCATTTTTTTCGGCAGACCGCACTGGTGCAGACGCAGGGTCGGACCTACGGTAATTACCGAACGACCCGAGTAGTCAACACGCTTACCGAGCAAGTTCTGACGGAAACGACCCTGCTTACCCTTGATCATGTCAGCCAGGGATTTCAGAGGACGCTTGTTGGAACCGGTGATAGCGCGGCCACGACGGCCGTTGTCGAGCAATGCGTCGACCGCTTCTTGCAACATACGCTTTTCGTTACGCACGATGATGTCCGGAGCGGACAGATCAAGCAGGCGCTTCAAGCGGTTGTTACGGTTGATCACTCGACGATACAGATCGTTGAGGTCGGAAGTCGCGAAACGACCACCATCCAGCGGAACCAAAGGACGCAGATCTGGCGGCAGAACCGGCAGAACGGTCAGTACCATCCACTCCGGAAGGTTGCCGGAGCCCAGGAAGGCTTCCATCAACTTCAGGCGCTTGGACAGTTTCTTGATTTTGGTTTCGGAGTTGGTTTGCGGAATCTCTTCGCGCAGACGGCCAATCTCGTGCTCCAGATCGATAGCGTGCAGCAGTTCACGGACAGCTTCAGCACCCATACGGGCATCAAAGTCGTCGCCGAACTCTTCCAGCGCTTCGAAGTACTGCTCATCGTTCAGCAGCTGACCTTTTTCCAGAGTGGTCATGCCCGGATCGATAACGACATAGCTCTCGAAGTAGAGAACGCGTTCGATATCACGCAGGGTCATGTCCATCAGCAAGCCGATACGGGACGGCAGCGATTTCAGGAACCAGATGTGAGCAACCGGCGATGCCAGTTCAATGTGAGCCATGCGCTCGCGACGGACCTTGGCCAGTGCGACTTCAACGCCACACTTCTCACAGATCACACCGCGGTGCTTCAAGCGCTTGTACTTACCGCACAGGCACTCGTAATCCTTAACCGGGCCAAAGATTTTGGCGCAGAACAGGCCGTCACGCTCAGGCTTGAACGTACGGTAGTTGATGGTTTCCGGCTTTTTAACTTCACCGAACGACCACGAACGGATCATCTCAGGCGATGCCAATCCAATACGGATGGCGTCGAACTCTTCGACTTGACCCTGGTTTTTCAGCAAATTCAGTAGGTCTTTCAAGGCCTTTCCTCCTGGCGGAGCAGAGAGCGGGCAATACCGCCCCACTCTCGATTCACGTCACGTGTTATTCGGTTTCCAGATCGATATCGATGCCGAGGGAACGAATTTCTTTGATCAACACGTTAAAGGACTCGGGCATGCCCGGCTCCATACGGTGATCGCCGTCCACGATGTTTTTGTACATCTTGGTACGACCGTTCACATCATCCGACTTCACTGTGAGCATTTCTTGCAGAGTGTATGCCGCGCCGTAAGCTTCCAGCGCCCAAACCTCCATCTCCCCGAAACGCTGACCACCGAACTGTGCCTTACCACCCAGCGGCTGCTGGGTAACCAAGCTGTAAGAACCGGTAGAACGAGCGTGCATCTTGTCGTCTACCAAGTGGTTCAGCTTCAGCATGTACATGTAGCCAACAGTAACCGGACGTTCAAACTGGTTGCCGGTACGGCCGTCAGTCAGCGTCATCTGGCCGCTGTCCGGCAGATCTGCCAGGCGCAACATTGCCTTGATTTCGCTTTCCTTGGCACCGTCGAACACCGGGGTAGCCATCGGCACACCGCCACGAAGGTTCTTCGCCAGGTCCAGGATTTCCTGGTCGGAGAAGTCATCCAGGCTTTCTTGACGACCGCCAATCTCGTTGTAGATCTCATGCAGGAACTTGCGCAGGTCAGCAACCTTGCGCTGCTCTTCAATCATGAGGTTGATCTTCTCGCCCAAACCTTTGGCTGCGAGGCCCAGGTGAGTTTCGAGAATCTGACCAACGTTCATACGCGAAGGTACGCCCAACGGGTTGAGGACCACATCCACCGGGGTGCCATTGGCATCGTACGGCATGTCTTCAACCGGCATGATCACGGAGACCACACCTTTGTTACCGTGACGACCAGCCATCTTGTCACCCGGCTGGATGCGACGACGGATTGCCAGGTAAACCTTGACGATTTTCAGCACGCCCGGAGCCAGGTCATCGCCCTGCTGCAGTTTGCGCTTCTTGTCTTCGAACTTGTCGTCCAGCAGACGACGGCGATCGATGATGTAAGCCTGGGCTTTTTCAAGCTGCTCGTTCAGAGCATCTTCAGCCATGCGCAGTTTGAACCACTGACCATGCTCAAGACCGTCCAGGACCTCATTGGTGATTTCCTGGCCTTTCTTCAGACCGGCTCCACCTTCGGCAATACGGCCGACCAGTGCAGAGCGCAGACGTTCGAAAGTGGCGCCTTCAACGATGCGGAACTCTTCGTTCAGATCCTTGCGGATCTCGTCCAGCTGGGTCTTCTCGATGGACAGTGCACGAGCATCACGCTCAACGCCGTCGCGAGTGAAGACCTGCACGTCGATGACAGTACCTTTGGTACCGGTAGGTACACGCAGGGAGGTGTCTTTAACGTCGCTGGCTTTTTCACCGAAGATTGCACGCAACAGCTTCTCTTCCGGAGTCAGCTGGGTCTCGCCTTTCGGAGTGACCTTGCCTACCAGAATGTCGCCCGCGCCAACTTCAGCACCAACGTAAACGATACCGGCTTCGTCCAGTTTGTTCAGTGCAGCTTCACCCACGTTCGGGATGTCTGCAGTGATCTCTTCAGGCCCAAGCTTGGTGTCACGTGCCACACAGGTCAGTTCCTGGATGTGGATCGTGGTGAAGCGATCTTCTTGAACAACCCGTTCCGACAAGCAGATGGAGTCTTCGAAGTTGTAACCGTTCCAGGCCATGAACGCGATGCGCATGTTCTGACCCAGAGCCAGCTCACCCATATCGGTGGACGGACCGTCGGCCATGATGTCGCTGCGCTGCACTCGATCACCCTTGCGAACCAGCGGACGCTGGTTAATGCAGGTGTTCTGGTTGGAGCGGGTGTATTTGGTCAGGTTGTAGATGTCAACACCGGCTTCGCCAGTTTCTACTTCGTCATCTGCAACACGTACCACGATACGGCTTGCATCAACGGAGTCGATCACGCCACCACGACGAGCCACGACGCAAACGCCGGAGTCACGGGCTACGTTACGCTCCATGCCGGTACCAACCAGCGGCTTGTCAGCGCGCAGGGTAGGTACAGCTTGACGCTGCATGTTCGAACCCATCAACGCACGGTTGGCGTCATCGTGCTCGAGGAACGGAATCAACGACGCTGCAACCGACACAACCTGCTTCGGCGAAACGTCCATCAGGGTGACGTCTTCCGGCGCCTTGACGGTGAATTCGTTCAAGTGACGAACAGCTACCAGCTCGTCGATCAGGACTTTCTTGTCGTTCATCGTGGCCGAGGCCTGAGCGATCACGTGATCAGCTTCTTCGATGGCGGACAGGAATACGATCTCGTCGGTGACCAGAGCGTCTTTCACCACGCGGTACGGGCTCTCAAGGAAGCCGTACTGGTTGGTGCGCGCATAGGCGGCCAGGGAGTTGATCAGACCGATGTTCGGACCTTCCGGCGTTTCAATCGGGCATACACGACCGTAGTGAGTCGGGTGTACGTCACGAACTTCAAAGCCTGCACGCTCACGCGTCAGACCGCCCGGGCCCAGTGCAGATACACGGCGCTTGTGGGTGATCTCGGACAGCGGGTTGTTCTGGTCCATGAACTGCGAGAGCTGGCTGGAACCGAAGAACTCTTTCACCGCCGCAGCCACTGGCTTGGCGTTGATCAGGTCTTGCGGCATCAGGCCTTCGCTTTCAGCCATCGACAGACGCTCTTTGACCGCGCGTTCAACACGCACCAGGCCAACGCGGAACTGGTTTTCAGCCATTTCGCCTACACAGCGAACACGACGGTTACCCAGGTGGTCGATGTCATCGACGATGCCTTTACCGTTACGGATGTCGACCAGAGTCTTCAGTACCGCGACGATGTCTTCTTTGCACAACACGCCCGAACCTTCGATCTCGGTACGACCGATACGACGGTTGAACTTCATCCGGCCGACCGCAGACAGGTCATAGCGCTCAGGGCTGAAGAACAGGTTGTTGAACAGAGTCTCGGCAGCGTCTTTGGTTGGCGGCTCGCCTGGACGCATCATGCGATAGATCTCGACCAGCGCTTCCAATTGGTTGCTGGTGGAGTCGATCTTCAGAGTGTCGGAGACGAACGGACCGCAGTCGATATCGTTGGTGTACAACGTTTCGATACGAACAACCTGGCTCTTGGCGACTTTCGCCAGAATCTCGGTGGTCAGCTCGGTGTTGCACTCAGCAATGATTTCGCCGGTAGCCGGATGCACGATAGCCTTGGCCGTTGTGCGACCCAGGACATAGTCCAGAGGCATAACGAGCTCTTTGATACCGGCTTTTTCCAGCTGGTTGATGTGACGAGCAGTAATACGACGACCTTGCTCGACAATCACCTTGCCTTTGTCATCGGTAATATCGATGGCCGCAATTTCACCGCGCAGGCGATGAGGTACCAGTTCCAGGCTGATGCTTTCGCCCTGAACGTGGAATACGTTGGTGGTGTAGAACGCGTCCAGCACCTGCTCAGTCGTATAACCCAGCGCGCGCAGCAGTACCGATGCAGGCAGCTTGCGACGACGGTCAATACGGACGAACACGCAGTCTTTCGGATCGAACTCGAAGTCCAACCACGAACCGCGGTAAGGAATGATACGCGCGGAATAAAGCAGTTTACCGGAGCTGTGCGTCTTGCCGCGGTCGTGGTCAAAGAACACGCCCGGGGAACGGTGCAACTGGGAAACGATTACACGCTCGGTACCATTGATTACAAAGGTACCGTTTTCAGTCATCAGGGGGATTTCACCCATGTAGACTTCTTGCTCTTTGATGTCCTTGATCGCTTTGTTCGACGATTCTTTGTCGAAAATGATCAAACGAACTTTTACCCGCAAAGGTACGGCGTAAGTTACACCGCGCAACACGCATTCTTTAACATCAAATGCCGGCTCGCCCAAGCGATAACCGACGTACTCCAGCGCAGCATTGCCGGAGTAGCTGATGATCGGGAAAACGGATTTGAAGGCCGCATGCAGGCCCACGTCGCGGAACTGATCTTTAGTCGCTCCCGCCTGCAAGAATTCACGATACGAATCCAGCTGGATTGCCAAGAGATACGGCACATCCATGACGTCCGGCAACTTGCTAAAGTCCTTGCGGATACGTTTTTTCTCAGTATATGAGTAAGCCATCAGCGTTCCCCAGCTTGGTCACCTGCTTGTTTGGCCTCTCCCGACGGGAGCAGCCAGAAAATCGTGCAAACCCCTTGGTTTGCTCCACCGCACAGGGTGGTTACAGCACGTTAGAGGCGCCGACCCAGTCGGCAGCCAATAACGGAAAAAGGCCGGTGGCAAGAGCCACCAGCCATCAGCCTTCTGCTTAACGCTTGGGCTGGAGACGCAAGGTCGAGGCTTACTTCAGCTCGACTTTAGCGCCTGCTTCTTCCAAGGCAGCCTTGGCTTTGTCAGCTGCGTCTTTCGCAACAGCTTCCAGAACAACGCTAGGAGCGCTGTCTACTACTGCCTTGGCTTCTTTCAAGCCCAGACCAGTCAGCTCGCGAACAGCCTTGATCACGTTAACTTTCTTCTCGCCAGCTTCCAGCAGCATGACGTTGAATTCAGTTTGCTCTTCAACAACAGCAGCGGCAGCAGCAGGACCAGCAGAAGCAGCAGCAGCGGAAACGCCGAATGCTTCTTCCATTGCCTTGATCAGCTCAACGATTTCCAGAACGGATTTCGAACCGATTGCGTCGATGATTTCTTGAGTAGTCAGAGACATGACTATAAATTCCTGTATTGGGGTGACAGCCTAGGCGGCTATCGAAATAAACAATAAACGCTGAAAGGAGTAGCTCAGCCTTAGGCTGCAGCAGCTTCTTTCTGGTCGCGAAGTGCCGCCAGAGTACGAGCCAATTTGCTGGTAGCGCCTTGAATCACGCTCATCAGCTGAGAAATTGCTTCGTCACGGGTCGGCAGACTTGCCAGTACGTCGATCTGATTAGCTGCGAGGAACTTGCCCTCGAACGCAGCTGCCTTGATCTCGAACTTATCCTGACCTTTAGCGAACTCTTTGAACAAACGGGCAGCAGCACCTGGATGTTCGTTGGAGAATGCGATCAAGGTCGGGCCGGTGAACACGTCGTTGAGAACACTGTATTCAGTGTCAGCAACAGCGCGCTTGAGCAGGGTGTTACGTACAACACGTACGTAAACGCCAGCTTCACGAGCCTCTTTACGGAGTCCGGTCATAGCGCCTACTGTCACGCCGCGGGCATCAGCCACAACAGCAGACAGGGCAACTTTGGCAGCCTCGTTGACTTCAGCGACGATGGCCTTCTTGTCTTCGAGTTTAATTGCCACGGGTTTAACTCCTGCTTGTTACCGTTTCATCTGGCCTGAGCCGGATGTCGTTTTGGTGTCTGATTCGGTAAGGAACCGGGAGCACCATCTGCGTAGGCTTGAGGTTTAAGGCTTTCGCCGCCTACGGTCTTGGATAGCCCCCGCCAGGCAGGGACCCCAATCTTTCATTGGCGCGGCAAGCCACGCCAATTTGTCTTACGCGTCCAGAGAACCCTGGTCGATGACCAGGCCCGGGCCCATAGTGGTGCTCAGGGTAACGCGCTTAACGTAAATACCTTTCGAGGAAGCTGGCTTGATACGCTTCAGATCAGCGATCAGGGCTTCAACGTTTTCCTTCAGCTTGACGGCATCAAAGCCGATCTTGCCAACGGAAGTGTGAATGATACCGTTTTTGTCAGTGCGATAACGAACCTGACCAGCTTTTGCGTTCTTAACCGCAGTAGCTACGTCTGGAGTTACAGTACCAACCTTAGGGTTAGGCATCAGACCACGTGGACCAAGGATCTGACCCAGCTGACCTACAACACGCATTGCGTCCGGGGATGCAATAACTACGTCATAGTTCAGGTCGCCGCCTTTCATTTCGGCAGCCAGGTCGTCCATACCAACGCGATCAGCGCCGGCAGCCAAAGCAGCTTCAGCAGCTGGACCCTGGGTGAACACAGCTACACGTACAGTCTTGCCAGTGCCGTGTGGCAGCACAGTAGCGCTACGAACAACCTGGTCAGATTTACGTGGGTCTACGCCCAGGTTAACAGCGATGTCAAAAGACTCGCTGAACTTGACAGTGGACAGCTCAGCCAGCAAAGCAGCAGCGTCTACAAAGTTGTAAGACTTGCCAGCTTCAATTTTACCGGCGATTGCCTTTTGACGCTTAGTCAGCTTAGCCATTACACACCCTCCACGTTAAGGCCCATGCTACGAGCAGAACCGGCGATGGTACGCACGGCTGCTTCCATATCAGCTGCAGTCAGATCCGCGTTTTTGGTTTTCGCGATTTCTTCCAGCTGAGCACGGGTAACAGTGCCAACCTTAACGGTGTTTGGACGAGCGGAACCGCTAGTCAAACCGGCAGCCTTCTTCAGCAGAACCGAAGCAGGAGTCGATTTGGTTTCGAATGTGAAGCTACGGTCGCTGTATACAGTGATGATCACTGGAGTCGGCAGGCCAGCTTCAATACCCTGAGTACGGGCGTTGAAAGCCTTGCAGAATTCCATGATGTTCACACCGTGTTGACCCAAAGCTGGGCCGACAGGTGGGCTTGGGTTGGCCTGAGCGGCCTTCACTTGCAGCTTGATGTAAGCGGTAATCTTCTTGGCCATGAGGCACTCCAATTACGGGTTCAGACGCCTAGAAAGGCTCCCCGGTTACTTGCGCGTTTATCCCAGTGACGACAAAACCCCACAGCCTAAGCCATGGGGTTGGGATTCGTGTTCAGCTAGACCTTTTCGACCTGGCTAAACTCTAGCTCTACCGGAGTAGAGCGACCGAAAATGAGCACTGCCACTTGGATGCGACTCTTTTCGTAGTTAACTTCTTCGACGGTGCCATTGAAATCAGCGAACGGGCCATCGGTGACACGAACAACTTCACCTGGCTCGAACAGTGTTTTCGGCTTGGGCTTGTCGCTACCATCAGCAACACGACGCAGAATTGCTTCTGCCTCTTTATCGGTGATTGGCGCCGGTTTATCGGCGGTACCACCAATGAAGCCCATTACGCGAGGGGTATCCTTGACCAAGTGCCAAGTCCCTTCGCTCATGTCCATTTGTACCAGCACATAGCCAGGGAAGAACTTGCGTTCGCTTTTGCGTTTCTGGCCATTACGCATTTCAACCACTTCTTCAGTGGGAACCAGAATTTCGCCGAAGCCTTCTTCCATGCCTGCCAGCTTAATACGCTCAATCAAAGAGCGCATAACATGCTTTTCGTAACCCGAATAAGCATGCACTACGTACCAACGCTTAGCCACGGGACACCCTTAGCCAACAATCAAGGAAACGAGCCAGCCGAGCAGGGAATCTAAACCCCACAACAGCAACGCCATAACTAGAACAACAGCCACCACGATCAACGTGGTCTGCGTAGTTTCTTGGCGAGTTGGCCATACGACTTTACGAATCTCAGTACGAGCTTCCTTCACCAAGACAGAGAACGACTTGCCTTTTGCCGTCTGCAAGCCCACATAGGCAGCAACAGCAGCAATCACAAGAAGTGCAATGACACGATACAGGATCGGCGAACCAGAATAATACTGATTCCCAACAACGCCAACCACCACAAGAGCAACCACTACAAGCCACTTGAGGAGATCGAAGCGAGAGCCTTGAACTTCAGCCTTGGGAGTCATCTAAGAGGATCCTGTGAAAAGAAAGCCAGACGCAATGAGCGAATCTGGCAGGTCAGGAGGGAATCGAACCCCCAACCTACGGTTTTGGAGACCGTCGCTCTGCCAATTGAGCTACTGACCTAAAACATTATCGAGCCGCGAATTATGCAGGCACGAGAGAGACTTTTCAACAACCAATGCAATTACTTTTGCCTCAAGCCTGGCAACACCAAACTTTCGACCCTGCGAACAGCAGAATGCGAGCTGATCACAACAGTAACACCAACCAGAGCAGCGACACCCAAAACACCTGGCACCACCGGCAAACACTCCGGACAGGCTATGCACCTGTTAAAACAAAGGCAGATATTTTCATATCTGCCTTGTTATATGGAGCTCTTGAGCGGATTTGAACCGCTGACCTCACCCTTACCAAGGGTGTGCTCTACCAACTGAGCTACAAGAGCAAAACACATCGCAAAAACAGCAAGACTGGAGCGGGTGGCGGGAATCGAACCCGCATCATCAGCTTGGAAGGCTGAGGTTCTACCACTAAACTACACCCGCAAATCTTGCTATTCGAGCTTAAATATGGTGGAGGGGGAAGGATTCGAACCTTCGAAGTCGTAGACGTCAGATTTACAGTCTGATCCCTTTGGCCGCTCGGGAACCCCTCCTAAGCGAGGCAGAATTCTACATCATTCTACCCTTCTGTCAAGCACTTTCTTCAAGCAATTCAGGAAGTTAGCAACTTGACTCACTTCACACTTCAAAGCCTGTTTGGCGTTCACTGTGGAGCGGGCGCCATTCTATGCAAAGATCAGGGTAGCTGCAAGCCCTCACAGTGCATTTTTTTGAGTTTTAACTCATTGAATTCATTAGCAAGGTTCTGCAACAGCATTTCATTGACCCTGGCGCTGCTCTCGGGATTGATTTGAATAGCATATCCAGCCAAATCCCCCGCAGCGACATCAGCTCTTTGCGTACGGATATCCATATCGGCGAGCCTGCGCTGGACCCTGTCCAGCTGATCCTCACTGGAGATATTCCCCAGGTAGATACACTCCGCACCCGCCCCAGGTGCAGCCTGGGGCTCAGCGACGGCTAACGAGGGGCGAGCCTCGCTGAGCAGACTGATACCCTGCTGACTCCCCTTGTACAACGACAATGAAACAACCTCCTTGGCCCTGACAGGCGCCTCTTGCTGATGCCATATGTAATAGAAAACATTCAGAACAACCAGCAACAGAAACAGCCAACGCATAAGAACCTCAGGAGAAGGGACAAGCTACAGCCAAGCCGACAAATACAAGATCCGGCACCAATCGGGCGCCCGGGACCATATCGCTCACCAGGCTAGCGTCACCTCCCGTGAGAAAAACCTCAAACTCTTGCCCCCAGTAATCACGCGCCAATTCCAACTGGGTCAAGACAAATCCCCGCATCATCAACAAGCATCCACGCTCTACGGCCTCAGCCGTTGTACGACCAGGAGCCCGTAAAAGCAGTGCCTGCTCGGCAGAAAAATCGTCATATCTGATTCGTCGCGTGTGCGTGCGCAGCTGATCGCGCATCAAGGGCATTCCCGGGCAAATAAAGCCACCTAAATGGCTGCCATCTGGCGCGACAAAATCTGCCGTTACAGCGGTGCCAAAATCCAGGACCAGACACGCACCCTTTGCCAACTCATATCCACCGACGAGAGCAAGCCAACGATCCAGCCCCAAGCGGGAAAAATCTTCGTAACCATTGCTCACACCCGAAACGCTCCTGGCCGGCATGGCGCATGCAACCCCGACCCCGAAAGCCGAGGCTATGCCAGCTACCAGGCTGGCGGTCTCTTCATCGGTACGCACGCTGACCAGTCGACACTGGACGACATTCAATGCAGGAACAGCTCGCACCGAAGCTATCAGACCGATATCGGAATCTACGACCCCTCCACCAGCGACTCTGCCACCATCGAGCACACGCCACTTTATAAAGCTGTTGCCGCAGTCCAGTTCAAGAATCATGGCGCAACCTCAGGCTAAGCTCGCCACCGCTAAACACCTTCTCCTCGCCCTCTACGCGCAAGCGAAGCGCACCCTGCTGATCAATGCCCATGACCGTCCCATCCACCTGATGCACTCCAGCAATCAACGACACTTCACGCCCTTGCCACAAATGATTGCTCTCCCACTCTGCCTGGATCGCTGCAAACCCGGACGACTCATGGCGCTTAAGGTATGTGAGCAAACTCTGATTAAGGCTGGACACCAGCGAATTACGGTTTATGGCTTTGCCAGACTCCAGAAAAACCGAGGTCCATGCCTGATCCACCTCACTGGCGATCCGCATATTGGCATTGATACCAATACCAATCACCAGGTGACAGACATCGGCAGGATCACCCACCAGCTCAAGCAAAATTCCGGCGATCTTTTTATTACCGACCAACACGTCATTTGGCCACTTGAGCCCCGCCCTCTCGATACCCATTTCTCGAAGAGCACTCAAAACTGCCAAGCCGACCACCAGGCTGAGGCCTTCTAGCTGGCGCATGCCGCCGTCCATCCGCAGAACCAGACTGTAATAAATATTCTCTGCGAAAGGGCTGACCCACTTGCGCCCCCTACGTCCCCGTCCAGCAAGTTGACGCTCAGCCAGAATGACGAAGGGAGCAGTCTGACCGCGATCAATGGCGCGCAAGGACTCGGCATTCGTTGAGTCAAGGGATTCATGGATAGAGACTGGCCAGGGACCGGCAGCCATTTGTTCGTGCTCGAGCAGCTCGAGAGGAGCTGCCAGCTGGTAGCCACGACCACGAACCTTGTGAATCGACAAGTTCAATTCTGACTCCAGGTGCTGAAGCTGTTTCCACACAGCACTACGGCTGACGCCGAGCGCAGCTCCCAGCGCCTGCCCTGAATGAAATCGACCATCTTTGAGTAGTTTCAACAACGTCAGCATGCAAGTACCGCCTCACAATCAGGCACGCATAATAGCCATGAGCAGCGCTATTGCATAGAAAGCCCGAGAGTTGTCGCAAGCCAAAATCCACCTGTAGAAACGCTTTGTGCAGGCGTTGCACCGATGTTTTTTTCGGCACAAAAACAAACCCCCTGTCTGCGTGAGCAGACAGGGGGTTTGGAATTTAATCTTGACGATGACCTACTCTCACATGGGGAAACCCCACACTACCATCGGCGATGCATCGTTTCACTTCTGAGTTCGGGATGGGATCAGGTGGTTCCAATGCTCTATGGTCGTCAAGAAATTCGGTAGCCAGCGCGTTTTACCTTGCGGTCAACGTTCCAGCGAATGGGTATGTAATAGATTTGTGTGTTGTGCAAACTTTCGGTTTGTATCGTCTTCACACACCGCAACTTGTCTGTTCTTGCAACCAAGAACGCAAATTGCTTGGGTGTTATGGTCAAGCCTCACGGGCAATTAGTATTGGTTAGCTCAACGCCTCACAGCGCTTACACACCCAACCTATCAACGTCGTAGTCTTCGACGGCCCTTTAGGGAACTCAAGGTTCCAGTGAGATCTCATCTTGAGGCAAGTTTCCCGCTTAGATGCTTTCAGCGGTTATCTTTCCCGAACATAGCTACCCGGCAATGCCACTGGCGTGACAACCGGAACACCAGAGGTTCGTCCACTCCGGTCCTCTCGTACTAGGAGCAGCCCCTCTCAAATCTCAAACGTCCACGGCAGATAGGGACCGAACTGTCTCACGACGTTCTAAACCCAGCTCGCGTACCACTTTAAATGGCGAACAGCCATACCCTTGGGACCGGCTTCAGCCCCAGGATGTGATGAGCCGACATCGAGGTGCCAAACACCGCCGTCGATATGAACTCTTGGGCGGTATCAGCCTGTTATCCCCGGAGTACCTTTTATCCGTTGAGCGATGGCCCTTCCATACAGAACCACCGGATCACTAAGACCTACTTTCGTACCTGCTCGACGTGTCTGTCTCGCAGTCAAGCGCGCTTTTGCCTTTATACTCTACGACCGATTTCCGACCGGGTCTGAGCGCACCTTCGTACTCCTCCGTTACTCTTTAGGAGGAGACCGCCCCAGTCAAACTACCCACCATACACTGTCCTCGATCCGGATAACGGACCTGAGTTAGAACCTCAAAGTTGCCAGGGTGGTATTTCAAGGTTGGCTCCATGCAGACTGGCGTCCACACTTCAAAGCCTCCCACCTATCCTACACAAGCAAATTCAAAGTCCAGTGCAAAGCTATAGTAAAGGTTCACGGGGTCTTTCCGTCTAGCCGCGGATACACTGCATCTTCACAGCGATTTCAATTTCACTGAGTCTCGGGTGGAGACAGCGCCGCCATCGTTACGCCATTCGTGCAGGTCGGAACTTACCCGACAAGGAATTTCGCTACCTTAGGACCGTTATAGTTACGGCCGCCGTTTACCGGGGCTTCGATCAAGAGCTTCGCGTTAGCTAACCCCATCAATTAACCTTCCGGCACCGGGCAGGCGTCACACCCTATACGTCCACTTTCGTGTTTGCAGAGTGCTGTGTTTTTAATAAACAGTCGCAGCGGCCTGGTATCTTCGACCGGCGTGGGCTTACGCAGTAAATGCTTCACCCTCACCGGCGCACCTTCTCCCGAAGTTACGGTGCCATTTTGCCTAGTTCCTTCACCCGAGTTCTCTCAAGCGCCTTGGTATTCTCTACCCAACCACCTGTGTCGGTTTGGGGTACGGTTCCTGGTTACCTGAAGCTTAGAAGCTTTTCTTGGAAGCATGGCATCAACCACTTCGTTAACTAAAAGTTAACTCGTCATCAGCTCTCGGCCTTAGAATCCCGGATTTACCTAAGATTCCAGCCTACCACCTTAAACTTGGACAACCAACGCCAAGCTGGCCTAGCCTTCTCCGTCCCTCCATCGCAATAACCAGAAGTACAGGAATATTAACCTGTTTTCCATCGACTACGCTTTTCAGCCTCGCCTTAGGGACCGACTAACCCTGCGTCGATTAACGTTGCGCAGGAAACCTTGGTCTTTCGGCGTGGGTGTTTTTCACACCCATTATCGTTACTCATGTCAGCATTCGCACTTCTGATACCTCCAGCAAGCTTCTCAACTCACCTTCACAGGCTTACAGAACGCTCCTCTACCGCATCATCCTAAGATGATACCCGTAGCTTCGGTGTATGGTTTGAGCCCCGTTAAATCTTCCGCGCAGGCCGACTCGACTAGTGAGCTATTACGCTTTCTTTAAAGGGTGGCTGCTTCTAAGCCAACCTCCTAGCTGTCTAAGCCTTCCCACATCGTTTCCCACTTAACCATAACTTTGGGACCTTAGCTGACGGTCTGGGTTGTTTCCCTTTTCACGACGGACG
>NZ_CP017432.1:0-507500 GCF_000346225.2 Pseudomonas sp. Lz4W | reverse complement strand
GCTTGCACCCTCTGTATTACCGCGGCTGCTGGCACAGAGTTAGCCGGTGCTTATTCTGTCGGTAACGTCAAAGCACTAACGTATTAGGTTAATGCCCTTCCTCCCAACTTAAAGTGCTTTACAATCCGAAGACCTTCTTCACACACGCGGCATGGCTGGATCAGGCTTTCGCCCATTGTCCAATATTCCCCACTGCTGCCTCCCGTAGGAGTCTGGACCGTGTCTCAGTTCCAGTGTGACTGATCATCCTCTCAGACCAGTTACGGATCGTAGCCTTGGTGAGCCATTACCTCACCAACTAGCTAATCCGACCTAGGCTCATCTGATAGCGCAAGGCCCGAAGGTCCCCTGCTTTCTCCCGTAGGACGTATGCGGTATTAGCGTCCGTTTCCGAACGTTATCCCCCACTACCAGGCAGATTCCTAGGTATTACTCACCCGTCCGCCGCTCTCAAGAGGTGCAAGCACCTCTCTACCGCTCGACTTGCATGTGTTAGGCCTGCCGCCAGCGTTCAATCTGAGCCATGATCAAACTCTTCAGTTCAAACATCTTTGGGTTTTTTAGAAACCCTAAACTTGGCTCAGCAATCGGTTGTTACATCTTTGATTTCTCGCGGAGTAACTTGTGATGCTGATAATCTTGTTGACTATCAGTCTGACTCCACAAGCACCCACACGAATTGCTTGATTCAGTTGTTAAAGAGCGGTTGGTTAAGCTTTCGCTCAACCGAGGCGCGCATTCTACAGCAGCCTCTGTTGCTGTCAAGTGGTTATTTTCAGATGCTTTCAAAGTTTCCTTTGTAACATCAACCACTTGCGCTTTCGATCTCTCGTTAGCGGGAGGCGAATTCTACAGCGTTACACGCTGCTGTCAACACCTCATTTCCTGCTTCGATGACTTGAAGCTGACACTGCCGAAGAACCATCCAACTCATTGAAACTCAAGGAGTTTTCCGTTTCGACTGCGCCGGAAGTGGGCGCATTATAGGTTAATAAAATGCGCCGTCCAGCTCTTATTTCAGTTTGATTCAGCTTTCAGGGTAATACGGGCAAACGCCTTCTTCCCCGCCTGACAAACATGGGTCGAGCCCAGTGCATATATATAGGTGCGGTCAACCACCTCACCATCTATACGTACACCACCGGAACCCAGCAAATCCCGCGCAACCGCAGAGTTCTTCACCAGCCCGGCCTTATTAAGGACTGCAGCGATCGGCATATCCTCAGTAGCGGTCAACTCGACCTCAGGCAGATCATCAGGCAACTCGCCATCCTTCATGCGGTTGCCCGCACCGCGATGGGCATTTGCAGCAGCCTCTTCACCATGGAACCGGGCCACAATCTCTTCCGCCAACCTGATTTTGATATCGCGCGGGTTTGCACCAGCTTCAACCTCAGCCCTGAATGCATCGATCTCGTCCATCGAACGAAAGCTCAGCAACTCAAAGTAACGCCACATCAGCGCATCCGGAATAGACACCAGCTTGCTGTACATCACACCCGGAGCTTCCTGGATGCCAACATAGTTGCCCAGAGACTTGGACATCTTCTTAACGCCATCCAGCCCTTCAAGCAGCGGCATGGTAACAATGCACTGGGCTTCCTGACCGTAGCCGCGCTGCAGTTCACGACCCATCAACAAGTTGAACTTCTGGTCGGTACCACCCAGCTCCACGTCTGCCTTCAAGGCAACAGAGTCATATCCCTGCACCAGCGGATAAAGAAACTCGTGGATGGCAATCGGCTGATTCGTGGTGTAGCGCTTATCGAAGTCATCGCGCTCAAGCATGCGAGCCACGGTGTACTGAGAGGTCAAGCGAATGAAATCGGCCGGCCCCATCTGATCCATCCAGGTGGAGTTGAATGCCACCTCGGTTTTTGCAGGATCAAGGATCTTGAACACCTGAGTCTTGTAGGTTTCGGCATTGGCCAGCACTTGCTCACGGGTCAACGGTGGACGCGTTGCACTCTTGCCGCTCGGATCGCCAATCATCCCGGTGAAATCACCAATAAGGAAGATCACCTGATGCCCCAGCTCCTGGAACTGACGCAGCTTATTAATAAGTACGGTGTGACCCAAGTGCAGATCAGGCGCCGTGGGGTCGAATCCGGCCTTAATCCGCAACGGCTGACCGCGCTTGAGTTTCTCGACCAGTTCAGACTCGACCAGTACCTCTTCGGCACCACGCTTGATTAGCGCTAGCTGCTCTTCAACCGACTTCATATCAGACCCGTAAGGCTCAAATTCAAAGGGAACCAACCATACAAGATCAGGGACTAATTACAAGTTCCGGGCGGCATACGGCAACTATCCGCGCGCGAATAGCTCGCGGACTTGCTTCAAGGGCGATTTGGTTATATTTTATACAGTTATTTCATGTTCACCGTGCCAGTCATCTTTTCCAATTCATCCTTTATTCAAAGTCAAATTATCTATGACCAGTCAACCGCCTAAAGCGCCACCGCTTTATCCGAAGACCCACCTGCTCGCAGCAAGTGGTATCGCCGCCCTCTTGAGTCTGGCCCTGCTGGTATTTCCCTCCAGCGAAGTAGAAGCCAAAAGAACGACTCTAAATCTGGAACTGGAAACGCCTGCAGAACAACTGACACAAGATCAAGACGCTGCAGAACTCACTCAGGCCACAAATGAAGCGACTCCATCGCCTTTTGCCCAAATTGAACAACAGGACAACCCTGTAGCAAAAGTTGAGGAAGACAAAGCCCCCAGCCACCGCGAAGTAGTGGTTTCCAAGGGCGATACACTCTCGACCCTGTTGGCTAAAGTAGGCCTTCCTGCCACCTCAGTGCATGAAATCCTGGCCAGCGACAAGCAAGCCAAACAATTCAGCCAGCTGAAACACGGGCAGAAGCTCGAATTTGAAATGGGCCCCGATGGCCAACTGAACAACCTGCACAGCCAGGTTAGCGACCTCGAGACCATCACCCTCAGCAAATCGGCCAAGGGCTATACATTCCGGCGTGTTACTACCCTTCCGGTAGTGCGCTCGGCCTATGTACACGGTGTTATCTCCAGCTCGCTGTCAGCATCTGGCCAGCGTGCCGGCCTGCCCCACAGCATGACCATGGAAATGGCCAAAGTGTTTGGTTACGACATCGACTTCGCACAGGACATTCGCCCGGGCGACCAGTTCGAAGTGATCTACGAGCAGAAAGTGGCCAACGGTAAAACGGTGGGTACGGGCAACATCCTCTCGGCGCGCTTTACCAACCGCGGCAAGACCTACACCGCCGTACGCTATACAAACAAGCAAGGCGTCAGCAATTACTACACGGCTGACGGCAGCAGCATGCGCAAGGCATTCATCCGCACACCGGTGGACTTCGCCCGTATCAGCTCGCGCTTCTCCTCAGGCCGCAAACACCCGATCCTGAACAAGATCCGCGCCCACAAAGGCGTAGATTATGCCGCGCCGCGCGGTACGCCGATTAAAGCAGCCGGTGATGGCAAAGTACTGCTCGCTGGCCGTCGTGGCGGCTACGGCAATACCGTAATCATTCAACACGGCAATACCTACCGCACCCTTTACGGGCACATGCAGGGCTTCGCCAAAGGCATTAAAACCGGCGGATCGGTGAAGCAAGGGCAGGTGATCGGGTTTATCGGCACAACAGGCCTTTCCACGGGTCCTCACCTGCATTACGAGTTCCAGGTCAACGGTGTGCACGTTGATCCCCTGGGCCAGAAGCTACCAATGGCTGATCCGATTGCCAAAGCTGAGCGCACGCGCTTCCTGCAGCAAAGCCAGCCACTAATGGCCCGCATGAACCAGGAAAAGGCCACCCTCCTGGCCTCGAGCAAGCGCTAAGCGATGGCCCTCTATATAGGCGTGATGTCCGGCACCAGTCTCGATGGCATGGACATCGCCCTTATCGAGCTGGGGGCGAGCATCACCCTGCTCGCCACCCACTACATCCCGATGCCCGCCGCCCTGCGCAGCGAATTGCTGGGCCTGTGCGCCAGCGGACCTGACGAGGTGGCACGCTGTGCCATTGCCGAAAACCACTGGGTAGAACTGGCCGCTCAAGGCGTAAACACGCTCCTTGCCCAGCAGCAGCTAACCCCGCAAGACATCCGGGCAATCGGCAGCCATGGCCAGACCATCCGCCACGAACCTGCCCAGGGCTTCACCGTACAGATCGGCAACCCGGCCCTATTGGCCGAGCTGACCAACATCTGCGTAGTCGGCGACTTCCGTCGCCGTGATGTTGCCGCTGGAGGCCAGGGAGCACCGCTGGTCCCGGCCTTCCATGAAGCCCTGTTTACGGGCGAGCATGAACATCGAGCTGTATTGAACGTAGGAGGATTCAGCAACCTGAGTCTGATAACTCCAACGAACCCTGTAGCTGGATTCGACAGTGGGCCAGGCAATGTCCTGCTCGATGCCTGGATACAAGAACAGCGCGGCGAACTGTACGACCGCAACGGCCAGTGGGCCGCCAGTGGCAAGGTTGAACCTGTGCTGCTTAACGCCTTGCTCAGCGACCCGTTCTTCCAGACCAAGGGCCCGAAGAGCACTGGCCGGGAAGTGTTCAACCTTAACTGGTTGAAACATCACCTCTTCGCCCTGCCAACCTTCCCCACTGAAGACGTGCAAGCAACACTGCTCGAACTCACGGCACTGACCATCGTAGAGTCGCTGCAGTTGGCTCAGCACCACACCGACGAACTACTGGTGTGCGGCGGCGGCGCCCACAATGCGGCCTTGATGACACGTCTTGCGCAACTGCTCCCGCAAACCAAGGTCAACAGCACCCTGGTCAAAGGGGTAGACCCTGACTGGGTCGAAGCCATGGCCTTTGCATGGCTGGCGCACTGCTGCCTGGAAAACATCCCCACCAATCGTCCCAGTGTCACCGGGGCCCGCGGCCTGCGGGTATTGGGCGGCATCTACCCGGCCTGACCTGCCCGCACAAACGCCAGACAGCAAAACGCCGCGAAACTACGCGGCGTTGAGTGTGAAACCTGTACTGCGCAATCAGATCGAGAACGATGATCCGCAACCACATGTTGTGGTGGCATTCGGGTTCTTGATCACAAAGCGCGAGCCTTCCAGACCTTCCTGATAATCCACCTCGGCACCCGCCAGGTACTGGAAGCTCATCGGATCGACCACCAGGCTTACGCCTTCGCGCTCAACAATGGTGTCGTCATCGGCCACTTCTTCATCGAAGGTAAAGCCATACTGAAAACCGGAACAACCGCCGCCCGTAACAAAAACGCGCAACTTCAAACGATCATTACCCTCTTCATCGACCAGGCTCTTCACCTTGTGCGCAGCACCTTCGGTGAATTGCAAAGCCATGGGGGTGAAGGATTCGACGCTCATGCTGATTATCTCCCGGCGATGTGCCGCCATAATGCGTGATGACGCGCATTATCCGCTTCTCCTAGAAAAGCGGTCAACTATTTGAGGGCAGCAGCAAGCGATCAGCTACAAGCTGCAAGCATGCCGCGCCCTCACTTACAGCTTGTAGCTTTAAGCTTGCAGCTGTTTTCAGGGCAACATTCCGGCGTGGGACAAGCCCAGGCGCTCATCCAGGCCGAACATGATATTCATGTTCTGTACCGCCTGGCCTGATGCCCCCTTGACCAGATTGTCGATCACCGACAGCACGACAACCAGATCGCCATCCTGTGGCCGATGCACAGCAATACGGCACACGTTGGCACCCCGCACACTGCGGGTTTCCGGGTGGCTGCCGGCTGGCATCACATCAACGAAAGGCTCGTTGGCATAACGCTGTTCAAACAAAGCCTGCAGGTCCACAGAACGATCAACCACGGTGGCATACAGCGTCGAGTGAATACCCCGAATCATCGGCGTCAGATGCGGTACGAAGGTCAGACCGACATCCTTGCCGGCAGCACGACGCAAACCCTGACGGATTTCGGGCAAATGGCGATGACCTTTAACGGCATATGCCTTCATGCTTTCGGACGTTTCAGCGTACAGCGAACCTACGCTCGCACCGCGACCGGCGCCGCTCACGCCTGACTTGCAATCGGCGATCAACCTCGAAGTATCCGCCAGCCCCGCTTCCAGCAATGGAAGGAAACCCAATTGGGTTGCAGTCGGATAGCAACCCGGCACCGCGATCAGGCGCGCCTGTTTGATTTGCTCGCGATTCACTTCCGGCAGGCCGTATACCGCCTCTTCGAGCAACGCCGGCGCGCCATGGGGCTGACCGTACCACTTGGCCCACTCATCCGCGTCCTGCAGGCGGAAATCTGCCGACAGATCGATCACCTTGGTACCCGCCTCCAGCAACTCGCCGGCCAGGGCGTGGGCTACGCCGTGGGGTGTGGCGAAAAACACCACATCGCACGCAGCCAGGGCTTGCGTATCAGGCACGCTGAACGCCAGACCGTCGTAATGACCGCGCAGGTTGGGATACATATCGGCAACAGGCAGGCCCGCCTCGGATCGAGAAGTGATGACAACCACTTCAGCCTGCGGATGCTGTGCCAGCAATCGCAGCAATTCGACCCCGGTGTAACCCGTGCCGCCGACAATACCGACCTTGACCATAACCTGCCCCTCAACGAACCCACTGGAAAGCCCACGATAATAGGGACAGCGCGCCCCTGCGACAACCGTCAAGGTGACTCCCGGACGCTCTACTACTACTATTTGATCTACCGTGAACCTGGGAATAACTAAAAATGCTTTATCTATGGCTCAAAGCCTTCCACATCATCAGTATCGTCTGCTGGTTTGCAGGCCTCTTCTACTTGCCCCGCCTCTTTGTTTACCACGCACAAAGCGAGGACGCCGTGAGCAAGGAGCGATTCAGCCTCATGGAGCGCAAGCTGTATCGCGGCATCATGGGACCGGCAATGATTGCCACCCTGATTTTCGGTGGCTGGCTGATCAGCCTTAACCCGAGCGGTTACTTCAGTCAGGGCTGGATGCACGTCAAGCTGACACTGGTGATTCTGCTCATCGGCTACCACCACATGTGTGGCGCCCAGGTAAAACGCTTCGCCCGCGGCGAAAACAAGCGCTCTCACGTGTTCTACCGCTGGTTCAACGAAGTACCGGTAGTGTTCTTGCTGGCCATCGTCATTCTGGCAGTGGTCAAACCCTTTTAAACCCGCCCCGCCATTTACCGAGGTTATCCAATGTCACTGCCCGCTTTGCTCGAAAAATGCTTGCGCCTGCCGGTGGTGGCAGCCCCCATGTTTCTGATCTCCAACCCTCAACTCGTCCTGGCCTGCTGCCGCAATGGCGTTGTGGGCAGTTTTCCTGCGCTCAACCAACGCGATAGCAATGGATTCAAAGCATGGCTTGAGGAAATAGAAGCGGGCCTGGCCTTACTGGATAATCCCGCGCCCTACGCCGTGAACCTGATCGTGCATAACAGCAACCCACGGCTACAGGCTGACCTGGCGATCTGTATTGAGCACAAAGTCCCGATCATCATCACCAGCCTGGGCGCGGCAAAGGAAGTCGTGGATGCCGTCCACAGTTATGGCGGCCTGGTGTTCCATGACGTCACCACTCGACGCCATGCAGAAAAAGCCGCAGAAGCCGGGGTCGATGGCCTGATTGCAGTCGCCGCAGGTGCCGGTGGCCATGCGGGAACCTGGAGCCCTTTTGCGCTGCTGGCTGAAATTCGCCAGTTCTTTGATAAAACAGTGTTGCTCGCCGGCTGCATGAACCACGGCCATGAGATTCTCGCCGCGCAAATCCTCGGTGCCGACCTTGCCTACCTCGGAACCCGCTTTATCGGCACCCGGGAAAGCCATGCGCCTGATGCGTACAAAGACATGCTGCTGGCATCCCGGGCAGCCGACATCATCCACACCCCGGCCGTCTCGGGTGTGCCCGCCAACTTCATGCGCAAAAGCCTCGAAAGCGCGGGCTTCGACCTCGACGCACTTCAAGGCAAAGGCGAGACCAAACTCAAGCCCCTGACTGAAGAAGCCAAGGCCTGGAAAACGGTATGGTCCGCCGGCCAGGGGGCAGGAGGCATTAACGATCTGCCGACAACTGAGCACTTGATCGCACGTCTGGAAGAGGAATATCGCAAGGCCCACAGCCTCACCCGCGAACTGGCCCGACACTGGCCCCATCACTGATACTCCCCCGGCCCGCCCACTACAGCGGGCTCTTTGCTAATGACCGCCTGACAAGGAAGCAGACATGACAGAACTCAGCCTGGAAAAAACGCCCGAGGAACACTACGCGTATCCAGATCCCCTGGGGTTCAGCGGACGGATCGGACGTATGCGCCTGCTGGCCTGGAGCCTGATTCTGGGTCTCATCGCCAGCGTTGTCGCCCTACTGGTCCTGCTTGCGATCAAGGTATCCCCCACTCTGGCCATCACCTTTGGCGCGACCCTGACGATCGTCTTCGTCGTGGTCAATCTCAGAATCAATGCGCAACGCCTGCATGACCTCAACTGGTCCGCATGGATGCTGTTGTTGCATCTGGTACCGGTGGCCAATCTGGTGTTAACCCTTGCGCTGCTGTTGATGCCCGGCACCCCGGGGCCCAACAAGTACGGTTTGCCACCTCCACCCAACAGCACGGCGGTCAAAGTCCTGGCCTGGATTAACATTGTGTTGATGGTTTTGGGTCTTTTCATCCTGATCATCGGCCTGGCTCTTGGCCTGCAGGACTCGTTGATCAACGCAGCCAACAGCAACAGTCTGTAGACTGCGCGTCTAAATGAACGCGTTAACGCCAGGGACATCATTGTCACCGGACTGCACCGTTGCGATGGAGAACAGCATGACCCGTTACGCTTTAATCACTGGCGCCTCCAGCGGCATTGGCCTGGCTCTGGCCGAAGCCCTCGCCCGCCGCGGTCGCAGCCTGATTCTTGTGGCCCGCCAGCGGGACGCGCTAGAAAGCATTGCGCTGGAGTTGACCCAGCGTTTCGGCGTAGATGTACTGTTCAGGGCCTGTGATCTTGGCGAGCCATTGCGTCTTTCCGGTTTTTTACTTGAGCTCGAAGAAGGCGACCGGCAGATCGACCTGCTGGTCAATTGCGCGGGTATTGGCACTTGCGGCCCCTTCCTGGCGCATGACTGGAGCGCCGAACAAGATCTGATCGAGCTCAACGTGCTGGCTCTCACGCGGTTATGCCATGCCATCGGCAACATGATGGCGGTCCAGGGCGGCGGGCAAATCCTCAATGTGTCCTCGATTGCCGCCTTCCAGCCCGGGCCCTGGCTGAGCACTTATTTCGCCAGTAAAGCGTATGTGCTGCATTTTTCCGAAGGCTTGCGCGAAGAGGTAAAGAAAACCGGGATCAAGGTCTCGGTACTTTGCCCCGGTGTCACGCGAACCCGTTTCTTCGACGCGGCCAGAATGAACGCCGACAAGGTCAAGCAAAGCGAAGGCGCCATGACTCCCGAAGAAGTTGCGCTCTATACCGTACGCGCGCTGGAGAAAAACAAGGCGATCATAATTCCGGGCCGGCGCAATCGCTGGATAACCCGTATGCCACGCTTCTTCTCGCGCTGGATGACGAGAAAAATAGCCGCCCGGGTCAACAAATCCTATTGCCCGCGTTAACCGGACTGGGCGTAATCCGCTGCCCTGAGTACACTCGGACCGGACTTCACTCACGGAGACACAGCTTTGGATACTCTGTTCACCAAAATCATCAACCGTGAAATACCCGCCAAGATCATCTACGAAGATGATCAGGTGCTGGCATTTCACGATATCGCCCCACAGGCGCCGATCCATTTTCTGGTCATTCCCAAAAAACCGATCCGCACCCTCAACGACCTGCAGGAAGAAGACAAACTACTGGCAGGGCACATCCTGTTTACCGCACAACGCCTTGCCAAAGAGCTGGGCTGCGAAGACGGTTTCCGCGTGGTAATGAACTGCAATGAAAAGGGTGGCCAAACGGTCTACCACATTCATATGCACGTTCTGGGTCAGCGCCAGATGAACTGGCCGCCGGGCTGATTGCAAAACCGTACACCATCGTGGGCGCTGCCCGGCTCCCACGTTCAGCGGTGATCCAGCGCAAACCCTGTACGCCCGATTGGGGTAAACTGACCGCCGTGATTTTTTCCGGAGGTAAGCATGACTACCCAACGTCACTACTCGCCGATTGACCGTCTTCTGTTACAGGCCGACACAGCGCTGCGTACCTTGCTGCCGTTCAGCGGCCAGCCCCATCGCCCGTCGCCGGCCATCGTCAAACCTGAAAACCCGCTGGACGAACAGGCAAGTCGCCATGTGGCCGGGTTAATGCGCATCAACCATACCGGTGAAGTCTGTGCCCAGGCCTTGTATCAAGGCCAGGCCCTGACCGCCAAACTGCCCCAAGTGCGCGAAGCCATGGAGCAGGCAGCAGAAGAGGAAATTGACCACCTGGCCTGGTGCGAACAGCGCATCCGCCAGCTGGGCAGCCATCCAAGTCTGTTGAACCCGCTGTTTTACGGCATGTCCTTCGGGATCGGGGCTGCGGCAGGATTAATCAGCGACAAAGTCAGCCTCGGGTTTGTTGCCGCTACCGAAGATCAAGTGTGCAAACATCTCAACGAGCATCTTGAGCAACTGCCCGCGCAAGATGAGAAATCACGGGCGATCCTTGAACAGATGCGCATCGATGAAGAGCAACATGCAGAGTCCGCACTCAATGCCGGCGGGTTCCGCTTTCCTGCTCCAGTGAAGTTCGGCATGAGCCTGATGGCCAAAGTCATGACCAAAAGCACCTACCGCATCTGACTGCCGGCACGACTTGAATACGCCAGGAGCTGGCGATTCGCTCATGGGCATATAAAAAAGGCGGCTACCTACCGGTAGCCGCCTTTTTTATTGTTCGAAACCTGCGCCAGCTTGCATGCAATGGCGACTCAGCCCAACTCGATGATTTCATAATCATGGCTGATGGCTACACCGGCGGCGCCAAGCATGATCGACGCGGAGCAATACTTTTCGGCAGACAGTTCGATGGCACGCTTGACCTGAGCTTCTTTCAAGCCGCGACCTTTCACCACAAAGTGCAGGTGAATTTTAGTGAACACCTTAGGGTCTTCAGTGGCGCGCTCGGCTTCCAGGAATGCCTCGCAACTCTCAACTGCCTGACGCGACTTCTTGAGGATGCTTACAACATCGAAGTTGCTGCAACCACCGAGCCCCAGCAGAAGCATTTCCATCGGTCGAACGCCCAGGTTACGACCACCGCTCTCGGGTGGGCCGTCCATCACAACGACGTGGCCGCTGCCCGATTCGCCCAGAAACATGGCTTCGCCAGCCCATTGAATGCGTGCCTTCATCGCCCAGACTCCACTGATTTAAAAGGGGCGCCAGCTTAGCACAGCGCCCGAAACCGAGCGCTCACCACACCGAAGCCTTTATTCATTGCGACATGGAGCATCAGGAAAATTCTGACAACCGTTAAGAATCTGTCTGTTAAGCTGGCGCCAAATCACTGGCGCCAACCAGCCAGAGCGATATAAAAAATAGACACAACCCTTACTGTGCATGCTTCGGGATACAACAATGGTTGCTTTTACTCCCATACCAAAAATCAAAAATCTCGACAAATTTTTGACTCAGTGCCAACGCAGACGCTATCAGACCAAGAACAACATCATCTGCGCCGGTGAAAACTCACACACACTGTTTTTTATAATCAGAGGCTCGGTCACGATTGTGATCGAGGACGATGATGGTCGAGAAATGATCATTGCTTATCTCAACCCCGGCGATTTCATTGGCGAACTGGGTCTGTTTGAACAGCCAGGACAGGAGCAGGCTCGCAGTGCATGGGTTCGCGCCAAGACTGAGTGCGAGATTGCAGAAATTAGTTACACGAAATTCAGAGAGTATGCGCTGCAAGAACCGGAAATTCTTTATGCGATCAGCGGCCAAATCGCACAACGCTTACGCAATACCACACGAAAAGTCGGCGACCTGGCATTTTTCGACGTGACCGGGCGAGTGGCCCGCTGCCTGCTGGAACTGTGCAAACAACCCGATGCAATGACCCACCCCGACGGCATGCAAATCAAGATTACCCGTCAGGAGATCGGCAGAATTGTCGGCTGTTCCCGCGAGATGGTCGGCCGTGTGCTCAAGGATCTTGAAGAACAGAACCTGGTGAGCGTCAAAGGGAAAACCATGGTGGTGTTCGGCACACGCTAAGGCTTCAGCAAGGGCACCAGAATTTGTTGGTAACTGGTGCTCAAACGCTCGAAGAAATCGGGCGCAGGAAACACTTCATGCAGTGCGATATGACTCTCGGCACGGCAGTGCTGCTCCAGCCCGCATAACTGATTGAAGCGGTTGACTGCAGCCACCATCGAGTCGCGCTCGTTTTCAACCAGTAATGCTCCGTGAACCAGGCCCACAGGCCGCTGCCCGCCCTGGCTCTGCCGCCAACGCTGCGCAGTTCCCACCAGCTTTCGCGCATTCAGGTTGACGTTGAAGCGACCATCGCAAAACGCGCCTTCGACTTCCCCCAAAGACGCCACGCCCCCCAGCTCTGTCAGTAAATCGCAGATCGGCTCACACAACCGTCGATAGGCCGTTTCGATACGTCCCTGATCACCTTCAGTACGCGCCGGTGCGTAGACCAGAGCGATATTGATCGTCGCTGCTGACTGAGGGACAGGCTCACCACCGGTTTCGCGCAACAGAATGGGCCAGCCGCTGGCCGCCAGTTCTGCACTGGCCTGCTCGAAACCCGGTAACCGGCTCAAGCGCCGCGGCATCACCAGCGCACGGTCCGTGGGTTGCCAGAACAAGACACCCGCCTCCAGCTCTGCGGCGCATACCGAAGCCAGTAAATCCTGCTCGGCCTTGAGGCCGGCTTCTACACTGAGTTGCTGGATGAGTGTCATAGGTGTCCTTGTCCAGCACCGACCAAATCGTCTTGCGATGCAGGCAACCGATGCCTGCAGAGCGCCGGTTAATCCAGGGTAGAGCCCGTTACCTGCACAACCCGCTCCGGGAAGAACAGACGCTGCAGTTCATTACCCGGGTTTTCTGCACGCATAAAGGCTTCGCCCACCAGGAACGAATACACGTCGCTGATTTCCATCAGCTCCACGTCTGCCCGGTTGAGAATCCCGCTCTCGGTAATCACCAGTCGATCCCGCGGGATACGCGGCAACAGATCCAGGGTGGTTTCCAGGCTGACGTCAAAAGTGTGCAGATTACGGTTATTGATCCCCAGCAATGGCGTGTCCAGGGTCTTGAGTGCACGCTCAAGCTCATCGCCATCATGCACTTCGACCAGAACATCCAGCCCAACGCTTTTGGCAACGGCAGCCAGCTCGGCCATTTTCACGTCATCCAGCGCAGAGACGATCAACAACACGCAGTCTGCGCCCAAGGCCCGGGCTTCGACGATCTGGTACGGATCGATCATGAAGTCTTTGCGGATCACTGGCAGCTTGCAGGCAGCGCGAGCCTGCTGCAGGTACAGATCGGCGCCCTGGAAAAAATCAATATCGGTGAGTACCGACAGACAGGTAGCGCCACCTTTTTCATAACTCTGGGCAATTTCGGCAGGCACAAAGTGCTCGCGAATTACGCCCTTGCTTGGCGAAGCCTTTTTGATCTCGGCGATGACCGCTGGCTGTTTCAACTTGGCCTGCGCCAGCATGGCCCTGGCGAAGCCGCGCACCGGATCAGCCTGAGCTGCCATACGTTCAAGTTCGGCCAGGCTCACACGAGCGCTGCGCTCGGCCACTTCCTGAACTTTACGCGCCAGAATATTTTCCAGAACGGTAGGCACACTCATGCTTGGTTCTCCTGTTTGAAGATGGCGGTAAAGGCACCCAGCTCTTCGAGTTTTTCCCGAGCCAGACCTGTATGCAGCGCATCGTGAGCCAAAGCCACACCCTCTTTGAGAGTGTAGGCAAGATCAGCGGCATACAACGCGGCCCCGGCATTGAGCACGATCATCTCGGCGGCCTTCTGGCCTGCTTCTGTCTTGCGTCGGCCCAGGGCATCGCGGATCAGCTCCAGCGATTGTTCCGGACTATCGACCACCAGACCGAACAGGCTCTGGCTCTTGATACCCAAATCTTCAGGCTGCACCCAATATTCAGTAATCTCGCCTTTGTTCAGTTCCGCAACAAAGGTCGGGGCCGCCAGGCTGAACTCGTCCAGACCATCTTGCGAATGCACCACCAGCACATGCTTGCTACCCAGACGCTGCAGCACTTCAGCCAGCGGTCGGCACAGCGCCTGATTGAATACACCTACGACCTGATGCACTACGCCGGCCGGATTCGTAAGCGGGCCAAGCATATTGAACAAAGTCCGCAGGCCCAGATCGCGACGCGGAATGGCCGCGTGCTTCATGGCACCGTGGTGGGACTGGGCAAACATGAAACCGATGCCCACGCTGTCGATACAACGGGCGACTTGCACGGGCGTCAGGTTCAAGTACACACCGGCGGCCTCCAGCAAATCAGCGCTGCCGCTTTTACCCGACACGGCGCGGTTACCGTGCTTGGCTACAGTGCAGCCTGCGGCCGCAATAACCAGAGCGGAAGCCGTGGACACGTTGAAAATATTCGCACCATCGCCGCCGGTGCCAACAATGTCGACCACACCGTCCAGGGTCTTGAGTTCAACCTTGTCCGCCAGCTCGCGCATCACCGTCACAGCACCGACAATCTCGTCGATGCTTTCGCTTTTCATGCGCATGCCCATCATGAACGCGCCAATCTGCGCCTCGGTGCACTGACCGGTCATGATGTCGCGCATCACATCGCGCATTTCTTCGGTGGTCAGGTCCAGATGACCGACGATACGGTTCAGGGCAGTCTTGATATCCATATAAAGTCCTTAGCGCGTGCCGCCGGTTTGTTTAAGAAAGTTGGCAAACAGTTCATGACCCTGTTCGGTCAGGATCGACTCGGGGTGG
Organism: Pseudomonas sp. Lz4W; assembly: GCF_000346225.2. Classification (NCBI taxonomy): domain Bacteria; kingdom Pseudomonadati; phylum Pseudomonadota; class Gammaproteobacteria; order Pseudomonadales; family Pseudomonadaceae; genus Pseudomonas; species Pseudomonas sp. Lz4W. The sequence goes on along the minus strand of NZ_CP017432.1, from coordinate 492,620 downwards.
AATTGCACCCCTTCGATGTTCAGCGTTTTGTGGCGCAAGCCCATGATCTCGTCCACCGAGCCATCGGCGTGTTGCGTCCAGGCCGTCAGCTCCAGGCACTCAGGCAAGGTTTCACGCTTGACCACCAGCGAGTGGTAACGGGTCACGGTCAGCGGGTTGTTCAATCCCTGGAACACCCCGGTATCCAGGTGATACACCGGACTGGTTTTACCGTGCATCACTTGCCGGGCGCGAACCACATCACCACCGAAGGCCTGCCCGATGGACTGATGGCCCAGGCATACCCCCAAAATCGGCAGCTTGCCGGCAAAATACTTGATGGCTTCAAGCGAGATACCCGCCTCGTTCGGCGTGCACGGGCCGGGCGAGACCACAATGCGCTCAGGTTTCAGCGCTTCGATCTGGGCAATGCTCAGCTCATCGTTGCGCACCACCTTGACCTCTGCACTCAGCTCGCCGAGGTACTGCACAACGTTGTAGGTAAAAGAGTCGTAATTATCGATCATCAGCAACATGGCAAAGCTCCTCAGGCGTCGGATGCGGGGGTTTGTTCAGCGAGCGCTACGGCACGAAACATCGCGCGGCGTTTGTTCAGCGTCTCTTCCCACTCCAGGGCCGGTACCGAGTCGGCGACAATGCCGCCGCCGGCTTGCACATGCAATTCACCGTTCTTGATCACCGCAGTACGAATCGCGATGGCCGTGTCCATATTGCCGTTCCAGGCGAAATAACCGACTGCGCCGCCATATACACCGCGCTTGACCGGCTCCAGCTCGTCGATGATTTCCATCGCGCGGATTTTCGGCGCACCTGACAAGGTTCCCGCCGGCAGAATCGCCCGCAGCGCATCCATCGCCGTCAGCCCGCTTTTGAGCTGGCCGGTGACGTTGGACACAATGTGCATCACGTTGGAGTAACGCTCGATCACCATTTTCTCGGTGAGCCTGACCGAGCCGATTTCCGAAACACGCCCTGTGTCATTGCGCCCAAGGTCGATCAGCATCAAGTGCTCGGCGATTTCCTTGTCGTCGCTGAGCAGGTCTTGCTCCAGCGCCAGGTCAGCCTCTTCGGTTGCGCCACGGGGACGGGTACCGGCAATCGGGCGCACGGTAATCAGGTTGTCTTCGACCCGCACCAGCACTTCCGGCGAACTGCCCACCACGTGGAAGTCGCCGAAGTTGAAGAAGTACATGTAAGGCGTCGGGTTGAAGCAACGCAGCGCGCGGTACAGATCGATCGGCGCAGCCTTGAAGTCGATGGACATCCGCTGCGACGGCACTACTTGCATGCAGTCGCCCGCCAGGATGTAGTCCTTGATGGTGTCGACGGCTTTTTCGTAATCAGACTGGGTGAAGCTGGAACGGAACACCGGATCGGCTGCTTGCTGCCTGGTGAAATCCAGGCCTTGACGCGGCGTAATCGGCTGGCGCAACTGTTCAAGCAACGCCTCAAGGCGGGCCTGGCCTGCATCGTAGGCATCAGGCTGCGCAGGGTCGACCAGTACGATGGCGTGCATCTTGCCGGCCAGGTTGTCGAACACCACCACCGCGTCGGACACCATCAGCAAAATATCGGGCACCCCCAGCGGGTCCGGGTTCGGGCACTTGCCCAGACGCTTCTCCACGTAGCGCACGCAGTCATAACCGAAATAGCCCACCAGCCCGCCGTTGAAGCGTGGCAGCCCGGCGATGGTCGGTACGTTGTAGCGGGCCTTGAACTCTTCAACGAAGGTCAGTGGATCATCCGCTTCAAGGGACTCGATTTCGACGCCGTCATGGGTCACCCGGATCTGCTGCTCATGCACGCGAAGTACAGTGCGACATGGCAAGCCAATGATCGAATAACGCCCCCACTTCTCGCCGCCCTGCACCGACTCCAGCAAATAGGAGTTGGGCTGGTCAGCCAGTTTCAGGTAGATCGACAAGGGTGTGTCGAAGTCAGCAAGGGTTTCACGTGCAAGGGGGATACGGTTGTAGCCGGCAGCGGCCAAACGCAGGAATTCTTCGCGGATCATGAGGTGCCTCGTGGTCTGAGGGTCAAACAGTCAGGTATGCAAACGTGCCGGATCTCCGGCCAGATTCAAGTCAGGCGCGCCAACGCCAACGGGCCAGGGCCTTGATAACTTTCATCCAGAGTTTGCGAGTGACCACCACGATGGAATCTCTTCGAGAGGGGTGAACAGAATTGCCCAACGTTATCTCAGGCGCAGAATCTAAGCAACCGGCTATAAGCTCATGAAGGTTACCGATCACCATATCGGGTGACTCTTCTTCAATCGGCCGGCCGTGATTGTAACCGTAACTCAGGGCTACACACTTCACGCCTGCGGCTTTGGCTGCCAGCACGTCATTGCGCGAATCACCGACAAACAATGCCTGCTCAGGTGCCACACCGGCCATTTTCATCACAAACAACAGCGCGGCGGGATCAGGTTTCTTTTGTGGCAGGGTGTCTCCGCCAATGATCCAGCGGAAAAACCGGCCCAGCTTCAACTCATCCAGCAACGGCGCCACAAAGCGCTCGGGCTTGTTAGTGATCAACGCCATTTCGACGCCCTGCTTCTGCAGCCATTTGAGGCTTTCGCGTACACCAGGGTAAACCCTGGTCAGATCATGGCCACCATCGTAGGCGTCCATGAAAATTTCCAGCGCCTGTTCGGCTTCAGGATCATCGACCCCCGAAGCCTCCAGGCTGCCGGCAAGAGCACGGCGCACCAGCATGGGCGCACCGTTGCCAATCCACATCCGCACGTTCTCTATACCTGCGGGCGGGCGACCCAGCTTGAGCAGCATGGTCTCCACGGCGACTGCCAGATCCGGCACCGAATCGATCAGGGTTCCGTCCAGATCGAACATCACCAGTTTTGGCAGCTGCCCCTGAAGCAGCTGCTCAAAGCCACTCATGGACGGGCCAACGCAAGCTCGGCGCGCATTTTTTGAATGACTTCTTTGTAGTCAGGTGTATTGAAAATCGCCGAACCCGCGACGAATGTGTCGGCACCGGCCTCAGCGATCTCACGGATGTTGCCGACGTTGACGCCGCCGTCGATTTCCAGGCGGATGTCACGTCCGCTGGCGTCAATCAGGGCACGGGCTTCGCGCAATTTGTCGAGGGTGCCGGGGATGAATTTCTGCCCCCCGAAGCCAGGGTTGACGCTCATCAGCAAGACCATGTCGACCTTGTCCATCACGTACTTGAGCACGTCCAGTGGCGTTGCCGGGTTAAACACCAGGCCCGCCTTGCAGCCGCCTTCACGGATCAGTTGCAGGGAACGGTCAACGTGTTGCGTGGCTTCCGGGTGGAACGTGATGTAAGTCGCGCCGGCTTCAATAAAGTCGCCGATGATCCGGTCTACCGGGCTGACCATCAAATGAGCATCGATGGGAGCGGTGATGCCGTACTTGCGCAAGGCAGCACAAACCATCGGGCCGATGGTCAGGTTGGGCACGTAATGATTGTCCATGACATCGAAGTGCACGATATCAGCGCCAGCGGCGAGCACATTGTCGACCTCTTCGCCAAGACGGGCGAAATCGGCGGAAAGAATCGATGGGGCAATAGCGAAGGGCTGCATAACGCACCTTTAGTGAGCAAAACACGGTGGCGCGCATTGTATACCGCCGACCCGAGCCCCGAACACCGGGCGGTGATGATTGACTGCGTGACGACGCATCTCATACGGCCGCTTCGCACCCGATCGCAGCCTTCGGCAGCAACTACAGAGCCGTAACCGATCATGAACCTGCTGTGAAAAGGGCCGAAGAACCTTCCAGAAATATCTTGTGAACCAAGAACCAGCCGTCTGTTGTGTTGCAGTCTTAAGTTACACAACACCCACCATCATGAGGGCAAAGGAATGCCACACTCATTTAGCAGTCATCAACTATTGAAAGGTCGCTACTCAGAACATGGCCGGATCTATCTGCTCACAACAGTCACCGACAATCGGCGCCCGGTATTCGAAAACTTTCAGTCAGGGCGCCTGCTGGTCAATCAACTCAGGGACGCCCACGACGAAGGCATCGTCAACTCTATTGCCTGGGTGGTCATGCCAGATCATTGTCACTGGTTAATCGAATTACGCAGCAAAACACTGGGCGAACTGATGTGCCGGATCAAGTCACGCAGTTGCGTGGCAATCAATCAGGCCGCTCAATCCAGCGGTCGTCTATGGCAAAAGGGATATCACGACAGAGCATTGCGCCAGGAGGAAGATCTCAAGGCTGCCGCCCGTCATATCGTCAAAAACCCGATCCGCGCAGGTCTCGCCACGCGGATCGGGGATTACCCCCTGTGGGATGCCTGCTGGATCTAAGGGCTAGGCCTGGGCCGTGCGCAGTTTCTCGCTGCGCCCGCGCAACCACTCGAGCGTCAGCAGCAACACCACCGAGAACGCGATCAGCAAGGTAGCTGCCGCAGCAATGGTCGGACTGAGGTTTTCACGGATGCCGCTGAACATCTGCCGCGGCAACGTTGCCTGCTCCGGGCCCGCCAGGAACAGGGTGACCACTACCTCATCGAACGAGGTTGCAAAAGCGAACAGCGCGCCCGAAATGACTCCCGGCGCAATCAGCGGCAGGGTCACCCGGCGAAAGGCGGTCAGAGGCGAAGCCCCCAGACTGGCTGCAGCGCGCACCAGATTCTGATTGAACCCCTGCAAAGTGGCCGAGACCGTGATGATCACGAATGGAACTCCCAACACCGCATGCACCACGATCAGGGACAGGAAGCTGTTGCCAAACCCCAGCGGTGCAAAGAACAGGTAGCTGGCCACACCGATAATCACCACCGGCACCACCATGGGCGATATCACCAGCGCCATGACCAGCGCCTTGCCGGGGAAGTCGCTGCGGGTCAGGCCAATGGCCGCCAGCGTGCCAAAGACCATTGCCAGCACCGTGGCCGCCGGCGCCACGATGATGCTGTTGCGCAAGGCCCGCATCCATTCTGACGAAGCGAAAAAGTCCTGATACCAGTGCAGCGAGAACCCCTGCAACGGATACACCAGAAAGCTGCCCGAGTTGAACGACAACGGAATGATCACCAGCACCGGCAAGATCAGAAACAACAGAATCAGCCCGCAAAGAATGCGCAAACTGTAATACCAGACCCGCTCGACAGGTGACATATAAGGGCTAAGCATGGCGGTCTCCTTAACTCAAACGCAGGCGACTAGCGCCCACCAGCCAGTTGTAAATCAGATACAGCACCACGGTCGCCAGCAACAACAAACCGCCCAGGGCCGTCGCCATGCCCCAGTTGATACTGGTGTTGGTGTAGAACGCCACGAAGTAGCTGACCATTTGATCATTCGGGCTGCCGAGCAACGCCGGGGTGATGTAGTAACCGATGGCGATGATGAAGACCAGCAAGCAGCCCGCCCCGACTCCGGCATAGGTTTGCGGGAAATACACCCGCCAGAAGCTCGCAAATGGATGACAGCCCAATGAGATCGCCGCCCGCATATAGGTCGGTGAAATACCTTTCATCACGCTGTAAATCGGCAAGATCATGAACGGCAGCAGAATGTGCACCATCGAGATGTACACCCCGGTACGGTTGAACACCAGCTCCAGCGGCTGATCGATCACCCCCAGGCTCATCAGCGCACTGTTGATCAGCCCCCCTGACTGCAGCAGCACAATCCAGGCCGCGACCCGCACCAGTACCGAGGTCCAGAATGGCAACAGCACCAGGATCATCAGCAGGTTGCTTTGCCGAGCGGGAAGATTGGCCAGCAAATACGCCAGCGGATAGGCCAGCACCAGGCAGATACAGGTTATCACCAGGCCCATCCAGAAGGTACGGGCGAAAATATCCAGATAGATCGATTGGTCCGGTGTGGCGGGAGCAATTTCGCCCAGGTCATCGATCCGATGATCGACAGCCGCCAGCAGATAAAACGGGGTCACGCTTGAAGTGTTGCGCTTGATCGCCTGCCAGTACGCCGGGTCGCCCCAACGCTCGTCGAGGGCTTCCATCGCGTCTTTATATGACTCGGGTACCGCCTTGAACGGCAGCGCCTTGGCGGTTTTCATCAGCAAACTGCGATAACCGGCCAGCTCCATGTTCAGGCGCTTGGACAAGTCGCCCAGAACCTGATTCTTGCGGGCCTCGGCCAGGTCTTCGCTAAGGGACTGGTAGACCGGTTCCGCGGGCAGGCCTTTGCCATCCCAACTGGCCACTGCCACTACCGTGCGCGGCAATCCCCCAACTACTTCCGGGTTGCCGACACTTTTGTAGAGCAGGGCCGCGATTGGTACCAGGAACACCAGCAGCAAAAAAATAACCAACGGTGCAATCAGCGCCTGCGCTTTCCAGCGGTTAATCCGCTCGGCATGCGCCAGGCGCTTCTTCAACGTGGGGCTGGAGACCTCGTTCAGGGGAACGGCGATGGCCATGGCGAACTCCGAAAATCTTTAAACGATGGCGGCGCGCCCTGATCAGCTGCGCCGCATGTCAGCACTGCTTACTTGGCAGCCCAAGCGTTGAAGCGCTGCTCCAGCTGCTCGCCGTTGTCAGCCCAGAAGGTGACGTCGATCTGCACCTGATTGGCGATGTTTTGTGCAGCGGTCGGCATGTCTGCCTGCACGGCTTCAGGCAACAGTGGCATGGCCTCCTTGTTGGCCGGGCCGTAGGCGATGTTTTGCGAGTACAGGCTCTGCTGTTGCGGCTGCAGGGTGAAAGCGATGAACTTCTTCGCCACTTCGGCCTTGTCTTTGCTCAGGCCTTTGGGAATGGCCCATGCATCAAAGTCATAAATCCCGCCGTTCCACACAATCTTCAGATTGCTTTCTTTCTGCACGGCTGCGATGCGGCCGTTGTATGCCGAACTCATCACCACATCACCGGAAGCCAGGTACTGCGGCGGTTGTGCGCCCGCTTCCCACCACTGGATGCTCGGTTTGAGTTCATCCAGCTTTTTGAAGGCGCGGTTCTGCCCTTCCTTGCTCGCCAGCACCTTGTACACATCCTTGGGCGCTACACCGTCGGCCATCAAGGCAAATTCCAGGGTGTACTTGGCGCCCTTGCGCAGGCCGCGTTTGCCGGGGAAGGTTTTGGTGTCCCAGAAGTCTGCCCAGCTGGTGGGCGCAGTTTTCAACTTGTCGGCGTTGTAGGCCAGCACGGTGGACCAGACGAAGAAGCCGGCACCGCAGGTCTGAATCGCCCCTTTGACGTACTGCTCAGGATTACCGAACAGGGCCGGGTCCAGCGCTTCGAACATGTCTTCATCGCAACCGCGGGACAGCTCCGGCGATTCGACTTCTACCAGGTCCCAGGAAATGCTTTTGGTGTCGACCATGGCCTTGATCTTGGCCATTTCGCCGTTGTATTCACCGGCGATGATTTTGCCCTCGCCTTTGGCTTCCCAGGGTGCATAAAAGGCTTTGACCTGAGCCGCCTTGTTCGCACCGCCAAACGACACCACGGTCAGATCGGTTGCGGCCAGGGCATTGGCTGCGAACATCAGACCCAGACTCAAGGCCGTGAACTTCAGGGATGTATGCATTTTTTGTTCTCCACTGTGCAGGGTTGGTGAAGCCGGGGCGATTAATTCGCCTCTAAGAGAGGGTCCAGCGCACGTACATGTTCGACCTGCCAGCCCAGCGGCACGACGTCACCGACGGCCAGGGAGGGGTCCAGTTCAGCAATCGGCTGTTTCACAAAAAAATCGGTCTTGCCGCACACTTCCATGCGCACCCGGACGTGATCGCCCAGATAAATAAACTCTTCGACCCGGCCCGAGAAACGGTTGGCGCAGGCTTCGCTGGAACCATTGAGACAGATGCGCTCAGGCCGTATCGACAGGGTCACCGGATCACCCGTTCGCCCCACGTTTACCGCCAGTGCCTGGACTTTCTCACCGCGCCCCAGCTCGACCACGCAGCGCTCACCGTCCTGACTGTGCAGACGGCCATTGAGGCGGTTGTTTTCGCCGATGAAGTTGGCGACAAAGGTGTTTTTCGGCTCTTCGTAGAGGGTACGGGGCGGGGCAATCTGCTGGATTTCACCCTGATGGAATACCGCTACCCGGTCGGACATGGTCAAGGCTTCGCCCTGGTCATGGGTGACATAGACCACCGTCACGCCCAGACGTTGATGCAGATGCTTGATCTCCATCTGCATGTGCTCGCGCAGTTGTTTGTCCAGAGCCCCCAGCGGTTCATCCATCAGCACCAGCTGCGGTTCGAACACCAGCGCCCGCGCCAGCGCGACCCGCTGTTGCTGACCACCGGACAACTGGGCCGGGTAACGCTGGGCGAAGGCATCCAGCTGCACCATGCTCAGCACGCGCTTGACCCGTTCGCTGATATCGGTTCGATTGAGGCCGCGCACCGACAGCGGAAAACCAAGGTTTTCCGCCACGGTCATATGGGGAAACAGTGCGTAGTTCTGGAACACCATGCCGATGTCGCGCTTGTGCGGTGGCACGTGATTGATCGCGCGCCCGGCCAGTAAAATCTCGCCGGCGGTTGGTGTTTCGAAACCGGCCAGCATCATCAGACTGGTGGTTTTGCCCGAACCGGACGGCCCGAGCAAGGTCAGAAATTCGCCTTTGCGAATATCCAGATTGAGATCCTTGACGATCAGGTTTTCGCCGTCGTAGCTTTTTTGCACGCCACGGAAGCTGACCAGTATCTCACTCGCCCCAGCGCTTGCACCGACCTCACTCATAGCCACACCTTTTGTTTTGGACTGCCGTAGCCCAAGACTAAAGAAGGCGCCAGCCCACAGAAATCGGGGCGCAGGAGAGATTCACATCAGGAGGCTGGAAGGCTTCTTGTAGGGATAGCCCTACAGGGTTGTCGCGATTTGGATGGTTGATTGGGGCGGGCCCAGTGGCTGGGCAAAGACACCTCATGAAAGTGTCGTAATCAGGTATGCGCGAGATATGCCGTCGCGGCCGCAAGCTGCGATCGGCAGTACCGCGACCGGCCAGGTTACATTCAGAGCAACTTGTGCTCCATGGCGTATTTCACCAGCTCCGCCAATGAGTTGATATGCAGCTTTTGCATCAAGCGCGCTTTGTGGGTGCTGATGGTTTTACTGCTCAGGGCCAGTTGCTGGGCGATTTCGTTGACATTCACGCCCTGGGCCAGGCGCTCGAAAACAGAAAACTCACGCTCGGACAACAATGCGTGCAATGGCCTTTCATCTGTCAATCCGACCTCAAATACCATGCGGTCGGCCAGGTCCGGATCGATATAGCGCCCGCCCGCCGCAACCTTGCGAATCGCCATCAACAACAGCGCCGGATCACTGTCTTTGGTGGCATAACCGGCGGCACCGAACTTCAGGGCGCGGGCCGCCATTTGCGCTTCGTCATGCATCGATAACACAAGTATGGCCGGCGGGTTGTTCAGGGCGCGAATCCGCGGAATAGCTTCCAGGCCGTTGACCCCGGGCATGGATATATCCAGCAGCACCACCTCACACTGCACATGGCGCAGGGTTTCCAGCAACTGTTCGCCGTTGCTCGCCTCGCCCACCACCAGCAGATCCTTGGCCAGGCCAATCAACTGTTTGATGCCCTCGCGCACTATGGTGTGGTCTTCAGCTACCAGTACTCGAATCACGGATATTTCCTTATTCAAAGGTCACTCAAGACGCCGGGAGCAGCGGCACCCGCACACTCAACAGCGTCCCCTCACCCGGCACACTGTGCAAAGTCAGGGTACCGCCCAACATCAGGACGCGCTCGCGCATACCGACCAGGCCGAATGAAGTCGGCTTGCCGGTGGCGGGCACAAAACCCTGGCCATCATCGCTGATGCTCAGGCACAAGTCGTTGCCCTCCAGGCTCAAGGTCAACTCTACCGTCTGGGCGTGGGCGTGGCGCATTACGTTGGTCAGGGCCTCCTGCATGATTCTGAACAGGCCGACTTCCTTGGCCCCCCCCAGCGCCGGCAAATATTCCGGCACCTGCACCAGGCAAGGGATTTGCGTGCGCGCTTCAAAACGCCGGGCCTGCCATTCGATGGCTGAACTGATGCCGGCATCCAGGATAGGTGGACGCAGGGCCGTGGCCACATCACGTACCAGCTGGAACAACTGCGCAATCAGCTTTTTCATGCTGTTGAGGCGCTCGCGCAGCCCCGGATCCAGCTCGGCATAGGCCAGCTCGCACATTGAGGTCTCCAGCTTGAGGACCGTCAGCATCTGCCCCAGCTCATCGTGAACCTCACGGGCAATATGGGCCTTTTCCTCTTCGCGCACACTTTCAAGGTGGGCCGACAGCTCCCGCAGCTGTCCGCGCGAACTATCCAGTTCAAGCTCAATGCGTTTGCTCTCGCTGATGTCCCAGACGATGCCGTCCCAGACCACAGTGCCATCTTCCAGGCTGCGGGTGATGGCCTTGATCTCGGCCCAGCGTTGCTGGCCCTGACGGGTCAGGATGCGGCCCTGCCATGACCAGTCGCTGTCGCTGTCCAGCGCCAGGTCCTGAACCCGGTGGTAATCCGCCCGGTCATCCGGATGCACGAGGCTGCGCAGCCCCACTTCACGCTGACGCAAGGTAGTCGGGGAATACCCCGCCAGGCTCTCGCTGCCTTCGCTGATGTAGGGGAAGTCCAGTTCGCCGGTCAGCAACGAACGCTCCAGGCGAAAGACCAGTCCCGGGACATTGGCGGCAATACCCTGCAAACGCGCATCACTTTCCTGCAAGGCAGCCTGTACCCGGCGGCGTTCGGTGATGTCATTCAGGTAAACCACCAGGTATTCGGCATCTTTGAAGCGCAGAAAACTCAAGGTCACGTCGGCCGGAAACTCGCTGCCATCGGCGCGGATGCAATGGGTTTCAATCCGTTGCACTGCTTCTTCGCTGGCACGGGCGCGGCGCCATAAAGTCAACCAGCGGTCCATGTCCAGGCCCGGCTCAAAATCTCTCAGGGGGCGATCCAGCACGGCCCCCGGCGGATACCCGAGCATGTCTTCTGCCGCCTGATTGGCATAGCGCACATGACTGTCCCAGTTAACCCACAAAATCCCCATCGGGCTTTGATCGATAGAAAACTGAGTCAAGCGCAAGGCTTCAGCACTGGCGGTGCCCAGGGCAATATCTTCACGGGCACGGAGCAGTGCTCGCTCCAGGGCCGTCTGCTGGCGACGCTGCCAGAACATGATTGCCATGCAGGCCAGCAATAGCACACCGATCAACAAGCACAGGTTCTGCCAAAAGCCGGGAGACGGGCCGAGCTTCGGGTACTTGGGTTGCAGCCAGTGGCTGTGCAGTTGCTCCATGTCCCGTGCAGGAATGGCATGCAGCCCGCGCTCCACGATACCGGCCAGTTGCGGCCAGTCGCGGCGGGTGGCCACCCGCAACAACTGTGGCAAACCAATGTCACCGACCACCGCCAGCCCGGCGAACTCGGGCTCGGCCGACAGCCGGGTCAGTTGCGCTTCATCAACCACCGCGTAGGTCGCTTGCTGGCTCAACAACAACTGCAAGGCCTGGCGTTCGAGGGGCACGCCCTGCAGATTGAGACCGGGATAGCTGCTACGCAGATAATCGGCGGCAGAACTGGGCATTCGCACCGCGACCCGGACCTGGCTGTCCACCCGCTCCAGGTCCACAGAGCCGCCGGCGTTGCGCTCGCCCACCAACAAATGCGGAACCCGCATGTAAGGGTCAGAAAAAAGCCACAGCCGCAAGCCCGCCGGGGTCTGCGTCAGCCCGGGCGCCAGGTCGATCTCGCCGGCTCGGGCGGCCTGCTCCAGTTGCGCCAGATCGGCATAGTTATGCCAGACCAGGTCGATGCCCAGACTCTGTGCCAGCCATTTCATCAATTCGACGTTGGCCCCGGACAATCGCTGCAAACGTTGATCAAATTTGGCATAGGGCGCCTGTAACACCAGGCCGACGCGCAGCTGCCCGTGCTGCGCCAGCCATTGCTGTTGCTCCGGGCTCAACTGCGCCGCAGGCATGGACGCGGCATTGACCATCAAGGGCAACGATAACCAGCCGATCATTAACAGATAGCAAAAACGCTTCATCGGAACACTCATACCCTGACAAATGCTGATCAACCCATTAGGCTGCCTGGATTACTTCTGGCCTGGAATCACCTATGTCTTCTTTGCGCCCGGCACTTGCAGCGCTGTGCCTGTGGTTGTTCCTGCCACACGCCTTGCCGGTACTGGCGGCTGATCCGGAGCCGGCGCCAGAGCCTGCACAAGCTCAGCCGGAAATACGCCCACAGCTGCCCGAACGCAGCATGGAAGACGAAACGGCTCTTGAGCGCCAGCTACCGAAAAACCAGCAACAACAACTGCAGGCCGGGCAAGACAGTTTTCTCGCACTCTGGAAGCCCGCCAATAGCAGCGACCCCAGTGGCGCGGTGATTATCGTACCGGGAGCAGGCGAAAGTGCAGACTGGCCACTGACTGTGGGCCCGCTGCGCAACAAACTGCCGGATGCCAACTGGGCCAGCCTGAGTCTGAGCTTGCCGGACATGCAAAGCCAGGCCAGCCAGCCGCGCCAGGCCGAGCCACAGGCACCTCCCGCACCCCCGGCGCCGAACACTAGCAGCAAAGAGGCCAGCACCACAGCCAAACCCATCGAGCAGGCGGCCAGTATCGGCACCGAAAACACGACTGAAGCGCCACCGGCCGAGACGTTTGAGGCCATGAGCAAAGCGGATGCCGAGCGGATCTACGCCCGTATTGACGCTGCCATTGCCTTCGCCCAACAGCAAAACATGCGCAGCCTGGTGCTGCTTGGCCACGGTACCGGCGCCTATTGGGCTGCGCGCTATGTGAGCGAAAAGCAACCAGCCCAGCTGCCCAGACTGATCCTGATCGCCGCGCAGACACCGACCGGAGTTGAACCTGATTTGAGCCAATTGACGCCGAATCTCTCGCTGGCGCAATTGGATATCTTCTACAAAGACCAGCCGCTGGCCCGCAAGGCCGCCTTGCAACGACGACAGGCCAGCCAACGGGTAAGCCGTACGAATTTCACTCAAGTTGCCCTGAACGCAATCCCGGGTAATAAGGAAGCCGAGCAGGAACAGCTGTTTCGCCGAGTACGCGGCTGGCTCAGCCCGCAGCCTGCCTACAAGTAGCCGCCAGGCCGTTAACGAAACCCGCGCTGCTCGCGAATCATGGCGTAGGCGTGGTGCAGTTCGCGGGTTTTTTCCGTGGCCTCGCGCACCTGAGCCGGACTCGCGCCGCTGCCGGCAACCTTGTCCGGGTGATGACGACTGAGCAAACGCCGATAGGCGCGTTTGATCTGATCCGGCTCCGTACTCGCCGTTACCCCCAGCAGGACTAACGATTGCTGGTAGGTGCCATCACGGGTGGCCAGTGGTTTTCTATGCGGTTCATAGTCTGGGCCCAGCGCCTGCACCTGTTGCGCCGTCCAGCCCAGCCAGTGCCCCCACAACACGATCAACTCGCGCTCCCGGGGATCGATACGACCGTCAGCCAAAATCATCCTCCACCCGGCGCGCAGCACACCTTCTGCTGCATGGGGCTGGGCTTTCAGGCGTCGTAGATAGCCGCGCAGGGAGTCATTCTGCGATTTGCCACGATTGAACGCGGCAATGGCCCGCTGCTGCGCCGGGCCGGACATGTCGAGCTGACGCATTTCCTGGCGCGCCTGCTCAATGTGCTTGTCCACCACCCTGCCGCCGCTTTTGGCCAGCCGTCCAAGCAGCACAAACAACAGTTCATCGTTGCGCAACGCCGGGCGACCGCCCAAGCGTTCACGCAACTGCGCCCAGCTGTGCAACTGCAGACGCCGGTCCAGCGCCTGCCCCAGTAAAGCACCGAGCATGGCCCCCGGAATGCTGGCAATGAAAAAGCCGGCACCGGCCCCGACAAGAGTCCCTGGCCACAACATTTTAGTGTTTGCCCTTGATCAACGATTCAACTTCGGCCAAACGCTCATGGGTCCCCACATCGACCCAATGCCCCTGTAAACGCTCGCCCGTCACCTGTCCGTCGGCCATGGCTTTGCGCAGCAAGGGGGCGAGTTTGAATGCGCAAGGCGTAGCCCCCGCGAATAAGCCGGGGCTAAGCACTGCGATGCCACTGTAGGTCAGGGCGTCGACACCCGGCAGCGCATCGAGAACTTGCGCGCCCTGCAGGTAAAAGTCACCGCCCGGATGGTGTGCCGGGTTATCGACCAGAACCAGATGCGCCAGGCCTGTGAGCGGCTGACGCAAGCCTGCAAAGTCGTAGTCGGTCCATATATCGCCATTGATCACAGCAAAGGGCTGATCGCCCAGTAACGGCAATGCTTTAAAAATGCCGCCGCCGGTCTCCAGCGGTTCGCCTTCAGCGGAGTACTGGATACTCACGCCAAAACGCGAACCATCGCCCAGATGATCTTCTATTTGCTGACCCAGCCAGGCGTGGTTGATTACGATCTCGGTAAAGCCCGCCGCCGCCAGCGCCCGCAGGTGGTACTCGATCAAAGGCACGCCGCCAGCCCGTATCAACGGCTTGGGAGTATGCAAGGTCAGCGGCCGCAGGCGTTCACCTTTGCCCGCTGCCAGAATCATGGCCTTCATAGGTCCGCCCCGGCACGCTGGCCCAGGCTGTGGAACAGCTCGCCCAGTTCCGCCAGTTCAGGACGGCGTGCCAGCACCGCTTCTATATAAGAGAAGAACCGCGGCACGTCAGCCAGATAGCGTGGTTTGCCATCACGATGGCAGATGCGCGCAAAGATACCGATCACCTTCAGGTGTCGCTGCACACCCATCAGATCACTGGCTCGCAGGAACGCCTCGAAATCCGCCCCCACCGGGATGCCCAGTGGCAAGGCCAGTTCCCAGTAGTCGCGCAGCCAGGCGCGCACACGCTCTTCCGGCCAACTGAGAAAGGCGTCCTTGAACAGACAGGTAATGTCGTAAGTGACCGGGCCATACACCGCGTCCTGGAAATCCAGAACCCCGGGGTTGGGGATACTGAGCATCAGGTTACGCGGCATAAAGTCGCGATGGACCAGTACCTGGGGCTGCTGCAACGCACTGTCGATCAACAACGCGCTGACCCGCTGCCAGGCAGCCTGTTGCTGCTCATCGAGCTCTACACCCAAATGACGGCGCACGTACCACTCGGGAAACAACTCCAGTTCGCGACGCAGCAAAGCAACGTCATAGCTGGGCAAAGGTGCTTTCATCGGCAGTTGCTGAAAAGCCAGCAAGGCTTCAATGGCGTCTTTGAACAACTCATCGGCATTGGTGCTGTTAATCACGTCGAGGAATGTTTTATTGCCCAGGTCGTTGAGCAAAAGAAAACCGCGCTCGAGGTCCTGAGCATAAATTTTTGGCACATTTATCTGGCTGATACGCAGCAAATCAGCGATATCGACGAATGGCTTACAGTTTTCCTGGGGGGGCGGCGCGTCCATGACGACAAAAGTCCGACCCTCGCCCTCCCAGCGAAAATAGCGTCTGAAGCTCGCGTCGCTACTGGCCGAAGTCAACGTGGCCGGGGGTACGACACCCCAACCCTGGTCCTCATACAAGGTTACCAACTGCTCATCCAGCCAAACTTTCAGGTGTTGCAGGCGTACATCTTGGTCAGGCATTACAAGGGTCTCCGACGGTGCTAGCCGTCAAGCGGGTCATGCTTTATTATCCAGCATCTTTTCCAGACCATCGATAGGCGTTGCGGTCCCCCACCGCGGGCTGATGGCACGCAGGAAGCCCGGACTAATAAGATGGCATTGAAATCCCCCGCGTTTCGTAAAAAATTTCCGTTGCTGGTAACCGGCAGTTTGCTGGCCATGCAACCTCTAGCCATGCCGTTCGCTGTTGCCGAGGAACAGTATGACTGTTCCGTGTCGGCTACGGGTGGCTGGGATTGCACGCCAAAAACCAACGCCGCGCAATTGCCGCCGCGTCCGGCGCACCAGGGTGTCCTGGCGGAAGCCAGCGGTGAGGCCAGCGAGCAAGTCGCGCCCATCCCGCTGGTTACTGAAGCCAAGGGCCGTGGGCTGAGCGCGCGCAGCGCCGACTACAGCCACCTGGACTGGGTGCCCCGGGAGAAGCTGACACCGGCGCAACTGGCCGAAACCGGACCTTATTGCTCCGGCTCGTACGTCGAGCCCATCCGTCCGGGCATGAACGACCCCACCAGTAAAAGCGATGCCCCGACCTTTGTTGGCGCTAAAGCTTCCCGCTATCAGCAGGAAGAACAGGTCGCGACCCTGGCCGGCGATGTCGTCATGCGTCAGGGCAGCATGCAGGTCGAGGCCGACGAGGCCAGCCTGTATCAGGCTGAAAGCCGTGGCGAACTCAATGGCAATGTCCGTCTGCGGGACAACGGTGCACTGATCGTTGGCGACCACGCCGATGTGCAGCTGGACACTGGTGCGGCCAAGGTCGACAACGCCGAATACGTTTTGCACAAGTCGCGCATCCGCGGCAGCGCGCTGTATGCCAAGCGCGCCGAAGACGCCATCATCCGTCTCAAGGATGGTACTTACACCACGTGCGAGCCGAGCAGCAACGCCTGGCAGCTCAAGGGCAACAACATCACGCTGAACCCTGCCACCGGTTTCGGTACGGCGACCAACGTGACGTTGCGGGTTAAAGACATCCCGATCTTCTACACCCCGTACATCTATTTCCCGATCGACGATCGCCGCCAGTCCGGTTTCCTGCCGCCGTCTTTCAGCAGCAGCACCGACACCGGCTTTACGCTCGTGACCCCGTACTACTTCAACCTGGCCCCGAACTACGATGCCACGTTGTACCCGCGCTACATGACCAAGCGCGGCCTGTTGATGGAAGGCGAGTTCCGCTACCTGACCGAGTCCAGCGAAGGGCAGTTCGGCGCCGCTTACCTCAACGACGACGACACCAAGCGCAAGGGTCAAACCGACTACTCCGACAAGCGCTACATGCTTAACTGGCAGCACAAGGGTGGCCTGGATTCGCGGGTACTGACAGAAGTCGACTACACCAAGATCAGCGATCCGTATTACTTCCAGGATCTGCAAACTGATCAGATCGGCGTCGAAAACCGCGACTACCTGAACCAGCAAGCTGCCGTCAGCTATCGGGGCGACAGCTACACCGCCCGGTTGAATGCCCAGGCCTATCAACTGGCCACTGTTACCCAGGTCACGCCTTACAACAAGTTGCCGCAACTCACCCTCGACGGTGCGCTGCCGTTTCACCCTGGCGGCGTGAACTTCAGCTACGGCTCCGAACTGGTGCGGTTTGAGCGCAGTCTGGAAAACGGTAATTACACCAACGAAGACGGCACTACTGCCCCGCGACTCGACAACAATATTGTTGGTCTGGCACGAGCCAACGGCACACGTCTGAATCTGGCGCCGAGCATGAGCCTGCCGATGACGTCAAGCTACGGCTTTGTGACTCCAACCCTGAAGTACATGTACACCCAGTACGATCTTGATCTGGATAGCCAGGGCAAAAGTACCTTGCTCGCCGGTGAGGACTACAAGAGCTCGCAAAACCGTAGCGTGCCTATTGCCAGCGTCGATAGCGGCCTGTATTTCGACCGCAATACCAACTGGTTCGGCACCAACTACCGCCAGACCCTGGAACCGCGCGCTTTCTATCTGTATGTCCCTGAGCGCAATCAGGAAGACATTCCTGTTTTCGACACCAGCGAAAACACCTTCAGCTATTCCTCGCTGTGGCGTGACAACCGGTTCAGCGGTTCCGACCGCGTGGGCGACGAGAACAAGCTGTCGCTGGGTCTGACCAGCCGCTGGATCGAAGACAACGGCTTTGAGCGCCAGCGTGTCAGCATCGGCCAGGCGTATTATTTCCAGGATCGCAAGGTTCAATTGCCGGGCATTGCCGACGATCGCAAGGATTCAACTTCCAGCGTCTCGCCTTATGCTCTGGAATACGCCTATCGCTTCAACCGCGACTGGCGCGCCACTGCCGACTACAACTGGGATCCGGAAACCCGCAGCCCGCGTTCCGGCAGCGCGATGATGCACTACCAGCCTGAAGACAACCCGAACAAGGTGGTCAACCTGGGCTATCGCTATCGCAACGACCAGGTGATTTACAACCAGTACACCGGCAAATGGCAAATGGGCGGTGATTACCTGACCCCGGGGCAAAACGGTTACATCAAGGATTACTACAAGATCCAGCAGCACGACTTCTCGGTTATCTGGCCGATCGTGCCGCAGTGGAGCGCCATCAGCCGCTGGCAGTACGACTACAACCGCAACCGTACTCTGGAAGCCTTCGGTGGCTTTGAATACGACAACTGCTGCTGGAAGCTTCGTCTGATCAGCCGTTATTGGGTATCCAACGACGAGTACACCCAAGAAGCCCCTCAAAACGAGAAGGGCGATCATGGTCTCTTCCTCCAAGTTGTGTTGAAAGGTCTCGGTGGCGTAGTCGGCACCAAAGTAGAGAGCTTCCTCGACAAAGGCATCCAAGGTTATCGTGAACGTGAAGATCAAGCTTTCTGAGTGTCTGCGCCCGCTAGTGCTGGGCGCGTTGTTTCTGGGTACTGCAGTACACGCTGCAGTACAACCCCTTGACCGGGTTGTGGCCATCGTCGACAACGACGTGATCATGCAGAGCCAGCTGGACCAGCGTGTCCACGAAGTTCAGCAGACCATTGCCAAGCGTGGCCAGGGCGTGCCGCCTGCCAGCGTTCTGGATCAGCAAGTACTTGAGCGTCTGATCGTCGAAAACCTGCAACTGCAGCTCGGCGAACGCTCAGGCATCCGGATCACGGATGAAGAGCTGAACCAGGCCATTGGCACCATTGCCCAGCGCAATAACATGACCATTGACCAGTTCCGCCAGGCACTGGCTCACGACGGCCTGTCCTATGAAGATGCCCGCGAGCAGGTTCGTCGCGAGATGATCATCAGCCGTGTGCGCCAGCGTCGTGTGGGCGAGCGCATTCAGGTGACAGAACAGGAAGTGAAGAACTTCCTCGCATCGCCTATGGGCGCAATGCAAATGTCCGAAGAATTCAATCTGGCCAATATTCTGATTCCAACGCCGGAAAGCGCGAATTCGGAAGCAGTCCAGACGGCTTACAAACAGGCTGAAGAGATCTACAACCAGCTCAAGAAAGGCGCCGACTTCGGTCAAATGGCCATCGCCCGCTCCGGCAGCGATACCGCACTGGAAGGCGGCGACATGGGCTGGCGTAAAGCCGCTCAATTGCCACCACCGTTCGACAGCATGCTGAGCAAAATGCCAGTAGGAGAAGTGACGCCTCCGGTACGTACACCGGGCGGCTTTATCATCCTCAAGCTCAACGGCAAACGCGGCGGCGAAACCGTGGTGGTGGACGAAGTCCATGTTCGTCACATCCTGATCAAGCCGAGCGAAATCCGTAGCGAAGCGCAGACCAAGGAACTGATCAACAAAATCTACGAGCGCATCACGTCGGGCGAAGATTTTGCCACCCTGGCCAAAACTTACTCCGAGGATCCGGGTTCTGCCCTTAACGGCGGCGACCTGAACTGGGTCAATCCGGACTCTCTGGTACCCGAGTTCCGTGAGGCCATGGCCGACACGCCCCAGGGCGTATTGTCCAAGCCGTTCCAGACTCAATACGGCTGGCATGTTCTGGAAGTCCTTGGCCGCCGCGCCACCGACAGCACCACCCAGGCCCGTGAACAGCAAGCAATGAACGCACTGCGTAACCGCAAGTACGACGAAGAGCTGCAAACCTGGTTGCGTCAGATCCGTGACGAAGCCTATGTAGAGATCAAACTTCCTGGCGCCACCTCGCAAGAGAGCGGAAACCAGGCAGCGCAGTGAAAACACAGCGTTTTGCACTGACACCCGGCGAGCCGGCAGGCATAGGTCCAGACCTGTGCCTGCTACTCGCTTCACAACGCCAGCCGCACCCCCTGATTGCCATTACCAGCCACGACCTGCTCCTTGAGCGGGCCGTGCAACTGGGCGTGGCTGTCAACCTGCTGCCGGTGAGCCCGGACAACTGGCCTGATCAGCCAGCCCCTGCAGGCAGCCTGTATGTGTGGGATACCCCGCTGAAAGCGAAGGTAATTGCCGGTACGCTGGACAAAGCCAACGCCGGGTTTGTCCTGCAAACCCTGACCCGGGCTGCCCAGGGCTGTGTCGACGGGCACTTCGCGGGCATGATTACCGCCCCTGTACACAAGGGCATCATCAATGAGGCCGGGATTCCATTCTCCGGTCACACTGAATTCCTCGCAGACCTGACCCACACCGGGCAGGTTGTGATGATGCTCGCCACGCGCGGCCTGCGCGTAGCCCTGGTTACCACTCACCTGCCCCTGCGCCAGGTGAGCGACGCAATCACCCCTGAGCGACTGATGCGGGTTACCCGCATTCTGCACGCCGACCTGCAACAAAAATTCGGCATTGCCCGGCCCCGCATCCTGGTTTGTGGGCTCAACCCCCACGCCGGCGAAGGCGGCCATTTGGGCCATGAAGAAATCGACATTATTGAACCAACTCTGGAGCGCCTGCGCAGCGAAGGTATGGATTTGCATGGCCCGCTGCCCGCCGACACTCTGTTTACCCCCAAATATCTGGAGCACTGCGATGCAGTGCTGGCGATGTACCACGACCAAGGCCTGCCCGTACTGAAATACAAAGGGTTTGGTGCCGCTGTCAACATCACCCTGGGCTTGCCGATCATCCGCACCTCTGTCGACCATGGCACCGCCCTGGATCTGGCAGGCAGCGGCAAGATCGATACCGGCAGCCTGCAAGTCGCGCTGGAAACCGCCTATCAGATGTCCGAGACCCGTATATGAACGAGCAATTCCAACACAAGGCGCGTAAGCGTTTTGGCCAGAACTTCCTGCACGATGCGGGTGTCATTGACCGTATCCTGCGCGCCATCAACGCCAAGCCCACTGACCGTTTGCTGGAAATCGGTCCGGGACAGGGCGCCCTGACCAAAGGCATCCTTAACAGTGGCGGCCAGCTTGATGTCGTGGAGCTCGACAAAGACCTGATCCCGATCCTCAAGCAACAATTCGCAGGCATGAGCAACTTCACCCTGCACCAGGGCGATGCCCTGAAGTTCGATTTCAACAGCCTGGGCGCTGCACCACGCACCCTGCGGGTTGTCGGCAACCTGCCGTACAACATCTCTACCCCGCTGATTTTTCACCTGCTGAAAAACGCCGGCCTGATCCGTGACATGCACTTCATGCTGCAAAAAGAAGTGGTTGAGCGCATGGCTGCCGGCCCGGGCGGTGGCGATTGGGGCCGTCTGTCAATCATGGTTCAGTATCACTGCCGCGTGGAACACCTGTTCAACGTAGGTCCAGGCGCGTTCAATCCGCCGCCTAAAGTAGATTCGGCCATTGTCCGCCTGGTGCCACACGAAGTGCTGCCACACCCGGCCAAAGACCATCGCCTGCTTGAGCGCGTGGTTCGGGAAGCCTTCAACCAGCGCCGCAAAACCCTGCGCAACACCCTCAAGGCCTTGCTCAGCAACGCCGAGATCGAAGCGGCTGGTGTTGACGGCAGCTTGCGTCCAGAGCAACTCGACCTCGCCGCCTTTGTACGCCTGGCCGACGTACTCAGCGAACAAGCTGTGGCAAGCCCAGAAAAAGACTGATCATCTCCGGGCCAAGTGCCAGGCCTGTGCAGGAGCGTCAACCGGCGACTCCTGCAGCTGCCCCGCCTTAACCGGCTGGCCTAGTCACCATTACTTGGCCTAGACTCAGGCATCAGTTTTATCCCGAACTGTGTCTACGCTTTCAAGTAAGGCCTCTCGCATGCCCGATCCCCGCTATCTGGTCGACGTCAACGTCGTCACGCGTTACCTGCCAGAACAATCCCAACCTGAACTTCAGCGTTTCGCCTTTGCTTACACCATTACGGTGCACAACAAGGGATCGATAGCCGCGAAGCTGTTGTCCCGGCATTGGGTGATCACCGATGGCGACGGTCATGTCGAAGAAGTCCGTGGCGCTGGCGTCGTCGGCCTGCAGCCATTGATCGAGCCGGACGGGCAGCATGTCTATAGCAGCGGCTCGGTGATCACCACCAAAGTCGGCACCATGCAAGGCAGCTATCTGATGCATGCCGAAGATGGTCACGAGTTCAAAGCCATCATTGCCCCTTTCCGCCTCGCCGTGCCCGGGGCACTGCACTGATGCCGGTGTACGCCGTTGGCGACCTGCAAGGCTGCCTGCAGCCACTCAGATGCCTGCTGGAACGCGTAGCTTTCGATCCTGCCAAAGACAAACTGTGGCTGGTGGGTGACCTGGTAAACCGTGGCCCCGAATCGCTGGAAACGCTGCGCTTTCTATACCGCATCCGCGAATCGCTGGTGTGCGTACTGGGCAACCATGACCTGCACTTGCTGGCCGCAGCGCACAATATCGAGCGTCTGAAGAAAGGCGATACGCTGCGTGAAATTCTGCAAGCTCCCGATTGCGATGAACTGCTGTCCTGGCTGCGCCAGCAACCTTTGCTGCATTACGATGCCGAACGCAACGTCGCCCTCGTACATGCAGGAATACCGCCGCAATGGAGCCTGAAAAAGGCCCTGAAGTGCGCCAGCGAAGTCGAACACGCTTTGCGTGACGACAACCTGCTTGGCCCCTATCTGGATGGCATGTACGGCAACGAACCTGCCAAGTGGGACAACGACCTCACCGGTGTCGCCCGTCTGCGGGTGATAACCAACTATTTCACCCGTATGCGTTTTTGTACCCGCGACGGGAAACTCGACCTCAAAAGCAAAGAAGGCGTGGGCAGCGCTCCCCCCGGCTATGCCCCGTGGTTCAGCTATAAAGAACGCAAGACCCAGGACCTGAAGATCATCTTTGGTCATTGGGCGGCACTTGAAGGCAACTGCAAGGAGCCCGGGATTTTCGCCCTCGACACCGGCTGTGTCTGGGGAGGAGCCATGACCCTGCTCAACGTCGACTCTGGCCAGCGCCTCAGCTGTGATTGCGACGACCTTGGCCTTGCAGCCCACTCGACCATCGCGCTCCCCGACCAACCTTCCCAACCCTTGGGCGCCGTCTAGCCGCGCCCGCAGTCAGGCCACAGGAATCCTCCATGACCGAATTCAAACGTATCCCGCCCGAACAAGCACAGGCCTTGCGCGAAAAAGGCGCCGTGGTGGTCGATGTCCGCGACCCGCAGGCTTTCGCTGCCAGCCACATCAGCGGTGCGAAACATCTGGATAACCACTCGCTGCACGATTTCATCACCCACGCCGATCTCGATGCCCCTCTGATCGTTGCTTGCTATCACGGCAACTCCAGCCAGAGCGCTGCGGCTTACCTGGTGAGCCAGGGCTTTAGCGAGGTGTACAGCCTTGATGGCGGTTTCGAGTTGTGGCGTGCGACTTATCCGCAAGAAACCTCCCAGCTCCCCGCAGAATAATTTTTTATCAGCGCCAGCCCCCGTTATCCGCGGGCTGGCGCCCTGCCTGACCAACGGTCGAACGTAACAAATCTCGCATCGCGCCTTGACCTCTCCGATTACCAACTATCCTTTAGATCAGGCCATCCGAATCTGGGGAGAGCCGGTACTCCGGCGTATGGATTATCAGTAGTAAGTTCAAGGAGTTAACCACCTTGATGGTGTCCTGGGGGGTACACAGCAGCTGAAATGCTGCTGCATGCCAGCACTCGAACTGACCGATCTATCGCCGGCTCCACGTATCGAGCGAGGTGACGTCATGAGTATTTTTAGCCACTTCCAACAACGCTTTGAATCCACACGCCAAGAAGAACTGACCCTTCAGGAATATCTTGAACTGTGCAAACAAGACAAAAGCGCTTACGCCTCTGCCGCTGAAAGGCTGCTGCTGGCCATTGGTGAACCGGAACTGCTGGACACCTCCAACAACTCTCGCCTGTCGCGAATCTTCTCCAACAAAGTGATTCGCCGCTATCCGGCCTTTGAAGACTTCCACGGAATGGAAGAATGCATCGACCAGATCGTTTCCTACTTCCGCCACGCTGCGCAGGGCCTGGAAGAGAAAAAACAAATTCTCTATCTGCTGGGCCCGGTGGGCGGCGGTAAATCATCGCTGGCAGAAAAACTGAAGCAACTGATCGAGAAAGTCCCCTTTTATGCAATCAAGGGCTCGCCGGTCTTTGAATCGCCACTGGGGCTGTTCAATGCCACCGAAGACGGCGCAATTCTCGAAGAAGACTTCGGCATCCCGAAACGCTACCTGAGCACCATCATGTCGCCGTGGGCAACCAAGCGCCTGGCCGAATTTGGTGGCGACATCAGCCAGTTCCGCGTGGTGAAGCTCTATCCTTCGATTCTCAATCAGATCGCCGTGGCCAAAACCGAGCCGGGAGACGAGAACAACCAGGACATTTCGGCACTGGTGGGCAAGGTCGATATCCGCAAACTCGAGGAGTACCCACAGAACGACGCCGATGCCTATAGCTATTCGGGCGCACTGTGCCGGGCCAACCAGGGCCTGATGGAATTCGTGGAGATGTTCAAGGCGCCGATCAAGGTCCTGCACCCCTTGCTGACCGCAACCCAAGAGGGCAACTACAACAGTACCGAAGGTCTGGGCGCTATCCCGTTTACCGGCATCCTGCTGGCCCACTCCAACGAGTCAGAGTGGCACACCTTCCGCAACAACAAGAACAACGAAGCGTTTATCGACCGGATCTACATCGTCAAGGTTCCGTACTGCCTGCGCGTCAGTGACGAGGTGAAGATCTACGACAAACTGTTGTTCAACAGCTCGCTGGCCAAAGCCCACTGCGCACCCGACACCCTGAAAATGCTTGCCCAGTTCACGGTTCTGTCGCGCCTTAAAGAGCCGGAAAATTCGAACATTTACTCGAAAATGCGGGTCTACGACGGTGAAAATCTTAAAGACACCGACCCGAAAGCCAAATCGATCCAGGAATACCGCGACAGCGCAGGCGTCGATGAAGGCATGAATGGCCTTTCCACCCGTTTCGCCTTCAAGATCCTGTCCAAGGTCTTCAACTTCGACCCGCACGAAATTGCAGCCAACCCAGTGCACCTGCTCTATGTCCTGGAGCAACAGATCGAGCAAGAGCAGTTCCAGGCGGAAACCCGCGAGCGTTATCTGCGCTTCCTCAAGGAGTACCTGGCACCGCGTTACATTGAATTCATCGGCAAAGAAATCCAGACCGCTTATCTGGAGTCCTACAGCGAATACGGGCAAAACATCTTCGACCGCTATGTGCTCTACGCAGACTTCTGGATTCAGGATCAGGAATACCGCGATCCGGAGACCGGAGAAATCCTCAATCGCGTAGCCCTCAACGAGGAGCTGGAGAAAATCGAAAAACCGGCCGGCATCAGCAACCCGAAAGATTTCCGCAACGAAATCGTCAACTTCGTACTGCGGGCCCGCGCCAACAACAACGGCAAAAACCCGACCTGGCTCAGCTACGAAAAACTGCGGGTGGTTATCGAGAAAAAAATGTTCTCCAACACCGAGGACCTGCTTCCGGTTATCAGCTTCAACGCCAAGGCAAGCAAAGAGGATCAACAAAAGCACAACGACTTCGTTACTCGAATGGTCGAACGTGGCTACACCGACAAACAAGTACGGCTTCTCTCCGAGTGGTACCTGCGGGTCAGAAAGTCGCAGTGAGGCAGCTGTAAGCCTCTAGCCTCAAGCTGCAAGAAGAAGCACGCGCTACCGCTTCGACTTGCAGCTTGCAGCTCACAACCTGAAGCTGCCCGGAGGGCCTAATGAGCTATGTGATCGACCGACGCCTCAATGGCAAGAACAAGAGCACGGTGAACCGCCAGCGTTTCCTGCGACGTTACCGTGACCACATCAAGAAGGCCGTAGAAGAGGCCGTGGGCCGCCGCTCCATTACCGACATGGAACATGGCGAACAAATCAGCATTCCCGGCCGCGATATCGATGAGCCGGTGCTTCACCACGGCCGCGGTGGCAAGCAAACGGTGGTGCACCCTGGCAACAAGGAGTTCACCAGCGGCGAACACATTCAACGCCCACAAGGTGGCGCGGGAGGTGGTGGCGGCCCCGGCAAGGCAGGCAACTCCGGCGAAGGCATGGATGAATTCGTATTTCAAATCACCCAGGAAGAATTCCTCGAGTTCATGTTCGAAGACCTCGAACTGCCCAACCTGGTCAAACGCAACCTAACGGGGACCGACACTTTTAAAACAGTGCGTGCGGGCATCAGCAACGAAGGCAACCCGTCGCGCATCAACATCATTCGCACCCTGCGCTCGGCTCACGCACGGCGTATTGCCCTGTCCGGCAGCAGCCGGAAAAAACTCAAGGAAGCCAAAGCCGAACTTGAACGACTGAAGCGCGAAGAACCGGACAACTTCGGCGATATCAAGGTAGTAGAGGCTGAAATCGAGAAACTCAGCGCACGCATCCATCGCGTGCCATTCCTCGACACCTTTGACCTCAAGTACAACTTGCTGGTCAAGCAACCCAACCCCAGCTCGAAGGCCGTCATGTTCTGCCTGATGGACGTTTCCGGCTCCATGACCCAAGCCACCAAGGACATCGCCAAGCGTTTTTTCATCCTGCTGTACCTGTTCCTGAAGCGTAACTACGACAAGATTGACGTAGTGTTTATTCGCCATCACACCAGTGCACGGGAGGTTGATGAAGAGGAGTTTTTCTATTCGAGGGAGACCGGCGGCACCATTGTTTCCAGCGCACTTAAACTGATGCAGGAAATCATGGCTGAGCGCTATCCCACAAATGAGTGGAATATCTATGCAGCGCAGGCTTCAGACGGCGATAACTGGAACGATGATTCACCCATTTGCCGGGATATTCTGATCAATCAGATCATGCCGTTCGTGCAGTACTACACTTATGTAGAAATAACCCCGCGCGAACATCAGGCCCTCTGGTACGAGTACGAACGTATCAGCGAAGCGTATTCAGATACCTTCGCCCAACAGCAACTGGTCTCGGCCGGCGACATCTATCCGGTCTTCCGTGAACTCTTCCAGCGCAGGTTAGTGACATGACCGCCAAAGAGAATAAACGCCATCCAATTTCCACTGGCTCCGAGTGGACCTTTGAACTGATCCAGGCTTACGACCGCGAAATCGGCCGCCTGGCCGAACGCTATGCTCTGGATACCTACCCCAACCAGATCGAGGTGATTACCGCCGAGCAAATGATGGATGCCTATGCCTCTGTGGGCATGCCGCTGGGCTACCACCATTGGTCCTACGGCAAACATTTCTTGAGCACCGAAAAGTCCTATAGCCGCGGCCAGATGGGACTCGCCTACGAGATCGTGATCAACTCAGATCCATGCATCGCCTATCTGATGGAAGAAAACACCATCTGCATGCAGGCCCTGGTGGTGGCCCATGCCTGCTATGGCCATAACAGCTTCTTCAAGGGTAACTACCTGTTTCGCACCTGGACCGATGCCAGTTCGATCATCGACTATCTGGTGTTCGCCAAGCAGTACATCATGCAATGCGAAGAGCGCCACGGTATCGATGCCGTTGAAGACCTGCTCGACTCCTGCCACGCCCTGATGAACTACGGCGTTGATCGTTACAAACGGCCTTATCCGATTTCAGCCGAAGAAGAACGTCGGCGGCAGAAGGACCGTGAAGAGCACCTGCAAAAACAGATCAATGATCTGTGGCGCACCATTCCCAAAGGTGCAGACAAGTTCAGCGAAAAGGACAGCGCACGATTCCCCGACGAGCCCCAGGAAAACATCCTGTACTTCATCGAAAAACACGCTCCCCTGCTCGAGCCCTGGCAGCGTGAAGTCGTACGCATCGTGCGCAAGATTGCCCAGTACTTTTACCCACAACGGCAAACCCAGGTAATGAACGAGGGCTGGGCGACGTTCTGGCACTACACCTTGATGAACGACCTCTACGATGAAGGCCTGGTTACCGAGGGCTTTATGATGGAGTTCCTCATCTCCCATACCAGCGTGGTGTTCCAGCCAGGCTTTGACAGCCCTCACTACAGCGGGATCAACCCCTACGCACTGGGTTTTGCAATGTATTGCGACATCCGGCGCATTTGCGAACATCCAACTGACGAGGACCGCCACTGGTTCCCGGACATGGCTGGCAGCGACTGGCTATCGAGCATCAAATTCGCCATGAGCAGCTTCAAGGACGAAAGTTTCATCCTGCAATACCTGTCACCCAAGGTCATCCGCGACCTGAAACTGTTCAGCATCATGGACGATGATCAAAAGGACGACCTGCTAGTACCTGCCATTCATGACGAGAACGGCTACCGCACCATTCGTGAAACCCTGGCGGCTCAGTACAACCTGGGCAATCGTGAACCCAACGTGCAAATCTGGAGCATCGACCGCCGCGGCGATCGCTCGCTGACCCTGCGTCACCAACAACATGACCGCAAACCCCTGGGCGACTCCACCGACGAAGTGCTCAAACACCTGCATCGCCTGTGGGGGTTCGATATTCATCTTGAAACCCTTCAAGGCGACCAGGTCATGAAAGTCCACCATGTCCCGCCAAAAGGAGAACATTCAGACTCTGACTACGGGCGTTTGGATATGAGCGCCATTCACCTGTAACACGGGAACCTCCGTTCTCACGGCGCAAGCGTTATCCTGTCGTGCTAACGGAGGTTTTTTATGCAGATTTATAAAGTTGGCGGTGCCGTAAGGGATCGCCTGCTGGGCAAGCCCGTCACTGATATCGATTGGGTAGTGGTCGGCGCAACAGTCGAACAAATGCTCAGCAAAGGGTTTCGCCCCGTGGGCTCGGACTTTCCGGTATTTCTTCACCCTGTAACCGGGGAGGAATACGCACTGGCCCGCACAGAGCGCAAAAGCGGCCAGGGCTATGGCGGCTTCATCTTTCATGCAAGCCCCGACATTACCCTTGAACAAGACCTGATCCGGCGCGACCTGACCATCAACGCAATGGCTGAGGACGACTCAGGCAATTTGACCGACCCTTTCCATGGTCAGCGCGATCTGGAGGCGCGGATTTTACGCCATGTTTCACCCGCATTCGCCGAAGATCCCCTCCGGGTATTGCGAGTTGCCCGGTTCGCCGCGCGCTATGCCGGACTCGGTTTCAGCATCGCACCCGAGACCCTGGAGCTGATGCGCCAACTGTCTCGCTCAGGCGAACTGCAAGCACTGACCCCGGAGCGTTGCTGGAAAGAAATCTCCCGGGCCCTGATGGAAGATCAGCCTCAGGTATTCCTGGAAGTACTGCGCAGCTGCGAGGCTCTGGAAGTGCTGCTACCGGAGATCAATGCCCTGTTTGGTGTACCTCAGCCTGCTGCACATCACCCGGAGATCGACAGCGGCGTACACACCTTGAGCGTGCTTGAGCAGGCAGCCCTGCACAATCAGCCACTGACCGTGCGCTGGGCCTGCCTGCTGCATGATCTGGGCAAAGGGCTTACACCTGAAAAGGACTGGCCAAGACACATTGCCCACGAGCACAAAGGGCTGCGCCTGATCAAAGCGGTCAACGAGCGCTACAAAGTGCCGCGCGACTGTCAGGAACTGGCACTCCTTGTGGGCGAATATCACACCCACGGCCACCGCGCTCTGGAACTCAAGGCATCAACGCTACTGGAACTGCTGCAGCGCTTTGACGTATATCGTCGACCGCAGCGTTTTGAGGAGTTTATCGTAGCCTGCGAGATGGACGCCAAAGGGCGCCTGGGACTGGAGAATCGCCCGTATCCACAGGCCGATTACCTGCGCGGAGCTGCCAAGGCTGCCCAGGCCGTGGCCGTCCAGCCTTTACTTGAGCAGGGTTTCAAAGGCCCTGAACTCGGGGAAGCGCTAAAGCACGAACGGCTAAAGGCGCTGCAAGCCTACAAAGAAGCAGCAAAAGCCTGAGACATCGCTCTTGTAGTCGATGGCGCAGGCTGCGCCAAGGGCCGAAGGACCTTCACAGCAGGGTCGCCAGGCAACCCATCGCAGCCTGCACCAGCGACTACTAAGGCAAAAGCATCCCGGCCGGGGTCAACTGCTCCCCCCGCCATTCAAATGCTGCAGGCGCCAGAACTTGATCGATCTGTGCTTCTGCCCACATCTGAGCCAGAGTCTTGCCCACGCCCGGATGCACCTTGTCTGGCGCTATCAACGATAAGGGCCACAAGACAAAAGCATTTTTGAGAATCTCTGCACGGGGCAAAATCAAGCCATCAAAGTTGCCTTCCAGATCACCGTAAAACAACACGTCGATATCCAAAGGCAAACCTTTGCGATCTTGGGCATAACGTCCGTTATCCGCCTCGATCAACTTCAAACGTCGACTTAGTTCAGCCAGCGGAAAGTCAGTTTTTGCCGACACCACCAGGTTGAAAAAAGGCCCGCTCCTGATGCCCACCGGCTGACTTTCAAACACTGCAGAACAGCTCATGTCCTGCAAAAATCCAGCAAGGGCGTCAAGCCCGGCGCACAAATGCTTTTCACGCTCGACATTACTGCCCAGCCCGAGGAAAACCTGAGTTAGCGACATCCGCGCTCAATCTCCACGCCCACACCGGTGGCCGCCGAAACGGCGCCGGGCTTGGTCAGCTTCAGATGCAACCACGGAATATTGAATTCAGTCATCAGCACTTCGGCCAGACGCTCAGCAAAAGTCTCCACCAACTGGAA
Organism: Pseudomonas sp. Lz4W; assembly: GCF_000346225.2. Lineage (NCBI taxonomy): Bacteria > Pseudomonadati > Pseudomonadota > Gammaproteobacteria > Pseudomonadales > Pseudomonadaceae > Pseudomonas > Pseudomonas sp. Lz4W. The sequence goes on along the minus strand of NZ_CP017432.1, from coordinate 462,091 downwards.
CTGAGCTGCCTCGGCAAATGCCTGGATTCGCGAAGAAACACTCGCGTAATCCAGGGCCAGCGTCAGGTCATCACCGGCCGCAGCCGGGCGATTATCCCACGCGAAACTCAGGTCAAGCCGCAAGCACTGGCGGATGCCACGCTCCCAGTCATAAGCACCGATCACGGTGTCAACTTCCAGGCCTTCGATAAACACTCTGTCCAAGCACTTTTCTCCGCAGCACGACAAGGGCGCAATGCGCCGTTAGAATCAGGGCGTCCTCGCCCGGAATAGTTAGCATGTTTTGGTTACTGGCGATTTTCGCCTACCTGCTTGGCTCTCTGTCCTTCGCCATTTTGCTCAGCCGCCTGACGGGAAATCCCGACCCGCGAATGAGTGGCTCGGGCAATGCCGGCGCGACCAATATGTTGCGCCTTGCCGGCAAAAAGCTCGCCGTCCTGACTCTGCTCGGCGACCTGTGTAAAGGCTTGCTGCCTGTACTTTTGGCCAACCAGCTCGGTCTCCCGCTCCAGCAACAAGCCTGGATCGGTATCTGCGCCGTCTTCGGCCACATGTACCCGTTGTACTTCCGCTTTCGCGGCGGCAAAGGCGTTGCCACTGCCGCAGGCATGCTGGTGGGACTCTACCCGCCTGCCGCCCTGCTGGCCGTTGCCGCATGGCTACTGACCTTCCAGCTAAGCCGCACCAGCTCACTGGCAGCGTTGATAGCCACACCTCTGACCCTGCCATTGCTGGCCTGGCAAGAGCCTGCTGCCCTGCTGCCCATGTGCGCCTTGACGGCGCTGATTGTATGGCGCCACCGCAGCAATTTACGCGACCTGATGGCCGGGCGCGAACGGCATTTCTGAATAGCGCGCATGAAATACGCTCACGCAACACCGACTCATGCCTTACGCCCCGCACTCACAGCGGCTTCAATTGCTCCATCGGCCAGCGCGCCTGCACACTGATCGCCAGGCTTTCATGCTGACCGGCCTGCAACCGCTGGCAGCCGGCAAAGGCAATCATTGCGCCGTTGTCCGTACAAAACTCCGGTCGGGCGTAGTAAACATTGCCATTCATTTCGCCGAGCATTTTTTCGAGCGAAACCCGCAGCGCCTTATTGGCACTGACCCCGCCCGCAATCACCAGACGCTTCATGCCTGCGTGCTTCAAAGCCCGCTTGCACTTGATGGTCAAGGTCTCGACCACCGCCTGCTGGAACGCCAGAGAGATATCGCAACGGGTCTGCTCTGTGTCATCACCAGCCGCCACACAGCGCTGCCAGGTATTCAAGGCAAAGGTTTTAAGGCCGCTGAAACTGAATTGCAGCCCCGGACGGTCAGTCATGGGCCTGGGGAACACAAACCGCCCCGCAACGCCCTGAGCGGCCAGTCGCGCAATCTCAGGGCCGCCCGGGTAGTTGAGCCCCATCATCTTCGCCGTCTTGTCGAATGCTTCTCCGGCCGCGTCGTCCAGGGTCTCGCCCAACAACTCGTATTGGCCGATGCCATCCACACGCACCAACTGCGTATGACCGCCCGACACCAACAAAGCGACGAACGGGAATTCCGGGGGCTGCTCTTCCAGCATTGGAGCCAACAAATGGCCCTCCATGTGGTGCACACCCAAGGCCGGAATACCCCAGGCAAACGCCAGCGCCTGGGCACATGAAGCCCCAACCAGAAGGGCTCCGACCAATCCAGGCCCTGCCGTGTAGGCGATCGCATCAATCTCTGTAGGCACACAGCCAGCCTCAGCCAGCACCTGACGAATCAAGGGCAGCATGCGCTTGACGTGATCCCTTGAAGCCAGCTCCGGAACCACACCGCCATAAGCGCGGTGCAAGTCGATCTGACTGAACAGTGCGTCGGCCAAAAGCCCGCGTTCACTGTCGTAAAGCGCGACGCCGGTCTCGTCGCAGGAGGTTTCTAATCCCAGTACTAGCATGGGTTTACGCCTTGTAGAGGCTAAATTCGAAGGCGCGCATAATAGTCGCCACTCCCGCCCCCGGCCAGCGGTTTTCGATCAGAGGCTTTGCATTCCGGGCGATGAGGGGTTAACATCCGCAACCCTTAAAAACCGACGTCTTCCAACGCGATTTTGCCTTGAGACGTTGACCCCGGTAATGAATGAAGGTAGCTCTGGATGCCAGCCGTCAAAGTAAAAGAGAACGAACCCTTCGACGTAGCTCTGCGTCGTTTCAAGCGCTCCTGCGAAAAAGCCGGTGTTCTGGCTGAAGTTCGCAGCCGCGAATTTTACGAGAAGCCGACTTCTGAGCGTAAGCGTAAAGCAGCAGCTGCTGTTAAGCGTCACGCGAAGAAAGTTCAGCGCGAGCAGCGCCGCGCCGTTCGTCTGTACTAATACACAGACGTTCGAAGCACGCTTCTGCCAAGCCCGGCCTAAAGCCGGGCCGTAGGCAGTTGCAGCTTTAGTTACATGTTTTATTGTCAAGGCCGCAGATGCGACCGCGACAAAACGCTACATCACGTCAGACCTGGCCTAATAGCCAGCGGTGCACGTCTTTACTGACGAGCCTTCCAAGGCTACCGACGAGCACACCCCTCTGATTTTCCCAAAGACGATCAGCCCAAGGTACCTCTCCAGTACCTGCTTATGAGCTATCCGAGACCAGCCATTGGTCAATGCCGGACTCAGAGCGCGACACCTATCGAAGCCATTTACCCTGATTAAAAATAAATCAGTGACGTTTCGACAGATACACTCCCCCAACATGATTGAGCAGACGTCCCGCGATCTGGCAGCACACTTGCCTGCACGTACGACGACCAAGCCCTCATGCGGGTTAATTTCTGCGCAGAGATGACGAGAACGCCATGGCCGGGTTAATCCCCCAGAGCTTCATTGACGACCTTCTTAACCGTACCGATATCGTCGATGTCGTCAGCTCACGCGTGCAAATGAAGAAAGCCGGCAAGAACTACACCGCCTGCTGCCCCTTCCACAAAGAAAAAACACCATCCTTCAGCGTCAGCCCCGACAAACAGTTCTATTACTGCTTCGGATGCGGCGCAGGAGGCAATGCCCTCGGCTTTATCATGGACCACGACAACCTGGACTTCCCCCAGGCTGTAGAGGAACTGGCCAAAGCCGCGGGCATGGAAATCCCCCGGGAAGAAAGCGGCCGCCCACACAAGCCAAGACAGCCCACCGACTCTCCGCTCTACCCGCTTCTGACAGCCGCAGCCGACTTTTATCGCCAGGCCCTAAAAGGCCATCCGGCACGCAAAGCGGCCGTGGACTACCTGAAGGGACGCGGCCTGACCGGCGAAATAGCCCGCGACTTCGGACTGGGCTTCGCCCCGCCCGGCTGGGACAACCTGTACAAGCACCTGAGCAGCGACACGCTGCAACAAAAGGCCATGATCGACGCCGGCCTGCTGGTCGAAAATGCCGAAACCGGCAAACGTTATGACCGCTTTCGCGATCGAGTCATGTTTCCGATCCGCGACAGTCGCGGCCGCATCATTGCTTTCGGCGGCCGGGTACTGGGCGACGACAAACCAAAATACCTGAACTCCCCCGAAACCCCGGTCTTCCATAAAGGCCAGGAACTGTACGGGCTGTTCGAAGCGCGCAAATTCAACCGCAGCCTCGACGAAATCATCGTCGTCGAAGGCTACATGGATGTTATCGCTCTCGCCCAGCAAGGCCTGCGCAATGCCGTGGCCACACTCGGCACGGCAACCAGCGAAGAACACATGAAGCGCCTGTTCCGCGTGGTGCCCAGCGTCCTGTTCTGCTTTGACGGTGACCAGGCCGGCCGCAACGCTGCCTGGCGCGCACTGGAGGCGACCCTGCCTTGCCTGCAGGACGGCCGTCGCGCGCGCTTCCTGTTCCTGCCCGAAGGCGAAGATCCGGACACGCTGGTGCGTTCCGAAGGCACTGACGCCTTCAAGGCGCGTATCAACCAGCATGCACAGCCGCTGGCCGATTATTTCTTCCAGCAACTGACAGAAGAGTCCGACCCGCGCTCGCTTGAAGGCAAGGCCCACATGGCAACCCTGGCAGCACCGCTGATCGATAAAGTCCCGGGGGCCAACCTGCGGACCCTGATGCGCCAACGCCTGAGCGAGATAACCGGCCTCACCAGTGAAACCGTCAGCCAGCTGGCGCAGAACGCACCCGCAAAGGCGCAGGCGCAACCTGCTTATGACCCGGGCATTGATTACGACGGCATGCCTGACTACAGCGACTTCCAGCAACCGGACACCTACCTCCCCCAACAGGAGTGGGCGCCGAAAAAACCTGGCGCTGGCGGCAAGAAGTGGGAAAACAAGCCCTGGGACAAAAAATCCAAGCGCGGCGGCGACAATGACCAGCCCCGCGGGCCACGCATCCCGGCAGCGGTCGAGCCGCCAACCCTGGCCGCCCTGCGCACACTGCTGCATCACCCGCAACTGGCTGCGAAAGTTGAAGATGCCGGGCACTTTGCCGCAGAAGACCAGACTAATAATCAACTGCTGATCGCTCTGGTCGAGGCCGTACAGAAAAATCCTAAGCTAAGCTCTATTCAGTTGTTATCCCGTTGGCACGGGACTGAACAGGGTCGTTTATTGCAAAGATTGCTTGAAAAGGAATGGTTAATTGATGCCGACAACCTTGAACAACAGTTTTTCGACACTATAACTAGCCTGTCAGCTCGCCAACGCGAGCGAAATCTGGAGCAACTTCTTCGAAAAGCACGTCAAGGCGAGCTCAGTACCGAGGAGAAAAATCAGTTACGCGACCTTCTAAGTCGCAATAATCCCGCATCAAACCCGACCTCAACTGGCGCGTGAGGTCATAGCTAAGGTATAATCCTCGGCTTGTTTTTTGCCCGCCAAGACCTTCAGTGGATAGGGTGTTATGTCCGGAAAAGCGCAACAGCAGTCTCGTATCAAAGAGTTGATCACCCTCGGCCGTGAGCAGAAGTATCTGACTTACGCAGAGGTCAACGACCACCTGCCCGAAGATATTTCAGATCCGGAGCAAGTGGAAGACATCATCCGCATGATTAATGACATGGGGATCCCCGTACACGAGAGTGCTCCGGATGCGGACGCCCTTATGTTGGCCGATGCTGACACCGACGAAGCAGCTGCTGAAGAAGCAGCTGCCGCGTTGGCGGCAGTAGAGACCGACATTGGTCGTACTACCGACCCTGTACGCATGTATATGCGTGAAATGGGCACGGTAGAACTGCTGACACGTGAAGGCGAAATCGAAATCGCCAAGCGTATCGAAGAAGGCATCCGCGAAGTGATGGGCGCAATTGCGCACTTCCCTGGCACGGTTGACCATATTCTCTCCGAGTACACTCGCGTCACCACCGAAGGTGGCCGCCTGTCCGACGTTCTGAGCGGTTATATCGACCCGGACGACGGTATTGCGCCGCCCGCAGCCGAAGTACCGCCTCCTGTCGACCCAAAGGTGAAAGCCGAAGGTGACGACGAAGAGGACGAAAAGGAAGAGTCCACCGAAGAAGAGGAAGAGGTCGAAAGCGGCCCTGACCCGATCATCGCGGCTCAGCGTTTCGGCGCCGTTTCCGATCAGATGGAAATCGCTCGCAAGGCACTGAAAAAGCACGGTCGCGGCAGCAAGCAGGCAATTGCCGAGCTGGTTGCACTGGCCGAGCTGTTCATGCCGATCAAACTGGTCCCGAAGCAATTCGAAGGCCTGGTTGAGCGTGTTCGTAGCGCCCTGGAGCGTCTGCGTGCGCAAGAGCGCGCCATCATGCAGCTGTGTGTACGTGATGCACGCATGCCGCGCACCGACTTCCTGCGCCTGTTCCCGGGTAACGAAGTCGACGAAAGCTGGAGCGACGCGCTGGCCAAAGGCAAAAGCAAATACGCTGAAGCCATTGGTCGCCTGCAACCGGACATCATCCGTTGCCAGCAGAAGCTGTCTGCACTGGAAGCTGAAACCGGCTTGAAGATTGCCGAGATCAAGGACATCAACCGTCGCATGTCGATCGGTGAGGCCAAGGCCCGCCGCGCGAAGAAAGAGATGGTTGAAGCCAACTTGCGTCTGGTGATCTCCATCGCCAAGAAGTACACCAACCGTGGCTTGCAGTTCCTCGACTTGATCCAGGAAGGCAACATCGGCTTGATGAAAGCGGTAGACAAGTTTGAATACCGCCGCGGCTACAAATTCTCGACTTATGCCACCTGGTGGATCCGTCAGGCGATCACTCGCTCGATCGCCGACCAGGCCCGCACCATCCGTATTCCGGTGCACATGATCGAGACGATCAACAAGCTCAACCGCATTTCCCGCCAGATGTTGCAGGAAATGGGTCGTGAACCGACCCCGGAAGAGCTGGGCGAACGCATGGAAATGCCTGAGGATAAAATCCGCAAGGTATTGAAGATCGCTAAAGAGCCGATCTCCATGGAAACCCCGATCGGTGATGACGAAGACTCCCATCTGGGCGACTTCATCGAAGACTCGACCATGCAGTCGCCAATCGATGTAGCCACCGTTGAGAGCCTTAAAGAAGCGACACGCGACGTACTCTCCGGCCTCACCGCACGTGAAGCCAAAGTACTGCGCATGCGCTTCGGCATCGACATGAATACCGACCACACCCTTGAGGAGGTTGGTAAGCAGTTCGACGTTACCCGTGAACGGATTCGTCAGATCGAAGCCAAGGCGTTGCGCAAGCTGCGCCACCCGACGAGAAGCGAGCATCTGCGCTCCTTCCTCGACGAGTGATACCAAAACCCCCGGCCCTGCCGGGGGTTTTGCTTTATAGCAACCTGCCCTCCCCGTTCTTTCGCCTGCCAGGCGCATGTCACGTCCGCAGACCACTCCATGACTGCAACCTCTTGCCCCCTGCCTGCGAAGAAACCCCCGACAAAACCATCATTAGCGACGAGTGCCGAGACCTGGGCTCGACAGGATTTTCTTGCCGCACAAAGCTGCGAACGGATACAGACCCGCATCGCCAGCACGGCGCAAACCGCAAAAAATCGCAGAGACCATTGTTCACGCCTCTATTTCAGACTTTTCGGATAGCACTCACGAGAAACCATCGTTATAATCCGCGACCTACTGAGGGCCTATAGCTCAGTTGGTTAGAGCAGGGGACTCATAATCCCTTGGTCGTAGGTTCGAGTCCTACTGGGCCCACCATACTCAAAGCCGCGCACTGCGCGGCTTTCGTGTTTCTGGCTCCAGCGCAGCAGCGCTGGCTCGCCTGCGGCCGACACTTCTTCCGCCATCTGAAAGTCCCGGGCGCTTAAAACAACAGGCTGATCTATTGCACCTGCAACCACGAGCCGTCAGGCCATGTACCATGACCACCCGCGTCACCAATGCCACAGGAGCCCTCCCTTGTCTGATGCCCACCCGCCCGCGCTGGATGAAACCGACCGCCAATTGATCGGGGCCCTGCAACTCAATGCCCGCGAAAGCGTGGCAATGCTGGCTCGCCAGCTGGGGATCGCGCGCACCACGGTGACCTTGCGGCTGGCACGACTGGAGAAAACCGGAGTGATTACCGGCTATGGCGTTCGCCTGGGCCAGCGACTGATTGATGGCGGACTGCAGGCCTATGTGGGCATCACCGTGCAGCCGCGCGCGGGCAAAGAGGTGGTCAGACGCCTGAGCGCCATGGCCCAGGTCCAGCAACTGTGTGCAGTCAGTGGCGAGTTCGATTATGTGGCCTGGCTTCGCAGCGACTCTCCCGAGCAGCTGGATCAATTGCTGGATCAGATTGGCAATGTCGAAGGTGTTGAAAAAACCACCACCTCGATCATTCTCAGCAGCAAAGTCGACCGCGGGTAACTTTTTAACCGTCCTACACAACAATATGCAGTCTATATTCGTCACATTGACCAATAAACAGTCATAACGACGACACATTGCGCCTTATTAACGTGTTCTGCGCTCCCTATCATGGTGCCTGTCTTTTCCTATACTCAGCGTTAAACGCGGGTCGCCAGCAGGTCAGCCATGAACAAGAATAATCGCCACCCCATCGACGGAAAAAAACCCATCACCATCTTCGGCCCGGACTTTCCGTTTGCCTTTGATGACTGGATTGAACACCCGGCTGGCCTGGGCAGTATCCCGGCCGACAAGCTGGGGACCGAAGTCGCGATCGTCGGCGCCGGCATGGCCGGAATGGTAGCGGCATACGAGCTGATGAAGCTGGGCCTCAAACCCGTAGTGTATGAAGCCTCAAAGATGGGTGGACGCCTGCGCTCGCAGGCCTTCGAAGGCAGTGAAGGGGTGATCGCCGAGCTGGGCGGCATGCGTTTCCCGGTGTCCTCGACCGCGTTTTACCACTACGTCGACAAGCTGGGACTGGAAACCAAACCGTTCCCCAACCCATTGACGCCCGCGTCGGGCAGCACCGTTATCGACCTCGAAGGCCAGACTTTCTACGCACAGAAAATGGCGGACTTGCCTGCACTGTTCCAGGAAGTCGCCGACGCCTGGGCCGATGCCCTTGAGTCAGGTTCGCGCTTTGGTGATATTCAGCAAGCCATCCGCGACCGTGACGTACCTCGCCTCAAAGAGCTGTGGAACACTCTGGTTCCGCTGTGGGACGACCGCACGTTCTACGACTTTGTCGCTACGTCAAAAGCCTTCGCCAAACTGTCGTTCCAGCACCGTGAGGTATTTGGCCAGGTCGGCTTTGGCACTGGCGGATGGGACTCCGACTTCCCGAATTCGATGCTCGAGATCTTTCGTGTCGTGATGACCAACTGTGACGACCATCAACACCTGGTGGTTGGCGGAGTTGAGCAAGTCCCGCTGGGCATCTGGCGTCATGCACCCGAGCGCTGCGCACACTGGCCCGAGGGCACCAGCCTCAGCTCATTGCATAACGGTGCCCCGCGCACCGGGGTCAAAGCCATCTCCCGCGCACCTGACGGACAGTTCTGCGTCACCGACAACCTCGGTGTAGTGCGCTCCCATGCAGCCATTTTGATCACCTGCCAAAGCTGGCTGCTGACCACCCAGATCGAATGCGAAGAATCGCTGTTCTCGCAAAAAGTGTGGATGGCCCTGGACCGCACACGCTACATGCAGTCCTCGAAAACTTTTGTCATGGTCGACCGCCCGTTCTGGAAAGACAAAGACCCGGAGACCGGCCGCGACCTGATGAGCATGACCCTCACCGATCGCCTGACCCGTGGCACCTACCTGTTTGATAACGGCGACAACAAGCCGGGGGTCATCTGCCTGTCGTATTCGTGGATGAGCGATGCACTTAAAATGCTGCCACACCCCGTAGAAAAGCGCGTGAAACTGGCGCTCGACTCGCTGAAAAAGATCTACCCCAAGGTGGATATCGCCAGCCGCATCATTGGTGACCCGATCACCGTGTCCTGGGAAGCCGATCCGCACTTCCTTGGCGCCTTCAAAGGGGCGCTGCCAGGGCACTATCGCTACAACCAGCGCATGTATGCACACTTCATGCAGCAGGATTTACCCGACGAGCAGCGCGGAATCTTCATTGCCGGCGATGATGTGTCCTGGACACCGGCCTGGGTGGAAGGCGCGGTGCAGACCTCATTGAATGCGGTATGGGGCATCATGACCCACTTCGGCGGCAGCACCCATGCCGAGAACCCGGGGCCAGGCGATGTATTCCATGAAATCGGCCCGATCGCCCTTCCGGACTGAACACCGCCGTGATACTCCCATGACCCTTGAGTCTGGCTGACCCAAGGGTTATGGAAGTCACCGCCACAAACAGTCAGCACTTACACCGGAGAACCCCATGCGCGTCGCCCTTTATCAATGCCCGCCCCTGCCGCTGGATGTCGCGGGCAACCTGCAGCGCTTAGGCAATATTGCGCGGCAATCCAAAGATGTCGACTTGCTGGTGCTGCCCGAAATGTTCCTCACGGGCTACAACATCGGCGCCAGGGCCGTGGCCGAACTCGCACAGACCCACGACGGCGACGCTGCGCAGCAAATTGCCGAGCTGGCCAAAACCACCAACAAGGCGATCGTGTACGGCTACCCCGAGCGCGGTGCCGACGGGCACATCTATAACAGCGTGCAGTTGATCGATGCCCATGGCAAAAGCCTGTGCAACTACCGCAAGACCCATCTTTTCGGTGAACTGGATCACTCCATGTTCAGCCAGGGTCCCGATGCGTTCCCGGTTGTCGAGCTCAATGGCTGGAAGCTCGGCCTGCTGATTTGCTATGACCTGGAGTTCCCGGAAAATGCCCGGCGTCTGGCCCTGGCCGGTGCAGAACTGATTGTGGTGCCCACTGCCAACATGGTGCCCTACGACTTTATCGCCGATGTCACCGTGCGCTGCCGCGCCTTCGAAAACCAGTGCTTCGTGGCTTACGCCAACTATTGCGGGCATGAAGGAAATATCCATTACTGTGGTCAAAGCAGTATCGCCGCCCCCAACGGCCGGCAGGTTGCCCTGGCCAAACAGGACGAAACCTTGATTGCTGCGACCCTCGAACACCCGCAACTGCTGGCTGCCAAAACCGCCAATTCCTACCTCGCCGATCGCCGCCCAGAACTTTACAACGAGCTGACCAAGCGCTAATTGCCCGTAATCCGCTAGCATGAGCGCTTCTCTGTTCCGGAAGTGCCCATGCCTGCGCTGAACCACCCTCACACCCAACGCTCGACCCTGAACAACGGTCTGAGTCTTTCTGTACGCCATGAGCCGCGCCTCAAGCGTTGCGCGGCCGTATTGCGCGTTGCCGCAGGCAGTCACGATGTGCCCGCCGCCTGGCCCGGCCTCGCGCATTTTCTGGAGCACTTGCTGTTCCTCGGCACGGAGCGCTTCCCGGCACAAGACAACCTCATGGCCTACGTGCAACGCCATGGCGGCCAAGTGAATGCCAGAACCAGCGAGCGTCACACCGACTTCTTCTTTGAGCTGTCAGCCGATACCTTTGCCGGCGGTGTTGAGCGGTTGTGCGACATGCTCGCGCATCCGCGCATGAATTTGGATGAGCAACTGCGCGAACGCGAAGTACTGCATGCCGAATTTATCGCCTGGGCTCGTGAGCCCTCGGCACAGCACCAGCTAAAACTGCTGCAACCCCTTAATCCGGCACATCCGCTTAGGGCTTTCCATGCCGGTAACCGTTACAGCCTGCCAATACCTCGCCAGAGTTTTCAGCAGGCGCTGCAGGACTTTTACCAAGCGTTCTATCAAACCGGGCAAATGAGCCTCAGCCTGACGGGGCCGCTATCCGTAGATCAACTGACCGCACTGGCTGAACACAGCTGCGCCGAACTACGACGCGCAGAAACCGTTGTACAGAGTGCGCCCCCCCGATTGATGACTGATGCCGGGCCGGGCTATCAACACATCGACGGCCAGCACCTGAACCTGATGTTCGCCTTCGAGCAGCTGCCGCCCGCCTCCAGACAGGCCCTGGACTTTCTGTGCCACTGGATCAATGCCGATAAACCCGACGGCCTGGTGGCCCGGCTATGCCAGCAGCAACTGATCACTAACCTGAAAGCTGCGGTGCTGTATCAGTTCAAGGGGCAGGCCCTGTTGCAAATCGAGTTCAGCGCAGCTGCCGAGATCACTCAGACCGCAACACAGATAAGCGAGATGTTCTACGACTGGCTGGCGTTCTTCAGCACTCAACAAGACTGGCCCGCTCTGCGGGAGGAGTTTCGTTTACTGCAACAGCGTCAGATGGAAGTTTGTGGCGCAATGGAACTGGCCCGCCTGGACTGCGAGCAAGCTGAGGGGCCGTTGTCGGATCAAGCCGTGGCGGCCCTTAAAGCCATACTGGGGCAGATGCAGCCCGTGCCGGTCTCGACCTGCCGGCACACCTGGCAATTGCCGGCGGCCAATCCATTTTTGCGCGCACCAAAAGAGCCGGTCAGTGCCGGCCTGATTCGCGGGCAAACCAGTGCTCACCGTGGCTTGCGCACCTTTGCTCAGGACCGTTTGCGCAGCCGTCGCGATATGTCCGCAATGAACTTCAGTTCGGCGGTGCCTGCCCATAACGGCGAAGCAGCGATTTACCTGCGCTGGCGCTTGCACACAACACCTGCAGACGGCGTGCTGTCAGGCCTGGAAAACAGCCTGCGCCCACTGCAGCAAGATGCCCGTGCGGCCGGGGTCGAACTGTCGTTCAGCCCTTGCGGCAATGACTGGCTGCTGAAACTGCAGGGCTTTCAGATGCCCATGCCCGCCATTCTCGAACACGCTCTGCGCGCACTGGCTACGCCCTCGACCGGGCCATTGACTAACGCCCCCCCTGCCAGGCCATTGATACCCATTCGCCAATTGCTCAAGCGCCTGCCCGAGGTCTGCCAGCCTGGTAGCGACTATGTGGCCGGCGATCTGCAGCAGTGCTGGGCCACGGCGCAGTGGGACGGGCTGGCTGTCGGTTTGCCCGCCGCCACCCAGTCGCTGATCACAGCGGCACTGGCCAGAGTTCCCGGCACCCCGGATGCACAGATCAGACAGGAGCCCGAATCTGCAAACCGGCACTTCTGGCACACCGAACCCTGCGATTCCAGCGAACAGGCCCTGCTCCTATTTTGTCCTTCGCCAGTGGGCAATCTCGGCGCTGAAGCGGCCTGGCGCCTGCTGGCCCATATCGCCCAAACCCCGTTCTATCAGCGGCTAAGGGGCGAGCTGCAATTGGGCTACGCGGTGTTCAGTGGTTTGCGCCAAATCAATGGCCAGACCGGCCTGCTGTTCGGCGTGCAATCACCCCACGCCTCAACGGCTGAAATCTTCGGGCACATCCGGACCTTTCTCGCCGATTTGCCGCAATTGGTCAGCTCGCTGGATGAAACTTCTTTCACCCAGGCTCGTGATGCCTTGGCACGGCAATTCTCGACCGAGGCCCTGGGCGCGCTCCAGGCCGCTGAGCTGTCGTGGCAAGCCAAACTGGCAGGCCACCCGTCGGATTACCTCGAGGCCCTCTACGCCGCGCTTCTGGCGCTGGAACCAGGCACTACACTGAAAGCGGCACAGCACATTGCCCAGGCTGATATCGGCTACTTGTGCCTCGCAACACACACTGCAACTGAAACGTTTTATCAGGGGAGAAGCTGATCGTTACCATCTGTGTAACGAGCTTTTTCCGACATTGGTCGTTCAAGAACGGTCTGATTTAGTAACATGATCGCCTAAGCACAGGAACGACTCCCTCGGGAGCCGGACTAACGTTAGAGACCCCACCCACTACCGCTGAAGGAGTTACCTCATGGCTTGGACAAAACCTGCTTACACTGATCTGCGTATTGGCTTCGAAGTCACCATGTATTTCGCTAGCCGTTGATCTGCGCTGCTTCTGTGCACAACAGAGCTGAGCAGAGCAACCCAACGCCTCGGTTCGCCGGGGCGTTTTTATTTTCAGAATTGCAAGAGAGCATGCCATGTTTGTCCAGATTCTAGGTTCCGCCGCTGGCGGCGGCTTCCCGCAGTGGAACTGTAACTGCGTCAACTGTGCGGGTTTTCGCGATGGCACACTGAACGCCAAGGCCCGAACCCAGTCCTCGATTGCAATCTCCGATGACGGCGTGAACTGGGTTCTGTGCAACACGTCACCCGACATTCGTGCGCAACTGCAAAGTTTTGCCCCCATGCAGCCAGGCCGCGCCCTGCGTGACACGGGGATCAGCGCCATTGTTCTGATGGACAGCCAGATTGACCACACCACAGGCCTGCTGAGCCTGCGCGAAGGCTGCCCCCATGACGTGTGGTGCACCGACATGGTTCATGAAGACCTGAGCACCGGCTTCCCGTTATTCACCATGCTCAAGCACTGGAACGGCGGTCTCAACTGGCACCGCATCGAGCTTGAAGGCACGTTCACCATCCCGGCCTGCCCGAACCTGCGCTTTAGTCCTCTGCCCTTGCGCAGTGCTGCGCCGCCCTATTCTGCGCATCGCTTCGACCCGCACCCCGGCGACAACATCGGCCTGATCGTCGAAGACCTGCGCACCGGCGGCAAACTGTTCTACGCCCCGGGACTGGGCAAGGTCGACGGGCCATTGCTGGACATCATGGCCGGCAGCGACTGCCTGCTGGTGGACGGCACGCTGTGGGACGACGACGAAATGCAGCGCCGTGGCGTCGGCACCCGTACCGGTCGTGAAATGGGCCATCTGGCACAAAACGGCCCCGGTGGCATGCTCGAAGTGCTTGAGCAATTGCCCGGGCAGCGCAAAGTCCTGATCCACATTAACAACACCAACCCGATCCTCGACGAAGACTCTGCCGAACGTGCCGAACTGGCCCGCCGGGGGGTTGAAGTGGCCTTTGACGGCATGAGTATCGAGCTCTGACCCGCAAAACCCTGTAGTCGCAGCCAGCGGCAGCGACTGCAAAAACGTATTTTCTGGAGGCACCATGACCCACGCCCCTCTCAGCACCACCGAATTCGAAGCCGCCCTGCGGGCCAAGGGCGCCTACTACCACATCTATCACCCTTATCAGGTGGCGATGTACGAAGGCCGCGCGACCCGCGAGCAGATTCAGGGCTGGGTCGCCAACCGCTTCTACTATCAGGTGAATATCCCGCTCAAGGACGCCGCTATTCTGGCCAACTGCCCCGACCGGGAAGTACGCCGCGAGTGGATTCAGCGCATGCTCGACCACGACGGCGCCCCCGGCGAAGACGGCGGTATCGAAGCCTGGCTGCGGCTGGGCCAGGCAGTAGGGCTGGACCCGGAGCAACTGCGTTCCCAGGAACTGGTCCTGCCCGGCGTTCGCTTTGCCGTGGATGCCTATGTCAATTTCGCCCGCCGCGCCAGCTGGGAAGAAGCCGCCAGCAGCTCCCTGACCGAGATGTTCGCGCCGCAGATCCACCAGTCACGGCTCGACAGCTGGCCGCAGCACTACCCGTGGATCGATCCTGCCGGCTACGAGTACTTCCGCACCCGCCTGGGCCAGGCCCGGCGCGATGTGGAACATGGGCTGGCGATTACCTTGCAGCACTACACCACTTACCAGGGTCAGCAACGCATGCTGGAGATTCTGCAGTTCAAACTGGACATTCTCTGGAGCATGCTCGATGCCATGACCATGGCCTACGAGCTGGACCGCCCGCCCTATCACAGCGTGACCGACCAACGGGTCTGGCACAAAGGAATCACCCTATGAGCTTCGATCGCAGCAAAATCCCGACCTGGCGCCAGGGCTATCGCTTTCAATACGAGCCCGCGCAAAAAGGCCATGTGCTGCTGTACCCCGAAGGCATGATCAAACTCAACGACAGCGCGGCATTGATCGGTGGCCTGATAGATGGCCAGCGTGACGTAGCCGCCATTATTGGTGAACTGGACCAACAGTTCCCCGGCGTACCCGAGCTCGGCGCAGACATCGAGCAATTTATGGAGGTCGCTCGTGCAGAGCACTGGATCGAACTTGCCTGACAGCCGTATCCCGCCCAAACCGGAAATCGGCCTGCCGCTCTGGCTGCTGGCCGAATTGACCTACCGCTGCCCGCTGCAATGCCCCTATTGCTCCAACCCGCTGGACTTCGCCCAGCAGGGCAAAGAGCTAAGCACCGAGCAATGGTTCAAGGTGTTCCGTGAAGCCCGGGAAATGGGCGCCGCCCAGCTCGGTTTTTCAGGGGGCGAACCGCTGGTGCGTCAGGACCTCGCCGAGCTGATCGCCGAAGCCCGCAAGCTGGGCTTCTACACCAACCTGATCACTTCCGGCATCGGCCTCACCGAGCAGAAAATCAGCGACTTCAAAAAGGCCGGCCTGGACCATATCCAGATCAGTTTCCAGGCCAGTGACGAACAGGTGAACAACCTGCTGGCCGGTTCGAAAAAAGCCTTCGCGCAAAAACTTGAAATGGCCCGCGCCGTGAAGGCCCACGGCTACCCGATGGTGCTGAACTTCGTCACCCATCGGCACAATATCGACAAGATCGATCGCATTATCGAGCTGTGCATCGCCCTTGAGGCCGACTTCGTCGAGCTTGCCACCTGCCAGTTCTACGGCTGGGCCCAGCTCAACCGGGTCGGACTGCTGCCGACCAAAGAACAGCTGGTGCGGGCGGAGCGCATCACCAATGAATACCGGGCCAAACTGGCCGCCGAAGGCCATCCCTGCAAACTGATTTTCGTCACCCCGGACTATTACGAAGAGCGACCCAAGGCCTGTATGAATGGCTGGGGCAGCATCTTTTTGACCGTGACACCTGACGGCACCGCCTTGCCGTGTCATGGTGCACGGCAGATGCCGGTCGAGTTCCCCAACGTACGCGACCACAGCATGCAACACATCTGGTATGACTCCTTCGGCTTCAATCGTTTTCGAGGCTATGACTGGATGCCCGAGCCTTGCCGCTCGTGCGACGAGAAGGAAAAGGACTTTGGCGGTTGTCGTTGTCAGGCCTTCATGCTCACGGGCGATGCCAGCAATGCGGACCCGGTTTGCAGCAAATCGCCACAACACGACTTGATTCTCAAGGCGCGCGAAGAAGCCGAGCACGCCACCCAGACCATCGAACAACTGGCGTTCCGAAATGATCGAAACTCACGTCTCATCGCAAAAGGCTGAACCTTTCAGTGCCGCACTCGCCGTAGCCGCCGGGGTCGATTTCGCAGAGCTGCGGGTCGGCCCAAAAGGGCTGTTCTGGAATGAGTACCGCCCCACCGACGCGGCCTGTCGCATCTGGCACTGGCGCGACGGCCAGGCACATTGCCTGACACCCGAGGGTTTCAGTGTTCGCAGCCGGGTCTACGAGTACGGCGGCGGCGCGTTCTGCCTGAGCGATAACGGGGTGGTGTTCGTCAACGAATCCGACCAGCAACTGTATCTGCAAACCCTGGATGACAAGGCCCCCCAGGCCCTGACCCGGGGCATTTGCCGCTATGGCGATGTGCAATACGCTGACGGGCACATACTGGCCGTCGAGGAAAATGTCGAAACCCATCGACTGGTGAGCATCAGCCTCAAGACCCTTGAGCGCCGGGTACTGGCTGAAGGCGCCGATTTCTACGCGGCGCCCACCCTGAGCCCAGACGGTCAACGCCTGGCCTGGATCGAATGGAGCCGGCCGCATCAGCCGTGGACGTCGACCCGCCTGATGCTGGCGGAAGGTAACATCGATGGGCACTGGAATACCCCACGCTGCATCGCCGGAGATCTGCGCGAAGAGTCGCTGCAACAGCCGCGCTTCGACGAATACAGTCGCCTGTATTGCCTTACCGATCGTGCCGGCTTCTGGCAGCCCTGGGCACAATTTGCCGAAGGCCTGATACCTGCGCCAAGTGCCGCCGCCGATCACGCCCCGGCACCCTGGCAACTGGGCGCAAGTACCTGGCTGCCCCTGGGCGACAAGGCCTATCTGGCCAGCTGGACCGAGGCCGGTTTCGGACGCCTGGGCATCCATACGCCTGACGGCCATCTTGAAGATTACACCGCAGACTACAGCCGCTTTCGCTCCCTGGCGCTGGATGATGAGTTCATCTATTGCATTGCCGCATCACCGGTCAGCCCCTCGGCCGTCATTGCCATCCGCCGCCACGACAAACAGATCAACGTTTTGGCCGGTGGCATTGCGCCGCTCCCCCCCGGGCAAATCAGCCGGCCACATACCCTGCGCTACCCGTCCGGGGGCGGCGAAGCCCATGGCTTTTTCTACCCGGCAATGCACGGCGAAACCAAACCGCCATTGCTGGTGTTTGTTCACGGAGGCCCGACATCGGCCTGCTACCCGATGCTTGACCCGCGTATCCAGTACTGGACCCAACGCGGCTTTGCCGTCGCCGACCTGAACTACCGCGGCAGCAGTGGCTATGGCCGGGAATATCGCCAGGCCCTGCATCTGCAATGGGGTGAAGTGGATGTTGAAGACGCCTGCGCCGTGGTCAGCTACCTCGCGGCACAGGACTTGATCGATGGCGAACGCGCGTTTATTCGTGGCGGCAGCGCGGGTGGCTACACCACCTTGTGCGCGCTGGCATTCCACAATGTCTTCCGCGCGGGCGCCAGTCTGTACGGGGTCAGCGATCCGGTCGCCCTGGCACGCAGCACCCACAAGTTTGAGGGCGATTACCTCGACTGGCTGATCGGCGACCCGCAACGGGATGCCGAACGCTACGCGGCCCGCACCCCGTTACTGCACGCCAGCCAGATCCGCGTGCCGGTGATTTTCTTCCAGGGCGAGCTGGACGCCGTGGTGGTCCCGCAGCAGACACGGGACATGCTCGAGGCGCTGCAATACAACGGCATCCCGGCCCGGGCGCATTACTATCCCGATGAACACCACGGGTTTCGCAGGGCCAAAAACCAGGAACACGCACTGGAACAGGAATGGTTGTTTTATAGCGAGTTGCTGGCCAGATAACCCCTGGACTGCACACCACCTGCAGGAACGAGCTTGCTCGCTCCTGCAACGTCAGCGGCGCATCAGGAAGTTCCGGCCACAGGTTAGCGCTTGGCGATGATCCACACCGCGTGCACGATCCCCGGGATGTATCCGCACAAGGTCAGCAGAATATTCAGCCAGAATGCGCCGGCAAATCCCACTTGCATGAACACGCCAAGTGGAGGGAGCAAGATCGCAAAAATGATTTTAATAAGGTCCATGAGTTCAGCTCCCAATTAATAGCGGGCCCAATCGGGCCCTACAGTTAATCGACTGCGCACGTGATTAAAAGGTTCAGTCGGCACTCATCCGGGACAAAAAAACGCCCCGTGCCAAACAAAACTGGCACAGGGCGCGCGGTACACCGCGAGACGGTTCATTGAATTCTGTATGGCTCTAGATTCTGCGGCACTGCAATTGTGCTGTCCGTACCCGGGCAAACGCCCGGGCCAGACGCAGCAGCATCTCATCGATGTTGCCTTTACTGACACACAGCGCAGGGGTGAAACGCAGACAGTCGGGCTGCGGAGCGCTGATCAGCAAACCTTCGTATAACGCCGCCTTTACCACTGCCTGCGCCGAATCATCCGACAGGGTCAGCCCCCAGAACATGCCCTGACCACGCAGTTCGCCCTGGGCATAACGGCTTGCCAGACGGGCCAGCCCCTCGCGCAAGTAGTGACCGGTGTCCCGCACCTGCTGCAAGAAACCTTTTTCCAGCAGCGTCTCAAGCACCGCACCACCGGCAGCGGTCATCAATGCATTGCCATGATGGGTGCCACCCAGCTCTCCCGGTTCCAGGCAACAGGCCTTGCCACGCGCCAGTAACGCGGCCAATGGCACGCCGCCGCCCAGGCCTTTGCCCAGGGTTACGATGTCGGCACGTACGCCGTAGTTCTGTTCTGCCAGCAAGGTGCCACAGCGGCCCATACCGGTCTGGACTTCATCCAGAATCAGCAAGATGCCCAACTCGCGACACAGGCGTTCGACGCCCTTGAGGTAATGCCCGGTCGCCGGAATCACACCGGCATCGCTCTGTACCGGCTCCAGCATGATGGCCACGGTCTGCGCATCGACGGCGGCGTGCAGCGCCGGCAGGTCGTTGAACGGTACGTTGATAAAGCCCGGCAATTGCGGTTCAAAGCGATTATCAAAGGTGCCGCAGCCGGAGGCGGACATCGCGCCAAAGCTGCGACCGTGGCAACTTTGGGTGGCGGTAATAACTCGGTGGGCACCGCCACGATGCAACTGGCCCCACTTGCGCGCCAGTTTGATCGCGCCCTCGTTGGCCTCGGCTCCGGTATTGAGAAAATGCACCTGGTCACTGCCGGTGCTTGCGCACAAGCGCTCGGCCAGGCCCAACATGCCCGGATTGTAAAAAGCCGACCCGGGATTGATCAGTGCCTGCGCCTGATCTGCCATCGCCTTGATCAATACGGCCGGGCTATGCCCCAGGCTATTGACTGCACCGCCCTGGTAAAAGTCCAGATAAGCACGGCTTTCACTGTCCCACAGCCACGACCCCTGGCCCCGCACAAAGACTTGAGCCGCGCGCTCCACGCTGGGCATCAGGCAGGCCCGGGACTGGCGGCTGTCATGAACTGACGGAACGGACTCAGCCTCCAGCAGGTGATGGCTGGATCGGGGGCGACGCAGGTTGAACAGGTTCATGCAGGCAGACCTTGTGCTCATAAGCAGATCCGATATGCAACCGTGAGTCTTGTGCATGGGTGACAACGCCACCGGCAAAACGTATTGCCTTTCCTATGCAAAAAACCTCGTGCAAATCAGTAATCTTCTGGCTCTCAGGCTCTACGGCCCTTGTGGAATGGGGGTAGACTAGGCGTCGTCGGGCCTTTGAGCCATTTCGTTTTTTAAGCATTTTCGATAAGCATTACTTATGGATTTCAAGCAACTGCGTTATTTCGTCGCGGTCTACGAAGAAGGCCATGTGGGCCGTGCTGCCGAGCGTTTGTCCATCTCGCAACCGGCGCTCTCGCAACAGATACGCCACCTGGAGCACAACCTCGACGTCAGCCTCTTTGAGCGCAGCAGTAAACGCCTGCTACCGACGCTCGCTGCGCATACCTTGTACAACCACGCCTTGCCACTACTCGATGGTCTGCAACGGGCCAAAGAGGCTCTAAGCAACTTCCAGGGCCAGGCCCTGCGCACCATTGCCATCGGCGTGCTGCAAACCGTGCATACCAGCCTGGTGCCGCAAATGCTCGAACGCGTGCGTCAGGCCCAGCCGCATCTGGTGGTGCAAATCTACGAACTGACCGGCATCGAGATTGAACGGCGCCTGCTCAATGGTTCCCTCGACATCGGGATCAGCTATCTGCCGCCACGTCAGCCGGGGCTGAACGGCATGTTGCTGTACGAAGACGAGTTGCAACTGGTAATTCCAGCCGACCATCCGTTACGCGAATTCAAGAAGGTGTCACTGACCCAGGCTGCCGAACTGCCGATGTTGCTGCTGGGGGAGGAGTTTCAGGTGCGGCAAATCTGGAAGAGCCAGCTCGCGAGCCTGGGCCGTCGGCCACAGGTTCAGGCTGAGCTGAACACCATGGCCGGAATTCTCGAAAGCCTGCCCCATACCAGGCTGGCGACCGTACTGCCGGGGCGCTCGCGCCAGGAACATGAAAATCAAGTACTGCTCTGGAAGCCCCTCAGTGAACCGCGGGTGCCGCTGAAGGTGGGGTTGGTGTGTCGCGATGTACAGCGCCAGCAAGCGACGCTCGAATTACTGCGCACATTGCTGGAAGACGTGAGGCATCCCAAGGATGCAGCGCTGTTGTAGTGCAAACCGGCTTGCAGCGGTGCAGCAAGGGCGGCCATCTGAACAAAAACGATGATGCCATCGCCGCCAGGCCGGCTCCCGCAGGATATCTATTGTCGGCCGGGGCCCAGCAAAATTCAGACGCACAAAAAAGAAAACCCCGCCTAGGCGGGGTTTTGCAGACTGTTTCCCTGACATCCTTTTCACTCCGCCTTCCTGGCAGAATCCTACGTGTCCCTGTTGTTGCTTTGAGCTTCCTGCTCTACGTCCCTGATAAGTAGATTACCCATGGATCCAATCTGGCGATATGGGCGAATGGCAGTACGCCATGTAAGCAAATGCTTACATGGCTCTGAAATGATTTCAGAAGTGCGCTTCGTCCAGCAGGTAAAGCGACTCGCTACCAGCCTTGACCGAGGCGCTCAGCGAGTGAATACGTGGCAGCAAACGCGCGAAGTAGAAGCGTGCAGTGCCCAGTTTGCTGACATAAAAGGCTTCTTCGGACTCTTTGCCCAAAGCAGCCTTGGCCATCAATGCCCACATGTAGGCATAGGTCGTGTAACCAAAAACCTGCAGGTACTCGACCGATGCCGCGCCGATTTCATCGGGATTATTTTGCGAGCGGTCCAGAACCCAGGCTGTCAGTTGGTCAAGGGTGTCCAGAGCGGCCGCCAGGGGCTGGGTAAACTCGCTCAAGTCGCTGGATTGCGCTGCGATGAACTGGCGGATTTCATCGGCAAACATCCGGTAGTAAGCCCCGCGGTTGCCAACCACCTTGCGGCCCATCAAGTCCAGCGCCTGAATGCCGTTAGTGCCTTCGTAGATCTGGGTGATACGCACATCGCGCACCAGTTGCTCCTGACCCCACTCACGAATATAGCCATGGCCGCCAAACACTTGCTGGCCATGCACGGTGGTTTCCAGCCCCAGATCGGTCAAAAAGGCCTTGGCCACAGGGGTCAGTAACGCCACCAGGGCATCGGCCCGTTCACGCGCCGCCGGGTCTTCGCTGAACTTGGCAATATCCAGCTGATTGGCGACATAGGTGGAAAATGCACGTCCGCCTTCGTTGCAGGCTTTCATGGTCAGGAGCATGCGGCGTACGTCAGCATGAACGATGATCGGGTCAGCCACTTTGTCCTTGGCCTGAGCGCCGGTTGCAGCACGCCCTTGCAGGCGGTCGCGGGCGTATTCCACCGCGTTCTGATACGAGCGTTCGCCCGAGGCCAGGCCCTGAATACCGACGCCCAGACGCTCGTAGTTCATCATGGTGAACATCGCGGCCAATCCACGGTTGGGCTCGCCCACCAGATAACCCACGGCTTCGTCGAAGTTCATGACGCAAGTGGCTGAAGCCTGAATTCCCATTTTGTGTTCGATGGAACCACAGGTAACCGGGTTGCGCTCACCCAGGCTGCCATCGGCATGCACCATGAACTTGGGCACCAGAAACAGCGAAATGCCTTTGGGCCCCGCCGGAGCATCCGGCAGTTTGGCCAGGACCAGATGGATAATGTTTTCGGTGAGGTCGTGCTCGCCACCGGTGATGAAAATCTTGGTGCCACTGACTTTGTAGGAACCATCAGCCTGAGGCTCGGCCCTGGTGCGAATAATCCCCAGATCGGTACCGGCATGTGGCTCGGTGAGGCACATGGAGCCCGCCCACACCCCCGAATACATATTGGGCAGGTAAGTGGCTTTCAACTCTTCACTGGCGTGAGCGTTGATCGATACACAGGCCCCGGCCGTCAGCATGGGATACAGGCCGAAAGCCAGGCTGGAGGAGTTGATCATTTCTTCAACCTGGGCCGATACCGACTTGGGCATGCCCATTCCGCCGAACTCGGGGGCGCCGCCCACGCCGACCCAACCGCCTTCAGTGTAGGTCCTGTAGGCATCGACGAAACCGGCTGGCGTAGTGACTACGGTGTCTTTCCAGTGGCAGCCTTCTTCGTCGCCGCTGCGGCTCAACGGCGCGATGCTTTTGGCAGTTACTTTGCCCGCCTCCTCAAGAATGGCTTCAACAGTTTCAACATCGACGGTTTCTGCTAATGCAGGCAATTGCGCCCAAAGAGAGGCGACCTCGAAAACCTCATTGAGGACGAAGCGCATATCGCGCAGGGGCGCTTTGTAATCAGCCATGGCAAACCTCGTAATCTGTAAACGTTGGAGCCCGTAGGGCAATTGAAACCGGCACTCAGTCTAGCTTAACGACGATAGTGATACATAGGGTCAAGCTGTGACCAGACATAATATTTAAGTCATGCCCTGCAGGAGCGAGCTTGCTCGCGAGGCGTTTTTATAAAAAGCTCGCGAGCAAGCTCGCTCCTACAAGGGGGGATGTGGATGGCGCACAATAAAAAAGCCGCGTCCCCTGGGGAGAAGCGGCTTTTTCAGATGACTCGCCGGGCTTAGTAGCCCAGGTCGAAGTCTTCTTCTTTCATGTCCATCAGGTTGCCTGCGCCCGAAAGCATGGTGGCAACGTGGGTACGGGTACGCGGCAAGATGCGCTGGAAGTAGAAACGTGCCGTTTGCAACTTGGCTTTATAGAACGCTTCTTCGGACGTGCCCGCTGCCAGCTTTTCAGCCGCCAGACGCGCCATGTCAGCCCAGAAATACGCCAGGCAGGCATAACCGGAATACATCAGGTAGTCGACCGAGGCCGCACCCACTTCTTCGCGGTCTTTCATGGCTGCCATACCGACCTTCATGGTCAGCTCGCCCCATTCCTTGTTCAGTGCAGCCAAAGGTGTCACGAACTCCTGAACGGCTTCGTTACCTTCATTGGACTGGCAGAACTTGTGCACGATCTTGGTGAAGCCTTTGAGCGCTTCGCCTTGAGTCATCAGCACTTTACGGCCCAGCAGATCGAGTGCCTGGATACCGGTGGTGCCTTCGTACAGCATCGAAATGCGGCTGTCGCGAACGTTCTGCTCCATACCCCATTCAGCGATAAAGCCGTGGCCGCCATAGATTTGTACGCCATGGTTGGCGGATTCAAAGCCGACTTCAGTCATGAACGCTTTAGCGATTGGAGTCATGAACGCCAACAACGCATCGGCTTTCTTTTTCTCGTCTTCATCAACGCCGTATTTCACGATGTCGACTTGCTTGGCGGTGAAGTAAACCATCGCACGGTTGCCTTCGGCGAATGCCTTCATGGTCAACAGCATGCGACGTACATCCGGATGAACGATGATCGGGTCAGCAGCCTTTTCAGGTGCCTTGGGCCCGGTCAACGAACGCATTTGCAGGCGGTCGCGAGCGTACTTCAGGCCGCCCTGGAAACCGATCTCGGCGTGGGACAGCCCCTGCAGGGCAGTGCCCAGACGGGCCGTGTTCATAAAGGTGAACATGCAGTTCAGGCCTTTGTTCGGCGGGCCGATCAGGAAACCTGTTGCACCGTCGAAGTTCATCACACAGGTGGCGTTACCGTGGATCCCCATTTTGTGCTCAAGGGAGCCACAGGAGACCGCGTTGCGCTCACCGAGGCTGCCATCGGCGTTAGCGTTGAACTTGGGCACGATAAACAGCGAAATACCTTTGGTACCCGCCGGTGCATCCGGCAGGCGCGCCAGAACGATATGGACGATGTTGTCGGCCATGTCATGTTCGCCGGCCGAGATGAAAATCTTGGTCCCGGAGATTTTGTAGGAACCATCAGCCTGAGGTTCAGCCTTGGTCCGCAGCAGACCCAGGTCGGTACCGCAATGGGACTCGGTCAGGCACATGGTGCCGGTCCACTCGCCGGTAACCAGCTTGCTCAGGTAGGTATTCTGCTGCTCGGGAGTACCGTGCTCAGAGATGGTGTTCATCGCACCATGCGACAGGCCCGGGTACATGCCCCACGACCAGTTGGCCGCACCCACCATTTCGCTGACTGCCAGACCCAGAGACTCCGGCAGGCCCTGGCCGCCGTGTTCTACGTCGTGAGCCAGGCTAGGCCAGCCGCCTTCAACGAATTGTTTGTAGGCTTCTTTAAAGCCGGTAGGCGTTTTAACCCCGGATTCACTCCAGGTGCAGCCTTCGATGTCACCCACGCGGTTCAGCGGTGCCAGCACTTGCTCACAAAACTTGGCGCCTTCTTCAAGAATGGCGTCAACCATATCTGGAGTAGCGTCCTGGCAAGCCGGCAGGCTCTGATAATGCGCTTCGTAACCGAGCAGTTCGTCACGAACGAAGCGAATATCACGCAAGGGGGCCTTGTAGTCAGGCATAGCGATAAACCTCTGCTGATGAATCCGGGGATGAACAACCGCGTGAATTTGTTATAGCGGTCAAACAGTTGTTTGAAACATACGTTTACGCCCATTTATTGTCAAGCAGCGCTATGCCGCCGTTCGTCTTGGGCATGATCGATACCCTTTTATATCGGGCCCGGCAGCAAATTGTGGGAGCCGGCTTGCCGGCCATCGCTTCAGCGTATTGCCACAGGCGCACCCGTCCCCAGGATCGCTGGTAAGCCAGCGCCTGAAGGGAGCAGTCACATGGGGAACAGAGCTTAGTCCAGCAAATCCAGCTGCAGATGCTCGGCCACAGCCTGCGCCGAGGCGCTCTTGAGCTTTGGCACACGGCCCAGGCAGGGAGCCGGGAGACGCTCGGCCAGGGTGGCGAGGTTTTCTTCAAGGCGGGAGGTCTTCGGACCAATGATGTTGGCCACCCAACCGGCCAGTTGCAGGCCATCCCGGGCAATCGCCTCGGCCGTCAACAAGGCGTGGCTGATGCAACCCAGGCGTACGCCCACCACCAGAATCACCGGCAGATCCAGTGCCTGGGCCAGATCCGACAAACTGTCTTGCCCGGACAGCGGCACGCGCCAGCCTCCGGCGCCTTCAATCAGAGTGAAATCCGCCTGCCGGGCCAAAATCTGGCGCATGGGCAACAACAACGATTTCACCGTCAGCACCACCCCGACTTCGCGCGCAGCAATGTGCGGAGCGATAGCCGGTTCGAATGCCACGGGGTTGACCTCGTCATAGCTGAGCTTGATTGAACACTCTGCCATCAGTGCCAGCGCGTCGGCGTTACGCAAACCTTCAGGGGTGTTGTCACAGCCCGAAGCCACCGGCTTGCCCGCCGCCGTGCTCAATCCGGCCTCGCGTGCGGCATACAACAAACCTGCTGCGATCGTGGTTTTGCCAACGTCGGTGTCGGTGCCAGTAATGAAGTACCCAGGGCTCATCGCGCTTTCTCCAGAATCCCGTAGACCACCTGATAGGTTGCCGGTAGTCCCGCAGGTTGACGAAACTGCTCGTAGGCACCCACCAATCCCTGAAGCCGTGCCCTGCCGGTCAGCCCTTCGGGGCGACCGGGGTTGAGATTATGCGCCCCCAGAGCTTTCAGCTCATGGGTCAACTGGCGCACTTGCGGGTAGTGCAGCACATGCGCCTGATTGTGCAGGCCGAGTACAGCCAGGCCGCTACCGGCGCACAGCTGTTGATAGGTCTCGAATTCACGGAAGCGATTGACGTGAACCTGACCATCCACCGCCCGCCAGCTGTCACGCAACTCGCGCAATGTACCCACGCACAAACTGGCAAAGGCAAACACGCCTCCGGGTTTGAGCACCCGCCGGGCTTCGCTGAGCACGGCATTGAAATCGGCACACCATTGCAACGCCAGGCTGGAAAAAATCAAGTCACAACTGCCGGACTGCAGCGGCAGGCTTTCGGCATCCCCTGCAATAAAATGCTGGGCACCGCCCTGGGGCCGGGCGAACGCCAGCATGCCCTGGGCGATATCCAGCGCCAGCCCCTCACTGTGAGCAAAACGCTGCCCCAGCACCCGGCTGAAATAGCCCGTGCCACTGCCCAGATCCAGCCACCGCTCAGGCTTGAGATCTGCCGGTAAGCGGCTGGCCAGTTCATGACCTACTGCACGCTGCAGTTCAGCCACGCTGTCGTAGCTGGCTGCCGCCCGGGAAAACGAAACGGCCACCTGACGCTTGTCCGGCAAGGGATTGGCGTGGGTTGCAACACTCAAATCAGTCATCGCCCGACTCATGTAAAAAACCCTGGATCGCCGCCGCCAATTCGTGGGGGGCTTCCAGCAGGAATGCATGACAGGCCTGTTCAATCAGACCCACTTCGACATCTGGTAACAGCGCCAGCACATCGCTTGCGGCCTGCACCGGCACCAAGCCGTCAAGCCCGGCGAACAAATGCAATTGCGGACCGTTGAACGCCTGCAAGGCACTGCGCGTATCGAGCTTGCCCAGTAATTCCAGGCCTGCGAGCAGGATGTCCGGCTGCGCTTTGGGCGCGCCGCCCAACAGCTGGCTGGCCAATGCACGGGGCTCGGCCGAGCCCTGGCTGCATAACAGACAAAAGCGTTTCAGGGTGGTGTTGGGTGCTTCGCGAAAACCGCCAAGAAAGAGCTCGAAGGTAGCTGCCGGCATGCCACTGGGCCAGTCGTCACGGCTGACAAAGCTGGGGTTGCTGGCCAGGGTCACCAGCCCGCAACAACGCTCACCCCGGCGGGCGGCCAGCTCCGTGGCAAGCATGCCGCCCAGCGACCAGCCGCCCAGCCAGACGTTGTCGGGCAGTGTTGCATCCAGCTCATCGAGCCAGTCTTGCAACGTGGTCGACGCCAGCACCGGCAGCGGTTCGATTTCAACCCGAAAGTGCTCGTCCAGGCCTCGCAACGCTGCGGCCAGGGGCTCCAGCGGTGAAACCCCAAGGCCCCAGCCCGGCAGCAAAATCAAACGGTCACGCATGGTCGGGCTCCAGCTTGCGCCAACAGTCAGCGAGTGCATTTAACAATAGCTGCACCTGCGCCTCTGTGTGAGCGGCCGACAACGTCACGCGCAATCGCGCACTGCCTGCCGGCACCGTTGGCGGACGAATCGCGGTCACCATCAATCCGCGTGTGCGCAGCATCTGTGACAGACGAATCGCCCGGCCACTGTCGCCAATCATGATCGGCTGGATCGGAGTAAAGCTGTCCATCAGTTGCAGGCCAATCTGCTCGGCACCACGGCGGAACTGACTAATCAATTGCTTGAGGTGTTCACGGCGCCAGTGTTCGGTGCACAACAGCTCGAGGCTTTTCAGCGTGGCACAGGCCAGCGCCGGTGGCTGGCTGGTGGTGTAGATGTAAGGCCGGGCGAACTGGATCAGGCTTTCGATCAACTCTTCGCTGCCGGCCACAAACGCACCGCTGGTGCCAAATGCCTTGCCCAGGGTGCCGACCAGCACCGGAACATCGTCCGCGCTCAGGCCGAAGTGCTCGACAATCCCGCCGCCATTGGCGCCTAACGGGCCGAAACCATGGGCATCATCGACCATCAGCCATGCGCCTTTGGCCCTGGCCTGGCGGGCCAGGGCAGGCAGGTCAGCCAGATCACCGTCCATGCTGAACACGCCATCAGTCACCACCAGCGTATTACCGCAAGCCTTCTCCAGCCGCGCGGCCAGACTGAGCGCATCGTTATGCAGATAACGATTAAAACGCGCGCCGCTCAACAAACCGGCATCCAGCAGCGAAGCGTGATTGAGACGGTCTTCCAGCACCGTATCGCCCTGCCCCACCAATGCCGTGACCGTGCCCAGATTGGCCATATAGCCATTACTGAACAACAGCGCCCGCGGGCGACCGGTGAACTCGGCCAGCGCCTCCTCCAGTTCGTGATGCGGTGTGCTGTGGCCGATCACCAGATGGGATGCCCCGCCGCCCACGCCCCAGCGCGATGCCCCGGCCTGCCAGGCTTCGATGACCTGGGGATGATTGGCCAGACCGAGATAGTCGTTATTGCAAAAAGCCAGTAACGGCTGGCCGTCGACCACTACCTGTGGCCCTTGCGGGCTCTCGAGCAACGGGCGCTGGCGATACAAGTGGTCGGCCCGACGCGCGGCCAGGCGGGCGCTTAGATCAAAAGACATGCTGGCCTCGAAAACAGATGGCGCACAACCTGCAGGAGCGAGCTGCCCCCTGTAGGAGCGAGCTTGCTCGCGAGCTTTTAAGCAACCTGAAACAGCTCGCTCCTACAGAGGGTGGGGCTCGGGTTTAAACCGCAGCGTTATAAAACTGTTCGCTGGATTTCTGATCCATCAGCGCGTGCTCAATGGCTGCCTGATGCACTTCGTCAGCGTGGTCCTCACCGGCCTCGGGCAAGATGCCCAGGCGGCTGAACAGCTGCATGTCCTTGTCGGCCTGGGGGTTGGCCGTGGTCAGCAATTTATCGCCATAGAAAATCGAGTTGGCCCCGGCAAAGAACGCGAGTGCCTGCATCTGCTCGTTCATCGCTTCACGCCCCGCCGATAGCCGTACATGGCTCTGCGGCATCATGATCCGCGCCACCGCCAGCATGCGGATGAAATCAAACGGGTCGATATCTTCCGCGTTTTCCATCGGCGTACCGGCCACTTTCACCAGCATGTTGATCGGCACCGATTCCGGATGCCCGGGCAAGTTGGCCAGCTGGATCAGCAGATTGGCCCGATCATCCAGCGACTCGCCCATGCCCAGGATCCCGCCGGAGCAGATTTTCATCCCGCTATCACGCACGTAACTCAGGGTTTGCAGGCGCTCGCTGTAAGTGCGGGTGGTGATGATGCTGGTGTAGAACTCGGGCGAGGTGTCGAGGTTGTGGTTGTAGTAATCGAGCCCGGCGTGGGCCAGCGCGCTGGTTTGCTCCTGGTCGAGCTTGCCCAGGGTCATGCAGGTTTCCAGCCCCAGCGCCTTGACCCCTTTGACCATTTCCAGCACGTAGGGCATGTCCTTGGCCGAAGGATGTTTCCAGGCTGCACCCATGCAAAAACGGGTGGCGCCGATCGACTTGGCCCGTGCCGCTTCTTCCAGCACTGCCTGGACCTGCATCAACTTCTCTTTGGCCAGGCCGGTGTTGTAATGGCCTGACTGCGGACAATATTTGCAATCTTCCGGGCAGGCCCCGGTCTTGATCGAAAGCAGCGTCGAAACCTGCACCCGATTGGCGTCGAAATGTGCGCGGTGAACGGTCTGTGCCTGGAATAACAGATCATTGAATGGCTGAACAAACAATGCGCGAACTTCGGCTAGGGACCAATCATGTCGCAAGTTGGCAAGGGTGCTGGCGCTCATCGGCGTTTCTCTTGATTTATGCTTTGACTTGAACCTGAAGCAAGGGCTTCAGGCACGGCACGGATGCCCGGCATGTTTAAGGATGCAAGATGAACTGTCAACCACATTGGATTAGTCTGGTTGACATATGGTTATTTAATAACCAGACCTGTTTATTGTGCGATGAGGCGCTCAAGGGCGTTTTACCGATCTGCCGTGCCTGTGAGCCTGAGCTGCCCTGGCTGGGTGATTGCTGCCTGCGCTGCGCCTTGCCACTCCCGGCGGCCCGGTTGACCTGCGGTGACTGCCTCAAGCAACCGCCTGCGTTCGAGCAGGTGCATGCGGCCTGGGCGTACGGCTTTCCGGTCGACAGCCTGATCGTGGGTTTCAAACACAACAGTAAATGGCCCTATGGCCGGCTGTTGGCCGAACTTCTCGGCCAATGCCTGCTTGATAGCTTCAACTGCGGCCAAGAGCGACCCGACTTCTTGCTGCCGGTACCGCTGTCCGTTCAGCGCCTGCGCCAACGTGGCTATAACCAGGCAGCCATGCTCAGTCACTGGCTCAGTGCCCGGTTGAACATCCCCTGCCGTGAACACTGGTTACTGCGCACCCAGGACACCCCCACGCAACAGGCGCTGAACGCCAAAGCCCGCAAGCGCAATCTGTTGCAAGCCTTCGGCCTGAGCCCGGGAGCGCAGGTCCAGGGCCTGCACCTGGCGCTGATTGATGACGTACTGACCACCGGCGCCACCGCTGAAAGCCTGGCGCGCCTGCTGCTCAAAGCCGGGGCGCGGCGGGTCGACGTATATTGCCTGGCCCGCACCCCGAAACCTGACGGAGCGCCTTGACGGGCCCGGGTTGAACAGGCACTTTCCGGGCTTCCAGCCGCCTTGCGAATCCGCCGTCATGCACCTGCCCTCCTTGCTTGCACAACACATGGTCCGCCGCCCGCAGCGTATTGCGCTGTTACAGCACATTGCCGAACAGGGCTCGATCACTGCGGCGGCCAAAAGTGCGGGCATCAGCTACAAGGCAGCATGGGATGCCATTGATGAACTGAACAACCTGGCGCAAACCGCACTGGTTCAGCGCAGCGTTGGCGGCAAAGGCGGGGGCGGGGCGCGGCTGTCCGTTGCCGGAGAGCGGGTACTGCGTCTTTACCAGCGCTTGCAGGTGCTACAGAGCCAGGTGCTGGATGCCGCCGAAGACACCGAAGACCTCGACCTGCTGGGGCGCCTGATGCTCAGAACCAGCGCCCGCAACCAGTTGCACGGCAACGTGACTGCCATATCCAGCCATGGCCATAACGACATGATTGAGCTCGCCCTGGCGGGCGGTCTGAGCTTGCACGCGCAAATCACCCGCGACAGTACCCTGCGCCTGGAACTGCAGATCGGCAGCCCGGTGGTCGCCCTGATCAAGGCCGGCTGGCTGCAACTGGTGGCTGCCAAACAGGTGCCCGCCCCGGGGCACAATCATCTGCAGGGGCGCATTGAGCAAATCCTCCACGCCGACGATGGCCCCAGCGAAGTGCGCATCAGCCTGTCCGGCGGCCAGGTTTTGTGCGCCCTGAGCGAGCCGCAACACCTTGAAATACTTGGCGCAAAGACGGGGGATGCAACCCAGGTGCAGTTCTCGCCGTCACTGGTGTTGTTGGGCACCCCGCTGTAACGGCCACCACGGCCGCTTGCAACACGGCTGTCATACCCGCGGCTTATGGTGGCTGGCAAAATCGTCTGCGAGCCGAGCCTGACATGACCCTGTTAAAAGAAGACCAACCCACCGACCTTGAGCAGATCATCGGCCTCAGTCGACGTGGCTTTATCGGCGCCGGCGCCTTGTGCGGCGCTGCCATGTTTTTGGGCGGCGGCCTGCTGAGCCGCAGCGCCCTGGCTACCGGCATCAGCGCCGCCTCCAGCCCGTTGCTGGGTTTTGACAGTATCAAGGCGGCCACCACTGACAGTATCAGCCTGCCACCCGGCTATCGCTCCAGCGTACTGATCAGCTGGGGTCAGCCACTGCACGCCGCAGGCCCGGCGTTCGACCCCGACGGTAACGGCTCGGCCAGGGACCAGGAAGTGCAATTCGGCGACAACAATGACGGCATGAGCCTGTTCGCCTTCGCCGATGACCCGAACCGCGCCCTGATGGCCATCAACAACGAGTACACCAACTACCGCTATCTGTACCCCCACGGCGGCATGCCCGCCTCCCTTGAACAAGTGCATAAAGCCCAGGCCAGTGAAGGCGTATCGGTCATTGAAATCCGCCGCACCGGCAACGGATGGGCGTTTGCCCAGGGCTCGCCGTTCAACCGGCGCATACATGGCAATACACCGATTCGCCTGGGTGGCCCGGCGGCCGGTCATGCCTTGCTGCGCACCCGGGCCGACAACACCGGCACCCTGGCCCTGGGCACCTTCCAGAACTGCGCCAATGGCAAAACCCCATGGGGCACCTACCTGACCTGTGAAGAGAACTTCACCGACTGTTTCGGCAGTTCTGACCCCAGGCAAGCCTTCGACACCGCGCAAAAACGCTATGGCGCCGTGGCCGCCAGCAAAGAAATCAACTGGCACCCCCATGACCCGCGATTCGATCTGGCGGTCAACCCCAACGAACTCAATCGCCACGGCTGGGTGGTGGAAATTGACCCGTTCGACCCGCACTCGATGCCCGTCAAACGCACAGCGCTGGGCCGCTTCAAGCACGAGAACGCCGCCCTGGCCGAAACCGCCGATGGCCGGGCGGTGGTCTATATGGGCGATGACGAACGCGGCGAATTTATCTACAAATTCATCAGCCGCGACCGGATCAACCATAAAGACCCCAAGGCCAATCGCGACCTGCTGGACCACGGCACCCTTTACGTTGCCCGCTTTGACGGCGGCGACAAAAACCCCGACCTGCCCAGGGGGCAGGGTCAGTGGGTTGAATTGAGCCATGGCAAAAACGGCATCGATTCCGCCGGCGGCTTCGCCAACCAGGGCGAAGTACTGATTCACGCACGCCTGGCAGGCAGCGCGGTGAATGCCACGCGCATGGACCGCCCGGAATGGATAGTGGTCAGCCCCAAGGACGGGCAGGTCTATTGCACCCTGACCAACAACGCCAAGCGCGGCGAAGACGGGCAACCGGTCGGCGGGCCCAACCCCCGGGAGAAGAATGTCTACGGACAGATCCTGCGCTGGAAAGCCCACAACGACGATCACGGCACCGACACCTTCGACTGGGACCTGTTTGTAGTCGCCGGCAACCCGCTGGTGCATGCCGGAAAAGCCAAGGGCGGCTCGTCCAACATCACCCCGCAAAACATGTTCAACAGCCCCGACGGTCTGGGCTTCGACGACGCCGGACGCCTGTGGATCCAGACCGATGGCGATTCCGGCAATAGCGGGGACTTCGCCGGCATGGGCAATAACCAGATGCTCTGTGCCGACCCGGCAAGCGGTGAAATCCGCCGTTTCATGGTCGGGCCGATCGGTTGCGAAGTGACCGGCATCAGCTTCTCGCCAGACCAGAAAACCCTGTTCGTCGGCATCCAGCATCCCGGTGAAAACGGTGGATCGACCTTCCCCGAGCACTTGCCCAACGGCAAGCCACGCTCTTCGGTCATGGCCATCAGTCGCGAAGATGGCGGCATCATCGGCGCCTGATGACCGCAGGCCCATCTGTGGGAGCCGGCGTTGTGCCTCAATCGCCGGCAGCCACAGGTTTAGTGCCAGATCGTTCCCGGTCTGCGCTAACATGCATGGCCGGACGCGGCAGCCTGCTGCGCGCAGGAGTCAGCATGTCTCATCCGTTTGCAACACTTACCCCTGATCTGGTGCTCGACGCCGTCGAAAGCATCGGTTTCCTGAGCGATGCCCGCGTGCTCGCGCTCAACAGCTACGAAAATCGCGTGTACCAGGTCGGCATCGAAGACTCGGAACCGCTGATCGCCAAATTCTACCGACCGCAACGCTGGACCAACGAAGCCATCCTCGAAGAACACCGCTTCACCTTCGAGCTCGCCGACCTTGACGTCCCGGTGGTCGCACCGATGATTCACAACGGTCAGAGCCTGTTTGAACACGCAGGCTTTCGCTTCACCCTGTTTCCGCGCCGGGGCGGCCGTGCGCCGGAGCCCGGCAATCTCGACCAGCTGTACCGCCTGGGGCAATTGCTGGGGCGCCTGCATGCCGTGGGGGCAACCAAGCCGTTTGAACACCGCGAAGCGCTGGGGGTGAAGAACTTTGGTCACGACTCCCTCACCACCCTGCTCGAAGGCAATTTCATCCCGCGCAGCCTGCTGCCGGCCTACGAGTCCGTGGCCCGTGACCTGCTAAAGCGTGTCGAAGACGTGTACGCCGCCACCCCGCACACCAACATCCGCATGCACGGTGATTGCCACCCCGGCAACATGATGTGCCGTGATGAAGTGTTCCATATCGTCGACCTCGACGACTGCCGCATGGGGCCTGCGGTGCAGGATCTGTGGATGATGCTTGCAGGTGATCGTCAGGAATGCCTGGGCCAGCTGTCAGAATTGATGGACGGCTACAGCGAGTTCCATGACTTCAACCCGCGGGAACTGGCGTTGATCGAACCGCTGCGGGCCTTGCGCCTGATGCATTACAGCGCCTGGCTGGCGCGCCGCTGGGACGACCCGGCGTTCCCCCACAGCTTCCCGTGGTTTGGCACCGAGCGTTACTGGGGCGACCAGGTGCTGGCTTTGCGCGAGCAACTGTCAGCGCTCAATGAAGAACCGCTGAAGCTGTTCTGACCCGCCCCCGTTTTCTGTAGGTGCGAGCTTGTTCGCGGGTTTTTGACTACCCGGTAAACGAACAGCCCGGACCTACAAAAACTTTGCTCGCAATCTGTAAAACCTGCTTACACTCTTGGCCTGTTCCGTATCCGTTAGTTGCCTAAGCAAGGACTCTGCATGCAAGCCGCCAACCCGCGTCGCGGGTACATTTTAGGCCTCACCGCCTATATCATCTGGGGCATCTTCCCGCTCTACTTCAAACTCCTGGCCAGTGTCCCCGCGGCCGAGATCATCGTAAACCGGGTGCTCTGGTCCGCACTGTTCGGCTCTTTGTTGCTGCTGTTCTGGAAACACCCCGGCTGGTGGCAGGAACTGCGCGACAACCCCAGGCGCCTCGGCGTGCTGGCCATCAGCGGGCTGTTGATTGCGGTCAACTGGCTGACCTATGTGTGGGCGGTCAATAACGACCGCATGCTGGAAGCCAGCCTCGGCTACTACATCAACCCGCTGGTCAATGTATTGCTTGGCATGCTGCTGCTGGGGGAGCGTTTACGCCGCCTGCAATGGCTGGCCGTAGGGCTTGCCGCCCTTGGCGTGGCGCAGCAGGTGTGGCAAGTGGGCAGCCTGCCGTGGGTGTCCCTGGTGCTGGCGCTGAGCTTCGGCTTTTACGGGCTGATCCGCAAACAGGCGCCCGTCAAGGCACTGCCCGGGCTGGTGGTCGAAACCTGGATTCTGGTGCCCATCGCCATTGGCTGGCTGCTCATGCACCCCGAGGCCAACAGTGCCCATACGGAGTTCTGGAGCAGTAAGGAAGCCTGGCTACTGGTGGCTGCAGGTCCGGCAACGTTGATCCCGCTGGTGAGCTTCAACGCCGCCGCAAGGCACTTGCCCTACACCACCCTGGGCTTTATGCAGTACATCGCGCCGACACTGGTACTGATTCTGGCGGTGTGGGTGTTTGGCGAGCATCTGTCAGAAGCCACACTGATGGCCTTTATGTTTATCTGGGCCGGTCTGGCGATCTATACCCTTGATGCAGTGCTGACCCTGCGCCGGGGATAGGGGGCGTGCCCAATCAGTTTCCACAGCACGCAGGTTCTGCTGTTGTGCAGCGCGGGAAGCGAGGCTGAATCATTCCAAACCAGCTTCGCGCAACACGGCCCTGCGCAACAGCAGGGTCGGCCCCTAGTCCTCGGGGCGCAACTCGAGCCCGACCATCAACTCGTCGGCCAGGGTTTCCAGGCGCGCCTGCAACACCTCCAGCGAGAGCGTCAGCGGTACCGCCAGAATGGCCTCGGCATGAAACAGCGGCTCGTTGCTCATGGGCGCGGGTCGCACATCCGTCACCAGACGCTCCAGATTCACTCCCTGCTCCGTCAGCACCCGGGTAATGTCGCGCACTATGCCCGGACGGTCATTTCCCACCAGGTCCATGGCAATCGGCTTCCAGGTGCAAGACTGCTCGATCCCGCTTTCGGCGATCAACACCCGAATCCCGTCCGGCGCCAAGCCGTGCAGCGCAGCGATCAATTCATCATGGGCTTCAGCCGGCACGCCTACGCGCAAGATCCCGGCGAATTGCCCGGCCATCCGTGACATCCGGCTTTCCAGCCAGTTGCCGCCATGCTCGGCGATGCATTGGGCAATACGTTCGACCTGCCCGGCCTTGTCCGGGGCAAAGACCGTAATCACAAGATGGTTCATGGCGGGGACTCTCTTGTTAGGGGTCGGATGAGTATAGGCAAGACCTCGGGTGCCACTTCAGGTGCCGCAAAAACACCTCGAAAAAACAAATTGTGTACTGTTTTTAGAATTATCTGGAACAAGCTGTACAATTCTTGAGAACATCCTGTTCTTCTGTATGACCGATAGCGTACAAATGGTCGCAGAACGACGTGATTAGTCTGATTTTCACATCTGCAATTGATCATGTAGTATCCCTTGGCGACCACTACATAATTCGTAATATGGTTCGCCAAGGCGTCTGCTACACCCCGCACAACCCCGCCAGCATGAGCTAACGCGGTGTTTTAAGAAGCGCTCCAGGCTTTAAATAAAAATGAGTGAGGCAAGCAATGACTGAACACGTTCACGTCGGTGGCCTGCAGGTCGCCAAAGTCCTGTTCGACTTCGTAAACAACGAAGCCATTCCCGGTACCGGCCTCGACGCCGACCAGTTCTGGGCCGGTGCCGACAAGGTTATTCATGACCTGGCACCCAAGAACAAAGCACTGCTCGCCAAACGCGATGATTTGCAGGCGCGGATCGACGCCTGGCACCAGGCTCAGGCCGGCAAGGCCCATGACGCCGTGGCTTATAAAGCCTTCTTGCAAGACATCGGGTATCTGCAGCCAGAAGCGGCGGATTTCCAGGCAACGACACAGAACGTCGACGACGAAATCGCCCGCATGGCAGGTCCCCAACTGGTGGTCCCGGTGATGAATGCGCGCTTTGCCCTCAACGCCTCGAACGCCCGCTGGGGGTCGTTGTATGACGCGTTGTACGGCACCGATGCCATCAGCGAAACCGATGGCGCCACCCGGGGCAAAGGCTACAACAAGGTCCGTGGCGACAAAGTGATCGCCTTCGCCCGCGCCTTCCTCGACGACGCCGCGCCCCTGGCAACAGGTTCCCACGTTGACGCCACAGGCTACGCCATTGTTGGCGGCGCCCTGCAGGTGAGCCTCAAGGGCGGCGCCAGCAGCGGCCTGCGCGACACTGCGCAACTGACCGGCTACCACGGCGCGGCCGCGGCACCGACCGCCGTGTTGCTCAAACACAATGGCCTGCACTTCGAAATCCAGATCGACGCTGCCAGCCCGGTCGGCCAGACCGACGCTGCCGGGGTCAAAGACGTGCTGATGGAAGCCGCGCTGACCACCATCATGGACTGCGAAGACTCAGTCGCCGCCGTCGATGCTGACGACAAGGTGGTGATCTACCGCAACTGGCTCGGCCTGATGAAGGGCGACCTGAGCGAGCAAGTATCCAAGGGCGGCACAACCTTCACCCGCACCATGAACCCTGACCGCGAATACACCGCGCCCGACGGCGGCACTGTCAGCCTGCACGGCCGGTCGTTGTTGTTCGTGCGTAACGTGGGTCACTTGATGACCATCGATGCGATCCTCGACAAAGACGGCAACGAAGTACCTGAAGGCATTCTCGACGGCCTGCTGACCAGCCTGGCAGCAATCCATAGCCTCAATGGCAAAGCGACCCGCACCAACAGCCGCACCGGGTCGGTGTACATCGTCAAACCGAAAATGCACGGCGCTGAAGAAGCGGCGTTCACCAACGAGCTGTTCGGCCGCATCGAAGATGTCCTGAAGCTGCCACGCAACACGCTCAAAGTCGGGATCATGGACGAAGAGCGCCGCACCACCATCAACCTCAAGGCCTGCATCAAGGCCGCCAGCGAGCGGGTGGTGTTTATCAACACCGGCTTCCTGGACCGTACTGGCGACGAGATTCACACCTCGATGGAAGCCGGGCCAATGGTGCGCAAGGCGGACATGAAGTCCGAAAAATGGATTAGCGCGTACGAAAACAACAACGTCGATGTCGGCTTGAGTACTGGCCTGCAAGGTCGTGCGCAAATCGGTAAAGGCATGTGGGCCATGCCCGACCTGATGGCTGCCATGCTGGAGCAGAAAATCGCTCACCCGCTGGCCGGCGCCAACACCGCCTGGGTGCCTTCGCCGACGGCAGCCGCCCTGCATGCGCTGCACTACCACAAGGTTGACGTGTTCGCCCGTCAGGCCGAGCTGGCCAAACGCGCCCCGGCCTCCGTGGACGACATCCTGACCATCCCGCTGGCCGTTAGCCCGCAGTGGACGCCCGAGCAGATCCAGAACGAACTGGACAACAACTCCCAGGGCATTCTCGGTTACGTGGTGCGCTGGATCGACCAGGGCGTTGGTTGTTCGAAAGTACCGGACATCAATGACATCGGCCTGATGGAAGACCGTGCGACGCTGCGCATTTCCAGCCAGCACATCGCCAACTGGCTGCGCCATGGCATCGTCAACCAGACCCAGGTACTTGAAAGCCTCAAGCGCATGGCTCCGGTGGTCGACCGTCAAAATGCCAACGACGCGCTGTACCGTCCGCTGGCACCGGACTTCGACAGCAACATCGCCTTCCAGGCAGCGGTTGAACTGGTGATCGAAGGCAGCAAACAGCCAAACGGATACACCGAGCCTGTTCTGCACCGTCGTCGTCGCGAGTTCAAAGCCAGGAATGGTTTGTAACAAACCCCGAAAACCGCAAGCCCCTGCAGAGCGCTGTCTTTGCAGGGGCTTGCGGGTCCCGGGATATTCTCAATAACGCCGTGTTTACCCTGTAAACACGGCGTTATTGTTTAAAGCCCTCCCGCACCAGCTCGCCCCTGCAGTTGAGATCGCCGTTGTTCAAGCGAACCGCATTGCGGCCATGTGCCGGGCTACAACGCCAGTTCCTGCTTGATCAGCTTGAGCAACTTGGCGGTGTCGATAGGTTTGAGCAGGAAATCCACCACGTTGAGGTGCATCGCATCGATGGCATCACGCACTCCTGCATCGCCCGACATGATGATGATCGGCAAGCTTGCCCGCTCGGATGCGCGCACTTTGCGGATCAGGTGCAGGCCATCGTGGGGCACCATGCGCAAATCGGTGAGTATCAGCCCGATGGAGTGTTCAGACTTCAACAACGCCAGCGCCTGACGTTCATTTCTTGCGGTCACACACTCAATGCCGCTCAAGGTCAAAAACTCCGCCAGCAACTCGCAGGCCAACTCATCATCGTCAACAATCAACACCCCATGCTGCTCCGGCACAGGTGTTCGCATCACCTCGTTCAAGGCCTCGCGTTCGGCGTCGGTCAATATGTCGTGTTCAGTCATGCGGCTCTCGTAAACTGTCCTGCCGGTCAAATATCCCAGCGTTAAAGTCGGTTAATCCTTGATCGGATCAATGTGCACCCAGATCAGAGTAATTCCAAGTCCGGCATCAGGGTAAACAAGGAAATAGTCTGTAAGCATTCGCAAAAACTTCAACAGGCCTCTTCCCCATAGACTTACGTCCAATGGGCACCCGCGCCCAGACAACCGAGCATGAGGGTCACAACACGCCATGGGCCCGCCCCGTCCCGTCATAACAACAATGCGGTAATGGTAATGAGTAAATCGGATGCATTTCTCCAGGCAGGGAAAACTGCGGTGCTGCAGAACATTCACGGCACCATGCAATTCTTGCAGCGATTCCCGCCCTTCAACCAAATGGAAAATACGCACCTGGCATTCCTGGTGGAGCAGTGCCAGCTGCGCTTCTACGGGCCCGGTGAGAGCATCATCCGACCGACTGACGGGCCGGTGGATCACTTCTATATCGTCAAGCAGGGCCGGGTGGTGGGTGAACGGACCCATGTAGGCCGTGAAGACGCCGAGACCACCTTTGAAATCACTGCCGGCGAGTGCTTTCCGCTGGCCGCGTTGCTGGGCGAGCGCGCCACCCGTACCGAACATCTGGCCGCCGAAGACACCTTTTGCCTGCAACTGAACAAGCCTGCATTTATCAAATTGTTCGCCCTGTCCGACGAGTTCCGCGACTTTGCCCTGCGTGGCGTCAGCAGCTTGCTCGACAAGGTCAATCAACAGGTGCAGCGAAAAGCCGTAGAAACCCTCGGCACGCAATATTCACTCAACACCCGCCTCGGTGAACTGGCCATGCGCCACCCGGTGACCTGTCTGCCGGACACCGCGCTGCGTGAAGCTGTGCGCCTGATGCACGAACAGCAGGTGGGCAGCATTGTGGTGGTGGACGGGCACAAAGCGCCGCTGGGCATCTTCACCCTGCGCGACCTGCGCCAGGTGGTGGCCAGCGGGATTCAGGATTTCGCCCAAACCATCGACCTGTACATGACCCCCGGGCCGTTTTACCTGTCCCCCGATCACAGCGCCTTCGACGCCGCCATCGCCATGACCGAGCGCCATATTGCCCATGTGTGCCTGGTCAAGGATCAGCGCCTGTGCGGCGTAGTCTCCGAGCGCGATCTGTTTTCTCTGCAACGGGTTGACCTGGTTCATCTGGCCCGCACCATCCGTCATGCCCCCCGGCTGGAAAACCTGATCAGCCTGCGCGGCGAGATCGGGCAACTGGTGGAACGCATGCTGGCCCACGGCGCGTCCTCAACCCAGATCACTCATATCATCACCCAGCTCAACGACCACACCGTGTGCCGGGTCATCGAGCTGGTGCTGGCCGACCGTGGCGATCCTGGCGTGCCCTTCAGCTGGCTGTGCTTTGGCAGCGAAGGGCGACGCGAGCAAACCCTGCATACCGACCAGGACAACGGCATTTTATTCGAGGCCAGGGACGCCACCCAGGCCGCTGAAATCCGCCAGCGCCTGCTGCCCATCGCACAGCAGATCAACCATCATCTGGCGGCATGCGGCTTTACCCTGTGCAAGGGCAATGTCATGGCCGGCAACCCGGAGCTGTGCTTGTCGCGCGCCGAATGGGCCCGCCGTTTCGCCGCCTTCATTCGCGAGGCAACCCCCGAAAACCTGTTGGCCTCGAGCATCTATTTCGACCTGCGGGTGGTCTGGGGTGACGAACAGGGCTGCCAGCAACTGCGCCGCGGCATTCTCGAACAAGTGGCCGACAACCGCCTGTTCCAGCGCATGATGGCCGCCAACGCCCTGCGCCATAGCCCGCCGGTGGGGCGTTTCCGTGAGTTTGTACTGGAGCGCAAAGGCAGCGACAAAGCCACCCTGGACCTCAAGGTGCAGGGCCTCACGCCGTTCGTTGACGGTGCACGGCTGCTGGCTCTGGCCCACGGCGTGGAAGCCAACAACACCCTGGAACGCCTGCGCCAGCTGGTGACCCAGGAAGTGATCGAGGCACTGGACGGCGCGGCCTATGAAGAGGCCTACCACTTCATCCAGCAAACCCGCATGCAACAGCACCAGTTGCAAACCCGGGAAAACCGCCCGTATTCCAACCGTGTCGACCCGGACAGGCTGAACCAGCTGGACCGGCGCATCCTGCGTGAAGCCCTGCGCCAGGCCCAGCGCCTGCAGAGCAGCCTGGCCCTGCGGTATCAACTATGAGCCTGCTGTCCTGGTTGCTGCCGCGTAAAAAGCCGGTCTTGAGCCCTGAGCAACAACAACGAGTGCTGCAACTGCCGGCACCACCCGGGCTGAGCGAGGCCTCACTGCGCCAACAGCGCTGGGTGGTGGTCGACCTGGAAACCAGCGGCCTGAACCTCAATCGCGACCAGGTGCTGTCGATTGGCGCGATGGTCATCGAAGATGGTGCCATCGATCTGGGCCAGGCGTTCGAACGCACCCTGTTGCGCCCCGACAACACCCTCAACCCCAGCGTGTTGCTGCATGGTCTGAGCCCGGAAGCAATTGCCGCGGGCAGTGATCCGGTGGATGCCCTGCTGGACTTTATGGCCTTTGTCGGTGACAGCCCGCTGCTGGCCTTTCACGCCCCATTTGACCAGCACATGCTGGGGCGTGCCCTTAAAGACAGCCTGGGCTACCGCCTGCAGCACCCGTTTCTGGATGTGGCGGCCCTGGCGCCGATGCTGTGCCCGCAGGTCAATCCGCGAGAGGCGGGGCTTGATCACTGGATCCGGCACTTCAACCTGCAAGTCGAAGACCGCCACAACGCCAGCGCCGACGCCCTGGTCACCGCCGAACTGGCGTTGATCCTGTTCAGCCGCGCACGCACGCAACAGATCGACAGCCCCCTGGCCCTGCAGCAGCGGCTAAACCAATGGCAGCGACGCAAACAAGCCCATAGCTTCTGACACCGGACTCGACTCCTGAAGCGACACCACAGCTGACTTCACACCTGTAGGAGCGAGCTTGCTCGCGCGCCTTTCATGGCTGCGCCAAAGAGCTCGCGCCTGCAGGCTGTTTACCTTCCGATGAGTGTCAATTGCGCATGCCCATTGCCTCTGACACAATCGCGAATAGTTATCGTTAGTTAATGCATGTATTCGGTGATGCCCTTGTCGTCAGTCCAAACCCCCCACAGTGAACTGGTTGGAGCGCTTTACCGCGACCATCGCGGTTGGCTGCTGGCGTGGTTGCGACGCAATGTGGCCTGCCCGCAACGGGCGGAAGACTTGAGCCAGGACACTTTCGTGCGCCTGCTGGGCCGTGAAGACCTCAAGGCCCCCCGCGAACCCCGGGCTTTTCTGGCCGCCATTGCCAAAGGCCTGCTGTTTGACCATTTTCGCCGCGCTGCCCTGGAACAGGCCTACCTCAACGAGCTGATGCTGATCCCCGATGCCGAGCAACCCTCGCCCGAAGAGCAGCAACTGATCCTCGAAGACCTCAAAGCCATCGACCGCCTGCTGGCCAAACTCTCGAGCAAATCCCGGGCGGCCTACCTCTATAGCCGTATCGACGGCCTGACCCACGCTGAAATTGCCCAACGCCTCGGCGTATCGGTGCCCCGCGTGCGCCAGTATCTGGCCCAGGGCATCCGCCAGTGCTACATCGCCCTGTATGGCGAGCCGGCATGAGCCCGGTCAGCTCCAAACCGGTATCGGCACCCGTGCTGGATGCTGCCATTGCCTGGCAACTGTGCCTGGACTGCGGCAATGGCAGCGCCTTGGAGCAAGCCGAATTCAACAAGTGGTACAGCGCCAGCGAAGAGCACGCGCGGGCCTGGATGCAACTGGGCATGCTCGATCACCGCTTCAGCAGCACCAGTGTCCCGGCGCGTAACGCCTTGCTCAAGGCCCGCAGCGGC
Source organism: Pseudomonas sp. Lz4W (assembly GCF_000346225.2). NCBI lineage: Bacteria > Pseudomonadati > Pseudomonadota > Gammaproteobacteria > Pseudomonadales > Pseudomonadaceae > Pseudomonas > Pseudomonas sp. Lz4W. The sequence goes on along the minus strand of NZ_CP017432.1, from coordinate 418,483 downwards.
GTACAGCAACAGGTGCGCAAAATCGGCGGCGGCCTGGCAAGTATTGCGCTGGTGTGCGGGCTGACCTTGTTCGCCAGCAAAGACTACCTGCCGGTTGATTACTGGATGGCCGATCACCGCACCGCTACCGGCGAGCAACGCCAGTTACGCCTGGCCGATGGCACCCTGCTGAACCTCAACACCCACAGCGCAGTCGATGTGCGCTTTGATGGCACGACGCGACGCATCGTCCTGCAAGAAGGCGAAATCATGGTCGAGACCGGCCATGGCGACCCCCGGCCTTTTGTCGTGCAAACCCGTGATGGCAGCTTGCGAGCATTGGGCACGCGGTTTCTGGTCCGGCGCGAAGACGACGGCACCCGCCTCAGCGTGCTGCAGTCGCGGGTTGCAGCGCATCCCGAAAACAGCGTCGACGAAATCATCTACACCGAAGGTCAGCAAGTGCTGATGCACCGCGATTACCTGGGCCAGATGCTCGCCGTCAACCCCGGGGCAGACGCCTGGACCCGCGGCATGCTGGTGCTCGACAACGTACGCCTGGCCGACATGGTGCACGAACTCAAGCGCTATCGACGCGGCCACTTGGGCGTCGACCCCGACGTCGCCGACCTGCGCATCAGCGGCAGCTTCGCGCTGAACAACGTCGAGCTGGCCCTCAATGCCCTGCTGCCCGCCTTGCCGGTGAAGATTGAACAGCACACCCCGTGGTGGGTCACCATCAGCGCCAGGCCGGCAAAAAACTAAATCTAAATTATTTTCAATCAGCCCTATCACTTTTCGGATCTCGTTCGGCAGATAGTCATTGAGAAACATTTCCATTCAGGAACCCGCCGAATGTCCCGCTCCCTCGACACCTTTTTGCGCCCTGGCCTGTTAGCCGTAGCCATCGCCCTCAGCATCCCGCTGACCAGCACCTGCGTCATCGCCGCCGAACAGGCCCCGACTGCGCGCAGCTACAACCTGCCCGCCGGACCGCTGGCCGCCACCCTGAACCAGATCGCCAGCCAGTCGGGTATCACCCTGGCCATCGACCCGGCCCTGGTTGCAGGTAAAACGTCAGCCCCGGTCCAGGGTTCGTTCGAGGCCAGCACTGCATTGCGCGAGGCGTTGCGCGACAGTGGCCTGCAACTGGTGCCGGGAAGCGCCGGCAGCTTCAGCCTGATCGCCATTCCTGAAGGGGTGGTGGCGCTGGAAGCCACCACCATCAGCGGCCAAAGCAGCTATGAAAGCCCGTGGGGCCCGGTGGACGGCTACCTCGCCCAACGTACCGCCGCCGGCACCAAGACCGACACGTCCCTGCTCGAAGCCCCGCGCTCGATCTCCGTCGCCACCCGCAGCCAGATGCAGGACCGGGCGGTGCAGAACCTGGATGATGCGGTGCGTTACATGCCGGGCGTAACGGCCAGCAGCTATGGCAGCGACAGCCGTGCAGAATGGCTGAAGGTGCGAGGTTTCGAGCCAACCCAGTTCCTCGATGGCCTGCCATTGCCCAAGGGCACCTATGCCATGCCCAAGCTTGAAACCTGGGACCTGGAACGCGTGGCCCTGCTCCGCGGCCCGGCGTCATCGGTCTACGGCCAGACACCTGCCGGCGGCCTGCTGGATATGGTCAGCCGGCGCCCGGAAGACAGCGCCAGCCACGAAGTACAGATGCAGATCGGCAGCTATCAGCGCAAGCAGATCAGCTTCGACAGCACCGGCCCGATTGATGATGAAGGACGTTTTCTGTACCGCGTCAGCGGCGTGGTGCGTGACAGCAACACCGCCATCGACCACAACGAAGACAAGCGCTACAACATTGCACCGAGCCTGACCTGGAACATTGACGAAGACACCAAGCTGACCTTCCTCAGCCAGTTCAACCGTGATGACACCGGGATCACCAGCCAGTTCTTGCCGCTGCAAGGCACCAAGGTGTCCACGTCTGCGGGCAAAGTGAAGTATCACGAAAACCTCGGTGATCCGAAGTGGGAGTTCTACGACAAGACCTACTACGCACTGGGCTATGCGTTTGAGCACCGCCTGAACGACGTGTGGCAGTTCCGTCAAAATCTGCGCTACACCAAAAGCGATCTGGCCTTCCAGGGCATCACGGCGGGCGGTTACTACGGCTCGGTGGCAGACGATGGCACGGTTGAGCGCGGGGCCAACGTGGTGGATGAAGACATCAGCCAGTTCGCCGTGGACAACAATTTCCAGGCCGACTTCGACACCGGCGCAATCAAGCACACCGTGTTGATCGGTCTCGACCATCAGCGCGTCAATACCAACTACAAATGGGATTACGGCGCCGCGCCTGCCAGCAACATCATCAACCCGATCTACGGGCAGGATTTCAGCAACGTCAAATACACCACCTACAACGACTACAACCAGAAAACCCGCGACACCGGTCTTTACCTGCAAGACCAGATGGCTCTGGACAACTGGCGCTTGACCCTTGGCGGACGTCAGGACTGGTTGCACACCGACACCACGTTCTACAACGAGAAAAATGCCCGCGACACACGTGACGACAGCGCCTTTACCGGTAATGCCGCACTGAGCTATGTATTCGATTCCGGCTTCACGCCTTATGTTTCGTACGCCGAATCCTTCCAGGCCGAACCGGGCGGTTTTGCCGGAAAATCATTCAAGCCCGGCACCGGCAAGCAGTACGAACTGGGCCTCAAGTACCAGCCACCGGGCAGCGACATGCTGTTTACCGCCGCAGTCTATGACCTGACCCGCAAGAACATTGTGCTGAGCGATACGCTGGGCGTCAGCCGTCCGCTGGGTGAAGCCAACGTGCGTGGCCTGGAACTGGAAGCGGTGGGCAACGTTAACGAGAACCTGAAGTTGACGGCAGCCTATACCTACGCCAACACCAAAATGACCAAGGTGTCCGACCCGCTGGACAAGAACCGTCCACTGCCGCTGACCCCCGAGCATCAGGCTTCTATCTGGGCTGACTACACCTGGCACAAAGGCGCGCTGGAAGGCTTCGGCGTAGGCTTTGGTGCCCGCTACATCGGCGAGACCGACAACATCGCCATTGGCAGCATGGCCTATGTACCGGACGCTTCCTACGGTCATACAGACGCCTATACCGTCTACGATGCGGCGGTGCATTACGACCTTGGCAAGATGAACAAATCACTGCAGGGCGCCACGGTTTCGGTTAACGCCAACAACGTGTTCGACAAGCAATACCTGTCGACCTGCGATGGTTTCTACTGCTACTACGGCGACCGCCGCAACATCATGGCCAGCGTCAACTACAAGTGGTAACCCGCTAAACGCAACACCAATACCCACCTGCAGGAGCGAGCTTGCTTCGCGATGAAATCATCCCCTACCGAGGGGCCGGCATCGCGAGACAAGTTCGCTCCTGCAGGGGAGTTTTTGCATTTGGGAATGTCATGAAAAGCAAAACCATCCGCCGCTGGTCCTTCATTCACACCTGGACCAGCCTGATTTGCACCGCGTTTTTGCTGATGCTGGCGCTGACCGGCCTGCCGTTGATTTTTCACCATGAAATCGACCATCTGCTGGGCGACGCGCCGCAGGTCAAGGAATTGCCCGCCGGTACTCCAACCCTCGATCTGCAACAACTGGTGCTCGCCGCACAGGCCCACCGGCCGGGCGAGGTCATGCAGTATTTCGGCTGGGACGACGATGAACCCAACGCCGTCCTGACCATCATGGCCCCCACCGCAGGTACCGAACCCAATTCGTCCCATACCTTCATGCTCGATGCACGCACCGGCGAGGCGATTGATGTGCCCTCCGCCAACGGCGGCATCATGATGGTCATGCTGCGTCTGCACGTGGACATGTTTGCCGGCCTGCCCGGCAAACTGCTGCTGGCATTCATGGGCATCCTGTTCGTACTGGCGATCATCTCCGGCACCGTTTTGTACTTGCCGTTCATGCGCCGCCATGACTTCGCCACCGTGCGCACCGACAAATCCCGGCGCCTGCGCTGGCTCGACCTGCACAACCTGATTGGCGTCGTGACCCTGACCTGGGCACTGGTGGTGGGCGTGACCGGGGTGATCAGCGCCAGCGCCGACCTGATCATCGCTGCCTGGCGTGCTGAAACCCTCAGCGCCATGATCGAACCCTACCGCGACGCCCCGCCATTGACTCACCTGGCACCTGCCAGTGATCTATTGCACATCGCCGCCAGGGCGGCACCCGACATGCAGCCGGACTTTATCGCCTTCCCCGGCACCCGGTTCTCCAGCGAACACCATTACTCGGTGTTCATGAAAGGCAGTACTCATCTGACCTCACACCTGCTGACTCCGGTCCTGATCGACGCCAGCAACCTTGAAGTCACCGCCGTGGCCGGACGGCCCTGGTACATGGATGCCATGGGCATGTCGCAGCCGCTGCACTTTGGCGACTACGGCGGCATGCCGATGAAAATCCTGTGGGCAGCACTCGACCTGCTGACCATCGTGGTCCTGGGCAGTGGCCTGTACCTGTGGTGGGTACGTCGCCGCGCGGCACAGGAGAGCACCCGATGAAACCGCGTCAGTCGAGTTTCTGGAAGGTGTTTTCCATTCCGCTGGCGATAGCCCTGGTGGGCGCCACCGGGTTGTTCTGCGCACTGCTGGACGATGGCGCCTGGGATTCGCTGAGCTGGATAGGGCTGGGCATACCGGCGTGGATCAGCCTGCGAGGCTTGCTCAAGCGTTGACCCTACCCCGCAGGGTAGGGCCAGGTCGCATCAGCAATCAGGCTTGTCTGCCGTATAACGACGGGCCGGGTTAACCGCGGCACCGAACTCGCGCAACGCCTTGGCACCGATCAGCAGCGGGTAGTTGAAGCTGCTGCGGTCGGTGAGGTTGACCTCAACCGTGCGTTTGACATTGCCCAGGCACATTTCCAGATCAACCACCGGGCGCTTGGCGCTTTCGCTCGCGTCCTTGTCTTCGTCTTCATCGGCGCGGCTTTTGATTTTGCTGATGCGTGCCACTTTGTGTTCATACACCTTGCTGCTCGCACCTTCGGTGGCCAGCTGGAAGCGTACCCAGTCGTCACCATCGCGGGTAAAGGTCTGGATGTTTTTGGCCGACAGCGACGCGGTCAGGGCACCGGTGTCCATCTTGGCTTTCAGGGTTTCACCGATTTCCGGCAACTTGATGTATTCGTAGCGCCCGTACAGGGTCGGCTCGGCGGCCATCACCGGCAATGCCAATACAGAGAGCAAGGCTAGAACAGACTTCATAAAGACAGTTTCCTTCGGTTTGACGCTGCCGGCAGGGGCGAGTCTGGCTCGCGATGCTGGCAACTCGTTTAATTCATTTGCCGTGGTGATGCTATTGCGAGCAAGCCCGCTTCTACAGTGTCGGTTGAACGATAGCGGCTGGCGCGTGAAACATTTGTCGATACGCCGATTTGGCGTTCGGCAAGGCTCTGCTTATCATTGCCTGTCATTAAACGTTCAAGAGTTACTTATGCGCCGCCTGCTCACCGGCTGTCTGGTCACACTGCTACTGCTGTGCAACACCCTCATCCTGTTTGGCCCCTTGATGCTGTTTGCCCTGCTCAAACTCATCTCGCCGGGTCGCCTGCGCGATTACAATTCGTGGGCCGTGATGTGGATCGCCGAGACCTGGTCTGAAATCGACAAACGCATTTTCGCCCTGTGCCTGCCCACCCAATGGGACATTCGCGGCGCTGAAGGCCTGAGCCGCGATACCTCGTACCTGGTGATCAGCAATCATCAATCCTGGGTGGATATCCCGGCGCTGATGCAGGGCCTTAACCGGCGTACGCCGTTCTTCAAATTCTTCCTCAAAAAACAACTGATCTGGGTGCCCTTTCTGGGCCTGGCCTGGTGGGCGCTCGACTACCCGTTCATGAAGCGTTACTCCAAAGCCTTCCTCGCCAGACACCCGGAACTCAAAGGTGAAGACCTGAAAATCACCCGGGCAGCCTGCGAGCTGTTCAAGCGCCAGCCGGTGACCGTGGTCAATTACCTTGAAGGCACGCGTTTCACCCCGGCCAAGCGCGCCCGGCAACAATCGCCCTACACCTACCTGCTCAAACCCAAGGCGGGCGGCGTGGCGTTTGTACTGGCCGCCCTGGGCGAACAGCTGGATGCCGTGCTCGACGTGACCGTGGTTTATCCACAGGCAAAAATTCCGGGCTTTTGGGCATTGATCAGCGGGCAAGTGCCCAAGGTGATTGTCGACATTCAGATCCACCAACTGGACCCGGCGTTATGTCAGGGGGATTACGAGAATGATCCGCTGTTTCGCCAGCAGATCCAGAGCTGGGTCAACCAGCTCTGGATCAAGAAAGATCAGCGCATCAGCACCTTGCGTGCCGAGCGCGATTGATCTTAAACGCCCCAGGCGCTACCCAGTTTGCTCAGCAGCGAAGTGCTGACGTTCTGGCCTTTGAAGTAGTCCAGCAGGACCGGAGCAAACTTGGCGACCATTCCGTCCTGCATGCCCAGCGCAGAGAACGCAGCATCAAGCTGGCTGGTATTGGCCACGTTGCTCACAGCGCTGGTCGCGGTTTCGGACACGCCATTGGTCTTGCCCAGCAAACCGCCCAGTTGGCTCAGTTGACCCAGGGCACCGGCGCCAGCCAGTTTGTTAACACCCGGCACTTGCTTGGTCAGCTCGGAATAGTCACTTGAGGTCAGCTGGTTTTTCGCCAGGCTCAACATCGCGCCAACACCGCCAGCCGCCTGCTCGGGTTTGACCCCAAGTTCGTTGACCTTGCTCAGCAACTGTACCGCTTGTGCCGACTTGTCAGTGGTCGCGCCGTTACCGTTGGCGCCCTGCATTTGAGCCGCGACGCCAGCCACATCGCTCAAGCTGAAACCCGCAAACACCGGGCTTGCGGCCACGGTCATAAATGTTGCCAGTGCCACTGCGCTCAACTTTTTCATCGCATCAACCTCTATATCCAAAGAGCCGCGCGTCAATTAACGCGACGGCAAAACTGTGTGTAAGACCCGAAAAACCGGCAGATGTTCCCAAATGCCACTACGGGATCAAACGGCACGCAATCTTAATTGAAAAATTGTTTGCCCGCGCTGCATCCGCTTTGCCTTCGCCTGCGTATATCAAGCACGGACAGACCTTGTTGACCGCCTGCCAACCGACAAGGGCACAGACCATGAAACGCAACTCGATCAGAACCCCGTTGATTGCCAGCCTTCTGAGGCTGGTTGTTGCCGCCAGCAACTGTCGACAAAGTGCTGATGCCTGAATAGTGCATGCCTGCCCGGCCGGTGGGCACCCACGGTAAGCGGCCGGTCAATGGGAACCCCGCCATGAATGGAATAACTCTATATGCTCAACTAATCTCAACCGACAACTGGCATGGAGCCATCCCCAGTCATGTAGGGAGAACCGGTATTTTAACTGCCAACACCGAGAACCTGAGACAGCTGCTGGCCCAATGCTCGTTGGGCAATCGACGCGCTTTCGAAACACTTTACCGCAGCGTTGCTCCCAGCCTGCACAGCGTAGCCCTGCGTTGCATGGGCCGACGCGACCTTGCTGAAGAAGTGGTGCAGGAAAGCTTTGTGCGTATCTGGCACAACGCCTCACGTTATGAAGCTCATTTGTCGGCGCCATTGACCTGGATGATCAACATCACCCGCAACCTGGCCATCGACCAACTGCGCAAACACCGGGAGTTGCCGTTAAGCGATCTGCAACAGAACGCCGTGGCCGATGACACCCCGGGCGCCGATGAGCAACTGGACAGCGCCCGCTCCTCCCGTGCCCTCAATCATTGCCTTGAGCAACTGGACGGCATGCAGCGCCAGACCATTACCATTGCCTACTTCCATGGCTTCAGTGCCAGCGAACTGGCCACGCAACTGGCAGCACCTCTGGGCACAGTCAAATCCTCGATTCGCCGGGGCATGGAACGTCTGCGCAGGTGCCTCGAATCATGAACTATCAAACTGCCGAGCGGCGCCGGGCTCTGGCTGGCGACTATGCCATTGGCCTGATGCCGCCCACTGCCCGCAAACGTTTTGAACAGCTGCTGCTGGACGACCCGCATTTGCGCGCCGAACTGGCGCAGTGGGACACCCATCTCGCCAGCCTGGCCGAACCCCTGTCTGCGCAGCCCGTACCCGAGCACGTATGGCAGGCCATCGTCTCGCGCATCGAACCACAAAAACTGCATGTGCCGGCCAGGCGTCCGTTCTGGACCTGGCTACGCACGGGGGTTGTGATCTGCTCTTTGCTGATTGCCGTCACCGTGGGCCTGCTCTATACCCGCGACAACGTCCAGTACAAGGCCACCCTGCTCAGCGGCACCGAGCAACCGGGCTTGCGGATCGAAGCTCACACCGACTATCTGCAGGTTCAACCGCTGCAACTGGCAGCCCTCGATGCCGGGCGCAGTCTGGAGTTGTGGGCGATTCCGGTGGATGGCAAGCCTGTATCACTGGGCCTGATCCCCACGGGCGGGGACGGTATGATCGGTCTGAGCAAAAGCCAGCAGCAATTGCTTGGCCCCCATGTTGTGCTGGCCGTGAGTCTTGAACCCAAGGGCGGCTCAACCACCGGTCAGCCGAGCGGGCCAGTGTTGTACCAGGGCCCGTTGGCTGCGTTGTAAACATCACTGGCGCAGCGGTTCGCTGCGCCAGTGTGTGCAGGGATCAGACCCCGCTGAACAGTTTGTGCGGATCGATCACAAATTTCTTCGGTACCCCCGCATCAAACTCGCCATAGCCACGCGGAGCATCATCCAGACTGATCACTTCAACGCCGACGATGTCGGCGATTTTGATCCGGTCCCACATGATGGCCTGCATCAGTTGGCGGTTGTACTTCATCACCGGAGTCTGGCCGGTATGGAAACTGTGGGACTTGGCCCAGCCCAGACCAAAGCGAATGCTCAGGCTGCCCATTTTCGCAGCCGCATCCACAGCACCCGGATCTTCGGTCACGTACAGGCCAGGGATACCGATTTTGCCCGCTACCCGCACCACTCCCATCAGAGAGTTGAGTACCGTGGCCGGGGCTTCGTGCTTGACCCCGTCATGCCCGTGGCCACGGGCCTCAAAGCCCACCGCATCGACTGCGCAATCCACTTCGGGCTCGCCCAGCAGCTCGGCAATCTGTTCGTGCAGCGGAGTGTCTTTGGACAAATCGGCAATTTCAAAACCCTGGGCCTTGGCGTGCGCCAGACGAATCGGATTGACGTCGCCGACAATCACCACGGCCGCGCCCAACAGTCGCGCCGAAGCCGCCGCTGCCAGACCGACCGGGCCTGCACCGGCGATGTACACCGTGCTGCCAGGGCCGACACCGGCGGTCACGGCACCGTGGTAGCCAGTGGGCAGAATGTCGGAAAGGCAGGTCAGGTCACGGATCTTCTCCATCGCCGCGTCGCGGTCCGGCAACTTGAGCAGGTTGAAATCGGCATAGGGCACCAGCACATATTCGGCCTGGCCGCCGACCCAGTCGCCCATGTCCACGTAACCATAAGCGCCGCCGGGACGGGCCGGGTTGACGGTCAGGCACACCCCGGTATTTTGTTCCTTGCAGCTGCGGCAACGGCCGCACGCCACGTTGAAGGGCACCGATACCAGGTCGCCGACTTTCAAATGCTCCACGTCGCGTCCGGCCTCAATCACCTCCCCGGTAATCTCATGCCCCAGCACCAGCCCGGTTTGCGCCGTGGTGCGTCCGCGCACCATGTGCTGGTCGGAACCGCAGATATTGGTCGATACCACTCGCAGGATCACGCCGTGATTGATTTGTTTGCCCTGCGGGTTCTGCATCTTCGGGAAAGGGATGCTTTGCACTTCCACCTGGCCATTGCCCAGGTACACCACACCGCGATTGTCAGCCATCGAGTTCACCCTTGTTGTTATTTGAGGGCAGTTGCACGCGGCAAGCTAAAAGCCGCAAGCAGTCTGCTGTGACTTGCAGCTTGCAGCTTAGAACGGGCTGCTGCGGTTACAGCACCACCGTACGACCTCCATTTAGGAAAACGCGCCGCTCGATGTGATACCCCACGCCCCGGGCCAGGGTTTGCGCCTCGATGTCGCGGCCCTTGGCGATCAGGTCTTCGGGGTAATGGCTGTGATCCACCACCTCGACCCCCTGGGCGATGATCGGGCCTTCATCCAGGTCGTTGTTGATGTAGTGCGCAGTGGCGCCCACCAGCTTGACCCCCTTCTCGTAAGCCTGGTGATAGGGCTTGGCGCCTTTGAAACCGGGCAGCAGCGAGTGATGGATATTGATCGCCTTGCCGTCCAGTTTGCGACACAGCTCAGGCGACAGCACTTGCATGTAGCGGGCGAGAATCACCAGCTCGGCGCCGGTGTCTTCGATCACTTGCCAGACCTTCGCCTCCTGCGCCGGTTTGTCGGCGGGGTTGAGGGCGAAGTGGTGATAAGGAATGCCATGCCATTGGGCCAGCGGCTCAAGGTCCGGGTGATTGGACACCACGGCCACCACATCCATCGACAACTGGCCGATGCGCTGGCGGTAGAGCAAGTCGTTAAGGCAGTGGTCGGCTTTGGACACCATGATCAGCACTTTGGGCCGGTAGTGAGGCGGGGTCAGCTCGAACCTCATGCCAAAGGCTTCGCCGCGTTCGGCCAGGCCGGCGCGGAATTCGTGCTCGTCGAAGCCATCGGGCTGGCGGAACTCGACACGAATGAAAAACCGTCCGCAACGCTGGTCATCGAACGAATGGTGCTCGGTGACATAGCAGCGGTGCTCAAACAGATAACGCGTCACCGCATCCACCGTACCCAACAGGCTGGGGCAGTCAGCGGTGAGAATCCAGGTATCCGGGGCGCGGCTCATGGGGGGGGTCCTTGTAATTGTGTGGAATGGCGTAACCCTTGTGGAAGCTGGCAAGCCAGCTCCCACAATCAGTTATGTGATCGCGCGTTGCTCAGGCCTCGACACTCAGCCCGTATTGCGCCGCTGCATCCTGCAACCATAACCACCAATAGTCCGAAAAGCTGCGCCGGATCAGCAGTTCCCAGGTGTCTTCGCCGGTATGGCGGATGACCAGCTGCGATTTGGCGAACACCGTACCCACGGCCTTGCCCACCGGGAAGTTGTCGGGGTGCACGTCATAGCTGGTGGACTTCATCAGCACTTCACGCACGTTGGGCCCGCTCAGCTCCAGCAGTTGCTGGCCGCCACTGACATTGACCACCGAAATATGCAGCCCCGCCAGCGCTGCGCGCAGGGCTTGTTCCACAGCGAATTCCTGGCCACCGGGCACAATCAGCAGCCACTCGTCCGGGCCCATCCATTGCAGCGATGTCTGATCCTTGGCCACCAGGCTCAAGGCCACCGGCAATTCCAGGCCCAGGGCCTTGTGCACACCTTCGGCAAAGGCCGGGTCTTTGGCGTCGCCACGCAGGGTCAGATGCCCCAGAAGTTTTTTCTCGCGCACGATGACACCGGGATTTTTACGGCCTTTGCCAATCAGCCCGGCGAGGTTGGCGTGGTGTAACGATGACTCGGCTTTCGCGCCCGAGTCAGGGCGTTGTTGGTACACGTTGGCTGTGGTCATGAATCACCCGTTCGCAATGTTATGTAGGATCGACCGCTATCGCTGGCAAGCCAGCTCCCACACTTGCAATGCAACCCATGTGGGAGCTGGCTTGCCAGCGATGGTCTTGATTCAAATATTCTGCCGTTCGCCCTTGGGGTCGAAGAACACCGAAGACACGATTTCAGCCTCGATCACGCTGCCGTCCGCCAACGGTGCGAACACCCGCTCGCCCATGCGTTTGAGGCCGCCTTTGACCACGCCCATGGCAAACGAGTAACCCAGCGAGCCGCAGGTGTAGCTGGAGGTCACATGACCGACCATGCTCATCGGGATCGCCTGCTTGGTGTCGAACACCAGTTGTGCGCCTTCAGGCAGCCATTTGGTCGGGTCCACCGGCTTGAGGCCCACCAGTTGTTTGCGCTGATCACGCACACAGTCTTCACGGTTCATCCCGCGCCAGCCGATCCATGAAAATGCCTTGGTGCGGCCCACACACCAGCCCATGTTCAGGTCGTCAGGGGTCATGGAACCGTCGGTGTCCTGACCGACGATGATGAAACCCTTCTCGGCCCGCAGCACGTGCATGGTCTCGGTGCCATACGGGGTGAGGTTGTACTGCTTGCCCGCCTCGACAATTTTTTCCAGCACGCCCATGGCGTAGTCAGCCTGGATGTTGACTTCATACGACAGCTCGCCGGTGAACGAGATACGGAACACCCGCGCCGGTACGCCGCCCACCAGACCTTCCTTCCAGGTCATGAACGGGAAAGCCTCACGGTCCAGGTCGATGTCGGTCACTTCGCTCAGCAGCTTGCGGCTGTTGGGGCCGGACAGGGTCAGGGTCGCGTAATGGTCGGTGACCGAAGTGAAGTACACCTTCAGCTCCGGCCACTCGGTCTGTTGATAGATCTCCAGCCATTGCAGTACCCGGGCCGCACCGCCGGTGGTGGTGGTCATCACAAAATGGTTGTCGGCCAGGCAGGCGGTCACGCCATCGTCGAACACCATGCCGTCTTCTTTGCACATCAGGCCGTAGCGGGCCTTGCCCACATCGAGCTTGGTCCAGGCGTTGGTGTAGATGCGGTTGAGGAACTCCCGGGCATCCGGGCCCTGAATGTCGATCTTGCCGAGGGTGGAAGCATCCAGAATGCCGACGCTGTCACGCACCGCCTGGCACTCGCGCTTGACGGCCGCGTGCAGATCTTCGCCATTGCGCGGGAAGTACCACGGGCGCTTCCACTGGCCGACGTCTTCAAATTCGGCACCTTGCTTGACGTGCCAGCTCTGCAGCGCGGTGTAGCGCACCGGCTCGAAGATGTGCCCGCAATGGCGGCCCGCCACCGCGCCGAATGTGACCGGCGTGTAGTTGGGGCGGAACATGGTGGTGCCCATTTGCGGGATGGTCACGTTCAGCGAACGCGCCGCAATGGCCAGCCCGTTGACGTTGCCCAGCTTGCCCTGGTCAGTGCCAAAACCCAGGGCGGTGTAGCGTTTGACGTGTTCCACCGACTCGAAGCCTTCACGGGTGGCCAGTTCAATGGCCGCTGCAGTGACGTCGTTTTGCAGGTCGACGAATTGCTTCGGCGCCCGTGCAGTGGCTTTTTCGTGGGGCACCTGAAACAGCGCCAGGGTGGCTTCTTCATGATGGTTCAGGGCTTTGGGCAACACGCCCTCAACCGGTTTGAAACCAGCTTCACTGGCCGCCCGCACGCCTCCTTCAAAGCCATCGGCCAGGCTGTCGCCGAGCTTGTAGACGCCATTGATGCCGCCCACGCAGACGCGTTTCTGCGGCGCTTCGCCGGGAACAAAGCCGAGAATGTCTTCACGCCAGGTCGGCTTGCCACCCAGGTGCGAGGCCAGGTGCACCACCGGGCTGTAGCCGCCGGAGGTCGCAACCAGATCACACTCCAGCCATTCGCCAGGGCTGGCGACGCTGTGCTGTTTAAGGTCAATCGCCGCCACACGGGCACCGGTTACATGTTTGCTGCCGCGGGTTTCGATCACCGCGCTGCCGGTCAGAATCCGGATGCCTTTGGCCCGTGCCTCTTCGACCAGTGCACCGCGGGGATTGCTGCGGGCATCGGCAATGGCCACCACTTGCTGACTGGCGTCGAGCCAGTCCAGCGCCACGCGATAGGCATGGTCGTTGTTGGTGCTCAGCACCAGTTTTTTGCCCGGAGCCACGCCGTAGCGGCGCACATAGGTCGACACCGCACCCGCAAGCATATTGCCCGGCACGTCGTTGTTGCCATACACCAGCGGCCGCTCGCACGCGCCGGTGGCCAGCACCACGCGCTTGGCCCGTACCCGATGGATGCGCTGACGCACCTGGCCGATGGGTGCGCGGTCGCCAAGGTGGTCGGTAAGGCGCTCGTGAATGGTCAGGAAATTGTGGTCGTGATAGCCGTTCACTGTGGCCCGTGGCAGCAGCAACACGTCCGGCAGCGCCTTGAGGGCCGCAATCACCCCGGCTACCCACTCCATCGCCGGTTTGCCGTCCAGGCTTTCGCGGCTGTCCAGCAGGCTGCCGCCGAACTCTTCCTGTTCATCGGCCACTATCACCCGTGCGCCGCTGCGCGCTGCTGCCAGGGCGGCGGCCAGTCCGGCCGGGCCGGCACCGACGATCAGCACATCGCAATGGTGGTTCATGTAATCGTAGGTATCGGGGTCGTTCTGGGTTGGCGAACGCCCCAGCCCCGCCGCCTTGCGGATGTATTTCTCGTAAGTCATCCAGAACGACTGCGGGTACATGAAGGTTTTGTAGTAAAAGCCGGGCGGCATCAGCTTACCGCCAACCTTGCCCAAAATCCCCATCACGTCATTGTTGACGTTGGGCCAGCCGTTGGTGCTGGTCGCCACCAGCCCTTGATACAGCGCCTGTTGTGTGGCGCGCACGTTGGGGATCTGGGTGGCTTCGGTGGCGCCGATTTGCAGCACCGCATTGGGCTCTTCGGCACCGGCGGCAAAAATGCCCCGCGGCCGGGAATATTTAAAGCTGCGACCGATCACGTCGACGCCGTTGGCCAGCAAGGCAGCGGCCAGACTGTCGCCTTCGTAGCCTTTGTACTGTTGCCCGTTAAAGGTGAAGGTCAGCACTTTGTTGCGATCGACGCGGCCGCCGTTAGGCAAGCGGTGGGTCTGGCTCATACCTTTTCTCCCAGCTCGCGAGTGGCCGTGGTGGTCAGTGGTGCAGCCTGTTCGGTGAACTGCGGCTTGCTGCCGATCAGGTAGGTTTCAAGAATTTCATAGGTCAGGGTATTGCGGGTCGCGTTGAAAAACTGGCGACAGCCGGCCACGTGGTTCCACAACTCGTGGTGCAGGCCACGGGGGTTGTCGCGAAAGAACATGTAGTCGCCCCACTCGGCATCGGTGCAGGTGCCAGGGTCGAGCGGACGCGGAATGTGGGCCTGGCCACTGGCGTGAAATTCCTCTTCGGAACGCAGCTCGCCGCAATGGGGACAGAAGATGTGCAACATGGGTGATTCTCCTGTTAGTGGGCGACAGCGGCAGCGCCGTGTTCGTCGATCAGGGCGCCGTTGTGGAACCGGTCAATGGAAAACGGGGCAGCCAGCGGATGCATTTCGCCTTTGGCCAGGCTGGCGGCAAACACGTTGCCCGAGCCCGGTGTGGCCTTGAACCCGCCCGTGCCCCAACCGCAGTTGAAGAACAGGTTCGGCACCGGGGTTTTGGAGATGATCGGGCAGGCGTCCGGCGTGGTATCGACGATGCCGCCCCACTGGCGGTTCATGCGCACCCGGGACAACACCGGGAACATCTCGACGATGGCCTGAATGGTGTGTTCGATCACCGGGTACGAGCCGCGCTGGCCATAGCCGTTGTAGCCATCGATACCGGCACCGATCACCAGGTCGCCCTTGTCGGACTGGCTGATATAGCCGTGCACGGCGTTGGACATGATCACGCTGTCGATAATCGGCTTGATCGGCTCCGACACCAGTGCCTGCAGCGGGTGCGATTCAATCGGCAGACGGAAGCCGGCCTGGCGTGCCATGTGCCCGGAATTACCGGCCGTGACCACGCCTACGCGCTTGGCACCGATAAAACCTTTACTGGTTTCGACGCCGATGCACACCCCGTTTTCCTTGCGAAAGCCCAGTACCTCGGTTTGCTGGATCAAGTCCACCCCCAGCGCATCGGCGGCCCGGGCAAAGCCCCAGGCCACGGCGTCATGCCGGGCCACGCCGCCACGTCGTTGCACGGTGGCGCCCATCACCGGGTAGCGGGTGTTTTTTGAACAGTCCAGGTACGGAATTTCGTCCGCCACCTGTTTCGCATTCAGCAACTCGCCGTCCACCCCGTTGAGTCGGTTGGCGCTGACCCGGCGCTCGGAATCGCGGATGTCTTGCAGGGTATGGCACAGGTTGTATACCCCGCGCTGGGAGAACATGACGTTGTAGTTCAGATCCTGGGACAGGCCTTCCCACAGCTTCATCGCGTGTTCGTAGAGATGCGCCGACTCGTCCCACAAATAGTTGGAACGCACGATGGTGGTGTTGCGCGCCGTGTTGCCACCCCCCAGCCAGCCCTTTTCCACCACCGCTACATTGGTAATGCCGTGCTCCTTGGCCAGATAGTAAGCAGTGGCCAGGCCGTGGCCGCCACCGCCGACAATGATCACGTCGTAAACCTTTTTCGGGGTCGGCGTGCGCCACATCTTCTGCCAGTTTTCGTGGTGGCTGAGGGAGTGTTTGAAGAGGCCGAAGCCTGAATACCGTTGCATAGGGATTACTCCAAAACCGCGCTCAGCGATAAACCGGGAAGTCTTTGCACAGTGCCGTTACCTGGCGCGCCACATCAGCCTCGATATCGGCATCGCCGAGGTGATCGAGGATGTCGCAGATCCAGCCGGCCAGCTCCGTACATTGCGCCACTTTGAAACCGCGGGTGGTGACCGCCGGGGTACCGATGCGCAGGCCCGAAGTCACGAAGGGGGATTGCGGATCGTTGGGCACGGCGTTTTTGTTGACCGTGATATGGGCCCGGCCCAGGGCTGCATCGGCGTCTTTGCCGGTCAGGCCCTGACGGATCAGGCTGAGCAGAAACAGGTGGTTGTCGGTGCCGCCCGAAACCACGTCGTAACCGCGCTTCACAAACACCTCGGCCATCGCCCGGGCGTTGTCGATCACCTGTTGTTGATAGGCTTTGAAGCCGGGTTCCAGGGCTTCCTTGAAACACACGGCCTTGGCGGCGATCACGTGCATCAACGGCCCGCCCTGGCCGCCGGGGAACACCGCCGAGTTGAATTTTTTCTCCAGCGCTTCGTTGGCCCTGGCCAGAATCAGACCGCCACGTGGCCCGCGCAGGGTTTTGTGGGTGGTGGTGGTCACAACGTCAGCGTACGGCAGCGGGTTCGGGTACAGGCCCGCCGCCACCAGACCGGCCACGTGGGCCATGTCGACAAACAGGTAAGCCCCCACCTTGTCGGCGATCTGCCGGAAGCGCGGAAAATCGAGAAACTTGGAGTAAGCCGAGAACCCGGCAATGATCATCTTCGGCTGGTGCTCGACGGCCAGACGCTCGACTTCGTCGTAGTCGATCAGGCCGGTGGCGGTGTCGATGCCGTATTGCACGGCGTTGTACAACTTGCCGGAAAAACTCACGCTGGCGCCGTGGGTCAAATGACCGCCGTGGGCCAGGCTCATGCCCAGCACGGTGCCCCCGGCATTGAGCAACGCCAGATACACCGCTGCGTTGGCCTGGCTGCCGGAGTGCGGTTGCACGTTGGCGTAATCGGCACCGAACAGTTGTTTGGCACGGTCGATGGCCAGTTGCTCGACTTTATCCACATGCTCGCAGCCGCCGTAATAACGCTTGCCGGGGTAGCCTTCGGCGTACTTGTTGGTCAGGCCGCTGCCCTGGGCTTGCATCACGCGCCGACTGGTGTAGTTCTCGGAGGCAATCAGTTCGATGTGATCTTCCTGACGCTGGTCTTCGGCATTCATGGCCGCTAACAAGGCATCGTCGTAGCCCTGAATCTGATCCTGCTTGCTGAACATTGCGTTCTCCCAGCGCCAGCGCGCCTTTGGTCTCGGTTAGGGCTTGCCCTTTGAGCCAGATGGTAGAGCTGGCGCCCCCGGATCAAATGCCTATGGACGCCACACAAAGGTGCGTTTACGACATGGGACAAAAGCGGGTATCACTCATGCCCTGTGGAAGCCGGCTTGCCGGCGATACCTGATCTGCCATCGCCGGCAAGCCGGCTCCCACAAGAAGTCTGTCGAGCATTCTGTGCACCCGCCGGATTCTTGGATAAAGTGCAGCACGATCTTCGACCATGGAACCGGGAAATGACTGACAAGAGCCAACAATTCGCCAGCGACAACTACTCCGGTATCTGTCCCGAAGTCTGGGCCACCATGGAGCTGGCCAACCACGGCCACCAGCGTTCCTATGGTGATGACGAGTGGACGCTGCGCGCCGCCAACGATTTCCGCAAACTGTTTGAAACCGATTGCGAGGTGTACTTCGCCTTCAACGGCACCGCTGCCAACTCATTGGCCCTGTCGTCGTTGTGCCAGAGTTTCCACAGCGTGATCTGCTCCGAGACCGCCCACGTCGAAACCGACGAATGCGGCGCCCCTGAGTTCTTCTCCAACGGTTCCAAGCTGCTGCTCGCCCGTACTGAAAACGGCAAGATCACCCCCGAGTCGATCCGCGAAATCGCCCTCAAGCGCAAAGACATTCACTACCCCAAGCCGCGGGTCGTCACCATCACCCAGGCCACCGAAGTCGGCAGCGTGTATCGCCCGGAAGAAATCCGCGCCATCAGCGCTACCTGCAAGGAGCTGGGCCTGCTGTTGCACATGGACGGCGCCCGCTTCTCCAACGCCTGCGCGTTTCTGGGGTGCACGCCTGCGGAACTGAGCTGGAAGGCCGGGGTTGATGTGCTGTGCTTTGGCGGGACCAAAAACGGCATGGCGGTGGGCGAAGCGATTCTGTTCTTTGATCACGCCCTGGCAGTGGATTTTGACTATCGCTGCAAACAGGCCGGGCAACTGGCGTCGAAAATGCGTTTTCTGTCAGCCCCCTGGGTCGGCTTGCTGGAAAACGACGCCTGGCTCAAACATTCACGCCACGCCAACCACTGCGCACAATTGCTGAGCCAGCTGGTCAGTGACATTCCGGGGGTTGAGCTGATGTTTCCGGTGGAAGCCAACGGCGTGTTCCTGCAACTGTCGGAACCGGCTGTGGCAGCGCTGACAGCCAGGGGCTGGCGCTTTTACACCTTTATCGGCAAGGGCGGCGCACGCTTCATGTGCTCGTGGGACACCGAAGAGGCGCGGGTGCGGGAACTGGCTGCGGATATCCGCGAAGTGATGGGCGCAAATTAATGCAGGGGCGAGCTTGCTCGCGAGCTTCTAACAGCTCACGAACAAGCTCGCGCCCACAGAAGATGATTGTTTTTTGCGAGACTCAGGATTGCCCGAGAGTCCGCTCAATCACTTCGACCGTGGCGCTGACTTGCTCTTGATAACGGTCGATTTCCTGTTTGTGCTGCTGTTTGAGTTCAATCTGTTGTGAACACAGATTCAACGCGGCCAGCACCAGCAACTTGTCCCCGATCAAGCTCGGGTACTTTCTTTTCGTATCGGCCAAGGCAGTGTTCAACATCACCGATGCGGCCACCAGGGTTTGCAGCTCCCCCACAGGCGCCTTGATCGAATAGTCGTTGCCCAGAATCGAGACGACTTTTATTCCGTCTCTGTCTTCGCTCATGCGCTGACAGTGCTCGCACGTTCAACCAGTGCCTGGATGCGTGCAGCGGTTGCACCTTGCTTCTCTTCCTGTTCCATCAGGCTCAGTTGCAGGCTTTCGTTGTCGTCTTTGGCCTGGGCCAGTTCAGCGTTCAGCGCAGCGTTGGTGTCCAACAGCTCCTGCTTTTGTTGAACCAGGTCGCTGACCAGTTGTTCCAGTTTGCTAAGGGATGATTCCATCATGGTGGTGATCTCAAGCTGTTTTCAGAGGGCGCGTACGATAAAGAAAAGTCACCGGCTAAGCTAGCGGCAACCGGCCTTTAAGCCCCCTAAAGACTGTGGTTTCCAATCTTTGTTCCCGTCCTCCCCCAAACACCCACTGTGGGAGCGAGCTGTGGTTTTAAAAAGCTCGCTCCTACAGGTATCAGAATTCAATCCGCACATCGCCCTTGGGTACGCTGCAGCAAGACAAGATGTAGCCTTCTGCCACGTCTTCGTCAGTGATGCCGCCGTTGTGCTCCATCTCGACTTCGCCGCCCAGCTTCAACACCTTGCACGTGCCACAAATGCCCATGCCGCAGGCTTTGGGAATCAACAGCCCCAGCTTGGCTGCCGCAGCGTGTACGGTTTCGGCCGGGCCCACGCGGATACTTTTGCCCGACGCGGTGAACTCCACCTGGTTGAGGTCCGCCAGATCCAGCTCCGGCGCATCTGCCGCCTGTTCGGCCTGCTCCACCGCATCGGCCCGGGCCTCGGGCGGGGTCGCACCAAAAGACTCTTCGTGGTACCGGCTCATGTCAAAACCGTTGGCTTCCAGCAGCCGCTTGACCGCGCTCATGTAAGGCGTGGGGCCGCAACAGAACACCTCGCGCTCCATGAAGTCGGGCGCCATCAGCTCCAGCATCTTGTGATTCAAATAGCCGCGGTAGCCGGCCCAGGGCTCGCCCAGGCCGTGCTTCTCGCAGATCAGGTGCAGGCTGAAGTTGTCGATGCGCGAAGCCATGTGCTCCAGCTCGCGGTGATAAATGATGTCTTTCGGTGAACGGGCGCTGTGGATAAACACCATGTCGACATTGGCGTTGGTGTCGTAAAACCAGCGCGCCATGGACATCACCGGGGTAATGCCGACCCCGCCGCTCAGATACAGCACCTTGGGGCTCGGCGCGTCGATGGCGTTGAACAGCCCGACCGGGCCGTGTACCGCCAGCTCCTGGCCCTCACTCAAGGTGTCGTGCAGCCAGTTGGAGACGCGCCCGCCCGGCACGCGCTTGATGGTCACCGAAAAGCTGTACGGCACCGAAGGCGAACTGGAAATGGTGTACGAGCGCATCACCGGATCGCCGTCGATTTCCAGCTCCAGGGTCACGAACTGCCCCGGCTTGAAAAAGAACAGGATCGGCTGGTCAGCCATAAAGCAGAAGGTGCGCACATCCCAGGTTTCCTGAATCACTTTGACGCAGCGCACGATGTGTCGGCCGTTGGCCCAGGTCTGGGTGGTTACCGGATTCAGAAAGCTGTTGGACATGGGCTTCTCCACGGCCGACAACCGGCCTCTTGCTGGCGATTCTGCGCATGCCCCGGGGCGGCCATTTACCTATTCGCGACATTCACATACTTATCGCGACCAGCCCCTTGAAACAGGGGCTGGCGCGTCGGGAACAGATTGGGCCATGTCGCCCGCAGATATGGCATCGGCCCGGCCGGAACGCACACTCAGCGCCACTGATAGCGTTAATTGCTTTGCCTTGCGTCGCACCCCTGAGCAGCTACTTTCGGCCACATAGAATGGCCATGAGGATTACAACGATGGACATCACCGCAACCCTGAGCCTGGGCGATCCACTGGAACCCGCACGCAAGGCCACCGCCGAGATGTTGCAGAGCCGTGAGCGTACTTTTTCGCTGCCGCAGCCGTTTTATAACGACGAGCGCCTGTTCGAAATCGACATGCAGGAGATCTTTCAGAAGGAGTGGCTGATTGCAGGCATGACCTGCGAGATCCCGACCAAGGGTAATTATCTGACGCTGCAAGTGGGCAACAACCCGATCATCGTGATTCGCGGTGCCGAGGGTCAGGTCCATGCATTCCATAACGTATGCCGGCATCGCGGCTCGCGGCTATGCACTTCCGAGAAGGGCAAGGTTGCCAAGCTGGTGTGCCATTACCACCAGTGGACCTATGAGCTCGATGGCCGCCTGCTGTTTGCCGGCACCGAGATGGGCGCCGACTTTGACATGAAGCAATACGGCCTCAAGCCGGTGAATGTGAAAACCGCAGGTGGCTACATCTTTATCAGCCTGGCCGAAAACCCGCCCGCAATCGACGAGTTCCTGGCCACCCTGAACCACTACATGGAACCCTACGACATGGAAAACACCAAGGTGGCGATTCATACCACCCTGGTGGAAAAGGCCAACTGGAAGCTGGTGCTGGAAAACAACCGCGAGTGTTATCACTGCAACGCGTCGCACCCGGAGCTGCTGAAAACCCTGCTGGAATGGGACGACGTCACCGATCCCCGGGCCGATCAGGCCTTCAAGGACCATGTGGCGGCTTCGGCAGCGGCCTGGGATGCGGAAAAAATCCCCTACGCCCACGCCAGCTTCGGCCTGCGCAACCGCATCGTGCGCATGCCGCTGCTCAAGGGCACGGTATCCATGACCCTGGATGGCAAACAGGGCTGCGCAAAACTCATGGGGCGGATTAAAAACCCGGACCTGGGCTCGATGCGCATCCTGCACCTGCCGCACTCGTGGAACCACTGCATGGGCGACCACATCATCGTCTTTACCGTGTGGCCGATCAGCGCCCAGGAAACCATGGTCACCACCAAGTGGCTGGTGCACAAGGATGCAGTAGAAGGCGTGGACTACGACGTGGAGCGCATGCGCAACGTGTGGGACGCCACCAACAACCAGGACCGGCGCCTGGCTGAAGAGAACCAGCGCGGCATCAACTCCGTGGCCTATCAGCCGGGGCCGTACTCACAAACCTATGAGTTCGGCGTGGTCAACTTCGTCGACTGGTACAGCGAGCGCCTGTTGAGCAATCTGGGGGCGGAGCCAGCGCCCTACCTCAAAGGCGTGCTCGCCCAGTAACCGTCCGACCAAACCTGTAGGAGCGAGCTTGCTCGCGAGCTGTTGAAATCTCGCGAGGCAAGCTCGCTCCTACTGGCTATTTTTTGACCAGCTGGCTACACCCCATACAATCAAAGGCCCGCAGCCCTTCACCAACATCTTATCCACAGTCACACCCACAGCAATTGTGGGGAAGTGGGTAAGTTATCCCGAAAACAGTGATTGGCTATTTTTTGTACAAAACCTTACAGGCCACGGGATACATGGCCTGCAAGCAACCGCAAACACCTTATCCACATATCCGCCAACAGAGATTGTGCGCAACTTATGCACCGCCCCCCATTACTGTGGAAAACCCTTTAAAGTCCCGATTTTTAAAGGGTTTGAGTGTCGAACAGTGGATAACCGGAGCAATTGAGTGTTTTTTGATCAGAAGCCTGTAAGCCTTGATCCGTATAGCGCTTAGCCGACAGCAAACAACTTATCCACATAAGCGCTAACAGACTTTGTGGGCAACTCAGCGCACCACGCCTTCTTCGATCAATAACTTCAAAATCGCCTGTGCACCCTCTTCGCTGCTCAAGCCTTTGAGTATTTGACCGCTACCACCAGTGGCCTTGGCTGTGGCTGCTTTCATACGGTCGGCGGCACTTTTGGCCCTGATCACTTTGAGACGCTTTGGCCGGGGTCTGGCGGGCTGGAAAGCACCCACTGTGGATAACTCATCAACAATCACCTCAACCACTTCGGCATCGACCACACCACGGGTAGCCGGGCCATAGGCACTTTGGCGGGCCTTGGGGGCGGCGTTATCCACAGTGGCCATGAACGGCAGGCGCACCTTGAGCCGGCGCCGCTGACCACGGGGCAATCCCTGCAACACCAGCGCGACACCGTTGTGGATAGATTCAACCTGAGCCACCCCCACCACCAGCGGCCAGCCCAGTTGCTCGGCCAGCAGATACGGCAACATGCCCGAGCCTTCGCCGGTTTCCGCCTGGCTGCCCGCGAGTACCACCTGCACCCCGGCTTCGCGGATGTAGTCGCGCAATACCGGCAGCGCATCGGCCCCGTGCGCCTGCTCAAGTACGTGAAGCTCTTCCAGGCCCATGCCCAGATACGCGCGTAGCGCCGGCTCATGGGGGTTGCCCGCATGCAGTACATGCAGGTTATCCCCAGCCAGTTGCAGGCCGAGCTCGACAGCCCGGGCATCCTGTTCAGCGCGGCGGGCCCTGCCGGAAGCCGGGTGGGCGCCGATTGAAACCAGTGCAACGGTGGCAATGGTCATAAGCGAATCTCCAAAACTGTAAACAGACTGTAGGAGCGAGCTCGCCTCGCGATCTGTTTAAAAGATCGCGAGACAAGCTCGCTCCCACAGGGGGTCAGGACAATCAGGCGGCATCGCGCCTGGCGCTCTTGCGCCAGTTATCCACAGCCGCAATCAACGCCTGCAGAATTGCCGCACCGTCACCAATCACCGAAAGATCAGCGCGCTTGATCATGTCGCAACCCGGATCAAGGTTGATCGCCACCACCTTGTCGCACCCGCCAATCCCTTGCAGATGCTGGATCGCGCCGCTGATGCCGACCGCAACATAGACCCGGGCGGTAACCCAGGTACCGCTGGCCCCGACCTGACGCTCACGCCCCATAAAGCCGTCATCCACCGCCACCCGTGACGCGCCTTCGGTGGCCCCCAGCGCTGCTGCAGCCCTGTGGAAAAGTCCCCAGTCCTTGATCCCGTTACCGCCGCTGAGGATAAACTCGGCCTCTGCCATGGGCGTCGCAGCAGGATCCACCGCAACCGCACCCAGGTCTTCAATCCGGTGCAGGCAACGCGGCGCATCTGTGGATAACTGCACAGGCAATGCTTCATGCAGGGTTTCGCTGACCGGCTCGGCGCACTCGGCAGCGGCCAGGATCAACCGTGGCAACGGCTGCGCCAGATCCTGCAAGCCGGCCCCGGCTCGTCCCAGACAGGTTCCGTCCTTGATTTGCCACACCCGGGTGGCCGGGCGCTGGCCCAGGCTCGCAGCCAGACGACGGCCCAGTTCTGCACCGCCATTGCGGCTGTCGGGCAGCAACCAGTGTCTGGGCGCGAACTGGTTATCCACAGCCCGTAAATCGTGAACCCGTTGCTCCGGTGCATAACCTTCGCTGTCCAGTAACAACAAACGGTCTACCCCGGCCCTGGCAAAGGCCGTTTCTTTGCACTCGCCAAACACCACTGCCAGCACCGCGCCGTCGCTGCCCGCCAGTTGCCGGGCCAGGCCAAGCACGTCGCGGTCGTGACTGGCGAGGCGGCCACCGGCCATATCCGGTACCACGCAGATATAAAACGCCGGCGCCGGCACCTGATGCAGCGGCAATTGCACTTGTTCACTGGCCGCGCGTTTGACCGTGCCGCCCTGTTGCGCGCCACTGCGATCAATCCGCTTGATGCCGTTGGGGCCGATAAAACCCAGCCCATGTACATTTTTGCGCAGCACCCCGTTGGGCCCCATCCAGCTGGCGGATGCCGGCTGCATGGCGGCATGCAGCGGGTGCAGGCGGTTGCGGGCGATCCACTCGGCCCG
This sequence comes from Pseudomonas sp. Lz4W, assembly GCF_000346225.2. Lineage (NCBI taxonomy): Bacteria > Pseudomonadati > Pseudomonadota > Gammaproteobacteria > Pseudomonadales > Pseudomonadaceae > Pseudomonas > Pseudomonas sp. Lz4W. The sequence continues at coordinate 393,615 of NZ_CP017432.1, read as the reverse complement.
CGGGTCGCGGCGGATAATGTCACTCATACCATCACCTCCGGGGCTGCGCGGCTGGGCGCTTTGGCGGGCACGATCGGTTCAATCAGAGCTTCAGCCACCAGTTCGGCAATGTCCTTGATCAGCGGCCGTGGCTCGACCACGCCTTCGAGCATGGCCGTGCATTGCGGGCATCCCACCGCCACACGCTCGGCGCCGGTCTCGCGGATGTCGTCCATGCGCATGTCGGGAATCCGTTGTTTGCCGGGGATGTCAGTAATGGGGGCACCACCGCCGCCGCCACAGCAGCGTGAGCGAAAGCCCGAGCGCTGCATCTCTTTGACTTCAATGCCCAGCGCGCGCAATACCGCGCGGGGAGCCTCGTATTCGCCGTTGTAACGCCCCAAATAACAGGGGTCGTGATAGGTCACGCTGCCGCCCGTATCCGCGTTCAGGGCAAGAGCGCCCTGGTCGATCAGTTCCGCCATGTAAGTGCTGTGATGTTGCACCAGGTACTCACCGCCAAAGGCGCCATATTCATTTTTCAGTACGTGGAAACTGTGGGGATCGCAGGTCACGATGCGTTTGAAACGGTATTGCCCCAGGGTCTGGATATTGCGTCGGGCCAGCGCCTGAAAGGTCGCTTCGTCGCCCAGACGCCGGGCCACGTCACCGCTGTCGCGCTCTTCGAGCCCCAGTACCGCAAAATCGACCCCGGCGGCTTTCAGTACCTTGACGAATGCCCGCAGGGTGCGTTGGTTACGCATGTCGAAGGCGCCATCACCGACCCAGAACAGCACGTCCACCGAGGGTTTATCGCGCATCAGATCAAGGTTCAGGTCTGCAGCCCAGTTCATCCGCCCGCCCGGTGCAAAACCGCCGGGGTTGTCGGTGGCGATCAGGTTGTCCAGCACCTGGGCGCCGTTGTTCGGGGTTGCACCTTTTTCCAGGGTCAGGAAGCGGCGCATGTCGACGATGGCATCCACGTGCTCGATCATCATCGGGCACTCCTCAACACAGGCACGGCAGGTGGTGCAGGACCACAGGGTGTCCGCATCCACCAGGCCGTCAACTATGGGTTGATGCGGGTTGCCGCCATGTTCACCAACGGGTTTGCCCGGGTACGGGCTGCCGGCAAAGTGCGCATCGGTACCGCCCGCAAGCCCCACCACCATGTCCTGAATCAGTTTCTTCGGGTTCAACGGCTGGCCCGCAGCGTAGGCCGGGCACGCCGCTTCGCACTTGCCACATTGCACGCAGGCGTCAAAACCCAGCAGCTGGTTCCAGGTGAAGTCCTTGGGTTTTTCCACCCCCAGGGGCGCGCTGCGATCATCCAGGTCCAAAGGCATCAAGCCGGTAGAACGGCCACCCCCAAAGCGCTCGGCGCGCCGATGCCAGGCCAGGTGCAAAGCCCCGGCGAAGGCGTGCTTCATCGGCCCGCCCCAGGTCATGCCGAAGAAAAGCTCCGCCACGCCCCACAGCACTCCCACCCCCAACAGGGTTGCCAGCAACCAGCCGCCAAAGTCCTGGGGCAGCAAACCGGCGACCGGCAAGGTGAGGATAAAAAAGCTCAGCGAAAATGCCAGCAGGCTTTTTGGCAGGCGCATCCACGGGCCTTTGGACAGGCGGGCCGGTGGATTGAGGCGACGTTTGAACACAAAGAGCGCGCCGACAAACATCAGCGCCGTGGCCACCAGCAGGGCGTAGCCGAGGATGCGGTTATGCAGCCCCAGGCCATGCACCAGAATCGCCAGCAACGCCGCCAGTACAAAGCCCCCGGCAGTGGCAACGTGGGTATTGGCCATGTACTTGTCACGGGCGACCACGTGGTGCAGATCAACCATATAACGCCGGGGCATGGCCAGCAGGCCAGCGAGCAGATCGACCCTGGCCGGGCGGCCACGACGCCACATATGCATCCGCCGAACGGCGCCGATGACGGCCAGACCGAGGGCGGCGAATAACAGAACAGGGAGAATAATATTGAGCATGGTGAAGCTCCCGAAGACCTCAGGGGTTGCGCAAATCCTGTGGGAGCCGGCTTGCCGGCGATGTTGCTGGCAATTGCCTATGCCTCATCGCCGGCAAGCCAGCTCCCGGAGTTATTCACACGTGCTTAGAAATCCTTGCACAACCTGAGTGCGTCATAGATCGCGGCATGTACGTTGCGCTGGGCCACGCAGTCACCGATGCGGAACAGCAGGTAACCGTCCCCCGGCTCGCTCAGGCACGGTTGCGGCTTGATCGCAAACAGCGCTTCGACGTCGATCTGGCCCTTGTTGCGCGAGTCCGGTTTAAGCCCGTAATACAATTCTTCATCCGGACGCACGCCATTCTCGATCACCACCTGGTCCACCACCCGCTCTTCCCTGGCGCCGGTGTATTCGTTCTCCAGAACGGCAATCAGCTTGTCGCCTTCGCGGTAGACCTTCTCCAGCATCATGTCCCCGGTCATGATCACTTCCTTGGGGTACAGGCTGCGGTAGTAGGTGGGGAATGAGGTGCCGCCAATCGCCACCCCGGGCTTGGTGTCGTCGGTCACGATCTCGACCTGGGCACCTTTGTCAGCCATGAAGTCGGCGACGGACATGCCGGTAAACTCGCAGATGGTGTCGTACACCAGCACGTTCTTGCCCGGCTCGACCTTGCCGTCGAGCACGTCCCAGCTGCTGACCACCAGCCCTTCGGCAGCGCCCCAGTGTTCGTTCTGTTCCACAAACGGATGCCCGCCCACGGCCAGCACCACGATGTCGGGACGCAGATCGAGAATGGTCGCCGGGTCTGCCGCGGTGCCCAGACGCAGATCAACGTTCAGGCGCGCCAGTTCCAGCTGGAACCAGCGGGTAATGCCGGCCATCTGGTCCCGTTGCGGGGCTTTGGAGGCGGTGGTGATTTGCCCGCCGATGACATCCTTTTTCTCGAACAGGGTCACGTCGTGACCCCGTTCCGCGGCTACCCGCGCCGCCTCCATGCCGGCAGGCCCGGCGCCGACTATCACCACCTTGCGTTTGGCCCCGGTACTTTTCTGGATGATATGCGGCACGCCCATGTATTCCCGGGAGGTGGCGGCGTTCTGGATACAGAGCACGTCCAGGCCCTGGTACTGACGGTCGATGCAGTAGTTGGCGCCCACGCATTGCTTGATCTGGTCGATCTGGCCCATTTTGATTTTGGCGATCAGGTGCGGGTCGGCGATGTGGGCACGGGTCATGCCCACCATGTCCACGTAACCGCCTTCCAGAATCCGCGTGGCCTGATTCGGGTCCTTGATATTTTGCGCGTGCAGCACCGGGGCCTTGACCACTTCCTTGATCCCGGCGGCCAGGTGCAGAAACGGCTCCGGTGGAAAACTCATGTTGGGGATCACGTTGGCCAGGGTGTTGTGGGTATCACAGCCCGAGCCGACCACGCCGATAAAGTCGAGCATGCCGGTGTCGTCGTAGTACTTGGCGATTTGTTTCATGTCCTCGTGGCTCAAGCCATCGGGGTGAAATTCGTCACCGCACAGGCGAATGCCGACGCAGAAATCCGGACCGACTTCGGCACGCACGGCCTTGAGTACTTCGAGGCCGAAGCGCATGCGGTTTTCAAAACTGCCGCCCCATTCATCAGTGCGTTTGTTGACCCGCGGGCTCCAGAACTGATCAATCATGTGCTGGTGCACCGCCGACAGTTCGACCCCGTCCAGCCCGCCTTTCTTGGCGCGCCCTGCCGCACTGGCGTAGTTGCCGATCACGCGCCAGATTTCTTCCGGCTCGATGGTTTTGCAGGTGGCACGGTGCACCGGTTCGCGCACCCCGGACGGCGACATCAGGGTCGGCCAGTTGAAGCCGTCCCAGCGTGAGCGGCGGCCCATGTGGGTTATCTGGATCATGATCTTGGCGCCGTGCTTGTGCATGGCATCGGCCAGGTTCTGGAAGTGCGGGATGATGCGGTCGGTGCTCAGGTTGACCGAACTCCACCACTCCTGGGGGCTGTCGATGGCCACCACCGATGACCCCCCGCAAATCGCCAGGCCGATACCGCCCTTGGCTTTTTCTTCGTAGTACTGCACGTAGCGCTCAGTGGTCATGCCGCCATCGGTGGCATACACCTCGGCGTGGGCAGTGCTGAGCACGCGGTTGCGGATGGTCAGTTTGCCGATTTGAATCGGCTCAAACATTGCTTCGAACGCCATATCCCGATCCTCGACTTACAACGGCTTGACGATAAACAGGCCGTGGTCGTGGCCCTCTTCCGATCCGCTATAAATCTGCTCGGCGCGGGTGCGAATGTGGCTGCCACGGGCCTGCAGAATCTGATCCATGGCGCCGGCAAACCAGCCGGTGAACATGTAATCGACCTTGCGCCCGACCTTGCCGTACACGTAGACGAAACAGGAGTGCTCGAGCTTGATGGTGGCAGTGCCTTTATCGAGGTCGATGTCCTGGATTTCGAACAGGCCCCAGCCACGCTGGGACAGACGCTTCATGTAGTGCTCGAACACCGCGACCCCTTCCAGGCCGTGGCACTCGGCTTCTTTTTCGCACCAGTGCCAGGCGGATTTGTAGCCGGCCTTGTAGAGAATTTCGGCGTAGGCGTCAGCACCCAGCACCTCCTCGATGCCCATATGGTTGTTGACGAAAAAATGCCGTGGCACATAGAGCATGGGCAGGGCGTCAGAGGTCCAGACACCGGTTTCACTGTCGACTTCGATAGGCAATTGCGGGGCGATTTTAGCCATGGAACAAAACTCCAGAAATTCAACAAATCTATGTAGTCGCTGCCGCAGGCTGCGAAGGGTTGCGAAGCAGCCCGTTTTTCAAGAAGTCCTCATCGCAGCCTTCGGCAGCGACTACGAGGAGCTGTTCGGCTATTCGCCCCAGACGTCCTTGAGCACGTTGACCCAGTTTTCGCCCATGATTTTGCGCACCACGCGCTCGGGGTGACCGCGCTTGAGCAGGGTTTCAGTGAGGTTGGGGAACTCACCCACAGTGCGGATGCCCAGCGGGTTGATGATCTTGCCGAAGCTGGTCAGACGCCGGGCATAGCCCTTGTCGTGGGTCAGCATTTCGAAGAAGTCCTGACCGTGACCCTGGGTGAAGTCGGTGCCGATACCGATCGCATCTTCGCCGACGATATTCATCGTGTACTCGATGGCCTGGGCATAGTCGTCAATGGTGGAGTCGATGCCCTTGGCCAGAAATGGCGCAAACATGGTCACCCCGACAAAACCGCCGTGGTCGGCGATGAATTTAAGTTCGGCGTCGGATTTGTTGCGCGGGTGCTCTTTGAGGCCGGACGGCAGACAGTGCGAGTAGCAGACCGGTTTCTTCGATTCGAGGATCACCTCTTCCGAGGTTTTTGAACCCACATGGGACAGGTCGCACATGATCCCGACGCGGTTCATTTCGGCCACCACTTCGCGGCCAAAGCCCGAGAGCCCGCCATCACGCTCGTAGCAGCCGGTGCCCACCAGGTTTTGCGTGTTGTAGCACATCTGCACCACGCCGACTCCGAGCTGCTTGAAGATCTCGATATAGCCCAGCTGGTCTTCAAAGGCGTGGGCGTTCTGGAAGCCAAAAATGATACCGGTCTTGCCCTGTTCCTTGGCCCGACGAATATCCGCAGTGGTTTTTACCGGGATCACCAGGTCGCTGTTTTCGCGAATAAGGGTCTGGCTGGCCACAATATTATTGATCGTGGCTTGAAAACCCTCCCACACCGACACCGTGCAGTTGGCTGCTGTGAGGCCGCCTTTACGCATGTCTTCGAACAGTTCGCGGCTCCATTTGGCAATGATCAGCCCGTCGATAACGATGCTGTCTGCGTGCAACTCGGCTGGGCTCATCAGGCGTCCCCTTATGGGCGCCGAATCGTCTGCCGGCGCTTTGGGGCCAGCATAGGCTCGGGGTTAAAAACAGCCGGGTGCAAAAGCGACAGCGCAATTGCCGAAAGCGTCAATCCGCGACAAAGCCCTCGGCGCCAAAGTAATGACCTATGCTGCGTGGCTGTTCTTTGGCCCACGCTTAAGCCAGAATCCGTCCCATCTATGGATTAGGAAGCCGCAATGAAATCGATTCTCCTGGCCTTGGCGTTGATCACAAGCGGTGCGTACGCAGCCGATGATGCCGACTACAACCCGTGCGATGCGGTGGAAAACGACCAGCAAACCCTGGCGTGTTCGGCGTACAGCAAGAATGCGGCCGAGCTGTTGCTGACCGAAAATTACGAAGCCCTGCAGACGCGAATGAACTCGATGTACGGCTCAAACGCAACTCAGCTCAATAACATCATCAGCAAGATCAAGACCGCTCAGGCGCTGTGGTTGCACCAGCGTGACGCCGACTGCGCGATTGTGGTGTTCCCTGCCACATCCGGCACCGAGACCTTCAACATTGCCCAGAACGACTGCATGGCCCGCATGAGCGATGATCGTTCGGAGTTTCTGGAATCGATCGGGCAGGAATAACCACCCTGCTCCCACAGATCAGATGCCTTATTTAAATCCAGGGTTTTTATGACTATTTGCGGTATCGATATCAAAGGCAGCGAAGCGATCTTCGCCGTCGCCACCCAGGGCCCCGACGGTCTTCAACATCTAGCCATTGCGACCAAGAAAATCGCCCTCGACGATGATGACGATGCCCTCAACGTCAAAGCCTTCGCCGCGCAGGTCACAGCCTTTGTGAAGACCAACGCCATCACCCGCATCGCGATTAAAAAGCGCAGCAAAAAAGGCGAGTTCGCCGGCGGGCCGACCACCTTCAAAATCGAAGGCATCATCCAGTTGCTGGACGCTTGTGAGGTGCAATTGCTGTCACCGCAAACCCTCAACGCGCAATTCAAAAAGCACGCTTTCGAGCTGCCCGCCTCGCTGAACAAATATCAGCATGATGCGTACAAGGCTGCGTGTGCGGCGCTGCTCAAGGGTTAACCGACCCGGTCCTGTCTCGGTGCACAGGCAAATCGCGCGCGATAGCTGCGGGTGAAGTACGACGGTGATTCAAAACCGCAGGCCAGGCTGATATCCAGCACGCTCATGTCGGTCTGGCGCAGCAGTTGCCGGGCTTTCTGCAGGCGCAGGCCAAGGTAGAAGTTGCGCGGAGTATCGTTCAGGTGCAGGCGGAACAGGCGCTCCAGCTGGCGCTGGGTGACGTTGATGCTCAGTGCCAGTTGCGAAATGCTCAGGGGCGGCTCGGTGTGCTGCTCCATCTCGCCAATCACCTGCACCAGCTTCTTGTTACGGATGCCGTAACGCGTGGCAACTTGCATGCGCTGGTGATCCTTGCGCGGGCGGATACGCCCGAGCACGAACTGCTCTGATACCTCGATAGCCAGTTCCGGGCCGTGCGCCTGGGCAATCAGATCGAGCATCATGTCGATAGAGGCCGTACCGCCCGCGCAGGTAATCCGTCGGCGGTCGATTTCAAACAGCTCTTGCGTGACCTGTAACCGCGGCCATGATTCCTTGAACGCCTCCAGCGCTTCCCAGTGCAGGGTCAGACGATAGCCGTCGAGCAGGCCCGCCTCGGCCAGCACAAAACTGCCGGTATCGATCCCGCCCAGGCTTACCCCTTCGCCGTCCAGACGCCGCAGCCAGTGAATCAGTGCCGGCGTGACATGGGCCAGTGGCTCGAAACCGGCCACCACCAGTAACGTCGCCCCTGCGGTGAGCGCCTCCAGCCCTGCCTCGGCATTGACCGACATGCCGTTGCTCGCCGGTACCGCGCCACCGTCGCTGCTCAGCACGTGCCAGCGGTACAGCTCGCCGCGAAAGCGGTTGGCCACCCGCAGCGGCTCAATCGCAGAAATAAAGCCCAACGAGGAAAAGCCGGGCAGCAGCAGGAAATAGAAGTCCTTGGGCATGGAGGCGCTCGTGCAGTCAGTTCGCAGGATTGAAACACACTCAGGTCGCTACAGTGCAAAAGCCCGTCGCTCCAGTGCGGTTAAGCAATACCCGACCTCGGTAACTTGGCGTCACGGTGCACAAAGACACCGGCTACCTAATAACAACCTGCCGAGGCCCGCTCCATGAAACGACTGATCAGCTGTTGCTTGTTGGTACTCAGCCCCTATGTGCTGGCTGGCGAAGATCCATCGTGCAAGAACGTACGCATGGGCGTGGTCAACTGGACCGATGTGATCGCCACCAGCGCCATGGCGCAAACCCTGCTCGACGGTCTCGGCTACAAAACCAAACAGACCAGCGCCTCCCAGCAAATCATCTTCGCCGGGATACGTGACAACCGGCTGGACATGTTTCTGGGCTACTGGAACCCGATCATGAACCAGAGCATCACCCCCTTTGTCGATGCCAGACAGGTGACGGTGCTGGCCGAGCCCAGCCTTAAAGATGCCAAGGCCATGCTCGCCGTGCCGACCTATATGAGCGACAAGGGGCTTAAAAGCTTTGCTGACATTGCCCGATTCGAAAAAGAACTGGGGGGCAAGATTTACGGGATTGAACCGGGCTCCGGTGCCAACACCCAGATCAAGGCCATGATCGAGCAAAACCGCTTTGGCCTGGGCAAGTTCCAGCTGGTGGAATCCAGCGAGGCCGGGATGCTTTCGGCCGTGACCCGCGCGGTCAACCGCAATGAACCGATTGTGTTCTTTGGCTGGACCCCGCACCCGATGAACATCAACCAGAAAATGACCTACCTGACCGGCAGTGAAGACGCACTGGGCCCGAATGAAGGCCTGGCCACGGTGTGGACAGTGACCACGCCGGACTACGCCAGCCGCTGCCCGAACGTCAGCCGCTTGCTGAGCAACCTGACCTTCAGCGCCGATGACGAGAGCCGCATGATGCAGCCGTTGCTGGATCACAAAGACGCCCGGGCATCGGCCCGCCAGTGGCTCAGGGACCACCCGCAAGACCAGCAGCGCTGGCTCGAAGGTGTTACCACAGCGGACGGCAAACCCGCTGCAGGGAACCTGAAACTCAGCGCCAAATAATTCAACACCGAGCCCCTCGGCCGCCGCCTGCAACGGCAGCGGCGTGGCGCTCTACGCCCAAAGGAAATGCCCCATGAACCACGACGTCATCATCACTTGCGCACTCACCGGTGCCGGCGACACCAGCGCCCGCAGCCACCTGGTACCGATCACGCCCAAGCAAATTGCCGACGCCGCCGTGGAAGCGGCCAAGGCCGGAGCCACAGTGGTGCATTGCCATGTGCGTGATCCGAAAACCGGTCAGTTCAGCCGTGATGTGGCGCTGTACCGCGAACTGATGGAGCGCATCCGCGAGGCCGACATCGACATTATCGTCAACCTCACGGCCGGGATGGGCGGTGACTTGCACATCGGCCCCGGCGAGAACCCGATGGAGTTTGGCCCCAATACCGATCTGGTCGGGCCGCTGACCCGTCTGGCACACGTCGAAGCCTTGCTGCCGGAAATCTGCACCCTGGACTGCGGCACCCTGAACTTCGGTGACGGCGACACCATTTACGTTTCGACCCCGGCGCAGCTGCGGGCGGGGGCCAAGCGCATTCAGGAGCTGGGGGTCAAAGCCGAACTGGAGATTTTCGACACCGGCCATCTGTGGTTCGCCAAGCAAATGATCAAGGAAGGCCTGCTCGACGATCCGCTGTTCCAGCTGTGCCTGGGCATCCCCTGGGGTGCTCCGGCAGACACCACCAGCATGAAAGCCATGGTCGACAACCTGCCCGCCAATGCGGTGTGGGCCGGGTTCGGCATTGGTCGCATGCAAATGCCCATGGCTGCCCAGGCGGTCTTGCTCGGCGGCAACGTCCGGGTCGGGCTGGAAGACAACCTGTGGCTGGATCGCGGGGTACTGGCGAGCAACGGACAGCTGGTGGAGCGTGCCGCAGAAATCCTCAGCCGCCTTGGCGCCAGGGTGCTGACCCCGGCTGAAGGCCGGGTAAAGATGGGTTTGAGCCAGCGCCACTAACCCCGCCTCCCCCTGCCCACCTGCCCCCCCTGTAGGAGCGAGCTTGCCTCGCGAGCTCTTCAGCGAAACAGCGAAACAGCGAAAAGCTCGCTCCTACAGGTTTAAGACCGAATTTTGATCAGGAATCGCCCATGACCTTTATCACTAACATCAAAACCTTCGCCGCCCTTGGCAGCGGTGTCATTGGCAGCGGCTGGGTCGCCCGCGCACTGGCCCATGGCCTCGACGTGGTGGCCTGGGACCCTGCCCCCGGCGCCGAAGCCGCCCTGCGCAAGCGCGTGGCCAAGGCCTGGCCGGCGCTGGAAAAAAGCGGCCTCGGCAAAGGCGCGTCCCAGGACCGCCTGCGCTTTGTCAGCACCATTGAAGAATGTGTACGCGACGCCGATTTCATTCAGGAAAGCGCACCCGAGCGGCTCGATCTCAAACTCGAGCTGCACAGCAAAATCAGCGCTGCCGCCAAACCCGATGCACTGATCGGCTCCAGCACCTCGGGCCTGCTGCCCAGCGAGTTCTACGAGACATCCACCCATCCCGAGCGCTGCATCGTCGGCCACCCTTTCAACCCGGTGTACTTGCTGCCGCTGGTGGAAGTGGTGGGCGGACAAAAAACTGCACCACAAGCCATTGCGGCTGCGATCGAGGTCTATAAATCCCTGGGCATGCGCCCCTTGCATGTGCGCAAGGAAGTACCGGGTTTTATCGCTGACCGCTTGCTCGAAGCCCTGTGGCGCGAGGCGCTGCACCTGGTCAATGACGGGGTGGCAACCACTGGCGAGATCGACGATGCCATTCGCTTTGGCGCCGGTTTGCGCTGGTCGTTCATGGGCACATTCCTCACCTACACCCTGGCCGGTGGCGATGCGGGCATGCGGCACTTCATGAACCAGTTCGGCCCGGCCCTGAAACTGCCGTGGACCTACCTGCCGGCGCCGGAACTCAGCGAAAAACTGATCGACGACGTGGTTGAAGGTACAACTGAACAACTGGGCAGCCACAGCATTGCCGCGCTGGAGAGCTATCGTGACGATTGCCTGCTGGCGGTGATGGAAGCGGTGAACGCGACCAAACTCAAACACGGCATTGCCATCAACGATTGAGCGAGGTTCTGCATGCCCATCCTCACCACCTACAGCACCCCCGTTCTTGAAGAGTGGGTCGATTACAACGGCCATTTGCGGGACGCGTTTTACCTGCTGATTTTCAGCTATGCCACCGATGGGCTGATGGACCACCTGGGACTCGACAGCCAGAATCGCGAAGCCAGCGGCCATTCGCTGTTCACCCTGGAAGTGCACATGAACTACCTGCACGAAGTGAAGCTCGGCGCCCGGGTCGAAGTGCGCACCCAGATCATCGGCCATGATAAAAAGCGCCTGCATCTTTATCACAGCCTGCACCTGATCGGCGAAGAGCAAACCCTGGCCGGCAATGAGCAAATGCTGCTGCATGTCGACCTTGCAGGCCCGCACTCGGCACCGTTCAGCGAACATTCACTGGCGTTGTTGCAGGCAATAGAAACCCGCCAGGGAGACCTGCCCAAACCGGCTTATGTGGGCCGGGTGATCGGTTTGCCCGGCACCGCCAGGGCATGAAAAAAGCCCCGGACCTGCCGTGACAGGTTCGGGGCTAACTCTGTGTGATGCCGAGAGGGTGACCAAACCATCGACGATGCCGCGAAAGTCAGTGTGCACAGCCCAGTGCACCGGCACTTAGCCGAAAACGACCTGCGCTTAGGCATCCCGGACATATCGTCAGACCGCCCCTTGCCCCCTTGACCAAGCCGTACCAGAATCGAGTTCGATCGCGCCTCTGTAGAAGGATAAAAAAATGATGCACGCGGATTTGATTGATGAGCAAGACCTGCTGGGCCAACTGCGCTCACTGGGGTTTGAGGTGTCTGGCAGCGCCGAGCAAGCCTGTACGACGGTGGTCTGTGGACTGAATGAAACCAATGCTCGCGCACTCAAGGGCCTGGTAGAAAAACTCTACACCGGCAGCGCGACCATTTTGCCGGCGGTGCGCCAGGCCATAGATCAACAGCTGCTGCCGGGGCTGGCGCAATTCAAGCAAAGCAAAATGGCCTGACCCCACCTCTGCCTGCCCCAACCTCTGCAGGAGCGAGCTTGCCTCGCGAGCTCTTCGCTGAAATGCTCGCGAGCAAGCTCGCGCCTGCAGAAGGCTTTGCGGCGTTACAGTCGTACGCTGGCAAAGGTCGATTCGTTGCGCGCCTGATTCAAGGCAGACATGGGGCCGGCCAGCGGCGTCATCAGCAGTGACTGCGGAATCGGGATCAGGGTTGTCTGTTGCGCGGTGTTGGAGCCCACTCGCTCATCCCGTGGCGGAATACCGAAATACTCGCGGTAACACTTGGAGAAATGCGGGGTAGAAACAAAGCCGCACACCGCTGCCACTTCAATGATCGACATGGGTGTCTGCTTGAGTAACTGCCGCGCCCGCACCAGCCTCAGCTTGAGGTAGTAACGCGATGGCGAGCAGTGCAAATACTTCTGAAACAGGCGCTCCAGCTGACGTCGCGATACGGTGACATACACCGCCAGCTCATCAAGGTCGATGGGCTCTTCGAGATTGGCCTCCATCAATGCCACGATTTCCTGCAGCTTGGGCTGGTTGGTGCCAAGCATGTGCTTGAGCGGCACCCGCTGATGGTCCTGTTCGTTGCGAATGCGTTCATACACAAACATTTCCGAAATGGCCGCCGACAGCTCACGGCCATGATCGCGGCTGATCAGGTGCAGCATCATGTCCAGCGGTGCGGTACCGCCCGAACTGGTAAAGCGGCTGCGGTCGAGGGTAAACAGGCGGGTACTCATGGCGACCCGCGGAAAGGCTTCCTGCATGGAGGCCAGACATTCCCAGTGCACGCTGCAATCAAAGCCGTCCAGCAGACCGGCGTAGGCCAGGGCCCAGCTGCCGGTGCATACGGCGCCCAGACGGCGCGATTGGCGCGCCTGGCTTTGCAACCATGAAACGTGCTCGCGGGTAACAGTGCGTTGAATACCGATACCGCCGCAAACAATCACCATGTCCAGTGCCGGGGCCTTGTACATGCTTGCATCGGGGGTTACTTGCAGGCCGTCGCTGGCCCATACCTGACTGCCATCTGCGGTGAGGGTGCTCCAGCGATACAACTCGCGACCGGACAGCTGATTGGCCATGCGCAAGGGTTCTATCGCGGAAGCCAGGGAAATGAGCGTGAAATTGTCCAGCAGCAGAAAGCCGATGGATTGAGGCGTACGGTTCTGGGGTTGAACCCCGGAGTTGAACGACGTCATCGCGATATCTCCTCACACAATGCGGGTGATGGCCCCAGGCACAGGCTCTTGTTATTGCCCTCGTTTGACGGGGCTTTGCAATCACAACGCAAATGCCATGCCTAAACTTGAATGACCATTCAACTAAGCCTGAAAACGACGTCGCAATGTGTCTGCGCGGGTATTGACCAAACCGCTGACAAGCATTGTTTAAAAGGACCCGACACGCACAGCCCGGCGCTTTTGAGCACATTGGTAGCACTTGTGGGAAGGCGGCAGAAACAGAGCCGTGACGGAATGTCACCAAGCGCACGAATGCGCCAAAAGAGATCGGTGTGCGCTGAAACAGCGCGCGAAAAACCTGACTACAAACCTGTAGGAGCGAGCTTTTGATCTTGAAAGCTCGCGAGCAAGCTCGCTCCTACAGGAGGGGGGGGGCGACCCAGTCATCCGCCGCTCAGCACTCCACCGCGCTGACGGCCAGCCCGCCCCGTGAGGTCTCTTTGTATTTGTCGTGCATGTCGGCACCCGTGTCGCGCATGGTGCGGATCACCCGGTCCAGCGAGATAAAGTGCTGGCCATCGCCACGCAAGGCCATTTGGGCCGCATTGATGGCTTTGACTGCAGCGATGGCGTTGCGCTCGATACAGGGCACTTGCACCAGCCCGCCCACCGGGTCACAGGTCAGGCCCAGGTTGTGCTCCAGACCGATTTCGGCCGCGTTGCACAGTTGCTCGGGGGTGGCACCCAGGATTTGCGCCAGCCCGGCGGCGGCCATGGCGCAGGCTGAACCGACCTCGCCCTGGCACCCCACTTCGGCCCCGGAAATGGAGGCGTTCTTTTTGCACAGAATGCCGATCGCCGCCGCGCTTAATAAATAGTCAACCACATGGGCTTCGCTGACCTCGTCGCTGAATTTCATGAAGTAGTGCAGTACCGCCGGGATGATGCCCGCCGCGCCGTTGGTGGGCGCCGTGACCATGCGCCCGCCCGCTGCGTTTTCTTCGTTGACCGCCAGTGCAAACAGGTTGACCCACTCCATGGCGCTGAGGGTCGAGCCGATGACATTGGGTTTGCCCAATTCCTGCAAGCTGCGGTGCAGGCGCGCCGCGCGGCGACGCACATGCAAACCGCCGGGCAGGATGCCTTCATGCTTCAGCCCCTGCTCCACGCAGTCCTGCATGGCGCGCCAGAGCTTGATCAGGCCACAGCGGATCTCCTCTTCACTGCGCCATGTGCGTTCATTGGCCATCATCAGGGCCGCCACGCTCAGGTGATGTCTGGCGCACAGTTCGAGCAGCTCGCCAGCGCTGGAGAAGTCATAGGGCAACAGGGTCCGGTCCATGTCCAGCACACCGCTGGCCGCTTGCGCAGCGTCCACCACAAAGCCGCCGCCCACTGAGTAATAGCTGTCGCGATGCAGCTCGCCCTGTTCACTGGCGGCGACCAGCGTCATGGCATTGGGATGAAACGGCAGGTTTTCGTCGATCAGGCGCATGTCTTGCGCCCACTCGAACGGGACTGGCAGATAACCGTCCAGTAGCAGGGTCCGGGTCTCGCGCAACTGTTCGATGCGTTCGCCAATGCAGGCCGGGTCGATGACGTCCGGCCATTCGCCCATCAGGCCCATGATCACTGCATTGTCGCTGCCATGGCCGATCCCGGTGGCAGACAACGAGCCATAAAGCTGCACTTCGATACGCCGTACCTGTTGCAGCTGGCCGCGTTCGCGCAAGCCCTGCACAAACAGCGCCGCCGCCCGCATGGGCCCGACCGTGTGGGAGCTGGAGGGACCGATGCCGATCTTGAACAGGTCAAACACGCTGATAGCCATGAGCACAAAGCCTCGGGGGTGAATGCCCGCACTATGGGCGGTTTTCAATCAGCTAAAACGTCCAGCTACGACCCGGCTTTGCCTGCCAGCGCCCTCGCCGTTTTATACGGTGCAGACAGCTGGAAAAGGCAGTTTCAGCAGCGGAATTTTCCATATACGACCTCCCAAGTACCAGATACGACCCTCCCTGTACTGGATGCGACGCACCCTGTAGGCGTTTGAATTTCACTGTTACATGATCAGTCTCGACTCGATTGCCAGATGCGCGGCCAAACCCCTGCCGGGCATCGCCCAACCGCAACTGATACGTGCGGCTTTTCGATTCGGAAACCGCCACCCAGACACCCAGGAGTCGTTCCATGAAACATTCCCCGTCGCTGTTGCTGGCTGCACTGTTGAGTCTGCCCGTGATCGTCCAGGCTGCCGAGCCGGCGCAATGCAGCACCGTTAACTTCTCGGATGTCGGCTGGACCGACATCACCGTCACCACCGCCGTCACCAGCGAGGTGCTCAAGGCCCTCGGTTACAAAACCAAAACCACCATGATTTCAGTACCCGTCACCTACAAGTCACTGGCCGATGGCAAGAACATGGACGTGTTTCTGGGCAACTGGATGCCCACCATGGAAAACGACATCAAGGCTTACCGCGATGCCGGAACGGTGGAGACCGTACGGGCCAATCTGGAGAACGCCAAATACACCCTGGCCGTGCCCGAAGCGCTGTATGACAAGGGTTTGAAAGACTTCTCCGACCTGCCCAGATTCAAGAAGGAACTGGACGGCAAAATCTACGGCATCGAACCCGGCAACGATGGCAATCGCATGATCCAGACCATGATCGACAAAAACGCCTTCGGCCTTAAGGACGCAGGCTTCAAGGTGGTGGAGTCGAGCGAAGCCGGAATGCTGTCACAAGTCGATCGCGCCCAGCGCCGTGGCACCGAGGTGGTGTTTCTGGGCTGGGAACCGCACCCGATGAACACCCGTTTCAAGATGAAATACCTCACCGGTGGCGATGAGTTCTTCGGCCCCAATTATGGTCAGGCAACCATCTACACCAACACCCGCAAGGGCTACACCCAGGAATGCCCGAACGTCGGCCAGTTGCTGAAGAATCTGGTGTTCACCCTGGACATGGAAAGCACCCTGATGGGCAAGGTGCTCGATGACAAGACCAAACCGGACGTGGCGGCCAGAGCCTGGCTTAAACAGAACCCGCAAGTGCTCGACACCTGGCTGGCGGGCGTGACCACTATCGACGGCAAGCCGGGCCTTGAGGCCGTCAAGGCCAGTCTCGCGAAGTAAGCTCGGGCGCCGGGCGGCACGCTCGCCCGGCTCCGTTTCAATTCCCCTGCATGCGGACGTTCACTACCATGCTGATTGATCACAAGATCCCTCTGGGCGAGTACATCGCCAGCTTCGTCGACTGGCTGACCAAACACGGCGCCAGCACCTTCGACGCCATTGCGCTGACGCTGGAAACCATGATCCATGGCGTGACGTTCGCGCTGACCTGGTTCAACCCCTTTGTGTTTATCGGACTGATTGCACTGCTCGCGCACTTTATTCAACGCAAGTGGGGGCTGACGGTGTTTGTGGCACTGTCGTTTCTGCTGATCCTCAATCTGGGGTACTGGCAAGAGACCATGGAAACCCTGGCGCAGGTGCTGTTCGCCACCTTTGTCTGCGTGATCATCGGGGTGCCGCTGGGCATTCTGGCGGCGCACAAACCCATGTTCTACACCTTCATGCGCCCGGTGCTGGACTTGATGCAGACCGTGCCGACCTTCGTTTACCTGATCCCGACCCTGACCCTGTTCGGGCTGGGTGTGGTGCCGGGACTGATCTCTACCGTGGTCTTTGCCATTGCCGCGCCGATTCGCCTGACCTACCTGGGGATTCGCGATGTACCCCATGAACTGCTCGATGCCGGCAAGGCCTTTGGCTGTTCGCGCCGCCAGCTGCTCACACGCATCGAACTGCCCCATGCCATGCCCAGCATCGCGGCCGGGATTACCCAATGCATCATGCTGTCGCTGTCGATGGTGGTGATTGCTGCCCTGGTGGGTGCCGACGGCCTGGGCAAACCGGTGGTCAACGCACTGAACACCGCAGACATCGCCCTGGGCTTTGAGGCCGGGCTGGCAATTGTATTGCTGGCGATCATGCTCGACCGGATCTGCAAGCAGCCGGAAGCCAAGAAAGGAGCTGACGCATGAGCATTATCCGCTTCGACAAGGTTGACGTTATCTTTGCCAAAGATCCGCGCGAGGCCCTGGGCCTGCTGGACCAAGGGCTGTCACGGGATCAGATCCTGAAAAAGACCGGGCAGATTGTCGGCGTCGAGAGCGCCAGCCTGGACATCGACAAAGGCGAAATCTGCGTGCTGATGGGTTTGTCCGGCTCGGGTAAATCCAGCTTGCTGCGCTGTATCAACGGGCTTAACACCGTAAGCCGTGGCCAGTTGTATGTGGAGCATGAAGGCAAGCAGATCGATATCGCATCCTGCACCCCGGCCGAACTGAAAATGATGCGCACCCAGCGCATCGCCATGGTGTTTCAAAAGTTCGCCCTGATGCCATGGCTGACCGTACGCGAAAACATCAGTTTTGGTCTGGAGATGCAGGGCCGGCCCGAGAAGGAACGCCGCGCGCTGGTGGACGAAAAGCTGGAGCTGGTGGGCCTGACCCAGTGGCGCAACAAAAAGCCGGATGAACTGAGCGGCGGCATGCAGCAGCGGGTCGGCCTGGCCCGGGCACTGGCCATGGACGCCGATATTTTGCTGATGGATGAACCCTTCTCGGCACTGGACCCGCTGATTCGCCAGGGCTTGCAGGACGAATTGCTGGAGCTACAGCGCAAGCTCAGCAAGACCATTGTGTTTGTCAGCCACGATCTGGACGAAGCCCTGAAACTGGGGAGCCGCATCGCGATCATGAAAGACGGCAAGATCATTCAGTACAGCAAACCTGAAGAAATCGTGCTCAACCCGGCAGACGACTATGTGCGTACCTTCGTCGCCCATACCAACCCCCTGAACGTACTGTGCGGGCGCAGCCTGATGCGCACGCTGGACAACTGCAAACGCATCAACGGCTCGGTGTGCATAGATCCGGGGGACGACTCGTGGATTGATCTGGCAGAAGGCAACACCATCAAGGGCGTGCGCCAGGGTGCCAGCAACGTGGACTTGCAGCACTGGAGCCATGGGCAGGCAGTGGAAGGACTGGGGCGTGGCCCGACCCTGGTGGACTCGGGAATCGGCATGCGCGACGCGCTGCAAATCCGTTATCAGACCGGCAACAAGCTGGTGCTGCACGACAATCAGAAAGTGGTGGGGATACTCGGCGATACCGAGCTGTATCACGCGCTGCTGGGCAAAAACCTGGGCTAGGTGCCCGTAACTGACCTTGTAGGAGCGAGCTTGCTCGCGAGCTGTTCAAACCGGCTCGCGAACAGGCCCGCTCCTGCAGGAGGGACGTTAATTTAGCTGTAAACCCGCCCAAGGAGCTGGCGATGGCTTTCAAACTGGTCGAGCACGTCACGGCTGATTTGCTCTGGGGTGAAGCCCATCAGGTCGTATTCCTGGCTGCCGTTATGCAAATACACTTCAGCCCGGTAGTAACGGTTGCGCACTTCATCCTGACCAGACTCGCCCGGTGCCGCCATGTAGCCGTCCAGGCTGACTTCGTAGACAAACGGGTTGCCTTCTTCCATCTCGACCCGCACGCCCATGCAACGCTTGGCTTTACCCAGCAGGGTCTGTACATCAAAGCCTTGGGCACGCAGTTGCGTGGCGGCTTCTTCCAGTGCCGGAGTCACGTGCTTGTCCATAAAGCGCTGCACCACTGCCTGGGTCGGCTGCAGGTCCTGGGCGGTCAAACGCTCGCTGAAAAAGCCGCTGCGACCACGGGCCGCCAGTTCAGCCTGTTCCTGTTCCATCTGGGTGTCCTGGCGCATCGCTTTGTGCAGGCCGAACATGAACAGGATCAGCACCACCGAGAACGGCAGGCCGGCCAGCACCACCATGGTTTGCATGGCGGCAAAGTTACCGGCAAACAACAGACCGATGGTCACCAGGGTAATCACCACCGACCAGAAGATGCGCAACCAGTGCGGGGCGTCTTCATCCACATCGCCGCCTTTGCAGGACAGGTTGGCCATCATTACCGCACCGGAATCCGCCGGGGTCAGGAACAGTACAAAGCCGACAAAGATCGACACGCCGATCACGATTTTCGAGGCAGGGTAGTGCTCAAGCAGTTGGTAAATTGCCATCGACGGCTGTTCGAGCGCCGTTTTACCCAACTCCACCGCCCCCTGGTTAACCACCAGGTCCAGGGCCGAGTTACCGAAGATCGACAACCAGGCCAGGGTGAAGCCCAACGGAATCAGCAATACGCCCGCTACCAGTTCACGCACGGTCCGCCCGCGGGAAATACGCGCAATGAACATGCCGACGAACGGGGCCCAGGAAATCCACCAGGCCCAGTAGAACAGGGTCCACAGACCCAACCAGCCTTCGGTCTTCTTGGTGTCGCCTTCATAGACATACAGGTCGAAGGTTTTCATGACGATACCGTTGAGGTAGTCGCCGGTGTTTTGCACAAAGCCGTTGAGCAGGTGCAGGGTCGGGCCGAACAACAGCACGAAAATCAGCAAGCCACTGAACAGCACGATGTTCAGGTTGGACAGACGGCGAATGCCGTTCTCAACGCCCGAGACCGCCGCGATGGTGGCCACGGTGCTCATCACGATGATCACGATCAGCAAGTTGGTGTTGCTGTGCTCCATGCCGAACAGGTTCTCAAGCCCCGACGACACTTGCATCGAGCCAATGCCCAGGTTGGTCACCAGGCCAAGCAACGTCACGAACATGCCGAAGCCGTCTACTGCGTGGCCCGCAGCGCCTTTGACCCAGCGTTCACCCATCAACGGATACAACGCCGAGCGCAGGGCCAGCGGCTGGTTGTGACGATAGGCGAAGTAAGCCACGGCCAGACCGACCAGTGCGTAAATCGCCCAGCCGTGCAGACCCCAGTGCAGGAAAGTCAGTTGCAGCGCCTGGCGCGCGGCCTCGTGGCTGCCCGATACCCCTTCAGGCGGGTTGAAGTAGTGATCCAGGGGCTCGGAAGCGCCGAAATACAACAGCGAAATACCGATGCCGGACGAGAACAGCATCCCGGCCCAGGCGCCGTAGCTGAAGTCGGGGGTGTCTTGCTTGGTCCCCAGTTTCAGCTTGCCATAGGACGAAAACGCCAGCCCCACGACGAAAATCAGGTAAGCGGCGATCACCACCATGTAGTACCAGCCGAAACTGCGCGACAGCCATTCCTGGGCAACACCCAGTACGCGGCCTGCTTCTTCGGGGGCGATGATCAAAATGGCAGTCAGCAACAATATCAAGGCAGTGGAGGTGTAAAACACCCAACCGTTGACCGTCACCTTTTGCGGTGGGGTCTTTATAAGAGAAGCAGAACTCATGGCACGGATGCTCCAGGCAGCGCGAGAGAAAGACTTGAGGCTACGCACCACTCGACCAAACGCTTAGATAGCGACCAACGGTCGAGTGATATAAAGACACCGCTAAAAAAACCGGACCCGCCCGGACCCTGCTGTTTCTGTAGGAGCGAGCCTGCTCGCGAGCTTTTTAATCGCGTTACAGGGCTCGCGAGCAAGCTCGCTCCTACACAAAACCGGGGTTCCAGCGATGTTTGCTGTGTCGTTTTGCGCCATTGATGCCCAGGCAAACGGCATAAATCGCGACGATTTGTCGCAGAGCTTATTCTTTGTTGATTGAACGTTCAATCAAAACAAAATAGACTGGTCTTCGCTCAGTGATCGATTTGCACTGCTCGCAGGCCCAAGGAGATTTGCAAGATGCCAAAGGTCGGGATGCAACCCATACGCCGCCAGCAGTTGATCGAAGCCACGTTAACGGCAGTCGATCAGGTCGGGATGGCCGATGCCAGCATTGCGCTGATTGCCCGTTTGGCCGGTGTGTCGAATGGCATCATCAGTCACTACTTTCGCGACAAGAACGGTCTGATTGCCGCCACCATGCGGTACTTGATGAACGTCTTGATCGACAACGTCACCGCCCGCCGCCAGGCGCTGAGCGATGACAGCCCCAGGGCTCACCTGCAGGTAATCGTTGAAGGCAACTTTGACGCCAGCCAGGTCAGTGGCCCGGCAATGAAAACCTGGCTGGCCTTTTGGGCCGCCAGCATGCACCAACCGTCTTTGCACAGATTGCAGCGGATCAACGATCACCGCTTGTACTCCAATCTGTGCTGCCAGTTCCGCCGGGTTTTGCCGCAGGCCCAAGCCCGCAATGCAGCACGGGGCCTGGCAGCTCTCATCGATGGTCTATGGTTGCGGGGTGCCCTGTCGGGAGACGCTTTCGACACCGAACAGGCACAACGCATCTGCTACGAATACATGGATCTACAACTGGCGAAAAAGGTGAGTTAGGCCTCAATCAATGCTTAACCCCTGAACTGTCGTGAATCTGAGTTGCCCCAGTTAGATGGCATCCAGGTTCACGATGAACGCCAACCACTTATGCACTTGCGAGGATTTTATGGCCCGTTTCGAACTGCAAAAACTCTACATCGACGGCGGCTACACCGACGCCAGCAGCGATGCAACCTTCGATGCCATCAACCCGGCTAACGGCGAAGTCCTTGCGCAAGTGCAACGTGCGACTAAAGAAGACGTTGAGCGCGCTGTTGTCAGCGCCGAAAAAGGCCAGAAAATCTGGGCTGCCATGACTGCCGTGGAGCGTTCGCGCATCCTGCGCCGGGCCGTGGACATCCTGCGCGAGCGCAACGATGAACTGGCTGCCCTGGAAACCCTGGACACCGGCAAGTCGTACTCCGAAACCCGTTACGTGGACATCGTGACCGGTGCCGACGTACTGGAATACTACGCAGGCCTGGTGCCCGCCATTCAGGGCGAGCAGATCCCGCTGCGCGACACTTCGTTCGTTTACACCCGTCGCGAGCCGCTGGGCGTTGTGGCCGGTATCGGCGCATGGAACTACCCGATCCAGATCGCTTTGTGGAAATCCGCACCGGCACTGGCCGCCGGTAACGCGATGATCTTCAAGCCAAGTGAAGTCACTTCCCTGACCACCTTGAAACTGGCCGAGATCTACACCGCTGCCGGCGTACCGGACGGCGTGTTTAACGTACTGACCGGCAGCGGCCGCGAAGTCGGCACCTGGCTGACCGAGCATCCGCGCATCGAGAAAATCTCGTTCACCGGCGGCACCGACACCGGCAAGAAAGTTACCTCCAGCGCCACCAGCTCTTCGCTCAAAGAAGTGACCATGGAACTGGGCGGCAAGTCGCCGCTGATCATTTTTGACGACGCCGACCTGGATCGCGCGGCTGACACCGCGATGATGGCCAACTTCTACAGCTCGGGCCAGGTGTGCACCAACGGCACCCGCGTGTTCGTCCCGACCGCACTGAAAGCAGCGTTCGAAGCCAAGATTCTGGAGCGCGTTGCCCGTATTCGTATCGGCAACCCGGAAGACGAAAACACCAACTTCGGTCCGCTGGTCAGCTTTGCTCATATGGAAAGCGTGCTGGGCTACATTGCCAAGGGCAAGGAAGAAGGCGCCCGCCTCCTGTGCGGCGGCGAACGTCTGACCCAGGGTGACCTGGCCAAGGGCGCATTCGTGGCACCGACCGTGTTCACCGACTGCACCGATGAGATGACCATCGTCAAAGAAGAAATCTTTGGCCCGGTGATGAGCATCCTCACCTACGACACCGAAGAAGAAGTGATCCGTCGCGCCAACGATACCGAGTTCGGCCTGGCTGCCGGTGTCGTGACCAAAGACCTGAACCGCGCCCACCGCGTGATTCATCAGCTGGAAGCGGGCATTTGCTGGATCAATGCCTGGGGCGAGTCCGACGCAAAAATGCCGGTAGGCGGCTACAAGCAGTCGGGTATTGGCCGCGAAAACGGTATCAGCTCCCTGGCGCAGTACACCCAGATCAAATCGGTACAGGTTGAGTTGGGCGATTACGTTTCGGTGTTCTAAGCCAGCGCCCCCAGCGCCGGCACGCCAGCTCCCACGCACCTTGTGGGAGCCCGGCTTGCCGGCGATCGAGGGCAAAGCGCTCGCCATGACCTGACCAACTTCAAAGAGGGTGCATTTTATGTCCCAAGAATTCGATTACATCATCATTGGTGCCGGCTCTGCCGGTAACACCCTGGCGACCCGTCTGACTGAAGACGAAGGCGTCACCGTGCTGCTGCTCGAAGCAGGCGGCCCGGACTACCGTTTAGATTTCCGGACCCAGATGCCCGCGGCTCTGGCGTTTCCGCTGCAAGGCCGTCGCTACAACTGGGCCTTTGAAACCGATCCGGAACCCCACATGGACAACCGCCGCATGGAATGTGGCCGTGGCAAAGGTCTGGGCGGTTCTTCCCTGATCAACGGCATGTGCTACATCCGTGGCAACGCGATGGACTACGACGGCTGGGCAAAACTGCCAGGCCTCGAAGACTGGGATTACCTGAACTGCCTGCCGTACTTCCGTAAAGCGGAAACCCGCGACATCGGCGCCAACGATTACCACGGCGGTGATGGCCCGGTCAGCGTGACTACGCCAAAAGCGGGGAACAACGTGTTGTTCCACGCCATGGTTGAAGCCGGCGTACAGGCAGGCTACCCGCGTACCGAAGACCTGAACGGCTACCAGCAGGAAGGTTTCGGCCCGATGGACCGCACCGTCACGCCAAACGGTCGTCGTGCCAGTACCGCTCGCGGTTACCTGGACACCGCCAAGCAGCGTTCGACCCTGACCATCGTCACCCACGCCCTGACCGACAAGATCGAGTTTGAAGGCAAGCGTGCGGTTGGCGTTTCCTACATGGTCGGCGACAGCGACACCCGCATTCTGGCCAAGGCCCGTAAAGAAGTGCTGCTGTGCAGCGGCGCGATCGGTTCGCCAACCGTGCTGCAACGCTCCGGCGTCGGCCCGGCCGAACTGCTCAACAGCCTCGATATCCCGGTGGTTCACGACCTGCCGGGCGTCGGCCAGAACCTGCAGGACCACCTGGAGCTGTATCTGCAATACGCATGCACCCAGCCGGTTTCGCTGTACCCGTCCTTGCTGTGGTACAACCAGCCGGCCATCGGTGCCGAGTGGTTGTTCCTGGGCAAAGGCATCGGCGCCAGCAACCAGTTCGAAGCAGGCGGTTTTATCCGTACCCGCGAAGAGTTCGAATGGCCGAACATCCAGTACCACTTCCTGCCGGTTGCGATTAACTACAACGGCAGCAACGGTGTGAAAGAGCACGGTTTCCAGGCACACATGGGTTCCATGCGTTCGCCGAGCCGGGGCCGGATCAACGTCAAGTCCAAGGACCCGCGCGAGTACCCGAGCATCCTGTTCAACTACATGGCGGCCGAGCAGGACTGGCAGGAATTCCGTGACGGCATCCGCCTGACCCGGGAAATCATGCAGCAACCGGCTCTGGACGCTTACCGTGGCCGTGAAATCAGCCCGGGTATCGACAAGCAGACTGACGAAGAGCTGGACACCTTTATCCGTGAACACGCGGAAACGGCGTTCCACCCTTCCTGCTCGTGCAAGATGGGTACCGACGAAATGGCCGTAGTGGACGGCGAAGGCCGGGTGCATGGCATGCAGGGTCTGCGGGTAGTCGATGCGTCGATCATGCCGCTGATCACCACCGGCAACCTCAACGCACCAACGATCATGATCGCCGAGAAAATCGCCGACAAGATCCGTGGTCGTGCGCCACTGCCGCGCAGCACAGCCAGCTACTACGTTGCAGGCGATGCACCGGTACGCGGCAAGCCGCTGCGTGATGTGAGCCGTACCGCGCAGTAACCGCGATTGCGATTGAGCCCGTTCCTGCTGCTGTGGGAGCGGGCTTGCCCGCTATAGCATTACCTCGATTTGCCTGAAGTACCGGGTCGTGCGCATCACGGGCAAGCCCGCTCCCGCAACCGCTGCAGTTTCATCCCTCCCCGCTTGTCCCGGCCTCAACGCAGGCCTACTCTAGTGCCTCGCTTCAGTTCCCAAACCCAAGCTTCGATACACTTTCCGATGTTCGGAGGTCTGTGCATGTTCGATTTCTACCCTCAGCTCAAGCAGCGCTTTGCCGCGTTGCGCACCCGGGCCGAGTTCTTTTCGTTGCGTTATGTGCGCGAGTCCGGGCAACACCTGTCGGTACGCAAGAACGTTGCAGAACCTCCTGCCTTCAGTCACGACCAGGGCGCGATGCTGACCGTGCGGGTCAAGGGCGTTGAAGCCTATGCCGCCACCAACGACCTGTCACAGGCCGGTTTGCAGGCCGCCCTGGATCGTGCCGAGGCCCAGGCCCGCCTGATCACGCCCCACGCGTTGCTCGACCTGACCCTGGAACCGGTATCCCCGGAACGCGCCGACTATTACTCGCCCGATCTGGACCAGACATTCCCGTCCCTCAGCCAGTGCTTTGAGCTGCTGGGCGCCGAGTCGGCAGCCGTGCCCAAAGACCCGCGACTGGTGAGCTGGGACGTGTCCCTGGGACTCAACCACGTCGAGCAGATTTATCTCAACAGCGCCGGCGCCGAGTTGCGCCGGGCCCAGCGCTTCGTGTTTCCGGGCATGAGCGTCACCGCCTATGACGGCAATGACAGCCAGACCCGCAGCCTGGGCCGGGAAAACTTTGGCCAGCAAGGCGGCGTGGATGTGATTGGCCGCTGCGGCTTGATCGGCGCCGCGCCCCAGGTCGCCGAGCAAGCCCTGCAGTTGCTGCTTGCGCCCAACACGCCCCAGGGCCAGCGCGACCTGCTGTTGCTGCCCGACCAGATGATTCTGCAGATTCACGAGTCCATCGGCCACCCGCTGGAGCTTGACCGCATTCTGGGCGACGAGCGCAATTACGCGGGCACCAGCTTCGTCAAGGCCGGTGACTTCGGCAACCTGCAATACGGCTCCAGGCTGCTCAACGTGACCTTCGACCCGACCATTGCCGAGCAGTTGGCCAGCTACAGCTTTGACGACGACGGTACCCCGGCGCACAAGGAGTTCCTGATCCGTGAAGGTTTGCTGCTGCGGCCTTTGGGCGGAGCGCTGTCGCAATTTCGCGCAGGTCTCGACGGCGTAGCCAACAGCCGCGCCTGCAGCTGGAATCGTCCACCGATAGACCGTATGGCCAACCTCAATATCGAACCCGGCGACCAGTCGATGGCGCAACTGATTGGCAATATCGAAAACGGAATCCTGATGGCCACCAACCGCTCATGGTCGATTGACGATGCGCGCAACAAATTCCAGTTCGGCTGCGAATGGGGTCAGTTGATCGAAAACGGTGAACTCAAGGGCGTGGTCAAGAACCCCAACTACCGCGGTATCTCCGAGCAGTTCTGGCGCAACCTGAGCGCCGTGGGCGACGCCAGCACGTTCAAGGTGCTGGGTACCCCCAACTGCGGCAAAGGCGAACCCAATCAGGTGATCCGGGTGGGCCATGCATCCCCGGCCTGCGTGTTCAGTAATATCGACGTGTTTGGAGGCGATGCCTGATGAGTACCCCAATGAGTCAGGCCGGGCAGTTCAAGGCACTGGTGCAGTGGCTGCGCGATGCGCTGCGCAGTCCCGAGCAATTCACCCTGGACTACAATGCCGAAGCCTCGGAATTTATTCGTTTCAACAAGGGCAAGGTACGCCAGGCAGGGCTGGTGCAGCAGGCGAGCCTGAGCCTGAAGCTGATCGACAACGGGCGTCACGCTGACGTCAGCATCACCCTCGCCGGTGAACTGGCGGTCGATCAGCAGCGCTTGTCCGAAGCACTGCAACAATTGCGCGACACCCTGCCCCTGCTGCCGGTTGATCCCTGGCTGCTGCTCAACCCCGAGCCGTGGCAAAGCCACAATGTGCAGGACCAGCCGTTGCCGGACACCGCCCGGGTGCTGGAGGAAATCCGCCGCGCCGCCGAGGGCATCGATCTGGTGGGCTTTTATGCCAGCGGCCCGATCAGCTATGGCTACGCCAGCTCCGAAGGCGCACTGGGCTGGCATCAGGCCAACAGTTTCAATTTTGACTGGAGCCTGTTCCACAGCAACGGCCAGGCGGTCAAAGCCAGCTACGCCGGGGCCGACTGGGACAGCGAGGGCTTTGCCCGGCGCATGCAATCGGCCCGCGAACAGCTGGCCTATCTGGATCGTCCGTTGCATGCCCTGGCACCCGGCGAATACCGTGCTTATCTGGCTCCGGCGGCACTGGAAGAAGTGATGAGCATGTTGAGCTGGGGTGGTTTTTCGGCCCAGGCCCTGGCCAGCAAGTACAGCCCGCTGCAAAAACTCTACGCCGGCGATGCGCAGCTGAGCCCGCTGGTGTCGCTGGACGAACAGGTCAGCCAGTCCCTGAGCCCGGCGTTTTCCGCTGAGGGTTATCCGCGCCAGGACCTGTCGCTGGTCAGGCACGGCAAGGCCAACCAGCAACTGGTGGGCTCGCGCAGTGCTGCCGAGTACGGCCTCGAGGTCAACGGCGCGCCCTGGGGTGAAGGGCCCAGCGCACTGGCGATGGCAGCGGGCAGCCTGGAACAGGCCGATATCCTCAAGCAGTTGGGTACCGGGCTATACATCAGCAACCTGTGGTACCTGAACTACTCCGACCAGTCGGCGGCACGCCTGACCGGCATGACGCGCTTCGCCACGTTCTGGGTGGAAAACGGCGAAATCAAGGCACCGGTCAACACCATGCGCTTTGATGACAGCGTCTATAGTCTGCTGGGTTCACAACTTGAAGCACTGACCGCAGAGCGCGAGCTGCTGTTGTCGGCCAGCACCTATGACCAGCGCCAGACCGCGTCAAACCTGTTGCCGGGGGCACTGGTAAAAAAACTGACATTGACGCTTTAACCCCCCTGCCCACTGTGGGAACCGGCTTGCCGGCGATTGGTGCAACCGGGCTTTCCTGACCATCGCCGGCAAGCCGGCTCCCACAGAGTGGGGCCAACCGGCCCCGCAGCGGGTTCTCGACTGTTCATAAAAAGAGGTCCTATGCCCGTACGTCCGGTTCTAAGTCCTGAAGTCCTTCGCTGGTTGCCCTGGGTAGTGGCCATCGCGTTTTTCATGCAGTCGCTCGACGGCACCATCCTCAATACCGCACTGCCCGACATGGCCAGCGACCTGAAAGAAAACCCGCTGCGCATGCAAGGCGTGATCGTCGCCTACATGCTTACCGTTGCACTGCTGATCCCGGCATCAGGCTGGATCGCCGACCGCTTCGGCACCAAAAAGATCTTCTTCAGCGCCATCCTCCTGTTCAGTTTCGGTTCGTTGCTGTGCGCGCTGTCCGGCACGCTCAACGAGCTGATCGGCGCACGTATCGTCCAGGGCCTGGGCGGTGCCTTGATGCTGCCCATCGGGCGACTGGTGGTGCTCAAGGCTTATCCGCGTTCGGAGCTGGTGCGGATCATGGGCTTTATCACCATCCCCGGTTTGCTCGGCCCCCTGATCGGGCCGACCATGGGCGGCTGGATGGTGCAGTACCTGAGCTGGCACTGGATTTTCCTGATCAACCTGCCCGTCGGAATGCTCGGCTGCTGGGCGGTCTGGCACTTCATCCCGGACCTGCGCGGCAGCGAGCGTACGCGCTTCGATACCCTGGGCTTTGTGCTGTTTGGCGCCGCGATGGTGTTTATCACCATTGCCATGGAAGGCCTGGGCGAATTGCACATGCCGCACCTGCGGGTGATGTTGCTGCTGTTCGCGGGGCTGGCGTGCCTGGCGGCCTATTGGCTGCGGGCAGGCAATATCAGCAACCCGCTGTTCTCGCCGGTGCTGTTTAAAACCAGGACCTTTGCCGTGGGTATATTGGGCAACCTGTTTGCCCGGCTCGGCAGCGGCGCCTTGCCGTTTCTGGTGCCGCTGCTGCTGCAGGTCGCCCTGGGCTATTCGCCGTCCCAGGCCGGGATGAGCATGCTGCCACTGGCGGCCGCCGCAATGCTGGCCAAGTGGGTGGCGCGGCCGCTGATCGAGCGCGTGGGCTATCGCACCGTGCTCACGACCAATACCTTTGCCCTGGGCCTGATGCTGGCCAGCATGGGCCTGGTCACCGAGCACACGCCGTACCCGCTGCTGCTGGGGATGCTGGCCGTTCTGGGCGCGATCAACTCGCTGCAATTCACGGCCATGAACACTGTGACCCTGATCGACCTCGACGACGCCAGCGCCAGCAGCGGCAACAGTTTGCTGTCGGTGGTCGCGCAGCTGTCCTTGAGCCTGGGTGTGGCGTGCGCCGGGGCCCTGCTCGGCGGTTTTACCGGCGATGGCGGCGATGAGGGGGTGGATACGGTACTTGGAGCATTCCAGCTGACCTTCCTGACAGTGGGCATCATGGCAATGCTGGCGGCCGCGATCTTCCTGCAGCTGTCACCCAAGGACGGGCGCAAGCCCAAGGCCAACTCGGAGCACGACCTGGAGCATTAAGAACGCAACACCTGTAGGAGCGAGCTTTTTAACAGCTCGCTCCTACAGAGTTGTCAGGGTTCAGATGACAACTCGTCCAGAATGTTCAGGCTAAGGGCATAGGGCTGTTACACTGCGCGACATTTTGTTTTGCAGGCCAGTCTCGTGACCACCATTGCCACCGCTTTTAACTCTCTGCCTCTGTCCGCCGCCATGCTGGCTAACCTCGACTCCCTCGGTTATGCCCAGATGACGCCGATCCAGGCGCAGAGCTTGCCGGTGATCCTCAAAGGCATGGACCTGATCGCCCAGGCGAAGACCGGCAGCGGCAAAACTGCCGCCTTCGGCATCGGCCTGCTGAACCCGATCAACCCGCGTTTCTTCGGTTGCCAGGCCCTTGTGATCTGCCCGACCCGCGAACTCGCTGACCAGGTTGCCAAAGAGATCCGCCGTCTGGCTCGCGCCGAAGACAACATCAAGGTGCTGACCCTGTGTGGCGGCGTGTCCTTCGGCCCGCAGATCGGTTCGCTGGAGCACGGCGCGCACATCATCGTCGGCACCCCGGGGCGCATCCAGCAGCACTTGCGCAAAGGCTCGCTGAAACTCGACGGCCTCAACACTCTGGTACTCGACGAAGCTGACCGCATGCTCGACATGGGCTTCTACGATGCCATCGAAGACATCATCCGCCAGACTCCGGAACGCCGTCAGACCCTGTTGTTCTCGGCCACCTACCCGGTCGGTATCAAGCAACTGTCGTCCAAGTTCATGCGCAACCCGCAGCAGGTAAAAGCTGAGGCCTTGCACACTGACAGCCAGATCGAGCAACGTTTCTACGAAATCTCGCCTGAAGAACGCATGGACGCCGTGACCAAAGTGCTCGCGCATTTCCGTCCGCAATCGTGCGTGGCTTTCTGCTTCACCAAGCAGCAGGTTCAGGAAACCGTTGATCACCTGACCTCCAAGGGCATTTCCGCCGTCGGCCTGCACGGCGACCTGGAACAGCGCGACCGTGACCAGGTACTGGCGATGTTCGCCAACCGTTCGACTTCGGTACTGGTAGCCACAGACGTTGCCGCCCGTGGTCTGGACATCGATGCACTGGACATGGTGCTCAACGTCGAACTGGCCCGCGATTCGGAAATCCACATTCACCGTGTCGGCCGTACCGGCCGCGCTGGCGAAAAAGGGGTGGCGATCAGCCTGGTTGCTCCGTCCGAAGCGCACCGCGCCCAGGCCATCGAGCAACTGCAGAAAGCTCCGCTGAACTGGGAAACCCTGGACACCCTGAAATCCCAGGGCGGCGCGCCATTGCTGCCGGCCATGAGCACTCTGGTGATTGGTGCAGGCCGTAAAGACAAGGTTCGCCCGGGCGACATCCTTGGCGCCCTGACTGGCGACGCGGGCATCCCCGGCGCCCAGGTCGGCAAGATCGCGATCTTTGACTTCCAGGCCTACGTGGCCGTTGACCGCACTATTGCCAAGCAAGCGGCCCAGCGCCTGAGCGAAGGCAAAATCAAAGGCCGCGTACTGCGCGTCCGGGTTTTGTAAACCCAAACGACACACTCATTGTGGGAGCTGGCTTGCCGGCGATGTCAGCACCTCGGACCGGGTTGCCTGCATCGCTGGCAAGTCAGCTCCCACAGTGCTTTTAAACAGAGAATTTTTGTGAGGACACCGCTTTGCGCTCTACCGACGTTGTGATTATTGGCGCTGGCGCCGCAGGTTTGATGTGCGCGCTGAGCGCTGCCGGGCGTGGGCGCAAGGTGATGCTGATTGACCACGCCAACAAGGCGGGCAAGAAGATCCTGATGTCGGGCGGTGGCCGCTGCAACTTCACCAACATGTACACCGAACCGAACAATTTCCTGTCGCAGAACCCGCACTTCTGCAAGTCGGCGCTGGCGCGTTACACCCAATGGGATTTCATCGAACTGGTCAGCAAGCACGGCGTGCCCTACCACGAGAAGAAACTCGGCCAGCTGTTTTGCGATAACAAATCCAGCGACATCCTCGAAATGCTCCTGAGCGAGTGCCAACAGGCCGGCGTCAGCCTGCACCTGGACACCTCGGTGGAGCAGATCGAAAAAACCGAAACCGGCTACAGCCTCAACACCACCCTGGATCAGTTGAACTGTCAGTCGCTGGTGATCGCCACCGGCGGCCTGTCGATTCCGACCCTCGGCGCCACCGGTTTCGGCTATCAAGTGGCCAGGCAGTTTGGTCACACCTTGCTGCCGACCCGCGCAGGTCTGGTGCCCTTCACCATCACCGATCAGCTCAAAGAGATTTGCATCGAGCTCTCCGGTACTTCGGTGGACTGCCTGGTGAGCTGCAACGATCAGAGCTTCAGGGAAAATATCCTGTTCACCCACCGCGGTTTGAGCGGACCGGCGATCTTGCAGATTTCGTCGTTCTGGAACTCCGGCGATACGGTTGAAATCAACCTGCTGCCCGACCTCGACGCGCTGAGCTGGCTGCACACCCAGCAGGCCGAACGTCCGAACAGCGAACTGAAGACTCTGCTCGGTGAGATTTTCACCAAGAAGATGGCCAACTTGCTGGCCGAGCACTGGTTTGTGTCCAAGCCCATGAAGCAATACACCCCGGGCGAGCTGGCGGAAGTGGCTGACAGGCTGGCGTGCTGGAAAGTGGTACCGGCCGGCACCGAGGGCTATCGCACCGCGGAAGTGACACTGGGCGGGGTCGATACCCGTGAAGTGTCATCCAAGACCATGGAGTCGCTGAAGAGCCCCGGCTTGTACTTTGTCGGTGAAGTGCTGGATGTGAGCGGCCATCTGGGCGGTTTCAACTTCCAGTGGGCGTGGGCTTCGGGGTACGCCGCGGCGCAGTTCGTCTGACGTCGTCACCCTGTGGCCGCTGTCGAAGGCTGCGGCTACAGAGTCTGAGTCAAAAAATATTTTGTGTCCGATGTGAAGAGTGTCATTGCGCTGTCGTCTTATCTGGCTCAATTTAGCGAAATACGAGCCAGGCACCGCCACCTCCATGTCATCGACCTCCTTCAGTCAGTCCCTGCGCCGCTTGTGGGCACGGGACAAGTTCAGTTACAGCGTTCGCGTATTTATCGCCCTGACCGGCAGCATGGCTTTTTGCTGGTATCAGGACGAGATGTCACTGCTGATCCCGCTGTTCCTGGGGATTATCGCCAGCGCCCTGTCCGAGACCGATGACAGCTGGCAAGGCCGACTGAACGCGTTGCTGGTGACCCTGGTGTGTTTCAGTGCCTCGGCCTTCAGTGTCGAATTACTTTTCCCCTACCCCTGGTTGATGGTCTGCGCACTGGCGCTGGCCAGCTTCGGCCTGACCATGCTCGGGGCGCTGGGCGAGCGCTACGGGGCGATTGCCTCAGCCACGCTGATTCTGGCCGTGTACACCATGATCGGGGTCGATCAGCGCGGCGGGGAAGTGCTCAATTTCTGGCACGAGCCCTTGCTGCTGGTGGCGGGCGCGGCCTGGTACGGGCTGCTGTCGGTACTGTGGCAGGCCCTGTTTTCCCACCAGCCGGTACAGCAAAGCCTGGCGCGGCTGTTCTGGGAG
This sequence comes from Pseudomonas sp. Lz4W, assembly GCF_000346225.2. Lineage (NCBI taxonomy): Bacteria > Pseudomonadati > Pseudomonadota > Gammaproteobacteria > Pseudomonadales > Pseudomonadaceae > Pseudomonas > Pseudomonas sp. Lz4W. The sequence continues at coordinate 360,626 of NZ_CP017432.1, read as the reverse complement.
CTGGGCCTGTATCTGAAGATCAAGTCCTCGCTGTTCGAGCCCGTGCGCAAGCTGGATGTCGAGGCCGGCCGGCTGGAACTGGCACGCCAGAACGGCAAGGTGGTGGCCGCCCTGAACAGCGCCAAGGAAATCATTTTGCACCGGGTCGGCAACTCCAGGCCGGGGTCCAAGCTCAGCCGCTACCTCAAGTTGTACTTCCTCGCGCAGGACATCCACGAGCGCGCCAGCTCCTCCCATTACCCGTACAACGCACTGGCCGAGGCGTTCTTTCACAGCGATGTGATGTTCCGCTGCCAGCGTCTGTTGCGCCAGCAAGGCGTGGCCTGCCAGCGCTTGTCAGAGTCGATCAAGCTGCGCCAGCCATTCGTCTATGACGACAGCTTTGCCGAGGCCCTGGGCGATCTGCACGCCTCCCTGGAGCATCTGCGCATCCAGAGCAACCCGGCCTGGCGCGGGCTGTTGCGTTCACTGCGGGCGCTGGCCGCCAACCTCGGTACGCTGGACCGCCTGCTGAGCGATGCCAGCAACCCTGACAGCCTTGCCGATGCCACCGACAGCAGCCTGCTGGATCGTTCGCCGCGCAACCTCAAGGATGTGTGGTCGCGCTTGCGCCAGCACCTCACCCCCACTTCGCTGATTTTCCGCCACGCCCTGCGCCTGCCGTTGGCGTTGTCCATCGGCTTTGCGATGGTGCACTGGATTCATCCCAGCCAGGGTTACTGGATCATCCTCACCACGCTGTTTGTGTGCCAGCCGAGTTACGGCGCGACACGCCGCAAGTTCAGCCAGCGGATCATAGGTACGGCCATCGGCCTGGCCGTGGGCTGGGCGCTGTTCGACCTGTTCCCCAACCCGCTGGTGCAATCGATGTTCGCGGTGGTGGCCGGGGTGGTGTTCTTTATCAACCGCACTACCCGCTACACCTTGAGCACTGCCGCCATCACCCTGATGATTCTGTTTTGCTTCAATCAGGTGGGCGACGGTTACGGGCTGTTTCTGCCAAGACTGTTCGATACCCTGGTGGGCAGCGTGATTGCTGCCGCAGCGGTGTTCCTGTTCTTGCCTGACTGGCAGGGCCGACGCCTGAATCAGGTGCTGGCCAATACCTTGAGTTGCAACAGTCAGTACCTGCGGCAAATCATGCACCAGTACGCCCAGGGCAAAAGTGACGACCTGGCGTATCGTCTGGCGCGGCGCAACGCCCACAACGCCGATGCTGCCCTGTCGACCACACTGGCCAACATGCTGATGGAGCCGGGGCACTTCCGAAAGGATGCCGATATGGGCTTCCGCTTTTTGGTGCTTTCACACACCCTGCTCAGCTATTTGTCGGGCCTGGGCGCGCACCGCGATACCCGGTTGCCCAGCGACATTCGCGAGCACTTGATCGAAGGCGCTGGGCGCAGGATCGCTGACAGCATCGACCTGATCGCTCAAGGCCTGACCACCAAACAGGCCGTGGCGGTGCAGAGTGACGAAGAAGAAGCGCTGGCCAATGAGCTGGAACAGATGCCGGATGAGCTCGACGAAAGCCAGCGCCTGGTGCAAACCCAGCTGGCGCTGATTTGCCGTCAGCTGGGGCCATTGCGGACCCTGGCCGCGCATTTGATCAAAGCGCCTTAGCGCTTGGCGCCACCGGGCTTCGGGCCTACTATCCGCTGATCGTTTTCTCGCACAAGGACTGGACCGTGACCACTGACTGGCTCTGCAAACACCACACCGATCTGGGCAAGGAACAGCTCTACGCCATACTGGAGCTGCGTTCGGAGGTATTTGTCGTCGAGCAAAAATGCGCCTATCAGGACGTCGATGGACAAGACCTCAGTGGCGATACCCTGCACCTGATGGGCTGGCAGAACAACCAGCTGGTGGCATACGCCCGGCTGCTCGATCCTGATTCCCAGGGCGGTGATGTGGTCATTGGCCGGGTGATCATTGCCCCCGCGGGCCGCGGGCAAAAGCTGGGGCACGAGCTGCTGGCTCAAGCACTGGAAAATATCGATGACTACTGGCCCGGGCAACCCGTGTTCATGTCAGCCCAGGCTCATTTGCAGCCGTTCTATGAGCAACACGGGTTTAGCGCCGAGGGCGAAATCTATCTTGAAGATGACATCCCGCATATCGGCATGCGCCGTAATCAAACACCTCAGGGATAACCGAGTACCTGCTTGATCTGCGCCAGATGCTGGCCGATCCAGGCCTTGTCGACCGGGCCCCAGCTGTGAATCTGATAGCGGCCGGCATGATTGCGGGCACCATCCTGCTGCTCGAATTCGCAGACGATGTCCAGATCGGCCAGCGCGGCGATGGTGTCCTGGGCGGTACGGCGCGGCATACCGGTGACCTCGGTCAGGGCTGGAACACTGCTGGCGGTCTGGCTGTCGATCAACCAGGCCACATACAGGCGCCGGTAAAAGCTGCTTTTGGTTTTGCTGACTTCCATTCAGAACTCCTGATATCTGTACTTGGCGACTACTTCTGCAGGCGCCTGCAGGTTGTCATCGACCAGCCTGCATGTCGCGCCACGTGAGATACACCCGCAGGTCAAATTCCAGCTGGTGGTAGCCCGGCTGCATGTATTCACACAGCTTGTAAAACGCCTTGTTGTGATCTGACTCCTTGAGGTGTGCCAGCTCATGGACCACGATCATTTTCAAAAACTCTGGCGCCGCCTCCTTGAACAACGAAGCTACGCGCAGCTCTTTCTTGGCCTTGAGCTTGCCGCCCTGCACCCGCGAAATGGTGGTGTGCAAACCCAGCGCACGGTGGGTCAGATCCAGCTTGTTATCAAACAGCACCTTGTCGAAGGACGGCGCATTGCGCAGGTGTTCCTGCTTCAGTTCCAGCGCATAGGCATACAAGGCCTTGTCGCTTTGCACCGCGTGACGTTGTGGATAACGCTCGCTCAGGTAACTGCCCAGCTGATCGCGCTCAATCAGGTGACGCACCTGATCTTGCAAGGTCTGGGGATAAGCCTGGAGGTATTTGAGGACAGTCATGGGGCGCCAACGTACAACGTAAAGGTGCGCCAGTGTAGCGAATTCAGGATTAAGCAGTGCCATCACTTCAACTGGCCACCCGCCAGGCTTTATAAAGACTTCCCTTCCAGGTCCCGGTTTAGAGCCTGCACTGCGGTTTTATCGCTGTAAGTGGCGATTTTTAAAGGCTAGTCATGATTGATTTGGCAACCTGGAACCTGAGCGTTCAGCAAACTGGATATTGACCACAACAAGCTCTGACATCCGGGCCGCAAAGTCAGAACTTACTCTGAAACACGTAGGACGTTTCCTAGAATGTAATTTCGCCTCGAGTGCCACTTGCTGCGCTGAAAGTCACGGGGCTATCTTCTTGAGTCGCCTCAGTCTTGGCTCGAATGATGGCCTGCGTGGAAAACCCATGAAAGCTTCCAAGCCCAAACGTATCAAGCGCGATGATCATCAATACGATGAAGCAACCCGGCGCATTCTCGACCGCCTGCGCGCTGCGCCCGCCCTGCTCGATGAGCTTGAACCTACCCGGCCCCTGAAAATCAGCCCCCGCTCTCCCTTTGCAGTGTTGCCCGACATCCCTGCACTGGAAGCCCTGGTGCATGTCTCAGTGATGCTCAAGAGCGCAGAAGAGGTCTCGGACGAGATCACTGAAATGGCCAGTGGCATCGAGCGCGGCTTGGTGTGGTCGCTGGTGCACTCGGTGGAAATGGCCCGTTCGCTGGTGGATGCACTGCTCCAGGGCAACGGCGTCGACCCGGAGCAATTACAGCGTCCCGGATGACGCCCACAAAAAAGCCCGCATTGCGAATCGCAGCGGGCTTTTTTAAACGCCAGGGTCTTAGTTGACCTTGGCGTTCAGCTCACCTTTGAGGTAGCGCTGGTACATGGCTTCGAGGGAGATCGGCTTGATCTTCGAGGCATTACCGGCAGTACCGAAGGCTTCGTAACGTGCGATACACACGTCACGCATGGCGGTCACGGTTGCGCCGAAGAACTTGCGCGGGTCGAACTCGCTCGGGTTGGTGGCCATCAGGCGACGCATGGCGCCAGTGGATGCCAGACGCAGGTCGGTGTCGATGTTGACCTTGCGCACGCCGTGCTTGATGCCTTCAACGATTTCTTCTACCGGCACACCGTAGGTTTCTTTGATGTCGCCGCCGAATTCATTGATGATCGCCAGCCACTCTTGTGGCACAGACGACGAACCGTGCATCACCAGGTGAGTGTTGGGGATACGTTTGTGGATCTCTTTGATCCGGTCGATGGCCAGCACGTCACCGGTAGGTGGCTTGGTGAACTTGTAAGCGCCGTGGGAAGTACCGATGGCGATAGCCAGGGCGTCCACTTGGGTGCGCTTGACGAAGTCAGCCGCTTCTTCCGGGTCGGTCAGCATCTGGCTGTGATCCAGAACGCCTTCTGCGCCGATGCCGTCTTCTTCGCCAGCCATGCCGGTTTCCAGGGAACCCAGGCAGCCCAGCTCGCCTTCAACCGATACGCCGCAGGCGTGGGCCAGGGCAACAGTCTGCTGAGTGACACGCACGTTGTAGTCGTAGTCGGTCGGCGTTTTGCCGTCTTCGCCGAGCGAGCCGTCCATCATCACCGAGCTGAAGCCCAGCTGGATCGAGCGCTGGCAGACGTCAGGGCTGGTGCCGTGGTCCTGGTGCATGCACACCGGGATATGCGGGAATTCTTCGATTGCCGCCAGGATCAGGTGACGCAGGAACGGTGCACCTGCGTATTTACGCGCACCGGCCGAAGCCTGAACGATCACCGGGGAGTCAGTCTTGTCAGCGGCTTCCATAATGGCGCGCATCTGCTCAAGGTTGTTGACGTTGAAGGCTGGAACGCCGTAGCCGAATTCGGCGGCGTGGTCCAACATCTGGCGCATGCTGATAAGTGCCATTGTGTGTGTCTCTCCCGGACGAGGGTCGTTAATCGTGCAAGCCTGCCGTAGCGGCGGCTGCTATTCAAGTTATTGCAGATCGGGGGCGCGCCCCTGAAATGCGAATTCTGTCGAGCTGAAACGTTACAGCTTCAGCTATAGCTACTCGCTATTTAATGTGGGAGCTGGCTTGCCAGCGATGCAGGTAATACGGTCTGCCAGGCAAACCGCCTCGATGCCATCGCTGGCAGGCCAGCTGCCACAATATCTCTCACCCGCTTTACGGGCACCCGTGCTCTTTTGAAGGTTGGGGCGACTCGTATTTCTCCAGCGCCTCCGGCCCTGAGCGTTTATTCACCAGCGGCACACTCTGCGCCTGCCATTCTGCCTGGTAGCAACCACTCTCTTCAGGGGTTGCAGCCTCGGGCGTCGGCTTGCTCGAACCGGCACAACCGGCCAAAAAGCCCGCAATCATTAACAGCGGTAACAACTTGACCATGTCGATGCTTCCTTTCAGGGCCTGAGTCATGTTCAGGCTTTGGCGCGGCTTTCCAGGATTTCAACGGCAGGCAATACCTTGCCCTCAACGAACTCGAGAAATGCACCGCCGCCGGTGGAGATGTAAGAAATCTGATCGGCAATACCGTACTTGTCGATGGCCGCCAGGGTGTCGCCGCCGCCAGCGATGGAAAATGCCGAACTTTCGGCAATCGCTTTGGCCAGCGTTTTGGTGCCTTCGCCGAACTGGTCGAATTCAAAGACGCCCACCGGGCCGTTCCACAGAATGGTTTTGGACGACTTCAGCAGTTCTGCGAAGTGCGCGGCCGTTTGCGGACCGATATCCAGGATCATGTCGTCTGCTGCCACGTCAGCGATCAGTTTGACCGTCGCTACAGCCGACTCAGCGAATTCCTTGGCAACCACCACATCAGTCGGCAAAGGCACGTTGACCTTGGCCGCGATGGCGCGGGCAGTGTCCAGCAGATCCGGCTCGTACAGCGATTTGCCCACCGGGTGACCCGCCGCGGCAAGGAAGGTGTTGGCGATACCGCCACCCACGATCAACAGGTCGCAGATCTGGCTCAGGCTGTTGAGCACTTCAAGTTTGGTCGACACCTTGGAGCCAGCAACGATCGCCGCCATTGGCTTGGCCGGGGCGCCCAGGGCCTTGCCCAGTGCTTCCAGCTCGGCCGCCAGCAACGGGCCTGCCGCTGCAACCTTGGCGAACTTGGCTACGCCGTGGGTCGAACCTTCGGCACGGTGCGCAGTACCGAACGCATCCATTACAAATACGTCGCACAGGGCGGCGTATTGCTTGGCCAGCTCGTCGGCGTTTTTCTTTTCGCCCTTGTTGAAGCGCACGTTTTCGAACAGCACGATGTTGCCGGGCTCAACGTCGACGCCATCGAGGTAGTCGCTGACCAGCGGCACGTCGCGGCCAAGGGCTTTGCTCAGGTACTCGGCGACAGGCTTGAGGCTGTTTTCAGCCGAGAACTCGCCTTCAGTCGGACGTCCCAGGTGCGAGCAGACCATGACAGCCGCGCCTTTTTCCAACGCCAGCTTGATGGTCGGCAGCGAAGCAAGGATGCGCGCATCGCTGGTGACTACACCGTCCTTTACCGGGACGTTGAGGTCTTCGCGGATCAGTACGCGCTTACCTTGCAGATCGAGGTCGGTCATCTTCAACACGGTCATGGGTCGCAGTTCCTGAGTTTCTAATGTTAGAGAGCGGGGTTGGGGTGGGTAACGTGCAAATAGTGCTCTGCCACATCGATCATTCGATTGGCAAAACCCCATTCGTTGTCAAACCAGGCCAGCAGGTTCACCAGCCGTGGGCCGGAAACCCGGGTCTGACTGGCATCAACAATCGCCGAATGCGGATCATGGTTGAAATCACAACTGGCGTGGGGCAATTCGGTATAGGCCAACAAGCCTTTGAGCGGGCCGCTGGTGGCAGCCTCGCGCAGCACGCGGTTGACTTCCACGGCGTCGGTGTCGCGCGCCGTGACCAGGGTAATGTCCAGGCACGACACGTTTAACGTCGGCACCCGAACTGCTTTGGCCTGGATTCGGCCGGCAAGTTCCGGCAATAAACGTTCGATGCCTTTGGCCAGGCCGGTGGAGACCGGAATCACTGACTGAAACGCCGAACGGGTACGACGCAAGTCTTCGTGGTGGTAGGCATCAATCACCGGCTGATCGTTCATCGCCGAGTGAATGGTGGTGATCGACACGTACTCCAGACCAAACGCCTGATCCAGCAAGCGCAACAGCGGCACGCCGCAGTTGGTGGTGCAGGAGGCATTGGACACCAGACGCTCTTCGCCGGTCAGCGTGTGCTGGTTGACGCCGTACACGATGGTGGCGTCGACATCGGAGTCGCTGGCCATCGGTTGCGAAAACAATACGCGGGGAGCCCCGGCATCAAGAAAGCGCTGGGCGTCGGCGCGGGTGTTGTAGACGCCGGAGCATTCCAGCACCAGGTCAACGCCCAGCGCGGCCCAGTCGATCCCTTCCGGGGTGGCACTGCGGAACACTTTCACGCAGTCGCCATTGATATGCAGGCAGTCGCCTTCGATCCGTATCTCGCCGGGGAACCGGCCATGGGTGGAGTCGAAGCGCGTCAAATATTCGAGGCTGGCCATATCGGCCAAGTCATTGAGTGCAACAATTTCAAACCCGGCAGCGGCCCCTCGCTCAAACAACGCACGCAAGACGCAACGACCAATCCGGCCGTAGCCGTTGAGTGCAACTTTGTAAGGACGCGGTTGAGGCATGGGGTTCTCGAATTGTCGGGTGACGCTAATGCCATCGCGAGCAAGGCCGCGCCTGCAGAATGAATAACCATCCTGCAGGCGCGAGCTTGCTCGCGATCTGGCGCTTTTAGTCTTCCAGCAGCTCTTCAGCCTGACCCAGGATGTTTTCCAGGGTGAAACCGAACTCTTCGAACAAGGCAGGCGCAGGCGCCGACTCGCCGTAGGTGGTCATGCCGATAACGCGGCCTTCCAGGCCCACGTACTTGTACCAGTAGTCTGCATGGGAAGCTTCGATCGCAATCCGCGCGCTGACCTGCAGCGGCAGAACCGACTGCTTGTAGCCTGCGTCTTGAGCTTCGTAAACGCTGGTGCATGGCATCGAAACCACGCGCACCTTGCGGCCCTGTTCGGTCAGCTTCTCGTAAGCCTGAACCGCCAGGCCCACTTCGGAACCGGCCGAGATCAGGATCAGTTCAGGCTCGCCTGCACAGTCCTTGAGCACGTAACCGCCACGATTGATGTCTGCGATTTGTGCAGGATCACGGGTTTGATGGTTAAGGTTCTGACGCGAGAAGATCAACGCGGACGGACCGTCGTTGCGCTCCAGGGCGAATTTCCAGGCCGCGGCAGATTCCACCGCGTCGGCCGGACGCCAGGTGTCCAGGTTCGGCGTGGTACGCAGGCTGGTGAGTTGCTCCACCGGCTGGTGCGTCGGGCCGTCTTCGCCCAGACCGATGGAGTCGTGGGTGAATACATAGATCACACGCTGCTTCATCAGGGCCGACATGCGGATGGCGTTACGGGCGTATTCCATGAACATCAGGAAGGTAGCGCCGTAAGGCACCAGGCCGCCGTGCAGGGCGATGCCGTTCATGATGGCGCTCATGCCGAACTCACGTACGCCGTAGTACATGTAGTTGCCGCTGGCGTCTTCAGCCGAAACACCTTTGCAGCCTTTCCACAGGGTCAGGTTGGAACCGGCCAGGTCAGCAGAGCCGCCCAGCAGTTCAGGCAACAGCGGGCCAAAGGCGTTCAGGGCGTTCTGGCTGGCTTTACGGCTGGCGATGGTTTCGCCTTTGGCAGCCACTTCATTGATGTAGGCAGTAGCCTTGGCATCGAAGTCAGCTGGCAGCTTGCCGCTCAGGCGACGGGACAGTTCTGCAGCCAGCTCCGGGAACTCGGCGGCGTAGGCGGCGAAGCGCTTGTCCCACTCGGACTCGGCAACAGCACCGGCTTTCTTGGCATCCCATTCGGCGTAGATATCGGCCGGGACTTCAAAAGGACCGTGGTTCCAGTTCAGCGCCTTGCGGGTCAGAGCGATTTCTTCCAGGCCCAATGGAGCGCCGTGGCAGTCTTCTTTACCCTGTTTGTTCGGCGAGCCGAAACCGATGGTGGTTTTGCAGCAGATCAGCGTTGGCTTGTCGCTTTTGCGTGCAGTCTCGATCGCGGTTTTGATTTCTTCCGGGTCGTGACCGTCAACGTTGCGGATCACTTGCCAGTTGTAGGCTTCGAAACGCTTTGGCGTGTCGTCGGTGAACCAGCCTTCAACTTCGCCATCGATGGAGATGCCGTTGTCATCGTAGAACGCGATCAGTTTGCTCAGGCCCAGGGTGCCGGCCAACGAGCCAACTTCGTGGGAAATGCCTTCCATCATGCAGCCATCACCCATGAATACGTAGGTGTGGTGGTCAACAATGTTATGGCCAGGACGGTTGAACTGCGCGCCCATGACTTTTTCTGCCAGAGCAAAACCCACGGCATTGGCGAAACCCTGGCCCAGAGGACCGGTGGTGGTTTCAACGCCCGGCGTGTAGCCCAGCTCCGGGTGGCCCGGGGTACGGCTGTGCAGTTGACGGAAGTTTTTCAGGTCTTCGATCGACAGGTCATAGCCGGTCAGGTGCAGCAACGAGTAAATCAGCATCGAACCGTGGCCGTTGGACAGCACGAAGCGGTCACGGTCAGCGAATGAAGGGTTGCTCGGGTTGTGCTTCAGATAATCGCGCCACAGTACTTCGGCGATATCCGCCATACCCATAGGGGCACCGGGATGGCCGCTGTTGGCTTTTTGCACGGCATCCATGCTGAGTGCACGAATGGCGTTGGCACGCTCACGACGGCTGGGCATCGCTGTTCTCCTAGGTTTGGTAAAAACGAACTTAAATAAAACGGAACGCAAAAAAGGCGAGCATTTTCCCTCAGGCACTGCCTTCGGGGCAATGACAGATAGTCACTTGGGGCGTTTTTCCTGTGCTTAACCGTTCAAGCTGTTAAGGATCGGACATTTCGTTTCGTTAATAGACACAACCCATCCGACAAACGCGCCATCCATCACCCAATATCGAAAAGTTTTGATATTGAACTTGCGGGCCGCGAACGGGGTAACTAGACTGCGGCCCCATGAACCTACACGCGCCTTCAATCCGCCACGACGATTGCGATGAGCTCTTGGCCCTGTGCAAGGCCGGAGGCGATCCGCTGCGACTGAATGTGTTGCGCGCGCTGGCCAATGATTCGTTTGGCGTGCTGGAGTTGACCCATATTTTCGCCACCGGCCAGTCAGGCATGAGCCACCACCTCAAGGTGCTGTCACAGGCGCAACTGGTGGCAACCCGACGCGAAGGCAATGCCATTTTTTATCGCCGTGCCCTGCCCCACACCGAACTGCCGGGCGGGAAGTTGCACGCAGCACTGCTGGAAGAAGTCGACAACCTGACCCTGCCCACCGATGTACAGGCACGTATCAGTGCCGTCCATGGGCAACGTGCTGCGGCCAGTCAGGACTTTTTCTCGCGGGTCGCCGAAAAGTTTCGCGCTCAACAGGATTTGATCGCAGGTTTGCCGCAGTACCGGGATAGCGTCCTGGCCTTGCTCGACAAACTAAGCTTCAACCCAGCGGCCACGGCCCTGGAAGTGGGCCCCGGAGATGGCAGTTTCTTGCCTGACCTGGCCCGTCGCTTTCACCAGGTCACGGCACTGGACAACAGCCCGGCGATGCTTGAACTGGCCCGCCAGTTGTGTGAACGCGAGTCACTGGAGAACGTCAGCCTGATCCTCGCTGACGCTTTGCAGGATGCACAGATCCAAGCCGATTGTGTCGTTGTGAACATGGTCTTGCACCATTTCGCCGCACCGGCCGAAGCATTCAGGCAACTGGCCAACTTGTTGCGCCCTGGCGGTAGCCTGCTGGTAACAGAGTTGTGCAGCCATAATCAGGCATGGGCCCGCGAAGCCTGCGGTGATCTGTGGCTGGGTTTTGAACAAGATGATCTGGCCCATTGGGCCACCGCTGCGGGACTCGTTCCCGGGGAAAGCCTCTATGTAGGCTTACGTAATGGTTTCCAGATTCAGGTCCGCCACTTTCAGCGGCCGGCTGGCGACACTCACCATCGGTAAATATTAGGAAACCGTCGAGATGAGCGAATACTCCCTTTTCACCTCCGAGTCCGTGTCTGAAGGGCATCCGGACAAAATCGCCGACCAGATTTCTGATGCGGTGCTGGACGCCATCATTGCTGAAGACAAGTTCGCCCGTGTGGCGTGCGAAACTCTGGTGAAAACCGGCGTAGCAATCATCGCGGGCGAGGTCACCACCTCGGCCTGGGTTGACCTGGAGCAGCTCGTCCGTGATGTGATCACCGACATCGGCTACAACAGCTCCGACGTTGGCTTCGACGGCGCGACCTGCGGCGTGATGAACATCATCGGCAAGCAGTCGCCCGACATCAACCAGGGTGTTGACCGTGCCAAGCCTGAAGATCAGGGTGCCGGCGACCAGGGCCTGATGTTCGGCTACGCCAGCAACGAAACTGACGTGCTGATGCCGGCGCCGATCACTTTCTCCCACCAGCTGGTTCAGCGTCAGGCTGAAGCCCGCAAATCCGGCCTGCTGCCGTGGCTGCGTCCGGACGCCAAGTCCCAGGTCACTTGCCGCTACGAGGGCGGCAAAGTTGTGGCGATCGACGCCATCGTACTGTCGACCCAGCACAACCCGGATGTCTCCTACAAAGATCTGCGCGAAGGCGTGATGGAGCTGATCGTCAAGCATGTGCTGCCAGCCGAGCTGCTGCACAAGGACACCCAGTTCCACATCAACCCGACCGGCCAGTTCATCATCGGTGGCCCGGTGGGCGACTGCGGCCTGACCGGACGCAAGATCATCGTTGACACCTATGGCGGCATGGCCCGTCACGGCGGCGGCGCGTTCTCGGGCAAGGATCCATCCAAGGTTGACCGTTCGGCGGCCTATGCCGGTCGTTACGTGGCCAAGAACATCGTGGCAGCCGGCCTGGCCGAGCGTTGCGAAATTCAGGTTTCCTACGCTATCGGCGTCGCTCAACCGACTTCGATTTCGTTGAACACCTTTGGCACCGGCAAAATCTCCGACGACAAAATCATCAAGCTGGTACGTGAAGTGTTCGACCTGCGTCCATACGCCATCACCACCATGCTTGACCTGCTGCACCCGATGTACCAGGAAACTGCTGCGTACGGCCACTTCGGCCGTACACCGCAGGTCAAGACTGTCGGTGACGATACCTTCACCACGTTCACGTGGGAACGTACCGACCGTGCTGAAGAGCTGCGCACTGCTGCCGGTTTCTAACTGAACCTGCTGTACCAAAAGCCCCGGACAGGTGACTGCCCGGGGCTTTTTGTTATCTGCACGCGGGAGCCGGTTCGTTTGAAATACCCGGCAAAGCTCCTGGTGCGAGACGCAAAATACCTTCACTAGGCTTAAGCATTCACCCCGGGCAAGGACGCTCATGATGCTCGCCTCACTTCGATTTATCTGCGGGTTCTGGCTCGCGCTACTGGCACTCAACGCACTGGCTGACACCTGCCCCGACCGGGCTCGATACCAGGCTCTGCAGCAACAGCTGGAAACCTGGGACGACAGCTATCACCGCCTGGGTATCTCACAGGTCAGCGACGCGGTTTACGACCAGTCCCGCACGCGCTTTGAAGGCTGGCAGCACTGTTTCAAATTTGCTGTTGTGGATAACCCGCTAAAAACCGCGGGCGGCAGTGTGCCTCACCCCGTGACCCATACCGGCCTGCTGAAACTGCCCGATGAGAAGGCCGTCAAACAGTGGATCCAGGGGCGCCAGGAGCTCTGGGTTCAGCCCAAGGTCGATGGCGTAGCCGTCACCCTGGTGTATCGACAAGGGCAACTGCACCAGGTGATCAGCCGGGGAGACGGGCAAACCGGGCAAAACTGGAACCGGGCGGCACGGGCCATCAGCGCCATCCCCCAGCAATTGCTGCAACCTGTGGATATCGTGCTGCAAGGCGAACTGTACTGGCGGCTGCCCGGACATATCCAGGCCAGATCCGGCGGCGTGAATGCCCGCAGCACGGTCGCCGGCCTTATGGCGCGTCATCAATTGAGTGCCGGGCAAGGGCAAGGCATCGGCCTGTTTGTCTGGGACTGGCCTGAAGGCCCCGACACCCAGGACGGGCGGCTCGCCCGACTGAGCACCCTGGGTTTTGCCGACAGCCAGGCCTTGAGCCAGCCGATAGAGAGTTTCGAACAGGCCCGGCAGTGGCGCGAACACTGGTACAACAACCCGCTACCGTTCGCCAGCGACGGTCTGGTGCTGCGCCAGAGCCGGCGCCCTGCGGCTGAACGCTGGCAGGCAAAACCGCCGAACTGGGCTGCCGCCTGGAAATACCCGCACGCTCAAGCCCTGGGCGAAGTTCGCAAGGTGACCTTCAAAATTGGCCGCACCGGACGCATAACCCCGATGCTGGAATTGATCCCGGTGCGCCTCGACGACCGCACCATCAAACGCATCAGTGCCGGTTCCTTCAAGCGCTGGCAGGCCCTGGACATCCGCCCCGGGGATCACGTGGCCATCAGCCTGGCAGGCATGACCATCCCGCGACTGGACAGTGTCGTATTTCGTACCAGTAAAAGGGTTGAAGTGCAGGCACCCGATCCCGATAATTTCCACGGCCTCAGTTGCTGGCAGCTGTCACCAGGCTGCGAGGGCCAGTTTTTGGCCCGTTTGAGCTGGCTGAGCGGTAAAAAAGGTCTGGCCATGCAACATGTCGGCCCCGGAACCTGGAATGCATTGCTTCAGGCAGGGCGAATCAACAACCTGACCGATTGGTTGACCCTGGATGCCGCGCAGCTTGCTAACATTGATGGCTTGGGCGAGCGTAGCACCGCCCGCTTGCTCGGCAGTTTGCATGCAGCCCGGTTACAACCGTTCGAACGCTGGCTGCGGGCCATTGGCCTGCCGCCGACTGCAGACGCGCCGTTGGGCCAGTCGTGGCAAGCGCTGGCGGCACGTGACACCTTGGCCTGGCAGGCACAACCAGGCATTGGAGCCAGTCGCGCGGTGCAGTTGAGTTCTTTTTTTCGCGATCCGAACGTGCAGGCTTTGAGTGAAGAATTACGCGCTGCCGGTATTGCCGGTTTCGACTAGAAACCCCAGGCCGCAGCATTACTTTTGAAAATTGTGTTTATTGTCATCTTTTGTCATGGAGCTCTTTATGAAACTTCTTTCCCCGCTCGCCCTGTTAACTGTCTGCAGCCTGCTGGCTGCTCCGCTGATGGCCGCAGAGCCTGCGCCGGAACTGACGGGCTGCGCAGCCAAGAAACAGGCCATCAGCCTGCAGCTTGAACAAGCTCGCGCCCACAACAATTCCGGCCAGATTGCCGGCCTGGAAAAAGCCCTGAGCGAAGTCACTGAACATTGCACCGACGCGGGCCTGAAGAAAGAACGCGAGAACAAGGTGCTGGAAGCCAAGCACGAAGTCAGCCAGCGCCAGGCCGACCTGGACAAAGCCATGAAGAAAGGCGATCCGGAAAAAATCGACAAGCGCAAAACCAAACTGGCCGAGTCGCGCAAAGAGCTGCAAGAGGCGCTGGATCAGCTGGATAAATAAGCCCCTCTGCAGGAGCGAGCTTGCTCGCGAGCTCTTCAACATGATCACGTGACTGCGTGATCGCGAACAGCTCGTTCCTGCAGGACGGATTGCAGTTGCGGTTCACTCAGTGATTACGAAATTCCTTGTGACACGCACTGCAGGTGTCTTCGACCTTTTGCATTGCAGGGGTCAGGTTGCTGGCTTTATAGGGTTGTATCCGGCTAGCGACAACCAGCTCGCCTGTGGCAGCTTCCAACTGGCGAGCCAACTCCTGAAAACGTGCCTGTTTTTGCCAGACATCGTCGGTGGCGCTGGTTTGATCGGATTCCTTCACCTGAGGAAAATGCTTCCACGGCTCGTAAGCCAGGGCATCGAGCTTGACTGCACCCTCGGCAAAGCGTGGTCCGTCAAAGGCGATCCTGCCACGCAACATGCCGCCCAGGTCTTCACTGGTCTTGAGCATTTGCTTGAAAATCGCTTTACGCTGGCCCAGCGGCGAATCGGGATCAACCCCGCCACACGCCGATAACGTCAGGCAGGCCAGTAATACAACAGTCAGTCGTTTAACAATCATGGTGGCTCACGTCACGGGAATCGGCCGCCAGTATCCTCGCGTCACACACAAAGACCAATAGCCCTATTGAATATAGGGTTTGCCTTGAAGGTCACTCGGCAAATCTCGAAGGAACCTGCTGATGAGTAAATTTTTCAAGCCTCTGGCCTGGGCACTGCCCGTTGTCATGTTACTGGCCGGATGCAATGGCACCGACAAGGATGCTGACAAGGGCAGCACCAAACCGGAGCCCCACACCACTTACAGCAAAGCTGAATGGAGTGCCCTGCCGCAAGTGACAGGCAGCGACCTGCAAAGCGGGTTTGCCTCATGGCGCAGTGCCTGTACCCGACTCAAGGCCGACCCTAACTGGGGAAGCGTGTGCAGCGATGCCGCCAAGCTGACTGCCAGCCCGAGCGTAGAGCAAATCAGCAGCTTTCTGCAGACCCATCTCGATGTGTACAGCCTGCGCTCGGCCGAAGGCAGCAGTGACGGGCTGATCACCGGGTATTACGAACCGGTTTACCCCGGAAGCCTGAAACCCACCCAGGCCGCGAATGTGCCGATCTATGGCATTCCGTCCGACCTGATTGTGGTGAATCTGGACAGTATCTACCCCGAACTGAAGGGCAAGCGCCTGCGCGGTCGCCTTGAAGGCCGCGTACTCAAGCCTTACGACACCGCCGAAACCATCAACAGCAAAGGTCTGAACGCACCGGTGCTGGCGTGGCTCACTGATCCGATGGACCTGCAGTTCCTGCAGATCCAGGGCTCGGGCCGAGTGCAGCTCGACGATGGTCGCCAGCTGCGCATCGGCTATGCCGACCAGAACGGTCATCCGTACAAACCCATTGGCCGCTGGCTGGTAGAGCAAGGCGAGCTGAAAAAAGAAGACGTGACCATGGGTACCATTCACGCCTGGGCAATGGCGCACCCGGAGCGCGTTCACGAGATGCTGGCCAGCAATCCGAGTTATGTATTTTTCACCCAGAACCCCGACAGCAACGAAGGCCCGCGTGGCTCACTGAACGTGCCGCTCACGGCCGGCTATAGCGTGGCGGTGGATCGCAAGGTCATTCCGCTGGGCAGCCTGCTGTGGTTGTCGACCACCCAGGCCGACGGCCAACCCATAGTCCGGCCGGTTGCGGCCCAGGACACCGGCGGTGCAATTGCCGGTGAGGTTCGCGCGGACTTCTTCGTCGGCACCGGCCCCCTGGCCGGGCAAATAGCCGGCGACATGAAGCAAAAGGGCAATATCTGGCTGCTGTGGCCTAAAGGCGCGGCGTTGCCACAGTAACCTGGTGCAGGAGCGAGCTTGCTCGCGGGCGCTTCAATATGATCCCGTGATCGCGAACAGCTCGCTCCTGCATTTTCAGCCTGAACTCACATCGACACAAAAAAGAAGCTGACCACCAGCCCCATGCCGATAAACCAGACCACCGAACGCATCATGGCCCAGTCGGCCAGATAACAGATGATGTACAGCAGGCGGCTGGTAACAAACAGCACCGCCAGCACGTCGATGGTCACGGGCTGCGCATTGCCCACGATATCGGCAATGATCACCGCGGCGGCAAACGCCGGGGTCACTTCAAAGCTGTTGAGCTGGGCGCTATGGGCGCGCTTGGCAAATCCTTGCAGACCGTCGAGAAACGTCCGTGGATCATGGTTCTGCCGCGGCCCGAACTTGCCGTCGCTGAACTTGGCAAAGGCGGTACAGACATAGGGCAGGCAAAGGGCAATCAGTACACACCAGAAGGCAACCGTCATTGGAATTTCCTTTTTAGAGTTTCATCACGAGCATGCCGATCAGCACCAGCCCACAGGCTAAGAGCCTCGGCCCACCAAAAGGTTCTTTGAGGTAACGCATACCGAACAGCACCACCAGAATCACACTGACTTCACGCAATGCCGCGGCCTCGGCAATCGAGCCCAGCTGCATGGCCCACAACACCAGGCCATAGCTGGCCAGCACACAAATCCCTACTGCCACCCCCAAACGCCATTGCGTACGCCAGAACAGGGTAAACGCGGTACGCCTGCGGGTCAGCGCCAGCAACGGGAACGGCCAGGCGCTGATCAGGGTTACCCAAACCAGATAATCCAGCGGGTGCGACCAGCGCCGCAGGGCCTGACCATCCAGGAAGGTATAGCAGCCGATGCACAGGCCAATCAGTGCAACCACTGGCAGCAGCGACCAAGGCAACCGATCACCGCCACCGCCCTGCCACAGCAGGCAGGCCATGCCGCACGGGATCAGCAGGATACCGATGATTTGCTGACCGGTAAGGGCTTCGCCGGCAAACGTCAGGGTCAACGCCAGCACCACCAGTGGCGAAAGCCCGCGCATCAGCGGATAGACTAATCCCAGATCACCCACCCGATAGGCGCGAATCAACAGCACCCGGTAAAGCAGTTCGAATACGGCAGATGCCAAAATCCACGGCCAGATGTCCATGGGCGGAAATGCCACAAACCCCACCAGCGCAACAACCAGAAGCAGCGCAACCGTGTCCATGCACGCGATCACCAGCAAACGCTCGCCACTGAACTTAATCAGGGTATTCCAGATCGCATGTAACACAGCCGCGATCAGCACCAACGTGGTTGCCAGCACCGTTACCTCCTTTATTTTTATGGATCGGCATCTTTTTTATACGGTATTCATGACTGTGCCGCGAATATGTGTCGCTGCCGTCTGCTTTTTCATCAAACAAGACCTGACCCGATCAGGGTCTCCACTGACTCCCGCCACTACAGGATCCCGGATGCTTGAACTTGTTGCTGCGTTTATCTGCCTGACCTCACTGCTGACATACGTGAACTTCCGTTTCATCGGCCTGCCGCCAACCATTGGTGTGATGGTCACCGCCCTCATGTTTTCCCTGCTGTTGCAAGGCTTGAGCTTTATTGGCTATCCCGGTCTCGAAGATCGCGTGCAGGAGTTGATCGGCCAGATCGATTTCGGCGATCTGCTGATGAACTGGATGCTTTCCTTCCTGCTGTTTGCCGGCGCCTTGCACGTAAACTTCAACGACGTACGCAGCTACCGCTGGCCCATCGGCCTGCTGGCCACCGTCGGTGTGCTGATTGCCACCACCGTGATCGGCAGCCTGGCGTACTGGATCTTTGGCCTGTTTGGATGGCATATCAGCTTCCTGTATTGTCTGCTGTTCGGCGCCCTGATTTCGCCCACTGATCCGATCGCCGTGCTTGGCGTGCTGCGTACCGCCAACGCATCCAAACCGCTGAAAACCACGATTGTCGGTGAATCGCTGTTCAATGACGGCACCGCCGTTGTGGTGTTCACCGTATTGCTGGGCATTGTGCAACTGGGCGAAACCCCGAGCCTGGGCGCCACCGCGATGCTGTTTGCCCATGAAGCCATTGGCGGCGTGGTGTTTGGCGGTTTGATCGGCTATCTGGTCTATCGAATGATCAAAAGCATCGAGCAATACCAGATCGAAGTGATGCTGACCCTGGCGCTGGTGATCGGCGGCTCCGCCATGGCCAGCGAGCTGCATGTCTCGGCACCCATTGCGATGGTGGTCGCCGGTCTGATCATCGGTAATCTGGGCCGCAACAAGGCCATGAACGAGATGACCCGGCGCTACATGGACGGTTTTTGGGAGTTGCTCGATGACATGCTCAACGCGCTGCTGTTTGCCCTGATCGGCATGGAACTGCTGTTGCTGCCGTTCTCATGGTTGCACTTGCTGGCAGCGAGCGTGCTGGCCCTGGCCATCCTGCTCTCGCGCCTGTTGACCGTGGCCCCGGCCATTGTGCTGCTGCGCCGCTGGCGTACGGTGCCCCGCGGCACCATCCGCATCCTGACCTGGGGTGGTTTGCGCGGCGGGGTTTCGGTAGCCCTGGCTCTGGCCTTGCCACTGGGGCCGGAACGCGACCTGATCCTGAGTATTACCTACATCGTGGTGCTGTCGTCGATCCTGTTCCAGGGTTTGACCATCGGCAAACTGGTCAAGCATGTGACCAAAGATGCACCGGCTCCGGTCGAGACGGATCCCGCGCATTGATCTGAAGCCCGCAATCTCGCTGCCACCGCCCCCCCGGTAGCGACTGCGAAACTGCCGGGGCACCTCGTCCCGGCGTTTCCTGCCAGCTTGGCTACACTCTTTTTCCTAATGCCTGAGAGCATAAAACGTAAAGGAGAAAGGGATGAGTACTTCTGCTGGCTATGCACCGCCCAGGCGCCATACAGGCGCCTACATCATAGTTATCACCGCACTGATCGCCCTGGCCATTACGGCATGGCGATTTTTTACGCCACTGTCGGGCGTGACTGACTCCGGCGGCGCGATGGTAACGATGCTGGGCGAATTCGTTCTGTTCATTCTTGGCCTGTTGCTGATCAAGCATGAATTCGGGGGACTAAGAAGTTTCTTCGTTGTTCTTAGCTGGCTCGCGGTCATCGGGACGCTGTTTGGCGCGGTCCTCTTGCATGGCTGGTGGACAGCTCTGGTGCTGGTGGTGTGCGCCGCAGGGGTGGTCATCGAAACTTTTTGCGGCAAGCCAACAAGGAGCGCGTGACATGGATAAAGTAAAAAAACGTCTTTTCACGGCACCGGTCATCTGCATGCTCGCGGGTATTTCAACCGCACACGCTGACACCGCTTACATAGTGCCCACGCCCCTGCTGGCGCCATCCAGTATCTCCGCCGAAGACGCCAGAATACCCGTGCCCAATGGCAAGGAGTGGGACTCGTTCCATGGCCAGTTAAGCTCGCAAAAATATTCGCCGCTGAACCAGATCAACAAGGACAACGTCGGAAAACTGACCAAGGTCTGGCAGTATTTCACCGGCGACATGTCGGACGGGACCGGTAAAACCCCTGCCACTGTATGGTCCGCCACCCCGATCTTTGCCAATGACACGCTGTACGTCGGCACGCCTTTTTACCGGATCATTGCCCTTGAGCCTGAGACGGGTAAAGAAAAGTGGAGTTATGACACCAAGTCCCCGCTGGAGGCCCTCACCCAGCCGGCCTTGAAATCCCGTGGCGTAGCCTACTGGCAGGAAAAAAACCCGCAACCCGGGGTTGCCTGTCAGAAAGTCGTGTACCTGGGGAATATGACAGCCCAGTTGTTTGCAGTGGATGCCGACACCGGCAAGCCATGCGAAAACTTTGGCAAAAACGGCGTGGTTGATATCAACCAGTGGAACAAGCTCAACGCCAAATGGCCGCTGTCGGTCCTGCAGCCGCCGACCGTTATCGGTGACAAGCTGATCGTCGGCTGGGCCGGCAAGGACTGGGAGTACGAAGTCGAATCACCAGGCTCGCTGTTTGCTCTCAACGCCCGTACCGGCGAGCTGGAGTGGGAATTCAAACCGATTCCCGATGATGAGGCCGGCAATACCGGCACCGCCAATATCTGGACCGCCATGTCCTATGACGCGGCACTCGGCCTGCTGTACATCCCGGTCTCCTCGCCTTCACCCAACTACTGGGGCGGCAACCGGCCAAAAGCGATTCCTTTGGGTACCTCAACAACCGCGCTGGATATCAATACGGGCAAGGTCGTATGGTCCCGTCAGTGGGTTCACCACGATTTGTGGGACTACGATATCAACTCGGCCCCGACCCTGATGGACATCACCGTCGATGGCAAACCTGTAGCCGCGCTGGTTCAAGCTACCAAAATGGGCTTTCTGTTCACCGTTGACCGTCGTACCGGTGAAGACGTGTGGCCGATTGAAGAGCGGCCGGTGCCAAAAGGCGATGCCGATGGCGAAGTCTACTCACCCACGCAGCCCTTCCCGACCAAACCTGCTCCGTTGCTGGACCAGTCCAAGAAGCCCGCAATCTGGAAAATCGCCGATATTGTCGGCTTTGGCCAGTGTTCGAAAATGTGGGACGGCCTGGAATACAACGGCATGTACTCGCCACCTTCCACCAAAGGTAACGGCGTACTGGCCTACCCGGACAGCGCCGGTGGCGTGCAATGGGGTGGCGTAGCCTTCGATCCGGTCAGCCAGGTGGCAGTGGTTAACACCTCGCACATCGTGCAGATGATCAAGCTGTGGGATCGCGCCTCCTATGACAAACAACCCAAGGAAGCAGGCAACGAAAACGGCTTCTATCCGCAGATCGGCGCACCCTATGGCATGTCCTTGCTCAATGCGCAGAACTGGGCCGGCATGCCGTGCTGGGCGCCGCCTTTCGGTGAAATCGTCGCCATCGACATGCACACCGGTGACGTGAAATGGCGTCGTCCGATGGGCGCGGTGCAGCAATATGGCTGGTACATGCCTGAAAGCATGGGCTCACCTACCATCGGCGGGCCGGCAATCACGGCCGGTGGCGTGGTGTTCATTGGTGCCTCGATGGATGCCAAGGTGCGCGCCTACTCCCTGGATGACGGCAAGGAACTGTGGTCGGATAACGTCATGGCACCTGCTGTCGCCAACCCCGCGGTGTATGAGTACAAGGGCCGGCAATATGTGGCGTTTGTCGCGGGCGGCAACTCCATCATGAAAGATCAGGTGGGCGATCAAGTGGTGGTCTACGCACTGCCGAAATGATGCCGGGCTCCCACACGCTCTGACCGAGCCCTTTGGGAGCTGGCTTGCCAGCGATGCTATCGCCGGCAAGCCGGCTCCCACAGGTTATGTGTTTCCCTCCATCAACCGCTGCAACCGTTCCCCGGCCCCGCAGCGCCAACACCACCAAAAGTACTGGTCAACACCGGGCTACCACAGGCTCTGATCGGGCCCTGTGGGAGCTGGATCCCACAGGTTATGTGTTTCCTCCCATCAACCGCTGCAACTGTTCGCCGGCCCGTCCGGCGAACAGTTCCAGCAACCCCTCCAGCGTATGCGCCGGTGCTTCATCGGCACGGGTCAGTGCATACAGGGTAATCGGCAATGCTGGACTCAGCGGACGAATCAGGGTGCTCGCCCGCGAAGCACCCAGCGCCGTGAACGGGTCAATCACCGCCAGCCCCGCTCCCGACTCCACCATCGCCCGCGCCAGAGAATAGGTTTGCACCGCAATGCTGATACGCGGCGGCGGCTCAATGGTTTTCAGATAACTGTCCAGACGCGCGAATAACGGGTCGGCATTGCTCAGGCCGATCAACGGCGCATCTGCCAGTTCATGCAGCGCCAGCGGTTCTCCCTCACTCTCATCCGGCCAGTAACCCCGCGGCGCCAACGCCACCAATACGCCGTGGGCCAATGCCTGGGCCTTGAGCCCTGGATGGTCAGGCAGCTTGAATGTCAGGGCCACGTCCAGCTCGCGCATCAACAGGTTCTGCACCAGCTCCCGGCTATGGGCACTGGCCAGTTCGCAACTGATATCCGGGTAGCGCCGGGTCCACTCGCTGATCACCGGCGGCAATAGCGACAGCGCCAATGCCGGCGTACTGCCGATGCGCAAGCGGTGCCCGGGGGCACGGCGCAGGCTTTCGGCCAGTCGCTGTACCCCTTGCAGGCTCTCGCTGACCTTCTCGACTTCGCGTTCCAGCAGCAGGGCTTCAGGGGTGGGCTGCAGTTTGCCGCGTACCCGCAAAAACAGCGGGAACCCCAGTTGCAGCTCTGCGTGCTGCAGCACCTTGCTCACCGCCGGTTGCGAGACATGCAGCAGTTGCGCGGCAGCACTCACTGAGCCGGTTTGACGGATGGCCTGAAAGATTTCGATATGTCGCAAACGCATGGCGGTAGTCCATAACCTTTGTTTATGGGTAAGGCATCTTTATTCATTGTTCAGCCTCTGTCACCTACCCCTAATCTGAGCCCGAACAACATTGGGCTAAGGACTGACATGGGACAGCGGGTTTGCATCATCGGTGGTGGCGTTATCGGGCTGGCAACCGCGTATGCGCTGGTGCGCGACGGATTTTCAGTGAGCCTGATCGAAGCCCGGCCCACGCTCGCCAGCCAGACCAGCTTCGCCAATGGCGGCCAGCTTTCCTATCGCTATGTGGCACCGCTGGCCGATGCCGGGGTGCCCTGGCAAGCGATGGGCTGGATGTTGCGCGGCGACTCGCCACTCAAGTTGCGGCCCCGCATGGACCCGGCCCAATGGCGCTGGATGGCGTCATTTATCGCCGCCTGCCGGGGCTCGGTGAATCAGCGCAATGCAGCGCACTTGCTGCGCTTGGCGCTCCTGAGTCAGGCCACCTTGCAGCAGTGGCGTGAAGAAGATCAATTGAGCGGTTTTGAGTGGCGGCGCAACGGCAAGCTGGTGACCTTCCGCAACCCGGAAAGCTTCGACAAGGCGCGGGCCAGAGTTGCCCACAGCCCATTTCAACAAGCACTGTCTGCCAGCGAATGCGCAACCCTTGAACCAGGCCTGAAGGACTCGGCGTTTATCGGCGGCATCTATACCCCCGACGAGGAAGTGGGTGATTGCCATGCTTTCTGCCAGCAACTGGTCGCCCGTTTGCAAGCCAGCGGCCGTTGCACCTTTTTGCTGGGTAAAACCGTCACCCGTATCCATCACGCCAACGGCGCAGTCAGTGCCGTGCAAATGGGCGATGAGCATTTGCCAGTGGATCAACTGGTGCTCTCAGCAGGACACACCAGTCCGGCCCTGAGATTGCCGGGGTTGAATTTGCCGCTTTACCCGCTCAAGGGCTACAGCCTGACCCTGCCCCTGAGCGACCCGCAAAAAGCGCCGAATGTGAGCATCACCGATTACGACCGTAAAATCGTCTACGCCCGCATTGGCGAGCAGTTGAGAATTGCGGCCATGGTCGACATCGTCGGTTTCGATACTTCCCTGGACCCCAAGCGTCTGACACAAATGCGCCAACTGGCCGCCAGCACCTTCCCGGATGCCGGCAACTATCACGACGCCATCGAATGGGCCGGCATGCGTCCTGCAACACCTGGAGGCGTGCCTGTCCTCGGTGCCAGCGGATATCGCAACCTGTGGCTCAACCTCGGCCACGGAGCCCTGGGCTTCACCCTGGCCTGCGGCAGCGCGCGCCTGTTAAGCGACCTGATCGGACAACGTAAACCCGCCATCGACATGCAGGGTCTCTGCGCCTGAATATCTAACTCAACGTACAAGGAAATCCCCGATGACGATTCACCGCCTCAACAGCAATGACCGTTTAAGCGCCGCTGCGACCTTCGAGGCGCTGGTATTTTTGTCGGGACAGGTTCCCACCCAAAGCACAGATATTTCTGCGCAGACTCAGGAAGTTCTCGCCAAGATCGACGCATTGCTGGCCGAGACCGGCAGTGACAAAGACCACATCCTCAACGCCACGATTTACCTGCAAAACATCGAGCGCGACTTTGCGGCCATGAATGCCGTGTGGTCAGCCTGGCTCTCGGCGGGCAAGGCGCCGACACGCACCACGCTGCAAGCCGAACTGGCGCGGCCTCAGGTGCTGGTAGAAATCAGCGTGATTGCCGTTCGTCACTGACCTGTTTGCAACCGGAGAACAAGAAGATGAAAAAACTCACTTTGATCAGTTGTACGCTGGGTCTGTTGCTCAGCCACTCACTGCACGCCAGCGAAGCGCCATTACAGGGCACGCTGAAGAAAATTGCCGACTCGGGAAGCATTACCCTGGGTTATCGCGACGCCTCAGTGCCGTTTTCGTATGTGGGCGACAACAGCGGCAAGCCCATGGGCTATTCGGTGGAGCTGGCGAACAAGATCGTCCAGCGCATTCAGCAGCAGTTGGGCGACCAGCCGCTCAAGGTCAAATACAACCTGGTGACCTCGCAAACCCGTATCCCGCTGGTACAAAACGGCACCGTCGACCTGGAGTGCGGGTCTACGGGGGTGACTGCCGAGCGGCAAAAGCAGGTGGCGTTTTCATACGGCTTCATTTACGTCAAAGGCCAGCTGCTGACCGCCAAGGACAGTGGCATCAAAGGCTTTGATGACTTGCGCGACAAAAACGTGGTGACCACCGCCGGCACCACCAACGAACGTTTCATCAAAAGCTATAACGCTGACCACAAGATGAACATGAACGTGATCAGCGCCAAGGACCACGGCGAAGCATTCAAGATGCTGGAGACCGGCCGGGCTGCGGCGTTCTATATGGACGACGCGCTGCTTTACGGCGAACGCGCCAAAGCCCGCGACCCGCACAACTGGGTCGTGGTGGGCGACGAGCAATCGCGGGAAATCTACAGCTGCATGGTGCGCAAGGACGACCCCCAGTTGCTGGCAGTGGTGAACAAAACCCTGGCCGATTTATACCAGTCCGGGGAAATTACCGGCATCTACCAGCGCTGGTTTGAACAGCCAATCCCGCCCAACGGCCTGAATCTCGAATTCCCGATGACCGCCGAGTTGAAACAGATCATCGCTACGCCGGTGAGTGACCCGGTTGAGTAGAAGCCGGCCCCCACTCCATCTTGTGCCCGATCAAGAAGCCCAGGGCGATTTACGGATGATTTCGACGAAGTTCAGCGGTTTGAAGCCTGGGTCGCAGTCCACCAGTACGTCGGCGTTAACCGTGCCAAAGGTGGTTTGCGGACGATGCTTAAAACCGTTGGCGAAGGCGCAGAGAATGCACTCTTTGAAACCTTCGCCCCGCGGGTGAGCATGGACTACGGCTTCACGCTGCGCGGCAGGGAACGCCGCGTAGTCGATGCCCAGCACATCCATTTCAACCCCCGCCGTCACCAGCGCCACAGTCGGGCGCAGGTGCTGCGTGACCCCCGGCGTGGTGTGCAACGCGATGGATAACCACACCTGCTCCACATCGTCATCGCTCAGGCCGAACGGTTTCATAAAGGCTTTGGCATTGTTGGCACTGTCCACTTCAAAGCGCTCGTCTTCAGTACGGTGGCCTTCGACCAGCCCCAGGTCGTGAAACATCGCCCCCACATAAAGCAGTTCCGGGTCATAGGCCAGTTGCTGGCGCTGCCCGCTCAGGGCGCCAAACAAAAATACCCGGCGCGAGTGGTTGTAGAGCAAATCGGACTCGACGTCGCGGATGTATTCGGTGGTAGCTTTGGCCAGGGCGCTGTCCGGGATGACGATGCCTGCGATGGTCTGACTCATGGCGAACTCCTCGAGCGAGCGCCGGGTTGGCGCCGTGATGTTTAGTGTGGGCGCATACCCCAATGGCAACAATCAGCGGACAGTGACGATTCGTGCCAATCAGGTTGCAATGCCGGCCATCGTCCTGCAGGCGCTTGTCCACATCAGCGGACTACGGTATTTCATCTCTTACCCACCTGACGGCCGACTCTGATGACCCTGACCGTAGCATTGATCGTGTTTCCTGGCGTACAGGCACTGGACGTGACCGGTCCCATGGATGTGTTTGCCGAAGCCAATGCCTTTCTGGCCCCCGACAAGCAATACCGGCTTGACGTACTGGGGCTGGAGTCAGGGCTGCTGAGGTGCTCGAACGGGCTGTCGATTCAGGCCCACCGGCATTTTTCTGCAGCACCAGACAGCTATGACCTGGTGTTATGTGCAGGAGGCCCGGCCTTGCCCGGGCAGGATTTCGGCGCGGAGTTTTACACCTGGCTGCGCGGTATATGCCGGCGGTCGCGACGCTATGGCTCGATCTGCAATGGCGCATTGATGCTCGCCCGTACCGGGTTGCTGGACGGGCGCCGTGTCACCACGCACTGGAGTGATGTCGCGGCCCTCGCCCGTCTGTGCCCCGACGCCGTGCTGGAGGTGGATCGCCTGTATGTGCAGGACGACAATTTGTACACCTCGGCCGGGGTCACGGCGGGGATTGATCTGTCGTTATATGTACTGACTCAGGATCACGGCCCGCAGGTGGCGCTGAATGTGGCCAGACGCTTGGTGGTCTTTACCCAGCGCTCAGGCGGGCAGTCGCAGTTCAGCCCGTTTCTGACCGCAACCCCCCATACCGCTTCAGCGGTCGCGGCAGTACAAGGCCTGGTGCTGCAGAATCTGCGCACCGACCTGAGCATCGCCGAGCTGGCACAGGCTGCCGCCATGAGCCCACGTAATTTCTCTCGGATATTTGCCCGGGAAACAGGGACCACACCCGCGCAGTTCGTGGAAGGAGCCCGGGTGGACGCTGCCCGGGCCCTGCTCGAAAACGCCACCCTGGCGCTCAAGACGGTGGCATACGAATGCGGCTTTCGCGATGCCCACCATATGCGAAGCGTATTTATGCGCCGGCTGGGGGTATCGCCCCAGCAGTTCCGGATGAATTTTGCACCGATGGTTTAAGCCACAGGCGCAGGCTTGTCCGCGCCAAAACCGGGATCAGCGCGCAATCAGAAATCGCCCCACAACTGTTGGGCCACGGCCAGGGCCACAACCGGTGCCGTTTCGGTACGCAGTACCCGAGGACCAAGGCGCGCAGGCTGGAAACCCGAGGCCTGGGCCTGATCGATTTCGTTGTCGGTCAGCCCGCCTTCGGGCCCGATCAGAAACGCCAGACGCCCGGGTTTGGCGTGGCTGGCCAACGGCTCGGACACCGGGTGCAGCACCAGCTTGAGATCAGCCTCGGTGGTTTTGATCCACTCACTGAGCAACACCGGCGGGTGAATGACCGGCACCCGCGAACGACCGCATTGCTCGCACGCGCTGATTGCCACCTGGCGCCAGTGCGACAGGCGCTTCTCGGCGCGCTCGTCCTTGAGCCGCACTTCACAGCGCTCGCTCATGATCGGGGTAATTTCGTTGACCCCCAGCTCGGTGGCCTTCTGAATGGCCCAGTCCATGCGCTCGCCACGGGACAAACCCTGGCCGAGATGAATGGCCAGTGGCGATTCAATTTGCCCGGCAAAGCTTTCGTCGAGCAACACCCGCACCCGTTTTTTCCCGACTTCCAGCAGGCGCCCGGTGAACTCATGTCCCGAGCCATCGAACACCTGCAGGGCATCGCCCTCGGCCATGCGCAGCACGCGGCCAATGTAATGCGCCTGGGCTTCAGGCAATTCGTGTTCACCGAGGCTCAAAGGTGCATCGATAAAAAAGCGGGACAATCTCATGTAGGTTCTCTGAAAATTAAATGACTTATGTCGCCGCTGCCGCAGGCTGCGATGGGTTGCGCAGCGACCCCGTTTTAAAAACGAAGGTCCTTCGGCCCTTGTCGCCGTCTGCGCCAGCGGCTACAAAACAGGGCTTAGCCGGGGTCACGGAAGTCGGGATGGAAGTTCGACGGCACGGCCACGCTGATATCACTGCGGGTCGCAATGTCGATCCCTTCACTGGCCACTTCGGCCAGAAAGTCGATCTGCTCCGGAGTAATCACGTAAGGGGGCAAGAAATACACCACGCTGCCCAATGGGCGCAACAAGGCGCCGCGCTCCAGTGCGTGCTGGAAGACTTTCAAACCGCGCCGCTCCTGCCATGGGTAAGCGGTTTTGCTGGCTTTGTCCTGGACCATTTCAATGGCCAGCACCATACCCGTCTGACGCACTTCCGAGACATGGGGATGGTCAACCAGATGCGCCGTCGCACTGGCCATGCGCTGGGCCAGGGCCTTGTTGTTCTCGATCACATTGTCCTGCTCGAAGATATCCAGCGTCGCCAGAGCGGCCGCGCAAGCCAGCGGGTTGCCCGTATAACTGTGGGAATGCAGGAAGGCGCGCAGAGTCGGATAGTCATCGTAGAACGCGCTGTAGACCTCGTCGGTGGTCACGCAAACGGCCAGCGGCAAGTAGCCGCCGGTAAGGGCCTTGGACAGGCACAGGAAGTCCGGCGTGATGCCGGCCTGCTCGCAGGCGAACATGGTGCCGGTACGGCCAAAACCCACTGCAATTTCATCGAGGATCAGGTGTACGCCATAACGGTCGCAGGCTTCACGCAGCAGCGTCAGGTATACCGGATGGTACATGCGCATGCCGCCCGCGCCCTGAATCAGCGGCTCGACAATCACCGCAGCCACAGTGTCGTGGTTCTCGGCGAGTGTCTGCTCCATGGCCAGAAACATCGTTCGCGAGTGTTGCTCCCAGCTCACGCCCTCGGGGCGCAGGTAGCAATCGGGGCTCGGCACTTTAATGGTGTCGAGCAACAGCGCTTTGTAGGTTTCAGTGAACAGCGGCACGTCACCCACCGACATCGCCGCCATGGTTTCACCGTGGTAGCTGTTGGTCAGGGTCACGAAACGCTTTTTTTCCGGCTGGCCACGGTTCAGCCAGTAGTGAAAGCTCATCTTCAGCGAGACTTCGATACAGGACGATCCGTTGTCCGCGTAGAAGCAGCGGGTCAGGCCCTCAGGTGTCATCTTGACCAGGCGCTCGGACAGCTCAATCACCGGCTGATGGCTGAAGCCGGCAAGAATCACATGCTCAAGCTGGTCGACCTGATCCTTGATGCGCTGGTTGATACGTGGGTTGCAATGGCCAAACACGTTGACCCACCACGAACTCACCGCGTCCAGGTAGCGCTTGCCTTCGAAGTCTTCCAGCCATACGCCTTCGCCGCGCTTGATCGGAATCAGCGGCAGCTGCTCGTGATCTTTCATTTGGGTGCAGGGGTGCCATAACACGGCAAGGTCACGCTGCATCCACTGATTATTCAGGCCCATATCCACTCTCCTGGCGCTGGCTCCCGGCGTGTGCGGGCAAACAATCGCGCAAGCCTATGCAATGCGCGTGCGTGTAACAACCCATTACTATTCACCAAAGCCCGGGGTGTTGAACTTTGAGACGCTCACGGGCATACAAGAGCGACATAAAACATCGTTAACGTTTGCTTAACTTTCCACTCTCAGGCTACTGATCGCATTTATCGATGCCTTACAGCAAATAAATGCGCTTTCATTCGATAGGTAAATCATTAGTCTTAGGCGCAAGTTCCCACAGGATGTCGGTAATGCAGTTACGTAACTCGTCTTCTCGCTATGGTGCGGTCAGTATTTTCATGCATTGGTCCGTTGCGCTGGCGGTGTTCGGATTGTTTGCCTTGGGGTTGTGGATGGTCGGCCTCGACTACTACAGCCCATGGCGCAAGGAAGCACCGGACCTGCATAAAAGCATTGGCCTGACGCTATTCGCCGTGATGTTGCTACGGGTGCTATGGCGCTGGATCAGCCCCGCTCCGCCGGCACTTGAAAGCTACAGCCGGGCAACGCGCATTGGTGCCAAACTCGGCCATGGCTTGTTGTATCTGGGGTTGTTCGCCGTGATGTTTGCCGGCTACCTTATTTCCACTGCCGAAGGCGTCGGTATTCCGTTTTTCGGCCTGTTTGAAGTACCCGCTCTGATTTCCAACTTGCCCGATCAGGCCGATGTGGCCGGTGTCGTGCATCTGTGGCTGGCGTGGGCCGTGGTGATTTTTGCCGGTTTGCATGGCCTGGTCGCCTTGAAACACCACTTTATCGATCGTGATGCGACCCTGACTCGTATGCTGGGACGCAAAGCCTGATGCTCAACCTCAACTCAAAAGGAATAGAACGCATGTTGAAAAAGACCCTCGCTGCACTGGCTCTCGGTACTGCCCTGCTGACTGCCGGCCAGGCCATGGCTGCTGACTACACCATCGACAAGGAAGGCCAGCACGCCTTCATCGACTGGAAAATCAGCCACCTGGGCTTCAGCTTCATTCACGGTACTTTCAAGGACTGGAGCGGCACCTTTTCGTGGGACGCAGCCAAGCCTGCAGACAGCAAAATTGACGTTACCCTGAAAACCGCAAGCCTGTTCTCCAACCACGCCGAACGCGACAAGCACATCGCCAGCAAAGATTTCCTGGACGTGAGCAAGTACCCGGAAGCGACCTTCAAGTCGACCAAAGTGGTGCCAACCGGCGACACGACTGCTGACGTGACCGGCGACCTGACCCTGCACGGCGTGACCAAGCCGGTAACGTTCAAGGCCACGTTCAACGGTGAAGGCAAGGATCCATGGGGCGGTGAGCGCGCTGGCTTCAACGCGACCACCACCATCAACCTGCAGGACTTCGGTATCAAATCCCCAAGCAAGGACCAGACTCTGAGCCTGGACATCTCGCTGGAAGGCGTGAAAGCCAAGTAATCGCGCTTTCATACGGCTAAAAAAAACGCCCCGACTCGCAAGAGCCGGGGCGTTTTTTTGTGTACGGAATAAACCTGTACCCATTCGGTCTGCAGGTTAAACCCTGTTGACGCACTCGCCGGAAAGACGGCTCCCACAATGGCGGGGAGAATAAAGGCGCTTGCTCCTGCAGAACCCTCGCCAGACGCGCATAAAAAAATGCCCCTGATCTCTCGATCGGGGGCATTTTTTCAGGCGGTGTTAACTCAGCGGTTGCGAGTCAACAGCGCTGGCTTCTCGCCACGAGGGCGGTTCGGCAATTGATCCAGCTGCTCAGGTGTCGGGAAGCGATCGCTTTTCGACTCCTTGTGCATGATCTTCGGCTGGTTCTCGCGCGGGCCTTTAACCGCTGGCTCTTGACGGGCATCGTCACGGGCCGGACGGTTTTCGCGACGGGCCTGACCGTCACGCGGAGCACCACTGCGTGGGCCGCTGCGCTTGGCTGGCGGAGTGCCAGTGCTGGCGCCGCTGCCGGTACGCGGGCCGTTCTGGCGACCCTGAGAAGCACCACCGGTACGGGCAGGTGCAGCACCGGTGCCAGCAGCAGGTGCGCCCGGACGGCGACCACGGCTCTGGTTGTTCTTGTTCTGGTACGGGCTGACGTAATCAGCGCGGTTACCAAAGTTGTCTACGTCGTCATCACGGAACTCGTCCGGCGCGCGGTTGGCGTCCGAACGCGGAGCAGGCTGACGCTGTTCACGGGCAGGTTGCGCTTCCCGTGGCTTTTGCTCACGGGCAGGACGTTCGCCGCGAGCAGCTGCCGGTTTTTCCTTGCTCTTTTCCTTGCCCTTGTCTTTACGACCACCGCCACCGCCCGGGTTACCCGGACCGTCGCCACGTGGACCGCGAGGCGGGTTGCGCGGGTTACGCACATCCGGACGCTCACGTACTTCAGGCTTTTCGGCTTCTACTGTGCTGGAGTCAAAACCCATCAGGTCGCCATCGGCGATTTTCTGCTTGGTCATGCGCTCAATGCTTTTCAGCAGTTTTTCTTCGTCCGGAGCGACCAGCGAGATCGCTTCGCCCGAACGACCGGCACGGCCAGTACGGCCGATACGGTGAACGTAATCTTCATCGACATTTGGCAGCTCGAAGTTGACCACGTGTGGCAGCTGATCGATATCCAGACCGCGAGCGGCGATATCGGTGGCTACCAGAATGCGTACGGCACCGGCCTTGAAATCGGCCAGGGCTTTGGTCCGTGCGTTCTGGCTCTTGTTACCGTGGATGGCCACAGCGCTGAGGCCGTGTTTGTCCAGGTATTCAGCCAGACGGTTGGCACCGTGCTTGGTACGGGTGAAGACCAGAACCTGTTCCCAGGCGCCTGCGGTAATCAAGTGCGCCAGCAAGGCACGCTTGTGGGTAGCCGGCAGACGGAAAACGCGCTGTTCGATACGCTCGACCGTGGTGTTCGGCGGCGTAACTTCAATGCGTTCCGGGTTGCGCAGCAGCTTGCCGGCCAGATCGGTGATGTCCTTGGAGAACGTCGCCGAGAACAGCAGGTTCTGACGCTTGGACGGCAGACGGGCGAGGACTTTTTTCACGTCATGGACGAAGCCCATGTCGAGCATCCGGTCAGCTTCGTCGAGCACCAGAATTTCAACGTGGGACAGGTCAACGCTGCCTTGGCCGGCCAGGTCGAGCAAACGGCCCGGGCAGGCAACCAGTACGTCGACACCGCGGGCCAGTGCTTGTACCTGAGGGTTCGTACCGACACCGCCAAAGACGCAGGCACTGACGAACTTCAAGTCGCGGGCATAGAGCTTGAAGCTCTCATGCACCTGGGCGGCGAGTTCGCGAGTAGGGGTCAGGACCAGCACGCGTGGTTGGCGTGGGCCGTGGCGCTGGGATTTGTCCGGGTGGCCATTGGGAAACAGCTTTTCCAGAATCGGAAGAGCGAAGCCGCCGGTTTTGCCAGTACCTGTCTGAGCCGCAACCATCAGGTCGCGACCTTGCAACACGGCGGGAATGGCCCGCTGTTGCACCGGAGTAGGCTCGGTATAGCCCGCAGCTTCAATGGCGCGGACTAAAGCCTCGGAGAGACCGAGGGAAGCAAAGGACATGAGTAATCCTGTTCTAGTTAGGGCTTGGCCCAAAGGGATAGTCTTGCCTGGCGTGAATGGCGTTTAAGGTGACGCAATCCCGTCCGGTCCTGCTCCAGTCCTGAAGGCTCATTCAAACTGCTCGCGCTGGCTGAAAGCTGCGCTGTAGCCGGGTTGAATGCCTTGTACAAGGACGAGCGGCCGGGCGTAAGCCTGGCGGAAAGCCCGGAGTATAACAGAGCAATCACGGCGCGCCGATTTCATGCTGCTGAACGGCTTTGCAGAGCTGTACGGCACATTCCCTGCGGGAGCGAGCACACTCGCTCCCGCAGGGGGGTGTGTCAGCGAGGCAGCTTGAGGTTGTTCCAGATCGCCAGGCTGGGCTCGGCCTGGTTCAGGGTGTAGAAGTGCAAGCCCGGGGCGCCGCCGTCGAGCAGGCGTTCGCACATTTCGCTGATGACCTGTTCGCCAAATGCCTGAATGCTCTGGATGTCGTCGCCGTAGGCTTCCAGCTGTTTGCGAATCCAGCGCGGAATTTCAGCGCCACAGGCGTCCGAGAAGCGCGCCAGCTTGCTGTAGTTGGTGATCGGCATGATGCCCGGCACGATTGGAATCGTGACGCCAGCCGCCCGCACACGCTCGACAAAACGGAAGTAGCTGTCTGCGTTGAAGAAGTACTGGGTAATTGCGCTATCGGCGCCGGCATGGGCCTTGCGCACGAAGTTGTTGATATCGTCTTCGAAGTTGCGCGCTTGCGGGTGCATTTCCGGATAGGCAGCCACTTCGATATGGAAGTGATCAGCGGTCTCTTCACGAATGAAGCTCACCAGGTCATTGGCATGGCGCAGCTCGCCACTGGCCATGCCCATACCCGAAGGCAGGTCGCCACGCAGCGCAACAATGCGCTTGATACCCGCAGCTTTGTACTGGGTCAGCAGGCCGCGCAAGTCAGCCTTGCTGTCACCCACACATGACAAATGCGGGGCGGCAGGTACTTTTACTTCGCTCTCCAGTTGCAGCACGGTATTGATCGTGCGGTCACGGGTGGAGCCACCGGCACCATAGGTGCAGGAGAAAAAATCCGGGTTATAGGTCGCCAGCTGGCGAGCCGTGTTCATCAGTTTTTCATGTCCAGCATCGGTCTTGGTCGGGAAGAACTCGAAGCTGTAACGACGGTCTTGAGACATGGAGGCAACCTCCAGCGGCAAGCTACAAGCTTCAAGCGCCAAGAGGGCGATGCGCCAGGCTCTTGTGCTGCAGGCTTACAATTTGCAACTGCTTATTATTGTTTACACTCAATAGCTGGCCCCAAGCCTCAAGCTACAAGCCAAAGCAATCTGCTTTGCTGGCAACTCGAGGCTTGAAGCTTGCAGCTGCTATTAGTAGCGGTAAGCGTCCGGCTTGAACGGGCCTTCGACGGTAACGCCGATGTAGTCAGCCTGTTGCTTGGTCAGCTGGGTAACTACGCCGCCAAAGCCGCGAACCATTTCCAGGGCCACTTCTTCGTCAAGTTTCTTCGGCAGCACTTCTACAGTCAGACGCTCGGCTTGCAGCTCGGCTGGCAGGTCTGCGTATTTCTGGGCGAACAGGAAGATCTGGGCCAGAACCTGGTTGGCGAACGAACCGTCCATGATGCGGCTCGGGTGACCGGTGGCGTTGCCCAGGTTCACCAGACGACCTTCGGCCAGCAGGATCAGGTAGTCGTCGTTCTGCGGGTCGAATTCGCCCAGGCCAGTACGGTGAACCTTGTGAACCTGTGGCTTCACTTCTTCCCATGCCCAGTTCTTGCGCATGAAAGCGGTGTCGATTTCATTGTCGAAGTGGCCGATGTTGCACACTACAGCGCGTTTTTTCAGCGCAGCCAGCATGTTCTTGTCGCACACGTTGACGTTACCGGTGGTGGTCACGATCAGGTCGATCTTGCCCAGCAGCGCAGCGTCGATGCTGGCGGCAGTGCCGTCGTTCTGGCCATTGATGAACGGCGAAACCACTTCGAAACCGTCCATGCAGGCTTGCATGGCGCAGATCGGGTCAACTTCCGAAACCTTGACGATCATGCCTTCCTGACGCAGGGACTGAGCCGAACCCTTGCCCACGTCGCCGTAGCCGATCACCAGCGCCTGCTTGCCGGACAGCAAGTGGTCAGTACCGCGCTTGATGGCATCGTTCAGGCTGTGACGGCAGCCGTACTTGTTGTCGTTTTTGCTTTTGGTCACCGAGTCGTTGACGTTGATCGCAGGGATCATCAGCTCGCCTTTGGCCAGCATGTCCAGCAGACGGTGTACGCCGGTGGTGGTTTCTTCCGTCACGCCGTGGATCTTTTTCAGCATGTCCGGGTATTTCTTGTGCAACAGCTCGGTCAGGTCGCCGCCGTCGTCGAGGATCATGTTGGCATCCCAAGGCGCGCCATCTTTGAGGATGGTTTGCTCAAGGCACCACTCGTACTCTTCTTCGGTCTCGCCTTTCCAGGCAAATACCGGGATACCGGCAGCAGCGATAGCGGCAGCAGCCTGATCCTGAGTCGAGAAGATGTTGCACGACGACCAGCGCACTTCGGCACCCAGGGCAACCAGGGTTTCGATCAGCACGGCAGTCTGGATGGTCATGTGGATGCAGCCCAGAATCTTCGCGCCCTTGAGCGGTTGTTCTGCTGCATAGCGGCGACGCAGCCCCATCAAAGCCGGCATTTCGGACTCGGCGATGAAGGTTTCGCGGCGGCCCCATTGGGCCAGGGACATATCAGCGACTTTATAGTCAGTAAAACCTGCAGGCGTGTTTACAGCGCTCATCAAGAGCCTCCATTCGTTTAATCGCGAATGGGCGCCGTTGTGCGTTTAGTGCCTGAACAGGGAGCCCTGAACAAACAACGCCCCATCCGAGCCTGACAGGTTGAACCTGCTGCAGCGCCCCTCGGACAGGTGGCGGGAACGGTACTGGGTAAATATGACCGTTTTGAAGCGGGGGGATTATAGCTGTCTTTATCCGGGTAGTGGCAAGCTGCAAGCAAGAGCGAATCGGCTTCTACTTGCAGCTTGTCGCTTAAAACTTGAAGCTGGGGGCCACACTCAAACCTGGAGCCGCCATGAACTTCCACACCCGCAAGTGGGTTAAACCCGAAGACCTCAACCCCAACGGCACCCTGTTCGGTGGCAGCCTGCTGCGCTGGATCGACGAAGAAGCCGCCATTTACGCCATCGTGCAACTGGGCAACCAGCGCGTGGTGACCAAATACATCTCCGAAATCAACTTTGTCAGCGCTTCGCGCCAGGGCGACATCATCGAGCTGGGCATCACCGCCACAGAGTTCGGCCGTACCTCGATCACCCTGACCTGTGAAGTGCGCAACAAGATCACCCGTAAAAGCATCCTGACGGTCGACAAGATGGTCTTCGTCAACCTGGGTGAGGACGGCTTGCCGGCTCCCCACGGGCGCACCGAGATCAAATACGTCAAAGACCAGTTCCAGGATGACGATCAGGCCTGACCGGACATCGGGCCTTGTGGGAGCCGGCTTGCCGGCGAATGCATGATCAAGACCGCATCGCTGGCAAGCCAGCTCCCACCTGCCATGCAGCACCCTGAGTGAACAGCTTGCAATCCAGCGTGTCGTAGCTTTACACACGCTTACGGTGACGAGCCCGATGGACACTCAAAAAAGCGGTAAAACCCCCAACCTGTCGGCTGAAGAAGAGCACGACGTCACCAAAAACCAGCCGCCACGGGCAGCCGTGCTGCATGAAATCATTCGCCTGCAGGGCGACATGGAACTGGAGCGCAGCATTGCCGCCCTGTTCTGGTCGGCACTGGCTGCTGGACTGACCATGGGCCTGTCGCTGATGGCCATGGGCTTGCTCAACTCGCGCCTGCCGGACGGCGAAGCGTTCAAGGTCATTGCCAGCTTCGGTTACTGCGCAGGTTTTCTGGCCGTCATCCTTTCCCGCCAGCAACTCTTCACCGAAAACACCCTGACCGCCGTATTGCCGATCATGAGCAAACCCACGCTCAATAATTTCGCACGCCTGTTCCGGCTGTGGGCGGTGGTGCTGGTGGGTAACCTGCTGGGCACGCTGCTGGTTGCCTACACGATGCTGCACTTGCCGATTTTCGACAGCCAGACCGACAAGGCCTTTCTCGAAATCGGGCGCAAGGTCATGGAAAACGACTCCAGCCAGATGTTCGCCAAAGGCATTATCTCGGGCTGGATGATTGCCACCATGGTGTGGATGATCCCGTCGATGGAGAGCGCCAAGATGTGGATCATCATCCTCATCACCTATCTGATGGCCCTGGGTGACTTCACCCACATCGTGGTCGGTACGGCCGAGGTCTCATACCTGGTGTTTGCCGGCGAGTTGCCGTGGAAAGATTTCTGGCTGATCTTTGCCGGCCCGACCCTGGCCGGCAACATCATCGGCGGAAGTTTTATTTTCGCCCTGATCAGCCACGCCCAAATCCGCAGCGACACCAAAAAACCGCAAAAAACCTGAGCCAAATCCTGTAGGAGCGAGCTTGCTCGCGAGCTTTTTCAAAGCAGCAAAGCTCGCTCCTACAGATATCAGGGCTAGATCACGTAGTGCGCGATCGCCACAAAGTGCAGCACGCTGCCGGCAATCACAAACAGATGCCAAATGCCGTGGGCATGGCGCAGGCGGTGATCGAGGGCAAAAAATATGATGCCCACGGTGTACATCACCCCACCCGTGGCCAGCCAGACAAAGCCGGCGGTACCCAGCGCCGCCAGCAATGGTTTGACCGCCACCAGCACAATCCAGCCCATTACCGCGTAAATCACGATGGACAGAATGCGCGCCTCGGAGCGCGGCTTGATCTCTTGCAGCATGCCGATCACCGCCATGCCCCAGACTATGCCGAACAGCGACCAGCCCCACGGCCCATGTAGCGTGACCAGACAGAACGGGGTGTAACTGCCGGCGATCAACAGGTAAATCGACAGGTGATCGAACTTCTGCATGATCACTTTCGAGCGCCCGCGCACGCTGTGGTAAACAGTCGAAACGCTGTACAACAACACCAGCGTCACGCCATAGATCGCCACACTGACAATCTTTTGCGGGCTGCCGTCCAGAGATGCCATCACCAGCAACCAGATACTGCCTGCCGTCGCCAGCAACGCCCCCACCAGATGAGTCCAGGCGTTGAGTTTTTCACCGTGATACATGTGCAACTCCCTCAAGATCCGATAGTGCGACCGTGTCACCTTGTTACGAGATAAGGGTCAAGGCTGCGACCTTAAAGGGCAATGCGGCGATCGTCGAGAAGTGCAAGGCTGCTCCTGCTGAAACTTTGCTGGCGCAGTTAGACCTCTTCCCCCATCACCAATCTCTCCAGCGCCAGCAGATCCGGAATCCTGGCCACGTGATCTCCCACTTGCACCGCCGCACGCTCCAGCGGGCACAGCGGCACGTCGACAAAGCTCAATTGGCTATCGACCTTGTATGAGCGGGGGATGCCCTGCACCACCATGGCGATGAACTTGAGCTGCGGATTGCCCCCCAACGTATTGAGAATGACGATGCGTGCCCGCTCGCCAATCACCAGCGGGCTGCCGCACGCGGCTTCGAAACTGATCAGCGGCAATTCACGGTCGCGCCAGGTGATCTGCCGCAGATGCCAGGGCGGCGAGTCGCTGCTGGGTTCGCCGCGCTGCCAGTCGATCAGCTCCGCTATGGCAACGTTGGGCAATAGCAGGTAACGGTCCGCCAGCGGCAGCAGCAGCCCGGTCAGGCTGCCCACACGGTGATCAAGCATTGAACTTGCTCCAGTAGGCGATGCGCTCCAGCAACACCGACTCTTGATACGGTTTGCCCAGGTAGTCGTTGACGCCGATGGCCATGGCCCGGTTCTGGTGCTTTTGCCCGGTACGCGAGGTGATCATGATGATCGGCAGGTCTTTAAGACGAGGGTTGTTGCGCACGCGGGTGGCGACTTCAAAGCCATCCATGCGCGGCATTTCAATGTCCAGCAGCATCAGGTCCGGGGTGTGTTCTTCGAGCACGCTCATGGCATCAACCCCGTCCTTGGCGGTGATCACGTTCATGCCGTTGCGCTCCAGCAGACGGCTGGTGACTTTACGCACGGTGACCGAATCATCGACCACCAGCACCAGCGCCGGGCGCAACGCCGGGGAGAACTCCAGGGCACCGACCGCCCGCTGTTGCGCCTGCAACAAAGGCAGGCGCGCCTGGTGGGCGCGAATGTAGGCCAGCAGATCAAGGATCAATACCACTCGCCCGTCACCCAGAATGGTGGCACCGGACAAGCCCTGAACCCCGGTGAATTGCGGCCCCAGACTTTTGACCACGATTTCCCGCGACCCTGCCAGCGCATCGACTTGCAGCGCCACCCGCTGGTCCTGGCAATGCACCAGCAACACCGGTACCGAATGGTTTTCGCCCGCCAGCCTGGGCTTGCCCACGGTTTGCAGCAGTTCACCCAGATAACGCAATTCGTAGGTTTGGCCGCCGTAGTGATACAGCGGCGGGTTGAGCTGGTAGTAGCCCTCCAGCTCATTGGGCATGACCCGCACAATGCCCTCGACAGTATTGAGGGCGATGGCGTACTGCTCGTCGGCGCACTGCACCATCAGCGCCCGATTGAGCGAGACACTGAACGGCAGGCGGATTT
Source organism: Pseudomonas sp. Lz4W (assembly GCF_000346225.2). NCBI lineage: Bacteria > Pseudomonadati > Pseudomonadota > Gammaproteobacteria > Pseudomonadales > Pseudomonadaceae > Pseudomonas > Pseudomonas sp. Lz4W. Next base: position 320,933 of record NZ_CP017432.1, on the reverse strand, counting down.
GAAAGTGCACGCCCTGGCCGGCCACCGAGTCGATGGTCATGCTACCGCCCAGCTGGCGCACTTCTTCGTGCACCACGTCCATGCCCACGCCACGCCCGGAAATCTGGGTGATTTTTTCCGCCGTGGAAAAGCCCGGCTGCATGATGAACTGCAACACGTCGCGGTCCGAGATGCTGGAAGCCGGGTCGAGCAGCCCGCGCAGGATGGCCTTGCGCCGCACCGCTTCAAGGGGCACTCCGGCGCCATCATCATGCATGTCGAACACCACATCGCCGCCTTCATGGGACAGCTCAAGGGTAATCAGCCCCTGCTCGGGTTTACCGCTGGCCCGGCGCACGTGCGCCGGCTCCAGGCCGTGGTCGACGGCATTGCGCAGCATGTGTTCGAGGGGGGCCACCATCCGCTCCAGCACATTGCGGTCGATCTCGGCTTCGCCATTGATGACACTGAAGTCCACCTGCTTGCCCAGCTCGCTGGCCACTTGCCGGACAATCCGTTTAAGGCGCGGCAACACCCGCTCGAATGGCACCATGCGCGTGCCCATCAGACCTTCCTGCAACTGAGTGTTCACCCGCGCCTGCTTTTGCAGCAGGCCCTGGGCATCCCGATTGCGCGCGGCCAGGGTGGCCTTGAGGTCGAGCAAGTCAGATGCCGACTCGAACAGTGCCCGGGACAATTGCTGCAGCAGCGAATGGCGATCCATTTCCAGCGGATCAAACTCATCGTAGGCCACCCCGTCACCCTCGGTGTGCTGACGATTATGCTGGCGCCCCTGGGTTTCGCTGTCGAGCCGGCGCAACTGATCGTGCATCCGCTCCAGGGTGGTCTGCATTTCGTTGAGGGCGACCTGGGCATCGTTGACTTGCTGCTCCACACGCCCGCGGATGATCGAACTTTCCCCCGCCAGGTTGAGCAAGTCCTCCAGCAGTTCGGCCGGCACCTTGACCGTGTCCAGCCCGGTACGCTCGCCCTCCGGCACCACCGCGCCAGCCGGCTCCGGTTTGCTCGGCACAGCACTCGGGCCAGGTTGCCGGGTGCTGCGCTCGATCTGCCGGATGCGCTCGATCAGCACCTGTGGCGAGGGCAACGGCTGACCACTGCGCAAGGCATCAAGCATTTGCGCCAGCTGGTCATGACAGCGCTGCAATAACGTGAACAGGTCCGCACCGGGCGCCAGAAAACCCACGGAAATATCTTCGAACAGGGTTTCCAGCTCGTGGGCAAAGTCGCCGATGGCCGCAACTTCAACCATGCGCGCGCCCCCTTTAAGGGTGTGCAAGTCCCGCAGCAGGTTTTCGACTTCCAGATGGTTCTGGGGGTCGGCTTGCCAACGCACCAAGGCCGCACCCGAGCTTTCGAGAATGTCGAAAGCCTCATCCAGAAAGATGTCCTGCAACTCAGGGTCGCCATTGCCTTGGGCCGCGTCGGACTGAATGCTGTTCGCCGGCCCCTGGCTGGCACCCAGCTGCGCCGTGGCGGCGCCCAACTCGGTAATCTCCAGGGTTTTGGTGCCCTCCCGACGGATCAGGCCCGTGGCTTCAGGTGCCAGACCTTCATGCAACAGGTCGTGCAGGGTCTGGATCAGCACCGGCTGCGGGGTGATTTCTTGCCCCGCCGCCAGCTGGTCGAGCATGTTGATCAGTGCTTCATGGGCGTTATTGGCCTCGGTGAAAAAACGCTCACTGACCGCCAGACTGCTTTCTTCAACGGCGCCATACAGATCAAGCAAGGCTTCGCACAGCGCGTCGAAAGGCTGCAAGTCCAGCAGATGCGCGGACTCGGCCAGGCCGGTCAGATGCTCGAGCAACCCATCCAGCCCCTGACGCTCGTGCGGGTTCTCGCGCCAGTGCAATAGCAGGTCTTCGGCGTCAAACAGGTTGTCCATGCTTTCGGCCAGAAACTCGGCGATGCGCTGAGGATCGCGCTTGGGCTCCAGACCGCCCCCGGGAGCATTGATCAATTCATCCACACGACTGGCGATCAATTGCTCGATACGCTTGATCAGGGGCCGGGCACCATGGATTTCAGCCTGCGGGTCGACATCCAGTTGCTTGAGGCCGCGATGCAGCAAGCTGTCAGCCTCCAGCAGCAGTTCGATTTCATCCCGGTCCAGGCTGATTTGGTGCCCCTTGTACTCGCGAACCAGATGATCCAGGGCCGTGGCCAGCTCCGCCATCGGCAACATACCGGCCATGTGGGCGCTGCCCTTGAGGGTATGCATGGCGCGTTGCAGGTCGTCGCTGGCAGGCAACGGTAATTGCTGGCTGGCCTGATCGAGAAAATGGTCAAGGCTGCCGAGGTGGGTTTGTGCTTCCTGTCGGAAGATATCCAGCAGTTGCGGATCAGTACCGCTGCTGTCCTGCTCGATCAGCAACGGCAACGGCTTACTTTTTGACAGGCTGTGGGCCCGTGCGGCCAATCGGTCGACATCTTCGCGCTGACGCTGGCTAAGCTCGGCAAACTCCTGCACCAGCTCCGGGATAATCACCAGTACCTCTTCCAGCAACTGATAGATCTGCGGCCCTGGCGCCACGCTGCGCTCAATCACCCGGTTGAGTAGATTCTCGACAGCCCAGGCCAGCTCACCCAGCACCAGCGCCCGGACCATGCGCCCGCTGCCTTTAAGCGTGTGAAAGGCCCGCCGCAATTCGGCCAGTGCAGCACTGTCGGCCGGATTGGCTATCCACTGGGGCAAATAGTCATGCAGGGCGACCAGAACCTCGTCGGTCTCTTCAAGAAAGACTTCCAGCAGTTCTTCATCGACTGCTGCCTCGTCTACCGGGGGCGGTAGCAAGCTGCCGGGAATATGTTGTGCCGGCGGGTTGAGCGCTGACACCGGGCTGGCCAGAACATCGGCCAGGCTCTGCGCCACCAGGGGCCCTTCCAGGGTCTGAGAGATCTGCATGGCCAGCACTTCGGCCGGGCTGAGGCGGTCATTGAGCACTGGCACCTGGCGCTCTGCCGGGGCATAGCCCAGTTCATTGAGGCTGTGCTCGGCCCGATCCAGCACCTGTTCGCCGCTGGCCCCGGGGTCCTGGGAGAGGCGCTCCAGGTAATATTCGATGCTGATCAGCACATTCGCCAGTTGTTCAAGCTGCTGCGCAGACGGCGGTCTGGCTGGCAGCAGTAGCTGTTCGCCCAAGTATTGGTTGCAGGCCTCGAGCAGGCTGGCGGCACGGGTCAGCGGGATCATCGCCAGGGCGCCACGGATTTGCGTCAGCAGTTCGGGCAGTGGTTGCAGATGCTGGCGATCAAAATCTGCCGCCAGGTAGTCGCTGATCAGGTCTTTGACTTCTTCGAGGCCGATGCGCGCCTCTTTGATCACCAGTTGATGGATCTGCATCAGATCGGTGGTGGGCAGACGGCTCTCTTCGCGCTGCGACGGTTCAGCATTGCCGACCATGCCGGCCAACGTGGCCTCGACATAGAGCAAGGCCGCAGCGACATCCATTAACACCGCATCGGTGGGCTCACGCTGCCCCTGGGCCAGGCTCTGGACCACGGCCAACTGGTCGATGATGACTTTACGCGGCTGACCAAAACCCAGCACGGCCAGGGTATCGGCGATCTGCCGCAAAGGCGCCATCAGGCTGCTCAGCTCCGACACGTGGGAGCGGTCGCTGCGCACAAACAGGTCCAGACGCTCCTTGACCCGCACCAGCTCTTCGCACAATGCCGCCACCACTGAGCGCATGGCATCGCGATCGGGCCCTGCCAGCCGCGCACGCTCTTCATCCACCATGGCCGCGTCGGGCATGGCTTCGTCCAGCTCATAGCGGGTTTTCAGCGCGAGCATTTTGGTGGTCGGCTGTTCGGCTTTGGCGATGTAAAACAGCAAACTGGTCAGCAGTTCTTCGGGCGCAGGCTGGTTGATGCCGTCTATGCCTTGTTCCAGCAGGCGCTTGAGTTCTTTGTCCGATTCACTGAACAGGCTGCGCAACGCCGGGCTGTTGGCCACCCGCCCGCGGAGCATGCCATCCACCAGCGCCGCGGAGATTTTCCACAGTGCATTGAGCGGCGCGCCGTGGCACATGCTTTCGAGGCGGGCGAACACCCCCGCCATCAGCTCCAGACTGGCCTGCACCTCTTCTTCACGCTGCAAACCCTGCAGCGCGGATTGCAAGGTGTGGCGCAGGGCCCGCAGTTGATGCGGCCATTGTGGCGGCAGCAAGCGGGCCAATGCGGCCTGGTCCAGCTCGGGCAAGTGCTGCAAGGGCGGGCTGAACAGGCTGGTTTCCGAGAGCAGTGCTTCACCTCGGGCGGTGCGCAAATCATTGAGCAGCGGCAGCACCACCAGCGGCCAGTCACGCCGGGCACTGTGCACACGGTCCAGATACAAGGGCAACTGCCTGAACGCTTGCTGCAACAGGCGCAAGGCTTCGTCGAGCTGGCTGACACGGCCCTGCTGCAGGGCAATCACCAGTTTCTCCATCTCTTCGGCCAGCAAGGCGGCGCCGTAGAACTCCACCATCAACAGGCTGCCATGCACCTGATGAATACAGTCCAGGCACTGTTCCAGCATCTGGGCAGTGGGCGGCTGCCCGTCCTCACCCAGCGCCACGCGTGCCTGTTTCAAGGTGTCGGCAATATCGCCTTTGACCCATTCGAGGGCTACGTAGTCGTGCCGGTCAACCATTACTGTGGCTCACGTGGTTTTTGCGTGGCGGGCAAGGTGAACCCGGACACTGAACGCCGCAACTGGCTGGCCATTTTGGCCAGGTTGCCGATGCTGTCGGCGGTGGCAGTGGAACCGGATGAGGTCTGGTTGGTGATTTGCTGAATCACGTTCATCGTCAGGGAAATCTGCGCCGCCGAGGTGGTCTGCTGTTGCGCGGCGTTGGAAATGCTTTGAATCAGATCGGCAAGGTTTTGCGATACACCTTCGATTTCTTCCAGGGCCACACCGGCATCGTGTGCCAGGCGAGCACCGCGCACCACTTCGGTGGTGGTCTGCTCCATGGAAATAACCGCTTCATTGGTGTCGGCCTGAATGGCCCGGACCAGGGTTTCGATTTGCCGCGTGGCCGCCGAAGAGCGCTCTGCCAGGCGCTGGACTTCGTCAGCCACCACGGCAAACCCGCGTCCGGCATCACCGGCCATCGAAGCCTGGATGGCCGCGTTCAGGGCCAGGATATTGGTCTGATCGGCAATGTCATCAATCAGACTGACAATGTCGCCGATCTCCTGGGAAGACTCGCCCAAGCGTTTAATCCGCTTGGCGGTGTCCTGAATTTGCTCACGAATGTTGTCCATGCCGTGAATGGTGTTGTGCACCACTTCATTGCCTTTGTTGGCAATGGCGACAGAGCGCTCCGCCACCGCCGAGGACTCTGAGGCGTTGGCCGAAACCTGATCGATGGAGTGGGCCATTTGCTGGATCGCCCCCGATGCCTCTGCAATCTGCTGCGCCTGATGTTCCGAGGCTTCTGCCAGTTGCATGGCCGTAGCCTGGGTTTCCTGCACCGCCGCCGCCACCTGACCCGCAGTCAGGTTGATGGTCGCCACCAGTCCGCGCAATTGGTCGATGGAATAGTTGATGGAGTCGGCAATGGCGCCCGTAAAGTCTTCCGTGACCGAGGCCGTCACGGTCAGGTCGCCGTCGGCCAGGTCTTCGATTTCATCAAGCAGGCGCATGATCGCGTTTTGATTGCGCTCGTTCTTTTCAGCGGTTTCCCGCAGCTGGCGATTGGTTTCGCGCACCATCACCATCCCGATCAGGATGATCGACGCCAGCGCCAGCAGGCCCAATACATAGCCGCCGATGATGTCCAGCGAGCGTCCGCTGGCCAGGTTTTCAAAGCCGTTGGCCAGGTTCGACGCCTCGTCGAGCAAGGTCTGCGACAAGCTGAAGATATTGTTCGCCGCTTCGCGCACGTGGAACAGCTGGGGGGAGGTTTCGAGAATCTCGTCCACCGAACCGGATACAAACTGGAACAGCTCCGAGATTTCCAGCAAGCGGGTACGTGCGTCCTTGTCTTCGACCTGAGTAATTCTCAGCCCCTCACTCCCTTCCAGCATGCCGTTGAGCACTTGCCCGAAACGGTTGGCATCGCGGCCAAAGGCACCTGCGGCCTGCGCGGCATTCTCATCACCGGCCAGCACGGTGTTGACCGCGCCCAAAATGCGCTCGGCCAACAAGGATTGACGCTGGGCCAGCACCACCTGGCTGGCAGGAGCACCCCGCTGCAAGAGGATTTCCACAACCTTTTCGTACTCGACCTGCAACTGCGGCACGGTTTCCGCCAGGGTGGCGGCGACCTGATGCAGCGACAGGACGGTTTGCTCACTTGCCAGAATGGCGTTGGTGTTATCCAGCAATTGCTCCCAGTCGCGCTGCACCGCCTGCATTTCCTTGTGCACGGCATGGGGCGCCGGGGGCAGGCCAGTGGCCGGGTCGCCTTTTTTCAGGAAGCCCCAGCGCTGGCTGAAATCATTGCGCGCATCGCTGAGCAAGCGGAACGCCGCCGCCTTGCCGGCAGCCGCTTCAGTGGCGTTCTTGGCGATACGCTGCGAAAGCACCCGCAACTCACCCGCATGGCTGATGTACTGCTTGTCGTAGTTGGACTGGGTATTGAGGTAAGCAAAGTTGGCGAACAACAGCATGATGAACACGATCAGGGCGATAAAAAGCACGATGATCTGGGAGCGACTGCGCGACCCTTCCATTGGTTTAGCGGTATTGGCTGTGGTCATCGATCAGGTCCCGGGGTCCCGTGTCATTGCTGAAGGTACAAAGTGGCGGCGGCTCACACCGCCACCGCCCAGAACTGCGGTGCCTGGGCCAGGGCAAAGGGGCTGAAGACCCACCATACCGGGCTGCCGGCAAAATGCCCCTGCACGTAGGGCGCAAACATGGGGTGGGGCAATGCCTGCACGTCGGTATCGAGGTCGGCCTGGGCGAAGTGCTGCATGCCCAGCACCTCATCTACCTGCAGTCCGACAAATATCTCCTGGTATTCCAGCACCAGCACCCGGCGCTGCTTGCGCAAAGGTGACAGTTCCACGCCGAAGAAACCGCACAGATCGAGGATGGGCAGCAGCTGCCCGCGCAAATTGGCCACGCCCTTGACCCAGGGTTTTACTCCCGGCAGCAAGGTAAAACGCGGTTCATGGAGGATTTCGGCGATTTCCCCCATCGGCGCCACGAAACAATGCTCGCCGATCCGGAAACCGATACCGCTCCAGTTGTCGGCCTGGACTTGTGCAGGTGCCAGACCCGCCGCCAGCGAGCGACAGCGCTGATCTATCTCCAGCAGCAACTCGAAGGCGGTCAGAGAGTCCGGCACAGGGCCTCCGTCATTTTGGAGGGTTATCTTTGAGTACTTGTTTGAGCGTCAAAATCAGCTTTTCTTCTTCGATCGGCTTGGTCAGATAGTCCTTGGCACCCTGGCGGGTAGCCCAGACCATGTCGGTTTCCTGGTCTTTGGTGGTGACGACAATCACCGGGATATGGCTGGTTTCGGAGTCTTTGGTCAGCTGTCGGGTCGCCTGAAACCCGTTGAGGCCCGGCATCACGATATCCATCAAGACCGCATCGGGTTTTTCCAGACGCGCCAGGGCGACGCCGTCCGCGCCGTTTTCAGCCCTGAGCACGACGTAACCGTGCTTTTCCAGCATGCCGGTCAATTTGTACATTTCAGTCGGCGAGTCATCGACGATCAGAATGCGAGCCATGGTGTTCCCCATTAAAAAAGGTAAGCGGCCAGCTGGCCGGGCATCATTGAGCGTTCGGGACAATATTGAAACCGGGCACATGAGCCTTGATCGCACTCAACAGTTCGTCCCTGCTGAAGGGCTTGGTCAAAAATTGATCAGAACCCACTATCCGCCCCTTGGCCTTGTCGAACAGCCCGTCCTTGGATGACAACATAATTACCGGCGTCGACTTGAACGCCCGGTTGTTCTTGATCAGTGCGCAAGTCTGATAACCATCCAGGCGCGGCATCATGATATCGACAAAGATGATATGCGGATGGTGATCGACAATCTTGGCCAGGGCATCAAAACCGTCGATGGCCGTGATGACCTCGCACCCTACGTTTTTGAGCAGCGTTTCGGCGGTACGGCGAATGGTTTTTGAATCGTCAATCACCATCACCTTCAAGGCGCTGGACTGCTTTTCCATATGTGCTCTACCGTCGCGTGGCGACCCGTTTTGTTACAAATGTGCGGCTTGAAAACCCAACTCCTTGATGGACAAGGGCTGAAAGTACTGTGCGAGCCTTTTTAGCACAGTCACGACCTGCAATCTATCGGGCGACCCGGCGTGACGCGGGGCAGGTGGTTTTTCCTTGACCGGGCCCCCGCTCAGCGCCACTCTGGCGCCACTTTTAAAAGCCTTTTACTAACCCGCAGAAGCGAGCTTGCTCGCGAACTTTTCTACGGGTGAGATCTTCGCCAATTTTATATGAGGAATTCGCCATGAGCGTTCGAGTCGGGATTGTCATGGACCCCATTGCGGGCATTTCCTACAAGAAGGACAGCTCGCTGGCCATGTTGCTGGCCGCACAGGATCGCGGCTGGACCCTGTTCTACATGGAGCAGCAAGACCTCTACCTGAGCGAAGGCAAGGCCCGGGCGCGGATGAAGCCGCTCAAGGTCTTCGCCGATCCGCAAAAATGGTTTGAGCTGGACGCCGAAGCCGATACCGCCCTGAGCGATCTGGACGTGATCCTGATGCGCAAGGACCCGCCCTTCGACATGGAGTTCGTGTACTCCACCTACTTGCTGGAACAAGCCGAGCGCGACGGCGTATTGATCGTCAACAAGCCGCAGAGCCTGCGTGACTGCAACGAAAAGCTGTTCGCCACCCAATTCACCCAGTGCACGCCGCCGACCGTAGTCAGCCGCCGCGCCGATGTCCTGCGAGAATTCGCCGCCACCCACGGTGACGTGATCCTCAAGCCGCTCGACGGCATGGGCGGCACTTCGATTTTCCGCCATCGGGTGGGTGATCCAAACCTGTCGGTGATTCTCGAAACCCTGACCGCCAACGGCACTCAGCAAATCATGGCCCAAGGCTACCTGCCGGCGATCAAGGACGGCGACAAGCGCATCCTGATGATCGACGGCGAGCCCGTACCCTATTGTCTGGCGCGCATTCCGGCCGCAGGCGAAACCCGTGGCAACCTGGCCGCAGGCGGCCGTGGTGAAGCACGGCCACTGAGTGACAAGGACCGCTGGATCGCAGCCCAGGTCGGCCCGACCCTGCGGGAGAAAGGCCTGTTGTTCGTCGGTCTGGATGTGATCGGTGAACACCTGACCGAAATCAACGTCACCAGCCCGACCTGCATCCGCGAGATCGACAATGCTTTCGGCACCAATATCGGCGCCCTGTTGATGGATGCGATTGCATCGAAGCTGCAAGCTTCAAGCGCCAAGCCGAAAGTTTAAAGGCGCAATGTAGCGAAGCGGCAAGTTTGGGGCGTATCGCTTTTAGCTTGCCGCTTGAGGCTTGCCCCTTCCCTCCTTGCAGCTAAAAACCAACATTGCGCTATCATGCGCGACCTGTGTAACGCGCAATGTTGGTCTTTCTGTCATGACACTCCCCAGCGACCTGCCCCCCGAACTCAGCCATAAAGGCGTGAGAGCGGCCGATCGCCTGGGTTTTACCCTGATGGTCGCGGCGCTGATTCATATCGCAGTGATTCTGGGTGTGGGTTTCAGCATGAGCGAGCCCAGGAAAATCAGTAAAACCCTGGAAATCACCCTCTCGACGTTCAAAAGCGAGAAAGCTCCGGACAAGGCGGACTTCCTGGCACAGGACAACCAGCAAGGCAGCGGTACGCTGGACAAGAAAGCCGTGCCCAAGACCACAGAAGTCGCTCCATTCCAGGACAATACGGTCAAAAAGGTCACCCCGCCTCCCGCTGCCAGACCCGAACAGCCAAAGGCAGCGCCCAAGGCGGCAGTCACCACCGTCGCCCCGAAACCGAACAAGGCCCCGCGCGAACCGCAAAAGGTCAAAACCGAAGCGGCGCCCAAGGCCAGCGTTCCCACGTTCGACAGCTCGCAGCTGTCCAGCGAGATTTCCAGCCTCGAAGCCGAACTGGCCAACGAGCAGCAGCTGTACGCCAAGCGCCCGAAGATCTACCGCATGAGTGCCGCTTCGACCATGCGCGACAAGGGTGCCTGGTATAAAGAGGACTGGCGCAAAAAAATCGAACGCGTCGGCAACCTCAACTACCCCGAACAGGCCCGTCGCGAAAAGATCTACGGCAAGCTGCGGCTGCTGGTGTCGATCAATCGCGACGGCTCACTGCACGAAGTGCTGGTACTTGAGTCCTCCGGGCAACCGCTGCTGGATCAGGCGGCGCAACGAATCGTAAGGCTGGCGGCGCCTTTTGCGCCATTCACTGGCGATCTGGCAGACATCGACCGGCTGGAGATCATCCGCACCTGGAAGTTTGCCCAGGGCGACAGGTTGTCGAGCAATTGAGCCAGGCTCGCTCCTGCAGAGTCAGCAATCTTCATCCGCCAAACTTGTCAGTTCACCTTGCCAGCGCCACACTAAGGCTCATGAAAAAGCACGCACCGACCTACCTCAAGCATCAATTCCTGATCGCCATGCCCCACATGGCTGACCCGAACTTTGCACACACCTTGACCTACATCGTCGAGCACACGGCCAATGGTGCCATGGGCCTGGTGATCAACCGGCCAATGGATCTGAGTCTGGCGGACATTCTTGAGCAACTGCGCCCTGATACGGCCTGCGCACCCTTGTGCCAGCATGTGCCGATCTACGGCGGCGGACCGGTGATGGTTGATCGCGGTTTTGTCCTGCACCCGGTCGGCATGAGCTTTGACGCCACCGTCGAGCTGGAGGACGGACTGGCCCTGAGCACCTCTGCCGACGTTCTGTTCAGTATTGCTGACGGGCACGGGCCGCGACGCAGCCTGATTTGCCTGGGCTATGCCGGGTGGGACGCCGGCCAGCTGGAGGCCGAACTGGCCGACAATGCCTGGCTGACCTGCCCCTACTCAGCCCACGTCCTGTTTGACACCTCTAGCGAGTTGCGCCTCGACGCCGCCGCCAAACACCTCGGAGTGAACCTCAATTTGTTAAGCACCCAAGCAGGCCATTCCTGATGGCCGGGCACGACATTCGTCTTGTGCTCGGTTTCGACTTCGGCACCCGCTCCATCGGGGTCGCCGTTGGCCAGATGATCACCGGCCAGGCCCGTGAACTGTGCAACCTGAAAGCCGAGAACGGCATTCCGAAGTGGGAAGAGATCGAAAAGCTCATTAAAGAGTGGAAACCCGACGTGCTGATTGTCGGCAAGCCCCTGAACATGGATGGCAGCGAAAGCCCGCTGTGCGCACGGACCAAAAAATTTGCCAATCGGCTCAATGGCCGTTTCAATTTGCCCGCTTATGAGCACGATGAACGCCTGACCACTTTTGAGGCCAAGGGCGAGCGTATGGCCCAGGGCGGCCAGCGCGGCAGTTTTCGTGACAATCCTGTGGATGCCATTGCCGCCAGGCTGGTGCTGCAAAGCTGGATCGACGAGTTCCTGGCCAAGTCTCAATCCAAAGCCTGACCCTGCGTTTGTATCACTGACGCGCCCCATTGTTTGCGCCCGCCGCTGCAGGCTTCGCCTCGCGGGCCTTTTAAGGAGCCACCATGATCCTGCCTGTTCCCGCTGAACTGATCTCCCAGATGGCCCTCGACCTCAAGGCCCATCTCGCCCGGCGCGGCATCACCGAGCCGCGCTTCATTGGCATTCGTACTGGCGGTATCTGGGTTGCCCAGGCACTGCTGCGCGCGCTGGACAGCGACTCGCCACTGGGCACGCTGGATGTGTCTTTCTACCGCGACGATTTCAGCCAGAACGGGCTGCACCCACAGGTTCGCCCTTCCGAGCTGCCATTCGAAATTGAAGGCCAGCATCTGGTCCTGATCGATGACGTGCTGATGAGCGGTCGTACCATTCGCGCCGCGCTTAACGAACTGTTCGACTATGGTCGTCCAGCCAGCGTGACACTGGTCAGCCTGCTGGATCTGGACGCGGCCGAACTGCCGATCAGGCCCGACGTGGTGGGTGCGACCCTGCCCCTGAAACCGACCGAGCGGGTAAAACTGTCCGGCCCGGCGCCATTGACCCTCGAACTTCAAGACCTTGCCTAAGAGACCTTTGCGATGACGCCCATAGACGCCAAGCGCCCGCTACAGCTCAATGATCAGGGCCAGCTGCGCCACTTTCTGTCCCTCGACGGACTGCGCCGCGAGCTGCTGACTGAAATACTCGATACCGCCGACTCGTTCCTCGAAGTCGGCGCCCGGGCGGTGAAGAAGGTCCCGTTGCTGCGCGGCAAAACCGTGTGCAATGTGTTCTTCGAAAACTCCACCCGCACCCGCACCACCTTTGAGATGGCCGCACAGCGCCTGTCCGCCGACGTGATCACACTCAATGTGTCGACTTCGTCCGCGAGCAAGGGCGAAACCCTGCTCGACACCCTGCGCAACCTTGAAGCCATGGCCGCCGACATGTTCGTGGTACGCCACGGCGACTCCGGGGCCGCGCACTTCATTGCCGAGCATGTGTGCCCGCAGGTGGCGATCATCAACGGCGGCGACGGCCGGCACGCGCACCCGACCCAGGGCATGCTCGACATGCTGACGATCCGTCGCCACAAGGGCGGCTTCGAAAACCTGTCGGTAGCCATAGTCGGCGACATCCTGCACTCGCGGGTCGCGCGTTCGAACATGATTGCCCTGAAAACCCTGGGCTGCCCGGATATCCGCGTGATTGCACCGAAAACCCTGTTGCCGATCGGCATCGAGCAATACGGGGTCAAGGTCTACACCGACATGACCGAAGGCCTGAAAGACGTCGACGTGGTGATCATGCTGCGCCTGCAGCGCGAGCGCATGTCCGGCGGCCTGCTGCCGAGCGAAGGCGAGTTCTACCGCCTGTTCGGCCTGACTACGGCCCGCCTGGCGGGGGCCAAGCCCGATTGCATCGTCATGCACCCGGGCCCGATCAACCGTGGCGTGGAGATTGAGTCGGCAGTGGCCGACGGCCCGCATTCGGTGATTCTCAACCAGGTAACCTATGGCATCGCCGTGCGCATGGCGGTGTTGTCCATGACCATGAGCGGGCAAACGGCCCAGCGCCAATTCGAACAGGAGAACGCCCAGTGAAGCTCAGCATTCTCGGCGCCCGCGTGATTGATCCGTGCAGCAAGCTGGATCAAGTGACCGACCTGCATCTGGAAGCCGGCAAAATTATTGCCATTGGCGCTGCCCCGGCAGGTTTTACCCCGACTCAAACCATCGAAGCCAAAGGCCTGGTGGCCGCTCCCGGGCTGGTTGACCTGAACGTTGCCCTGCGCGAGCCGGGCTACAGCCGCAAAGGCACCATCGCCAGCGAAACCCGCGCTGCCGCTGCCGGTGGCGTGACCAGCCTGTGCTGTCCGCCTCAGACCAAACCGGTGCTGGACACCTCGGCCGTCACCGAGCTGATCCTCGACCGCGCCCGTGAAGCCGGAAACTGCAAGGTGTTCCCGATTGGCGCCCTGAGCAAAGGCCTGGAAGGCGAGCAGCTGGCCGAATTGATCGCTCTGCGTGACGCCGGATGCGTCGCCTTCGGCAACGGTCTCAGCAGTTTCACCAACACCCGCACCCTGTGCCGGGCGCTGGAATATGCGGCAACATTCGACCTGACGGTGATTTTTCACTCCCAGGATCGCGATCTGGCTGAAGGCGGCATCGCCCACGACGGTCCGATGGCCGCCTTCCGCGGTTTGCCGGGCATCCCTGAAACCGCCGAAACCGTAGCGCTGGCCCGTGATCTGTTGCTGGTTGAGCAAAGTGGCGTGCGCGCCCACTTCAGCCAGTTGACCAGCGCCCGGGGCGTGGCCCTGATTGCCCAGGCCCAGGCTCGCGGTTTGCGGGTGACGGCCGATGTGGCGCTGTATCAGCTTATTTTGACCGATGAGGCGCTGGTGGACTTCTCCAGCCTGTACCACGTGCAACCGCCGCTGCGGACCCGGGCCGACCGTGACGGTCTGCGCGAAGCCGTGAAGTCGGGCGTGGTGCAAGCCATCTCCAGCCATCACCAGCCCCACGAACGCGATGCCAAGCTTGCACCCTTCGGTGCCACCGAGCCGGGCATGAGCAGCGTTGAACTGTTATTGCCGCTGGCAATGACCCTGGTAGAAGACGGTTTGCTGGACTTGCCGACCTTGCTGGCTCGCCTGGGCGCTGGCCCGGCCGATGCCTTGCGCCTGCCGGCCGGACGCCTGGCGGTGGGTTGCGCGGCGGATCTGGTGCTGTTCGACCCGGCAGCTTCCACCGTGGCCGGTGAGAAATGGCTTTCCAAAGGCGACAACTGCCCGTTCCTTGGCCATTGCCTGCCAAGTGCCGTGCGTTACACGCTGGTGGATGGCCGGATCAGCTACGAAGGCTAAGCATCTGCAGAAGCGGGCTGCTCGCGATCTTTTGAACACATAAAAGATCGCGAGCAAGATTGCTTCTGCATGTTTTGCGCTGTGCCTTAACGGCGTTCGGCGTTCTTGATCGAAATCTGTTCGTTCAGGGTCCAGAAGTCGTAAAGGATACCGATCAGAAAGAACCCGCCGGTAAACAGGTAGATGATCCCGGTGATCCATTTGCCCATGTACATGCGGTGCACACCGAGCACACCCAGGAAGGTCAGCAGAATCCAGGCCACGCTGTAGTCGGTTTCACCCGAGGTGAAACGCAGATCGGCTTCGCGATCCATGCTCGGAATCAGGAACAGGTCGATCAGCCAGCCAATTCCCAACAAGCCCAGGGTGAAAAACCAGATCGTCCCGGTCACTGGCTTGCCGTAATAGAAGCGATGCGCCCCCAGAAATCCGAAAATCCACAGCAAATAACCCAGCACCTTGCTGTGGGTATCGCGTTGTACATCGTCTCGATAGCCGCTCATAAATGCCCTCTTTGGTGCTGATAGAAAAATATTGTGGATTTTTTTGTGACTTTTTTACTGTCACGCAACAGGTAAAAGTGTCTTACAAAAAATGGCGCAAAGCCTTGTACCACCTGACCTGCGCTGCTGCCATGGGACAATTTGCCAGTACTTTTGCGCTTTTTCACCCCCAGGGCCAATCGACAAACGGCCTGAGAAAGGACAAAAAAGCTGTTATAAAGTTTCGCGCTTACCACCATAGAGCCCTGCCGAATGCGTCCTTTATTCAAGACATGGCTAACCATTTGCCTGTTAATGCCACTGGCCGCCCACGCCACCAATCGTGAGCAACATCTTCCTTCGGGCTTCACCGGCTACACCGCAAAATCATCTGCGGGTGCTGCTTATGTCGCCTCTAACAGCAAGACCAGCAACAAAACCGTAGCACGTCCTGCGTCCAGCAAGGCTCATCGCAAAGCGCCTGGCAAAATCGCCAATGCTTCGCTGACCGCCGCCAACATGCAGAGCAGCACGGTATTGAGCCGCGCCGTCAACGTGCTGGGCACCCCTTATCGTTGGGGCGGCAGCAGCCCAAGTAAAGGGTTTGATTGCAGCGGGCTGGTGAAATACGCCTTTAATGACGTTGCAGCGGTTGATTTGCCACGTACCTCCAGCGAAATGGCCAGCGGCCACGGGCAAAAGGTCGAACGCAAGGATCTGAAACCCGGCGACCTGCTGTTCTTCAACATCAAGAGCCGCAAGGTCAACCACGTTGCCATCTACCTGGGCAACGACCGGTTCATCCACGCGCCACGTCGCGGCAAGTCGGTCACCATCGACACCCTGAAAAAGCCTTACTGGCAGAGCCATTACGTAGTCGCCAAGCGCGTACTGCCGAAAGAGAAAGCCAGTCTGCAGGTTGTTCAGCGCTAAGAGCGCCAACCTGCTCGCTGTAGCTGTCGAGGCACGAAGGCTGCGATCTTGAAGATCGCAGCCTTTTTTCATCCACAGCCCCTACAACGTTTCGATCACCCTCGCCTCACTAAGCCTGCCAAGGCTCATCTCCAGCGTCTGCATGCCGACCGCCCCACCGGTCTGGATCGCCGAGACCATCTGCGCAACCTTGTTTTCCCGTATCAGGTTCCTGATTGCCGGTGTCGCCAGCATGATTTCGTGAGCCGCTACCCTGCCCCCGCCAACCTTCTTGACCAGCGTTTGGGAAATTACCGCCTGCAGTGACTCGGACAGCATGGAGCGCACCATGGCCTTTTCTTCTGCCGGGAACACATCCACCATCCGGTCGATGGTTCTGGCCGCCGAAGACGTATGCAGCGTGGCCAGTACCAGGTGTCCGGTTTCAGCTGCCGTCAGGGCCAGCCGGATGGTCTCGAGGTCGCGCATTTCGCCCAGCATGATCACATCCGGATCTTCGCGCAGCGCCGAGCGCAACGCTGCCGAAAAACTGTGGGTGTCACGATGCACTTCGCGCTGGTTGATCAGGCACCGGGCCGGCTGATGGATGAATTCAATCGGGTCTTCAATGGTGAGTATGTGCTGCTGACGACTACGGTTTAGGTGGTCGATCATCGCGGCCAGGGTCGTGGATTTACCGGAGCCGGTGGCACCAGTGACCAATATCAGGCCGTGGGGCAGGCGACAAAGCTGACGAAACACCTCGCCCGGCCCCAGTGACTCAAGGCTCGGTACCCGCTGGGCAATGCTGCGCAACACCGCCCCCGCGCCACGCTGCTGCTCGAAAGCGTTGACCCGGAACCGGCCCAGCCCGGCAAGTGCACAAGAGAAATCGGCTTCATGCCCGGTTTCGAAAGCGCTGCGCTGCGCGTCTGTCATCAGGCTGTGGATAAGCCCCCGCACCTGATCTGGCCCGAACACCGGCAGCCCGCACTGCTGCATCTCACCATCGACCCGCAGCATGGGTGCGACACCTGCTGACAGGTGCAAGTCCGAAGCGCCACTACTGACACTCAATGCCAACAGGTCGGCGATATCCATCCCCCCTCCCAATTCCAGTAGAATGCCGCAGACTTTCACAACGGCGGGCTTAACGAATGTCCACGATAGCTGACAACATCGCTGAAGTTGAGGCACGCATCCGTGCCGCGGCACTGGCTGTGCAACGTGATGTGACGAGCATTCACTTACTCGCGGTCAGCAAGACCAAACCCGCTGCAGCGCTGCGCGAAGCCTATGCCGCCGGGGTTCGCGATTTTGGCGAAAACTACCTGCAAGAAGCCCGTGCCAAACAGGTCGAATTAGCCGACCTGCCCTTGAGTTGGCACTTCATCGGCCCCATTCAATCGAACAAGACCCGCGATATCGCCGAGCATTTTTCGTGGGTGCACTCAGTGGACCGCCTGAAAATTGCCCAGCGCTTGTCTGAACAGCGCCCGGCAGACCTGGAACCACTGAATATCTGCATCCAGGTCAACGTCAGTGGAGAAGCCAGCAAGTCCGGCTGTACCCCGCAGGATTTGCCTGCACTGGCAGCCGCCATCAACGGCTTACCGCGCCTGAAGTTGCGCGGCTTGATGGCGATACCGGAGCCCACTGAGGACCGGGCCGAGCAGGACGCGGCCTTTGCAACAGTGCGTGATCTGCAACAAAGCCTGAACCTGGGGCTCGATACACTTTCCATGGGCATGAGCCACGACCTGGAGTCGGCCATTGCCCAAGGCGCCACCTGGGTACGCATCGGTACCGCGCTGTTTGGTGCCCGCGACTACGGCCAGGCCTGATAAGACCGACCTCAATTTTTATAAGGATCTGTTATGAGCAACATGCGTATTGCCTTTATCGGGGCCGGGAATATGGCTTCCAGTCTGATCGGCGGCCTGCTGGCCAAAGGTCTGGATGCCGCACAGATCCGCGCCAGCGATCCGGGCGCCGAAACCCGGGCCAGGGTCTCGGCCGAGCACGGTATAGAACTGTTTGCCGACAACGCGCAGGCGGTTCAGGACGCTGACGTGATTGTCATTGCGGTCAAGCCGCAAGTCATGAAAGCCGTATGCCAGGACCTGCGCGCGCATCTCGAACCGCATCAGTTGCTTATTTCGATTGCCGCAGGCATCACCTGCACCAGCCTGCAGAACTGGCTGGGCAACCAGCCGCTGGTACGCTGCATGCCCAATACTCCGGCATTGCTCGGTAAAGGTGTAAGCGGCCTGTTCGCGACTGCCGCCGTTACCGCCGAACAGCGCCAGCAGGCTGAAGATTTGCTGTCAGCCGTCGGGATCGCGGTCTGGGTCGATACCGAAGCCCAGATCGATGCCGTCACGGCTGTGTCCGGCAGCGGTCCGGCGTATTTCTTCCTGCTGATCGAAGCCATGGCCGACGCCGGGGTCAAACTCGGCCTGCCACGCGAAGTGGCCAAGCAACTGGCCGAGCAGACAGCGCTGGGGGCGGCGCACATGGCCGTGGCCAGTGATGTCGATGCCGCCGAGCTGCGCCGCCGCGTAACCTCGCCCGCCGGTACCACCGAAGCTGCGATCAAATCATTCCAGGCCGACGGTTTTGCAGCCTCGGTCGAAAAAGCATTGAGTGCCGCCGCGCACCGCTCGGCCGAAATGGCCGAACAACTGGGTCAATAAGGAGCACATGATGTCTGGACTTAATGGCGCTGCCATTTTCGTAATTCAAACCCTGGGTAGCCTCTACCTGCTGATCGTCCTGCTGCGATTCATCCTGCAGCTGGTACGGGCCAACTTCTACAACCCGCTGTGCCAGTTCACGGTCAAAGCCACGCAGCCGCTGCTCAAGCCTCTGCGCCGTGTGATCCCGAGCCTGTTTGGCCTAGACATGTCATCGCTGGTGCTGGCGATTCTGGTGCAAATGGTGATCTTCGCCATAGTGCTGACCCTGAGCTACATGTCGTTCAACATTCTGGGGCTGCTGGCCTGGGCCATCATTGGCGTGACCGCGCTGTTCTTGAAGGTGTTCTTCTTTGCCCTGATCATCAGCGTGATCCTGTCCTGGGTTGCTCCTGGTAGCACCAGCCCGGGCGCCGAACTGGTGAACCAGATCACCGAGCCGGCCCTGGCGCCGTTCCGCCGCATGCTGCCAAGCATGGGCGGGCTGGATATCTCGCCGATCCTGGCGTTCATGGTAATTCAGCTGATCCAGAGCTACGTGATCCCGCCTTTGGCCATGTATGTCGGCATGCCGGTCGTGTTGTTCGGCCTGATCTGATGAGCTACTTCCGTTGGGACGGCGAGGACCTGATTCTCGACTGCCACCTGCAACCCAAGGCCAGCAGCGATGAGTTCGCCGGCCTGCACGGTGAACGTCTGAAGATCCGCCTCACCGCCCCACCGGTAGAAGGCAAGGCCAACGCCCATCTGCTGGCCTTTCTGGCCAAGGCGTTCGGTATAGCCAAAAGTCAGGTCAGCCTGATCAGCGGTGAACTCAACCGGCAGAAACGCGTGCGCTTGCACGCGCCGAAAAAACTGCCGGATTTGCCGGGGCTGACAAAGCCAGCCTGAATACTGTTTCTTCTGTGGGAGCCGGCTTGCCCGCGATTGCATCATTGCGGTTTCCAGGCCGAAGTTGTCGGCTGCATCGCTGGCAAGCCAGCTCCCGCAAAGGCAGTCTTCGAGCGCCTCCGAAATCAGCCCGGAGCATTGCTTGCCGCCCACTCCCCCGCTCATTAGACTTACGCCTCATTTAAAGAGAGCAGGGTCGATGCCAGCCGCCTTTCCCCCCGATTCCGTTGGTCTGGTTGTGCCACAAATGGCGCACTTCAGCGAACCCCTGGCTTTAGCCTGCGGCCGTTCATTGCCTGCCTATGACCTGATTTACGAAACCTACGGCCAGCTCAATGCCACGGCCAGCAATGCCGTGCTGATCTGTCACGCCCTCTCCGGGCACCATCACGCTGCCGGCTACCACAGCATCGATGAGCGCAAGCCCGGCTGGTGGGACAGTTGCATCGGGCCCGGCAAGCCTATAGATACCAACAAGTTCTTCGTCGTCAGCCTGAACAACCTCGGCGGCTGCAATGGCTCTACCGGCCCCAGCAGTATCAATCCAGAAACCGGTCGCCCGTTTGGTGCAGATTTCCCGGTACTGACCGTTGAAGACTGGGTCCACAGCCAGGCACGCCTGGCTGACCGGCTGGGCATCGACCAGTGGGCCGCCATCATCGGTGGCAGCCTGGGCGGCATGCAGGCGCTGCAGTGGAGCATCAGCTACCCGGACCGGCTGCGTCATTGCCTGGCCATCGCTTCGGCGCCAAAACTGTCGGCGCAAAACATCGCGTTCAACGAAGTCGCTCGCCAGGCCATCCTCACCGACCCCGAGTTCCACGGTGGTTCGTTCCAGGAAAAGGGCGTAATTCCCAAGCGCGGCCTGATGCTGGCGCGCATGGTCGGGCACATCACCTACCTGTCCGATGACTCGATGGGCGAGAAATTTGGCCGTGGCCTGAAGAACGAAAACCTCAACTACGACTTCCACAGCGTGGAGTTCCAGGTTGAAAGCTACCTGCGTTATCAGGGTGAAGAGTTCTCCGGGCGCTTTGACGCCAACACTTATTTGCTGATGACCAAGGCGCTGGACTACTTCGACCCGGCGGCCAACTTCGATGACGACCTGGCCAAAACCTTCGCCTCAGCCAAGGCGCGCTTTTGCGTGATGTCATTCACCACCGACTGGCGTTTCTCGCCCGCGCGCTCACGGGAACTGGTGGATGCCCTGATGGCGGCGAAGAAAGACGTGTGCTATCTGGAGATCGATGCGCCGCAAGGCCATGACGCCTTCCTGATCCCGATCCCGCGTTACCTGCAAGCCTTCAGTAATTACATGAACCGCATAGAACTGTGAGAACGCCATGAGAGCCGACCTGGAAATCATCCAAGACTGGATCCCCGCCGGCAGCCGCGTGCTCGACCTCGGTTGTGGTGATGGCGAACTGCTGAGCTGGCTGCGCGACAACAAGCAAGTCACCGGCTATGGCCTGGAAAACGACCCGGACAATATCGCCGAGTGCGTCGCCAAGGGCATCAACGTCATCGAGCAGGATCTGGACAAGGGGCTGGGCAACTTCGCCAGCAACAGTTTCGATATCGTGGTCATGACCCAGGCGCTGCAGGCCGTGCACTACCCCGACCGGATTCTCGACGAAATGCTGCGCGTCGGACGCCAGTGCATCATTACCTTTCCGAACTTCGGCCACTGGCGCTGCCGCTGGTACCTGGCCAGCAAGGGCCGGATGCCGGTATCCGAGTTTCTGCCCTACACCTGGTACAACACGCCGAACATCCACTTCTGCACCTTCGAAGACTTTGAAGAGCTGTGCCGTGGTCGCGAAGCCCGGGTGATCAACCGCCTTGCTGTCGATCAGCAGCACCGCCACGGGTGGGCCAGCAAGTTATGGCCTAACCTGTTGGGCGAGATTGGCATTTATCGTGTCAGCAGCCCCGGCCTTCAGGATCATCAGGTCGCGGTTTAAATCAGCGCTCAAGGAGAAAGACGATGGGTCGTATTGGATTACTAATGCTTTCAATGTGCTTCGCCATGCAGGCCATGGCGGCTGGCCAGGCCACGGTCGGCGGCACCAAGGTGTATTACAACGCCTATATGTCGGACTTCCTGTCGCCTGAAATTGCAGCCAAATACAAACTGGAACGCAGCAAGCAACTGGGTGGCCTGAATATCAATCTGGACACCGCCGGTAAAAAAGTCGCCACCACCGTCAAGGGTACCGTGCGCGTCGAAGGCGAGAAAAAGGCCCGGCCCCTGACCTTCAAGCAAGTGATTGATGACAAGGGTGCGATCGACTACTTCGCTCAATTCCCGGTCAATCAGCCTGCCACCTTCATTTTCGATATCGAGCTCAAGGTCAACGGCGAAACCAAATCCATCGATTACTCCCAAGAGGTCGCTCCGCTCTAATGATCAACTTCACGCAACTGGTACTGGCCAGCCACAACGCCGGCAAACTCAAAGAACTTCAGGCCATGCTCGGCGAGTCGGTGCAGTTGCGCTCGATTGGAGAATTCAGCAGCGTTGAACCGGAAGAAACCGGCTTGTCGTTCGTTGAAAACGCGATTCTTAAAGCGCGCAATGCCGCGCGTATCTCGGGTTTGCCGGCACTGGCCGACGACTCCGGGCTGGCGGTGGATTTTCTCGGTGGCGCGCCGGGTATTTACTCGGCCCGCTACGCCGACGGCAAGGGTGATGCGGCCAACAACGCCAAGCTGCTCGAGGCCCTCAAGGACGTACCCGAAGCCGAACGCGGCGCGCAATTTGTCTGCGTGCTGGCGTTGGTCCGGCACGCCGAAGATCCGTTGCCGATTATCTGCGAAGGCTTGTGGCACGGGCGCATCCTGCCTGCCGCCAGCGGTGCGCACGGTTTCGGTTACGATCCGTTGTTCTGGGTTCCGGAGCGCAATTGCTCCAGTGCCGACCTCAGCCCGGGCGAAAAAAACCAGCTGAGCCATCGGGCCCGTGCCATGGTCTTGCTGCGTCAGCGTCTGGGCCTGAAATGACCCACGACACTCCTCCACAGCCGCTCTATCTGGGTGCGGCTGGCTTTACTCAGCAGGCGCCACGCGCGCCGTTGACGCAATTGCCGCCCCTGTCGCTGTACATCCATATTCCGTGGTGCGTGCGCAAATGCCCGTATTGCGACTTCAACTCCCACACCGCCAGCCCGGTGCTGCCTGAAGACGAGTACGTCGACGCACTGCTGGCCGACCTCGATCAGGACCTGCACGCGGTGTATGGCCGCGAGCTGAGTTCGATCTTCTTCGGCGGCGGCACACCAAGCCTGTTCAGCGCCCGGTCCCTGGGGCGCCTGCTCAAGGGTGTCGAAGCGCGAATTGCGTTCGCCAGCGATATCGAAATCACCCTGGAAGCCAACCCCGGTACTTTCGAGCAGGAAAAGTTCGTGGCTTACCGCAAGCTGGGGATCAACCGACTGTCGATAGGTATCCAGAGCTTCCAGCAAGAGAAGCTCGAAGCACTGGGCCGCATCCACAACGGTGACGAGGCCGTACGTGCGGCCGGTATGGCGCGCCTGGCCGGCTTTGATAACTTCAACCTGGACTTGATGCACGGTTTGCCCGATCAGTCGCTGGACGACGCTCTGAGCGACTTGCGCCAGGCTATCGCCCTGCAGCCGACACACCTGTCCTGGTATCAACTGACGCTGGAACCCAACACGGTGTTCTGGAACCAGCCGCCGGTCCTGCCTGAGGACGACACTCTGTGGGACATTCAGGAAGCCGGTCAGGCACTGCTGGCCGAACACGGCTATGCCCAGTACGAAGTTTCGGCTTACGCCCAGCCGGGTCGCCCGGCGCGGCATAATCTGAACTACTGGAGCTTTGGCGACTTTATCGGTATCGGTGCTGGCGCCCACGGCAAATTGAGCCATCCCGATGGCCGCATAATCCGCACCTGGAAAACCCGCCTGCCGAAGGATTACCTGAACCCGGGCAAAAACTTCCAGGCGGGCGAGAAAGTTCTGACTGCCGAAGAGCTACCGTTTGAGTTTCTGATGAACGCCTTGCGCCTGACCGATGGCGTCGATGCTGCGCTCTACCCCGAGCGTACCGGGCTGGCACTCGAAAGCTTGAAAAGCGGACGCGATGCTGCCGAACAAAGCGGCCTATTGCAGGTCGAACCGTCACGCCTGGCAGCAACTGCCCGGGGCCAGCTGTTTCTCAACGACTTGCTGCAGCACTTTCTGATCTAAGGAACTCGAATGGACTTGGTACTAGACCTGCTTGCTACCGTATCGCGCTGGAGCCGCAGCCACCTCTCGGAGATCTCGCTGGCCCTGATCGGCTGCTTGCTGGTGCTGTTCGGTGCCGACTTCAAAGGTTGGGTCGAACAACGTCTGGGAAGTGTTGCCGGGGCCTTGCGTGTGCCCCTGATGGCCTTGTTGTGCCTGGTGGGCAGCGGTGCGGCTCTGATTTACGCCACGCCCTGGGTCGAACGCGGCCTCGGCCAGTTCAACAACTACAGCCTGGCGCCGGTGTTGTTGGTGGTGCTGGTGTTGATCGGGGTTGTGGCTGACCGGCGCTGATGCGAAGACTGAAAACATTGTGGGAGCTGGCTTGGCAGCGATGCAGACGACGCGGTTTACAGTCAGACCGCGTTGATGCCATCGCTGGCAAGCCAGCTCCCACAAAGGTTGGCGCTTACAGTTTTTCGAACTTCAGATCCCACACGCCATGCCCAAGACGTTCGCCGCGGCGTTCGAACTTGGTCACCGGACGCTCGGTCGGACGCGGTACACAACGGCCATCTTCGGCCAGATTGCGATAGCCCGGCGCGACGTTCATCACTTCCAGCATGTATTCGGCATAGGGTTCCCAGTCGGTGGCCATGTGCAGCACACCGCCGACCTTGAGCTTGGAACGCACCAGCTCAGCAAAGGACGCCTGCACGATACGGCGCTTGTGGTGACGGCTCTTGTGCCACGGGTCCGGGAAGAACAGCAGCAGGCGATCCAGGCTGTTGTCGGCCACGCAACGGGTCAGTACTTCGATCGCATCGCAATCGTAAACCCGCAGGTTGGTCAGCCCTTGGGTCAGTACGCCATTGAGCAGCGCGCCGACACCCGGACGGTGAACCTCAACCCCGATAAAGTCCTGCTCAGGCGAAGCAGCCGCCATTTCCAGCAAGGAGTGGCCCATGCCGAAACCGATTTCGAGGGTCCGCGGCGCCGAGCGGCCGAATACCTGGTCGAAATCGACCGGCGCATCAGCCAGCGGCAGCACGTACAGCGGCGTGCCCTGGTCAAGGCCACGTTGCTGGCCTTCGGTCATACGCCCGGCGCGCATCACAAAACTCTTGATGCGACGGTGCTGGCGATCTTCGCCTTCTTCCGGGGTTGGGGTGTCGAGTGATTCAGTCATCAGTGGCTCTTACTTGATCAGACCATCCAGCGGCGAAGAGGCGCTGGCATAGAGTTTTTTCGGCATGCGTCCGGCCAGATACGCCAGACGGCCCGCCACAATGGCGTGTTTCATGGCTTCGGCCATGATGATCGGGTGCTGGGCATTGGCGATGGCCGAGTTCATCAGCACCGCCTCGCAGCCCATTTCCATGGCAATGGTGGCGTCGGAGGCAGTACCCACGCCCGCATCCACCAACACCGGAATTTTTGCTTCTTCAAGGATGATCCGCAGGTTGTAGGGATTACAGATCCCCAAACCGGTGCCAATCAGCCCGGCCAGCGGCATCACGGCGATGCAGCCCATGGCCTCGAGCTCGCGGGCGATGATCGGGTCATCGCTGGTGTACACCATCACGTCGAAACCTTCCTTGACCAGGATCTCTGCGGCCTTGAGGGTTTCGATCACATTGGGGAACAGGGTTTTCTGATCCGCCAGTACTTCCAGCTTGACCAGATTGTGGCCGTCGAGCAGCTCACGGGCCAGGCGGCAGGTGCGTACGGCTTCTACCGCGTCATAGCAACCGGCCGTGTTCGGCAGGATGGTATAGCGATCCGGTGGCAGGATATCGAGCAGGTTCGGCTCGCCAGGGTTTTGCCCGATGTTGGTACGACGCACGGCGACGGTGACGATTTCAGCACCCGATGCCTCGATGGCAAGGCGGGTTTCTTCCATGTCGCGGTACTTGCCAGTACCCACCAACAGGCGCGACTGATAAGTACGGCCAGCCAGGATAAAAGGCTTGTCGCTGCGAACATTGCTCATCGGGAATCCTCTGTAATTGTGTGCACCGCGGGAATGGGTCAAGCGGGGGGACTAGCCACCACCGATGGCATGCACCACTTCGACCTGGTCACCTTCTTTGAGCACCGTCCCGGCGTGCTGACTGCGCGGGACGATGTCCAGGTTAAGCTCGACAGCCACTCGACGCCCGGTCAGTTCCTGGCGCGCCAACAGGCTGGCGACGGTCTCGCCGTCCGGCAGTTCAAAAGGTTCACCGTTCAACTGAATGCGCATGCGCGACGCTGCCTTCATTTTAAGGGGCCAGCATTCTATCCCGATCAGTCAGGTCGACCCAAGCCATTCATCTTGCGGACTTAGCTCAAGCGCCAGGCGGCAATGCCCAGGCATAACCATCCGGCCAGAAAAGCCAGACCACCGATGGGCGTAATGATCCCCAGTTTGCTGATACCCGTCAGGGTCAGCAGATACAAACTGCCGGAAAACAGTACGATGCCCAGAGCGAAACAGACACCGGACCACGTCACCAGGCGACCCGGCAGCTGAGTGGCGAGCAGGGCTACACCGAGCAGGGCCAGGGTATGCACCAGCTGGTAGGTAACCCCTGTATGAAAAATGGCCAGGTATTGCTCGCTCAGGCGGCTTTTCAGGCCATGGGCCGCGAATGCGCCAAGGGCCACACCGGTGAAGCCGAAAAAGGCGGCCAGCATCAGAAACACGCGCAACATGGATAACTCCCGTCAGGACTATGGAATGGCGCAGGGTCTGTATAATGGCCCGCTCAACGGGTTCGGCCAAGCCATCTATGCTGCGTATTCTTGTTCATCGCTTTCTCAAAGCCCTGCTCTGGTTCGCAGCGGGCAGCGCATTGCTGGTGCTGATCTTTCGCTGGGTCCCGCCGCCCGGCACTGCGCTGATGGTCGAGCGCAAGGTCGATTCATGGTTCGACGGCGAGCCCATTGACCTGCAACGCAGCTGGCGACCGTGGGATGAAATCAGCGACGAACTTAAAGTCGCGGTCATTGCTGGCGAGGATCAGAAATTCGCCGAGCACTGGGGCTTTGACTTCAGCGCCATCCGCGCCGCTTTCGCTCATAACGAACGGGGCGGGACGTTACGCGGCGCCAGCACGCTGAGCCAGCAAGTCTCGAAAAACCTGTTTCTATGGTCGGGTCGAAGCTGGCTGCGCAAAGGGCTGGAGGCCTGGTTCACCGGATTGATCGAGGTACTCTGGCCCAAGCAGCGGATTCTCGAGGTGTACCTCAACAGCGCAGAGTGGGATGAGGGAGTATTTGGTGCAGAGGCCGCGGCCCAGCATCACTTTGGCGTGAGTGCCGCCAGATTGAGCCGTCAGCAAGCCAGCTACCTGGCCGCCGTACTGCCCAATCCGCGCAACTGGAGTGCCGGTCGACCTAGCCCGTACGTCAGCCGCCGCGCCAGCTGGATACAGCGACAAATGCGCCAGCTGGGCGGCGACAGCTACCTCGATACCCTGAACACTTCGCGCAAGGCGCCCTGGGCCGAGTAAGCCGGCTCCCGCAGGGACAAACAAAAACGCCCCGACTCGTTAGAGCCGGGGCGTTTTTTTGTCGAGCCCGTTTAGGCGGCGATCGACAGTTTGAGCTTGTTCATCGCGCTTTTTTCCAGCTGACGAATCCGCTCGGCAGACACGTTGTACTTCTGTGCCAGGTCATGCAGCGTAGCTTTCTCTTCAGCCAGCCAGCGCTGATACAGAATGTCGCGGCTGCGATCATCAAGCACTTCCAGCGCTTCATGCAGGTTGCTGGTGGAGTTATCAGTCCAGTCAGCATCCTCCAGTTGACGTGCCGGATCGTACCGGTGGTCTTCCAGGTAGTTGGCTGGCGACTGGAATGCACTGTCGTCGTCAGCTTCGGCTGCCGGGTCGAACGCCATATCATGGCCAGTCAGACGGCTTTCCATCTCGCGAACTTCGCGAGGCTCTACACCGAGGCTTTCAGCCACACGATGAACTTCATCATTGTTCAGCCAGGCCAGACGTTTTTTCTGGCTGCGCAGGTTGAAGAACAGTTTGCGCTGAGCCTTGGTGGTCGCAACTTTCACGATCCGCCAGTTACGCAGAATAAACTCGTGGATCTCTGCCTTGATCCAGTGCACGGCGAACGACACCAGACGCACGCCCATTTCAGGGTTAAAGCGTTTGACCGCCTTCATCAGGCCGACATTGCCTTCCTGGATCAGGTCAGCCTGAGCCAGGCCATAGCCCGAATAGCTACGGGCAATGTGTACAACAAAACGCAGGTGGGCGAGCACCATCTGCCGAGCCGCCCCAAGATCCTGCTCATAGTAGAGACTCTCGGCCAGTTCACGCTCCTGCTCCGGTGTCAGCAGTGGAATGCTGTTCACCGTGTTTACATAGGCCTCAAGGTTCGCACCAGGGACCAACGCATACGCAGGTTGCAAAGAAGTGGTCATACGAATAAACCTCCGTCTCACATAACTCGTGCAGTTCAGCACTGCGAAAGTTGACCGGAAACTCAGGAAAAAGTTCCCAAAAAAAGCTGAAAAGGTCAACAGGCAAAAAGAAACTACTTAGGCGAAAGCTCACGTAAGTGACGCGCTACTGCAATCCATGCACCGATATACCCTAACAGCACCGCGCCAAGCAAGAGAGACAGACCATCGGCTACTGGCACACCGGCCAGGGCAAAACTGCTGCCATACAACCCGGCCAACCCGACTACCGCGTCGTTGAGCCAGTTCAAGCCGAATGCCAATACGCCCCAGGAAAGCACCCCGGCGCCAAAACCATAAAGCGCACCCATATAAAGAAAAGGCCTGCGCACATAACTGTCAGTGCCGCCGACCAGCTTGATGACTTCGATTTCGATACGACGATTCTCGATATGCAAACGAATCGTATTACCAATAACCAGCAGCAAAGCCGATACCAGCAAGACCGTCAAGCCAAACACAAAGCGGTCACCCAATTTCAGAATGGCCGCCAGACGCTCGACCCAGACTAGATCAAGTTGCGCCTGTTGCACTTTCGGCAACTCCGAAAGACGCTCGCGCAGAGCCTCGAGGGTGGCTTTATCGACCTCATTGGGGGTCACCAGCACCACGCCCGGCAACGGATTATCCGGAAGCTCTTTGAGCGCTTCCCCCAAGCCGGATTGCTGCTGGAACTCTTCAAGGGCCTTTTCGCGGCTGATGAATTCAGCGTCAGCCACGCCAGCCATACCTTTTATCTGATTACTCAATTGCTCGCCTTGCGAGCTGTCGGCATCCAGTTGCAGGTACAGCGAAATCTGCGCCGCACGCTGCCACGAACCGCCCAGACGCTCGACGTTGTTAAGCAAAAGCGAGAGCCCCATTGGCAAGCTCAGCGCGACTGCCATCACCAGGCAGGTGAAGAAGCTGCCAATCGGCTGCTTGCCAAGACGCTTCAGGCTGTCGAGCAAACTGGCGCGATGGGCCTCAACCCAGGCCCGGAACAACATCGAGAAACCGGGGCCATCGTCATCGTCATGCTTTTTCCTGGCCGGCTGCGGATCTGCGGCCTTGGGTGCTACACGTTCGGAAACCTTGGAGCCGCGTGTCGCACTCATTGCGCGGCCTCCCCGTCGCCAATCAATCGCCCGCGCTGCAGGGTGAGCATGCGGTGGCGCATGCGTGCAATCAGCGCCAGGTCATGGCTGGCGATCAGTACGCTGGTGCCCAAACGGTTGATGTCTTCAAATACGCCCATGATTTCCGCCGCCAGACGCGGGTCGAGGTTGCCGGTGGGTTCGTCGGCCAGCAGCAAGGCTGGACGATGGACGATGGCCCGGGCAATACCGACGCGTTGTTGCTGGCCCGTGGACAAGTCACCGGGATACAGATCGGTTTTGTCCGACAGCGCCACACGCTCAAGTGCCGAGTCGACACGCTTGGCGATTTCAGGCTTGGACAGCCCGAGAATCTGCAGCGGCAAGGCCACGTTATTGAACACCGTGCGATCAAACAGCAGTTGGTGGTTCTGGAACACCACACCGATCTGACGGCGCAGGAAAGGAATTTGCGCGTTGCTTATCTGCCCCAGATCCTGCCCCGCCAGCAGCAGTTTGCCGGTGGTCGGGCGCTCCATAGCCAGTAACAGCCGGAGCAGGGTGCTTTTACCTGCGCCGGAATGACCGGTTACAAAAAGGAACTCGCCGCGACGGACCCGAAAGCTCAGCTCGTGCAGGCCCACGTGTCCATTTGGATAGCGCTTACCGACCTGCTCGAAACGAATCATGGACGCTCCCGCTCCGCAAACAGAGCCTGGACAAAGGGTTCGGACTCAAAGTCCCGTAGATCATCGATGCCTTCGCCGACACCGATAAAACGAATAGGAATATTGAACTGCTTGGCCAGGGCGAAGATCACCCCGCCCTTGGCCGTGCCATCCAGCTTGGTCAGCGCCAGGCCGGTAAGGGCCACGGTCTGATTGAACTGCTTGGTCTGGCTGATCGCGTTCTGCCCGGTGCCGGCATCCAGTACCAGCAGCACTTCGTGCGGGGCGTCTTCGTCGAGCTTGCCGATCACCCGGCGAACTTTTTTCAGTTCTTCCATCAGGTTGTCTTTGGTGTGCAGGCGTCCGGCAGTATCGGCGATCAACACGTCGATGCCCCGCGCCTTGGCGGCTTGCACGGCGTCAAAAATCACCGAAGCCGAGTCGGCGCCAGTGTGCTGGGCGATCACCGGGATATTGTTGCGCTCCCCCCACACCTGCAACTGCTCGACCGCGGCGGCACGGAACGTATCGCCGGCGGCGAGCATGACTTTTTTGCCTTCAAGCTGGAGCTTTTTCGCCAGCTTGCCGATGGTGGTGGTCTTGCCCGCGCCATTGACGCCGACCACCAGAATGACGAATGGCTTGTTTTTCGCTTCGATTTTCAGCAGCTGCTCTACCGGTTTGAGCATGGCAGCCAGCTCGGCCTGCAACGACTTGTACAGTGCATCGGCGTCGGTCAGCTGCTTGCGCGCAACCTTTTGAGTCAGGTTTTTGATAATCACCGAGGTGGCTTCAACACCAACGTCTGCGGTGAGCAGGCGGGTTTCAATCTCGTCGAGCAGATCGTCATCGATGATTTTTTTGCCCAGGAACAGGCTGGCCATGCCTTCGCCGATGCTGGCGCTGGTTTTCGACAGCCCCTGCTTGAGGCGGGCAAAGAAGCCGACCTTGGCTTGCGCAGCTGGAGCTTCAGCTACCACCACCGGAGCCGCAACTGCTGGCGCAGGGGCCACAGGCGCAGCAACAGCTTGCGGCTCGACAACTACGACCGGCTCTGGCTCTGGCTCTGGCTCTGGCTCTGGCTCTGGCTCTGGTGCAACAGGCTCGACGAAGGTTTCAAGCACTTCAAGCACTTCGACCACAGGCTCCGGCGCGATGACCGGGGCGCTGACCGCGACCTCGATCTCCGGTTCCGGAATGGAAGGCACGATATACGGCGCCTGCAGGTCCTTGACCAGCGCAACGGGTTCCTCGGGCACTGGCAGCGGCGGCCATGGCTCGGCAGCGGCTGGCGATTCAACAGCAGGCGCCTGTGCAACCACAACCACTTCAGGCGTTGGCTCGACAACCACCGCAGTGGCCTCAATCAACGGCTCAGGGGTGATTTCGGGTGCAGGCTGCTCAACGACGGTTTCCTGCGGCTTTCTGCGCAGCCATCCGAACAGGCCTTTTTTCTCGCCAGCCGCAGCTGGGTTCTTCTTGTCGTCGTTGGAACCAAACATGGAGGACGGCTATCTCATCGTAGCGAAGCGCCACTGTGGCGCCCCGGCAAATAATATTCGGTGTGAAACAGACTGTTTTTTTGTCAGCTCGTTCGCACGCACCTTGATCAGAGGGTAAAGCACACCCCTGAAACTTCGTCTTAACTCGGAACTGGAACGGGAAAATCGGCAAAAAAGCTAAATTTACCGGGATACATTCACACTTCCAGGCTGGCTCCTATACTGCCCGATCAATCGTCGTCTGATCGTCAAAGGCCTGATAGGCGTGGCCGCCAGTAAAACGGATCAGTATCCTAGCACCTCCTCACCCGCTGACGCTAAGGCCAAGCGGGCAGCCCAACAGGTTTAAAAACGAATGAATGCTCTAGCCCGCCGCGCTGCTGGCCTGTTGCTCAGCACAGTTTTGCTCCCGCTTTCGGCCCTGGCGGCCGACCAGCAACCCACCCACGAGTTTCGCCTGGACAATGGCCTGAAGGTCATCGTGCGCGAAGACCATCGCGCGCCAGTGGTGGTGTCCCAGGTCTGGTACAAAGTGGGTTCCAGTTACGAGACCCCGGGCAAGACCGGCCTGTCCCATGCTCTTGAGCACATGATGTTCAAAGGCAGTAACAAGGTCGGCCCCGGCGAAGCCTCGTTGATCCTGCGCGACCTCGGCGCCCAGGAAAACGCTTTCACCAGCGATGACTACACCGCCTATTACCAGGTATTGGCCCGCGACCGCCTGGCGGTTGCCTTCGAGCTCGAAGCCGACCGCATGGCCAGCCTTCGCTTGCCGCCTGAAGAGTTCAAGCGCGAGATCGAGGTCATTAAAGAAGAACGCCGCCTGCGTACCGACGATCAGCCGATGAGCAAGGCCTTCGAACTGTTCAGCGCCATGGCCTACCCGTCCAGTGGTTATCACACGCCGACCATCGGCTGGATGGTAGACCTGGAGCGCATGAGCGTTGGCGAACTGCGCGCCTGGTATGAGGAGTGGTACGCACCGAACAACGCCACCCTGGTGGTGGTGGGAGACGTAACACCAGATGAAGTCAAAGCCTTGGCCCAGCGCTATTTCGGCCAGGTGGCCAAACGCGAAGTGCCTGTCGCCAAAGTCCCGCTGGAACTGCCGACCCCCGGTGAGCGCCTGCTCAAGATCCACGTGCAGACCCAACTGCCAAGCCTGATTCTGGGCTTCAACGTGCCAAGCATTGCCACCGCCAAAGACCCGGTTACTGCCAACGCCCTGCGCCTCATTTCGGCACTGCTGGACGGTGGCTACAGTGCACGTATGCCAACCCAGCTGGAGCGCGGCGAAGAGCTGGTGTCCGGCGCTTCGTCCAATTACAACGCCTTCACCCGTGGCGACAGCCTGTTCATGCTTTCGGCAATGCCCAACAGCCAGAAAAAAGTCACTCTGGCCCAGGCCGAAGCCGGCTTGTGGCGCATGCTCGATGACCTGAAAAAAACCCCGCCATCGCCACAGGAACTGGAGCGAGTGCGCGCCCAGGTGATCGCAGGCCTGGTTTATGAGCGCGACTCGATCACCAGCCAGGCCACCTCGATTGGCCAGCTGGAGACCGTGGGCCTGTCGTGGAAGCTGATGGATACCGAGCTGCAAGACCTGCAAAAGGTCACCCCGGCCGATATCCAGCAAGCCGCCCGCACTTATTTCACTCGCGACCGCCTCAGCGTTGCGCATGTACTGCCCGAGGAGAAAACCCATGAGTGAGCGTAAAGGTTCCCGCTACGCCCTGCTCGGCCTGAGCGCTGCAATACTGGCCGGCGTACTCGGCTACTATTTCGTCAGCCCCTCGGTCTCCGTGGCCAGCCAGGCACTGGATCAGGCCAAGGCCGAGCACAAGCTCGAGTCTCTGGCCGAACTCGACGGCAAGGCCCCCAGCCATCGCGCATTGAATGTACAAACCTGGAAAACCGCCGAAGGCTCCAAAGTTCTGTTCGTTGAAGCCCGCGAGCTGCCGATGTTCGACCTGCGCCTGACCTTCGCCGCCGGCAGCAGCCAGGACGAAAACACCCCGGGCCTGGCACTGCTGACCAACGCCATGCTCAATGAGGGCGTGGCAGGCAAGGACGTCGGGGCCATCGCCCAGGGCTTTGAAAGCCTGGGTGCGGATTTCGGCAACGGTGCCTATCGCGACATGGCTGTAGTGTCATTGCGCAGCTTGAGTGACCCGGCCAAGCGCACACCGGCGCTCAACCTGTTTGCCGAAGTGGTTGGCCAGCCAACCTTTCCGGCCGACTCCCTGGCGCGGATCAAAAACCAGTTGCTCGCCAGCTTTGAATACCAGAAGCAGGACCCGGGCAAGCTGGCCAGCGATGAACTGTTCAAGCGTCTGTACGGTAATCACCCTTATGCCCACGCCAGCGATGGCAACGCTCAAAGCATCGCTGCGGTCACCATCGATCAGCTCAAGGCGTTCCACAACAAGGCTTACACCGCCGGCAACGCGGTGATCGCGATTGTTGGCGATCTGTCTCGCGCAGAAGCCGAAGCCATGGCCGCTCAAGTATCCGCCGCGCTGCCCAAAGGCCCTGCAGTCGCCAAAACCGTAGAGCCCGGCGAACCCAAGGCCGGCCAGACCCACATCGAATTTCCGTCCAAGCAGACCCACCTGCTGCTGTCCCAGCTGGGAATTGACCGCGACGATCCGGACTATGCCGCACTGGCCCTGGGTAACAGCATTCTCGGTGGCGGTGGCTTCGGTACGCGCCTGATGACTGAAGTACGCGAGAAACGCGGCCTGACCTACGGCGTGTATTCCGGCTTCAGCCCGATGCAGGCACGCGGGCCGTTCATGATCAACCTGCAGACCCGTGCCGAATTGAGCGAAGGTACGCTCAAACTGGTGCAAGACATTCTGGCTGACTACCTGAAAAACGGTCCGACGCAAAAAGAACTCGACGATGCCAAGCGTGAATTGGCGGGCAGCTTCCCGCTGTCAAATGCCAGCAACGCAGCAATCGTCGGCCAACTGGGCGCAATGGGCTTCTATGATATGCCTCTGGACTATCTGGAAACCTTCATGCAGCAGTCCCAAAGCCTGACTAAAGAGCAGGTCAAGGACGCCATGAACAAGCACCTGAGCGCCGACAAACTGGTCGTGGTGACCGCCGGACCAACTGTGCCGCAAAAACCACTGCCACCTCCTACCGATAAACCTTCAGAGCAACCTCTTGGGGTTCCGGAGCATTAATGGCAAAGCCTAAAAACACATCGCACTCGGGTGCTGGTCAATTACGCATCATTGGCGGGGAATGGCGCAGCCGCAAGCTGGACTTCCCCCACGTAGAAGGTCTGCGCCCGACGCCTGACCGTGTACGTGAAACCCTGTTCAACTGGCTGACCCCGGACATCGTCGGCGCCAAGGTGCTGGACGTGTTCGCCGGTAGCGGCGCGCTGTTCCTGGAGGCACTGTCACGCGGCGCAGCCAAAGGCGTGGCTCTGGACAGCAACCGCGATGCGATTTCCAACATCCGCGAAAACATGGGCATCCTGCGCTGTACCACCGGCGAAGTTCAGCAGACCAACGCCCTGAACTACCTGGCGACGCCTGCGACCGAAGTGTTTGACGTGGTGTTCCTCGATCCGCCTTTCAACCTGGACCTGCTCAAGCCGGCATGCGACCTGCTGGAACAGAACGGTTGGCTGGCTGACAACGCCTGGATCTACACCGAAAGCGAGCGCCGTCCTTCGGAGCTGGGCCTGCCTGCCAACTGGCGCCTGCACCGTGAACAAAAGGCCGGCGGCGTGAATTACGCCCTGTGGGAGCGCGAAGCAGCGCCAACAGCCGCCGCAGAGTAACAACGCCATGCCCACGGGGTTTATTCAAACCCCGTGGTGCATCAGGCGCGTTCACCGCCTCTTACTTCGTCAACGACTACTGTCTCGGGCCGCTGTTGTGGCAAGCTAGCCAATCACTGCATCAGTTAGCGCAAGAGAATTCCAGTGCCATCCTTAGCTGCCCCTGTATCACTTCCTGAATCGTTCATGGCGGCCCATGGCCTGCGCAATCCCCATTTACAAACCCTGTGGGGCCCGCTGTGGCGCAAACGGCCGGTGGTTGAACACCGCCGCGAGCGCCTGTGGCTGGCAGATGGTGACTTTCTCGATCTGGACTGGCACGGCACCCCTTCAACCGATGCACCCATAGTG
Source organism: Pseudomonas sp. Lz4W (assembly GCF_000346225.2). Taxonomy (NCBI): domain Bacteria; kingdom Pseudomonadati; phylum Pseudomonadota; class Gammaproteobacteria; order Pseudomonadales; family Pseudomonadaceae; genus Pseudomonas; species Pseudomonas sp. Lz4W. Next base: position 285,480 of record NZ_CP017432.1, on the reverse strand, counting down.
CTGGTATTGCATGGCCTGACCGGCTCATCGGCGTCGCACTATGTCGCCGGCCAGCAACGGGCCCTCGCCACGCAAGGCTGGACCAGTGTCGCCCTGAACTGGCGCGGCTGCTCCGGCGAACCCAATCTGCTGGCGCGCAGTTATCACTCCGGCGCCAGCGAAGACCTGGCGGCAGCCGTGGCACACTTGCGCGCCACCCATCCGCTGGCCCCGCTGTTCGCCGTCGGCTATTCACTGGGCGGCAACGTATTGCTCAAATACCTGGGTGAAAGCGGCAACGAAAGTGGCTTGCAGGGTGCGGTGGCGGTGTCGGTGCCGTTTCGCCTCGACCAGTGCGCCGACCGGATTGGCCAGGGTTTCTCCAAGGTCTACCAGGCGCATTTCATGCGTGAAATGCTGGTCTATGTCACGAACAAGCAGCGGCAGTTTCGCCACGATGCCCGGCATGAGCCGCTGGCCACGCTGGACAACCTGGGCTCCCTGAAATCGCTGCGCAAAATGCGCACCTTTTGGGAGTTCGATGACCGGGTCACCGCACCACTCAACGGTTACCTGAATGTCGATGACTACTACCGTCGCGCCTCCAGCCGATACTTTTTGGCCGCCATCGACACTCCGACCCTGATTATCCACGCCGTGGACGACCCGTTCGTGTTCAAACACAGCATCCCCGAGGCCAGCGAACTGTCCGGGTGCACCACACTTGAGCTGCATGCCAGGGGGGGCCATGTCGGATTTATCGAAGGCTCCCTTAAAACCCCGGGCTACTACCTCGAGCGGCGCATCCCGCAATGGCTGGCGAGCCTCAGGCCCGGGCCCGGGTAATGAGCAGCGAGCAGGGTGAGTCGATCCGGTTCTGGCAAACGCCACCGCTGACAGGTGTCGAGTTGCTCACCGCGCGCTATATCGAACACCGCTTCGTACCCCATGTGCATGATGGTTTTGTGATCGGCATGATCATGGACGGGGCCCAGCGCTATCGTTATCGCGGGGCTGAGCATCTGGCCTGCTCCGGCACCCTGGTTCTGATCAACCCGGACGAAGTGCACAACGGGCACAAAGGCCATGATGCCGGCTGGCGCTACCGGGCGTTCTATCCCGACAACGCGCAACTGCACGGCCTGCTGGAAGAGCTCGGCTTGCCCGGCATGCACTTGCCGACCTTCAATGACACCCTGATTCACGACCCCGACCTGTTCAGCGGCTTGTGCCGGCTGCACCAATTGCTCGAAGGCCCGGAGTCGGCACTGCATCAACAAACGGTCTGGCGACAAATGATGCTGGCGCTGCTCAATCGCCATGCCCGCCTGCCAATGCCGGCCAAGCCGGGCATTGAACATCGCGCCGTACGTCAGGCCAAGGAGCTGCTGCAGGCCCGTCTCGCCGAACCGCCCTCCCTGGAACAGCTGGCAGCGGCGGTCAATCTGTCGGCGTTCCATTTGGCCCGGGTGTTTCAACGCGCGACGGGCATGCCACCGCACACCTGGCTGATGCAGCAACGTATTGCCCACGCCAGAGCCTTGCTGAAAAAGGGTTGTTTGCCGCTGCAAGTGGCTACGCAATTGGGTTTTGCCGATCAAAGCCATCTGAGCCGGCAATTCAAGAAAGTCTACGGTGTGGGCCCCGGCGCCTATCGCGCAGCCAGTGCCCATAAACACCCGTAGTCGCAGCCTTCGCGCCTGGGCAGCGACCAGGTTACAGCGCGAGCATCAATCGCCGGTAGCAATGCCCCGCTCAGGATCGTTGATCCATTCGCTCCACGACCCCGCATAGAGCTTACCCAGCGGATAACCGGCCAACCCCAGTGCAAACAGGTTATGGCACGCCGTCACGCCGGAGCCGCAGTAGGCCACCAGCTCTTGCGCAGAACGACCGCCGAGCTGCTCGGCGAAACGCTTTTTGAGTTGATCGGCAGGTAAAAAACGCCCGCTGCTGTCGAGGTTCTCGCTGAACGCTGCACATTGCGCACCCGGAATATGCCCGGCAACAGGGTCGATAGGTTCAACTTCGCCGCGAAAACGTGGTCGGGCACGGGCGTCGATCAAGGTCAGGTCCGGATCGCCCAGGCGCTTGTGCAAGTGCTCGGCATCGACCAGCAAACGCTTGTCGAGCTTGCCTTCCAGGTTGCCACGGGGCTTGACCACAGCATCCAGACTCAGCGGGAAACCTGCACCATGCCAGGCCTTGAGGCCGCCATCGAGGATAAACACGCCATCGCGCTTGCCCAGCCAGGTCAGCAACCACCATGCCCGGGCGGCATAGACCCCCGGACCGTCGTCATACAGCACCACATCGCTGTCGTCATTGATGCCCCATGCGCGCAGTCGCTCAAGCAACACCTGTGGCTCGGGCAACGGGTGACGGCCCGTTACACCTTTGATCACGGGGCCGCTCAAATCACGTTCAAGGTCAGCAAATTGCGCACCGGCTATATGCCCTTCGGCATAGCTGCAACGACCATAGTCGGGGTCTTCAAGGGCGAAACGGCAATCCAGAATAACCAGACCGGGCAGTTCCTGGCGTTCGCTCAGGGCTTGGGGGCTGATCAGTTGCGCGACGGGCATAGGGAACTCCTGTGAGGGGGTGAAATGCATTTATTGAACGTGCAGCGCGTGCTCCAGCGGGACGTAGTAATCCTTGATCAGTTCATCGAAGTCTGCCCGGCCCTGAGCGGTGACAAAGCCCGATTCCAGGACCAGCAGTTGATACACCCCGCGCTTGATGGCCTGCTCACTGAGCTGATCGTTGTTCTCCCGGGTAGTACACAGAAAACTGACCCATGAGGTGAGAATGATCCACGCGTTAAGGGTCAGCGACTCGATTTGCAGGGGGGTCATGCACATAAGCCCGGCATCGACAAAACCGCGGTAAATCGCTTGCGCCTGACGCAGACAGTTCTGGGAAAAGACCCGGTAACGGGCGGCAAGCTCAGTGTCGCTGTGCAGCAAGTGCTCGATATCACGGTACAAAAAGCGATAGCGCCACATGGCATCCAGCAACTGCTGCAAGTACTGACGCTTGTCTTCAACACTGGCCATACGCCCTTCGGGCGGGCGCAGAAACCTCAACACCAACGCCTCATACTCGCTGAACAATACCGAGATGATCGCCTGCTTGTTAGGGAAGTGGTAATACAGATTGCCCGGTGAAATTTCCATGTGCGCGGCAATGTGGTTGGTGCTCACACTGCGCTCGCCCAGCTGATTGAACAGCTCCAGACTGCTATTGACGATGCGCTGGCTGGTTTTTATTCGTGGGGCCATGGGCTTCTTGGGCTTTAATGAAAAACGAAAGACATCTTACGACCTTACCCGTCATCGTTAAACCTCACGGATAAGCGCCCCTCATTGACAGCTTAGAGCATAGGCTCTAAAAGCATGATTGCTCTCAAATAAAAATAACCCGCAAGCCTTCCGCCCGGAGCAAACCATGTCTGTCGACAGCGCCCCCCGCCAAGACGCCTCAGCCGTGCTGAGCGATCTCCATTCCCTGCTCGACACCCAACGTCTGGCTTATGCGGCTCACCCCTATCCGCCACTCGCCCAGCGCCAGCAGTGGTTGAAAAGTTTGCGCAAGTTACTGAGTGATGAGCGCGAAGTGCTGATCGACGCCATCAGCCAGGACTTCAGCCACCGCAGCCCTGACGAAACCCTGTTTGCCGAGCTGATGCCCAGCCTGCACAGCATTGATTACACCCTTAAGCATTTGAAGCGCTGGATGCAGCCCTCGTCCCGCAGCGTAGGGGTGATGTTCCAGCCGGCCAGCGCCAAAGTGGTGTATCAGCCCCTGGGCGTAATCGGCATTATCGTGCCGTGGAACTACCCGCTGTACCTGGCCATGGGCCCTTTGATCGGGGCATTGGCGGCGGGTAACCGGGTAATGCTCAAACTCAGCGAGTTCACCCCGGCCACAGGGCACTGGCTCAAGGACTTGCTGGGGCGCATCTTCCCCGAAGACATGGTTGCCGTAGTACTGGGTGAAGCCGATGTGGCGGTGGCATTCTCCGGCCTGGCATTTGATCACTTGCTGTTCACCGGCTCGACCCACGTAGGCAAGCAGGTCATGCGGGCAGCTGCCGACAACCTGACCCCGGTAACCCTGGAGCTGGGCGGCAAGTCGCCAGCCATCGTATCGGCCGATGTACCGCTCAAGGATGCTGCCCAACGTATCGCCTGGGGCAAAACCCTCAACGCTGGGCAGACCTGCATCGCTCCGGATTACGTGCTGGTGCCGCGAGACCGGGTCGATGACTTTGTTGAGGCCTACCGCCAGGCCGTGCACAGTTTTTATCCGACCCTGATCGACAACCCGGACTACACCGCAATCATCAATGAACGCCAACTGGCGCGCCTTGATCGCCTGCAAACCGATGCCACTCTGAAGGGTGCACGCCTGATACCGCTGTACGAGCAAGGCCAGGGGCGGCGCATGCCCCACGCCCTGCTGCTGGGTGTAAACGACGAGATGCAGGTGATGCAGGACGAAATATTCGGCCCACTGCTGCCCGTCGTGGCCTACGGCGACCTGCAGCAAGCGCTGGATTACATCAATGCCAGACCGCGCCCGCTGGCGCTTTACTACTTCGGCTACAACAAGCCCGAGCAGCAACGGGTCATCCAGCACACCCACTCTGGCGGCGTGTGCATCAATGACACCCTGCTGCATGTGGCCATCGACGACCTGCCGTTTGGCGGTGCAGGGCATTCCGGCATGGGCCATTACCACGGTCATGAAGGCTTTGTGACCTTCAGCAAAGCCAAGGGGGTGCTGGTTAAACAGCGCCTCAACAGCTCGCTGATGATTTACCCGCCTTATGGCCGCCAACTGGTACGCCTGATCCAGAAGCTGTTTATCCGCTAGTCGAAGGTGGCCCATGCCTGAATTGAGGGTTGAAGAGGTTCTGCTATCGCGTCGGGGCGTACTGAAAGTCGGCCTGTGGGCCAGTGCATTTTTGACCTGCGCCGGGCTCGGCGCCAGTCTGAGTGGCTGCTCGCCCGGCAGTAGCGCCAGCGGCTTCGCCTTGTTGCGCAGCAGTGATCTGACTTTTTTGCGGGCACTGATCCCGGTGATGCTTGCGGGTAGCGTGGGCGCCCCGGCTGTTCCCGGTGCGGCCGATGCCACCTTGCATCAGCTGGACCACAACCTTGCTCACTTGTCCCCCGAACTGCTCAAGCTGACTCGGCAATTGTTCGATGTACTGGCCATGCCGGTAACACGGGGCCCGTTGACCGGGGTCTGGAGTGGCTGGGAGAGCGCCAGCCCCGAACAGATTCAGGATTTTTTGCAGCGCTGGCAAAACAGCAGCCTGAACCTGCTGCGCATGGGCCACGGCTCGCTGGTGCAACTGGTGATGATGAGCTGGTACGAACGCCCCGAATCCTGGGCCGGGTGCGGGTATCCGGGCCCGCCGAAGATCTGACTGACCCCGTACAACCCGTAGGAGCGAGCTTGCTCGCGAGCTGTTAAACGCGGCGACGAAGAGCTCGCGAGCAAGCTCGCTCCTACAAACCCCATTGCCACCATGGAAGTCCTTTATGCCCGTACCTGATCCGTTCCGCGAAGGCATGGCCCGAGGCTGGAAAACCCGGGATGGCTCGCAACTCGACAGCGACCTGACGCTCGAAGCCGATGTAGTGATTGTCGGTAGCGGTGCAGGCGGCGGCACCACGGCCGAGATTCTTAGTGCCGCCGGTTACAGGGTCTTGCTGATCGAGGAGGGCCCGCTCAGGACCAGCAGTGATTTCAGGCTGCTGGAAGACGAGGCCTACTCCAGTCTTTATCAGGAAGGCGTCGGGCGCATGAGCAAAGACGGCGCCATCAGCATCCTCCAGGGGCGGGCCGTGGGCGGTACGACCCTGGTCAACTGGACTTCAAGCTTTCGCACCCCCGCCCCCACCCTGGAACACTGGGCCCGGGAACACGCGGTCGCCGGCCACAGTGAGGCGCAGATGGCACCATGGTTCGAGCAGATGGAACAGCGGCTTGGCGTCGCGCCCTGGCTGATCCCGCCCAACGCCAATAACGAGGTGATCCGCACCGGTTGCGAAAAGCTCGGCTACAGCTGGCATGTGATCCCGCGCAATGTGCGCGGCTGCTGGAACCTGGGCTACTGCGGCATGGGCTGCCCGACCAATGCCAAACAATCGATGCTGGTGACCACCATCCCCGCCACCCTCGAACAGGGCGGCGAATTGCTGTATCTGACCCGCGCCCGGCGGCTGCTGATCAGCGGCGACCAGGTTACCGGGCTGGAGTGCCAGGCCATGGACAGCCGCTGCGTGGCGCCCACCGGCCGCACAATCATGGTCAAGGCCCGGCACTATGTGCTGTCCGGCGGCGGCATCAACACCCCCGGCCTGCTGCTGCGTTCCGAGGCACCCGACCCCCACGGACGACTCGGTAAACGGACGTTTCTGCACCTGGTCAACTTTTCTGCGGCGCAGTTTCCTGCGGCCATCAATCCGTTTTACGGCGCCCCGCAATCGATTTACTCCGATCATTTTCAGTGGAAAGACGGCACCAGCGGGCCCATGGGCTACAAACTCGAGGTGCCGCCGCTGCATCCGGCCCTGGCAGCCACAATTTTTGCCAGCTTTGGCCAGACCAGCGCCGGGCACATGGCGCAACTGCCCAATACCCATATGATGCTGGCGTTGATGCGCGACGGTTTTCATCCCGACAGCCCCGGCGGCAGTGTCGAGTTGCGTGCTGATGGCAGTCCGGTACTCGATTACAGCCTCACGCCCTATGTCTGGGACGGTCTCAAGCGTGCCCTCCACAGCATGGCCGAAATCCAGTTCGCAGCAGGCGCCAGCGCCGTCATGCCGCTGCACAGTGATGCGCAATACATGACCAGCCTTGGCCAGACACGTGACCGAATCGACAGTTTGAGCCTTGAGTTGTATCGCACCCGCCTTGCCAGTGCCCATGTCATGGGTGGCTGTGCAATGGGCGAAAACCCGCAACTGGCGGTTACCGACAGCCTTGGGCGCCATCATCAATTGGGTAATGTATCGGTCCACGATGGCTCTTTATTCCCCACCAGCATTGGGGCCAACCCGCAATTGTCGGTGTACGGGCTCACGGCGAAACTGGCAACAGAGCTGGCCGCGCGCCTGAAAAATCCGTGAAAAAGTAGTTAATTGGCCACGTCTATAGTGCTTTCTTCTGCGAATGGCGACTTGGCCGACCGGGAATGCTGCGATACCATCCGACTCCCCAACGGATTCCCGCCAGGACGACGCGATGAACCGAGTGTTGTACCCAGGTACATTTGACCCTATTACCAAGGGCCACGGCGATCTGGTCGAACGCGCCTCGCGCCTGTTCGATCACGTGATCATTGCTGTCGCTGCCAGCACCAAAAAAAACCCGCTATTTCCTCTGGAACAGCGTGTGGAGCTGGCACGTGAAGTCACCAAACACCTGCCCAATGTGGAGGTAGTCGGCTTCTCGACGCTGCTCGCGCACTTTGCCAAAGAACAGAACGCCAATGTCTTTCTGCGTGGCCTGCGTGCCGTGTCGGACTTCGAATACGAGTTCCAGCTGGCGAACATGAATCGCCAACTGGCCCCCGACGTCGAAAGTCTGTTCCTCACGCCGTCAGAGCGTTATTCGTTCATTTCGTCGACATTGGTCCGGGAAATCGCGGCATTAGGTGGCGATATCAACAAATTCGTGCACCCGGCCGTGGCCGATGCCCTCACCGAGCGCTTTCGCAAGAAGTGACCGCTGAAGCGGCGCCCGCGTGCACTGCGGGCGCCAATGCGGCACAATTGCCGCATTCGATTTCAGTTGCCCGGGCCGAGCGCCCCGGCAGGAGTACCCATGTCCCTGATCATCACCGACGATTGCATTAACTGCGACGTCTGCGAACCCGAGTGTCCGAACGCTGCCATTTCCCAGGGCGAAGAGATCTATGTGATCGACCCGAACCTGTGTACCCAGTGCGTGGGCCACTACGATGAGCCGCAATGCCAGCAGGTCTGCCCGGTTGACTGCATCCCGCTGGATGAAGCCCACCCGGAAACCGAAGAACAGCTGATGGCCAAATACAAGGCAATCACCGGCAAGGCCTGACCTTGTCGGCCATTGCTTTAATGCGCCGAACCTGAAAAGCCACAGTGCCTGAATCTCTGGTCAGCCAGCTCCCGCGATGACAGCCGGCCAGCGCCTGCTGTGTTCCTGTCAGCTCTGGCAGCGCGGGCAGAACACGCTGGCGCGCTGGCCCAGCTTGACCTCGCGCAACTCGGTGCCACAGACCTTGCAGGGCTGGTAGCCACGCCCGTAAACAAACAGCTCTTGCTGGAAGTAGCCAGGTTGTCCGTCGCCCCCGATAAAGTCGCGCAAGGTGGTGCCTCCACGCTCAATCGCCGCGGCCAGAATCCGCTTGATCTCGATCGCCAGCTTCAAATAGCGCGCCCGTGAGATGCTTTTGGCTTCGCGACGCGGATCAATGCCGGCAGCAAACAGCGCTTCAGTCGCGTAGATATTGCCCACGCCCACCACCACTGCGTTATCCATGATGAACGGCTTGACGGCCATCGAACGCTTGCGCGACAGCTGAAAAAGCCGCTCACCGTCAAACAGATCGGTCAGTGGCTCCGGCCCAAGGCGCAGCAGCAATTCATGGTTCAGCGGGTCGAGGCTCCAGAGCATCGCACCGAAACGTCGCGGGTCGGTGTAGCGCAATGCCAGGCCCGACTCCAGCTCGATGTCCACATGCTCGTGCCTGGCCGCCGGCAGCCCGGCCTCTACCAGGCGCAGGTTGCCCGACATGCCCAAATGGCTGATCAGCGTCCCGACTTCGGCGTTAATCAGCAGATACTTGGCGCGCCGCTCCACCAGCACGATCTTCTGCCCCGACAGACGCACATCCAGGTCTTCCGGGATCGGCCAGCGCAAACGGCGCTCGCGCACAATCACCCGGCTGACCCGCTGACCTTCAAGGTGCGGGGCAATGCCCCGGCGGGTGGTTTCGACTTCAGGTAATTCAGGCACGGGAGGCTCCTGCGAGACTAGTGGGCACCCAATTCGCGAATGCTTTCTTTAAGGTTGTCAAAGTCGTAGTCGGACAGACCAATGTAGTCCAGCACCAGGTGCCGGATGCTGTTCCATTCATGGTCTTCACGCTGGTTGCCCAGCACTGTGTGCGAGGCACAGATATGTTCGGCCATCTTGAGGATCGCCAGCAGGTTTTTAAGCTGGCTGTTGCGCGAAGAGTCGTCGCTGAAAATCGCCAGGGCATTGTGGTGATTGGCAATCGCCTCTGTAAGATGCGCAGGCAGACGCCAGGATTTTGCCGTGTAGTAGCCGACCACCGCATGGTTGGTATTGAAATGCCGGTTTTCAGTGTCAACCACACGGCTGCCAGTCCCGGCATTGGCATAGCCCTGTTCCAGTACCCGCATGTAATCCGGGAAGCGCTTGAGCATCAACGGGATGCCACAATCGTGAAACAGCCCCAGGGCATAGGCTTCATCCAGCGCCTGGGTGCCCGTGCGCTTGGCCAGGGTCAGGCTGGTCATTGCCACGTCCTGGGCCGTGTCCCAAAACCGGTTAAGGGTCACGATGGTGTCGTCTGTCATCTCGCCCTTGATCGACTGTGCGTTGATCAGGTTGATCACGGTCCGGCTGCCGAGCACCGTGACTGCACGGCGGATCGAGGCAATCTTGTTGCTCAGGCCGTAATACGGCGAGTTGACGATTTTCAGCAGTGCCCCGGACAGCCCCGGGTCCTGGGCGATCAGGCCGGCTATCACTTCCAGATCCGGGTCCGGCATGTATTGCTCCATCTGCAAATCCACCATGATTTGCGGTTGGGGCGGCACGCTGATGCCTTGCAGGGCAAGGCTGATCTGTTCGGATGAAAGCTCTGGGGGCATAACGACGCACTCTGAATTGGACGGCGAGTCTAGCGGAAATTTCTGGCCATTTGCGCACGTAATCCGACGCAATACCGCGAATCAGCTGAGCTTGCAGGGTGCGTCTAAGGCTATAATCGCGCCCTTTTCAATACCCGGAGCGACGTCATGTCCCTGCCAAGCCTGCGCCTTAAAGCCAATGCCGATCGACGCCTGCGCGCCGGCCACTTGTGGGTCTACAGCAACGAAATTGATGTAGCCAACACCCCGCTGCACGGCTTCAAGGCCGGCGACCAGGCCGTGCTCGAAACAGCCGGCGGCAAGCCGCTGGGCATCGTTGCCATGAGCCCGAACAACCTGATCTGCGCTCGCCTGCTGTCGCGCGACATCAAATTGCCGCTGGACAAATCGCTGCTGGTACACCGCCTGAACATGGCTTTGTCCTTGCGCGAGCGCCTGTTCGACAAGCCTTACTACCGCCTGGTTTTCGGCGATTCCGACTTGCTGCCGGGCCTGGTCGTAGACCGTTTCGGCGACATTCTGGTGGTTCAGCTGGCCTCGGCCACCATGGAACAGCACAAAGACGACGTGATCGCGGCACTGGTTCAAGTCATCAAGCCAAGCGGCATCCTGTTCAAGAACGACTCGGCTGCCCGTGACGCTGAAGGCCTTGAGCGTTATGTCGAAACCGTCTTCGGTCTGGTGCCGGAATGGGTTGCGCTGGAAGAGAACGGCGTGAAGTTCGAAGCGCCGGTCATGGCCGGCCAGAAAACCGGCTGGTTCTACGACCACCGCATGAACCGCGCCCGCCTGGCGCCGTACGTTAAAGGCAAAAAGGTTCTGGACCTGTTCAGCTACATCGGTGGCTGGGGTATTCAGGCTGCCGCTTTCGGCGCCAGCGAAGTGACCTGTGTCGATGCCTCCTCGTTCGCCCTGGACGGTGTTGAGCGCAACGCTGCTTTGAACGGTTTTGCCGAGAAAGTCACCTGCATGGAAGGCGACGTATTTGAAGCCCTGAAAGAGCTCAAGGCCAACGAAGAGCGTTTCGACGTAATCGTGGCCGATCCTCCGGCCTTCATCAAACGCAAAAAGGACCTGAAGAACGGCGAAGGTGCTTACCGCCGCCTTAACGAGCAAGCCATGCGCCTGCTCAGCAAGGACGGGATTCTGGTCAGCGCATCGTGCTCGATGCACCTGCCGGAAGACGACCTGCAGAACATCCTGCTGACCAGCGCCCGCCACCTGGACCGCAACATCCAGTTGCTGGAACGCGGCGGCCAGGGCCCGGATCACCCGGTGCACCCGGCGATTGCAGAAACGCGCTACATCAAGAGCATCACCTGCCGTTTGCTGCCTAACAGCTAAGACGCCTGAATCGCTGGCAAGCCAGCTCCCACAGTGGAAATGCCCTGAGCATATCTCGTGGGAGCCGGCTTGCCGGCGATGACTCAACATCCTGCAAACTGAGTCGTCTGCCTCGCCGGAAGTCCGGCTCCCACAGGGGTGTCCTAGTTAAGGCTGCGGCGGTATCTCCGGTTGCGGGCTCAGTTGTTCATCCCCGGCCTGCAGCGATTGATAACGCGGCTTCACCACTTTCACCTTGCCCTGGCGAATCATCTCAATCATCTCCAGCGGGTTTTCGACACCTGTATAGGTGCCTGCACGCTGCCATTTGCCCTGCGCATCACGCTTGAAGAAGTACAGCGGATCAGACCAGCTGTATTTGGGTAACTGCAGCACTTCGTCCTGCCCGTCCTGATCCAGATCGACCGCCCACATGGCACATCCCGGGTACAGGCACTGCTGCCCGCCAATGCCGGGGTCGTTGAACTGCTCGCTGCCTTCCACGACAGGCCCGATCCACTCCAGAAGCCGCCCATCGGAGTCCCGCGCACCTTTACCGGCCTGGGCATCCTTGAGCCGTTTCAACAGAACTTCGCGCGCGGGTTCTGCCAACACCCGGCCCTGCTCGACTTGCTCCAGCAATGCCTCGAACGCCTGCTTGCCCGGTGGCCCCAAGCGATAGAGCAAAGTGTCGGCATCAAAGCTCTCTACCGGACTTTTAGCCTCCAGCACGCGCTTTACCTGATTGCTGGCGCTGATCTGCAACGGACTGAACCACGGGGTATGAATCGCCAACAGCAGTACCACGCTGAGCAACGCAATCAGCGGGTTGCTGATGCGCAGGCTCCACAACCACTGACGCTGAGGCACCACCACCGCCCAGGCCGCGGCAAGGGTATGAACCAGCATCACCGCCACCAGCAACATCGCCAGAATGCGGCTGGGGGTCAGGCCATATTGTTCGATTCGCAGCCAGCTCGAATACCCCGCCAGCAGCACCAGTACCGGCAAGCACAGCAGGCACAGGTCAACCATGCGCAACAGCCATCGCGGATAACCGCTGCTCTGCTCGCCGACCTGGAACACGCCATTGAGCAGAAACAGATTGGCCGCCACCAGACACAGCATGATCGGCGTCGAATAGCCGGTGGCCCAAATGGGCTGCAGCCCGGTAAATAGCAGGGCCAGGGTGAAGACAATGGCAATCAGCGAACTCAGGGGCAGCAGAAAGCGGCACAAGGTCAGCAAAATGCCGCGTAACAGACCGATGACACGATCGTTGTCGCGGCCCATCTGCAGGCCCAGGGCAAACACCATCATCGAACTGATGCAGATAAACCCGGTGGTGGAAAACAACTGATTGAGCGCCACAATCCCGAGCATCTTGAACAGGCTGCCCCACAACAGCAGCAGCGCCCAAAACACGCCGTTCAACAGCAAGCCCAGCAACACGATAAACACCGTGTCCCAGGCGTGGCGGAACAGGTCTTCGTAGCGCGGGAAGCGCCCTTCGCGGCTCGGCCAGCTGAGGATGAAAGCCGTCACTATATAAGTGATCACCACGGCAAAGCAGACCCAGGTGCCGGTCAGCCAGCTGCTGCTGCGCAAACTGTCGCCGCCCTCCCAGTACACCCAGGCGCTGATGGCGCTCATCACCAGCGTCAGCCCAAGCACCAGCCAGGCCGTACCGCGCTGACGCACGTCTGGCCCCAGCAGCACCAGGTTGATACCGCCGACCAATACCGCAGTGGCCAGGGCAAACTGGAGCCCCGGCTCGGTCAGGGCGCTCGCCAGCCATAGCAGCAGCCCTTGCGCCAGGCCAATGACCAGGCAGGTTCGCACGGATCGGTTGAGGGTCAGCATACGAATGTCCTTATCGAAAAATCATGCCTGCACTCTATAGCCTGAACACTGCCAACGCCTACCGGCCCGCCAAATGCAATGACTCCTCACGCAGGCAGCCAACCCTCTACCCCATTCCCTCCCGCCGCCAGCCGTGTAGAATCGACGGATTCATCGCCAATCATCCCCGGCGGGTTTATGAGCTCAGGCCCTGACGCGCGGCGATCCCGCAGCGTTAACGGCAGCTTGCTGACACGTGGTCATTTTCTGTGTAGTCCGCCAGTCATTAGAAGCTCACTTCCCTGTTTGTTACCTGATTAGCCGCCCGGAGTTGTTCCATGCCTGACTATCGTTCGAAAACCTCCACCCACGGCCGCAACATGGCCGGTGCCCGCGCTTTGTGGCGCGCCACGGGGATGAAAGATGCCGACTTCAAGAAGCCGATCATCGCCATTGCCAACTCCTTTACCCAGTTCGTACCCGGCCACGTCCACCTCAAGGACATGGGGCAACTGGTAGCCCGCGAGATCGAGCGCGCCGGCGGCGTTGCCAAGGAATTCAACACCATTGCCGTGGATGACGGCATCGCCATGGGCCATGACGGCATGCTGTATTCGCTGCCGAGCCGCGAGATCATCGCAGACTCCGTCGAGTACATGGTCAACGCTCACTGCGCCGACGCCATCGTGTGCATTTCCAACTGCGACAAAATCACCCCTGGCATGCTGATGGCTTCTTTGCGCCTCAACATCCCGGTGATTTTCGTCTCCGGCGGGCCGATGGAAGCGGGCAAAACCAAGCTCGCCAGCCACGGTCTCGACCTGGTAGACGCCATGGTCATCGCCGCCGACTCCAGCGCTTCTGACGAGAAGGTTGCCGAGTACGAGCGCAGCGCCTGCCCTACCTGCGGTTCGTGCTCCGGCATGTTCACCGCCAACTCGATGAACTGCCTGACCGAAGCCCTGGGCCTGGCGCTGCCGGGCAACGGCACGGCGCTGGCGACCCACAGCGATCGCGAGCAACTGTTCCTGCAGGCAGGCCGCACCATCGTCGACCTGTGCCGTCAGTACTACGTCGAAAACGACGAAGCGGTACTGCCGCGCAACATTGCCAACTTCAAGGCATTTGAAAACGCCATGACGCTGGACATCGCCATGGGCGGTTCGACCAACACCATCCTGCACTTGCTGGCAGCAGCCCAAGAGGCCGAAATCGACTTCGACCTTAAAGACATCGACCGTCTTTCGCGCCACGTACCGCAGCTGTGCAAGGTGGCACCGAACATCCAGAAGTACCACATGGAAGACGTGCACCGCGCAGGCGGCATTTTCTCCATTCTCGGTTCGCTGGCCCGCGGCGGCCTGCTGCACACCGATCTGCCGACCGTGCACAGCAAGACCATGGCCGAAGGTATCGCCAAATGGGACATCACCCAGACCGACGATGAAGCTGTTCACACCTTCTTCAAGGCCGGCCCGGCCGGTATCCCGACGCAAACCGCGTTCAGCCAGTCGACCCGCTGGGAAACCCTGGATGACGACCGTGAAAACGGCTGCATCCGCAGTGTTGAGCACGCCTACTCGCAAGAAGGCGGCCTGGCCGTGCTGTACGGCAACATTGCGCTGGATGGCTGCGTAGTCAAAACCGCAGGCGTCGACGAATCGATCCACGTGTTCGAAGGCAACGCCAAAATCTTCGAAAGCCAGGACAGCGCCGTGCGCGGCATCCTGGCTGACGAAGTCAAAGCCGGTGACATCGTGATCATTCGTTACGAAGGTCCGAAAGGCGGCCCGGGCATGCAAGAGATGCTCTACCCGACGTCCTACCTGAAATCCAAAGGCCTGGGCAAAGCCTGCGCCCTGCTCACCGATGGCCGCTTCTCGGGGGGTACTTCGGGCCTGTCCATCGGTCACGCTTCGCCGGAAGCGGCTGCCGGTGGCGCGATTGGTCTGGTACAGGACGGCGACAAAGTGCTGATCGACATTCCGAACCGCTCGATCAACCTGTTGATCAGCGACGAAGAAATGGCCGCTCGCCGCGTCGCCCAGGACCACAAAGGCTGGAAGCCGGTGGAAGTGCGTCCGCGCAAAGTCACCACCGCCCTCAAGGCCTACGCCTTGCTGGCCACCAGTGCCGACAAAGGCGCGGTACGTGATAAGGCCCTGCTGGACAAGCTGGTGCCATAAGCCGACGCGTCAAACAAAAATCCCGGCCATGTGCCGGGATTTTTTATGCCCGATACAAATCCATTTGTGGGAGCCGGCTTGCCGGCGATAGCAGTACCGCGACCCGATCGCCTGAATCGCTGGCAAGCCAGCTCCCACAGGGAGGGCAGAGTCCCTGCTTTTATGTTCAGCATGAATCCACTGTGGGAGCCGGCTTGCCGGCGATAGCAGCTCCTCGACCCGATCGCCTCAATCGCTGGCAAGCCAGCTCCCACAGGGAGGGCAGAGTCCCTGCTTTTATGTTCAGCAAAAATCCACTGTGGGAGCCGGCTTGCCGGCGATAGCAGCACCTCGACCCGATCGCCTCAATCGCTGGCAAGCCAGCTCCCACAGGGAGGGCAGAGTCCCTGCTTTTATGTTCAGCATGAATCCACTGTGGGAGCCGGATTGCCGGCGATAGCAGTACCGCGACCCGATCGCCCGAATCGCTGGCAAGCCAGCTCCCACAGGGTAGGCAGAGTCCCTGCTTTTATGTTCAGCATAAATCCACTGTGGGAGCCGGCTTGCCGGAGATAGCAGCACCGCGACCCGATCGCCTCAATCGCTGGCAAGCCAGCTCCCACAGGGTAGGCAGAGTCCCTGCTTTTATGTTCAGGACAAATCCACTGTGGGAGCCGGCTTGCCGGCGATAGCAGCACCGCGACCCGATCGCCTGAATCGCTGGCAAGCCAGCTCCCAAAGGGTAGGCAGAGTCCCTGCTTTTATATTCAGGACAAATCCACTGTGGGAGCCGGCTTGCCGGCGATGCGGATCGATTCAAGCCAGCTACTCCCAAAGGGTTGTGCAAGCCTGTTACTGGATCTGGTCCGGTTTGACGATCACCCAGTTCTTGTCCGCAGTCACCGGCAACCCTTCCCTGGCCTGGGCCGCCGCGTTTTGGGCCATCATGCCTTCCAGCTGGGTCATGTATTTGTCCTTGCGGTTGATCCACAGATGAATCCCGCCTTTGGCCACGTCCACCCCGTGGAACAGCATGTAGCCGTCACTGGTCGGGGTGTCGCCGCCCACCAGCACCGGTTTTTTCCATTGGTCGATGTAGGTCAGGATCGCCGCCTGCTTGCCCGCCATCCAGGTAGCCGGGGTCCAGAGATAAGGCGTGAGTTCCAGTCCGAGGTTGGCCTTTTCGTTGTAGGTACCCGCGCTGATCTGTTTACGGGCCGTGGTCAGCTCGCCGGTCTTGCGGTCTTTGAGCAAGGTGCTCACGCCAATCACGTTCTGCGGTTTGACGTTGTACCCGTACTTGGGGTCTGCCGCGACCATGCGCACCAGTTCTTCCGAGGCGGCCGTCATCACGTAAACCTCGATGCCATTCTCCATCAGCTTGTTGAACAGCTCGACCTGGCCGGTAAACACCTTGGGCGGCTGTACCTCTGAAGTCTTGAGCGCGTCACCTTCGAAGTAAGTCACCGGCACCGGCTTGCCCGAGGCCATCAACTCGTCAACGTAGCCCTTGAGTTGCTGCAGGGTGAACCCGGAAAACACCTGCGCCACCCAGGGGTAGCAGACCATGTCGTCAACTTCGCACAATCGGTAGTAATAGCTGAACAGGCTCTCCTTGTGCTCGGCCGTGTCTTTGAAAGGGATCAGCTTGAGTGACGGGTCAAGGCTGTCACGGGTGATCAGGCCGCGGTTTTCCATATAGGGCAGCAGCGCTTCTTCCAGATCGTTGCGATAGCTGGTGTTGTCCATGTCAAAAACTGCAAAGTTACCCTTGTTCGCGTTTGCGGCGATCATGGCGTCCAGCTGTTTGGCCTGATCAGCCGGCCAGTGCTTCAAATCAGTGGCCAGGGCCTGGCCGGCAAGGCCCAGACACAGGGTTGCAGCGATCAACTTTAGACTCAGGTTCATCAGCTATGCTCCTATTTAAAGGCATCGACGCTAACAAACCTGCGTGACAGTTTTAACGTGAGCGCGACCGTTGACGTTCTAATAGCGCCACCGCCTTATTCCCAAAACCTAGGTACTCATTCCACAACGGTATATTTGCAGATATATCAACCTGTTAGGATTTCCGGTTCGAAATCGCTACAACTCAAGACTGGTACAAGTCGTCCCTCGGAGCTTTCATGAATTTCCCGCTGATCCTCAATCTGCTGGTGTTCCTCGCGTTGCTGTTCGGCTTGTCGCTGACCCGCCATACCGCGTGGAGCCTGGCGAAAAAAGTCTTGTTGGCGCTGGTTATCGGCGTGCTGTTCGGCCTGGGCCTGCACCTGGTCTACGGTGCCGACAGCACGACCCTGAAGACCTCCATCGGCTGGTTCGATCTGGTCGGCAGCGGCTACGTGCAATTGCTGCAAATGATCGTGATCCCGCTGGTGTTCGCTTCGATCCTGAGCGCCGTGGCGCGACTGCATAATGCCTCTTCCCTGGGCAAGATCAGCTTTCTGACTATTGGCACTCTGCTGTTCACCACCATGATCGCAGCCCTGGTCGGGATCGGCCTGACCAACCTGTTCGGCCTGACGGCCGACGGCCTGGTGGCGGGCGCGGCTGAAATGAGCCGCCTGCACGTGATCCAGAGCGATTATGCGGGCAAGGTTTCGGACCTCAATGTGCCGCAACTGCTGCTGTCGTTCATCCCGCAGAACCCGTTTGCCGACCTGGCCCGGGCCAAGCCTACGTCCATCATCAGCGTGGTGATTTTCGCTGCGTTCCTGGGGATTGCAGCGCTGCAACTGTTCAAGGACGAGCCGGAAAAAGGCGGGAAAATCCTCAGCGCCATCGACACCCTGCAAGCCTGGGTAATGCGCCTGGTGCGCCTGGTGATGAAGCTGACCCCTTACGGTGTGCTGGCCCTGATGACCAAAGTGGTCGCCACATCCAACCTGCAAGACATCATCAAGCTAGGCAGCTTTGTGGTGGTGTCCTACATCGGCCTGGCGCTGATGTTTGTCATCCACGGCGTAATCGTGTCGATATCCGGGGTTAACCCGCTGCGCTTCTTCCGCAAGGTATGGCCGGTTCTGACCTTTGCCTTCACCAGCCGTTCGAGCGCGGCCAGCATCCCGCTGAGTATCGAAGCACAAACCCGTCGCCTGGGGATTCCGTCCTCGATCGCCAGCTTTGCCGCCTCGTTTGGCGCCACCATCGGTCAAAACGGCTGCGCCGGTCTGTACCCGGCCATGCTGGCGGTAATGGTTGCGCCGACAGTGGGCATCAACCCGCTGGACCCGGTGTGGATCGCGTCGCTGGTAGCGATTGTGACCTTGAGTTCGGTCGGCGTGGCAGGCGTGGGGGGCGGTGCTACCTTCGCCGCCCTGATCGTGCTTCCGGCCATGGGCTTGCCGGTATCGCTGGTGGCGTTGCTGATTTCGGTCGAACCCTTGATCGACATGGGCCGTACGGCACTCAACGTCAGCGGTTCGATGGTAGCCGGTACGGTGACCAGCCAGATCCTGCACCAGACCGACAAGGCCATTCTGGCTGAAGACGATCACGGTGACCTGGCCCACGCCTGAACACCGCATCGCCCTGCAGGAGCTCGCTCCTGCAGGGCAGGTGCAACCCCTCAGATTTTTTCCCACACCTCAAAGCTGAACGCCGGTTTGTCATCCACCGCCGGGTGCGGCTCGTTCGATACCAGCTTCCACTGCGCCTGATCAAACTCGGGAAACCACGCATCGCCTTCCGGGCTCAGCCCCACCCGCGTCAGGTACAAGCGGTCGGCATCTGCCAGCCCCTGGCTGTACAGCTGCGCGCCACCGATCAACATCAGCTCGCCCACGCCCTGCTCTTTGGCCCACTCTTCAGCGCGCTCAACCGCGGCCTCCAGTGATGCAAAAACTTCGGCACCTTCGAGCTGCAGACCGGTCTGACGACTGACCACCAGGTTCAAGCGGCCCGGCAACGGGCGGCCCAGGGAATCCCAGGTCTTGCGCCCCATGATGATCGGCTTGCCCAGGGTGGTGGCCTTGAAATATTTGAAATCCGCCGGCAAATGCCACGGCATGCTGTTGTCGACGCCGATCACGCGGTTTTCACCAAGTGCCGCGATCAGGCTGAGGGGGAGTGATTTTTTCATGGGCGCGAGGATACCAGAGCCGCCCGCGCCAGCAGTACCCGGTCCGACGTAACAGCGGGTATGCTCTTGGCTCACTTGAATGGAATGTCGCGTGACTCAACTTTCCCCCCTGCACCGCCTCTGGCTGACCGAAACCGTGCGCCTGCGCGAAGAACACGCTGGCCCGCTGGATGATCTTGAAGCCAGTCGCCGCGCCCGCACGGGCGGCGGTGATTTATCCACACGCCTGCAAAACCGGGCCCTGTGGCTGGCCGAACGCGATGGTTTACTCAGCGCCATGCAGCATTGGCTGCAAGGTGCCCGGCTGGCGTTACTGGTGCTGGCCGTACTGGCCGTGATCAGTGGCGCCGGGCTGGCCTTTGCCGCCCTGGGCGACGGACAAAACCCGGTCAATGTGTTCTGGGCACTGGGCAGCCTGCTCGGGCTCAATCTGATTCTGCTGCTGAGCTGGGCACTGGGCCTGCTGTTTGCCGGTGAACACGGCGCCAGTCTGGGCCGCCTCTGGTTGTGGCTGAGCGAAAAATTCGCCCGCGACGCCAAGGCCGCGCAACTGGCGCCGGCGTTGCTGCTGTTGCTGCAACGCCACAGGCTCAATCGCTGGGCACTCGGCTCGCTGGTCAATGGCCTGTGGCTGCTGGCAATGCTCAGCGCACTGCTGATGATGCTGTTGCTCATGGCCACCCGCCGGTATGGCTTCATCTGGGAGACCACCATTCTGAGCCCGGATGTGTTTGTGGCGGTGACCCGCAGCCTCGGCGCACTGCCGGGCTGGCTGGGGTTCGGTGTACCGACGGATGAGATGATCCGCGTCAGCACTGACACCCGCTACAACAGCGAATTGCTGCGTCAGGCCTGGGCGGTCTGGCTGGTGGGCATCGTGCTGTTCTACGGGGTAATACCGCGTCTGCTGCTGGCGACGTTCTGCCTGTGGCGCTGGAACCACGGGCGCAACGCCCTGCAACTGGACCTCAACCTGCCGGGTTACAACCAGCTGCGCGAGCGCCTGATGCCCAGCAGCGAACGCCTCGGCGTCAACGATCTGGCCCCCGAACAACTGCACAACGTGCAGGCCGGGCATACGGACTTGCAAACCGATGGCGCGCTGATTGTGGCCATCGAACTGGACGATCAACACCCCTGGCCGCCCAAATTGCCCGCCACGGTCAAGGACGCCGGCATCCTCGACAGCCGCGAATCCCGGCAAAGGCTGCTGGAGCAAATGACCCGCTTCCCGCCGGCCCGCCTGGCCATTGCCTGCGACCCGCGCCGGTCCCCGGATCGCGGCAGCCTGGCGCTGATTGGCGAACTGGCACGCAGTGCCGCCCAGACCCGCATCTGGCTGCTGCAGGCACCGTCCGGCCAGGCGCTGGACGCTGACCGCCTGAGCGACTGGCATAACGCATTGCAACAACTGGAGCTGCCGTTCGCCACCAGCGCCCCCCTGAACTGGCTGGAGACAGGCCATGACTAAGCCACTGACCCTGGCCGTGGTCGGCCATACCAATGTCGGCAAAACCTCGTTGCTGCGCACCCTGACCCGGGATGTCGGCTTTGGCGAGGTGTCCCATCGACCCAGCACCACCCGCCATGTCGAAGGCGCGCGGCTGTCGGTGGACGGCGAACCGCTGCTGGAGCTGTACGACACTCCCGGCCTGGAAGACGCCATCGCCCTGCTCGACTACCTGGAGCGCCTCGACCGTCCCGGCGAACGCCTCGATGGCCCGGCACGGGTGGCACGGTTTCTGGAAGGCAGCGAGGCGCGCCAGCGTTTTGAGCAGGAAGCCAAAGTCCTGCGCCAGCTGCTGGCCTCGGACGCCGGTCTGTATGTGATCGACGCCCGCGAGCCGGTGCTGGCCAAATACCGCGACGAACTCAGTGTGCTGGCCAGTTGCGGCAAGCCGCTGCTGCCGGTGCTGAATTTTGTCAGCAGCCCCCAGCATCGCGAACCCGAATGGCGCGAAGCCCTGGCCCGCCTTGGTCTGCATGCACTGGTGCGGTTTGACAGCGTGGCCCCGCCCGAAGACGGCGAGCGTCGACTGTACGAAAGCCTGGCGCTGCTGCTGGAACATTCACGCGAGGCCTTGCAACGCCTGATTACCGACCAGCAGGCACAGCGCGAGGCACGCAAACACAGCGCCCTGCGCCTGATTGCCGAATTGCTGATCGACTGCGCCGCCTGTCGACGCAGTGTGGTCAGCGAGAAAGCCGCCGAGCAACAGGCCATCAACGAACTGCGCCAGGCAATACGGCAGCGGGAACAGCGCTGCGTTGAAGCCTTGCTCAAACTCTACGGCTTTCGCGCCAGCGATGCTGCGGCCAGTGATTTGCCGTTGCTGGACGGCCGCTGGGGCGATGACCTGTTCAACCCCGAAACGCTCAAGCAACTGGGGGTTCGCGTGGGCAGCGGGATTGCCGCCGGCGCTGCAGCCGGGGCGGGAGTGGACTTGATGGTCGGCGGCCTGACGCTGGGTGCGGCAGCGCTGGCCGGAGCCATAGCTGGCGGCGCCCTGCAGACCGCGCGCAGCTATGGCAGCCGCTTGCTGGGTAAATTCAAGGGCCAGCGCGAACTGACCGTGGACGACAGCGTGCTGCGGTTGCTGGCTCTGCGCCAGCGCCAACTGCTGCATGCATTGAATGCCCGTGGGCATGCGGCGGTGGACAGCATCAAGGTTGCCACCCCGCAGGACAAGACCTGGCGTGAAGGCAAACTGCCGCAAGAGCTGAACAAAGCCCGTGCGCACCCGCAGTGGTCATCGCTCAACCCGCACCCGAAACTGAGCCAGAGCGAGCGCCAGGAGCAGATCGGGCTGCTGGCCCAACAGATCTGAACCCTGCCCTCTGTAGGAGCAGCCGGTCGACGCTCGATTGCTCGCGAGCTCTTCATGACCGTAGATTAAAAGCTCGCGAGGCAAGCTCGCTCCTACAGGTCATGGGCAAAAGGTCAAAAGGTCAAAAGGTCAAAAGGTCAAAAGGTCAGCTGGCCAACAGCCGCACTGCCTTGTCCTTGAGAATTTGCAGGTCGATGACCGGCACCTGCATCTGCTTGGCCTGTTCGTCCCAGACCCGCATCCGCAAGCTGAGCTGGCACAGCGGGTCTTGCTCGAAGGCATCGGCTTCTGACTCGCTCATCACCCCGCCCTGGTAGCCCAGGGTACGAATGCTGGCTTCACTCAACAGCTGGTAATAGCCCGGTTGACGCAGGGTCAGGTAGCGCTTGGCCTGCACGTGGTACTCCACCAGCTTCGCCATCCGCTCGCTGAAGCCTGCGCGGCGCAAGTAATCAGCCCCGACCCGTTCATGACTGACCACCCCATAACCGCCCATGTTCTTCGCATCTTTGCCACACAAGTGCCCGATATCGTGAAAGAACGCAGCGAGCACCACTTCATCGTCACAGCCTTCAGCCAACGCCAGCTGTGCGGCCTGGGACATGTGTTCGATCTGCGACACCGGCTCGCCAATGTAATCATCAGCGCCGTACTGGCGGTACAGGCCAAACACCTCTTCCACCACTTGCTGCGCCTCGCTCATCACACCTCCTCCAGCAGCCGGGCAATATTGCCTTCAGCCATGGCCGGGCCCACGCTCATGCCCACTCCGGTTTGCATCAGGGCGGCATTCAAGCCGGGGGCTACCTCCAGCCAGGTGAACGGTTTGGCCCCCCGGGCACCATAGACCCCCTGCCAGCGTTCAACCACCTGCACTTCACAGCCAAGGGTTTGCTCGCACAGTTGCAGCATCCAGTTGTCCACCTGTTCGCCGTTGAACGGTGATGGATCGCCACCGTAATCGTGGGAATCACCGATGATCAATTCGCCGTAAGGTGTCGGGCTGACCAGCAGATGAATCCCGTGCCGGTCCAGATGCGGGCTGTCGCGCAGGATCTGGGCCTGTACCGCTGCCGCTTCCGGCAAGTCGGCAAAGGCGCCGTAATGCACGCAACTGAGGCCGGTCATCAGCGCATGTTGCAGCAGCAAATCAATTTTTGGTCGTACACGCAGCATTTGCAGGCGGCAGATCGTCGGCTCGAGGCGGGCCAGCGGTTCAGCCAGCAGGGTCAGGTAGTCATGCCCCGAACACACAATCACCTGGGCGCCTTTAAAGCTGCCGGCAGTGGTATGGACCAAGCCTGGTTCGACTTCGCGGACCAGAGTCGAGAAGTGAAACTCGACCCCAAGCTCCCGTTGCAGGTACTGGATCAACGCCGGGATTGCTTCGCGTGAGTACAGCTGCAGGTCATCCAGCCCGTGCAGTGCGGCGCGATGATGGCTGAACTGGCCATCGTAGAGGCGCTGCATATCGGCGCCCCGCAGGAGCTCGGCGCGGTAGCCGAATTCAGGGCCACGGCCCTGGCAGAAGGTGTGCAGAAGATGCTCTTCGGCCTCGGTACGGGCGAACAGGTACGAACCGTTTTGCTTGAGATCAAAGCCCGCATGCTGCGCCCAGCCGGTCCAGATTTCACGGCTGGCGCGGGCCAGATCCAGCATCACGCCCGGCGGCTGGCCCGTCACCAGCGCCATGCCGAAATTGCGCACCGAGGCCCCCAGCGGGGTGCTGGTGCGCTCGAAGACCTGAACCTTGAGCCCGCGCCTGGCCGCCGCATAGGCGTGGGACAGCCCCAGAATACCGGCGCCGACGATAAGGATTGTTTGAGTCATAAGCATGTCCTGATGGAGCGGGCTTCTGTAGGAGCAGCCGGTCGACGCTCGATTGCTCGCGATTTCTTCATGACCGCGATTAAAAGCTCGCGAGGCAAGCTCGCTCCTACGGGTTTTATTTGCTGAGAAGTTACTGCGCCACTTTCTCGGACTTGCCGTCATAGCGCTTGCGCCATTCGGCCAGGATGCTGTCACGATTCTGCGAGGCCCAGGCGAAGTCGTTCTTGATCAGGCGCTGTTCGTAGTCCGCTGGCAGTTCGGTCTGCGGCTTGGCGATGCCGGGTTGCGCGAGTACGGCGAAGTTCTCTTTATAAAGCTCCATCGCTGCCGGGCTGGCAGAGAAGTCGGCCAGCTTTTTCGCCGCCTCTTCATGGGGCGTGCCCTTGATCACCGCGGTGGCTTCGATTTCCCAGCCCAGGCCTTCCTTGGGCAACACGATATCCAGCGGAGCACCCTGGCGCTTGAGTTGCACCGCCGGGTATTCGAACGAAATACCGATCGGGAACTCGCCAGAAGCCGCCAGTTTGCATGGCTTGGAGCCGGAGTGAACGTACTGGCCGATGTTCTGGTGCAGGTCATCCATGAACTGCCAGCCCTGTTTCTCGCCGAAGGTTTGCAGCCAGGCACTTACGTCCAGAAAACCCGTGCCCGAGGACGCCGGGTTGGGCATCACGATCTTGCCCTTGTATTCCGGTTTGGTCAGGTCCTGCCAGCTCACCGGTTTGCTCAGACCCTGTTTTTGTGCCTCGATGGTGTTGAAGCAAATGGTTGCGGCCCACACGTCCATCCCCACCCATGCCGGTGGATTGGCTGGATCGCGATAGTTGGCGCCGATCTTGGCCAGGTCTTGGGGCGCATAGCTTTGCAGCATGCCCTGCTGATCAAGTATCGCCAGGCTGGAGGCGGCCAGCCCCCATACCGCATCGGCTTGCGGGCGGGCTTTTTCCGCCAGCAGCTTGGCGGTGATGATGCCGGTGGAGTCGCGCACCCACTTGATCTCAACGTCCGGGTTGGCCTTCTCAAAAGCCTGCTTGTAGGTTTTCAGCTGCTCGGCTTCGAGGGCCGTGTACACGGTCAGCTCGGTTTTGGCAGCAAAGGCGTTGAAGCTAAAAGCAGTGAGGACAGCAGCGGCAAGGGCAAGCGGCTTGAACATGGTGCGGTTCCTTTTGGTTGTAGAGGGCAGGCTTTGATGGGCGCGGATCATTGCGCAGGTACGCCCTGGCGCCAGGCCTGGGAGCGGCGTAACAAGCCGCGTGAAGCCCAGGCCAGCAGCAGGGACACGCCCGCCGAGGTGAACAGAATCAGGGTCGACATGGCCGCCGCGCCGCCAACATTGCCGGCGTCGTCCATGTTCAGCACCGCCACCGCCGCGAGGATGGTGTCGGGGCTGTAGAGAAAGATCGCCGCCGACACCGTGGTCATGGCCGAGACGAACAGGTAGCGCACGATGTCGAGCAACGCGGGCAGACAGATGGGAACGGTGACGCGCCAGTAGTGGCGATACAGCGGCGCCTTCAGTGACAGCGCGGCCGCTTCAAACTCACTGTCCAGTTGCCGCAGCGCGGTGGTCGCGGTCATTTGTGCGGTGGTCAAATAGTGAGCAATGGTGCACACCACCAGCAGCGTCATGGTTCCGTAGAGCACATGCAGCGGATTGCCCGGCAGGTTGAAAAAGAACACGTAGCCCAGACCCAGGACCAGCCCCGGTACCGCCATGGGTACGAAACTGAGCATGCGCAGCGCCAGGTTCAGGCCTTTCTGGCCTTTGCTCTTTTCCATCAGGTAGGCGCCGGTGAAAATCAGCACGCTACCGATCAGTGCCGCGCATAACGCCATGGTCACGCTGTTGCGGTAGGCCAGCCAGCCCCCGCCTGCCGTATTGTTGAACTGGTAGTGATTGAGCGACAGCGACAGGTTGTACGGCCAGAATTTGACCAGTGACGAGTACACCGCCATGCCGAACACCAGCACCAGGGTGGCGCAAATCAGCAGCACAATGGCCAGGTAGCAGCGGTCGCGGACTTTCGAGGGCAGCGGCTTGAAGACCTGGGCCCGACCGCTCATCGAGTCGCCATGCTGACGGCGCAGCCAGGCATCCACGGCGAAGCTGAACAGCGCTGGCAACAGCAGCACCATGCCGATCAAGGCACCGCGGCCGAATTGTTGCTGTCCGACCACAGCCTTGTAGGCTTCCAGCGCCAGCACCTGGTAATCGCCCCCCACCACCACCGGTACGCCAAAGTCGGTGATGGTCAGGGTGAACACCAGACAGAAGGCGGCGAACACCGCCTGGCGGGTGCCCGGCCAGGTGATGCTGCGAAAGGCTTTGAAGGGCCCCGCCCCCATACTCGCTGCGGCGTCGAACAAACGCGCATCAGCCAGGGACAGCGCGGACAGCAGAATCATCAGGGCGTGGGGGAAGGTGTAAATCGCCTCGCCCAGCACGATGCCCCAGAAGCCATAGATATTGTCCGAAATCAGCCCGCGCAACATGCCCTGATTACCAAACAGGTACACCAGGGCAATGCCCGGCAACATCGACGGCGCCATCAGCGGCAGCAGCGAAAGACCGCGCCAGATGCGCTTGCCGGGGATCATGGTGCGTTGCAGCGCGTAGGCAAAGAGGTAGGCCAGCGGGACGACAATCGCCGCCACACTCAGGGATACCTTGAGGCTATTACCCACCAGCCAGTGAAAATTATCGCTGGTAACCAGCTCCCGCGCTGCCACCCAGCCACCACCCTGACCATCCTCGGCGCTGAAGCCGCGCCAGAAGATCGCCAGCAATGGCATCAATACCGCCACACCCAGCAGCAGCAAGAGCAGCAGCTTGCCGCCGACCACGAAAATCCTGTCGCCGAGTTCAGCGCTGGAGGTTTTGGCTATCACTTTGCCGGGCACTGGCAGGGCCATTTCAGCGGCCATCTCAGGCAAACACCTGCAAGCTGTTCGGCGGCAGGGCGACAAAGATGTCCGGAGCGCCAAGGCGCGGCAGATCCTGGGTGCCGACTTCGGCAGTGAGTGCATGGCCTGGCAAATGATTGAGCTCAAAGCTCATGCGGCAGCGATTGCCAAGAAAGGTGATCTCGCGCACCCGCGCCGGGAACAGGTTCTCCTGGTGCAGCAGCGGGTTCACGCTGATGGTTTCGGGGCGGCAGAACAGGCGGCCCGATGCAGCACGCCCGGCGTCGTCCGCCAGACGCATGTTCATGCCGCCGACCTGGGCGTGGGTGGCGCTGTTGCGCTCAAAGGGCAACCAGTTGCCTTGCCCGACGAACTCGGCCACAAAGGGCGTCGCCGGCCTGTCGTAGATTTCCTGCGGCGTAGCGTATTGCTCGACCTTGCCGTTGTTCATCACGGCAATGCGGTCGGCCATCAACATCGCTTCGTCCTGGTTGTGGGTCACCATCAACGTGGTAATGCCCAGGCTGCGCTGCAGTTGGCGCAGTTCGGTACACAGATGCTCACGCACCCGGGCGTCGAGGGCCGACATGGGCTCGTCGAGCAACAACAGCGAAGGTGACGGCGCCAGGGCTCGGGCCAGGGCTACCCGCTGCTGCTGGCCGCCGGAGAGCTGGCCGGGGAATTTCTTTTCGCTGCCGGTCAGGCCCACCAGCTCGAGCATGGCTGCCACCCGCTTGCGCACCACGTCGCGATTGCTACCGGCCAGGCCGTAGGCGATGTTGGCTTCGACTGTCAGGTTGGGGAACAGCGCGTAGGACTGAAACAGAATCCCGTAATCACGAGCTTGAGGTGCGAGGTCAGATACATCGCGATCACCCAGATACAGCACACCGTTGTCCTGGCGTTCGAGCCCGGCGATGCAGCGCAGCAGGGTGGTCTTGCCGCAGCCCGAAGGCCCGAGCAGGCACACCAGTTCGCCAGCGGCGACCTCCAGCGACACATCATCCAGCGCATTGAAAGCGCCAAAGCGTTTGCTCACATTGCGCACCTTCATCGGTACGCCCGGTTGGGTAAAAGCGGTTGCGTTCGAGCTGTTCATGGATGCACCTCATCAAGCAGATGGGGGTCATCCTAGAGACGCAATGCGTACAGAATGTGGCAAGAACGCAAAATCAGCCGATAGGGGTATTGGTGGATTTTGGATACAGAGCCCCACAGATTCCCGCAGGAGCGAGCTTGCCTCGCGATACAGGTAACTCGGTTAACCAGTCAAAACGAGGTGATTCGATCGCGAGGCAAGCTCGCCCCTACGGTTTTTTTTGTATGGGCTCAGGCCGGGGCCATTTCCTGCGCCAGGCCCAAAAAGGCTGCCGGCAGCCGCGCCGATTTGCGCTCTTTGAGGCAGTACAGATATTCCGCGATCTGCGGCGCACCTTCGAGGGTCAGCACCCGCAATTGCGGATCGTGGGGCACTTCCTGACGGGCAATGATGCTGATCCCGATGTTGCGCAACACCGCCTCGCGAATCGACTCCCGACTGCCGATTTCCAGCAGCGGACCAAAGCCCACACCGGCGCCGTCCAGCAGCTGCTCCGTGAGTTTGCGGGTGGTCGAACCCTGTTCGCGCATCAGCAGACAATGCCCGGCCAGCGCGCTGAGCGGCACGTGTTCGAACTTGGCCAGCGGGTGATTGCGATGCACCGCCAGCACCAGCGGGTCGGTGCCCAGAGTCCGGCGAATCAGCCGTGGATCCTCCACCAGTTGCGACGAAGCGGCGATATCAACCCGGTACTCGTCCAGCGCTTCGAGCACTTGCTGGGAATTGCCGATGTCCACCGACACGGCAATTTGCGGCAGTCGCTCGCGAAAGTTTTTCACCAGATCGAGGATGTAGTACGGGGCAGTGGCCGCGATGCGCAAGGTGCCAGTGCCCTGACCACTGTTGCGTAGAAAAAACTCGATATCGCCCTCTTGCTGAATCAGCGCCTTGACCATCGGCAGCAAACGCACGCCGTCATCGCTGAGGGTCAGGCGCCGCCCGCCGCGGTAGAACAACTCCACCGCGTACTGGCTTTCAAGCTGGCGAATCTGTGTGGTCACGGTCGGCTGACTGAGCCCGAGCTTTTTCGCTGCCTGAGTAATGCTGCCCAATTGGGCCACCCGGTAAAACGCTTTCAGCTCGGCACTCAGCACTGCGGCCTCTCATGATCTATTTGCGCAACAGGCGCAAACCGTTGAACACCACCAACAGGCTCACGCCCATGTCGGCAAACACGGCCATCCACATGGTGGCCAGACCCAGGAAGGTTACCGCAAGAAAGATCCCTTTGATGACCAGTGCCAGAGCAATGTTTTGCTTGAGGATGCTGGAGGTCTGACGTGACAGACGAATGAATGCCGGTATTTTGCGTAGATCGTCGTCCATCAGGGCGACATCGGCGGTTTCTATCGCGGTATCGGTGCCTGCAGCCGCCATGGCAAAACCAATTTCGGCACGGGCCAGTGCCGGGGCGTCGTTAATCCCGTCGCCGACCATGCCCACGTGATGCCCCTGGGCGTACAGCGCCTCAATCGCCTTGAGCTTGTCGTCGGGCAACAAGTTGCCCCGGGCCTGATCGATACCCACCTGGGCCGCAATGGCACTGGCGGTATGCGGGTTGTCGCCGGTCAGCATCAGGGTTTTGATCCCCAGTTCATGCAACTCGCGGATCGCTTCGCGGCTGGATTCCTTGACCGTATCGGCCACGGCGAACAACGCCAGCGGACCTGAACTGTCGCAAAGCAAAATCACGGTTTTACCCTGCTCTTCCAGGGTAAAGAGTTTTTCTTCCAGGGCCGGGGAGCACAGGTTCAACTCTTCAACCAGACGATGATTGCCCAGGTGGTAGAGCTTGCCGTCGATTTCACCGCGTACGCCGCGCCCGGCCAGGGCAGTGAAGTTATCCACAGGCCGTAGCGCCAGGTTTTTATCCACCGCGGCGTTGGCCACCGCCAGAGACACCGGGTGATCGGAGCGGCTGGCCAGACTCGCTGCCAGCAACACGGCACTCTCGGTCATCAGCGGGTCGAGTGGCAGGTAATCGGTTTGCACCGGCTTGCCGTGGGTGATGGTGCCGGTTTTATCCAGTGCCAGGAAATCCAGCTTGTGACCGCTTTCGAGGTACACCCCGCCCTTGACCAGAATACCTTTGCGCGCCGCTGCCGCCAGACCGCTGACGATGGTCACGGGAGTCGAGATCACCAGTGCACAAGGGCACGCCACCACCAGCAACACCAGGGCGCGATAGATCCAGTCAAACCATACGCCCCCCATAAACAGGGGTGGAATCACGGCCACCGCCAACGCGAAGATGAACACCACCGGGGTGTAGATTTTCGCGAAGCTGTCGACAAAGCGCTGGGTCGGAGCCCGGGCACCCTGGGCTTGCTCCACGGCGTGAATGATTCGCGCCAGGGTCGAATTGCTGGCCGCAGCAGTAACCCGGTATTCCAGCGAGCCGGCCTGGTTGATGGTGCCGGCAAAAATTTTATCGCCGACAGTCTTCTCGATCGGCAGGCTTTCACCGGTGATCGGCGCCTGATCTATGGTCGAACTGCCCGAAACCACTTCACCGTCCAGACCGATGCGCTCGCCGGGGCGAACCCGCACGATAGCGCCCAGTTCGACGTCTTTGACCTCAAGTTCCCGCCACGATCCATCAGCCTGTTGCACGGTGGCCTTGTCCGGCGCCATTTGCATCAGGCCGCCGATGGCGTTGCGCGCCCGGTCCAGGGATTTGGCTTCGATCAGTTCGGCCACGGTAAACAGGAACATCACCATGGCCGCTTCTGGCCATTGGCCGATCAGCACCGCGCCGGTCACGGCAATGCTCATCAGCGCGTTGATGTTCAGGTTGAGGTTCTTCAGGGCGATCCAGCCCTTCTTGTAGGTGGTCAGGCCGCCGCTGAGGATCGACACCAACGCCACCAGGGCAATCACCCAGGCAGGAGCGGCATCGGTAAAGTGCAGCACTTCGGCCGCCAGTGCGCCTACACCGGCCACGGCCAGCGGCCACCAGTGTTTCTTGGCCGGCGGGGTGACGGGGCCGGCATCCGTATCCGATTCCAGCGGGTCGGCCTGCATGCCCAGGGACTTGATGGCCGCAATGATCGGCTCGGTGGACGGCAGGTCATGGGTCACACCCAGCACCCGATTGATCAGGTTGAATTCCAGTTGCTGCACACCCGCCAGCTTGCCCAGTTTGTTCTGGATCAGGGTTTGCTCTGTGGGGCAGTCCATGGCTTCGATACGGAAGCTGCTCAAGCGGGCGCCCGCCGTAGGGGCAGCGCTGAGCTTGATCACGCTCGGAGCTTCGGCCGCAGTGCAGCAGCCGTGCCCATGGCCGGCATGTTGATCTTTCTTGCCGTGATCGTGATCGTGATCGTGATCGTGATCGTGATCGTGATCGTGATCGTGATCAGCATGGGGCTTGTGGTGGGTGTGAATGGAATCGCTCATCAGGTTGCGTCCGAAAAGGTGCCTGTTGCCAAGTAAAGACCCTGTAGCCACTATAGGGTCAAGCACCCTTTCGGAGATAACCTGATGAAAATTGGTGAACTGGCGAAATTGACCGACTGTCAGGTCGAAACCATCCGTTATTACGAGCGCGAAGGGCTGCTGCCGGAGCCGGCACGCAGTGAGGGCAACTACCGCCTGTATACCCAGGCCCATGTAGAGCGACTGACGTTTATTCGTAATTGCCGCAGCCTGGACATGACCCTGGAGGAGATTCGCAGCCTGCTGAACCTGCGGGACAGTCCGCAGGATCAGTGTGAAAGCGTGAATGCGCTGATCGACGAGCACATCCACCACGTCAAGGCCCGGATCGACAGCTTGCTGGCCTTGCAGACACAGCTTTTTGACCTGCGCCAACGCTGTGGTGAAGGGCCGAACGGCGAACATTGCGGGATTTTGCAGCAGCTGGAGGTGAGCGGCTCAGTCAGCGCCCCGGAAGGCGAGCCGAGTCATGTGGGCAGAAGCCACGGGCATTGATAACAGCAATAACAGCAATACCTGTAGGAGCGAGCTTGTCTCGCGAGCCTTTTAAGGATCGCGAGCTTTGTAAGGTTCGCGAGACAAGCTCGCTCCTACAGGAGACAGGGGTTTACACCGCCATCGGCGCAGTCATGGGCGCATGGTGCTGGTAGCCTTCGAGGCTGAAGTCACCCGGCTCGATCAGGCCCAACCACTCCGGCTGGTACACGCCGGTCTTGGCAAATTCCGGTACACGGTCCGAAATCACCAGTTTGGGCATCGGGAACGGCTCGCGGGTCAGCTGTTCGTTGAGCATGTCCAGGTGGTTTTCATACACGTGGGCATCACCGATGAAGTAGGTGAACCAGCGTGGCGTGTAACCGGTCAGGCGACCGATCAGGCTCAGCAGTGCGGCGCCTTCGGTCAGGTTGAACGGCGTGCCCAGGCCCAGATCATTGGAGCGGATGTAGAGCGTCAGGGAAATTTCCCTGGTCTCGACATTCGGGTGGAACTGATACAGCAGATGGCACGGCGGCAGGGCCATTTCGTCGAGCTGGGCGCAGTTCCAGCCGTGGAACAGAATTCGCCGGCTGCCCGGGTCGTTGATGATGGTGTCGACACACTGGCGCAACTGATCGATGGCCTTGTACAGCACCACGTAGGCCTGGCCGTCTTCTTCGCCCTCGGCAATCTGCCGGTAACCCTGGCTCAGGCACAGCTCGATAGCCGCCTGGTTGCTGCTGGCGATTTGCTTGTATGCCGGCCATTTGCGCCATTGCACACCGTAGATTTCACCCAGGTCGTCTTCACCCTGACGGAACGGGTTGGCCAGCCACTGGGCGTTTTCGTTGGCATTCTGGTCCCACACCTTGCAACCCAGGGCGCGGAAATCTGCAGCACTGTTCACCGGGCGCAGAAAACCGCACATCTCGCCAATCGCGGATTTGAACGCCATACGGCGGGTGGTGATGGCCGGAAAGCCTTCCTTGAGGTCATAGCGCAACATGGCGCCGGGCAGACTGATGGTCTTCACCCCGGTGCGGTTGGCTTGCAAGGTGCCATTTTTGATGACGTTGGCGACGAGGTCGAGATATTGCTTCATGGTTTTCCTACCGTTTGAATGCAGGGCGCTGTACGCCCTGCGATTCGAATTCATTACGCAGCTTTAAGAGCCGCTGGATCGCGCTGGTATGCCCACCAGATCAGGAGCAGACCGCCGAGGATCATCGGGATGCAGAGAATTTGCCCCATCGTCACCCAGCCGAACGCCAGATAGCCCAGTTGGGCATCCGGCACGCGGACGAACTCGACGATAAAGCGGAAGATGCCGTAGAACAGGGCGAACATCCCGGAAACTGCCATCGTAGGCCGTGGTTTACGCGAGTACAGCCAAAGGATCAGGAACAGTGCCACACCTTCCAGCGCAAATTGATAAAGCTGCGACGGATGGCGCGCCAGTTGCTGGGGATCGGTAGGAAAGATCATTGCCCACGGCACATCGCTGGCCTTGCCCCACAACTCGGCATTGATGAAGTTACCGATACGTCCTGCGCCCAGGCCAATCGGTACCACAGGCGCAATGAAGTCCATGATCTGGAAAAACGACTTGCCGTTGCGTTTGCCGAACCACCAGACGGCCAGCATCACGCCGATCAGCCCACCGTGGAACGCCATGCCGCCTTTCCAGACCTCCAGAATCAGCAGCGGGTTGGCAATGTAGGCGCTCAGGTCGTAGAACAGCACGTACCCCAAACGGCCGCCGACAATGACGCCCATGGCCACCCAGAACACCAGATCAGAGAGTTTCTCCTTGGTCCAGGTCGGGTCGAAGCGGTTGAGACGTCGCGACAGGATCAGCCAGGCAGCGCCAATGCCGATCAGGTACATCAAGCCGTACCAATGGATTTTCAGCGGACCAATGGCCAGTGCCACCGGGTCAATCTGCGGGTAAGGCAGCATTGCGACTCCTTGTTAGATCAGGAAACTCAAACCGGCACAGGACAACAGCGCCGCATACAAATTTGATCGGCATGGTAACGGAAGGGAGGCCTTGGGCTCTAGTGAATGGCGTGACAGGCTCAGGCAATCTATAAGTACAGTGATTAAAAAAACATTAAGGACTGCCCATGTGTCTGATTGTGTTCGCTTGGCGCCCCGGCCACGCCCAGCCTCTGGTCGTGGCGGCCAACCGTGATGAATTCTATGCACGCCCGGCAAAGCCCCTGGCGCAGTGGGTCGATACGCCTCAAGTGTATGCCGGCCGTGATCTGGAGGCCGGGGGCACCTGGCTGGGCATTGGCGCCAACGGGCGCTTTGCGGCGCTGACCAATATTCGTGAGCCGCACAAGCCGCCTTCACGGCGTTCGCGGGGGGAGCTGGTATCTGACTTTCTGAGTGGAAACCAGTCAATTGGCGAGTATTTCGCCGATGTTGGCCGCCGTTCTGTGGAATATGCCGGGTTCAATCTGTTACTGGGCACTGCCGATCAGCTCTGGCACTACAACTCCCAGGATGTCGCACCGCAGCTGCTCGACGCAGGGGTATATGGCTTGTCGAATGCCGGGCTGGATACGCCATGGCCCAAGTTGCTGAAAGCCAGGGCGGCTCTGGCCGAGGTTCTCAATGACCCTCAACCCCAGGCCCTGCTCGCACTGCTCAGTGATCGCCAGACGGCGCCCTTCAGTGATTTGCCTGATACCGGTGTGGGCCTGGCCACGGAAAGCTTGCTGTCGAGCGTATTCATTTCCAGCCCCAGCTACGGCACCCGCGCCAGCACCGCGCTGATTGTCAACGCAGACGGCTCGAGACTGATGGTTGAACACAGCTTTGGCCCGTTGGGTGGGCGCCTGGGAGAGGTAAGAATCCAGGGATGACTCGGATTCCACTGTAGGAGCGAGCTTTTAACAGCTCGCGCCTACAGTCCTGCAGAGGGACGATCAATACGGCTTGATCGCCGCCGGATTCATCATGCGGGTCAGGCCCATGTTTTTCAGAGCCAGTTGCACGGTGCTGCGAATCACCTGCGGGTTGTCGATGGTCATCACTTCGGCCAGCAGTTCCTTCGCGCGGCTCAGGCTGACCTGACGCAACATCCACTTCACTTTCGGCAAGTTGGTGGCGTTCATCGACAAACTGTCAAAACCCATGGCCATCAGCAAGATTGCCGCCGCCGGATCACCCGCCATCTCACCGCAAATACTGACCGGCTTGCCTTCGGCATGTGCATCGCGCACCACTGATTGCAGGGCCTGCAGCACCGCCGGGTGCAAGTAGTCATACAGATCGGCTACCCGCGGGTTGTTACGGTCCACGGCCAGCAGGTATTGGGTCAGGTCGTTGGAGCCCACCGACAGGAAGTCCACCTGGCGCGCCAGCTCCTTGGTCTGGTACACCGCTGCCGGAATTTCGATCATTACCCCGATTGGCGGCATCGGTACATCAGTGCCTTCGTCGCGCACTTCACCCCAGGCACGGTGCAGCAGGTGCAGGGCTTCTTCAAGTTCGTGGGTGCCGGAAATCATCGGCAGCAAAATACGCAGGTTGTTCAGGCCTTCGCTGGCCTTGAGCATGGCCCGGGCCTGCACCAGAAAGATTTCGGGGTGGTCGAGGGTGACGCGGATCCCGCGCCAGCCAAGGAACGGGTTGTCTTCTTTGATGGGGAAGTACGACAGTGACTTGTCGCCGCCAATGTCCAGGCTGCGCATGGTCACCGGTTGCGGATGGAAGGCTGCGAGTTGCTCGCGATAAATCGCCAGCTGCTCCTTTTCGCTCGGAAAGCGCTGATTGATCATGAACGGCACTTCGGTGCGGTACAGACCTACGCCTTCGGCGCCACGCTGCTGTGCACGGGCCACATCTGCCAGCAGGCCGGTGTTGACCCACAATGGCATGCGATGCCCGTCAGGTGTGATGCACGGCAGCTCACGCAAGGCATCCAGGCCTTGTGACAGCTGGCGTTCTTCTTCGACAACCTCGGCATATTGCTTGCGCAGCACATCGCTGGGGTTGGTGTAGACCTCGCCATGGTAGCCGTCGACGATCATCTGGATGCCGTCGACCCTGGAGTACGGCAGGTCAACCAGACCCATTACCGTCGGAATCCCCATGGCCCGGGCCAGAATCGCCACGTGGGAGTTGCCCGAACCCAGTACCGACACCAGGCCCGCAAGCTTGCCTTCGGGTACTTCACCGAGCATGGTCGCGGTCAGCTCTTCGCTGACCAGGATGGTGTGGTCGGGGTAGACCATGGTTTGCTGGCGGTCATGTTGCAAATAGGCCAGCAGACGCCGCCCGAGGTCACGCACATCCGACGCCCGCTCGCGCAGGTAGTCGTCGTCCATCAATTCGAAACGGTTGACGTGATCAGACACCACCTGGCGCAACGCGCCCTGAGCCCACTGGCCGGTCTTGATCACATTTTTGACTTCGCTGCCCAGCGACGCATCGTCGAGCATCATCAGATACACGTCGAACAGCGCCTGTTCTTCGGGCCGCAACTGGGTGGCGAGTTTTTTCGACACCGCGCGCATATCGTTGCGCACACCTTCGAGGGCGGTTTTGAACAGCGCAATTTCAGCCGGGATATCGGTAATGCTCTTGTCCGGAACCACGTCCAGATCGGCCGGGGGCAACATGACCACCGCCGTACCGACCGCCGCACCGGGCGAACCCGGCACACCGACGAACTTGGCTTCCTGAATGCCCTTGCCCTGACGTCCCAGGCCGCGGATCGAGCCCGTGGCTTCGGCATGGGCAATAACCCCCGCCAGCTGCGCGCTCATGGTCACGAGGAAGGCTTCTTCACCCTCATCGAACTGACGACGTTCTTTTTGCTGGATGACCAGAACCCCCACCACTCGGCGGTGGTGGATGATCGGCGCGCCGAGGAAAGAGGCATACCGCTCTTCACCGGTTTCTGCAAAGTAACGATAACGAGGGTGATCGGCGGCGTTTTCGAGGTTCAGAGGTTCTTCACGGGTGCCCACCAGACCCACCAGGCCTTCGTTGGGCGCCATGCTGACCTTGCCGATCGAGCGCTTGTTCAGGCCCTCGGTCGCCATCAGGACAAAACGATTGGTCTCTGGATCGAGCAAATAGACCGAGCAGACCTGACTGCCCATGGCCTCTTTGACGCGCAGCACAATAATCCCCAACGCCGCCTTGAGATCCTTGGCGGAGTTAACTTCCTGGACGATCTTGCGCAGCGTATTGAGCATGGCTCGGGGTCGAACTCCGTGTCAGGCGCGCGTTAAAAGGCGCGGGGCAAGCTCTTTGAGAGCGCGACGGTAAACCTCGCGCTTGAATGTCACCACCTGGCCCAACGGATACCAATAACTGACCCAACGCCAGCCATCGAACTCCGGTTTACCGGTCAAATCCATCCGCACCCGTTTCTCGTTGGAGACCAGGCGCAGCAAAAACCACTTTTGCTTCTGACCGATACACAGCGGTTGGCTATGGGTACGGACCAGACGTTGCGGCAAACGATAACGCAACCAGCCTCGCGTGCAGGCGAGTATTTCCACATCTTCGCGCTCAAGGCCAACTTCTTCGTTCAACTCACGATACAAGGCGTCTTCCGGCGTCTCATCAGGGTTGATACCACCCTGGGGAAACTGCCACGCGTCTTGATTGATTCGGCGAGCCCAAAGTACCTGACCAGCATCATTTGTCAGAATAATCCCGACATTAGGGCGGAAACCATCGGGGTCGATCACGGCAACAACCTCGCAAACGCATGTCACCGCATTGTTCCACAAAGGTTGTGAAAGCAGCAACGCGCCTTCCCGCCTTATGTGCACTCTTATGAAAAGACCGTATTCTTGTGGCCTTTTAACAGACACTTCAGCGGGTAATTTCAATGCGACTGGCTTTATTCGACCTGGACAACACCCTTCTGGGCGGTGACAGCGATCACGCTTGGGGCGATTACTTGTGCCAGCGGGGCATTCTCGACGGCGACGCTTACAAGGCGCGCAACGATGCCTTTTATCAGGATTACCTGGCCGGCAAACTCGACAACGCCGCCTACCTTAATTTCAGCATGGAAATCTTTGGCCGGCATGACATGGCTCAACTGGATCAATGGCACCGCGAATTCATGCGCGATTGCATCGAGCCGTTGATGTTGCCCAAGGCACAAGCCCTGCTGGAAAAACACCGTGCAGCAGGCGACACGCTGGTCATTATCACAGCCACCAACCGCGTGGTAACGGCACCGATCGCCCAAAAGCTCGGCGTGGAACACCTGATTGCCACCGAGTGCGAAATCGTCGATGGCCGCTATACCGGGCGCAGCACAGACGTGCCGTGCTTTCGTGAAGGCAAGGTGACACGCCTGAACCGCTGGATCGAAGAAAATGGCTACAGCCTGGAAGACAGCTGGTTCTATAGCGACTCGATGAACGACTTGCCGCTGCTGGAGCAAGTGACCCACCCGGTGGCGGTTGATCCTGATCCTAACCTGCGGGCCGAAGCCGAAAAACGCGGCTGGCCAGTGATGACGCTGCGCGACTGATCCGACCCCCACCCCCACAACCTACTGCAGGAGCAAGCTCGCTCCTGCAGATGCAACAGGGTCAAACCGGCTTGGCCCCCATCAGCCCAGCAATGGCGATAAAGCAAATCGTACAAAAAATCGCCAGCCCCAGCGTAAATCCAGGATGCCTGGCCACTCGCCCCAACCGCAGGCGATTGAGCCGTACCAGCAACCACAACCAGCTCAAGCCGCCCACCAGGTACAAACTGCTGCCCGCCAGCAACCACAGCTGACTCAGCGGCCAGCCGGCCATGTGCACCAGAAACCAGCCGCTCACCGGCAACGCCACCAGGCACAGGGCCATTAGCGCCCAGACAAAAGCCCAGGGCCGCCTGACGATGCCGCCCGACAGGTCTTTATCCCCTGCCCGCCAGCGTCGAATCACCACCACCAGCAACACAATGGCGCTGACCAATAGCAGCAGTGTCGATACGCCATGCAGCAGTTTTAACGCGGTGAACGTTTCCATTTGATTAATCCCTTGAGCCGTTCAGTCAGCGTAGCGGCTATCGGCCAAGAAACAGCTGATACGCCGGGTTATCGCTCTCATCCCAATATGGGTAGCCAATCTCGGCCAGCGCGGCAGGCACCAGATGACGCTCATCGGCAGGCACTTGCAGCCCGGCCATGACCCGACCATCGGCCGCCCCGTGGTTACGGTAATGGAACATCGAAATGTTCCAGCGCCCGCCCAGCTTGTGCAGGAAGTTGAACAGCGCGCCCGGGCGCTCCGGAAACTCGAAACGGAACAGCAGTTCATCGCTGACCTTGGCTGCATGCCCGCCAACCATGTGCCGGATGTGCAACTTGGCCAGTTCGTTCTCGGTCAGGTCGATCACCGGGAAGCCCTGTTCGGTCAGGCTGGCCAGCAGTGCGCTGCGGGGGTCGTTTTCCGGATGGGTCTGCACCCCAACAAAAATGTGCGCCTCGCTGCCGGTGTGGTAGCGATAGTTGAATTCGGTGATCTGA
This sequence comes from Pseudomonas sp. Lz4W, assembly GCF_000346225.2. Classification (NCBI taxonomy): domain Bacteria; kingdom Pseudomonadati; phylum Pseudomonadota; class Gammaproteobacteria; order Pseudomonadales; family Pseudomonadaceae; genus Pseudomonas; species Pseudomonas sp. Lz4W. The sequence continues at coordinate 246,102 of NZ_CP017432.1, read as the reverse complement.
CGCTTGCCGACGGCCTGGCAGAACGCCTTGAAACTGCCCGGCACCTCAGGAATGGTTACCGCGATAATGGCTTCGCGGCCCTCACCCAGCTCGGCTCGCTCGGCCACATGGCGCAGGCGGTCGAAGTTAACATTGGCACCGGAGTCGATGGCAACCAGGGTCTGGCCACGCACACCGCGCTGCTCCACATACTTCTTGATCCCTGCCACACCCAGGGCGCCGGCAGGTTCGGTGATCGAGCGGGTATCGTCGAAAATATCCTTGATTGCCGCACAGATTTCGTCGGTGCTGACGGTGATGACTTCGTCGACGTAGTCTTTGCAGATATCGAAGGTGTGCTGGCCAATCTGGGCCACGGCCACACCATCGGCGAAAATCCCGACCGCAGGCAGCACCACGCGCTCGCCGGCCGCCATCGCGGCTTGCAGGCAGTTGGAATCATCGGGCTCGACGCCAATGATCTTGATCTCGGGACGCAGGTATTTCACATACGCGGCAATCCCGGCGATCAGCCCGCCGCCGCCCACCGGCACGAAGATCGCATCCAGCGGTGCCGGGTGCTGGCGCAGAATCTCCATCGCCACGGTGCCCTGCCCGGCAATGGTATGCGGGTCATCGTAGGGGTGAACGTAGACGTAGCCTTCCTTCTCGACCAATTGCAGCGAGTAGGCCAGGGCTTCAGGGAAAGTATCGCCATGCAGCACCACGATACCGCCCCGGGAACGCACACCTTCGACCTTGATCTCGGGGGTGGTTTTGGGCATGACGATGGTGGCCTTGACCCCCAGTACCTTGGCTGCCAGAGCCAGCCCCTGTGCATGATTGCCCGCCGACGCGGTGACTACACCACAGGCGCGCTCGGCGTCGCTCAAGTGCATGAGCTTGTTGTAAGCGCCGCGAATCTTGAACGAGTACACCGGCTGCAAATCTTCGCGCTTGAGCAAAATATGGTTGCCCAGCCGCGCGGTGAGCTGGTTGGCAGCTTGCAAGGGAGTTTCTACGGCAACGTCATAAACGCGCGAGGTGAGGATTTTCTTAACGTACTGTTCGAGCATCGGAAAGCTTCACTGGGCGGGTTGGCAGGGACCAAGGAGTCTACCCCAGCGTTTGCGCAACCGACCACACGAAAGGGAAGGTTTATTGGCCCGCTCCCCCATCCAGCGGCAGCGGGCTTGCCAGCGACCAACATGGCGCCAGACATCAGGCCGTCCACATCCCCGGTTAGTTGCCTCTATAATGCCGGCCTTTCTGTTCCCCTTCCCGCCCGGAGCCCCCATGACCCAGGACCAACTCAAACAGGCCGTAGCCCAGGCTGCCGTCGACTTCATCCTTCCAAAGCTGGATGACAAGAGCGTTGTAGGGGTCGGTACCGGCTCCACGGCCAACTGCTTTATCGATGCCCTGGCTCTGCACAAGGGTGCCTTCGACGGTGCCGTGGCCAGTTCCGAAGCCACTGCCGCCCGCCTCAAGGGCCACGGTATTCCGGTTTACGAACTGAACACCGTCAGCGACCTGGAGTTCTATGTCGATGGCGCAGACGAAAGCGACGAAAACCTGAACCTGATCAAAGGCGGCGGCGCAGCCCTGACCCGCGAGAAGATCGTGGCCGCTGTGGCCAAGACCTTTATCTGCATCGCCGACGGCAGCAAGCTGGTCCCGGTACTGGGCGCGTTCCCGCTGCCCGTTGAAGTGATCCCGATGGCCCGCAGCCATGTAGCCCGCGAACTGGTCAAGCTGGGCGGCGACCCGGTTTACCGCGAAGGTGTGGTGACGGACAACGGCAACATCATCATCGACGTGTTCAACATGCAGATCACCAACCCGGTAGAGCTGGAGCGTCAGATCAACGCCATCGTCGGCGTCGTGACCAACGGCCTGTTTGCTGCCCGCCCGGCTGACCTGCTGTTGCTGGGTACCGCCGAAGGCGTGAAAACCCTGACCCGCTAACCCCAACTTATAGGAGCGAGCTTCTCAAACCGCCATCAAGAGCTCGCGAGCTCGCTCCTACGGTTTGTTTTTAATGTTTTATGGCTTTTTGAACACGTAGAACAGATTTGGCTCACTCACCACGTATAACGCTCCTTCGTCGTCCATGGCGACACCTTCCGCTTGTGGCACTGTTTTTTTCAGGCCATGACGGCCCTTTTTCAGCGACAGCGTGCTGATGGGCCGCCCGTCTATATCCAGCTCCAGCAACAACCTCGACTCATCGGACAAGGCCAGCAAATGCCCGCTGCGCTCGTCAAACTGCAAACTCGACAGATCGCGCACAAATAACCGGGCATCGCGCCGCGCATTGCTCACCACGTGGATGGCATACGGCGTTTGGGGATTGTCCTGAGGGAAGCCCCGCACTTCATAAATCAGCATCGGATCCCGCTCCTTGGCCACAAACAGACGCTTGCCGACCGAGTCGTAGGCCAACCCTTCAAATCCCTTGTTACCCCGCTGATGGATCCCCAGCGTCAGCTGCTTCGCCTCCCGGGCATCCAGTACCTGAGTGTTGTCATCAACCTTGACCTTGAACAGCCGCTGCTCATGTTCGTCGGCAATCACGTAGGTATTGGCGTCAATAAACTCGACTGCCTCGGCATCGCCAAACCCGATCAGGGCAATACGCCGCAGAATCCGGCCATCCAGGCTCAACTCCACCAGTTCGCTTTTTTTGTTGGTCACGGTAAACAGGCTTTTACGCAGCGGGTCGTAGGTCAGTGCCGAGACATTGTCCTCAAGCCCTTCAATCACCTGGCCTTGCAGCACGGCGCGATACTCGCCCAGATTGATTGCTGCGGGGTTGGCCTGTTGCCATAGCCGGCTGACCTTGAACCAGGTGTGCTCGAACAGACGGTAATGTTGTGCGGCGAAACCCGCAGCCAGCAGAGTCAGGCACAGCACAAGAGCGGTAGCACGATTGAAGCGGCGCATTGAGACGAACCCTAAACAAATCAGGCGGGTGAAATACCACGACTGGCTGAACTCAAACTTAATAACGCCGCCGGTCTTGCGCCGCAACCGGCTCAAGGTTTTTTCGGAGTTTTCTCAAAGCGATAAAACAGATTCGGCTCACTGACCATATACAGGGTGCCGTTTTCATCGATCGCCACCCCTTCAGCCCGGGGAATGGTGTTTTTGAGACCATTGAAACCGCGCAGCAAGGTCATGAAACTGACTTGCTCGCCCAGTTCATCGAGCTCCAGCAACATGTGCGAATCCGCCGAAAGCACCAGGGTATGGCCCGTTCTCGGATCAATGCTCAAAGCCGAAAGGTTGCGCAAATCCAGTTCATCGCTAGGCACCTTCTGCTTGCTTCCAGAGAGGACCTGGCCGCCGTCGCTTTTCCATACATACAACTGCGGCGGGCGCTCTTCGCCCAGCAACAGTTGCTGGCGGCGCGGGTCCCAGGCAATGGCCTCGAAGGCTTTGTTCTGGTTCCTGGAGGGGCCCAGGTTGTATTTGGGGAAGTCGGCGATATTCAGGGTTTTGGTGTTGGCATCGATATTGACGATGGTCAGCAAGTGCTCACGCTCATCGACAATGGCCAGCAGACCATTTTCCATCACCGTCAGGCCTTCAGGGTTGCTCCAGCCCACCAGCGGAATTTTGCGCAGGACATCGCCATCGAGGGTCAGCTCCACCAGAAACGGGTTCTTGCCCATCACCGAAAACAGGGTTTTGCTCAGCGGGTTATAGGCCAGGTCCGACGCTTCATCCTTTTCCATCCCCGGTAACGGCTTGCCATCAATAACCGCCGTGTAGTCCGGCAACCACACGCTTTCGTTCTGTTCTTGCGGGTTCTCAAATTGCTCCAGCACCCACAACGCCCCCCGGTCATCCCAATGCATGATGGCCGCCACCCCATAGAGCACGGCGCCAAGCAGTACAAGCCAGTAATACCAGCGCAGGCTGAAGCGAGAGCGTGCAGGCGGGGTCAGCTGAGGGTCTGAAGCCATTTGAATAATCTTCCGGGAAATTTGGCAACGTCTAAATATCACAAAGCGGGCAAATCCACTGCCTGGCTCGAACCTATTATGCAGATGCGTTGTGAAATAAATGATAAATGCAGCGAAATACACACCGGAATCGGGGGGCTGTGAATAAATGTTACGAGGCAGGCCTACCACGGCTTGCAAAGGGTTTTTCTAGCGCCACTGAGGAGCGCGTCTGGATCGTGCTCAGTGGGTCCCCTGAAAGGGTTTGAGTGGTTTGATCAAATACGTTTGCAACATGAATCAAAGATAAAAAAATCACAGCATATATAGACATACAGATTAAAAAGCCGCACTTAAAGTTTCAGTGCGGCTATGTTCATGGGTCGTTCTGTTAGTTATGCGATCGGGTGTCGACGCCTGGAATACCTGAATGTAGTAAACGTTCTCTTCAAAGCCCCCTTGGTTTGATAGTCAAGCCAGGGCGGCTCGTCCTTTCTCGAACGAGAGCTTAAAAATAGGAGCGAGGGGTACTAGAAGGTAACTGAAGAGGTGTAGCCGGCGAGGGTGACGTAGCTGACCAAGGTGTATTAACGGCGCTTCTGTTCGCTGAGTTGGTCTGCCCCGGATTTTGTAAATCACCACGGGACAAATACGGCAAAAGCCTCTCACGGACTGGTCCTTGTTCCAGCAAACAGGACAGATCCATATCGCGCATGGGTGGCACTCGCAGGGCTCCCCCGGGTAATGCAAAGCCGCAGCCCCTCTGGCGCAACAGCCAGCCAGGACGAATCGTCTATCCATATTCCTAAAAGTTAGTTCTTTTAATTTTTATACTCAATTAGGGTATATGCACCGGACCACCGGACTTTCCAGCTTTTATCTGCACCGCTCAAGCGGTGCTCCAATGAGATGCGAGGTAGGTATGGTCCGTAACACAATTACCCTTGTGGAAATCGCCAGGGCATTGCGTGCAGCCAAGGAGCAGCAGTGATGTCGAATCTGGCTAATGCACACCTGCAAAGCGACCTGGATGTCGCCCCCTTGTTGCTCGCAGCGCACATCCTGCGCACCGACAACGAAGCCCTTGAAGCCGCACGCGATCTGGCTGCCGCCGCCCGTGAGCACGCGGCCAGGCGCGATCAGCAACGCAAATTGCCCTGGTCACTTATTGAGCAGTTCACCCGCAGTGGACTTGGCAGTATCTCCATTCCCCGGGAGTTCGGCGGGCCACAGGTTTCCTTCGTCACCCTGGCTGAAGTGTTTGCCATTATTTCGGCCGCCGACCCGGCGCTGGGGCAGATTCCGCAGAACCAGGTGGGCATTCTCAATCTGATTTCCAGCACCGCGAGTCAATCGCAAAAAGAGCAACTGTTCAGCAGCGTGCTGCAGGGCTGGCGCATCGGTAATGCGGGGCCTGAACGCGGCAGTAAAAACACCCTGGACTTGAAGGCACGCATAACCGCTGACAAGAATGATTTCGTCATCAGTGGTCAGAAGTTTTACTCCACCGGTGCACTGTTCGCGCACTGGATTGCAGTCAAGGCGCTCAACGACGACGGCAAACCGGTCATGGCCTTTGTTCGCCGCGGGACTCCCGGCCTGCGCGTTGTCGATGACTGGTCCGGCTTTGGCCAGCGCACCACTGCCAGCGGTACCGTGTTGCTCAACAGCGTGCGCATTGATGACGAACTGGTCATCGACAGCTGGCGTTTGGGCGAAGTGCCGAACATTCAGGGCTCGGTGTCGCAACTGATCCAGGCCGCCATCGATCTGGGCATCGCCCGCGAAGCCATCACCGACACCATCAGTTTTGTACGCGAACGTTCCCGGCCGTGGATCGACGCCAGGGTCGAGCGCAACAGCGATGATCCCTATGTCATCGCCGACATTGGCAAATTGAAGATCGAGTTGCATGCCGCCGAAGCCTTGTTGCGCAAAGCCGGCCGGGTACTGGATGAAGTCAGCGCCGCACCGATTGACGCGCAGGCCGCCGCCCGGGCCTCGATTGCCGTGGCCGAAGCCAAGGTGCTGAGCACCGAGCTGTCGTTGCTGGCCAGCGAAAAACTTTTCGAACTGGCGGGCAGCAGCGCCACCCTCGCCCGTTTCAACCTCGACCGACACTGGCGCAACGCACGGGTTCATACCCTGCACGACCCGGTCCGCTGGAAATACCACGCCATCGGCACCTACCGCCTCAACGGCACCCTGCCTGCCCGGCATTCCTGGATTTGACTACGGAGATACCCATGTCCCTGATATCCAAACAGGTCCCGGTCATCCGCAGTGATGCCGAGGCCCTGAGCGTAGCCCGTGAACTGGCCGCACATTTCAAACGCGAAAGTGCTGTACGCGACCGCGATCGACGCCTGCCGCTTGATGAACTCGAACTGTTTTCCCACACCGGCCTGTGGGGCATTACCGTGCCGCAGGCCTGGGGTGGCGCCGGCGTGTCCAATGTCACGCTGGCTCAGGTGGTGGCATTGATTGCTGCTGCTGACGCCTCGCTGGGGCAAATTCCGCAAAACCATTTCTATGCACTTGAAGTACTGCGGGTCAATGGCACGCCGGCACAACAGGCGCGGCTATATGCCGAGGTCCTGGCCGGACAGCGCTTTGGTAATGCCCTGGCCGAAATCGGCACTAAAACCGCCCACGACCGTACCACCCACCTGGCCAGGGCCGAAGACGGCTACCGCATCACCGGTCGCAAGTTTTACGCCACCGGCGCCCTGTATGCGCAGCGTATTCCGACCTCGGTGGTGGATGATAACGGCGTACAGCACCTGGCGTTTGTGCCCCGCGACAGCGACGGCCTGACCGTGATTGACGACTGGAGCGGCTTCGGCCAGCGCACCACCGGCAGCGGCTCGGTGCTGTTCGACAATGTGTTCGTCGCCGCTGATGACGTGATCCCGTTTCAAAGCGCCTTTGAGCGCCCGACCCCGGTTGGCCCGCTGGCGCAAATCCTCCATGCCGCCATCGACACCGGCATCGCCCGCGCCGCCTTTGAAGACGCGCTGCATTTTGTGCGCACCAAGACCCGGCCCTGGATCGACGCCACCAGCGATATCGCCAGCGAAGACCCGCTCACCCTGAAAAGCTTTGGCCGCCTGAGTGTGCGTCTGCATGCCGCCGAAGCCTTGCTGGAGCGCGCCGGTGAACTGCTGGATATCGCCCAGGCCAATACCCATGCCGGCACCGTGGCAGCTGCCTCGATTGCGGTGGCAGAAGCGCGCGCCATCAGCACCGAGATTTCGCTGGCCGCAGGCAGCACCCTGTTTGAACTGGCGGGCAGCCAGGCCACCCTCGCCGAACACGGGCTCGATCGCCACTGGCGCAACGCCCGGGTCCACACCCTGCACGATCCGGTGCGCTGGAAATATCACGCGGTGGGCAATTACTACCTCAACGATACGAACCCGCCATTGCGGGGGACCATCTGATGAGCAAAAAGAAAATCCTGATCAATGCCTTCAACATGAACTGCATTGGCCACATCAACCACGGTCTGTGGACGCATCCACGGGACAACTCCACCCAGTTCAACACCCTCGAATACTGGACTGAGCTGGCGCAGCTGCTGGAGCGCGGGCTGTTTGACGGGCTGTTTATCGCCGATATCGTCGGCGTCTACGACGTCTATCAACAGTCGGTTGATGTGCCGCTCAAGGAGTCGATCCAGCTGCCGGTCAACGACCCGCTGCTGCTGGTATCGGCCATGGCGGCCGTAACCAGAAACCTTGGCTTTGGCCTGACCGCAAACCTGACCTACGAGCCCCCGTATTTATTCGCCCGTCGCATGTCGACACTGGACCATCTGACCCGCGGCCGTGTGGGCTGGAACATCGTCACCGGGTATCTGGACAGCGCGGCCAAAGCCATGGGCCTGAGCGAACAGGTCGAACATGACCGGCGTTACGACCAGGCCGATGAATACCTGGAGGTGTTGTACAAACTCTGGGAAGGCAGCTGGGAAAACGGCGCCGTGGTCAACGACCCGGCACAGCGCATCTATGCCCGTCCCGACAAGGTGCACAAGGTCAGACATGCCGGCGAGTTCTACCAGGTCGAGGGCTATCACCTGTGCGAACCCTCACCCCAGCGCACGCCGGTACTGTTTCAGGCCGGCAGTTCGGATCGCGGTCTGGTGTTTGCCGGGCGCCATGCCGAGTGCGTGTTTATCAGTGGCCAGACCAAGGCGGCGACCAAAACCCAGGTCGACAAGGTTCGCGCCAGCGCCGCGGCGGCAGGACGCAACCCGGATGACATCAAACTGTTTATGGGCCTCAACGTGATAGTCGCGCCCACCGAAGCCCTGGCCCGGGCCAAGCGCGACGAGTACCTGGGCTATGCCAGTGCCGAAGCCGGGGTGGCGCATTTTTCCAGCTCCACAGGCATCGACTTTGCCGACTACGAACTGGACGAGCCGATCCAGTACGTGAAGAACAACGCCATCCAGTCCGCTACCAAAGTGCTGCAAAACAACGACTGGACCCGGCGCAAACTGCTTGAACAACACGCACTGGGCGGGCGCTACATGACATTGGTGGGCTCACCGCAACAGGTGGCCGACGAGCTCGAATCGTGGATCGAAGAGACCGGTCTGGACGGCTTCAACCTGACCCGCATCGTGACGCCGGAAAGCTATGTCGACTTTATCGATCTGGTAGTCCCCGAGCTGCAACGCCGGGGCTCCTACAAGACCGCATATGACACCGGCAGCCTGCGGCAAAAACTCTTTACCGAGGGCGACGCGCACTTGCCTGAACGGCATACGGGCGCCGCTTACCGCCAACCCGAATAACCCTGCAGGAGCGAGCTCACGAGCCGTCTGATGCTCGCTCCTGGAGGATTTGAATTCTGAATTTTTGAATGGAATTTGCCCCATGCACAAAAAACACTTAACCCCACTGGTTCTGGCGCTCGGACTGTTCAGCGGCATCGTGTTCGCCAGCGACGCCCCGCTCAAGGTCGGCACCACGGCGGCCTTTGCTCCCGCCCTTGAAACGACGGTGAACGAAGCCAGGAAGCAAGGCCTGGATGTCGAGCTGATCGAGTTCAGCGACTGGATCGCTCCCAACGTCAGCCTCAACAGCGGCGACATCGACGTGAACTACTTCCAGCACATCCCGTTCCTGGAAAATGCCAACGCTGCAGGCGGGTTTAACCTGGTGCCCTATGCCAAAGGCATCATCAACAACGTGGGCCTGTACTCGAAAAAATACAAAAGCCTGGACCAACTTCCCCAGGGCGCTACGGTGGCCATCGCCAATGACCCGATCAACAGTGGACGCGGCCTGCAACTGCTGGCCAAGGCCGGCCTCATCACCCTCAAGCCCGGCGTAGGCTACAAGGCGACCGAAGAAGATATCGTCGCCAATCCGAAAAACATCAAGATCCTGCAGGTCGAAGCCGTACAGCTGGTACGCGCCTATGACGATGCCGATCTGGTGCAGGGGTACCCGCACTACATACGCCTGTCGAAAAACTTCGATGCCAACTCGGCGCTGTTGTTTGACGGCATCGACCACCCGGAATACGTCATTCAATTCGTGATCCAGCCCAAGAACAAGGACGACCCGCGACTGGCCAGATTTGTCGATATCTACCAGCATTCGCCTGTGGTCAAAGCCTCGCTGGATAAGGCCTACGGCACCCTGTATCAACCTGGCTGGGATAACTGAACATGAACGTGGCAATTGCTCGCGAGCGGCTCGATCAGCCGCAGCCAAGCGCGACCCACACCCGGCTGCACCCTGAACTGAGCCAGGCCCATGTGCGTTTTATCGGTGTAGGCAAAACCTATGACGGCCAACAGGGGCCGGTGGATGCCCTCAAGGATATCGACCTGGCGATTCAGCACGGGGAGATTTTCGGCATTATCGGTCGCAGCGGCGCCGGCAAATCCTCGCTGATTCGCACCATCAATCGCCTGGAACAACCCAGCAACGGTCGCGTGCTGATCGATCAAATCGACATCGGTGACTTCGATGAAAACCGGCTGGTGGCGCTGCGCCGACAAACCGGCATGATCTTCCAGCACTTCAACCTGATGTCAGCCAAGACCGTGTGGCAGAACGTCGAACTGCCGCTCAAGGTAGCTGGCGTACCCAGACTGCAGCGGGAACAGAAAGTCCGCGAGTTGCTGGAGCTGGTGGGCCTGCAAGGCAAGCACAAGGCCTACCCGGCGCAACTGTCGGGAGGGCAGAAACAACGGGTTGGCATTGCCCGCGCGCTGGTCCACGACCCGGCCATCCTGCTCTGTGACGAAGCCACCTCGGCCCTTGATCCGGAGACCACCCAGTCGATTCTCGGTCTGCTGCGCGAGATCAATCAGCGCCTGGGCCTGACCATCATCCTCATCACCCACGAGATGGCGGTGATTCGCGATATCTGTCACCGCGTGGTGGTACTGGAACAAGGCCGGATCGTCGAGCAGGGCCCGGTGTGGCAAGTGTTCGGCGACCCGCAGCATGAGGTCAGCAAAACCTTGCTCTCACCGCTGCAGGACAACCTGCCCGAAGCCCTGAAAAACCGCATCAGTGCGCAGCCGGCATCGTCACATTCGAGTGTGATTCTGCGTCTGCGTTTTACCGGCAGCCAGGAGCAGGAACCGGACCTGGGTGCGTTGTTCAGCGCCCTGGGCGGTCAGGTGCGGCTGCTGCATGGCGGGGTTGAGCAGATTCAGGGGCACGCCCTGGGCCAACTGTTGCTCAGCGTGACCAGCAACTCTCTGGGGGCGGACGAATTACGCAAGCGCGCCGGACAATGGGCACAACAGGTCGAGGTCGTGGGTTATGGGATTTGAACGTCTATGGCAGGGTGTGATCGACACCTTTTTAATGGTCGGTGTGTCGTCACTGATCGCATTAATCCTGGGCATTCCGCTGGCGGTGATTCTGGTCACCAGCGGCAAGGGCGGTATTTATCAGGCCCCCAGGCTGAACCAGGCACTGGGCGCGTTCGTGAACCTGTTCCGTTCCATTCCCTTTCTGATTTTGATGGTGGCGCTGATCCCCTTCACCCGCCTGATTGTCGGCACTACCTACGGCGTCTGGGCTGCCGTCGTACCCCTGACCATCGCCGCTACACCGTTCTTCGCACGGATCGCCGAAGTCAGCCTGCGCGAAGTGGATCACGGCCTGATCGAGGCCGCGCAAGCCATGGGTTGCAAACGCCACCACATCATTTGGCACGTGCTGTTGCCTGAAGCCTTGCCGGGCATTGTCGGCGGTTTCACCATCACCCTGGTGACCATGATCAACTCATCGGCCATGGCCGGAGCCATAGGGGCCGGTGGCCTGGGTGACATTGCCTACCGCTACGGTTATCAGCGCTTTGACACCCAGGTCATGCTGACCGTGATTGTGTTGCTGGTGGTGCTGGTGGCGTTGATTCAGCTTGGCGGTGATCGCCTGGCCCGCGTACTGAACAAACGCTGAGGTATAGTCGGCGGCCAGACTGCCGCCGACCGAGCCTGCCATGACCCTCGATGCAAAAACCCTCGAACAGATTGCCGCCACCACGCTGGAGCATTATCAGCAGAGTGCCGAAGGCTTTCGCGAAGGGACTCGCGACCATGATGTGAGCCAGAACATCGACGCATTACTGCGGCATATCCAGGGCAGCGCGCCATTTACCCTTCTGGATTTTGGCTGCGGCCCGGGGCGCGATCTGCAAACCTTCACCCGCCTGGGGCATGTAGCGGTCGGGCTCGACGGCACTGAACGCTTCACCCAGATGGCCCGCCAGGACAGTGGCTGTGAAGTATGGCATCAGGACTTTCTCAAGCTGGGCCTGCCTGCCGAACACTTTGACGGCATCTTCGCCAACGCCTCGTTGTTCCACGTACCGACCCAAGAGCTTGCGCAAGTACTGGGCAAGCTGCACGCCACCCTGAAGCCTGGCGGCGTACTGCTGAGTTCCAACCCCCGCGGGGACAATCGAGAAGGCTGGAATGGCCAGCGTTACGGGGCATACCACGACCTGGAAAACTGGCAGGCGATGCTTACCGGGGCGGGTTTTGTCGAACTGGAACACTACTACCGCCCCCCCGGCCTGCCCCGCGACCAGCAGCCGTGGCTGGTGAGTGTGTGGCGTAAAGCCTGACTCCCCGCCTTGAAAGCTCGCGAGGAAAGCTCGCTCCTACAGGGGTTAGAGCCATATGGCATCCCAGTGCGGGTAATCGCCCAGGCGCTGCACCAAACCTGCCCGCAGGGGGTTGGCGACGACATAGCGGGCGACGCTTGCCAGATCTTCGTCATAACGAATCGCCCGGTCGTGATAGCCCTTTTGCCAAAAATGATTATTGCGTTTACAGGCCGCGTTAATCACTCGAGCACTGCACGATTTTGTCCGTCTCATGACTGTCGCAAGGCTGGCGTCTTGTAGTTCGATCAACCAATGAAAGTGATCGGGCATGACGACCCAGGCGAGTGATTTAACCAATCCCTCGCTTTGAGTTCTGCGAAGTTCATTGATCAAAAGTCGAGCGCTATGAAAGTTGCTGAAAGTCGGTTCACGGTCTTTCACCACGGCCGTGAGCAGATAAATCCGACCCGTCTCAGAGACTCTGCCTGTGCGAAGCGGACATCCATGGATAGAGCCTGACATTCCTTTACCCTCTGAATAAGTATCAAAAGACAAAGACTAATGGAGGCTCAAAGCTCTGAAACACGATGGTAGTTCTGAATATGTCTGGTCTGTAGGAGCGAGCTTGCTCGCGAGCTTCAAAGGCTCGCGAGCAAGCTCGCTCCTACAGATAAAGCATAAAAAACCCCGAGGGGCTTACACCGCTCGGGGATCGGTCTTTCATGCTTTACAACTTGGCGATGGATACTTCGGTGGATTTTACAAAGGCGATTACTTCGCTGCCCACTACCAGCTCCAGCTCTTTGACCGAACGGGTGGTGATGACCGAGGTAACGATGCCCGATGCCGTTTGTACGTCGATTTCCGAAAGCACGTCGCCCAGCACGATTTCCTTGATATGGCCTTTGAACTGGTTGCGAACGTTGATGGCTTTGATGGTCATGGTGTCGATTCCTGTCTTGGGATAGAAAAGTGCGGTTATTGCGCCCAGCGCAGTTGCGTAGGCAGCGGTGCAACGGGTTCCGGCTCAGGGGGCGAGCCAGGCAAGGCAAGTACCCGGTTGAGTACTTCTGTTTCCAGTGCCGCCAGCCGGTGCGATCCGCGCACCCGGGGGCGCGGCAGTTCGACTGTGAGGTCCAGCCCCACTTCGCCGTCTTCGATCAGGATGACCCGATCGGCAATCGCAACGGCTTCGCTGACGTCGTGGGTCACCAGCAATACGGTGAATCCGTGCTGGCGCCACAGGCGTTCGATCAGTTGCTGCATCTCGATGCGGGTCAAGGCATCCAGCGCACCCAAGGGTTCATCCAGTAACAACAGGCCCGGCTGGTGAATCAGCGCACGAGCCAGGGCCACACGCTGTTTTTGCCCGCCCGATAAAGCCGCCGGCCATTCATTGGCGCGCTCGGCCAGACCCACCTCTTCCAGCGCTTTTAGCGCCTTGGCACGCCAGTCGCCCTTGAGCCCTAGCCCGACGTTGTCGATGACTTTTTTCCAGGGCAGCAAACGCGCTTCCTGAAACATCAGCCGCGTGTCTTCGCGGACTTCTTCCAGTGCTGCCGTGCCTGCCAGCAGTTGGCCAGCCGTCGGTTGATCGAGCCCGGCCAGCAGGCGCATCAGGGTGCTTTTGCCACAACCGCTACGCCCGACTATCGCCACGAATTGACCGGCAGGAATATGCAGATTGATGTCACGCAGGACCTGACGCTCAGCAAAAGACTTTTGCAGGCCTTTGATGGCCAGCGGAATGCCCTGACGCAAACGCGGAGGTTGTTGAGCCGTCATGCTGCACCGCCTTTAACCACTTGATAGGCCGGGTGCCAGCGCAACCACACACGCTCCAGGCCCCGGGCCGCGGTATCGGCCAATTTGCCGAGCACCGCGTACAGAACAATCGCCAGCACGACCACGTCGGTTTGCAAAAACTCCCGGGCGTTCATCGCCAGGTAGCCAATGCCGGAGCTGGCGGAAATGGTTTCGGCCACGATCAGGGTCAACCACATAAAGCCCAGGGCAAAACGCACCCCCACCAGGATCGAAGGCAAGGCACCGGGCAGGATCACCTGGCGAAACAGGCTGAAACCGGACAGCCCGTAACTGCGCGCCATTTCCACCAAAGCAGGGTCTACGTTGCGGATGCCGTGATAGGTGTTGAGGTAGATGGGGAATAAAGTCCCCAGCGCCACCAGGAAAATCTTCGCCGACTCGTCGATCCCGAACCACAGGATGACCAGAGGGATGAGCGCCAGGTGCGGTACGTTGCGGATCATTTGCACCGAACTGTCCAGCAGGCGCTCGCCCCATTTCGACAAGCCGGTGATGAAGCCCAGCACCAGGCCGATGCTGCCACCGATGACAAAACCGACCCCGGCGCGCCAGCCGCTGATGGCGAGGTGTTTCCAGATCTCGCCACTGCGCACCAACTCGACCCCGGCCGCGAATACGGCGCTAGGGGCAGGCAGAATGCGGGTCGACAACCAGCCCGCCGATACCGACAGCTGCCATACCGCCAGCAGCAATACCGGCAAGGCCCAGGGCGCCAGTTTGTGGCCGATGCTATTGAGGCTTGAAGCCTTGCCCTTGCTCATGGCCGCCTCAACTCTGCGCAGCAGCTTTAGGAAGAATATCGTTGGCCACCATTTCGCCAAACGGACTCACGTATCCCGAACTTTTCGGCAGTTCCGGGCGCTCGATATCGAGGTGCGGAAACAGCAGTTCAGCCACCCGGTACGACTCTTCCAGATGCGGGTAGCCGGAAAAAATAAAGGTGTCGATGCCCAGATCGGCGTATTCCTTGACCCGTGCTGCCACTGTCGGGCCGTCACCCACCAGAGCCGTACCCGCACCACCGCGCACCAGACCGACCCCCGCCCACAGGTTGGGGCTGACTTCCAGATTGTCGCGGCTGCCGCCGTGCAGGGCAGCCATGCGCTGCTGGCCGACGGAATCGAAACGCGCCAGTGAAGCCTGGGCCCGGGCAATAGTGTCGTCATCCAGATGAGAAATAAGTTTGTCTGCCGCTTTCCAGGCCTCGTCGTTGGTTTCGCGCACGATGACGTGCAGGCGAATGCCGAAACGTACGGTACGTCCGTGTTTGGCAGCCTTGGCCCGTACCTGGGCAATTTTTTCGGCGACCGCAGCCGGTGGCTCGCCCCAGGTCAGAACCATTTCAACCTGCTCTGCGGCCAGATCCTGCGCAGCTTCCGAAGAGCCGCCGAAGTACAGCGGCGGACGCGGTTGCTGGATCGGCGGGTACAGCAACTTGGCGCCTTTGACCGTGATGTGCTGACCGTCGTAGTCCACGGTTTCGCCTTCAAGCACGCGGCGCCAGATGCGGGTGAACTCTACCGAGGCCTGATAGCGCTCTTCGTGGCTCAGAAACAGGCCGTCACCGGCCAGTTCTTCCGGGTCACCGCCAGTCACCAGATTGAACAGCGCGCGTCCGCCGGACAGTCGGTCCAGGGTCGCGGCCTGACGGGCTGCCACGGTCGGCGAGACGATACCCGGACGCAGCGCCACCAGAAATTTCAGGCGCTGAGTGACAGGGATCAATGCTGCCGCCACCAGCCACGAGTCTTCGCACGAGCGGCCGGTAGGGATCAGAACTCCGCCAAAACCCAGGCGGTCTGCCGCTTGTGCCACTTGTTGCAGGTAACCGTAATCAACGGCACGGGCGCCTTCGGAGGTGCCAAGGTAATGGCCGTCACCGTGGGTAGGCAGGAACCAGAAAATATTGAGGCTCATGGAGTTGTCTCCTGAATGGGTACGGCAAGCGTTAGTTGGCTTTGGCCACAGCGGCCGGTGGTGTCCAGATCACATCTTTCACAACCAGCGGCTTGGGAATCAGCTTGAGCTGGTAAAAACTGTCAGCGATTTTTTGCTGGGCGTTGACCACTTCAGGGGTCAAGAACTGCGCGCCGTAGCCCTGGCGCTTGACCGCCGTGCGGGTGATATCAAGCGCCAGGCCCAGGAGCGGCGCCACTTGCTGCGTGACTTCTTCCGGGTTGGCTTTGGCCCACTCACCGACATTGCGCACTTCTTCGATCAGGGTCTCGATGACCTTGGGATGCTGTTCGGCGTAAGGCTTGGTCGCCAGGTAGAACTGATGATTGTCGGCAAGCGCGCTGGCATCACGCAGGGTGCGTGCCTGCAGCTGTTGTTCGGCAGCGGCCTGGTACGGGTCCCAGATGACCCAGGCATCGACACTGCCCCGCTCAAACGCAGCACGGGCATCGGCGGGCGGCAGGAATATGGTCTGGATATCGCTGTACTTCAGGCCGGCGTCTTCCAGGGCACGCACCAACAGGTAGTGAACGTTGGAGCCTTTGTTGAGCACGACCTTTTTGCCTTTGAGGTCTTTGACCGATTTGATCGGCGAATCCTTGGGCACCAGAATCGCTTCGCTGGTCGGAGCGGGCGGCTCGTAGGCGACATACAGCAGATCGGCACCGGCGGCCTGGGCGAACACCGGCGGGGTTTCACCCGTCACGCCGAAGTCGATGGAGCCGACGTTCAGGCCTTCAAGCAACTGCGGGCCACCGGGGAATTCAGTCCATTGCACCTCGACACCCTGCTCGGCCAGACGCTTCTCCAGCGTGCCCTTGGCCTTGAGCAGCACCAGGGTGCCGTACTTTTGATAACCGATACGCAGGGCATCGGCCTGAGCGTGTAAAACGACGCCAAAGGACACGGCCGCAGCTAACAGTGCGACCACTCCACGACGCAAAATGACAGGGCGCATGGCGCTCTCCTATTAAGGTTCGAGATTCGGGTTGCACCTGCCGGGCCGTTAGCGGATCGGTAAGGCGGAATTGCTTGAAACTGTGGGCTGTATCTGTGGGAGCTGGCTTGCCGGCGCTGGCATCACTGCATCGCCTCAGGCAATCCGGGGCGCCTCAATCGCTGACAAGCCAGCTCCCACACAGATGCCGTGGCATCGATTGGTTCAGATACTCCAGCGAGCCGTGCGCAGGCGCTCGTTGAGAATGTTCGGGTCCAGCGGTTTCGGACGGCGGGCCAGGGCGCTGTAAAACTGCTCCAGAGCCTCGCTCAAGCGTTGTTCCAGGATCGGCACCAGTTGCGCTTGTGCGCCGCCTTCGCCGTAAGCAATCTGGCTGTCATCGGCAAAAATGCCGTGCAGCATTTCCTGAGCCTTGAGCGCAGAGAGCACCGGCTTGAGGGCGTAGTCCACGGCCAGCATGTGGGCGATGCTGCCACCCGTAGCGATGGGCAATACCACTTTATGGCTCAGGGCGCGCTCAGGCAGCAGATCAAGGATGGTTTTCAGTGCACCGCTGAACGAGGCCTTGTACACCGGCGTCGCAATCACCAGGCCATCGGCATTTTCAATGTGTTGCAACAGATTGATGATTTGCGGACTGTCAAAACGTGCGTGGAGCAAGTCTTCGGCCGCAAAGTCACGTACCTGGTAACTCACGACTTCTACGCCTTGCTGGTTGAGCCAGTGTTTGGCGCGGTCCAGCAGCACCCCGGAGCGGGATCGTTGGCTTGGGCTACCTCCGAGTGTCACGACCAGCATCGGGCATTTCCTTGAGTGAATGTGTGCAATTCGCTGTCAGCGTTTTCGCTTGAGTGAGAAGACCTTAACAGGTGATTTATATATCTATAAATCATATTTATTCATTTGTTTATTCCTTAAATGAATATGAGATTTGACGATTCAAAGCGCAAAAAAAAGGGCCGTCGAAACGGCCCCAAACCCTGTTGCACTTGAAGATGGAAACTCTGCAGGAGCGAGCCGTGCAGATCAAAAAGATCGCGAGCAAGCTGGCTTCTACAGGAGAGGATTATTTGTTTGGCTGTGGCGTGAGGCGCAGGTAGGGCTTCACGGCGCGGTAGCCCTTGGGGAAGCGCTTCTTGATTTCGTCTTCATCCTTTAGCGACGGCACGATCACCACTTCGTCGCCGTCCTGCCAGTTGGCCGGGGTGGCAACTTTGAAGTTGTCGGTCAGTTGCAACGAATCGATCACGCGCAAAATTTCATTGAAATTGCGTCCGGTGCTGGCCGGATAGGTGATGGTCAGGCGAATCTTTTTGTTCGGATCAATCACGAACAGCGAGCGCACCGTCAGGGTATCGCTGGCATTGGGGTGAATCAGATCGTAGAGATCGGACACTTTGCGATCTGCATCGGCCAGGATCGGAAAGTTGACCTGGGTGTTCTGGGTTTGGTTGATGTCTTCGATCCAGCGGTGATGCGAGTCCACCGGGTCGACGGACAGCGCGATGGCTTTGACCCCGCGTTTGGCAAATTCGTCCTTGAGCTTGGCGGTGAAGCCCAGCTCGGTGGTGCAGACCGGGGTGAAGTCCGCCGGGTGTGAAAACAGCACGCCCCAGTTATCGCCCAGCCATTCATGAAAACGAATCTTGCCGGCGCTGGAATCCTGTTCGAAATCGGGGGCGATGTCGCCGAGTCTGAGGCTCATGGTGCAGCTCCTTTTTATAGGGAATGGCAGGGCGTGATGGACTTACTCTGCCTGCACCATGAACTAATTAAAAAGAATAAATATCGATTTGGTTAGAGCATAAAGGAATATTAAAAACTGTTTCATTGGACGCGGCCAAGGCATGGGGCCACTCTGGATTCAGGTTTAGGCAAGGGGAGCGGCAGGGAGCTGCGACATTCAAATGTGTTGCGAATTGATCGATTCGGTCTTCGGTAAACACCCTGCCCGGCATTGCGCCGGGCAGGATTTTTCTTGCCTGTTACTACAACCGGCTTACAGCAACGGAATCGAGTAGCTGACGATCAGACGGTTTTCGTCCTGGTCGCGCTGGTTGGCAATGTCGTTGCGCCACATGGCGTTTTTCCACATGAAGCCGAGGTTTTTCAACGCGCCTTCCTGTACCACGTAGGCCACAGTGATATCGCGTTCCCACTCGGAAGCGCCATTGCTGGTCTGCTTGTTGCCGCTGTAGGTGTCGATGTTGTCGCCACGCAGGTAAACCGCGCCCGCCGTCAGGCCGGGAACGCCAAGCTTGGCGAAGTCATACGAGTAGCGAGCCTGCCAGGTACGTTCGCCAGCACGGGCGAACTTCTGGATTTGCATGTCGGTAGTCAGGTAAGCCGACGAACCGTCGCCCTGGTTCAGCCAAGGGAAGTCACTGCTGCCGTTGCTGACCTGGTAACCGCCACCGAAGGTGTGACCTTCAACGGTGTACAGGAACAGACCGCTGTACAGGTTGTTATCAACCTTGCCTTTGCCGTTGCCCGTCGAGCTATGGGCGTAGTCACCGGAGGTGTAATACAGCGGATCATGGCCGTTTTTACCGTCATCGGAGCTGTTGAAGTAGCGCAAGTCAGTTTTCAACACGCCCGGACCGATGGACCAGTTGTGGGTCAGACCCAGGAAGTGTTGCTTGTAGAAATCTTCCAGATTGCCGTAGTAGTACTGCAGCAACAGGTCTTTGTTGACCTTGTAGTCGGCACCGCCGTAATAGAACTTGTTAACAAATTTGCCGGTGTCGTAGTTGGAGCCACCGTTGGCGCCAGCAATCGACAGGCCTTCGTTGTTGGTGGAGTTACGACCCTTGGCGTGTTCGATCTGGCCGCCGGTGAAGGTCAGGTCCTTGAACTCGCTGGAGGTGATCTGGCCACCCTGGAAGGTTTGCGGCAGCAGGCGACCGTCGTTGGTCACGATGACCGGCAGTTTTGGCTGCAAGGTACCGATGCGCAATTCAGTCTGGGAAATCTTGGCTTTAGCCGTCAGGCCCAGGCTGGAGAAATCGTCCACAGCGTGGTCGCCGTCGCTTGGGAATACCGAGCCACCGGCGTTCAGGCCAGTCGGGTTACCGTGCTTGGCAGTGCTGGAGTCCAGCTTGACGCCCAGCAGGCCAATTGCATCCACACCAAAACCAACTGTGCCCTGGGTGAAACCCGAGGTGTAGTCCAGCTGGAAGCCTTGGCCCCATTCAGCGGTGTAGTTGGAGTTCTTCGGCGCACCCGAATCACGGTTATCGTTGTTGATATAGAAGTTACGCAGTTTCAGCGTGGCCTTGCTGTCTTCAATAAAACCGGCAGCGCTTGCCTGTTGCGCCAACAAACCTACGGCCACAGCGATGGCCAAGGTGGACTTGTTCATGGTGTTGCTCCTATGCGTTTCTAATTTTTGTAGTTCTTTAACCCAAGATCTGACGTCTCGGTGCTACAGATGCGCGATTAGCGCCGGACAATGACTGACAAGTCAATCGTAACCAATCATGTCTACGACCTTTGTCTAGTCGTCTGCCATTTATGCGCAGGATAATGGCTACTCCATAAAACTAAAAAGAATTGTTTAGAATTTTTTCAGATCGAATGGATATATGTCTAAATATTACCCGCGCAAAATCGGAGGAATCCTATCGGCCTTTTGTCTAATTCCTAAACAAAAATTTATGAATTTTTTAATAACATTTAGCGCTTAACTCCTACCCGATCAGTTGCCAGGCGAAACACCGGAGCAGATAAAGCTCGCGCGCGTTTGTGCATGTTGCGGAACAACATAAGCTAATGCTTAAAAGTTATTTATTTACGCATTCTTAGATCATTTAACCTCGCGCTCTGCCGATATCCGGCCACCTGCCGAGGAGCTACTTGATGAAACTGCACTCTCCATTACGCCTTTTGGCAGCTTTGTCCCTGGCGGGTGCCAGCTTCTTTGCCCAGGCCGCAGCCAACGACGTGACCGTGGCCTACCAAACCACCGTAGACCCGGCGAAAGTCGCCCAGGCCGACGGTGCTTACGAGAAAGCTACCGGTGCCAAAATCAACTGGCGCAAATTCGATAACGGCTCCGACATCATTGCCGCCATTGCCTCGGGCGATGTGCAGATCGGCTACCTGGGTTCAAGCCCGCTGACCGCAGCCATCACCCGCAAGGTGCCGGTGGAAACCTTTTTGATCGCAACCCAGATCGGCGGCGCCGAAGCCCTGGTGGCCCGTGACGGTTCCGGGATCAATGGCCCGCAGGACCTGATCGGCAAGAAAATCGCCGTGCCCTTTGTCTCTACCGGCCACTACAGCCTGCTGGCAGCGCTAAAGCACTGGAATATTGATCCTTCGAAAGTACAGATTCTGAACCTGGCGCCGCCGGCCATTGTGGCGGCCTGGAAGCGTGGCGATATCGATGCCACCTATGTGTGGGACCCGGCATTGGGCGCAGCCAAGGAAAACGGCAAGGTGCTGATCACCTCTGGCGAGCTGGCCAAATTCGGCGCACCGACCTTTGACGCCTGGATCGTGCGCAAGGACTTCGCCGCCAAGCACCCGGAAATCGTTAAAGCGTTCGCCAAAGTCACCCTGGATGCTTACGCCGACTATCACAAGGACCCAAAAGCCTGGCTGGCCAATCAAAGCAACGTCGACAAGGTGGTGAAGCTCTCGGGCGCCAAAGCGGCTGATATTGCGCTACTGCTGCAAGGCAACGTCTACCCGCTGGCCGCCGATCAGGTGGTTCTGCTGGGCGCACCTACCACCAAAGCGCTGACCGACACCGCGACCTTCCTCAAAGAGCAAGGCAAGGTCGACGCGGTTCTGTCGGACTACGCGCCGTCGGTTAACGCCAGTTTCATTACTCAATAATTTTCGCCCGCTGAGGAGTCGACCGTCATGGCCTTGTTATCACTGGAGCGTATCAGCGCACAGTACCCGGGCGCAGCTGAGCCGGTGCTGTCGGATATTTCCGTCAGCCTCGGCCCTCAGCAACTGCTGGTCGCCCTTGGCCCGTCGGGCAGCGGCAAAACCTCCTTGCTGAATCTGATCGCCGGTTTTGTTGAACCCAGCGGCGGACGCATCACCCTCGACGGGGCTCAGGTCAAAGGGCCGAGCGCCGAACGCGGAGTGGTGTTTCAGGACGATGTACTGCTGCCCTGGCAGGACGTGCTGGCCAATGTGGCCTTCGGCCTAGAACTGGCAGGAGTCCCCCGCAACAAGCGTGAAAGCCGCGCCCGTGAAATGCTGGCGCTGGTGGATTTGTCGGGCTTTGAACAGCGCCGCGTCTGGGAGCTTTCGGGCGGCCAGAAACAACGTGTCGGCCTGGCTCGGGCCCTGGCGGCCGACCCGCGCGTGTTGCTGATGGACGAACCTTTCGGCGCACTGGACGCCTTCACCCGCGAACAGATGCAAGAGTTGCTGCTGCAAGTGTGCAAGCGCACGGACAAACCCGTATTTCTGATTACCCACGACATTGAAGAAGCGGTTTTTCTGGCTACCGACCTGATTTTGCTCGCGCCCAATCCGGGCCGCATTGTTGAGCGGCTGAGCCTGGACTTCGGTCAGCGTTACAACGCCGGCGAATCGGCCCGTTCGATCAAATCCGATCCGCGCTTTATCGAAACCCGTGAACACGTGCTGGAACGTGTGTTTTCCCAACGCGGTGCCGCCCGGCACCAGGAGCACGCATGAGCAGTTATGAAGCCGTCGCCGAAGCTGCAGTTGCAGCGCCCCACGCACCGCGCCCGGTAAAACGCAGCCTGAGTACGCGCTGGATCAGCGTCCTGACCATCCTCACGCTGCTTGCCGTCTGGTGGGCCGTGACTGCCGCCGGACTCATCGAGCCGCTGTTTTTGCCGCCACCTTCGGCCGTGCTGGAGAAAGGCTGGTTGCTGGCGACCACAGGTTATATGGACTCCACCTTGTGGCAGCACCTGGGCGCCAGTCTGACCCGTATCGGCCTGGGCCTGGGCTTTGCGATTCTGACCGCGGTGCCGGTGGGCATCGCTATCGGCCACAACCGCATCGCGCGGGGGATTTTCGACCCGCTGATCGAGTTCTATCGGCCGATTCCGCCGCTGGCCTATTTGCCGCTGATTGTGATCTGGTGCGGGATTGGCGAACTGTCGAAAGTACTGCTGATTTATCTGGCGATCTTTGCCCCGATTGCAATTGCCACTGCCACCGGCGTGCGTACCGTCGACCCGGCCAAAGTCCGCGCCGCCCAGTCGCTGGGTGCCACTCGCTGGCAGTTGATTCGCCATGTGATTTTGCCCAGCGCCCTGCCGGACATTCTGACCGGTGTGCGTATCGGGCTGGGCGTGGGCTGGTCGACCCTGGTGGCAGCCGAGTTGATCGCCGCCACCAGCGGCCTGGGTTTTATGGTGCAGTCCGCTGCGCAATTCCTGGTCACCGACGTGGTGGTCCTGGGGATTCTGGTGATTGCCATCATCGCCTTTGCCATGGAAATGGGCCTGCGCGCCCTGCAACGCAAGCTGGTGCCGTGGCACGGCCAGGCTCACTAGATACTTCGAATTGCACTCGACGCTGATCAATCGGCGCGCTGATAAAGAGATAGACCATGAGCCTGACCATTACCCCGATTAGCTCTGCCCTTGGCGCCCAGATTGACGGCGTCGATCTGACCCGGCCTCTGAGCCCGCTGCAGCGCGATGCCATCGAGCAGGCGCTGCTCGAATATCAGGTGATTTTCTTTAAACAACAGTCGATCACCCCGCAACAGCAAGCACGCTTTGCGGCCAATTTTGGCGATCTGCATATTCATCCGATTTATCCCAACGTACCGGAACAACCTGAAGTGCTGGTGCTGGACACGGCCGTTACCGATGTCCGTGACAACGCGGTGTGGCACACCGACGTGACCTTCTTGCCGACCCCGGCGCTGGGCGCGGTGCTGAGTGCCAAGCAGTTGCCGGCTTTTGGCGGGGATACCTTGTGGGCCAGCGGGATTGCAGCGTTCGAGGGTCTGTCCAGGCCACTGCAAGTGCTGCTGGATGGTTTGACCGCTACCCACGACTTCACCAAGTCGTTCCCGCTGGAGCGTTTTGGTTCGACACCCGAAGATTTGCAGCGCTGGGAACAGACCCGCAAAAACAACCCGCCGCTGTCGCACCCGGTGATCCGCACGCACCCGGTCAGCGGGCGCAAATCGTTGTTCGTCAACGAAGGCTTCACCACCAGAATCAATGAACTTTCAGAGGCTGAAAGCGAAGCGATCCTCAAGTTGCTGTTCGCCCACAGCACCCGCCCGGAGTACACCATCCGCTGGCGCTGGCAGGAGAACGACGTAGCGTTCTGGGACAATCGCGTGACCCAGCATTACGCCGTGGATGATTACCGCCCGAATCGCCGCGTGATGCACCGCGCAACTATCCTCGGTGATGCGCCCTTCTGACCTGCAGAGGCAAGCTTGTTGCAGGAGCGAGCCTGTTGTAGGAGCGAGCTTGCCTCGCGAGCTTTTAACGCTGAATCCCGGGTCGTGAAAAGCTCGCGAGGCAAGCTCGCTCCTACAGGGGTAAGGCCGGGCTTGGGCGTTTGGGCAGGTACGGCGGCAGGTACAACCCCAGATAGGCATCGACCACCCGCGCGCCTTCCTCGGCCATGCGCGGGGTGATGCTGCCGTTTATCTGGATGGAGCGCGCATACACGCGGTCACCCAACTCCATGGCCAGGGCAAAAACGTCCACCTCTTGCGGCAGTACCGGAAGCTCGAAGTGGCGCATAAACAACCCGTGCATCAACTGGCCCAGTTCAAGGTCGTGCTGACTGTCGGCCCGGGTCACTTCGGTAAGCCCGTGCTGGGCCAGAATCAGCTGCCGGGCGGCCGCATCCTGGTGGTAAATGGTCAGCATGCGTTGCTCGATAATCCGCGAAAGATCACGCCAGCCATTGAGTTCGTCATGGGCAACCGGTTGTTTCAGGCAGGCGCGGAACGCGCCGTGGACATCACTCGTCAGGGCCTGGAGCAACGCCGGCACACTGGGGAAAAAGTGATAGACCGATGACGGCGCAATTGCCGCACGCTGCGCCACACTGTAAATCGACAGGCTGGACACCCCCTCGGCGGCGAGCAATGTGCGGGCGGCGTCGAGTATCGAATCAATTCGGACCTGACTGCGGGCGCGGGGCTTGCGAGGTGTAGCGCGGGGCGAGGCGGGGCGCGTCATGGGTGTCTCCTGCGGGGCAGCAGGCATTGTACGAGCCGGACTGGATGTTCGCCACAGACCTTCGCCTGGATCGCCGGTGCTGGTGCGCACATAAAAAAACGCCACCGGCTATTGGCCGATGGCGTTTTCAGGACTGCAACCGCTTACACGGTATGCAAGTACCAGTTGTACTCGAGGTCGGAGATGGAATGTTCAAACTCTTCCAGTTCGCTCTCTTTACAGGCCACAAAAATATCGATGTATTTAGGGTCGATATATTTGGCCATCACTTCGCTGTCATCCAGCTCGCGCAGGGCATCACGCAAGTTGTTCGGCAGGCTTTGCTCGTTCTGCTCGTAGGAGTTGCCTTCTACCGGTGGTGGTGGCTCGATCTTGTTGGTCAGGCCGTGGTGCACGCCCGCCAGAACCGAGGCCATCAACAGGTACGGGTTGGCATCGGCGCCAGCCACCCGGTGTTCCAGACGCACGGAGTCAGAAGAACCGGTCGGTACCCGCAGGGCCACCGTACGGTTGTCCAGGCCCCAGCACGGCGAGTTCGGCACGTAGAACTGTGCGCCGAAACGACGGTAGGAGTTGACGTTAGGGCAAAGGAACGCCATCTGCGCCGGTAGGGTCTCGAGCACACCGCCGATCGCGTGACGCAATGCGGCGTTCTGCTCGGGATCCTCGCTGGCAAAAATATTTTTGCCCTCTTTGTCCAGAATCGAAATATGTACGTGCAACCCGTTACCCGCCTGGCCCGGATAAGGCTTGGCCATGAACGTGGTGTCCATCTCATGGTCGTAGGCGATGTTTTTGATCAGACGTTTTAGCAGTACTGCGTAGTCGCAGGCCTTGATCGGGTCGGCAACGTGGTGCAGGTTCACTTCGAACTGCGCCGGGGCACTTTCTTTAACGATGGCGTCAGCCGGGATGCCTTGCTCTTTGGCACCTTCCAGAATGTCCTGGAGGCAGTCGACGTATTCGTCGAGATCGTCGATCAGGTAAACCTGGGTCGAATGCGGACGCTTGCCGGAGATCGGCGAGCGCGGCGGTTGTGGACGCCCGTTAACGTTCTCCTGGTCAATCAGGTAGAACTCGAGCTCGAAAGCGGCGCAGATGGTGAGACCCATGTCGTCAAATTTCGTAACAACTTGACGCAATACTTCGCGAGGGTCGGCGAAGAACGGCTCACCTTCGAGTTCGTGCATGGTCATCAGCAGTTGCGCAGTGGGGCGCTTTTGCCATGGTTCATTGCACAGGGTGTCAGGAATTGGATAACAGATTCTGTCTGCGTCACCGATATCCAGACCCAGACCGGTGCTTTCCACCGTTGAGCCATTGATATCCAGCGCAAACAGAGAGGCTGGCAGGTTGATGCCTTTCTCGTAAACCTTGTGGAGACTGGTGCGTTCAATGCGCTTACCGCGCACCACACCATTCATATCCGCAATTAGAAGGTCAACGTACAGAACCTCAGGATGTTCCTTAAGGAACGCGTTCGCTTCGTTAAGCTGAACGGCACGCGGGGGTACCGACATGATGCAACACCTTTGTTGTTAAAAATATCAATCATTGAGCGCTACGGGATTCAGTCAACCCGAACGGCATACCGAAGTCAAGCAGCCTATTTTTTGCCCTGAAAAAGGGCTTAAAGGCCATTTTTGACGCTTTTCAGGGCGTCTTTGCCCTTTTAAAAACCTTGCCGCCCGCAGGCTTGAGCGGGGCGTATTGTATTTTTTACGGGGGTGTTGTGTAAAAAAATGAACAAGGCTAAGCTCGATTCAAACCCATAACAGCAATAATACCGGGGTGTTACATGTCACGCCTGCCGTTAATCGGCGTCACCGCCTGCACCAAGCAGATCGGTTTGCATCCTTATCACATCACTGGCGATAAGTACGTGCGAGCAATCGCGGTGGCCGCCAAAGGCTTGCCTCTGATCCTTCCGTCCTTGGCGGAACTGATTGATCCGACCAATATTCTGGACAGTCTGGACGGACTGCTGTTTACCGGGTCACCGTCCAATATCGAACCTCATTTATATCACGGCCCCACCAGCGCGCCTGACACGCTGCATGATCCTGACCGTGATCGCACCACCCTCCCCCTGATCCGTGCCGCTCTCGCCACAGGTGTTCCTGTGCCGGGGGTCTGTGGCGGGTTTCAGGAATTGAATGTAGCCCCGGGTGGCTCACTTCACCAGAAATTGCACGAAGTCGACGGCTTCATCGGGCATCGAGAAGACCCCAGCGCACCGAGTCACGCCATGCAACATTCAACCGGGCGGCGTACTGGCAGGCCTGGCTCCGGACGGCCTGGTGGAGGCGGTTTCGATCGAAGGCGGCAAGGCTTTTGCTTTAGCCGTGCAATGGCACCCCGAATGGCAGGTAAGCTCTAACCCGATTTATCTCGCGATGCCTGCAGAAGGCGCGCCACTCAACACGACGCGGATGCGTCAGTAAACGCCTGACTTATCCAAGTCAGGACACTCAGCCCAGAGGCATTTATGAGTAACAACCTCGACCAGCTCACCGATTGGTTGAAAGACCACAAGATCACAGAAGTCGAATGCATGATCGCCGACCTTACCGGGATTACACGCGGGAAGATTTCGCCGACCAACAAGTTCATTGCCGAAAAAGGCATGCGCCTGCCCGAGAGCGTTTTGCTGCAAACCGTAACGGGCGACTATGTCGAAGACGACATCTACTATGAGCTGCTGGACCCTGCCGATATCGACATGATCTGCCGGCCGGATCAGAACGCTGTCTTTATGGTGCCCTGGGCGATCGAGCCTACGGCCCAGGTGATTCACGACACCTACGACAAACAAGGCAACCCGATTGAGCTGTCGCCGCGCAACGTGCTGAAAAAGGTCCTCAAACTCTATGCCGACCACGGCTGGCAGCCGATCGTGGCGCCAGAAATGGAGTTTTACCTGACCAAGCGCAGCGACGACCCGGACTACCCGTTGCAGCCGCCGATCGGGCGTTCAGGACGCCCGGAAACCGGGCGTCAGTCGTTCTCCATTGAAGCGGCCAACGAATTCGATCCCCTGTTCGAAGATGTATACGACTGGTGCGAGCTGCAAGAACTGGATCTGGACACCCTGATCCACGAAGACGGCACCGCGCAGATGGAAATCAATTTCCGTCACGGCGACGCACTGTCGCTGGCCGACCAGATTCTGGTGTTCAAACGCACCATGCGCGAAGCCGCGCTCAAGCACGACGTAGCCGCTACCTTCATGGCCAAACCCATGACCGGCGAACCGGGCAGCGCCATGCACTTGCACCAGAGCATCATCGACATCGAAACCGGCAAAAACATCTTCTCCAATGAAGATGGAACCATGAGCCAGCTGTTCCTGAATCACATCGGCGGCTTGCAGAAGTTCATTCCCGAACTGCTGCCACTGTTTGCACCGAACGTGAACTCCTTCCGCCGCTTCCTGCCTGATACCTCGGCGCCGGTAAACGTGGAATGGGGCGAAGAGAACCGCACCGTAGGTCTGCGCGTACCGGATGCCGGCCCGCAAAACCGCCGGGTCGAGAACCGCCTGCCGGGGGCCGACGCCAACCCGTACCTGGCCATTGCTGCCAGCTTGCTGTGCGGCTACATCGGTATGGTGGAAGGGATCAATCCGAGCGCGCCAGTGGTGGGCCGCGGTTATGAGCGCCGCAACCTGCGCCTGCCGCTGACCCTGGAAGAAGCCCTGGCACGCATGGAAAGCAGCAAGACTGTAGAGAAATACCTGGGCACCAAATTCATTGCGGGTTACATCGCAGTCAAACGTGCCGAGCATGAAAACTTCAAGCGTGTCATCAGTTCGTGGGAGCGGGAATTCCTGCTGTTCGCCGTCTGATCCACCCCGTCTGTCACCAGAGTGCTGCGCCAGGAAGGCGCGGCACCTAACGGAATAAAGGAGAGTGCTTTATGACTAACAAGAACCCGCAAACCCTCCACTGGCAACAACTGAGCAACGACCATCACCTGGCGCCGTTCAGTGATTTCAAGCAATTGAAAGAAGTCGGTCCACGCATTGTCACCCACGCCAAGGGCGTGTACCTGTGGGACAGCGAAGGGCACAAAATTCTCGACGGCATGGCCGGCCTGTGGTGTGTTGCCATTGGCTACGGACGTGACGAACTGGCCGATGCGGCCAGTAAGCAAATGCGCGAGCTGCCGTACTACAACCTGTTTTTCATGACCGCTCACCCGCCAGTACTCGAGTTGTCCAAGGTCATCGCCCAGATTGCCCCTGAAGGCATGAACCACGTGTTCTTCACCGGTTCCGGCTCTGAAGGCAACGACACCATGCTGCGCATGGTTCGCCACTACTGGGCGATCAAGGGCCAGCCCGAGAAGAAGGTCATCATCAGCCGCAAGAACGGCTACCACGGCTCAACCGTGGCCGGCGCCAGCCTGGGCGGCATGACCTACATGCATGAACAGGGCGACTTGCCGATCCCGGGCATCACGCACATCGCGCAACCGTACTGGTTCGCGGAAGGCGGCGACATGTCCCCGGAAGAGTTCGGTATCTGGGCTGCCAACCAGCTGGAAGAAAAGATCCTCGAAATTGGCGTCGACAAGGTCGGGGCCTTTATTGCCGAGCCGATTCAGGGCGCAGGCGGCGTGATCATTCCGCCAGACACCTACTGGCCGCGCATCAAGGAAATCCTGGCCAAGTACGACATCCTGTTCGTGGCTGACGAAGTCATTTGCGGCTTTGGTCGCACCGGTGAGTGGTTCGGTAGCGATTTCTACGACCTCAAACCCGACATGATGACCATCGCCAAGGGCCTGACCTCGGGTTACATCCCCATGGGTGGCCTGATTGTGCGTGACGAAGTGGTCGCCGTGCTTAACGAAGGTGGCGATTTCAACCACGGTTTCACCTACTCCGGTCACCCGGTAGCCGCCGCAGTTGCGCTGGAAAACATCCGCATCCTGCGCGAAGAAAAAATTATCGAGAAGGTTCACGCCGAAACGGCACCGTATTTGCAAAAGCGTCTGCGTGAACTGAACGATCACCCGTTGGTGGGCGAAGTGCGCGGTGTGGGTCTGCTGGGAGCCATTGAACTGGTTCAGGACAAAGCCACCCGCAAACGTTATGAAGGCCGTGGCGCTGGCATGATTTGCCGGCAGTTCTGCTTTGAGAACGGGCTGATCATGCGCGCCGTGGGCGACACCATGATCATCTCGCCGCCGCTGGTGATCAGCAAAGACGAGATCGACGAGCTGGTAACCAAGGCCCGTAAGTGCCTGGATCTGACTCTGGAAGTACTGCAAGGTTGACCGCCAGGCTCCGGGTGAATGACATCGGCGGTTTTATTGCCGGCAATTGCGCTCGGAGCCTTAAGAATCAAGGCTCTTCCCTTGAAAGCCTGCCCCGGATCTTGCCAGACTACCCGCCGGCTTTAGTCATCCTGAGATCAGGTCGCTGAATCGGTGGTTTAAAAGAACAATTGGAGCATTACAGATGAAGGCATCAGGTTTTAAAAAAGCTGGCAAGACCCTTCTCGCCCTGTCCTTGATGGGGGTGATGGCTGGGGCAGTTCAAGCCGCGGACAAGGTTCTGCACATCTACAACTGGTCCGACTATATCGCGCCCGATACCGTCAAAAAGTTTGAAGACCAGACCGGTATCAAAGTGGTTTACGACGTGTTCGACAGCAACGAGACCCTCGAGGCCAAACTGCTGGCGGGCAAGTCCGGCTACGACATCGTCGTGCCATCCAACAATTTCCTGGCCAAGCAGATCAAGGCCGGGGTTTACCAGGAACTGGACCGCTCCAAGCTGCCAGACTGGAAAAACCTCGATCCTGCGTTGCTCAAGGCCGTTGGCGATGCCAGCGACAAAGACAACAAACACGCGTTCCCGTACATGTGGGGCACTATCGGTATCGGCTACAACCCCGAGAAGGTCAAAGCCGCACTGGGCGTCGATACCATCGATTCCTGGGACGTGCTGTTCAAGCCGGAAAACGCTGCCAAGCTGAAAAGCTGTGGCATCAGTTTCCTCGACTCGCCGACCGAAATGATCCCGGCCGCCCTGCACTACCTGGGCTACCCGACCGACTCCCAGGACAAGAAGCAACTGGCTGAAGCCGAAGCACTGTTCCTGAAGATTCGTCCTTCGGTGGGCTACTTCCACTCGTCCAAGTACATCTCTGACCTGGCCAACGGCAATATCTGCGTAGCCGTGGGTTACTCGGGCGACCTGGAACAGTCCATCTCCCGTGCCAAGGAAGCCGGCGGCAAGGTCAAACTGAAATATGCGATTCCGAAAGAAGGCGCCGGCAGCTTCTACGACATGGTCGCCATTCCCAAGGATGCCGAGAACGTTGATGCCGCTTACGCCTGGATGAACTTCCTGATGCAGCCAGAAATCATGGCTGAAATCACCAACAGCGTGCGTTTCCCGAACGGTAACAAGGCTGCAACGCCGCTGGTGAATAAAGACATCTCCGGTGACCCGAGCATTTATCCATCGGATGAAGTGAAAGCCAAACTGTATGCCATCAGCGATTTGCCGCCTGCAACCTTGCGCCTGCTGACTCGCAGCTGGACCAAGATCAAATCCGGTAAATAAGGTCCCTTTGCAGGAGCGCACTTGCTCGCAAGCTGTTCAGATCCCCGGGATCGCCAGCAAGCTCGCTCCTGCAGAAGGGCAAAATCACGGAAAATCATGGCTTTAGGGCAATAAATCGCAGAAAACTTTGCCGTGTCGGTTTATCGAGGGTAAGTTGCGCGCCGGTTTTGTCTTTGCCAGCTCTGCTGCCGTGTGACGCGGGCCACCGAGGCCCGACTATTTAGAGGACCACCACGTGTCTACATCCTTGTTTCGCAAGACCCTGCTGGTCGGAGCTGGTTTGACGCTTGCCGTCAGCGTTCAAGCGGCACCCACCGTGCACATTTACAACTGGTCGGACTACATAGCCCCGAACACACTGGCCGATTTCGAAAAGACTACCGGCATCAAACCGGTGTATGACGTCTTCGACTCCAACGAAACCCTGGAAGGCAAACTGCTGGCAGGCCGCACCGGTTACGACGTGGTCGTTCCGTCGAACCACTTCCTGGGCAAGCAGATCAAAGCGGGCGCATTCCAGAAGCTGGACATGTCGCAACTGCCTGACTACTCCAACCTGGACCCGGTCCTGCTCAAGCGTCTGCAGGCCAATGACCCGGGTAACCAGTACGCGGTGCCGTACCTGTGGGGCACCAACGGTATTGGCTACAACGTCGATAAGGTCAAGGAAGTACTGGGCGTAGATTCCATCGACTCCTGGGACCTGGTGTTCAAACCCGAGAACATGAAGAAGCTGCAATCGTGCGGCGTGGCTTTCCTGGACTCGGCCGATGAAATGCTGCCCACCGTGCTCAACTATCTGGGCCTGGATCCAAACAGCACCAACCCCAAAGACTACAAAAAAGCTGAAGCTACCCTGATGTCGGTGCGTCCTTACGTCACCTACTTCCATTCTTCCAAATACATTTCCGACCTGGCCAACGGCAACATCTGTGTTGCGATCGGCTTCTCCGGTGATGTATTCCAGGCCAAGGCACGTGCCGAAGAGGCCAAAAAAGGCGTCAACATCGCCTATATCGTTCCCAAGGAAGGCGGCGCCCTGTGGTTTGACATGCTGGCGATCCCCAAGGACTCCGGCAACGTCAAGGAAGCCCACGCATTCATCAATTACCTGCTCAAGCCTGAAGTGATTGCCCAGGTCAGCGATTATGTTGGCTATGCCAACCCTAATCTTGCCGCAGACAAAGTGATGGACGAGTCCATCCGTACCGACGAAGCGGTTTACCCGACCCAGGCGGTGCTGGACAAAACTTACGTTTCAACCGAACTACCCCCGAAAACGCAACGTCTGATGACGCGCACGTGGACCAAGGTCAAGACGGGTAAATAACTCGCAAGACCACCTATCCAAGGCCCGACCCTATTGATCGGGCTGCTAAATTTGTTGGGAGTTTCGTAAATGGCTGTTGCCTCCGGCGCCTATAAGAAAGCCCTCGAGGGCGACCACACCCCTAAACAGGTGTTGGTCAAAATCGACCGGGTCACGAAGAAATTCGACGAGACGATTGCCGTGGACGATGTGTCCCTGGAAATCAACAAAGGCGAGATCTTCGCCATGCTCGGCGGATCGGGATCGGGCAAATCCACCTTGCTGCGCATGCTCGCCGGTTTCGAGCGCCCAACAGAAGGCCGTATTTTCCTGGATGGCGTAGACATCACTGACATGCCGCCCTATGAGCGGCCGATCAACATGATGTTCCAGTCCTACGCCCTGTTCCCGCACATGACCGTGGCCCAGAACATCGCCTTTGGCCTCAAGCAGGACAAGATGTCCTCTTCGGAGATCGATGCCCGGGTAGGCGAAATGCTCAAACTGGTGCACATGACCCAGTACGCCAAGCGCAAGCCCCATCAACTGTCCGGCGGTCAGCGTCAGCGTGTGGCCCTGGCCCGTTCGCTGGCCAAGCGTCCGAAGCTGCTGCTGCTCGATGAGCCGATGGGCGCACTGGACAAAAAACTGCGTTCGCAAATGCAGCTCGAGCTGGTGGAAATCATCGAGCGCGTCGGCGTGACCTGCGTCATGGTGACCCACGACCAGGAAGAGGCCATGACCATGGCCCAGCGCATTGCGATCATGCACCAGGGCTGGATCGCCCAGATCGGCAGCCCGATCGACATCTATGAAACGCCGGTCAGCCGTCTGGTCTGCGAATTCATCGGCAACGTCAACCTGTTCGACGGTGAAGTGGTGGACGACGCCGAAGGCTATGCGCGCATCAACTGCCCGGAGCTGGAGAACGACATCTACGTGGGTCATGGTGTGAGCACCTCGGTAGAGGACAAACACACGACCTACGCGATCCGTCCGGAAAAAATGCTGGTCACCACCGAAAAGCCGACCTGTGAATACAACTGGTCGCGGGGCAAGGTGCATGACATTGCCTACCTGGGTGGCCACTCGGTGTTCTACGTTGAACTGCCCGGCGGCAAGATCGTCCAGTCGTTTGTCGCCAACGCCGAGCGCCGCGGCGCGCGTCCGACCTGGGACGACGAAGTTTACGTCTGGTGGGAAGACGACAGCGGCGTGGTACTGCGCTCATGAACCTTCGAAAATTCAAGCGCCGCCTGCAACGAATAACCCCCGGTGGCCGGCATATGGTCATCGGGATTCCATTCCTGTGGCTGTTCCTGTTTTTCATGCTGCCGTTCTTCATCGTCCTGAAGATCAGCTTCGCCGAAGCCGACGTGGCGATTCCGCCGTACACCGAGATCTACAGCTACGTTGACCAAAAGATTCAGCTGCTGCTGAACCTGGGCAACTACGCGATGCTGGGTGACGACGAGCTGTATATCGCCGCTTACCTGGGCTCGCTGAAGATGGCTTTCTTCAGCACCGCGTTGTGCCTGCTGATCGGCTATCCGATGGCCTATGCCATTGCCAATGCGCGCAAAGAGATGCAGACCGTGCTGGTGCTGCTGATCATGATGCCGACCTGGACTGCGATCCTGATCCGCGTTTACGCGTGGATGGGCATTCTCAGCAACAACGGCCTGCTCAATGGTTCCTGATGTCGATGGGCTGGATCAGCGAACCGCTGCAGATCCTCAACACCAACATCGCGGTGTATATCGGCATCGTCTATTCGTACCTGCCGTTCATGATCCTGCCGCTGTACGCCAACCTGGTGAAACACGACCACAGCCTGCTGGAAGCCGCGTCCGACCTGGGCTCGAGCACCTTCAACAAGCTTCTGGAAAATCACCGTTCCGCTGTCCAAGAACGGCATCATCGCCGGCTGCATGCTGGTGTTTATCCCGGTGGTGGGCGAGTTCGTGATCCCGGAACTGCTGGGCGGCCCGGAAACCCTGATGATCGGTAAAGTGCTGTGGCAAGAGTTCTTCAACAACCGTGACTGGCCGGTAGCCTCTGCGCTTGCCGTGGTAATGCTGGCGATCCTGATCGTGCCAATCATCCTGTTCAACCGCAGCCAGGCTAAAGAACTGGAGGGCAAGATATGAATCGCTTCCGTTTTTCCAGCTTTATGCTGGTCGCAGGCTTGTTGTTCATCTACCTGCCGATGCTGATTCTGGTGATCTACTCGTTCAACGCTTCCAAGCTGGTGACGGTGTGGGGCGGCTGGTCGCTGAAGTGGTACGTGGGCCTGCTGGACAACACGCAACTGATGGGCTCGGTGATGCGCTCGCTGGAAATCGCCCTGTACACGGCGATTGCAGCGGTGGCGCTGGGGACCCTGGCAGCATTCGTGCTGACCCGCATCAGCCACTTCAAGGGCCGCACGCTGTTCGGCGGCCTGGTAACTGCACCGCTGGTGATGCCTGAGGTAATCACCGGTCTGTCGCTGTTGCTGCTGTTCGTGGCCATGGCGCAAATGATCGGCTGGCCCCAGGAACGCGGGATCGTCACCATCTGGATCGCCCACACCACGTTCTGTTCGGCCTATGTGGCCGTGGTGGTGTCGTCGCGCTTGCGCGAGCTGGACCTGTCGATCGAAGAGGCGGCCATGGACCTGGGCGCCAAGCCGTGGAAAGTGTTCTTTTTGATCACCATCCCGATGATTGCGCCGTCACTGGCGGCGGGCGCCATGATGTCGTTCGCCCTGTCCCTGGATGACCTGGTACTGGCCAGTTTCGTGTCCGGGCCGGGTTCCACCACCTTGCCGATGGAAGTGTTCTCGGCGGTACGTCTGGGGGTCAAACCCGAGATCAACGCCGTGGCCAGCCTGATTCTGCTGGCGGTGTCGCTGGTGACCTTCCTGGTGTGGTTCTTCAGCCGCCGCGCCGAAGAACACCGCAAAAAGGCGATCCAGCAAGCCATCGACGAAGCCTCGGCCGAGTCCTGGAAACAACCTGATGTACGCCGTCCGAAATCGCCCACAGCGGCATAAGACAGCGCCATAAAAAACCTCGCCTCATGCAAAGGAGGCGAGGTTTTTTTATGGCTGGAAACAACTTGCAGGAGCAGAGGGGTATGCGGGTCAGGGCTTGGCCACTTTCCACGCACCGTCCATTTTGCCGTCGCCAGTCTTGTCACCGGCTTGCTTGTCCATGACAAAGGTGTACAGCGGCTTGCCGTCATAGGCCCATTGCTGGGTGCCGTCATCACGCTTGACCATGGTCCACTTGCCCATGTTGTTATGGTTGCCCTCGACCATCAGTGGCGGCCAGTTGGTGGCGCATTTGTCGTTGCACATCGATTTGCCGTCCGCATCCTTGGCGAAGGTGTAGAGCGTCATGCCTTTGTGGTCGACCAGCATGCCGTCTTTGGCCATTGCCGGATCAGCCGCGAACGCCAGGCCCGGCAGGGCCAATGCAGCAGCGACCACTAAAGCTTTCAGGGAAAAAGAGCTGCGAATCATCGGAATCGTCCTTTTGTGGTTGTACGATTTGAACTCAAAGCGTAGTTCAGTAACCTGCATCCCGTGGGCAACACCCAGGACTGTCACACGACTGCAATAATTCCGTTATCTAATGCGCCACAAGACAGTTAAATGACACGAGGATTACGGCATGGCTGGCAGGAGCATTTTGATTGTTGATGACGAGGCACCGATCCGCGAAATGATTGCAGTAGCCTTGGAAATGGCAGGCTACGACTGCCTTGAAGCCGATAATGCCCAGGATGCCCATGCCATCATCGTTGACCGCAAACCGGACCTGATCCTGCTGGACTGGATGCTGCCCGGCGGCACTTCCGGCATTGAACTGGCCCGCCGCCTCAAGCGCGAAGAGCTGACCAGCGACATCCCGATCATCATGCTCACCGCCAAAGGTGAAGAGGACAACAAGATCCAGGGCCTGGAAGTCGGGGCTGACGACTACATCACCAAACCGTTCTCGCCCCGTGAACTGGTGGCCCGCCTCAAAGCCGTGCTGCGCCGTGCCGGACCTGCCGACAGTGAGTCACCCATTGAGATTGGCGGTTTGCTGCTCGACCCCATCAGCCACCGCGTCACCATCGACGGCACCCCTGCCGAGATGGGCCCTACCGAATATCGCCTGCTGCAGTTCTTCATGACCCATCAGGAACGTGCCTACACCCGCGGCCAACTGCTCGATCAGGTGTGGGGCGGCAACGTGTACGTGGAAGAGCGCACCGTGGACGTTCACATCCGCCGGCTGCGCAAAGCCCTCGGCGAGGCTTACGAAAATCTGGTACAAACCGTGCGCGGCACCGGCTACCGGTTTTCGACCAAAGCTTAAAAGCAGCAGCACGTCATCAACTGCAACCTGAAGGTCCGGAGCTGTCTGGCTCCTGGCTTGACGCTTGTAACTTGAGGCTTGCAGCTCACAACTGGACTTGTGATCTTGAATCAAAATTGGCATGGCACTCTGATTCGTCATTTGCTGCTTCTGGTCGCCGGCTGCTTGCTGGTCGGGCTGATCAGTGGTTATTACGGCTGGAGCATGGCAATCGGCCTGGCGTTCTATCTGGGCTGGACCCTCAAGCAGTTGCTGCGCCTGCATAAATGGCTGCGCCAGCACAAACCCGATGAAGCGCCCCCCGACGGCTATGGCCTGTGGGGCGATGTGTTTGACAGCATTTACCACCTGCAACGCCGTGATCAAAGGGCACGCGGGCGCCTGCAAGCGGTCATCGATCGCGTGCAGGAGTCTACGGCAGCCCTCAAGGACGCTGTGATCATGCTCGACAGCGACGGCAACCTCGAGTGGTGGAACCGCGCCGCAGAGACCTTGCTGGGCCTTAAAACGCCTCAGGACAGCGGCCAGCCGGTCAGCAACCTGGTGCGCCACCCGCGTTTCAAGGAGTACTTCGAGCAGGGCAGCTATGCCGAGCCGCTGGATATCCCCTCGCCGATCAATGATCACCTGCGCATCCAGCTCTACATCACCCGCTACGGCAACAACGAACACCTGATGCTGGTGCGCGACGTCACCCGTCTGCACCAGCTCGAACAAATGCGCAAAGACTTCATCGCCAACGTCTCCCACGAACTGCGCACCCCGTTGACGGTGATCTGCGGTTACCTGGAAACCCTGCTCGATAATGTCGATGACGTGAACCCGCGCTGGAAACGTCCGCTTTCGCAAATGCAGCAACAGGGCGAGCGCATGCAGACCCTGCTCAATGACCTGCTGCTGCTGGCCAAGCTGGAAGCCACGGATTACCCCTCGGACAACCAGCCGGTGGCCATCGATACCCTGTTGCGCTCGATCAAGGGGGATGCCCAGGCATTGTCCGGGCAACGCAACCAGACCATCAGTCTGGAGATCGAGGCCGATGTGGCGCTCAAAGGCAGCGAAGCCGAATTGCGCAGTGCTTTTTCCAATCTGATATTCAACGCGGTCAAATACACCCCCGATGGCGGCAGTGTGAAAATCCGCTGGTGGGCCAACGCCGCGGGCGCGCACCTTAGCGTGCAGGACTCGGGCGTGGGCATCGACAATAAACACCTGCCGCGCCTGACCGAACGTTTCTACCGTGTCGACTCCAGCCGCAACGCCAGCACCGGCGGTACCGGACTCGGCCTGGCCATCGTCAAGCATGTGCTGCTGCGCCATCGAGCAAGTCTGGAAATCAACAGCGTGCTGGGACATGGCAGCACTTTTACCTGCCATTTCGCCCCGGCGCAGGTGACAAAACCCGGCCTCCCGCCACTGACCGACTAGCCGCCATGGCCTTTACCCACTAGGCAAGGGCCGCCTCAGCCGCTACATTGCTCGGCGTCAGTCTGCGTAGCAGACTCGAACCTCCCCATTTTTTGAAACAACGGAACCATTAAAACTCCATCATGGACCCTTCCCCTGGCTTGACCCTCGCCACACTCTTCGCCGACTTCGGCATGATTCTTTTTGCACTGGTCCTGGTTTTGCTCAACGGTTTCTTCGTTGCGGCGGAATTTGCCATGGTCAAACTGCGCTCGACCCGGGTCGAGGCCATCGCGGACGTGAACGGCTGGCGCGGACAGATCCTGCGTACCGTACACAACCAGCTCGATGCTTACCTTTCTGCCTGCCAGCTGGGTATCACCCTGGCGTCGCTGGGCCTGGGCTGGGTCGGCGAACCGGCGTTCGCCCATATTCTGGAGCCTGTACTGGGCGCCATGGGCGTCGAGTCGCCCGAAGTGATCAAGGGCGTGTCGTTCTTTGCCGCCTTCTTCATCATTTCTTACCTGCACATCGTGGTCGGTGAACTGGCGCCCAAATCCTGGGCCATCCGTAAACCCGAGACCCTGTCGCTGTGGACAGCCGTGCCGCTGTACCTGTTCTACTGGGCCATGTACCCGGCGATTTACCTGCTCAACGCCAGCGCCAACGCCATTTTGCGGATTGCCGGCCAGGGTGAACCCGGCGCCCATCACGATCACGCTTACAGCCGTGAAGAACTGAAGCTGATCCTGCACTCCAGCCGCGGTCAGGACCCGAGCGACCAGGGCATGCGTGTCTTGGCCTCGGCAGTGGAAATGGGCGAACTGGAAGTGGTCGACTGGGCCAATTCCCGCGAAGACCTGGTGACCCTGGACTCCAAGGCGCCGCTGAAAGAAATCCTGGCGCTGTTCCGTCGCCACAAGTTCAGCCGCTATCCGGTCTACGACGCCGAGAGCAACACCTTCCTGGGCCTGCTGCACATCAAGGACCTGCTGCTGGAACTGGCCGACCTTGAGCACTTGCCCGAGACCTTCAACCTGGAAGAGCTGACCCGGCCGCTGGAGCGTGTATCGCGCCACATGCCGCTGTCGCAGCTGCTGGAGCGGTTCCGCAAGGGCGGCGCGCACTTTGCCCTGGTGGAAGAAGCAGACGGCAAGGTGGTTGGCTACCTGACCATGGAAGACGTGCTGGAAGTACTGGTGGGCGACATCCAGGACGAACACCGCAAGGCCGAGCGCGGCATTCTGTCGTACCAGCCCGGCAAACTGCTGGTGCGCGGCGACACGCCACTGTTCAAAATCGAGCGCCTGCTGGGTGTCGACCTTGACCACATCGAAGCCGAGACCATTGCCGGTCTGATCTACGACACCCTCAAGCGGGTGCCGGAAGAAGAAGAGAAGCTGGAAGTTGAAGGCCTGCGCATCATCATCAAAAAGATGAAAGGCCCAAAAATCGTCCTGGCCAAAGTCCTCAAGCTGGATTAATACCTGCCCCCCTATACCTGCAGGAGCAAGCTCGCTCCTGCAGGATCAGGTCCCCGCGTCAGAATATTCACCGGCGACAGCTGGCTGAAAGAATTCCCCTCTAGCATCCCGTCACCTCCGGCAACAGACCGGCCGGCCTGACAGCACCCCCATCGCTGCCAGCGCCCAATAAACAACAATAACAACGGTGACTTTTATGCTGACCTTCCTTGGCTTTGCCATGGTCATTACGTTCATGTACCTGATCATGACCAAGCGCCTGTCGGCGCTGATTGCCCTGATCCTGGTACCCATCCTGTTCGCAGTATTTGGTGGCTTCGCACCCAAGATCGGTCCGATGATGCTCGAAGGCATCACCAAACTCGCCCCCACCGGGGTGATGCTGATGTTTGCCATCCTCTACTTTGCCCTGATGATTGACTCCGGGCTGTTTGACCCCGCCGTACGCAAGATCCTCAAGCTGGTTAAAGGCGACCCGCTGAAAATCGCCGTGGGCACCGCGGTACTGGCGCTGGTGGTCTCACTCGACGGCGACGGCGCGACCACCTACATGATTTGCGTGGCCGCCATGCTGCCGCTCTACAGCCGGATTGGCATGAGCCCGCGAATCATGGCCGGCTTGATCATTCTGGCCGGGGGCGTGATGAACATGACGCCCTGGGGAGGCCCGACCGCCCGCGCCGCCAGCGCCTTGCATGTCGACCCTTCGGACATCTTCGTGCCGATGATTCCAGCGATGCTGGCAGGCTGCGTGGCCATCCTCGCAATTGCCTGGTTCTACGGCCTGCGTGAGCGCGCACGCCTGGGCGAGTTGCACCTGCAGGGCGACGAAATTGATCACAGCGAAATCAGCGTCTCGCAGTTCCCGGACGCCCGCCGGCCAAAACTGATCTGGTTCAACGGTGCCTTGACCCTGCTGCTGATGGTCACCCTGATCGCCGGCCTGCTGCCTTTGCCCGTGCTGTTCATGGTCGCGTTCAGTATCGCGATGATCGTCAATTACCCTTGCCTGCAACAGCAAAAGGATCGCGTCGCAGCCCATGCCGGCAGCGTACTGGCAGTGGTCGGGCTGATTTTTGCCGCGGGCATTTTCACCGGCATCCTGTCGGGCACCGGCATGGTCGACGCCATGTCCAAAAGCCTGCTGGCCGTGATCCCGCCGGCACTCGGGCCTTATCTGGCGGTGATTACCGCACTGGTGAGCATGCCGTTCACCTTCTTCATGTCCAACGATGCGTTCTACTACGGCGTGTTGCCGGTACTGGCCGAAGCCGCCAGCCACTACGGGATTACGGCCGCCGAAATGGCCCGCGCCTCGATCGTGGGCCAGCCGGTTCACTTGCTCAGCCCGTTGGTGCCCTCCACCTACTTGCTGGTAGCCCTGGCCGGCATCGAATTCGGTGACCACCAGCGCTTCACCCTCAAATGGGCGGTACTGGTGTGCCTGTGCATCATGGTGGCGGCCCTGTTGCTGGGAACATTCCCGTTGTACAGCAGCCTCTGACCCGGCAGGGGCCGGGCCGGGTTGCCAGCGATAGATTCAGCTCGGTTTATCCGCAAGACCGAGGTGCTGCCATCGCTGGCAAGCCGGCGCCCACAGGTGCCTGGACCGGGCGAATGTTTCAGAAATGTTTCAAGACCTCGCGAGCTATGCGATGCTGGCGCTCAGCTCAATTGCCGACTACAGCTTAAGAAACGTCTGTAGAAATGATCCGCAGCTATTTGATCCTTAGGTACATCCTTTACAGGGAGCCAGCATGCTGACCCTGCTCAACCTGCTTTCCGCCGTGACCTTGCTGATTTGGGGCACGCATATCGTGCGTACCGGCATCTTGCGGGTCTACGGCACAAACCTGCGTCATGTCATCGGGCAGAACGTGTCCAAGCGCATGCTGGCCTTTGTCGCCGGTATTGTGGTCACGGCCATGGTGCAGAGCAGTAACGCCACCGCGATGCTGGTCACCTCATTTGTCGGCCAGGGGCTGATGACCCTCACTCCCGCGCTGGCAACCATGCTCGGCGCAGACGTCGGTACGGCCTTGATGGCACGGGTGCTGACCTTCGACCTGTCATGGCTGTCACCGCTGCTGATTTTCCTCGGGGTGATCTTCTTCCTGTCGCGCAAGCAAACCCGTGCCGGGCAGCTGGGCCGGGTCGGGATCGGCCTGGGCCTGATCATTCTGGCCCTGCAACTGATAGTCGAAGCCGCCGGCCCCATTACCCACGCCCAAGGGGTAAAGGTGATTTTTGCCTCGCTGACCGGCGACCTGCTGCTCGATGCCCTGGTCGGTGCCCTGTTCGCGATGGTGTCCTACTCCAGCCTGGCCGCCGTGCTGCTGACCGCAACCCTGGCCGGTGCCGGGGTAATCAGTCTGCACGTGGCGATCGGCCTGGTGATCGGTGCCAATATCGGCAGCGGCGTGCTGGCGCTCATCAGCACCAACATGCAAAACACCGCCGGGCGTCAGGTGGCGTTGGGCAGCCTGCTGTACAAGCTGATCGGCTTGCTGCTGATCATGCCCGTGCTCGATCCGCTCGTGGCCTGGATGGACAGCCTCAACTACAGCGCACAGGAACTGGTCATCGGCTTTCACTTGCTCTACAACACCGTGCGCTGTTTCTTGATGTTGCCTACCGTAGGGCTGATGGCGCGAATCTGCGCCTGGCTGCTGCCTGAACGCGAGCAAGCCAACGGCGCCATCAAGCCGCGCCATCTCGACCCTGCTGCGCTCGACACACCGAGCCTGGCACTGACCAACGCGGTGCGCGAAACCCTGCGTATCGGCGACCTGATCGACACCATGCTGGTCAACACCCTTGACGTACTGCGGGGCAAGCAAACGGCCGTGACCCAGCAGATGCGCACCCTGAGCGATGAGGTCGAGGTGCTGTACAGCGCGGTCAAACTCTACCTGGCACAAATGCCCCGGGAAGACTTGAGCGAACAGGACAGCCGCCGCTGGGCAGAAATTATCGAGCTGGCGA
The DNA here is from genome assembly GCF_000346225.2 of Pseudomonas sp. Lz4W. NCBI lineage: Bacteria > Pseudomonadati > Pseudomonadota > Gammaproteobacteria > Pseudomonadales > Pseudomonadaceae > Pseudomonas > Pseudomonas sp. Lz4W. The sequence goes on along the minus strand of NZ_CP017432.1, from coordinate 203,065 downwards.
TCAACCTCAAACTCGCCAGCGACCTGATCGAACGCATGCTGCGTAAAGTCCAGCAGCAGAAAACCTCGCAACGCCGCTCGTTCTCGGAAATGGGCCTGGAAGAACTGGTGGGCCTGCAAACCCAGTTGATCGAAAACCTGCGTCTGGGGCTGACCGTATTCCTCAATGGCGACCCGCAAAGTGCGCGCCAGCTACTGCGTGAAAAACGCCGCTTCCGCGCCCAGGAACGGCGCCTGGCCCACGCCCACGTCAACCGTCTGCAACGCAAGATCACCCAGAGCATCGAGACCAGTTCAGTGCACCTGGAGCTGATCGCAGACATGAAACGCCTTAATTCGCTGTTTTGCGGCAGCGCCTATGCGGTGCTGGAAACAGCCGATATCGGGGCGCTGGAACTGGATGACGCGGATGACACCCCGCATTTGCCTTGAACGTTGCGCGCCGGGTTGTTGTCAGTCTGTAAGCAGCGACTAACCTGCACCGACTGCTGCACTACCCCAACAAGGATTCAGGGATTTTTTATGCGTTGCCTGCTGCTCATCTGCCTGCTGCTGGGTACTGTCCCAAGCTTTGCCCTCGATCGTTACAGCGTGGAGGGCTACCAGTTGCCCAACGGCCTGCAACTGATCCTCAAACCCGGTACCGAACGCGGACATGTGGCCATCCGGTTAGTGGTGGGCGTGGGCCTGGACGACTTCAGCTGCGCCGATCAACAACTGCCGCACCTGCTGGAGCACCTGTTGTTCAGCGGCGTCGACGACACCGGTGAAGGCGGCCTGGAGCAGCGCATGCAAGCGCTGGGCGGTGAATGGAACGCCTTCACCAGCCATGCCGACACCACCTTCGTGATCGAAGCCCCGGCCAAAAACCAGCGCAAGATTCTCGACCTGTTGCTGAGCCTGCTCACCCGCACACAATTCACCGAGCAGCGGATCAACGACGCCAAACAAGTGGTCGAGCGCGAAGACGGTGGCCATTACTCGCACTTGCAGCGCTGGCTCGACCGCCAGGACCTGGGCCACAGCGCCAGTAATCAACTGGCGGTTGAGCTGGGGCTCAAATGCGCCGAGCGCGCGCAAGTAAATAATCTGACACGTGAGCAACTGGAAGCCGTACGCCAGAACTGGTATGCCCCCAACAACATGACGCTGATCATCGTAGGGGATCTTGACCGCCTGCTCCCAGCGTACCTGGAGCGCACCTATGGCGCCCTGGAGCCGGTAGAGCCCACCGAACACAAACCTTTGGCGGCAATCGCAGCCAAGGCCGAGCCCGAACGCGACCTGCTGCGCGGCGTGGTCGGCGACACCGTGCAACTGCACTGGCTGTTGCCGGAGCCGGTCATCGAAGGCCAGAGCGATGAAACCTGGGACCTGCTCAGGGATTATCTGGAGTGGGCGCTGTACAGCGAGCTCCGGCTCAAGCACGGCTTGTCTTACGGCCCCTGGGCCGAGCGCGAGGTGTTCGGTGGCGTAGGCTTTTTAAGCCTCAATGCCGATCTTGACCGCGACGATGTAGCGCAAGCACGCCAGGTTGTAGAGCAACTGAAGACCCGACTGCTCAAAGAAGGGCTGGACCCTGAGGTTTTTGCTCGCCTCAAAAATGCCGCCATTGCCCGTCAGGCATGGGCCGTCCAAGGCAACAGCGCGCTGGCCGATTATTACTGGGCTTCGCTGGGTGACTACGATGATGGTCACTTTTATGACCCGGCCAGACAGCTGCAAGCCATCAGCCTCAAGCAGGCCAATGCGGCTCTGCACGAGCTGTTTGCCGAACCCGGCTATATGCGGATCGAAAAACCGCTGTTCAGCTACAACAGTCTGAGCCTGGTGATCCTTGGCGGGCTGGCGTTGCTGATCATCATCGGGGTGGGCTGGCGCGCCTGGCGTCATCGTCGGCGTTAAGCCGCAATTGTCCGTATCTGAAACGCTTTGATACCGTAAAATAATTGCCAATTCGCGGCTGCTCAATTCAGCCGCCAGCGTGCGGAGTATTCATCGTGAGTGATCGTTCCAATCCTTGGCAATTGCAAACCATCGTCTGCCAGCTACGAACGGCACGAAACCAGTGGCGCACGCAAAACGGGCGCGTCAGTGGTGAACAGGGAGGCCGCGAGCTGCCGTCGCGCGCGGCGATGGCCGATATTCTTGAAGCCCTGTGCGGGGCATTGTTTCCGATGCGCCTGGGCCCGGTGGACCTGCGCGAGGAAAGTGAAGACTTCTACGTCGGCCACACCCTGGATGTGGCGCTCAACGCATTGTTGACTCAGGCCCGACTGGAGCTGCGTTACGCGGCGCGCCAGGGCGGCCTGCCCGATGAGGGTGTGGATGCGAGTGCAACGCTGCTGATTCAGGATTTTGCCCTGGCGCTGCCCGGCCTGCGCAGCATTCTGGACACCGACGTTCTGGCCGCTTACCACGGCGACCCGGCGGCACGCAGTGTGGATGAAGTGCTGCTGTGCTATCCGGGGATTCTGGCGGTGATCCATCACCGCCTGGCCCACCACCTGTATCGCGCAGGCTTGCCCTTGCTGGCACGGATCAGCGCAGAAATTGCCCACTCTTCCACCGGCATCGACATTCACCCGGGGGCGCAGATTGGCCGCAGCTTCTTTATCGACCACGGAACAGGCGTTGTGATCGGAGAAACCGCGATCATCGGCGAACGTGTGAGGATTTATCAGGCGGTGACCCTGGGCGCCAAGCGTTTCCCGGCAGACGAATCAGGCCAGCTGCAAAAAGGTCATCCACGTCATCCAATCGTTGAAGATGACGTAGTGATCTATGCGGGGGCGACGATCTTAGGGCGCATCACCATTGGCCAGGGCTCGACCATTGGCGGCAATGTGTGGCTGACCCGCAGCGTACCGGCGGGCAGCAACCTGACCCAGGCCAACCTGCTGCACGATGACGGCACACAGAAGTAAAACTCTGCATCGCTGGCAACACCCCGCACCCTGTAGGAGCGAGCTTGCCTCGCGATGGCAAACGCCGGGGTGCATCGCTGGCAAGCCAGCTCCCACAAGGGGCCGCTAGCAACACCCCGCATTCTGTAGGAGCGAGCTTGCCTCGCGATGGCAACCGCCGGGGCGCATCGCTGGCAAGCCAGCTCCCACAAGAGGCTGCTAGCAACACTCCAAATTCTGCAGGAGCGAGCTTGCCTCGCGATGGCAACCGCCGGGGCGCATCGCTGGCAAGCCAGCTCCCACAAGGGGCTGCTAGCAACACCTCGCATTCTGTAGGAGCGAGCTTGCCTCGCGATGGCAACCGCCGGGGCGCATCGCTGGCAAGCCAGCTCCCACAAGGGCCTGCTAGCAACACCCCGCATTCTGCAGGAGCGAGCTTGCCTCGTGATGACAAACGCTGGATCGCATCGCTGGCAAGCCAGCTCCCACAAGGGGCTGCTAGCAACACCCCGCATTCTGCAGGAGCGAGCTTGCCTCGCGATGGCAACCGCCGGGGTGCATCGCTGGCAAGCCAGCTCCCACAAGGGGGTGCTAGCAACACTCCGAATTCTGTAGGAGCGAGCTTGCCTCGCGATGGCAACCGCCGGGTCGCATCGCTGGCAAGCCAGCTCCCACAGGGGCTGCTAGCAACACCCCGCATTCTGCAGGAGCGAGCTTGCCTCGCGATGGCAAACGCCGGGGTGCATCGCTGGCAAGCCAGCTCCCACAGGGCCTGCTAGCAACACCCCGAATTCTGTAGGAGCGAGCTTGCCTCGCGATGGCAACCGCTGGGTCGTATCGCTGGCAAGCCAGCTCCCACAAGGGTTACTGACGTGCCTTGCGTACACCTTCAGCCAGTGCCGCGCACAGGCTCAACACACCATCGACCGCCTGTTGCGGGGTCGCTGCATTCTCGATTTTGTCGATCAGGGCCGAGCCCACCACTACGCCGTCGGCCAGGCGGGCAATCGCTGCCGCTTGCTCCGGGGTGCGGATGCCGAAGCCCACACTGATCGGCAAATCGGTATGCCGGCGCAGACGCTCAATCGCTTCACGCACCTGATCGGTCGTCGCCGAACCGGCACCGGTCACGCCCGCCACGGACACGTAGTACACAAAGCCCGAGCTGCCGGTCAGCACTTTGGGCAGACGCACGTCGTCGGTGGTCGGGGTGGTCAGGCGGATAAAGTCCAGACCTGCAGCCTGCGCCGGGTCGCACAGCTCGGCGTTGTGCTCGGGCGGCATGTCCACCACGATCAGGCCGTCGACGCCCGCTGCCTTGGCTTCAGCGATAAACCGCGGCACGCCATAGTGGTGAATCGGGTTGAAGTAACCCATCAGCACCAGCGGTGTGTCGTGGTTGCCTTCACGGAATTCGCGAACCATTTGCAGGGTTTTCGCCAGGTTCTGCCTGGCTCCCAGGGCACGGATATTGGCCAGCTGAATCGCCGGGCCATCCGCCATGGGGTCGGTGAACGGCATGCCCAGCTCGATCACATCGGCGCCAGCAGCAGGCAGGCCTTTGAGGATCGCCAGCGAGGTGTCGTAATCCGGATCGCCGGCAGTGACGAAGGTCACCAGCGCAGCGCGGTTTTGTTCCTTGAGTTCGGCAAAACGCGTTTGCAGGCGGCTCATCAGTGTTTCTCCTGCTGGGACTGTTCCATGTGGTGCATCACGGTTTGCATGTCTTTGTCGCCTCGGCCGGACAGGTTGACCACCATCAGGTGCTCGGCTGGCAGGGTCGGCGCACGCTTGAACACTTCAGCCAGGGCATGGGCACTTTCCAGCGCCGGGATGATGCCTTCAAGACGGCAGCATTTATGGAACGCATCGAGGGCTTCTTCGTCAGTCACCGAGGTGTACTCAACGCGACCGATATCATGCAACCAGGCGTGCTCGGGACCGATACCCGGGTAGTCCAGGCCGGCGGAAATCGAATGTGCGTCGATGATCTGGCCATCGTCGTCCTGCAACAGGAAGGTACGGTTGCCGTGCAGCACGCCCGGTTCGCCGCCGTTGAGGCTGGCTGCGTGCTTGCCGGTTTCGATACCGTAGCCCGCCGCTTCAACGCCGATGATCTCGACGCTGGTGTCATCCAGGAACGGGTGGAACAGGCCCATCGCGTTGGACCCACCGCCAATGCAGGCCACCAGGCTGTCGGGCAGACGGCCTTCCTGAGCTTGCATCTGGTCGCGGGTTTCCTTGCCGATCACGGCCTGGAAGTCGCGGACCATGGCCGGATACGGGTGCGGCCCCGCCACAGTACCGATCAGATAGAAGGTGTCATCGACGTTGGTCACCCAGTCGCGCAACGCTTCGTTCATCGCGTCCTTGAGGGTGCCGGTGCCCGCCACGACCGGGATCACTTCAGCGCCCAGCAGCTTCATGCGGAACACGTTGGCCTGCTGGCGTTCGATGTCAGTGGTGCCCATGTAGATCACGCACTGCAGACCAAAGCGCGCGGCCACGGTGGCGGTAGCCACGCCGTGCATGCCGGCGCCGGTCTCGGCGATGATGCGTTTTTTGCCCATGCGCCGCGCCAGCAGGATCTGACCGATGCAGTTGTTGATCTTGTGCGCGCCGGTATGGTTCAGCTCTTCGCGCTTGAGGTAAATTTTGGCGCCGCCACAGAACTCGGTCAGACGCTCGGCGTAATACAGCGGGCTTGGGCGCCCGACATAGTCGCGCTGGAAATAGGCCAGCTCTTTAATGAACTCGGGGTCGGTCTTGGCCAGCTCATACTCGCGATCCAGATCAAGGATCAGCGGCATCAGGGTTTCGGCCACGTAGCGGCCGCCGAATGAGCCAAACAGGCCATTGGCATCAGGGCCGGTACGCAAAGTGGATTGGGTCATGGGACGCTCCAGATAAAAAGGTACGAAGGTCGATGGACCTGACTTTAACCGCGACAGCCGAGGATGAAAACCGATAAGATCGCTGCAACCTGTCAGGAAAACTCACAGATACCATGAGCCGCGACCTTCCCCCGCTGAACGCCCTGCGCGCGTTCGAAGCCACTGCCAGGCTGAGCAGCGTGAGCCTTGCGGCAGAACAGCTGAACGTCACCCACGGTGCCGTCAGTCGGCAACTGAAAGTGCTCGAAGAGCACCTGGGCGTCAGCCTGTTCGTCAAGGAAGGACGCGGTCTTAAGCTCACGGATGCCGGGTTGCGCCTGCGTGAGGCCAGCAGCGAAGCCTTCGACCGCCTGCGTAATGTGTGCACTGAACTCACGCAAAGCCATGTCGATGCGCCCTTTGTACTTGGCTGCTCGGGCAGTTTGCTGGCGCGCTGGTTCATCCCTCGACTGGGCCGGCTCAATGCCGACCTGCCGGACTTGCGCCTGCACTTGTCGGCCGGCGAAGGCGACCTTGATCCGCGCCGCCCGGGGCTCGATGCCCTGCTGCTGTTTGCCGAGCCACCCTGGCCCACCGACATGCAGGTCTATGAACTGGCCAGCGAGCGGATCGGGCCGGTGATCAGCCCGCGTTACGCCCGCTATGAGCAACTGCGCCAGGCACCCGTGAGCGCCCTGCTGGACGAAGCGTTGTTGCACACCACTTCGAGGCCCCAGGCATGGCCAAGCTGGGCGCAGCAAAACGCGATCCAGGCAAAAGATTTGAAATATGGACAAGGGTTTGAGCACTTGTACTACTTGCTCGAAGCCGCCGTAGCAGGCCTGGGTGTGGCAATTGCCCCCGAGCCGTTGGTGGCTGAAGACTTGCGGGCCGGACGCCTGGCTGCGCCTTGGGGCTTCAAGCAAACCCCGGCGCAGCTGGCGTTATGGCTGCCCAAGCGCGCCGCAGACGGACGCGCCCGGCAACTGGCGCAATGGCTCAAGACTGAGCTTGGGCGCAGCGCGGATAATTAGTTACCGCGCTTGCACATCAGGAAGGCGGCCAACAGGCCCAGGGCGCCGATGGCAACGCCAGCGGTGGCATACGGATGCTCTTGGGCATACTCGCGGGTGGCGACAGCGGTTTCCCGCGTTTTGTCCTTGACCTCTTCGTAAGCATCGCTGATCAGGTGACGTGAATGTTTCAGCGCATTCTCTGCGTTGCCTTTGAGGGCACTCAAGGTTTTTTTGGACTCGTCAGAAGCGTCGTGCTTCAGGCTTTCCAGAGACTTGAGCAGGCTCTCGATCTCAGCTTCCATGCTTTGCAATGAGGCTTTACGTAAGGAATTGCTAGCCATTAGGGCTCTCCTGCATTGATGAGTGAGGTACGTGTTAACTCCGACTCCGGGGTGCCACAAAAGTGCAGTCGGTCTGAACTTTTCGTTTCCTGTCGCCTACAAAGTATTGAGCACAATCGCTGCTAGGCTTTGATCTACGACAAAGGAGAACGTTATGTCTGACCATCACACCTACAAGAAAATCGAACTGGTAGGCTCGTCCCCGAGCAGCATAGAAGACGCCATCGGTAATGCACTGGCAGAGGCCAACAAAAGCATCAAACACATAGAATGGTTCGAGGTGATCGATACCCGGGGCCACGTCAAGGACGGCAAGGTGGGCCACTATCAGGTCACCCTCAAGGTCGGCTTCCGGATTGCCAGCAGTTGAGCCGCATCATCCTTTAGGGCTGATCGACTGGCCGTTTGCCATAAACTCCGCTACACCGTCTGGGTGCAACGCAGTACATGCGTTGCACCCTTTTAGTTTCGACCGGGGAATGTGACCGATGAAAAAGTTTTTATTGGCTATAGGTTTGCTGAGTCTTGCTGGAACAGCGTTCGCAGCTGGCAAACCTTGCGAAACAGTGAAAAGCGAAATCGCAGCGAAGATTGAGGCCAATGGCGCTCGTCATTATTCGCTGACGGTAGTGGACAAAGGCACGGCGACGGACGGAAAAGTAGTAGGTTCCTGCGAAGCAGGCACCAAGGACATCGTCTACAAGCGCGGTTAAACCTGCGCAGGCAAAAAAGCCGACCCCGGGGTCGGCTTTTTTGTGGCCGTCAGCCCGCTTCTGCAGGTCAGTCCTGTTTCATCACCTGGGCCAGCAGTTCATATGAGCGAATGCGATCCGCGTGCTCATACAGATCACAGGTGAAGATCAGCTCGTCCGCCCCGGTTTGCTCAATCAGCACTTCGAGTCTGGCGCGGATTTTCTCTGGACTGCCAACCATCGCCAGGCCCAGAAAGCTCATCACCGCTTCTTTCTCATGGGGCAGCCACAAGCCATCCATCGAGTCCACCGGCGCACGCTGCACCAGACTTTGCCCGCGCATCAACGCCAGAATCCGCTGCAGCACCGAGGTGGACAGGTACTCGGCCTGCTCGTCGGTATCGGCCGCCACCAGTGGCACACCCAGCATCACATAGGGTTTGTCGAGGGTCGCTGACGGCTTGAAGTGATTGCGATAAACGCGAATCGCTTCGTGCATCATCCGCGGGGCGAAATGTGATGCGAAGGCGTAGGGCAGACCGCGTTCACCGGCCAATTGCGCACTGAACAGGCTGGAACCGAGCAACCATACCGGCACATTAGTCCCGGTGCCCGGCATTGCGATGACCCGCTGATCCGGGGTTCGCGGGCCCAGATAGCGCATCAGCTCGGCCACATCTTCAGGAAAGTCATCCGAACTGCCGGAGCGCTCGCGGCGCAAGGCCCGGGCGGTCATCTGGTCGGAGCCCGGCGCACGCCCAAGGCCCAGATCAATCCGGCCCGGATACAGGCTTTCAAGGGTGCCGAACTGTTCAGCGATCACCAGGGGCGCATGATTGGGCAACATCACCCCGCCTGAACCGACGCGAATGGTCGAGGTGCCGCCGGCCAGGTAGCCAATCAGCACCGAGGTCGCCGAGCTGGCGATGCCGTCCATGTTGTGGTGTTCGGCCACCCAGAAACGGTTATAGCCAAACTTTTCTACGTGCTGCGCCAGGTCCAGCGAATTGTGCAACGACTGGGCGGCGCTGCCATTTTCACGCACAGGCACCAGGTCGAGGGTCGAGAATTTAACATCGGACAATCGTGTCATGAGCCGGCTTCTCCTAATTGGACGCAGGCCGTGACGCTCGCCAAAACCTGCCAGTGCTTTAGCAATATGGGCATATACCCGAGTTTCAATGGCAAGCCATCAATTGAGCGACTAAAAAAGACGATTGGTCAGAGAAGATGAACTTTGTGAGCCCGGCTCCCCTCACACATCCAGTCAAGGTGTGAAATCTTTCATGCCGTTCTTCAGGAGGCACGCATGACTATTAAAAAAACGGCATCGGCGCATTGGGAAGGCGATGTCAAAACCGGCATCGGCTCCATCTCCACTGAAACCGGGGTTCTGAACAAGGCGCCGTATGGCTTCAAGGCCCGTTTCGAAGGCGGCAAGGGCACCAACCCTGAAGAGCTGATTGGCGCGGCCCATGCCGGTTGCTTCTCCATGGCCCTGTCGATGATTCTCGGTGAGGCCGGGCTCAAGCCGGACAGTATCGACACCCAGGCTGAGGTTTCCCTCGACAAGGTCGAAGGCGGCTACGGGATCACTGCCGTGCATCTGACGCTTAAAGCCAAGGTGCCGGGGGCGACCCAGGCACAATTCGAGGAAGCGACCAAAAAGGCCAAAGAAGGTTGCCCGGTGTCCAAAGTGCTGAATGCCAAAATCACCCTCGATGCCACCCTGGTGGGTTAATCCGACGGGTTGATGACACACGTGCGCTCCGGTCGCCATGACCGGAGCCGCGCAGGCCAGGACAGCAGGCAAATGGCTGCCACAGATCAGTCATGCACGCGGTGAGATGTGATCGTATGATCGTTCGTCGCGTCAGATCATGACTTTGCGTTCTGTCCCAAGGGAGTCTCATCATGAAACGTTTTGCTCTAGCTGTTATCTGCTGCGCCATGGCCACTTCGGCACTGGCCGCGCCAAAGCCGTGTGAAGAACTTAAAGCCGAGATCGAAGCCAAGATCCAGGCCAACAACGTGTCGTCCTACACCCTTGAAATCGTGACCAACGATGAAGTTCACGACCAGAACATGGTGGTGGGTACGTGCGAAAACGGCAGCAAAAAGATCATCTATCAAAAGAACGACGCCTGACCTCAAGGCAAACAGTTAACCAGCCTCTCTTCGCTCAGCACCTTGCCCTCGGCGTTGTATAGCCGGGCGTAAGCGTTGAACCCCAAAGAGCGCGCCTGCAACCGGTAACGCTGGCCGGGCTGGAAATTGTCGTAATTGAGCGTGATGTAGCACAAGCGCTCCTGCGGGTCGCTGAACATACCCATGCCGCCAACAAAGACTTCAAAATCGAATCGCACCATCAGTTCGTGACTGCCTGGCGTTACTTGAAAGTAACGTCCGTCGTTCAGGCGCTGATTATCCAGGCGCTCGGCCATTACCAGTTTTCCGGTTTGTGTTTCCAGGTCGATCCACGCCTTGGCGGGGTCGACGGCAGGCAATGGCGTGCTGGCACAGGCACTCAGCAGGCAGGCCATCGGCAGTAGCAGAAAGGTGCGCATGGCGAATTCCAGGTGGGATCAAAGTATGAGCATAGCCTGATGCCAGGCTACCCCGCTGCAGACGCCAGCTTATTCAAAACCCTGGCAATCGGGCGTCGACCGGCTGCACCTACAGGGGATTGCGATTAGTCTTGGCCCATTATCCCACTGGACCGTCCCATGACGCCGCTCACTCGCTGCCTCTTCGCCCTTGTGTTGTTGCCCCTGCTCAATGGCTGTTCCAGTGCAGCGTATTACTCGCAACTGGCCGACGGCCAATGGCAGATATTAAAAGCCCGCAAACCGGTAGCTACGGTCATTGCCGACCCGCAACAACCGCCTGCATTACGTGAGCACCTGGCAAAAGCCCAGGCCGCGAGAACCTTCGCCAGCCAGCATTTGCACCTGCCGGACAACCAGAGCTATCGCCTGTATGTCGACCTGAAACGGCCTTACGTGGTGTGGAACGTGTTTGCCACCACGGAGTTTTCCCTGAACCCCGTCACCCATTGCTTCCCGATTGCCGGGTGCGTGGCTTACCGCGGCTACTACGCCCAAGGGGCCGCACGCGGCGCGGCGGCCCTGCAGCGTCAGCAAGGCATGGACGTGCTTGTCAGTGGCGTCGAAGCCTATTCAACCCTGGGCTGGTTTGATGATCCAATTCTCAACAGCATGCTCAACTGGGGCGATGAGCGACTGGCCACCCTGATTTTTCATGAACTGGCCCATCAACGTTTTTATCTGAAGGACGACACCGAGTTCAATGAGTCTTTCGCCAGCTTCGTGGAACAGCAAGGCACTCGCCAATGGCGCACCTATCAGGGCTTGCCACCCTCCGGCAGCGCGGGGCTGGAGCAACGCGAGCAATTCATGGGGCTGGTGCTGGACACCCGCAAACGCCTGCAACAGCTGTACGCCCAGCCCTTGCCGGCAGCTGAAATGCGCCAGCGAAAAGCAGCGGAATTTGAACGACTGCGCAGGGAATACCGTCAGTTACGCGACCACCAATGGGCCGGTAATAACCGGTATGACCTGTGGATAAATTCGCCGATGAATAATGCCAAGCTTTTGCCATTCGGCCTGTACGACCAGTGGGTGCCCGCCTTTGCCGCCCTGTTCAAACACTCGGGAGGTGACTGGCAGGTGTTTTATGCCGAGGTAGAAAAGCTCGGTAAATTGCCGCTGCTGCAGCGCCGGGCGGCCTTGCAGCAGTGGACAACCCGGGCTTAGGCGGATTTCAACCAGCCCTTCACCACGCATGCAGCAAACGGGCTGGTACTGCAGGCACCTTTGCTCAAGGCTGTGCGCAGCTGCGGGATATCGGCCTGCATCATGTACTTCGCACCATCCTCGAAGTGTGAGTTCTGGCCAAAGCCACCCTGGGTCATTTCTTTCAGGGCGTCTTCTTTGCTCCAGTCCTGCACGACCACCCGGTACATCGCCGCCATCAGTCCAGTGCGGTCCACCCCGTGCTTGCAGTGCATCAACACAGGGCCCCGTGCTTGTGCGGTCTGAATGGCGCGCAGGGCGGCCAGTACATCGGCGTCATCCACATGGTTAGTGCGATAAGGCAACTGAACTTGTAAGACGCCAGGGGTCTTGAGCCAGGTTTCATCCGGCTCCTTCAAAAAATTGATCACGGTGCCGATCTTCAAATTTTCCAGCAAAGCCTGGGCTTCGCCATCGGGCAATGCACTGCGATACAGCGTCGGGGACATTTGATACAGGTTGTACAGCACAGCAACGGGTTGTGCCCACTGAGCCGGACGGGCCGGGGTCGCTTCATCGGCCTGGGCCTGGGGCAACGCGAACGCAGCCAGTAATGTCAGGCACAGGGCAGGGAGAAACCGGGCTTTGGGCATGTCAGTCAGACCACATCACAGTAATTAAGGGGGTATGGGGTCAGATTGAGTTAAGCCCGATCAAAACTCTGTGAGCCGTTTGTCAAAATTTCGTGAAGACGGTAAAGCACCGTGCCACTACCGGTGCGGCAAAATTACGCATGAAACGATTCATCAGCTGTCCCAGCCTGTTAGAATTTGTAACTAATAGTTGCCTGCGTGTTCTGTTAACGGATCGACTCCGCTCCAAACCGCCGCCAAAACGACAAGCTGCCACCGAGCAGCTGAAACCCGTGATTGCCCGATGAGGTGCTCCCCCATGTCTGACCAAGACAACCCGCGGCGTGAGTTTTTACGCAAAACCCTGACCCTGATCCCGGTGGTCACCGTCGCCAGTACCGGCCTTGGCGGTTCAGTGCTGATGGCTACGCCTGCCGCCGCCGCACCTGAGCCGGCGAAGCGCCCTGCGACTCCGGCCAGCGCCTATGAGCCGACTTACTTCAGTGCTGAAGAGTGGGCGTTTGTGAACGCCGCCGTAGCGCGCTTGATCCCGGCTGACGAACAAGGCCCTGGCGCCCTGGAAGCTGGCGTACCGGAATATATCGATCGGCAGATGAACACCCCCTATGCCAGCGGTGCCCTGTGGTTCATGCAAGGTCCGTTCAATGCAGACGCTGCCCCGGAAATGGGCTGGCAGAGCAAGCTGGTGCCCAAACAGATTTATCGCCTGGGTATTGCTGCAACGGAGGAGCTTTGCAAAAAGGCCTATAACTCAACATTTGCTGGGCTAGACAGCGCTACCCGAGACAATGTGCTGAAACAGCTGGAAGCTGGCACCCCTGAATTCGAGAGCGTTCCGGCCAAGATGTTTTTCAGCTTTTTGCTACAAAACACCAAGGAAGGCTTCTTCTGCGACCCGATCCACGGTGGCAACAAAGGCATGGTCGGCTGGACCATGATCGGCTTTCCCGGCGCCCGCGCTGATTTCATGGACTGGGTTGAACGCAACGAGCCGTACCCCTTCCCGGCAGTATCCATTCGCGGCGAGAGGGCTTGAGCATGTCGACCGTTATGAAAAAAGTTGATGCAGTTATCGTCGGTTTCGGCTGGACCGGCTCGATCATGGCCAAAGAGCTGACAGAAGCCGGCCTGAATGTTGTGGCCCTGGAACGAGGCCCGATGCAGGACACCTACCCGGACGGCAACTATCCGCAGGTGATAGACGAACTCACCTACAGCGTGCGCAAGAAGCTCTTTCAGGATGTATCGAAAGAAACCGTCACCATCCGCCACAGCGTGAATGACGTGGCCTTGCCCAATCGCCAGTTGGGCGCGTTTCTGCCCGGTAACGGCGTGGGCGGTGCAGGTTTGCACTGGTCGGGCGTGCATTTCCGGGTGGACCCTATTGAACTGCGGATGCGCAGTCATTACGAAGAACGCTACGGCAAAAACTTTATCCCCAAAGACATGACCATCCAGGACTTCGGTGTCAGCTACGAAGAGCTGGAGCCGTTTTTCGACTACGCAGAAAAAGTCTTCGGCACCTCGGGCCAGGCCTGGACCGTCAAAGGTCAGCTGGTCGGCAAAGATAATGGCGGCAACCCTTACGCGCCGGATCGCTCAGACCATTTTCCGCTGGTCTCGCAAAAAAACACCGTATCCGCACAGCTGTTTCAGAAAGCGGCCAATGAGGTGGGTTACAAACCCTACAACCTGCCATCGGCCAACACCTCGGGGCCTTACACCAACCCCTATGGCGCACAGATGGGGCCGTGCAACTTCTGCGGTTTTTGCAGCGGTTACGTGTGCTACATGTACTCCAAAGCCTCGCCCAACGTGAACATTCTGCCGGCGCTCAAACCGCTGCCGAACTTTGAACTGCGCCCCAACGCCCATGTAATCCGGGTCAATCTGGACAGCAGCAAAAGCAAAGCCACTGGCGTGACGTACATCGATGCACTGGGCCGGGAAATCGAGCAACCGGCGGATCTGGTGATTCTCGGGGCGTTCCAGTTCCACAACGTGCGCTTGATGCTGCTCTCGGGGATTGGCAAGCCTTACGACCCGATCACCAATGAAGGCGTGGTGGGGCGTAACTTCGCCTACCAGAACATGGGCACCATCAAGGCCTACTTCGACAAAGACGTGCACACCAACAATTTCATCGGCGCTGGCGGCAACGGCGTGGCGGTGGACGACTTCAACGCGGACAACTTCGACCACGGGCCCCACGGCTTCGTCGGCGGCTCGCCGATGTGGGTCAATCAGGCGGGCAGCCGGCCGATTGCCGGCACCTCGAACCCGCCCGGCACACCGGCATGGGGCAGCGCCTGGAAGCGCGCCACAGCGGATTACTACACCCATCAGGTGTCGATGGACTCACATGGTGCCCATCAGTCTTACCGCTGCAACTACCTCGATCTCGACCCCGTATATCGCGACTCCTACGGTCAGCCATTGCTGCGGATGACGTTCGACTGGCAGGAAAACGACATCAAGATGAACCGTTTCATGATGGAAAAAATGGGCAAGATCGCCGAAGCGATGAACCCCAAAGCCATCGCCGCCATCGGCAAAAAAGTCGGGGATCACTTCAACACCGCGTCCTACCAGACCACTCACCTGAACGGTGGCGCAATCATGGGTACCGATCCGAAAACCAGTGCCCTGAACCGCTACTTGCAGAGCTGGGACGTGCATAACGTATTTGTCCCCGGCGCATCGGCGTTCCCCCAGGGCCTGGGCTACAACCCGACAGGTCTGGTTGCCGCGTTGACCTACTGGTCGGCCCGGGCGATCCGCGAGCAGTACCTGAAAAACCCCGGCCCGCTGGTTCAGGCATAAGGAGCGATGAGCATGAAAGCAATTGTTATCGCGACCCTGGCCCTGCTGGGCAGTTTCTCGGCAGTGGCCGCGCAGGAAGATCAGCAGACGCTGATCAAGCAAGGTGAATATCTGGCCCGTGCCGGTGACTGCGTGGCATGCCACACGGCCAAGGATGGCAAGCCGTTCGCCGGCGGGCTGCCAATGGAAACCCCGATTGGCATGATTTATTCAACCAACATCACCCCGGACAAAAGCGGCATCGGCGCCTACAGCTTTGACGATTTCGACAAGGCCGTACGCCATGGCATCGCCAAAAATGGCGACACCTTGTACCCGGCCATGCCTTATCCGTCCTACGCCCGGGTCACTGAAACCGACATGCAGGCGTTGTATGCCTACTTCATGAACGGGGTAAAACCTGTCGCGCAAGAAAACAAGGCGGTCGATATTCCCTGGCCGCTGAGCATGCGCTGGCCGCTGGCGATGTGGCGCTGGACGTTCGCACCGGCCGTTGCCGACTTCACCCCGGTTACCGGGCAAGACCCTGTAGTGAGCCGCGGTGCTTATCTGGTGGAAGGCCTTGGGCATTGCGGTGCATGCCATACACCACGGGCACTGACCATGCAGGAAAAAGCCTTGAGTGCGGGCGACAGCAGCGCGTTTTTGTCAGGCAGCGCACCGCTGGAAGGCTGGATTGCGAAGAACCTGCGCGGTGACCACAAAGATGGCCTGGGCAGCTGGAACGAAGAACAACTGGTGCAGTTTCTGAAGACCGGTCGCAGTGACCGCAGTGCGGTGTTTGGCGGCATGAGCGATGTGATTGTGCATAGCATGCAGTACATGTCCGAAGCCGATCTGACAGCCATTGCCCGCTACCTGAAATCGCTGCCGGCAGTGGACGCGGCGGACATGCCGCATCAATACGATCCGGCAGTCGCCGATGCCTTGTGGAACGGCGATGACAGCAAGCGCGGTGCGGCGGTGTATATCGACAACTGCGCTGCCTGCCATCGCACTGACGGGCACGGTTATACCCGGGTCTTCCCGGCGTTGGCGGGGAACCCGGTGCTGCTGTCAGACGACCCGACGTCGCTGATTCATATCGTGCTCAAAGGCGGGACGCTGCCGGCAACCCATACGGCGCCGTCGACCTTCACCATGCCGGCTTTTGACTGGCGGTTGTCGGATCAGGAAGTCGCTGACGTGGTCAATTTCATCCGCACCAGCTGGGGCAATAAAGGTGGGGATGTGAAGGCAGCAGATGTGAAGGGGTTGCGCGAATAGGGCCCACGACCCTGCCGGCTTGCGGGCGACAGGATCAACACCGGTCGCCTGCATCGCTGGCAAGCCAGCACCTGCAGGGCCCGGGGCTGCCTCAGGGCTTGGTGGCATCCAGACCGAACCATTTTTGCGACAGGGCTTTGAGGCGACCATCGGCCTTGATCCGCTGCAAGGCATTGTCCAGGCTGGTCTGGAACGCCGGATTGCCCTTCTGGAAGGGAATCGCCAGCGCTACTACAGGCCCCATGGTTGCACCTTCCTTCACCGGCAACCGGCTATCGCGAATCGCATACGGGGTCAGCAAACGGTCACTGACCGCTGCATCCAGTTGTTTGTTCACCAACGCCACCAATGACTGATGGGCATCCGGGTAGCTGTGCACTTCCCCTGCCTGACCGGTACGCACCTGCTCGACAAACTGGCTGCCCTGGGCTACGCCTAAGAGCTGGCCCTTGAGGGTGCCCGGGGTGTTGAGCGAACGCTGTTCTTCCTGCCGCACGATCAACTGCGCAGCGGTATAGCTGTAAGGCTCGCTGAAATCGAACCGATCCTGCAGTTCCGGGGTCAAAGCAATGTGATTGATTGCTACATCGTATTTACCGCTTTCAACGCCCGGCAGCAGGTCATTGCTGTCGGTGATGAGAATCGAGGGAGTCACTTCCAGCTCCTTGGCCAGTAACTCGCCCAGTTCGACGTCGAAACCGGTCAAACGACCGTCCTGCTTGAAGCTGAAGGGAGGCAGGTCAGCCTCGAGGGCGATACGCAGTTCGCCCCGGTCATTCACATCGTCGATCAATTCGGCTTGGACAAAAGGACTCGCCAATGGCAGTAAAAGCATCAGGCCCGGCAGAAAACGCATGGTCACTCCTTTGAATTTGATGCAAGCGATTCGCAACTGGCGTCCGCTTTGCTTTATGTTGGTCAATTGCGGCGTTGGACAACAGATCCGCTCAAAGTTGTCCTAAGCCTGAGCATTTTGTAAAAAACGGAGAAAAAAATGAAAGCTCTATTGTCTCGTGTTGCGTTGGCTTCTGTATTGATGGGCGCCTCGGTCATGGCCACGGCTGCCGGCATGCCGACTACCCCGGCACCTAAAGACGCCGAAGTATTCATCGTCTCCCCCGCTGACGGCGCCACTGTGGATAAAACCTTCACCGTCAAGTTCGGCGCCAAAAACGTCGCCATTGCACCGGCTGGCGACCAGACCGCAAATACTGGCCACCACCATCTGCTGATCGATGTCGACAAGCTGCCTGCCGCCGCCATGCCAATCCCGGCAGACGCCAACCACGTGCATTTCGGCAAAGGCCAGGTCGAAACCGAAGTAACGCTGACCCCGGGCAAGCACACCCTGCAACTGGAACTGGGCGACAAAAACCACGTACCGTTTGAGCCTGCCGTGGTTTCGAAAAAAATCACCGTCAATGTGAAGTAGTTTTACCGCGCATAAAAAAGGGAGACCCAAGGGTCTCCCTTTTTATTGACCCGCGTCTTAGAACAGAACGCGGCAACGGATGGTGCCGTTGATGGTTTGCAGCTTCTCTTGCGCCAGGTCCGAAGACTCGGCGTCGACGTCGATCACTACATAGCCAACTTTCTCGTTGGTTTGCAGGAACTGGCCGGAGATGTTGATACCGTTTTCGGCGAAGACCTTGTTGATCTCGCTCATCACACCCGGGATGTTCTGGTGGATGTGCAGCAAACGGTGCTTGCCAGGGTGAGCCGGCAGGGCAACTTCCGGGAAGTTCACGGACGATACCGAAGTACCGTTGTCGCTGTACTTGACCAGCTTCTCTGCCACTTCCAGACCGATGTTGGCTTGCGCTTCAGCGGTGGAACCGCCGATGTGCGGGGTCAGGATCACGTTGTCCAGGCCACGCAGCGGGCTTTCGAACACGTCGTCGTTGGAGCGCGGCTCAACCGGGAACACGTCGATAGCGGCGCCGATCAGGTGCTTGTCCTTGATCGCGTCAGCCAGGGCGTCCAGCTCAACCACGGTGCCACGTGCGGCGTTGATCAGAATCCCGCCCTTCTTGATGGCGCGAATTTCTTTCTCGCCGATCATCCACTGGGTGGCTGCGGTTTCAGGTACGTGCAGAGTCACGATGTCGGACATGCCCAACAGTTCGTGCAGATTGCCAACCTGGGTCGCGTTACCCAACGGCAGCTTGGTCACGGTGTCATAGAAGAACACCTGCATGCCCAGGCCTTCGGCCAGTACCGACAATTGCGTACCGATCGAGCCATAACCGACGATACCCAGTTTCTTGCCCCGGATTTCGAAGGAGTTAGCTGCACTTTTGATCCAGCCACCGCGGTGGCAGGAAGCGTTTTTCTCAGGGATGCCACGCAACAACAGGATCGCTTCAGCCAGCACCAACTCGGCCACCGAACGGGTGTTGGAGTAAGGCGCGTTGAAAACAGCGATACCGCGTTCGCGAGCAGCGTTGAGGTCGACCTGGTTGGTGCCGATGCAGAAACAACCAACAGCGACCAGTTTCTTGGCGCAATCGAACACTTCTTCGGTCAGCTGGGTACGAGAACGGATGCCGATAAAGTGGGCATCAGCGATCTTTTCCTTCAGCTGGGCTTCAGGCAAGGAACTGGTGATGTACTCGATGCTGGTGTAACCGGCAGACTTGAGTACTTCAACAGCGGATTGGTGGACGCCTTCCAAAAGAAGGAACTTGATCTTGCTCTTATCGAGAGAAGTCTTGCTCATCTGCGTAAACCTGTGTCCCAGAGAAAAAATGGCAGGGAATGGACAGCGAGAGCTGACCTGTCCGGCGTGAAGACCGGCACCGAGAATCGTCCTACGGCTCGATTCTACGGGGGGGTCGTATGCTAGCATAAGCGCCCCGCTAAACACCCATACCTGCGACGTGAAGCGTTCTCAGGATGACCATGAATTGTTCGAGAGTTCTGTTGATGACCCATCCAGTCTTGATTGAAGAGCTAAAGTCCCTGGTAGAGCCTGGCAAGGTCTTGACCGACGCTGACTCCCTCAACGCTTTTGGCAAGGACTGGACCAAGCATTTCGCCCCGGCCCCGCTGGCCATCGTGTTCCCCAAAACCACTGAGCAAGTACAGGCCATTGTGCGCTGGGCCAATGAGCGCAAGATCGCCCTGGTACCGTCGGGCGGCCGTACGGGTTTGTCGGCGGCAGCCGTGGCGGCCAATGGCGAAGTGGTGGTGTCGTTTGACTACATGAACCAGGTGCTGGACATCAACCTGACGGACCGCACCGTGGTCTGTCAGCCCGGTGTGGTCACCGCGCATCTGCAGAACCTGGCCGAAGAAAACGGCCTGTACTACCCGGTGGATTTTGCCTCGGCCGGCTCCAGCCAGATTGGCGGCAATATCGGCACCAATGCCGGCGGGATCAAGGTTATCCGCTACGGCATGACCCGCAACTGGGTGGCGGGGATGAAAGTCGTGACCGGCAAGGGCGATGTGCTCGAGCTCAACAAGGACCTGATCAAGAACGCCACCGGCTACGACATGCGCCAGCTGTTTATCGGCGCCGAGGGCACCCTGGGTTTTGTGGTCGAAGCCACCATGCGCCTGGACCGTGCGCCGAAAAACCTGACGGCGATGGTGTTGGGTACGGCCGATTTCGATTCGATCATGCCCGTGCTGCACGCCTTTCAGAGCAAGCTGGATCTGACAGCCTTTGAGTTCTTCTCCGACAAGGCCCTGGCCAAAGTGATGGGCCGCGGCGATGTACCCTCGCCGTTCGAGACCGATTGCCCGTTCTATGCCCTGCTGGAATTTGAAGCCACCACTGAAGAAGTGGCCAATGCCGCGCTGGAAACCTTCGAGCACTGCATGGAGCAGGGCTGGGTGCTGGATGGCGTGATGAGCCAGAGCGAGACCCAGCTGCAAAATCTGTGGAAACTTCGCGAATACATCTCCGAAACCATTTCCCACTGGACGCCATACAAAAACGACATTTCGGTCACCGTATCGAAAGTCCCGGCATTTCTAAAGGAAATTGACGCCATCGTCGGCGAACACTACCCGGACTTCGAAATCGTCTGGTTCGGCCACATTGGCGACGGCAACCTGCACCTGAACATCCTCAAGCCGGAAAACCTGAGCAAGGACGAGTTCTTCGCCAAGTGTGCGACGGTGAACAAGTGGGTATTTGAAACCGTCGAGAAGTACAACGGTTCCATCTCTGCCGAACACGGCGTGGGCATGACCAAACGTGACTACCTGACCTACAGCCGCTCGCCGGTCGAAATCGAGTACATGAAAGCGCTCAAGGCCGTGTTCGACCCGAACGGCATCATGAACCCGGGCAAGATTTTTGCGATTTAACTAACAATGCCCCCTGCAGGAGCGAGCTTTAGCGCTGGCTCCTGCAGGGTTGGTTTCACCCTTGAATCCCCAGCGGAGCGGTCCATGAGCTATCAGCACCAGTATGTCGACGGTACCCGGATTCACTTTCCAATCGGCAAGGTGGTGTGCATCGGACGCAACTATGCCGAGCACGCCAAAGAGCTGGATAACCCGATCCCCACCGAGCCCCTGCTGTTTATCAAGCCGGGCAGTTGTGTCGTGGCTCTGGACGGTGGTTTTGCGATCCCCACCGAGCGCGGTTCGGTGCATTACGAAGCAGAAATCTCGGTGCTGATCGGCAAGGCCCTGTCCAACAAACCAAGCCGCGAGGAAGTGCTGGATGCTATCTCCGGCTTCGCGCCCGGACTGGACCTGACCCTGCGCGACAAGCAGGCCGAGCTCAAAGGCAAGGGCCTGCCATGGGAAATCGCCAAATCATTCGATGGCGCCTGCGTGCTGGCCCCGTTCGTACCGAGCTGCACCTTCGCTGATCTGGCCGACATCGGCATCCGCCTGAGCATCAATGGTGAAGTGCGCCAGGACGGCAACAGCGCGCTGATGCTCAATCCGATCGTGCCGATGATCCAGCACATGGCAGCCTGTTTCTCGCTGCAAGCCGGCGACGTGATCATGACCGGCACCCCGGCAGGCGTTGGCCCGCTGTATGTCGGCGATGAACTGGTACTGGAACTGACTGACGTGAGCCGCTTCGATAGCAGCGTGCGCTGAACCGCAGTGGGAGCCTGGCTTGCCAGCTCCCACCTGTTTCGGGCTGCGGGGGCGTAAACATCCCGGACGCTGCGTCCTCTAAAACGCTATTCTGTCGAGGATATTTCCTATACAGAATGTGAACCGTCGAATGCCGAACTGGAACCACTACGTACAGCGCATCCTTGAATTAATGAAGCGCTATCCGGGGCTGATCGCGGCATTTGGCTTTTGCTCGGGCGTGGGCAGTTTCATTCTGGTGGACCGCCAGCAAGGCATGGCCCGCTGGATCGCCGTGATCCTGCTGGTGAGCTGGGTCTGGCTGATGCTGGAAAACAGTTTCACCCAGTTGTTCAGCCGCGTGTTCAAACGCGAAATCCCCCCGCCGTTGCTGCGTTATGCAACGCAGATGATTCATCAGGAAAGCCTGTTTTTTGTCCTGCCCTTCTTCTTCATTACCACCACCTGGAACAGCGGACAGCTGGTGTTTACCGGTCTGCTGGGTGCCGCGGCGCTGGTGACCATCACCGACCCGCTGTACTACCGCTGGCTGGCACCCAGGCGCTGGCTGTATCTGGCAATGCACACCCTGGCCTTGTTCGCGGCCCTGCTGACGGCACTGCCGATCATCCTCAACCTGACCACCTCCCAGAGCTACAAGCTGGCGCTGGGCACCGCGGTACTGCTTTCAATCCCGAGTCTGGCCGTGAGCCTGCCGCTGAAGACCTGGCGCGGCTGGCTGGTGCTGCCCTTGATCGTACTGACATTGGGGGGCACCGGCTGGCTGCTGCGCTCGTGGGTACCGCCTGCAACGCTATGGATGACCGAGGTCGCGGTGACCACCCAATTGCAGGACCGCACGCCGGGCGAAAGCGTTGAGCAGATCAGCGTTAGCGAACTGCGCAGCAGGGGTCTGTATGCCTACACCTCGATCAACGCACCCCGCGGTCTGAATGAACGGATCTACCATGTGTGGCAGCTCAACGGCCAGGAAGTCGACCGTATCGCGCTGGATATTCACGGGGGACGCAAAGAAGGCTATCGCGCCTGGACCCACAAACAGAACTTCCCGCCGAATCCCGAGGGACGCTGGCAAGTACGGGTGATCACCGAAGACGGGCAACTGATTGGCGTGTTGCGCTTTCGGGTTAACCCAGATCAATCCCCGGGGACCGATGTTCAGGCAAACTGACGCAGTTTTACAGGACTGTGCTATTACATAAGGTCTACGTTCAAGCGTATTTAGCTGGGAGCTTACGATTATTACGGCCATGGCGGGCAATGCCCAACTAGACACTTCAAGCAATCCGGCGCGGCTGCGTATCAGCGGCGACTGGACGTTGGCCCATTACACCCGGCTCAAACAGCAGACCGAGCAGCTGGCCGGTCAGTACGACGCTCAAACCGCAATTGATCTGGATGAAGTGTCCAGCATCGATACTGCAGGGGCGTCGTTGCTGGTGGACCTTTTGGGCGCCGAACGCGTCAGCCAGCTGACCGACACCGCACACAAACTTCCCGCCGCTGACCGTGCCCTGCTGCAAACGGTCTACGCCTCACTGCGCGACTTCTGTGTGCCGGTCAAAGTCCCCCAGCAGAACATCTGCATCCTGTTGTTGAGCCGTATCGGCGGCGCGGTCTACAAGCTGTGGCAAGACTCGCTGCAGTTGCTGGGCTTCATCGGACTGATTCTGCAAACCCTGGCGCGCAACCTGTTCCGGCCAAAACAGTGGCGCATTACCCCCATGGTGGCGCATATCGAGCAGATCGGCCTCAACGCCGCGCCGATTGTGGTGTTGTTGACCTTCATGGTGGGCGCGGTGGTGGCCTTTCTCGGTGCCACGGTGCTGGCCAACTTTGGTGCGGGGATCTTTACCGTAGATCTGGTTGCCTTCTCCTTCCTGCGCGAGTTTGGCGTGTTGCTCACCGCCATCCTGCTGGCAGGCCGGACGGCCAGCGCCTTTACGGCACAAATCGGCTCGATGAAAGCCAACGAAGAGATCGACGCTATTCGCACTCTGGGCCTCGACCCCATGGATTTGCTGGTGCTGCCACGGGTTTTGGCACTGCTTATCGCGCTGCCGCTGCTGACCTTTCTGGCCATGATGGCCGGCATCCTCGGTGGCGCGGTGGTGTGCGTGGTCTCGCTGGGCATTTCCCCCGACATGTTCATATCGCTGTTGCACTCCGATATCGGCGTTCAGCACTTTTTGGTGGGCATGGTCAAAGCACCGTTCTTTGCCTTTCTGATCGCTGCAGTGGGCTGCCTTGAGGGCTTTAAAGTCAGCGGCAGCGCCGAATCTGTGGGCGAGCACACCACGTCCAG
This sequence comes from Pseudomonas sp. Lz4W, assembly GCF_000346225.2. Lineage (NCBI taxonomy): Bacteria > Pseudomonadati > Pseudomonadota > Gammaproteobacteria > Pseudomonadales > Pseudomonadaceae > Pseudomonas > Pseudomonas sp. Lz4W. Next base: position 179,366 of record NZ_CP017432.1, on the reverse strand, counting down.
CGTGGTGCAATCGATCTTTATCGTGATCGTCCTCGACGCCGTGGCCGCGTTGTTCTTTATGGAGATGGGCTGGTGAGTGGGCCAATGCAAGCGCCCCGCGAGGCGATAATCGAAGTACGGGGTCTGTGTAACCGGTTTGGCAGCCAGGCTGTGCACGAGAACCTCGACCTGGATGTGTACAAGGGCGAGATCCTCGGCGTGGTCGGCGGCTCCGGCACCGGCAAGTCGGTACTGTTGCGCAGTATTGTCGGGCTAAGGCGACCGACTGAAGGCCAGGTCCGTGTGTTCGGCCAGGACCTGTTAAGCCTGCCGGAAGAGGCGCGTTCGAAGATTGAGCGGCGTTTTGGCGTGTTGTTCCAGAGCGGCGCGCTGTTTTCTTCGCTGACCGTGACGGAAAACATCGCCCTGCCCCTGATCGAACACGCGGGGCTGAGCCGCCCCGATGCAGAGCATCTGGCGTGCGTAAAACTGGCGCTGGCCGGGCTGCCCCTGTCCGCCGCTGACAAATACCCGTCCATGCTGTCAGGCGGGATGATCAAGCGCGCGGCACTGGCCCGGGCACTGGCACTGGATCCGGACATTCTGTTTCTGGATGAACCTACCGCCGGGCTGGACCCCATTGGCGCAGCGGCGTTTGACCAGTTGATCCTGACCTTGCGTGACGCGATGGGTCTGAGCGTATTTCTCGTGACCCACGACCTGGACACGCTGTACACCATCACCGACCGGGTAGCGGTGCTCTCGCAAAAACGGGTGTTGGTGGCCGCCCCTATCAAGCAGGTCGAAGACTACGACGACCCGTGGATTCATGAATATTTCCATGGCCCCCGCGGCCGCGCTGCATACGAAGCGGCAACCAAGATCAAGGAGCAATAACATGGAAACCCGTGCCCATCATGTATTGATCGGCCTGTTCAGCGTTCTGGTCATAGTCGGGGCCATGCTGTTTGGCCTGTGGCTGGCCAAGGCCAGCATGGACAGCACCTTCAAGGATTACGAAGTGGTGTTCAACGAGGCTGTCAGTGGCTTGTCCAAAGGCAGCTCGGTGCAATACAACGGGATCAAGGTCGGCGATGTCATAGAACTGCGTCTGGATGACAAGGACCCGCGCCGCGTACTGGCCCGGATTCGTCTGGCCGCCGGCACCCCGGTCAAGGTCGACACCAAGGCCAAGCTGGCGCTGACGGGCGTGACGGGCACCTCGATCATCCAGCTCAGCGGTGGCGACCCGAACAGCCCGGACCTCAAAGGTGTAAACGGCAAACTGCCCACCATCGTGGCCACCCCCTCCCCGATTGCCCGGTTGCTCACCGATGGCAATGACATGCTGGCCAATATCAACATCCTGCTGCATAACGCCAACCGCCTGTTCTCCCACGACAACGTCAACCGTGTGGGCAAGACTCTGGAAAACCTGGAGCAGACCACCTCTGCCATTGCCAGCCAGCGTGACGATATCAGCCAGATGATGAAACAGCTGGCCCAGGTCAGCAAACAGGCCAGCGGCACCCTGGAGCAAACCACCGCACTGATGCGCAACGCCAATGGCATGTTGAGCAACCAGGGCCAGCAGATGTTCAGCAGTGCCGAACAGGCCATGAAGTCGCTGCAACAGAGCACTGCAACCATCAATCTGTTGATCAACAACAATGAACAGTCGCTCAACAGCGGCCTGCAGGGCCTCAATCAGCTGGGCCCGGCCGTCAATGAGCTGCGCGAAACCCTCGGCACATTACGCTCGATTTCGCGGCGCCTGGAAGCCAATCCAAGCGGTTACCTGCTGGGCCGCGAACAGAACAAGGAATTCACGCCATGACCCGTACTTATCGCCTGGCAGGTTCAATCGTCCTGGCTGCCAGTCTGAGCCTGCTCAGCGCCTGTTCGATATTGCCCAAGCCCGAGCAGGTTGACGTGTATTGGCTGCCCTATGCCCAGGCGCCGCTCGCCGCCAGCCGTGGCGCGCCGGTTAACTGGTCGCTGCGACTCGAAAAACCGATGGCCAGCAACGCGCTGAACAGCCAGAACATTGCGGTGGTGCCCGAGGGCAATCTGATCAGCAATTACAAAGGCGCGCGCTGGAGCGATCCGGCGCCTGTGCTGCTGCGCAATCGCTTGCTCGATGCGTTCTTGCAGGATGGCCGGATTCAGGGGCTGAGCACCGACGACAGCAACCTGCAGGCCGATTACGAGTTAGGCGGAGAGTTACTGGCGTTCCAGACCCGCTATAACGGTAAAAGCCCCGAGGTGCTGATTCAGTACAACGCCCGGCTGGTGCGCAGCAGCGATCAGCGGGTGCTGGCGTCCAGGCGCTTTGAAGCACGCCAGCCACTGAGCAATCCGATGGTGCCGGGGGTTGTTGCAGGTTTTGGCCAGGCCGCTGACACGCTGATGCCGCAAGTGGTGCAGTGGGTGATGCAGCAAGGGCAGGCGCAACGCTGAGCCCTTTATCGCTGGCAAGCCGGCCCCCACAACACCTGTGGAAGCCGGCTTGCCAGCGATAGTTTGAGGATTAACCGAAGAACCAGTAGCACACCGCGATCGCTGCCACTACGCCCGAAAACTCGGCGAGCAAGGCACAACCCACCGCATGGCGGGCACGCTGGATGCCCACGGCGCCGAAGTAAACGGCCAGCACATAAAAGGTGGTTTCAGTACTGCCCTGCACCGTCGCGGCGACCAGCGCCGGAAAGCTGTCTACCCCTTGGGTCTGCATGGTTTCGATCAACAGGGCCCGCGCCGCACTGCCCGAGAACGGCTTGACCATTGCCGTCGGCAACGCATCGACAAAGCGCGTATCCATGCCCAGCCACTCGACCACATGGCGAATTCCGTCCAGGCCGAAATCCAGCGCACCAGAAGCCCGCAACACGCCCACCGCACACAGCATGGCCACCAGATAGGGCAGCAGGTTCTTGGCGACATCGAAGCCCTCTTTGGCCCCTTCGACGAACGCCTCGTAGACCTTGACCTTGCGCAGCGCGCCAATCACCAGAAACAGCATGATCAGCCCGAACAGCGTCAGATTGCCGAGGATCGAGGACAAACTCGCCAGCGCTGCAGCCGACAGGCTCGCCAGCAACGCCATGAACGCGCCCAGAATCAACGCCCCGGGTACCAGATAGGCCAGTACCACCGGGTCCCACAGTCGCAAGCGCTGCATGAAGGCCACCGAGAGTAGGCCTACCAGCGTCGAGGCGCTGGTCGCCAGCAGGATCGGCAGGAACACCAGGGTAGGGTCGGCTGCGCCCTGCTGAGCGCGATACATGAAGATCGTCACCGGCAACAGGGTCAGGGACGAGGCGTTGAGCACCAGAAACAGGATTTGCGCATTGCTCGCACTGGTCGGGCTTGGATTGAGTTCTTGCAGTGCCCGCATGGCCTTCAGGCCAATGGGCGTGGCGGCATTGTCCAGGCCCAGGCCGTTGGCCGCGAAGTTCAAGGTGATAAACCCCAGTGCCGGATGCCCGGGCGGCACTTCGGGCATCAGGCGCTTGAACAGCGGCCCCAGCGCCCTGCCCAGCCAGTCGACGATGCCGGCTTTTTCAGCGATGCGCAGAAATCCAAGCCACAGGGTCAAGGTGCCGAACAACAGAATCATCACCTCGACCGACAGCTTGGCCATGGCAAAGATACTTTCCACCATGGCCGCAAAGATCCCGGCATTGCCGCCCACCAGCCACTGGACAAGCGCCGATACCGTAGCGACCACGAAAAAGCTGAGCCATAGGCCGTTGAGCATCGAGTGAACTCCTGGAAGATACGCCGAATGATAGCGGCCAGACCGCAGAAACAACAAACCCCGGACAAGTCCGGGGTTTGTGCGGGTGCAGCTGCCGAGGGACGATTATTCGCCTTTTGGCAGGGCTTCCTTGCTGCGCCAGTGCGGCAGCGAGTTCCAGTAGCGCTCGCCCTTGGCGTCGTCGTACATACCTTCCCAGCGCGAAATAACCAGTACCGCCAGGGCGTTACCAATCACGTTCAGGGCGGTACGGGCCATGTCCATCACACGGTCGACACCGGCGATAAAGGCCAGGCCTTCAAGCGGGATGCCCACGCTGCCCAGAGTGGCCAGCAGCACTACGAAGGATACGCCCGGTACACCGGCGATGCCTTTGGAGGTAACCATCAGGGTCAGTACCAGCAGCAGTTGCTGGCTGATCGACAGGTCGATGCCGTACAGCTGCGCGATAAATATCGCCGCGATACTTTGATACAGCGTCGAGCCGTCCAGGTTGAAGGAGTAGCCGGTCGGTACCACGAAGCTGCAAATGGCTTTCGGCGCGCCGTAGGCTTCCATCTTCTCGATCACGCGCGGCAGCACGGTTTCGGAGCTGGCGGTGGAGTAAGCCAGGACCAGCTCATCCTTGAAGATGCGCATCAACCTGATTACCGAGAAGCCAAACAGCTTGGCGATGAGGCCCAGCACGGCAAAGGCGAAGAACAGAATGGCGGCGTAAACCAGCAATACCAGTTTGGCCAGCGGCACCAGAGAGGCAAAACCGAAGTTGGCAACGGTCACGGCGATCAGCGCAAACACACCGATTGGCGCGTAGTTCATGATCATGTGAGTCACTTTGAACATCGACTCGGACACGCCCTGGAAGGTTTTCACCAGCGGGTCGCGCAGTTCGGCATTCAGGCTCGACAAGCCGAGGCCGAAGAGTACCGAGAAGAAGATGATCGGCAGCATCTCACCGCGAGCCATGGCTGCGAAGATGTTGGACGGAATCAGGTTGAGGATGGTTTCAATGAACGCATGCTCGTGGGTCACTTCAGCAGCAGTGGCCTGATACTTGGAAATATCGACCGTGCCCAGCGTGCTCATGTCGATCCCGGCGCCCGGGTGGAACACGTTGGCCAGCACCAGACCGACCAGAATCGCGATGGTGGTTACCACCTCGAAGTAAAGAATGGTTTTAAGACCGATGCGACCCAGCTTCTTCGCATCACCCACGCCTGCAATCCCGACAACCAGTGAGGAAATCACGATTGGGATCACGATCATCTTGATCAGACGGATAAAGATATCGCCGGCAGGTTGCAGAACGTTGCTGATCCACCAGGCTTTTTCGGCACTGAAGTGGTTGAGCAGCGCGCCGATTGCAATCCCGAGGACCAGACCGATTAGGATCTGCCAGGCGAGGCTAAGTTTTGCCTTCTTCATGTCATTACCCTTACTTCAAGTGGACTCGGGTGAAGGCTTTGACCAGAGCGCTCAAAGCGCAAAAATCGAAAGCCTGCACCCCCGTAGAAGGTCGCCCAAATCGAACCGGACAGGCTCTTTGGCAGGCGAAAAAAGGCGCAACTATTCCCATGCCGGAGTAAACCGTCTAATGCCGTAAACGCCTACCCCATGCCGAATCGGCATGGATTTTGTCCGACAAGACTTCATGAACATGGGCTGAGGAAAGCTAAGAATAGACGACATAAGTGCCGCACACCGGCTGTTTCAAGGTCTTTTGTGGCCGTAAATAGCGACGAAAAATCGTCAAACAATTAAGAAATATCCCATTGCATTAATCGGGAATTCTGAAGAAAAGATTTTGTATCCGGTCGATATACGGTCGGGGTTCAGAGGTTGTTCCTGCCCCGTCGATACTTTGCAAAATATTGAGAACAGACAAAGCATTAGCTATGTCTGCAGCGACCCTGCAGACACAAAAAAGCCCAGAGAAAACCTGGGCTGTCGTGTCTGAAAAAGCGAACCTGCTCCCGAAAAATCAAAGAGCCGTGCCCCTCAGTACCAATTCGGGTCTTTCTTTAACTGCTCTTTAAGCATGGCCTGTACACCTTCGTCCGGCTGACCCAAAAAGCGGTAGTCGGCGTGACGTGTCGGGGATTTGTCTGCAGGCAGACCGGCCGGCACCTCAACCAACATTGCATAAGCGTGTTTCTTGTCAAAACTGACGGCGACAATCAGGCGCCCGGTCGTGCAGGTATCGGCGGTTTCACATAAAGGACCGACCAGATACTTGTCGCCATCTTCAGTCACGGCATTCATTTGCTCGGCCGCACCGGAGAGGTTCATCACCCACTCGGGCAAACGCTCCTCCTTCTTCACCACCTGTTGCCAGGCCTCACGGTAGTCAGGATCGCTGAGTAACTGGTTAGCGTGCGACTGGCCATCGTTTGCGGCCAGGGCCATGGCACTGCTGCCCACCAACAGGGCAGCGGCCAATGCCTTCAGGGATCGGCTAAGCATGATCAACCTTTACCACGACGGCCAAAGATGAAGGACACCACGAACATCACCAGGAATACGACAAAGAGAATCTTGGCAATGCCGGTCGCGGTGCCCGCTATACCACCAAAGCCCAGTACAGCAGCGATGATGGCGATGATCAGGAAGGTAACTGCCCAACTCAACATGGTGTTTCTCCTTATTACTGTGGGAATAGCCTAATACCAATGGTGCATTCCGATGCCAGCAAGGGCCTCAAAACTGTGAACACTTAAAACACCCAACGTTCCGGTGCAGGTTGCGAATTAGCTGTTTGCGTCTCTTCGGCGGCGGTCAGTGCATAACTGTCCGCGGCAGTGACTCGCGCATCCAGTGCACTCGACTTGATCGTACTGAAGTGGTGTTGCTGATAGGCGACAGCAGGCAAGGGCGCGGCCACAGGCTGCGACGCTTGCTCCCAGCGAACCAGTTGCTGACCACCGATCAGGGTCACCACCAAAGCAAGGCTGGCGAACAGACCCTGCTGCAGGTGCAGTGGCGAAATATGAAAGCTGGCGAAACCTTGGCGATGCATGCTCAAACTCCTGCCACTCGGTGGTCAATTCAGGGAATGGTCCGCCAGTCATGACTGATCTGTACGGCGTCTATACCTGAGTTATTGCAGGCTGCATGCCAGCTTTTATAAAATAAATAAATCCTTATAAATCAACGAGTTAAACGCTTTAAAAAGACAGCTGTGCGCGCATCCTGCACGATGCTGCCGAGACTGTCGTGCGTTCTGCACGATCTGTGTAGAGCCCTGAAGGCTTGTGTGAGGCACAGAGGCACCAATGAGCACTCACCTGCTGCGTCCATTCAGGTTTAAAAGCTTCTAAATCATCTAGTTAGGCAATGCAGCCAAAGGCCTTCCCTGCTAGCCTCTTAAAAAATCGTGAAAAAATCATGCAACTTGCCCGATTATTCCGACACTAACCATGAACACTCATAGAGGAAGGCAGGAAATGGATACAGCCAAAGAGCACCAGGGCCGCATTCTGCTGGTGGACGACGAGTCCGCCATCCTGCGTACATTTCGCTATTGCCTCGAAGACGAGGGTTACACCGTTGCCACCGCCAACAGTGCGGCACAAGCCGATGCGCTGCTGCAGCGGCAAGTATTCGACCTGTGTTTTCTGGATTTGCGTCTGGGTGAAGACAATGGCCTGGATGTCCTGGCCCATATGCGCATTCAGGCGCCATGGATGCGGGTCGTGATAGTGACTGCCCACTCGGCTGTGGACACCGCCGTGGATGCCATTCAGGCAGGCGCCGCCGATTATCTGGTGAAACCCTGCAGCCCTGATCAGTTGCGTCTGGCCACCGCCAAACAATTGGAAGTACGCCAGCTTTCCGCCCGCCTCGAAGCCCTGGAAGGTGAAATTCGCAAGCCTAAAGACGGGCTCGACTCTCACAGCCCGGCCATGATGGCGGTGCTGGAAACCGCGCGCCAGGTAGCAGGCACCGATGCCAACATCTTGATTCTCGGTGAATCCGGCACCGGTAAAGGCGAACTGGCCCAAGCCATCCATGGCTGGAGCAAACGGGCCAAGAAATCCTGTGTAACCATCAACTGCCCGTCGCTGACAGCCGAGTTGATGGAGAGCGAACTGTTCGGCCACACCCGCGGCGCCTTCACCGGCGCCAGTGAAAGCACACTGGGCCGGGTCAACCAGGCAGATGGCGGTACATTGTTTCTCGATGAGATCGGCGACTTCCCCCTGACATTGCAGCCAAAACTGCTGCGCTTCATTCAGGACAAGGCCTACGAGCGGGTAGGCGACCCCGTGACCCGCCGCGCCGATGTGCGCATCCTGGCGGCCACCAACCTCAATCTTGAAGACATGGTTCGCGACGGGCGCTTTCGTGAAGACCTGCTCTACCGCCTGAACGTCATCACCCTGCACCTGCCGCCGCTACGCGAGCGCAGTGAAGACATTCTGACCCTGGCCGATCGCTTTCTGGCCCGCTTCGTTAAAGAGTACGCTCGCCCTGCCCGGGGCTTCAGCGAAGAAGCCCGACTGGCGCTGGCCAATTACCGCTGGCCCGGCAACATTCGCGAGCTGCGCAACGTGGTTGAACGTGCGAGCATCATTTGCCCGCAGGAAGTGGTTGAAGTCAGCCATCTGGGCATGGCCGAGCAAACCACGCCGAACACTCCGCGCATTGGTGCGGCACTGAGTCTCGACCAGCTGGAAAAAGCCCACATCGGTGCGGTACTGGCCACGAGTGAAACCCTGGACCAGGCAGCAAAAACCCTGGGCATCGACGCTTCGACACTCTATCGCAAGCGCAAGCAGTACAACTTGTGAGCCGCATACGATGAAACTTGCGATCAAGCTGCGAACCCGGCTGTTTCTAAGCATTTCTGCACTGATTACGGTGGCGCTGCTCGGGCTCCTGCTTGGCGTCGTCAGTGTGATGCAAATGGCCAAGACCCAGGAGGCGCTGATCCGCAATAACTTCATCACCCTCGATCTGGGCCTGAAGCTGCGTCAAAGCCTGGGTGACCAGCTGATTCTGCTGCTGCGTAATCAGCAAGACCCCAAAGCGCTGCAAGCATCAACCCGGGAATACCTGAAATTGCTCGACGAGGGCATCGAGCATGAGCGCAAAAACAATCTGCACAGCGGCTTTACCCAGGCCCGTACGGACTACGAAAGCTTCCTCAAAGCCCTCAACCCGGCTCAACCCAACACCCCTGACCTGAGTACTGACAACGAGCTGAGGAACCGCTTCAACCTGTTGCGCAACGGCCTGATTACCGAGCACCGCAAGGCCCTCGAAAACATCTATAGCGCCCAGGCCTCCGCCCGGGACCGGGCCCTGATCATTGCCTTGCTTCTGGGCCTGGTAGGGCTTGCGGTACTGACCATAGGTTTTATTACCGCCCACGGCATTGCCCGACGTTTTGGCGCGCCGATCGAAGCATTGGCCAAAGCCGCCGACAATATAGGCAAAGGCAACTTCGAGGTGGTGCTGCCACTCTCCTCGGCCACCGAGATGAACCTGCTGACCCGGCGTTTCGGGATCATGGCCGAAGCACTGCGCCAACATCAGGCAACCAATGTCGACGAACTGCTGGCGGGCCAGCAACGGCTTCAGGCGGTGCTCGACAGTATTGACGACGGGTTGCTGATGATTGATCAGCAAGGCCGCCTCGAGCATCTGAATCCGGTCGCGCAACGCCAGTTGGGCTGGGATCAGAGCCGCCTCAGTCAGCCGCTGGGCGAGGCGCTGATGCGCCCGGAGCTCGATCAGCAATTGCTCACGGTCTTGCGTGGCGGCAACCTGGAACGAGCCCCGGAAGACTTGAGCGTCGATATAGAGGGTGAAAAACGCCTGTTGACCTACAGCCTGACCCCGGTCAGCCAGCCCAAAGGACCGATTCTTGGTGCTGTGATGGTGTTGCATGATGTCACCGAGCAGCGGGCCTTTGAACGGGTACGCAGCGAGTTCGTACTGCGTGCCTCACACGAATTGCGCACCCCGGTCACCGGTATGCATATGGCCTTTGGCTTGTTTATGGAGCGGGCGCGTTTTGATCCGCAGTCCCGTGAAACCGACCTGCTCAACACCGTCAATGAAGAAATGCAGCGGCTGATGCAGTTGATCAATGACCTGCTGAATTTTTCCCGCTATCAAAATGGCATGCAAAAGCTGACGCTGGCCCCCTGCGACCTCCCGGACATGCTCGAAGACGCCCGGACCCGCTTCGCGGCCCGCGCGGCAGCCAAGGGGATCGAGTTGCAGGTCGACCTGCAGCCACCGCTACCGGTGTTGAATGCCGACCAGCCACAGCTCGAACGGGTCATTGATAACCTGCTGGACAATGCCTTGCGCCACACGGCCAGCGGCGGGCAGATTCGCCTGCAGGCGCGGCGGCATGGCGAGCGGGTGATCATCAGTATTGAAGACAATGGCGAAGGCATTGCCTATGGCCAACAAGGGCGGATTTTCGAGCCCTTCGTGCAGGTAGGTCGCAAAAAAGGCGGCGCCGGCCTGGGGCTGGCGCTGTGCAAGGAAATCGTCCAGCTCCACGGCGGGCGGATCGGCGTCTACTCACGCCCTGGCCAGGGCACCCAGTTCTACATGGCCCTGCCGCTGTTATAGCGCTCGCGCGGTCATCGCTTTGCCTGGGTGTTCAGCACTTTCAAAATGGCCGCGCTTTCGGCATCGGGCGTGCCATCAAACAGCGCTGGCCGGAAATGCATCTGGAAGGCCGCCAGTACGTGGCGAGTGGCAACGTCCAGCTCACCGGTCTGCGGGGTCTCGTAGCCCAACAGGGCCAACTGCTGCTGAAACCAGCCAATACTTGGCAGTGCGTTGGCAAACAGGGCCTGCTCCCGGGCTACGGCCTGGGCCTGCGGCCAGACTCCAAAGCCGGCTTCGGCCAGGCGCTTCCAGGGAAACAGCGGCCCCGGATCAAGCTTGCGCAACGGCGCTATGTCACTGTGACCAATGATGTTGTGCGGATCGATTTTGTAGCGTGTCGTGATGTCTTTAAGCAGGGCGATCACCGACTGGATCTGACCTTCAGTGTAGGGATACCAGACCCGCCCGTTGGGCGTATCGCGGAAACCCTTGTTGACGATTTCAATGCCGATGGAACTGGAGTTGAGCCAGGTGCGGCCGTTCCACTGACTTTCACCGGCGTGCCAGGCCCGCTGGTTTTCGTCCACCAGCTTGTAAATGGTTGGCGGGGTATCACCAATCAGATAGTGGCTGCTCACCGGCCCGCTGGTCAGCAATTGCAGTGAACGCTCAAGGGAGGTCGAGGTGTAGTGAAGGACCACAAACTGCACGCGGCTGTCGTGGTTGGCCGAAGGATGGCTGGTATCCATGCGGGGACCGCTGGCACAACCCGCCAGCAGGGCAATAAAGACTAGAAGCGCGGAAAATTTCATGGGCAGACACAACACAGTAAAATGTTAATACACCAGCATACCTTACTGGCTGCGGATGCATCTGAACCTGAGCCCTCAGACCTTCAGAGCAGCTCCTGAAGGTCTGACTCAATGCGATTTCGCCCGTTATGCTTGGCCCGATACAGGGCTTCGTCTGCACGCTTGAGTACAGACTCGCTGCGGTCACCCGCCTTGAACGCCGAGACCCCGATGGAGGCGGTGATGGTTACCGGCTCGCCCCTGAAGTGGAACGGACAGTCGGCAATGGCCAGTCGCAGTTTTTCGAGCAGCGCCAGGCCCATGGCCGGCGTAGCGTCAGGGATCAACAGGACAAACTCTTCACCGCCGAACCGGGCGATAAAATCACCCGGGCGCAGTTGCCTGCGGAGTTGATTGGCAATGATCTTGAGCACTTTGTCGCCTGCCAGATGCCCATAACCATCATTGATCCGCTTGAAATGGTCGAGATCGAGCATGGCGATCAACAACGAGTTGCCCTGTGTTTGCCAGCGTGCGACTGCAAATGCCAGCCGCTCGCCCCAGGCCGCCCGATTGGGCAAACCGGTCAGGGGATCGAGCAGGGCTTTTTGCCGCTGCTCTTCCAGGTGCTCGCGAAAGTCCTGGGCCTGCTGCTCCATTTGCACCACCCGCTCGACCAATGCTTGCAGGTGTGCTGCGACGTCTTGCTCGCGCGCATCACGCTGCTGCTGGTGTTGATCCAGCGTGCCCAGCAGGCCTTCCAGGCGATTTTCCAGAATGTGTTTGAGACTGCTCAGGTCAACCGCGCCCTGAACGCTGTTTTGCAGCCCGTCGACCTGTTCGCGCAATTGATTGTTCAAGTCAGCCGCGGCAGATCGACCTTCAGTGTGCCCTTCACTGGCCGCCTGAAGGCTGTTCTGGAACGACTCGAGCCGCTCGTTGAGCTGTTTTAGATACGCCTCGAACTCATGCTGGTCACTGTCAGTGACGGCCAGCATCAAGACTGCAAGATCGTCGAGGATCGGTAGTAACTCATACCAGTTGAGCCCTTTTTCAAGACGAGCTTTCATGGCTTCGGCTTGCGGGCGGTGATGCTCCGGCAACGACAGGTCACTTAGCAGACCCAGCAGGGTTGACTCGATATGCGCCGCCACCGAGCTGTATGAGGGCTCCGGGCTTTCAGGCAGGGCATAGGCGGTATCAGGCTCCGGCGGCGCAGCCGCAACCGGGTCTACCGATTCAGGCAGTTCAGCACTGTCGTCAGGTTCAAGGGTGAGCGACTCGACCGGCGCCTCAGGCAGACTGTTCTCTGCATCGACCAGAGCCACCACCGACTCCAGGGCACCGCAGAGAGCTTGTTCTTCCGGCTCATCGGGTGCGGGCACTTCGAGTACGGCAAGAGGCTGTTCAGGCGCCTTTTGCGCGTACTCAGGCAAGGACTGCGCGTGCTCCATTGGCGCCGGTTGCGGTTGCTCAGACACCGGCGGCTGGCTCTCAGCCTGTGGCAACACCGGCGCTGCAGGCAACTTGGCAACCATCGGCTGCAGCATGACTGGCGGTGTCGTGGCTTGTGCTGCAGGTACCGCAACGACTTCGGGCTGGGTTTTGTCTGGGTCTTGAGCACCGAACAGACGCTGTAACAAGCCCGGTTTGGACGATTCCAGTGCCTGGCGTTGCGGCGCCAGGGCAAGTCCCTGCAAGTTACTCAACTCGTCCAGCAACAGCGGTATCTCACGGGCCTGGCCAGCCCGGCTGTCGAGCTGTTTGGCAAATGCCTTGAGCGGCTTGCTGACTTCACGGGGCAACGGCAACGCCTGCAGTTGAGTGACCAGGGTATTAAGCGCAGTACTGATTTGCGCAACCCGGGTTTCGCGGCGTTGTTCGGAGTCGAGTACGGCTTTTTCGAGACGGGGCAGCAAGGTCGCCAATGCCGCGTCCATCTCGTCAGTGCGTACCGCTTCGCGCATTTCCTTCATGCATTGATCAACGGTGCGGTCTGTCCCTTCCGCCGCCAGGGTACTGCGCACCAGGCCCCTGCGCAGCAGGTCGAGCCGCGCATTCCAGCGCCGCTCAAGTTTGTCTTGGCGCTCGATGCTTAAAAGGTACTTCTCTTTCCAGCGATTGGCGTCGTCGGAGCTCATGAAGGCGAGCCGCTCAACATCGGCAGTGAATCGCTGCCCACCATTCCCGGCAAACGGATTTCAACTGCCACCGGCAAATGGTCAGAGATAGGCTGGTCCAGCACCTGCACACGCTCAAGGGTCAGGCTGGGGCTGAGCAAAATATGATCAAGACAGCGCTGCGGGCGCCAACTGGGGAAAGTGGCTTGCATTTGTGGGGCCAGCAAACCGAGGTCACGCAGGGGCGAGGTCTGGAGCAGATCGGTGGCATTGGTGTTCATGTCGCCCATCAGCACCTGGTGCTGATAACCGCTAACCAGCTCGCGAATGTAGGCCAGTTGCAGGTTTCGTACTTTAGTCCCCAGCGCCAGGTGCATGACCACGACGGCCAGCGCATCAGGGCCGGTACCAAAGCGCACTAAAATCGCGCCACGACCCGCAGGGCCGGGCAAGGGATGATCTTCAATCGCCGTAGGACGCAAGCGGCTGAGCACGCCATTGCTATGCTGCGCCAGTCGCCCCAGATTGCGATTGAGCTGTTGATACCAGTAAGGGAATTCGCCCTGTTGGGCCAGGTACTTGACCTGATTGATGTAGCCGGATCGGTGGCTACCACCATCGGCTTCCTGCAACGCGACCAGATCAAAGTCGCTCAACAAGTCGCCAATCTTGTCCAGGTTACCGGCCCGCCCTTTGTGTGGCAGTACATGCTGCCAACTGCGGGTCAGGTAATGACGATAACTTTGGGTGCTGTTACCGACCTGGATATTGAAACTTAGCAGCCGCAAACGCCGATCATCCGGCAGCCCGCAGGTAGCCAGATGATCCTCGTTGACCTGCGGTTCATGCAGGCCAACGATGCGTTTGCTTTTCCAGCCGCGCACGGCAAGGCCCCCTGTTACTTGGCGGCCCGCTCTTTGGCGATCAGTTGATCGGCCACGTTGAGTGCCTGTTCCGGGCCACCGGCAGTACCCAGATCGAATCGGTACTTGCCATCCACGACCATGGTCGGAACGCCGGAGATTTGATAGGCCTTGGCTTTATCTTTGGCCTTCTGGACCGCACCGGCAACGGCGAAGGAGTTGTAGGTGCTCAGGAACTTGTCTTTATCCACGCCTTGAGCCGCCAGGAATTCAGCCATTTCTTCCGGAGTTTTCAGCAGGTTCCCGGACTTGTCGTTCAGGGAAGCCTTGTGGATGGTTTCAAAGACCGCTTTATGAACCTTGTCTTCTACCCCCATGGCTTCGAGGGTGAGGAACAGTTGACCGTGAACGTCCCAGATGCCGCCAAACATGGCCGGGATGCGGACAAAGTTAACGTCTGCCGGCAGCTTCTCAACCCATGGATTGATGGTCGGTTCGAACGCGAAGCAATGCGGGCAGCCGTACCAGAACAACTCAACCACTTCGATCTTGCCGGGCACTGCAACCGGAACAGCGTTGGACAATTCGACGTAGGTCTTACCGGCTTCAAGCGGTACATCGGCAGCTTGAGCGGTCATGCCAAACAGACTGGCACTGACGAGAGCGGCGCTGAGAATCAGATTACGCATGCTTTACTCCTGGGCAAATAAGGTCGCTTCAACGTGACCTGTCTTCAGACAGGTCCGTTCTGGCTTGAGTTCGGTAGTGTAGCGGCAGATGCTACGAAAAAGGGCAGCCGAAGCTGCCCTTTCAGGTTCACAGTCAAGGATTAAACGATCGTTAACACGGCCGAAGGCTTGCATCCTGGCCTGATCGACCCTTAGTGCAGACCCTGTATGTAGCTGGCCAGTGCCTTGATGTCCTTGTTGCTCAACTTCGCAGCAATACCGCGCATGATCATCGAGTCACCGTCGTTAGTGCGCTCGCCTTCGCGGAAGTCGGTAAGTTGTTTCTCGATGTAGCTGGCGTGCTGGCCACCCAGGTGCGGGAAGCCGGCGGCAGCATTGCCCTGGCCGTCCGGGGAGTGGCAACCGGTGCACGCAGGCATGCCTTTTTGCAGGTCGCCACCACGGAACAGGGCTTCGCCACGGGCAACCAGCGCCGGGTCAGCAGCACCCACCGAGTTTTTCTGACTGGAGTAATAGGCCGCGATATCCGCGAGATCCTGATCGTTCAGGTTGGTCAGCAAACCGGTCATTTCCAGAACCTGGCGCTTGCCGTCCTTGATTTCGTGCAGCTGCTTGAGCAGGTAACGGTCACCTTGCCCGGCCAGCTTGGGGAAGTTTGGCGCCATGCTATTGCCGTCCGGACCGTGACACGCGCCACATACAGCGGTTTTTGCCTGACCTGCAGCAGCATCGCCGACAACGGCGGTGGCTGCAGCCTGGGCAATACCGGCGACGCCCAAGGTCAACAGCAGACTCACGAGTAATTTGTTCATCAGCTAATCCAACTACGGCTAAGGGTTAAAGAGTTATGGGCCGGGCTTACTCGTTCACCCACAGGATGGTTGACCGGTAATCCTCGACACTGCAGTCCATGCACAAACCACGCGGCGGCATCGCCTTGAAACCCTGGGTCACGTGTTGCACCAGCGCTTCCATATCATCCTGTCCTTGGCCTTGAGGCTTCCCGATCACCGGATTTCGGTGCTACGGGCAGTTGACCAGCTGGCAGACAATACAAACGCGGTTGTACACGGCTTCCGGATCCTGTGTAGCCTGAGTGCTGTTAAAGTGGCATCAAGATACCGGCAGCTAGCAGCCATTTCGTCATAAAACGACCTTTTCAGGGTTGGGAGCTTGCTGCGTTCTAATGCGCAACCTAGGTTTATCGCTCCCGTGTTCTTCATCCTACGCTGGGACAAAGCGCACACAAAATCTGCGGCATTATATACTGGCGCCACTGAAACGGAAACGACACGCTCGCCGCGTCCATTCCTGACGCCGCTCACATCGGAAATCCCATGCAACTCAAGAACCCCATTCTCGGTCTGTGCCAACAGGCTACCTTCATGCTCAGCGCCGCCAAAGTTGATCAATGCCCCGACGACGAAGGCTTTGAAGTCGCGTTTGCCGGGCGCTCCAACGCCGGCAAGTCCAGCGCACTCAACACTTTGACCCATGCCAGCCTGGCGCGCACCTCGAAAACTCCGGGGCGCACACAGCTGCTGAACTTCTTCCAGCTGGACGAAGAACGTCGCCTGGTCGACCTGCCGGGTTATGGTTATGCCAAGGTGCCAATCCCGCTGAAGCTGCATTGGCAGCGTCACCTGGAAGCCTATTTCGGCAGCCGTGAAAGCCTCAAAGGCGTGATTTTGATGATGGATATCCGTCATCCAATGACCGATTTCGACCTGTTGATGCTCGACTGGACCGTTTCGAGCGGCATGCCGATGCACATTTTGCTGACCAAAGCCGACAAACTGACGTACGGCGCAGCAAAAAATACCCTGCTCAAAATCCAGGCTGATATTCGCAAGCAGTGGGGCGATGCAGTGACCATCCAGTTGTTCTCCACCCCGAAACGCATGGGCCTGGAAGAGGCGTACACCGTGCTGGCACGCTGGATGGAACTGCCGAACAAAGGCGAAGAAGTGGTCGAGGCCAGCGAGTAAGAAATTCCAGGCAAAAAAAACCCCGGACTTCGTATTGGGGGAAGAAGTTCGGGGTTCAAGTACTGGAACGCTAGGGCGCGCTCCAGATATCTGCCAACACTTAACACAACATCAGGAGCTTTGAAGGGCTTCACCACCCATTCAGTAAATCTGAGTGGCGAAGGGCTGGTTAGTTCCAGAGGGCTAATAACCATTTGCAATAAACCCGGTTTTTCCCTGACTGACAGGCCCGCAATTTCACCTGCAGCCCCTTAGTGCGCCTCATCCCAATTGTTGCCCACACCCACTTCAACCAGCAGCGGCACATCGAGCTTCGCGGCTTCGCTCATGTGGATACGCACTTCATCGCGCACCTGATCCACCAGGTCTTCACGCACTTCAAGCACCAATTCATCGTGTACTTGCAGAATGACCCGGGCATCCAGGCCTGAAGCCGTCAGCCAGTTATCCACAGCCACCATGGCTTTCTTGATGATGTCCGCAGCAGTGCCCTGCATCGGGGCGTTAATTGCAGTCCGCTCTGCGCCTTTGCGCAGCGACGGGTTTTTTGCATTGATGTCCGGCAAGTACAGGCGACGACCAAAGATGGTCTCGACATAGCCTTGCTCGGCCGCCTGGGTACGGGTGCGCTCCATGTAATCCAGAACACCCGGATAGCGGGCGAAATAGCGGTCGATGTAGGCCTGGGACTGTTTGCGGTCGACACCGATCTGCTTGGCCAGACCGAACGCGCTCATGCCATAGATCAGGCCGAAGTTGATTGCCTTGGCGCTACGGCGCTGATCGACAGTGACATCACCCAGCTCGACGCCGAATACTTCGGCGGCAGTGGCGCTGTGCACGTCCAGGTTATTGCGGAAGGCGTGCAACAAGCCTTCATCCTTGGCCAGGTGGGCCATGATCCGCAGCTCGATTTGCGAGTAGTCCGCTGCCAGCAGTTTGTAGCCTTTAGGCGCCACAAACGCCTGACGAATCCGACGGCCTTCGGCAGTACGGATAGGAATGTTCTGCAAGTTTGGATCGCTGGAGGACAAACGTCCGGTCGCGGTAACAGCCTGGTGGTAGGACGTATGAATCCGGCCTGTACGAGGATTGATCTGCTCAGGCAGGCGATCGGTATAGGTGCTTTTCAGTTTGCTCATAGAGCGGTACTGCATCAGCACCTTGGGCAACGGGAAGTCCTGCTCGGCCAATTCAGCCAGCACCGCTTCAGCGGTCGAAGGCTGGCCCTTGGCGGTTTTGCTGATAATCGGCAAACCGAGCTTTTCGTACAGAATCACGCCTAATTGCTTGGGGGAGCTGAGGTTGAATTCTTCACCGGCGATGGCGAACGCCTCACGTTCCAGCGCGACCAGTTTGTCACCCAGCTCAACGCTCTGAATACCCAGCAGGTTGGCGTCCACCAGCGCGCCCTGGCGCTCAATGCGCGCCAGTACAGGCACCAGCGGCATCTCAATGTCTGTCAGCACCTTGTTCAGGCTCGGGATCGCCAGCAGTTTTTCGTGCAGTGCCTGATGCAAACGCAGGGTCACGTCGGCATCTTCAGCGGCGTAAGGTCCGGCCTGCTCCAGCGAGATCTGGTCAAAGGTCAGCTGTTTCACGCCCTTGCCGGCAATGTCCTGGAAGCTGGTGGTGCTATGGCCCAGGTATTTCAGCGCCAGGCTGTCCATATCGTGACGCGTGGCAGTGGAGTCGAGCACATAGGATTCGAGCATGGTGTCAAAAGCGACGCCCTGCACCATGATCCCGCAGGCCTGATCACCACCGATGGCGCAGTTGGCCAGGATGTTCATGTCGAACTTGGCGTGCTGGCCCACTTTGGCTTTGGCCGGGTCTTCGAGCAGCGGTTTGAGGGCTCGTAATACCGAATCGCGATCCAGTTGCTCCGGCACGCCCATATAGGAGTGGGTCAGCGGAATGTAGGCCGCTTCGCCCGGCTTGACTGCAAACGAAAGCCCCACCAACTGCGCCTGCTGCGCATCCAGGCCGGTGGTTTCAGTATCGAAAGCAATCAACTTGGCGTCGTTAAGCTTTTTCAGCCATACGTCAAAGCGAGCCTGATCCAGGATAGTTTCGTACTGCTGCTCTTCGGCAGGCGGCGCAGGCTCTTCATGAACAATGACCTGGCCGGCGCGCTTGGCATCGCGCTCCACCTCGGCAATCCAGCTTTTGAATTCCAGCTCGGTGTACAACTCGATCAGCTTTTCGCAATCTGGCTGCTTGAGGTGCAGGTCTTCAAGACCGATATCCAATGGCACATCAATTTTGATCGTGGCGAGCCGGTACGACAAAAACGCCATTTCCCGGTGTTCTTCGAGCTTGGCCGGGAGGTTTTTGGCGCCCCGGATCGGCAGGGTCGGCACGATATCGAGCTTCTCGTAGAGGTCGACCAGACCGCCGTCCACACCCACCAGCAAGCCGGATGCGGTCTTCGGACCAATGCCCGGAACCCCGGGAATGTTATCGGACGAGTCGCCCATCAGGGCCAGGTAATCGATGATCTGCTCGGGCGAAACGCCAAACTTCTCTTTCACACCCTCGATGTCCATCACGCTGCCGGTCATGGTATTGACCAGGGTGATGTGGCCATCGACCAGTTGCGCCATGTCCTTGTCGCCCGTCGAGATCACTACCGGGCGGTCTGCCGCCGCGCTGCTGCGGGCCAGCGTGCCGATGACATCGTCGGCCTCGACACCTTCGACGCACAGCAAAGGGAAACCCAGCGCGATAACGCTGGCGTGCAGGGGCTCGATCTGGACCCGCATGTCATCGGGCATGCTTGGGCGATTAGCCTTGTATTCGGCGAACATTTCATCGCGAAATGTTCCGCCCTTGGCATCGAAAACCACCGCAAACGGACTGTCCGGGTACTGTTTGCGCAGGCTTTTAAGCATGTTCAGCACGCCCTTCACGGCACCTGTCGGCAGCCCCTTGGACGTAGTCAGCGGCGGCAGCGCATGGAAGGCGCGGTACAGATATGAAGAACCGTCCACCAGGACGAGGGGAGCTTGGCTCATGAGCAGGATCAACCTTTTCGGCGAGTCCGGCGCTAGAATGTCCGGACCAATGACGACAAAGGGACAAGGTTATCATGCGCACACTAAATCGCCTGTTGCTGACCGGCTTGTTTGCATTCACTCCGCTGCTAACCTTCGCAGCCGATGAAGCAGTCACAGCTGACCCAGACGTAACCATTCGCACGGAAGGCGATAAAACGATCCAGGAATACCGTCAAAACGGTTTTCTCTATGCCATCAAGGTCACCCCAAAAGGAGCACCGCCGTACTTTTTAGTGCGCGCTGATGGTACTGATGCCAATTTCATCCGTTCCGACCAGCCGGATATGCTGATTCCATCGTGGAAAATCTTCGAATGGAAATAGCGTCTTAACTTTAATCGGCGCCGACTCAACGCGGCGCCCGTACTGGCAGTTTTAAACCATGTCTGTATTCACGCCCCTGACTCGCACCGAGTTGGAAACTTTTCTTGCGCCTTACGGGCTTGGCCGCCTGCTCGATTTCCAGGGGATTGCCGCTGGCAGCGAAAACACCAATTACTTCATCAGTCTGGAGCAGGGCGAATATGTCCTGACCCTGGTTGAGCGTGGCCCGATCAAAGAGATGCCGTTCTTCATCGAACTGCTCGATGTGCTGCACAGCGCAGAACTGCCGGTGCCTTTCGCCCTGCGTACCGTCGACGGCCAGGCCCTGCGTGAACTCAAGGGCAAACCGGCGCTGCTGCAACCGCGCCTGGCGGGCAAACATATTCGTGAAGCCAATGCCCAGCATTGCGCCCAGGTCGGCGAGCTGCTTGGTCACTTGCATGTGGCCACCCGCGACAAGGTGCTGGAGCGCAAGACTGACCGCGGGCTGGACTGGATGCTGGCAGAAGGGCCTGCACTAATGGCCGATCTGTCACCTGAGGCGGCACAATTGCTGCAAAACGCGTTGATTGAAATCAGCGCGCATAAAGAGCAGATCCTCGCGTTGCCCCGGGCCAACCTGCATGGCGACCTGTTCCGCGATAACGCCATGTTTGAAGGCACGCATCTGACCGGCCTGATCGACTTTTACAACGCGTGCTCAGGCCCGATGCTGTATGACGTTGCGATTGCCCTGAATGACTGGTGCGCTGACGAAGACGGCAAGATTGACGCCCCGCGCGCCCGCGCCTTACTCGGTGCCTATGCCGCACTGCGCCCGTTTACTGCAAGCGAAGCCCAATTGTGGCCGACGATGCTGCGGGTCGCATGCGTGCGCTTTTGGCTGTCGCGCCTGATCGCGGCCCATACCTTTGCCGGGCAAGACGTGCTGATTCACGATCCGGGCGAATTCGAACGCCGTCTGGCCGTGCACCAGACAGTGACAGTTCATCTGCCTTTTGCCCTGTAAGGCCGGAGCGAGCCTGCTGGCGAGCTGTGTGTAATTGAAATGCTCGCGAGCAGGCTCGCTCCTGCAGGCTCTATTGGTGCGGGGTTACAAGCTTTCCAGGCAGCCCGCCAGGTCATTGCCCAGCTTCTCCAGCAGTTGCTCATAGCCCTGCGCCGTCGCCGGGGTATAGCCGCCCAGGGCATCCAGCTCAGCCAACTTGACCGGCAAGCCGGCGGTCAGGGTGTCTGCCAGACGCGGACGCAAAGGCGGGTCACTGAATACGCAGGTCTTGCCCGCTTCCTGCAGACGCTTACGCATGGCGGCGACGTGCTGGGCCCCTGGCTGTACTTCTGCAGCCACGCTGAATACACCCGCATGCTTTAGGCCGTAAGCGCTTTCGAAATAGTCGTAGCCCTCATGGAACACAAAGAACGGCTTGTCGGAAATCCCCGCCAGACGTGTTTTCAGGCGCGCATCCAGGGCGTCCAGACGCTGATTGAAAGCCGCCAGATTCGCTTGATACCGGGCAGCGTTGGCCGGGTCTTTCTGACTCAGGTCAGCCGCCATTTTTGCCGCGATCACACGGGCGTTGGCCGGGGCCAGCCACAGGTGCGCATCCAGCGTTCCCGGACGGTGATCGTGGTCGTGTTCGGTCGCATCTTCGGCATGGGAGTGGCTATCTTCGGAGAAATGACGAAGCTTAAGCTCAGGCAGCGTGTAGACCGCCACCGATGGCAAAGTGCGGGTTTTGATCACCCGCGGCATGAAACCTTCCATGTCCGGGCCAATCCAGTACAAAAGATCAGCCGACTGCACGCGCCGTACGTCGGAAGGACGCAGGGCATAGTTATGCGGCGAAGCATTGGGCGGCAAAAGCACCTCGGGATGGCCCACGCCGTCCTGCACAGCAGCCGCAATCAGCTGCAAGGGTTTGATGCTGGTCAACACGCTGACCTCGGCCCGGGCCGGGCCAATTACGGCCAAACTGGCGGTTAGAGCAAGAAAAATAGAAAAAAGACGGGGCACGATGAGCACTCATGGTGGTTGAAACAGGTAACATAATAACGTCTCTCTCAAAAATCGTCGCCGCCCATGCCTATTACACCGCTTGCCAGTCGTCCCCATGACCACTCCCATTGTGTCCACAGCGCCCTTAGCGAAGCGGATGTGCTGTGCGCGCAAAAGGGTTTGCGCCTGACTGCACTGCGCCGCCGGGTGCTGGAACTGGTGTGGCAAAGTCACAAGCCGCTGGGCGCCTACGACATTCTGGCAGTACTCAGCGAGCAGGACGGCCGCCGGGCAGCGCCACCGACCGTCTATCGGGCGCTGGATTTTCTGCTGGAGAACGGCCTGGTGCATCGCATCGCCTCACTGAACGCCTTTATTGGTTGCAGCCACCCCGAGCACGCGCATCAGGGTCAGTTTTTGATCTGCCGCAACTGCCATGCCGCCATCGAACTCGAGCAAAAAACCATCAGCGACGCAATCATCAACAGTGCGCTGGATGTCGGCTTTACTGTCGAAGGCCAGACCGTCGAAGTGGTCGGTTTGTGTTCGGGTTGCCGGGAGGCCTGATGAGCGCTGCACTGATACGTTTGGACCGGGTCACCGTGACCTTCGCCGGGCAAGACGTGCTCGACAATATCGAGCTGAGTGTCGAGCCGGGCCAGATCGTCACCCTCATCGGCCCCAACGGCGCCGGCAAAACCACACTGGTCAAAGCCGTGCTCGGCCTGCTCAAGCCCACCAGTGGCAGCGTCTGGCGCAAACCCAGGTTGCGGGTCGGCTACATGCCGCAAAAACTGCACGTCGATCCGACATTGCCGCTCTCGGTTTTACGCTTTTTGCGTCTGGTGCCGGGTGTGGACAGGGCGCAAGCCCTTGCCGCGCTGAAAGAAGTCGGCGCCGAAAAGGTCATCGACAGCCCCGTGCAAAGTGTGTCCGGTGGCGAAATGCAGCGCGTACTGCTGGCCCGCGCCCTGCTGCGCAAACCGGAGTTGCTGGTGCTTGACGAGCCGGTACAGGGCGTCGATGTCGCTGGCCAGGCCGAGCTGTACAGCCTGATTACCCGCCTGCGCGACCGCCATGGCTGTGGCGTGCTGATGGTGTCCCACGATTTGCATCTGGTCATGAGCACCACCGACCAGGTGGTCTGCCTCAATCGCCATGTCTGCTGTTCGGGCCACCCGGAACAAGTCAGCAATGACCCGGCTTTCGTCGAACTGTTCGGCAAAAACGCACAGAGCCTGGCGATTTATCATCACCATCATGACCACGCCCATGACTTGCATGGTTCGGTGGTCAGCGAAGACGCCACAACGGCACCCGCCCACGTTCATGGAGAAGGCTGCAAGCATGGCTGATTTTCTGTTTTACGCCCTGCTGGCAGGTCTGGCCCTGGCGATCGTCGCCGGCCCCCTGGGCTCATTTGTGGTGTGGCGACGAATGGCCTATTTCGGCGACACGCTATCCCATGCGGCTTTGCTGGGGGTGGCGATGGGGTTCCTGCTGGATGTCAGCCCTACCATTGCCGTGACTGTCGGCTGTCTGCTGCTGGCAGTCCTGTTGGTCACCTTGCAACAGCGCCAGCCGTTGGCATCTGACACATTGCTCGGAATACTTGCACCCAGCACCTTGTCCCTCGGGCTGGTCGTACTAAGCTTCATGCATGAAGTACGAATCGACCTGATGGCTTATCTGTTTGGTGATCTGCTGGCCATCAGCCCCAACGATTTGATGTGGATCATGGGCGGTAGCGCTGTGGTTCTGGCATTGCTGGTGGCGCTGTGGCGGCCGCTGCTGGCGATCACCGTGCATGAAGAGCTGGCCACTGTTGAAGGCTTGCCGGTAGCGGCGTTGCGCATGACGCTGATGCTGTTGATCGCAATTGTTATTGCCGTAGCAATGAAGATTGTCGGCGTGTTATTGATCACGTCCTTGCTGATCATCCCGGCAGCAGCTGCCCAGCGCCACGCCCGCTCTCCGGAGCAGATGGCCCTGGGTGCCAGTTTGCTGGGAATGCTGGCGGTGTGTGGTGGCCTGGCACTTTCATGGTTCAAAGACACGCCGGCGGGACCATCAATTGTGGTGTGTGCCGCGGCACTGTTTCTGCTGAGTTTTGTTCTGCCCCGTCGAGGGGTGTAGACTTGCTCGTTTTTTGCGCACTTAGAGAGCCGCAGGAATGAAGCTGTTCAACTCCCGTTACTTGCTCCTGGCCGCATTTTCCTTGCTGCTGGGCGCCTGCCAAAGCACACCCTCCGGCGACACACCTGTCCCGGATGCGCGCGCTACGGCCATCGCACAGCTGGAGCAAAACCTGGCCAGCAGCGAACTCGCGACCGCTGAAGATCAACTGGCTACCTTGCAGAAGCAAACGCCGGATGATCCACAATTGGTGCAATACCAGCGTCAACTGGCAGAAGCCTACTTGCAACGCAGTCAGATCGTGCTGCAAAAAGGTGATGTCAACGCTGCTGCCACGGCACTGAGCCGCGCCCGCGCCTTGATGCCTACGGCTCCAGCGCTGACCGGCGGTGTCAACAGTGCCATTGCCCATGCGCGCAAGGCCGAACTGGATAAAGCCGAAGCCGCACTCAAGGCTGCCGAGGCCAGGCCACCGGCCAGGGTTATCGACCCTGCCGCTGAGAGCACCACAGTTACGCTTAACATCGAGGATATTGCGAAACTTCGCCATCAACTGAATTTGATCGCGCAAGATATCGTCAATTACCAGTGTGCTGTCAGTCTGCAGGTTCCGCGCACAGCGGACTTCCCATGGCTGTCCACGCTGATCAGCAAGCGGGTGAAAAAACTCGATCCGGCGTTCGATCTGAAAGTTGAACGTCAGATCATTCGCCATGTACCTGCGCAAATAGTGCTGATCCCAAGTAAACCCTAGGTCCAGGCAAACCTGCAGCAAGCAGCTGGTTCGCAACAGGGTCATCTCTGACCCCATCGCGAACCAGCCAGCTGCTGCAGAGCCCTTCGTTTACGCCGGAACGGCTTTGGCCTTCGGCTCCCGGGCCCACACACGGTGCTGCCCGATCGCGGCAAAGAACGCCTTCAGATCCTTGCCATCCTTGATTGCCTGCAACCCCTCATCGGCCTGCAAATGCAGAACGTCCAGCAGCTGCCTGGCTTCGCCATGCAAGGCAATCGCCTTCAGGTGCTTATAGGCTTCGAGCAGGTAGTGCAACGCCACGCCATCGGTGCTCAAGGTTTTGATCGAAGCCGCGCCACCCGGCACGTACACCGCATCAAAGGCAACCGACGGCATGCCTTCCATGGATGCATCAACCGGCAGCAATTTGCCGTCTGCGGTTTTCACCGGCGCAGACGTAGGACCCAACAATTTGGCATGGGCGCCTTCACTCGCCAGCGCCTTTTTCAGAGCATCAATCGCTGCGCCATCAACCCCGTTGGCGGCAAGAATTGCCACTTTACGGGTTTTGATATTGCCCGGTAGCAGATTGGCCTGACTCAAGGCCGGGGAGCGGCTGACGCTGGTTTTGCGCTCCGCTTGCGTACCCGCCTTCGGTGCAGGCAAGCCCAGGTTCTCAGCCACCCGCCTGGCCAGCTCAAGGTCGATATTGGCCAGGATTTCATTCACCTGGCGCTCCCGGATGGGCACACGCTCGACCTTGCCCAATTCAAAACTGTAGGCCGCAATAATGTGTTCTTGCTCATGCTTGCTCATGCTGCGGAAAAACAGCCGGGCCTGGGAGAAGTGATCACTGAACGACTCGCTGCGCTGACGGATCTTGTTGGCGTCGATGCGCTCGGGATAAGACTCAAACCCCCCGTCATGGGCTGCAGGCGGGGTTTC
This sequence comes from Pseudomonas sp. Lz4W, assembly GCF_000346225.2. Classification (NCBI taxonomy): domain Bacteria; kingdom Pseudomonadati; phylum Pseudomonadota; class Gammaproteobacteria; order Pseudomonadales; family Pseudomonadaceae; genus Pseudomonas; species Pseudomonas sp. Lz4W. The sequence continues at coordinate 153,408 of NZ_CP017432.1, read as the reverse complement.
TTTCGGCCAGCCAGCGTCGATGGAGTTCGGTTCATAGGACGCCCGGCCTTTGTTGATGGTGCTACGGTGCTGCGCGTCACGCTGATTATTGTGAAACGGCGCGACGGGGCGATTGATCGGAATCTCGTGAAAGTTCGGCCCGCCCAGACGGCTGATTTGCGTATCGGTGTAGGAAAACAGCCGGCCCTGCAGCAACGGGTCATTGGAAAAGTCGATACCCGGCACGATATGACCCGGGCAAAAAGCCACTTGCTCGGTTTCCGCAAAAAAGTTGTCGGGGTTACGGTTGAGTACCATCTTGCCCAAAGGCGTAATCGGCACCAGTTCTTCGGGGATCAGCTTGGTCGGATCAAGAATATCGAATTCGAATTTATGCTCGTCTTCCTCCGAAATGATCTGCACGCCGAATTCCCACTCAGGGTAATCGCCGGTTTCAATCGACTCCCACAGATCACGACGGTGGTAATCGGTGTCTTTACCTGCCAGTTTTTGCGCTTCGTCCCACACCAGCGAGCAAGTACCCACACTCGGACGCCAGTGGAATTTGACGAAGCTGGATTTGCCTTCAGCGTTGATCAGACGGAACGTATGTACGCCGAACCCCTGCATGCTGCGCAGGCTTTTAGGAATGGCACGGTCAGACATCGCCCAAATAACCATGTGCGCAGATTCCGGCACCAGTGAGACGAAGTCCCAGAACGTGTCATGAGCTGAACCGCCCGTAGGCATTTCGTTATGGGGCTCAGGTTTTACCGCGTGTACGAAATCCGGAAACTTGATCGCGTCCTGAATAAAAAACACCGGCATATTGTTGCCGACCAGATCGAAGTTGCCTTCATCGGTGAAAAATTTCACGGCAAAACCGCGCACATCACGCACGGTATCCCCGGAGCCGCGCGGGCCCTGGACGGTGGAGAAACGCACAAATACCGGAGTTTTCTTACCCGGGTCCTGCAGGAAACCCGCCTTGGTCAGTGCGCTGTGGGATTTATAAGTCTGGAAGTAGCCGTGGGCGCCGGTACCTCGAGCATGAACAATGCGCTCTGGAATTCGCTCATGGTCAAAATGGGTGATCTTCTCGCGCATAATGAAGTCTTCGAGCAGCGAGGGGCCTCTGGCGCCGGCTTTCAGGGTGTTTTGATTGTCTGCAACCTTCACCCCCTGATTGGTCCGCAGAGCCTGATCGGTTGCGTCATCACGAAAAGTTTCGAGGCTATCGAGTTTGACGTTGGTGTTGCCACGATCCAAGGTGTCGGTGCCGGCCATCTGGCTCTTGTTGGAAGACGGTTTTTTGCTACTCATCAGACTAAACTCCTTGTTGGCGAAAGCCCTGTTGGCCGGGCTTCCTGGACTAATCTCCCGAGGCGGGTCCTAGTACTGACTTTTAGCGTTTACCGTCGTTCCTTAATTCAGACCATCAGTCGTCTTATTGCCAAATCAAAGGTCCCAGCGCAAATAAATGCTAAGAACCTCTATACGGACAGGCTAAAATGCGCGCCCGGCTAACCGCTGATCTTCTATTTTCGCGCCCCACAAGGTTCGCTACGTGATTGAGTTCCATAACGTTCATAAAACCTACCGGGTTTCCGGTAAGGACATTCCCGCGTTGCACTCCACCAGTCTGCGTGTTGAGAGCGGCCAGGTTTTCGGCCTGATTGGCCACTCCGGCGCGGGCAAAAGTACCCTGCTGCGCCTGATCAACCGCCTCGAAACCCCGAGTGGCGGGCAGATCATCGTCGACAACGAAGACGTGACGGCGATGGATGCCAACGGCCTGCGACGGTTTCGCCAGCAAGTCGGCATGATCTTCCAGCACTTCAACCTGCTGGCCTCCAAGACTGTGGCCGATAACGTGGCCATGCCCCTGACGCTGGCCGGTGAATTGTCCCGCAAGGACATCGATCTGCGGGTCGCCGAGTTGCTCGCGCGGGTAGGTCTGTCCGACCACGCCAAGAAATATCCGGCGCAACTGTCAGGCGGCCAAAAACAACGCGTAGGCATTGCCCGTGCACTGGCCACCAAACCCAAAGTGCTGCTGTGTGACGAAGCCACCAGTGCCCTGGACCCGCAAACCACGGCCTCGGTCTTGCAGTTGCTGGCTGAGATCAACCGCGAACTGAAGCTGACCATCGTCCTGATCACCCACGAGATGGATGTGATCCGTCGCGTGTGCGACCACGTAGCGGTGATGGATGCAGGCGTAATCGTCGAGCAAGGCCCGGTCGCCCAAGTGTTCCTGCACCCCAAGCACCCGACCACCAAGCGTTTTGTCCAGGAAGACGAGCAGATCGACGAAAGCGAGCAGCGCGACGACTTCGCCCATGTTCCTGGCCGTATCGTGCGCCTGACCTTCCAGGGCGAATCCACCTATGCACCTTTGCTGGGCACTGTCGCCCGTGAAACGGGGGTGGATTACAGCATCCTGGCCGGTCGTATCGATCGCATCAAAGACACCCCCTACGGGCAACTGACCCTCGCCATTACCGGTGGCGACATGGAAGCGGCTTTCGCCCGCTTCACTGCGGCTGACGTTCATATGGAGGTGCTGCGCTGATGGAATCCCTGTTGAGTTTCTTTTCCAACATTGACTGGTTCGAAATCTGGCTGGCAACCGGCGACACCATGATGATGCTCGGCGGCTCGCTGCTGTTCACCATCCTGCTTGGCCTGCCGCTGGGCGTACTGCTGTTTTTGTGCAGCCCGCGCCAACTGTTCGAGCAAAAGGCGGTATACGCCATATTGTCACTGGCGGTGAACATTCTGCGTTCGCTGCCATTCATCATTTTGTTGATTGTGATGATCCCGCTCACCGTTCTGATTACCGGAACCTCCCTGGGCGTAGCGGGCGCGATCCCGCCTCTGGTGGTCGGCGCTACGCCGTTCTTCGCCCGTCTGGTCGAGACCGCGCTGCGTGAAGTGGATCGCGGCATCATCGAAGCTACTCAGGCCATGGGCGCCAGCACGCGTCAGATCATTACCAGCGCCTTGTTGCCTGAAGCGCGCCCCGGCATCTTTGCAGCGATTACCGTGACCGCCATTACGCTGGTGTCCTACACCGCCATGGCAGGTGTGGTCGGCGCCGGCGGCCTGGGTGATTTGGCGATCCGTTTCGGCTATCAGCGCTTCCAGACCGACGTGATGATTGTCACGGTGGTGCTGTTGCTGATTCTGGTGCAAATTCTGCAAACCGTTGGTGATCGGCTAGTGGTGCACTTTTCGCGCAAGTAAGCGCGACCTCTCGTTAATAAACGTAACCGCCAGCCCAGGGCTGGCAGGCACCTGAAGTCGGGTGTTCACAAGGAGTTGCTGAATGAAGAAGTTATTTGCTGCCGTGGCCGCTGTAGCCGCATTTTCCGCCCATGCCGGCGATCTGTCGGTCGCAGCCACACCGGTACCCCACGCCGAGATTCTGGAGTTCGTGAAACCGGCACTGGCCAAAGAGGGCGTGAACCTCAAGGTCAAGGTTTTCACCGACTACATCCAGCCAAACGTGCAGGTGGCCGAAAAACGTCTGGATGCCAACTTCTTCCAGCACCAGCCGTACCTGGACGAGTTCAACAAGGCCAAGGGGACTAACCTGGTCAGCGTTGCAGCCGTACACCTGGAACCACTGGGTGCTTACTCCAGCAAGTACAAGAAGCTGGATGATCTGCCGAACGGGGCCACCGTGGTCATTCCGAACGACGCCACCAACGGCGGCCGTGCCCTGTTGTTGCTGGACAAGGCGGGCCTGATCAAGCTCAAGGACTCGAGCAACATCCTGTCGACGCCAAAAGACATCGAACAGAACGCCAAGAACCTGAAATTCCGCGAGCTGGAAGCAGCGACCATCCCCCGTGTTCTGACTCAAGTCGATCTGGCCTTGATCAACACCAACTACGCGCTGGAAGCCAAGCTGAACCCGGAAAAAGACGCCCTGGTCATTGAAGGCAGCGATTCGCCTTACGTGAACATTCTGGTCGCTCGCCCGGACGACAAAGACTCGGCAGATATGCAGAAGTTGGTTACTGCCTTGCATAGCCCTGAAGTGAAAGCGTTCATCAACGAGAAGTACAAAGGCGCCATCATCCCGGCGTTCTGATCCTCTGATCTTTCTGTAGGAGCTCGCTCCTACAGATTGCCCCTCGCGTCCTTTATTTGCGCTCTACCAACCCCGGCAATTGGGCAACCATTTTGGCGGTGTTGAACGGTGCGCGAATGAAACCCCGCTGGGTGCCGTCCGGCCCGATCAGCGCCAGGTTGCCACTGTGGTCGACGGTGTAGTTGGGCTTGCTGGTATCCGCCGGGATGAACGGGATGCTCACGGCATTCGCCAGTGTTTGCAGATCTTCTATGGAAGCAGGGGTCAGCCCCACGAACTGCGGGTCGAAGTAACCCAGGTATTGCTTGAGCTGCTGCGGCGTATCGCGGTTCGGGTCGACACTGACCAGCACGATCTGCAGTTTGTCCTGTACGTCCTTGGGCAGTTCACTTTTGATCTGACGCAGCTGGGCGAGGGTGGTCGGGCAGATGTCCGGGCAGAAGGTGTAGCCGAAAAACAGCATGCTCCACTTGTCTTTCAGTTCATTCATGAGCACCGGCTGACCGTTCTGGTCGGTCATCTTCACATCCGGCAAATGACGGCTCTGCGGCAGCAGAATGATCCCGGCATCGATCAGGGACGTGTTGTCGCCCTGGCTTTTGCTCGACATCATTTTGTTAAACGTCAGGCCCATGACCAATGCCACCAGCGCGACGAGGATATAAACGGTTTTTTGAGTTCTAGTCATAGGTTCAACACTAAGTAATGATCGACAAGCAGCGCGATAAATAGCAGCAGCAAGTAGTAAATAGAGTACTTGAAGGTGTTGATCGCAGCGTGCGGCGCAGTGCCACGGTACAGCACCCAAGCCCAATGCAGAAAGCGTGCGCCCAACACTAGTGCACATACCAGATAGAGCAGGCCGCTCATGTGAATCACAAAGGGCAGCAAGCTGACCGCCAGCAGCACGAGGGTGTACAGCAGAATATGTACCTTGGTGTAGTGCTCGCCGTGGGTCACGGGCAACATGGGGATATCCGCTTTGGCGTACTCCGCCTTGCGGTGGATCGCCAGCGCCCAAAAGTGCGGTGGGGTCCAGGCAAAGATGATCAACACCAGCAGCAACGGCTCGGCGGTGACATGCCCCGTGACCGCCACCCAGCCCAGCAGCGGCGGCGCCGCACCGGCCAGCCCGCCGATCACGATATTTTGCGGCGTGGCCCGCTTCAGAAAGCCTGTGTAAATAAGCGCGTAGCCCAATAGAGAAGCCAGCGTTAGCCAGGCCGCCAGGGCATTGGTGTACACCAATAGCAGCACCAGCCCCGACAGCGACAGCAATAGCGCGAACGACAATCCCGCCAGCGGTGAAACCCGCCCTTCGGCCAGCGGTCGCTTATGGGTGCGGGCCATCATGGCATCAATACGCCGATCCACCACATGATTGACCGCCGCCGCGCCACCGGCGCACAGGCCAATCCCCAGGTTTCCGAACACCAGTACCGTCCACGGCACGCCCGCGCGGGTAGCCAGAAACATGCCCACCAGCGAAGTAACCAGCATCATCAGGACCACCCTCGGCTTGGTCAGCTCCAGATAGTCACGCCAGAGCCCCTGGCGCTGATGTTCGCCAGTCACGGTCGCCATGGCAATTCTCCTTTGAGGGTGACGAGACCAGGCGTATGGCGCCGGGGGCTGAAAATCCAGCGGGAGAAGCGCGGGGCCTTGACCCTGACCAATGCCGTGCGGGCGTGGTAATTGACCAGCACCAGCGTCAGCAACAACGCCGCGCCCCCCGCGTTGTGAGCCACCGCGACCACCAGTGGCAGACCAAACAGCACATTGCTCATTCCCAGGCTGATCTGCACTCCCAGCGCCAGCAGCAGCAAGCCCGCCAACCGGGTCATGCCGACTTTGCGCAGTTGCCAGGCCAGGCCCAATAACACCAGGGTCAGCAGCACAGCGCCGAGCCTGTGGGTAAGGTGAATGGCAGTGCGCGCCTCGCTGTCCAGTTGCCCGCCCAAATAGTTGGGGCCGATATGCTGGGTCAGATGAAAACCATTGGCGAAGTCGGCCTGGGGCCACCATTCACCATGACAGGTCGGCAGATCGACGCAGGCCACGGCGGCGTAGTTGGAACTGACCCAGCCCCCCAGCGCGATTTGCATGATCGCCAGCACCAGCCCGGCCGTTGCCCAGCGCTGCAGGCGGCGGGGGATAGCCAGGGCGGGCAGCACCCCGGACAGACGCAAGGTCAGTAAAAACAACAAACTCAGGGTCGCAAACCCGCCGAGCAAATGCCCCGTCACCACCTGGGGCCACAACTTGAGCGTTACCGTCCACATGCCAAAGGCCGCTTGTGCGATCACCACCAACAAAATAAACAACGGCAGTTTTAACGGCTGATCCTGCAACCGACGCTGGCTCCAGGCCCGTGCCGCCAGCAGCAGAATCAACAGCCCGAGGGTGCCGGCAAAATAGCGGTGCACCATCTCGCTCCAGCCTTTGTCGGCCTGCACCGGGGCATCGGGAAAGTGCAGCTCGGCGTGGGCCAGTTGCGCCTCACTTTGCGGCACGCTGATAAAACCGTAGCAACCGGGCCAGTCCGGGCAGCCTAGGCCTGCATGGGTGAGGCGGGTGTAGGCGCCGAGCAATACCACCACCAGCGCCAGCAAGGTGGCCAACAATGCGAGACGAAATCCAGCTTTAGCCATGACCTGGCCCCTATCCGATGTTGGACAGCTTCAGCAGATGGCGGAGGTCGTTGAGCACGTCCTTGCCGTTGACCTGCGGGTCGTAGCGCAGCACCAGATTGCCGTGGGGGTCGATTATCCACAGTTGCGCCGCGCCATTGCCTTCAGCGCCCTGTGTATAAGTCGGCAGGTCCAGTGTGTAGCGCTGTAATTGCGGATACTCGCGTTGCAATTTGGCGGCGTATTGCGCGTCCACCGGCTGCGCCACCGCCAAGCCGTGGCTCGCCCGCGACGCATCGCGGCCCAGTCCGACCTGAAGCTGGCGTGCCAGATACACCAACTGCTGGCAATCTGCAGCACAGCCTTGGGGGGCCGTTACCAGCAGTTGCCAGCGCTGCTCATCGGTCACGACGCCAAGGGCCGCGCGGTTCTGCCCGTTCCCCAGCAGTTCTCCGTGATAGCTGCGGCTTTCAGGCACCCAGAACTTGAGTTTGTACATGCCCGTGGCCAGCACCATGGGGCCTATGGTCAGCAGCAGAATAAGGATCAGCTGCAATCGCCCGCGGCGCCGGGTGGCAGGGGATGGGGCGCGAGCTGTATCAGGCGGATTGATGGCCGTTGCCATGACGTTTCTCCCGAGCGTTGTGCCAACCGAGGTACAGATAAAGACCGAACAGGGCCAGCGCCATGGCGAACCACTGCACGGCATAGGCGGTGTGTTTTTCCGGGCCCATGCCCGTGGAAATAAGTGGCCAGTCAGCCTGATACGCTGCCGGGCCGGGGGCGATACGGATTTCATCGGCAAAACCTTCGCGGCCCAGCTCGGCCCAAAGTTTGGCTGGCTCCACCGTTGTCACCAGCCGCGGCCAGGGCGCGTCAAGCGGGTCGGCGTGTAATTGAAAGGGGGCGCCTGGCGACTCATAAACCCAGGCCTGCACATCCAGGGTCTGTTGCGCAGTGCTGAATACCGGCGGTGTGTGACGGCTCGGCCACGGCAGCCAGCCACGATTGAGCAGCAGCCACTGGCCGCTGGCTTGATCCTGAAAGGGTTGCAGCAGCTCGACACCGACCTGTCCATCCCGCATACGGTTGTCCAGCAGCAGGCTGTGTTGCCCGTCTAAATGCCCCCGCAATTGCACACGGCGAAAGGCCGGTTGCTCCACATTGAGCAGCTGGCCTGCGGTCAGCGGCGCGGCGGCCTGACGTTCTGCGTAGCTATCGAGCAGCGCGCGTTTCTGCTCCCCGCGGCTCAGTTGCCAAAAACCCAGGAACACCAGCAGCGGCAGTAACGCCAGCACCACCAGTGTCGGCGCGATGCCGGGTCGAAAGCGCGTCATGGGCGCTGACTCACAACACGTATACGAACAGGAACAACCCGAGCCACACCACATCCACAAAGTGCCAATACCAGGTCGCAGCCTGGAAACCAAACTGGTGCTCGGTATTGAAATGCCCGCGTATCACCCGGATCAGCATCACCAGCAAAATCAGGGCGCCGATGGTCACGTGGGCACCGTGGAAACCGGTGAGCATAAAGAACGTCGCGCCATACACCCCGGAGCCCAGAGTCAGGCCCAGCTCTTTGTACGCGTGGATGTACTCCTCGGCCTGAAACCCCAAAAATCCGACCCCGAGCAAAACCGTCAGGCCCAACCAGAACTTCAGCGCCCCGCGATGGCCCTTGTTCAAGGCATGGTGAGCGATGGTCAGGGTGATGCTGGAACTGACCAGCAACACCGTGTTGAGCAGCGGCAAGCCCCACGGGCTGATGGTGCCTTTAGGCGGTGGATATAGCGCAGGGTCGGGGGTGTGCAGCAACGGCCAGGCAAACTGAAAGTCAGGCCACAGCATGTGCGCCACCGCCTTGCTGCCCTCGCCACCCAACCACGGACCGGAAAAGTGCCGCACGTAAAACAGCGCACCAAAAAACGCGATAAAGAACATCACTTCAGAAAAAATAAACCAGGTCATGCCCCAGCGAAACGAACGATCCAGTTGCGCGCTGTATAGCCCGGCCCGGCTCTCCCTGATCACTGCGCCGAACCAGCCAAACAGCATGTACGCAACGATCAGGCCGCCAATAAAGAAAATCAGCGGGCCATGGGACTCGGGTCGCGCCGCCTTGAGGTCGTTGAACCAGGTGCCCAGGCCATACACCGTGACCAACAGCCCCACCGTGGCAATGATCGGCCACTTGCTTTGAGGCGGGACATAGTAGTGATCGTGAGTTGCCATGGAGCGTTCTCCTTATCGGGCAAGCCGGGTTTCGTCCTTGCCGGCGTTAGCGGCGACAGGCGGATGGCGAGCAGTGATATCGAACAGCGTGTAGGCCAGCGTCAGGTGTTTCACATCCTTGGGCATGTCGCGGTCGACGATAAAACGCATCGGCATCTCCAGGCTTTGGCCCGGTTGCAACACCTGTTGGGTAAAGCAAAAACACTCGGTCTTGTGGAAGTACTGGGCGGCTTCGGCCGGTGAAATACTCGGCACGGCTTGCGCCGTCATCGGGTGGTCAGTGGGGTTGGAGACTACAAACACCATCTCGTTAACCGCCCCGGGGTTGACCACCAACTGATCGCCCTTGGGATAGAACTCCCACACCATGTCGATGGCATTGGTCGACAAGAACTGCACGCGCACCTGCCGGGTCGGGTCGACCACTTGCTCACCTTCGTACTGTCCGGCGGTCTTGCCGTTGATGCCGAAGGCTTTGCACATCACGTCGTAAATCGGCACCAGGGCGAAACCAAAGGCGAACATCACCACCACCATCAACAACAGGCGCAGGACCAGGCGTTTGACCGCAGTTGAGTTAGCCATAAGCGGCTTCCTGTGGGGGCGAGCTTGCTCGCAATGACAGCAGCGAATTTATCAAGGCAAACCGGGCCGTCTGCATTGCGAGCCAGCTCGCTCCTGCAGGGACTCGGCATGCACCGGTCACTTGATTTCCGGCGGCGTGGTGAAGGTGTGATATGGCGCGGGCGAGGGCACGCTCCATTCCAGACCTTCGGCGCCGTCCCAGGGTTTGGCGGGGGCCTTGGGGCCACCACGAATGCATTTGATGACAATGAACAGGAATAGAAGCTGCGTAGTGCCGAACATGAACCCGCCAATCGAGGACACCATGTTGAAGTCGGCGAACTGCAGGTTGTAGTCCGGAACCCGGCGCGGCATGCCGGCCAGACCGACAAAGTGCATCGGGAAGAACGTCAGGTTCATGCCCACAAACGACAGCCAGAAATGCAACTTCCCGAGGGTTTCGTCGTACATGTGGCCAGTCCATTTCGGCAGCCAGTAATAGGTCGAAGCGAAGATCCCGAAAATCGCCCCCGGCACCAGTACGTAATGGAAATGTGCGACCACGAAATAGGTGTCGTGGTACTGGAAGTCTGCCGGCGCGATGGCCAGCATCAACCCGGAGAACCCGCCGATGGTGAACAGAATCACGAAGGCCACGGCGAACAGCATTGGCGTCTCGAAGGTCAGCGAGCCTTGCCACATGGTGCTGACCCAGTTGAAGACCTTGACCCCGGTCGGCACCGCAATCAGCAGCGTGGCATACATAAAGAACAGTTCACCGACCAGGGGAATCCCCACCACAAACATATGGTGGGCCCAGACGATAAATGACAGGAAGGCGATGCTGGCCGTGGCGTAGACCATTGAGGTGTAGCCGAATAACGGCTTGCGCGAGAAGGTCGGAATGATCGCGCTGATGGCACCGAAGGCCGGCAGGATCATGATGTAGACCTCGGGGTGGCCGAAGAACCAGAACACATGCTGGAACAACACCGGGTCACCGCCGCCCGCGGCACTGAAGAAGCTGGTGCCGAAGTGGATGTCCATCAACATCATGGTGACCACCCCTGCCAGCACGGGCATCACCGCTATCAGCAGGAAGGCCGTGATCAGCCAGGTCCAGACGAACAGCGGCATTTTCATCAGCGTCATGCCGGGAGCACGCAAATTGAGGATGGTGGCGATCACGTTGATCGCGCCCATGATCGAACTGATGCCCATTAAATGGATGGCAAAAATAAAATAAGTCACGCTTTCAGGGGCATAGGTCGTGGACAGTGGCGCGTAGAAGGTCCAGCCAAAATTAGGCCCGCCACCGGCCATGAACAGGGTCGAGATAAGCAGTGCGAAAGCGGCAGGCAACAGCCAGAAGCTGAAGTTGTTCATCCTCGGCAAGGCCATGTCGGGGGCGCCGATCATCAGCGGAATCATCCAGTTGGCCAGCCCGACAAACGCCGGCATCACTGCGCCAAATACCATGATCAGCCCGTGCATGGTGGTCATCTGGTTGAAAAAGGCCGGCGCCACAATCTGTAATCCCGGCTGGAACAGTTCGGCGCGAATCACCATGGCGAAGGATCCACCGAGCAAAAACATGCAGAAGCTGAACCACAGATACAAGGTGCCAATGTCTTTATGGTTGGTGGTCAACACCCAGCGCATAAGGCCTTTGGCCGGGCCGTGGGCGTGGTCTTGCGCAGGCCCGTGGTCATCAATAACCGCACTCATGTCCTGACTCCTGCAAACGGATGGACCAAAAAACCGGCGGCCCACGGCCCCCTGCCATTACCCACACACAGCCCCCGGCGGCTCATTTTCCTTGCGCCTGTTTAAGCTCCAGCACGTCTTTGGGGGTGACCATGTCGCCCTTGTTGTTGCCCCAGGCGTTACGCTCGTAGGTCACCACCGCGGCAATATCAACTTCCGAGAGCTGCTTGCCGAAGGCTGCCATGGCCGTCCCCGGTTTGCCGAAGAACACCCGGTGCAGGTGATCGGCAGCCGGTCCGGTAGCGATCGGCGAGCCTTTGAGTGCGGGGAACATCGGCGGCAAGCCCTGACCTTCTGCCTGGTGACAGGCCACGCAAGTGGTGTGGTAAACCTTGTCGCCACGGGCCACCAGTTCGTCGAGGGTCCAGTCCTTGCTGGTCAGTTCCTTGAGCTGAGCAGCCTGGGCCTTGCGGTCTGCGAGCCAGGCGTCATAGTCCGCACGGGTTTTGACATCCACCACGATCGGCATAAAGCCGTGGTCCTTGCCGCACAATTCGGCACACTGGCCACGGTAAATGCCGGGCTTCTCGATACGGGTCCAGGCTTCGTTGATAAACCCCGGAATAGCGTCGCGCTTGACCGCGAAGGCAGGCACCCACCAGGAGTGGATAACGTCCGCCGAGGTCACCAGAAAGCGCACTTTGGCACCGATCGGCAGCACCAGCGGCTCGTCCACCTCAAGCAGGTAATGTTCGCCCTTGGGGGCCTGGTTATGAATTTGCTCGGCGGGGGTGGCCAGGTTGCTGAAGAACTCGACATCCTGACCCAGGTATTTGTAATGCCACTTCCACTGGTAGCCCGTGATCTGGATGTCGACATCCGACTCACTGGAGTCATAGATATTGATCAGGGTTCTGGTTGCGGGGATGGCCATCAAAATGAGGATAACCAGAGGCACGACCGTCCAGAGGATTTCGACCGTGGTGCTTTCGTGGAATTTTGCTGCTTGCTGCCCGGTGGAGCGCCGATGAACGATCATCGACCAGAACATGGCACCAAACACGATGATGCCGATCACGACACAGATCCAGAAGATGGTCATGTGCAGGTCGAATACCGCGTTGCTGACTTCGGTCGCGCCCGGCGTCATGTTCACGGTCCAGGCAGCTTGCGCCTGACCGAAAACCGACCACAACAGCAGGCCCATCCATAGATTTGGATGTCGCTTCATTGCGGGTTCCCCTTTGTTTTTCTTGTTATTGCGCCGGTATCAACCTGCGTTACAAGGGGGCGGTTTTCAAACCCTGTGAACCTGGACCGCCGAGCCTCGTCTGCTCAGGCAGTCGGGCGACATCAAATAACGGTTACAAAAGCGAGTATAGACACCGACACCAGCCCCGCAATGTAAGGGGTCAAAACAGTGAAATAAGGCCACATCGACAAATGGCACTCACTGCCCGGTCACAAAATGAATAACAATACTTCCCCTGAAAAAAATCCCTTTGCGTTTAAAGGGCTACTTTTATAGCTCTTTTTTGTCTTGCAACCCCCCTGGAGTTCCCATGAACACCGCCGCCATCCGCGCGCAGATCTCGCGTGCCCAAGAACATGAGGCCGAAACGAAGCAGCTGGCCCAGCATCTGGCCAAGCAACTGCCGCACCTTCATGCCGCAATCGAGCTGCCTGATACGGATAAAAACGTCGTGATGACCCGCTTTGTCAGCGCCTACATCGAGCAGGTGCCCGACTTGCTGGATGCTGCCAACGCAGTCGCCCATGAGGCGGGTATCGAGTCGCAAATCAAGCCGGTACTGAAAATCGCCGAGCAATATTTTGCCCAGCCGCTCCCGCTGCTCGATGGCCATCCGGGGCTTGAAGGTTTACTGGACGAAGCCTATCTGGCGCACCGCCTGGTCGAAGAGGTCAACGATCTCTACATCAAGCACCTGGGTCAGCCGTTGATTCCTCTGGACATGACAGTGGCCAACCTCATCGCCCACCAGTTAATCGGCGAGGCCTTTGCCAATCAACTGGACGAAGCCGTGCACCATGCGCTCGACGAGATGCTTAACGACGAAAGCTTTGCCGTGGAATCGGTCGATGCTTACCGCGAACGGCTGACCAGCCCCGAGACGGGCGCTGCCTGGAGCCGCTGGCCTTGTCTGTCCAAGCAACTGGGCGTCGGCCTGAACCTGTAGCAGCCGGCGTGCTCGCGAGCGCCTTCAGAGCAGTGTCCGAGAAAGCGCAGAGCACGCGAGCAAGGGTAAGCGCCTAAAACCTGGCTTTGGGCGTAGCGCTTGGAATCGGGCTGGTGCCATCCAGCGGCAGGAAGGCGCCTTTATCGGCGTCGTAGGCTTTGATCTCGCTGGTTTCGATGTCGTATACCCAGCCGTGAATAAACAGATGCCCGTTGGCCATGCGCGACGCCACCGACGGGTGTGTGCGCAAATGCTGCAGCTGGGCAATCACGTTTTCTTCAGTCAGCACGTGCATGCTTTCAGCTTCATTGGCGCAGTTGCAGTTGTCCTGCACCATGGTTTTGGCCACTTCAACGTGGTGCAACCAGGCTCTGACCGTGGGCATCTTTTTCAAGCTTGCCGGGTTGAGTACGGCGCGCATCGCCCCGCAATCCGAATGTCCGCAAATAATGATGTGCTGCACGCCCAGTGCCAGCACCGCGTACTCAATGGCAGTTGAAACACCGCCATTCATCTGGCCATAGGGTGGCACCACGTTGCCGACGTTACGCGTTACAAACAAATCGCCCGGTGCACTCTGGGTGATCAGCTCAGGCACGATGCGCGAATCGGCACAGGCAATAAACATCGCACGCGGGTTCTGTGCCGTGGCGAGTTTTTTGAAGAAGGCTTCTTGTTCGGGAAAGATTTCGTGATGGAAGTGCAAAAAACCATCAACGATATGGTGCAGTGCAGAATCAGCACTTTCGGTCGCTGCCGAGGGCTGTGGTTTCGGCTTGTCAGTCATGATGGATCCCCTGGGCAAAATGGCACCGGATATTACCTGAACTCATTTATACGCTCTACACGCCCTTGCAGGAGCGGGTTTGCTCGCGCCGGTATTTCCCGGCCGGCCCGCAAATCCTCAGGCCTCAAGCTGCGCTAGAGCCCGCGCGGCGTCTTCCAGCTGCAGCTCGTTAAATACCTGTACCCCGGCCCCCGCCAGCAATGCCGCCGTGACGCCCTGGCCTGCAACCTTGATCCCGCCAAAGCTGCCGTCATAGGTCTGAACATTGCCGCAAGACGGACTATTAGCCTTGAGGATAGCAATACCAATACCGTGCCGAACCACCAACGCCAGCGCCTGTTGTGCCCCGTCCATAAAGGCCGCGGTCACATCTTCACCCTCGCTGGTCATCACCGGCGCCAGGCCGTTGAGCACATCGCTCCCCTGGCCACCGGGTATTTCTGCCGGAGCACGCGGCGTCGGCAAGCCGCCCGCAACTTCCGGGCACAAGGCAATGATCCGGCCTTCTTCCTGCCATCGGGCCAATTGCCCGTACGGACCACTGGCGCCGCCGTCATAGCGCACGCGATGGCCCAACAGGCAACGACTGACCAGCAACTTCTGGCTCATACAAATACCTCGGTGGCGCGCCGGCGAAACCAGCCGGTCAACGACAGGCGGTCGCGGGTCGCAGGCATGACTTCGTGGGGAATCTCGCCCGAGAGGAATACCACCAGACAACCGCCAACCGGAAGTACGTCATAGTCGAGGTCGCCATCCAGATACATGCGCAAATGCCCGCCATGCTCAGGCAACCATGCCTGATTGAGGTAAACCACGGCCGAGACCATGCGCCGGTCATCATCGCGGAAACGGTCCAGATGCTTGAGGTAGAAAGCTCCGGGCGGGTAGAGGGCGAAATGACTTTCAAAGTCCTCCAGGCCCAAAAAAAGCCTGCGATTCATGGCGATTCGCAGGCTTTCCATTAACCCCAGATAATTGTCGCAGGCTAAAACCTCTCCCGGCTCCAGCCATTGAATATGGTCGCCGCGTATACCCTCGCGGACTTCCTGGGTAATGCCCCTTCCGACTGCGGCCGGGGTCAGTTCACCTTCGGCCGAACGTTTTTGGCACTCGGCCGCCAGTTCGAGGGTCAAAGCCTCGGGCAGAAAGATGTTTTGCTGTGACCATCCCTGTGCGTACAGGTCGTCGACGATGCGTAGCAACAGCGGATGATCAGTAGGTATTTGCATGCCGCGCATAATATCGACACACCTGAAAATCTGACAGCTCCGTCGAGCTGGCGGAGCGGAAATAATCAACCGGAGTATTTAAAGCCTCTTGGAACGAGCGAATTCTCGACAAGTCCTACGCCGCACCCGGACAATAGCGCCCTGCAGACAGGAGTCCCTCATGCGCCGCTTGTTTTTACTATTGATGATGTTTTGCACGTTACCCGCATGGGCAGATAACCTCGATGATCTGTTTACGACTGCCGGGTGGCCAGAACAGCGCGCGCATTTTGTTGATGCCCTTACTGCCGCCCAGGAGCGCTATCGCAATAACTTGCCGCCGGCGGTTTATCAGGCCCTGGTCAATAACAGCAGCCTGCGCTTTGCCCCCGAAGCAATGGACCGGCGCGCCAAAGAGCAGATGCGTAACCACCTGCCAGACCCTGTTCCCGCACTGACCTTTTTCCAGTCGCCGCTGGGCCGCCAGATTGTGGCTGCTGAACTGCTGGCCACCCGCCGCGATCAGTTGGCCAAACACGCCCAAGGCTTGCCGCGCATCGAGGCCAGCGCCACCCGTCAACTGCTGATCAACCACTTGTCGCGGGCGCTGCCAGCCCGTGAAGCCGGCGCGGAGGTCACTCTGGCGATTGCCGGGATTGCAGCAGACAGTTTGAGTTCGATGATCCCGGGGTTGCTCGGAGGCGGTCAGGCCCAAGGCATGTTGAATGGCCAGCGCCAGCGCTTGATGGAGCAACTTGCCGGTGAACTGGATAACACGTTGCTCTACGTGTATCGCGACCTGTCTGATCCGGAACTGGAAGAGTTCGTCACCTTTGCAGAGTCGCCTGCCGGGAAAGCCTATTATCAGGCGGCACTGGCAGCTATTCGCGCCGGGCTGGCCGTGGGCCAAAGCACGTCAAGCCTGTCGCAATAACCAACGTCCCGTAGGAGCAAGCTCGCGCCTACAGATGTTGATCCAGAAACGCGAAATAACGCTCGCGGATCTCGGCAGTTTCATTCGCCAGATGGTGCCGGGCCTCTGGCAGCAACAGCACCTGAGGCTGATCGAATTTCGTTTTCAGCACCTCAAGGTTATGCCGCCAATCAACGGTTTTGTCCGCTTCGCCCTGAATCACCAAGGGCCGCCGGGAGCAGGCTGGCGCACTTTCAATACGCGGAATCCAGCGCGCCAGCGCACCGACCCAGGCCGTCGGCAGACGCACCGGCTGCAACGGATCGGCCTGCAGGAACGGCAAGAAGTCGGGATCGTTGGAGTTCTCGCTGAAACGCCGGGCAATGCCTTTGACGAAGGCTCTGAGCAGGTAATAGCTGAACTTCGACCAATTCCAGTCCTTGGGCCTGATCAACGGTGACAGCAGAATCACCTGCCCTTGTGCCGGGCTTTGATCACCCTGACGCAGCACATGATCAAGCACAATCGCGCCACCGGTACTTTGCCCGCACAGGTGCCAGGGTTGCGGCAAGGCCAGTGACTGGGCCTCGATAAACAAACCTTGCAGCACCGCCTGGTACTGCGCGAAATCATCAATGCTGGCCCGCTCGCCACTGGAAAGCCCATGCCCCGGCAAGTCGCAGGCAATGACCACGAATCCGTGATCCAGGCCCCACTCAATCACGTGCCGATACAGCCCCATATGATCGTAAAAACCATGGATGACGAATAGCGTCGCCACCGGGGTGGACGCTGGCCACCAGACCTGACTGACCAGCTCGTAGCCGCCGGCGCTGAAGCGCCCCAATTGCCGGCGCACCGGCACCTTGCGCTGCGCAAAATCCAGCCCGTAGAACTGCTGATACGCCAGCCCCTCGCGCGATAATGGCTGGCCATCGTGCAAAGGCTGCAAGCTGGCGCGCAAGGAATCGGGGGCAAACGGGGCAGGCATAAGAATTTCCAGACGGGGCGCACGTGCGCAAAACAGGCTTTATAGACCGACGATATTCATCTGTCCGTTCAAGCATGGCAAGCTACGCGGCCTTCGAGGACCTTTTTGCATGCCTGTGCCCACCTTAAAAACCCTGCTTGCCTGCCTGCTGGTGCTGATATGTGCAGCGGGGTTGTGGACGGCCTACGACTGGTTCCAGGGCCGCTATATCCGCGCCTTCAGCGACCAGACCGCACTGTTCGCCGGAGATGTCCTGAGCCTGCCCGCCGAGCTGTCAGGCCCGGGGCCCATCCGCGTGGTGCATTTCTGGGACCCGGCCTGCCCGTGCAATGTCGGTAACCAACAACACCTCAGCGAATTGCTCGCGCATTACGTGCCGCTGGGCGTCGCGTTCTACTCCGTGCAAAAGCCCGGCACCCATGGCCAGTTACCCGCCACCCTGGGCGCAATAAAGCCCTTGGCCAGCCTGCCCGGCGCCGAGCATCTGAGCGCCAGCCCGGCCGTGGCTATCTGGGACCGCAGCGGCCAGCTGGCCTACTTTGGCCCCTACAGCGAAGGTGCCACCTGCAACGCCAGCAACAGCTTTATCGAACCCGTCCTGCAGGCCCTGAACGAAGGCCGCCCGGTAAATGCCACCCACACCATGGCCGTGGGCTGCTATTGCCCGTGGCAGAATGACCGCGCTTCCCCCTAAGGCGCTTCGGTGCGAACCAATTACAAGGAGTTGCACCATGAAACGCAGCCTGACCCTGGCCGCCCTCGTTATTGCCGTCATCGCGGGCGGTGGCGTCTGGTATGTGCAAAGCAAGCTGCCCACCCGCCAGGGCCAGGTAGCGCTGGACGGGCTGCAGGGACCGGTCGCGGTACGGTATGACGAGCGCGGGGTGCCGCATATCCGCGCAGCTAACCAGACGGATATGTACCGCGCCCTTGGCTATGTACAGGCGCAGGACCGCCTGTTTCAAATGGAGATAATGCGTCGCCTGGCGCGGGGGGAACTGGCCGAGGTACTCGGCCCCAAGCTGATCGATACCGACAAACTGTTCCGCAGCCTGCGCATTCGCGAACGTGCCGCCAGCTATGTCGCCGAACTGGACTATCAGTCACCTTCGTGGCAGGCCCTGCAAGCCTATCTGGACGGGATCAACCAGTACCAGGCAAGCCACGCCAGACCGGTGGAATTTGACGTGCTGGGCATCACTCCGCGGCCATTCACCGCCGAAGACACGATCAGCGTCGCCGGCTATATGGCTTACAGCTTTGCAGTCGCCTTTCGTACGGAGCCATTGCTGACTTACGTACGTGACCAGTTAGGCAGCAACTACCTGAAAGTCTTCGACCTGGACTGGCAACCCCGGGGCGTGCTGAGCCCGGCACTGTCGAGCAACGACTGGAAAAACCTCGGTTCCCTCGCCCGGCTGAGCGATCAGGCCTTGAATCAGGCCGGCCTGCCACAGTTCGAAGGCAGCAATGCCTGGGTCGTGTCGGGCAAACGTACCCAAAGTGGCAAACCGCTACTGGCAGGCGATCCGCATATCCGCTTCTCGGCGCCGGCGGTATGGTACGAAGCGCAGCTCTCGGCGCCCGATTTTGAGCTCTATGGCTACCATCAGGCCCTGGTGCCGTTCGCCTTTCTGGGCAACAACCGCGATTTTGGCTGGAGCCTGACCATGTTCCAGAACGATGATCTGGACCTGATCGCAGAGAAGACCAATCCCGACCACCCGAATCAGGTGTGGTACCACGGCCAGTGGGTCGACATGAGCAGCAGCGAGCAACAGATTGCGGTCAAAGGCCAGGCACCGGTGACCCTCACCCTGCGCCGGTCCCCCCACGGTCCGATCATCAACGATGTACTCGGGTCTGCCGCCGGCAGCACGCCGATTGCAATGTGGTGGGGCTTTCTGGAAACCCGGGATCCGATTCTCGAAGGCTTTTACCAGCTCAACCGCGCCGACACCTTGGGCAAGGCCCGCACGGCCGCCACCTATATTCACGCACCGGGCCTGAACCTGGTGTGGGCAAATGCCAAGGGCGACATCGGCTGGTGGGCGGCGGCGCAATTGCCCAAACGCCCGGCAGGGGTCAATCCCGCGTTCATTCTGGACGGCAGTACCAGCCAGGCAGACAAAGTCGGTTTTTATCCGTTCAGCGCCAACCCCCAGGAAGAGAATCCCGCGCGGGGCTATATCGTATCGGCCAACTTTCAGCCGGTATCGCCTGCCGGCATAGAGATCCCCGGTTACTACAACCTGGCGGACCGCGGCCAGCAACTCAATCGCCAGCTCAGCGAACCCGGCGTGAAATGGAACCTGAAGAACAGCCAGGCGCTGCAACTGGGCACCCGCACCGACTACGGGCAGCGTGTGCTCAAACCGCTGTTGCCAGTGCTGCGTGAAGTAGTCAGCGATCCGGCCGAACGCCAGCTGGTAGAACAACTGGCGCAATGGCAGGGCGATTATCCGCTGGAATCAACGGCCGCCACGCTGTTCAACCAGCTTCTTTTCAGCCTGGCTGACGCAGCGATGAGTGATGAGTTGGGGGATGTTTATTTCGACACCTTGCTCAGCACCCGGGTGATCGACGCCGCCTTGCCACGCCTCGCCGCAAACCCGGATTCGCCGTGGTGGGACAACCGTAATACGGCGCACAAAGAGACCCGGGCCGAGACAGTCAAAGTCGCCTGGCAAACCAGCATTGCGCAGTTGAAAGCCACCATGGGCGACGACCCGGCGCAATGGCGTTGGGGCAAGGCGCACACCTTGACCCATGACCACCCGCTGGGGCGGCAGAAACCGCTGGACTGGCTGTTTAACGTCGGCCCATTCGAGGCCCCCGGCAGCCACGAAGTACCCAACAATCTCAGCGCCAAACTCGGCCCGGCCCCCTGGGCAGTGACCTACGGCCCCTCAACCAGACGTCTGATCGACTTTGCCGAGCCGTACCACAGCCTGACCATCAACCCGCTAGGGCAAAGCGGCGTACCCTTCGACAAACACTACCGCGACCAGGCCCGACCCTACATTGAAGGCGACTACAGCATCCCGCATATCGACGAGACAGAAATCCAGCTCAACACCCGCAGCGTCTTGCGACTGGTGCCCAAGCAACTGTAGGAGCGAGCTTGCTCGCGAGCTTTTCAATTCGACAGCCAGCTCGCTCCTGCAGGGCCCGTTCAGTCAACCCAATGCGTAATGCAGCACGATGCCCACAAAAATTGCCAAGCCAGCCCAGTGGTTGTGCAGGAAGGCTTTGAAGCAACGTTGCCGGTCGCGATCGCGGGTATACCAGAACTCCCACACGAAGCACCCGGCCGCGACCAGCAGGCCGAGGTGGAACCAGACGCCAAGCTCGAAGTGCGCGCCCGCCAGCAGCAGACAACCCAGAGCCAGGCCTTGCAGGGTAAGGATGATCACGCGATCAGCATCGCCAAACAGAATGGCCGTGGATTTGACCCCGATTTTCAGGTCGTCTTCACGGTCAGTCATGGCGTAATAGGTGTCGTAGCCCACGGTCCACAGCAGGTTGGCGATGTAAAGCAACCATGCCGCGGCAGGCAGGCTGCCAGTTTCAGCGGTGAATGCCATGGGCATGCCCCATGAGAACGCTGCACCCAGCACCACTTGCGGGTAGTAGGTGTAGCGCTTCATGAACGGGTAGCTCGCCGCCAGCGCCAGACCGCCGAATGACAGCCAGATGGTCGGGGCATTGGTGCACAGCACCAGCAGGAAACTTATCCCCATCAGCAGCGCAAAAAACACCAACGCCTCTTTACCGCTGATTTTTCCGCTGACCAACGGCCGCTGCTCTGTACGTTTGACGTGGCCATCGACTTTGCGATCGGCAAAGTCGTTGATTACACAACCGCCGGCACGGGTCAGGATTACGCCGAACACAAAGATCAGCAGGTTGCTCAGCGAAGGCACACCCTTGGCGGCAATCCACAGCGCCCACAGCGTGGGCCAAAGCAGCAGGTAGATGCCGATGGGCTTGTCCATGCGGGTCAGCTGGATGAAGTCCCAGGCGCGAGGGTTCAGGCGATTGAGTGACTTGAGCAGGCGCACGTACATTCAGTTGTTCTCCGGCCGGGCACTCAGGGCGGCCCACAGTTTGGGTAAAAACACCTCGGCCACCAGCACGCTCAACGCTCCGCGTACAAAGCGCGAGCGGCGGCCCCATAGCTGATCTGCCTGATCGGCGGCAGGCAACCAGCCCCGGGGGTAGTGACACACCTGCAAGGCGCCGCGAGCAAAAGCCTGATCACAAAACAGCAGTTCACCCAGAGATCGGGTGCCCAGCTCGTCCATGTTCAGTGCGCCATCTTCCAGCGCACTTTTCGCCGCCACGCTGCGGGCAAACACCCACGGCTGTTGATGCCCGTGCAAATACACTTCGCGCACCCAGCCCTGGCTGCCTTCGGGCAGGCTGAGGGCTGCACATTCATCCTGGCGCAAGGCCTGCCAGCCCTCAAAGAGCGGCTGCACACTAAAGGCACCCTCCGAGAGCACAGTCAGACGTCGGGTCAAAGAGCCTTGATCGAACAACCAGTCGAGGGTTTGTTCATCAGGCAATGCAGGAAGCTGGTCTTTTTCAAGCCAGACAGGGGAGATCAGCGGGTAAGTTATGTGCGGCACAGTGGGTCATAATTGGCAGCCATTGAGGCCGGCGAGCTTATCACGCGGATCTTTGATTGAGCGGCCGAGGATTATTTGGCAGCGATCGTGCTTGCATCTACCGGTCGTCATCAGTACAAAACGCCCTGAATTGACGAGAGACCTGGCGAATCTGAAAAAGCCTGTGGCCTCGTATTAGCCTGAACTTGAGGAAGAACCCGATGAAAAAGTGGCAATGCATCGTATGTGGACTGATTTATAACGAAGCCGACGGCTGGCCGGATGACGGCATTGCTCCCGGTACGCTGTGGCAAGACGTACCTGAAGACTGGCTGTGCCCGGACTGCGGGGTTGGCAAAATGGATTTCGAGATGATCGAAATCAACTGATCTACCCCCCTCAAAACCTGACTCACCCCATGGAGATTGGAATGAACGCACCTGTCGTGATCGTTGGTACCGGGCTGGCGGGCTATAACCTGGCCCGGGAGTTTCGCAAGCTGGACAGCGAAACCCCGCTGCTGTTGATCACGGCCGATGACGGCCGCTCCTACTCCAAGCCCATGCTGTCCACCGGCTTTGGCAAGAACAAAGAAGCTGACGGCCTGAGCATGGCGATGCCTGGAGCCATGGCACAACAGCTCAATGCCCAGGTGCGTACCCATACCCGCATCAGCGGAATCGACCCGGGCCACAAGCAGCTGTGGATCGGTGAAGAAGCCGTTGCCTATCGCGACCTGATTCTGGCGTGGGGCGCGCAAACGGTGCAGGTGCCGGTGGAAGGGGATGCCCAGGATTCAATCTTCCCGATCAATGACCTCGAAGATTACGCCCGCTTCCGCGCAGCCGCCGCGGGCAAGCGTCGGGTTCTGATTCTGGGCGCAGGCCTGATCGGCTGCGAGTTTGCCAATGACTTGATCGCAGGCGGCTATGAAGTTGATCTGGTCGCACCCTGCGAGCAAGTCATGCCAACCCTGTTGCACCCCGCGGCGGCGGCAGCAGTCCAGGCGGGCCTTGAAAGCCTGGGCGCGCGCCTGCACCTGGGCCCGGTTCTGACCCGCCTGCAGCGCACCGATGACGGACTCCAGGCACATTTGTCAGATGCCAGCGTGATCGACTGCGATGTGGTGGTATCGGCCATTGGCTTGCGTCCGCGCATCGATATGGCGGCTGCCGCCGGGATCCGGGTCAACCGCGGGATCGAGGTGAGCCGTCTGCTCAAAACCTCCCATGACAACATCTATGCCCTGGGCGACTGCGCCGAGGTCGATGGGCTGAGCCTGTTGTATGTGATGCCGCTGATGAGCTGCGCCCGGGCACTGGCACAAACCCTCGCAGGCAATCCCACTGCTGTCAGCTACGGTGCGATGCCGATTACGGTCAAAACCCCGGTTTGCCCGCTGGTGGTGTCACCCGTGCCACGTGGCCATGAAGGGGTCTGGACCGTGGAAGGCCAGGGCGCAGATATCAAAGCCTTGTGCCGCGATGCTGAAGGCAAATTGCTAGGTTATGCACTGACGGGTGAGGCTGTTCGCGAAAAACTGGCGCTGAACAAAGAGCTGCCGGCACTTTTGGCGTAAATACGGTTAACTCTGTCGCATATGACATTGCCTTGCTTTAACAAAGCCGGTGCAGAGGCTGGCGCCGGCCTTGGCCGCGTGCCATTCTCACACCGGTCTGCCGCAGAGTAGAGCCTGCGGCGCCTTGGCGCTGCTCCATAGAGAGCAGCACGGACATAACAACAAAAAACCGTCAAAGAGGCTTCATCATGCGTAAACCAGATCTCGCCAACGCTATCGCCGAAAAGGCTGACCTCACCAAAGAGCAAGCCAACCGCGTACTCAACGCAGTGCTTGAAGAAATCACCCAGGCCCTGCATCGCAAAGACAGCGTGACGCTGGTCGGTTTCGGCACCTTTATTCAGCGCCATCGTGGCGCTCGCACCGGACAGAACCCGCAAACCGGTGAGCCGGTAAAAATCAAGGCCAGCAACACCGTCGCTTTCAAGCCGGGCAAGTTCCTGAAAGACAGCGTCAATCCATAAAGCACTGAGTGGCCGCTGCTCGTAACGGCCTTGAAGAATGGGCAAGCTGGCTCGGCTAGCGGCCCATTCTTGATATCCTCCCACTCAATCGTGCGGCCATAAGTGGCAAAACTCCCACCATCTACGCCAATCCATGCAGATATATGGCGTTCCTCGTTCAAATCGTTACACTGCGCCGGCTATTTAATTTTCCCCCGAGGCCGCGTACATGAAATTTCGTTTTCTGCTCTGGATGCTGGGCTTTTTGATGGGCAAAGCCAGCCGTAAAAACCCTGCTTTTCAGCAGCAACTGGTCGATAAGGACCTGGTTTTCCAGCTGCAAACCCTCGATGGCACAGTGGCCCGTCACTTCAAAGTCAAAGATCAGCGCATCACCAGCCATTCGGGCACGTACCCCGACCCTGCATTTTCCATCAGTTTTAAAGATGCAGCCTACGGCTTCGCCACGCTGCAGGCGAAGAACAAGCAGCTGGCATTCATGACCGGGATTCAGGACAAATCGATTCAGATCAAAGGCAACCCGGCGCTGGTCATCTGGTTCCAGGGCCTGACCAAGTACCTCAAACCGCGCAAAAAGCCCAAGGCCTGATACTTCAACCGTAGGAGCGAGCTTACCTCGCGAGCTGTTTACGCTTGGAAGAGCTCGCTCCTACAGGTAACGGCGGGCTAAGCCCGGCCAAATTGCGCTGCCATTTCGCGAAACAGCACCTCCGCCTCCAACACTTTGCTGACAACGTCTTCAGCCTTTTCGCGGGGGACGCCCAGCCGTTCGAACACGGCGTCGGGAAGTGGCGCACAGGATCCGGTGCCGATTGCCCGGCTACGCAACAACCCCAGTGCCACGCAGACCAGGTTCGGGAAGTGTGCATCAGCGCCGCTGAAGTGCGGATCGTGTTGAAAACGCAACGCCGTCGCCAATTCTGGCGGCATGCCCCAGTACCGCATCACCCAGGCGCCCATTTGCTCGCGGCTGATGCCCAGCAAATGCTGTTCGATGACGCCATGGCTGACGTGCGGGTTGACTTCAAGGTGACGGCAAATCAATGAGAAGTGCGGCGGAAACACATGGGCCAGGAGCAAATAGCCGAAGTTGTGCAACAGCCCGGCCAGGTAGGTGAGGCCGACTTCCGGACGCTGGGCCCGGGGCATGGCCCGGGTCAGCCCTTCGATGACCGCTGCCGTGTAGATCGACTGCTGCCAGTAGGGGACGCTTGATTGCGGATGATCCTTGGGCACACCCAGGCTTTTCCCCAGCGCCAGACTCAGCGCAAGGTTGATCACCAGATCGACCCCCAGCACCCGCATGATGGCGTCTTCAACCGAACGGATTTTACTTTGTGAGGCGTAGTACGACGACGATGCCCAGCTCATGACCTGTGCCGCCAGCGCCGGGTCGGTTTCGACAACACTGGTAATTTCATCGATGGTCACGTTCGGGTCGACCCGCAACCGCATGATTTTGCGCACGCTCTCGGCCAGGGGCGGCAACTCGATGGTGTCTTCCAGCCGTTGCTGGATTCGTCGCGCGGTGAATGCCTGGACCGCCCGGCAGATCGCCGCGCCATCATCGTCGGCATGATCAGGGTTAAGCGTGATGGCACTCACGGACTCGCCAAAACGACCGCCGCTGGCATTGCTCAGCAGAAGCTTGAAGTCTTCCCGGGTCATCTCCAGCCACAAACCGGGCTCCCCCCCGCCGACCAGCAACAGAGGCTGCTGCAGCAATTGCTCTTCATACAGACATGGCGAGCCGATGAGTGCCGGCACGCCCGGCAACAGGCTCAGGTTGTGTCTGCCGAGCATCTGCTCAAGCCGCTCAGGTGCGATAGCCGTCATGCGCCGGCCGGTTAAATCAGCCAGACGATTGAGGTCGAGCAAGTGGCTCTGCGCGAACAGCACCATCAGCACGCCCACCGAGTCCTCGAGCAACACAGCCTGGACCTTGCAGCCCGGGTTGAGCCCGGGGTGGTCGCGGACTTCTCGACAGGTAATGCCCAGATCAGCAAGCAGCCGCCGGATGACCGGCGGTGTGCTTGAAAAGGCTGGAGCGCCGGCGACTTCAGTGAAGATCTGCATTCGATTCCTGCAACTCAAATTTGATAAGCGTCACTTGATCGGCCGCAAATCTGATTACTGAACGAAATTTCATACCTGGCCATATTGCTGGCCATGCCTGAGCCAGCGGTCCAGCAGTGGACTGACATGGCTCGGCCAGCGTTCAATCAGGGTCAGGGCGGCGTCGCGCACGGCGGGTAACAGGTCGGCATCACGCATCAGGTCAGCCACTTTGAATTGCAGCAGGCCGGTTTGCCGGGTGCCGAGCATTTCGCCGGGACCGCGCAGCTCGAGGTCTTTTTCGGCGATCACAAAACCATCGTTGGTCTCACGCATGATGCCCAGACGCTGGCGCCCGATTTGCGACAGCGGCGGGTGGTACAGCAGCACGCAATGACTGGCGGCGCTGCCCCGGCCTACCCGGCCACGCAACTGGTGAAGCTGGGACAGGCCCAGACGCTCGGGGTTTTCGATGATCATCAAACTGGCATTGGGCACGTCAACGCCTACTTCGATTACCGTGGTGGCGACCAGCAACTGCAATTCGCCAGCCTTGAACTGCGCCATGACTGCGGCCTTTTCTGCAGCCTTCATGCGCCCGTGAATCAGGCCCACGCGCAACTCGCCCAAGGCACTGGAGAGGTCTTCAAAGGTGGTCTCGGCGGCCTGACAGGTCATCTCTTCAGACTCTTCAATCAGGGTGCATACCCAGTAGGCCTGGCGGCCTTCGGCACAGGCTGCACGTACCCGCTCGATCACTTCGATGCGCCGCGTATCGACCACCAGCACGGTATTGACCGGGGTTCGCCCGGGTGGCAGCTCATCGAGAATCGAAGTGTCGAGGTCGGCGTATGCGCTCATGGCCAGCGTCCGCGGAATCGGCGTGGCCGTCATGATCAACTGGTGCGGACACATCACACCGCCCACCCCTTTGTTGCGCAGGGCCAGACGTTGCTGGACGCCAAACCGGTGTTGCTCATCGATGATCACCAGAGCCAAGTTCTTGAACTGCACCTGATCCTGAAACAAGGCATGGGTGCCAACGACCATGGGCGCGCCATTGGCAATTTGCTCCATCGCACTGGCCCGGGCCTTGCCTTTGAGCTTGCCGGCCAGCCATGCAACTTCAAGACCCAGCGGCTCCAGCCAGCGCTTGAAGTTGATGTAGTGCTGCTCGGCGAGGATTTCCGTCGGCGCCATCAGTGCCACCTGGTAGCCGGCTTCCAGCGCCTGCAAGGCGGCCATCGCAGCGACCACTGTCTTGCCTGCCCCCACATCACCCTGAATCAGGCGCAGCATGGGTTCAGGCTGACTGAGGTCGTAAGCCACTTCGTTGCCGACTCGCACCTGGGCACCGGTGGGCGGGAACCCCAGGTTGGCCAGAAACTGCGCAGGCAGTTTTTCGGCTTTGGGCAAAGCAGGCGCCTGCTGGGAGCGCAGGCTCTCGCGCAATCGCTGCTGCGAGAGTTGATGGGTCAGCAGTTCCTCAAACGCCAGGCGGTGTTGCGCCCAGTGATGGCCCAACGCGAGCTCTTCGACATCGGCGTCGGCCGGCGGCTGATGCAGATAGCGAATGGCTTGATCCAGCGGGGCCAGCTGGTGCTCCTTGGCCAACTCCGCCGGCAGCCAGTCAGGCAAGCTGCGCGGGCCGAGCAGGGCGAGGCTTTGCTGGCTGAGCTGGCGCAGACGCTGCTGGGTCAGACCTTCGGTTGTAGGATAAATCGGTGTCAGCGTGGTATCGACCGGAGGCGGCTCATCGCCGGTGATGGCACGGTATTCCGGATGGTAGATCTCCAGCCCCGATGCGCCGGGGCGGGCCTCGCCATAGCAGCGCACTTCGGTGCCACGCTTGAGACTTTCTTTTTGTGCATTGCTGAAATGGTAGAACCGCAGGCTCAGGCCCCCGGTGCCATCATTGATCCGTACCAGCAAGCTGCGACGCTTGCCCATGACCACATCAGCGCCGATCACCCGGCCTTCGACCACCGCATCCTGACCGGGGCGCAGGGCGCCGATGGGCACCACGCGAGTCCGGTCCTGATAGCGCAACGGTAAATGGAAGAGCACATCCTGCAGGTTTTCCAGGCCCACCTTGGCCAATTTTTCTGCCATGGCCTCGCCTACGCCCTTGAGCGCGGTGACCGCCACTTTCGACAACTCGGTCATCGGCAGGCTTACTTCGCGGCAGGCGGCTTGGCCACCGAACACAGGCGGATCGAGTCGGCGAGGATTTCAATCGCCTTGGGCCGCGGAAAGCTGGCACGCCAGGCGATGGCGACTGTACGAAAAGGTACCGGCGGAGTCAGCGGACGCACAGCCAATATGCCCGGGGCATAGTGGTGACTGTCGACAGCCGACAATGGCAGGATCGAAATGCCCAACCCTGAAGCAACCATGTGCCGAATGGTTTCCAGCGAGCTGGACTCGACCGTGGTGTGCTGCGAGCCGTCCTTGCCTTTGGCCAGGGTCGGACAGGCTTCAAGCACCTGGTCGCGGAAGCAGTGTCCTTCGCCCAGCAAGAGCAGGCTCTTGTCGTTGAGCAGACTGGCATCGATGGTCTCTTTCTGCGTCCATGGATGCTCGCTCGGCATCAACACGTAGAACGGCTCGTCGTAGAGCGGCAAAGTCAGCACATCGGCTTCATTGAAGGGCAGAGCGATGATAATCGCGTCCAGTTCGCCGTTGCGCAGCTTGTCCCGCAGTACATGGGTGAAGTTTTCTTCGATGTACAACGGCATTTGCGGGGCGACCCGGTGCAGCTGCGGAATCAGGTGCGGAAACAGGTACGGGCCTACGGTGTAAATGGCGCCTACCTTGAGCGGAGCGGTCAGCTGGTTCTTGCCGGCCTGGGCCAGTTCACGAATGCCCTGGGCCTGCTCCAGTACCTTTTGCGCCTGGGCAACGATACCTTCGCCCACCGGGGTAAGGCGCACGGCACTTTTGCTGCGCTCGAAAATCAGCACACCGAGTTCGTCTTCCAGTTTTTTCACACCCACCGACAAGGTCGGCTGGCTGACGTGGCAACGTTCAGCCGCGTGGCCGAAGTGTTGTTCTTGGGCGAGCGTAACGATGTAGCGTAATTCTGTAAGCGTCATAGCGGGCGTCCCTGTGGCTGCGAGCCAAGCATAGCGGCTGCAATCGATAGACGCACGTTATCAGACATTAGCCCCGGAGCTACAGTCGCTAATCAATGCAAGGGAGGTTTAATACTGTGCAAACGGGTTTAGCAGCGATGCAGCCGCCCCTGTGTTGCGGGCGACTGCACTGTTGCCAGCGCTGGCAAGCCAGCGCCTACAGGACTTTTATCCGGGCCGAGGCTTTATCGCCGACGTTTATCGATGGAATAAACGAAGGGTGCCACGATCTCGATGGTGCCATTGGTCAGCATTTCGGCCGGCGGCTTGGGCAACGGCTGTGCCCGGCGAATCATTTCCAGGGTGGCCCGGTCCAGATCCGCATTGCCTGAACGACCTACCAACTCATAGGACAGCACCTTGCCTTCACCGTCTACCACGAAGCGCAGCCGGTTCAGACCTTCCTTGCCTCGCGACTGAGCGGAAGCCGGGTACTTCTTGTACTTGCCCAGGTGAGCCAGCAATGTGCCTTCCCAACTGGCTTTAGCCGCCAGTTGTTGTGCCGACGGGCTAGGAGCCGGGGCGGCAGACTTCTCGCTCGGCGCCTTGGTCGGTGTGGCGTCGCTAGGTTTCTCTTCTGAAGGCTTCTCTTTAACCGGCTCGGTTTTTTCCACAGGCTTGGGCGGTTGTGGCTTCTGCTTGGGCTTGACCGGTTTCGGGACAGCTATTTTCGGCTTGGGCGCTTCGGCCAGCTTGGGTATCGGCAGCTCTTCCACAGGGGCCGGCGGCTGTGGCGGTGTCACCACTTTCGGCGGCGCAGGCGGTGGCGGTGCTGGCAGCGGTGCCAGATCAACCATCATCGCTTGCGGTGGAAGTTCGACGGCCCGCGGGCTGGACCATTGCATGGCAAGAATGACTGCCACTGCATGGATAGCCAACACCGCGACCAGGCTGATTGCGTAACGCGTCATCTTTTGGCGCGCTATGATCATTTCTTGGCTGCCGTCTCTAGTCCGACCAGACCCACCTTCAAGTAACCGGCTGCGCGCAATGCATCCATCACGCCCATCAAGTCACCGTAGTCCACGCCTTTATCGGCCTGGAAGAAGATCGTCGTGTCTTTCTTGTTGTGAGTCCTGGCATCCAGGGTCGCACCCAGGGCTTCAACACTGACCGGCTCTTCACCCAGGTACAGGCGCTGGTCAGCCTTGACGCTGAGGAACACCGGCTTCTCGGGACGAGGCGCCGGTTTGGCGGTGGAAGCTGGCAGGTCAACCTTGATATCCACAGTGGCCAGCGGTGCTGCCACCATGAAGATGATCAGCAGTACCAGCATCACGTCAATAAAAGGCGTGACGTTGATTTCATGGTTCTCGGCGAGATCGTCATCGCCTTCTTTTAAATGCAGGCCCATGGCCGATTACCCCACTTTCACCATGTGCGGTTGCGAGCTGCGCTCGGGCGGCAGGTGATCGAGGTCACGGCTAACCAACAGCAACACTTCTGCCGATGCGTCTGCCACTTGAGCCTTGTAGCCAGTGATAGAGCGGGCGAAGACGTTGTAAATCACTACCGCAGGGATCGCAGCAACCAGGCCCAGTGCAGTGGCCAGCAGGGCCTCGGCAATACCCGGTGCCACAACGGCCAGGTTGGTGGTCTGGGTTTTGGCGATACCGATGAAGCTGTTCATGATCCCCCAAACGGTACCGAACAGACCGACGAACGGTGCGGTGGAACCGATGGTGGCGAGGATGCCGGTGCCGCTGCTCATGTTGCGGCCACAGGCGGCAACCAGACGCTCAAGGCGGAAGCTGACGCGCTCCTTGATGCCTTCTTTTTCGCGGCTATTGGCCGACAGGCGCATTTCTTCCAGTGCGTCCTGCACCAGCAGGTGCGCCAGCGTGCCTTCTTTGGTTGCAGATTCGCTGGCTTCCTTGAGGGTGCGGGCTTTTTTCAGGTTGGCGATTTCAACCCGCAGACGACGCTTGGCGCCCAGGACTTCAAAGCCTTTGGCAATCCAGATGGTCCAGGTGATGATCGAGGCGATAGCCAGGCCGATCATGACGATCTTGACGATGATGTCCGCGTTTTTGTACATGCCCCAAGGAGACAGGTCATGGGCCATGCCCAGCGTGTTGTCTTCTTCAAGAACTTGCGGAGCGTCATCGGCCGGGGCAACAGCGCCTTCAGCCAGCACAGGGTCGGTTGCACCCGGCGCAGCAACTGGGGCCGCAGCCTCAATAGCCGGTTGCGCAGCCGGAGCAGCCGGAGCCGCTGGCTCGTCGGCAAAGACTGCGCCCGGGGCCAGCAAAAGGCTGAACATCAGCGCAGCAAGCCCGCGCCAGAGGCGTGCCGGACTCAAAAACTGGGTTGGCGAAGCGGTGGAATGATTGCGTGTCATGCTAGCCGGACCTGAGAAAAGTAAGAAGGTTATGCCCTGCAACGCGTCTTGAGACCCGGGGCAAATGATGAGTTATTATTGCAAGTAATTCTTGTTAACAAAAGCAATAGCATCTGTTTTTTTCAAAAGTCACGACCTTGGTCGTGCCTGAACATGTACTTTTGTAACTTTAAATTAGGAGTTTTGAGATGCCCAAAGCCTCGGTTCTGATCGCCGGATGCGGTGATGTCGGAAGTCGTCTGGCGGCTCAACTGCCGGCCAATAACTGGCAGGTCTATGGGCTGCGACGCTCCATTGAGCGGTTACCTGCAGGCGTCACAGGCGTGGCGGGGGACCTGTTCAGCGACCAGTGCCCCGGGCAATGGCCTGAAGGCAACATTGACTACCTGGTGTACAGCGCCGCCGCCACCGACCACGACGAGGCCGGCTATCAGGCCGCTTATATAGAAGGTTTGAAGCACACGCTGGGCTGGCTCAAGCAAAAAGGCCAGCAGCCAAAGCGCTTGCTGTTTGTCTCCAGCAGCGGGGTGTATAGCCAGACGGAAGGCGAATGGGTCGATGAAACCTCGCCTGCCGAAGCCACAAGCTACTCGGGGCGAATCATGCGTGAAGCCGAGCAGATCGCATTGAACAGCGGTATTGCTGCCAGCGTGGTGCGCCTCACCGGGATTTACGGACCCGGTCGCGAATGGATGTTGGGGCAAGTGCGCAAGGGCTATCGCGTGGCAGTCGATCCGCCGCTGTATGGCAACCGCATCCATGCCGATGATGCAGGCGGCCTTCTGGCATTCCTGCTCCAGGCCGACCTGCAGGGCAAAACCCTGGAGGATTGCTATATCGGCGTGGATAACGCGCCGGTACCTTTGGCTGAAGTCGTGGGCTGGCTGCGTGAACGCCTGGGTATTACCGAATGGGCTGCCGAAGCCAGCGTGCGCCGGGCCGGTAGCAAACGCTGCAGCAACGCACGGGCCAAGGCCCTGGGCTGGGAACCGCGCTATCCGAGTTATCGCGAAGGCTACAGCGCGATGCTAGCGGATTGACTCTCTCTGCGGAGCGAGCTTGCCGGCGATATCATCGCCAGCAAGCTCTTGCAGCAGGCCAGGCTTAAAGCTGCTTTTCCAGTACCCATTCACGCTTGCCCGGGTATAACTGGGGCATTTCGTCAGGCTTGGCAGAATCCAGCGCCTGGAAGATCTCCAGCTGGCGACCATTGCGCACAAAAATGTGCGCCGCACCTGTCTCGTCCTGTTCCAGCCA
The DNA here is from genome assembly GCF_000346225.2 of Pseudomonas sp. Lz4W. Lineage (NCBI taxonomy): Bacteria > Pseudomonadati > Pseudomonadota > Gammaproteobacteria > Pseudomonadales > Pseudomonadaceae > Pseudomonas > Pseudomonas sp. Lz4W. Next base: position 120,648 of record NZ_CP017432.1, on the reverse strand, counting down.
GAGACTGTCGTACTCGCCGCTCATTGATGCGCAGTCGCCCGCCAGGCACAGGGCGTAAGCATTGGCTTCAGGTAAACCGGTAATCCGGCCATCGGCAAAAAAGGTCACTTGATTGCCTTGCCCTTTACCGCTGACCACACGCCACTGACCGCCCAGATAGGCAGTCTTGAGCGCGTGCTCGAAATTGGTGCCCAAAGGCGCGTCGCTTGTCAGGTTGATGGGGGAACGAACAAAGGATTGTTGCGGATCGGACTCACCCGCAGCCTGTACCAGCTCGTCGCCATTGAGGCTCAAGTCGGTGGCCGCGCTGCCATAAATATTGACCTGCCAAACCCCTTTGTTTTCAGGCATCAGCTTGCCTTCAACCCACTCAAAACCATTGGTGTAGTTGGCTTTGGCCTGTTTGGAATCAATTTGCCATTCAAGATTTGGCCCGTTGGCCAGCAGGGCTTCACGCAAATTGCCGCCTTTGGCAGCTTCATTGATCGCGGCCTGGTTGATCCAGACGCCACTGATATCGCGATGGGCGGGGCCGCTGGCACAGCCACCCAGGAAAATGGTGAGCAGCGAGAAAGCGAGCGCTTGGCGCATGGCGGGATCCTTTTAAAGCGGGGCAAGCGGGGGGTTGGCGCAGCATGAAGGCGCTGCGCCGAGGGGTGTTACTCAATGACCAGAATAGCGTCCATCTCAACCTGCGAACCCTTTGGCAGGGCCGCAACGCCGATAGCGGCACGAGCCGGGTATGGCTGCTCGAAGTATTTGCCCATGATTTCGTTGACCTTGGCGAAGTGGCTGAGGTCAGTCAGGAAAATATTCAGTTTGACGATGTCCTTGAACGAACCGCCTGCTGCTTCAGCCACGGATTTCAGGTTTTCGAATACCTGAATGGTCTGGGCTTCAAAACCTTCAACCAGTTCCATGGTTTTTGGGTCCAGCGGGATCTGACCGGACATGTAGACAGTATTGCCAGCTTTGATCGCCTGAGAGTAAGTACCGATAGCAGCAGGTGCCTTATCGCTGGTGATTACAGTCTTGGTCATGGGTGACTCCTTGTAATTAGATGGCTACGCACGCATACGAGTGATGCGGATAACCCCGTTAAGGGCGCGCAGTTTTTTGATCACGCGGGCCAGATGCACACGGTCGTGCACGCTGACCACCAGTTGGACAACGCTGATACGACCATCGCGTTCGTCCATGCTGATTTTTTCGATGTTGCCGTCGGCTGCGTTGACGCTGCTGGCAAGCAGCGCAATCAGGCCACGCTGGTGCTCCAGTTCGACACGCAACTCGACGTTGAATTCACCGGTGACATCCTTGGCCCACGAAAGCTGGACACATTTTTCGGGGTTGTGCCGAATTTCACTGATATTGCGGCAGTTATCCAGGTGCACAACCATGCCTTTGCCCGCGGACAGGTGACCCACAATCGGGTCTCCCGGGATCGGCGTACAACATTTGGCATAACTGAGTACCAGACCTTCGGTACCGCGAATCGCCAGTGGACCTTCCGGGCTCGGCAGCTGTTCGCCTTCACCCATCAGACGCCGGGCAACGACGTAAGCCATGCGATTGCCCAGGCCGATGTCTTCCAGCAGGTCTTCGACCTGCTCCAGACGATACTCCTGAAGCATGGCCTGAATGCGCTCGGCCGGGATCTTGTCCAGCGCGCTGTTGAAGCCGTTGAGCACCTTGTTCAGCAAGCGTTCGCCAAGGTTCACGGACTCGGAACGGCGCTGCAATTTCAGGGCGTGACGGATATGGGTACGCGCTTTGCCGGTAACCACAAAGTTGAGCCACGCCGGGTTGGGGCGGGCACCGGGGGCGCTGACGATCTCGACCGTGGAACCACTTTGCAGCGGCTCGGACAGCGGTGCGAGACGCCGGTTGATACGGCATGCAATACAGCTGTTGCCGACGTCGGTGTGCACCGCGTAGGCAAAATCGACTGCGGTGGAGCCTTTGGGCAGCTCCATGATCCGGCCTTTGGGCGTGAACACGTAGACCTCGTCCGGAAACAGGTCGATCTTCACGCTTTCGATAAATTCGAGGGAGTTGCCGGCGCGCTGCTGCATCTCCAGCACGCCCTTGACCCATTGCCGCGCCCGGGCATGGGTCCCCGTGTGCTGCTCGTCGCCACTGGACTTGTACAACCAGTGGGCGGCAATACCGTTGTTGGCCATTTCTTCCATTTCACGGGTACGGATCTGAATTTCGATCGGTACGCCATGCATGCCAAACAGCGTGGTATGCAGCGACTGATAGCCGTTGGCTTTGGGAATCGCGATGTAGTCTTTAAACCGTCCCGGCAGTGGTTTGTACAAATTATGTACAGCACCCAGAACCCGGTAGCAGGTGTCGACCTTGTCAACGATGATCCGGAACGCGTAAACGTCCATGATCTCGTTGAAGGCCCGGCGCTTGCCGCGCATTTTTTTATAAATGCCGTAAATATGCTTTTGACGGCCGCTGACTTCGCCCTGAATGCCGTCTACGGCTAAACAGTGGCTGAGCGACTCTTCAATTTTGTTGACGATTTCCTTGCGATTGCCCCGGGCGCGCTTGACCGCCTGATAGATGCGCGCGGAGCGCATCGGGTACATCGCCTTGAAACCGAGATCTTCGAATTCGATACGAATGCTGTGCATGCCCAGCCGGTTGGCAATGGGCGCGTAGATTTCCAGGGTTTCCTTGGCAATCCGCCGGCGTTTTTCGCCGGACAGCACTTCGAGGGTACGCATGTTGTGCAGACGGTCAGCCAGCTTGACCAGAATCACGCGAATATCCCGCGCCATGGCCATGGCCATTTTCTGGAAGTTTTCAGCCTGGGCTTCGGCCTTGGTCTCGAAGTTCATCTGGGTCAGCTTGCTGACGCCATCGACCAGTTCGGCCACGGTTTCGCCGAACTGCGCGACAAGCGCTTCCTTGGCAATACCGGTGTCTTCGATCACGTCATGCAGCATGGCAGCCATCAGGCTTTGATGGTCCATATGCATGTCGGCAAGAATGTTCGCCACTGCCAGCGGATGCGTGACATAAGGCTCGCCGCTACGTCGGCGTTGGCCGTCGTGGGCTTGTTCGGCGTAGAAGTACGCTCGTCGGACCAGATTGACCTGGTCCGCACTGAGGTAAGTCGACAAGCGATCGGCGAGGGCGTCTATGCTCGGCAAGAGGAAACCTCCTGCCAAAACTTTTTACCCTTCGCCGTGCTACGTCGACCGGGCATAGGCTTAGTTCGCCTCGTTGGACTCGTCCTCGAACGCTGCGAACAGCGGTTCGTCTTCGACGATTTCAGCGTTGGCGATAAACTCGTAGCTCATCAGGCCTGCAGCGATTTCACGCAAGGCAACAACGGTAGGCTTGTCATTTTCCCACTCAACCAAAGGCTCTTTACCGCCGGTGGCCAGTTGACGGGCACGCTTGGTAGAGAGCATGACCAGCTCAAAGCGGTTATCCACGTGTTCTAGACAGTCTTCAACGGTTACGCGGGCCATGGTCTTCCTCGTAGCAAATGCAATATGCGCGCTGCCCGGATGGGCGAGCGGACTCAACAGTTTAAAAAATCACCAGCCATTAGGGAAGCGCTGATTTTTCAAGCGCCCCCCGAAACCCGCTGTAAGCGCCAATGTAAAGCCCTTACAGGGGTTTTGGGAAGAGCCCTTTAACCCAGCAATTCAGCCAGTAATTTGCCAAAACGCTGCTGCTGACGTTTTTGCTGGAGGCGATTGGCGTGAAAAATTGCCTTCAGGTCCTCCAGTGCCAGCGCAAAATCATCATTGATGATCAGGTAGTCATAGTCGACGTAGTGGCTCATTTCACTCACGGCTTCACGCATGCGCCCGTCAATGATTTCGTCGCTGTCCTGCCCGCGATTGTCCAGACGCTCACGCAAGGCTTGCTGGCTCGGCGGCAGGATGAAGATCGAACGCGCCTGCGGCATCAGCTGGCGAACCTGCTCGGCGCCTTGCCAGTCGATTTCCAGAATCAGGTCGTGACCTTCATCCAGGGTCTGCTGCAAATGGCTCTGCGAAGTACCGTAAAGGTTGCCGAACACCTCGGCGCGCTCCAGGAAATCACCGTGTTCGATCATTTTCACGAACTCTTCGCGTTCGACGAAATGATAGTTCACGCCGTTGACCTCACCCGGGCGCATGGCGCGGGTGGTGTGCGAAACCGAGACGCGAATCTGCGGTTCGAGGTCGATCAATGCCTTGACCAGACTGGTCTTGCCTGCGCCCGAAGGGGCAGAAACGATATAAAGGGTGCCGGTGCTATGGGTCATGTCAGGGAGAGCCTTACTCAATATTCTGTACTTGTTCGCGCATCTGCTCGATCAACACCTTGAGGTTGACCGCCGCCTGGGTACTGCGCGGATCGAATGCCTTGGAACCGAGGGTGTTGGCCTCCCGGTTGAGTTCTTGCATCAGGAAGTCGAGGCGCCGGCCGGCGGCTCCACCGGACTTGAGCACGCGCCGCACCTCAAGGATGTGGGTACTCAGGCGGTCAAGCTCTTCGGCGACGTCGCTTTTTTGCGCCAGCAGGACCATTTCTTGCTCAAGACGCTGGGGATCAAGCTCGGCCTTCATGTCAGCAAAGCGATCGAGCACCTTTTGCCGCTGGGTGGCCAGCATCTGTGGCACGAGTTCACGCAAAGTCTCGACATCAGCCTCGATCGCGGTCAGTCGCTCGCTGATCAGGCGCGCCAGTTCGGCGCCTTCGCGCTCGCGGCCGTTTTTCAGTTCCTGCAGCGCCTGCTTGAACAGCACCAGCGCCTGATTGTTCAGGGCTTGAGGGTCGCTTGCATCCGCCACCAATACGCCTGGCCAGGCCAGCACTTTCAGCGGATCCAGCGCAGCCGGCTGCTTGATCAGGCTGGCGATGGATTCGGCGGCGGCCACCAGTTGCGCCGCACGCTCACGGTCAACCTGCAGCGGCTTGCCCGTGGTTTCTTCGGTGAAACGCAGCGTGCATTCCAGCTTGCCACGTGAGATCCCCTGACGCAGCGCTTCACGCACCGCTCCTTCGAGGTCACGCAAAGACTCGGGCAGGCGCAGGTGCGGCTCCAGGTAGCGGCTATTGACCGAGCGCAGCTCCCAGCTCAGGGTGCCCTGAGTGCCGGCACTTTCGACGCGGGCAAAGGCGGTCATGCTATGCACCATGGAGGTACCTCGCGATTCGATGAATTTAGCCTGACGGCCATTGAGGCGAAGGATTGTAACGCAGTGCAGGGGACGGCCCCAAATGACGTCTGTCGTAAAAGTACCCGGTGTCATGGCGCTCCCAAGGGGGCGGCGAGCCGGGCATGTAATTATTAGGCGTGTCCTGTCGGGCCATGGCCTTTATAATGCTCGGCAGTTTTCCGTCCCGTACAGGTATCCCACATGAAACGTCCAAGTGGTCGCGTTGCCGATCAGCTCCGTCCGATCCGCATCACCCGCAACTACACCAAACACGCAGAGGGTTCTGTACTGGTCGAGTTCGGTGACACCAAAGTCATCTGCACCGTCAGCGTCGAAAACGGCGTGCCACGCTTCCTTAAAGGCCAGGGCCAGGGCTGGCTGACTGCCGAATACGGCATGCTGCCCCGCGCCACCGGCGACCGCAACCAGCGTGAAGCCAGCCGCGGCAAGCAAGGCGGACGTACCCTGGAAATCCAGCGCCTGATCGGCCGCTCGCTACGCGCCGCACTGGACATGTCCAAGCTGGGCGACATCACCCTGTACGTCGACTGCGACGTGATCCAGGCCGACGGCGGCACTCGCACGGCCTCGATCACCGGCGCCATGGTTGCCCTGGTCGACGCTTTGAAGCTGATCAAGAAACGCGGCGGCCTCAAGGGCGGCGACCCTCTCAAGCAGATGATTGCAGCGGTCTCGGTGGGCATGTATCAGGGCGAGCCAGTGCTCGACCTCGACTATCCTGAAGATTCGGCAGCCGAAACCGACCTGAACGTCGTAATGACCAGCACCGGTGGCTTCATCGAAGTTCAGGGCACTGCCGAAGGCGCGCCATTCCAGCCTGAAGAGCTGAACGCCATGCTGGCACTGGCGCAAAAGGGCATGACCGAAATTTTCGCCCTGCAACAAGCTGCACTGGCCGACTAACATCGCCGAGCTGTATGCCGAAGCCGTCTGTAACCATCTGGAGAACGCCATGAGCGAGCTGGACCTTTCAAAACCCGAGCCGAGCCGCGATGCTCGTAAATGGGCCATGTTTTGTCACTTTTCAGCGTTCCTCGGGATGTGGTTTCCGTTTGGCAGCCTGATCGGCCCGCTGATCCTGTGGCAGGTAAAGCGTGAAAGCGATCCGTTCATCGATGACCAGGGCAAGGAAGCCCTGAACTTTCAGATCACCGTGGCGATTGCTTCGGCCATTTGCTACGTGCTGATGTTTGTTCTGATCGGTTTCGCCCTGCTCGGCCTGGTCCTGATCGGCGCAGTGGTGCTGGTGGTGATTGCCGGCGTCAAGGCCAATGACGGAGTGGTATACCGCTACCCCTTCACCTGGCGCCCGATCAAGTAAACCAGCACCCACAAAAAAGCCGACAGCGATGTCGGCTTTTTTGTGGCTTCGAAAAAACACCTAGATAGTCAGTGTCCAGTCGTAGTCCACGATCAATGGCGCATGTTGCGAGAAGCGTGGCTGACGCGGCAGGCGAGCGCTTCGTACGAAGCGGCGCAGACCCGGTGTCAACAACTGGTAGTCGAAACGCCAGCCCAGATTAAGCATCTCGGCCTGTTCGTTATCCGGCCACCAGCTGTACTGATCGCCTTCACGACTGACTTCACGCAGGGCATCGACATAGCCCATATTGCCGACAATCTCGTCCATCCAGGCCCGCTCAGGCGCCAGGAAACCAGGAGATTGCTGGCTGTCACGCCAGTTTTTAATGTCGAGTTTCTGCTGCGCCACATACAGCGAGCCGCAGTAGATGTACTCACGACGCTTGCGACGCTGCTTATCCAGATAGCGTGCAAAGTCGTCCATTAGCTTGAATTTTTGATTCAAGTCTTCATCGCCGTTCTGCCCCGAAGGGAGCAGCAAGGTCGCGATGCTGACCTTATCGAAATCGGCTTGCAGGTAGCGCCCGTAGCGATCGGCCGTCTCGAAGCCAAGCCCAGTGATGACTGCTTTCGGTTGCAAGCGCGAATACAAAGCCACACCGCCTTGGGCAGGGACTTCAGCTTCGCAGGCATAAAGAAAGTAGCCATCCAGCTGGTAGGCTGGATCGTCCAGTTCAAAGGCGGAGGCGCGGGTGTCCTGCAGGCAGATAACGTCGGCATTCTGAGCTTGCAGCCAACTGAGCAAACCGCGCTCGACTGCCGTCTGAATACCATTGACGTTCACACTGATGATCCGCATAAATGGCCCCAAAAATCACGTGCGTGTATGATACACGCCGTCTAACCAATTAGCTAAATCCGTGGCATCTGGGGCCTTTACATGCAAGCGTATCAGCGCGACTTCATCCGTTTTGCCATCGATCGCGGCGTTTTGCGCTTCGGTGAGTTCACCCTGAAGTCCGGGCGCACCAGTCCTTACTTCTTCAATGCCGGCCTGTTCAACACCGGCTCCGCACTGGCTCAACTGGGGCGTTTCTACGCTGCCGCCATCGTTGACAGCGGTATCTCCTTCGACGTCCTGTTTGGCCCGGCCTACAAAGGCATTCCACTGGCGGCAACCACCGCAGTGGCCCTGGCAGAACACCATGACCGCGACCTGCCATGGTGCTTCAACCGCAAAGAAGCCAAAGCCCACGGCGAAGGTGGCAGCCTGGTCGGCTCGCCGCTCGAAGGCAATATCCTGATCATCGACGACGTGATCACCGCCGGCACCGCCATCCGTGAAGTCATGCAGATCATCCAGGCCCAGGGCGCCAAAGCCGCAGGCGTGCTGATTGCCCTGAACCGTCAGGAGCGTGGCAATGGCGAGCTGTCAGCCATTCAGGAAGTCGAGCGTGACTTTGGTATTCCTGTGGTCAGCATCGTTTCCTTGAACCAGGTGCTGCAGTACCTGGCCGAAGACGAAACGCTCAAGCAATACCTGCCAGCCGTTGAAGCCTATCGGGCGCAGTACGGGATCTAGTCCGCACAGCCAAAAAAAAGCCCCGCCCGGCAATCGCCGGACGGGGCTTTTCTGGTTTTGCTTAAACCGTCTTGCTGTTGGTAATCAGGGTACCGACACCGGTATCAGTGAAGATTTCCAGCAGCACCGCGTTCGGTACACGACCGTCGACGATGTGCGCAGTGGTCACGCCACCTTGCACGGCTTCCAGCGCGCAGCGGATCTTGGGCAGCATGCCGCCGTAGATGGTGCCATCGGCAATCAGGTCATCCACCTGGGCAGTGGTCAGCCCGGTCAGCACCTTGCCCTGCTTGTCCATCAGGCCCGCGATATTGGTCAGCAACATAAGCTTTTCAGCTTTCAGCGCTTCGGCGACCTTACCCGCCACCAGATCCGCGTTGATGTTGTAGGACTCGCCGTTTTCACCCACGCCAATCGGCGCAATTACCGGGATGAAATCACCCTTGGTCAGCATGTTCAGCAGGTCAGTGTTGATCCCGACCACTTCGCCCACATGCCCGAAATCGATGATTTCCGGGCTGGTCATTTCCGGTGTCTGGCGGGTAACCACCATTTTCTTGGCCCGGATCAGCGTGGCGTCTTTACCGGTCAGGCCTATGGCGCTACCGCCATGGCGGTTGATCAGGTTGACGATCTCTTTGTTCACATGGCCGCCGAGCACCATTTCAACCACATCCATGGTTTGCGAGTCTGTGACCCGCATACCGTCGATGAAATGGCTCTCGATGGACAGGCGCTTGAGCAAATCACCGATTTGCGGACCGCCACCATGGACCACGACCGGATTGATACCCACGGCCTTCATCAACACGATGTCGCGGGCAAACCCGGTTTTCAGCTCATCGTTTTCCATAGCGTTGCCGCCGTACTTGATCACCAGCGTCTTGCCGACGTAACGGCGAATATAGGGCAGCGCTTCGGACAAAACCTTGGCGACGTTGGAGGCGGCATCACGTTCGAGGGTCATTCAGGGCTCCGGTAGAACAAATCGATCAAAACGGTAGTTGGAGATCAGGCGCCACACGCTTCAATTGGGCGTGAAAGACATCCTTGATACGTTGCAGTTCGGCCTCGGTCTCTGCCTCGAATCGCAGCACCAGCACCGGAGTGGTGTTGGAGGCGCGAACCAGGCCCCAGCCGTGTGGATAGTCGACCCGAACACCATCAATGGTGGTCAGCTCGGCGGCTTCACCCCATTGGGCATCGTGCAGGGCGTCAATGATGCTGAATTTGCTCTCATCCGTCACATCGATATTGATCTCTGGCGTAGAAATATCGTTGGGGAAGGTCTCAAACAGCTCTTCGGCTGTCGCCTGGCGCTTGCTGAGGATCTCCAGCAGGCGCGCAGCACTGTAAATACCGTCATCAAAACCGAACCAGCGCTCTTTGAAAAAGATATGCCCGCTCATTTCTCCGGCCAGCAAGGCACTGGTTTCCTTCATCTTCTTTTTGATTAACGAATGACCGGTCTTCCACATAAGTGGCCGACCGCCACATTCTTCGATCCAGGGCGCCAGACGACGGCTGCATTTCACATCAAAAATGATCTCGGCAGCCGGGTTGCGCACCAGCACATCCTGAGCGAACAGCATCAGCAAGCGATCCGGGAACACCATGGTGCCGGTATTGGTCACGACACCGACACGGTCGCCGTCGCCATCAAAGGCCAGGCCAAGGTCGGCATTGGTTTCTTTAACCTTGGCGATCAGGTCCAGCAGATTCTCGGGCTTGCCCGGGTCCGGGTGGTGGTTGGGGAAATTACCGTCCACCTCGCAGAACAACGGGATCACTTCGCAATTCAGGGCTTCGATCAGTTGCGGGGCAATCACGCCTGCCGCACCGTTACCACAGTCGACCACCACTTTAAGACGCCGGGCCAGCTTGATGTCCCCGGTAATTTCATCGAAGTAGCGCGGCAAAATCTCAACCCGGGTGATGCTGCCTTCACCCCAAGTCAGATCATTGCTCTTGAGGCGGGTATGCAGCGCCTGTATTTGCTCGTTGGCCAGGGTGTCGCCAGCGATCACGATCTTGAAGCCGTTGTAGTTGGACGGGTTATGGCTGCCCGTGAGCATCACCCCCGACTTGCCCCTCAGCACGCTGGCCGCGTAATACAGCGCCGGCGTCGGTACCAGGCCTACATCGCTGACATGGCAACCGCTGTCGGCCACACCCTGAATCAAACGCTCCACCAGTTCCGGACCCGACAACCGCCCGTCACGCCCCACCGATACATGGGGCTCACCCTGGGCCAGGCTTTCGGCGCCAATGGCACGGCCAATCCAGTAGGCAGTTTCAGCGGTCAAGGTTTCAGGCACCACACCGCGAATGTCATAGGCGCGGAAGATGCTGTCAGGGAATTGCGGCGCGACCGAAGCTGGGCTGCTCATTAAAAAGGATGCTCCATTTTCTGAGAATTCGGGGTGTGCACTGAAACTGCCAGGCACACGAACGTCGACCTTGCCCTACGGCGAGCATTCACCGGTTGACGGGGAGCGGTCGAGCATAAGCTGTGGCTTTGGACGGCGTTTTGACGCGAGAGTTCGTGAGGCCAGTTGGCATTACGGGGCGTATGGCACAAGGCTGCCATCGATTTTGGCAATAAACAGAGTGACTGCATTGGCGCGAGCTTCATCCTGAATTACCACGCTAACGAGTCAGGTCAGGCAGGGCGCCTGACCTGAGTACAATCAGAGGCTGCCGGAATGACCGAAGCCGCCAGCACCACGCTGGCTTTCGTCGAATTCTTCGACCAGCTCAAAGTGCGCCTGCACCACCGGCACCAGCACCAGCTGAGCAATACGCTCACCGATGGTGATGTTGAAGGCGGTTTGACCACGGTTCCAGCACGAAACCATCAGTTCGCCCTGATAATCGGAGTCGATCAGGCCGACCAGGTTACCCAGCACGATGCCGTGCTTATGACCCAGGCCGGAGCGCGGCAGGATCAGCGCCGCCAGGCCCGGATCACCGATGTATACCGACAGACCGGTCGGGATCAACAGGGTCTGGCCCGGTTCCAGAACGGTGTCTTGTTTAAGCATGGCGCGCAGATCAAGACCGGCGGAGCCGGGCGTGGCGTACTGCGGCAGCGGAAATTCGCTACCAATGCGTGGATCGAGGATTTTGGCTTGCAAAGCGTGCATACGAGTTAAACCTGGTTCAGACGTTCGGCGATAAAAGTGATCAGCTGGCGGGCAATTTTGCCCTTGCTGGTCTGGGCAAACACAGTGGCATGCAGTTGACGGTCAATCACGCTGCAGGCGTTTTCTTCGCTGTTGAAGCCGATGCTGGGGTTAGCCACATCGTTGGCCACAATCAGGTCGAGGTTTTTGTCTTTGAGCTTGCGCGCGGCGTAATCGAGCAAGTGCTCGGTCTCTGCGGCAAAGCCGACACTAAAAGGGCGGTCAGGGCGCGAAGCGATGGTGGCCAGAATGTCTGGATTGCGCACCATCTGCAGCAACAGGCCGTCACCCTTGGTAGGGTCTTTCTTGAGTTTCTGCGGGGCAACGACTTCCGGGCGGTAATCCGCGACTGCAGCGGACGCAATAAACACGTCACAGGGGATCGCCGCTTCACAGGCCGCGAGCATATCGCGGGCACTGACCACATCGATCCGGCTCACCCGGTCCGGGGTCGGCAAGTGCACCGGCCCGGTAATCAGGGTTACCCGGGCACCGGCCTCAACCGCCGCTTCAGCCAGGGCAAAGCCCATTTTTCCGGAGCTGTGGTTGGTGATATAGCGCACCGGGTCGATGTTTTCCTGGGTCGGGCCGGCCGTAATCAGTACATGCTTGCCGGTCAACACCTGACGCTGAAAACACTCGGCGGCGCAGTGCACCAGATCATCGGCCTCAAGCATGCGGCCAAAGCCCACGTCACCGCAGGCCTGGCTTCCGGAAGCCGGACCAAACACGCGCAGGCCGCGGGTTTCAAGCAATCGGGTGTTGGCCTGGGTGGCCGGATCACGCCACATGGCCTGATTCATCGCCGGCGCAATGGCGACCGTCGCGTCAGTGGCCAGCACCAGGGTGGTCAGCAGATCATTGGCCAGGCCCTGGGCAAGACGGGCGATCAGGTCAGCCGTGGCTGGCGCGATCAGTACCAGGTCAGCCCACTTGGCCAGCTCGATATGGCCCATCGCGGCTTCAGCCGCCGGGTCCAGCAAATCCAGGTGAACCGGGTGCCCGGACAGGGCCTGCATGGTCAGCGGAGTGATGAACTCGCTACCGCCACGGGTCATGACAACCCGCACTTCGGCGCCTTGATCCAGCAAACGGCGAACCAGCTCTGCACTCTTGTAAGCCGCGATGCCGCCGCCGACGCCCAAAACAATGCGTTTTCGATACAGCCGCTGCATAGGCCTGCCTTCTAGTTCGATGATGACTGCGCGGAAAATGGCCAAATGCCACGCAAAAATGATGGGCTAAGATAACACAGCGCCTGCCAGGGAACAGCGGCGCCCACTTACATGGAGGTGTTATGAGCATCAGGGATTGGCCGGCAGCAGAGCGGCCGCGCGAGAAGCTTTTAGAACACGGAGCATCCAGTCTTTCCGACGCCGAACTGCTGGCAATCTTCCTGCGCACCGGGGTCTCGGGCAAAAGCGCGGTCGACCTGGCACGGCATTTACTCGCTGAATTCGGCAGCCTGAGGGCCCTGCTCGAAGCCGACCTCGCCGGGTTCTGTCGCCAGCTGGGGCTCGGGCCGGCCAAGTTCAGCCAGTTGCAGGCGGTACTGGAGATGAGCCGCCGGCACCTGGCCGAGCGCCTGCGCCGGGACTCGGCGCTAGAAAGCCCGCAGGCCGTTCGTGACTATCTCAAGTCGTTACTGCGTCACGAACTCCACGAAGTGTTTGGCTGCCTGTTCATGGACTCCAAACACCGGATGCTGTCCTTTGAAGTGCTGTTCAGGGGCTCCATCGACAGTGCCAGCGTGTACCCGCGCCAGGTGGTCAAGCGCGCCCTCGCACATAACGCCGCAGCGGTGATTTTTTGCCACAACCACCCCTCGGGTGTCACCGAGCCCAGCCAGGCCGACCGCACCCTGACCAAGCGCCTGAGCGATGCGCTGGACCTGATCGAAGTGCGGGTTCTGGATCACTTTATCGTTGGCGACGGTGAACCGCTCTCAATGGTCGAACATGGCTGGATGTGACACTCAGGGCTTGATGCTGACCGTCGAAAAGTCCTGACGCCCGAACGGACTCACCTGATAACCCTGTACGTCTTTACGGGTAAGCGCGTAGGCCGTTGGGTGTGCCAGCGGCAGCCACAGCGCCTGCTGCTGAATCAGGGCCTGGGCCTTTTGATACAGCGCGCTGCGCTTGTCCTGGTCGGTGAGGGTTTTGCCCTCACTGATCAGGCTGTCCAGGGTCTTGTCGCAATAACGCGCAAAGTTGGTCCCGGACTTCACCGCGGCGCATGAAAACTGCGGAGTCAGGAAGTTGTCCGGGTCGCCGTTATCACCGGCCCAGCCCATGAACAACAGGTCGTGCTCACCCGCTTTGGCGCGACGGATCAATTCGCCCCATTCAATCACCCGGATGTCCGCCTTGATGCCCACCTTGCCCAGGTCCGCCTGCAGCAACTGCGCCCCAAGGCTTGGGTTCGGGTTCAGCACGCTACCGGTCGGCCGGGTCCAGATGGTGGTTTTAAAGCCGTCCTTGAAGCCTGCACTGGCCAGCAGCTCTTTGGCTTTTTGCGGATCATGGGCATAGCCCGGCAAATCTTTGGCATAGCTCCAGGTCGTGGCCGGATAGATGCCACTGGCAGTCTGTGCACCGTTCTCGAACACCGCCTTGAGGTAAGTGTCTTTATCGAAGGCCAGATTGATCGCCTGCCGCACCTGGGGCTTGTCCAGTGGCGGATGCTGACTATTGATGGCCACAAAAGCAGTCATGAAGGCCGGGGTTTGCGCAACGCTCAACGCCGGGTCCTTGGTGGCGGCATCCACATCCAGCGGTTTGGGCGAGAGGGCAATCTGGCACTCATTGCGGCGCAATTTCTGCAGGCGCACGTTGGCGTCCGGGGTGATGGCAAAAATCAGCCCGTCGATGGCCGGCTTGCCCGCGAAATAGTCCGGGTTGGCCTTGTAACGCACCACCGCATCTTTCTGGAAGCGCGAGAACACAAAAGGCCCGGTTCCGATCGGCTGGCTGTTCATCAGCTCCGGCGTCCCGGCCTTGAGCAGTTTGTCGGCATATTCGGCCGAATAGATCGATGCAAAGCCCATACTCAGCGCCGGCAGGAACGTTGAATCCGGATGGCTGAGGGTAAAGCGCACGGTCAACGGATCCGGGGTTTCGATCTTTTTCACCAGCTGCGGCAGTTGCAAGGACTGCGCATGGGGGAAACCGCTTTGCGCCACCTTGTGCCACGGATTGTCCGGATCAAGCATGCGCTCGAAGCTGAAGCGCACGTCATCGGCATTCAGTTCACGGCTCGGGGTGAAATAAGGCGTGCTGTGAAACTTGACCCCGGGGCGTAATTTGAAGTCGTACACAAGACCGTCAGGGGACACTGACCAGCTTTGCGCCAGACTCGGCACCAACCTGGCAGCCCGGGCATCAAAATCCACCAGACGATTCATCAGCACGTCTGCCGAGGCATTGGTGGTCGTGAGCGAGTTGTACTGCACCACATCGAACCCTTCGGGGCTGGCCTCGGTGCAAACACTCAAGGTGGCCGCCTGAACCAGCGGACTCAGGCAAAAGGTAAGCAATAAGGGGGCGGCAGCGAGGCGCATGATCTGTTTCCTTTGCAAGTCGATGTGGCCCATCTGCAGGTGCAGTCTGGAAAAGACTAACCCTAGTGACCTGATGGACAAATGACTACTTTTTAATACGATCCGTTCCCTGTAGTGGCTGCCGAAGGCGCCTGCAGAGCTCGAAACGGGGGTATTTTCGGCCATATCAAGACCCGTCCGCCCTTGTCGCGGCCGTCGCCGACTGCAATAAAGCGCAATTTTCGCACTGAAACCTTTCATCTCGCGACGAGCGGTAAAACCCAAGCAGGCATAGGCTTTAGCGCGAAATGCCGTTAGACTGCCGACTTAATTAATTACAGCAAACCACAGTTCGTGTTGTTGCTCTTTAGTCTTTCTGGTATAAAGCAGCGCTCTTTTCTAGGGGCCCGGTTCCTTCGTTTGTAGGTGTAGCCGGTAAGACCCTTAAAGAAACGCGGCGCCTGGCGCCATGACTGAGAGATTAAGCGGCCAACCCATGCCGGGTTGGGCATGTGGTTTTAGAGGGCTGAGGCATGTCGAGAGTCTGTCAAGTTACCGGTAAGGGTCCGGTGACTGGGAATAACATTTCCCACGCAAATAACAAAACCCGTCGTCGTTTCCTGCCGAACCTGCAGCATCACCGCTTCTGGGTTGAAGAAGAGAAACGTTTTGTTCGTCTGCGCGTATCTGCTAAAGGCATGCGCATCATCGACAAGCGTGGCATCACTGTCGTGCTGGCCGAAATCCGCCGCGATGGCAAGATCTAAGGGAGCTAATCATGCGTGAATTGATCCGTTTGGTGTCGAGCGCTGGTACAGGCCATTTCTACACCACAGATAAGAACAAGCGCACCACTCCGGACAAAATCGAAATCAAAAAATTCGATCCGCGGGTTCGCAAGCACGTGATCTACAAAGAAGCCAAAATCAAGTAATTGGTTTTACTTCTTACAAAAAAGGCCCGCATCTCACGATACGGGCCTTTTTTGTTGCTCAGCGCTGACGGTTCAACGTGAGACCGGCACTTCCCTGCATTTCCCGGCCTGACTCAGTTTCATGGTCACCATTGCCCCTCCTGCGCCACGATCCTCAGCCGCCATCTATCGGCTCAGGGTTTGTGTTCAAACACGACGTAAACTTTGCGACATGGCTCCAGCACTTCCCACGTGCCACTGAAGCCGGCAGGGATGACAAAACGGTCACCGGCCCGCAGGGTCTTGGCGTTACCTTCCTGGTCACGCAGAACTGAAACGCCCTGCAGAATTTCGCAATATTCATGCTCGGTGTAATTGACCGTCCAGTGCCCCACAGCACCTTCCCACACCCCCGCGCTCATCTGCCCGCAAGGGCTGTCGTAATGGTTGTGGACAACTTGCTCCGGATTACCCTTGAGCACTTTTTCCGGCGCAGGACTGAATCGGTCAGCCTGGGTTTTGGCAGTGCTGAAGTCGACGATTGTGGCAATGCTCATTATTTTTGTACCCCCGAAATTGCTGCGTGTGTGGTCAGAAAGACAAAAACTGATGTTTATTAAAACGAACAAGCCTTGCCGTTTGCGACACATGTGTCAAATATATTGAAAGTTCCAGGGCCACTGGTTTAGGGTGGCGGATGTCTCGTACTGATCACTTTAGTGAATCGGACAGCATCCATGACGCGCCATGCCAAAGCCTGAGCGCTGCAATTCTTAATAAGAGGAGGACACTCGAATGACCACCCTGACGCGTGCTGATTGGGAACAACGGGCCAAACAGCTGAAAATCGAAGGTCGCGCCTACATCAACGGTGAATACACCGACGCGGTCTCCAATGAAACGTTCGAGTGTCTCAGCCCGGTCGACGGCCGCTTGCTGGGCAAAGTTGCCAGCTGCGATGCAGCTGACGCCCAGCGCGCCGTAGAAGTGGCACGCAAAACCTTTGAGTCGGGCGTCTGGTCGCGCCTGGCACCGGCCAAGCGCAAAGCCGCCATGATCCGCTTTGCCGATCTGCTCAAGCAAAACGCCGAAGAACTGGCCCTGCTTGAAACCCTGGACATGGGCAAGCCGATCAGCGACTCGCTGCACATCGACGTCCCCGGTGCAGCCGGTGCGCTGAGCTGGAGCGGTGAAGCCATCGACAAGATTTACGACGAGGTCGCCGCCACCCCCCACGACCAGTTGGGTCTGGTGACCCGCGAAGCGGTCGGCGTAGTCGCCGCCATCGTGCCGTGGAACTTCCCGTTGATGATGGCCTGCTGGAAGCTCGGCCCGGCGCTGTCGACCGGTAACTCGGTAATCCTCAAGCCCTCCGAAAAATCACCACTGACAGCCATCCGCATTGCGGCACTGGCCGTTGAAGCCGGCATTCCGGCTGGCGTCCTGAACGTCCTGCCAGGTTACGGCCACACTGTCGGCAAAGCCCTGGCCTTGCACATGGACGTCGACACCCTGGTGTTTACCGGTTCGACCAAAATCGCCAAGCAGTTGATGATCTATTCCGGCGAATCCAACATGAAGCGCATCTGGCTCGAAGCCGGCGGCAAGAGCCCGAACATCGTCTTCGCCGATGCTCCCGATCTGCAAGCCGCTGCCGAATCCGCTGCCAGCGCCATCGCCTTCAACCAGGGCGAAGTCTGTACCGCAGGTTCGCGCCTGCTGGTCGAGCGCTCCATCAAAGACAAATTCCTGCCGCTGGTGATCGAAGCGCTCAAGGACTGGAAGCCGGGCAATCCGCTGGACCCGGCCACCACCGTGGGCGCCCTGGTCGACACTCAGCAAATGAACACTGTGCTGTCGTACATCGAAGCCGGCCACAGCGAAGGCGCCAAACTGGTTGCCGGTGGCAAACGAATCCTGCAGGAAACCGGTGGCACCTACGTTGAGCCGACCATTTTCGACGGTGTGAGCAACGCGATGAAAATCGCCCAGGAAGAAATTTTTGGCCCGGTCTTGTCGGTTATCGCCTTCGACAGCGCCGCAGAAGCGATCCAGATTGCCAACGACACGCCATATGGCCTGGCGGCTGCAGTCTGGACAGCCGATATCTCCAAGGCTCACCTGACTGCCAAAGCCCTGCGCGCCGGTAGCGTATGGGTCAACCAATACGATGGCGGCGACATGACCGCTCCGTTTGGCGGCTTCAAACAGTCGGGTAACGGCCGTGACAAGTCGCTGCACGCATTCGACAAATACACCGAGCTGAAATCCACCTGGATCAAGCTGTAACACAACACTGGTAACACCCTGTGGGAGCGGGCTTGCCCGCGATGATCGCACCCGGTCTGCGCTATGGACCCCGGTGCTTGCATCGCGAGCAGCCGCTCCCACATTTGTTTCAAACCTTTATTTCTAGTTATCCACAGGAGCACAGCGATGCGTTGGGCGACTTACTTCGCCGTACTGGCCTCGGTACTCAGCGTCGGCCTGGCGCTGGGCGTGAGCATGCCGCTGGTGTCGTTCCGGCTCGAAAGCTGGGGTTACGGCGGGTTCGCAATTGGCGTGATGGCAGCCATGCCGGCAATCGGCGTGCTGGTGGGCGCCAGCCTGGCCAGCAAACTGGCCTCGCGCTTTGGTACGCCGGCCCTGATGCGTCTGTGTTTGTGGTGTGGCGCGCTGTCCATCGGGCTGCTGGCGTTACTGCCCAGCTACCCGGTGTGGCTGGTGCTGCGACTGCTGATCGGGGTAGTGCTCACGATCATTTTCATTCTCGGTGAAAGCTGGATCAACCAACTGGTGGTCGAACAATGGCGCGGCCGCTTGGTCGCCCTGTATGGCTCGGCCTACGCCTTGAGCCAACTCTCCGGGCCCCTGCTATTGGGCCTGGTTGGCTCTGAAGGGGACTACGGATTCTGGATCGGCGTAGCTCTGCTGACGCTGGCCCCCTTGCTGCTGATGGGCCGCGATGGCGCCCCCGCCACCGAAGCGTACAGCGTGACCTTCAATGACTTGCTGGAGTTCTGTCGAGGCTTGCCGGCCATCGCCTGGGCTGTAGGGTTATTTGCGGCCTTTGAAGCCATGATTCTGACCCTGCTGCCGGTCTATTGCCTGCGTCAGGGCTTTACCGCCGACATCGCCCTGGCAATGGTCAGTACCGTGGTGGTGGGCGATGCCCTGCTGCAACTGCCGATTGGTGCGCTGGCCGACCGCCTGTCCCGGCGTTCGTTGTTCACCGGTTGCGCGGTGCTGCTGATGCTGTCGAGCCTGGCGGTGCCATTGTTGCTCAATACCCTGTTGATCTGGCCGCTGTGGGTGATTTTCGGCGCCAGCGCAGGCGGCCTGTTCACCCTGTCGTTGATTCTGATCGGCGAGCGCTACCGTGACGACGCGCTGGTACGTGCCAATGCCCACATTGCACAGCTATGGGGCATTGGCTGCCTGATCGGGCCGCTGGCCGCAGGTGCTGGCAGCCAGTGGATCAGCGGCCATGCCTTGCCGCTGTTCATGGCCGCCGGAGCCTTGGTGCTGGTGATCCTGGTGTTGCGCCAGGGCGCCTTTGGCGCAGAGCAAACAGCCGCATAAAACACGCGCCTGCAGAGGGCCTGGGTGGTTACAACATCTTCTCCAGCCCCACGCTCTTGCTGAACCAGGCGTTCAGCCGGCGCCACCAGTTGCCCGGCTCGTGGCTCAACGCATGTAACCGGCCATTGTCTTCGGTTACCCAGACGATCTTGCCCTGCTCCAGGGTCGGCTCGTAGCTCAAGGCCGGCGACATGCCCTGCAACGCCAGCTTGCGCGCCTCGTCCGCCAGCTGCGGGCTGTCCACCAGCACCCCGACCTCGGTGTTCCACAAGCCCGAACGCGGGTCGAAATTGAACGAGCCGATAAAGGATTTTTGCCCGTCGAAAATCATCGCCTTGCTGTGCAGGCTCGAATCGCTGCTCATCCCGTGTTTAAACAGATGCGGACCGCTGCCCGGGTGGCTGCCGGGCTGGCGCCGCAGCTCAAAGAGCTTGACCCCATGCTCCAGCAACGCCTTGCGATAGGGGGCATAGCCGCCATGCACCACCGGCACGTCCGTGGCTTCCAGGGAGTTGGTCAATAAACGTACATCGACCCCGGCATCCGCACGGCCCGTCAGGTACACCAGCCCGGTTTCACCCGGCACAAAGTAGGCCGAGACCAGAATCAGCTCTTTGTTCACCCCGGCCAGTTCCGGCGCCAGTTGCGTGGTCAGCAACAAATGCGGATCCGGCTCGTCCTTGGCCAGCACCTTGCTCGGTGCATCCCACAAGGCCTGACCCCAGGCCCAGATCAGCTCTTTGCGCCAGGTATCCAGCTGCGGGCTGGTTTCATACGATGCCAGTTGCTGGTACAGCGTGTTGTTGCGTTGTTGTGCCAGTTTGAGTGACGCCTCGAGTTTTTCCCGCGCCCTGGCCAGCTCCGACCGGGACAGCCGTGCCGAAACAAAATCACCAATGGGCTGGCTCAGGGCACTGTTCCAGTATTGATCGAAGCTGTACCCCAGTTGCTCAGCCACCGGCCCCACTCCGAGCAGGTCGATGTCGGTGAAATTCAGATCCGGCTGAGCATCGAAATACTCATCGCCCAAATTCCGCCCGCCGACAATCGCCGCACTGTTATCGGCCAGCCACAGCTTGTTGTGCATGCGCCGGTGCTGGCGCGAAAGATTGAATAGCCGACCCATCGCCCGGGTCACCCCCGTGCCACGTCCCAATTGCAGCGGATTGAACAGGCGGACCTGAATATTGGGATGGGCCGCCAGGGTGGCCAGAATATCGTCCAGGCCATCGCTGGCGGTGTCGTCGAGCAGCAGTCGTACCCTCACCCCGCGATCTGCCGCCTTGAGCAGCTCATCAACCAGCATCCGCGTACTCAGCCCGTCGTGGACGATGTAGTACTGCAGATCAAGACTGCTCTGCGCATTGCGAATCAGCTCTGCCCGGGCCCGGAACGCTTCGCCGCTGTTGGGCAATAAACGGAACCCCGAGCGGCCCCGGTAGGGCGCCGCCTGAGCCATGATCGAGCGGCCAAAGGATGAATCCACTGCGGGGGTAGCCTGACTTGACTCTCGAGGTACATCCAAGGTGCTACAACCTCCCAGCAACAGCGCGAAAAACAACATGCAGAGTGATTTCAACGTACGGTGCCCCGTTCAACTGTCCGCGTGACCGGCCGCCTGAGCCCATAATTTGCTGGCCGTTTCACCGACCTTGCGCACGGCCTCTTCAATCTGCAGCGTTGGCTTGGCAGCGTAGTTCATGCGCAAGCAATTACGGTACTTGCCCGAGGCAGAAAAGATGCTGCCCACCGCGACCTGCACCCCCTGCTCAAGCAGCGCGCGATTGAGGCGCAAGCTATCAAACCCCTCGGGCAGTTCAAGCCACAGCATAAAACTGCCCTGAGGCCGGCTGGCGCGGGTACCGGGCGGAAAGTAGCGGCTGATCCAGCCCAGCATCAAATCGCGATTGCGCTGATATTGGGTGCGCATTTTGCGCAGGTGCGGCTCGAAATGACCGTTTTTCAAAAAGTCGGCAACCGCCAGCTGCGGCTGCGGCGCGGTGGAGCCGGTGGAGATGTACTTCATGTGCAGCACCCGCTCCAGATAACGGCCCGGCGCGACCCAGCCTACCCGCAGGCCCGGGGCCAGGGTCTTGGAGAACGAGCTGCACAGCAGCACCCGACCGTCATCGTCGAACGACTTGATGGTCCGCGGGCGAGGGTAGGTGTAGGCCAGCTCACCGTAGACATCGTCTTCGATAATGGCCACGTCAAAGCGCTGGGCCAGGGTCACCAAGGCCCGTTTGCGCGCCTCGGGCATGATGTAGCCCAGCGGATTGTTGCAACTGGGGGTGATCTGGATTGCCTTGATCGGCCACTGCTCCAGCGCCAGCTCCAGCGCATCCAGGCTGATGCCGGTCAGCGGGTCGGTGGGTATCTCCAGCGCCTTCATGCCCAACCCTTTGAGGGTTTGCATGGCGCCGTGAAAGCTCGGCGAATCGACCGCCACAATATCTCCCGGCTCACACACCGCCCGAATACTGCATGACAGCGCTTCATGGCAGCCAGTGGTGATCACTATCTCGTCGGGGCTCAACTGACAGCCCGAGTCGAGCAGCAGGCGCGCCAGTTGCTCGCGCAGGGCCAGCACCCCGTAGACGTTGTCGTAATACAGGCCGGGCAAGTCCAGGCGGCGACTGATTTGCGCCAGGCTGCGCAACAACGGCTTGATGGTCGGCACAGTAACGTCGGGCATGCCGCGCCCCAGTTGAATCACATCCTTTTGCGGCACCGAGCGCACCAGTTCCAGCACCTGCTCCCACTGGGAAATTTCCACCGGCCGCTGAGCGGGCTTGCCCATGCCCGGCAAGGCCGGCAACTGGCGCTCCATCGGTACAAAGTATCCGGACTTGGGGCGCGGCGAAGCCAGGCCATTGTCCTCCAGCAACCGATACGCCTGCTGCACCGTACTCAGGCTCACACCATGTTCGGCGCTTAATGCACGCACTGAAGGCAAGCGGTCGCCGGGGCGATAAAAGCCCTGCTCGATGCGCGTACCGAGCAGGTCGGCGAGGTTGACGTATAGGGTCATGGCGGTGCTCTCGAAAGATTGACCGGTACAGATGGGCTATAAACCGAGGATTCAGGCTCTAAAAAGACGAATCTGTATGCATATAAAAACAGTTTGCTGAATCTGTCATGGTTTTTGACGCAAGGCCATCATGCTGACTCATAGCAACCGAGTCAAAAGGAGCTGGCGAATGAATGGTTTAAGCGATGTGCGTCTGACGTTACACGGCCCGCAATTACAGGCTGAGCACGAATCTTTTCAGGTCGTCAGTTCACCTGCCGCTTTAAGCCGCTGGGGCCTGTTCTGTCACCGCTCACGCACCCGCCGTGCCTTGCTCCAGCTGGATGCACAGCAGCTGCGGGACGTGGGTTTGAGCCCGGAGCTGGCCCTGCGCGAAGGCTGCAAACCGTTCTGGCGCTCTTGACCTGACTGGCAGCAGCGAGCGCCTGCAGGGGGACGGGTTAACCCAGCTCTTTGAGCCGATGCCACAACATGCCCAGCGCCAGCAACGGCGAACGCAGGTACTTGCCGCCCGGAAAGGTGATGTGCGGGACTTTGGCGAACAGGTCAAAACCGTGGCTTTGCTGGCCGCTGATGGCCTCGGCCAGCAGCTTGCCGGCCAGGTGCGTGGCGTTCACCCCATGTCCTGAATACGCCTGGGCGAAATACACGTTGGGCTGATCCGGCAGACGACCGATCTGCGGCAAGCGGTTGGCACCAATACCAATCATCCCGCCCCACTGGTAATCGATTTTTACATTGGCCAGGTGCGGGAACACTTCGAGCATTTTCGGCCGCATGTAAGCGCCGATGTCCTGCGGGTCGCGGCCTGAGTAATGGCAGGCACCACCGAACAGCAAACGCCGGTCCGCCGAAAGCCGGTAATAATCCAGCGCCACACGCTGATCGCATACCGCCATGTTCTGCGGCAACAAAGCATGAGCCTGGGCTTCACTCAACGGCTCGGTGGCAATGATGTAACTGCCCGCAGGCAGTACTTTGCCACTGAGTTGCGGGTTGAGATCCTTGAGATAGGCATTGCAGCCCAGCACCAGGCTCCTGGCCCGCACCGATCCCTGAGCCGTATGCACCCGCACTTCAGGGCCGTAATCGATCCGGGTTACCGCGCTGTTTTCGAACAGCTTCACGCCCAGTTGCGCCGCGACGGCGGCTTCACCCAGCGCCAGGTTAAGCGGGTGCAAATGACCCGAGCCCATGTCGACCAGGCCTCCGACATAACGGTCCGAACCCACCACACTGTGCACTTCGTTGGCTTGCAGCAAACGGGTCTGGTGGCGATAACCCAAACCGCGCAATTCTTCGGCCTCTTCGGCAAAACCTTCCAGGTCGCGAGGCTTGTTGGCCAGGTCGCAATAACCCCAGGTCAGGTCGCAGGCAATGTTGTAGCGTTCGACCCGCTGGCGCACGATTTCCACCGCCTCCAGGCCCATCAACTTCATTTGCCGCACACCGTCCTTGCCGATGATCCCTTCAAACTGCTCAAGCCCGTGGCCGACGCCACGAATCAGTTGCCCGCCATTGCGCCCGCTGGCGCCCCAGCCGATCTTGTGCGCTTCGAGCACAATCACGCTCATGCCGCGCTCGGCCAGTTCCAGCGCCGTGTTCAGGCCGGAAAAGCCGCCGCCCACCACGCACACATCAGCCACATGCTCACCTTGCAGCACCGGATGATCGGGCTGCGGCAGACTGCTGGCGGCGTAATAAGAAGCGGTGTGCTGGCTGCGCGGATCCGGGGCGCTCATGTGATTAATCCTGATTATTCATGTTAGAAAAATTTGACGGAGCATAAGCCCGGCCCTTCCTGCGGGGCAAGAACAGCCGGACGGCCCTGTCTAGAGTGAGGCTTTTCGGGCAGACTCTGCGGCCTTTTCAAATCCGGTGAGCCTTAGATGAGCTGTAACAGTCATAAAATCCGCTTTCTCAGGCAGCAGATCCCGTCGTTCGAATGCGTTCCGGGTTGCCATGACTGCTGCGGGCCCGTGACCACCTCATCTGAAGAAATGGCCCGCCTGCCACGCAAGACCGCTGCCGAACAAGAGGCGGCCATGGACGAGCTGAACTGCGTACACCTGGGCCCCAATGGCTGCACTGTGTATGAAGAGCGCCCGCTGATCTGCCGTCTGTTTGGCACCACCCCGACCTTGCCGTGCCCTAACGGCCGCCGCCCGGTGGAAATGATCCATCCTTCGGCGGAGAAGCTGGTGCATGAATACATCGCCAGTACCCGCCAGGTGCTGGTCTAGAACCTTCCTGCCCCTGCAGGAGCAAGCTCGCTCCTGCAGAGCCCCGGGGGTCAATCCGGGATCGGCAAATTCAGGCTCTCTTTCACCTCTTCCATCACGATATAGCTCTTGGACTCACGCACGTGGGGCAGTTTGAGCAAGATATCGCCCAGCAGTTTACGGTACGAGGCCATCTCGCTGATCCGCGCCTTGACCAGATAGTCGAAGTCACCCGACACCAGATGACACTCCAGTACGTGGGGCAATTTCAGCACTGCACGGCGGAATTCTTCAAAAGTATCGCCTGACTTGTAGTCGAGGCTGATTTCGACGAACACCAGCAAACTGCCCTGCAAATGCTGGGGGTTGAGCCGGGCGTTGTAGCCCATGATGATCCCTTCGCGTTCCAGCCTGCGTACCCGCTCGGTACAGGGCGTGGTCGACAACCCTACCTTCTCTCCAAGCTCGGTAAACGAGATCCGGCCATCGGCCTGCAGGATGCGCAAAATGTTGCGATCGATCTTGTCCAGTTCACGCTTTGTCTGATGATTTGTACGCATAGGAGAATCTCCTTTGTAAAAAGCGTTTTGGCCGAGAATTGTCGCCAAATATAGCTTTTTATACAGTGAAATCCACTGGCAAATGCTTCTTATACTGCGCTCATCTTCGCTTTGAACAATAAACGTCTGCGGCTGGCCGCGATGAGGGAAATAAATATGCGAGTTATGGTATTGGGTGGCGGCGTTATTGGTACTGCCAGCGCCTATTATCTGGCCCGAGCCGGTTTCGATGTAGTCGTCGTAGACCGTCAGCCAGCCGTTGCGATGGAAACCAGCTTTGCCAACGCCGGCCAGGTATCCCCGGGCTATGCATCGCCATGGGCCGCGCCGGGCGTTCCGCTCAAGGCGATCAAATGGCTGCTCGAGCGCCACGCCCCCCTGGCAA
Source organism: Pseudomonas sp. Lz4W (assembly GCF_000346225.2). Lineage (NCBI taxonomy): Bacteria > Pseudomonadati > Pseudomonadota > Gammaproteobacteria > Pseudomonadales > Pseudomonadaceae > Pseudomonas > Pseudomonas sp. Lz4W. Next base: position 95,144 of record NZ_CP017432.1, on the reverse strand, counting down.
TCAAGGCCACCACCAATATCGACCAGTACCTGTGGATGGCGCAGATGCTGCGCAACTGCACCGCCAGCCGCTATGCCGTGAACAAGGAGCGCATGGTGCGTTTGTCCGAGTACAGCCGCGACTGCCTCGATGAACTGCGCGCCGAAACCGGTATTGCCTACGAGGCTCGCAACCTCGGTACCACTCAATTGTTCCGCACCCAGGCCCAACTGGACGGCGCAGCCAAAGATATCGCCGTACTCAAGGAGTCCGGGGTGCCTTACGAGCTGCTCGACCGTGCGGGTATCGCCCGGGTTGAGCCGGCACTGGCCGGTGTCACTGACATTCTGGCCGGCGCCCTGCGCCTGCCGAATGACCAGACAGGTGACTGTCAGATGTTCACCACCCGCCTGGCTGAAATGGCTAAAAACCTGGGTGTCGAATTCCGCTTCGGTCAGGATATCCAGCACCTGGACTTCGCGGGCGATCGCATCAATGGCGTAATGATCGACGGCAAGCTCGAAACCGCTGACCGCTACGTACTGGCCTTGGGCAGCTACTCACCGCAAATGCTCAAGCCACTGGGCATCAAGGCCCCGGTTTACCCGCTCAAAGGCTACTCGCTGACCATCCCGATCACCGATCCGGCCATGGCCCCCACCTCGACCATTCTGGATGAGACCTACAAAGTCGCCATCACCCGTTTCGACAACCGTATCCGTGTCGGCGGCATGGCCGAGATAGCCGGTTTTGACCTGTCGCTCAATCCACGCCGGCGTGAAACCCTGGAGATGATCGTCAATGATCTTTATCCTCGGGGCGGTGATTTGAGCCAGGCAAGTTTCTGGACCGGCCTGCGCCCGACCACTCCGGACGGCACGCCGATCGTGGGCCCGACGCCATTTAAAAACCTGTTCCTGAACACCGGTCATGGCACACTCGGCTGGACCATGGCCTGCGGCTCCGGTCGCTTCCTCGCTGACGTGATGGCCAAAAAGACGCCACAGATCAGCGCCGAAGGCCTTGATATTTCCCGTTACGGAAACCACCAGGAGACTGCAAAACATGGCAATCCAGCGCCAGCTCACCAATGAACGCATGAGCCAGATCGTGGCTCACAACGGCACTGTTTACCTGTCAGGGCAAGTCGGCAATGACATGTATGCCGGGGTCGAGCAGCAAACCCGCGAAACCCTGAAAAATATCGAGCACCTGCTGGACCTGGCGGGCACCGACAAAAGCCACATCCTGTCGGTCACCATCTACCTCAAGAACATCGATGCCGACTTTGCCGGCATGAACAGTGTCTGGGACGAGTGGCTGCCTAAAGGCGTACAGCCTGCACGCGCAACGGTCGAAGCCAAGCTGTGTGAACCGGAAATTCTGGTGGAACTGTCGGTTATCGCGGCACTGCCATAACACCCTTGATGTCATAACTGTCCCTCTTGCGGTGCCACCGTGGTCAAGCCACGGGTTGGCGCCGGTTTTTTATTCAACAGCCGTTAGAAGCCCGCCGCCATGCGCCCAGCCCGTGCCCTGATCGACCTTCAAGCCCTGCGTCATAACTACCAACTGGCCCGTGAAGTGACGGGGGCCAAAGCCCTCGCCGTGATCAAGGCCGACGCCTACGGCCATGGCGCCGTACGTTGCGCCCAGGCCCTGGAGGCTGAAGCCGACGGCTTTGCTGTTGCCTGTATCGAAGAAGCCCTGGAACTGCGCGCTGCCGGCATTCGCGCCCCTATTCTGCTGCTTGAAGGTTTTTTTGAAGCAGATGAACTGCCGCTGATCGTCGAGCACGACTTCTGGTGCGTGGTGCATTCGCTGTGGCAGCTCGACGCGATCGAGCAGGCCCGCCTCCCCAGACCGATTCAGGTGTGGTTAAAACTCGACAGCGGCATGCACCGCGTCGGCTTGCACCCGCATGATTACAAAGCCGCCTACCAGCGCCTGCAGGCCAGCGGCAAAGTGGCAAAAATCGTACTCATGAGCCACTTCGCCCGCGCCGATGAACTGGACTGCAGCCGCAGTGAAGAACAGCTGGCGGTGTTTCAGGCGGCCCGTGCGGACTTGTCTGCCGAAGTCAGCTTGCGCAACTCGCCGTCGATCCTTGGCTGGCCAACCACCCCGAGTGACTGGGTCCGTCCGGGGCTCATGCTGTACGGGGCAACCCCGTTTGAAGAGCCGCAGGCTCAAGCTTCCCGCCTGCAGCCAGTGATGAGCCTGGAATCCAGAGTCATTTGCGTACGCGAATTGCCGGCAGGCGAGCCGGTGGGCTACGGCGCCAGATTCATCACCACCCGACCAATGCGCGTCGGCGTAGTGGCCATGGGTTATGCCGATGGCTACCCGCGTCAGGCGCCCACCGGCACCCCGGTACTGGTGGCCGGTGTACGCAGCCAGCTGCTGGGGCGGGTGTCGATGGACATGCTGTGCATTGATCTCACGGATGTGCCGCAAGCCGGCCTCGGTTCACCCGTCGAGTTGTGGGGCAAAACTATCCTCGCCAGTGAGGTGGCGGCCAAGGCTGACACCATTCCTTACCAGATTTTTTGCAACCTGAAACGAGCCCCGCGCCTCTATTCCGGGAACTGATGAGTTGTATCCAATGTGCGGAGCAAAATGGGTGTACAGGTTTGAAGTCGAAGTGTTGTAAATACTGAACGCTATCGCCATGATGGCGGCTTCTCGACCTGAACCTGACCCTAGGAGGCTCCCGCATTGGACGTCGGTGAACGACTGCAATCCATCCGCAAACTTAAAGGCCTGTCACAGCGTGAACTCGCCAAGCGTGCGGGCGTCACTAACAGCACTATTTCGATGATCGAAAAAAACAGCGTGAGCCCTTCAATAAGCTCCCTGAGAAAAGTGCTGAGTGGCATTCCAATGTCCATGGTCGAATTTTTTTCCGAAGAGATCCTTCAGGAAAAACCGACGCAAATTGTCTACAAAGCCAATGAATTGATCGACATTTCAGATGGTGCCGTGACCATGAAACTGGTCGGCAAAGCGCATCCGAGTCGGGCCATCGCATTTCTTAACGAAATCTATCCACCGGGCGCCGATACCGGGGACGAAATGCTGACCCACGAAGGCGAAGAAACCGGAATCCTGGTGGAAGGCCGTCTGGAGTTGACCGTAGGTCTTGAGACCTTCGTGCTCGAAGCCGGCGACAGCTACTATTTCGAAAGCTCCAAGCCGCACCGTTTTCGCAATCCGTTCGATGTCGCAGCGCGACTAATCAGCGCAGCCACCCCGGCGAATTTCTAAGAAAAGAGGCGCCCTGCTTATGGGCAGAGGCATCCGCAGCTGCATTTCGCCATCTCTATTCCCCCTTTGTCTTTAGGGTTGTTTCAGAGTGGCGGGCTAACCGTTATACTTTTGCCGCCCGCGAAACCGTGGTTGTGGGCGTGAATAGCCACCATTGAGGGTGTACGCGTGAACCTAATTATGAAAATGCTGGCCGTACCAGCAACTGTATTGGCCCTTTGGGCAGTCAACGCTCAAGCGGCAACAAACGATGACATCGCAAAACGCCTCGAGCCTGTAGGCAAAGTCTGTGTTCAGGGCGAAGAATGTAAAGGCATGGATGTCGTCGCTTCAGCTGGTGGCGGCGGTGCTCAAAGCCCGGACGACATCATTGCCAAGCATTGCAGCGCGTGCCACGGCACAGGTTTGCTGGGCGCACCGAAAATCGGTGACACCGCAGCCTGGAAAGAACGTGCCGATCACCAGGGCGGCCTCGATGGCATCCTGGCCAAGGCCATCACCGGGATCAACGCCATGCCGCCAAAAGGCACGTGCATGACCTGTACCGATGAAGAACTGAAAGGCGCCATCGAGAAGATGTCCGGCTTGAAATAAGCCGATCTTCACCAGAAAAGCCGCTGATGGGCGGCTTTTTTGTGCCTGAAATTTGCTCCGGCACGCCCTTGATCCTCCTTGCTCTTTGCAACCAAGACCGGTCACTCTCTGTCACATCTCTATACACGGATGGTCTTGGAGGGTCAGATGGTGCAGTCCTGTTCGATCGAGCGCGCAGTCGATGATGTGCTCGCACGTTTGCCGATGCATATTCACCTCGGCTTGCCGCTGGGTCTGGGCAAGGCCAACCGGTTCGTTAACGCGCTATATCGGCGCATCAAGTTGCTGCCCGAGCGCCGGCTGACGATTTACACCGCCTTGAGCCTTGGTCGCCCGCCCCTGGGTGACGGTTTGCAGCGCCGCTTTCTCGAGCCCTTTGTGGAGCGGGTGTTTGGCGACTATATCGAACTGGATTACCTCGCCGACCTGCATCGCAACAGCATGCCGGGCAACATTCACGTCGAGCAGTTCTTTATGCAGCCGGGCAGCCTGCTCAATAGCCCGGCGGCGCAACAGGATTACGTCAGCAGCAACTACAGCCATGCCGCCCGCGATATCAACGCCAACGGCTTGAATCTGGTGGCGCAGATGGTCGCCCGTGATCCCCTGGATGCCACTCGCCTGAGCCTGAGCTGCAACCCCGATGTCACCCTCGATTTACTGCCCATGATCGCCAGACGCCGGGCCGCGGGCGAAACCATTCTGATACTGGGCCACGTGCACAGCGACTTGCCCTACATGCCCGGGGACTCTGAACTCGACATCGAAGATTTTGACCTGCTGATCGACGAGGATGAGCACACCACGCTGTTTTCTACCCCCAATATGCCGGTGAGCCAGCAAGACCATTTTATCGGCCTGCACGCCAGCACTCTGGTGCGTGATGGCGGCACGCTACAGATTGGCATTGGTTCGATGGGCGATGCGCTGAGCGCCGCCTTGCTCGCGCGTCAGGGCGATAATGACGGCTACCGGGCCTTGCTCGGCGATATCGATATAACCCCATGGCGCTCGCTGATTGAACGCGAAGGCGGGGTCGAACCGTTCGCCCGGGGCCTGTATGGCTGTAGCGAGATGTTTGTGCACGGGCTGATGGTGTTGGCGGACGCAGGTATTGTGCGGCGCAAGGTGTACCCGGATGTCGAGCGACAGACGCAGGCCAATGCCGGCACCCTGGACGAAAGCCTGCACCGCGATGGCATCAGCGTACACGGCGGCTTCATCCTTGGCCCGGCCAGCTTTTACCAGCGCCTGAGGGAGTTGCCACTGAGCAGGCGTAGCGAATTCAACATGACCGCCATCAGCTACATCAACGAACTGTATGGCCAGGAAGACCTGAAGCGCTTGCAGCGGCGCGATGCGCGTTTTGTGAACAGCGCGTTCACCGCCACCTTGCTCGGGGCCGCCGTCGCCGATCAACTGGAAGACGGCCGCGTACTCAGCGGGGTCGGCGGCCAATACAACTTTGTGGCCCAGGGCCATGCGCTGCATGACGCGCGCTCGGTGATCATCCTGCGCAGCTGGCGCGAATCGGGAGGCGATGTGAGTTCCAACATCGTCTGGGAATATGGCCACTGCACCATTCCCCGGCATTTGCGCGACATCGTGATAACCGAATACGGCATCGCTGATCTGCGCGGCAAGACCGATCGTCATGTGATCGAGGCGATGCTGTCCATCACCGATTCACGCTTCCAGACCGAACTGATCGAACAGGCACAGCAAATCGGCAAATTGCCCAAGGACTTTTGCCTCGATCCGCGATTTGCCGACAACAGTCCGCAGCGCCTGCAATCGATTGCCGCGCGCCACCCGCATTTATTCCCGGAGTACCCGCTGGGCAGCGATTTCAGCACCCAGGAGCAAGACCTGCTGCGGGCGTTGAACTGGCTCAAGAGCAAATTCAAACTCACGCAGATCTATGAACTGGGCAAAGCCACGCTGGACGCACCTGCAGCGCAAGCATTCCCCGAACACCTCTCGCGCATGGGGCTTGAAAAGCCCGAAGGTCTGCGCGAAGAGCTGTATCAGCGCCTGCTGCTGGCAGGTTTGCAGGCGACCGCAAAGACCGGCATCTGACACCTGTCACCTGCAGGAGCGTGCTCCTGCAGGGAGGGCAGCGGTATCAGTCGATAAAGGTCACTTTACCGTCAGCCAGGGATTTAACCCGTGCCAACGATTCAACGCGATAACCCTGCGCGTCCAGTTCAGCACGACCGCCCTGGAACGACTTCTCGATCACGATACCCAGACCGGCAACCGTTGCGCCCGCTTGCTTGATAATCGAAATCAGCGCCTGGGAAGCTTTGCCGTTGGCCAGGAAATCGTCGATCACCAGCACGCGATCGGTGCTGGTCAGGTGACGCGGAGAAATCGCCACAGTGCTTTCGGTTTGCTTGGTGAACGAATACACCGTGGCCGACAGCAGGTTTTCAGTCAGGGTCAGGGACTGGTGCTTACGCGCGAAAATCACCGGTACACCCAGGTTCAGGCCCGTCATCACCGCCGGGGCGATGCCCGATGCTTCGATGGTAACGATCTTGGTGATGCCCGCATCCTTGAACAAACGCGCGAATTCATCGCCAATCTGCTTCATCAGGTACGGATCAATCTGATGGTTCAAAAAGGCGTCGACCTTCAAAACCTGATCGGAAAGCACGATGCCTTCTTCGCGAATTTTCTTGTGCAGTGCTTCCAACGTAACGTCCTCAAATAGCGCTTATGCGCTGAAGGTAGAGTAAAAAATAGTCAATTTTAGCGTTTTAGCATGGCGCGTATATCGGCCAATGCCGTATTTCCGCGAACCGCTTTCACTTCGGTGGGGGTGTCATCGTTACCTTCCCAGGCCAGATCGTCCGGGGGCAACTCATCCAGGAAGCGGCTCGGTGCGCAATCGATGATTTCGCCGTACTGCTTGCGCTTCGCTGCAAAGGTAAATGCCAGGGTCTCACGTGCACGGGTAATGCCCACATAGGCCAGCCGGCGCTCTTCTTCGATGGTGTCGGCTTCGATACTGGAGCGGTGCGGCAGGATCTCTTCTTCCATGCCCATGATGAACACGTAGGGAAATTCCAGACCTTTGGAGGCGTGCAACGTCATCATTTGCACGCCCTCGGCGCCATCTTCCTCTTCTTGCTGGCGTTCGAGCATGTCGCGCAACACCAGCTTGCCGATGGCTTCCTCGATCGTCATGGCACCGTCTTCGTCTTTTTCGAGGGTGTTTTTCAACGCCTCGACCAGGAACCAGACGTTGGACATACGATAGTCAGCAGCCTTTTCGCTGGAACTGTTGGTGCGCAGCCAGTTCTCGTAGTCGATGTCCATGATCATGCTGCGCAGCGCCGCGATCGGATCTTCGCCCGAGCATTGCTCGCGCACACGGTCCATAAAGCGCTTGAACCGCGCCAGACGGTCGGTAAAGCGGGGGTCCAGATGCTCACCCAGACCAATCTCGTCAGTGGCCGCATACATCGAGACTTTTCGCTCGGTGGCGTAGTTGCCCAGCTTCTCGAGGGTGGTAGAACCGATTTCGCGACGCGGGACGTTGATCACCCGCAGGAAGGCGTTGTCGTCGTCCGGGTTCACGATCAGTCGAAAGTAGGCCATCAGATCTTTCACTTCCTGACGCCCGAAGAAGCTGTTTCCGCCCGACAAGCGGTACGGGATCTGATGGTGTTGCAGCTTCAATTCGATCAGCTTTGCCTGATAGTTGCCGCGATACAGGATCGCAAAGTCACTGTAAGGCCGATCGGTGCGCAAGTGCAGGGTCAGGATTTCAACAGCCACGCGCTCGGCTTCGGCATCTTCGTTGCGGCAGCGGATGACCCGGACTTCGTCGCCATGGCCCATCTCACTCCACAGTTGCTTCTCGAACGCGTGGGGATTGTTGGAGATCAGCACGTTGGCGCAGCGCAGAATGCGGCTGGTGGAGCGATAGTTTTGCTCCAGCATCACCACTTTCAGGGACGGATAGTCGTCCTTGAGCAACATCAGGTTTTCCGGGCGGGCACCGCGCCAGGCATAGATCGACTGGTCATCGTCGCCCACAACGGTGAACTGATTGCGTGTACCGATCAGGTATTTCACCAGCAAATACTGGCTGGCGTTGGTGTCCTGATACTCGTCCACCAGCAGGTAGCGGACCTTGTTCTGCCACTTTTCGCGAATGTCGGTGTGCTCTTCGAAGAGCTTCACCGGCAGCAGAATCAGATCGTCAAAGTCCACCGCGTTGTAGGCTTTAAGCGTGCGCTGGTAGTGGGTGTAGACAATGGCCGCCGTCTGTTCCTTGGGATTGCGCGCGTTTTCCAGGGCCTTGGGCGGCAGGATCAGATCGTTTTTCCACGAGCCGATCATATTCTTGATCTCGTCGACCCCGTCGTCGCCCGAGTATTCCTTTTGCATGATATCGGTCATCAGCGCTTTGACGTCGGCCTCGTCAAAGATCGAGAACCCGGGCTTGTAGCCCAGCCGCGCATGCTCCTTGCGGATGATGTTCAGCCCCAGATTGTGGAAGGTACACACCGTCAGGCCACGACCCTCGCCCTTCTTGAGCAGGGTGCCCACCCGCTCCTTCATCTCGCGCGCCGCTTTGTTGGTAAACGTCATGGCGACGATGTACTGGGCACGAATGCCGCAGTTCTGAATCAGGTGCGCGATTTTGCGGGTAATCACGCTGGTTTTGCCGGAGCCTGCGCCGGCGAGCACCAAAAGAGGGCCGCCGACGTAGTTCACGGCTTCTTGCTGCCGGGGATTGAGTCGGGACATGACGAAAATAGGGGTCGTGTGCAAAAAGGGCAGGCATTTTAACAGGCTGAGCAGATATTGCTGCCTCCGTGCGACGGTGTGACGTGGCACTCTATCTAAATTTGCCGCTTTTGTTAGTTTGCCGCAGGATACCGGGGGGTTTTAGTCTACCGTTTGGTATACACCGACCGCGCGTAATTGATAATCGGTGTCATTTACCATTAAGTATTGGCGCGTCATAATGCCCATCGCCTGAATTATGCAGAGTCTAGGGAGCTAGCTTGTCCAAGCATGTTGAACCCTTGCGTTTACTGCTACTGGCCGAAGAGCCATCTTGGGCAGCGTTAGTGCGCGAGTGCCTGGCGCCCATGGGAAGCAAGGTCGTACTGATGTGCGCACCGGACTGGGAATCTGTCAGCTACCTGTTCGAGCACGATCGAAATGCACTGCTTCTGACCACCCCGGCGCTGCAACCCGCCCCGGGACGCTGTCGCATGCCCACGGTTCTGTTGCTCGACAGCGAACCCGTGGATCCTCCCCAGGGGGTCAGCGACTGGTTAATCAGTACCAGCCTGAACACCGATGTCCTGCGCCGCTGTTTGCGCCATGTGCGCGAGCGCGGAGTGCTTGAACACACCTTGCAGCGCCTGGCCGAAGAAGACCCGCTGACCGGCATTGCCAACCGCCAGGGCTTCCAGACCCTGCTGGCCGTGCGTTTGGCCGAAAGCGACGGGCGTGGCATCGCCCTCGGGCACCTTGACCTGGACAATTTCCGTCACGCCAACGACGCCCTCGGGCATCAGGCGGGAGACCGCCTGATCCTGCAAGTAGTCGCACGTCTCAAAAGCCAGCTCGAGGCCGGCGATCAGCTTGCCAGGCTGGGCAGTGATGAATTCGCCCTGCTGATCGATACCCGCCGTGCCCCCGAGCGCGCCGAATGGATCGCCGAGCGCATCACCGAAGTCATGGCCGAGCCCTACTGGATCGACGGTGAAAGCCTGCTGATCGGCTGCAGCCTTGGCATTGCCCATGCACGGGCCAGCGCCGGGGCCGACCCATTGATGTGGCACGCACACATTGCCATGCAGCAGGCCAAAAGCACCCAGGGCTGCACCTTTCATGTGTTCGACGAACGCATCAATCGCAATGCCAGAAGCCTGGCCGACCTTGAAAGCGAGCTGCGCCGGGCCTTGCGCCGTGACGAACTTGAACTGCATTACCAGCCGCGCCTGGATCTGGGCACGGGCAAGATCGTCGGGCTCGAGGCACTGGTACGCTGGCGCCATGCCGAGCGCGGCTTGCTCGCGCCCAACGAGTTCGTGCCACTGGCCGAGCAAAGCGGGCTGATCGTGCCGCTGGGTTACTGGGTCATTTCCCGGGCCCTGCGCGATATGCAGACCCTGCGCGAGCTTGGCCTGCCGGCGCTGCACATGGCGGTCAACCTGTCGTTCCGCCAATTCCAGGACAGTCAGTTGCTTTCAACCCTCAGCCGCTTGATCACCGAGCGCGCAGTTGAAGCCCAGTGGCTGGAATTCGAGCTGACCGAAACGGCTGTCATGCGCCGCAGTGACCTGGTCAAACAGACAATGGATGCCTTGGGAAGGCTGGGGGTGCGCTTCTCGCTGGACGACTTCGGCACCGGTTTTTCATCGTTCGTGCATCTCAACAGCCTGCCGATTGCGCTGCTCAAAATCGACAAGAGTTTCGTCGGCGGCATGGAAGACCGCGAAGAAAACCGCAAGCTGGTGCATGCCATGATCAACCTGGCCCACAACCTGAAACTGGAAGTGGTTGCCGAAGGCGTCGAAACCCCTGAGCAGTTGTCCTTGCTGCGGGGGTTTGGCTGCGATCAGGTGCAGGGCTACTTCATCAGCAAACCGCTGCCGCTGGCAGACCTGGTGGAATTTTTGACCTTGGGCGAGCAGCAGAAGGTACCGCAGGTTATCTAGCCGTCACCGTCACCTGCAGGAGCGAGCTGTTCAATACGCCAGCCAGGAACTCGCTCCTGCAGACTCAACTTGCCTTGAGCTCACGCTTTAACATGCGCCGCATCTTCCATTCGAATGCCAGGGTCAGGCTTACCGACGCGCAAGCCAGGCCCAATGCCAGCCCCCACCAAACCCCGGTAGGGCCCCAGCCAAGGGTGAACGCCAGCAACCAGGCCATCGGCGCACCAATAGCCCAATAGCAGAACAGCCCCACCAGGAACGTGGTCCGGGCATCCTTGAGCCCGCGGATAGCGCCCATGGCAATGGTTTGCACTCCATCGAACAGCTCGAACCACGCCGCCACCGCCAGCAAACTGATAGCCAGCTCGAACACCGGGCGGAATGCCGGGTCGTTGTAATCCAGAAACAGACCAATCAGCTGGCTCGGCCAGAACCAGAACACCACTGAAAAACCAAGCATGATCAGCGCGCCGCAACCGATCCCGACCCGACCGGCCAGTCGCGCCCGGAGCAAATCGCCACCGCCATAGTGCTTACCGATACGCATGGTAATTGCATAGGACAACCCGGCCGGAACCATGAACGCCGCCGACACAATCTGCAGCGCAATCTGATGCGCAGCCAGTTGAGTGCTGCCCATCGTGCCCATGCACAGTGCTGCAAAGGCAAACAACCCGACTTCCACCGCGTAGGTGCCGCCAATCGGCAAGCCAAGGCGCCACAGTTCACGCAGGTACGTCAGATTAATCCGCGACAGGCCATTGCGAATCGGATACGCGTCGTAGGCCGGATGCCGATGAATATGCCAGGCCAAGCCTGCGGCCATACAGGTGGCCACGATTGCCGTGACCAGGCCGATGCCCATCAAGCCCAGCTTGGGCAGGCCGAACATACCGGTGATCAACGCATAATTGAGCAGAAAGTTGGCCACGGTGCCGATCAGACTGATCACCATCACCGGCGTCGCTCGCCCCATGGCGCTGGTAAAACCACGCAACGCCATGAACGTCATGTAGCCGGGCAGGGCGAAGGGCAGCAGCAGCAAAAACTGGCCCGCGGCTTCAACGTTGGTAGGCGTCTGGCCAAACAACAGCAGCAGCGGTTTGATATTCCACAGCATCAGCGCGCCGCCCAGGGCCAGGCCCCAGGCCAGCCACAGTCCGGCCTGGGTCAGGCGGGTCGCGCCTTCGATATCGCCTGCCCCCTGACGAATCGACACCAGGGTGCCCACCGCCGCAATCACACCGATGCAGAAAATCGACACGAATGAGTAACTGGCCGCCCCCAGGCTCCCGCCTGCCAAAGCCTCCGGGCTCAGACGAGCCATCATCAGGGTGTCGGTAAGCACCATCAGCATATGAGCCAACTGCGAGGCAATAAGCGGCCCGGCCAGCCGCAAAAGGGCCCGGAGTTCGATACGAACGGGATGCTGTAGGGTCATCAGTAAAATTTCTGTAGGTGCGTTGAAGGGCTTGATTCTCGGCGCGTTGAGTGTTTTAAGCAAAGGGATAAAAACGATCCATGACATGATTAAAACTCATATATAGATCCGTAATTTTCCACTGTTTAGTGTTGCGCCCAGGAATAATCCTCATGTCACGTAGCCTTCCTCCGCTTTATGCCTTGCGCGCCTTTGAAGCCGCGGCCCGCCACAGCTCATTTACCCGGGCGGGCGAAGAGCTGTCGATCACCCAGAGCGCCGTCAGTCGCCATATCAAAACCCTGGAAGCGCATTTCGCCTGCCGGTTATTCCAGCGCAATGGCCGCACCTTGCAACTCACCGAATCTGCCCGCTTGCTGTTGCCGGGCGTGCGCGAAGGTTTTGCCGCCCTGGAGCGCGCCTGTACCACCTTGCGTGCCGAAGATGACATCTTGCGCATGAAGGCCCCCTCGACCCTGACCATGCGCTGGTTGCTGGCCCGCCTCAGCCGCTTTCGCCATTTGCAGCCGGGCAACGAAGTGCAACTGACCAGCGCCTGGATGGACATCGACCATGTGGACTTCAACCAGGAACCCTTCGACTGCGCGGTGCTGCTGAGCAACGGTCACTTCCCGCCCGACTGGGAGGCCACATTGCTGTTCCCGGAGATGCTGATTCCCGTCGGCGCGCCCAACCTGCAAGACGACCAGCCATGGGATGCCAGGCGTCTGGCGGCCACTGAACTGCTGCACCCCACACCTGACCGTCGCGACTGGCGGCGCTGGCTCGACTGCATGGGCCTGAGCGGCCAGGTGTCCCTCAAGGGCGGGCAGGTATTCGACACCCTGGAGCTGGGCATGATCGCCGCCGCCCGTGGCTACGGCATCTCAATGGGCGACCTGCTGATGGTGGCCGAAGACGTTGCTCAGGATCGTCTGAGCCTGCCCTTTAGAACCGCCGTGGCCAGCGGCGAAAACTACTATCTGGTGTGGCCCAAAACCCGCCCCGGCGGCGAACGTTTGCGCCGTCTGAGTGATTTCTTGCAACACGAAGTGGCCGCGATGGAACTGCCGGTGGTCAGGCGCATGGCGTGAGTCAGGCCCGTTACCCGCTCACCGGCCGGTACTGCAATGCCTCCGCCAGATGCTTGCGCTCTATAGCGTCCACTTGCTCCAGATCGGCCAGGGTTCGTGCAACTTTCAACAACCGGTGAGCGGCCCGCAGCGACAGGCCCATGCGCTCGCAGGCCGTCTCCAGCCAGGTGTTATCCACAGCACTGAGCCTGCACTGGCTCCGCACCCCGGGCAGGTCCAGAAAAGCATTGGCACAGCCCTGGCGCTGCAGCTGCCGTTCACGGGCACCAGCCACTGACGCAGCGGCGCTGGCCGTGGTCAAGCCGCAGGCAAGAGCGGGGTTGAGCGAGGTGGTTTCGCGGGCCACGGTCAGGTGCAGGTCGATGCGATCGAGCAAGGGCCCGGACAGCTTGTTGCGGTAGCGCTGGATGTGCTCCGGGGTACAGCGACAACGGCCCGTGGGCTCTCCCAGATAGCCACAGGGGCAGGGGTTCATTGCCGCCACCAGCTGGAAGCGCGCCGGAAACCGCATTCGATCCCGGGCCCGGGCGATCACGATAAATCCCGATTCCATCGGTTCTCTGAGCACCTCCAGCACTTTGCGATCGAATTCGGGCAGTTCATCCAGAAACAACACCCCGTGGTGCGCCAAAGTGATCTCGCCCGGCTGGGGTTTTGAGCCGCCGCCAACCAGCGCCGGGCCGGAAGCCGAATGGTGCGGCTGGCGAAACGGACGCTGCGGCCAGCACTTGAGGGGCACATGACTGGCCACCGATTGAATGGCCGCCACCTCCAGCGCCTCTTGCTCGTTGAGGGGCGGCAATAACCCCGGAAGGCGGCTGGCCAGCAGGGTCTTGCCCGTGCCGGGCGGCCCGGTGAACAACAAATTGTGGCTGCCAGCAGCGGCAATCACTAACGCCCGCTTGGCCGAGAGCTGGCCCTGTACATCGCTCAAGTCCGGATAAGGCATGCTCTCGCGCAGCAAGCCACTGGCGCCGTAAGGTTCAAGCACTGTACGGCCGGCGAAGTGCGCCACGGCCTGCAACAAGTGTTCGACCGCGATGACCGTCAGGCCGGAGGCCAGACAGGCTTCCTCGGCATTGGCCAGCGGCACCAGCAAAGCCCGGCCCGCAGCACGGGCTGCCAGGGCGGCAGGCAGTACGCCCTGCACCGACCTGATGGCGCCCGACAGGGCCAGTTCACCGAGACACTCGACCTGGGCCAGGGATACAGCGGGGATTTGCCCGCTGGCAGCCAGGATGCCGAGAGCAATGGCCAGGTCAAAACGCCCGCCGTCCTTGGGCAGGTCGGCAGGCGCCAGATTGAGGGTGATACGCCGGGCCGGAAACTCAAACCCGGAGTTTAGAATCGCGCTGCGTACCCGGTCCTTGCTCTCCTTGACTGCGGTTTCCGGCAGCCCGACCAGGGTCAGTGCCGGCAACCCGTTGGCCAGATGCGTTTCGACCGTAACGGCCGGGGCCTCGACGCCCACTCTGGCTCGGCTGTAAACGATGGCCAGCGACATGACTCACTCCTTGAGTTCACAAAGCGTCCATCCTGCGCGAATCAACGACCCGGGGCAGGGTCGCAATGGATACGGAATGTGTTGCGAGCCCCGGTCGTCAGCGCGTCAAACGCCGGGCAGACTCGCCGCGATCATTCACATTCCGAAACCGGGCCGGTGGCCTCTTTCAACGCATCGGCCAAATCGCTGGCGTTGCGACTGGAGTAAATACTGCCTCCGGTATTTTCAGCGATGCAGTCAGACAGCGAGCTGTCGCCAATATTGACCACGTTGACCCGCAGGCGCGGCTGTTCGGTGGCAATGGTCTGCGCCACCTTGCACACGTTCTGGTTACAGCCATCGTCACCGTCGACAAACATCACAATCACCGCATCGCGGTCACGGCCGTTGACCGTGCGCGCGGCCTTTTTCAGGCTCGACGCCAGGGGAGTACCGTCGTCGGCGTTCAAACGCTGAATCCCGTCGATTAATTGCCCACGCCGGGCCGCGTTGAAAACGCCGTGATCCGGTTGTTGCGAACAGCCGGCGAAGGTCATCAAGCGCGTATCAATGTCCGGGTGCAGGTTATTGATCATTCCCGACAACGAGGCCTTGGCCACGTCCAGCCGGGTTTGTGGGCTGAACATCCTGATTGTGCGCGGGTCGTCAGCCGCCGGTCGGGGGCGCGTCTTGAAATACCAGTCTTCGTCAGCCTTGGTGGCGGCAATGTTCAGGTTCATCGAGCCCGAGGTGTCCAGAATCACCACAAACTCCGGCGGCAGCTCCCCGCCACCCGGTACCTTGGCCCGACAGGCATAACTGCTCTGGCCCGGCCACAGGTTCATCAGTGGCAAACGCCACTGCCACAACGCCCACAGCAACAGCCCCAACCCCAATAACCCGGCAAGCAGCCACAACCAGCCGCGCCAGACCCGCCACACTATTACCCGGCGCACCACCGGACGCGGGGCTGGCGCGGGTGCCGGCGGCGGGGCCACGACCGCAGCCCGCGGCTGCAGCCCCCAACGCACCACAACCGGGTCACCGTTGACGCTGTACAGATTGTTCAGGTCCGGCGGGCGGATCAGTGAACGCAAGCTGGCGGCCTGTTCGGCCTGGCCGCGCGCGACCAGCTCATCGGCCAGCAAGCCCAGGGTTTCCTGGCGCTGGCGATAGCGTTCCAGCAACGCCGCCTGCTGATCTTCGTTCAACTCGTGGAAGCGCGTAGGCTGGCCGCCCAGCTCCGTCCACCACTCCACCACATTGCCGCTGCCGATGCGCGGGATCGCGTAGACACTCGCCACCGACGGCGGGAAATGCTTGAGGATCAGCGCAATTTTCGCTTCCAGCACATCCAGCTCTGTGGAGCTGGCGTGCTCATCCCGGGTAATGCGCTGCATGCAGTGGCTTCCTGAAAAAGAGTCGGCGGCACTTGGCCGCCGACTGGACGGGGATGCAGGGTTATTCGTAACCGAGGCTGAATTGCAGCTGGTTCACCTTCTTCTGCAACGTCTTGAGCTCCTGCTGCCTGGCGGCCACCAGCGCCGGATCAGCGCTGCTGGCCGGCTTGGCACGGGCGGCCTGGAGCTGCTGTTCAAGCCCGGCAATCTGCTGCTGTACCTGCGCCTTGTTGCCACTGCGGGCTTTGAGCGAACCCAGTAACTGGTTCAGCGACTGGTTCAATGCCGCCTGGGACTTTTGCTGGCCCAGCAGGTCGGTGCGCGACACCGCCTGTTGCGCGGCAATGTTTTCGTAGACCTGATGGAACAGCGCATTTTCCTGCTGCGACTTGGCCAGCGCCAATTCGTTTTGACGAATCTGCTCGCTGTAACCGCCACCGGCGTCGCAGTTCATTTTGGTGAACAGCCCGGCGTCACGGTTGCCGGCATCACATTCACCCGGCTGTGTGGCGCAACCGGACAACGCCAGCAAAACACCGAAACCCAGTATCAATCGTGCGTTCATCGTCTCAACCCAGAGTGATTGCAGAGCGCTGGCTGTACAAGCCATCGACTTCTTTTTGCAGGCTGGCGACTTTCTCGTTCATCTTCGAGATATTGGCGTCGATTTGCTTGAGCTCCGGGGCATTGCCCTGGGCACGCTCGGCTTGCACCACGTCGTTGTAGCCCTTGACCTTGACCCGCATGTTGTCCAGCTCCTGGCGCAACTGAGCAATGTTGCCGTCAACCATGGCGATTTGTTTTTTAGCCTGGGCCTGATCGATTTTCTTGCTGGCCAGGTCGCGCTTGATCTGCGCGATCTGCGCCTGGTCATCCTTGATCACCTGCTGAGCCGTCGCGGTACGCGACACTACTTTTTGGGTGTCCAGCTGCACATCGCTGTTGTACTTCTGCAAACGCTCGCTGGTGTTGGAGTATTCGCTGCGACGCTGATCCAGGTAGTAGTTGGCGCCCATTGCCACGCCACATGCGGTGACACCCGCAGCAATCATGCACACGGTTTTATTGCCGCTATCGGCCAGTACACAGGCCAATACACCGGTACCGACCCCCATGGCGCAGGCCTGATAGCCCGACTTGCTGAAGAACTGGGCGTCCGAGCTCTGGGTCAGGCGCGGATCAACCATGCTGCTGCCCGTGCTGGCGCAACCGCCCAACAGCAGGCTGCCTGTGAGTACAGAACTGATCAGTAACTTGGAAGAGGACCACAGGCTGCGCATCATCGTATTTCTCCTTGTTGAAGCAGGTATTGGGCTTATTGGGTGACCGATTTGCAGCTCTTCAACCAGGCGTCAGTGTCGATCCTCTGCTTTTGCAGATAGGTCTTCTGATTCGCCCAGTGAGTGCGCAGGTAAGGTTTGAGTTCTTGCAGTTGTTTGTTCTGGCCGATGATTTCTTCCATCACCGGCACCTGCGGTTCCAGCAGGGACTGGCCGTACAAGGACGCCGACTCCACCAGGCTGCTGGCGTAATAACGGCTGAGTTTGTGCAGACGGTCTTTCTGTTCGTCCAGCTTGCCTTTGCGCATGTCGCAGCTCGGGTCCTTGTCTTCGGACTCGCAATTGAGGGCGTAATTTTTCTGCAGGAAGTCCAGGTACTGGCCGTCATCGAGCATTTTGGTACACAGGAACGCCCCCAGATTGAGGCTCGCGCGAATCGCCTGGTCGCGGGTTTCTTCCTGCTGCTGATTGCTGGCACGCAGCTGGTTTTCCAGGGCCTGGAGCTTTTCTTTGAGGGCCTTGTCTTCCACCGCGGAGGCCAGCGAATTCAGCTCCTGGACCGCGCCGCGGTCTTTCCCGGTGTCACCCTGGACAGCGCCAGTGCCTAGGCTCTGCCAGCTCTTTTCGATGCTGCTCACACGCTCGCGCGAGGTCAGTGTCGGCGACACCAGAACCAGCCGCAGGCCGGTGGTTTTATTCTTAACCTGGCCGTCGGCGTTGTAGTAAGGCTCCTCTTTGCGCAAGGACGTGCGCACGTCCGCCTGGGGCGTCAGGTAGTTGCCGCCGCGTACCACATAGCCGCCGGCCTGACCGTGTTGCCGATCGAGCTTATTCAGGCGAAAGGGCTCGAACATCATTTCATCGGCGTTACCGAGCATGTCGTGCAGGCCCAGCGGGTTGGGTTTTTGTAGCCCGCCCAGTTGCAGCTTGCCGTTGGACGATTGCGCACCGCCGAACCACTCATAAGCGTTCAGGCCGTCCGGCATCGGGTAGCGTGTATCGCTGAATTCGGCGGCCCCCACTTCCAGCCCGCCACGGGCGGCGAACTCCCATTCGGTTTCAGTCGGCAGGCGCAAAAAGCCCAGCGCACCATCTTCCTTGGGCAGCGCGGCGGCAGCGTTTTTACGCAACCACAGGTTGTATTTGTCGGCCACTTCGATGGCTTGTACCCAACTGATCGCCACCTGCGGCAAGCGCAGCTTGTTCGACGGCACCGGGCAGGTTTCATCGGTCAGAGCCTGATACTGCAACTGGCTCATCTCGTACTTGGCCATCAAGTAATAACGGGACTTGTCGGTTTTGCTGCCGGTGAAACTGCCGGAAATAAACGCGGGGCGCTTCTGCTCCACATACCCCCATTCGGCGCTGTCCTGACCGATATTGATCGGGTAGTCGTCCAGCGGGCCGGTAACGGGAATGAACACCTTGCGAAATACCATCGAGCCGTCGCAGGGCATGGGCAATACGACGTCACTGGCGTCGGCGGCCGGGTTGTAGAATTTCTCGTCCCAGGCCGCCGCCGAGGCGCCGGGCAAGTAGCCAAGGCTCAGGAATGCGAGCGCAACAACAGATTTATAACTCACGCAGACTCTCCGCAGGTTGGATGCTGATGGCCCGCAGGGCGCCGATCACGGCGACCAGTGCAGCGACCAACAGGGCGATCAGCAGGGCTGCCAGCCCGTGCCAGACAGTGATGTGGCAGACAAAGGTGCCGGTGGCCTGACTGCTGCCCAGCAGATGGTCAAACAGCAGGCTGCCCACGCCATAAAACGCCAGCCCGCCGACATAGCCGGCCAGGCTTAAGAGCAACGCCTGAGCGATCACGAACCCGGCCACTGCCGGGCTGCTGAAGCCCAGTAATCGCAGAACCGCCAGGCTTTTGCGTTTGCGGTCGATATTGGCCAGGAACGCACCGATCATCGAGGCGATGCAGCCAATCAGCGCGGCCCCGGCGATCACGCCAAAGATCAGCCCCAGTACATGGTTGATGGCTTTGACGTTGTCGATATCGGCCAGGCGGCTCGATGTCTCGATGTTCTGCTGGTTCAGCCAGCGTTCCAGCGGCGCCACGCTATCGATATCACGGGCATAGACCCGGGCGCGGGCATACAGCGGCTGCAAGTCGCCGACCGGTTTGCCGGTAGCAAGGCCAAACGCCGGGACCTGATAGCCATCGCGAAAGCGTTCCAGCTCGAGCAATAAAGGCGGTGCAACGAAACCGGCGGCGCGGCCAAAGCGGGCGGCGTCGAGCACCGCGACCACGATCAGATTCAGCTCGCCGCGCTCATTGATGCCATCCAGACGGCGGCTCACCCGCACCCGCACGCTGTCGCCGACATTGGCTTGCAGACGCTGGGCGGCACGGGCACTGAGGATCACCTGATTGGCACTCAACGTGATATCGGGCAGGTTCAGCAACGGGTCAGCCGCCGCGCTGGGGATAATTTCGGCGTTTTCGACAAAACGCTGCAGGCCCACCAGCAGGTCGGCCTGCGTATTCAGCGAACGGGTCTGGCCGATGGCGAAACCGACTTCAGGTCGCTGGCGCAAACCCTCGATCCAGGCGGTGTCGTAATTGCCGCTACTGAGCATTTTCACTTCAAGGTTGCGCGGGTCGCTGAGCAGTTCGTTCTGCAACTGGCTGACTACGCCATGCTTGAGCCCGAACAGCAGCAACAGCGGTGCGATCACCGCCACCAGCGACGCGGCGATGCACAAGGACACTTTGCGGTCATGCCAGAGGTCTTCGACCGCCAGCTTGCCGAGCAGGCCGAGGCGGCTAATCCATGGCTTCAAAGCGTGTTTCTCCCTGACCGCTGATGGCACCCAGACGCGGCAAACCAAAGTCGCGCACCAGCGCCCAGTCATGGGACACCACCAGTGCGCTCAAGCCCAGCTCATTCACCAGACTCAGCAACAATTCAAACAAACGCCTGGCGCTGTGGGGATCAAGTGCCGCGGTGGGCTCATCGGCCAGCAGCAACTGCGGCTCATGGGCGATAGCCCGCACGCACGCCACGCGCTGGCGTTCGCCGATGGACAAGGCCTGGGGCAACTTGTCCAGCAAGCCCTCCAGCCGCAGCGCCTGCACGGCACGCTCGACCTGCGCACTCTCGACCGGCATGCCGAGCAGGCGGCGGGGCAGTGTGATGTTGTCGCGCACGCTCAAAAACGGCAGCAAGCCGCCACTTTGCAAGATGAACCCCAGGTGCCGCGAACGCACCGCCGACAACGCCGGCTGGTCATTGGCCGCGAGCATGCGGGCTATATCCAGTGCCTTGGCCCCTGGCTCATGACGCGCCGGACCAAGGCTGAAGCGCCCCAGTTCGACGGGCATCAGCAGCAGGCCGATGGCTTCGAGCAGGGTACTTTTGCCACAGCCGCTTTCGCCGGTGATGGCGAGGATTTCGCCGGCCTTTACCTGCAAGGCCGGCAACCGCACGCTATGGGCCTGCGCACCGCTGCCACGGCGCACCAGCATGTCCTGAATATCGAGCATGGGCGTCCCGTTAAGGCATCATTTCCAATGGCACCGGGTACACGTTGTCCCGTGCATCGCTGTCTTTGGCCAAGGCCACCCAACGGTCCACGTCAGCGTTGTAACGCTGGTAGTGGCGCAGCTTGGTGTTCAGGTTACGAATGAATTTCTCCTGGGCCAGACCATCCCAGCTCTTCCAGGTTTCTTCATCCAGGTTGAGGACTTCGCTCTGGTACGGCAGGTCTTCGAGGTACTCACCGAGCACACCCATGTCCGCCAGCCTGGCGTTGCCGTTCTGCTTGAGCTGATTGGGATCGGCGCCCATGGTCGCGGCGACGGAACGCAGGCGATCGAACATCTCGGTCGGCGAAATCAGGCCTTCGTTGGCGGCATCCAGAATCTGTTTCATCACGTCGCTCAAATCGCTGAGCTGTGACTTGGTCAGTAACACCCGGACATCGGTGGTGGGGATGTTTTGCTTGATCAGGTCGCGGTCAGTGATCCACGCCTGGAACACTGGCGGCGCCTGACTGTTGGTTTTTTCACCGAGGTACGCCAGTTGCATCGCGTGGCCGATCAGGGCCGCGTCATCCAGCAGTTTTTGCTCGGCCGGGTCTTTGCCGGCGACAGGCGCTTGCTTGGCGTTCAGCGCGCTGCCAATGGCATCGTCGCCCATGTAGGCGGCCTTGACCTGGGAGGTAATCGCGCTGGCCAGCGCATCCACTTTGCGCCCGAATGCTTGCACGTCACCGGCGTTGACCGGGTAGTACAGCGAGGTATTGGTGCCCGGGTAAGTCGACAGGTTTTGATATTGCGCTTCGGCTTTGCCGTGATCTTTGATCCCGGCCGGCGTTTTCAAGTGCAGGGTGTAAATCGCAACGCCGGGGTTGGCCGCCTCAAGGCGCACCTGGTCAGCGCTCAGCCCGGTGCTGCTCAATGGGTCGTCGCCCTCGATGGCACCCGCGTCGGTGATCAACACCACGTAGCGCGCACCGAACTGGGTCCAGTCCACTTTGTCGATACTGTGCATCACGCCCGCGAGCGAGTCCTCATCAAAGGCCTTGCTCGACACTTTGGCCTGTTTGAGGTCAGCCACCCTGGCCAGAAAATCTTCGCTGCCGGTGACCTTGTTCGGGTCGGCGTACATTTTGCTCACGTATTCCAGGCCGGGTACGGCTTGGGTGCTGGAACGGAATGCCACCAGACCGAACTTGACCTGATTACCCAGGTTCTCGCTTTCAATCTGTTTGTAGACCTTGCGAATGGCCTCGCGGGTACGGTCGATATAAGGATCCATCGAGATCGTGGAGTCGATGACAAACACCACCGCCGCGCTGAATTCCTTCAACTGGCTGGATTTCGCGGCCCCCGTAGCGCCTGGGTTTGCGCCGGCCTGCAGCGGTTTGTCTTCAGCCTTGCTCACCGACGCTACATTCAACAGGCGGGTGCGAAAGCCTTCTTCGGTCATGACTTCTTCGCCGCTCAACACCGGCAGCAAGTAAAACTGCTTGTGCAGGTCAACGAAGTATTCCGGCTCCTGGGCCAGTACTCCCGGAGCCTGTACTCCTTGCTTGAGCTTGGCGCGCAACGGCGCGACTTTGCTCACCGGGTCCGGGGCATCGAGGATGCCTTCAAGGGTGGCGCGGTCTTTGAAGAACATCAGACGGTCGCGGTTGGCCGGGTTGGTGAATGCCAGCGTGAGCTGCATCTTCCAGTCCGTGGTACAGGCTGCAGGCAACCAGCCGATAGTTTTGCCGTAGCTGTCAGGGCCGACCTTGAGCCACTCGGCATTACCCGCCTGGGCCCGTTCATATACGTAAAAGCGGCTGAATGTTGGCTGCGCCGCACCGGCATCACCGCCAGCAGCACTGCTGAGCTGACAACCCGGGGTGGTCAACACGCGCTGGAACAGAGTTTTCTTGCCTTCCTGAATCAAGGGCTTGTCGTCGGCGCGGGCCAGCGAGCTGCCGATGGTCAGCGCCAGCAAAGCGCTGGCAGCCAATGCAAAACGGCTCACGGTTTCAACTCCTCAAAGCGCGCCTTGGCTTCGGCATTCTCAGGGTCGTGGCTGAGGATGGTTTCGTACCAGTACGCCGCGGTGGCCGGGTCCGGCTCGGCAAAGCACTTGCTGGCCTGATGGAATTTCGGGTCGTACTCATGGGCGTAGGCGGTGGCAATTTGCAGGTCACCGGCTTGTGCACGGTTGGCGTACAGCCGCTGGGCGATGCCGCAATGGTTGTTGGCCTTGGCCACGGTGATGATTTCCAGCAACTCGGCGCTGCCCGGCGAATTCTTGATGCAGGCCTGCACAACGCTCAGCTCAGGCAGCACGGCCATGCTTTCCAGGGTACAGGCGGCATCGCCCGGTACAGGCTGCGGTGGCATCGGTTCAGGCACTGCCGGGGGTGTTTTGTTGAGCCAGAACCATGCGCCCAGGGCAAGGGCGGCCAGTACCAGCAATGCAATGAGCACCATCAACAACCAGGGTTTTTTCCTGGCTGGCACCGGTGGCGGCGGGGCCGCAGGTGCGGGCTCAATGACCGGCACGGGTTCCGGGGCCGGTTCGGTAACCGGCTCGGGAACCGGTTCAGGCGACACCACTGGCGCCACCGGGGTTTTCAGCTGGCCCGTGTCCTGGTGTACCGGGGCTTTGACATCCGTGGCGGCGCTGGATGATTGCAGGTTCTTGGCCGGGATCAGCATGCCGGCATCGCAATGGCCGTTACCGCCCTGCTCGCGCAATTCGAAGCGCAAGGTGGCCATGGAGCCCACTTCGAGTACCGGGTCGACCAATTGCGGGCCAACCACGGTTTCCAGCGCTTCGCCGTTGGCGGCGGCACTGAAGTGCGCCACCTTGAACCAGTACTGGCTGTTGCTCCAGTGCTGGTCGCCCTGCAGGAAATAGCCGTCCTGGTTACGCTGGACAGAGAACTCCAGACGCTCGTGGCCACCGGTCCAGTCTTTGACGATCAGGCACGCCTGACCGGCAATGTGGGGTTCAAGGGTGACCAAATCGACAAAAATTGACATTGCTTATCTCGCTTCAAACGCTTTGAGCACATGGCCCAGGCGTTCATTCTGTTCAGGGGTGAATTCGCTGCCGGTGCCGTGGCTGGCATTGTCCAGGGTGATGTGCGCCACCCCGGACAACCAGTCGCCAAGGAACTGCTGCGCCTGGTTAATCGGCTGCGCAGGCAGCTGCGGCAACGCGTCTCTGGCCACATCACCGTAGAACGAAAACAGCGCTTCGCGGTTGCCGGCATGGCTTTTAGGACGGGATTCAAGCGGTTCAGCGGTGTAACCGAACCAGGCCACAAAATCGCTCAGCACGCGCTGTACTTCCAGCACCTGGCGCTCGACCATCTGGTCGCGGCGCGAGCCACTTTGCGCACGCTTGAGCACGACGCGAATCAACTGGTCCTGCAAGCCGAGACGGTCACCGCTGAGGATCAACTCCTGAACCAGTGCTTCAATCGATGTTTTATCCAGCTCAAGGGCACGCATCAAACCCTCACGCTCCGGAACTGCACGCAAGTACTTCACCCAGTTCCTGAACACGGCACGGGCAAATTTGTGCTCGTTGCTTTGCAGCTCGGGAGCCTTGGACGCTGGCAACGGAGCGCTGGCCGGGGCATCGAAGTCCACCGACAAATCACCGAAATCATCACCAAAATCAAACTCGTTGCTGCTGGCATAAACGATCGATTGCCTGGCGGAGTCCTGAGCTGTATCGCCCGTCTCAGACACGCTGTCCTCTTCGTATACGCCGTTGAGGTAAAGCTCGCGGATCTCTTCGTTCGGCAGTTGCAAGGTGTTGATCAGCTCGCCCAGCACACCGCCGCGGCGCTTGAGCTGGGCCAGAATCATCTGCGCCTGGGTACGCTTGATGGCCACCATATCGGCGCCATCGGCCACGTAGTAACTGCCCAGGGTGTGCAAGGCTTTGCCGTTGAGTACCTTGTTCAGTTGCTCGCGGATGCGCTTGAGTTTGAAGTCAACGTTCGCCAGTTCCGTAAAGCTTTCGCTGAAACGGGTGATACCGCCGTCGTTGAGCGTGAGCATGGCGTCCCATGCCTGCTGTGCATCCTTGATGTACTTTTTGACATTGGGGCGCTCGACCAGAGTCTGGGCCATCAGCTCCAGCGTGCTGTGACTGTCCTCGGTGAAATGGCTTTCGTTGCCATCGGTACGACCAATGAATGCGGCCTGATGGCGCGGTTTGCGCACCAGATAGGTGTTATTGAACGCCTGGGCGCCTTGCCAGTTCGACATCCACGGGTAGTCTTTGAAGCGCTCGAGCATGGTGCGGGTCATCATGCCGTCCCACTCTTCTTCCAGCTCCAGGCGCGACTTCTTGTTCAATGACTGGGAAATGCAAAGGTCAAACATGGTCAGGGTCCAGATCAAGCCCGTGGCACGTGCGCCACGCTCTTGCGGGGTCTCGCCCTGTGTCGCGTTGATCCAGCGCGTCAGCACCGGGCCGACATCGTTGACATCACTTTGCTTGGTGCTGTTGGTGCAGACCACCAGTGCGTTCATTTCCTGATCATCGACATAACGCTCGAACAGGTACGCGACCTTGCCGCGACGGATCAGTTGCGAGATCGAGTTGGTCTGGCCGTTTTCCCTGGCGATGGAGGTCACGTTCAGGCGCCCGCGATATCCGGGAAAATCCAGCAGGTCCATTTGCTCGACGATCTGCGCGGCCGGTACTTCAATCAGGCGGAAGGTCATCTCGGCGGTGAGGGCCGCCAACTGCACCAGGGAAATCGGGCCGGGGTTGTGCAACACACCCTCGACCATCGGGCGCACCGACACCGGCACGTCAGTGGCGCTGCCGTAACGCTCCAAAATGTCGACGTTCATGATGCTGTTGCGACGGCTGAATTCATCGCCTACGCGCTCAGCCAGCACTGACAGCGGTGCAAAAACGGTGTCGGGCATGCCCAGCCGATTGAGCGCTGCGCCCAACTGCTGGTACACCTGGGTCAGGCCATCTTGCTTGCCCCACAAAATCGAAAACAGCTCGCCACGCTCCTGGGGATTGAGGCGCGGGGCCAGGTCGATGACTTTCGGCCAATAGTGATGGGGCAGAACTTTGAGCGATTGTTCAAAGCTCTGGTTCAGGTAATCCATCAACGACACGACGTCTTCGGCACTCACCCCAGGCTGCAGCGGACCCAGCTCGCGGCCTTCGAAAGGTTGCAGGGCCTGGCGCACCACGCTGTCGTCGATCACGAAGGAGACTTTTTCCTGGTCGAAGTCTTTGAACCAGGTGTTGGCAAAAATTTTCGCCAGTTCGATTTCGCGGAAAAGCTTGAGCTCCACCGGGAAGTTGTCGTCTTCACTGGGCTTGGCCAGACGACTGAAACGGGTCACCAGCCCGGTGGCTTCAGTACCGCCACCGCTGGGGTTGATGTTCTCGATGAAGTCCATACGCTGCTGGCCGAACTGGGTCTCGAGCGCACCGTTGGCCCCTGCCGCCAGGGCTGAAATAAGGTAGGACTTGCCCGCCTGGGACAACCCGAAGAAGCCGGTGGTCATCGGTGTGGTGGCTACCCGGCCAAGGTTGCGGGCCATGTTGCGCGCCTGATACAGGCCCAGCTTCAGGTCAGCCGCATCGCGATCAAGTTTGGGCGCCGTAACCCGGCTTTTGTCCACCCAGCCCAGGGCCTGGCCGGCACCTTCGTAGACGGCATTCCAGCTGGCGCTGAGGGCGATTTGCTCTGGGGTCAGATTGCTCATTTGCGTTTTACGCTCCCGCTGTCCAGCCAGTACTTGCTGTCACTCAAACCTTCCACCAGGGTGGTGTTGAGTTGCAGCAAAAGGTCATTTTTGCTGAACGTTTTGTCGGTATTCGAATCCACGTATGTCACCTCAAGCTCGTCGCTCAGTTGTCCCTGGCGCTTCATCTGCTCGGTGGCCTCGCTCACTTTGAAGGACACGTAGACCACGGGCATCTCGTTGTTCTGGGTCTTGGCCTCGGTAAAGCGCTGCCGCCCCTGGGGGGAGAAATCCAGGGTGTAGAGCGGCGTGGCAGACCAGCGCTCGGCCGCCAGCTGACGGAAGCCCAGGCGCATATTGCCGCGCATTTCCAGCGCTGGCGGCCTTGCATCCAGGCCTTCACCGATTTCGGGCAGCACGATGCGCCCGTCCTCGGAGGTCAGGTCGCGGAACAGGACGTCCGAGTCAACGATGATGTTGGCCCCGTCGATCTTGCCGATGTGCTTGATGGTCGAGTACGGCCTCAGGGCCGAGGTGCGGAAATAAAAGTTCGGCACACTGTGGTTGGCGCACAGCAGGCACAGCATGGCGCCGACAGATGCCGTGCTTTTAGGGTCGTCGATCAGGCCGTTTTTATGGAACGGGTACCAGTTGCCGGTGCGGTAATTTTGCAGCGCAAGGATGCGCCCCGGCGGCAGTGGCAGCATCTTGCGGATAAACGCCTGAATGCCCGGCAGACGCGATGGCCGCCCGGTCAGGAGCAACATGTCGCATGGATAATGCGCAATGACCTCGCACAACCCGGCAAGGATCTTGGTGATGTTGATGCCACCGCTGATGAACGCGCCATGCAGTTTCTGCAAGTCCAGGGTAATCGGCGTTTGCAGCAGATCGAAATCGGTCTGAACCCCCAGCTCGCGGCGAACCGCGGTGTTCACATACTCCAGCACGTTGGCTCTGACAGCATCTTTTTCCAGCAACGTCAGGTAGGTGTGGTCACTGGCCGGCGTGGCGAACTCCGGGTTGTAGAGCTCGTAGCGGCGCAGCAATTCAAGGGCCAGCGGCGTGAACACCTGCAGGTTCAATTGTTGGCGCAACACCATGTCTTGCGCGCTGCCCGATTCGGCGCCGCACAGCCGCGACATCAGGGAGCCGGGGAATTTAACCCCGGCGTTCTGCAAGGCGCTTTCAAAGCTTGGCAGAATGAACCCCTGAATCACGTCCAGCAGGATGTCGTCCCCCGCGACTTTGAAACCGTCACGGAAACGCTGCTCGGGCACGATGTGCACATTGCTGCCACTGCTGGCAGTGCCGGCACGGTCAAGACGGTAATCGGTGATCACCAGGTCGGTGGTACCGCCGCCTATGTCGATGGTGGCCAGGGTGATACGTTCGCGGTCCGTCTTGCCGGGGCGCGAGATGGCATCGAAGAATTCTTCCGGGTGCCCGGCGAAGTTTTCATTGACCTCGGTGTAGAGGTACACCAATTGCCCGCACGAGGCCTCGTCCCACTCCACCCGCACCTTGGGCAGCGGCGTAGTGGCCGGGCTCGAGTCGTGAGCGAAGGGGTCTTTGCGGTCGGTCTGCCAGTTCATGCTTTTCCACACCAGACCAATGGCGTGTCGCATGCGCTTTTCCAGGATGCTGCGCTCGGCCTGGGGCATGCCCGGCGGTACGGTCAGGGTGATGCTGTTGAGGCGCCGCGGTACGCGGGTATGGCCCTGACGCGAGCGCTGCGCCGGGCTATTGATTTGCATCAGCGCCTGGGCCAGCACTTCAGCGAGCATGAAAGTCATCAGCGAGCTGCGCGAATAACGCGGTACAAACACCGCCAGGCCTGGGGTGTCGAAGCTGTGCAGCGCGTCGCCGGTTCCGTTGATCAGCAGCGAAAACGGTTTGGCGGTGGCAAACGGCTCGGCTTCCTTTTTGTCGAAGCTGTAGCTGAAGCGCCATCCGTGATCGTAGGCCTCTTCATCCCACAGATAACGCTTGGGACTGGAGAGTCCGGTTGAGCCCTCGGTGCCACGACGGCGACTCGCCAGCCGCGCGGCCTCCTTGCCAACCCGGGCGATGGTTGGCCACAGGAAAGCCTCCGTGTGGCCACTTTTTACCGAACAGTCATCCTTGCCAAAGGAGATCTGGGCAAACTCGACGCGACTTTCGAACGCGTCGTTGTAGATGTGCTCCGGGCTCATCAGGTCCCGCAGCTCAAGCACATAGTTGTCTTTGAGACCGGAGCCGGACTGGCCGTGGTTTTCGATCAGAATGCCGCAGGTGCGCGAGTTGCCGACATCGAGGATCAGATCCACCGGAATCGGCGGCGTGACACCACTGCCATGGCTGGCCACGATTTTAAGTTCGGGCAGTTTCACTTGCGCCGCCGGGGTGTTGTTGTCCCGGGTGGTGCAAGGCTCCATGAACAAGCTGAGCAGGTTCAGGTAATGGGCTTCGGCATGACCGTCCTTGATCTCTTTGTCCAGCTCATCGCGCGGGGTTTTGGGATGGCCTTGCGTGAATACTTCCAGCAGCCACTCCCGCACCCAGATCTGATCCAGAAACCAGCGGGTCTGCTGGGGCTTGCACGCCAGCTTGAACGATACGCCGGAGCTGGCGTCGCGCTCGACCGGCCCCAGATAGAGGCTGGTGTCATGCTGTTCCATGAGCCGGGTATCCAGCGCGACCGTCAGGCGATGGGTGTTGCCATCAATGTCCGGCTCGGGCAGGCGCACCAGGCGCATCCGCGACCAGTTGGCCGGCCCCTGGTCAAAGCTCTGGGGCGGGCGGTAACGGAACACCGGGATCGGTACCCAGAGCCCGTCGTAGAGCTTGAGACTGGCTTCCATGCCGAGGTTGAGGGTACTGCGTGCGTCAACGGTCTTGCCCGGCTCGCTTTCGTAAAAGTAGCTGGTCATGCCGTTGCGTTCGCCCTCTTCGAGGCGGCACAACAGGCCATTGGTCAACGGCGCGAAATCACCCGAGGGCAGCTTCCTGGGGTCCAGGCGCAGGGCGAAATCCATGAACTGGATGCCGGTATCGGCAACAAGGATAACGGTGTCTTCAAATTGGGTAACTTGAGGCAGCATGTCAGAGTTTTCCAGTCATTATTCGCCCGTCTGGCGCATGGTGATGGGGAATTTTTTGTCTTCGTAAGCGCCGGTGCAGTCGGCAATGCTTTTGGCCCCCTGACGACAATCGATTTGCGGCATGTCATAGCTGCTGCCATCGCTGCAGGCGGCCTGGGCCTGGCTATTGATCGCCAGGCTGCCGGCCTGCATGGCCGCAGAAACCGGACCGGTGCAGCTGATGCCATTGGCCTTGCGCACAATGACCTCGCCCTTGCCGTCCTTGAACTGATACTCAAGGCGCAGTGACAGACCGGTGTTTTTGTCTTGAATGCCCGCGCCCGCGCGGTAGTGGCCGTTGAGGAAGGCGGCCTGGCCATCCGCGCTGTCGGCCGGGATGATCAACGGCTCGCCGGGTACAGGCACAGGTGCCGGAGTTTTCGGCAGCTCATCCGGGATTGTCGGCGGCGTCGGCGGGGTAGTGGCGTTATCCGCTGTCGGCGGCTCTTGAGCCATGGATGCCTGGGCGTTATCGGTGCCTGGCGGCACCACCGACTCCGGCTGGACCGCAGGCGGGGTCTGCACTTCAGGCACCTGGCCTGCAGTTTCAGCCGTGCCCGCTGCCCCGCCAACCTGGCCACTGCCTGACAGCTCGCGCGATGGCGTGAGCGTGGACGTGGGGTTGGGCCTGGAAACAGGTTCAGAAACCTTGAGCCCGTCCAGGTTGAAGTCCACCAGCCATGCCGGCACTGGCACCCCCAACTGCGGGCCACAGCTGCGCAGACCAAACAGTAGCAACAGCAGCAGTAACAGCGGGATCAGCCACCACAACCAGCGCCACCACGACCGGGCCACCACTGGCACCGGCACCGGGGCGGGTGCCGGAGCAGGCTCGGCCAGCGGGGCAATCACCGGGGCAGGGGTAACGGGTGCTACCTGTGGCCGCAGACAGTACAGCGGGTCGAGGCCGTGGTCAGTGCCCGGACGACGGAAGCCCCAGAACGTCAGTACCGGTTTGCCGTTGACCAGATAAACGTAGTTCTCATCCGGAAATGGCAGCACGTGGGCCAGCAGCTTGCCGAACACCGTACGGTCTACCGAAGGTTTGTGGGCACTGTCGGGGTCGAGTTGTTCAGCACTGAGCTGATTGAGAAAAGACTGCAGCTGTTCCAGCTCGACAACGGCTTGAGCACGTTCCTGCGGGGTGGCGCTGGCCCAGGGAATCACATCGCCGGGTAGCTCGCTGTACCAGTCAATGTTGTCGCCCAGCTCATCGCTTTGAGGGATGGCCAGATGCGTTGCCATGTCAGGATTTTGGCAGCGAATCGCTTCGCGCAATTGCAGTGCCGCCCGATAGACTGGCTGACCGGTCTCACCCAGGGCAGTAAAAGCCCCGCTTTTGCCACTGCGAAGAAGTGCGCCGCGCATCCGTGCTCCGTGTTTTAAGTTCGCGCGGCAAAACCCGGACATGAGTCCGTACCGCTTCCTTGATTAGCTGGCGACAGTAATGTTTAAGGGCCATAGAGTCAAATGGCCATTATCTGGGGAGCCGTATTGGTTCAAAAAATGAGCGGTGGATCACCCTGGCATCGCGGGTGTCCCGGTGGCGGCCCGGGTTCCCAGGTCCTCGGCAAAGCGCAGCAGGTAGCCATCGGGGTCGAGCAGCAGGCAGTTGCGCTCACCGAACAACACCTCGTTGCTGCGGTACCAGCGCTCTTCAAGGGGTTTGCGCAATGTGTACCCGGCGGCTTCGAAACGGTCGATCAGGGCCTGGACGTCGGGGCATTTGATCGACAGGTTGATGCCTCGCCCGAAAGGCGCCTCCAGCGGCCCGACCCGCCAGGAGGAGGGTTCAAGATCATCCTGCTCCAGCATCAGCTGGCTGCCGTGATATGACAGAAACGCAAACTGATGCTCAGGTCGCTGGTACTCGATCTGAAAGCCCAGCACTGCGCAGTAAAAATCCAGGCTGCTGGCAAGGTCCGAGACGATCATCTCGGGGACCAGCCGATTCATCACCAACATACAAAAACGTCCTTGTTCATATGGGTAAACGCACCGCCTTGGCGCGTTATTCGGTCGGCGGCAGCAATCTGGCTTCCAGCTCGGCCACCTTGGCTTCCAGGCTTTCGAGGCGGGCACGGGTGCGGGCCAGAACCACCATTTGGCTGTCGAACTCTTCACGGCTCACCAGATCCAGCTTGCTGAAACCGCTTTGCAGCAAGGCTTTGAACTGGCTTTCGATTTCATTGCGCGGCAGCGCAGTTTCGCCACTGAGCACACGGGAAGCATGGCCACTCAGGGCGTCGAGGAGGTCTTTGGGCGCGAGCATGGGTAAGGTCCTGAAAAACTGATGGTGGCGAGTGTATCACGCAGTGTCCGGGCCCAATCTTCGGGGGCCTTCGCACGATTTTTGGGCGCCTGGCCTGCCGGGCACGCACTGTTTACGTGCACAAATGCCCTGCCAAATCAGGCCAAAAGCCATCAGCTATGGGTATCTCCCTGTAATTACTGACTTTTCCAGACATGGCAAGGTTTCTGCTTAGTTGGCTGTGACTCAGGCACTGATGCAGTAGCTGTGACCTAGGCAGTGCGGCAGGTGGTTCAGGGAAAGCTTTCGTCACCGGCGATTGAGACACGTGGAACAGCCTGAACAAGGCTGACGATGCGTTACAAAGCCAGACACTGCGCTTAGACTTGAGCCGGGTTTGTTTTCCTGGGGCAAGTCCACCAATTCGGGAGAAGTTTCATGAAGCTAGTCACCGCCATAATCAAGCCGTTCAAGTTAGACGACGTGCGCGAGTCGCTGTCTGAAATCGGCGTGCAGGGCATTACCGTTACTGAGGTCAAAGGCTTCGGCCGGCAGAAAGGTCACACCGAGCTGTATCGCGGCGCGGAATATGTGGTCGATTTTCTGCCAAAGGTGAAGATTGATGTCGCCATCGACGACAAAGATCTTGACCGGGTTATCGAGGCGATAACCAAGGCTGCCAACACCGGCAAGATTGGTGACGGCAAGATTTTCGTGGTCAATCTGGAACAGGCTATCCGCATCCGTACCGGCGAAACCGATACCGACGCAATCTAAGCCGCCATACCCCAACGCCCCAGGAGAAAACACTATGACTCTGCGTAAAATCGCAGGGCTCGGAGCCCTGCTGTCCGTCGTAATGCCAGGCCTGGCCATGGCGGCAGACGAAGTAGCGGCTCCAGTCCTCAATTCGGGCGACACCGCCTGGATGCTGACTGCAACGGCTTTGGTGCTGTTTATGACCATCCCCGGCCTGGCGCTGTTCTACGGCGGCATGGTGCGCTCCAAAAACATTCTTTCCGTGATGATGCAGTGCTTCGCCATTACCGGTTTGATCAGCATTCTGTGGGTCATTTATGGCTACAGCATCACGTTCGATACCACGGGCATGGAGCAGGGCGTCACCAACTTCAACTCGTTCATCGGCGGGTTCTCCAAAGCCTTCCTGGCAGGGGTGACTCCGGACAGCCTGACGTCCTCTACCGCACTGTTTCCGGAAGCGGTGTTCATCACCTTCCAGATGACCTTCGCCATCATCACCCCGGCACTGATCGTCGGCGCCTTTGCCGAACGCATGAAGTTCTCGGCCATGCTGATTTTCATGGGTGTGTGGTTCACCCTGGTGTATGCACCAATTGCCCACATGGTGTGGAGCGGTAATGGTGGCCTGCTGTGGGACTGGGGCGTGCTGGATTTCGCGGGCGGTACCGTGGTGCATATCAACGCCGGTATTGCAGGCCTTGTAGCGTGCATCGTGCTCGGCAAGCGCAAAGGCTACCCGAACACTCCGATGGCCCCGCACAACCTTGGCTACACCCTGGTGGGCGCCGCCATGCTGTGGATCGGCTGGTTCGGTTTCAACGCAGGTTCGGCAGCTGCCGCCAACGGCACCGCCGGCATGGCGATGCTGGTGACCCAGATCGCAACTGCGGCAGCGGCGCTGGGCTGGATGTTTGCCGAGTGGGTCACCCACGGCAAACCAAGTGCATTGGGGATCGCCTCTGGCGTGGTCGCCGGTCTGGTTGCCATCACCCCGGCAGCAGGCACCGTTGGCCCTATGGGTTCGATCGTGATCGGCCTGTCGGCGGGTGTGATCTGCTTCTTCTGCGCCACCAGCCTCAAGCGCAAGCTGGGCTATGACGATTCGCTGGATGCATTCGGCGTACACGGTATCGGCGGCATTGTCGGTGCCATCCTTACCGGTGTGTTTGCAGCGCCGGCCCTGGGCGGTTTCGGCACCGTGACCGATATCGCCGCTCAAGTCTGGATTCAGTGCA
Organism: Pseudomonas sp. Lz4W; assembly: GCF_000346225.2. Lineage (NCBI taxonomy): Bacteria > Pseudomonadati > Pseudomonadota > Gammaproteobacteria > Pseudomonadales > Pseudomonadaceae > Pseudomonas > Pseudomonas sp. Lz4W. The sequence continues at coordinate 61,363 of NZ_CP017432.1, read as the reverse complement.
AAGGCGTTGCCTTCACCGTGATCTACACCGCGATTGTGACCTTCGTCATACTCAAAGTGCTGGATGCCGTAATCGGCCTGCGTGTGGCTGAAGAGGAAGAGGCAGTTGGCCTGGACCTGGCACAACACAACGAACGCGGTTACAACCTGTAACTGACGGTCAGAAAAATACCCGGCACGCCGGGTATTTTTTTGTCTGTAATGTGGCCTGATTCGCAACAATCAGATGACTTTTCCTGCTCCCATGTCCCGAGATCGGTTCGGCAATGATTTGTAGGATGATCACTTACAGCGCAACTCGACTATTAGCTGCTTTGCTTTTTTTTCCAGCGCGCTAGAATGCGCGCCGAAGGCCACAAAACTGTGTCCTGGCAGGACGAAGGCGGGGATGACCTCCAGACGCTTTCAAGGCCCAAGGGCCGGGCTGCCGGTTGCTCCAGCCAACACAGCGGAACAACTGGCACCGGACGTTCGGCAAGGTGCTTATTTGGGCGAGTGCCGCAATTGTTGCTGCGCTCGTAAAGTCCTCATCATTTTAATCAGTGGTGAGGCGTGAGCCGAGGTTTACCCAAGGCTACTTTTTCACCGGCGGCGGTCGACATTTGTCGCATCTGGTCTATATAACTAATCTGCTTTAAGTAAGTCATGGGGTAGAACATGAGCGACGACGATCTGGAAAATGATGACCTCGAAGTAGGTGACGAGGACGAAACCGAGGAAGGCCTGGAAGCGGCAGCCGAAGACGTTGCAGACGACGACAGTGGCGACGATGCTCCGGTTCCGGCAGCCAAAGGTAAATCCAAGGCTGCAGTGTCGATTGATGACCTGCCGAGTGTAGAAGCCAAAAACAAGGAGCGTGATGCTCTGGCCCGTGCCATGGAAGAGTTTTTGTCCAAAGGTGGCAAGGTGCAGGAAGTCGAGGCCAACGTGGTGGCAGACCCACCCAAGAAGCCTGACAACAAGTACGGCAGCCGTCCTATCTAAGGATTTATTGCCGGCTTGAAGAAAAAACCCGCCGTCGCTGCGGGTTTTTTTGTGTCTGCAGCCTTGGCCCATCTTCTGCAGGAGCGAGCTTGCTCCTACAAAATGTGTTTCAACACCGCCGGCAACTCACTCAGGCAGCCGATCTCGGCATCCGCAGCCTTGGCGCCTTCCCAGCGCTTGCCGCCGGGGTTGAACCAGATCGCGCGCATGCCCGCCTGCTGGGCTCCGGCAATATCATCACCGGGGTGATCGCCCACGTGCACGGCTGCCGCAGGCGAGATATTGCCGCCACGCACCAGTGCCTCGTGAAACAGGCGCGCATCCGGCTTGGCAATACCGATGTCTTCGGCGCACAGCACGAACTTGAAGTGATGCCCCAGGCCGATGCGCCGCACATCGGCGTTGCCGTTGGTCACCACGCCCAGGTTGTAATCCCGGGCCAGTATCGTCAGTACCGGCTCTGCCTGCGGAAACAGCTGCAGCGCATGCCGGGCCTCGATGAACACCTCAAATGCCTGGTCTGCCAGGGTTGCAGCGTTCATGTAACCCGCGCCCTGCAATGCATGGAATAACACCCGCCGGCGCAGCGCGCTGATTCGGTGACGCAATTGCGGCTCGTCGCTCAATACCTGCTGACGCAGTGCCTGAAACGCCGCAACGTCCAACGCGCCCACTTTTGGTGCATTGGCAACCAACCATTCGCGCAACCGGGTTTCAGCACTGACAATCACCGGCGCGGTATCCCACAGGGTGTCGTCGAGGTCGAAGGTAATCAACTCAATGGTCATTCATTGCCCTTACTGCGTTTGGCCCTTGGGTGGGCGCTGTCATAGACCGTTGCCAGATGCTGGAAATCCAGATGGGTATAGATTTGAGTGGTCTTGATGTCGGCATGCCCGAGCAATTCTTGCACGGCGCGCAAGTCCTGGGAGGACTCCAGCAAATGGCTGGCAAATGAATGACGCAACATGTGCGGATGCAGATTTTGCCCCAACTCGCGCTCGCCGGCGGCCTTGACCCGCAACTGAATGGCCCGCGGCCCAAGACGCCTGCCACGCTGACTGACAAACACGGCGTCATCCTCCGGGTTGGCCAGTGCCCGCAACGGCAACCACGCCTGCAGCGCCTCACGGGCCTTTCTGCCCACTGGCAGCACCCGGGTCTTGCTGCCCTTGCCGAGTACTTCAACCAGTCCGTCGGCCAGGTCGAGCTGATCCAGATTGAGCCCCGTGAGCTCTGACAGGCGCAGCCCCGATGAGTAGAACAGCTCCAGGATGGCCTGGTCACGCAGGGCCAGAAATTCGTCTTCAACCGCGCCCTCAAGCAATTGCAGAGCCCGGTCCGTGTCGAGGGTTTTGGGCAGGCGACGCTCGCCTTTGGGCGGCGCCAGGCCATTGGCCGGGTCGTGATCGCACAGGCCTTCACGATTCAGATAGTGATAGAGCCCTCGCACTGCCGACAACAAGCGGGCAATGCTGCGTGAGGACTGGCCTTGCTGATGCAGACGCGACACCAGTTGGCGCAGGCGCTGGATATCCAGTGCGCGCCAGCCGGCAATTGATTCTTTGCTGCAAAACGCCAGCACCTTGTTCAGGTCGCGGCGGTAGGCCTGCAGCGTATGGGGCGACACTTGGCGCTCACTGCGCAGGTGGGTGCAGTAAGCGTCCAGCTGTCGCTCCATGACTAACGTACCGGGCGCAGGGCGTTGGTGAAGCGCGGCAATACACGGCCCAGTACTTGCGCGATATAACCGAGGAACAGCGTGCCTACCGAGCTTTTGTAGTGCTGCGGATCGCGGCTGGCAAGGGCCAGCACACCATGCAGCCCCAGATGATTGAGGGCCACCACCGCGGTGGAACCAATCTCTTTGCGCTGCTCTTCACCGAACAAAAAGTCCAGTTCATGCTCACGCAAGCTGCCACTGACGGCCTTGCCTTCAGTCAGCAAGCCACCCAGGGCACGCTGAGCATCGGCGCTGCTGACCCAACGACCGACCGGCATGGGATTGTCACCAAACAGCACCAGGCTGACGAACGGCACCTGAAAGTCCTGACGCAGGCTGTCTTCGACGGCAATCACCAGCTCTTCAAGGCTGGTGGCGTCCATCAAGGCAAGGTTCAGGCGACGGGTTTTTTCGAACAGCCGATCATTGTCGCGGGCTACGTCCATCAACTGTGACAAACGATGACGCATCTCGATATTACGGCCACGCAACAGTTCCAGCTGTCGTTCTACCAGCGAAATCGTATCGCCGCGCTGGTGAGGAATCCGCAGCGACAGGAGCAACTCCTCACGCTGGCTGAAGAAATCCGGGTGAGCTTGCAGATAGGCCGCAACCGTCGCCGTCTCCGGGGTTTCAGCAGGCATTTCGAGATCTGCAGACTGTGGCTTGTCGGTCATCGTTAGCGCTCACTCATAAACGGACTTGTCCTTCGTAAACACGCATCGCCGGGCCGGTCATGATCACCGAATGACCCGGGCCTGCCCACTCGATGGACAGGCGTCCACCGGGCAAATCCAGAATCAACGGCGAGTCCATCCAGCCCTGGCTGATCGCCGCCACTGCCGCGGCACAGGCACCGGTACCGCAGGCCTGGGTTTCCCCGGCACCACGCTCCCAGACCCGCAGTTGCCCGCGCTGACGATCTATAACGTGCAGAAAACCGACATTGACCCGCGCCGGAAAGCGCGGGTGATGTTCAATTTTTGGCCCCAGTTCATGCACCGGCGCAGCGTTGATATCGTCAACGCGCAACACCGCATGGGGGTTGCCCATCGAGACGGCTGCCAGTTCAACGCGCTGGCCGTCGACATCCAGTTCATAGCTCAGCGCCTGGGCGTCGGCAATGAACGGGATCTCTTCGGGGACCAGTCGCGGCGGCCCCATGTCGACGCTGATTTGCCCGTCGCTGCGCACATTCAGTTCGATAATGCCGCCTTTGGTTTCGACCTTGAACTGGCGCTTGGTGGTCAAACGCTTGTCGAGCACAAAGCGCGCGAAGCAGCGTGCACCGTTACCGCACTGCTCAACTTCGGAACCGTCGGAGTTGAAGATCCGGTAACGGAAGTCCACCTCAGGATTGCTCGGCGCTTCGACCAGCAACAGCTGATCGAAACCGACGCCCGTGTGCCGATCACCCCATTGCTTGGCATGCTTGGGCAAAATATGCGCGTGCTGGCTGACCAGGTCGAGAACCATGAAGTCATTGCCCAGCCCGTGCATTTTAGTAAAACGCAGCAACATGGGATTACTCCGGCAACAGGCTTTCGCCGGCAAACAACTCAGCTACGGTCTCGCGGCGGCGAACTTCAAACGCCTGGTCGCCATCCACCAGAATTTCTGCGGCGCGACCACGGGTGTTGTAGTTCGAGCTCATGACAAAGCCGTAGGCACCGGCCGAATGCACAGCCAGCAAATCACCTTCAGCCAGCGCCAACTGGCGGTCTTTTGCCAGGAAGTCGCCGGTTTCGCAGATCGGCCCCACGATGTCGTAAGCACGGGCCTGAGTGTCACGCGGGCGAACCGCAGTCACGTCCATCCAGGCCTGGTACAGCGCCGGGCGAATCAGGTCGTTCATGGCCGCATCGACGATGGCAAAATCTTTGTGCTCGGTGTGCTTGAGATACTCAACCTGGGTCAACAGTACGCCCGCGTTGGCCACAATAAAACGGCCCGGCTCAAATACCAGCGCCAGATCACGACCGTCGAGACGCTCGCGCACGGCCTTGATGTAATCCCCGGCCAGTGGCGGCTCTTCATCGCGGTAACGCACACCCAGGCCACCGCCAAGGTCGATATGACGCAGATAGATGCCGCAATCGCCCAGGCGATCAACCAGCCCCAGCAGGCGGTCGAGGGCATCGATGAAAGGCTCGAGGGTGGTCAGTTGCGAACCGATATGGCAATCGACGCCAACCACTTCCAGGTTCGGCAACTGGGCGGCGCGGATGTACACATCCTCGGCATCGGCAATGGCGATGCCGAACTTGTTTTCCTTGAGGCCGGTGGAGATGTACGGATGCGTACCCGCATCGACGTCCGGGTTGACCCGCAGTGAGACCGGCGCGCGAACACCCAGCTCGGCGGCCACCACTTGCAGGCGCTCCAGCTCATCGGTGGACTCGACGTTGAAACAGTGCACGCCCACTTCCAGGGCGCGACGCATGTCGTCGCGGGTCTTGCCGACACCGGAAAACACGATTTTGTCTGCCGAGCCGCCCGCGGCCAGCACACGCTCCAGCTCACCACGGGACACAATGTCGAAACCGGCGCCCAGACGCGCCAGGACATTGAGCACGCCCAGGTTGGAGTTGGCCTTGACCGCAAAACACACCAGGTGCGGCATGCCGTCCAGCGCATTGGCAAAAGCGTTGTATTGCGCCTCGATGTGCGCCCGGGAATAAACGTACGTCGGCGTGCCAAAGCGCTCGGCAATGGCCGTCAGTGCGACACCTTCAGCGAACAGCTCGCCGTCCCGATAGTTAAAAGCGTCCATGGTGTTCCCTTATTGGTGCTTATGCGCTTGCGATTGCGATTGCGACGATTTCGCTTGGTCATCGGGGTTTTGGCTGTCATCGGGCAGATACAGCGGACCTTTTTGACCACAGGCAGAAACAAGGCAGGCGACCGCGACGAGCGCAGCAATAGAAGAGATCAGGCGCTTCATGGCGAAATCCTTTGGAAAGCGTTAATTGCGCCCGAGTATACCCAGCGCCTACCAGCTTGCCTATGCAGCAGACAGCTCGAACAGGAGCACCTGTCTGGATAATCAGTGGTGGTTGGCCGAACGCTGTCTTAGGGTTTGCAATCGGCCTGGAGCGCCCGTATCTTGCGAGTTCCGAGCATGACTAGACACTACGAGGTTCCACCATGAGTTTGACTGAAGCCCGTTTTCACGATCTGGTCGATGCCACCCAGGAAAATCTGGAAGACATCTTCGACGACTGTAATCTGGACGTAGATGTAGAAAATTCCGCCGGAATCCTGACGGTCAAGTTTGAGAATGGCAAAGCGCTGATCTTCAGCCGCCAGGCACCTGTGCTTCAGCTCTGGCTTGCCGCTCCCAATGGCGGTTTTCACTTTGACTACGATGAAAAACGCAGTTCGTGGAAGTGCGATAAAAGCGACGAGTTGCTCAGCGAAATGGTCCATCGGCTGACCAAGGAACACGCAGGCGCCGAGCTGGAATTTGAAGAGATCTGATTGTGACTGCTCCTGCTAAACCCGCTAAACCCCTGTACAGCAATATCAGTCCGGCAGTACCGTCCCCATGTATCAGCACTTGCCGGCTGGATGAACACAAAGTGTGTCTGGGCTGCTTTCGCCACGTTGAAGATATCCGCGAGTGGCGCTCGGCAGACGACCAGCGGCGTCGGGTGATTTGTGAACAGGCCCGGCAACGCCGCATGCCAGGCCACTGACCCCGGATCACTGTCACCAGCTTGTGTATTTATTTTGCTGTGGTAGTGTCCGGGTTCGCCTCGCACTAACGAGGTTCGTCAAAACCCCGCCATTTTCCGGCGGGGTTTTGCTTTTTTGTGCAGAAAAAAGGAGTCTGCCAGGTCATGAGCACCCCAACCCCACTCATCCTCACCCGTCTGGACGTTCAGCGTCTTGAGCAACTCATCGACAGCCTGCCGGAAACGACTCCTGGCGTTGAGGCTTTGCAAGCTGAACTCGATCGCGCCGAAACCATCGTCGGCCACGAAGAAGTGCCTGCTGGCGTTGTGACCATGAACTCGCGTGTCCATTGCCGCGAAGAAAGCAGTGGCAAGGACTATCGCCTGACCCTGGTTTACCCCAAGGACGCCAATGCGGACGAAGGCAAGATTTCGATTCTGGCGCCCGTCGGCAGCGCACTGCTGGGTCTGCAAGTAGGCCAGCACATCAATTGGCCAGCGCCGGGCGGCAAAACCCTCAAGCTGGAACTGCTCGAAGTGGAATACCAGCCAAAAGCCCCCGCCGACTTTACCGCTTAAGCCCCCGACGTCACGACGGTAGCGCTCGGCTTCGCGGCGCTACCCCAGCTTCTTTGCAACGCGCCAGCCTGCTCATCAAGGGCGAACCGGCTCAAAAACCGATAGCTGACACTCAGCTCTTGAGCCAGCGCCAGGCGTTCGTGGCAGGCCTCTTCAGCCTTCCACTGCGAACGATTGTCGAGCGAAGCCAGCTGACACTCCCCCCAGCCCCACTCCCGGGTAAGGCGCTCAAGCAACTGGCGCTGCCACGGCACCCCGCGCGGTACGGCGCTGCCGGTCAGATTGCAATTAACCTTCAGGTACAGGCTGCGGCGCACCAGCTCCAGTCGTCGCAGGTCACCACGGGCAATCAGGTAGCGCTCGATACGCCGGTACACCACCACGTAAGGGTCCAGCTCATCGAGATTCAACTGGTTGGCGTATACCGCCTGCTTGAAACGCAGGCTCAGGCAGTGCACCTGCGGGTGCTCGCTGGCATAGACCTCAATCAGTAACAGCTTGAGCACCGACTTGTAGGGCGACTCTATGCCCTTGAACAATTGCCACAGCCCGGCGCCCAGGAACTCGCCTGGCGGAATGTGCGCCAGATGCCCAAGATCAATCACCTCACCGGATCCGATAAGGCCTTTGCTCAACAAATTACGGGTGAACTCGTCATACCGGACTTCTGCATTGACCGGCACCCACCACCACAGCGGTATGCGCCCCGCGAGCCAGATGGCGGTGCGATAAAATTCATCGAGCAGCAAATTGTGCTGCGTTGTGCTGCCATTGCCCGAACACGGCTGAACCTCACGTTCGCCCCGCGCAAAGCGTTGCGCGTCGATCAGATAGAAGTGGGCTTCACAGCCCTGGCTCGCCGCCCACTGCTCCAGGCGATGGCATTTGTTGCGCAATGCCTGCAACGCCACTTGCGACAAATCCGGACCATGGCAAAGCCACACATCCATGTCGCTTTGATCGGTCTGGGCCAACGTCCCCAGACTGCCCATCAAAAAAAGCCCATGAATCAACTGCGGCCTGGCTGAACAGCTCGTGTAGGAAAAGTTGCAGACAAGATGCTGCGCAAGGGCGAGTGTGTCGGCATCGGGTTCATAACCTGACACCCCGGCCGGGGTGCAGTCCGACACATAGCCGGGCAATAACGGGTGGTTCACATGAAATAGCAGCGCCAGCAGGTTCAGCAATCGCTGCTGACGTGGTGCAAGGCCTTCCATTGCACGGGCCAGACGTCCTTGATTGACCGTCAGGAAGCGCCCACGCAGTTGATTGAGAATCGGTCGGTCAACTCCCTCATGGAAGGCGCAATGCATTTCAGGGTGGGGTGTCATTTCACACTCAAACCGGCTCGCCAGGTAAGAAAAAGTAGGGAGCTACAGAACGGGAGTTTACAGCCAGCCACAAGAAAGGCTTAGAACGATTGTGTTTTTGACGTCAGATTTTTTACGCGGGGCAGGAAGTGTGCCCGCGGAATCATGATTCTTTTAGATCCCGAGGGCGATGCGTGGCGTCAGGCAAGTTCTGCCAGGGGTACGGCTACAAAAGGCTTGGTAGTCAGAATCGTCAACAGGGTTTGCACATGTTCAACTGCATCACGTCCCAGGCTCGTGAGGTAACCACCATCCGGCTGAGTGATCAGATCTTTTGCATACAGGCGCTTGGCAGCTTCAACCAGCTTTTTATCAGCGCTTTGATGGACTTTCAAACCCTCCTGGGAACTGTCCAGACTAAATTGTGCGAGGACTTCCAGTTCGGCAACCAACTCAGGGGTAAACGACATAAAGACTCCAGACTATGCAGGAAAAGACGACTTCCGCTCTAAAGTGATCGCACTGTCGCTGGCTGTCCAGTGATAGTTCCCACCTTTGTAAAGCAGCGTGTCGTACCTGCCTCGCGTCGACGCGCAGGCGAGGCTCTGGGAGTGTAGTCGCAGTCGTCATTTGCGCCTGATCAAATCGAATCTCAGCAGGCGCAATCTTGCTCGCATCGGCATCCGCCCGCCATTGCAACCAAATAGCTTTGTGCCTATGCCACGCCAGCGCGCGCCTGCAGCCGAGCGTTATCCGGGCATTCAGGGAGAAATGAGTTTTCAGTTATATAAGCATTCTTAAATAGTATTTTTAAGAATATCCCCGCCTCACTACTATTGCCCTCACGCCAGCCATTCCATCTTTCAGGAGCACACCATGAGCGCATCTCTGCGTAGCGTTGACGGTCAGGACGAAGCCACCATTCTGCGGGAAATCCAGAGCGCGCTTCGAGACCTGCGCTTTGGTGCTGTGGAAATCACCGTGCACAACGCTCAGGTGGTTCAAATCGAACGTAAAGAGAAATTCCGGCTGCAGAACTCCACCCAGAAAACCAGCTGAATCGTTGAACGCGTACTCAGCCGGGTACGCTTATAAAAACTAAAAACGCATGCTTTGGAGCCTCACCTATGTCCCTACGCCGTTACGCTTTGGCCGCGCTGGCCAGTGCCATTTTTGCTGGCTCCGCTGTGGCCAAAGATTACGAATTGCTCAACGTTTCCTACGATCCGACCCGTGAGCTGTACCAGGATTACAACGCAGAATTCACCAATTTCTGGAAAGCCAGCCATCCCGGCGATAACGTCAAAATCCAGCAATCCCATGGCGGCTCGGGCAAACAGGCGCGCGGCGTCATTGATGGCCTGCGTGCCGACGTAGTGACCCTGGCCCTGGCCGGTGACATCGACGAAATCGCCAAACTGAATAAAGGCTCCCTGCCGGAAAACTGGCAAACCCGCCTGCCGGATGCCAGCACCCCTTACACCTCGACCATCGTGTTCCTGGTGCGCAAGGGCAACCCTAAAGGGATCAAGGACTGGGCTGATTTGACCAAAGACGGGGTGTCGGTGATTACCCCGAACCCTAAAACCAGCGGCGGCGCACGCTGGAACTTCCTTGCAGCCTATGCCTATGGCCTTAAAGCCAACGGTGGCGACGAGGAAAAAGCCAAGCAATACCTGAAAACATTGTTCAAACACGTACCGGTGCTGGATACCGGTGCACGTGGGTCGACCATTACCTTCGTCAACAACGGTCAGGGCGACGTACTGCTGGCGTGGGAAAACGAAGCTTTCCTGGCCCTGAAAGAAGATGGCGGCGCTGACAAGTTCGACATCGTCGTACCTTCACTGTCGATTCTGGCCGAACCGCCAGTAGCTGTAGTCGACAAAAACGCCGACAAAAAAGGCAATGCCGAGATCGCCAAAGCGTACCTCGAGCACCTGTACAGCCCGGCAGGTCAGGAAATAGCAGCGAAGAACTTCTACCGTCCCCGTGACGAAAAAGTCGCTGCCAAATACGCCGCGCAGTTTCCGAAACTGGAACTGGTGACTATCGACAAAGACTTCGGCGGCTGGAAGACTGCGCAACCGAAATTTTTCAATGACGGTGGCGTGTTCGACCAGATCTACCAGGCGCAATAACCTGTGGGAGCGGGGCGTTAGCCTCGCTGAAAGCTAGAACATTAAGCCCGCAATCGGTTTGCGGGCTTCGTGCGTTAACCAAGGACTTTTATGTCGCGTCGTATCTCCCCCGTCATACCCGGCTTCGGGCTGACGCTGGGTTACACCTTGGTGTACCTCAGCCTCATCGTGCTTATTCCACTGGCGGCGATGTTTGTACATGCCGCCCAACTGACCTGGGACCAGTTCTGGGCCATCATCAGCGCCCCCAGAGTGCTGGCTGCATTGCAGCTGAGCTTTGGTACGGCCTTCTTTGCCGCGATCATCAACGGTGTAATCGGCACTGTGCTGGCCTGGATCCTGGTGCGCTACACCTTCCCCGGGCGCAAGGTCATCGATGCCATGATCGACCTTCCATTTGCCCTGCCGACTGCCGTAGCGGGTATTGCCCTGACTGCGCTGTATGCCCCCAACGGCTGGATCGGCCAGTTCGCTGCCGACCTGGGCTTCAAAATCGCTTACACCCCGATGGGTATCACCCTGGCACTGACCTTCGTCACCTTGCCGTTTGTGGTGCGTACCGTGCAGCCGGTGCTGGCCGATATCCCCCGTGAAATCGAAGAAGCCGCCGCCTGCCTGGGGGCCAAGCCTCTGCAAGTGTTCCGCTACATCCTGGTACCGGCCTTGTTGCCGGCCTGGTTGACCGGTTTTGCCCTGGCCTTTGCCCGTGGCGTCGGCGAGTACGGCTCGGTGATTTTCATCGCCGGCAACATGCCGTTCAAAACTGAAATTTTGCCGCTGCTGATCATGGTCAAGTTGGACCAATACGACTACACCGGTGCCACGGCCATTGGCGTGATGATGCTGGTGGTTTCCTTCATTTTGCTGCTGGTGATCAATTTGATTCAGCGGCGCATCGAAAAACCGTGAAGGAGGCCTGACCATGTCCAATTCAACACTGAGCGCCTCGACCGTAGCCAACGCCGCCCGCCGTGGCAGCCCGCTGTCGCGGCGCCTGCTGATCGGCTTCGGCTGGCTGTTTTTCACCCTGTTCCTGTTGCTGCCACTGCTGATCGTGGTGTCCCAGGGTTTGAAAATGGGCGTCGGCACGTTCTTCGACGCCATTCTCGAACCCGACGCCCTGTCGGCACTCAAGCTGACCATCATTGCGGTGGTGATTTCGGTACCGCTGAACGTGGTGTTCGGCGTCAGCGCAGCCTGGTGCGTGAGCAAATACAGCTTCCGCGGCAAAAGCATCCTGGTCACCCTGATCGACCTGCCGTTCTCGGTATCGCCGGTCATCGCCGGTCTGGTCTACGTGCTGATGTTCGGCGCCCAGGGCTTCCTGGGCCCATGGCTGCAGGACCACGACATCCAGATCGTGTTCGCGCTGCCGGGTATTGTGCTGGCAACCATCTTCGTCACCGTGCCCTTCGTCGCCCGTGAGCTGATCCCGCTGATGCAGGAGCAGGGCACGCAGGAAGAAGAAGCCGCACGCCTGCTGGGCGCCAATGGCTGGCAGATGTTCTGGCACGTCACGGTGCCCAATATCAAATGGGGCCTGATCTACGGTGTGGTGCTGTGTACTGCACGGGCGATGGGCGAATTTGGCGCGGTGTCGGTGGTTTCCGGGCACATTCGCGGGGTGACCAACACCCTGCCGCTGCACGTCGAGATCCTCTACAACGAGTACAACCACGTTGCCGCCTTCGCTGTGGCCACCCTGTTGCTGATCCTGGCGCTCTTCATCCTGCTGCTCAAGCAGTGGAGCGAATCCCGTATTAACCGCCTGCGCGCCAGCGCCGCGGAGGAATAAACCATGTCGATCGAAGTCCGTAACGTCAGCAAGAACTTCAATGCCTTCAAGGCCCTGAACAGCATCAACCTGGACATTCACAGCGGCGAACTGGTGGCCCTGCTCGGCCCGTCCGGCTGTGGCAAAACCACCTTGCTGCGCATCATCGCAGGCCTGGAAACTCCGGACGAAGGCAACATCGTGTTCCACGGTGAAGACGTCTCGGGCCACGATGTACGCGATCGCAACGTCGGTTTCGTGTTCCAGCATTACGCCCTGTTCCGCCACATGACGGTGTTCGACAACGTCGCCTTCGGCCTGCGCATGAAGCCGAAAAAAGAGCGCCCGAGTGAAACCCGCATCGCCGAAAAAGTTCATGAACTGCTGAACATGGTGCAACTGGACTGGTTGTCGGATCGTTACCCTGAGCAATTGTCCGGTGGTCAGCGCCAGCGTATCGCCCTGGCCCGCGCCCTGGCCGTAGAGCCCAAGGTGCTGTTGCTGGACGAACCGTTCGGCGCGCTTGATGCCAAGGTCCGTAAAGAGCTGCGCCGCTGGTTGGCGCGCCTTCACGAAGACATCAACCTGACCTCGGTATTCGTGACCCACGACCAGGAAGAAGCGATGGAAGTCGCCGACCGCATCGTGGTCATGAACAAGGGTGTGATCGAGCAGATCGGCTCACCGGGCGAAGTCTACGAAAACCCGGCCAGCGATTTCGTGTACCACTTTCTGGGCGACTCCAACCGCCTGCATGTCGGTGAAGACCAGCACCTGCTGTTCCGCCCGCACGAAGTGTCGCTGTCGCGGCATGAACTCGAAGACCACCATGGTGCCGAGGTACGCGACATCCGCCCGTTGGGTGCGACCACCCGGGTGACGTTGAAAGTTGAAGGGCAAAGCGAGCTGATCGAAGTTGAAGTGGTCAAGGACCACGACAGCCTGACCGATCTGGCCCGTGGCCAGACGTTGTTCTTCAAGCCGAAGGTATGGCAGAAGGGCTGACAGCAACACCTGTCGCAGGAGCGAGCTTGCTCGCTCCTGCGGGTGTTTTATTCCGGTTTTTTCAGCTTCGGATTCGGAAAAAACTGAACGGCCTGGACCTTGGGGTCCGGGGCTTTTTTCAGGGCTGAAACATTCACCCGCGTACCCAATTCCTTGGGCACCGACAGGCCTTGTTCATTCAACGTGTCCGAATAACCGCAGGCCACGCATTCGCGGTGCGGTACGTCATCTTCGTTCCACATCATCAACTTGTCAGGCTCGCTGCACGCCGGGCAGACAGCCCCGGCGATAAAGCGTTTTTTGGTCACGTTCACCGGTGTGTCACTCATGCTGCCGCGTCCTCGGTCAGACCGCTGTGACGCAATAACGCGTCGATCGAAGGCTCACGACCACGGAAGTCCTTGAACAACTCCATCGGTGCCAGCGAACCGCCCCGGGCCAGAATCGCCTGACGGAAAGCCTTGCCGGTTTGCGGGTTGAACACGCCTTCTTCTTCAAAGCGCGAGAAAGCATCCGCCGACAGCACTTCAGCCCATTTGTAGCTGTAATAACCCGCCGCGTAACCGCCGGCAAAGATATGCGCAAAGCTGTTGGGGAAGCGGTTGTAGGCCGGCGGACGCATGACCGACACTTCGTCGCGGATACCGTCCAGCACCTGCGCCACGCTGCGCCCGTCACCATGGGTGGCGTGCAATTCGAAGTCGAACAGCGAGAATTCCAGCTGGCGAACCATCATCAGCCCGGACTGGAAGTTCTTGGCCGCGAGCATCTTGTCCAGCAGGTCTTTGGGCAGGGCTTCGCCGGTTTCGTAGTGACCGGAAATCAGCGCCAGGCCTTCAGGTTCCCAGCACCAGTTTTCCATGAACTGGCTTGGCAACTCGACCGCATCCCAGGCCACGCCGTTGATACCGGACACGCCCGCGTGCTCGATCTCGGTCAGCATGTGGTGCAGGCCGTGACCAAATTCGTGGAACAACGTGGTGACTTCATCGTGGGTCAGCAACGCAGGCTTGCCCGCAACCGCCGGCGTGAAGTTGCACACCAGGTTGGCCACCGGGTTTTGCAGGGTGCCGGCAGCGGTGCGACGGCGATCACGAGCGCCGTCCATCCATGCACCGCCACGCTTGTTGGCGCGGGCATAGAGGTCAAAGAAGAAACGCCCGATGTGCTGGCCGTTTTCCTTGATTTCGAACAGTCGAACGTCCGGGTGCCAGGTATCAAAGCCCTTGATTTCAGCGATTTCGATGCCGTACAACTTCTGCACAATGGCAAACAGGCCGCCCAGTACCTTGTCGATCGGGAAGTAAACCCGCAGTGCTTCCTGGGACACGCTGTAACGCTGTTCGCGCAACTTTTCGCCAAAGAACCCGCTGTCCCAGCTTTTCAGCTCCGGGCAACCCTGCTCGGCAGCATAGGCCTGCAACTGCTGCAGATCGCGGACGGCAAATGGCTTGCTGCGCTTGGCCAGATCCCGCAGGAAGGTCAGCACCTGATCCGGGGTTTCAGCCATTTTGGTGGCCAGGCTCAGCTCGGCAAAGCTGGCAAAACCCAGGAGCCGGGCCAGTTCCTGGCGCAGGTCGAGGATTTCTTCCATCACCGGGCCGTTGTCGAACTTGCCCGCATTCGGGCCCTGGTCCGAGGCACGGGTGCAGTACGCGGCATAGACTTCTTCACGCAGGGCGCGATCTTCGGCGTAGGTCATGACCGGGAAGTAGCTCGGGAATTCCAGGCTGATCAGCCAGCCGTCGAGGCCTTTGGCCTGGGCGGCTGCCGCCATTTGCGCCTTGGCCGACTCTGTCAGGCCCGCCAGCGCAGCTTCGTCGGTGATGTGCTTGGTCCAGGCCTGGGTCGCGTCCAGCAGCTGGTTGGAAAACTTGCTGCCCAGCTCCGACAGCTTGCTCTGCACCTCGGCGTAGCGCTTTTGCTCGGCTGGCGGCAGATCGATACCCGACAGGCGGAAGTCACGCAGCGAATGCTCGAGAATGGTTTTTTGTGCCTGGTCGAAGTCCGCTACTTGCGGGCTGTGGGCCAGGGCTTCGAAGGCCTGGAACAGTTCGCGGTTCTGGCCCATCTCGGTCGAATAGGCGCTCAATGCAGGCAAGCAGGCCTCGTAGGCTTCGCGCAGTTCGGCGCTGTTGCACACCGCATTCAGGTGGCTGACCGGGCTCCAGGCGGCGCCCAGTCTGTCGTTCAACTCATCCATCGCCAATACCAGGCCGGCCCATGTCGGCTTCTGACCCTGGTCGGCGAGGATTTTTTGAATGCCGGCGCGGTTGTCGGCGAGGATCTGCTCGATGGCCGGCTGTACGTGCTCAGGACGGATCGCCGAGAACGGCGGCAGGTCGTAGGGCTGCAAAAGAGGGTTGTTCTCGCTCACGTTAGGCACCTTGGCTTGAAGAAACATTGGGCCATCTTAATTACAATCGCTGCAGACCGCAGCACTGCTACGCCCTATCACTGCTAAAGAAGGAAGCAATTTGTGTCCATTCGTCCGTTCCAGCAGCACACACCGACCCTGGGCGAGCGCGCCTTTGTCGATCGCTCGGCGGTAGTGATCGGCGATGTCGAGATCGGCGCCGACAGCTCTGTCTGGCCGCTGACCGTCATCCGCGGCGACATGCACCGCATCCGCATCGGCGCGCGCACCAGCGTGCAGGACGGCTGCGTGCTCCACATCACCCACGCCGGGCCCTTTAATCCGGACGGTTTCCCGCTGTTGATCGGCGATGACGTGACCATCGCGCACAAAGTCATGCTGCATGGCTGTACCGTGGGCAGCCGTATCCTGATCGGCATGGGCAGCATCGTCATGGACGGCGCCATCATCGAAGACCAGGTAATAGTCGGTGCCGGCAGCCTGGTTCCCCCGGGCAAACGTCTGGCCAGCGGCTTTCTGTATGTCGGCAGCCCGGTCAGGCAAGTGCGCGAACTGACCGAAAAAGAACAGGCCTTCTTCACTTACAGCGCCGGCAACTACGTAAAACTCAAAGACCAGCACCTGGCCGAAGGCTACGACCAGCCGGTTTAAGCTCACCATTCTGGAGCCCTGCATGCATTACCAAAACGTTTTGTTCGACCTCGACGGCACCCTGACCGACCCGCGTGAAGGCATCACCCGTTCGATCCAGTTTGGCCTGGGCAAAATGGGCATTGATGAGCCCGACCTGAGCAAACTCGAACACTTCATCGGCCCGCCCCTGCTGCAACAGTTCATGGCCACCTATGGCTTTGACGAGGCTCGGGCGTGGGAAGCGATGGGCTTCTATCGCGAGCGTTTTGCGGTCACCGGCCTGTATGAAAACCACGTCTTCGACGGCGTCCAGCAACTGCTTGAAGAGCTGCAAGGGCAGGGCCGCCAGCTGTTTATCGCGACGTCCAAACCCCACGTCTACGCGCGGGAAATCGCCCGGCATTTTGATTTCGCCAAACACTTCAAAGTGATCTACGGCAGCGAACTGGACGGCACCCGCACCAACAAGGTCGAGCTGATTGCCCATTTGATGCAGGAGCAAGGGCTGGACCCGACCCAGACCCTGATGATCGGCGACCGCAAGCATGACCTGATCGGTGCCCGGGACAACGGCATGGACGCGGCAGCCGTGGGCTATGGTTTTGGCAGCTTTGAAGAGCTGAATTCCTTCGCCCCCAAATACCACTTTGAGACGCTGGCCCAGCTGCATCAGGCATTCAAAGGCTGACAAAAGGCTGTGGGAGCTGGCTTGCCAGCGATGCAGCCATCGCCAGCAAGCGGGCTCCCACACAGTCAAACCTGCCGCGCCTCGATCTCGCGCTTTAAATCCCCGCGCCAGCCCAGCAAAAAGCCCAGCTCCACCACCACAAACAGCGGCCCCACGATCAGCCCGGTCACGTCATCGATAAACGCCGGTTTACGCCCTTCGTAGTAATGCCCGACGAACTGAATCCCCCAGCCGACAACAAACAAGCCAACCCCCCAGCCCAGCCACGCGCCTGTACTCAGCGCCGCCAGGCTGTGCCCCAGCCATACGGCAAGACCCAACAGCAGCGTCATCAGCAGCCCCAGGCGCAGCTCCAGGCGTAAGTAAAACACCGCCGCCCCCAGCATCAGCAGCACCGCGGGAGAAACCCCTGCCCATTGCGGGCGCGACAACAACACCGCAACAGCCACCACGATCAGCGGGATACCAATGAAATGGCTGACGATATTGCGCGGGTCACGGTGATAAGCGGCGTATTGGCTTAGATGGTCGACCAGGCTTTTCATGGCGGCAGCTCTTGGAGTGGACGATGTGCTGAGCTTAGCCCAGCGCCGAAAATGATTTTTTGGTTATTAATAAATAGCTTCTTATTCCTTAGAGAATCTAAAAACCGTCCCTATACTGACTCGGTAACACACATACCGCTGGAGACGCACACCCATGGGCAACGAATCGATACGCTATTTGATAGTGCCGGGCTGGCAAGGTTCGTCCGACGATCATTGGCAAACCCACTGGCAAAACAGCTTACCGAACAGTACCCGGGTGGAGCAGGACGACTGGCTGACGCCGCGGCGTGAAGACTGGATCGCAGCCCTGGCCGAAGCGATCGCCGCCGACAGCACCCCGGTGATTCTGATTGCCCATAGCCTGGGGTGCATCACGGTGGCGCACTGGGCCGAGCGCGCGCCGTCCAGCCTGCTGAGCCAGGTACGCGGTGCCTTGTTGGTGGCCCCGGCCGATGTCGAACGCCCGGCCTGCGCCCCGGCCTTGCGTAATTTTGCACCGATTCCCCGGCAACCGTTGCCGTTCCCGAGCCAGATTGTCAGCTCCGATAACGACTCCGCGGTCAGTGCGCCACGGGCCATGGAGTTTGCCCGCCAGTGGGGTGCCAAGATCGGGATCATCAGCGGCGCCGGACATATCAACGTCAAATCCGGTCACCAGCGCTGGGAACAAGGGTTCGCCTTTTTGTACCGCCTGCAAACCCGCATCGAGCAAGGCGCACTGCGCCGCGCATGAATTTTTTGTAACGCCCGCGCCCACCCATCGGCGGCGGGCGGGAGCCAGCCATGAGCCTGCATGAAACCTTCGGTCAGCCATTGCTGACCTTTCCCGACGCTGAAAAAAGCCCGTTGAGTATTCGCGCCAAAGCGCTGGTATTCGTTGATCCGCGCTCGCGCCAGCTACGCAACGACCTTGAACAGCTGGCACCACGCGCGTTGCCGGTACTGATTCGCGGCGAGACCGGCAGCGGCAAGGAGTTGCTCGCCCGCCACATCCACCGTGGCAGTGATCGCGCCGGCCTGTTCGTATCGGTGAACTGCGGTGCGATCAGCCCCACCTATGCCGACGCAGAGTTGTTCGGCTACGCCCCGGGTGCACACAACAGTTCGGCCAGCAGCCGTGCCGGATGGTTCGGCTCGGCCAATGGCGGCACGTTGTATCTGGACGAAATCGGCGATTTGCCGCTGGCAATTCAGGTCAAGCTGCTGGCCGCCCTGGAAACCCACGAAGTCACCCGCGTGGGCGCCCATCAGCCGAGCCCGGTAGACGTGCGCCTGGTCGCGGCCACCAGCATTGATCTGGCGCAGGCAGTGAGTGCCGGCAAGTTCCACGAACGGCTGTATCACTACCTCAGCGAAGGCCGCCTGGACTTGCCGGCCTTGCGCGAACGGCCCGGGGATATCTTGTCGCTGGCGGAATACTTTCTGGGTATTTATAGCCAGCGCCTGAACCTGCCCGTGCCCTTTATCAGCACCAGTGCCCAGCGCGTCCTGGAACGTCACAGCTGGCCGGGCAACACCCGGGAGCTGGAGAACGTGATCCACTTTGCGCTGCTGGTCAGTACCGGCGAAGAGATCCAGCCCGAGCATCTGAACCTGCCCGACACCCTGAGCCAGATTGAGCTGTTCATCAAAGGCGCAACGGCGCAGGAGCTGGCGGCACTGAAAAACCTGTTGACCTGAGCATCACTGTGGAAGCGGGCGAGCCAGGAATGGCATCGCCGGCAAGCCGGCTCCCACGGTTGCGACGAAAATCGCAAGTGAACAAAATGGCATAAGAAGCTGAATAAATATTATTGTTCGGGAATAAAGAATCTCGGTATTGTTCGTTTCGTCTTCCAATAAAACCGTCATCCGAACGGTCACACACTTAAGGGCATTGCATGAAAAAGGTTCTGTTGTTTACCGCATTGGCGGCTGCTTTGACTGCAGGCCTGGCACAGGCTGGCGAGAAACTGGTGGTCGCTGCGACCCCGGTACCCCACGCCGAAATCCTTGAGCTGATCAAACCGACCCTCGCCAAAGAAGGCGTGGATCTGGAAGTCAAAGTGTTCACCGATTATGTACAGCCCAACGTACAAGTGGCCGAGAAGCACCTGGATGCCAACTACTTCCAGACCCTGCCGTACCTCGAAAGCTTCAACAAAGGCAAAGGCACCAATCTGGTGACCGTGATCGGCGTTCACGTTGAACCCTTCGGTGGCTACTCGAAAAAAGTCAAAAACCTGTCTGAGTTGAAAGACGGCGCGACCATCGCCATCCCGAACGAAGGCAGCAACAGTGGCCGTGCGTTGATCCTGCTGCAAAAGGCCGGTCTGATCGAACTCAAAGACCCGACCAATGCTGTCTCCACACCGAAAGACATCGCCAAGAACCCGCACAACTTCAAGTTCAAGGAACTTGAGTCCGCGCTGCTGCCACGGGTGCTGGATCAGGTTGACCTGGACATGATCAACACCAACTACGCGCTGGAAGCGGGCCTGAACCCGGCCACCGACGCGCTGATCATTGAAGGCGCCGATTCGCCATACGTGAACTTCCTGGTGGCCCGTCCTGACAACAAGGACAGCGACGCGATCCAGAAGCTGGCCAAGGCCCTGACCAGCCCTGAAGTCAAAGCCTTCATTGAACAGAAATACAAAGGTGCGGTAGTCCCTGCGTTCTAAACAACGCCCGCCCTTGTGAAAACGCCGACGGCTTTTAAAGCGTCGGCGTTTTTATTTGTCCGCCCAGTACCAGGCGGGCTGATCCAGCAGGCGCTGGCCAACGATCTCGGTCTGGCCGAAGTTTTTTTCCAGCACGATGCAGTTGCACTCAAGATCTTGCTGCAGCGCCGCGATCAGACGCCGGGCGTGGGACACCACCCAGACTTGCGATTGTTGCGAAGCACGAATGATCAACCGCGCCAGGGCCGGCAGCAGATCGGGATGCAGGCTGGTCTCGGGTTCGTTCAGCACCATCATGGTGGGTGGGCGAGGGGTGAGCAGGGCTGCGATCAGCAGCAGGTAGCGCAAGGTGCCGTCTGACAGTTCAGCCACCGACAATGGCCGCAGCAGCCCCTCCTGATAGAACTCCAGGGCAAAGCGCCCGCCGGAAACAAACTGGATCTGCAGCCGCGCACCGGGAAAGGCATCGCTGATTGCCGTGTGTAACGCTTGAGGGTCGCCGATCTCAATAATGGTTTGCAACGCGGCTGCCAGGTCGCGCCCGTCGTGATGCAAGACCGGGGTGCGGGTGCCAAGCTGCGGCTGGCGAACGGGGGCATCGGGGTCGGTGCGAAAGTGGTCATAAAAACGCCAGCCGCGAATGGACTCACGCAACTGCAAGACTTCCGGCGAAGCATCCATACTGCCGACCTGATCAAACAGACTGTCGAAAACCGGCGTGTGCTGCGCCAACACCTTCCAGGCGCGGCCATCACGGGACCGGACCACCGGACCTTTACGTTCAACCAGCTCGCTGGCCTTGCGATAAATCGGTCCCGACCAAATACTCTCGTGCTTGATTTGCGGATCGAGATTGAACGACGAAGTCTCATCGTTCGGTGGCAACCCCAAGGCAATTGCATAGCTGAAATCATCGGCAGCGAAGCCCAGACGCAGGCGCTTTACGCCACTGAGTACGGTTCTGCTGATATCCACCTCGCCGAGCTTCATGCGTCGTGAAATCACCTCCGGTCCGGCCCAGAATGTTGATTCCAGCCCTCCTTCACGGGCTACCGCGTTGATCACCCCGCCCTGGGCGGTTTCGGCCAATAAACGCAGGGCACGGTAAAGATTCGATTTGCCACTTCCATTGGGGCCGGTAATCAGATTAAGTCTGGCCAGGGGCACCACCAATTGGTTGATGGAGCGGTAGTTGGCCACAGCCAGGGTGGTGAGCATGGTTGACCTCGAAGTACAGCTACAGGTGCAGTGCACATAGAGTCCCACAGACGCCGAACCCTGTTCTACGCTGTGTGTCGTATCAGGATGTAAAACAGCATCACGCAAAGGAGCTTGCATGGCTGGTCCACGAAACAAGGCTGTTATGGGCTTGAGCCTTTTGGTACTTCTGACCGCTTGCGGCAAAGAGAGGCCCACTGAGCCTTTGTCCCCGCGGGTTTATGTACAACAGGTCAGCACCCGGGAATTTGCCCCGCCAATTCAACTCAGCGGCGATATTCAGGCCCGGGTCGAAACCCAGCTTTCATTCCGGGTCGGCGGCAAAATCATCGAGCGCAAGGTCGATGTCGGTGACCACATCCAGGCCAATCAGGTGCTGGCCCGTCTCGACCCCAAAGACTTGAAAATCCAGGTTGAAACGGCCCAGGCCAGCGTCAATGCGCAACAGGCCCAAGTGGTCCAGACCCGTGCCGCATTTATCCGGCAGCAGAAACTGCTGCCAAAAGGCTACACCAGCCAAAGCGAATACGATGCTGCCAATGCTGCCCGGCTCAGCGCGCAAAGTGCCCTGACTGCCGCACAGGCGCAGTTGGCCAATGCCCGCGAGCAACTGAGCTACAGCCAATTGCAGGCCGAGGCGCCGGGTGTGATTACCGCGCGCCAGGCCGAAGTGGGGCAAGTGGTGCAGGCCACCATGCCGATTTTCACCCTGGCCCGCGACGGAGCCCGCGACGCGGTGTTCAACGTGTATGAATCACTGTTTATCGAGCCGCCGAAAAACCCTACCGTGCAAGTCACGCTGCTGAGTAATCCGGCGATCAAGGTTAACGGCCAGATCCGCGAGATCACCCCCACCGTGTCGGCACAAAGCGGCACCCTGCAAATCAAGGTGCAACTGGACGCGTTGCCCAAAGGCATGGATCTGGGTTCGATTGTCAGCGTCAATCTGACCCCGCCCCCCAGTCGCAGCATTGAGCTGCCCTGGTCCGCCCTGACCAAAGACATCAGCGAGCCTGCCGTATGGATCGCCGACGAGCAAAGCATCGTGCGCCTGCAACGGGTCAAGGTCGGACGCTACCTGACCGGCAGCGTGATAGTCAGTGAAGGTCTCAAGGACGGAGAAAAGGTCGTGGTCGCAGGCGGACAATTGCTGCACCCCGGCATGAAGGTTGAAGTCGCGCCCATCCCGAGCGGGGGAGCCCGGTTATGAGCCGATCATTGATTAACCACTTGTGGACAGTGCCGCTGGCAGCCTTGTTGCTGGCGGGTTGCTCCGAGAAAAAAGCCCCCGAGCCTGTCCGCCCTGCCTTGTATGTGGTGGCTCAGCCGATGCTTTCCGACAATCTCGGGCGCTTTGCCGGCAACATCGAAGCGCGCTACGAAAGCACCCTGGGCTTTCGCGTGCCGGGCCGTATCGTGCGCCGTCATTACGACGTGGGCGCAGTGGTCAAGCAAGGGGACATTCTGGCCAACCTCGATCCCACCGATCAGCAAAACCAGCTGCGCTCGGCCCAGGGCGACCTGGCCAAGGTGCAGGCGCAATTGATCAACGCTCAAGCCAACGCCCGGCGCCAGCAGGAGCTGTTCAACCGCGGGGTCGGCGCCCAGGCGCAACTGGACACGGCCCAGGCCGACCTCAAAACCACCGCGGCCTCCATGCAGCAGGCCGTGGCCGCGGTCAGCCAGGCACAGGACCAGCTCAGTTACTGCGACCTGCGCGCCGACCATGACGCGGTAATCACCCAATGGCACGCCGAAGCAGGGCAGGTGGTCAGCGTCGGCGAAGAAGTGGTCACCCTGGCCCGCCCTGAAATCAAGGAGGCGGTGATTGATCTGCCCGGGCCCCTGGCCGAGGCGCTACCCAAAGGTATCGAGTTTCTGGTCGCCGGCCAGCTCGACCCGAACGTCAACACCAGCGCCCATATCCGCGAAATCGCCCCGCAAGCCGACAGTGCAACCCGCACCCGGCGCACCAGGCTGACCCTGGACCAGACCCCGCCAGCCTTTCGCCTCGGCAGTTCGGTCAGCGTGACCGTCAGCAGCCCGATTGCCGAGCACTTTGAATTACCGCTCACCGCCCTGCAGGAAACCGACGGTCACAGCCGCATCTGGGTCATCGACCCGCAGACCAAAACCGTCAGCCCGCGTGACGTCAACGTGCTGCGCCGTGACGCGCAAACCGTGCTGCTCCAGGGTGGCCTGAAAAACGGCGATTACGTGGTCAGCGCCGGCGTCAACAGCCTCACCCCCGGACAGAAAGTCAGATTCGATAAGGAAAGCTCGCAATGAATGGGAAATTCAACCTGTCCGAGTGGGCTCTGAAACATCAGTCGTTTGTCTGGTACTTGATGTTTATGGCGGTGGTCGCCGGGATCTTTTCTTACATGAACCTGGGCCGCGCGGAAGACCCGTCCTTCGCGATCAAAACCATGGTCATCCAGACCAGATGGCCAGGTGCCACGGTCGATGAAACCCGGCTGCAAATCACTGACCGCATCGAGAAAAAGCTCGAGGAGCTGGACTCTCTCGACTACGTGCAAAGCTATACCAGGCCCGGCGAATCCACGGTCTTCGTGTTCCTCAAGGACACGACCAAGGCCGATGCCATTCCCCATATCTGGTATGAGGTGCGCAAAAAGATCAACGACATTCGCGGCGATTTCCCCCAGGGCATTCAGGGCCCGGGGTTCGACGATGAGTTCGGTGATGTGTATGGCACCATTTTCGCCTTTACCGGCGACGGCTTCACCATGCGCCAGCTGCGCGACTACGTCGAACAGGTGCGCACCGGGATTCGCGATGTGCCCAATCGCGGCAAGGTGATGACCATCGGTGAGCAGGATGAAACCTTCTACCTGAACTTTTCGACCCGCAAACTGGCGGCCCTGGGCCTCGATCAACAACACGTTCTGGAAAGCCTGCAGGCGCAAAACGCCGTGACCCCGGCCGGGGTCGTTGAAGCCGGGCCCGAGCGAATGTCGGTCCGCACTTCGGGACAGTTCCACAGTGTCGAAGACCTGGAAGCGGTGAACCTGCGGGTCAACGACCGCTTCTACCGGCTGGCCGATATCGCCGAAATCAGCCGCGGTTACGTCGACCCGTCCGCGCCCATGTTCCATTACAACGGCAAGCCTGCCATCGGTCTGGCGATTGCCATGATCGACGGCGGCAACATTCAAGAGTTCGGCAAACAGCTGCAGCAACGCATCGACGACCTCACCGCCGAACTGCCGGTGGGGGTGGGCGTGCACATGGTCTCCGATCAGGCGCAGGTGGTAGAGGTGGCCGTAGGCGGCTTCACCAGTGCGCTGTTTGAGGCGGTGGTCATCGTGCTGGCGGTGAGTTTCCTCAGCCTGGGGCTGCGTGCGGGCCTGGTGGTGGCGATCTCGATCCCGCTGGTGCTGGCGCTGGTCTTTGTGTTCATGGAGTTCACCGGCATTGCCATGCAGCGGGTATCCCTGGGTGCGCTGATTATCGCCCTGGGCCTGCTGGTGGACGACGCGATGATCACGGTGGAAATGATGATCACCCGGCTCGAGCTGGGGGAGACCAAGGAACAAGCGGCGACCTTTGCCTACCACTCCACGGCCTTCCCCATGCTCACCGGCACCCTGGTGACGGTGGCAGGCTTCGTGCCCATCGGCCTCAACAACAGCTCGGCAGGGGAATACACCTTCACCCTGTTTGCGGTGATTGCCGTGGCGATGCTGGTGTCGTGGGTGGTGGCGGTACTGTTTGCGCCGGTACTGGGGGTGCATATCCTCAGTTCCAAGGTCAAACCCAAGCCCGAGAAACCCGGACGCCTGGCCCGGTCCTTCGATAATGGCCTGCTCTGGTGCATGCGCCACCGCTGGATGACCATCGGCGTCACGGTACTGATGTTCGTACTGGCCATTTTCGGCATGGGGCTGGTGCAGAACCAGTTCTTCCCGGCCTCCGATCGCCCGGAAATCCTGGTGGACCTGAACCTGCCGCAAAACGCTTCGATTCAGGAAACCCTCAAGGTCACCCAGCGCTTTGAAGAGTCGCTCAAGGGCGACCCGGATATCCTGCGCTGGAGTTCGTACATCGGCGAGGGCGCGATTCGTTTCTACCTGCCACTGGACCAGCAACTGCAAAACCCGTTCTACGCCCAGCTGGTGATTGTCAGCACCGGGCTGGATAGCCGGGATGCCCTGATGGAACGTCTCAATAAACGCCTGCGTGAAGATTACGTTGGGGTCGGCAGCTTTGTGCACACCCTGGAACTGGGGCCGCCGGTGGGTCAGCCGCTGCAATATCGGGTCAGTGGCAAAAACATCGATCTGGTACGCAAGTATTCCCTCGACCTGGCCTCCGTGCTGGACGCCAACCCCAACGTCGGTGAAACCATCTTCAACTGGAACGAACCGGGCAAGGTACTGCGCATCGACATTGCCCAGGACAAGGCCCGCCAGTTCGGGCTGTCATCCGAAGACGTCGCCCATGTGATGAACAGCATCGTCAGCGGCGCGGCGGTCAGCCAGGTCAAGGACGACATCTACCTGATCAACATCATAGGCCGTGCCGTCGGCAGCGAGCGGGGCAGCCCGGAAACCCTGCTGAACCTGCAAATCACCACCCCCAGCGGCACCTCGATTCCGTTGCTGGCCTTTGCCACCGTGCGCTACGAACTGGAGCAACCGCTGATCTGGAGCCGCGACCGGATTCCCACCCTGACCCTCAAGGCCTCGGTGCGCGGCTCGATGCAACCGACCGATCTGGTGGCCAAGCTCAAGCCGGAAGTCGACAAGTTCGCCGCCAGCCTGCCCCAGGGCTACACCCTGCAAACCGGCGGCACGGTTGAACAAAGCGCCAAGGCCCAGGGCCCGATCGCCAAGGTGGTGCCCCTGATGCTGTTTCTGATGGCGACCTTCCTGATGATCCAGCTGCAAAGCGTGCAGAAGATGTTCCTGGTGGTGAGTGTGGCGCCACTGGGGCTGATCGGTGTGGTGCTGGCGCTGGTGCCGACCGGCACGCCGATGGGCTTTGTGGCGATCCTGGGGATTCTGGCCCTGGTGGGGATCATCGTGCGCAACTCGGTGATTCTGGTGACCCAGATCGACCAGTACGAACGCGATGGCTACGACCCCTGGCACGCGGTCATGCAAGCCACCCAGCACCGCCGCCGGCCGATCCTGCTGACCGCTGCTGCGGCCAGCCTGGGCATGATCCCGATTGCCCGTGACGTGTTCTGGGGGCCAATGGCCTACGCCATGATCGGCGGCATCATTTCCGCCACCTTGCTCACCCTGTTGTTCCTGCCCGCGTTGTACGTGGCCTGGTACAAGATCAAGGAAAGCAAGGACGCGCCACCCGCCCATGCCTGATGCCCTCTGAGGGCGATATCCCTTGTGGGAGCGGGCTTGCCCGCGATGCAAACGACCCGGTGTGACAGTTTCAACCGAGTTGCTGCAATCGCGGGCAAGCCCGCGCCCACAAGAGGGCGGGAGGATTGTTGGGCGTTTGCGAATACCGCTATCGAATTCACCATCTTTATCTGCCTGGATACAGATGTGAATCTAGCCCCACGCCAAATCCACTATGGAGTGTTGCCATGAGTACTTCTCTGCCTAAAGTCGCGCTGATCACGGGTGCATCCCGGGGCATCGGTGCCGTGATTGCCAGACAACTGGCCGGCGAAGGGTTTGCCGTCGTTATCAACTATGCCAACAGTGCCGACGAAGCTTCAGCCCTGGTTGCTGAACTGCACAGTGCGGGGCATCAAGCCATTGCCGTACAGGCCGATGTGGCCAGTGCCGCGGACGTCGCGCGGCTGTTCGATGAGGCTGAAGAGCAACTGGGCAAAATCGATGTGCTGATCAATAACGCAGGCGTGCTCAAAGTGTTGCCGCTGGCGCAACACAGCGATGAACTGTACGAACAGACCTTCAACATCAACACCCGGGGTACTTTCAACACCCTGCGCGAAGCGGCCACCCGGCTCAACAGCGGCGGGCGCATCATCAATTTCTCCAGCAGTACGGTGGGCATGAATTTGCCGGGCTATGCGGTCTATATCGCCAGCAAGGCAGCGGTCGAGTCGCTGACCCAGGTGTTTGCCAAAGAGTTGCGTGGCCGGCAAATCACAGTAAACGCCGTGGCACCGGGGCCAGTGGCGACGCAACTGTTCATGCAGGGCAAGACTGAAGAGCAGATCCAGAGCTTCGCCAAAATGCCACCCCTGGAACGCTTGGGGCAGCCCGAAGACATCGCCAGAATCATCTCGTTTCTGGTGAGTCCGGCGGCGGAGTGGGTAAACGGGCAAGTGCTGCGGGCCAATGGCGGACTGGTTTAAAGGCCAGTGGCGGGCAAGCTCGCTGCTACAGGATTTTCACCGTTCCTGCAGGAGCGAGCTTGCTCGCGTTGACCTCGATCCGTTACCCGAATCAGCGAACCAGGTGTAAGAACTGCATATGGCGTTCGTACTGGTCGAGGATGTCGTTGATGATTTGCTCTTTGGTGTAGCCAGTCAGGTCATAGTCCTGACTGCCTTCACTCAAGTGCACTTCAGCACGGTAGTAGCGGCGGTTGCGCAATTGCTCTTTTTTGCCAAAACCGCCCCGGGCGAATGACGGCGTGAAGTAGCCGCGCATCTGCACCTGGTAGATGAACGGGTGTTCCTCACCATGGCCGATTTCCAGACTCACGTTGTCGTTGGCCGGATCCGGCTGGGTGACGACGTTAAGTCCTTTTTCCCGGAACACCGCACTCACTTCTTCAATCGCCGGGCGCACCGTGGTGTCCATAAAGCGGTACACCTCGTCACGGGACGGGAAGTGCACAGCCTGGCTCAAGCGTTGACGCCAGCCGCCACGACGGGCGTGAGACACCGGCGCCAGTGAGTGCATCTGCGCAATCTTCTTCTGCGACTCGAGGTAGAACGCCTTGTGCAGTCCCCACATCATCAGCAGCAAAATCAGCGAGAACGGCAACGAGGTGAGCACGACCGCTGACTTCAGCGCATCGATGCTCCCCGAGAACAGCAGCGCGCTGGTCACCAGGGCCGTCATCGCGCCCCAGAACACCCGTAGCCATTTCGGACCGTCTTCGTCGGCGTTGTTGCCACGCGCAGAGAGGGTAGAGAGCACCACAGTGCCGGAGTCAGCCGAGGTCACGAAGAACACGAAGCTGATGAACACCGTCACCGCAATCACGGTCCGGCTCCACGGGTAGGTTTCAAGCAGCAGGTATAGCGTGCGCGAGGGATCGTCGATGGCCGACTGGCCCAGGGCAACCATGCCGTGGTTGAGCACTTGATCAATGGCACTGTTACCGAAGATCGACATCCACGCCAAAGTGAAGCCCAGCGGGATCAACAGCACCCCGAACACGAACTCGCGGATGGTGCGACCACGGGAAATGCGCGCAATGAACAGGCCTACAAACGGCGACCATGCGATCCACCAGGCCCAATAGAACACAGTCCAGCCACCCAGCCAGTCGCTGGGTTTGTCGTAGGCATACACATCGAAACTCTTGGTCGGCAACGCGCCCAGATAGTCACCGATGTTCTGCACCAGAGTGTTGAGCAAATGCTGGGTAGGGCCGGCGAACAACACAAACAGCAGCAGCGCACAGGCCAGCAGCATGTTGATGTCGGACATAACCCGTACACCCTTGTCCACACCGGCAATGGCCACCAGAATTGCAGCGCCCATCATCAGGGTGATCAAACCCACCTGCACCCACTGGGTGTGCGGCAAGCCAAACAGGTAGTCGAGTCCGGAATTGAGGTGCAACACCCCAAACCCCATGTCGGCCCCCAGACCAAACACCGTGGCGATGATGCCGAAGCCATCCACGGCGTAGCCGATGGGCCCGTTGATGCGTTTACCGATCAGCGGATACAACGCCGAACGTAGCGCCAGCGGCAGGTTGTGGCGATACGCGAAGTACGCCAGCGCCATGCCGACAAAGGCAAACACACCCCAGCCATGCAAGCCCCAGTGCAAAAACAGCAATTGCATGCCCTGGCGCGCAGCCTCTGACGTACCGGCCGGGCCTTGCGGCGGGGCGAGCATATGGGTCAGGGGTTCGGACACACAGAAGAAAAATAGCGTGATGCTGATCCCGGCGGCAAAGAGCATGCCCGCCCAGGACAGGTAACTGAACTCGGGCTCATCATGATCGGCCCCCAGCTTGATCTTGCCGTAGCCAGACAAGGCGGTGGTGATCACAAAGATCAGGTACAGGGTCATTGCCAGCATGTAGTACCAGCCGACCGTATTGGCCGCCCAGTTTTGCGCCGCCAGCAGCCATTCACCGGCGGCTTGTGGTGTGGCAATAACCACTAACCCAAAGATCAGGATAAACGCGGCAGCAAAGTAAAACACCGGCGGGTTCATGCGAATTTGAGACGTCTCTGACGTCACTGGAGCACTCATTGGATGTGCACCTTGTAGAGGTAAAACGAGAGCAAAAAGAGCGCGTTCGGCAAAGGTAAGCCTCCTGTTGTGAGCGGGCAGCGGACCACCGTTTAACTTGAATAACCGTTCAAGTTAAACATGGATGGCCTTTTAGAACTAATCACTGCCCTCAGCTTCACGTGTCATACGTTAGCTCATGGAAAGCTATGACACATGGCCATGACCAACGTTCAGCCGTTATAGCGTGGGGCTATCAGGCTTTTGCCGGCCATCAGGATTTGCAGGAATTTACCGGGGTGAAAAAAAGCTGAATTTTTTTTTAACCCGCCATGTTTTGATCAAAAAACAGCCAGATTCAAGGGTCGTACCGCCCCCATCCAGATCCCGTGATCGGTGTGGTCCAGCAGGTCATGGCCGGTATCGGGATGCAAAAACACCACCAGGCCGTGGCGGTTCAATGCCAACCAGGGCAGCACTACGCCGATCAACTCGGGGCCGAAGGCCAACTGGCAACTCCAGTCCGGGTGCGGACCGACCGGGCGCTCGTGAACCCGGCCCATGGTGAGGCCGAACAGCTGCGCAGCCTCTTCACACAAGGCCCGCGCCTGCCCGATGGTAGTAGCGTCGAAATATACGTGGGCGTGATAACCCTTGATGCGTTGCATGAAGATTCTCCTGCAGGAAATGAGTGGGCTATCGCTCGGCATTCTGCTCCGCCAGCATCCAGTCGACAAAAACCTGGGCCAGCCGGTTACGTCGTTTGCGCTGAGGCATCACCGCGTAATAACCGCTGGCCGATTGCGCCGATTCAGCGAAAGGCCGGCACAGAACCCCTTGCTCCAGCAAGTTATCCACAAGGTGCTTCCAACCGATGGCCATGCCTTGACCGGCAATCGCGGCCTGGATCAGCAAGGTGTAGTTGTCGAAACGCAGCTGGCCGGGGGCAGGCGGCGGGCCGAGCTTGAGGGCGTCAAACAGCCTGTACCAGTCAAACCAGTGGCGGGCATGTTCGCCGCGCAATTGCAGCAACGGGAAGTCCCCCAGGGCCCGGGCCGATAACGGCAGTGTCTGCCCGGCCAGCAAGTGCGGACTGCATACCGGAAACACTTCTTCAT
Organism: Pseudomonas sp. Lz4W; assembly: GCF_000346225.2. Classification (NCBI taxonomy): domain Bacteria; kingdom Pseudomonadati; phylum Pseudomonadota; class Gammaproteobacteria; order Pseudomonadales; family Pseudomonadaceae; genus Pseudomonas; species Pseudomonas sp. Lz4W. The sequence goes on along the minus strand of NZ_CP017432.1, from coordinate 30,542 downwards.
TGAATAGCCATCGGGATTCACCCTGGCTGAAGCGCCCCTGACCAAACAGCACCCCCACATCGATATCACCCTGCAGCGCATCATGGCTGCGCTCACGGGTTACCAGACTGACGTCAATTTGCGGCCAGGCCGCATGAAAACGTGGCAGTCGGGGCATCAACCAATAGGCAGCAAAGGCAAAATCGGTAGCCACTTGCAGCACTTCACGGTCCGGTTGTTCGCTTAACGCCTGCAAACCCGCGTCTATTTGCTGCAAACCAGCTTGCACCTGCAAAAACAGGCCAAGCCCGGCCTCGGTCAGGGCGATGCCGCGGTAGATGCGGTCAAACAAGCGAATCCCCAGGCGCGACTCCAGGCGTTTGAGCTGCTGGCTGACGGCCGGCTGGGTAGTGCCCAGCTCCAGGGCTGCCGCGGTAAAGCTGCGGTGGCGGGCGGCCGCTTCAAAGGTGCGCAACAGGTCCAGAGAGAGATCGCCCAAGGCTTTATACATTAGCTGTGCTTATCCTAGTCATTGCGGTCCATGGGTTTTACCACGAGTTATCCGGCCATCATGCTGACAGTCAGCACTTTCGCATAAATATTCACCATGAAAGGCCGCCCCCATGTCAGGTAAAAATATTCTCTTCATCATGGCCGATCAAATGGCCGCCCCGTTGTTGCCGATCTACGGCCCGTCCCCGATAAAACTGCCGAACCTGAGCCGCCTGGCTGAGCAGGGCGTGGTGTTTGACGCCGCCTATTGCAACAGCCCGCTGTGTGCGCCCTCGCGTTTTACCCTGGTCAGCGGCCAGCTACCGAGCAAAATCGGCGCCTACGACAATGCTGCGGACTTGCCCGCAGATGTGCCGACTTACGCGCACTATCTGCGCCGTATGGGGTATCGCACCGCGCTGGCGGGCAAGATGCACTTTTGCGGGCCCGACCAGCTGCATGGTTTTGAAGAGCGCCTGACCAGTGATATTTACCCCGCCGACTATGGCTGGTCGGTCAACTGGGATGAGCCCGATGCTCGCCCCAGCTGGTATCACAACATGGCCTCGGTGCTGCAAGCCGGGCCGTGCGTGCGCACCAATCAACTGGATTTCGACGAAGAAGTGCTGTTCAAGGCCCAGCAATACTTGTTCGACCATATTCGCCAGGACGGCGACCGGCCGTTTTGTCTGACGGTCTCCATGACTCACCCGCACGACCCGTACACCATCCCCAAGCCGTATTGGGACATGTACTGCAACGAAGACATCCCGTTACCCGAAACCCCGCCCCAGACCAGCCTCGACCCGCATTCGCAACGTCTGCTCAAGGCCTACGACCTGTGGGACAAACCGCTGCCTGTGGATAAAATTCGCGACGCCCGCCGTGCGTACTTCGGCGCCTGCAGCTACATCGACGACAATATCGGCAAGCTGCTGCAAACCCTTGAAGACACGGGGCTGGCCGATAACACTGTTATCGTGTTTTCCGGCGATCACGGCGACATGCTGGGCGAACGCGGGCTCTGGTACAAAATGCACTGGTTCGACATGGCCGCCCGGGTGCCGTTGCTGGTATACGCACCAGGGCAGTTCGAACCGGCCCGGGTTGGCGCCGCGGTATCCACTGCCGATCTGTTACCGACCTTTGTCGAGCTGGCGGGCGGTACGTTAGAGGCCGGGCTGGACCTGGACGGACGCTCGCTGGTCTCGCACCTGCGGGGCGAAGGCGGGCATGACGAAGTGTTTGGCGAGTACATGGCCGAAGGCACGATCAGCCCGCTGATGATGATCCGCCGTGGTGCCTACAAGTTCATCTATAGCGAAGACGATCCGTGCCTGCTGTTTGATTTGCACAACGACCCGGGTGAACGCGAAGAGCTGAGCCAGTGCCCCGGGCACCAGTCACTGTTCAACGACTTTTTGGCCGAGGCCCGGGCCAAATGGGATATTCCGGCGATTCACCAGCAAGTGCTCGCCAGCCAGCGCCGCCGTCGCCTGGTTACCCAATCGCTGGCCACAGGCAAGTTGACCAGCTGGGATCACCAGCCCTGGGTCGACGCCAGCCAGCAGTACATGCGCAACCACATCGACCTCGACGACCTTGAGCGCAAGGCGCGTTATCCACAGGTCGGCGGCTAAAACGACGGGCAATCCGCAGAAGCGAGCTTGCCTGGCGATAGCCTGAGGGACGCCTCGTTTATTCAGCAAACAATGCGTTATCGTTAACAACCATCGCGAGGCAAGCTCGCTCCTGCAGAGAACCTGTTTAACCCGACGAGAGCCCCATGGCCTGGCCCAAATACACCCACCTGCTGCCATTTTTAAGCTGGCTGCCCAAACAGACCCGCGTCAGCGTCAGCCGCGATGCACTGGTGGGCCTTAGCGGGGCGATTCTGGCGTTGCCGCAGTCCATCGCCTACGCGCTGATTGCAGGCTTGCCCCCCGAGTACGGGCTGTATGCGGCGATTGTGCCGGTGATCATCGCCTGCCTGTGGGGCTCATCGTGGCATTTGATCTGCGGCCCGACGGCGGCGATTTCCATCGTGCTGTATGCCAGCATCAGCCCCCTGGCAGTGCCCGGCACGCAGGACTACATCAGCCTGATTCTATTGCTGACGTTTCTGGCCGGGATTTTTCAGTGGCTGCTGGGCATGTTGAAATTCGGCGCGCTGGCCAATTTCGTATCGCACTCGGTGGTGGTGGGCTTCACCCTGGGCGCCGCCATTGTGATTGCTCTGGGCCAATTGCCGAACGTGCTGGGCCTGCATTTATCGAGCAAGGCAACGGCCCTGGATAGCCTGTTGACCCTGATCGCCCATATTCGCCAATTTGATCCCGCCTCGCTGGGGCTGGGTCTGGGCACCCTGGTGCTGGGCATCGTGCTCAAACTGTGGGTGCCGCGCTGGCCCACCTTGCTGCTGACCCTGGGGCTTGCCAGCCTGGCTGTATGGCTGCTGCCCGGGGTATTTGGCCATGTCGAACTGGTGCAGTCGTTTGTCGGCCGCTTGCCGCCCTTCAGCCCCTTGCCCCTGGATCTCGAGACGGTCCTGCGTCTGCTGCCCAGCGCCGTGGCGGTGGGCATGCTGGGGCTGGTCACCAGCTTGTCGATCGCCCGCTCGCTGGCGACACGTTCCCAGCAAATGATCGACGCCAATCAGGAAAGCCGGGCACAGGGTTTGTCCAATGTGGTGGGTTCGCTGTTCTCGGGGTATCTGTCGTCGGGCTCGTTCACACGCTCGGGGCTGAGCTATGAAGGGGGCGCCAGCTCACCACTGGCCGGGGTGTTTTCCGCGCTGTGGGTCACGTTGTTTGCGGTGGCGGGTTCGAAACTGATCGCACACATTCCGATCCCGGCGATGGCGGGCAGCATTTTGCTGATCTGCTGGGGCCTGGTGGACACGCGGGGCATTCGCGCGCTGTGGCGGGTCAGTCGTGCCGAGTTCGTGGTGATGGCGCTGACATGCGTCGCCACCCTGTTGCTGGAGCTGCAAACAGCGATTTATGCCGGAGTGCTGGCCTCGCTGTTTTTCTATCTCAAACGCACTTCACGTCCACGCATTCAACAGTGGCGCGATGGCGACGAGGAGATTCTACGGGTAGGCGGCTCGATTTTTTTCGGCGCCAGCCATTACCTGCAAGTACGCCTGCAACGCACCCAGGGGTTGCGGGTGGTGATCGATGCGCAGCACATCAACTTTATTGATTACTCGGGGGTAGAAATGCTCCACCAGGAAGCACGACGCTTGCGCGGCCTGGGCCGTAGTCTGACCTTGCGCCGGGCACGGCCGCAGGTGGTGGAGGAATTGAAAAAACTCGAGGGACCGGACAACTGCCCGATTTCTTTTGAGGGTTAAACCTGTACCCCTGTAGGAGCGAGCTTTTGAACCAGCAGCCAAGAGCTCGCGAGCAAGCTCGCTCCTACAGGATTGGGGTGGCGGTTACAGCGCCAGTAACCGGCGCAGTTCAGCCAGTGCCGGCGCCGTATCCGGGCGCACTCCGCGCCACAGGAAGAACGCTTCGCCCGCCTGCTCGGCCAGCATCCCCAGACCGTCCATGACCTGACCCGCGCCGTGCTCGACCGCCCATGCGCAAAACGGCGTCTGCTGCTTGCCGTACATCATGTCGTAGCACAGGGTTTTACCCGGCTCGATCAGGCTGCTGGCAATCGGCGGCAATTCTCCGGCCAGGCTGGCCGAGGTGGCATTGATGATCAGGTCGACCGGTTCGCGCAGCCAGTCATAGCCGCTGGCGGCCACTGGTCCCAGATCGCTGAACAGTTCGGCCAGTACTTCGGCTTTTTCTACCGTGCGATTGGCTATGGTGACCGACGCCGGCTGCTCGGCCAGTAACGGTTCGAGGGCACCCCTTACTGCGCCCCCGGCGCCCAGCAGCAGAATGCGTTTGCCCTTGAGACTGAAGCCCGCATTCACCGTCAAATCACGCACCAGCCCCGCGCCGTCGGTGTTGTCACCCAGCAATGTGCCGTCAGCCAGTTTGCTCAGGGTGTTGACTGCGCCAGCCCTTTGCGCCCGTGGCGTAAGGCTGCTGGCCAGACGGTAGGCGTCTTCCTTGAAGGGCACCGTGACGTTGGCGCCGCGACCCTGGCGAAAAAACGCCGAAGCACAGCCAGCAAAATCATCCAGCGGCGCCAACAAGGTCTCGTACTGCATGGACTGGGCAGTCTGCTCGGCAAACAGTCGGTGCAGTACCGGGGATTTGCTGTGGGCAATCGGGTTGCCAAAAACCACGTAACTGTCCATCAGACAGGTTCCCCGGACAATGCCAGCCAGTCACGATCTTGCAGAAAATAGTCGGTAAGACGTGCTTCTTCGCTGCCAGGTTCAGCTTTCCAGTCGTAACTCCAGCGAACTTGCGGCGGCAGCGACATCAGGATCGACTCGGTACGGCCGCCTGATTGCAGGCCGAACAGGGTGCCACGGTCATAGACCAGGTTGAACTCGACGTAGCGGCCACGGCGAAACTCCTGGAACTCACGCTGCTTGACCGTGTATTCGTCGTTTTTGCGGCGTTGAACAATCGGCAGATAGGCGTCGATATAGGCGTCGCCAATGGCGCGAATAAAGGCAAAGCAGGTGTCGAAGTCCCACTGGTTCAGGTCATCAAAGAACAGGCCGCCGATACCGCGGGGCTCGTTGCGGTGCTTGATGTGAAAGTAGCTGTCGCACCAGGCCTTGTAGCGCGGGTACACGTCTGCGCCAAAGGGTGCGCAGGCCTGTTCGGCCACCCGGTGCCAGTGCACGCAGTCTTCTTCAACGGCGTAGTAGGGGGTGAGGTCAAAGCCGCCACCAAACCACCACACCGGCTCTTCGCCTTCTTTTTCGGCAATGAAAAAGCGTACGTTGGCGTGGGACGTCGGCACATGGGGGTTGTGCGGATGGATCACCAGTGACACACCCAGGGCTTCAAAACCACGACCGGCCAGTTCCGGGCGATGGGCGCTGGCTGAAGGCGGCAAGCCGCTACCAAATACGTGGGAAAAGTTAACCCCGCCTTTTTCAATCAGGTTGCCGTTTTCCATCACACGGGTGCGACCCCCACCGCCTGCCGGGCGCTCCCAGGCGTCTTCGACGAACGGGGTGCCACCGTCTTCAGTCTGCAGAGCAGCGCAAATGCGGTCTTGAAGGTCGAGCAGGTAGGCTTTTACAGCCTCGGTGCGGGTAGTCATGACATCACCTTAAATCGGGCCAAGCGACGCGGCACATCATTCAGAGCGGGGCCGGCGGCAAAGGCCGCTAGCATAACACCGCACCCAGCTTCACCGCAGTTGACGAAGATCACGCTTAAGCGTTGGATAGTGGCCTCGTCAATTCAGCAAGGACAGTGCAGATGGCTAAGCGTATCCAGTTTCGGAACCACGGCGGACCGGAAGTACTTGAGTATGTCGACTACCAGCCCGCAGAGCCGGGCCCGCTGCAAGTGCGCGTACGCAACCAGGCCATCGGCCTCAACTTCATCGATACCTATTACAGAAACGGCTTGTACCCGCTACCCGAGCTGCCGTCCGGGCTGGGCAATGAAGGTGCAGGCATTGTCGATGCGGTAGGCAGTGAAGTGCACAACGTTAAAGTCGGCGATCGTGTGGCTTACGGCACCGGACCGCTGGGCGCGTACAGCGACTTGCATGTATTGCCTGCCGCCAATGTGGTGAAGCTGCCTGAGGACATTTCGTTTGAGCAAGCCGCTGGCGTAATGCTCAAAGGGCTGACCACCCAATACTTGCTGCGCCAGACCTACGAACTCAAAGGCGGTGAAACCATTCTGTTCCACGCCGCCGCGGGTGGCGTCGGGTCGATTGCCTGCCAATGGGCAAAAGCACTGGGCGTGAAGTTGATCGGCACTGTCAGCTCGGCAGAAAAGGCCGCCCACGCCAAAGCACTGGGCGCATGGGAAACCATCGACTACAGCCATGAAGATGTAGCCCGCCGGGTGCTGGAACTGACCGACGGCAAAAAATGCCCGGTGGTGTACGACGGCGTTGGCAAAGACACCTGGCTTACCTCACTCGACTGCCTGGCACCACGGGGGCTGATGGTCAGTTTTGGCAATGCGTCGGGCGCGGTGACCGGGGTGAACCTGGGGATCTTGTCGCAGAAGGGCTCGCTGTACGTGACCCGCCCGACCCTGGCGAGCTACGCCAGCAGCCCTGAAAAGCTGCAAGCGATGGCCGATGAGCTGTTCGGGATGATCCGCAGTGGCAAAATCCAGATCGACATCAGCCAGCGTTTTGCGCTGAGTGACGCGGCCAAGGCGCAGACCGAATTGTCGGCACGTCGCACCACCGGGTCGACCATCCTGGTGCCTTGATCCCCCCACCCCCTGTAGGAGCGTGCTCCCATCTGTAGGAGCGAGCTTGCCTCGCGAGCTTTTAGCGATTTCGAGGAAAAGCTCGCGAGCAAGCTCGCTCCTACAAGGCAAGCTCGCTCCTACAGAGTCTGGGGCGCTGCTACAGGTTTGTTAAGACGGGCGTACGACCTTGCCGGTAGCCAAATCACGGATCAGGCTCGGATTTTTCCGTCCGCCCAGATTACCGCCCAATACATGGTCGACCTGCCCACGAAAGTACTGCTCAACCTTCAGCCGCGTGCGCGCAGCAGGCAATCCCGCAGGGTTGGCTGAAGTCGAAACGATCGGCCCCACCAGCGAACACAATTCGCGCACATGGGGGTGATCGCTCACTCGCAAGGCCACGGTGTCGTGCACACCGGTGATCCATTGCGGCAACAGGCCCTGATGCGGCACCAGCCAGGTATTGGGCCCCGGCCAGGTACTGGCCATGCGGTCGAGCCATTTCTGCGGGAAATCCTCAAACAGAAAGTCGAACTGATGAATGTTGTCGGCCACCAGAATCAGGCCCTTATCCACAGGTCGCGACTTGATAGCCAGCAAACGCTCAACTGCTTCTTCGTCCCACGGGTCGCATCCCAAACCCCAAACAGCTTCGGTTGGATAGGCGATCACCGCGCCTGCGCGAATGGCTCTTGCCGCTTGTTGGACGCGCCAGGTGCTGATCATTGAATGTCTCCGGATATGTGCTGTGCGCAGTGTACTTAGCTGGGGCGAGCAAACCAACGCCCCCCCTCCAGCACCACATGCCCCTCCAGCTCCAGTTCGGTCAACGCGGCGAGCAATCGGGGCAAGTCCCAACCGCTGGCGCTGACCAGGGCTTCGCTGGTGTGAGGCGCTGCCTGCAACAATTGCACTAACGGATGACAGACTGACGCGAGCTGATCCGTAGTGGTAATCGGCATCGAGCGCCAGCCACGCAGCTGCTCCAGAATGTGCTCGACGGTTTCCACCAGGGTGGCGCCATCGCGAATCAGTTGATGACAGCCCCGTGCGCCCGGATGGTGGATAGAACCCGGCATCGCGTAGACCTCACGCCCCTGTTCGGCGGCCAGCCGGGCAGTGATCAGCGAACCGCTGGCGACACTGGCCTCGACCACCAGTACCCCAAGCGACAAGCCGCTGATAATGCGGTTACGGCGCGGGAAGTTGGCCGGCAGTGGCCCGGCGTCCAGAGGGAACTCCGAAACCACCGCGCTGCCACTGGCAATCATCGCATCGGCCAGGGCGCGATGGCGCTGTGGATAAAGTTTTTCCAGGCCGGTGCCCAACACCCCCACAGTCTGCCCGCCAATGCCCAGCGCCGCTTCATGTGCAGCAGCATCGATGCCCGCCGCCAGCCCGCTGGTAATCACAAATCCGGCCCCGGCCAGACAGCGGGAAAAGGCCGCAGCAGTGTCCAGACCCGGCCTTGATGCACGTCGGCTACCGACCATCGCCAATTGCGGTTTTTCCAGAATGCCCGGATCTCCCGCCACGAACAGCAACGGTGGCGCATCGCTGAGTTCCCCCAACAGGGCCGGATAATTTGCCCGGTCGTGCAGCAGCACATGCTGGCTGGAGCTCTCAAGCCAGCGCAATGCAGCGCTGGCACCGTCACGAACTTGCGGGCTGCGCCTGGCCTGGGCACAGCCCGCCGGCAACCCCAGGGCGGACCAGGCACTGGCGGGCGCGCTCAGCGCCGAGCTGGCCGAACCGAATGCACTGAGCAGGGTGTAAAAACGCCGGGGCCCGACCTCGGGCAAACGATGTAAACGCAGGCGGGCTTCGAGTTCGGCAGGGGAAATTTCAGGCAGCGGCATGGGATCATCCTTGATCGGTTTCAGCGCCTTCAAAGACAGCACAACCTGTGGATAAGTCTGTTGACAAGTTGTTTGGAAAACGCCCGGAAAGACCCTCCTGAACGGCCGGTCTGCCCTTGAAACAGCACGTGGAAACCCAATTTTAGTGAAGTGACTGGCAGAGCCGGCGGCCATAGGTTTCAAACTGCGACACACCCTGGCCCGGGCCAGTCGCGGGCAGCCCGGCAGCTAGTCGTTTCATCCGTTGCTGAATCCCTTTATTATGTGCGTTCGCGTGAAACGCCAGAGCCCGAGCGGGCTATCTCTGAAGGAGACGTTTTGCACAGGTTGCCCGATGTCCTCAGGACCACCTGACAACCGTTTTTGAATCTTTCACACAGTGCATCAATCAAACTTATGGCTATTTTAAACATCCTCGAATTCCCAGACTCGCGTCTGCGCACCATCGCCAAACCCGTGGCGGTTGTGGACGACGAAGTCCGTCAGTTGATCGATGACATGTTTGAAACCATGTACGAGGCGCCGGGCATTGGCCTGGCCGCGACTCAGGTCAACGTGCATAAACGCATTGTCGTCATGGACCTGAGCGAAGACCGCAGCGAACCGCTGGTGCTGATCAACCCCGAGCTTGAAATGCTCACCGACGAGATGGGCCAGTATCAGGAAGGCTGCCTCTCGGTACCGGGTTACTACGAAAACGTTGACCGCCCGCAGCGGGTAAAAATCAAGGCGCTGGACCGTGACGGCAAACCTTTCGAAATGATCGCCGAAGGCCTGCTGGCCGTGTGCATCCAGCACGAATGCGACCACCTCAATGGCAAGCTGTTCGTCGATTATCTGTCTACGCTCAAGCGTGACCGGATCAAGAAGAAGCTGGAAAAACTGCACCGCCAGAACGCTTGATAGTCCTTATCTCAATTCTGTAGTCGCTGCCCAGGCACTAAGGCTGCGATCGGGCAGAGCCCGTAAAGCCAGCTATTCCCAAGTGCCTGGCATACCGAAGTTGAGTGATTGACGAGAGCTGCGTCGAACCTGATCGCAGCCTCGTACCTCGACAGCGACTACAGGCATCTATCGGGATTACTCCCGCCCCCCCATTCCAAGTGAGTAATTCATGACTGAGCCACTGCGCATCGTATTTGCCGGCACCCCGGAATTCGCCGCGGAACACCTCAAGGCGCTGCTCGACAGCCCTTACGAGATCGTCGCGGTCTACACCCAGCCGGATCGCCCGGCCGGGCGCGGGCAAAAGCTGATGCCGAGCCCGGTCAAGCAACTGGCGCTGGAACACCACATCGCTGTCATGCAGCCGCCCACGCTGCGGGCTCCCGAGGCTCAAGCCGAGCTGGCAGCCCTCAAGCCCGACTTGCTGGTGGTGGTGGCCTACGGTCTGATCCTGCCGCAAGTGGTGCTGGATATTCCGCGCCTGGGCTGTATCAACAGCCATGCCTCCTTGCTGCCACGCTGGCGTGGGGCGGCGCCGATTCAGCGGGCCATCGAGGCCGGCGATAGCGAAAGCGGCGTGACCGTGATGCGCATGGAGGCGGGTCTGGACACCGGCCCGATGCTGCTCAAGACCGTCACCCCGATCACCGGTGCAGACACAGGTGGCAGCCTGCACGACCGTCTGGCCGAACTGGGCCCACCTGCGGTGATTGAAGCAATCGCAGGCCTGGCGGCAGGCACGCTGCAAGGCGAAGTGCAGGACGACAGTCTGGCCACCTACGCCCACAAGCTGAATAAAGATGAGGCGCGCATCGACTGGAGCCGCCCGGCAGTGGAGCTGGAGCGTCTGGTTCGGGCTTTCAATCCGTGGCCGATTTGCCACAGCACACTCAATGGCGAAGCTCTGAAAGTACTGGCCGCCACTGTCGCCGACGCCCGGGGCGCACCGGGACAAATCCTCGCAGCGAGTAAAGACGGCCTGATCGTCGGCTGCGGTGAAGGCGCGTTGTGCCTGACACGTCTGCAATTGCCCGGCGGCAAAGCGCTGAACTTCAGCGATTTTTTCAACAGTCGCCGTGAGAAATTCGCCGTCGGCATTACCCTCGGTCAAACGGAAAGCGCGCAATGAATCCTCGTCTGGCCGCCGCCAAGGCACTGACTGCAGTACTGAACGGCAAAGCATCACTCAACAGCTCGTTGCCGCTGCAACTGGACAAGGTTGAGGCCCGTGATCGCGGCCTGACCCAGGATCTGGCATTCGGTACCGCCCGCTGGCAGCCTCGCTTGTCGGCGCTGGCCAACAAGCTGCTGCAAAAGCCGTTCAAGGCGGCCGACGCCGATGTCGAGGCGCTGCTGCTGGTGGGTCTGTATCAACTGCTGTACACCCGCATTCCAGCCCACGCCGCCATTGGCGAAACCGTGGGCTGTGCTGACAAGCTGAAAAAACCCTGGGCCAAAGCCCTGCTCAACGCCGTGCTGCGTAATGCACAACGCGAGAGCGAAGCCCTGCTGACCGAGCTGGAGCACGACCCGGTGGTGCGTACCGCACACCCGCGCTGGCTGCAAAAATCCCTGAAAGCTTTCTGGCCGCAACAATGGGAAGCCATTTGCGCCGCCAACAACGCGCATCCGCCAATGATTCTGCGGGTCAACCGGCGCCATAAAACCCGTGATGCCTACCTGCAACTGCTGGTCGAGAGCGGTATCGAAGCTCAGCCCTGCGTGTTCAGCCAGGACGGCATTGTGCTGGCTGAACCCTGCGATGTACGCAACCTGCCGGGCTTTGCCGAAGGCTGGATCAGCGTGCAGGACGAAGCCGCACAACTGGCCGCCGACCTGCTGGACCTGGCGCCGGGCCAACGGGTACTCGATGCCTGCTGCGCCCCGGGCGGCAAGACCTGCCACATTCTTGAGGTCGAGCCAGAACTGGCCGGCGTAGTGGCGGTGGATCTGGAAGCCAAGCGCCTGGTACGGGTGCGGGAAAACCTTGAGCGTCTGGGCCTGAGCGCCGAACTGATTGCTGCCGATGGCCGTGACACCGCCACCTGGTGGGACGGCAAGCCTTTCCAGCGCATTCTGCTCGATGCACCGTGCTCGGCGACCGGGGTGATTCGTCGTCACCCGGACATCAAGCTGACCCGCCAACCGGACGACATTGCCGCACTCGCCACCCTGCAAGGTGAATTGCTGGACGCGATGTGGCCAACCCTGGAAGTCGGCGGCATCCTGCTCTACGCCACCTGCTCGACGTTGCCGACCGAAAACACCGAGGTGATCGAGGCGTTCCTGGCCCGTACGCCGGGTGCGCGGGAGCTGGATATCGCCGGTCAGTTCGGCATCAAGCAGCCCCATGGCCGCCAGTTGCTGGCCCAGGAGGGCGGGCACGATGGCTTCTATTACGCCAAACTGATCAAGATCGCAGCCGCCCGCGGCTAATCGACAAAGGACTGACGGCATGAAAATCATCATCCTCGGCGCAGGTCAGGTCGGCGGCTCGCTGGCCGAGCATCTGGCCAGCGAAGCCAACGACATTACCGTGGTCGATACCGATGGCGATCGCCTGCGGGATCTGGGCGACCGGCTCGACATTCGTACTATTCAGGGCCGCGCCTCGCTGCCCAATGTGCTGCGTCAGGCCGGGGCCGATGATGCCGACATGCTGGTGGCAGTGACCAACAGTGACGAAACCAACATGGTGGCGTGCCAGGTGGCCTACACCCTGTTTCACACCCCGACCAAAATCGCCCGGGTACGTGAAGCCGCCTATCTGACACGGGGTGGCGAACTGTTCGATAACGACGCGATCCCGGTGGACGTGTTGATCAGTCCCGAGCAAGTGGTGACCAACTACATCAAGCGCCTGATCGAGCACCCCGGCGCTTTGCAGGTTATCGACTTTGCCGAAGGCAAAGCCCAGCTGGTGGCGGTCAAGGCGTACTACGGCGGCCCTCTGATCGGCCAGCAGTTACGCCAGTTACGCGAACACATGCCGAATGTGGATACGCGGGTAGCGGCAATTTTCCGACGTGACCGTCCCATTACGCCCCGGGGCGACACGGTTATCGAGGCAGATGATGAAGTGTTTTTCATCGCCGCCAAGGCCAACATTCGCGCAGTGATGAGCGAAATGCGCCGCCTCGATGAAAGCTACAAACGCATTGTGATTGCCGGTGGCGGGCAGATCGGCGAACGCCTGGCCGAAGCCATTGAAAACCGTTATCAGGTCAAGATCATCGAGATGAACCCGGCGCGTTGCCGGTATCTGTCAGATACCCTGGACAACACCGTAGTCCTGCAGGGCAGCGCTTCGGATCGCGACTTGATGCTCGAAGAGAACATCGCCGATGCCGACCTGTTTTTGGCCCTGACCAACGACGACGAGGCCAACATCATGTCCTCGCTGCTGGCCAAACGCCTGGGCGCGAAGAAGGTGATGACCATCATCAACAACCCGGCCTACGTGGACCTGATCCAGGGCGGTGAAATCGACATCGCCATCAGCCCGCAACTGGCGACCATCGGCACCTTGCTGGCCCACGTGCGGCGTGGCGACATTGTCAGCGTGCACTCATTGCGCCGGGGCGCAGCGGAGGCCATCGAAGCGATTGCCCACGGTGATTCGAAGTCGAGCAAAGTGATTGGCCGCCGGATCGGCGAAATCCACTTGCCGCCGGGCACCACGATCGGCGCAATCATTCGCGACGAAGAAGTGCTGATTGCCCACGACTCCACTGTGATCAATGCCGGCGACCACGTGATTTTGTTCCTTGTGGATAAAAAGCATATTCGCGACGTGGAGAAGCTGTTCCACGTGGGCCTGAGTTTTTTCTAAGGAGTCACGGATGCTCGAATCACTGGAAAAAATGCTGGCCAAGGGTGTGGATAACTCACTGCTGCGCTTCGGCCTGGGCAAGGGTTATCTCGACCTTGGGGAAAACCTCAAGGCGGCGGAGCATTTACAGCGCTGTGTGGAGTTTGATCCCAAATATTCCGCGGCCTGGAAATTGCTGGGCAAGGCGCATCTGGCGGCAGGGGATCGCGGGGCGGCCCGCACGGCGTGGGAGCAGGGGCTTGAGGCAGCCCGTGCCCATGGCGACAAACAGGCCGAGAAAGAAATGACCGTGTTTTTGAAGAAGCTGGATAAACAGCTTTAACACCACTGATCTGCGTAGGAGCGAGCGTGCTCGCGAGCCCTTCGCACAGCTCGCTCCTACAGATACAGCGGTCTAACGCCCTAGTACCAGCGCGCCTCGCCAGGCGGACGCTTTTTGAAGCGCTTCATGCTCCACATGTACTGGCTCGGGTAAGCCCGTACATACTTCTCCACCACCTGACTCATGGCTGCACACGAAGTTTCAGTGTCGGTGCTGTACATGGCTTCAGGGGCCGCCTCGAGAATCACCTTGAAACCCGAACCGTCCGGCAGGCGCAATGCGTGCAGGAATACCCCCACCGCTTTGCCACCCGCCAGCATGTTCGGCACGAACTTGCTGGTCAGGGCCATGGTGCCGAGGAATGGCACGAAAATACCGGCCGACTCAGCGGGTTCCGGGTCTGCCGGAATGCCTACCTGCCCCCCTTTGCGCACTTCCTTGATGACACTCAAAATGCCTTCTTTGGTCGACGCTGCCACGCGGTTGCCCAGCTGCACGCGCTGCTTGCGCAACAGTTCGTCTACCGCCTTGAGCTTGGGCGGACGGTAGAAAATGATCGGCTTGCACTGGCTGCAATAGAAGTGGTTGAGCACTTCCCAGTTGCCCAGGTGGCTGGTGATGCCGACGACACCTTTACCTGAGGCAAGGGCCTGCTTGAGCACGTCCAGGCCTTCGACTTCACGCACCAGGTCAATCGAACGCTGGGCGGGCCAGATCCAGGCGCAAGCGCTCTCGGTCAGGCTCTTGCCGATATCCTTGAGGCTTTGTCCCACCAGTTGTTCACGGGCCACCGGGTCCATCTCGGGGAAGCATTTGGCCAGGTTGATGCGCACCACCTCGCGCGAGCGATTGGGCAGTTTCCACATTAGCCAGCCGATACCGGAGCCGACCCGTTGAACCGCACTCCACGGGAGCATGGCGAATAACCGCAGAGCCCCGACCAGCAGGGCGCCTTTAAACTTTTCCACAGGGTTTTCTCTTTAAAAAAACGTTTTCTGCAGGGGCGAGCAAGCTCGCTCCTGTAGGTCTGTATTGGGCAGCATTCTAACCGCCGTTCGCCAGCTGAGCGTAGCGGTCACAGGTGGTGGCGTGATCCATGACCATGCCACTGGCCTGCATGAAGGCATAACAAATGGTCGGTCCGACGAACGTGAATCCGGCTTTTTTCAACCCTTTGCTCATGGCTTCAGCCTCTGCGGTGACGGCCGGAAACTCATGGCGTTCAGTGAAGTGGTTGATCTTCGGTTTGCCGCCCACAAAGGACCATAGATACTCGACCGGGTTATCCAGCGCCAGCCAGGCCCGGGCGTTACGCCTTGCCCCGGTAATTTTCAGGCGGTTACGGATAATCCCGGGATCGAGCATCAAGGCCTCGATTTCGGCATCGGTCATGGCTGCCAGACGCTGCACATCAAAGCCGAACATGACCTTGCGATAGTGCTCGCGTTTGCGCAGAACAGTGATCCAGGACAAACCGGCCTGGAACCCTTCGAGCAATAACAACTCGAAGAGCCCATGCGCGTCGCGCAACGGCACGCCCCACTCTTGATCGTGGTACGCCGCATACAGCGGGTCTTCTGGACACCAGAAACAACGTGGCATATAGGCTCCAAGGGGTGGAGGCGCGACCGAATCGGGTATACTCCCGCTCTTTAAATCGCAGCCCAAGAAACAGGTGAATTTGTGAGCCAGCCTACGCCAGCAGTGCGTACCTTCCAAGACTTGATCCTCGCCCTCCAGCAATACTGGGCCGAGCAAGGTTGTGTGGTGCTTCAGCCCTACGATATGGAAGTGGGCGCCGGCACATTCCATACCGCCACGTTTCTGCGCTCTCTGGGCCCGGAAACCTGGAACGCCGCTTATGTGCAGCCCAGTCGTCGTCCGACTGACGGCCGCTACGGCGAAAACCCGAACCGTCTGCAGCATTACTACCAGTTCCAGGTAGTACTCAAGCCCAATCCGCCTAATTTTCAGGAGCTGTACCTGGGCTCGCTGAAGCACATCGGCCTGGATCCGCTGGTGCACGACATTCGTTTCGTGGAAGACAACTGGGAATCGCCGACACTGGGCGCCTGGGGTCTGGGCTGGGAAATCTGGCTCAACGGCATGGAAGTCACGCAGTTCACTTACTTCCAGCAAGTAGGCGGCATCGAGTGCTACCCGGTAACCGGCGAAATCACCTACGGCCTCGAGCGTCTGGCGATGTACCTGCAGGGTGTGGATTCAGTCTACGACCTGGTATGGACTGACGGCCCGTTCGGCAAAGTGACCTACGGCGACGTGTTCCACCAGAACGAAGTCGAGCAATCGACTTACAACTTCGAACACGCCAACGTCGACAAACTGTTCGAACTGTTCGATTTCTATGAAAGCGAAGCCAAGCGTCTGATCGAGCTCGATCAACCGCTGCCGCTGCCAAGCTACGAGATGGTGCTCAAGGCATCCCACACGTTCAACCTGCTGGATGCGCGCCGGGCCATTTCGGTCACTGCACGCCAGCAGTACATCTTGCGTGTGCGGACCCTGGCGCGCTCGGTGGCCCAGGCGTATCTCGAAGCCCGCGCCAAGCTCGGCTTCCCGATGGCTCCACCTGATTTGCGTGATGAAGTGTTGGCTAAGTTGGAGGCTGCACAATGAGTGCTCAAGATTTTCTGGTTGAACTGGGCACTGAAGAACTGCCGCCAAAAGCCCTGAATACCCTGGCCGAAGCTTTCCTGGCCGGGATTGAAAAAGGCCTGCAAAGCGCAGGTTTGAAATTCAGCGCGAAAAAAGTTTACGCCGCGCCCCGTCGTCTGGCCGTGCTGCTGACTCAGCTCGAAACCCAGCAACCGGATCGCAGCATCAACATCGACGGCCCGCCACGCCAGGCCGCCTTCGATGCTGAAGGTAACCCGACCCAGGCGGCCCTCGGGTTTGCCAAGAAATGTGGCGTTGAACTGAGCGAAATCGATCAGAGCGGTCCAAAACTGCGTTTCAGCCAGGTCATCGTCGGCAAGCCGACCGCCAGCCTGCTGCCGACCATCGTTGAAGACTCGCTGAACGATCTGCCTATTCCCAAGCGCATGCGCTGGGGTGCCCGCAAGGTCGAGTTCGTGCGTCCGACCCAATGGCTGGTGATGTTGCTGGGCGATGAAGTCATCGACTGCACGATCCTGGCTCAGAAATCCGGTCGCGACTCCCGTGGTCACCGCTTCCACCACCCGGAAAGTGTGCGCATCAGCGCTCCGGCCAACTACCTCGAAGACCTGCGCCAAGCCCACGTGCTGGCGGATTTCAACGAGCGTCGCGAGTTGATTTCCAAGCGTGTGGCCGAACTGGCAACCATGCAGGAAGGTACCGCAATCGTGCCGCCAGCCCTGCTGGACGAAGTGACCGCGCTGGTTGAATGGCCGGTACCGCTGGTGTGCTCTTTCGAAGAGCGCTTCCTCGATGTGCCGCAAGAAGCCCTGATCACCACCATGCAGGACAACCAGAAGTATTTCTGCCTGCTGGACGTTGATGGCAAGTTGCTGCCGCGTTTCATTACTGTGGCCAACATCGAGAGCAAAGACCCGCAGCAGATCGTCTCGGGTAACGAGAAAGTGGTTCGCCCGCGCCTGACCGACGCCGAGTTTTTCTTCAAGCAAGACAAGAAGCAGACTCTGGAAAGCTTCAACCTGCGCCTGCAAAACGTAGTGTTCCAGGCGCAGCTGGGCAGCGTTTACGACAAGGCGGTGCGGGTTTCCAAGCTGGCAGCGTTGATTGCTCCGCGCATTGGTGGCGACGCACAGCGCGCAGCCCGTGCCGGCCTGCTGTCCAAGTGCGACCTGGCCACTGAAATGGTCGGCGAGTTCCCGGAGATGCAAGGCATTGCCGGTTACTACTACGCCCTCAACGATGGCGAGCCGCAGGATGTTGCGCTGGCATTGAACGAACAGTACATGCCACGCGGTGCTGGCGCCGAGTTGCCGGGTACCCTGACCGGCGCGGCAGTGGCCATTGCTGACAAGCTCGACACCCTGGTCGGTATTTTCGGCATCGGCATGCTGCCTACCGGTAGCAAAGACCCCTATGCACTGCGTCGTGCAGCGCTGGGTATCTTGCGGATACTGATCGACAAGAAACTCGACCTCGACCTGACCGAAGCGGTGAACTTCGCTGTCAGCGCATTCGGCGCCAAGATCAAGTCGGCCGGCCTGGCTGACCAGGTGCTGGAGTTCATCTTCGACCGCCTGCGTGCGCGTTACGAAGATGAAGGCGTGGACGTCGCCACTTACCTTTCGGTACGTGCGTTGAACCCGACCTCGGCACTGGATTTCGATCAGCGTGTGCAAGCAGTACAGGCCTTCCGTCAATTGCCGGAAGCCGCCGCCCTGGCCGCGGTGAACAAGCGCGTATCGAACCTGCTGAGCAAAGTTGAAGGCACGGTTTCGACCCATGTCGAGGCGCGTTATTTCGATAATGCCAGTGAGTTCTCGCTGTTCTCGGCCATCCAGAAAGCCGACGAAGCAGTACAGCCAATGGCAGCTGCCCGCCAGTACAACGAAGCGCTGACACGTCTGGCATCGTTGCGCGAGCCTGTGGATGCGTTCTTTGAAGCGGTCATGATCAACGCTGAAGACCCGAGTGTGCGGGCTAACCGCTATGCACTGCTGGCGCGCTTGCGCGGTCTGTTCCTGGGCGTTGCCGACATTTCGCTGCTGGGCTAAGGGGTTTACTGTTGAAACTGCTGATTCTCGATCGGGACGGAGTGATCAATTATGACTCCGACGCTTACATCAAGTCTGTCGAGGAGTGGCTCCCGCTCCCTGGCGCGATCGAGGCCATTGCGCAGTTGAGCAAGTCGGGCTGGACCGTCGCGGTCGCGACCAACCAGTCCGGCATTGCCCGCGGCTACTACAGCGTCGCGACCCTGGAGGCCATGCATGAGCGTTTACGGGCGCTCGTGGCCGAGCAGGGTGGCGAGGTCGGCTTGATTGTTTACTGCCCTCACGGCCCCGACGAGGGTTGCGCTTGCCGCAAGCCAAAACCGGGCATGTTGCAGACCATTGCCGAGCATTACGGTGCTGATTTGGCCGAATGTTGGTTTGTCGGCGACAGTTTGGGTGACTTGCAGGCCGCACAAGCCGTCGATTCTCAGCCAGTTTTGGTAAAGACCGGAAAAGGCCTGCTGACTTTGGCCAAGAAGTTACCGGTCAATACCCTAATATTTGACGATCTGGCGGCAGTTGCCGCAGAACTTATCCACAAATAAAGCACCCCCGAACACCCGCCTGAACCCTTCGTGCAGGCCGGTTAAGCGGTGCTTTATCCGCAACGGTAAAAGTCGCTATGTCGATACTGCAGGCCATCAGAACCTTCTTCTTTTACCTGCTGCTGGGCACCAGCGCCCTGCTGTGGTGCTCACTGAGCTTTTTTGTCGCCCCGTTCCTGCCGTTTCGTGCGCGTTACCGGTTTATTAACGTGTACTGGTGCCGCTGCGCTCTGTGGCTGACCCGGGTGTTTCTTAACATTCAGGTTGAAGTGAAGGGTGCTGAAAATATTCCGCAACAGCCTTGCGTGATCCTGGCCAACCATCAAAGTACCTGGGAGACGTTTTTTCTCTCGGCCTACTTTCAGCCGTTGAGTCAGGTACTCAAGCGCGAGCTGCTGTATGTACCGTTCTTTGGCTGGGCGATGGCGATGCTGCGCCCGATTGCCATTGACCGCGACAACCCCAAGGCGGCGCTCAAGCACATCGCCAAAAAGGGCGACGAGCTGCTCAAGGACAACATTTGGGTGCTGATCTTTCCGGAAGGCACACGTGTGCCATTCGGTCAGGTGGGCAAGTTTTCCCGAGGCGGTACCGCACTGGCCGTAAACGCCGAGTTGCCGGTATTGCCGATAGCCCACAATGCCGGCAAATACTGGCCCAAGACAGGCTGGGCGAAAAAACCCGGCACCATTGAGCTGGTGATTGGCGAACCGATGTACGCCAATGGCACTGGGCCCCGGGCAATTGCAGAGCTCAATGACCGGGTGCAAGCCTGGAACGAGAGCACTCAGCGCGAAATGGGTTCACTGCCACCGGTGACGGCACCCACTGCAACCACAGACCAGGCGAATTGTGGATAACTTGTGCACAAGTTTTGGATTATCTTCATAAAACATCCGTAACTTAATGATTTATATACTTATTTCGCGGCATGACTTTTCAATGAAAAACGTGCATAAGTTTTTCCAGGCACTAAAAAAACCGGCTGATTAGCCGGTTTTTTTGTGCCTGACATATACCTGTCCTGTGTAGGAGCGAGCTTTTCAAGGGCTCGCAAGCAATCGAGCGTCGCTCCTGCAGGGTAATCGCCGTTTATATCTTGTCGATATCCACGTTTCGGGTTTCCTTCAGGCAGAGCATGCCCACTACCAGGCTGACCCCGGTGATCACCACCGGGTACCACAGCCCGTAGAAGATATCCCCGGTGTAGACCACCAGGGCAAAGGAGACGGTGGGCAAAAAGCCGCCGAACCAGCCATTGCCAATGTGATACGGCAGGGACATGGAGGTGTAGCGGATCCGGGTCGGGAACAGTTCCACCATCACTGCAGCCAGTGGGCCGTAGGTCATGGTTGCGATGAGCGTCAGCAGAACCATCATCAGCACCACCATCGGCTGGTTGACCGCACTCGGATCTGCCTTGGCGGGGTAGCCCGCTTCGTTGATCGCAGCGCGCATGGCCGCTTCGTCAAAGCCTTTGATCTGCGTCTCACCCACCGACACCTGGACATCAGTGCCCGGCGCCACGGCCTGGGAGGTGTAAGGCAGGCCCTGTTTGACCAGGAAGGTCTTGACCTTGTCACAGGGGCTGTCAAAACGCGCCTTACCCACCGGATCGAACTGGAAGGTGCAGGTTGCCGGGTCAGCCATCACTACAATCGGCGACTGACGGCTGGCCGTATCGATTTGCGGGTTGGCATAGTGGCTCAGGCCTTTGAACAGCGGGAAATACAGCACCGTGGCCAGCAATAGCCCGAGCATCAGAATGGGTTTACGACCTACGCGGTCCGACAGCCAGCCGAAAAAGATAAAGAACGGGGCGCCGATAACCACACTGATGATGAGCAGCATATTGGCCTGGGCCGGGTCCATCTTGAGCATCTGGGTAAGGAAGAACAGTACGTAAAACTGTGCCGTGTAAAAGGTCACGGCCTGGCCGGCGTTGATGCCGAACAGTGCAATCAGCACGATCTTGAGGTTTTCCCACTTGCCGAACGATTCCCGGATCGGCGATTTACTGGTTTTACCTTCAGCCTTCATTTTTACGAAGGCCGGGGACTCATGCATGCTCATGCGGATCCAGGTCGAGATGCCCAGCAGCACGATGGACAACAGGAACGGCAGGCGCCAGCCCCAGACTTCAAACTGGTCACCGGTCAGGTAGCGGCAGCTCAGTACCACCACCAGCGACAGCAGCAGCCCCAGGGTGGCAGTTGATTGAATCCAGCTGGTATTGAAACCGCGTTTGCCGGGCGCTGCGTGCTCCGCCACGTAGGTCGCCGCGCCGCCGTATTCACCGCCCAACGCCAGCCCCTGGAGCATGCGTAACAGCACGAGCATGATCGGTGCCGCAATGCCGATGCTGGTGTAAGTGGGTAGCAGCCCCACGGCAAAGGTCGATAAACCCATCAGAATGATGGTCATGAGGAAGGTGTATTTACGCCCGATCATGTCGCCCAACCGGCCAAATACCAATGCACCGAAGGGTCTCACCAGAAAGCCGGCGGCGAAGGCCATCAAGGCAAAAATGAACGCTGTGGTGTCGTTGACCCCGGCAAAAAACTGTTTGCTGAGAACGGTCGCCAAAGCGCCATACAAGAAAAAGTCATACCACTCGAAAACCGTCCCGAGGGATGACGCAAAAATGATCTTTCGTTCTTCACGGCCGGTTGTTCCCTTGGCAGAAACAGCCTGTTGTGCAATTGAGTCTGACATGTGCAATGCCCTCAGCCCCATGAATGGGGCCACAGTGATTATTGTTGTTGTCCACTGTCGGTTGCGGATGACTGCGTCCGAAACCACGATCGCATTCAGGCGACCGGTGCTGCTTGTGTGCGGGTGTTTTCTGTTTCTCGTGTGTGAACAGGCGCCGCAAGAATCAGCTGCGCGGCCTTTTCGCCAATCATCAAGGTTGGTGAGCAGGTATTGCCTGAAACGATGAGGGGCATGATCGACGCGTCTGCCACCCTTAAGCCTGGCACCCCGTGTACCCGCAGCTCGGCATCGACCACCGCGTCTGCGTCCTGCCCCATGCGACAAGTGCCCACCGGGTGAAAGATCGTGGTGCCGATGCGCGCGGCAGCCTCATAGAGCTCCTGCTCGGTCTGCAACGCCAGGCCCGGGAGGTATTCCTCGGGTGAAAAGACTTGCAGGGCAGGGCTGGCCACGATGCGGCGGGTCATGCGAATGGCATCTGCCGCGACCTTTAGATCATCGGGGTGGCTCAGGTAATTGGGATCGATAAGCGGCGCGTCGTCCGGGTTGGCCGAGCGGATATCAACCCGGCCACGGCTTTTGGGGCGCAAGTTGCACACCGAAGCGGTGAAAGCCGGGAAGCTGTGCAGCGGCTCGCCAAAACGCTCAAGGGACAGCGGCTGCACATGGTATTGCAGGTTGGCCGAAGGTTGATCCGCAGCGGATTTGACGAAAGCCCCCAATTGACTCGGTGCCATGGCCAGTGGACCACTGCGGTCGTATGCATATCGCAGGCCCATGCCGATCTTGCCCCACAGGCTATTGGCCACCTGGTTAAGGGTGCGCGCCCTGGTCAGTTTGAAGATCAGACGCAGTTGCAGGTGGTCCTGCAGGTTACCGCCGACGCCGGGCAGTTCGTGCTGCACAGTTATCCCCAGGCTTTCCAGGAGCGGGCGAGGGCCGATGCCCGAGCGCTGCAAGATGCCCGGAGAACCAATGGAGCCGGCACACAGGATGATTTCGCGACGGGCGGTAAAGGCCTGTTCGATACCTTGCCTGCGGGCGTTGACCCGGGTGGCGCGACCTTGATCAAGTACGACTTTTTCGACCTGCACATCGGTCAATACGGTCAGGTTAGGCCGTTTGAGTACTGGCCGTAAAAATGCCTTGGAAGCATTCCAGCGCACACCGGCCCGCTGGTTAACCTGAAAATATCCACAGCCCTGATTGTCGCCGCCGTTGAAATCGTCAACGGTGGCAATGCCGCTTTGCTCGGCGGCATCACGGAACGCATCCAGAATCGGCCACGAGTAGCGCTGTTGCTCGACCCGCCACTCGCCGTCAGCACTGTGCAAATCCGAGTTGCCGGCAAAGTGTTTTTCACTGCGTTTGAACAGCGGCAGTACGTCTTTCCAGGCCCAGCCCGAATTGCCCAGCTCGGCCCAGCGGTCGTAATCGCTCGACTGGCCACGCATATAAATCATGCCGTTGATCGACGAACTGCCACCCAGCACCTTGCCCCGTGGATAACTCAGGCTGCGGCCTTGCAAACCGGCCTGGGCCTCGGTTTTGAAGCACCAGTCGGTACGCGGGTTACCAATGCAATAGAGGTAGCCCACGGGGATGTGAATCCACGGGTAGTTATCCTGACCGCCCGCTTCGAGCAGCAGCACGCTATGACGGGGATCGGCAGACAGCCGATTCGCCAGCACTGAACCCGCAGGTCCGGCGCCCACCACGATAAAGTCGTACACCTTGCTGGCTGATGTCATGCATCACCTTTTTATTGTTCTTGTCCTGCACCATCGTATTGATTAATTCCGAGTTTGAAACGCGTGATTTCGCCCATGGCTTGTGCGTTTTTGCACTGCCCCCTCAAAAGTGCCGGGACGGGTATTGCGCATCCCCAACTGCATGACCCGCAAAAGTCGCTGCAACCCAGCGACTGGATCAGCACCCGATGCACCTTGCACAAATCTGTAAGGCAGCGGGTAGTGGGGATGTTTGCTGGAATTTTGTGTAACTGAGCATGGACTGTTATTGGCGCCACAGGATTTTTTCCCATAAAAAAAGCCAACGCTTAGCGTTGGCTTTTTTTGTACTGCTCGCTACACCATCAGAAGTCCAGGTTGGACACTGCCAGTGCGTTGCTCTCGATGAATTCACGGCGCGGTTCTACGGCGTCGCCCATCAAGGTGTTGAAGATCTGGTCGGCACCGACCGCGTCTTCGATGGTGACTTTCAGCATGCGACGCACGCTTGGGTCCATCGTGGTTTCCCAGAGCTGATCCGGGTTCATTTCACCCAGACCTTTGTAGCGCTGGATGGTATGACGCTTGGTGCTTTCGGCCATCAACCAGTCCAGTGCTTCCTTGAACTCGGTCACGGCTTTTTTGCGCTCGCCACGCTGGATGTAAGCGCCTTCGTCCAGCAGAGTGCTGAGTTGAGCGCCCAGGGTCACAACGGTTTTGTAGTCGTTGCTGCCGAAGAAGTCTCGGTTGAAGGTGATGAAGGTCGAGTGGCCGTGGGAGATCAGTTCGACTTCCGGCAACCAGACATTACGCTCGCGATCTTCGCGCAGGCTGGCCTTGTAGACCAGACCCGACTTCTCGACCAGACGCAGGCGGGCTTCGTATTTCACCATCCACTCCTGCATGGCAGCGTGGTCACCCAACTGCTCGAGGGTAACGGCCGGCAGGTAGATGAAGTGCTCGGTCAGCTCCTGTGGGTACAGGCGCGACAAACGCTTGAGCGTCTTCATTACCATGCGGAAGTCGTGTACCAGACGCTCCAGCGCTTCTCCGGAGATGCCAGGGGCATCTTCGTTCAAGTGCAGGCTCGCATCTTCAAGGGCCGACTGGGTCATGTACTCTTCCATGGCCTCGTCGTCTTTGATGTATTGCTCTTGCTTGCCCTTTTTCACTTTGTACAACGGCGGCTGAGCGATGTAGATGTAGCCACGCTCGATCAGTTCCGGCAGCTGACGGAAGAAGAAGGTCAGCAGCAGGGTACGGATGTGGGAACCGTCGACGTCAGCATCGGTCATGATGATGATGTTGTGATAACGCAGTTTTTCGATGTTGTACTCGTCGCGGCCAATACCGCAACCCAGTGCAGTGATCAAGGTGCCCACTTCTTGCGAAGAGATCATCTTGTCGAAACGCGCTTTCTCAACGTTAAGAATCTTGCCTTTCAACGGCAGGATCGCTTGGGTACGGCGGTTACGTCCCTGCTTGGCGGAACCGCCAGCAGAGTCACCTTCCACGAGGTACAGTTCGGACAGCGCCGGATCTTTTTCCTGGCAGTCGGCCAGTTTGCCCGGCAAGCCTGCGATGTCGAGCGCGCCTTTACGACGGGTCATCTCACGGGCTTTACGTGCTGCTTCACGGGCACGTGCCGCGTCGATCATCTTGCCGACGATCAGCTTGGCTTCGTTCGGGTTTTCCAGCAGGAAGTCGGAGAAGAAGCGGCCCATTTCCTGTTCAACAGCGGTCTTCACTTCAGAAGAAACCAGCTTGTCTTTGGTCTGGGAGCTGAACTTCGGATCCGGCACTTTCACCGAGATGATCGCGGTCAGGCCTTCACGGGCGTCATCACCGGTGGTGGCGACCTTGTGCTTTTTGGCCAGACCTTCTGCTTCGATGTAAGTGTTGAGGTTACGCGTCAGGGCAGAGCGGAAGCCCACCAGGTGCGTACCGCCATCGCGCTGCGGAATGTTGTTGGTGAAGCACAACAGGTTCTCGTTGAAGCTGTCGTTCCACTGCAGGGCGATTTCTACGCCGATGCCGTCTTCACGTTGAACACTGAAGTGGAACACCTGGTTGACCGGAGTCTTGTTGGTGTTCAGGTAATCGACGAATGCACGCAGACCGCCTTCGTACTTGAACAGCTCTTCTTTACCGCTGCGCTCATCCTTGAGGACGATGCCGACACCGGAGTTCAGGAAGGACAGTTCACGAATCCGCTTGGCCAGGATGTCCCAGCTGAAGTGGATATTTTTGAAGGTCTGATCAGACGGCTTGAAATGGATCTGGGTGCCGGTGGTCTCGCTCTCGCCAACGATAGCCATCGGAGCTTGAGGCACGCCGTGAACGTAGGTCTGTTCCCAGATTTTGCCGCTACGACGTACAGTCAGTACCAGCAATTCGGAAAGGGCGTTTACAACAGACACACCTACACCGTGCAGGCCGCCGGATACTTTGTAGGAGTTGTCATCGAATTTACCGCCAGCGTGCAGCACGGTCATGATGACCTCGGCTGCAGAAACGCCTTCTTCTTTATGCACATCTACCGGAATGCCGCGGCCGTTGTCGCGCACGGTGATGGATTCATCCGGGTGGATGGTGATGGTGATGTCGTCGCAATGGCCAGCCAGCGCTTCGTCGATGGAGTTGTCGACTACTTCGAACACCATGTGGTGCAGACCGCTGCCATCGTCGGTGTCACCAATGTACATACCGGGACGTTTGCGTACGGCATCAAGGCCTTTCAGCACTTTAATGCTCGTTGAGTCGTACGTGTTTTCTTCGCTCAATGCCTTCACTCCCGATGGTCGTGGGTCTGGGTGATACAGCCCTGTTCCACGTGGAACAGGGCAACTGGCGTTTCCGTCTGCCAGCCTTCCCTCAATAATTCGTGATCTACACAGGTAATAAATACCTGGCAGCGTAAGTCTTCCAACAAGCGACACAAGGCGTTGCGATGCTGCTCGTCCAGCTCGGACGGCAAATCATCCACCAGATAAATACATTGGCCGCGTCGGGCCTGGCTAACCAAGTGCCCTTGAGCAATACGCAATGCACAGACCACTAACTTCTGCTGCCCCCGCGACAGGATCTCTGCTGCGTTGTTTGAGCCCAACTTAAGGCGCAAATCAGCACGTTGTGGTCCGGCCTGGGTGTGACCCATTTGCTGGTCCCGGTGGACGGACGCGGCGAGTACGGCACTCAGCTCACGGTCTTTGTCCCAACCACGGTAATAGCTCAGCGTTAAGCCTTCGAGTTGTAGCAACTCGCTTAAGGTCTGCTCAAAGACTGGTTTCAAGGCTTTGATGTAGGCGCGGCGGTATTCATCAATTTCGGCACTGGCCAGGCACAGTTCCCGGTCCCAGGCCGCTTGTGAAACGGCGTCGAGTGTACCATGCCGCAGCCATGAGTTCCGCTGCCGCAGGGCCTTCTGTAGCCGCTGCCAGGTCGACATGAAGCGCGGTTCCACATGGAACACACCCCAATCGAGAAACTGCCTGCGGATCTTGGGGGCGCCTTCCAGCAAGCGGAAGCTGTCCGGGTTGATCAATTGCAGCGGCAGGATCTCGGCCAGCTGTGCCGCACTGCGTGCGTTCTGGCCGTCGATCCGAATTTGAAACTCCCCTTGCCGGTCCCGGGAGATACCCAGCGCGCTGTGCCCGCCCTCAGCCAGCTCGACCTGGCCAAAAACTGTACAGCTCTGTTGCTCGTGGGCAATTACCGGATTGAGCCGCACGCTTCGAAACGAACGCGCCAGCCCCAACAAGTGAATGGCTTCAAGCACGCTGGTTTTTCCGCTGCCGTTGGCGCCGTACAAGATATTGATGCGGGGGGAAGGGGAGAAGGTCACCGGGTGCAGGTTACGCACCGCGGTGACTGTGACACGACTGAGGGACATCTAGCTTGGGCTGTGCATAAGTTACAGGCGCATCGGCATAACAACGTAGGCCGAGTCGTCGTTGTCAGACTCTTGCACCAGGGCACTGCTGTTGGAGTCAGACAGGATCAGTCGCACTTGTTCAGTGGTCATTACGCCCAGCACGTCCAGCAGATAGCTTACGTTAAAGCCGATTTCCAGCGAACCGCCGTTGTAGTCAACGCCCACTTCTTCTTCCGCTTCTTCCTGTTCCGGGTTATTGGCCTGAATCTTTAGCTGGCCATTGGCCAGTTGCAGGCGGATACCACGGTATTTCTCGTTGGACAGGATCGCGGTACGGCTGAACGCTTCACGCAGTGCCTGGCGATCACCAATCACGATCTTGTCACCGCCTTTGGGCAGCACACGCTCGTAGTCCGGGAACTTGCCGTCTACCAGCTTGGAGGTGAAGGTGAACTCGCCGGTGGTGGCACGGATGTGGTGAGCACCCAGAACGATGCTGACTTCACCATCCGGTTCGGTCAGCAAGCGCGCCAGCTCAAGGATACCCTTGCGCGGGACAATCACCTGGTGACGGTCCGGCTGGCCGATATCGGCTTTCATCGAGCACATGGCCAGACGGTGACCGTCAGTGGCCACGGCACGGATGATGCCGGCCGATACTTCCAGCAGCATGCCGTTGAGGTAGTAACGCACGTCCTGCTGGGCCATCGCGAAGCTGGTGCGCTCGATCAGGCGTCGCAGTTTGCTTTGCTGCAAGTTGCAGGTCAGCGAACCCGGGCCTTCTTCCACAGTCGGGAAATCGTTGGCTGGCAAGGTGGACAACGTAAAGCGGCTACGCCCGGCCTTGACCACCAGCTTGTTGTCGTCGAGCTTGATGTCGATCAGGGCATCGTTGGGCAAGCTTTTGCAGATATCCATCAGCTTGCGAGCAGGCACGGTGATTTCGCCTGGCTCAGCCGGCTCTTCCAGCTGTACCCGACCGACCAGCTCGACTTCAAGGTCGGTACCGGTCAGCGACAGTTGCTGGCCATCGACAACCAACAGCACGTTGGACAATACCGGCAAGGTCTGGCGGCGTTCAACAACGCCTGCGACCAGTTGCAGGGGTTTCAACAGGGCTTCGCGTTGAATGGTGAAATGCATGGTCTAGTCCCTTGCCTTAATAAGCTGCGCTGGTGTCATCAGGTTGTCAGAGTTCGCAGCAGGTTCTTGTAGTCCTCGCGGATGTCCGCGTCGGATTCCTTGAGTTCGTTGATCTTGCGGCATGCGTGCAAGACCGTGGTGTGATCGCGACCGCCAAACACGTCACCGATTTCCGGCAGACTGTGGTTGGTCAGTTCTTTGGACAGTGCCATGGCGACCTGACGTGGTCGCGCCACCGAGCGCGAACGGCGCTTGGACAGCAGGTCCGAAATCTTGATCTTGTAGTACTCGGCCACTGTGCGCTGGATGTTATCCACAGAGACCAGTTTGTCCTGTAGCGCCAGCAGGTCTTTAAGGGATTCGCGAATCAGCTCGATGGTGATGTCACGGCCCATAAAGTGCGAGTGAGCGATGACACGCTTGAGCGCACCTTCGAGCTCACGCACGTTGGAACGAATGCGCTGGGCAATGAAGAACGCTGCGTCGTGAGGCAGGTCGACCTTGGCCTGATCGGCTTTCTTCATCAGGATCGCGACCCGGGTCTCAAGCTCCGGCGGTTCAACAGCAACCGTCAGACCCCAGCCGAAGCGCGACTTGAGACGCTCTTCAAGACCTTCAATTTCTTTCGGATAACGGTCACTGGTGAGGATGACTTGCTGGCCGCCTTCAAGCAGGGCGTTGAAGGTATGGAAGAACTCTTCTTGCGAGCGCTCTTTGCGTGCGAAGAACTGAATATCATCGATCAGCAAGGCGTCCACCGAACGGTAGAAGCGCTTGAATTCGTTGATTGCGTTGAGCTGCAAGGCCTTGACCATGTCAGCTACAAAACGCTCGGAATGCAGGTACACGACCTTGGCATTCGGGTTCTTCTTCAGCAGGTGGTTACCCACCGCGTGCATCAAGTGAGTCTTACCCAGGCCAACGCCGCCATAAAGGAAGAGCGGGTTGTAACCGTGCTTGGGGTTATCCGCCACCTGCCACGCCGCAGCGCGGGCCAGTTGGTTGGACTTGCCTTCTACGAAGTTTTCGAAGGTAAAGGTGCGGTTCAGGTAGCTGGTGTGCTTGAGCGCACCTTCAACCTGAACAGTTCGCTGCTCGGCGCGTACAGGCGCCTGTTGCGAACTGGCACCCGCCATCGGGTCGAAGCTGGCACGCGAAGGTTCTTCGCTTGCTTGAGCCGACTGTTTAGGTGCGGGCGCTGACGCAGGAGCCGAGGCAGTCGGTGCGCTCGCCGGGGCCGGGGCTTGTTGAGAAGCCGCGGCCGCCAGCGGCGCATTGGGTGCTGCACGAGGAGCTGAACTGCGTTTGCTGCCTATTAATAAGGACAACGCAGGCGCCATGCCATTGCTGTGCTCATTCAACAGTTCGAGCAAACGGCTCAGATACTTCTCGTTGACCCAGTCGAGAACAAAGCGGTTGGGTGCATACACACGCAACTCGTCGCCTTCGGCTTCGACCTGTAGTGGACGGATCCAGGTGTTGAATTGCTGGGCAGGCAGTTCATCGCGCAAAAGCTCTACGCACTGCTGCCAAAGTTCCACTGACACGGATATCCCCTAAGTTGAAAGCCGGTGAGGCAAAAACAGGCGCCATTGTAGCGAGCACTCGCCCACTTATCCACATGTAGGTTGCCTGCCTATAAGGGGAGATTCGCCTTTTGGCTGTGAACAAAGCGACAAATGGTATGTGCATAAGGTCTGTGGATAAGCGGGCCTAAGCTCGTTGCACAAGTGGGGTCGAAACTCTGTGCATAACTGGCCTGTGGATAAATAGCCCTTTCGTGCACAGCTTATCCGAAGGTGCAGCACAGGCAGAGCACGGCTTCTCGACAGTGTTGTCATCCTCTGAGAACGTTGATTTATCTAGCCTAGAGCGAGTTATCCACAGAAGATGGCTTCCCTAAGTTTAATAAGCTTTATAAAAGAGCTTTAAATACTTCGTTTCTTTATTTTTATAGTTGGCTGGTGAATGGGCTGTGCAAAAGGCCAAACATCTATTTAGCAGTAAACGTTGGTTGGAAATTGACCTATCGGCTTGCTTTCTCTAGAATCGCCGGTCTCTTAAAACGGGGGCCATTCCGGCCCGTTGTGGACGAACCAGGTAGCACGAC